>NZ_CP109528.1:4800000-8106527 GCF_045040215.1 Micromonospora sp. NBC_01412
CGCCCGCTGCGCGAGGTGACCGTGCACAGCCGCTCGGCGGCCCGCCGGGAGGCGTTCGCCGCCCGGGTCCGCGCCGAGCTGGGCATCCCGGCCCGCGCCGTGGCCACTGCCCGGGCCGCCGTGGCCGGCAGGGACGTCGTGGTGCTCGCCACCACCAGCCACACGCCGGTGCTGGCCGCCGCCGACCTGGCCCCGGGCGCGCACGTCAACGCGGTCGGCTTCAAGCAGCGCGGCCGGGCCGAGTTCGGCACCGATCTGCTGGCCGCCGCCGACGTCCTGGTCACGGACTCGCCGGCCCAGGCGATGGCGTACGACCCGCCGATGCTCGCCGCGCTGCCCCCGTACGTGGGGCGGCTGGCCGACCTGGGCGCGGTGCTGGCCGGGGCGGCCCCGGGGCGGACCGGCGCGGACCAGGTGTCGGTGTTCTGCTCCACCGGCCTGGCCGGCACGGAGGTCTTCCTGCTCGACCGCCTGGTCCGGGTCGGCGCGGCCCGGCTCTGACGGCGGGCCGGCCCCCGGCCCCCGGCAGTCGGCGCCGTGGGTGGCGACCGCCGTTGCCGGGCGGCCTCCGCACGCCCGGTACCCTCGGAGGGTGTCTGCCACCTCCCCTTCCGACCACTCCAGCTCGGCGCGCCTGGCGCCGCGCCGCGACCTGGAGCCGTCGTCCGCCGCCACCGGCCGCCGCGTCGCCCTGCTGACGCTGGGCTGCGCCCGTAACGAGGTCGACTCGGAGGAGTTGGCTGCCCGGCTGCACGCCGACGGCTGGGAGGTGACCACCGACGGCGAGGGCGCCGACGTGGTGGTCGTCAACACCTGCGGCTTCGTGGAGAAGGCCAAGCAGGACTCGATCCAGACGCTGCTGGCCGCCGCCGACACCGGCGCGAAGGTGGTCGCCGCCGGCTGCATGGCCGAGCGGTACGGCCGGGAGCTGGCCGACAGCCTGCCCGAGGCGCAGGCGGTGCTGAGCTTCGACGACTACCCGGACATCGCCGCCCGGCTCGACGCGGTCGTGGCCGGCGAGGCGTTCGACGCGCACACCCCGCGCGACCGGCGCGAGCTGCTGCCGCTGACCCCGGTCGCCCGGCGGGACAGCGCGGTCTCGCTGCCCGGCCACGGCACCCCGCGGGCGGTCGTGCAGACCGACGAGCACACCCCGGCCCACCTGCGCCAGGTGCTGCGACACCGGCTCGACACCGGCCCGGTGGCGTCGCTGAAGCTGGCCAGCGGCTGCGACCGGCGCTGCGCGTTCTGCGCCATCCCGGCCTTCCGGGGCGCCTTCGTCTCGCGTACGCCCGACGAGCTGCTCGCCGAGGCGGAGTGGTTGGCCCGCAGCGGCGTCCGGGAGCTGGTGCTGGTCAGCGAGAACTCGACGTCGTACGGCAAGGACCTGGGCGACCCCCGGGCGCTGGAGAAGCTTCTGCCGCAGCTCGCCGCCGTGTCCGGCATCGTCCGGGTCCGGGTGAGCTACCTCCAGCCCGCCGAGACCCGGCCCGGGCTGGTCGAGGCGATCGCCGGCACGCCGGGCGTCGCGCCGTACTTCGACCTGTCGTTCCAGCACTCCAGCGAGTCGGTGCTGCGCCGGATGCGCCGTTTCGGCTCCACCGACCGGTTCCTGGAGCTGCTGGCCTCCGCCCGCGCCCTGGCCCCGCAGGCCGGTGCGCGGAGCAACTTCATCGTCGGCTTCCCCGGCGAGACCCGCGCCGACATCGACGAGCTGGTCCGGTTCTTCACCGAGGCCCGGCTCGACGCGATCGGCATGTTCGACTACAGCGACGAGGATGGCACCGAGGCCGCCGGCCTGCCCGGCAAGGTCTCCGCCGCCACGATCAAGCGCCGGTACGACAGGCTCAGCGCGCTCGCCGACGAGCTGTGCTCGCAGCGCGCCGAGGAGCGGCTCGGCTCCACGGTCGAGGTGCTGGTCGACTCGGTCGACGACGGCGTGATCGAGGGCCGGGCGGCGCACCAGGCCCCCGAGGTCGACGGCTCGACCACCCTGGTCGCCCCGGGCGAGGGTGGCGTGGACCTGGCCGCGCTGCGCCCCGGCGACCTGGTGCGGGCGACGGTCACCGCCACCGAAGGGGTGGACCTGGTCGCCGTCCCGGATGAGATGATCTCGGCGGCGCCCGGCGCGGCACGGTGACGGCGGGCCCTGAGAGAGCGGGGGAGCCACGTGGTGCGGTGCCAGGTACGCCACGGCGGCCCGGTCGGGGCACGCCGGTGACTCCGGCGGCGGAGTCGACGCCGTCGCCGGTGGTCGCCCGGGTGCCGGTGCTCAACGCGGCCAACCTGCTGACCCTGC
The DNA here is from genome assembly GCF_045040215.1 of Micromonospora sp. NBC_01412. NCBI lineage: Bacteria > Bacillati > Actinomycetota > Actinomycetes > Micromonosporales > Micromonosporaceae > Micromonospora > Micromonospora sp. NBC_01412. The sequence goes on from NZ_CP109528.1 coordinate 4,802,300, forward strand.
TGCGGCTGGTGCTGGTGCCGGTCTTCGTGGCGATGGTCGTGGTGTCGGCGATGAGCCACTCCGGGTGGCGGATCGTGGCCTGCCTGATCTTCGTCTTCGCCTCGGCCACCGACCTGGTGGACGGCTGGATCGCCCGCCGCTTCGGCCTGGTCACCTCCGTGGGCCAGGTTGCCGACCCGATCGCCGACAAGGCGCTCACCGGCGCGGCCCTGGTGCTGCTGTCCTGGTACGACCTGCTGCCCTGGTGGGTGACCGCGCTGATCCTGGTCCGCGAGCTGGGCATCACGGCCTTGCGGTTCTGGGTGATCCGGCACGGCGTCATCGCGGCCAGCCGAGGCGGCAAGATCAAGACCGCGCTCCAGATCCTCGCGATCACCTGGTACCTCTGGCCGATGCCGTTGGCCCTCGCCGCCGTCGGCCCCTGGATCATGGCCGCTGCGGTGGTCGTCACGGTGGTCACCGGCTTCGACTACATCGCCCAGGCCCTCCGGCTCCGTCGGCCCCGCCCCTGACCCAGCCAGCCGGCCCCGGCCTTCCCGGAGCCCGTTGGTCACCGGGTGGCCGGCGGCCCGCCCGGCGTGTCCGGGCGACCACCACATGATCACGGTGGTGGGCGGGAGGATGCGTGGACGGGGTGGCGTAGGGCGGCAGCGGCGGGGAAAGGAACGTGGGCATGGGGACGGATGCGAACGGGCGGCGGCCGGTCGGCAGCCCGGCGGCCGGGGTGGTGCACCGCCTCGCCCAGCGGCACGAGACGCTGGCGACCGTGGAGTCGCTCACCGGCGGGCTGCTCTCCGCCTCGATCGTGGAGATCGCCGGGGTGAGCGGCGTCTACCGGGGCGGGTTGATCGTGTACGCCACCGAACTGAAGGCGTGGCTGGCCGGCGTACCGGAGGACCTGCTGGCCGACCGCGGACCGGTCGACCCGGACGTGGCCCTCGCCCTGGCCGAGGGCGGCCGGCGGCGCTGCGGGGCCGACTGGGGGCTGGCCACCACCGGCGTGGCCGGGCCGCAGCCGCAGGGCGGCAAGCCGGTCGGGCTGGTCTACGTCGCCGTCGCCGGGCCGGGCGGCGCCGAGGTCACCCGGCTCGACCTGGACGGCGGCCGGGACCACATCCGCTCCGCCACGGTGATCGAGGCGCTGCGGCTGCTCGCCCAGCGGATCCACGCGGCGGATGCGGCGACGGTGCCAGGCACGCAGGCCGCCGCCGACGGCGATCCCGCGACCGCCGCGACGGGTGGGCGCTGAGCGGCCGCCGCTGGAGATGGTGGGGCGGGGTGGGATGTCACCGGGGCCGGCAGCGGGTACGGTTGCGGGAAGGCTCCGACGCGTGTCGTCGGCACCGGCGCGGTACACCGCGCCGGGAACGACCGCCGTCGGAGGGGTGAGACCAGTCAGGGGAGGTGCGATGGTCCTGCTACGCCGGGTGATCGGTGACGCACTGCGGGCGCGCCGGCAGGGGCAGCAGCGCACCCTGCGCGAGGTCTCCTCCGCAGCGAACGTGAGCCTGGGCTACCTGTCCGAGATCGAGCGCGGCCAGAAGGAGCCCTCCAGCGAGCTGCTGGCCGCCATCTGCGCCGCCCTCGGTGCCCGCCTCTCCGAGCTGCTCCGCGAGGTCAGCGACACGGTGGCGCTCGCCGAGCAGCTCCCGGGGGTGCTGATGCCGGTGCAGGACGAGCCCGTCGAGCAGACACCGGTGGGCCGCGCTTCCGTCCGCAACGCCGCCGGCCGAGGGATGCGCCAGGTCTCCACGGGCGGCTCGGTGTCGGTCGCGGTGCACCAGGACTCGCCGCTGAAGGCCACCCTGCGCAGCACGCGGGTGCGCCCCGCCGACCGCGACCGCGACCGCGACGTCGTCTGCGCCGCCTGATCCGGCCCACCGCCTGATCGACAGCCCGCCGCGCGGCCCACCCCGGACGCCGACCGCGCCCAGGATCGCCTCGTTGCGGGGCCCCGACGCCACCCGCCCGCCCGCGCGGCAGGTGCGACCCCGGCCACCCGACGACGTGGCCGGGCTTTCCCGCGCCGCGTACTGTTGATCAGACGGCGGCGCGTGCCGCTCGTGGCTGTACGGATGCCGGGCTGGCGCCCGGCTGGGACCATGGCTTCACTGCCGCGTGCGACCGCCGGCCGGACCGCCCGGCACGGTCGGGGCGGCGCGACTCTACTGAGGGGATACCGCGGAGATGGCGAACCCGTTCGTCAAGGGCTGGAAATACCTGATGGCGCTCTTCGGTGCCCGGATCGACGAGCACGCCGACCCCAAGGTGCAGATTCAGCAGGCCGTCGAGGAGGCGCAGCGTCAGCACCAGGCGCTGGTCCAGCAGGCGGCGGCGGTGATCGGCAACCAGCGTCAGCTGGAGCTGAAGCTGTCCCGGCAGATGTCCGAGGTCGAGCGGCTCCAGGGCAACGCCCGGCAGGCCCTGGTCCTCGCCGACCAGGCCCGGGCCCGCGGCGACGAGGCGGAGGCCGGCAAGTACGAGCAGACCGCCCAGATGCTGGCCACCCAGCTCGTCTCGGCCGAGCAGGCCACGGAGGACCTGAAGACCCTGCACGACCAGGCGCTCGGCGCCGCCGCGCAGGCCCGCCGGGCGGTGGAGAACAACTCCATGATCCTCCAGCAGAAGCTGGCCGAGCGCACCAAGCTGCTCAGCCAGCTGGAGCAGGCCAAGATGCAGGAGAGCGTGGCGCGCTCGCTGGAGTCGATGTCCTCGCTGACGGCCTCCGGCAGCACCCCCTCGCTGGACGAGGTGCGGGACCGGATCGAGCAGCGCTACGCCACCGCGATGGGCCGCGCCGAGCTGGCCGGCAACTCCGTCGAGGGTCGGATGCTGGAGATCCAGAAGGCGTCCCTGGACTCGGCCGGCTCGTCCCGGCTGGAGCAGATCCGTTCCAGCATGGCCGGCGAGCAGCTCGCCGGCCGGCAGGACGGCTCGGCGGCGGGGCAGGGGCAGGCCGCTCCGACCGCCGACCCGGCCGCCGCGGCCCGGCTCGACCAGATCCGGGCCAGCATGGGCCAGGAGCGCGGCACCGGGGACACCACCGCCGCCAGCTGAGCGGCACCAGCGCCGCTGGTCGGGCGGCACCAGGGGCGGTCGGGCCGGGCGGCGTCAGCGTCGTCGGCCGGGCGGCCGGAGTGAGGAGGCACGCATGGCAGACGAGCGAGCACGCTACTTCCGCGAGCTGCGCCGGCTGCGGCGGGCCGCGCGCCGGTGGAGCGTCCTGGGCGGCGGTCTGACCGGGGCGGCGGCCGTGCTGACCCCGTACGCCGGGCTCGGGCTGCCCGACGCGGCCTGGGCCGGCGCCGCGGGCAGCGCGGTGGCCCTGGCCGCCTGGCGCTGGATCGACCTGCGGGCCCTCGCGGCCCGCCCCGCGCCCCCGGCACTCGACCCCGCCGAGGCCGCCGCCCGGTCCCGGGCCCGGCTGGTCGCCGCCGTGGAACGGCTCCCGGCCGGGCAGGGGATAGTGGCCGAGGTGCGCCGGGCCCGGTCCCGGCTGGCCCTGCGGGGCACCAGCGTGGCCGAGCCGTGGGCCCGGCTGGACCGGGCCGCGCTGACCCTCGGCGGGATGACCGGCCGGCTGACCGGGCTGGCCGAGCCGGCCGTGCTGGAGGCCGCCGCCGCCGACCGCTCGCTGCGCGAGCTGGCCGGGCGGACGGCCAGCGTCGAGCGGGCCCTGCGGCTCGCCCCGGCCGACGCCCGGGCCCCGCTCGCCGAGGCCCACCGGGAACTGTCCGGGCAGCTCGAGAGCGGGGTGGCCGCGTACGAGCGGCTGGTGGTGGCCGCCGCCGGCTACCTGGCCGAGGACGCCCGCCCCACCAGCGAGCACGCCGCCGCGTCCCGGCTCGCCGAGGCGACCGACCTGCTGCACGGGGTGGCCTCGGCACTGGCCGAGCTGCGCGCGGTCGGCGACCCCCTGCGCGCCCCCACCCGCTGACCGTTCACTTGGGGGTGCTCACCGCCACCGCCGGGGTGAACGGCGAGCTGCCGACCACGTTGAACGACCGCACCCGGTAGTGATACGTCACGCCCCGGGCCAGCCCGGTGTTGGTGAACCCCCGCCCGTGCACCGTGAACGCGACGACCTCCCGCTCGAACGCCGGGTCGAGGGCCCGCTGCACCACGAAACCCGCCCCCGGCCCGCCCGGCGGCCCCGCCGCCCAGGTCAGCGCCACCGCCGCCGTGTCGGGTGCGGGGGCGCTCGCGGCGCCGGCCAGCGCCGTGGGCGGCGCGGGGCGGGGCGGGGTGGTGACGGTGGCGACCGTCGACCACGGCGACGCCGTCCCCAGGTAGGTGGTCCGCACCCGGTAGTAGTAGGTGGTCTCCGGGGCGACCACGGCGTCCACGTGCTGCCCGTCCACCCCGATCGCGGTGGTCACCGGCCCGCTGGTGAACGTGGGGTTGGTGGCCCGCTGCACGTCCACGCCGGTGGCGAAGGAGCGGTTCGCCCAGCGCAGCGCCACCCGCGGCGGCGCTGCCGGCGGGATCGCCGCGACCAGCCCGGCCGGGGCGGCGAGCCGGACCGTCGCCGGCACCCCGTTGGACCAGGCCGAGCAGCTCACCTCGTTCTCCGCCCGGATCCGGTAGTGGTACGTCACCCCCGGGGTGACCGTCGCGTCGGTGTACCGGCTGGCGGCGGCGGCCACCGTTATCGCGGTGACCCCCTCGGTGAACGCGATGTCGGTGGCCCGCTGGAGCAGGTGGCTGCGGGCCTGCGGGTGGCTGCCGTTGCCGGTCCAGGTCAGCGCGATCGCCGGCAGCACGGTCGCCGATCCGGCCACCGGCGTGGCCGTCAGCCCGGTCGGGGCCTTCGGGGCGACCCGCAGCACCAGCGGGCGGCTCATGCCCTGATCCCGGTGGCCGCCGAGCTGGCTGTGCCAGCGGTACTCCCAGCCCATGTTGACCAGCTGGTTCACCACCGCCGCCGGCCGGCCGTCGAGCGGGCTGACCGGGGTCGAGCCGATCCGGGCGCCGGCCGGGCGCGTCGGGTCGAGCAGCCGGACGCTGTCGCCGAGCTTGAACGGCAGGACGGGTGCGACGGGGCGCAGCGCCACGATCACGTCCTCCCGGGGGTTGACCCGGACCGTCTCCTTCCAGCCCAGCTCGTTGGCCTCCGGCAGGCGGATCGTGCCGTCCCGGCCGACACGGTTGACGAGCTGCACGTCGCAGCCGGCGACGTGCACGGGGTGGGTCTGCCCGGCGTCCCCGATGATCCGCCAGAGCTGGGTGCCGTCGGCGGGGGCGCCGATCGGGACCGTCGGGTCGGCGATCACCAGGGTCTCGGTGGCCGGGTCGACCGGCCCGAGCGGCAGGGTCACCGGGCCGAGCGGGCCGGCGTTCGGGTGGGCGACCCCGAGCCGGCCGGCCACCCGCCCGTACGCCGGCTCGAACACCTGCCCCACCGCCTTGACCGCCAGCGGCAGGGTCACCGGGACGGCGGCCCCGGCCGGGGTGAAGCTGACCGAGGTGGCGTGCGCCGTGACCACGGTGTCCCCGGCCGTGCGGGTGCCGAACGCGGCGTCGTACGCCGGCTGGGGCACGATCGGCGGGCGCTGGCTGGCCGCGTACGCGGCGGGCAGCCGGTCGGCGAGCCGGGCCAGGTCGAACGGCTCGGCGGGCTCGCCGGCCACCCGGAACTGGAGCAGGGTTCGGGTGTTCGGCCCGTACCCGGGGCGGGTGCCGTCGATCCCGCCGACGGCGGTGCGGTCCGGCGCGTCGGTGTGGTGGTCGTAGCGGGGGTCGAACCGGGGCAGCGGGGCCGGGCAGTCGTTGTACAGGATCACCGTGGCCCCGGGCGGGACGGCGGAGAAGTCGACCACCACGTCGGCCCGTTCCCCGGGGGCGAGCAGCAGGGTGTGCCCGTCGACGTTCAGCACAGTCGGGTCCTGCCGGTCGTACCGGTAGCCCACCGGGCGGTTGGGCAGCACCACGGGGGCGGGCAGCAACCCGCACTCGTTGCCGACCTGGACGAACTCCGGCCCGGCCGCGGCGGGATCCGGCACCCCGCCGTCGCGGCCGTCCGTGGGCCAGTGCGCCGGGCGGCCGGGGGAGCGGACCGCCTCCACCATCGGCACCTCGCCCGCGCCCGCGTCGCTCAGCTCGCCGTCCGGGCCCCACATCGGGCCGTCCGAGCGGGCCCGGTAGAGCTGGAGGTTCAGGCCGCGGTCCGCGCAGGCGTTGAGGATCCGGAACCGGTACGCCCTCGGCGCCACCGTCAGGTACGGGTAGGCGAGGCCGTTGACCAGCGGGGTGTCGCCGTACGCCTCCGGCACCGCCGACGGGTGCGGCACGCCCGGGGCCAGCGGCGGCTCGTCGGGGGCGGCGACCGGGTCGTGGTGCGGGTTCGGCGCCGGCCCGGCCGGACGGCCGTCGGTCTCCGGGTCCGGCCCCGGTCGGGCCGCCGCCTCCCGGCCCGGCGGCGGGCCGGTCCACGGGCCGTAGTCCCAGCGGCCGGTCGGGTTGCCGCCCGAGGCCCGGTACGGGTTCTGCCGGGGCTGGTAGACGTGCGGGTGCCACAGGCTGCCCCGGGCCCCCCAGCGGTCCCGGTCCCAGGTCGGGTCCTGGGCGGCGAGCTGGGTGTCGTCCGGCACGAAGGTGCGGTCCTGGATCACCAGCGGCAACTGCTCGGCGGGCAGCACCCCGTCGGCGACGAGGCGCTCCTCGGCCGGGTCGGTGAGCAGGTAGAGCGCGAGCTGACCGGAGTGGACGGTGAGCCGGGACAGGCCGAGCGTGTTGTCGTGCAGCCACATCAGCCGGCCGCTCTGCTCGTTCGGGTAGTACAGGGTCGTCGCCCCGTGGCCGGGCGGCGGCATGTCCGGCACGTGGGTCAGCCCCACCCCCGTCGGGTACGGGGTGATCTCGCCGGCCGGGGTCACCCACTGCCACGGGTTGCCGGCGCTGATCCAGCCGGTCTGCCCGCCGTACAGGTGCGGCACGGCCCGGTTCTGCGGGTACGGCGCCGGCCCGTCCAGCGGCCCGGCCCCCGCCCCGTCGAGGGTCGGATCGACGGGCAGGAACAGGTCGCCGGCCCGCCCGGTGGGGAGCTGGTTGATGAACTTGATCCGTACCGGCCGGCCCCGCCGGGCCACGATCACCGGCCCGAGCAGGTACGGCCGGTCGGGCGGGGCGACCGTGTTGTGCCCGGAGCCGTCGGTGCCCAGGTTGAGCTGCCGGTAGCCGCGCAGCCGGGTGGCGGGCAGGTCGCGGTGCAGGCGCTGGGCGTACTCCTGGAGGCCGATCTCGTAGTAGTCGCAGCCCGGCCAGGTGATGGTGTCGGGTACGGCCACCGGCAGGTACCCGCCCAGCTCGGTGCGGCCCGCCTCGCCCGGGCCCGGCAGCGCGTCGACGAACTTGCGCAGGCCGGTGCCGGGGATCGTCCCGCCCCGCCCGTCGGGGACCGGAAGCGGGCTGGCGGCGAAGTTGGGCACCGGCCCGAAGCAGCGGGGGACCGCGGCCGGGTCGAGGCTGGCCGGGGCGGGGGCGGCCTCCTCGGCGGCCCGGGCCGCCGGCACGGTCGGCCCGCCCTCCCGGCCGGTGCGGACGGCCCGGCCGGTGAGGTTGGGGCGCAGTCTGCGGAACAGCACGATGGCTCTCCCCGGGATCGAGGCGGGCCGACCGCCACTCCCTCGGGGCGGCCGGCTGCGCCTGTTGACGATCGGTGAGCATTCAACCGCAGCATGCGACGCCGGACCCCGGGTTAGGAATTACCCAATCGTCCGTATCTGCGGATGTCCCGGACCCTGGGACGGGCGCGTCTGGGCAGGTCAGTGGTGTCGACCGGCCCGTCTGCCGGGGTCAGGAAGGCGCCGGTCGGGGCGGCGCGGCGCCCGGCGGGGCGGGTTGGCAGGCCGGGCACCAGTAGGTGACCCGTTCGCCCAGCTCCTCCTTGCGGATCGCGGTGCCGCAGCGGCGGCAGGGCTGGGCCCGCCGGCCGTACACGTAGCTGGTCCGCCCCCGGTGCAGCGAGCCGGTGGTGCTCTGGGTCCACCGCCCCCGGTTGGCCGCCAGCAGCTTCTGCGCGAGCGTCACCGTGCCGGCCAGGTCGGGCACCGCGCCGGCCGGGGTCCACGGCGAGATCCCGCGCAGGAACAGCACCTCGCACTTGTACAGGTTGCCCACGCCGGCCAGGTTGCGCTGGTCGAGTAGCGCCTCCCCGATCGCCGCCTCAGGGTGCGCGGCGAGCCGGCGGACCGCCTCGGCCGGGTCCCAGTCGGTGCCGAGCAGGTCCGGCCCGAGGTGCCCCACCAGCGCACCCTCCTCGGCCGTCGGCACCAGCGCCAGCTCGTGCAGGTGGTACCCGACGGCCACCGCCTCGGCGCCGCGCAGCACCGCCCGGATCAGGTGCGCGGGCCGGGCCGTCCAGCGTTCGCCCGGCGCGTACGCCCGCCAGGCCCCGTCCATCCGCAGGTGTGAGTGCAACGTCCAGTGGGTCGTCCCGCCGGCCCGATCGTCACCCGGGGCCGGGGTGTCGACCGGCTCCGGGGCGGCGAGCCGGAGCAGCAGGTGCTTGCCCCGGCTGGCCGACTCGCGCACCGTCCAGCCGGTCAGGTCGGTGGTGGCCAGCCGGGGCACCCGCAGGTCGGAGCCGGTGAGCCGGGCCCCGCCGAGGGCGCGGTGCAGGACGCGGGCGGTGTTCCAGACGGTGTCGCCTTCGGGCACCCCGCCATTCTCCCTCCCCGAGCGGGATTCGTATGTATCGCCATTTGTATGGAGGTTCCCATCTATCTGATAAAACGCAACGATCAGGGGGTTCTGAGGAGGAACAACGTGAATCGTCCACGTACTCGCACCCGTCGCCTCGTCCTCTCCCCGCTGCTCGCCGTCGCAGTCGCCTTCGTCGTCGCGCTCCACCCGGCCGCCGCCCCCGTCCCGCCCGCCCCCGCCCTGCTGCCGGCGGCCGTCGCCGCGTCTCCCCGCGCCGCCGACGCGGTCGCGCCGGCCGAGCGGTGGGACGCCGACCTCTCCCGCGCCGGCGGCCTCAACGCCCGCTGGGCCGACGGCGGGCTCCGGCTGGCCGACCGGACCCCGCACGCCGTCACCTCCGCCGCCCTGGACCGGCACACGCCGGTCGCCGAGGGCGCGTACCTGAGCCCGGAGCACGCCCTGACCCGACCCGCCACCCGGGTCCGCGCCGAGGTGGACGCGGACGCCGGCCCGGACGCCGCAGTGGAGGTCCAGGTGCGCGGCTGGCACGCCGCCGGCTGGACCGAGTGGCGCACGGCCGGCCCGGCCGCCCTCTTCGACCAGCCGGTCACCCGGGTCCAGGCCCGGGTGCTGCTCACCGCCCGCGCCGCCGGAACCACCCCGGCGGTACGCGCCGTCCGGCTCACCGCCGACCGGGTGGCCGTCGCCGCCGCGTCCACCCCCGGCCGGGTCTACCGGGTCTACGCCACCCGGATCGGCCTGGTCGGCGGGACCACTGCCAACGGGCACGTCGTCACGTCCCGCGACCACTTCGCGGCGCTGCCGACCCGGCGCTCGCTCTCCCCACTCGGCACCGGCGACTACACCGTCCGGGTCTGCACCACCAGCGGCAGCCGCTGCGAGTACGCCCCGGTCTGGGACGTCGGGCCGTGGAACACCCGGGACGACTACTGGAACCCCGCCGCCGTCCGGGAGAACTGGAAGGACCTCCCCCAGGGCAGGCCCGAGGCGCAGGCGGCGTACCAGTCCGGCTACAACGGCGGGCGGGACCAGTTCGGCCGGACCGTGCTGAACCCGGGCGGCGTCGACCTCGCCGACGGCACCTTCTGGGACGGCCTCCAACTCACCGACAACGCCTGGGTGGACGTCGCGTACCTGTGGACCGGCACCGGCCCGCACGGCGTGATCGGCTCCGGCCCGCTCAACCTCCGCACCGGCCCCGGCACCGGGTACGCCGTCCGTGGCCTCGCCGCCACGCACGCCCACGTGCCGATCCAGTGCTACGTCACCGGTCAGACCGTCAGCGGCCCCTACCGGACCACGAACCGGTGGAACCGCCTCGCCAGCGGGCAGTACGTCAGCCACGCGTACATCTCCGCCGTGTACGGCGGCGCCGCCCCGCGCTGCTGACCGCCACCCGCCGGGGCCGGGGCGTTCGTGTCCTGGCCCCTCGCCCGGTCCCGCGTCGGCGCTGCGCCCGGCGTCGCCCCGGCCCGTCCCCACGACCGGGGGCGGGTCAGGGGCGTTCCTCGGGGCGCGCCGGGCGCACGATGTCCTGGTAGCGGGGGTGGCTGGCGCCGTAGATGGCGAAGTTGAGCCGCGCGAGGGACAGGCTCAGGTCGCCGTTCGGGCCGCCCCGCACCACGTCCGCGTCGGCGTCACCCTGGCCGTCGTCGGTCCAGAAGCAGACCGGGCAGGTGCCGCCCCCGGTTTTGGATACGCAGCAGGGGCATGCCGACGGAACCCATTGTTCACCCACCGGAAGAGCATTCCACAAGCGGCCACCGGGCATCAGTCCGGCGGTGGTCCGATTTCGTCACCCACCGAACGGTTCCCGACGGCTCAGGCGTACGCGGTGACGGACACCAGGTCACCCGGGCCGACCGCGAGCACGTCGACGGCCCGGCCGCCGTTCACCGCCGCCGCGACCAGGCCGGCGGAGTCCACGTGGACCACCAGCTCGCCGGGAGGGGCGTCGCCGAAGGCCCGCCCGTGTGCCGCCGCCCGCCCGGCCACCCACACCCGGGCCGGCAGCGTGGCCAGCAGGTCGCCCGGCGCGGCGAGCTGCACGTTGCCGAAGTGGTCCACGGTCAACACCTCGGCGGTGAAGCCGTCCGGCTCCGGCCGGACCACCGGCTCGGGAAGCCGGACCAGGTCGGCGGGGTCGACGGCCGGGCCGGCGTCGGAAAGCGGGGCGCCCAGCGCCAGCCGGGCCGCGACCGGGGCGAAGACGTCCCGGCCGTGGAAGGTGCGGGAGACCTCGGGAGCCAGCCACCCCGGGTTGGTCAGCTCGACGGCGGCAGTGACGCCGCCCAGCGCCTCGGCGGCGTCCAACAGCAGCCCGTTGTCCGGCCCGACCAGCAGCCCGCCCGGGGTGGCCAGGGCGATCCCGCGCCGGGCGGTGCCCACCCCCGGGTCGACCACCGCGACGTGCACCCCGACCGGTAGGTACGGCACCGTCTGGGCGAGCACGGCGGCACCCCGGCGCACGTCGGCCGGCGGGACCAGGTGGGTAACGTCGATCACCCGGGCGGCCGGGGCGAGCCGCCCGATCACCCCGTGGCAGGCGGCCACGAACCCGTCGCCGAGGCCGTAGTCGGTGGTCAGCGAGATCCACGCCACGGGCATCCTCCTCGTACTCGGGTGTCTCCCATGCCACCCGCGGCGCGGGGGCGGCGCGGCTGCCGGCTCGACGCTAGTCTCTCGGCCGTGACCCGTGTGCTGCTGGTGCCCGGCCGGAACGAGCCGCTGCCCGAGCACTGGCAGGAGTGGCTGCGCGGCCGGAACCCGGAGCACCGCTGGGTCCGCCACGCGCGGCGCGGCCGGTACGTGGCCGAGGACCGGCTGGCCGCCCTCACCGCCGCGCTGGGCGAGACGGCCGAGCCGACCGTGCTGGTGGCGCACAGCGCCGGTTGCCTCACCGTGGCGCTCTGGGCGCGTGGCGGCCCCGGCCCGGTGCGGGGGGCGCTGCTGGTCGCCCCGCCCGACATCGCCGAGCCGTGGACGGATGGCGAATCCTCGATGCCGGCGCTGCCCGACGACCCGCTGCCGTTCCCGTCGATCCTGGCCGCGAGTCGCAGCGACCCGATGATGGCTTACGAGCGGGCGGCGCACTACGCCGGGCGGTGGGACGCGGAGCTGGTCGACCTCGGCGACGCCGGGCACGTGACCACCGCCGACGGGTACGGCCCGTGGCCGCTGGCGGAGGACCTGATCGCCCGATTGACCGTCCCCTAGGTGTAATGCCCACCGCCATCGACCCTCCTCGCGGAGGAGAGAAACGGTACGTCGTGGCACTCGGCGGCAGGCTGGGGATGGTCGCCGACGTCGAGGGCGAAACGGTGCCTCAGCACCTCACCGCGTAACTGGACCCGTAGACCCACTGCAGGGTGCTGACCGAGAGCCACTCCCGGTGCCAGTACCGGAACGTGCGGGTCGTGAGGAACGGCCGCTCCCAGGAGGTGCGTTGCCCGGCGAACCGCTCGGCGTCCGACGACGTCGGGTAGCGGTCGACGGTGCTGGTGCAGGCCGCAGTGCCGAATCCGTCGGTCGGCGTGATCTCCGTGGTGGAGACCAGCGAGTCGCCGGAGCATTTGGCCACGTAGCTGTTCCGGTAGTACAGCGTCGACCCGCTCACCTCCTGCACCATCCAGTATCGGTAGGTGTAGCTGCCGTTGGACCGGCTGCCGATGTGCGACCAGGTCAGGGCGACCGGGCGACCGGGGCCCGGCGGCTCGCTGAACCCGCCGGCGTAGCAGAGGATGTGGGCAGCCTGCGGGGCGAGCCGAGCCGACGCGGGTGTCGTGACCAGCGTGGGGGCGACCAGGCTCAGCGCCAGGCCGAGCACCAGGAGCAGGGTCGACGGACGACGGCGGCGGAACGTGGGCAGGGCGTGGGTGGGGGACACGGGCCACCTCCGTGGCGGAACGGCAGGCATGGGCGACGGTGCCGGTAACAATGAAAACTATAGAGATTCATCTATTTGATTGGTGGCTCTGACAGCGATGCGACAGCGGCCGGCCCTCCCGGTTGGCCGGGGCGAGGGCCCGGCAAAGATGCTCCTATAGATGTCAAGCCGCGAGTTGAAGATCGTTTGCTGTGATGAGCTGGTAGAGCTCGCGGGCGACGTAGCGCTTGAGGCAGCGGATGATTTCTTTCTTGGACATGCCTTCCTTGGTGCGTCGCTGCATGTAGTCACGGGTGCGTGGGTCCCATCGCAGCCGGACGAGTACGACGCGGTAGAGCGCGGCGTTGGCCTGTCTGTCGCCGCCGCGGTTGAGCCGGTGCCGGGTGGTCTTGCCGGAGCTGGCCGGGATCGGAGCGGCCCCGCAGAGCATGGCGAACGCGGCTTCGGAGGCGAGCCGGTCGTGGTTCTCGCCGGCGCTAACCAACAGCTGCCCGGCAACGTCGGGTCCGACGCCGTTCGCGGCCAGCAGGGCCGGGTTGATGGCGGCGACCAGTGGTTCGAGTAGTTCGCCGAGGTTGGCGATCTCGGTGGATAGGTTCTGGTGGCGGCGGGCCAGCGAGCGAAGCGCGACGGCGACGGCGACGGCTGGGATGGACGCGTCGGCTTGGTCGGGTTGCAGATTCGCGCAGGTGGCGATCAGTTTCGTGATGTTCAGGCCGCGCAACCGGGCGCGTAGTTCGTCGGGGGCGGTGACGATCAGGGCCTTCATCTGCCGTTGGGTCTCGGCGCGCTGGTCAACGGCGCTGCGTCGGGCCACCCGCAGGTTGCGCAGGGCCTCGACCCGGCCGTCGCGCTGCTTGGGGGTGCCGGTGCGTTCGCCTGCCAGCGCGGCCCGGGCGGCCTGGATCGCGTCGATCGGATCGGACTTGCCCTGGAACCGGCGGGTCTTGCGGTCCGGCCGATCGACCTCGATCACCTGCATCTGCTCGTCACGCAGCAGGCGGACCAGTCCCGCGCCGTAGGCGCCGGTGCCCTCGACTCCGACCCGGCTTAGCCGGCCGTGTCCGTGCATCCAGGCCAGCAGGGCGGCGTAGCCGGACGCCGTCGCGGGGAACTGCTCGGTGCCCAGCACCCGCCCGACCAGGTCGATCACCGCCGCGGTGTGGGTGTCCTGGTGAGTGTCGACCCCACCGACGACCTCGATCTCGGCTTCATCACGTGTAATGGGAGACATCGTCGTCCTGTCGCTCGTCGCAGTGGGGCAGGGCGGCACGCACCAGCCGGGCAACGCGGACAAGACAGAGATGGGGCCTCTGGCCAGGCTCCTATGAAGTCACAACGCCACGTCCGGTGCGTGCACGAGCGCCTTCCGGACAGGGCCGACAAATCTTTGAAGGACCCGAAGTCAGTCGTCAGGTGGGTCAGACCCCGCCGGGAGGCGCTCACGAACATCATCTCTGTCGTCAGGTGATGCCCGGTAGTGCCAGCGGCTGCTGTCGCGGGCGTGGTGGCGGCTGGCGGCGGCGATGTTGGTTGCGCGCGAGAACGCAAGGTGCCGCGCGTCGCGGCTGGAGGGCCCACCGGTCCCGTGGCCGAACGGGTACTGGCACGGCCACAGGCCGCAAGCGATCATGCCTCCATGGATCCTGCTCCGGCGTCCGTCGCTGCCGACCCGCTACTGCCCCGCCGGATCTGGTACGTCGTCGCGGCGCTGATCGCCGCCGGCGGCGTGCTGGCCGCCGCCGCGATGCTGTTCCTGGTTCCCTTCGGGGGTGACCTCGGGCAGCGCGTCACGCCCGGGCAGCCGCTCACCGTGCATATGCCCGAGGCCGGGAAGATGGTGTGGGTCAAGGGCGAGCAGTATGTCCCAGCCTGCCAATACTCCGAGGCGGACACCCAGAAGCTCGGAGAGTCGGTTCTGGTTTCGATGCTCTCCGACGGTCTCACCTTGGAGGTGGACGGCGAGCGTTGGCGCGGCCTACAGATGATGTACGTCAAACCGGTCGGCACGTACACGCTGACCTGCACGGTCTCGGACGAGCACGTCACCTCGTCCTTCTCGATCGGGGATCCTCCCCGGTTCCACGATGCGCGTTCGAGGGCGCTGGCGGCGCTGGCCGCCTCGGCTCTGGCATCCCTCAGCGTGCTGGTCGGTGCCGTGTTGACGGTGGTCATCGCGGTCCGGCGCCATCTGCACGGAAAACGTCTCGCCGAGCGGCACCTGACGGTCGGATAGCGCCGGTCCGGCGCGTAGCGGCCCACGATCGCCTCGGCCATGCTCTTCCGCTGCGCGGAATGGTCCGTTGTGCGCGCGCTGGTCCGCTGGACTCAGAACCGGCTCTCACCGGTGACGAGCATCGGGATGTGCTCCTCGCGGCGTTGGCGGAGCGCGTGGCGGCGAACTGATACCGGCACGTCCCGAAGATCGGGGCTGACCTGAGGTGCCGGCCCGACCGGCCGGCACCTCAGGTCACATCCGCCGAGCTGGTCGGCCTACCTGTCGGCCTTCTGCGGCCCGTCGCGTCCCGGGTCCGCGTCCCCCGCCGGACCCGTGTCGGCGTGGCGGCCGGAGCCCCGGCGGGGCTCCGGGACGCTGCCGCCGACCGTCGCCACGCGGGGACGGCGCAGTGCCATGAGGAGACCGACGATCACCAGCACCAGGCCGATGACCGCGAGTGCGAGCGGACCCCACAGGTTGACCATCTGGAGCAACTGCCGGTTGGAGCCTGCCGTGTCGGCGCTGCGCGCGATCGCGTCGTCGGTGTAGGTGAAGACCGCGTCGAGGATGACGGTCTCCTGCCCGTTGTCGCCGACGAGCTTCTTGCTCTGGGTCTCCTCCACCTTGACGAACTGGCCGGTGGTCGGCTCGACCCACACCTTGCGGGTGTTGCTGTAGCTGACCCGGCCGGTGGTGGCACCGGGCACGAGCTGGCCCACCAGGAGCTGCAGGCGGTCGGCCGGCAACGGCTGCGTCGCGTCGCGGATCTCCTGGGTGAACTGGTAGGTCTCCAGCCCGTTGATCTGCTCGGTCTTGACGAAGCGCGCCGGCTGGGTGGTGTTGATGTCCCGGTCGAAGATCTCGTAGGTCTTCTTCTCGGTGCCGAACGGGAACTTGTAGATCTGGCCCGAGTAGTTGACGCTCTGCCGGTTGCTGCCGGTGTCGAGCCACTGCTTGTCCCACTGCTGGGCGGCGCCGGACTTCCGGTCGAGTGCCAGCGACGTGCTGTAGGCGCTGATCAGGGCCTTGGTGTCGGTGCGGATGACCTCCTGCCCGACCAGCCACACGACGGCGTTGCCGTCGAGCGAGCCGTCCAGCTTGGCGGTTTCCTTGGCGTCCGGCTGCACGGTGATGGTCGAACGCAGGGTGGCCTGGTTCACCTCCGCCTTGCCGTTGGTGATCTGCATGAAGCGGGCGTTGGGTGCCTCGGCGACTGACTGGGTACGCTCCAGGTCGTACGGCAGACGTTCCGCCTGGGGTGCCACGACGAACGCGAGACCGCCGGCGAAGACCAACGCGAGGACACCGACGCCGAACAGCGCGGCGCCGATGACGCGAGACCTCATAGTGCCTCCACGTATTGAGGGACGGGTAGTTCGGCAGGCGGACTGCTGCCGGCTGCCAGAGGTTACTACCGAGTTACATCCGGAAGCGACCCCTGAGCCGCATCTTCATACGCTCAATCATCGGGTTCCGCCGTTTTCCGGAGAACCATTGTGAAGTTCCAGGTGAGCGTTTCCCGTAGCGCCGGGACCCGGGCCACCCACCGCGCCCACCCCGGGTGGTACCGGGGCAGCACGTCAACGATGTCGATGGCGCCGGCGCGCCGGGCCGCCCTGGCCCACCGCATCGCCCGCGCGGCGCTGACCGGGAACAGGGTGTGCCCGAACCGGTTCTTCGGCTCTCGGCCGTTACGGCGCAGGTAGCGCCGCCGGGCCCGCTCGCCACCCAGGAAGTGCCACGGGGAGGTCTCGTGGCCGCCCCACGGGGACAGCCACGGGGTGAACGACACGAACACGGTGCCGCCGGCGCGGGTCACCCGGACCATCTCGTCCAGCATCGCCTCGGGTTCGGCGACGTGTTCGAGCACGTTGGACGAATAGCAGACCTCCACCCCACCGGACCGTACGGGCAGCGCGGTCCCGCTGCCCCGCACCATGCCCGACACCGCGGCACCGGCCGCGGCGAAGTCACCGACGGCCGGGTCCAGACCGATGTACGTCGCGCCGGACTCCCGGAACTCGGTGGCGAAGTAGCCGGGGCCGCCACCCACGTCGAGGACCCGCGCACCGGCGAGGTCCACGTAGGACCGCAGTTGGCGTACGGAGTCGTCGGCGAGCAGCGAGTAGAACCGGTCGGGGTCGGACTGTTCGTGCAGGAAGCCACGGAACAGCGCGACCGACCGACCGAGCGTCGCCCGGTACCGCTCCTCGTGCGGTGGCGTGGGCGACGGCTCCGGCGACTGCTCCGTGTCGGCCTCGGCCTCGGGCGGGCGGCGGGCGGCCGGCACCACGGTCGCCGCGACGGCGCACACCGCCGCGAGCATCGCCGCTTGCACGACGGCCCCGTACACCCATTCCTGCCCGTGCCCCAGCAGGCGGCCCAGGACGGCCACCGAGATGCCGCCGGCACCGGCGACGAAGGCGATCCCCGGCAGTGCACCCGGCCGCAGCAGGCGCATCAGCATGGCGGCGAGCAGCAGCGCGGCCGCGGCCACGCCGCCGAGGGCGACCGCGAGCGCCATCAGCGGCACCACGACCCACCACTCGCCGCCGGTACGGGACGGCTGGTCCGTCGCCGGGCCCTCGACCGGTCGGCGGCGCCGAGCCGGCACGAGCGCGGCGATTCCGACGACGAAAACGGCGACAGCGCCCGCCACCAGCCCGGTCCGATAGGGCTGGTCAGGGGTGAAGCGGAGCGTCACGGTGCCGCCGCTGCCGGCCGGCACCTCGAACGCCTGCTGCCATCCGTCGACCCGCTCGGCCCGCAGTTGCTGGCCGCCCAGCGTCGCGGTCCAGCCGGCGTTGAAGTTCTCCGTCACGACGAGCAGCGCCGCCTCGCCCGCGCCGATCGTGACCGTCCGGTCGGTGGCGGCCCACCGGTCGACCTTCACGTCGCGCGACCGCGTCGGCGCCGCCGGGCTGGTCCCGTCCGGCACGAGCGCTGCCGAGTCCACGACGAACGCGGTCGACGGCACCGTGCGCAGGCGGTGTTCGCCCGCGGGGAGCTGCACCCCCTCGCTCGCGAAGTCGTCGCACACGGTCACCGCCAACGACCGGCCGGCGCGCAGGTCCGCCAGGGTTCCGGAGACCGCGGTCGGGTACCCGACGCCGTCGAGCGTCACCGTCGGCCCACTGCCGCACGGCACCGCCACCGGCGTGCCGGCACCGGCCGGCCGCAGGAGGTCGGCGAGCGCGGGGACCTCGACCTCGGCGACGCCGACCGGCGCCGGCCACGCGTTGCCGCGCGGGTCGGCCACCGCGCGGTCGAACGCGGTCACCGCGATGTCCAGCCGGTCGGTGGTCAGCTTCGGGAAGCGGATCCAGCCGTCCGCGTCGACCGGCGCGGTGGTCGAACCGGACCGGGTTCGCAGCACGACCTGCCGTGGCCGGGCGGAGAGCGGCGCCGTCGGCGCGACCAGTCGTACCCGGTCGATCGTCCGGCGCTGCCCCCACCGCAGGCGCAGCGTCGGACGGTCGTCGATCGGTTCCGCGAGCCATGCCGTGGCCGGATCGCCGTCCACCGCCGCGTCGGCGGCGACCGTGAGGTCCCCGGCGAGCACCGACGACGCCGAGGCGGTCACCGGGCGGTCCACCGGCATCGACCCGCCCGTGCGGGGTCGCGCGGTCAGGCGCAGGTTGTACGTCGCGTCCACCGGCGTCGCGAAGAACCGGTCCACGCCCAGCGGCTCCTCGCCCGTACGGGCCAGGAACTGGTCGCAGCGGAGTCCGTCCGGGCCGGTGAAGCAGGCACCGCGGTCCTGCGGGGCGCGGCTGAACGCGTACGCCGGCGCCGGCCCCCCGCTCAGGTCCGCCGGCGCGCGCAGCCCGCGCTGGGCGGCCAGCCCCGGAACGTCGAGCTCGCGTAGCGCCACCGCGCCGCCGCTGTAGCCCTGGCGGAGGGCGAGCACCGTCACCCGTACGGTCGTGGTCAGGCCGGGGAGCGTCTCGAGCCGGTGCGGCCCGGGAGTGTCGGGCACTGCCCGGTCGACCGCACCCTGGTCGGTGCTGATCCGCACCAGCCCGACCGGGAGCGCCACCCGCAGGTCGTCGGAGAAGTCCACGGTGACCTCGGTGACGCGGCGCGGCGTGTCGAGGGTGACCTCCAGCCACTGGCCCGAGGCCGGTTGGAACGGGTCGGAGCGCCAGGCGGTGGCCGGGTCGCCGTCGAGCGCGGCGAACGGGAGGTAGGACGGCTCGGTGCCGCTGCCGGAGTCGGCGAAGCTGGCGCCGCTGGACGCGTCCACCGATCGGATGCCCTGGTACGCGGCGACGGTCTGATGCCCATCGGCGGCGAACGGGAGCAGGTCGCTGCGGATCCGTCCCTGCCGGGTCGCCTCGTCGGAGGTCAGGGTGTGGCTGACGTTGTCGCGCATCCGGCCCACGTTCAGCTCGCGCCGACGCAGCCCGTCGGTGACGATCCGCGGACCGGCCGCGTCGGCCGGTTCCGCGTCGCCGGTCAGCAGGACCGGCTGCCGAGGGTCGAGCAGGCCCTGCTCGAGCACCCCGAGCAGCGACTCCGGTCCGCCGCTGACCACCGGCACGTCGGCGCGGGCAGACGCCGACACGGTGGGCACCACGCGGTCGACCGCGAAGATCTCGATCGCCGGTACGGACTCCGCCGCGTCGACCGGGCTGCGCTGCGGATCGTCGACGCTCACCTCGGGACCGAACGACGCGGCCGGCCGCAGCCCCGGGGAGCCCGCGATCGCCTGCCGGATGACCGCGACCGGTGGGGCGCCGCTGGCCGTCCGGTCGATGTCGTGGCGGACCAGCAGGTAGCGGTAGCCGGAGCGGGCGAGGAAGTCGGCGAGAGCCGGTGAGCCACGGCCCTGCGCCAGGATCGTCTCGACGGTGTCCATCACCCGGATGTTGCCTTCGGAGCCGAGCGGGATCTGGTGCCGGGTGGCCCAGGGGGCGCCGGCCAGCGGCTGAAGCGGCTCGTCCACCGTCCGGCCCCAGGTGTGCTGCGCGAACCCGGACCCGGGGACGACCAGAGTGCGGGCCTGCGGATCCTGCGCGGCGAGCCAGCCGGCCGCCTGCCGCCAGTGTGTGGGCAGGTCCGTCCACCCCGGACCCGGCCGCAGCATGAGCAACCACGCGGGCGCGGACGCGACGAGCAGCAGGCCCGCCACGACCGGTGCCGCGTGGATCCGCACCCGGCGCCGGGCGACCAGGCGGCTGGCCGCGTGGGCGAGGCCGAGTAGGAGCGGCAGCCGCAGCACCGGCTCGAACTTGTGCACGTTGCGCAGCGGCGCGAGTGGCCCGTCGAGCAGGTCGCGGACGAACGGGGCGAGCGGGCTGTCCAGCGTGCCGAGATAGCCGGTGGTCAGCAGGGTCAGCCCGGTCAGCACCCCGAGTACGAGAAACCGGCGCTCGGGCAGGTCGCGCAGCGCGAGCCCCACCAGGCCGACCAACGCGACCAGCGCGGTCGCGGCCATCAGCGCCGGGTTGTCGATGAGCACCCAGCCGGCCGGCCACCATGGTTCGCCCTGGACGACGTAGCCGACCCACTGGTTGGTGCCGCGTACGGCCTGGAAGAGCGAGGTCACCGCAGTGGTCGTCGCCGACGACTCGATGTAGTCCAGGAACGGCAGGCTGTACTGCCCGAAGAGCAGCAGCGGCGCGACCCACCAGAGGGTCGCGCCCGCCACGAAGACGCACCACCAGGCGGCGAGCACGGCCAGTTGCCGGTCCCAGCGCCGGGTCGCCAGCCAGAGCGCGGGCAGCACCAGCGCCATCACGGTGGCGGCGGCGTTGATCCCGCCCATGAAGAGCACGGCGAGCCCGGAGAGGGCCGCCGCGCGCCGGGCCGAGCCGATGCGGCGCACCGCAGCCAACGGCAGCAGCACCCACGGCAGCACGACCACGGGCAGCATCTCCGCGGAGAGCGGGCCGATCTCGGTCAGCATCCGGGGCGCGAGCGCGTAGGCCAGCCCGGCCAGCAGCCGCCCGGGCTCGGCGCCGATCCGCAGCGCCCGGGCGAGCAGCACCACGCCGAGGTACCCGACGCAGAGCAGGAGCGCGCTCCAGGCTCGCTGGGTCACCCACGGGGGCAGGCCGAGCAGGTCACCGACGGCGAAGAACGGGCCCATCGGGAACAGATAGCCGTACGCCTGCTGCTGCAGTTCCCCCGAGGCCGCCTCCGGGTTCCACAGGTGCAGCGCCCGGGCCATGAACCCGATCGGGTCGACGGCCAGGTCCAGCTTGGTGTCGAAGGTGGTCCGTCCGGGGCGCTGCAGCACGGCGGCCACCACGAGCAGGAGCGCGCCCGCCCAGGTGGCGAGGCGCCGCCGCCGACGGTCCACCGCATCGGTGCCGCCGGCCGCGCCCACCGGCCGGGCGGCGGTCGGCCCGGAAACGCGGTCCCGCGTGGTGGCCGTCATCGGCGGCACTTCGGCGGCAGGCAGCTGAACTCGGCCAGCGCGGAGAAGAAGATCCGCTGGATGCCGGACGGTCGTGGGGTCAGCGCGACCCGTCCGCCGGTGGCCCGGGCGATCTGTTTGAGCTCGTCCGGATCGATGTCCGGGCCGACGCCGATGAACAGGATCGGCACCGGACGGCGCTTGTCGCGCAACTCGGCCAGCTCGTCCAGCAGCTTCGCGCGGCTGATCCCGCTGGCGTTGTCGTCCTTGCCGTCGGTCAGGACCAGCACCATGTTGATCCGCCCGACGGTCCAGTTCCGGGTCGCGTCGCGGTACGCGGCGAGCGTGGTGTCGTAGAGCCCGGTCGCGCCGTTCGGCTTGACCCGTACCCGGTCGAGCGCGTCCACGATCTCCGCGCGGCGCGGGCCGACCGGACCCACCGGTATCACCTCGCGGTAGTCACGCTCGCCGTCCAGGTCGGTGGAGAACTCCCAGATGCCGAGCTCGGTGGTGCCCAGGAGCAGCTCCGCGCCGCCCTGGGCGGCCTTGATCATGGCGGAGAGCCGGGTCTCCGTCGATCCCGGCAACTGCGCGGCCATCGATCCGGAGATGTCCAGGACCGCGAGCATCCGGGCGCTGATGTGCACCCCGCCCCACGCGTTGAGCAGCGCGGTCGCGTCCGTCTCGGCGGGTAGGGACGCCGGCGGGTATCCCCCGGTGCGGATCCCGCTGCCGGCGGGGATGCCGGCGGGCGGCCCGCCGCTCGGGGTACGCAGGCCATGGCCGGTCAACGCCACCGCGCCCTCGGCGGCGAGCATCCCGCGCAGGAAGGCGGCGGCACCCTCGCGGCGCGCATCGGAGGCGAGGATCGCGTACGGGTAGTCCGGGCCGGGTACGGGCGCCGGCGGGTAGACGGCGACCTGGCGCGTACCGCCGCCGACGGCGGCCAGGAGGATCGCCTGCTCGGTGCTGACGACCGCGGATTCGGCCGCACCGGGGCCGGTGGGTGCGGGGGCCGCACCGGAGAGCGGCGACGTGCGGGCCGCCAGTCGACGCATGATCGCCGCCGCACCGGCCGCACCCGCCGCCGGTTGGGCGGAGTCGGCGAGCGCCCGGATGCCCACCAGCGCGCCGAAGCCGAGCGGGCTGGCCGTCGGGTCGGGCAGCACGACGGGCAGCGGTGGTCGTTCGTCGGCGACCAGACCGGTCCACCCGAGGGTGCCGTCGCGCCTCAGCCGCGCGGCCGACCGCTCGTCGAGCGACAACACGACCGGGGTGCTCGCCACGGAGACGCCCTCCGCCGGCACCTGGAAGGCGCCGGCGGCGCGGGCACGGCGCAGCCACAGCGTCGACTCCGGCAACCAGGCGTCGGGGGGAGCGGTGGGAGCCGCGGTCGTAGCCGTTGTCGCGGGCGGCGGACCCGTCGCCGTGCTGGCCCCCGCGCCGCTGGCCACCGGACGGGTGAGGTCGCGCAGCACGTCCGCGGACTCGCGCGCCTCCATCACCACGTCGAGGCAGCGTTCCCGGGCGGCCAGGTCGCGCGCGACCTGCCGGGCGGGCGGTTCGACGCTCGGCGCCACCGCGATCCGCAGCTCGATCCGTTGTGTACACGGCGGCTCATGCCGAGTCCGATCGAGGTAGCTGGTCGCACCCCAACCGCCGAGCACCGCGACCAGCGCGACGCTGAGCAGCAGGACCGGCCAGAACTCCGGCCGGGTCCGCAGGCCGCCGTTCGCCACACTTCCTCCTCTGTGACGTCACCGTTGCGGAACTCTGCAGAAGCGTCCTAGTGTGACGCAACCGCGAACCGTACTCGCAAGTAGGGGTGGATGAGTAGGCCATGACCCATAGCTCTGGTCCTCATGTCCTCTTCCTCAGCTGGCGGGACACCCGCCACCCGGAGGGCGGCGGCTCGGAGGTCTTCCTCGAACGGGTCGGCGCCGAGTTGGTCACGCGCGGCTACCGGGTGACCCTGTTCTGCCAGGCACACGCCGACGGTCCCGCCCTGGAGACGATGCCCGAGGGGATCCGCATCCTGCGCCGCGGCGGCCGCCACACGGTCTACCTGTACGCGGCCCTGGTCTACCTGGCCGGCGCCTTCGGCATCGGTCCGCTCGCCCGTCGGCGGCTCGGCCGGCCGGACGTGATCGTCGACGTGTGCAACGGCATGCCGTTCCTCAGCCGGGTCTACGCCCGCCGCCCGGTCATCGCGCTGGTCCACCACGTGCACCGTGAGCAGTGGCCGGTGGTCTTCGGCCCGTGGATGGCCCGGATCGGCTGGTGGATCGAGTCGCGGCTGGCGGTCCGGGTCTACCGGACCTGCCGGTACGTGACGGTGTCCGAGTCGACCCGCAGTGAGCTCGCCGGGCTCGGCGTCGACCCGGTCCGGATCGCGGTCATCCACAACGGGACGCCGGCCGTCGTCGGCCCGCCGGTGCCGCGTACCGCCCACCCGAGCCTGGTGGTGCTCGGCCGGCTCGTTCCGCACAAGCGGGTGGAGCTGGCGCTGCGCGCCACCGCACTGCTCGCCACGGAGCTGCCGGAGCTCGAGCTGGTGGTGGCCGGCCAGGGCTGGTGGGACGAGCCGCTGCGGCGGCTCGCCGCCGACCTCGACATCACCGACCGCGTCCGGTTCACCGGGTTCGTCCCGGAGGAGCGCAAGCACGAGTTGCTGTGCAGCTCGTGGGTGTCGTTGGTGCCGTCGCTCAAGGAGGGCTGGGGGCTGACCATCGTGGAAGCCGGTGCCCGGGGCACCCCGTCCGTCGCGTTCCGCGCCGCCGGCGGGGTCGCCGAGGCGATGGCCGACGGGCAGACCGGCATGCTGGTCGACGACGAGTTCCAGTTCTTCCAGGCGGTCCGGGCGTTGCTGCTGGACCCGGACCGGCGCGCGGAGATGGGCACGGCTGCCGCGGCCTATGCGCGGCGCTTCACCTGGTTGGTGTCGGGGACGGCGTTCGCCGATGTGGTCGCCGGGCAGTTGCCGGCGACCACGCCGCAGCTAGCGGATCAGCGGTTGCCGTAGACCTTGGTGACAGGGGTGTCGGTGGTCTCTTCGGCGACGTGGTCGGCGGACGGACTCACCGCTCCGACCGTCGCGACGAGGCCGATGATGCCCAGCGCCGCGCCGAGGACAGCAGCGACGGCGAACGTGGCCAGCTTGGCCATGGTTCTACCTCCCCGGGTTCGTGAGTGCGCGGAATATACCACGATCTTTGTCCGCTGAGCAGCAGGGCCAGGAGAGCGAGAACCACGATCGCTGCGGCGACCAGGTGCGCGGCGGCTGCGGGCCACCGCCGGGCGGCGGATGGCGGCGGGGCGGCGGCCGGGTTCTCCCACAGCTCAAGGTGCGGACCGGCGAAGACCGGACGCAGTCCGGCGAGGGCCGTCGCGGGCGGCTCGACGCCGGGTTCACGCCGGACCAGCACCCACCGGACCCCCAACTCGGCGAGCGGGCCGTCCGCGTCGAGAACGGCGCGGACCCGCGCCGCCCGTGGGTTCTCGCCGTCGACCGTCACGTCGCCGACCCGCAGCGCGTCGTTCATCAACACCGGCGCGTCCAGGTAGCGCGGCGCGGGGTCACGCACCACAGTGTCGTGGGCCCAGCCGTAACGCTGGTAGCCCTCGAACGGCAGCGAGAGCACCTCGCCGGGCGTGGCGGCCACCCGCGCCGCCACCGCGTCCCAGTCGGCCGGGTAGCGCACCGGCCGGAGCTGCCCGGCGGCGCCGAAGGCCAGGTCGGGCAGGATCGCCACCGGCAGCAGCGCGGCCGCGACAAGCACGACCCGGCCCGCCCCGGCGTCGAAACGGCGAGCCAACCTGCCCGCGAGCACCTCGGCGCCGAGGGCCACCCCCAGGGCCAGCAGGACCGCGTACGGGATCAGGAGCTTCTGGCCGTCGCGCAGCAGCCCGGCGCCCGGAACCGTGTCGATGAGCCGTTCCAGGGCCGGCGCACCGGGCGCGGTGCCCGCCGCCGCGAGCAGGAACGCGCCGGCCGCGAGCAGCCCCAGTCGCCCGGTCCCGCCCGGCCACCGCCGACGCAGTTCCCGCACACCCACCACGGCAACCGCGAGCAGCACCAGCGTCGCGACCGGCACGAGCGGCGAGGACCGGCTGCCGGGAACGGTCTGCGCGTTCCAGATGCCGCCGGTGCCGGCCAGCGCGGTCCACGCGCCGCCCCAGTTCTCGGCCCGCGCGGCGAACGCGGCGACGCCTTCCGGGTCCGACCGGCCGTCGGCGGCACTCGTCGCGGCCGCGACGAGCCAGGGCGCGTTGAGCGCGGCGACCGCGCCGAGGGCGGTGGCCGTCGCCCGGCGCCAGCCCGCGAAGCCACCGGGCAGGAGCACGGCCACGGTGCACAGCGCGATCACGCCGCCGGTCGGGGTCACCGCGGCCGGCGCCGCCGCCAGCACCAGGCGGGCCAGCCCGCCGGGCCGGCCGGTGCGCACGTCCCGCACCGCGGCGACCAGCCAGGGCAGGGCCGCGTACGCCAGCAGGAGGCCCCACTGCCCGAGCAGCAGCCGCTCGGCGAGGTACGGCGTCCAGGCATAGGCGAACGCGCCGGCCACGCGGGTGAGCGTCCGTCCGGTCGGCATCAGCCGGGCCATGCCGAGCGCCGCCAGGTAGACGATCGCGACCAGCGCGATCCGCTGCACCAACCAGCCCGGCGCGACGAGGTTGGCGGCCGACACCAGCGCGTCCAGCGGCACGGCGCGGGGCAGCGCGTCGGCCGGCGCGACCATCTCCCAGCTCAGCGGCTGACGGGGCACGAAGACCATGTCGTAGCGCAGCACGTAACCGGGCAGGGCCAGCGGGGCGAGCACCACGGCGGTGATCGCCGCCGCGACGGCGTGCGGCGCGGCGTGCGGGATCAGCCGATGGCGCACCGGCTACCCGACCGGCTGTGGCACCAGCGCGCCGATCTTGATCTCGTCGGTGCAGAACGTGGCAGCCGGGTCGCTCACCGCGAGCTGGGCCTCGTCGCCGCCCCCGGACACGAGCAGGAACATCGCGTTGAGCCCGCGGTGCACGTCGAACGGCACCGCCTCGCCGTCGCCGAGCCGGAACGTGGCGGTGGTGTCCCGGTCGCTGATGTACCCGATCCGCACAGCCTGCCAGTAGTTGACGACCGTGGCCTTCAGCGGGATCCGCGCCGTCCGTCCACCCGTGACCTGGTAGCCGCAGCCCGGTGCCGGCCCGGGCGCCGCACTGACGCCCTTGACCCAGGCCGGGCGGACGTGGCCGGAGGAGTCGAAGACCCACAGCTTGCGGGCCTTGGTCACGAAGACCGGTTCGTCGTCGAGCGGCGCGAAGAACCGCGACTGCAGGTTCCACGGGTTGGACAACGCGGGGACCACCGCGTCGGGCACCGGCTGGTCCATGAACACGGTTCCCGGCTCGGCGGTGGCCAGGCCGGCGCGGGCCGTGTTCAGGTAGTCGCGCCCGGCCTTGGACCGCCAGTCGGTGCCGAAGTCGACGCCGCTGTAGACGCTGCTGGCGATCAGCACGACCAGGCCGGCGGCGAGCGCGGTGGCGAACTGCTGGGGGTGCCGGCGGACCGGCCCCGGCTCTGTGGCGTCGGCGGGCTCTGTGGCGTCGGCGGGCTCCGCCCGGCGCAGGCCGCAGAGCGCCACGCCGGCGCAGAGGGCCGCGACCAGCAGCACGTCGCCGAAGTAGCGCGGCACCAGGCCGGCCACCCCGCTGAACCCGGACCCGAGCCGGGTGGCGCCGATCAGCCCGGCGCCCAGTCCGGAGTAGAGCGCCAGCAGGATCCACGCCCGGACCGCCACCACGCGGCGCAGCCACACCGTGCAACCGATGAACGCCGCCACGATCGCCCACGAGACCCACTGGGCGGTCCGGGTCAGGGCGACGACGGCGGGGCCGTCCGAGGCGTCGAGCCAGGTCCACGGGCCGCCCACCAGGCCGGCGGGGAGGGACTGCCCGTAGAACTGCTGGAGGAACGCGCCCACCTCACCCGCCGAGATCGGCGCGCGTAGCGTCGACGTCGACACCGACAGGTAGCCGGCCAGGTACACCACGGAGATCCCGCCGAGCACCAGCCAGGCGGGCCACCAGCGGCGGATCGTCGTCACCACCGCCCGCAGCGGCCCACCCGGTGCGTAGAGGCAGAGCGTCAGCAGGAAAACCGCCGCGACCACCAGCAGCGCCTTCTCGAAGAAGAGCAGGGCGACGACGACCGACGTGCCGAGCGTGACCAGGTGGCGGCACCGACGGGTACGGATGTAACGCACCTGGGCCCCGATGGCCACGATCATGGCCAGCTGCATCGGCAGCAGGTTGATCGCCACCGCCCACCACGCGCTGTCCTCCAGCGTCAGCGGGTTGAACACGAACAGGCACAGCGGCACCAGCAACGCCCAGCCCGCCGGGAGCAGGAGGCGCAGCAGCCGGTAGAAGGCGACGCTGACGGCCACCTGACCGATCACCATGAGCGTGGCGTACGGCCAGTACTCGTACTCGGTCAGCCGGTGGGTGACCCAGGTGAGCAGCCGGGCGGCCGGCATGAAGTGGTTGTTGTAGAGCCCGAACAGGTGCCCCGGATCCAGGCCACCGGCGTCGGCCTGGCCGATGATCGGGAAGTCGTCGCTGGTGAGGTACCCACGCGTGGTGATCGACGCCCGCCAGAGCACGCTCGCGGTGATCAGCACGACGGCGGCGAGGTGGATCGGGTCGACGGGCCTGGCGGCCGTGGTGTTCGGCGAGGCCGTGTTGCCCTGCTCGGCCGTGCTGCCAGGCTTCGTCATCGGGGCGGCTCCTCGCGTCGGAACAGAACCATGTTGACGTAGCGCGGCCGCGGGTTGACGACCCGCCGGGCGAAGCTCTGCGCCACCCGGCCGACCGCCGCCCGCTGGTGCGCGATCAGGTCGAAGCCGGCCAGCGGCACCCAGCGGTCGTCCGGCATGACGTGCGGCCGGTAACCCCACCCGTCGAGCAGCGCGAGCACCGGGTCGATCGGCTGGATCCGCTCCTCGAGCTCGATGAGCAGAAGGGGGCCGTCCCGCCGGATGGTGCGTTCGGCGCCGCGTAGCGCCGGCAGCTCGTGGCCCTCGACGTCGAGCTTGACGAACCGCACGTCGGTGAGCCCGAGACCGTCCACGGTGATCCGGTCGACGGTGACCGACGGGCCGTCGCCATGCTCCACCGACGAGGTGCCGATACCGGGACCACCGGCGGGAACGAACAGCTCCGCCGTACCCGGCCGGTCGGAGGCCACCGCCTCGATGACCCGCACGTCCGGGTAGGCGGCGGCCACGCACCGCGCCAGCTCGGCCGCCGGCTCCACCGACACGACCCGGTCGGCCAGCCGCCGCAGGCCACGGGTCCACGGTCCGTACCAGGCGCCGACGTCCAGCGCGGTGCCGCCGCGTGGCGCGTAGGAGGGCAGCCGGGCGAGTTCCGGTTCGACCCGCGGATAGGCGAGCCGAACGGCGGCCCCGACGGCGCGGGGCGGGAGCCTGGCGGCGAACCGCGAACTCAGTTCCGTGGACAGCGTGCCGGCCATGGTGTGGAACCTTAGTCCCTTACCTACGGATGGGTAGACCCGAGGTTTCCTCGCCAGTAACCTGCACTGGCCGGCGGGCGATTTCCCCGCCGGGCCGGCGGAAGGGTGCGGCGATGACACAGGCGGACGGTGCGGCGACGGTCGACGTCTGCGTCGTGGGCGGCTGCGGGCGGGTCGGCCTGCCGCTGGGCATCGCGCTGGCCTCCCGCGGCCTGAGCGTCGTGCTGTACGACATCGACGCCGCCGCGGTCGACCGGGTCAACTCCGGTGCGCTGCCCTTCGCCGAGGAGGGCGCCGCGGAGCTGCTGACCTCGGCGCTGGCCGCCGGCCGGTTGCGCGCGAGCACCGAGGCGACGAGCGTCGGCCTGGCCGACACCCTGGTCGTGGTCGTCGGCACCCCGGTCGACGAACACCTCAACCCCGACCTCAGCGCGGTGCCCCGGGCGCTGGAACGCTGCGCCGAGCACCTGCACGACGGGCAGCTGGTGGTCCTGCGCAGCACGGTCTACCCGGGCGTGACGGCGCTGACCGAGAAGCTGCTGGCGAGCAGGGGCCTCACGGTCGACGTGGCGTTCTGCCCGGAGCGGATCGCCGAGGGCCGGGCGATGACCGAGTTGTTCACCCTGCCGCAGATCGTCGCGGCCCGGACGCCGCAGGCCATGGAACGGGCGGAGCGGCTCTTCCGCCGGCTCACCGACTCGATCGTCGCGCTGGAGCCGGAGGAGGCCGAGCTCGCGAAGCTGTTCACCAACACCTGGCGGTACGTCAAGTTCGCCACCGCCAACCAGTTCTGGATGATGGCCAACGACTTCGGCCTCGACTTCGCCCGCATCCGGCACGCCGTCGCGTTCGACTACCCGCGCGCGGCCGACCTGCCGATGCCCGGCTTCGCCGCCGGGCCGTGCCTGCTCAAGGACACCATGCAGCTGGCCGCGTTCAACCGGAACAACTTCGTGCTCGGCCACTCGGCGATGTTGATCAACGAGGGCCTGCCGCTGTACCTGGTCTCCCGGCTGGAGGACCGGTTCGACCTCGCCACGATGACCGTCGGCATCCTGGGCATGGCGTTCAAGGGCGGCAGCGACGACACCCGCAGCAGCCTGGCGTACAAGCTGCGCAAGATCCTGACGCTCAAGGCGGGGGAGACTCTCTGCACCGACCCGTACGTGGTCGACGACCGGCTCATCCCGCTCGACGAGGTGCTCCGGCGTGCCGACCTGCTGGTGATCGCCGCGCCGCACGCCGACTACGCCGACCTCGACACCGACCAGCCGCTGATCGACATGTGGGGCCTGACCGGGCGGGGCGTGCTGGTGTGAGCCCCCGGGTCACGGTGGTCATCCCGGTCTACAACGAGGGCGCGGACGTCGTCCGCTGCCTCGACCGCATCCTGCGTGAGGTGCTGCTGCCGGCCGAGGTGCTCATCGTGCACGACATGCCGGAGGACACCACCGTCCCGTACGCCTGGGAGGTCGCCCGCCGCGATCCGCGGGTCCGCCCGGTGCTCAACACGTACGGGCCCGGGCCGGCCAACGCGATCCGGTTCGGCATCGACGCGGCGCAGGCGCCGGTCGCCGTGGTGACCATGGCCGACGGTTGTGACGACCCACGGCAGATCGACGACCTGGCCCGGCTCGTCGACCGTGGCGTGGTGGTCGCCGCCGCGTCCCGCTACATGCCCGGTGGGCAGCAGGTCGGTGGGCCGCGATTCAAGCGGATGGCCTCCCGGTGGGCCGGGCGCAGCCTGCGGCTGCTGGCGAGGGTCGGCACCCGCGACGCGACCAACAGCTTCAAGGCGTACGACACCGACTTCGTCCGCGAGGTCGGCATCGAGTCCCGGACCGGGTTCGAGATCGGCATCGAGCTGACCGCGAAGGCGACCCGGCTGCGCCGCCCGGTCGCCGAGATCCCGACGATC
This sequence comes from Micromonospora sp. NBC_01412, assembly GCF_045040215.1. Classification (NCBI taxonomy): domain Bacteria; kingdom Bacillati; phylum Actinomycetota; class Actinomycetes; order Micromonosporales; family Micromonosporaceae; genus Micromonospora; species Micromonospora sp. NBC_01412. The sequence continues at coordinate 4,832,872 of NZ_CP109528.1, forward strand.
TGGCTGGATCGGCAGCTCGGCGAGTCGCACTTCGACGTGGGTCGGTTCCTGCCCAGCTATCTGCGCTGGTACTTTTTCGCGTTCGGTCGGCGGCTGACCGCGCAGCAGCTCGCCGCGCGGTGGGAGGCCCGGCGCCCGGCGCCGGCCGCACCCGCGCCGGCTGTGGCGACCGAAGACGTGGCGACCGACGACGTGGCGCGGTAGAGGAGGCACGGATGGCGACGGTGTTGGTCACCGGCTCGGCGGGGTTCATCGGCGGATACCTGGTGGAGGAGCTGCTCGGCCGCGGGCACGAGGTGGTCGGGCTCGACAACCACTCGAAGTACGGCCCGGTGGCGCACAGCTACGACGATCATCCCCGCTACCGGTTCGTCGAGGGCGACGCCCGCGACGCCGCGCTCCTCGCCGACCTGCTCGCCGGCTGCGATCACTTCGTCGCCGGTGCCGCGATGATCGGCGGGATCTCCTACTTCCACGCGTACGCGTACGACCTCCTCGCCACCAACGAGCGGATCATGGCGGCGTCCTGCGACGCGGCGATCGCGGCGCACCGGGCCGGCCGGCTGCGCAAGGTCACCTACATCTCGTCGTCGATGGTGTACGAGTCGACCGACCGCTGGCCGAGCCGGGAGGGCGACGAGCGGCGGATCCCGCCGCCGCTGTCCTCGTACGGCTTCCAGAAGCTGGCGGTCGAGTACTACGCGCGGGCGGCCTGGGACCAGTACCGGCTGCCGTACACGATCGTGCGGCCGTTCAACTGCGTCGGTGTCGGCGAGGGGCGCGCGCTCGGCGAGGCGGAGGTGCTCTCCGGCAACGTCAAGCTGGCGATGTCGCATGTGGTCCCCGACCTGGTGCAGAAGATCGTCAAGGGGCAGGACCCGCTGCACATCCTCGGCACCGGCGAGCAGGTGCGCCACTACACCTACGGCGGCGACCTGGCGCGCGGGATCGCGGTGGCCATCGAGCACGAGGCGGCGCGCAACGAGGACTTCAACCTCTCGACCGCCGATTCGACCACGGTGCTGGAGCTGGCCGAGCTGATCTGGCGCAAGATCAAGGGCCCGGACGTGCCGTTCCGGTACGTCAGCGACGAGCCGTTCGAGCACGACGTGACCAAGCGGGTGCCGGACGTCGCGAAGGCCCGCGAGGTGCTCGGCTTCACCGCGACGACCGGCCTCGACGCCATGCTCGACGAGGTGATCCCATGGGTGACCCGGGCCGTGCACGACGGCCGCCTCTGAGCGGCGCATGACGGCCGTCTCTGAGTCGCGCCCGACGGCGCCTGGCCCGGCGCGGCGGGTCAGCACCAGGAAGTCGCCGGTCTCGGGCACCGCGAGCCCTCTCCTAGACAGTTGGTGCGATGACCGTGACGACCTCCGCCCGGCGGCGGATCGGAATGTCGGGGGCGGCGGTGGCCGTGGCGGGCGCGCTGACCAACGGGCTCGGCTACCTCGTGCCCGTCCTCGGCGCCCGACAGCTCGGCCCCGGCGACCTGGGCGCGCTGGCCACCGTCCTCGCGATCGCGGCGATCGCCGGCGTTCCCGGGGTGGGGCTGCAGATCGCGGTCGCGATCCACCGGGCCCGCACACCCGGCGCGGCGAGCGGTCGGATCGGCTGGCTGACCGCGGCCGTCTGTGCCGGCGCCATGGTCGTCCTGACGCCGGTGGCGAGCGCGCTGCTGGACCTTCCGCCGGCCGTGACGTTACTGCTCGCGGTCTACACCGGTGCCGTGGTGGTGGCCGGCAGGTGGCTGGGCGAGCTGCAGGGTGACGAGCGCTTCCTGCGCCTGGCACTCGGCATGGCGGTGCTGGCCGTCTGCCGGTACGGGGGCCTGATCGCGGGCCTGTTGCTCGGCGCCGGCCTGACCGGGTCGGTCCTGGCGGGTACGGCCGTCGCGCTGCTGATCCCGCCGGTCCTGGCCCACCTGGCCCGTTCACGGGTCGACGCGCCGGGCGGCCATGGCATCACCGCCCGGCAGGTCCTCACCGCCTGCTCGGCGACGCTCGCGATGCTCGTCGTCTCGTACGCCGACCTGATCCTGGTCCGCCACCTGCTGCCCGCGGACGCCTCGGGCGGGTACGCGGTCGGGGCCGTGCTCACCAAGGGGGCGCTGTGGGCGCCGCAGGTGGTCACGGTGCTGGCGCTCCCGCGCCTGGCGCAGGGCAACCGGCGGGCGCTCATGGTCGCCCTCGGCCTGGTGGCCGGCTGCGGTGCGGTGCTGGTGGCGGCGTCGGCGTTCGCCGGTGGGCTCGCGTTCCGCCTGGCGGGCGGCGCGGACTACGTCGGCCTCGGCCGCTACGCGCCGGTCTTCGCCGCCACCGGTGCCTTGTACGCGCTGGTGTTCGTGCTGGTCAACGCCCAGGTGGCGGCGGGTGCGCGGTGGCCGTCGGCGCCGCTCTGGGCGGCGACGGTCGGCCTGATCGTGGTCGCCGAGTGGGTGGTGCCGCACACCTTCACGGCGATCCTGTGGTGCGCGGTCGGCACGGCTGCGGTGGCGCTCGCGCTCACCGCGCTCGCGACCCGCCGGGGCGGCGCTCGGCCGGCACCCTGACTGTCCGGAGGGGGAGGCTACGCCATGAGGCACTGCGGCGTCGATTTTGTTCATGCTCACACCTCGGGTCGGCTGAGAAACCGGACGCTGCGGGTGATGCAGCGGGCATCAGCGCAGCGAGCGGCATTACTGCAATGCCCGTCACGCCCGGCACGGCGACGCGGCCGGCGGTGGGTGCTGCCGGAGCTTCCGTCCCTGGAGCCCTGCGATCCGGCGAGGCCCCGGTGGCGGAGCGCGGTGCGGTGCGGCGGCGGTACGCTGCTGTCGTCAACCTCGACGGAGAGCGAGCGTTGCCCAGAGAGGTGCTGGTTCGCACTGTGGTGCCACGTGTCGAGACGAAGATCTGGTCGAGGGTGTGGGTGGCCTCACGAAATGATGGATGAGGATCTCCTCCCCTCCTGGTGTCGGAACTGTGACTCGCGCACACGTCTAATCGATCGCGGAAAATATGTGGAACGGTGTCGGAACTGCCACCCCTTCTGGAATCAGAAGCCCTTCGACGTCAACCCGGCGGCCGCCCCGGAGGGGCGTATCGACCAGATCGAGGCGATCGACTGGCTGCGTTATTCGAACCTCGGGCTGAGGAAGGTCGACGCGAAGGCGGTCCGTGAGCTGACCCGGAAGTTCTTCAACTCGGGCTGGTCGCCGAATGACATCACCTACGCGCTGGGTCACGAGCCGGACGGCGCGTTTCCCGGAGTGGGGCCGCAGCCGCACGATCCCGCGGATCGCGTCCATTCCTGGCTGCGGCAGCGGTTGAACTCCTGGTGCGACTCGGATCGGGAGCCGCTCCTTTCGGTCTCGCAACTGAGACTCAAGCGGGCCGAGGCCATGAAGGCCGCGCAGCAGCAACGGGCGCGGGAGCTCCGGGAGCAGGCGGAGCAGGTGGCACCCACCTATGCCGCCAGCACCTCGGGGGCCCGCGCGGTTGCCGTGCAGGCGGCGATGAGGGGGAGGACTAAGCGGCGCGAAGCCGAGATCCGAGCCCAGAACGTCATCGCCGAGGAGATCGCAGAGCAGCGGTCGGCCGTGACCCATTACACCGCGGCGCTGGATCGCATGTCCGAGCTGGCGGAGTCGGAGCGGAACCCGGGCGGCGGGAAAGCAGCAGCGGGCTGGCGAGGATCAGCAGCCCCGCGACCGTGATGGCCGTGCGAGGGCTGGTGGCGCCGACTAGCGGCCCGCCGCGCGCTGAGGATGGCGATGGCGGCGCCGCTGCCGATCGACCAGGCCAACAGGGTACGCACGACGCGGTCGCCGGGCGTGTGCTCCAGTCGATAGGTGGCCAGCACCGGGTTGTACAGGCTCATGCTGATGATGATCGCGAACTCGACGGCGATCACGGCGGCGAGGCCGGCGACACCGGGCTGGACGAAGGCGAGGCCGATCAGCCAGATCGCGCGCAGCGTGCCGACCGTACGCAGGATCCGGTGTTGGCCGTACCGCGCGACGACCCGGTTGGCCAGCCGTGAGCCGAGCAGCCCGCCGAGGCAGGGTACGGCGAAGGCGAGGCCGTACTGCCGGGGCGGGAATCCGAGCTGGCGGAGCAGCAACATGACCAACAGCGGTTCGGTGGCCATGATCAGTCCATTGACGACCAGCTGGTTGAGGTAGAGCGCCCGCAGGCCGGGATGGGTCAGGAGGTGCCGCCAGCCGTCGAGCAACTCGCCGGCCCGGACCCGGCCTTTGTCGGTGCGCCGCAGGGGTTCCTCCCGGCTACGGATGGCGGTGACCGCCAACGCGGAGAGCAGATAGCTGAGCGCATCGGCCAGCACGGTGGTGATCGGCCCGAACAGGCCGATCGTAGCCCCGCCCAGTGGCGGCCCGACCGCGATGGAACTCCACGTCGTCGACTCGAACCTCGCGTTGGCCACGAGCAGGTCGTCCGGCCGGACGAGGGCCTTGAGGTAGGCGCCGGCGGCCCCGTTGAAGGCGATCTTGGGGCGGCGACCACGGCCGAGACGGCCAGCAGTTGGACGAAGCTGAGCCGGCCGAAGGCGTACGCGATCGGGATCGTCATCAGCGCCGCGAACCGGGCCAGGTCCATCGCGATCATCACCGGCCGCTTGCGCCGGAACTCCACCCACGGCCCGAGCGGCAACGCGATCAGCGCGCCCACCGCCGGCCCCACCGCGGACAACGCGGACACCTGAGCGGGGCTGGCATCCAACACCAGCACGGCGATCAGCGGCAACGCACCAAACCCCAGCCCGGTGCCGTAGGCGCTGACCGCGTAGGCCGTCCACAGCCACCCGAACTGCCGACCCAGGGATTGTCTGGCCCGCACGCTCCCCTCCCGCCGTTGATCGCGTTGAGCAAAGCAGGGCCGGGGAAGGCGAATCAAACAACCGGACCGGCGGCGATCCACCACCGCCTGTTACCTCGACTCCCTAGGAACCCGACACCGACGTCTGGACCCCAAGATGGGGACAGCGACTCACCCTCCCCCCACTTCCCCCCGCGATCTTGCAGTTACGGCCCCAAAGATGACCGGTTTACCGCATTGGTCCGGGCCTCAAGTGCAAGATCGCGGAGGAGGGGGTGGCGTGCGGCGGCGGCAGAGGGTGCTCGGGGTGGGTAGGGGAGGTGTTAGAGGGCCGGATTTGGCGCCGACGGCTGCGGATAGTGCGCTAGGTACGAAGCGAACCGCGGCGGTAGCTCTCCGGGGTTTGAATCATGCAGGTGATGCCAGATGCGGTTCTCTGCCCAGAACCGGTAGGCGAACTCCTCGAACGTGGACGCGCACTGGTAGATCACCCCGGATTCCTGGTCGTGCCCGTAGTCGGATTCGAGGTCGAACGCGTGCACGACGCATGCCGGTTCCCCCTGGCGCAGGTATAGGTACCAGACGACGCAGTCCTGTTGGTCGGAGAGGAACCTAACCAGGAACGCGCCGGGTTCGACGGGACTGAACGTGGGCAGCGGGCCGAGGCTGGTCCAGCATCCGGTCACGGACCCGCGGTCCAGCTCGTCGGCCCAACCGTCCCAGGAGTAGAACTCGACGAAGTCCTCCGGCAGCGTCACACCGACGGCGTTGAGGCTGGTGCCGAGGCGAGTCAGCAGGTCGATGTTGCCGGCGTGGCGTTGCCCCGATCGCCGAGCCACCGGAAGCCGTCGAGAGCGTCGAGCACAGGTGGCACGCTGTCGAGCGGGTACCGCTCGTAGGTGGCCCGGCATGGGCGGTGAACCCCGAGATCTGTCGCACACCAGGATGACGCCAACTCAACCAGCATGCCGCCATGCTAGAGATGATCAGCTCTACAAGCTCCCCGCCTAAGCCGCCGCCCGTGCCGTTTCTCAGCCTGGCCCAGATCCGAACCGGAATGCCGGGGCGGACGTAAGTGCAGGCACAGGACAGTAATCGATAAAGGTGGCTGACTATGCTTCGGTGATGAGCGAAACAGCCGCGCAACCTTTCCCGCTGGCGGCTTCCGCCGAGGTCGACTCCCTGCTGTCAGTGCTCGAGCGTAACCGGCGCACCTTCGCCTGGAAGACAGAAGGGCTCGACGATAAGGGTCTGCGCGCGACCACGGCGGCCAGCGCGATGACGCTCGGCGGCCTCGTGAAGCACATGGCCCTGGTCGAGGCGGACTGGTTGGCAGTCAAGCTCGCCGGGCAGGAGCACGGCGCCCCGTGGGACACCATGGATTTCGACACCGACCCTGACTGGGACTGGCGCACCGGGGCCCGGGACTCTCCGGAAGATGTCTACGCCCTGTGGCGGAACGCCGTCGAGCGGTCGCGCAAGGCCGTGGCTGAAGTCATCGAGGAGCGCGGTCTCGACGGACCCGCGTCCTTCACCTGGCCGGACGGCCGCACACCCAGCGTTCGGGCCATGCTCTTGGACATGGTCGAGGAGTACGCGCGACACACGGGCCACGCGGATCTCCTCCGCGAGGCGGTGGACGGCCGGGTGGGCGAGAATGCACCTCGGGACTTCACCATCTGAGTGCGGATTGTCTGGCACCGCCGGGGTCAGCCGCGCAGGCGCAGGCCGCGGGGGGTGGCCCGGAAACCGGCGGCGGTCAGCGTCTCGCTCAGCGGGGACGAGCCCACCGCCTCCCCGTCGGCCCGCTCCACCGACATCGCGCCGAGCGCCCCGGAGTGCACCGCGTCGGCCAGCGCCTTGCCGGCTGCAGCGAGGGCGTCCAGGTCGTCGGCGAAGGAGAGGATCGTCCGCCCGCCCCGCTCGACGTAGAGCACCAGGTCGCCGCCGACCAGCACGACCACCGCGCCCGCCTTGCGGCCGGCCCGGTGCCCGGTGGCCGGGGCCGCCCCGTCGCCCGAGTCGACCACGCGCTCGGGCCAGGGCAGCGCCGCGCCGTACGGGTTGGCGGGGTCGGTGGCGGCGAGCACGAGGGCCGCCCCGCCCCGGCCCCGGTCAGGCCCGGCCGGGTCGGCGAGGGCGCGGATCCGGTCCACCGCGCCGGGCACCGCGAACTGGGCCGCGCCCAGCCCCTCCACGAAGTAGCCCCGCCGGGCCGCCCCGCGCTCCTCCAGCGCCGACAGCACCGGGTACACCGCGGCGAAGCCGCCGGTCACCTGCTCGGCGACGACCGCCCCCCGGGTGACCACGCCGTGCCGCTCCAGCAGCACGTCGGCCAGGGCGGCGGCCCGCCGGGTGGGGTCGAGGTCCCGTTCCGGCAGCCGGGACCAGCGGCCGGCGACGGTGGGCGGCCCGGTGCGGCTGGGCAGCGCGACCCGGCCCGGACGGCGGTACCGGGTGCGCGGCGCGGTCGGCCGGGACCGGTGCGCCCCGCCGCCGCCGAGCGCCGCCCGCAGCGGGGCGAGCGTGTCGTTGGTGAGGTACCCGGCCCACACCAGGTCCCAGAGCGCGGCCGTCAGCGCGGCGTCGTCGGTGGATTCCACCCGGTCGGACAGCGACCGGAAGAACAGCGCCTGCCCGTCGGCGAGCGCGTCCAGCACGGCGTCGTGCAGCGGGGTACGGGTCAACGCGTCGTCGGGCGGCGGGAGCAGCAGCGGCGCGGCGTCGGCGTACGCGAGGGTGACCCAGCCGTCGCCGCCGGAGATCGCCCCGGAGCCGGCCCACAGCACCTCGCCGCTGGCGCACAGCTCGTCGAGCTGGGCGGGGGAGTAGTCGGCGACCCGGCCGGGCAGCACCAGGCGTTCCAGCGCGGACGCCGGCACCGCCGCCCCCTGCAACTGCTCGACGGCGGCGGCGAGGGCCTCCACCCCCCGGGCCGACGAGCCGACCTGCTGCCAGCGGGGCAGGAACGCCGCGAGCGCCCGGGGCGGCACCGGCTCGATCTCCCGGCGCAGCGCGGCCAGGGACCGGCGGCGCAGCAGCCGCAGCACCTCGGCGTCGCACCATTGGGTGCCCACGCTGTCGGGGGCGAACTCGCCGGACACCACCCGCCCGGTCGCGGCGAGCCGGCGCAGCGCCTGCTCCACCACGAACGCCCCGAGGCCGAACCGGGCGGCGCAGGTGGCCGTGGCGAACGGGCCGTGGGTGCGGGCGTACCGGGCGACCAGGTCGCCGAGCGGGTCGGCCACCGGGGCGAGGTACGCCTCGGCCACCCCGACCGGCAGCGCCACGCCCAGCGCGTCGCGCAGCCGGGCGGCGTCCTCGACGATCACCCAGCGGTCCTCGCCGGCGACGCGCACCCGCAGCACCCGGCGGGCTGCCGCCAGCTCGGTGAGCCAGTCGACGGGCGCCCCGCGCTCGGCCAGCTCCGGCTCGGACAGGTCGCCGAGGGTGCGCAGCAGCTCGACGACGTCCTCGGCGTCGCGGGGCCGGCGCTGCTCAGTGCGCCAGCGCAGTTGCCGCTCGGTCTCGGCGAGCACCGCCGGGTCGAGAAGCTCGCGCAGGTCGACCCGGCCGAGCAGCTCGCCGAGCAGCGTCGAGTCCAGCGCCAGGGCGGCGGCCCGCCGCTCGGCGAGGGGGGCGTCGCCCTCGTAGAGGAACGCGCCGACGTACCCGAACAGCAGTGACCGGGCGAACGGCGACGGCTGGGTCGTCTCCACCTCCACCAGGCGGACCTTGCGGGTGGCCAGGTCGCGCATCAGCCCGGCCAGCGCGGGCTGGTCGAAGACGTCCTGGAGGCATTCCCGGGCGGCCTCCAGGGTGACCGGGAAGTCGGCGTACTCGCGGGCCACGTCGAGGAGTTGGGCGGCGCGCTGGCGCTGCTGCCACAGCGGCTGCCGGCGGCGCGGGTCGCGGCGGGGCAGCAGCAGCGACCGGGCCGCGCACTCCCGGAACCGGGACGCGAACAGCGTGGACGTGCCGACCGACTCCTCGACGAGCTGGGTGATCTCGTCGGGCTCGAAGACGACCACATCGGCGCCGGGCGGCTCCTCGGCGGTGTCCGGCAGCCGCACCACGATCCCGTCGTCCGACGGCATGACCTGGGCGTCGACGCCGTACCGTTCGGCCAGCCGGCGGCCGATGGCCAGCGCCCAGGGGCCGTTGACCCGGGCGCCGAGCACCGAGTGCACGGCGAGCCGCCAGTCGCCCAGCTCGTCGCGGAACCGCTCGACCAGCACCGTCCGGTCGTCCGGCAGGGACCGGGTGGCGGCCTGCTGCTCCCGCAGGTACGCCATCAGGTTGCCGGCGGCCCAGTCGTCCAGCCCTCCGGCGCGCAGCGCGGCCACCGCCTCCTCGTCGCCGTGGCGCACCAGGGCGCGCACCCGGGCGCCGATGGCCCGGCCCAGCTCCACGGGCCGGCCGAGCTGGTCGCCCTTCCAGAACGGCATCCGCGCGGCCTGCCCGGGGGCGGGCGACACCAGCACCCGGTCGGGGGTGATCTCCTCGATCCGCCACGACGACGAGCCGAGCAGGAACACGTCGCCGATGCGCGACTCGTAGACCATCTCCTCGTCCAGCTCGCCCACCCGGGCGGCCCGCTCCGCGCCGGCGAGGAAGACCCCGAACAGGCCCCGGTCGGGGATGGTGCCGCCGCTGGTGACGGCGAGTCGCTGCGCGCCGGGCCGGCCGGTGAGCACGTCGGCGGCCCGGTCCCAGACCAGCCGGGGCCGCAGCTCCGCGAACGCGGTCGACGGGTACCGGCCGGAGAGCATGTCCAGCACGGCGTGCAGCGCGGAGTCGGGCAGCTCGGCGAAGGGTGCGGCCCGGCGGACCAGGACGGCGAGGTCGCCGACCCGCCACGGATCGAGGGCGACCATCGCGACGATCTGCTGGGCCAGCACGTCGAGGGGGTTGCGCGGGTGGTGCAGCTCCTCGATGGCGCCGTCGGCCATCCGCCCGGCGACCACCGCGCAGGACAGCAGGTCGCCCCGGTGCTTCGGGAAGACCACGCCCCGGGAGACCGCGCCGACCTGGTGCCCGGCCCGGCCGACGCGTTGCAGGCCGGCGGCGACGCTGGGCGGGGCCTCGATCTGCACCACCAGGTCGACCGCGCCCATGTCGATGCCCAGCTCAAGGCTGGAGGTGGCCACCACTGCGGGGAGCTGGCCGGACTTGAGCGCCTCCTCGATGTGCTTGCGCTCCTCCCGGGAGACGCTGCCGTGGTGGGCGCGGGCGATCACCGGGGCCGCCCCGGCCGCCGCGCCGGACTGGGCCATCACCTCGGCCGGCGGCCGGGCGGGGGATCTCTCCGGGGGTACGAGGCCCAGCTCCTCGGCGGCCAGCTCGTTGAGCCGGGCGCAGAGCCGCTCGGCGCTGCGCCGGGAGTTGGTGAAGACGATCGTCGAGCGGTGCGCCCGGATGAGGGCGAAGACCCGCTCCTCCACGGCCGGCCAGATCGAGGCCCGGCGCGGGCCGGGGCCGCCGAGGTCGTCGGCGGGCTGTTCCCGCTCGTCGAGGCGGGTCATGTCCTCCACCGGGACCTGGACGCTCACCTCGATGGTCTTGGCGCTGGGCGGCTGCACCACGTCGACCGGGCGGGCCCCGCCGAGGAACCGGGCGCAGGCGTCGACCGGCCGGACGGTGGCGGACAGGCCGATCCGCTGGGCGGGGGCGGGCAGCAGCTCGTCGAGGCGTTCCAGGGAGAGCGCGAGGTGCGCGCCGCGCTTGGACCCGGCGACCGCGTGAACCTCGTCCACGATGACCGTCTGCACGCCGCGCAGCGAGTCCCGCGCGGCGGAGGTGAGCAGCAGGAACAGCGACTCGGGGGTGGTGATGAGGATGTCCGGCGGGGTGCGGGCGAAGGCCCGCCGCTCGTCGGCGGGGGTGTCCCCGGTGCGCATCCCCACGGTGATCTCCGGCGGGGCCACGCCCAGCCGGGTGGCGGCCTGCCGGATGCCCGCGAGCGGGGCGCGCAGGTTGCGCTCGACGTCGACGGCGAGCGCCTTGAGCGGGCTGACGTAGAGCACCCGGCAGCGCTGCCGGGCCTCGGCCGGCGGCGGTGACCCGGCGAGCCGGTCCAGCGACCAGAGGAACGCCGCGAGGGTCTTGCCGGAGCCGGTGGGCGCGACGACCAGGGCGTTTCGGCCTGCCGACACGGAACGCCAGGCGCCGACCTGGGCGGCGGTGGGCGCGGCGAAGGCCGCGGTGAACCACTCCCGGGTCGCCGGGCCGAAGCCCGCGAGAACCCGTTGCGCCTCCACCGCGCCGAAGCCGGCCGTCACCTTCGCCACGCCCCCATCCTGCCCCGGAGGTGGGACATCCGCCCCGGCCCAGAGAGGCGGCCCACGCCCGACCAGTCCGGGTGGCTGTTTGAGTGCGGCGAAATGCGTGCAGAAAGTGCGCTTTCTTCTGTTAAGTCTTACTTAACTGCTTGCTTGTGAGCCGCAACCTAAAGTAACTTCACTCACAGTGCTAGGGGTGAGGAGAGCGGATGGCCGTCGAGGAACGAGGCGCCGAGTTCGGCACCGACGTGCTCATTCGCAAGGTCGACAGCCATCTTGCCGCACTCCGCGCCGGCCTGCACGGCCCCGAGCTGGAGCTGGCCGAGCAGCTCGCGAGCTGCCTTCGGGAGCTGGTCCGGCAGACCGCCCAGTCCAGCGCGGCCGACCGGGGGCAGGTCCGCGCCGCCGTGCACTACTTCGTCCTGCGCCGGGAGAGCCGTGGGCGGCTGCTTCCCGTGCGGTCCCTCGCCGCCGCCCAGCGCGTGGTCAACAAGGTGGTGCTCCAGCTCGGCCGCCCAGACCTGCTGGTGGAGACCCGCCGCGACCCGCTGCTGGAGGGCAGCCCCCGCCTGCGGTTCGAGACCCGCCCCGAGCACCGACCGCACCATTGTGCGAACTGGTGAACTCTTCGATGTGATGGTCGAGCACATCGCCAGGCTGGGTCGAGTTGGCGTCCAAAGTGGTTAGCTGGAGTGGCGGCCGCTGCTATTCACGAATGCCTCGATCCCGTCGAGAACGCGTTGGAGGCCAAACTCGAATGCGTGCTCGGGGTCGTGGACCGCGTTGTAGTGCGTGGTGGCCGAGGTGCCGACCCGCACGGCGATGGAGTAACGCTCTCGGTCGAGCACCCGGTCCAGGAGGGGCGCGAGTGTGGTCCACCACTCGTCGTCGCTCTGCCCGGTCCGCTCGGAGATTGTCTTCCACTCCAGGAGGCTCGCGGTCGCGTCCCGGACATATCCGAGGACGAGGGCGAGGGCTGAGTCCATCTCGACGTCGGTCAGCCCGATCCCCTCGATGGTTCGCAGTTCGGCGTCGTACTTCGCGATCACGCCTGGCCCCTGCGGCGGTCGCCTGGGAAAGAGTTTCAGTAGCCAGGGGTGACGTTCGAACATCGAGCGGTTGGATCGGGCGACCTGCTCCAGGCGTGAGCGCCAGTCGCCGTGACTGTTGTCGTGGTGGACCTCGGCGCTGGTCCGGTCGACCATGATGTCGAGCAGTTCCTCCTTGCCGGGCACATGCCGATACAGCGACATGGTGCCGACGCCGAGTCGATCCGCGACGCTTCGCATCGACAGGCCGTCCAGCCCTTGTGCATCGGCGACCTCGATCGCGGCCGACGTGATCTGGTCGGCGCTGAGCCCCGGCTTGCGGCCGAGGCCGGAGTGCGTTCGCAGGTCCCACAGCAGTTCGAAGGTCCGTAGCAGGTTGCTGCGGTCCCGGGGTGCAGCGGTCATGGACATCTCCCCTGTTTGCGTATACCGTACCCAAACCACTTTGCGTACGGCGTACCCAAAGTGGTTTGGGTGTGACCCCCCCACACCTGTCATGAGACGGGAGGGCGACATGGTCGCAGCAGCATTCCGGGTGGGCCTGCGGGTAACCGACGTTGAGAGCGCCGCGCGGTTCTACCGCGGCTTCGGGTTTGGCGAGGTAGGGACCGTGCCAGACCCGCAGGGCCGTCCGGTGATGACGATCCTTCAACGAGGAGAGGTTCACCTGATCGTCGACGCCCTGCGGGGTATGCCGTTTGCCGATAGCGAGCGAGAGCGGCAGACCCAGGCCGGGCCACGAGGTCTCGGCGTGGCGATCGGTCTTGGCGTGGATGACCTTGAGGCGAGTTACGAGTACTGCCGAAGCTCCGGATGCACCATCACCTGTGAACCGATGGATGAGGCATGGGGCGATCGCGTGTTCGAATGCATCGATCCGTTTGGGTATGTCTGGGAGTTCTCTGAGCCCATCGCGGATGGGCAACCTCACGACGGCTTCGCGGCCGTGCAGGAAAAGTGGTTCCCAACCGGGCCAGCCGGCGCCTAAGGCATGTGTCGAGGTGCGGGAGACACACGGCCACGTCTCCGGCGGCAGGCAAGCGCGATCGCCGCCAACCGAAACCGACCGCTGTCCTGACGATCAGCGGAGATCCACCAGTTCCGGAGCGTTCCGGGGCCGGGCGGCTCCCGGGAACCGCCGTTGATCGGCCAGGCGTGCAAGATCGTGCTCGATCCCGGAAAGTGTGGCCTCCTACTCGTAACGAAGCCACACTTTCCCTGATCGAGCACGACCTTGTTCCCTGACCCGGCGCGATCCAGCGCGATCGTGTGCGCTCTTGTGTGCTCGTACGGGCCCGGACCACGCCAGGGGCTCGCCCGCTCAGGGAGCAAGCCTGGACGCCGGAGTAAGAGGCAGGGTCGTTGCGTTGTCGGGGGTGCGGTCTCTGGCTGGCCCGGGGACCGTGGCCCGGGGATCGTGGCCCGGGGCGGAGCTGTGGGCGGGGCGGTCGATGCCGTGGGGCGGCGCCTATGGAGCTGAGTCGTTTACGTCATCACCGCCGGTCGGGCCACCGCCGTCGCGTTACCCAACGCCCCGTCGGGTTACCCACCCCCGTCGGATCGTCGCTTACGGTCGTCGAGCGCGTCGAGCGCGTCGAGCGTGGCTGATGTCGTATCCGACTCAGCTCCATAGGCGCCGAGAGGCATACCTGCCGTGGAGCGGCGCCCACGCCAGGAACCCCAGACCTCCTGATCGAAGCGCTCCCGCCCGACTTCGCAATCGCCCTGGAGCGGCGGGCCCGGCGAGCCCCATTCCGCTCTCACCCACGCCGAGCCGCCAGCGCCGGGCCGAGCCGAGCCGCCAGCGCCGGGCCGAGCCGAGGCAGGCCGACTTCGACACAGGCTCTAACGGTAAGCCGGTCGGGGAGCGGGTAAGGCCGCCTCCGCGATGTGGCCCGCCCGCCGCGTCAGCGAACCCGCCGCCGAACCCGCCGCCGAACCCGCCGGCCGTCCCGCGTCGGCCACGAAACAGGCCCCCGGCGTATGCCGAGGGCCTGCGGGTCGAGCGAGGTCAGCCGACGCTCTTCGCCAGGTCGACGAGGCCGCGCCACGCGGCCGGCGAGAAGGAGAGGGTTCCGCCGTCGCGGTCCTTCGTGTCACGGACGAGGACGACGCCGGGCAGATTGTCGGCGACCTCGACGCAGTCGCCGCCGTTGCCGCCGCTCTTGGTGCTCTTGCGCCACTGCGCGCCGGTCATGTCCATGCTGCTGCCGCTTCCCTCAGGAGGTCAAGGGACTGCGACCGAGACAGGGCCTCGCCTCGGATGCGTTCCCACCGTCGTTCGAGCGTAGCAAGTTGGGACGCCTGATCGATGATGTGCGCCTGGGCCTGGCTGTCCACATGTGCCACCCGCGCCCCGCCGGGAAGCTCGGCGATCGTGAAGGGGCCGTCGAGCCCCGGATAGGTCGGGGCATCGCGGGGAACGATGTGCAGTTGGACGGTCGGAAGCTCCGCGCAGGTCACCAGGTGGGCGAGCTGGGCCGTCATGATCGCCCGCTCTCCGGCCGCCGCCCGGCGGATCACCTGCTCGTCGATGACAACGACGGTCATGGGCGCCCGGTCGCAGGTGAGGATCGCCTGCCGGTCGATACGGGCCCCGACCAGGTCGTCGACCTCGGCCGGCGATAGTGGCTGCCCATGGAACGTGGCGCGTGCGTACGCTTCGGTCTGTAGCAGGCCCGGCACCCAGGCCAGTTGGAAGGCACGCAGGGCGACCGCCTCGCGCTCGATGTCGACCCACGGCCGGAACCACACCGGTTCGCGGCGCAGAGCATCCGGCCACAGCTCGGCAACGTCCTTTCCGAGTATCTTCGCGATCTCGGCACGGTGCCGGGTCTGTGGAATGCGCCCCGGGTTGGCCCAGCGGGCGACGGTCTTCGGGTGAATCCCTATGCGACCGGCCAAGCTTTCGGAGGTCTCGCACGCCTCGGCGAGGGCTGCGACGAACGCATGGTTCATGCCTGAGTCCCTTCAAGAGCAAACAGAACGTCCGAAGGAAATAATCTAACGCTGTGTGATTGTTTGGCAACCCTCGGCAGGCTGTCGTCAGGACAGCGTGGGTTGGCAGGCGAGGAGTGTGCCCCGGCCCGCGTTCGTCGAGGGGGTCGCCCGGTCCTTCCGACACACCCGAGCGGGTGGCCCCCTCTCCAATCTCCACGGACAGGGGGCCGTCATGCCGCACCGAGAAGGACGTCGCCCCGGAGGATCGCGGTGAGCGCCCGACCGATCCACCCGGGCGACGTGCTGCGCCTGACCCGCGCCGCGAGCCCGCAGTTCGTCAGGCCGATCACCGTGCGGGTCATCCGCGAGATGAAGAACCAGCACACGTACCACGGCTGGACATGGGTCGAGGCGTACGAGCTGAACGCCGCAGGTGACGCGGTCGCGAAACGCGAGCTGTTCGTGCTGCGCGAAGGGCTGCACCGGCTCGCCGCGACCCTGCGGCAAGCCGCGCCGGCCCGGGGTGCGAGCCCCATCCGGGTGTCCTGATGCCCCGCCGACACCTGCCGATGCGGCCCGCCTGGCTGTGCCGGGTCTGCGCCGCGCAGTGGCCCTGCCCGGCGGCGCAGCTCGACCTGCCCACCGAGTTCCACGGCCACACCGTCGCGCTCGCCTTCTACCTGGCCGCCCTGATGCACGAGGCCATGGACGACATGTACCGGCTCGGCGGACGCCCCGACCCCGCCGCGATGCACGCCCGGTTCCTCGGCTGGCTGTCCCCGACGCGCCAGTCACGCGGCACCGAACGCCCGCCAACGCTCCCTGAATTCCGGCAAAACCGCCCATAGGGCCGTGAACTGGCGTCTGATCGCTCATAGGCGCTTCCCTCGGCGCGCACGGCTGCCACCTCGACCGGGAGCGCGGGTGCTCGTACTGCTGATCCTCCACCTCGTGGCGGCGCTCGTCGCGCCGCTGCTGGTCCGGTGGTGGGGGCCGCGGGCCTGCTATCCGCTGGCGCTCGCGCCGGCCGCCGCGTTCGGCTGGGCGCTGGCCCGCACGCCCGCGGTGCGCGACGGCGGCGCGGTGGTCGAGACGTACCCCTGGGTGCCGCAGCTACGGCTGGAGCTGGCCTTCCGGATGACCACCCTGTCCTGGCTGATGACCCTGCTCGTCGGCGGCGTGGGGGCGCTGGTGCTGGTCTACTCCGCCCGGTACTTCTCCGCCAGGTCGGCGGGGCTGGCCCGGTTCGCCGCCGTGCTGGTCGCGTTCGCCGGCGCGATGCTCGGCCTGGTGCTCTCCGACGACCTGCTGCTGCTCTACGTCTGCTGGGAGCTGACCACGATCTTCTCCTACCTGCTGATCGGGCACAGCACCGAGCGGCGGCCCAGCCGCTGGGCCGCCGCCCAGGCGCTCATGGTGACCACCCTCGGCGGGCTGGCCATGCTGGTCGGATTCCTGATGCTCGGCCGGCACGCCGACGGGTACCGCTGGTCCGCCCTCACGGCGGCCGACCTGCCGCACGGCGGCTACCTGGCCACGGCAGTGCTGCTGGTGCTGGCCGGGGCGCTGACCAAGTCGGCGGTGCTGCCGTTCAGCTCCTGGCTGCCGGCGGCGATGGCCGCGCCCACGCCGGTCAGCGCGTACCTGCACGCGGCGGCGATGGTGAAGGCCGGCGTCTACCTGCTCGGGCTGCTCGCCCCGGTGCTCGCGGCGGTCGGCCCGTGGCGCCCCGTGGTGGTCACCGCCGGGCTGCTCACCATGCTGGCCGGCGGGTGGGCGGCGCTGCGCCAGACCGACCTGAAGCTGCTGCTGGCGTACGGCACGGTCAGCCAGCTCGGACTGCTCACCGTGGTCCTCGGGGCGGGCACCCCGCAGGCCGCGCTCGCCGGCACGGCCATGCTGTTCGCCCACGCGCTGTTCAAGGCGGCGCTCTTCCTCGTCGTCGGCGCGATCGACCACACCACCGGCACCCGGGACCTGCGGGAGCTGTCCGGGCTCCGCAGGCACGCCCCACTGCTGGCCACGGTCGGGACGCTCGCCGCGGCCTCGATGGCCGGCGTGCCCCCGCTGGTCGGCTTCGTCGCCAAGGAGGCGGTGCTCGCGGCGTTCACCGACCATCCGCTGGTCCTCGCCGGGCTGGTCGCCGGGACCGTGCTGACCGTCGCCTACAGCGCGCGCTTCGTCTGGGGCGCGTTCGCCGACCGGCCGCCCGTCGCGCCCGTCGAACCGGACCCGGTCCCCGCCGCCATGCTGGGGCCGCCGGCCCTGCTGGCCGTCGCCGGGCTCGTCGTCGGGCTGCTCGCCGGCCCGCTGGGCGGCCTGCTGCGCCCGTACGCCGAACTGCTCGGCCCGGTCGACGAGAGCCTCGCGCTGTGGCACGGCCCGACCGCCGCGCTCGGCCTCTCCGCCCTGGCCCTCGGCGGCGGCGCGGTGCTGTTCGCGCTGCGCGGCCCGCTCGCCCCCGTGGTGGAGCGGGTCCGCGCGCCGGTGGACGGCGCCCGGGGGTACGAATGGCTGACCCACCAGTTCGACCGGCTCGCCATCGAGGTCACCAGCGTCACCCAGCGCGGGTCCCTGCCCCAGTACCTCGGCACCATCCTGATCATCCTGGTGGTCGTTCCCGGCGGGGCGATGCTGACCGTCCGCCCCTGGCGGCAGGGGATCGCCCTCTGGGACAACCCGTTGCAACTGGTGGTGGGGCTGGTCATCGCGGTGGCCGCGCTGGTGGCCGTCGGCGCCCGCCGCCGGCTCACCGCGATGCTGCTGGTCGGGGTCACCGGCTACGGCATCGCGATGCTGTTCGTCCTGCACGGCGCGCCGGACCTGGCGCTGACCCAGTTCCTGGTGGAGAGCGCCACCATCGCGGTCTTCGTGCTGGTGCTGCGCCGGCTGCCCGAGCGGTTCTCCGCCCGTCCGCTGCGCCGCAGTCGCTGGGTACGCCGCTCGATCGGCGTGGCCGTCGGCGTGGTGCTCGGCGGGTTCTCCCTGGTCGCGGCCGGGGCCCGGACCGCGCCGCCGATCTCGCTGGCCTTCCCGGACCTGGCGGTCGCCGCCGGGTACGGGCGCAACGTCGTCGACGTGACCCTGGTCGACATCCGGGCCTGGGACACCATGGGCGAGATCTCGGTGCTGGTGGTGGCCGCGACCGGGGTGGCCAGCCTGATCTTCGAGCGCTCCCGGACCGGTCCCCGCCCGCGCCGCCCCCGACGCCCCGAGGTGCCCCGCCACCCGGGGCCGCAGCGGCCGGTCTGGCTGCGCGGCGGGCCGACCCTGCGGGAGCACCGCCGGTCGATCGTCTTCGAGGTGGTCACCCGGCTGCTCTTCCACACCATCGTGCTGTTCTCCCTGTTCCTGCTCTTCTCCGGCCACAACGCGCCGGGCGGCGGCTTCTCCGGCGGCCTGGTGGCCAGCCTCGCCCTGGTCGTGCGCTACCTGGCCGGTGGCCGGTACGAGCTGGCCGAGGCGGCCCCCGTCTCCGCCGGCACGATCCTCGGCGCGGGCCTGGCGGTGTCGGTGGGCACCGGCGTGGCCGCCCTCGTCGCCGGCCGGTCCGTGCTGGAGAGCGTGAAGGTCGACCTCGCGCTGCCCGGCGTCGGAGACCTCCACGTCGTCTCGTCGCTCCTCTTCGACATCGGCGTCTATCTGGTCGTGGTCGGCCTGATGCTGGACATCCTGCGCAGCCTCGGCGCGGAGATCGACCGGCACATCGAGGCGGCCGGCAAGCGCGAGGGCGGGCTGGTCGTCGACCCGGAGGGGAAACGGCCGTGAACGGAACCGGGACGACCGTGGTGCTGGTGGTGGTCGTCGGTGTGCTCGCCGGCGCCGGCGTCACCCTGCTGCTGGAACGCAGCCTGACCCGCATCCTGCTCGGCGTCATCCTGCTCGGCAACGGGGTGAACCTGCTGGTCCTGCTCGGTGGCCGGTCCGGTGGGGCCCCGGTGGTCGGCACGGGCCCGGTCGACCGGATGAGCGACTCGCTGACGCAGGCGATGGTGCTCACGGCCATCGTGATCACCTTCGGGCTCACCGCGTTCCTGCTCGCGGTCGCGTACCGCAGCTGGTACCTGGAGGGCAACGACGAGGTGCAGGACGACCTGGAGGACCGCCAGGTCGCCGAGCTGGCCGCTCGCAAGGAGCTGCCCGCGCCCGACCTCGGCGGCGAGGGGCCGGACGAGGACCCGGAGCAGGTCGCCCCGGAGCCGCACCTGCGCCGCCTGAGGCGGACGGAGGAGCCGTGACGGGTCACCAGGCGCTCGTGCCGCTGCCGGTGGTGGTGCCCCTGTTGGGCGCCGCGCTCACCCTGCTGCTGGCCAACCGGCCCCGGCTGCAACGCGACGTCAGCGTGATCGGGCTGAGCACCAGCCTGGTGGTCGCCGTGGTGCTGCTGGTCGAGGCGTACCAGCATGGGCCGGTGGTGGTGCGGATCGGCGGGTGGCCCCCACCGGTGGGGATCGTGCTGGTGGCCGACCAACTCGCCGCGCTGATGGTGGTGGTCTCCTCGGCGGTGACGCTGTGCGTGCTGCTCTACTCGATCGGCCAGGGGCAGGGGGAGACCGGCGAGTCGGCCCCGTTGACCATCTACCACCCCACCTACCTGGTGCTCACCGCCGGCGTGACCAACGCCTTCCTCGCCGGCGACCTGTTCAACCTCTTCGTCGGCTTCGAGATCCTGCTGGCCGCGAGCTTCGTGCTGATCACGCTCGGCGGCACGGAGGTCCGGATCCGGACCGGGTCGATGTACGTGGTGGTCAGCATTCTGTCCTCGATGATCTTCTTGGCCGGGGTGGGCCTGGTGTACGCGGCCACCGGCACCCTCAACATGGCCCAGCTCGCCCAGCGGCTTGACGCTCTGCCGGACAACGTACGGCTCTGCCTCCAGCTCATGCTGCTGCTGGCGTTCGGGATCAAGGCGGCGGTGTTCCCGCTGTCGGCCTGGCTGCCGGACAGCTACCCGACCGCGCCCGCGCCGGTCACCGCGGTCTTCGCCGGCCTGCTCACCAAGGTCGGCGTGTACGCGATCATCCGCACCGAGACCCTGCTCTTCCCCGGTGGCCAGGTCTCCGGGCTGCTGATGGTGGTGGCCGGGCTGTCCATGGTGGTCGGCATCCTCGGCGCGGTCGCCCAGTCGGACATCAAGCGGATCTTCTCGTTCACGCTGGTCAGCCACATCGGCTACATGATCTTCGGGGTGGCGCTGAGCACCGTCGCCGGGCTGGCCGGGGCGATCTTCTACGTGGCGCACCACATCACCATCCAGACCACCCTGTTCCTGGTCGCCGGGCTGGTCGAGGAGCGGGCCGGCAGCACCGACCTGCGCCGGCTCGGCGGGCTGGCCCGGGTCGCCCCGCTGCTCGCGGTGCTCTTCTTCGTGCCCGCGATGAACCTCGCCGGCATCCCGCCGTTCTCCGGGTTCCTCGGCAAGCTGGGCCTGCTCCAGGCCGGGGTGGCGGTCGGCGGCCCGCTGCCCTGGGTGCTGGTCGCCGCCGGCACCGCCACCAGCCTGGTCACCCTCTACGCCGCGTCCCGGGTGTGGAGCATCGCGTTCTGGCGGGAGCCCCGGCTGGCCACCACCGAGCCGACGGTCCAGCTGCCCGCCCTGATGGTCGGCGCCACCGCCGCCCTGGTGGTGCTGGGCCTCGTGTTCACCGTCGCCGCCGGTCCGCTGTTCGGGGTCAGCACCGACGCGGCCACCGACCTGCGGGCCCGCACCCCGTACGTGCGGGCCGTCTTCCCCGGCGGCTCCCCGTGACCGGGGCCCGCAGCCCGGCCTCCCCCGGCGACCCGCGGCCGGCCCCCGGCCCCGACCGCCCCGACCGCCCCGACGGGCCGGCGGCCCGGGGCCGGAACCGGGCCGTGCGGTGGCGGGACCGGCTGACGGCCCTCGCCTGGATGGTCGGGGTCTGGAACCTGCTCTGGGGCCGGATCTCCTGGGGCAACCTGCTGGGCGGGCTGCTGGTCGGCCTGGCCGTGCTGGTGTTCTTCCCGTTGCCGCCGGTCACCTTCGGCGGCCGGCTGCGGCCCCGGGCGCTGCTCGTGCTGGCGGGCCGGTTCGTCACGGAACTGGTCAGCGCCAGCATCCACGTGGCCCGCGTCGCCGTGCAGCCCGGCTACCTGCCCCGGGGCGCCATCATCGCGGTACGCCTGCGGGTGCGCACCGACCTGAACCTGGCGCTGACCGCAGAGGCGATCTCGCTGGTCCCCGGCACCCTGATCATCGATGTCGACCGGGAGCGCGGCCTGCTCTACGTGCACGTGCTCGACGTACGCGGCCCGGCGGACCTGACCGCCAGCCGGGAACGGACCCTCGCCACCGAGGCCCGGATCGTCCGCGCGATCGGTTCCGCCGCCGAACTCCGCCTGCTGGACACCCCGGCCCCGGACATTCCCGTCCCCGCCGCCGCAGATCCCGACCCTCCCACCGACAGGGGGCCAGACCAGTGACCTTGCTGCTCGCTGCCGTGCTCACCGTGCTCTTCTCGGTGACCGCGCTGCTCGCGCTGACCCGGCTGTACCGCGGCCCCTCGCTGCTGGACCGCGTGGTCGCGGCTGACGTGCTGCTCAATACGATGGCCGGGGCGGTCGGGGCGGAGGCGGCGGTCAACCGGCACGCCACCACCCTGCCCGTGCTCGTGGTGCTGTCCCTGCTCGGCTTCGTCGGCGCGGTGGCCCTGGTCCGCTTCGCCGTCCGGGAGGAGTCGTGAGCGCGGGCGCGGTCGCCGACTGGCTGGGCGCGGCCTGCCTGGTCGCCGGCGGACTGCTCAGCCTCGCCGCCGGGATCGGTGTGCTGCGCTTCCCGGACGTGCTCGACCGGATGCACGCGGCCACCAAGCCGCAGGTGCTCGGCGTGCTGCTGATGCTCGCCGGGGTGGCGTTGCGGCTGCGCACGACGTCCGACATCGGCATGATCGTCCTGGTCGCGGTCTTCCAGTTGACCACCGCGCCGGTCGCCGCCCAGATGATCGGCCGGGCCGCGTACCGCTCGGGCCGGGTCGACCGCTCCCTGCTCGACGTCGACGAACTCGCCGAGGAGCGGTGAGGACATCCCTCAGCGGGCACTCAGCCGACGCCGATAAAATGGGCCACATGATCGACTCTTCTGCCCAGGAGGGCAGTAGTACCCAGCCGGGTCGTGCCCGGCATCTCCCCGTCCCGACGATCCCGGGAGCCCTGAGCGACCCGTGCTGATCGTCGTAGGACTCGTCCTCATCATCGTTCTCACCGCCGCCACGGGTTACTTCGTGGCCCAGGAGTTCGGTTACGTCGCCGTGGACCGGGGGCGGCTCAAACAGCTCGCCACCAACGGCGACCAGGCCGCCGCCCGGGCCCTTGAGGTGACCGGCCGGCTCTCCTTCATGCTCTCCGGCGCGCAGCTCGGCATCACGGTGACCGCCCTGCTGGTCGGTTACGCCGCCGAGCCCTACCTGGGCGCGGGGCTTGCCGAGCTGCTCGACGTGGCCGGGGTGCCCACCACCGTCGCCCTGCCGCTGTCCCTCGCGCTGGCCCTGCTCATCGCGACCGTCGTGCAGATGGTCCTCGGCGAGCTGGCCCCGAAGAACCTGGCCATCGCCCGTGCCGAGCAACTGGCCCTGGCGTTGAGCCGGTCCACCCTGATGTACCTGAAGGTCGCCGGGCCGGTGATCACGCTCTTCGACAAGGCCGCCGTCCGGCTGCTGCGCCGGGTCGGCATCGAGCCGATCGAGGAGCTGCCCAGCGGCGCCACCCCGAAGGACCTGGAACAGATCATCGCCGAGTCCCGGGAAGAGGGGCACCTGAACGCCGAGATGTCCGACCTGCTCGACCGGGGGCTCGACTTCCGGACGCTGACCGCCGGGGAGGCCATGGTGCCCCGGGTCGACGTGCACACCGTCCGGGCGCACGAGCCGCTGAGCCGGGTGGTGGAGCTGCTCGACACCGGGCACTCCCGGTTCCCCGTCCGCGGCACCGAGGGCGTCGACGACCTGGTCGGCGTCGTCGGCATCGCCGACGTACTGGCCGTGCCCCCGGCCGAGCGCGCGACCACCCCGGTCAGCGCGGTGGTCGGGCCCCCGCTGCTGGTGCCGGAGACGCTGCCCCTGCCGACGGTGCTGGACCGGCTCCGGGTCGGGCACCGGCAGCTCGCCTGCGTGGTCGACGAGTACGGCGGCTTCGCCGGCGTGATCACGCTGGAGGACATCGCCGAGGAGCTGGTCGGCCCGATCCGGGACGAGGACGATCCGCCGGATCGCGCCCCCGCCCGGCAGGACGACGGCTCCTGGGTGGTGCCGGCCCGCTGGCGGATCGACGAGGTCGCCGACAGCACCGGCATCGCCCTGCCCGAGGCCCCCGAGTACGACACCCTCTCCGGGCTCGTCATGCGCGAGCTGGGCCGGGTGCCCGAGGTGGGCGACCGGCTGGAGATCGCCCTGGTGGCCGACGGCGACGCCCAGACCGAGCGGCGCGCCCTGGTCGAGGTTCTCGCGGTGGACCGGCACGTCGCCGACTCGGTGCGGCTCCGGCTCACCGAGGCCACCGCCGGCGCGGCGGGCGGCCGGCGCGGCAAGGGGGAGGCGGCATGAGCCCGGTAGTGGCGCTCCTCGTCTCCGTGGTGCTGCTGGCGCTGAACGCGTTCTTCGTGGCCGCCGAGTTCGCGCTGGTGGCCAGCAAGCGGTACCGGCTGGAACAGGCCGTCGCCGGTGGTGGCGGCCGGGGGGCCCGTGCGGCCCTGGACGGCGTACGCGAGCTGTCCCTGATGCTGGCCGGCGCACAGCTCGGCATCACGCTGTGCACGCTGGGCCTGGGCGCGCTGGCCGAGCCGGCGATCGAGGGCCTGCTCAGCCCGCTGCTGCACGCCGTGGGCCTGCCTGCGGCGGCCAGTCACATCGTCGCCCTGGTGTTCGCCCTGACCCTGGTCACCTTCCTGCACCTGGTGGTCGGCGAGATGGCCCCGAAGTCCTGGGCGATCACCGACGCGGAGCGCTCGGCAACCCTGCTGGCGCTGCCGTTCCGGGCCTTCGCCCGGGTGGCCCGGCCGGTGCTGTCGCTGCTCAACGCCCTGGCCAACGCGATCCTGCGGCTGGTCCGGGTGAACCCGCAGGACCAGCTCGCCCAGGTGCACGGCCCGGCCGAGCTGCGCATCCTGCTGGAACAGTCCCGCGAGCACGGGCTGCTCGGCGCCGAGCAGCACCAGTTGCTCACCAGCATGCTGGAGCTCCAGGGCACCACGGTCGCCCAGGTGATGGAGCCGTTCGACCAGATCGTCACGGTTCGCCGGGACGATCCGGCGGAGCAGATCGAGCAGGTCTCCCGGGACAGCGGCCGGTCCCGGCTGGCGGTGCTGGACTCCGGCGGCGAGGTGTGCGGCCTGGTGCACGTCCGGGAGGCCGTGCGGGCCACCACCGCCGGCCGGGCGGCCACCGCCGGCGAGCTGATGAGCGCCGCGTTCACGCTGCCGGGGACGGCGTCGGTGACGGAGGCGGTGGCCGCGATGCAGGGCCAACAGGCCCAGCTCGCCCTGGTCCGCAACGGCGGCGGCCCGACCCGCCCGATCGGTTTCGTGGCGCTGGAGGACCTGCTGGAGGAGGTCATCGGCGAGTTCGACGACGAGACCGACCCGGTGCCCAGGGGCCGCCGGCTGCGTTGAGGGCCGGCCGGGGCCGCCGGCTGCGTTGAGGAGCGCCCGGGGCCGCCGGCTGCGCTGAGGTCCGACCGGGGGCCGGTCCGGCGACCAGCCGGGCCGGCCCCCGGCGTCCGCGCCGCTCCGGCAGGACTGTCCGGCCACCGACCGGGAAAGCCGTGCCACCACCGAGGGGGTACGGGGGGAGCGGCGTGCGGCTGACCGGGGTGTCGCCGGAGTCCGGGCGGACCGGGCTCGCGGTGCACACCACGCTGGCGAACCCGAGCACCCGCCCCGGGCTGCGGCTGCCCGGGCGGGTGACGCTGCACGCCGGCCGCGACGACGTCCCCGTCCGGCGGCTCCGGCTCGGCCTGGTCACCCAGGTCGAGCCGGACGACCCGGGTGCCCCCCGCCGGCTCGTGCAGTTCCACCAGGTGTCGATCGCCGGGGCGTTCGTGGTGCCGGCCGGGCGGCGGCGGGCGGTGGACTTCGCGCTGCCGCTGCCCTGGGAGACCCCGGTCACGATCTTCGGCGGGGTGCCGCTGATGAGCCTGCGGATGGGCCTGCGCACCGAGGCGTCGGTCGACGTCGACCTGGAGCAGGGCGCGATGGTCCCGATCTTCGTGCACCCCCTGCCGACCCAGCAGCACATCCTCGCCGCCCTGGACACGCTCGGGTTCAGCCTGCGCCAGGCCGGCCTGGCCGCCGACCGGCTGCCCGGGGTGGAGCAGGCGCTGCCGCTGCACCAGCGGCTCGGCTGGTGGGTCGCGCCGCTCTACGCCGGCCCGATCACCGAGCTGGAGGTGATCTTCGTGGCCAACTCCGCCGGCCTGGAGGTGATCCTCTGGGCCGACCGTCGACTCTCCCTGGCCGGGGTCACCCACCAGAGCATCAGCCGGTTCCGGGTCTGGCATGCCGGCGCGGACCGGGCCGACTGGGTCGCCGTGGTGGACGGCTGGCTGCGCCACGCGATCAACCGGCACGCCGCGGCGGCGGCGCACGGCCACTGGTCGGCCCGGATCAGCGAGTCGGCGCACGTGAGCCGCCGGCCGGACCAGCCGGTCCGGCCGGGCTACGGCCTGGGCGGCACCGCCGGCGGCGCGGGCATCGGCGGGGGTGGGGGCGGCGGCGACGGCACCTGAGCCGGAGCGCCGCCCCGGGTGGTGTCGCCGCCGCCCGCCGCAGGGGCTTGTCTTCCTACACCGAGGCGGTGGCGAGCTTGATGCTGAAGCCGAGGAAGAGCGCGGCCACCCCGGTGGTCGCCCCGGCGGCCAGCCGGCGGCGTTGACGGAACTGGGCGGCCAGGTACGTCCCCGCGAAGATCAGCATCGTCAGGTACAGCACGCTGGCAGCCTGGGCGATCAGCCCGAGCAGCAGGAACGACAGCGCCGGCCAGGCGTACCCGGGGTCGACGAACTGGATGAAGAACGAGATGAAGAACAGGATCGCCTTCGGGTTGAGCAGGCTGATCACCAGCGCCCGCCGGAACGGGCTGCGCAGCTCCGCCGGCTCGGCGGCGTCGATCAGGCGCGGCGCGGCCGGGTCGTTGCGGTCCCGCCAGCGCCGCACCGCGCCGCGCAGCATCGCCAGCCCGACCCAGCCCAGGTACGCCGCGCCGACGTACTTCACCACCAGGAACAGCGGCGGGTACGCCTGGAGCAGCGACGCCACCCCGGCGGCGGAGAGGACCATCAGCACCGAGTCGCCGACGAACACCCCGGCGGCGGCCCGGTAGCCGGTCCGTACCCCGCGTTTGGCGGCGGTGGAGAGCACGAAGAGTGAGTTCGGGCCGGGGAGCAGGACGATCGCCACGGTCCCCAGCAGGTACGTCCAGATGTCGGTGATGCCCAGCACGCCCGACATCATCGCGCCGGGGCCGGCGCGGGGGGAAGCCGTTCCCGCAGCATGGCCTGTGCGTTCGGCCACTCGTCGGCGATCAGCGAGTACTGGACGGTGTCCCGCCAGGAGCCGTCGGGCCGGATGCGGTGCCGGCGCAGCACCCCCTCCCGGGTGGCGCCCAGCCGCTCGATGGCCCGCTGCGAGCGTTCGTTGCGCAGGTCGGTGTGCCACACCACCCGCTCCGCGCCCAACTCCTCGAAGGCGCGGGCGAGCAGCAGCAGCTTCGCCTCGGTGTTGATCCCGGTCCGCCACCAGGGCTGGCCCAGGTACGTGTACCCGATCGCCACCGCCCGCAGCGCCGGGTCGACCTCGTAGAACGAGGTGGTGCCGACCACCGCCCCGGTGACCGCGCACCGCTGGACCCAGGGCACCCGCTCGCCCTGGTGGTGGGCCGCGAGCGCCACCCGGATCAGCTCGGCCGTCCCGGTGGGGTCGGCCGGCTGCGGGCTGCCCAGGTTCCGCCACACCTCCGGATCGGCGGTGGCGGCGTGCAGCTCGTCGGCGTGCGCGAGGTCGAGCGGTTCGAGCACGACGTGCGCGCCCCGCAGCACCACCGGCTCCAGCCACGGTGACCGCTCAGCCCGCAGGTACGCCGGCAACGGCGCGGTCACCCCGGCGTCCGGCTCGGCCGGCCCGGCGGTCAGCGCCAGCGGCACCACCCCGGCCCAGTGCGGCAGGTGCAGGTCGGCCTCGTCGTCGCGTACCCCGCCGGCGCGGGACCGGACGGACACCTCGCGCAGCGGCAGCGCCAGCACGGCCGTCTCGGCCATCTCCCGGCGGCTCGGCGGGCGGGCGTCCCCGCTGCGCCCGGGGGCGGCCTTCTCCACCAGGGCGGTCATCGCGGCGGCCTTCTCCCCGGCGTCGGTGACCAGGTGCGCGGTGCCGTGCGCGACCACGGACCGGTAGTTGGCGCTGTGGTGGAACTGCGAGCGGGCGTAGACCAGCCCGTCGAGCAGGGTCACCGCGACACAGATCGGCAGGCCGTCGCCCCGGGCGGCGAGCAGCGGCCGGCTGCCGGTGGAGCCGTGCAGGTAGAGGGTGTCGCCGACCCGGACGTGCAGGGTGGGCAGCAGCCGGGGCCCGCCGTCCACGGTGAACCCGAGCACGCAGTGGTACGCCTCGTCGAGCACCGCGTGCGCGGCGTCCCGGTCGTAGCTCATCCGGTCGGGGGTGCGGGTGGCGGTGGTCCGGGGCGTGGGTGGGTACATGCGGCAGCCCGCCTTTGTTCTAGTACAATAGAAAAATTGTGTCAGCACATTATCAGGTGAGCGGCGGGACGGCCGCCGAGATCTCGGCCAGCGTGGAATCGGGCATCAGGTCGGGCGAGCTGTCGGCCGGGGCCGCGCTGCCGCCGGTGCGAGCCCTCGCCGCCGAGCTGGCGGTCAGCCCGGCCACGGTCGCCCGCGCGTACCAGGAGCTGTCCCGGCGCGGCCTGCTCGCCACCGCCGGCCGGCACGGCACCCGGGTACGCCCCCGGCCGCCGGTGGCCACCCGCCGGGCGTTGCGTCCGAGCCCCGCCCTCGGCGCCCGCGACCTGTCCCGCGGCGAGCCCGACACCCGGCTGCTCCCACCGCTCGGCCCGCACCTGGCCGCCCTCGCCGCCGAGTTCGCCGCCCCCGTCGGGTACGCCTCGGTCGGCGTCCTGCCCGAGCTGGCCGACGCGGCCCGGGAACGGCTCGCCGCCGACGGGGTGCCCGCCGACGAGGTCACCGTGACCGGGGGTGCGCTCGACGGCATCGAACGGCTGCTCGCCGCCCACCTGCGCCCCGGCGACGCGGTAGCCGTGGAGGACCCGGGCTGGGCCAACCTGCTGGACCTGGTCGCCGCGCTCGGGCTGCGCCCCATCGGGGTCCCCGTGGACGACGACGGGCCGGTCGAGGCCGGGGTGCGGGCCGCCCTGGCCGCCGGGGCCCGGGCCCTGGTGGTGACCAGCCGGGCGCAGAACCCGACCGGGGCGGCCGTCTCCGCCGACCGGGCCGCCGCGCTGCGCGCCCTGCTCACCGGCCGCGACGACCTGCTGCTGATCGAGGACGACCACGCCGCCGAGCTGGCCCGGGTGCCGCTGCACCCGCTCGCCGGGGGCACCCCGACCTGGGCCTTCGTCCGGTCGGTCAGCAAGCCGTACGGCCCCGACCTGCGGCTCGCGGTGCTGGCCGGCGACGAGGCCACCGTGGCCCGGGTCGCCGGCCGGGCCCAGGTCGGCGCCGGCTGGGTATCCACCGTGCTGCAACGCCTCGTGCTGGCGCTCTGGCGCGACCCGGCCACCGCCGCGCTGGTGGACCGGGCCGGCGAGAGCTACGAACGCCGCCGGGGCGACCTGCTCGCCGCCCTGGCCGCCCACGGCCTGACCGGCCACGGCCGCACCGGCCTCAACGTCTGGCTCCCCGTGCCGGACGAGACCAGCGCCATCACCGCGCTGCGCGACGCCGGCTGGGCAGTGGCCCCCGGTGCGTTGTTCCGGATCGCCGCCGAGCCCGGTCTGCGGATCACGGTCGGCCCGCTCACCACCGCCGACATCCCGATGCTGGCCGCCGCCCTGACCACCGCCACCCACCCCACCCACCCCCCCACCTTCACCGCCTAACCCCCACCCCCAACCCCCCACCCCGTCCCCACGCCCACGCCCACCCCCACCCCCACCCACCCCACCCCACCCGCCCCGCCCGCCCCGCCAGCCCGGTTGATCAAGAGGTTTGCGTCACGTCAGGCCGGATCCATGACGCAAACCTCTTGATCAACCGCGAGAGGGGTGGGGGTGGGCGTGGGCGTGGGGACGGGGTGGGGGTTGGGGTTGGGGACACGCCGGGGTGGGGTGTTCGCTTGGGTGGGTGGGGGCGGGTAGGAAGATCGTCATGTCCGAGACCGAGGCCGCGCCCGGGGCCCAGCAGTTCATCCCGCCGCAGGCCGACACCATCGACGAACTGCGCGCCGCCGCGGGCGGCTGCCGGGGCTGTGAGCTGTACCGGGACGCCACCCAGACCGTCTTCGGTCGCGGCGGCGAGGACGCCCGGGTGGTGCTGGTCGGCGAACAGCCCGGCGACATGGAGGACCAGAGAGGGCTACCGTTCGTCGGGCCGGCCGGCCGGCTGCTGCGCCGGGCGGTCGACGACGCCGGGCTCGACCCGAGCCAGCTCTACCTGACGAACGCCGTCAAGCACTTCCGTTTCGAGCTGCGCGGCAGGCGGCGTATCCACCAGACCCCGGACCGGGTGCACGTCACCGCGTGCCGGCCCTGGCTGGTGGCCGAGTTCGCCCGGCTGCGCCCGGAGGTCGTGGTGGTGCTCGGCGCGACCGCCGCGAAGGCGCTGCTCGGCCCCGCGTTCCGGGTCACCCGGCAGCGGGGCACGTTGATGCCGTGGCCAGCCTCGGCCCAGCGCCCGGAGGACTTCGCCCGGGTGCCGGTCGACTCCGCCGGGAAGGTGGCCGACGCCCCGGCGGCCCGGATGCTGGCCACCATCCACCCGTCGGCCGTGCTGCGCGCCGACGACCAGGACACCGCGTACGCCGGCCTGGTCGCCGACCTCACCATCGCCGCCGACGCCCTCTCCGCCTGACCAACCCACCCACCCAGGCGGTTCTTCGGGTCGATCGTGGACAGTTGTCGTTCTCGGGGACCGGTAGCTGTCCAAGATCCGGCGACTGTCCATCCGGGATTGTCGACGGGCTGGGTATCGGGACGGCCATGACACGCGAGCGCGTCCGGGGCGTTCCCGTTGATCCGGCTCGGCGCGCCCGGTCCGCGCCGGCGGCGTGCCTGCGGGTGGTGCGCCGGGGCGCGCTGGTCGGCACGGCCGGCGGCGCTCGCCCCGGTCGTGGGCCCCGCCACCGCCACCACCAGCGCCCTGCCACCGCCACCACCAGCGCCCTGCCACCGCCACCACCAGCGCCCTGCCACCGCCACCACCAGCGGCTCGTCGCCGACGCCGAGGAGCTGCGGGGGCCTGGTTCGGGCTGGTGCTGGCCGCTGTCCTCGTTGTCGGCGGGCTGGGCCTGGCCCGGGCCCGCCGGCTGACGCGGCAGCTGGTGCCGCTGGGCGTGAGCGGTGTCGTCCGCCGAGACCCGGTCGGGGGAGCGGGGGCGAAGCCGTAGGTGGTGGAGCGGCGGAGGCTCCCGTACGTCACCAAGCCGACCGCCGCCGCCCGGCGTGAGCGGTGGCCGCCCAGCTTCTGCCCCGGCGACCTGGTGACGGCGACCTGGTGACGGCGACTTGGTGACGGCGATCGGACGTTCGGCCTGTGGCAGACCCGGGTGCCGGCGTGGGCAGGGCTGCGCAAGGATGGGGCAGCCCACCGCCCCTTACCCGGCAGCCCACCGCCCCTTCCCGAGGAGCCTCGATGGCCACCGACCTCACCGCGCCGGCCCCGAGCCGGATCGACGTCGCCCCGATCCAGCGCCGGACGGTGCGGCTGCTCTTCGTGACCCAGATCATCGGGGGCGTCGGCGTCACCATCGGTGTCACGGTCGGGGCGCTGCTCGCCGCCCGGATCGCCGGCACGGCGGTCGCCGGACTGGCGCAGAGCGCCGGGGTGGTGGGCGGCGCGCTGCTCGCCGTCCCGGTCACCCGAATCATGATGGGATACGGCCGCCGGCCCGGCCTGGTCACCGCGTACCTGGTCGGGGCGGCCGGGGGCGTGTTGGTGGTGCTCGCCGCGGTGACCCGCCAGGTGCCCCTGCTCTTCCTCGGCATGCTGCTGTTCGGCGGCGGTACGGCCGCCAACCTCCAGGCCCGCTACACGGCCGTCGACCTCGCAGAGCCAGCCCGTCGGGGCCGCCAACTCTCCGTGGTCGTCTGGGCCACCACGGTCGGGGCGGTGGCCGCGCCGAACTTCGCCGCGCTCGCCGACCGGACCACCCGCGGCTGGGGGCTGCCGCCGCTGGCCGGCCCGTTCGCGTTCAGCGCCGTGGCGTTCACGCTCGCCGCCGGCGTACTGCTGGCGCTGTTGCGGCCCGACCCGCTGCTCACCGCGCGCCGGCTCGCAGCGGCCGAGGCCCCCGAGGCTGCGGGAGGGCCGGCGGCGACCGGCGGGCGCGGGGCGGGCATGCGGGTGGCCTGGCGGGTGGTCCGCGCGCGGCCGGCGGCCAGGCTGGGCATCGCCGCCGTCGCGGTCGGCCACCTGGTGATGGTCGCGGTGATGTCGATGACCCCGGTACGCCTCGGCGAGTACCACTCCGACGCCGCCGTGCTCGGGGTGGTCGGGGTCGTGCTCAGCCTGCACATCGCCGGGATGTACGCCCTCTCCCCGGTGGTCGGCTGGCTCACCGACCGGCTCGGCCGACGCCCGGTGATCCTCGGCGGCCTGGCGGTGCTGCTGGCCGCCTGCGCGGTGGCGGGCGTCTCCGGGCACCACACGCCGGGGCTCTCGGTCGGTCTGGTCCTGCTGGGGCTGGGCTGGTCCGGGACGATGGTGGCCGGCTCCACCCTGCTGTCGGAGTCGGTGCCGGCCGCCGTGCGGCCCAGCGTGCAGGGGCTCTCCGACCTGACGATGGGCCTGGCCGGGGCCGCCGCCGGCGCGCTGAGCGGGTTCGTCATGCAGGTGGCCGGGTATCCGACGCTCACCCTGCTGGCGGCGATCGCGACGGTGCCCCTGCTGGCGCTAGCGTTGCGTCCGGCGTCCGTACCGGCGCCGGACGAGGAGGACCGACAGTGCGGCTGACCGACTTCTGGACGCGGCTGGAGGAGGTGTTCGGGTCGGGCTACGCGGCCAGCATCGCCTCGGACCAGGTGCTGTCCCAGCTCGACGGGCGGACCATCGAGCAGGCGCTGAGATCGGGTGAGCAGACCCACGTGGTGTGGCGGGCGGTGGTCGCCGCGTACCCCGACCGGGTGCCTGCGCGTCTACGCTGAGCAGCCATTTCTTCCGGTCCGCGTGTCGCCTGCCGAGTCGTACACCTGTTCGGCTATTGTCCACAGCGGGGGGCTCGTCCACAGGTCACGGCCGGTCGGCTGGTGTTCTGTCGGACCCAGCGCCTAGCGTGTCCGCGTGACGAGAAGCTCAGCAGCAAAGACGCCGGCGAAGGCAGGGATGGCAACGATGGCGACAGGTCCTGACCGGGAGAAGGCGCTCGACCTTGCTCTCGCCCAGATCGACAAGCAGTTCGGCAAGGGCTCGGTGATGCGGCTGGGGGATCGGCCGGTCGTCCAGACCTCGGTCATTCCGACCGGGTCCATCGCCCTCGACGTGGCACTCGGCGTGGGCGGTCTGCCGCGCGGCCGGGTCGTCGAGATCTACGGCCCGGAATCCAGTGGTAAGACGACGGTGGCCCTGCACGCGGTGGCCAACGCCCAGCGGCTCGGCGGCATCGCGGCCTTCATCGACGCCGAGCACGCGCTCGACCCGGATTACGCGAAGGCCCTCGGGGTCGACACCGACGCGATGCTGGTGTCCCAGCCGGACACCGGCGAGCAGGCGCTGGAGATCGCGGACATGCTGATCCGCTCCGGCGCGATCGACGTCATCGTGATCGACTCGGTGGCGGCCCTGGTGCCGCGCGCCGAGATCGAGGGTGAGATGGGCGACAGCCACGTGGGCCTCCAGGCCCGGCTGATGAGCCAGGCGCTGCGGAAGATCACCGGTGTGCTCAGCAACACCGGCACCACGGCGATCTTCATCAACCAGCTCCGCGAGAAGATCGGGGTCATGTTCGGTTCGCCCGAGACCACCACCGGCGGCCGGGCGCTGAAGTTCTACGCCTCGGTCCGGCTCGACGTGCGTCGCATCGAGAGCCTCAAGGACGGCACCGACGTGGTCGGTAACCGCACCCGGGTCAAGGTCGTGAAGAACAAGGTCGCCGCGCCGTTCAAGCAGGCCGAGTTCGACATCATGTACGGCAAGGGCATCTCCCGCGAGGGCTCGCTGATCGACGTCGGCGTGGAGCAGGCGATCATCCGCAAGTCCGGCGCCTGGTACACGTACGACGGCGACCAGCTCGGCCAGGGCAAGGAGAAGGCCCGGGAGTTCCTCAAGGAAAACCCGGACGTGGCGGCCGAGATCGAGAAGAAGATCCTGGAAAAGCTCGGCGTCGGGGTCGGCGTGGGCGATGCCGCCGGCGGCCCGGAGCTGCCGCCGGTCGACTTCTGACCGGTAGCTGACCAGTGGCAGGACGACGCGCTCGCACGGGGCGTGGCTGGGATGCCAGCCCGCCCCGGTCGGGCGACGCCGACACTCCGCCCCGTCCCCGGCGTGGCCGCCCCGATCCGGCGACCGACCCGGAGGCCGGCGGGCAGTCCCCGCCCCGGGACGAGGCCGAGGTGGCGCGGGAGATCTGCCTGCGCCAGCTCGCCCTGCGCCCGCGCACCCGGGCGGAGCTGGCCGCCGCGCTCGCCAAGCGGGGAATCCCCGAGGAGGTCTCCGCCGGAGTGCTCGACCGGTACGACGAGGTCGGCATCATCGACGACGCGGCCTTCGCCCGGGCCTGGGTGTCCAGCCGGCACACCGGCCGGGGGCTGGCCCGTCGGGCGCTCGCCAACGAGCTGCGCCGGCGCGGCGTGGACGGCGAGGTGGCCAGCGAGGCGCTCGGCGAGCTCGACGAGGAGACCGAGGCCGAGACGGCCCGGGTGCTGGTCGAGCGGAAGCTGCGCACCGCCCGGGGGGAGCCCGACGCGGTGTTCCGTCGGCTGGTCGGCATGCTCGCCCGCAAGGGCTACCCGCCCGGCGTGGCGATCCGGGCGGTGAAGGACGCGCTCGCCGCGCAGAGCGCCGAGGCGGCGGAGTTCGCCGACCGGATCGACGCCGACGCGCTCGCCGACGCGGAGGGCGACATCGACCGGGACAGCCGTAGCCTCGACTGACCGGCGCGGCCGGCCGTGCGGGATGTTCGGCGGAGAAGGCGGGTGCCCCCGTGGGGTGGGGTCCGTCAAGAGGTGATCGGCGGGGAGGCGGCATCGATGTTGAAGGCGTGTCTCAACGGCGGCCGGAGCCGGGCCGAACACCCCGCCGTGCCGGTCACCCCGGCCGAGTTGGCCGCCGACGCGGCCCGCTGTGCCGCCCTCGGGGTCACGGCGGTACACGTCCACCCACGCGACGCCGACGGCGCGGAGTCGCTCGACCCGGCGGCGGTGGACGCGGCGGTCGCCGCGCTGCGCGCCGCCTGCCCCGGGCTGCCGGTCGGCGTGAGCACCGGCGCGTGGATCGAGCCGGACCCGGCCGCCCGGGTGGCCGCCGTGCGGGCCTGGCGGGTGCCGCCCGACTTCGCGTCGGTCAACGCGCACGAGATCGGCGCGGAGCAGGTGGCGGCGGCGCTGGTCGAGCGGGGCGTGGCCGTCGAGGCCGGCGTCTGGACCCTGGACGCCGTCCGGGCGTACCGGGGCTGGCGGGTGCCGGTCCTGCGGGTCCTCGTCGAGTGCATGGCCCCCGATCCGGCGGACGCGCTGGTCGACGCTGCCGGCATCCTCGCCGCACTGCCGTCCGGCGGCCCGCCGGTGCTGCTGCACGCCGAGGGCCCGGCGGTGTGGTCGGTGCTCGCCGAGGCAGTCGGTCGCGGGCTCGACACCAGGATCGGGCTGGAGGACACCCTCGTGCTGCCGGGCGGCGCGCCGGCCGCCGACAACGCCGCGCTGGTCGCCGTGGCTCTCGCGGGTGGAGCCGACTGAGCCGAGCAGCGCCGATGCCCCGACGGCGGACGCGCCACGCCTCCTTTGTCCGGCGGTGTCCGGCGTCGGATCGGCGTTCGGTGACCCTCCAACTTCGCTCCGTTCGGGGGGTTTGATCATGAGTCCTTGACCAGACGGCCCCCGGAGACCTAGCCTCGCCATACAGGCTCACATTGCCCGACCAGCGCAGGCTGTGCGCACAACATAGATCGCGTAACAGAACGGCATCACTTTGGCCGGCTCGCCGGCCTGCGGTGCCAGCTCCGGACCGGCCGGTCCGGAGCTGGTGCGACAACTGCACCCGGCTGCCGACGGTGCCCGCGGGCACCGCCGGTGGTGAGAGCTACCCATGGCCAGCCGCTCAGGTCGGGCGTCTCAGAGCCGCAGCGCGCGTGCCCATGGCACGAGCACTGCGGCGCCGACGTTCAGGGGAGGCGGCCATGGCGGGGTGGCACAGGTACACCGGTGGTCCCGGCGGGACGGTCGTCGGTCGCGGCGCACCGACGGGCGACGGGATCGGCTGCGGTGACGCGCACCGTGGCCTCCGACCCGGCGGCGCCCGAGCCGGAGGCCCTGGCTCCTGCCCGGAAGACTCCCGGGTGGCACGCCGCAGTTCCGCCACCGCCACCGCCACCGCCACCGCCACCGGCGGCGGCCGGACCCGCTCGCTTGTCCCGGCCGGCCCGCTCGTTCCGACCCGCTGCCTCGTTTCGGTCCGCCGGCTCGTTTCGGCTCGCGTCGCCGTGGCGGTGCGGCCGTGACCGCCTTCGACGTCGTCATCCTCGCCGTGGTCCTGGTGCTGGCCGTTGTGGTCGTCGGCGCGGTGCTGGTGGGGCTGCGCACGATGCGCCGGATCAGCACCGCCCCCCGCCCCGAGGACCCGGCCTTCATGGCCGAGAAGGACCGCCAGGAACAGTCCCTGGCCGCGCTGCGGACCGCCGCCGACGAGGCGAACAGCACCATCGACGTCGCCAAGTCCGCCGCCGCTGCGGCGCGCACCGAGGCCGCCGCCGCGAAGGCCGAGGCGAAGGCGGCCCGTTCGGAGGCCGGCCGGGTGCTCGACGGCGCCCGCGCCGAGGCGGACACCGTTCTGGAGCGGGCCCACAAGCAGGCCGAGGCGGACGCCGAGCAACTGCGCACGGCGGCCCGGCGCAGCGGCGAACGCGAGGTGGCGGTGCTCGCCGCGACCACCCGGGAACAGGCCGCCGAGGTGGAGCGGCGGGCCGCCCGGATGGACGAGCGGGAGCGGTTGCACACCGAGGAGGTGGAGCGGTTCGCCGGCCGGGAGCGGCAGCTCACCGCCGCCAGCGCCGCCCTGGCCGTCCGGGAGTCCGGGCTGGTCGAGCGGGAACGGGCCCTTACCGAGGCGGAGGAGCAGGGCCGGCGGGAGCTGGAGCGCGTCGCCGGGCTGACCGCCGACGCCGCCCGCACGGAGCTGATCGAGGCGATCGAGACGCAGGCCAAGCGGGAGGCCGCGCTGCTGGTCCGGGACATCGAGTCGGACGCCCGCAGCACCGCCGAGCAGCGCGCCCGGCACATCGTGGTGGACGCCATCCAGCGGGTGGCCAGCGAGCAGACCGCAGAGAGCGTGGTCAGCGTCCTGCACCTGCCCGGGGACGAGATGAAGGGGCGGATCATCGGCCGGGAGGGGCGCAACATCCGCGCCTTCGAGTCGGTCACCGGGGTCAACCTGATCATCGACGACACCCCCGAGGCGGTGCTGCTCTCCTGCTTCGACCCGGTGCGGCGCGAGGTCGGCCGGGTCACCCTGGAGAAGCTGGTGCTCGACGGCCGGATCCACCCGCACCGGATCGAGGAGGTCTATGACCTGGCCCGGCAGGAGGTGGAGCAGCTCTGCCGCCGGGCCGCCGAGGACGCCCTCGTCGAGGTCGGCATCACCGAGATCCACGACGAGATGGTCACCCTGCTCGGCCGGCTGCGCTACCGCACCTCGTACGGCCAGAACGTGCTGAAGCACCTCGTCGAGACCGCGCACATCGCCGGGATCATGGCCGCCGAGCTGCGGCTGGACGTGCCGACGATCAAGCGGTCGGCGTTCCTGCACGACATCGGCAAAGCTCTCACCCACGAGGTGGAGGGCAGCCACGCCATCATCGGCGCCGACCTCGCCCGCAAGTACGGCGAGAGCGAGGACGTCGTCCACGCCATCGAGGCGCACCACAACGAGGTGCCGCCGCAGACCATCGAGGCCGTCCTCACCCAGGCGTCCGACGCCTGCTCCGGCGGCCGGCCGGGGGCGCGGCGGGAGAGCCTGGAGGCGTACGTCAAGCGGCTGGAGCGGATCGAGGAGATCGCGGCCGGGAAGATCGGCGTCGAGAAGGTCTTCGCCATGCAGGCGGGCCGGGAGGTCCGGGTGATGGTCAAGCCCGACGACGTCGACGACATCGGCGCGGCGGTCCTGGCCCGGGATGTGGCCAAGCAGATCGAGGAGGAACTGACCTATCCGGGTCAGATCCGGGTGACCGTGGTGCGCGAGTCCCGGGTCACCGAGATCGCCCGCTGAGAGCGGAACGGCGAGGGACTCCTGCCCTCAGGCTTCGCTGCCCCGTCCGCTGATCCGTGCGGCGGCCTCGGCGGGGTGGAGTTACTCGGGGCACCCCTGTGCAGTCAGGGGGTGCCCCGAGCGCGCCTGGGCCGACCAGCCTCCGGGGCAACGAGGGCGACGCGAGTCCTGCCGCGTCGCCCTCGTGCTGCTGAAGATGTCCCTCAGCCCTGCGGCTCGACCACGGCTGGTCCGCCCATCTGGTTCGAGCTCGGGGCTGCCCGCTTCGGCGCCCGGGACGCCCGTCGCCGGGTCCGCCCGTCCAGCCAGTTCGCCAGCAGGGTGAGCAGCGTATTGATCACGATGTAGATCGCGGCGACAACCATCGCGGCGGCGACCACGTTGCCGTAGTTGGCGGAGAGGTCGTTCACGCCGCGTTGCAGCAGCTCGGGGAAGGCCACGATGTAGCCGAGCGCGGTGTCCTTCAGCAGCACCACGAGCTGGCTGACGATCACCGGCAGCATCGCCCGGGCCGCCTGGGGAATCAGGATCAGGCGCATCACCTGGGCCTTGCGCATACCCACCGCGTACGCCGCCTCGGCCTGGCCCCCTGGGATCGACCGGATGCCGGCGCGGAACGCCTCGGCGAGGACCGATCCGTTGTACAACGTCAGACCGATGACCACGGACCAGAACGCCGAGACCGGGCCCTGGATGAGGAACGGTACGCCGTAGAAGATGAAGAAGATCATCAGAAGCAGCGGCACGGCGCGGAAGAACTCCACGACCGCACCCGAGGGCACCCGGATCCACCGGTGGTCGGAGAGCCGGCCCACGGCGAAGACGATGCCGAAGGCGAGGGACAGGACCATTCCGGTGCTGGCCGCGAGCAGGGTCTGCTGGAGGCCCGGGACGATGAACTCGGTCCAGGTCGACGCCTCGGTGAACGGCTTCCAGAGGTGGGCTTCCCACTGGCCGGCCTCGTCGAACTTGCGGTAGATCCACCAGAGCAGCGCGACCAGACCGACGCCGAAGACCACGCTGAGGACCGCGTTGCGGGCGCGGGCCCGCGGCCCCGGGTGGTCGTAGAGGACGTTGCTGGCGCTCATCAGCGCTTCACCGCCAGTCGGTTGGCCAGCCAGCCGAAGAAGTAGCCGGTGGGAATCAGGAGCGCGGCGAACGTGCCGGCGAAGACCGCGAAGATCGCGATGACCGCGTCACCGTTGCTGTTGATCAGGTCCTTCATCACGCTGGAGGACTCCATCAGCCCGATCGTGCCGACGATCGTGGCGTTCTTGCAGAGCGCGATGAGGACGCTGCCCAGCGGGGCCACGACGGCCCGGCCGGCCTGGGGCAGCACCACGATCCGCAGGGTTTGGAAGAAGCTGAGCCCGATCGCTCGGGCGGCCTCCGCCTGTCCGTTCGGCACCGTGTTGATGCCGGAACGAACGGCTTCACAGACGAACGACGCGGTGTAGACGGAGAGGCCGACGACACCGAGCCAGTAGTTGTTCAGGTCCAGGTCCTCGGCCAGGCTGAGCCCCAGGGTGGAGAAGAGGCCGAAGTAGCAGAAGAAGATGATCAGGGTCAGCGGGGTGTTGCGGAAGATGTTGACCCAGGCCGTGCCGAGGCCGCGCAGCACCGGTACGGGGGAGACCCGGAACGCGGCGAGCAGCACGCCGAGCAGCAACGCGAGGACCGCTGCCGCACCGGTCAGCTTGAGGATCCAGAGAAAGCCCGACACATACGCGTCGAAGTTGGCCTGGTCAGCGAATACGTGCATGCGTCGACTCCCGGGGCACGTTGTCGGCGTCGTGACAGACCGGGGCCGACACCGTCACCGGTGCCGGCCCCGGAACCAGTCAGACGCTGCCGCAGTTGGTCAGCTTGGTGGTGTCCAGCTCGGGCGCGGCCTTGCCGCTCTTGCCCAGCGTGGCGTCCCAGGCGGTCTTGTAGGTGCCGTCCGAGGCGGCGGCCTTGAGGATCTCGTTGACCTTCTCGCAGCCTTCCTTGTCGTCCTTCTTCAGGCCGATGCCGTAGGGCTCGGAGGAGAAGGGCTTACCCACCACCTTGAACTTGCCGGCGTACTGGGTCTGCGCGGCGTAGCCGGCGAGGATGATGTCGTCGGTGGTGACGGCGTCGACCTTGCCGTTCTCCAGCAGCGGCAGGCACTTCGAGTACGAGTCGAACTGCTGCAGCTTGGCCTTCGGGTGCTCCTGCTGGATCCGCTTGGCCGGGGTGGACCCGGTCACCGAGCAGACCGTCTTGCCGTCCAGCGCCTCCGGACCAGCGAGGGTCGAGTCCGCCTTGACCAGCAGGTCCTGGCCGGCGATGAAGTACGGCCCGGCGAAGTTGATCTTCTGCTTGCGCTCGTCGTTGATCGTGTACGTCGCGATGACCAGGTCCACGGTGCCCTGCTGGATGAAGGGCTCGCGGTTGGCGGAGACCGTGGTCTTCCACTCGATGTTGGCGGCCTCGACGCCCAGGCCCTTGGCGACGATCTTGGCGATCTCGACGTCGAAGCCCTCGTAGGTGCTGCCGGTCTGCAGGCCCAGCCCCGGCTGGTCGGCCTTGACGCCGATGACCAGCTTCTTCTGGCTCTGCGCCTTGCCGACAAGGCCCTTGCTGCCCGAGCCGCTGTCGCCGCCGTCGTCGCCTCCGCAGGCGGTCATTCCCAGTGCAAGGGCGGCCGCCGCAGCTACTGCCGCCACGCGCTTGATACGCATACTCATCTCCTTCTCGACGGAGCCCGCCCGGGGGCGGAGTGCTCCGGTACGGTCGCCTAGTGCGTGAGGATCTTGGAGAGGAAGTCCCTGGCCCGCTCGCTGCGCGGGTTGCCGAAGAACTCCGTCGGGGAAGCGTCCTCGACCAGCTTGCCGTCGGCCATGAAGATGACCCGTTTGGCCGCGTGTCGGGCGAAGCCCATCTCGTGGGTGACCACGACCATGGTCATGCCCTCGCTGGCCAGCGAGGTCATCACGTCCAGCACCTCGCCCACCATCTCCGGGTCCAGCGCGCTGGTCGGCTCGTCGAAGAGCATCGCCTTGGGCTGCATGGCCAGCGCGCGGGCGATCGCCACCCGCTGCTGCTGGCCGCCGGAGAGCTGGGCGGGGAACTTGTCGGCCTGGTTGGCGATGCCCACCCGGTCCAGCAGGGCCAGCCCGCGCTCGCGCGCGCTCGCAGCCTTCTCCTTGCGGACCTTGACAGGCCCCAGGGTGACGTTCTCCAGGATGGTCTTGTGCGCGAAGAGGTTGAACGACTGGAACACCATGCCGACCTCGCTGCGCAGCTTCGCCAGTGCCTTCCCCTCGGCCGGCAACGGCTGGCCGTCGAAGGTGATGCTGCCGGAGCTGATCGGCTCCAGCCGGTTGATCGTGCGGCAGAGGGTCGACTTCCCGGAGCCGGACGGGCCGATCACCACGACCACCTCGCCCTTGCCGACGGAGAGCGAGACGTCGTCCAGCACGTGCAGCGGCCCGAACCACTTGTTGACCGAGTCCAGCACGATGAGCGGTTCGCCCGTCGTCACGTCGTCCACCGTCCCTGTCGTCGTGTACGCCAGGGAGTCGGATGACCCCCGGTTTGGCAACTTTAGGCGGGCTGTCATGGCGGAACGCAACTCATCTGGTCACGGTGCGGTAACACCGGTAACGATCCGCTCCAGGAGTCCGAATTCCGGGGCCGGCCGGCCGGTGGGGTGGCGAGGTCCATCCCCTTCCGAGACCATGGGGGGATGACCGAACCGGTGCGCCTGACCGAATACGCCCGCGGTGGCGGATGCGCATGCAAGATCCCGCCCGGCGAGCTGGAGGCGCTGGTCGCCGGCCTCGGCCCCGCCAGCGGCACGGCCGAGCTGCTGGTCGGCCTCGACCACGGCGACGACGCCGCGGTGGTCCGCCTCGACGAGCGCACCGGCCTGGTCAGCACCGCCGACTTCTTCACCCCGGTCGTCGACGACGCGTACGACTGGGGGCGGATCGCCGCCGCGAACGCGCTCTCCGACGTGTACGCCATGGGCGGCACCCCCCTCGTCGGGCTCAACCTGCTCTGCTGGCCCCGCGAGAAGCTTCCGCTGGAGCTGGCCCGGGAGGTGCTGCGTGGAGGCCAGGACGTGGCCCGCGAGGCCGGCTGCCACCTGTCCGGCGGGCACAGCGTCGACGACGACGGCCCGAAGTACGGCCTCGCGGTCACCGGCGTCGTCCGGCCGGAGGAGCTGATCACACTGGACGCCGGGCGGGCCGGGCTGCCGTTGTCGCTGACCAAGCCGCTCGGCGTGGGGGTGCTCAACACCCGGCACAAGGCCACCGGGGAGTGGTTCGCCGAGGTGGTCGCCTCGATGGCGGCGCTGAACCGGGACGCGGCCCGCGCGGCGGTCGCCGCCGGGGTCCGCTGCGGCACCGACGTGACCGGCTTCGGGCTGCTCGGGCACGCCTCGAAGCTGGCCCGGGCCAGCCGGCTGACGGTGGCGATCGACGCGGCCCGGGTGCCGTACCTTCCGGGCGCGCGGGAGGCCGTCCGCGACGGGTACGTCAGCGGTGGCACCCGCCGCAACCTGGACTGGGTCACCCCGTGGACCGACTTCGGCGCGGCGGGCGAGGCGGAGCGGCTCCTGCTGGCCGACGCCCAGACCTCGGGCGGGCTGCTGGTCGCCGGCGAGCTGCCGGGGGCCACGGTGATCGGCGAGCTGCTGCCGCGCGGCGAGCACCTCGTCGTGCTGCGCTGAGCCGGGTCGTGGCGCCGAGCGGACCCGACCCGACCCGGCCCATGGCCTTGAGTCGAGCCGAGTCGTGGCCTTGCGCCGAGCCGAGGCCTTGAGTCGACCCGCCGACCGGGCGGGTGTCAGGGCACCGGATGGACCACCATACCCGATAAACTGTCATCTTTCCGTCACTCACCGCAACGCCGGGTCAGGAAATTTTGCCCGGAATGGTCACAGACCGGTAACTTGCGCCCGGCTGAGGTCAAATGCCCCCCACCATCGTCATTAAGGCCCGATCCGGAGGCCGGTGGGACGAACGCAGCGAGGAGGCGGCATGACCGAGCTGTGGAACTGGAGAATCGACGGGGTACCCCCGGTGGAGGTCTACCCGGCGCTGGCCGAGGCCCTGGGGCGGGTGGTGATGCCGCTCGCGGTGGCTGACCCCGCACGGCTGCCCACGCACGCGGTGATCTGCGACGTCTGGCAGGCGCCGGGGGAGTTCGGCACGATCGTGGACTGTTACGGGGTGCCCGAGAGCCTGCCCGAGCTGCCCGGCATCGCCGCGCTGGCCCGGCTGCTCGGCCGCAACTGCCTGCTGCGCGACGACACCCTCGACGCCGGCCGGCACCTGCTGGTCGCGCCCGACGGCACGATCCGTCCGGTGCACTTCGACGTCGCCGAGACCGACGACGGCGAGGTGCTGGGCAACCAGCGTCTCTGCACGCTGGCCCACCCCGGCTGCCGGGGCTGGTCCCGGTGCCACCGCTCCAGGTGGGCCCCGGACTCGATCGTCCCGGCCCTGGCCGCAGCCTGACCCGGCTGGCCCTCCCAGTGCGGCTGGTGACCCCACACGACCACCCCACCCCACCCCACCCCTGCGGGCACTTTCACGGAATGCGTGGCGTCGGCGCGCGCCATGACCACACATTCCGTGAAAGTGCGCGCACCGGAACGCCGGGACCGCGCAGGGGGAGAGGAGGGTGGGGCGGGTTGCCGGGTCCCGCGTGTGCCGGGAGACGACGCTGTGTCGCCACTCCGGCCCGGCCCGGCCCGGCCCGGCCCGGCTCGGGTCCGGGCGTACGGCTCAGGTCCGGGCGGCCGGCTGCTGGCCCCCGCCGCGGACCACCAGCTGGTCCAGCAGGGTCGCGGTGGCTTCGGCGACGGCGGCCACCGCCGCGTCGAACGCCGCCGCGTTGTGCGCGGCCGGCGCCCGGAATCCGGAGATCTTCCGGACATACTGCAACGCCGCCGCCTCGACGTCGGCCCGGGTCACCTCCGGCACGTACGGCTCACGCAAGGTCTTGATGCTTCGGCACACGGCTCCTCCTCATTCGAGATTCGAGTTGATCGGCTCGCCCGGATACGCTGTCCGGGTCATGACTACCGCAGCCGTGGGCAGCCCGCGCACCTACCAGGTGCGCACGTACGGCTGCCAGATGAACGTGCACGACTCCGAGCGCATCTCCGGCCTGCTGGAACAGGCCGGCTACCTGCGCGCCGCCGAGGCTGACGACAACCCCGACGTGGTGGTGTTCAACACCTGCGCCGTCCGGGAGAACGCCGACAACCGGCTCTACGGCAACCTGGGTCACCTGCGCCCCGTGAAGGACAGGCATCCCGGGATGCAGATCGCCGTCGGCGGCTGCCTCGCCCAGAAGGACCGCAGCGACATCGTCCGCAAGGCCCCCTGGGTGGACGTGGTGTTCGGCACGCACAACATCGGCTCGCTGCCGGTGCTGCTGGAGCGGGCCCGGCACAACGCCGCCGCCGAGGTGGAGATCCTCGAATCCCTCGACGTCTTCCCCTCGACGTTGCCGGCGCGGCGCGAGTCGACGTACGCCGGCTGGGTGTCGATCTCGGTGGGCTGCAACAACACGTGCACGTTCTGCATCGTGCCCTCCCTGCGCGGCAAGGAGAAGGACCGCCGCCCCGGCGACGTCCTCTCCGAGGTCCGCGCCCTGGTCGACGAGGGCGTGCTGGAGGTGACCCTGCTCGGGCAGAACGTCAACTCCTACGGCGTCGAGTTCGGCGACCGGTACGCGTTCGGCAAGCTGCTGCGGGCCTGCGGGGACATCGACGGGCTGGAGCGGGTCCGGTTCACCAGCCCGCACCCGAAGGACTTCACCGACGACGTGATCGCCGCGATGGCCGAGACCCCGAACGTCTGCCCCTCGCTGCACATGCCGTTGCAGTCCGGCTCGGACGACGTGCTGAAGGCGATGCGCCGGTCGTACCGGTCGGAGAAGTACCTGGGGATCATCTCCAAGGTCCGGGCGGCCATGCCGGACGCGGCGATCACCACCGACATCATCGTCGGCTTCCCCGGCGAGACGGAGGCGGACTTCCAGCGCACCCTGGACGTGGTCCGCGAGGCCCGGT
Organism: Micromonospora sp. NBC_01412; assembly: GCF_045040215.1. Taxonomy (NCBI): domain Bacteria; kingdom Bacillati; phylum Actinomycetota; class Actinomycetes; order Micromonosporales; family Micromonosporaceae; genus Micromonospora; species Micromonospora sp. NBC_01412. The sequence continues at coordinate 4,877,621 of NZ_CP109528.1, forward strand.
TCTCCTCGGCGTTCACCTTCCAGTACTCCAAGCGCCCCGGCACCCCGGCCGCGACGATGGACGGCCAGCTCCCCAAGCAGGTGGTCCAGGAGCGGTACGAGCGGCTGATCGCCACGGTCGAGGAGATCACCTGGGCGGAGAACAAGCGGCTGGTCGGCGAGACCCTCGAAGTGCTGGTCGCCGTCGGCGAGGGCCGCAAGGACGAGCGCACCGGCCGGATGTCCGGCCGGGCCCGCGACGGCCGCCTCGTGCACTTCGCGACGGGCGTGGCCGGAGCGAACAGCCAGCTCGGTGCGACGGGCGTGGCCGGAGCGAACAGCCAGCTCGGTGCGACGGGCGTGGCCGGAGCGAACGGCCAGCTCGGTGCGACGGGCTCGGCCGGAGCGAACAGCCAGTCCGGCGACGCGGGGGCCCTCGCCGGGCGGATCCGCCCCGGGGACATCGTGCACACCACGGTCACGTACGCCGCCCCGCACCACCTCAACGCAGACGGCGAGCCGCTGTCGCACCGCCGCACCCGGGCCGGCGACGCCGCCGAGGCGGGCCGCTCCCCGCGTACCCCCGGGGTGTTGCTCGGCCTGCCCACGATCGGCGCGCCGGCCGCGGCCCCCGCGCCGACGGGCGGCTGCGCCGCCCACTGACGCGATCGGGGCCCGCCGCACCGGCGGGCCCCGACCGGCCTTCGACGGTCAGACCGAGATCTTGCCGGCGCCCGCGCCGCCCGTCACGATCGACTTGACGCTGCTCGCGCTGTCGAGGGTGTACGAGTACGGGATGCTCTTCACGCTGCCGCCGGTCTGGCCGCTGCCGGAGCCCACGAGGTGGTTGTTCCGGGCGACCAGGGTGCCCGGCCCGGAGCTGCCCTCACCCAGGTGGTACGGGTCGCTGACGCCGTCGAAGTAGTTGCCCTCGACGAGCACGCCGGCGCCCTCCGTGGAGGCCACGCCGTAGCCGCTGTTCTTGTAGTAGTAGTTGTTGTAGACGTGCACCGGGTTGCCGAAGCGGACCCGGGGGTGGCGCTGGGTGCTCGCGTCGAACCAGTTGTGGTGGTAGGTCACCCGCAGGTGGCCGGTGTCCTGGCTGGCGTTGTCGTCGCTGTGGCCGAGCAGCATCGACTTGTCGTGGTTGTAGACCCGGTTCCACGACACGGTGATGAAGTCCGAGCCCCGCTTGATGTCGACCGCGCCGTCGTAGCCGCCGGTGAAGGTGTTGTGGTCGATCCAGAGGTTGGTCGCCGACTCCTGAACGTTGATCGCGTCGTCGTTCCAGTTCTTGAACGTGATGTTCCGGATGATGACGTTGCGGTCGCCGTTGATGTTGAATCCGCAGCCGGAGATGGTCGCCGCCGGGTTGCCGAGGATGGTCTTGTTCGACCGGACCCGCAGCATGCCGGAGCAGGTGATGGTGCCGGAGACCCGGATCACCGCCGCACTGCTGGAGCCGACTGCGGCGGTCAGCGCGGAGGCGCTGGTGACCGTGGTGGTCGCGGCGCTGCCGCCGCCGGTGGTGCCCCCGTTCTGAGTGGCCCAGCCGACCAGGTCGGTCGGTGCGGCCGAGGCCGGCGCGGTGGCGGCGGCGAGGGCTCCGGCGACGAGGACCGAGGCGGTGGCGGCTGCGGCGAGCAGTGTCGTGCGACGTCGTGACGTGATGCGCATGGTGCTTCCCTTCGGTGGTTCGGGGTGCGCGGGCCGTCGGCCGATCGCCTGGCGCCTACCCGGTGGCGCCGGGGTCGGCCGGGGACGGTGACCCGTGCCCCGCCGGTGTGGACTGCCCCTGGAGTGAGAAGCGGCTCCCGTGCTGGCGCCACCATCGATGTAGGTAAGCGCTTTCCTGATGTAAACACAGATGTCCATCGATGTAAAGTTCGGGCCCGGCAATGTCCCCGAGCTGCCCGGAAGGGCCGACGGCCGCCGGGAGCCGGGCGCGGGGCGGCGGGCGCGGGCGCGGGGTGGCGGACAGACGGGAGCGCGGACAGGCGGGAGCCCCCGGTCCCGTGGTGGGACCGGGGGCTCCCGGAGTTGCTGGGCTCAGCCGGCCCGCTCGGCGAGCTGGAGGAACTGGCGCTTCGAGGCGAGCGCCTGTTCGGCGTCCTTGATCCGGCGGGCGTCGCCGGCGGCCTGGGCCCGGGCCAGCCGCTCCTCGGCCTCGGTGACCTGCACCCGCATCTGGGCCAGCAGCGGGTTGTCCTCCTTGGTGGTCCGCCGCCACGCGGAGTCCATCACCTCGCGGACCTTGTCGTCGATCACACGCAGCCGGCGCTCCAGCCCGGCCGCCGCCTCCCGAGGCACCCGGCCGGCCTCGTGCCACTGCGCCTGGATGTCCCGCAGCCTGGCCTGGGCACTCTTCGGGTCGCTGTCGACGTTCAGCGCCTCCGCCTCGGCGAGCAGCGCCTGCTTGCGCTCCAGGTTGGACCGCTGCTCGTCGTCCCGGGCCGAGAAGACCTCGCTGCGCCGGGTGAAGAAGGCGTCCTGAGCCGCCCGGAACCGTTCCCAGAGCTTCTGCTCGGCTTCCTTGGAGGCGCGCGGGGCCGCCTTCCACTGGGTCATCAGGTCCTTGAGCTGGTTGGCTGTGGCCGCCCAGTCGGTGGACTCCTTCAGCTTGTCAGCCTCGGCGACCAGATCCTCCTTGACCTGCTGCGCCTGCTTGCGCTCGGCATCCAGGGTGGCGAAGTGGGCGCCCCGGCGGCGGGTGAAGGCGTCCCGCGCGGCGGCGAAGCGTTTCCACAGCTCACCGTCGGCCTTCTTGTCGACCCCGCGGACGGTCTTCCACTCGTCGAGGATCTCCTTGAGCCGGTCGCCGGCGGTCTTCCAGCCGGTTGACTCGGCGGCCAGCTTCTCCGCCTCCTCCACCAGGGCGGTCTTGCGGGCCAGCGCCTCGACCCGGGCCGCGTCCTTGGCGGCGCGGGCCTCGCCCGCCTTCTCCTCGGCGACCGCCGCGAGCTTGTCCAGCCGCGCGACCAGCGCGTCGATGTCGCCGACGACGTGCGCCTCGGCGAGCGAGGCGCGGATCCGGCGGATGGTGGTCAGCGATCCGCCGGCGTCAGCCGCGCCCGACTTGAGCCGTGCTTCGGTCAGGTCCACCTCGGTTACCAGGTCCGCGAAGCGGCGGGCGAAATGGGCCAGCCCCTCCTCCGGGGCTCCCGCCTGCCAGGATCCGACCACCCGCTCGCCCTCGGCGGTCTTGACGTACACGGTGCCGTCAGCGTCCACCCGTCCGAAGGCCGTCCAGTCGCTCATGTGCCCATCCTCGTTCTCCCGGCGTCGACGGGACAAGCCCGTGATCGCCGCCACGGCGCAGCAGGTTACTCCCGGCATTGTCACAGGTCCGCCCCCGTCCGCGTCGAGCGCCTGTCGTCGACCGTGACCATACGGTGTCCTAGAGCCCGGATGACCGGATCGGCGCGGGGACGCACCGGCGGGTCCGGCTACGGTGGACGGGTGCCTCTGGTCGCCGCCGCCGTCTGCCCCCACCCGCCCCTGATCGTGCCCGAGCTGGCCGGTGCCGCTGCCGCTGAGCTGGACGAACTCCGTACGGCCTGTGACGCCGCCGTGGCCCGGTTGCTCGCCGCCGGCGCCCGCAGGCTCGTGGTGCTCGGCGCCGGCGACCGCACTGCCGACCTGGACTATCCGTACCGGGGCAGCTTCGTGCCGTGGGGGCTGTCGCTGGAGGTCCGGCTCGGTCGGGCGCCGAGCGGTGCCATCGGTACGGACGGCCTCCCGTTGAGCCTGCTCATGGGTGCCTGGCTGCTGAATCGGGTGGGGCCGAGGTCGGGCCCGATCAGCTGGCGCATGGTGAGCGTCGCATACGACGAGCCGGTCGAGAGCTGCGCCGCCGGAGGGGCCCGGATCGGGTCGGACCAGCCGTGGGCGCTGCTGGTGATGGGGGACGGGTCGGCCTGCCGGGGGACGAAGGCGCCCGGCTACGACGACCCGCGCGCGCAGGCGTACGACGACGGGGTGGCCCGGGCCCTGGCCGACGCGGACGCCGACGCCCTGCTCGGCCTCGACCCGGTGTTGTCGGCCGAGCTGCGGGTCGCCGGGCGGGCGCCCTGGCAGGTGCTGGCCGGCGCGGCCCGGGCGGCGGGCGGGGACTGGCGCGGCGCGCTGGGCTACCACCAGGCTCCCTACGGGGTCTCCTACTTCGTGGCGAACTGGGAGCCGGCGTGAGCGCGGCGGACGCGGGCGGCGTCCCGCCCGGCACGGTGGTGGCGGTGGTCGGGCCGACCGCCGCCGGAAAGTCGGCGCTGAGCATCGCCCTCGCGCACGCCCTGGGCGGGGAGGTGGTCAACGCCGACTCGATGCAGCTCTACCGGGGGATGGACATCGGCACCGCGAAGCTCACGCCGGCCGAGCGGGAGGGCGTGCCGCACCACCTGCTCGACATCTGGGAGGTGACCGAGCCGGCCAGCGTCGCCGAGTACCAGCGGCTGGCCCGCGCGGCGGTCGACGACGTCCTGGCCCGGGGCCGGGTGCCGCTGCTGGTCGGCGGCTCCGGCCTGTACGTGCGGGCGGTGCTGGAGCGGTTCGAGTTCCCCGGCACCGACCCGGCCGTGCGGGAGCGGCTGGAGGCGGAGCTGGCCGAGGCCGGCCCCGCCCCCCTGCACGCGCGGCTGCGCGCGGCGGACCCGGCCGCGGCCGAGGGCATCCTGCCCGGCAACGGCCGGCGGATCGTCCGCGCCCTGGAGGTGATCGAGCTGACCGGGGCGCCGTTCACCGCGTCCCTGCCCGAGCCCACCCCGCACTACCCGTCCGTGCAGCTCGGGGTGGACCTGGACACCACGACGCTGGACGAGCGGATCGCGCTGCGGGTGGACCGGATGTGGGCCGACGGCCTGGTCGCCGAGACCCGGGCCCTGGTCGGGCGCGGTCTGCCCGAGGGCCGCACGGCCAGCCGGGCGCTCGGCTACCAGCAGGTGCTGCGCCTGTTCGCCGGGGAGCTGACCGAGACCGGGGCGCACGACGAGACGGTCCGGGCCACCCGCCGTTTCGTCCGCCGGCAGCGCTCCTGGTTCCGCCGCGACCAACGGATCCACTGGCTGGACTCCGCCGCCCCGGGGCTGGTCGCCGACGCCCTGCGTCTCGTCCCCGCCGCTGCGCGATGATGGGGGGCGTGGAGTTCACCAAGGGGCACGGCACCGGCAACGACTTCGTCATCCTCCCCGACCCGGACGGCGCGCTCGACCTGACCCCGGGGCTGGTCGCCGCGCTGTGCGACCGGCGGCGGGGCCTCGGCGCGGACGGCGTCCTGCGGGTGGTGCGGGCCGCCAAGCACCCCGAGGGCGCCGCCCTGGCCGGAGACGCCGAGTGGTTCATGGACTACCGCAACGCCGACGGGTCGGTGGCCGAGATGTGCGGCAACGGTGCCCGCGTCTTCGTCCGCTACCTGCTGGAGACCGGGCTGGCCACGCCGTCCGGTGCGGCGCTGCCGGTGGCCACCCGGGCCGGCGTCGTGCGCGCGCTGGTCGAGGGCGACACGGTCTCGGTCGAGATGCGCCGCCCCCAGCTGTACGACGTGGCGACCGCCGCCCTGGGCGGGCTGACCCTGTCGGGCACCGCCGTGGACGTCGGCAACCCGCACCTGGTCTGCGCCCTCCCCGGCAGCCTGGACCTGGCCGGCCTGGACCTGACCAGGGCACCGGTGTTCGACACCGGGGTCTTCCCCTCCGGGGTGAACGTCGAGTTCACCGCGCCCGGCGACCCGGTCAGCGACACCGACGTCCACGTGCTCATGCGGGTCTACGAGCGGGGTTCCGCCGAGACGCTGTCCTGCGGAACCGGCGCGTGCGCGGTCGCCGCGGTCGCCCTGCGCGACGCCGGCCGGGACACCGGCACGGCGACGGTCGACGTCCCCGGCGGCCGCCTCACGGTCACGGTGACGGACGACTCCTGCTGGCTCGCCGGCCCAGCCCTCCTGATCGCCACCGGCACGGTAACCCTCCCCACCCCCTGACCCCCGGGTGCCCTCACCCCGGGGAAAACCCGGGTTGATCAAGAGGTTTGCGTCAGATCCGGCAACCCGGCCGACGCAAACTCCTTGATCAAGCCGCCCTCAGGGGGAGAGCCGGGCGTTAGGGGGTGGCGCTGGCGGTGGCGGCGATCTCTGGGAGGTCGGGCGGGCCCGGGTCGGCGGCCGGGGGTGGGGCCGGGGACTGGGCGGCGGCGCGGACGGCGGCGGCGACCGCCGGGGCGACCCGGGAGTCGAAGACGCTGGGGACGATGACCGTCGGGTTGATCTTGTCCTCGCCGACCACGTCCGCGATCGCCCGGGCGGCGGCGATCGCCATCTCCTCGGTGAACGCCTCGGCGTGCGCGTCCAGCATGCCCCGGAACACGCCCGGGAAGGCGAGCACGTTGTTGATCTGGTTCGGCTGGTCGGACCGGCCGGTGGCGACGACCGCAGCGTGCTTGCGCGCCTCCCGGGGGTCGACTTCCGGGTCCGGGTTGGCCAGCGCGAAGACGATCGAGTCCTTGGCCATGGTGGCGATGTCGTCGCCGGTGAGCAGGTTCGGCGCGCTCACCCCGATGAAGACGTCCGCGCCGCGGATCGCCCCGGCCAGGTCGCCGGAGTAGTTCTCCTTGTTGGTGTTATCCGCCAGCCACTGCCAGGCCGGGTTGAGCCCGGCCAGGCCGGGGTGCAGGGCGCCCTGCCGGTCGCACGCGACGATGTCGCCGACGCCCTGGCGCAGCAGCAGCTTCATGATCGCGGTGCCGGCCGCGCCGGCCCCAGAGACGACCACCCGGACGTCCGCGAGCTGCTTGCCCACCACGCGCAGCGCGTTGGTCAGCGCGGCCAGCACGCAGATCGCGGTGCCGTGCTGGTCGTCGTGGAAGACCGGGATGTCGAGCAGTTCGCGCAGCCGGGCCTCGATCTCGAAGCAGCGCGGTGCGGCGATGTCCTCCAGGTTGATCCCGCCGTACGCGGGCGCGATCGCCTTGACGATCGCCACGATCTCGTCGGTGTCCTGGGTGTCCAGCACCACCGGCCACGCGTCCACCCCGCCGAAGCGCTTGAACAGCGCCGCCTTGCCCTCCATCACGGGCAGCGACGCGGCCGGCCCGAGGTTGCCCAGGCCGAGCACGGCCGAGCCGTCGCTGACCACCGCGACCGTGTTGCGCTTGATGGTCAGCCGGCGGGCGTCCGCCGGGTTCTCGGCGATCGCCATGCAGACCCGGGCCACCCCCGGGGTGTACGCCCGGGACAGCTCGTCACGGTTGCGCAGCGCCACCTTCGAGCTGACCTCGATCTTGCCACCGAGGTGCAGGAGGAACGTGCGGTCGGAGACCTTGCGGACGTCCACTCCGTCGAGCGCGGTGAGCGCGTCGACCACCTGGTCGGCGTGGCCGGCGTCGGCGGTGTCGCAGGTCAGGTCGACGAGCACGCTGGTCGGGTCGGAGTCGACCACGTCCAGCGCGGTGACGATCGCCCCGGCCTCGCCGACCGAGGTGGTCAGCCGGCCGATCGAGGAGGCGTCCGCGGGCACGGCGATCCGGATGGTGATCGAGAACCCGGCACTCGGAAGTCGGGTGATGGCCACGGGAATGCCTCCGTCAACGCTGATCGGCCGAACGTATGTCGCCCCGCATTTCTACTCGCCCGCGCCGGTCGCGTCGCATTCGCCCCCACTTTTGGTGGTCCAGGCGACGGGCATATAGCGGGTGCGTCCGGCGTTGTCACATGTCAGGATTGCTCGTACGCGACAGAAAGCCGTCGCTTCGCTACAGAACGGACAGGGAGGCGCACTTGCGCGACCAGGAGACCTACGTACCCCTCTCAGACGACGAGATCGACGCCACCACCGGGGGGTTCGAGCTGTCGGAGCGGCAGGCGCTGCGGCGGGTCCCTGGCCTCTCCACCGAGCTCACCGACGTCACCGAGGTCGAGTACCGCCAGCTCCGGCTGGAGCGGGTCGTCCTCGTCGGGGTCTGGACCGAGGGCAGCCAGACCGACGCCGAGAACTCCCTCACCGAGCTGGCGGCGCTGGCCGAGACGGCCGGCTCGCAGGTGCTCGAGGGGTTGATCCAGCGTCGCCACCGCCCCGACCCGGCGACGTACATCGGCCGGGGCAAGGTCGACGACCTCGGGTCGATGGTGCTCTCCTCCGGCGCCGACACGGTGATCTGCGACGGCGAGCTGTCCCCGTCCCAGCTCCGCAACCTGGAGCAGCGCACCAAGGTCAAGGTGGTCGACCGCACCGCGCTGATCCTGGACATCTTCGCCCAGCACGCCAAGAGCAAGGAGGGCCGGGCGCAGGTCGAGCTGGCCCAGCTCGAATACCTGCTGCCCCGGCTGCGCGGTTGGGGCGAGACGCTGTCCCGGCAGACCGGTGGTTCCGGTCGCGGCGGCGGCGCGGGCGGCGGCGTGGGCGTGCGCGGTCCCGGTGAGACCAAGCTGGAGACCGACCGGCGGCGCATCCGGCACCGCATCTCCCGGCTGCGTCGGGAGATCAAGGCCATGAAGACGGTACGCCAGACCAAGCGCGCCCGTCGCTCCCGCAACGCCGTCCCGGCCGTGGCGATCGCCGGCTACACCAACGCCGGCAAGTCCAGCCTGCTCAACCGGCTGACCGGGGCCGGAGTGCTGGTGGAGAACGCGCTGTTCGCCACCCTGGACCCGACCACCCGCAAGGCCACCGCCGCCGACGGGCGGCTCTACACCCTCTCCGACACGGTCGGCTTCGTCCGGCACCTGCCGCACCAGATCGTCGAGGCGTTCCGCTCGACCCTGGAGGAGGTCGCCGAGTCCGATCTGGTGGTGCACGTCGTCGACGGCGCCCATCCGGACCCGGAGGAGCAGGTCCGGGCGGTCCGCGAGGTGCTCGCCGAGGTGGGCGCCGACCGGCTGCCCGAGCTGCTGGTGGTCAACAAGACCGACGCGGCCGACGAGGAGACGCTGCTGCGGCTCAAGCGGCTCTGGCCGGACGCCATCTTCGCCTCGGCCCGCTCGGGGCGGGGGATCGACGAGGTCCGGGCTGCCATCGAGCAGCGGCTGCCCAGCCCGGCGGTGGAGGTCCGAGCGGTGCTCCCGTACGACCGGGGCGACCTGGTGGCCCGGGTGCACCGGCAGGGCGAGGTGCTCAGCACCGCCCACCTGCCCGAGGGCACGCTGCTGCACGTGCGGGTCGGTGAGGCGCTCGCCGCCGAGCTCACCCCGTACGCGGCGGAGGAGGCACCCGTCGCCGCCCGCGCCCGGTGAGTGACACCCCGGGGCCGGTACGCCGGCCCCGGGGATCGCGGCGCTTCCGGCGGGGCGACGTCCCAGCCGGTGTGTGCCGGATCGGCGTCGCCGGGCGGCGCCTGCTGGCACGGGTCCGTGCCGTCCGGTCGTGAGTGGCGACTCAACGTCAGCGTGCCGGCGTCACCCTGGCATACATGCGGGCATGCGACACTGACCCCATGCGCCGCGCTGTTTCCTCGGTCACGGTTGCCCTCGGCCTGCTCGGGGCGACCGTGGCGCTCTCCGGAGCCGCCCTGGCCGCGCCCGCCCCCGGGGCCGCCGCACCTCAGCCGACTCCCGGCAAGAAACGCTGCACCGTCGTCGACGAGCGGCTGCGGGAGCTCTCCGGCCTGGTGGCCACGAAGAGCGGGTACGTGGTGATCAACGACGGCACCGACGTCGAGAGCCACAAGCGGGTGTTCTTCCTCGACACCAAGTGCAAGCTGGCGGGGGAGCCGGTGCGCTACTCGGGGAAGGGTCCGCTCGACACCGAGGACCTGGCGCTCTCGCCGGACGGCGAGAAGCTGTGGATCGCCGACATCGGCGACAACATCACCAGCGCCCAGCGGCGCGAGCGGGTGGCGGTGTGGAGCATGCCGGCCGATGGGTCGGCCAAGCCGGTGCTGCACCGGCTCTCCTACCCCGAGGGCAAGCCGCACGACGCCGAGGCGCTGCTGATCGGCGACGACGGCAAGCCGCTGATCATCACCAAGGTGGCCAGCGGCAAGGCCGAGATCTTCACCCCGTCGGGCAAGCTCAAGACCGGCGACACCGAACCGGTGCCGATGACCAGGGCCGGCGAGGTGTCGCTGCCGAAGACGAACACCCCGAACGTGCTGAACACGATCGGCCGGGTCGCCGTCACCGGTGCCGCCCGCTCGCCCGACGGCACGAAGGTGGTGCTGCGCACGTACGCGGACGCCTTCGAGTACGACGTGTCGAACGGCGACATCGTCGGGGCGCTGACCGGCGGCAAGCCCCGGGTGACCCCGCTGACGGACCCGTTCGGCGAGGCGATCTCCTACACCCCGGACGGCAAGTCGTTCGTCACGGTCTCCGACGGCGGTGAGCTGGCCCCGGACGATCCGATCGACATCCTGGGCTACGCCCCCTCCACCACCGGCGCCGAGGCGCTGACCGGTGACGCCGCCGGCTCGCCCAAGCCTGCGGCGGGGAAGTCCTGGATGGATGGGCTGAGCCTCGACCAGATCACGTACCTGATCGCCGCGGTCGGCGTGATCGGCGCGCTGATGGTCGGCGCGGGCATCCTCGGCATCGTGCGGGCGCGGAAGCGCCCAGCGCCGGCCGGCGCCCCGAAGTTCGGCCCGGACGTGCCGGAGCGGGACGAGTTCCCGCTGGACGACGGCCCGGGCGAGCCCGGCCACGGCCGCCCCGCCGAGGGCCCACCGCCGGGCGGGGACCGTTCGCGCGGCGGGGTCTACGGCGGCGTGCCGGCAGCCGGCGGTGTGTACGGCGAGGGGCCGGCGGCCGGCGGCCCGCCCCAGGCCCCTTCCCGTGAGGTCTACGGCGGTGGCGGCGGTGGCCGTCCCGGCGGTCGCGGTGCCCGTCCTCAGGGCGGCGAGGTCTACGGCGGTGGCCGACCGGCCGGTGGCGGGTACGGCGGCGACCAGCCCGCCGGCGGGCAGCCTCCGGGCGGGGGCCAGCCCGGCAGGGACAGCCGGCCGGTGCGCGGCGGGGTGTACGGCGGCGGGCGGGCCGAGCCGCCCCGACGGGGGCGGGACACCCGGGACCCGCGCGACCCCCGCGCGGGCCGGCGCGGCGAGGGCGGGCCCGACGACGGGCGGGGCGGCTACGGCGGCCAGGGGCCCGGCAGCGGTCGTGAGTACCGCGGCGACCGCTACTGACCGATCGGCGTACTGACCGATCGACCTGCTACCGGTCCCGACTGGGCACCGGTCACCAGCGGCGTGGTCGACGATCCCTCGCCGGGGCGGTGATCCCCCGGGCAACGGCCGCCGTGGCGACCGCTGCCCGCCAGCGGTCAGATCCGGCGCAGGACGGCGACGACCCGGCCCATGATGGTGGCGTCGTCGCCGGGGATCGGGTCGAAGGCTGGGTTCTGCGGCATCAGCCAGACGTGGCCGTCCCGGTGGCGGTAGGTCTTCACCGTCGCCTCGCCGTCGAGCATCGCCGCGACGATCTCGCCGGAGTCGGCGGTCGGCTGCTGCCGGACCACCACCCAGTCCCCGTCGCAGATCGCGGCGTCGAGCATCGAGTCGCCCTTGACCTGGAGCATGAAGACCTCGCCCTCGCCCACCAGCTCGCGGGGGAGGGGGAAGATGTCCTCCACCGCCTGCTCGGCGAGGATCGGCCCACCGGCGGCGATCCGGCCCAGCATCGGCACGTACGCCGGGGTGGGCCGCTGCGAGCGGGACGCCTCATCGTCGATCATGTCGCTGGGGGCCCGGACGTCCACCGCGCGCGGCCGGTTCGGGTCGCGGCGCAGGAAGCCCTTCTTCTCCAGCTCCTTGAGCTGGTAGGCGACGCTGGACGGGGAGACGAGACCGACGGCCTCGCCGATCTCCCGCACGCTCGGCGGGTATCCGTGCCGATCGACCCAGGTGCGGATGAACTCCAGGATGCGACGCTGCCGGGCGGTGAGGTCGACCGTGGCCGGGTCGGGGAAGCTGCTGACCACCGGGGTGACCGCTCGCACGGCCGGCTGCCCGGTCCGGCTGCGCGCGGCGCGGGGGCGCCGAGTGGCCGGTGGACCCGCCTCGGCGATCTGCTGCGGGTTCTTCGGCCGGCTGGCCCGGTCCTCGGTCACGTCCGTCCTCCCTGGTCGGCGCTGGGTGCCTCGGCGGCTCGTGGTGCGTGTGGCAACCGGGGCGGGGCGGAACCCGCCACGTCCGGTTGTTCTTGACCGTATAGGTGGGATCGGTCATTTTCAAACATCTGTACGACCTTCGCCGGCGTGTCGGAGCGAGAAAGCGGGAAATCCGAACGCCTGTTCTGGTAAATGGTACGCGGCCCTCGAACACCAGTTCGAGTTCCGGCGTTCCCTGCCCGCGGTTTCCCGCCCTCGGCCGGTCGGCCGTGACCGGGGGGAGCGGTCCCGCGTTGGGGCTTTCGGCGAGCCGGGGAGGGGGAGTGCGGGACGTGATCCTGATGACGCGCCGGGCGGGTCGGCGAACTTGATTTCGGTCCGCCGGGCGCATACGGTCGACCCCTAGATGTAGTAGTCACATGGGCGTAAGTCGCCTACAGGTTGGGTTCAACTACCGACCGCACTCTCAGCTGCCGCACCCGGTGGCGGCCCCCTGCGGGGCCGGCGCCGCGGTTGTGTGCGCGTCCGGGGGTGGGGTGCCCGGTGTGCCCGCCGTTGACGAAGGAGGTCAGGCGATGCGGTGCCCGTACTGCCGGCACGCCGACTCCCGGGTCGTCGACTCGCGGGAGGCCGACGACGGCCAGTTGATCCGCCGACGGCGGTCCTGCCCGGAGTGCGGCAAGCGGTTCACCACCGTCGAGGAGGCGGTGCTCGCGGTGGTCAAGCGCAGCGGGGTGACCGAGCCGTTCAGTCGTACCAAGATCGGCGGTGGGGTGCGCAAGGCGTGCCAGGGGCGGCCGGTCGACGAGGACTCCATCGCCCTGCTCGCCCAGAAGGTCGAGGAGGCCATCCGGGCCAAGGGGGCCGCCGAGATCCCCAGCCACGACGTGGGGCTGGCGATCCTCGGCCCGCTGCGGGACCTGGACGAGGTGGCGTACCTCCGCTTCGCCAGCGTCTACCGCTCGTTCGACTCGCTGACCGACTTCGAGCGCGAGATCGAGACGCTGCGCGCCGCCGCCCGCGCCCGGAGGGGCGTCGGGGCGGACGGCGACGCCGGGGCGGCGGCGGGGGCCGCCGACCGTACCGTTTGAGCTTTTCCTGAATTGCTGACAGTGCGACGCGCGGCGGGTGACCGCGCAGACGAGGGGGCGGATGAGATGGCGGGGGACGGCGTGACAGCCAGCCGGACGCGGACGAAGGCCGGCGCGGGCCTCAAGATCGAGCGGGTGTGGACGACCGACGGGGTCCACCCCTACGACGAGGTGGCGTGGGAGCGTCGCGACGTCGTGATGACGAACTGGCGGGACGGCTCGATCAACTTCGAGCAGCGCGGGGTCGAGTTCCCCGTGTCCTGGAGCGTGAACGCGGCCAACATCGTGACCACCAAGTACTTCCGGGGCGCGGTGGGTACCCCGGATCGGGAGTGGTCGCTGCGGCAGCTCATCGACCGGGTGGTCAGCACCTACCGCAAGGCGGGCGAGGAGCACGGCTACTTCGCCACCCCGGCCGACGCCGAGGTGTTCGCCCACGAGCTGACCTGGATGCTGCTGCACCAGGTGTTCAGCTTCAACTCGCCGGTCTGGTTCAACGTCGGCACGCCGTCGCCCCAGCAGGTATCGGCGTGTTTCATCCTTTCTGTGGATGATTCGATGGACTCGATCCTCGACTGGTACAAGGAGGAGGGGCTGATCTTCAAGGGCGGCTCCGGCTCCGGGGTCAACCTGTCCCGGATCCGTTCCTCCCGGGAGTTGCTCTCCTCCGGCGGCAACGCCTCCGGCCCGGTCAGCTTCATGCGCGGCGCGGACGCCTCCGCCGGCACCATCAAGTCCGGCGGCGCCACCCGGCGCGCGGCCAAGATGGTCATCCTCGACGTGGACCACCCGGACATCCAGGAGTTCGTGGTCACCAAGGCGCGCGAGGAGGACAAGATCCGCGCGCTGCGCGACGCCGGGTTCGACATGGACCTCGGCGGAGCCGACATCGTCAGCGTGCAGTACCAGAACGCCAACAACTCGGTCCGGGTCTCCGACGAGTTCATGACGGCGGTGGAGAACGACGGCGGTTTCGACCTGCGGGGTCGACTCGACGGGGCGACGATCGAGACGATCAACGCGAAGAAGCTGTTCCGTGCCATCTCGACCGCCGCCTGGGAGTGCGCCGACCCCGGCCTGCAGTACGACGACACCATCAACGACTGGCACACCTGCCCGGAGACCGGCCGGATCACCGCGTCGAACCCGTGCTCGGAGTACCTGCACCTGGACAACTCCTCGTGCAACCTGGCCTCGCTCAACCTGATGAAGTTCCTCCGCGCGGACGGTGGCTTCGAGGTGGAGAAGTTCGTCAGGTCCGTCGAGTTCGTCATCACCGCGATGGACATCTCGATCTGCTTCGCCGACTTCCCGACCGAGAAGATCGGCGAGACCACCCGCGCCTACCGGCAGCTCGGCATCGGGTACGCCAACCTCGGCGCCCTGCTGATGGCCACCGGTCAGCCGTACGACTCGGAGCAGGGCCGCTCGGTCGCCGCCTCGATCACCTCGCTGATGACCGGCACGGCGTACCGCCGCTCGGCCGAGCTGGCCGGCATCGTCGGCCCGTACGACGGCTACGCCCGCAACGCCGAGCCGCACAAGCGGGTCATGCGCAAGCACGCCGCCGCCAACGACGAGATCAAGCCCACCAGCACGGTGGCCACCGCGATCGTCCGCGAGGCGACCAAGCAGTGGACCCAGGGCAACAAGATCGGCGACAAGTTCGGCTGGCGCAACTCGCAGGCCGCAGTGTTGGCTCCGACCGGCACCATCGGCCTGATGATGGACTGCGACACCACCGGCGTCGAGCCGGACCTGGCGCTGGTCAAGTTCAAGAAGCTGGTCGGCGGCGGGTCGATGCAGATCGTCAACCAGACCGTCCCGCGCGCCCTGCGCAGCCTCGGCTACCCCGAGGAGCAGGTCGAGGCGATCGTCGAGCACATCGCCGACCACGGCCACGTGGTGGACGCCCCCGGCCTCAAGCCGGAGCACTACCCGGTCTTCGACTGCGCCATGGGCGAGCGGTCCATCGCGCCGATGGGGCACGTGCGGATGATGGCGGCCGTCCAGCCGTTCATCTCCGGCGCGATCTCCAAGACGGTCAACATGCCGGAGCAGGCCACCGTCGCCGACGTCGAGAAGATCTACTTCGAGGGCTGGAAGCTCGGCCTCAAGGCGCTGGCCATCTACCGGGACAACTGCAAGGTCGGCCAGCCGCTGTCCGTGGCCAAGCCGAACAAGACCGCGGCCCCGGCCGCGACCACCGCCGTCGCGCCGGTGGTGGAGAAGGTCGTCGAGTACCGCCCGGTGCGCAAGCGGCTGCCGAAGAAGCGCCCGTCGCAGACGGTCAGCTTCTCCGTCGGCGGCGCCGAGGGGTACCTCACCGCGTCGTCCTACCCGGACGACGGCCTCGGCGAGGTCTTCCTCAAGATGTCGAAGCAGGGCTCGACCCTGGCCGGCGTGATGGATGCCTTCTCGGTGGCCATCTCCATCGGCCTCCAGTACGGAGTTCCGCTGGAGACGTACGTCAGCAAGTTCACCAACATGCGCTTCGAGCCGGCCGGCATGACCGACGACCCGGACGTGCGGATGGCCGCCTCGGTGATGGACTACATCTTCCGTCGCCTGGCCCTGGACTTCCTGCCGTACGAGGGCCGCGCCGAGCTGGGCATCTTCACCGCCAAGGAGCGGGCCGCCCAGCTGCGGGCCGAGGCGGAGGCGGAGAGCGCGTTGGTCAGCGGTGCGGAGCTGACCGCGATGGCCTCCTCCGCCCCGGTCGAGGCGCCGGAGACCGCCGACGTCGCCGCCGCCAGGCCGGCCCCGTCGGTCGGCTCCAGCACTGAGCTGCTGGAGGCCGTGATCGGCAAGGCCGCCGACGCGCCGCTCTGCTTCACCTGCGGTACGAAGATGCGCCCGGCCGGCAGCTGCTACGTCTGCGAGGGCTGCGGCTCCACCAGCGGCTGCAGCTGACAGAAGGCAACGAGCCCCGGGCGTTGACGCGCCCGGGGCTCGTGAGCCGGGATCAGACCGGAGGGAACGAAGGCGCCATGTCAATGGCATCGCGCATCCCTACGCTGTCCCGGTGATCCAGGAAGCCCCATCGACCGCCGCCGGCTACGCCGAGTTCGCCGCCCGCGAGGCGCACGGCGTGTCGCCCGCGTACGAGCGCCTGGCCCTGGCGGTCTCCCGTGACGTCGGGGTGCTCGCGCTGCTCGACACGCTCCCGCCGGCCAGGCGGCAGCCCAACCTGCTGTTCGGCGTCGTACGGTTCCTCGGCGGCCCGGTCGAGGACCCGGCCGCGTTCCGCGACTTCGCGGTGGCGCACTGGCCGGCGATCGAGGCGGAGCTGCGCATCCGAGCCACCCAGACCAACGAGGCCGGGCGGTGCGCCGTGCTGCTGCCGGTGCTCGCCGCGCTGCCGCAGCCGCTCGCCCTGCTGGAGGTCGGAGCGTCCGCCGGGCTCTGCCTCCACCCGGACCGGTACGCCTACCGCTACGGCGACCATTTGCTCGGCGCGGGCGAGCCGGTCCTCGACTGCGCGCTCACCGGGACGATGCCGCCCGACCGCCGGCCCGAGGTGGTGTGGCGGGCCGGCCTGGACCTGAACCCGCTCGACGTCACCGACCCGGCCGACGTCGCCTGGCTGGACGCGCTCGTCTGGCCGGAGCACACGCACCGCCGCGCCCGGCTGCGGGCCGCCGCGTCCGTCGCCGCGTCCGACCCGCCGCTGCTGGTACGCGGCGACCTGGTGGACGACCTGCCGGCCCTGGCCGCGCGGGCGCCGGCCGGCGCGACGCTGGTGGTGTTCCACACCTCCGTGCTCTACCAGGTGTCGCCGCCGCGCCGGGAGGCGTTCGTCGAGGTGGTACGCGGGCTGCCCGGGCACTGGATCTCGAACGAGGCGCCGGACGTGCTGGGGTACGACGGCCTGCCCGACCCGCCGGACGGCGCGCTGCACAACGTGCTCGCGCTGGACGGCACGCCGCTGGCCTGGACCCGCTCGCACGGGCAGGCGATCACCTGGTTCGCCCAGGCTGGGCGGTCCGGCCCGTTCGTCGAGCTGACGGCGCGCGTACCCGCGGAAACGGAGGCCCCGGATGTCCCACGGTGAGGAACGGGCGGCGCTGCTGGCGGCGCTTCGCTCCCAGCGTCACCACGTGCTCGGCACCCTGGACGGTCTTCCCGAGGAGGCCCTGCGCCGGCCGGTGCTGCCGTCCGGCTGGTCCTGTCTGGGGCTGGTCCGCCACCTCGCCCTCGACGTCGAGCGGTTCTGGTTCCGGGCCGTCGTCGCCGGCGAGCGCGTCGACCTGGAGTCCGGGGCCGACGCCTGGCGGGTCGACGCGGAGACGCCGGCCGCAGCGGTGTTCGACCTGTACCGGCGGGAGGCGGAGCTGGCCGACGCGGTGATCGCCGGCACCGACCTGGACGCCGACCCGGCCTGGTGGCCGGAGGAGGTCTTCCCGGGCCTGCCGCCGCACACCCTGCGCCGGACGGTCCTGCACGTGATCACCGAGACCGCCTGCCACGCCGGGCACCTCGACGCCGCCCGGGAGCTGATCGACGGCCGGACGTGGCTGGTGCTGACCGACTGACCCGCGCCGGTGCCCCCACGGCGGTTCCGCCGCGCTAGGGTGGCCGGTCATGGGGGAACCGGGATGGCTGCGGGAGACCCGCGCCGCGTACGACACGGTGGCCGTCGACTACGCCCGACTGGTGCACGGCGAGCTGGCGGGCAAGCCGCTGGAACGGGCGCTGCTGGACACCTTCGCCGAGCTGGTCGGCAACGCGGGGCCGGTCGTCGAGGTCGGCTGCGGCACCGGCCGGATCACCGCCCACCTGCGCGACCTGGGGCTGGACGTCGCGGGGCTCGACCTCTCCCCGGGGATGGTCGCGGTCGCCCGGGACACCTGGCCTGGGCTGCGCTTCGCCGTCGGGTCGATGACCGACCTGCCGTTGCCCGATGGCAGCCTCGCCGGCCTGGTCGCCTGGTACTCGATCATCCACCTGCCGCCGGAGCTGCTCCCCGGCGTCTTCGCCGAGTTCCACCGGGTGCTCGCCCCGGGCGGTGAGCTGCTGCTCGCGTTCAAGGCCGGCGACGAGCGCATCCGCCTTGAGCAGGCGTACGGCCACACCGTCTCCTACGATGTGCACTGGCTGCCGCCGGACCGGGTCGCCGCGCAGCTCGCCGAGGCCGGGTTCGCCGTGCACGCCCGCCTGCTCCGCGAGCCCGAGGGGTACGAGCGCGGCCCGCAGGCGTACCTGCTGGTCCGCCGGCCCGGTGGGGAGGCCGGGCGGTGACCGTCGTCCTGTTCACCCTCGGCGGAACCATCGCGATGGCCGGGTCCGCCGAGGGCGGGGTGGTCGCCCGGCTCGTCGGGGCCGACCTGGTCGCCGCCGTGCCGGGCCTCGCCGACCTCGGCCATCCGATCGACGTACGCGACGCGCGGGCGGTGCCCAGCGCGGACCTCACGTACCGGCAGATCCTGGACCTGGTCGACGCGGCATCGTCGGCGGTGGCCGGCGGCGCGGCCGGGGTGGTGGTGACCCAGGGCACCGATACGCTGGAGGAGACGGTGTTCCTGGCCGACCTGCTCTGGCCACACCCGGAGCCGCTCGTCTTCACCGGCGCGATGCGCAACCCCACCCTCGCCGGTGCGGACGGCCCGGCGAATCTGCTCGCGGCAGCCCGGGTGGCCGCCGCCCCGGCCGCCCGCGACCTGGGGGCACTGGTCGTGTGTCACGACGAGGTGCACGCCGCCCGCTGGGTCCGCAAGACGCACAGCACCAGCACCGGGGCATTCGTCTCGCCGAACACCGGGCCGCTCGGGCACGTCGTCGAGGGGGAGGTGCGGGTGCTGACCCGGCCGCGTCGGCTGCCCCCGGTGCCCGGGGTGGAAGCCGACCGGCTCGACGCGGTCCGGGTGGCCCTGCACACCGTCACCCTCGACGAGGACACCGACCTCGTCACCAACCTGTTCCGGGGCCGGGACGGGGTGGTCGTGGCCGGGTTCGGCGTCGGACACGTCCCGCCTGCGCTCGCCCCGGTGCTCGGAGAACTGGCGGAGCGGGTGCCGGTGGTACTCACCTCGCGCACCGGGGCCGGGGCGGTGCTGCGGCACACGTACGGGGCGGTGGGGTCGGAGACCGACCTCCAGCGGCGTGGGCTGGTCAACGGCGGGCTGCTCGACCCGTACAAGGCGAAGGTGCTGCTGCGGGTGCTGCTCGCGGCGGGCGCGGACCGGGCGGGGATCGCCGCCGAGTTCGCCCGGCGCGGCTGAACCCGGACCGGCGGGTGGCCGGCTGAACCCGACCGCCGGCTGGCCGGGCGGCCGGGAGGCCGGGGCGGTCCGTAGGGGGTCGGTCGGTAGGCGACGTACCTACACTGGCGCGGTGAGTGCAGAGCGGCGGCCGTTGGCGGCCCGGCCGTTGACCGAGCCGCACCCGTCGCGGCTGTCGCCGGAGCACCCGCACCGGGAGCGGATCCTCGCCGCGCACGCCGCCGCGCTGGCCACGGGGGAGGCCGGCTACCCCGACCCGGACACCGGGCTGTTCGTGCTCACCGCCGGCTTCCTGGCCCGCCGGGGCACCTGTTGCGGGCGCGGCTGCCGACACTGCCCGTACGTGACCGACTGAGGGCTTCCGTCCGACGCGGGCAGCCCGTACGGTGTCCGACGACAACCGGCGGGAGCCCGCCGGGGATGGTGGAGGTGGGGCGTGCGCGGTCGGATCTGCCTCGCGGGCGTTGCGGCGCTGGTGGTGTCGGGGTGCGCCGCCCAGGATCCCGAGCCGGTGGCGGTGCCCCGGGTCGAGCCGGTCGTGCTCGACGTGCCGGCGGCCTCCTCGGGCGGCGCGTGCCGGCTGCTCGACTTCGCGGTGATCGAGGAGCACACCGGGGAACGGTTCGACGTGGCGGCGTCCAGCTCGCGCGGCGACACGCACACCTGCGTGGTCCGGGCGGAGCGCGCGCTGCTGCCCGAGCTGGCGCTCACCGTCAGCGACACCTCGATCGACGTGGCGGGCTTCACCGCCGACGTGCGGCCGGGCGGGGCCCGGAAGGTCAGCAAGCTGGGCCAGGCCGGCTACCGGCGGACCGCCTCCGCCGCCGACGGCCACGGGCCGGTCGCCGAGGTCGGCTGGCTGGCCGCCGACGACCGGCTCGCCACGTTGCGCTGGACGCTGCCGAAGGGCACCGACCGCGCCGCCGCCGACGAGCTGGCGGAACGGCTCGTCGGCCTGGCGCAGACGGTCGACACCCGGGCGCTGTGAGCCCGGGCGGGCCGGCGGCGTGGGGCCGACCGGACACCGACCGGGCGCGTCAGGGTCAGGGCTGGGGCTGGGGCGTCAGCGACCGGCGACGAACACCCGGGAGGCGACCTCGCGGGGCAGCCGGATCCGATCGCCGGAGCGGTTGATGAAGACGCCGTCGCGCTCCTGGGCCACGGTCACCGTGGCGCCCGGGTCGACCCCGGCGGCGTGCAGCTGGCGCAGCACGTCGGAGTCGGTCTGCACACTCTCGCAGATGCGCCGCACCACCACCGGGCCGGACAGCCCGGGGAAGGCCAGGTTGCGCTCGCCCTCGGTGCCGTCGGCCGGCGTCTCCGGGGTGCCCAGCTCCTCCAGGCCCGGGATGGGGTTGCCGTACGGCGAGCGGGTCGGTCGGTTGAGCAGGTCGTAGACCCGCTTCTCCACCGCGTCGCTCATCACGTGCTCCCACCGGCAGGCCTCCTCGTGGGCCTCCTCGTAGGGCATCCCGATGACGTTGACCAGCAGCAGCTCGGCGAGCCGGTGCTTGCGCATCACGGAAACGGCGGCGTTGCGGCCCAGCGCGGTCAGCGTCAGGTGCCGGTCACCCTCGACGGTGAGCAGCCCGTCGCGCTCCATCCGCGCGACGGTCTGGCTGACGGTGGGGCCGCTCTGGCTCAACCGTTCGGCAATGCGGGCACGCAGCGGCGGCACACCCTCCTCTTCGAGTTCAAGGATGGTGCGAAGGTACATCTCGGTCGTGTCGACCAGGTCATTCACGTCAGCGGACCTCCAGGAGGTCGATGCTACCCCGCGCCGTGGACAACGCTCTCCGGCGAATCGCGAGGTGGCCGCCCGGATGGTGTTGACTGGACGTCATGTCCGGTACCGAGGAACCGCTGGTCGAGGCCGACCGGCTCGCCGCCGAGCTCGATCACGCCGATCCGCCCACCCTGCTCGACGTCCGCTGGCGGCTCGCCGGCCCGCCCGGCCGCGACGACTACGCCGCCGGTCACCTTCCCGGTGCCGTCTTCGTCGACCTCGACACCGACCTGTGCGGGCCGCCCGGCGCCGCCGGTCGGCACCCGCTGCCCGACCCCGCCGCCCTCCAGGCCGCGCTGCGGGCCGCCGGGGTCCGCGCCGGTCACCCCGTCGTGGTGTACGACGGCGGCGACGGGGTGGCCGCCGCCCGGGCGTGGTGGACGCTCCGCTGGGCCGGGCACCGGCCGGTGCGGCTGCTGCACGGCGGCTTCCCGGCCTGGGTGGCCGCCGGCCTGCCCGTGTCCACGGAGGTCCCCGCCCCGTCGCCCGGCGACGTGCCGGTCCGGCCGGGGGAGCTGCCGGTGCTGGACACCGGCGCCGCCGCCGCGCTCGCCGCCGCCGGCTCCGGGGTGTTGCTCGACGTGCGGGCCGCGGCGCGCTACCGGGGCGAGACCGAGCCGATCGACCCCGTCGCCGGGCACGTCCCGGGCGCGGTGAGCCTGCCCGCCGGCGGATACGTCGACCCGGACGGGCGGTTCCCCGCCGCAGCCGTGCTGCGGGACCGGTTCGCCGCAGCCGGGGTCACCGACGCCGCACCGGTCGGGGCGTACTGCGGGTCCGGGGTGACCGCCGCGCAGGCCGTGCTCGCCCTGCACCTCGCCGGCCGCCCGGACGCCGCGCTCTACGTGGGGTCGTGGAGCAACTGGGTCGCCGACCCGTCCCGCCCCGTCGCCACCGGCGGCTGACCGCCCGGGCTGTCTGCCCGCCCCGGGTCGTCGCTCCCACCTCGGCCGACACCGGCCGCAGGGGCAGCGCGTTCGATGGGCGACCGCCGGTGCTCGTGCGACGATGGGCCCATGTCCGAGGACACTGTGGTGGTGTGGGATGAGGCCCTGCTCGCCTACGACATGGGTGACCATCCGCTCGATCCGGTCCGGGTGGAGCTGACCGTCGCGCTCGCCCGTGAGCTGGGCGTCCTCGACCGGCCAGGGGTTCGACTGGTCGCCCCCCAGCCGGCCGACGACGCCCTGCTGACCCGGGTGCACGACCCGCGCTACCTGGACGCGGTGCGGATCGCCCCCCGCGACCCGCTCTTCGCCGGCTACGGGCTGGGCACCTCCGACAACCCGGTCTTCGCCGGGATGCACGAGTCCAGCGCGCTGATCGCCGGGGCCACCGTTGCCGCCGCCGAGGCGGTCTGGCGGGGCGAGGCACGACGCGCGGTCAACGTGGCCGGGGGGCTGCACCACGCCATGCCGGACCGGGCCGCCGGCTTCTGCGTCTACAACGACCCCGCGGTCGCGATCGCCCGACTGCTCGACCTCGGTGCGCAGCGGGTCGCGTACGTGGACGTGGACGTGCACCACGGCGACGGCGTGCAGGAGATCTTCTACCACGATCCCCGGGTGCTCACGGTCAGCCTGCACGAGACCCCGCTGGCCCTGTTCCCCGGCACCGGCTTCCCCGACGAGACCGGCGGCCCTGGCGCGGAGGGCAGCGCCGTCAACGTGCCGCTGCCGCCCGGCGTCGACGACACCGGCTGGCAGCGCGCGTTCCACGCGATCGTGCCGTCGGTGCTGCGCGCGTTCCGGCCGCAGATCCTGGTGACCCAGTGCGGCGCCGACGGGCACCGGATCGACCCCCTCGCCGACCTGCTCCTCTCCGTCGACGGGCAGCGGGCCACCTACGTCGCCCTGCGGGCGCTCGCCGACGAGCTGTGCGAGGGCCGCTGGGTGGCCACCGGCGGCGGCGGGTACGCCCTGGTCGAGGTGGTGCCACGGGCGTGGACCCACCTGTTGGCGGTGGCCACCGGCGACCCGGTCGACCCGGCCACGCCGACCCCGCCGGGCTGGCGGCGGCTGGCCGCCGAGCGCCGCCCCGGGCGGGAGGTGCCGCTGCGGATGACCGACGACGTCGACCCGGCGTACGAGCCGTGGCAGCCGACGGGCGAGCCGAACTCGGTGGACCGGGCCGTCGCGGCGACCCGCAAGGCGGTGTTCCCGTTGCTCGGGCTCGATCCGTACGACCCGCGCGACTGAGCCGACGCACCCGGGGAGGGACCGAAGGCGTGACCACTGTCGACCAGCCGGTGGACGTGCTGCTCAGCGACGGCGCGACCGTCGGGCTGCGGCCGATCCGCCCGGACGACGCGCCGGGCATCGTGGCGATGCACTCGCGGTTCTCCGAGCGCACCCGCTACCTGCGCTACTTCTCGCCGTACCCGCGGATCCCGGAGCGGGACCTGCGGCGGTTCGTGGTGGTCGACCACCGGGACCGGGAGGCGTTCGTGGTGCTGGCCGCCGACCGGATCGTCGCCGTCGGCCGGTACGAGCGGCTCGGCCCGCAGGCCCCCGAGGCCGAGGTGGCGTTCGTGGTGGAGGACGCCTACCAGGGCCGGGGGATCGGCTCGGTGCTGCTGGAGCACCTGGCCGACGCCGCCCGGCGGGCCGGGATCGTGCGCTTCGTCGCTGAGGTGCTCCCGGCCAACGGGGCGATGCTGAGGGTCTTCGCCGACTTCGGCTACCAGGTCCAGCGCCAGTACGCCGACGGCGTTGTGCACCTGAGCTTCCCGATCGCCCCGACGGAACAGACGCTGGAGGTGCAGCGCGGCCGGGAGCACCGCACCGAGGCGCGTTCCATCGCCCGGCTGCTCGCCCCCCGGGGCGTCGCCGTGTACGGGGCCAGCGCCACCGGCCAGGGTGTCGGCGCGGCGCTGCTCGGGCACCTGCGCGACGGCGGGTTCACCGGGGCGGTGGTGCCCGTGCACCCGAGCGCGGCGACGGTCGCGGGGCTGCCCGCGTACCCCTCGGCGGTCGACGCCGGCCCGGCGATCGACCTGGCGGTGGTCGCGGTGGCCCCGGAGGCGGTCGGCGCGGTGGTGGCCGACGCGGCGGCGGCCGGCGCGCACGGCCTGGTGGTGATCTCCGCCGGCTTCGCCGAGGCAGGCGCGGCTGGCGCGGCGGCCCAGCGGGCCCTGGTCCGCGCGGCGCACGCCGCCGGCATGCGGGTCATCGGCCCGAACTGCCTCGGCGTGGCCAACACCGACGAGGCGGTGCGCCTCAACGCGACCCTCGCCCCGGCGCTGCCGGCGCCCGGCCGGGTGGGCATCTTCAGCCAGTCCGGGGCGTTCGGGGTGGCCCTGCTAGCCGAGGCGCACCGGCGGGGCCTGGGCGTTTCGAGCTTCGTCTCGGCCGGCAACCGGGCCGACGTCTCCGGCAACGACCTGCTCCAGTACTGGCAGGACGACTCCGGCACCGACGTGATCATGTTGTACCTGGAGACGTTCGGCAACCCGCGCAAGTTCGCCCGGCTGGCCCGGCGGATCGGCCGGGACAAGCCGGTGGTGGCGCTGGCCTCCCCGGCCCGCCCGCCCGGGCTGAACGCCGACGCCCCCGGCCCGGACGCGGTCGCGGTCAGCGCCCTGTTCACCCAGTCCGGGGTGATCCGGGTGGACACCGTCGCCGAGCTGCTCGACGTCGGCGTGCTGCTGGCCCACCAGCCGCTGCCGGCCGGCCGGCGGGTCGGTGTGGTGGGCAACTCCTCGGCGCTGACCGGCCTGGCCGCCACGGCGTGCGCCGCGCAGGGGCTGACCGTGGCCGCCGGCTATCCGTCCGACGTGGGGCCCCAGGCCGGGGCGGCCGAGTTCGCCGCAGCGCTCGGCGTCGCCGCCGCCGACGACGGCGTGGACGCCCTCGTCGTGGTCTTCGCCCCGCCGCTGCCCGGGCAGCTCACCGACCCCGAGGCCGACTTCGCAGCCGCCCTGCCCGGCGCGCTCGGCGCAGGCCGGCCGGTGGTGGCCACGTTCCTCACCGGTCGGCCCCCGTCCGGGGTGCCGGCGTACCCGAGCGTGGAGGAGGCGGTGCGTGCCCTGGGCCGGGTCACGACGTACGCCGAGTGGCTGCGTCGCCCGCCCGGCGTGTTGCCCGAGCTGCCCCGGATCGATCCCGCCGCCGCCCAGGCCGCGCTGCGGGCCGACGGCGCCGACCCGGCAGGCCTGCTCGGCGCGTACGGGATCGACGTGGTGCCCTCCGCGCCGGCGCGCTCGGCCGACGAGGCGGTGGCCGCCGCCGGGACGCTCGGCTGGCCGGTGGCGCTGAAGGCCGCCGCCGCCGGGCTGCGGCACCGCCTCGACCTGGGCGCGGTCCGCCTCGACCTGGCCGACGAGCCGGCCCTCCGCCGGGCGTACGCGGAGATGGCGGCGGCCTTCGGCGCGGACGTCCTGGTGCAGGCGATGGTCCCGTCCGGAGTGCCCTGTGTGGTGGAGCTGGTGGAGGACCCGGCGTTCGGGCCGGTGGTCGGGTTCGGCCTCGGCGGCGTCGCCACCGAGCTGCTCGGCGACCGGGCCTGGCGGGCGGTGCCGCTGACCGACTCCGACGCCGCCGAGCTGGTCGACGCGCCCCGGGCCGCGCCGCTGCTGCGCGGGTACCGCGGGGCGGCCCCGGTGGACCGGGCGGCCCTGGCGGAGCTGCTGCTGCGGGTCGGTCGGCTCGCCGACGAGCAGCCCCGGGTCCGCTCCCTCACCCTCAACCCGGTGCTGGCCCGCCCGGACGGAGTCTCCGTGCTGCACGCCACCGTCCGTACCGGCACCGCCGGCGCCCGCCCCGACACCGGCCCCCGCCGGCTGTGAGGGGCAGCGTCGCCGGGGTCCGGGCGGGCGCCGGCCATACGCGAGGGGCCGGTTGAGCATGACGGGCCGTCAGGTGGGGAATCGGCGGCGCCGCCCACGCGCGAGGGGCCCCGGCGAACCGCCAGGGCCCCTCCTTGCGACGCGACCGCTCAGCAGGCGAACGCCTCCAGGCGCTGTGCCCGCTCCGGGGCGCGCAGCTTCAGCAGCGTCACCTTCTCGATCTGCCGGATCCGCTCCCGGGACAGGCCGAACTCCCTGCCCACCTCGTCCAGGGTGCGCTGCCGACCGTCGTCCAGGCCGAACCGGAGCCGGATCACGGCCTGCTCCCGCTGGGACAGGGTGGCCAGCACGATCCGGACCTCGTTGCGCAGCTCGCCGTCGGCGGCGGCCTCACCCGGCCGGGCGGACGGGTCCACGGCGGCGACGAAGTCGCCGAGGGCACTCTCGCCGTCCTCGCCGACGGCCTGGTCGAGGCTGACCGGCTCCCGGTCGTACGAGATCAGCTCGATGACCTGGAACTCGGGGACGCCCATGGCCCTGGCGACCTCGGCGACGGTGGGCTCGCGGCCCAGCGTGACGGCCAACTCGCGGCGGGCCCGGACCATCCGGTTGACCTGCTCGACCATGTGCACCGGGATGCGGATGGTGCGGGCCTGGTCGGCCATCGCCCGGGTGATCGCCTGCCGGATCCACCAGGTGGCGTACGTGGAGAACTTGAAACCCTTGGTGTAGTCGAACTTCTCGACCGCCCGGATCAGGCCCAGGTTGCCCTCCTGGATCAGGTCCAGGAACGCCATCCCCCGGCCGGTGTACCGCTTGGCGATGCTGACGACGAGGCGCAGGTTCGCCTCGAGCAGGTGGTCCTTGGCCGCGCGGCCCTCGGAGACGATCAGCTCCAGGTCGGACCGCAGCTCGGTGGACACCGGCGTGCAGGTTGCCAGCTTCTCCTCGGCGAAGAGCCCGGCCTCGATCCGGCGGGACAGCTCGACCTCCTGCGCGGCGGTGAGCAGCTTGGTGCGCCCGATGCCGTTGAGGTAGGCCCGGACCAGGTCCGTGGAGATGCCGCGCTCGTCGGTGGCGTCCAGGTCGGTCAGGGTGTCGGTGCCGAACTCGGCGTCGGTGGTGACGGCCGGGCCGATCTGGTTCTCGGTCATCTGCAGGACCATCTCTGTTCTCCCGTGTCCACGTCGGTGCCGTCTTGCCGGCCCAGTGGCGCCGGTGACACACACTCTGGCAAGTCGGGCGTGAAACGGGAGTGAGGCGATCGGGGAACCGACACGGATAATAGGGGTGTCCGCGCGCCTGCGGCTTGCCGACCCCGGTTACCGTGCCAGCGGTCGGCCGTCCTGGCCGGTCACACGGTCGGTCGCTGCGGCGACCGACCGCCGAGAGACTGGAGGGTGTCGTGGTCTTCAAGCGGCTCATGCAGGCGATGGGTGTGGGCGGCCCGTCGGTGGAGACGATCCTGGCGAACCCGAACTGCCGCCCCGGCGGGCAGTTGGAGGGCACCGTCCACGTGGCCGGCGGCGAGCACCCGGTGGACGTCGAGTATGTCGCGCTGGGCCTGGTCACCCGGGTCGAGGTGGAGAGCGGTGACAACGACTACGAGACCACCCAGGAGTTCCAGCGCCGCCAACTGACGGGGGCGTTCCGGCTGGAGCCGGGGCAGCGCTACGACGTGCCCTTCCGCTTCGACGTGCCGTGGGAGACGCCGCTGACCGAGCTGTACGGGCAGCACCTGCACGGGATGACGATGGGCCTGCGCACCGAGCTGGAGGTGGCCCGCGCGGTGGACAAGGGCGACCTGGACGCGGTGGCGGTGCACCCGCTGCCGGCCCAGGAGGCGCTGCTGGAGGCGTTGCTGCGGCTGGGCTTCCGGTTCGCCCGCGCCGACAACGAGCGGGGCCACATCTACGGGGTACGGCAGACCCTGCCGTTCTACCAGGAGATCGAGTTCTACCCGGCGCCGCAGTACGCCCGGGCGATCAACCAGCTGGAGGTCACCTTCGTCACCGACCCGCAGCAGGTGCAGGTGGTGCTGGAGATCGACAAGCGGGGCGGCGTCCTCACCGAGGGCCGGGATGCCTTCGGCCGCTTCACCGTCCCCCACGCCACGGCACACAACACGGACTGGGCCGCCCAGCTCGACGGCTGGCTCCGCCAGTCCATCCAACGCCGCGGCCTATTCTTCTGACCCCCACCCCCACCCCCACCCCCGGACCCGCCCTGGCGCACAGTTGATCAAGAGGTTTACGTCAGGCTCCGGGCTCCGGACGACGCAAACCTCTTGATCAACGGGGTGGGCGGGGTGGGAGCGGGGTGGGTGGGGTGAGGGTTGGGTGGGGTGAGGGTTGGGTGGGTTAGAGGTCTAGGAGGAGGGTGCGGGGGCCTATGTTGAGGCTTTCCACCAGCATGTGGGTGCGGAAGCGGCCCGTTGCTACCGGGGCGCCGCGCTCGCGTAGCGCCTCGACGACCGCCGTTACCAGGGGTTCCGCCACCTCTGCCGGGGCGGCGGCGGTCCAGCTCGGCCGGCGGCCCCGGCGGGCGTCGCCGTAGAGGGTGAACTGGCTGACCACCAGGATGCCGGCACCGGTGTCCGCCGCGCTGCGCTCGTCGTCCAGGATGCGCAGTTCGTGGACCTTTCGGGCCATGGTCCGCGCGGTCTCCGGGGTGTCGGTGTGGGTCACCCCGAGCAGCACCAGCAGCCCGTCGGTGACCTCGCCGACGACCTCGCCGTCGACCGTGACGCTGGCCCGGCCGACCGTCTGCACCACCGCCCGCATCAGGCGGTGACCGGCTCGATGATGCCGCGCTCCACCAGGTGTGCCACGATCGGGCCGGCAGCCTCGGCCAGTTCCTCCGCCGCCACGTCGTGCGCGGCGGCGAGCAGCGCGAGCTGGTCACGCAGCGACAACCGGCCGTTCGCGCCGCCGACCAGGGCCAGCACCAACGGGTCGATCTCCTCGGTCCAGCGCAGCCCGTGCGGCATGGCGAGGACCTGCCGGTCCACGGCCCAGCCCTCGTCGCCCATGGTGGCCTCCTGGCGGAGCTGGAGCCCTTCGGCGGCCCGGTAGCGCTCGGCGAGCAGCCCTTCGGTGTCGCGTGTCCGCAGCCAGTCCTGGCGGTCGAACCAGGCGGCGATCCGGTCGCCCATCGGCGGCTCCACCCGCTGCCGCAGGTCTTCGACCCGGACCACCGGGTCGGCGTGCCCGGCGCGGCGCAGCGAGACGATGCCGAAGCCGACCGCCTCCACCTTGTGCGCGTCGAACCAGTCCAGCCAGGCTGCCATCCGGTGCGGGTCGGCCGCCTCGCCCACGTCGGTCAGCCACAGGTTCACGTACGCCATCGGGTCGGCGACCTCGCGCTGGACGACCCAGGCGTCCAGGCCGGTGCCGGCGAACCAGCCGGACACCCGCTCGCCCCAGTCCTCGCCCGTCACGTGCACCCAGTTGGCGAGGTACTGCATGGTGCCGCCCTCGGTGAGCAGGCCCGGGGCGGCGGCGGCCAGCTCGGACCCGATCGCGTCGCCGGCCCGGCCGGAGTCCCGGTAGATGTGGGTGGTGGTGCCGGGGCCGACCACGAACGGCGGGTTGCTGACCACCAGGTCGAACCGGCGCCCGGCGACCGGGGCGACCATGTCGCCGCGCAGCAGCTCCCAGTCCTGGCCGTTGAGCGCGGCGGTGGTGGCGGCGAAGCGCAGCGCCCGCCGCGAGAGGTCGGTGGCGGTGACCCGGCGGGCGTGGGTCGACAGGTGCAGCGCCTGCACCCCGGAGCCGGTGCCCAGGTCGAGCGCGGTCTCCACCGGCCGCCGCACGGCCGCCCCGATCAGCGTCTGGGTCGCCCCGCCGATGCCGAGCACGTGCTCGGAGTGCAGCGGCCGGCCCGGCCGGGAACTGGCCGGCAGGTCGGCGAGGACCCACCAGTCGTCCCCGTACGGCTCCAGGTCCACGCCGGCGCGCAGGCCGTCGCCGTGCCGCTCGACCAGGCCCCCGGTCAGCGCCTCCGCGACGGTCAGCGGGGCGAGCGCGGCGGCCACCGCGGCCTCCGGCTCCGTCTGGTCGCAGATGAACACCCGGATCAGCGTGCTGAGCGGGTCGCGGTCCTCGGTGGCCCGCAGCGCGGCCCGGAAGTCGTTTCGGGCCGCCCCGCCGGTGGCCTGCGGGCCGAGCCGGTCGGCGATCCCGTTCGAGGTGTACGCGGCGCGGGTCAGCGCCGTCCGGAGCGCCTCGACGCCGGCGGGGGAGAGCAGCATGTCGTGTTCGTCCACGTTGCCCATCCTGCCCTCCGCGCCCGGGCGACCCGTCACCGCCGCCCGCAAATCCGCCCGCAGTGGAGCGGGCGCGGCTCGGGCGCCGGCCTCGCGACGCGTCCCGGGGAGTCGCCGTCGTCCCCGGGCCCGCAGCGGGGAGGATGGACGGCATGACGGTTTCGCTCCCCATCGACCCCGAGGCCAACCGGCTGCTGGAGCGCAGCCCGCTGGCCCTGCTGCTCGGCATGGTGCTCGACCAGCAGGTCCCCATGGAGAAGGCGTTCTCCTCGCCGTACGTGCTGGTGCAGCGGCTCGGGCACGAGCCGGACGCCCGCGAGCTGGCCGGGTACGACCCGGACGAGCTGGTGGCGCTCTTCGCCCGGCCACCGGCCCTGCACCGGTTCCCGAAGGCGATGGCGGCCCGGGTGCAGGAGGTGTGCCGAACCCTGGTGGACCGGTACGACGGGGACGCCGCCCGGCTCTGGGCCGACGCCACCGACGGGCGGGAGCTGCTGGCCCGGATCGCCGGGCTGCCCGGGTTCGGCCGGCAGAAGGCGCAGATCTTCCTCGCCCTGCTCGGCAAGCGGTTCGGCGTCACCCCGGACGGCTGGCGAGAGGCGGCCGGCGGGTACGGCGACGCCGACGCGTACCGGTCGGTCGCCGACGTCACCGACCCGGAGTCGCTGCGCCGGGTGCGGGAGTACAAGCAGCGGATGAAGGCGGAGGCGAAGGCTGCGAAGGGTTGACGCAACCCCGCCGCCGGCTCGTCGGCCCGTGCGATGGCGGCGACGGGCGGGGCCGGGCGTGGGCGGGGCGGGGCCGGGTGGGCCCGTCCCGTCGGTGGCTACCCGTAGGGGCGCTGACGTGGCATTCTGCAACCAGAGCAGCGGGCATCGGGCGACGCCCATCCCGCCGCAACGGCGCAGCGGGTGGTCGTCCGGCGCGCGACGGCACGGGCCTGCCGATCGGGTGCGTCCACCGGGAATGGTGGGCGGCCCGCGGCTGATCCCGATCGCCTGGGCTCAGGCCCGCAGCCGCCCCCGGAGGGCATCATGGCCAATCCCGTCATCCGGTCCATCACCGCAACCCCCAGCACGCTTCAGCCCGGCCAGACCGCCCAGGTGGTGATCGACGCCTACGACCCGGACGCCCGTACGGTCACCGTGACCGGGAAGGTCACCGACGTGGCCGGGCACGTGGCGACCGCCACCACCACGCTGACCGTCGGCGACCCGCTGAAGTTCGAGCTGACCGCGACCGATCCGGCCGTGACGATCGTCGCCGACCCGGCGGCGCCCGGTCGCTTCTCGGTCCGGGTCTGATGTTCACCCGTACGGTCGCCCTGACCGCGCGGGTGGCGGACGCGGCGGGCAACACCACCACCGTCAGCACGGCGGTCAGGGTGGAGGCGCCGACGGCCCTGGGCTGGACACCTCCGGAGAGCTCGGTCGCCGCGATCCAGGCGATGCTCGCCCGGTACCCGCGCCCGAGGATGGTGCGGCTCTACTCCGGCCCCGGCGTCGGCCTGGAGTCCTGGTCGGGGCTCCTCGCCCAGGTACCCGTCGACTGCGCGCTGCACTACAGCTTCAAGGACTGGGCCGCCGGCACCTCGGCGGCGGCCGTCCGCGACTGGCTCTCGGCCCGGCCGGCCAGCCGTCGCCGGGTGGTGGACCTGGTGACGCTCGACCACGAGCCGGAGCAGCAGTCCGGGGGCGATCCGGCTCCGGCGGCGTTCCGGCAGCAGTGGCAGGAACTGGTCGGCGCGCTCGCCGGGCACCCCCGCCGCCGCGAGGTCTGGCTGGTGCCGGTGTTCACCGAGTACGCCGCCCGACGGCAGGCGTCCTGGTGGGCAGACTTCGGGGTGGTCGCCGGCTACCCAGGGGTGGACGCGGTGGGGTTCGACATCTACGACACCGGCTACGAGCGGTACCGCACCCCGGTCGAGCGCAACGAGTTCGCGCTCGCCCAGGCGAGGCGGGCCGGCAGGCCGCTGGTGGTCCCGGAGTGGGGGATCAGGCGCAAGCCCACCCTCGACGACGGGACGCCGTACGACCCGGACGGGGCCGTCTGCGCGCAGGCCATGCGGGACAACATGGCCCACCTGCGGGCGCAGCCCGACGTGCCGTACGTCGAATGGTTCTACCGGGGCGACTGCGACCTGCACGCCACGCTGACGTACCCGTCCGGGCGGACGTACGTGCGCGACGCGGAGCGGGCCGCCTTCGGGCAGCTCATGGGCTGAGGCGCGGCGACGGACGACTCAGGCGGCGGTGGGTCGGGAGAGCGCGGCGAGGGCGCGCCGGACATCGGCCAGCGAGACCGTCGCCGAGTCGTCCAACTCGGTCAGGCCGGCCTCGATCCACTGCCGCATCAGGGTGGTCACCCCGATGCCGCGGGCGTCGGCGGCGGCCCGAACCCGCTCGTACGTCTCCAGCGGCAGCCGCACCGAGCGGCTGACCATCGGCACGTCGGTGTCGGGGGTGGGCAGTTCCACCGGCTGGCTGGAGTCGATCAGCTCGGCGAGCCGGTCGTCGCCGCTGTGGAACTGCTTGGTCGCGTCGTTGCGGTTCATCGTCACGCCTCCTCATCGACGGGATCTGCGAACGGCCTCGTCGTAGCGCTTGGCCTCAATGTCGCTCAACTCCCGGGCGGACAGGACGTCCCAGTCGTTGTCGGCGCCGTCGGCCTCGGCGAGCAGTACCGCCAGCCGCCGCCCGTGGCGGGCCGCGGCGTAGACCACCATCACGTCGTCGCCGAGGTGCCGGATGACCCGGCGCGGGCTGTGCAGCGCCTCCCAGACCTCGCCAGGCGTGACGCCGTAGACGCGCAGGTTGGCCAGCGCCTCGTCGGTGAAGCTGAACCGGCTGCCCACGAGGCGGAGCGTACCACGTGCGTAACACGCACCGGAATGAGTCGATTTTCGCTGATCAGCGGCTGGGAGTGACAGGATGGGGGCAGTCCCTCTTGGAGGTCCTGGTGAAGCGTCAGGCGTACGAACCGATCCTGATCACCGACGCGGCCCGCAGCCAGGGCGATCAGCTCAACAGCCGGCAGCGGCGCTACATCGTGATGATGGCGGTCCGGGTGGCGTGCGTGATCGTCGGCGCGATCCTGGTCGGCGCGCAGGCCCCCATGCTCTGGCTCTGGCTGCCGCTGTGCGGCCTCGGGATGGTGCTCATCCCGTGGCTGGCGGTGCTGCTGGCCAACGACCGGCCGCCGAAGGAGCAGCACCGGCTGGCCAACCGGTTCCACCCTCGCAACCGGGACGAGACCCCGCCGATGAGCCTGACCGCCGAGGAGCGGCCGTACAAGGTCATCGACGCCGAGCCCTGACCGGGCCGGCCGGGACCCGTCCCGTCGGGGCCGGCCGCGTCCGGGTCACGAGGCAGGGCTGGCCAGGGTGCGGGTCACGAGGCGGGGCCGGCCGCGTCCGGGTCACGAGGCGGGGCCGGCCAGGGTGCGGCTCAGGAGGCGGGGCGGGCGCCGACCGTGGAGACGGCCAGCGCGCCGAGGTCGCCGGCCCGGTCCAGCGCCTCCCGGGGCCGGGCCCCGGCCAGCCAGGCGGACAGCAGCCCGGCGGCGAAGGCATCCCCGGCCCCGGTGACGTCGGCCACGGCCACCCGCCGCGCCGGGGCGACGCTGACCGTCGCCGTCCGGTCGGCCCAGACCGCCCCGGCCGCGCCCCGCTTGACGACCACCCGCCTCGCCGTCGCCGACAGCGCTCTGGCCTGTGCCGCCGGGTCCAGCCCGCCGGCCAGCACGGCCGCCTCGTCGGCGTTGACCAGGAGCAGGTCGACGTCGCGTACCCAGGCCAGGAAGGCCGACGCGCCGACCCGTCGTAGCGGCGCCGCGGACGCCGCGTCGACGCTGGTGCTGAGCCCGCGCTCGCGCGCCGCGGCCAGCGCGCGCAACCCGGCCCCGCGCGATCCGTCGTCGAGCAGGGAGTACGCGGACAGGTGCAGGTGCCGCGCGTCCGGCGCCCCGGCCAGGGCCCGCTCCACGTGCCCGGCGGTGAGCCACAGGTTCGCGCCCCGCTCGGTGATCATCGTGCGCTCCCCGTCGCCGGTGAGCACGATGACGGTGCCGGTGGCGCGGCCCGGGTGCCGCTCGACCGCGCAGTCCACGCCGGCGCGCTCCAGTTCGGCCACCCGGTCGCGTCCCGCGTCGTCGTCCCCGACCGCGCCGACCATGGTCACCGGGACGCCCTGGGCGGCGAGCCAGGCGGCGGAGTTGGCCGCCTGCCCGCCGCCGCCGATCTGGATGGCGGCCGGGGTGTCCGAGCCGGTCGCCAGCGGCCCGCCGAGCACCGCGACCACGTCGGTGATCAGGTCGCCGACGACGACGACGCGGGCCGGAGCGGTCATGCGGCGGAGTCGCCGCGGCGTGCGGCGGCGACCGCGATCCGGGCGGCGAGGTCGGCGTTGCGCAGGATGATCCGCACGTTCACCGCGAGGCTGGCGCCGGCGGTGGCGGAGTGGAAGTGGGCCAGCAGGTACGGCGTCACGGCCTTGCCGGTCACCCCGTCGCGCTCCAGCCGGGCCAGGCCCTCGGTGAGCGTCCGGTCGTGCAGGGCCGGGTCGAGCTGCTCGTCGATCGGGAGCGGGTTGGCCACGAGCAGCCCGCCGGGGTGCACGCCGTGCCCGGCCCGGGCGGCCAGCACGTCGGCGACCTGCTCCGGGGAGTCGACCGACCAGTCCAGGTCGAACCCGGCGTCGGTGAGGTAGAAGCCGGGGAATCGCCGGGTGCGGTAGCCGACGAAGGCGACGCCGAGGGTCTCCAGCCGCTCCAGGGTGGCCCCCACGTCGAGGATCGACTTGACCCCGGCGCAGACCACCGCGATCGGAGTCCGGGCCAGGGTGCCCAGGTCGGCGGACTCGTCGAAGGTGTGCGCGGCCTCCCGGTGCACCCCGCCCAGCCCGCCGGTGGCGAAGACCCCGATTCCCGCGGCGGCGGCCACCGCGCTGGTGGCGGCGACCGTGGTGGCTCCGTCCGCCCCGGTCGCGGCGGCCACCGCCAGATCGCGGACGGAGAGCTTGCTCACCCCGTCGACGGTGGCGAGCCGGGTCAGCTCCGCGTCGTCCAGCCCCACCACCAGCTGGCCGCTGACCATGCCGATGGTCGCCGGGACCGCGCCGGCGTCGCGTACCGTCTGCTCGATCTCGCGGGCCACCCGCAGGTTGTCCGGCCGGGGAAGGCCGTGCGACACAATGGTGCTCTCCAGGGCGACCACCGGGCGGTGCTCACGCAGGGCGTCTGCCACCTCGGTGCCGAGACGGACGTGGAAGTTATTCACGTCCGCTACGTTACGGCCCTCGCGCGGGTGGCCTGCGGTGGACCCCGTCAGGGCGACCTGTCAGACTGAAAAGTTGGAGGTGCAGTCGTGAGCACAGAGGTTCTTGAGCGTCCGGAACTGAAGGACGCCGACACCGGTCCCGAGATGTTCCACTACGTCCGCAAGGAGAAGATCGCCGAAAGTGCCGTCATGGGCACCTTCGTCGTCGCACTGTGCGGGGAGAAGTTTCCGGTGACCAAAGCGGCCAAACCGGGCTCGCCGGTCTGCCCGAAGTGCAAGGAGATCTACGAGTCCTGGCGTGAGTGACCGTGGGCGGCCGGGACGGCCGCCCGCGTAACCTTTCGTCGGTGACCACCTCCACCCCTCTGCTCCTCGCCGACCTGACCGGGGTGGCGGTCTTCGCCGCCTCCGGCGCCTCCGCAGCGGTGGTCAAGCGGCTCGACCTGTTCGGCGTCGCCTTTGTCGGCTTCGTCGCCGCGCTCGGCGGCGGGATCTTCCGCGACCTGGTCATCGACGAGGTGCCCCCGCTGGCCTTCGCCGACTGGCGGTACGCCGCCACCGCCGCGGTCACCGCCGCCGCCGTGTTCTGGCTGCACCCCCAGCTCGCCCGGCTGCGTACCACCGTGCTGGTCCTCGACGCCGCCGGCCTCGGGCTGTTCACCGTCACCGGCACGCTCAAGGCGCTCGACGCCCAGGTGCCGCCGGTCGGGGCCTGCCTCATCGGCATGCTCACCGCCATCGGCGGTGGGCTCGCCCGGGACCTGCTCACCGGCGAGATCCCCGTGGTGCTGCGCCGGGAGATCTACGCGGTGGCAGCCCTCGCCGGCTCGATCGCCGTGGCGGCGCTCGACGCGTCCGGGCACGCCGGCGCCGCGGGGCTGACCGCAGCGGCGGTGTTCGTCTTCGCGCTGCGCCTGGTGGCGCTGCGGCGGCGCTGGTCCGCCCCGGTGGCCACGCTCCGCCCGCCCCGCGCCGGCATCCGCGGCACCCACCCCTGACTCACGGCGATGGTGTGGGTGCCGTCGGTGGGGGTGCCGGGCGGTGTGGATGTCACCAGCGTGGTGTCGCCTGGGCGGACCGGCGCGCGCTGGTTATGCTGACTCGGCCTTCGCGGCAACGATGCGCGAGGGCCTTTTTCATGGGCGGCGGTACCCGTGGCCCTCGGCCGGGGTCCGCCGTCGTAGCAGTCGGAGAGGAGCCTGACGCGTGGCAGCCCGGACGCCAGCGCTCGAGACGTTTCCACCACTGCGCGCCTGGCAGCGCAAGGCGCTGGTGGAGTACCTGCGACGACGCACCGAGGACTTCACGGCGGTCGCCACCCCCGGGGCCGGTAAGACCACCTTCGCCCTGCGGATCGCCGCCGAACTGCTCGCCGACGGCACCGTCGAGGCGGTCACCGTGGTCGCTCCCACCGAGCACCTGAAGAGCCAGTGGTCCGAGGCCGCGGCCAGGGTCGGCATCCAGCTCGACGCGGCGTTCCGCAACGCCGATCTGCACTCCTCCGCCGACTTCCACGGGGCCGTCGTCACGTATGCGCAGGTCGGGATGGCGCCCCAGGTGCACCGGCGGCGCACCATGACCCGCCGCACCCTGGTCATCCTGGACGAGATCCACCACGCAGGCGATTCCCGGACCTGGGGCGACGGCGTGAAGGCGTCGTTCGAGCCCGCCGTACGCCGGCTGATGCTGACCGGCACGCCGTTCCGCTCCGACGACAACCCGATCCCCTTCGTCACCTACGAGCGGGGCGGCGACGGCCTGCTCCGCTCCCGCGCCGACGTCGTGTACGGCTACTCCGACGCGCTGCGTGACAGCGTGGTCCGGCCGGTGCTCTTCCTGGCGTACTCGGGCGAGACCCGGTGGCGGACGAACGCGGGCGACGAACTGTCCGCCCGGCTGGGCGAGCCGATGACCCAGGACCTGATCGCGCAGGCCTGGCGCACCGCCCTGGACCCGGCCGGCGACTGGATGCCGCAGGTGCTGCGGGCCGCCGATGCCCGGCTGACCGTGCTGCGCAGCGCCGGAATGACCGACGCCGGCGGTTTGATCATCGCCAGTGACCAGCAGACCGCCCGCTCGTACGCGCGCCTCATCGAGAAGACGACCGGCGAGAAGGCCACGGTGGTGCTCTCCGACGACCAGGGCGCGTCCGCCCGGATCGCGACGTTCGCGGAGTCCGGGCAGCGGTGGATGGTCGCGGTCCGGATGGTCTCCGAGGGCGTCGACATCCCCCGGCTGGCGGTCGGTGTCTACGCCACCAGCGCCAGCACGCCGCTCTACTTCGCGCAGGCCATCGGGCGGTTTGTCCGGGCCCGTCGCCCCGGGGAGACCGCATCGGTCTTCCTGCCCAGCGTGCCGCACCTGCTCGGGCTGGCCAGCGAGATGGAGGCCGAGCGGGACCACGTGCTCGGCAAGCCGAAGGACCGCGAGGGCTTCGACGACGACCTGCTGGAGCGCGCGCAGCGCGACGACCAGGCCAGTGGGGAGTTGGAGAAGCGCTTCGCCGCCCTGTCCGCCACGGCCGAGCTGGACCAGGTGATCTTCGACGGCGCGTCCTTCGGCACCGCCGCCCAGGCCGGCACCCCCGAGGAGGAGGAGTACCTGGGCCTGCCCGGGCTGCTCACCGCCGACCAGGTCTCCCTGCTGCTCACCAAGCGGCAGGCCGACCAGCTGGCCGCCCAGCGCCGCCGGGCCGCCGACCGGGCCGCTGAGCCGGCCTCTGTGGCCACGGTGGCGCCCCCGCCGCCGATGAGTGCGGCCCAGCGTCGGGTGGCGCTACGACGGCAGCTGAACGCCCTGGTGGCCGCCCGGCACCACCGCACGGGCCTGCCGCACGGCAAGATCCACGCCGAGCTGCGCCGCCTCTGCGGCGGCCCTCCGAGTGCCCAGGCCACCATCGAGCAGCTGGAGGAACGCATAGCCACGGTCCAGACCCTCTGACCGACCCCGGCCAGCACAGGGGCTTCGCCGCGACCAAGAGGTTCGCGACGCCCGGCGCCGAACACGAACACCTTCGTCACGCCGGAGCGCCGGTGGGCGCGGGCCGGGTTCGTCGGTTGGTGGCCGGTGCCGATGGGCCCGGCGCGGATGGTGCCGGTGGGGCCGATGAACCGGTCGGTGGGCTTCGTGCCGGTGGGGCCGGTGGGTGGGCTGGGCGGAAGCGGTGCCCGAAGTGCCGAAAAGCCGGCCGGAGGGCCCCTGTGGGGCGCCTCCGGCCGGCGATGTCGTTATGGGGTCTACACGGTCTCAGTTCGCCATAAGATCGGCGCCACGCCAGGTGAACTCGGGGTCCGTCGCGAACCGCACGGTGATCTTCACGAGATCCTCCGCGTACTTGTTCGCGTGGTGCCCACAGAACACCAGCTCGCTCCCGCCCGCCAGAGTGATACGGAGCTTGCCGGCAGCGTTGCAGCGGTCGCACCGTTCATCGGCGGCTGGGGGAGCCACCGTCTCGTGCGGCGGCGTGAGGGTCGGGGTCATCGCCTTCCTCCTCTGGTCGTCACCGATGAACAATCTCTTCGGTCGTTGCTCACCTATCGTGCAACACCCAACTCGGGCCTTGCCTTCCCTGTGTGCCCGCGGGGGACCGAGGTCACACATGGCGGCAACAGTGTGCCGTGCACCAAGGGTGCCACGTCAACGATCACAATCGTGCAACCGGACGATCACCATCAGGTGTTGTACGTCTGGTGATCAAACCGACACGGTTGGTTGACGAAGCGGGCTCAGTCCAGGTAGTCACGGAGCACCTGTGAACGGGACGGGTGACGCAGCTTCGACATCGTCTTGGACTCGATCTGCCGGATCCGCTCCCGGGTCACCCCGTAGACCTGGCCGATCTCGTCCAGCGTGCGCGGCTGGCCGTCGGTCAGGCCGAAGCGGAGCCGGACCACGCCCGCCTCGCGTTCGGAGAGCGTCTGGAGCACCTGCTGGAGCTGGTCCTGCAGCAGTGAGAAGGAGACGGCGTCGACCGCGACGACAGCCTCCGAGTCCTCGATGAAGTCGCCGAGCTGGCTGTCGCCCTCGTCACCGATGGTCTGGTCGAGCGAGATGGGCTCCCGGGCGTACTGCTGGATCTCCAGCACTTTTTCCGGTGTGATGTCCATCTCCTTGGCCAGCTCCTCCGGGGTGGGCTCGCGGCCCAGGTCCTGGAGCAGTTCGCGCTGGATGCGGCCGAGTTTGTTGATGACCTCGACCATGTGCACCGGGATGCGGATGGTGCGGGCCTGGTCGGCCATCGCCCGGGTGATCGCCTGCCGGATCCACCAGGTGGCGTACGTGGAGAACTTGTAGCCCTTGGTGTAGTCGAACTTCTCGACCGCCCGGATCAGACCCAGGTTGCCCTCCTGGATCAGGTCCAGGAACGCCATTCCGCGGCCCGTGTAGCGCTTGGCCAGCGACACCACCAGCCGGAGGTTGGCCTCCAGCAGGTGGTTCTTCGCCCGCTCGCCGTCCCGGGAGATCCAGCCGAGGTCGCGGACCATGTCGCGGACGAGCTTCTCCTCGCCCTCCTCGGCGGCGCGCAGCCGCTCGGCGGCGTAGAGGCCCGCCTCGATCCGCTTGGCGAGCTCCACCTCCTGCTCGGCGTTGAGCAGGGGCACCTTGCCGATCTGCTTGAGGTACGCCCGGACGGAGTCGGCGGAGGCGGTCAGCTCGGCGTCGCGGCGCGCCTGCTTGAGCGCCTCGGACTCCTCGTCGTCCCACTCGAAGTCGTTGTCGGTGGCGGAGCTCGCGGCGTCGGAGGCGGCGGCCCGGGCCAGCTCGACCGGCTCCTCGACCACCACGTCCTCGATTGCGGCGGCGAGTTCCTCCGGGTCGATCTCGCCCTCGCCCTTGGCCTTGCCGGCGGGCTTGCCGCCGGCCGCGGCGACGGTCGCCTTGGTGGCCCGGGTGGACTTCGTGGCCTTCGCCGGGACGGCCGCCTTGGCGACCGCCTCGGTGGTGGCCTTGCGCGCGGCGACCTTGCGGGGCGCCGGGGCGGCCTCGTCGGCGGCGGAGGCCTGCTTCTGGGCCGGCGCGGCGGCCTTCTTCGTGGTCTTGGCGGTGGTGGCCCTGGACGCCGGGGTGGCCGACCGGGCGGCGGCGACCCGGCGGCGGGGGACCGAGCCGTCCACGACCACGGTCACCCCCGCTTCCGCGAGCGCCCGCAGGATCTTCTTGGCCTGGGCCGGAGTCACCTCGGCGGACTCGACGGTACGCGCGAGCTGGGCCGACGTGAGCTGGCCACCGGCGCTCTGCGCGTGGGCGATCAGGGTGTCGGTGAGCGAGCGAACGTCGGCGCCGGGCTGGCGGGGTTCTGTCACGAATGACCTTCCGGAGGCGAAGAGCGAGCACGGCCGGGTTGTCCGGCACAGCGTGGGGCACGGTGCCGGACGATGTGGTTGAGGGACCCCCGTGTCCCGGGCCGGCCGGTCGTCGGCGGTCCGTGGCGCGTGGGCAGGGGTGAATTGTAACGCCGTCTGCGACGATCACTCTGCGCCGCACTGCGTACCGGCGGTTGGGACCGCCGATTCAGCGTAGATGTGGACTTTGTAACGATGATACCGGCGCGCGAAGCGGGGGATCCCGCCTGCCGGGGCCGCCGGCGAGCGGGCTGCGCCCGAACCGCCGGTTGGGCAGCCCGCATCAGGCCAGCATGGTGGCGGCGAGGATCGCCAGGAGGGTCGCCGGCGGCCCGATCAGGTACGTCTGCGGTGCGCAGGGGGCGGCAGACGTGGTGATCGCGAAGGTGACCCCGTCCGGCAGGTCGGCGCGACGGTCGCGGGTGGGCCGCGGTGGCGGCGGCGGGCGCGGACGCCACGGACGGGGAGCTGGGCACTTAGCGGACAATACCAACTGCAACCGGACGTGCCGGTCAAACTCTGCCCTCAAGGTTGCGCGGAAGGGCGACGGCGCGGCCACTGCACCCGTTCCCAGGACAGTGACCGCGCCGACGATCACTTCATCAGGCTGTTGCACCATTCGACGCCACCGCTCGCCAGGCTGCAGGCCTTCCAATGAATGGACAACGGCGCTTGCGACGTTGTCGGAATCGATGCTGAAGGTGGTCTCATCGCTTCCCGCCCGCCCGGCAGAGTGTGATTTCCGGTCCGGGCACCACTCCGGTGGACCCTGATCCGGGTGCCATTCGCGCCCCGGTCCTTGACGGTGAAGGAGCCGCGCCGGGGGATGCAGCAAGCGCCGCTGTTGAACCACGCCTCACCATCAATCCTGGTCTGGCTGCCGTAGTACGCGTACTGGTGCGTTGTGGCGGCGGGTGCGGCGGACCACGTTCCGAGGGCCGCAGCCAGGGCCACTCCGGCGCCGAGAGCAGTCCTCTTCCCCGCGGAGTCAGGCATCAACAGGAGATGATCGAGACCGTACTGTTAACACTTGAGTGCGTCGGTGCGCGAATCGGTGTCATTGCGGCGTGGGCAAGTCCATGTCGGTGGCGGTGGTCAGGCACCCGGAACGGTGTTCGGTCCGACCGTGGTCGCAGCTCGACGCTGGCATGGGGGGTGGTCCGCCTATTGTTCGTCGGTCCCGGCGAGCAGAGTGACCGGGTGTCGCCGCGTCGCCAACCGCGTGAGACTCAAGACCGTGTCGTCGTCCAGTCCCGCCGGGCCGGCGTTCGGCGTCACGGCGGGAATGGTCAATGATGAGCCGGCGTGCGGGAAGAGAGCGAACCATGACCAGCTCGGCGCTGACGCCGCAGGAACTTCTCAAGATCGCGATCGACGTGGCCCGGGACGCGGCGGACACCGCGTACCGGATGCGCGCCGAGGGGGTCTTCGTCGCCGCGACCAAGACCACCGTCACCGACGTGGTCACCGCCGCCGACCGGGCGGTCGAGCGGCAGGTCCTCGACGCGCTGGCCACGCTCCGCCCCGAGGACTCGGTGCTCGGCGAGGAATACGGCGGGGACGCGGCCGGCGAGGCGGGCAGCGGGGTGCGATGGATCCTCGACCCGATCGACGGCACCGTCAACTACCTGTACGGACTGCCGTACTGCGCGGTCTCGCTGGCAGCCGAGGTCGACGGCGAGGTGGTCGCCGGGGTGGTGCGCAACCTCTTCACCGGCGAGGAGTGGACGGCCACCGTCGGCGGCGGCGCCTGGCGTGCGGGGGAGCGGCTGCGCTGCTCGACCGAGACCGACCTCGGCCAGGCGCTGGTCGCCACCGGGTTCGGCTACGCCCCGGGGCGGCGGGCGCACCAGGCCCGGGTGCTCGCCGAGCTGATCCCGCACGTGCGGGACATCCGCCGGCAGGGCGCCGCCGCGCTGGACCTCTGCCTGGCCGCCGAGGGCCGGGTGGACGCGTACTACGAGAAGGGGCTGGCCGCCTGGGACCAGGCGGCCGGGGCGCTGGTCGCCGCCGAGGCCGGGCTGCGGGTCGGCGGGCTGGGCGGCCGGCCGGCCGGGCCCGACCTGGTGATCGCCGCACCGTCGGCCCTGTTCGCGCCACTGCACGACCGGCTGGCCGACCTGGACGCCTCGGGCGGGCCCTGACCGCCGGGCCGCTCCCGGCACCCCGACGGGCCATCCGGACGGCCCGTCCGGTCCGTGTCGGGTGGCCGGTGGGCGCCGGGTGGGCAGACCCGGCCGGACCCATCTGGGCCGGCCGGGGTCACCAGGTCGCCGGGGTCACCGGGTCAGCGCCCCGGCCGCCGGGTCACTTGTCGATGGGCATCGGGCACGAGCCGGGCGGCGCGACCGGGGCGCCCAGGTCGCCGAGGGCCTGATTCACCTCGGTGGTGGTGGCCAACTGCTGGAAGCTGTTGCCCAACACCACGTCGACGGTGTCGTCCTTGCGTTTGGCGTCGTACCCGTCCTTGGCGTTGTTGAGGAAGTACGCGCGCAGCAGGTGCGCGGAGCCGACGCCCTTCGGGCCGTACCGCAGCACCGCGACGTCGTCGATCTGCTTCTTCTCGTTGGCGGTCTTCTTGACCTGGAACTGCCGGTTGCTGAACTCGTCGGCGACCTGGGAGGCGAGGCCGGGCCGGTCCGTGCTGTTGAGCACGTTGATCTTCACGTCCTTGCGTTCGCGCAGCTTCACGTCCGCCAGCGGGGCGTCCTCGGGGCAGCCGCCGGCCAGCCCGGCCTCGCCCTGGGTGTCGCGAACCAGGGCGACGACCACGAAGACCAGGGCGACGACCGCCAGCAGACCGACGACAACGAGTGCTCGCACTCGCGCAAAACTCATCTGGGCGCTCCCCGGACGATGGGTGGGTGGCGGCGGCCGTCGGCGGTCAGGCCGCCCCGCCGGCCGTCGAGTACGCCGCTGAGGTTAACGGTTGTCCGGCCGTCGCGTGG
Source organism: Micromonospora sp. NBC_01412 (assembly GCF_045040215.1). Lineage (NCBI taxonomy): Bacteria > Bacillati > Actinomycetota > Actinomycetes > Micromonosporales > Micromonosporaceae > Micromonospora > Micromonospora sp. NBC_01412. Next base: position 4,921,338 of record NZ_CP109528.1, read on the forward strand.
AAACAGTCCGACATGCCGGCGCGCCAACCGGGAAGCGGGTACTACTACCCCTATCTTCGTGTCGCCTGAGTCACATTGGGACCAACTTCGACGGCTGGGGCGTACATCTGAGCCACGAGGGCGGTATACATGCCTCGCCAGAGGGGGGTAAGGTACCGCGCTCGCTGGGGTGCTTCTCTGGCGGCCCTGACCTGACCGGCCGTCGGGTCGGGTGACCGACACAAAATGGTGGCCGGCCAGCGGAACCGAAACAGCGTCGCCCGGCGTTACACCCGGAAGCGACCATATCGATATGGGAGAGTGAAACCGATGGCCACCGACTACGACGCCCCGCGTCGCGACGAGGTCGACCTCGGCGAGGACAGCCTGGAAGAACTCAAGGCCCGACGCGTCGATTCACAGTCGGGCGCCGTGGACGTCGACGAGGCCGAGGTCGCCGAGAGCTTCGAGCTGCCCGGCGCTGACCTGGCCGACGAGGAACTCACGGTCAAGGTGCTGCCGATGCAGCAGGACGAGTTCAGGTGTGCCCGCTGCTTCCTCGTCCACCACCGTAGCCAGTTGGCGGTCGAGCGCAATGGCGAGCTGATCTGCCGAGAGTGCGTCTGACCCTGACTCGGGACAATGGCGGCGGCCTCTCAGACGAGGCCGCCGCTCCGGGAGCTGGCAATTCCCGCCAGCCTGCCGGCGCCGACCCCGCCGGAGCCTCACCGACCCGTGGCGCCGCCGTGCGCCGGTGGCGGGGAGCTGCTTGACTCGTCACAGCAGCTTCCACCCACACCCATCGGGGAGGTCGGCGCATGGGCGAGCGCAGCGACGACGGCACGGGCGGATGCCCGGTCACCGGCGGTCCGACCATGCCCGACGCCGCTGAGCGCGCCGGGGCCGAGCACGATGCGGTCAGGTCCGGCGGGACGACGCCCGGTGCCGACCGGGGCGACGGGGCCGGGAGCGGCGTGCCGGACGACGGCCGGACCGAGCTCGGCGCCACCGTGATCGCGCTGACCGCCGACGACATCGAGCCGGCCCGGCGGCGGCAGTTGCTGACCCGGCTCGTCGGGCAGGTGCGCGTCCGAGGGCTCGCCGACCTGTTCAAGCCGAGGGCCGCCGTGCGCTGGATGACCGACGCCGTCGCCGAGGTCGCCCCGCACGTGCCCGTCCGTGACCTGGCCACCCTGCGCCGGCACTTCCCGGGCTTGGACGACGAGGCGCTGGCCGACCGGCTGATCCGTAACGCCGCCCGGACGACCGCCGGGATCGGCGCGGCCGGCGGTGGGGTCGCGGCCGTGGAGTGGACGGTCGCCCCCACGCTCCTCTCCGCGCCGGTGCTGTTGGCCGCCGAGACGGTCGCGGTCGTGGCCGTCGAGCTGAAGATGATCGGCGAGCTGCACGAGGTGTACGGCGCCCCGCTGCCCACCGGCGGCAGCCAGCGGACCGTGGCCGTGGTCCAGTCCTGGGCCGGCCAGCGCGGGATCAATCCGATGCTGCCGGGGGTGGGCGTCGGCGCGGTGCTCGGCACGGCGGCTCGCAAGGAACTGCGGGACACCCTGCTCAAGCGCTTCGGTCGAAACCTGACCACCCTCGGCCCGTTCCTGACCGGGGCGGCGGTGGCCAGCTACCTCAACCGGCGGGCCACCCGGTCCCTCGCCGACCAGCTCCGTGCCGACCTGCGCAGGCAGCGCCGGACGTTGCCCGGCGGCGGCAACCCGCCCGCGCTGCCCTGAGCCGGCCCCGGCAGGGTCAGGAGGCGGCGTCGTGCTGGCGCTGGCCGGCCTCGTGGTGGCCTGGGCACCGGGCGGCGAGGAGCGCCGCGGCGAGGCGTACCGGGTCACGGGTGCTGACCACCCAGAACGGGGTGGGGTCGGCGGGGTCGTCGAGCACCACCTGCACCGCCCCGGCGATCCACGGACGCTGGACCACGAAGGCGAGCGGGTCGGCCCCGACGCCGAGCACCTCGCGGCGGCCCGCGGCGTCCAGCGGGACGGCGTCGGCCACGAACCGCACCGGCAGCCGGGCGTCGTCGACCCGCAGCTCCCCGTCGGCCACCGCGACCCGGATCCGTCCCAGCCACCACAGGGCGGCGACCGCCGCCGGCGGCAGCACCACGAACGGCAGCCAGCCGCGCACCCCCTCGGCGCCCATCCACAGCTCCACGGCGAAGAAGCCGCCGAGCGCCAGGCCGGCCAGCCAGGCCCACCAGGGCAGGCTGAGCCGCTCCGCGTAGGCGGTGGTCACGGCGGTGGCGGGCGGCGAGGACGGCGATCTGCTCACTCCTGCAAGGGTACGGCGCACGACGGGCGGTCGACCCGGCAGGATGGCAGGGTCACCCCGTGAACCGGACGGAAGAGGAAGACCGTGACCGACGACGTACCCGTGCCCGTACGGCTGCTTGACCATGGGCTGCCGCTGCCGGCGTACGCCCATCCCGGCGACGCCGGGGCCGACCTGATGGCCGCCGCGGACGTGGAACTGCCCCCCGGCGGGCGGGCCCTGGTCCCCACCGGCGTGGCGATCGCCCTCCCGGAGGGGTACGTCGGCCTGGTGCACCCCCGGTCCGGTCTGGCGGCCAGGCTCGGCGTGACGGTGCTCAACGCGCCCGGTACGGTCGACGCCGGCTACCGGGGTGAGATCCTCGTCAACCTGATCAACCATGATCGGGAGGCGCAGGCGAAGATCTCCCGTGGCGATCGGATCGCGCAGCTCGTTGTCCAGCGGGTGGAGCGGGTCGATTTCCGGCCGGTGGCCGAGCTGCCGCCGTCCCGGCGGGGCGCCGGCGGGCACGGCTCGACCGGTGGACACGCCGGGCTCGTCCCGCCGTCGGCGGACCGGGCCAGCGGCCAGTCGGAAGAGGTGGCAGGGTGAGCGCGAACAGCGGAGGGTGGGCGCAGTGATCTTCTCCCGAAAGCGGGCCGGTGGCGGTCGGCAGGACCGTGACGAGCGGGCCACCGAGGTCCTGGACGGGCAGGTCGACGAGGGGCCGGAGCGCGGCCCGTACGACGTCGACGCGGCCCCTGACGGGGTGCAGCGGCTCGACCTGGGCAGCCTCCACATCCCGGCGGTGGCCGACGTCGAGGTGCGCGTGCAGGCCGACCCGCAGGGCGTGATCCAGCAGGTCGTCCTCGTGCACGGCGAGAGCGCGTTGCAGCTCGGCGTCTTCGCCGCGCCCCGCTCCGACGGCATCTGGGACGAGGTGCGCGAGGAGATCCGCCAGTCCCTGTTCAACGACGGCGTCGCCGCCCAGGAGGTGCAGGGCGAGTACGGCCCCGAGCTGCGCGCTCGGGTGCGCACCCCGGACGGCCTGACCGACCTGCGGTTCGTCGGCGTCGACGGCCCCCGCTGGATGGTCCGCGGCGTCTTCCAGGGCGCCGCCGCCACCGACCCGGCCGCCGCCGGCCCGCTGGCCGAGTGCCTGGACGGGCTGGTCGTCGACCGTGGCCAGGAGGCCAAGCCGGTGCGCGAGCCGCTGCCGCTGCGGCTGCCCCGCGAGGTCGCCGATCAGGCCGGCGAGGGTGCCTCCGAGGCCCCGGGCCCGATCGAGGTCTGACCCGGCATCCGCCCGTGGCCCGGGACGGGCCGTCGGCGCTCCGCGCCAACGGCCCGTCCCGGGCGGCCGGGCGGCCGGGCGGCCGGGCGGCCGGGCGGCCGGGCGGCCGGGCGGCCGGGCGGCCGGGTGGCCTGCCCTGTCCGCCGCTCGGCGTACGCTGGCGGGACGGCCCGGCACGCGCGGGGCCGCACCGGCCGCCGGCGCGGCCGGCCGGCGGAGGAGAGGGTGACGCGGAGGTCATGACGACCGACGAGGGCAGCAGGGTGTCGCTGCGGCGACTCCTGCACCGGCTCACCGCGAGCGAGGCCGAGATCGAGGCGCAGGAGCTGCGCCGGGAGAGCGCGCAGTCCGGCGGCACGCCGGCACGGCAGTGCATGCGCGGCCAGGTGGTCTCGGTCACCGGAAGGTTGCGTACCGTGGTCTACACTCCTCGAACCAACCTTCCCACGCTGGAGGCCGACCTGTACGACGGCAGCGACGTGGTGACCCTGGTCTGGCTCGGCCGGCGGCACATCGCCGGCATCGAGCCGGGGCGTCACCTGACGGCCCGAGGACGGGTGGCGGTGCGGGACGACCGCAAGGTCATCTACAACCCGTACTACGAGCTGGAGTCGCCGAAGTGACGGCGCGAACGCCGGGAACGGGAGAAGAGACGCGATGACCACCGGACAGCACCGGACGACCGAACCGGGGACCGGCCCGGAGGACTCCGAGCGGCTGCCGAGCCTCGCCGAGCAGATGGCCGACCAGCTCGGCGGCTGGCGCGGGTTGGTCGAGTCCAGCATCCCGGTGGTCGTCTTCGTGATCGCCAACATCCTCGGCGAGCTGCGACCTGCGGTGATCGCCTCGGTGGCCGTGGGCCTGCTCATCGCCGGGCTGCGGCTGGCCCAGCGCCGGCCGGTGCGGCACGCGGTCAACGGCCTGGTCGGCATCGGCTTCGGCGCGGCGATCGCCTGGCGCACCGGCGACGAACGCGACTTCTACCTCCCGGGCATCCTCTACGGCATCGGGTACGGGCTGGCCCTGCTCGTGTCGGCGGCGATCCGGCAGCCCCTGGTGGGCTGGATCTGGTCGGTGCTGGTGGCCAAGGGGCGCTCGGAGTGGCGGGACGACCCGCGCCTGGTGCGCACCTTCACCCAGCTGACCGTGCTCTGGGGCGTGGTGTGGCTGGCGAAGGTCGGCGTGCAGGCCGGGCTCTACCTCGCCCACCAGGACACCGCCCTCGGCGTCGCCCGGCTGGCCCTGGGCTACCCGCCGTACGCGCTGCTGCTGCTGATCACGGTGTGGACGGTGCGCCGGGTGACCCGCGAGGCCGCCGCCCCGGAGCCGCTGCCCGGGGCCTGAGCCGCCCACGCCCGCGACCGGCGTGCGCCCCGCTGCCCGGCGCCCCCCGCCCGGCCCTCGCCCGGCCGGGGAAGCCTGCTCAGCGTGCGCCGCGGGTCCGCTCGACGCTGTCCGGGCCCAGGATCACCGTGCGGACCTCGTCCTCCACCTCGGCGGTGCAGACGAAGACCAGCTCGTCGCCGGCCTCGATCGGGTCGTCCGGGCTGGGCACCAGCACCCGCTTGCCACGCAGGATCGCCACCAGGGCGGCGTCCCGGGGGAGTGGCACCGCGTGGATCGGCTGCCCCACGTACGGGGCGGTCGGCGGCAGGGTGATCTCCACCAGGTTCGCCTCGCCCTGACGGAACGTCATGAGCCGCACCAGATCGCCGACGGTGACCGCCTCCTCGACCAGGGCCGCCATCACCCGTGGCTTGCTCACCGAGACGTCGACGCCCCACTGCTCGGTGAACAGCCACTCGTTCTCGGCCCGGTTGACCCGGGCCACCACCCGGGGCACCGCGAACTCGGTCTTGGCCAGCAGCGACACCACCAGGTTGACCTTGTCGTCCCCGGTTGCCGCGACCACCACGTCGCAGCCGGCGATGTTGGCCTCCTCCAGGCTGGCCAGCTCGCACGCGTCGGCGAGCACCCAGTCGGCGGCGGGCACCCGGTCCGGCCGCAGCATCCGGGGCTGACGCTCGATCAGCATCACCTGGTGGCCGTTGTCGATCAACTCCTGGGCGATCGAGCGGCCCACGTTGCCGGCGCCGGCGATGGCGATCCGCATCTTCAGTGCGCTCCTTCCGGCGGGCTCCCCGCCGCCGACGTGACCGACGCCATGATGTCGTCGGTGACCAGCATGAAGACCTGGTCGCCCTCCTGCACGACGGTGGACCCGGTGGGCAGCGTGCCGATGCCGAAGCGGGACAGGTACGCCACCCGGGCGCCGGCCGCCGCCTCGACGGCCCGCAGCGGCCGGCCGATCCAGTCCTTGTGCACCGGCACCTCGATGATCGACACGGTGCTGGTCGGGTCCCGGAAGATCTCGACGTTGCCCTCGGGGACCAGGTGCCGCAGCATCCGGTCGGCTGTCCACCGGACGGTGGCCACGGTGGGGATGCCCAGCCGCTCGTAGACCTGCGCCCGGCGCTGGTCGTAGATCCGGGCGGCCACCCGGGAGACGCCGAAGGTCTCGCGGGCCAGCCGGGCCGAGATGATGTTCGAGTTGTCGCCGCTGGAGACCGCGGCGAAGGCGTCCGCCCGCTCGATGCCGGCCTGTCGCAGCACCTCGCCGTCGAAGCCGGCGCCGGTGACGGTGACGCCGGCGAAGTGCGGGCTGAGCCGGCGGAACGCGTCGGCGTCCTGGTCGATGACCGCCACCGAGTGCCCCCGGGACTCCAGAGTCTGGGCCAGCGTCGAGCCGACCCGGCCGCAGCCCATGATCACGACATGCACGGTGTCCCTCCCAAAGGTGCGCGCACCCGCCCGGCCTCGCCGGTGACCTGTTCGACTGCGAGCCTGCCACGTCCTGGTCGCCGGCGGGGGACGACGGTACCGCGCCTCCCCACGACCCCACGCTCCGCCACCCCCGGCGACCGCGGGGCGGTGGTCGTACCCTTAGCGCTTGTGGCCAGTCCCACCTCGCTGCTGAAGCGGCTGCTCGTCGGTCGACCGTTCCGGTCCGACCGGCTCGAGCACACCCTCTTGCCGAAGCGCATCGCGCTGCCCGTCTTCGCCTCCGACGCGCTGTCCAGCGTCGCGTACGCCCCGGACGAGATCCTGCTGACGCTGTCCATCGCGGGCGCGTCGGCGTTCTTCTTCTCGCCGTGGATCGCCCTGGCGGTGGTCGTGGTGATGCTGACGGTGGTGGCCAGCTACCGGCAGAACGTGCACGCCTACCCCTCCGGCGGCGGCGACTACGAGGTGGCCACGGTCAACCTCGGCCCCCGGGCCGGCGTCGCGGTGGCCAGCGCCCTGCTGGTCGACTACGTGCTCACCGTCGCCGTGTCGGTCTCCTCCGGGGTGGCCAACCTGGGCTCGGTGGTGCCGTTCGTGGCCACCCACAAGGTGCTCATCGCGGTCACCGCGGTGGCGTTGCTCACCGCGGTGAACCTGCGCGGCCTGCGCGAGTCCGGCACCGCTTTCGCCATCCCGACGTACGGCTTCGTGATCGTGATGGGCGGGATGATCCTCACCGGTCTGATCCGGGTGTTCATCCTCGGCCACGACCTGAACGCCCCGAGCGCCGGACTGGAGATCCAGGCCGAGCACAGCGTCACCGGGTTCGCCCTGGTCTTCCTGCTGCTGCGCACCTTTTCCTCCGGCTGCGCCGCGCTCACCGGGGTGGAGGCGATCTCCAACGGGGTGCCGGCGTTCAAGACGCCGAAGAGCCGCAACGCCGCCACCACCCTGCTGCTGCTCGGCACCATCTCGGTGAGCATGCTGGTCGGCATCATCTGGCTGGCCCGGCTGACCGGGCTCCAGTTCGTCGAGGACCCGGCGCGGCAGATCCTCTCCGGCCCCGACGGGTACGTGCAGAAGACCGTCACCGCCCAGCTCGGCGAGACGGTGTTCGGCTCCGGGTCGATCCTGCTGTACGTGGTCGCCGGGGTGACCGCGCTGATCCTCTTCCTGGCCGCGAACACCGCGTTCAACGGTTTCCCGGTGCTCGGTTCGATCCTCGCCCAGGACCGCTACCTGCCCCGGCAGTTGCACACCCGGGGCGACCGGCTGGCGTTCTCCAACGGAATCATCCTGCTGGGCGTCTTCGCGGTGGTGCTGATCGTCGGCTTCCAGGCCGAGGTGACGAGGCTGATCCAGCTCTACATCGTCGGCGTCTTCGTCTCGTTCACGCTCTCCCAGGCCGGCATGATCCGGCACTGGAACCGGCACCTGCGCACCGAGCGGGACGTCCAGGCCCGGCGCCGCATGATCCGGTCCCGGGCGATCAACACCTTCGGCATGGCGATGACGGGCGCGGTGCTGGTCGTCGTGCTGATCACCAAGTTCCTGCTCGGGGCCTGGATCGCCATCGTCGCGATGGCGCTGCTCTACGTGCTGATGCTGGCCATCCGGCGGCACTACGACCGGGTCGCCGCCGAGCTGGAGCCGACCGAGGCCCGAGGTGTGCTGCCCGCCCGCAACCACGCCATCGTGCTGGTCAGCAAGCTGCACCAGCCGACCCTGCGGGCTATCGCGTACGCCCGGGCCACCCGGCCGGACACGCTGACGGCGGTGACGGTGAACGTCGACGAGAAGGACACCCGGTACCTTCAGGCCGACTGGGAGCGCCGGGAGCTGCCGGTGCCGCTGACCGTGATCGACTCGCCGTACCGGGAGATCACCCGGCCGATCCTCGACTTCGTGGCCAACACCCGCCGGGAGTCGCCGCGCGACGTGGTCACGGTCTTCATCCCCGAGTACGTCGTCGGGCGCTGGTGGGAGAACCTGTTGCACAACCAGAGCGCGCTGCGCCTGAAGGGGCGGCTGCTGTTCGAGCCGGGTGTGATGGTGACCAGCGTGCCGTGGCAGCTCGCCTCGACCGCAGGCAAGAACCTCGACCGGCTGGACGCGACCCTGAGCCGGGGCCCCGCCCGGGGCCCCCGGGTCGCCCCGCGCAGCACCCTGCCGCCGCCGGCCCCGCCGGTGGCCTCCACCCCGCCCGCCGAGAGCACCCCGATCGAGGGAGATCAACGATGACCGCAGTGGACGTGGGCGACGGCGACCGGCACGGGCCGCCGGACGCCGGGCTGCCGGACGCCGGGCTGCCGGACGCCGGGCTACCGGACGCCGAGCCTGGCGACGGGGAGCGGCGCGGGCTGGAGGAGGCCGAGCGGGTCGAGCTGACCGTCGACGCGGTCGCCCCCGGCGGGCACTGCGTGGCCCGGGTGGACGGCCAGGTGGTCTTCGTCCGGCACGCGCTGCCCGGCGAGCGGGTGGTCGCCGAGGTCACCGAGGTGCACCGGGGGTTCGTCCGGGCCGACGCGGTAACGGTGCTCGACGCCGCCCCGGAGCGCGTCGAGCCGCCCTGCCCGTACGCGGGGCCCGGCCGTTGCGGCGGCTGCGACCTCCAGCACGTCGCGCCCCAGGCCCAGCTCGGCTGGAAGACGTCGGTGGTGCGCGAGCAGCTCAGCCGCCTCGCCGGCCTCACCGACTCCGAGATCGACCGGCTCGGCGTTGCGGTCGTGGCGCTGCCCGGCGGGCCGCTCGGCTGGCGCTCCCGGGTCCGCTACGCGGTCGACGCCGCCGGCCGGGCCGGGCTGCTCAAGCACCGCTCGCACGAGGTGGTGCCGATCGACCGCTGCCTGATCGCCCACCCGGCGATCCAGGAGCTGCCGGTGCTCACCCCGAGTGGGGCCCGCTGGCCCGAGGCGGACGCGGTGGAGACCGTGGCCTCCACCGGCGGCGACGTCACCGTCACCGCCCTGGCCGACGGGGTGCCCACCCCGGTCGACGGGCCGCCGACGGTCCGTGAGGTGGCCGCCGGCCGGGACTGGACGCTGCCCGCGTCCGGCTTCTGGCAGGTGCACCCGGCCGCGGCGGACACCCTGGTCGACGCCGTGCTCGACCTGCTCGACCCGAAGCCGGGCGAGTCGGCCTGGGACCTCTACGGCGGGTCGGGGCTGTTCGCCGCCGCGCTTGTCGGGCGGGTCGGCCCGGACTCCCGGGTCACCGTCGTCGAGTCCGCCGCGCCGAGCGTCGCCGCCGCCCGGGAGAACCTGCGGGACCTGCCCCGGGTCGAGGTGGTGGCGGCCCGGGTGGAGACCGCGCTGGCCCGCCGCCGGATCATCGGGCCGGTGGACCTGGTGGTGCTGGACCCGCCGCGCACCGGGGCGGGCGCGCAGGTGGTGCGGGACGTGGTGACCGCCTCCCCGCGCGCCGTGGCGTATGTGTCCTGCGACCCGGCCGCCTTCGCCCGGGACGTGCGGACGTTCGCCGAGGCGGGGTGGCGGCTGGCGGAACTGCGCGGCTTCGACCTGTTCCCGATGACCCAGCACGTCGAGGTGGTCGGGCTGCTGCTGCCGCCGGCCGCCGGGAGGTAGCCGGTCGTGCGGATCGTCGGGCTGATGTCGGGAACGTCGTACGACGGGGTGGACGTGGCCGCGGCGGAGTTCACGGTCGACGGGGACACCCTGCGGCTGCGTCCGTTGGGGTTCGCCAGCCTGGACCTCGACGACGGGCTGCGGGCGGAGATCGGGGCGCTGCTGCCGCCGAACCCGACCACGATCGAGGCGGTCTGCCGGCTGGACAACCGCCTCGGCGAGGTGTTCGCCGAGGCGGCGGCGCACGGGGTGGAGCTGGCCGGCGGGCGGGTCGACGCGGTCGTCTCGCCCGGGCAGACCGTGTTCCACTGGGTCGACGGGGGCCGGGCGCGGGGCACCCTCCAACTCGGCACGCCGGCCCGGGTGGCCGCGCGGGTGGGCGTACCGGTGCTGTCGGACCTGCGGTCGGCGGACGTCGCGGCCGGCGGGCAGGGCGCGCCCCTGGTGCCGGCCTTCGACGCGCTGCTGCTGGGCGGCCGTGCCGGGCCGCCCCGGGCGGCGCTGAACCTGGGCGGCATCGCCAACCTCACCGTGGTCGCGCCGGGCGCCCCGGTCCTCGGGTACGACGTGGGCCCGGCCAACGCCCTGCTCGACGCGGCGGCCCGGCGGTTCCTCGGCCGCCCCTGCGACCTCGACGGGGCCCGGGCGGCGGCCGGCCGGGTGCATCCCGGGCTGCTGGAGCTGCTGCTCGCCGAGCCGTACTACGCCGCGCCGCCGCCGAAGTCCACCGGCAAGGAGCTGTTCCACGCCGGCTACCTGGACGACCGGCTCGCCGCGCTCGACGGGCCGGTGGCCGCCGACGACGTGCTCGCCACGCTGACCGAGCTGACCGCCCGGACGGTCGCCGCCGAGTGCGACCGGCACGGGGTGGCCGAGGTGGTGGCCGCCGGGGGCGGGGTGCGCAATCCCACACTCCGGGGCCGGCTGGCCGCGCTCGGCGAGGGCCGGTGGCGGCTGCGCGCCAGCGACGAGCTGGGGGTGCCGACCCAGGCCAAGGAGGCGTACGCCTTCGCCCTGCTCGGTTGGCTCTCCTGGCACGGCCTGCCAGGGGCGATCCCGTCGGTCACCGGGGCCCGGGAGGCGGCCGTGCTGGGCTCCTGGACGCCGTCCGGGCCGGCCCGCTCCGCGCCACCGGTCGCCCCGCCCCGGCGGCTGGTGATCACGGGCTGACTGTCCCCCCGGTCAGGGGGGTGGTCGCCGGCCGGGCTGCGGACTACCGGACGGCCGATAGACTCTTCGCTCATGAGCGTTGAAGAGGACACGGCCAACCACGGCCGGCTGCTGGGCACGGTGCGGGGTCCGCAGGACGTGAAGCGGATGACCGCCGAGCAGCTGGACATCCTCGCCGCCGAGATCCGCGACTTCCTGATCGCCAAGGTCTCCCGCACCGGTGGACACGTCGGGCCCAACCTGGGCGTGGTGGAGCTGACCCTGGCGATGCACCGGGTCTTCGACTCCCCCCGGGACCGGCTCCTGTTCGACACCGGCCACCAGGCGTACGTGCACAAGATCCTCACCGGCCGGCAGGACGGCTTCGACAAGCTGCGCCAGCGCGGCGGCCTCTCCGGCTACCCGAGCCAGGCCGAGAGCGAGCACGACCTGGTCGAGAACTCGCACGCCTCCACCGCCCTGTCCTACGCCGACGGCCTGGCCAAGGCGTACGCGCTGCGGGGCGAGCAGCGCAGCGTGGTCGCCATGGTCGGCGACGGCGCGCTGACCGGCGGCATGTGCTGGGAGGCGCTGAACAACATCGCCACCGCCGGCAACCCCCTCGTCATCGTGGTCAACGACAACGGCCGGTCGTACGCGCCGACCATCGGCGGCCTGGCCGACCACCTCTCCTCGCTGCGGCTCAACCCCGGCTACGAGAGGATCCTCGACACCGTCAAGGACGCCCTCGGCTCGACCCCGCTGGTCGGCCGGCCGATGTACGAGGTGCTGCACGCGGTCAAGAAGGGCATCAAGGACGCGGTCGCCCCGCAGGCGATGTTCGAGGACCTGGGCATCAAGTACGTCGGCCCGGTCGACGGCCACGACCTGGAGGCGGTCGAGTCCGCGCTGCGGGCCGCGAAGAACTTCGGCGGCCCGGTGATCGTGCACGCGGTCACCCGCAAGGGCTACGGCTACCGCCCCGCCGAGGAGGACGAGGCGGACCGCCTGCACGGCCCCGGCGGCGCGTTCGACGTGGAGACCGGCAAGCTGGTCGCCGCCCCCTCGGTGAAGTGGACCCACGTCTTCGCCGACGAGCTGGTCGCGATCGCCGACTCCCGGCCCGACGTGGTGGGCATCACCGCCGCGATGGCCGAGCCCACCGGCATCGCCAAGCTGGCCCGCAAGCACCCCGGGCGGGTGTACGACGTCGGCATCGCCGAGCAGCACGCCGTCACCTCGGCCGCCGGGCTGGCCCTGGGCGGGCTGCACCCGGTGGTGGCGGTCTACGCGACCTTCCTCAACCGGGCCTTCGACCAGGTCCTGCTCGACGTGGCGATGCACAAGCTGCCGGTGACGTTCGTGCTGGACCGGGCCGGGATCACCGGCCCGGACGGGCCGAGCCACTACGGCATGTGGGACATGGCCGTCTTCGGGGTGGTGCCGGGCCTGCGCATCGCCGCACCCCGGGACGCCGCGACCCTGCGCGAGGAACTGCGCGAGGCGGTCGCCGTGGACGACGGCCCGACCATCGTCCGGTTCCCGACCGGCACCGTCGCCGCCGCCCTGCCGGCCGTGCGCCGGGTGGGCCCGGTCGACGTGCTGACCGAGTCGGCCCGCGCCGATGTGCTGCTGGTCGCGATCGGCTCCTTCGGGCACCTCGGCATGGAGGTCGCCACCCGGCTCGCCGAGCAGGGCTACGGGGTGACCGTGGTCGACCCGCGCTGGGTCCGGCCCATCCCCGCCGAGCTGGTCGAGCTGGCCGCCGCCCACCGCCTCGTCGTCACCGTCGAGGACGGGGTCCGGGTCGGCGGGGTCGGCGACGCCCTCGCCCAGGCGATGCGGGACGCCGACGTCCGGGTGCCGCTGCGCGACCTGGGCGTGCCGGCCGACTGGCACCCGCACGGCACCCGCGCGCAGATCCTCGCCGACCTGGGCCTCACCGCCCAGGACATCGCCCGGGACGTCACCGGGTGGATCTCCCGCCTGGACGACCAGCAGGTCGAGCCGGTGCACCTGCCGACCGGCGGAAACTGAAAGAAGGGCCCCTGCTCACCCGTCCCGGTGCCGAAGCTCGCCGGGGCGGGGCGGGGCTCGGCGCCGGGGCCCGGGTCGAGGAAGGCCATCCTGGCCAGGTTGTCCACCGCGCCGAACGGCGCGAACAGGGCGTCGGCCAGCGTGTTCGTGGCCAGCACGTCGAGCGTCCGGTTGGCCACGAACGCGGGCGCCGCCGGACCAGCGCGTACACCGGCCGCTACACGGTGACCGGCAACCACCTCGACTACGTCGACGACACCGGCTTCACCGCCACCGGCGACATCCGCGACGGGGTTCTCTACCACGAGCACCTCGTGCTGTACCGCGAGTCGTGACCGGCGACCCCGAGCCCGTCGAGCCGCACCGCACCGACTGGAGAGCACCGACCATGAACGCCCACCCCCACGACCGGGCCCCGCTCCTCGGCGAGCTGCCGGCGGCGTCCGCCGCCTGACCGGCCGCGCCGGCGCCGGCCCCGCTGCGGGCCGGCGTCAGCGACCGCCGACCGAGCGGTAGTAGGTCTTCTCCGCGCCGGCCAGGCTGAAGGTGGCCTTGCTCACCGGCTGTGGCACCACCACCAGCCCGGGGCGGTTGACCAGCCGGGGGGTGCCCGGCGGCACCGACAGCGAGCTGTACCGGCTGGACCGCCAGCTCAGCACCACCAGCGGCTGGCCCGGCACGGGCAGCACGTACGCCTGCAGGGTGTTGGCCCGGTCGGCCGGCGAGAACACCGGGTCGCCGCCGTCGGCCGGCCGGTACACCACCGCGGTCATGGTGCCCGCGTCGGTCTCCCAGCTCAGCTGCTCCAGGTCGGCCGGGTCACCCCCGCCCAGCGCCACCTCGCCCAGGGCGCGGACGCTCACCTTCGCCATCGGCCAGGACTCCGGCACCGAGCGGGGCGCGTCCCGGTCGCCGATCCGGCGGGGGACGCTGCCGAACGGGCCCTGCTCGTCGGCGAGCACGCAGGTGTCCAGGCCGTCCAGCGCCCGCCGGCCCGAGCCGGTCTCGTCCCGGACCAGGGGGTACCGCGGGTCCGTGGTGGCCGTACCGAGGTCGAGCAGGCGGTCGGCGGCCCGGCCGCGCGGCAGCGACCGGGTGACCCGCAGCGTCGCGGTCAGCGCCACGGCCCGGCAGGCCGGCACGTCCACCGGGTCGGTCAGCCCGTCGCGGCTGGACAGCGCCCGGCCCTTGGGGCCGAGCAGCCGTTCCACCCGCCCGGAGAGCAGGTAGCGACGCCCGTCGTCGGTCTGCACGGGCAGCACGTCGGAGTAGACGAGGTAGCCGGGCTCGGTGTACTCGCTGGCCCGGTCGACCACGTACCGGTCGCCGTCGCGGGTCAGCTGGAGCAGCCAGGAGGCGCTCTCGCCGGGAACGTCGGCGGCCACCAGGGCCAGCGGGGCGCCGTCCACCTCACCGGACCACAGGATCCCGGACGAGGGTAGGTGCGCGCGGTCGTCGGCCGGCGTCCGCCAGGACCGGACCGCCTCGGTGACCGCAGCCGTCGCGGCGCTGTCGCCGGCCAGCCGTCCCCGCGCGGGCCACACCCGCAGCGTCCCGTCCAGGCTGTCGTAGCCGACGGGGAGGACGTCCGGTTTCCGCTCGGCCACCGGCCCGCAGGCCGTGCCGGCCAGCAGCAGGGTGAGCAGTGCGGTGGCCGTCATGCCGCGCCGGCGGGCTGAAGCCACCTGTACGCCCCCGATCGCGTCGCCCGGTCGTGTTCGCGCCCCACATGGTACGAGACGCCCGGACCGCGCGGACCGGCACCTCGCGCTGTCCCGTGAGCTGCGGCGGGACCGACCACATAGGACCGCCCGGTGATTTCGGGGCCTTCGCCGGCTCCGGTAGACTCCGCCGACTGTGACCCCTGCCGAGCCCCGTGGAGACTTCCCCCCGGTTCCCGACGCTCCCGTGGGGCCCGCCGCCCGGACAACGGTGGGGACCGCCGAGCCGTCGGCCGCCCCGCGGCCGGTGGCCACCGACCAGCCGGCCCCCGCCGATGCGCCGGCCGCCCCGGCCGCCGCCGATGCAGATGCCGATGCCGTGCCCGAGGATGTGGCCCGGGTCACGGCGGAGCCGGGCGGGGCCCGCAAGCGGGGCCGGCGGTGGACGACCCGGCGGCGGGACCTCGCCGTGTACGGCCTCTTCCTGCTCGCCGCGCTCTGGGTGACCGGCCGGATCTGGGTCGACCCGGCGGGCCGGGTCGCGTCGCTGTACAGCAGCGACCCGGCGCAGGTGCAGTTCTTCCTCGCCCACAGCGTGCGGGTGGTGCTGCACGGGGAGTTCCCGTTCTACACCGACCAGTTCAACTTCCCCGACGGGGTCAACCTGATGGCCAACACGGCCATCCTGGCGCTCGGCATCCCGATGGTGCCGGTGACCCTGCTCTTCGGGCCGGCCGTGTCATTCGTGGTGCTGGTCACCCTCGGCCTCGCCGGCACCGCCGCGGCCTGGTACCGGGTGCTCTCCCGGCACGTGGTGCGCACCCCGCTGGCCGCCGCCGTCGGCGGCTGGTTCTGCGGCTTCTCCCCGGCGATGCTCTCGCACGCCAGCTGGCACCCGAACATCATCAGCCAGTTCCTGCTGCCGTTCATCGTCTGGCGGGTGCTGGTGATCACCCGGTCGCGCCGGCCGGTCCGGGACGGGGCGCTGCTGGCCCTGCTGGTGGCCGTGCAGGCGTTCATCAACGAGGAGATCCTGCTCTTCACCGCGATGGCCTGCGGGGTGTTCCTGATCGCCATGCTGGTGCAGCGGCCCGCGCTCTGGTCGGCGGCGTGGCGGCCGTTGGGCGTCGCGGTGGCGGTGTGCGCCGTGCTGGCCGGGGCGCTGCTGGCGTACCCGCTCTACGTGCAGTTCGCCGGGCCGATGGCGTACCACGGGCTCAGCGACGCGGTCCGGGACTACGGCAACGACATCGCCGCCTTCTTCGCCCCGGGCTCGCCCACCCTCGGCGGCAACGAGCGGGCCAACGTCAACCTGGCCCCGAACTACTCCGAGGAGAACGCCTTCTTCGGCTGGAGCCTCGCGCTGCTGTCCGTCGGCATCGTGTTCTGGCTGCGCCGCGAGCCGGTGGTCCGGGCGCTCGCCGCGACCGGGGCGTTCTTCGCGGTGCTCTCCCTCGGCGAGCGGGTCTCCTGGTGGGACCGGGAGCTGTTCACCGGCCCGTGGGAGCTGCTGGTGGGGGTGCCGCTGCTGGACGCGGTGGTGCCGACCCGGTTCGGGATGATCACCACGGCGGTGATCGGCGTACTGCTGGCGCTCGCCGTCGAGCGGATCTGGTCGCTGCGGCCGGCCGAGGCCCGGACCGTGCGTACCCTCGGCGTCGGCGCGCTGGCGCTGGCGCTGCTGCCGATCACGCCGATGCCGCTGAAGGTCACCTCGCGCCCGGCGGTGCCGAAGTTCATCACCGCCGACCGGTGGCGGGAGTACGTCGGGGCGGACCAGACCCTGGTGCCGATCCCGGTGCCCAGCATGGGCAACACCCACGGGATGCGGTGGGCCGCGTCCACCAACCTCGACTTCAAGATCCCCGGGGGCTACTTCCTCGCCCCGCGCAACGGCAACACGGGCGACCCGGGACGCTTCGGCGGCCGGCCCAGCGGGGTCGGCAAGCTGCTGGAGGAGGTGGCCACCACAGGCCGGACGCCGGAGCTGGACGACCGGCAGCGCCGCCGCTCCCTCGACGAGCTGCGGCACTGGCGGGCCGCCGTCCTGGTGCTCCCCGTCGGCCAGCACAACGCGGAGCCGCTGCGGCGTACCGTCGAGGAGCTGGTCGGCCCCGGGCGCCGTGAGCTGGACGTGTGGGTCTGGGACGTCCGGACGCTGACGGCCCCGACGGCCTGATGGCAGCCCCGGTCGCGCCCGCCGCCGGCGACCCGGAGGGGGCCGGCGGGCCGAAGCCGGCCCGGAACGCGAAGCCGGCCCGGAACGCGAAGCCGGCCGGTGGGCCCATCCCCGGCGGCGCGTCGGCCGGCCGCCGTCCCCGGCGGGTGCGGGGCTTCGACGTCGCGGTGATCGCCGGCTACCTCGGCCTGGCGGTGCTGCTCACCGGCGGGCAGTGGGGGCGCCCCGATCGGCTGTTCCACCAGGACAACGACCAGATGCTGTTCGAGTGGATGCTGGCCCGGGCGGCCCGTGCCGTCACCGGGCCGGAGAACCCGCTGCACAGCACGGCCCTGAACGCGCCGGACGGGGTCAACCTGATGGCCAACACCTCGGTGCTCGGGCTGGGCGTGCCGCTGACCCCGGTGACGCTCCTGCTCGGCACCCAGCCGGCGTTCCTGGTGGCGGTGGTCGCCTGCCTCGCCGGCACCGCCACCGCCTGGTACGTCCTGCTGGCCCGCCGGCTCGTCGGCTCCCGGGTCGCCGCCGCCGTCGGCGGCCTGGTCTGCGGCTTCGCCCCCGGCATGGTGGCCCAGGCCGGGGCGCACCTGCACATGGCCGCTCAGTTCCTGGTGCCGCCGATCCTGGCGCTGGTGTTCCGGCCGGACTCCGGCCGGGTCGGCCGGCGCGGGGTGGCGCTCGGGCTGCTGGTGGCGTACCAGGTCTTCCTCGGCGAGGAGGTGCTGGTGTTCCTGGCGCTCGCCGCCGGCGTGCTGGCCGTCGCGTACGGTCTCGCCGACCGGGCGGCGGCCCGCCGGCTGGCGCCAGCATTCCTCGGCCGGATCGGGGTGGGCGCGCTGGTGGCGGGGGCGCTGCTGGCGTACCCGCTGTGGTTCCAGTTCGCCGGGCCGGGCCACTACCGGGGGATGCCGTTCGACGCGCCGGGGTTCCGGCTCGACGCCGCCTCGTTCACCGCCTCGGCCCGGCAGACGGTGCTCGGCGACGATCACCTGCCCGGCCTGCTGGCTCCGAACCCGACCGAGGAGAACTCGTTCTTCGGGCCGGGCCTGCTGGTGCTCGCCGTGGTGATCGTGATCTGGCTGTGGCGTCGTCCGCTGGTCCGGGCGCTGGCGGTGGTCGGGCTCGGGGCCGCCCTGTTCTCCCTCGGCACGGTCGTCCGGGTGGACGGGGTGTCGACCGGGTTGCCCGGGCCGTACCGGCTCGTCGCCGGGGTGCCGCTGCTCGACCTGGTGGTGCCGGCCCGGTTCGCGCTGGTCTGCGTACCGGTGCTGGGGGTGCTGGTCGCCCTGTCCCTGGACCGGATCCGGTCGGCAGCCGTCGCCCCAGGCGACGGCCGGGCCGGCGGGCCGGCGGTGCCGGTGCGGCTGCTCTGGGGCGGCGCGGTGGCCGCCGCGCTGCTCCCGCTCGCGCCCACCCCGATCCGCACCGTGCCGGTGTGGCCGGTGCCGGCCTTCGTGGCCGACGGCGGCTGGCGGGCGTACGTGCCGGCCGGCCGGACGCTGGTGCCCGTGCCGCCGGTCACCGGGGCCGGGGTCAGCCCGGCGACGTTCTGGTCGGCCCGGACCCGGCTGGCGTTCACCGCCCCGGGCGGTTACTTCATCGGCCCCCGCGCCGCCGACGACCCGACCGCCCGCTGGGGCGCCCCGGACCGTCCGACGGCCCTGCTGCTGCGCCGGGTGGCCGAGACCGGACAGGTGCCGGTGCTGACCGACGAGGACCGCCGGCAGGCGGCGGTGGACCTGCGGCACTGGCGGGCCGCCGTGCTGGTGCAGGGCGGCCTGGACCGGGGCGACCCGGTCCGCCGCACCGTCGACCAGCTCGTCGGCCCCGGCCGCGAGATCGACGGCGCCTGGGTGTGGGACGTGCGCCGCCTGGTGGGCTGACGCCCCCCGGCGGGGCCGCCTCCCGGGGCGTGGGGGGAGGAAAAGGTGACCCCTTCGCCACCTGTCAGCGCGGCCCGGCACCTGGTTACCTGGCGGACGACGATGGTCCACCAGAGAAAGCAGGACATGATGGCTATCCTCCGCCGAGCCCTCGCCGTCTCCGCCGCGATCGCCGCCGCGGGCGCCGGGGTGCTGGTCAACGCGTCGCCGGCGCTGGCCAGCACTCCGGCCAGCTGCTCCAGCGTCCGCCAGATCGGCACCACCCGGGTGCTGACGGTGGGCGGCATGCAGGCCGCGTCGGTCAAGCAGTACTACGGCTGCGGCTACAACTACGCCTACATCTACGTGTGGGAGCAGTACCGCAACACCCACTCGAACTGGGACCTGTACGTCCACGTGATCGACCACACGGACAGCGGCTCGGACTACGGGGTGGGCGAGGTCAACAACACCACCCGGTCGGAGCTGTGGGGCGCGCCGGCCAACACCGCCGCGCACTGCACGCACGTGACCGGCTACCTCAACTCCACGGGCGGCTCGACCAGCACGGTCTGCTGACGTCGTCCCCGGCCGGGGCGCGCCCGACCGCGCCCCGGCCCGCCCCCGCACCCTGATCCGACGAGAGGACTTCATGAGCGTCACCCACAGGCTGGCGAGCGTCGGCACGGTCGCCGCGCTGGCCGCCACCGCGGTCGCCGTCACCGGCGCCCCGGCCCAGGCCGCCGCCTACAACGGCGCCTGCGGCAGCGGCTACACCGTGATCGACAAGATGGACGCCGGCAACGGCCGGGGAACCATCTTCCTGACGTACAACAGCGGCTGGAACTGCGTCGTCACCGTCACCAACACCCCCGGCACCAAGCAGTTCATGTCGGCGATGGTGGAGCGCTCCGGCGCGAACTGGGTCAGGGACGAGGGCACCTACAGCCAGTACGCCGGCCCGGTCTACGCGTACGCCCCGAACGACTGCGTCGACTGGGGCGGCATCGTCGGCGACAAGTACATCCGCATGATCGAGTGGGACGACCACTGCGGCTGAGCTCACGCCTCACCCGGCCGGCGACCCGTCCCCCATCCGGGGCACGGACCGCCGGCCGTCGGTGGGCGGCTCACCCGACCAGCGGGCGGACGTCCCAGAGCCAGACGTCGTCGACCCGCCGCGCCGGGCCGAGCAGGGCGGTCATCAGGTCGCGCAGGACCGCCTCGCGGGGGTGCGCGCCGAGGACGACCACCGACGCCTTCCAGTAGCGCAGGTCCTCGACCGCCTGGCGACGGTTCTCGTCGGTGAGCGGCGGCAGCGTGCCGGCGTCCATCGTGGAGTAGACCAGGGTGCTGGTCGGTCGGTTCGGGGCGCCGAAGACGCCCTCGCCGTCGGCGTTCGGGCCGATGAAGTAGCCGCCGGGGATCGGGAACGCGTGCCCGGTCAGCGCGCTCCACCGCAGGGTGGGCAGGCCGTGCACGTTGCTGGGGATCGGCACCGGCACCAGGGTCCGGCCCGCCGGCACGTAGGGCCGCCAACCGCCGGCCGTGATGAAGCGCGGCGGCGGGTCGATCTGCTGGGCCGGCAGCGGCCGGGGCACCAGCGGCAGCACGGCGAGCGCGACGGCGGCGTACCCGACCGGGCGGAGCCAGCGGCGCGCCCGGGCCTGCCCGGCGGTGGGGCCGGCCGTGGAGCCGGTCCGGGCCCCGGCGGCCTGCGGCGGGGCCGCCGCGCCGGTGGTGCCAGCGGACGAACGGGGGGCCGGCACCACCGGCGCGGGGGCCTGCGCGGTGCGGGCCAGGGCGTCCCAGGCCAGGGCGAGCAGCACGCCGAGGGCGGCGGCCACCACCAGGGCCAGCCGGGTGGGCATCATCATCTCCACCAGCGGCAGGTCGTCCGGGATGTACGCCCAGGGGCCGTCGACCGTGGTCTCCGCGCCGTCGAAGCGCACCACCGGGCCGATCGAGGCGACGGTGAAGACCACCACCAGCACGGCGACGATCCGGGCCGCCAGCGACCGGCGGACTAGCAGCACCAGGGCGACCAGCGCCACCAGCACCAGCGGCCAGCCGAACCAGGTGTTCTGCTCGGTCAGGCCGATGGTCTTCTCCACCGCCTCGTCCCCGGCGGCGGTGTCCCGGGCGAACGTCACGAAGGCCATCAGGTCCTCGCCCCAGTTGTGGAACACCCCGCCCTGCAGGCCCCGGTAGGACTGCGGGCCATTGAACTGGAACCAGATCGGGTACGCCGTGAGCAGCAGCGTCAGCCCGCCGCCGAGGCCGAGCGCGGCCAGGAAGCCGCCGACCCGCTGCCACGCCGCCCGGGGACGCTGCACCGCGTACGCGGCCACCACCACCAGCAAGCCCAGCGCGGTCAGCAGCAGCATCTCCTCGTTGATGAAGATCTGGTACGCCACCAGCAGGCCGAGCACCACCCCGTCGCGCCGCCAGCTCCGCCCCGGCTCGCCGAGCCGCAGCACCCGGGCCACGATCACCGGCAGCAGGTAGTTCGAGACGAAGTTCGGCTGCCCGTTGGCGTGGTGCACGATGCCGGGCGCGAAGCCGAGGAACGCGCCGCCGACGAACGCCGCCGCGCGCGAGCGCACCAGATGCCGCGACAGCATCCAGTACGACGTGCCGGCCGTCGCCGCGAGCGCCCCGCCGAGGTAGAGGGCGTACGTCACCTGCGGCCCGAACAGCCACGTCACCGGTGCCAGCGGCAGGGTGGCGCCGAGCACCGACGTGTTCGCCATCATGTTCACCCCGTCCGGGGCGTTCTGCCGCATGGAGAACAGCGGGTTCTCCAGGTGGCGCAGCGAGTACGCGCCGTGCGAGAAGAGCCACTCGAACCAGCTGTGGTCGGTCGGCAGGTGCGACGACACCCGGTGCTGGACGTCCCCCCAGTAGTTCAGGCACACGAGAACGCCGAGCAGCACATAGGCTCCGATGGCCAGGGCGTCGGCGCGGGTCGGTCGCCGCCGGGGCCGGCGCGGTGTGCCTGTGCCCGCCCCGTCGGGTCCGGCCGGGGCGGCCTGCGCCGCGACGGGTACGGAGTCGGAGTTCAGCGAGGGGTCTACCACCGGCACAGCCACGACGGGCCATCGTACAGACGCCGCCGTGTGGTGCCGGCCGGCCGGTGTGCCCGGCGCCGCCCGGGCGGGCCGGCACCCAGCTCGGGGAGGGACACCAGTGACCGTCATCGACCTCGGCGAGCTGCGCGGTGACGTCGCGCCGGACCCGCCGCCCCGCCCGCCCCTGGCGGTGGGCCGGCCGCTGCGGGTGGCGCTGGCCGGGGCCGTCGCCCTGCTCACCCTGGCCTCGTCCACGCCGGTCGCGCGGCCGGCCTCGGCGGTCGTCGCCGGCCGGCCCGGCGCCGAGGTCCGAGTCGCCGGCGGCCGGCTGTACGTGGCGGACCCGGAGACGTCCTCGGGCGGGACGCGCGAGGTGACCGCCTACGCGACCCCGAGCGGCGCGGGTGGCGCCCTGCGACCGCTGTGGCGCGCCTCGGGACCCGGCGGGGAGGGTCAGATCGAGGTGCTGGAGCAGGGCGGGTTCGTGCTGATCATCGGGCGCCGGGACGGCTGGGCCGAGACGGTCGCACTGGATACGGCGACCGGGCGGCAACGGTGGCGGCTTCCCGGCTACCCGGTTCCCACCGTCGGCGGCGGGCTGCTTCTTTTCGGGGGCGGCGACGAGACGACGGACCCCGTGCGCGTGGTCGACCTGTCGTCGGGGCGGCCCCGGTGGTCGGCGCCGGTGGACCGGGGCCGGATGGCCTACCGCCACCGGGGCGCGGAGATTGACCAGATCGTGCTGATCCCCGAGTCCGGGCGGATCGAGGTGCGGGACGCCGGGTCCGGGGCGGTCCTTCTCACCGGCGATTCGCGTCCCGGCGGAGCGCCGGGGTACCAGGGCGCCGGCCTTGCCGGGGACCTGCTGCTGGTGAGTGCCGCCAACGGGGTGGCGGGCGGCCACCGGGTCACCGCGTACGGGCTGGACGCGCTGGACCGGCGCTGGGAACTCGACCTGTCCCCGAACGAGTACCTGGAGGAGTGCGGCCACCTGCTCTGCGTCGGAGGCCGGGAAGCCGGGCTGTCGGCGCTCGACCCGGCGACGCACCGGCCCAGGTGGGTCAACCCGCGCTGGCAGTGGATCTTCGCGGCCCGGGGCGACCGGCTCCTCGTGGCCAGCAGAGCCCGCGTGGGGGGCATGGAGCTCGCCGTGCTGGACGCCGCCACCGGGCGGACGGTCGCCGAGCTGGGGGGTTGGGAGCCGGTGCTCAACCAGGGCCCGGACGAGCCGCTGTTCGGCACCCGGCGCACCCGGGAGGGCGGGCTGCTCGTCGCCGAGCTGGACCCGGCGCGGGCGGTGGCCCGGTGGCTCGACGTGCTGCCCGACGTGATGGGGGAATGCCTCTCCAGCGGCCGGGACCTGCTCTGCCGCCGCCAGAGCGGGGCGTACGGCTGGTGGCGGCTGCCCCGGTGACGCCCCGGCGCGGGGCCCGGGTCACCAGTTGGGCTGGGCGGGCGGCGGGGGCAGCGGCACGTCGGGCGGCCGGATGACGTAGACGATCCCGCCGCTGCTGCCCAGCCAGGCCGCCTCGAACCGGTGCCGGTCCACGGTCCGGCGCACGCCCGCGTCGTCCGGGGCGTACGGGTCGTTGAGCACCGGGTCGCCGTCGGCGGTGAACCCGACCAGCACCACGAGGTGCCCCTTGGTGTCGTAGTCCAGCCCCGGCACGTCGCCCCGGCGGTACGCGGCGGCGAGCACCAGCGGCAGCCCGGCGGCCACGAACGCGCCGGCCTCGGCCAGCGACCGCAGCCGGGTGACGAACGCGTCCATCCCGTGCCCGCCGGCGTACGCCGTGTTGAACGACCAGTTGCCCGCCCCGTCGAAGGCCGGGTCGTAGCAGTGCCGGGCGGCGTGCACCACCGCCGGCCGAGGGCCGGGTGGCGCGACCCAGGCGTACCGGTCGGGGGCCGGGCCGGCACCCCAGTGGTCCAGCACCATCGAGACGCTGGTCGGGCTGCACCAGGAGTCCCCGCCGCCGCCCCAGCGCCCCTCGTGCCCGCCGTGCAGCCGCTGCGAGTACCGGGGCACGTCCAGCACCCGGCCCCAGCCGGCCCGGTCGCCCTCGGTGGCCCGGTGCGTGCCGACCGGGGTGGCCGGCCGCGGGCCGGAGGCGACCGCGCCGAGCGCGCGCAGCACCGGGGTGGCGGTGCCACCGGCCGGGCGCAGCAGCGTCACCCGGGCCTGCCAGCCGGTGACCGTCGCGCCGGTGAAGACCAGGGTGTCCGTGTCCACCCGGGCGTCGGCGTCCTGCTGGCCGGGCACGGAGGTGCGGCCGAAGGGCTCGTCGTCGGCGGCCCAGCGGGCCAGCGCGTACCAGCCGGTGGCCGGGGCGTCGGCGTGCCAGCCGCGCAGCTCGACGAGGACGCCGCAGCCGTCGGGGGTGTCGGCGGCCCAGGAGGGGACCACATCGGCGACGGCGAACCCGGTGGACACCGGCGGCGAGGTCCAGCTCGCCGCGTCGTACCGGCGGGTGGGGTCGTCGGGGTGGGCGAGCTGGCCGGTGGGGGCGGCGAGCACCGCGCCGGCGGCGTCCGCGCGGACCCCGTTGCCGGCCCCGGCGGCCAGGTCGGCCGGGAGCCGGAAGCGCCGGTGGACGACGTCCCGCAGGGTGGTCGGGGCCGGTCCGGTCATCGCCGCTCCTTCCGCCGCAGATCAGCGCCGGGAAGCATCCCGTACCCGAAGGTTTTTTGCAACGCCACCGGGGCCGACGGTCGGCGGTGCGGGCGGCGCGACACCGGTTTGGTGGCCGGCACTAGGTTTGTCGGCAGGTCAGGCGGCGAGGAGGTCGGGCATGCGGGTACTGGTGGTCGAGGACGAGCGCAACCTCGCCGACGCGATCGCGCGCGGGCTGCGCAAGCGCGGCATGGCGGTCGACGTCACCTACGACGGGAACTCGGGCCACGAGATGGCCTTCGTCACCCGGTACGACGTGGTGGTGCTGGACCGGGACCTGCCCGGCATGCACGGCGACCAGATCTGCGCCGAGCTGGCCGCCTCCGGCACCCTGACCCGGGTGCTCATGCTCACCGCCAGCGGCACGGTCGCCGACCGGGTCGAGGGGTTGCAGCTCGGCGCGGACGACTACCTGCCGAAGCCGTTCGCCTTCGACGAGCTGGTGGCCCGGGTGCAGGCGCTCGGCCGGCGGGCCACGCCGGCGGCCCCGCCGGTGCTCGTCGTCGCCGACCTGGAGCTCGACCCGGCCCGCCGGCTGGTGACCCGGGGCGGCGTGCCGGTCGACCTGACGAACAAGGAGTTCGGGGTGCTGGCCGAGCTGCTCAAGGCGCGCGGGGCGGTGGTCTCCAGCGAGGAGCTGCTGGAACGGGTCTGGGACGCCAACACGGACCCGTTCACCACCATCGTCCGGGTCACCGTGATGACCCTGCGCAAGAAGCTGGGCGACCCACCGCTGATCGAGACGGTCGTCGGTGCCGGCTACCGCACCGCCGAGGGGTCGGCGTGAGCGCCCCGACCCGGCCCGCCGCCCGCCGCCGCACCCTGCCCTGGCCGGCGCTGCGCCGCCCGGTCGTCCGGCTGCGGCCCACCCTGCGGCTGCGGCTCACCCTGCTCAACGGGGTGCTGCTGGTGGGCGCCGGGGCGATCCTGGTGCTGCTGGCCTGGCTGCTGGTCCGCGACGCGCTGCGCCCCACCGACGAGTTGGTGCCCGGCACCACCGTGCTGCTGGCCGACGGCCGGCTGCTCGACGCCGGGCAGTGGCAGCAGCAACTCGTCGACGCGGCGTCGAACGAGCTGCTGGCCAAGGGCCTGGTGGCGCTCCTGGCGATCAGCGTGGTCGGGGTGGCCGGCGCGTACGCGGTGGCCGGGCGGGCGCTGCGCCCGCTGCACCAGGTCACCGCGACCGCCCAGCGGCTCGGCGAGGCCACCCTCGACCAGCGGATCGGCTGGTCCGGGGCGGACGACGAGGTGGCCGAGCTGGCCAAGACGTTCGACGCCATGCTGGACCGGATCGCCGCCGCGTTCGAGGCGCAGAAGCGCTTCGTGGCCAACGCCTCGCACGAGCTGCGCACCCCGTTGGCGGTGATGCGGACCGAGATCGACGTGACGCTCAGCGACGACGAGGCGGACGCCGCCGAGTACCGCCGGATGGCCACCGTGGTCCGGGACGCCTCCGAGCGGGCCAACGGGCTGGTCGACGCGCTGCTGGTGCTCGCCCGCAGCGAGGCCCAGGCCGGCCGGCGGCTGGGCCGGCGCGCCGAGTGCGACCTGGCCACCGGCACCGTGAACGCGCTTTCGGCCGTGCGCCGGGAGGTGGAGCGGATCGGGCTGCGGGTGCAGACGTCCCTGGAGCCGGCCCCGGTCGTCGGCGACCCCGGGCTGCTGGACCGGCTGGCCGGCAACCTGATCGAGAACGCGGTCCGCTACAACCACCTGCACGGCCTGATCCGGGTGCGCACCGGCACGGACGGCCACTCGTCCTGGCTGGTCGTCGCCAACACCGGGTTCGAGGTCAGCCAGGCCGACGTGCCGGGGCTGTTCGAGCCGTTCCGCCGGGGCGGACAGGAACGCACCGGGGCCCGGGGTTCCGGGCTGGGACTGTCCATCGTCCGGGCGGTCTGCGACGCGCACGGCGGGACCGTGCGGGTCGTCGCCCAGCCCGGCGGCGGCCTTGAGGTCACGGTGACCCTGCCCGCCGCCGACGTCACGCCGGTGCTGACCGGCCCGGCCCACGGCAACGGGCGGCTCACGACCGACCGGTGACGCCCCGCCCGGGCGGCACGCCGGCGGGCCGGCGGGGGCCGGCGCCCCGCGCGCCGGTCCACACCACGTCCCGCCAGGACGGCGGCACGTCGCCGGGCCCGCCCGGCGCTCAGCTTTTCGTGTGCCCGGCCTGGCTGACCCGGCGTGGCGCGTGCCGGGTGGGCGGGGCCGGGCAGGTCAGGTGGCCGGGCCGCGCCGGGCGCTCGGCCGGCGGGGCCACGCGGTCGGGCAGAGCCGCCGTGCGGTCGGGCACAATGCGTCGTCCGTGCTGGACGGCCGCCGGACGATAGGCCAAGGTGTGGTGGCGCCATGTCCCACGCGGTGCGCCCAGGACCGGCCGCGCCTCAGGCCGTCCGGCGCCCGCGGCCCCCCGTCCGACGTGCTCCGGGAGTTGCCCGTGACCCACCCCTCGGCCCTGGCCCGCCGAACCCTGGCGGCGCTCACCGCCGCCGCACTGACCGCCGCCGGCCTCGCCGTCGCCGGCCCGGCGAGCGCCGCGCCCGGCCACCCCACCGTGGTCTCCACCGTCCCGTCGGCCGCGTCGCCGAACATCCAGGACGGCACGGTGTTCGCCATCCACGACGCCGGTACGAAGATCATCGCGGCGGGGTCGTTCAGCAAGGTGCGCAACCGCAACTCCGACGTGGACATTACCCGCAACTACGTGCTCGCCTTCGACAAGGCCACCGGAGCGGTCGACACCGCGTTCGCGCCGACCGTCGACAACGAGGTGAGCGCCGTGGCGGCCGGCCCGACCGCCGGCACCGTCTACCTGGCCGGCAAGTTCAACACGGTCAACGGCGTCACCCGGCGCAAGCTGGCCCTCGTCGACGTCTCCACCGGGGCCACGGTCACCAGCTTCGCCGGGCCGGCGTTCAACGGCCTCGTCGACGACGTCGCCCTGACCGGCAACCGGCTGCTCGTCGGCGGCATCTTCACCACCGCCGGCAACGCCAACCCGCGCGGCGGGCTCGCCTCACTCAACGCCACCACCGGCGCGCTGGACGGCTACCTCACCACCACCCTCACCGAGAACCACAACTACGACGGGGTGAGCGGCGCCAAGGCCGGCGTCGGCGCGGAGAAGCTCGCGCTCTCCCCGGACGGCACCCAGCTCGTGGTGATCGGCAACTTCAAAAAGGCCGACGGGGTGCTGCACGACCAGATCCTGAGGCTGGACCTCGGCGCCACCGCCGCCACCGTCGCCGACTGGAACACCAGCCGCTACACCCCGCGCTGCTCGTACGGGGCATTCGACTCGTACATGCGGGACGTGGCCTTCTCCCCGGACGGCAGCTACTTCGTGGTGGTCACCACCGGCGGGACGCACGGCGGATCGCTGTGCGACAGCGCCGCCCGCTGGGAGGCCGCCGCGACCGGCGACGCCCAGCAGCCCACCTGGACCGACTACTCCGGCGGCGACACCTTCCTCTCCGTCGGGATCAGCGAGCAGGCCGTCTACGTCGGCGGGCACCTGCGCTGGCTGAACAACAGCTTCGGCGGCGACTCCGCGCAGGCCGGGGCCATCGGCCGGGCCAGCATCGCCGCCCTCGACCCGGGCAACGGGCTGCCGCTGTCCTGGAACCCCGGCCGGCACCCGCGCGGCTACGGCGTGGCCGAGCTGCTGGTCACCCCGGAGGGCATCTGGCTCGGGTCCGACCAGTCCTGGATCGGCAACTTCTCCTACCGCCGGGAACGGATCGCGTTCTTCCCGCTGACCGGCGGCAACGCCCCGCACCCGACCACCACCGCCGGCCTGCCCGGCAGCGTGTACCAGGCCGGGATTCCGGTGCCCACCAACGTGCTGCACCGGGTGAACGCCGGCGGCCCCGCCGTCGCGTCCACCACCGGCGGGCCGGACTGGAGCGCCGACGACTCCGGCAACCCCAGCCCGTACCACAACGCCGGCAGCAGCACCTCGGGCTTCGCCGCCGTCGGCAGCCTGGACGCCACCGTCCCGGTCGGCACTCCGGCCGGGCTGTTCAACACCGAGCGGTACGACTCCGCGTCCGCCCCGGAGATGCAGTGGGACCTCCCGGTGCCGGCCGGCACCGAGGTGGAGGTCCGTCTCTACCTCGCCAACCGGTACGCCGGCACCTCGGCCCCCGGCCAGCGGGTGTTCGACGTGACCCTCGACGGCACGCTCGTCCTGGACAACCTCGACCTGTCGGCCACGCCCGGGCACGACATCGGCACCATGCGGTCGTTCACGATCGTCAGCGACGGCAGCGTCGACATCGACTTCGGGCACGTGGTGGAGAACCCGCTCGTCAACGCGATCGAGATCGTCAAGACCGGTCCGCCGCCAACCGGCACGGGCGACGAGGTGCAGACCCGTTCGTACGACGGGGCGGTCACGGTCGGCGCGGCGACGCCGGTGGCCAACCCGGACAACACCACGTGGTCCACGGCCAAGGGCGCGTTCTGGGTGGGCGGCACCCTGTTCTACGGGATGAACGGCGCGCTCCAGCGGCGTACCTTCGACGGGACCACCTTTGGCGCGACCAGCCTCGTCGACCCGTACCACGACGTGTACTGGGACACGGTGGAGACCGACTCCGGGCCGGCCGGCCAGACCTACGTCGGGGTGAACAGCAGCTTCTACCCCGAGATCGCGAACGTCACCGGCATGTTCTACACCGCGGGCCGGCTCTACTACACCCTCGCCGGCCAGGGCGGGCTGTACTGGCGCTGGTTCACCCCGGACAGCGGCGCGGTCGGCGCCGACAAGTTCACCGTCGCGGGGGTGACCGGATTCGCCGACACCGGATCGGTCTTCCTGGCCGGCGGCACCCTGTACCGGGTCAGCCGCTCGACCGGCGCGCTCGCCTCGACCGCGTGGGCCGGCGGCGTGCCCACCGGCGTGTTCACCACCGTCAGCGGCCCCGCCGTGGACGGGGTCGACTGGCGCGCCAAGGCCGTCTTCGTCGGCCCGTAGACCCCCGTCGCACCACGGGGTGTCCCGGCCCGGTTCCGCGTCCGCGCGGGGCCGGGCCGGGCCCGTTCCCGGGTACGCCGAAAAGGCGTTGCCCGGACCGGCGGAGGCTGACAAGATCAGCCCTGTCAGCCCGACGACCGGAGGGAGGTGCGGTTGATGTCCACGACCAGTCCCGCGCCCCGCCTCACCCGCCGCTGACCTCTGCCGATCACGCGGGGCGCTCCACTCCTTCATGGAGGAACACCGTGAGCGCACGGATCAGGAACATCAGCTTCGACTGCCACGACACCTACACGCTGGCCGGCTTCTGGGCGGAGGTGTTCGGCTCCGAGCGGCAGCCCGACGACTTCCCCGGTGACCCGGAGGCGATGGTGCTCACCCCGGACGGATCGACCGTGCTGTTCCTCCAGGTGCCGGAGGACAAGACGGTGAAGAACCGGGTCCACCTGTGCCTGGAGCCCGCCGACCGGGACCGGGATACCGAGGTCGAGCGGCTGCTCGCCCTCGGCGCCACCCAGGTCGACGACCGGCGGCGGCCGGACGGCACCGGCTGGGTGGTGCTCGCCGACCCGGAGGGCAACGAGTTCTGCGTGCTGCGCAGCGCCGCCGAGCGGGCCGCGACGGCATGACGGCCTGACGGCATTTCACGGAAAGAGTGGCCATTCCCGCCGGAATGACCACTCTTTCCGTGAACGAGTGGGTGTATGGAACCCGGAGCGAGCGGGCCGCGACGGTGTAACCCGCCCGACGGGACGGGCCCCCTCCGCCGCGACGGCGGAGGGGGCCCGTGTCACGCGTGGCTCAGGAGCGCTGCTCGATCTGGCCGCGCATGGTGACGAACTCGGCCTTCGCCTGGGCGCCGGTCTTGAAGTACATCACGATCATGCCGACGCTGCCCTTGTCGGCCCAGGCGCAGATGCCCAGCTTGACGCCCTCGCTCTTGCCGTCGGCGCAGCGCGCCTCGCCGCCCAGCGGACCCGCGTCTACCACGGCGACGTTGCTCATGGTCAGCTCGGTGCCGCTGAACGCGTCGTCCAGCTCCTTCTTCGGGTCGGTCAGCAGGCCGGACGCTGCGGCGATCATCACCAGGTCCTTCTTGGCCGGGTCGCCGTAGACCGCCCCGGCGGTGCTGGTCTCGTTCTGCACCGTGGACTTCATCTCGGCGATCATCCCCTGCACCGCCGCTTGGAGCTCGGGCTGGGTGGCCTTCGGTCGGCCGGCGAGCGTGGCCGGGGCGGTCACCCGGGTGTTGGTGGCCTCGACCGCGTCGCTCACGTCGTCCTTGACGGCGAACCAGGTGATCGCCCCGCCGCCGCAGCAGAGCACCAGTACCACGGCCAGGACGATCAGCACGATCTTGCCGGTCTTGGACTTCTTCGGCGCCGGCGGCAGCGGCGCGGCCTCCGGCGCGCCGTACGGCTGGCCGTATGGCTGGCCGTACGGCGCGTGGCCGCCCTGCTGCGGGGCGGGCTGCTCGCCGTACGGCTGCTGCGGCTGGTTCGGGTAAGGGTTGCCCGGCTGGGACATGTTCAGTCAGCTCCAGATAGTCGATCAGGAGCGGTGATCGTAGCCAGCCGGTCCGACAGCCGCTGCCCTGCCCGCCGGCTGAAACGACGACCGCGGTGGCCGGAGCGCCCCGGGGGACGCCCGTGCCACCGCGGTCGCGGGGGAGCGGGGTGGGTCAGGCGGGCAGGCTCGCCGCGCCGCGCGGCAGGAACCGCCGGCCGGTGACCCGCTCGCTGGTGCCGGTCCGGTCCAGGTACGGCGTGACGCCGCCCAGGTGGAACGGCCAGCCGGCGCCGAGGATCATGCACAGGTCGATGTCCTGCGCCTCGGCGACGACGCCCTCGTCGAGCATGAGCCGGATCTCCTGCGCCAGCGCGTCGAGCGCGTTCTGCCGCAGTTGCTCGGCGGTCAGCGGCGCGTCGCCGACCACCAGCAGCCTGGCCACCTCGTCGTTGATCTGGTCGTCGACCACGATCGGCTGGCCCGCCTCGGCGATCCGCTTCAGGTTCTCGCTGACGACGAACCGGTCCGGGAACGCCGCGTGCAGCGTGCCGCCCACGTGGTGCGCCACGGCCGGGCCGACGAGCTGGAGCAGGGCGAGCGGGCGCATCGGCAGGCCCAGCGGGTCCAGCGCGGCGTTCGCCACGTCCAGCGGGGTGCCCGCGTCCACGGCGGCGAAGACGGTGCCGAGGAAGCGGGTGAGCAGCCGGTTCACCACGAACGCCGGGGCGTCGGAGACCAGCACCGACGACTTCTTCAGCTGCTTGCCGACCGCGAACGCGGTGGCCAGGGTGGCGTCGTCGGTACGTTCGCCCCGGACGATCTCCAGCAGCGGCAGCACGGCGACCGGGTTGAAGAAGTGGAAGCCGACCACCCGCTCCGGGTGCTCCAGCTCCGCGGCCATCGCGCTGATCGACAGGCTGGAGGTGTTGGTGGCGAGCACCGCCTCCGGGGAGACGATCTTCTCCAGCTCGGCCCAGACCTGCTTCTTGACGTTCAGGTCCTCGAACACGGCCTCGATGACGAAGTCGGCGTCGGCGAACGCGGCCTTGTCGACCGATCCGCTGACCAGGCCGTACAGCTTGGCGGCCGTGCCCTTGTCCATCCGGCCCTTGCTGACGGCCTTCTCGATCTGGGTGTGCACGTAGGCGACGCCCTTGTCGACCCGGCCCTGGTCCAGGTCGGTCATGACGACCGGCACCTGGAGGCGGCGGGCGAACAGCAGCGCGAGCTGGCTGGCCATCAGGCCGGCGCCGACGATGCCGACCTTGGTGACCGGGCGGGCCAGGCCCTTGTCCGGCGCGCCGGCCGGCCGCTTGGCCCGCCGCTGTACCAGGTCGAACGCGTACAGCCCGCTGCGCAGCTCCTCCGAGAAGATCAGGTCCGCCAGCGCCTCGTCCTCGGCGGCGGTGCCGGTCGCGAAGTCCGCGTCCTTCGCTGTCTCCAGCAGGTCCAGCGCCCGGTACGCGGCCGGGACCGCGCCGTGCAGCCGCTGGTCCAGCGTCTGCCGGGCGAAGTACAGCACGCCGGCCCACATGTCCTTGTCGACCTCGGGC
Organism: Micromonospora sp. NBC_01412; assembly: GCF_045040215.1. Lineage (NCBI taxonomy): Bacteria > Bacillati > Actinomycetota > Actinomycetes > Micromonosporales > Micromonosporaceae > Micromonospora > Micromonospora sp. NBC_01412. The sequence continues at coordinate 4,953,923 of NZ_CP109528.1, forward strand.
CGGGTCACGGTGACCTCGCCGCGGACCACGCCGGCGGCCCACTCCAGGGACCGCTCCAGGAAGTCCGCCGGCTCCAGCAGCACGTCGGCGATGCCCAGCTCGGCGGCCTGCTTCGGCCTGAGCATCTTGTTCTGCATCAGCGGGTTCTGCAGGATCACCTGGGTCGCGGCCGGGATGCCGATCAGGTTCGGCAGGAGCTGGGTGCCGCCCCAGCCGGGGACCAGCCCGAGGGAGACCTCGGGCAGCGCGAGCGCGGAGGCCCCGCCGGACAGGGTCCGGTAGTGGCAGTGCAGGGCCAGCTCCAGGCCACCGCCCATCGCCGCGCCGTTGACGAAGGCGAACGTCGGGACCTGGCTGTCCTTGAGCCGGGCGAAGACCCGGTGGCCGAGCCGGCCGATCTCCAGGGCCTGCTTCCGGTCGGCGAGCTGCGGCAGGCTGGTGAGGTCCGCCCCGACGCAGAAGATGTACGGCTTCCCGGTGACCGCGACGAACGCCGGGTCGGCGGCGAGGGCGGCGGTGATCGCCTCGTCCAGGCTGGTCAGCCCGCCCGGGCCGAAGCTGTTCGGCTTGGTGTGGTCGAAGCCGTTGTCCAGGGTGATCAGGGCGGCCGGCCGGTCCAGCCCCGGCACGTTCACCTGACGCAGCAGCGCCCTGGTGACCACCTCGTTCGGTGCGGCGAGCGCGCTCACTTGTTGCCCTCCTGTCCAGCCTCGGCGGCGGAACCGGTCCAGTTCGGGTTCTCCCAGATGACCGTGCCACCCATGCCGATGCCGATGCACATGGCGGTGAGGCCGTAGCGGACCTCGGGATGCTCGGCGAACTGCCGGGCGAGCTGGGTCATCAGCCGCACGCCCGAGGAGGCGAGCGGGTGGCCGACGGCGATCGCGCCGCCCCACGGGTTGACCCGGGAGTCGTCGTCGGCGATGCCGAAGTGGTCGAGGAAGGCGAGCACCTGCACGGCGAACGCCTCGTTCAGCTCGAACAGGCCGATGTCGTCGATGCTCAGGCCGGCGATGCGCAGCGCCTTCTCGGTCGACGGGATCGGGCCGACGCCCATCACCTCGGGCTCGACGCCGACGAAGCCGTACGACACCAGCCGCATGGCGATCGGCAGGCCAAGCTCGCGGGCGGTGTCCTCGGCGGCGATCAGGCTCGCGGTGGCGCCGTCGTTGAGGCCGGCGGCGTTGCCCGCGGTGACCTTGCCGTGCGGGCGGAACGGGGTCTTGAGGGTGGCGAGCTTCTCCAGCGAGGTGTCCCGGGGAGCCTCGTCGACGGTGGCCAGCCCCCAGCCGCCGTCGGCGTCGCGGATCGCCATCGGCACCAGGTCGCCCTGGAGCTTGTCGTTGGCGTACGCCTTCGCCGTCTTCTGCTGCGAGGCGAGCGCGAACGCGTCGGCGCGGTCCTTGGTGACCTGCGGGACCCGGTCGTGCAGGTTCTCCGCGGTGGCACCCATGACCAGCGCGGACGGGTCGACCAGCTTCTCCGCGACGATCCGCGGGTTGGGGTCGACGCCCTCGCCCATCGGGTGCCGGCCCATGTGCTCGACGCCGCCGGCGATCGCGATGTCGTACGCGCCCATGGCGATGCCGCCGGCCACGGTGGTGACGGCGGTCATTGCCCCGGCGCACATCCGGTCGATGGCGAAGCCGGGGACGGTCTTGGGCAGGCCGGCCAGCAGGGCCGCGGTGCGGCCGATGGTCAGGCCCTGGTCGCCGATCTGGGTGGTGGCGGCGATGGCGACCTCCTCGACCCGCTCCGGCGGAAGCTGCGGGTTGCGGCGCAGCAGCTCGCGGATGCAGCGGATCACGAGGTCGTCGGCGCGGGTGTTGGCGTACATGCCACCCGCCTTGCCGAACGGGGTGCGGACGCCGTCGACGAAGACGACATCCCGGACTTCACGGGGCACTGGAGCCTCCTTATCGACCAAAATTCGGCCTCCGCGCCGACAGGCGGCACTTCAGACCGGATGAAGGTCGCCGGCACGGGCGTGGCCTCTCGGATGCTACTCGCCAGTAACCACCCCCGGCACCCACCCCACTGTGTCCCACCCCACACCCGCCCCTGCCCCACCCCCACCGGCCCCCGCCGCGTTGATCAAGAAGTTTGTGTCTGTGGAGTGGCTACCCCTGACGCAAACTTCTTGATCAACGGGGAAAGGGTGGGGGCAGCGGGGTGGGGTTGGGGGGTCAGGGGGTTGGGGAGGTTAGGGCCGGGGTCAGGTCGTTGGTCAGGAGGGTGATCTGCCACTCGCGGGCGCCGAAGCCGCGCAGCGTCTCGGCCACCGTGTCCTCGGTGACCTCGTCCGGCGGGGTCCAGGCGAGGCGGCGGACCGAGTCCGGGGTGATCAGGTTCTCCGGTGGCAGGGCGTGCGCGCCGGCGATGCGGACCACCACCTCCCGGCACCGGGCCAGCCGGCCGGCGGCCACCGGATCCCGCTCCGCCCAACGGTGCGGCGGGGGAGGCCCCTCCACCGCCGGGGTGACCGGCAGCGCGTCCTCCGGCAGCTGCCGGGCGTCGTCGAGGGCCGCCAGCCAGGTGCGGGCCAGTCGGCGCACCGACCGGCCACCGAACCCTGGCAGGGTGAGCAGGGTCTTCTCGTCCCCCGGGTCCAGCTCCGCGGCGGCCACGATCGCCGAGTCCGGCAGCACCCGGCCAGGCGCGGCGTCCCGGCGGGCGGCGATCTGGTCCCGGGCGTACCAGAGGGAACGGACGCGGGCCTGGGCACGGGCGCCACGCACCCGGTGGATGCCCGAGGTGCGCCGCCACGGCTCCGCGCGGACCCGGGGCGGGCGGGCGCCGTTGCGCACCAGGGCGGCGAACTCCTCCGCCGCCCACGCCGACTTGCCCTGCCGGGCCAGCTCCGCGTCGAGGGCGTCGCGCAGGTCGGTCAGCATCTCCACGTCAAGGGCGGCGTAGGTGAGCCACGACTCCGGCAGCGGCCGGCTCGACCAGTCCGCGGCCGAGTGGTGCTTCTCCAGGGTGAACCCGAGTAGCTGCTCGGTCAGCGCGGCCAGGCCGACCCGCTCGAATCCGGCCAGCCGAGCGGCCAGTTCCGTGTCGAACAGCCGCCGTGGGCGCAGCCCCACCTCGGCCAGGCAGGGCAGGTCCTGGCTGGCGGCGTGCAGCACCCACTCGACGTCGGCGATCGCCGCGTCCAGGGTGCTCAGGTCGGGCAGCGGCAGTGGGTCGATCAGCGCTGTGCCCGCACCGGCCCGCCGTAGCTGGACGAGATAGGCGCGCTGGCTGTAGCGGTACCCCGAGGCGCGCTCGGCGTCGAGGGCCACCGGGCCGGTGCCGGCCGCGAACCGGGCCACCACCTCGGCGAGCTCGGCCTCGGTGGCCGCAGGCAGGGGGGTGCCGTCGCGGGGGGCGGTCAGCGGCACGGGCTCGCTGCCGGTCGGTTCGGGCACCGCGTCCACCGGCTCCGGCGCGGCCGACGGCGGGTGGTGCGGCGCGTCTCCGATACGGCTTTCGGCGGCCCGACGGCGCAGGGGTGGTTCGTCGGTCACCTGACAACCCTAGTGCGCCGGAGGATCCGGCGCGCGCAGCCGGGTACGGCGTGTGTCGGCGACGGCGCCGGCGACTTGACCCGCCATGGCAGGGTCGGACACCGGGGGAGACAAAGCGCGACAGCGCAGGTACGGTCCTTCGGGCCGCCGACCGGTGACGAACCCGCGTCGGCGGGGGCATCGGGGGCGTCTACGGGGAGGACGTGGCGATGACGACGGCTGGGTACGGCCCGACAGGCACGGGGCAGGGACCCGACGAGGGTTCCGGGGACGGCTGGCAAGACCCGGCCCGCACCACCGAGGCGTGGCCAGGCCAGGCCCGGCCCGGCCCGCTGCCGCCACGGATCGTCCCGCCCCGGGGCGCCGTCGCCCCGTACCCGCCGCCCGCAATCCCGGGTCAGGCCCCCGTTCCCGGTCAGGCCCCCGTCCCTGGTCAGGCCCCCGTCCCTGGTCAGGCGCCTGTCTCTGGTCAGGCCCCTGTTCCCGGCCAGGCCCCCGTCCCTGGTCAGGCCCCCTTCCCCGGCCAGGCCCCTGTTCCCGGTCAGGCCGCCTGGGCTCCGCCGCCGAACGCCGGCCAGTGGGCCGGGCCGGCGCCGGCCGCCGGGCAGTACCCGCCGGCGCACGGGCAGCAGCCGGCCCCGTCCGGCGGTCCGGCCGGGCAGCCCCCGGCCCCCGGCGCGGCGTACCCGCCGCAGGGCATGTCGTCTCCCGGGCCGGCCTGGCCCGCCGCGCCGGCCCCGGCCGCCGCCCCGACCCCACGCGCCCGGGGCCGCGCGCTCACCATGGTCGCGCTCGGGTTGGCCGTGGTGCTGGCCCTGGTGGCGGGCGTGCAGGCGTACCAGATCCACCAGCTCTCCGGCCGGCTCGCCGCGACCGACCAACGGCTGGCCGCCGCGCAGCAGGGCGACGGCACCCGGCTCGACGACCTCGACCAGCGGGCCCAGGTCCTGGAGAAGCAGGCGGGGGCCCAGTTCAACCCCGAGGCGGTGGCCAGCGCCGTGCTGCCCAGCGTGTTCCGGGTCCGGGCCGGGCAGTTCACCGGCACCGCCTTCGCGGTCGGCAAGCCGGCCACCGGCGGCGGGACGAACCTGTTCACCAACTTCCACGTGGTGGAGTCGGTCTGGCAGGGCGGCGGTAGGGAGGTCTTCCTGGAACGCACCGACCAGCGGTACCCGGCCACCATCGTCAAGGTCGACGAGGCGAACGACGTCGCACAGCTGCGCACCAACAGCAAGTTCACCGGCCTGGTGACGGCGTCCGCCGCGGTCAAGTCCGGCCAGCAGATCGTCGTGGTCGGCGCGCCGCTCGGCCTCCAGGACAGCGTCACCACCGGCGTGGTCAGCGCCTTCCGCGAGGCCGAGCAGGGCTCGGGGCCCGTCATCCAGTTCGACGCACCGATCAACCCCGGAAACTCGGGTGGTCCCGTGATCAACGGCCAGAAGCAGGTCGTCGGGATCGCCACCGCCAAGGCCCGCGATGCCGAGGGCATCGGCCTCGCCGTACCCATCAAGGTCGCCTGCGACGGCTTCCGGATCTGCTGAACCGGCCGTTGCTGCCTCGTACCAGCCCGGTCCGTCGCCGTCGTCCGACCGCGGGCCAGTCATCTGGAGGATGAGAAACATGTCCCAGCCACCGAGCGGGTCCGGGGGCCAGCCGCCCTACCCGCCGCCGGCCGACCCCGGCCAGCCCGTGCCCCAGCAGTACGGCCCGACCGGTCAGCCGGTCGAGCCGACCCGGCAGTTCGCCCCCGGCCAGTACGGCAGCCCGCAGCCCCCGGCGGAGCCGACGCAGCAGTTCGGCCAGTACGGCGCCCCGCAGCCGGGCCAGTACGGCGCCCCCCAGTCCGCCCCGCCCGCCCCAACCTACGGCCAGCAGCCGCAGTCGGCCCCGCCCGCGTCGGCCTATGGTCAGCAGCCGCCGCAGTCGGCTCCGCCCGCCCCGACCTACGGCCAGCAGCCGCCGCAGTCGGCTCCGCCTGCGCCGGCGTACGGCCAGCAGCCGCTGCAGTCGGGCCCGCCCGCCCCGGCGTACGGTCAGCAGCCGCCCCAGTCGGCCCCGCCGTTCGGGCAGCCGGTCTCCACCCCGCCGGTCTCCGCCCCGGGGTACGCCCAGCCGATGTCGGTGCCCCCGGCCTCCGGTCCGGGCTTCGGCCACCCGATGTCCGGCCCGCCCGGCGTGCCGCCGTACGGCCCGGCGGCGCCCGCCGCCGGCAAGGGCCGGCGCAGCGTGCTGGTGCTGGCCCTGGTGGCCGGGTTGCTCTTCGTCCTCGGCGGCGTGATGACCGGCCTCTACGTGACCAAAGGCAACGAGCTGGACCGCACGGAGAAGCGGCTGACCGCCCAGGTCAGCGAGCGCGACGGGGCGATCACGGCGAACAAGACCGAGATCGAGAAGCTCAAGAAGGACCTGCAGGGCGTGCGGGACAAGCTCTCGAACACCGAGCAGGACCTCACCGGCACCCGCAACGACCGCGACGAGCAGGCCCGGCAGAAGAAGGTCATCGCCACCTGCCTGGACAAGCTCACCAGTGCGCTGACCGCGGCGGCGGCGAACAACAAGGCCGCGTACGACAAGGCCACCCAGGGGATGAACAAGGTCTGCGACGAGGCCGAGGACTACCTCTGACGGATGCGCCCGTCCGGGCCGCGTCCACCGGATTCCGGTCCGGTGGACGCGGCCTGCGTCGTCTCCGTTGCCGTCCCTGCCGCGGGACGGGCCCGCCGTGCCGAATCGGCGGGTCAGGCGGCGCCGGCCGGGCGGCGCTCCGGGAGGGCGGTCACCCCGGGCGGCGGCAGGCCCGCCGTCGAGGCGAGCAGCGCGCACCAGGCCAGCAGGTGCGGGGTCAGGTCCTCGCCGAGCGGCGTCCAGGAGGCCCGGATCTCGATGTCGGCGACGGTCGGCGACCCGGCCAGGCCACCGAACCGGGTCGACATCGTCTGGGTGATCGTGCCCCCGATCGCCCGGTGCGGGGCGTCCTGCGCGTCCAGCGCGTCAGTCAGCCAGGTCCAGCCCACCCCGGGCAGCAACGGGTCGGTGGCCAGGTCGGACTCCAGCTCCGCCGTGACGTAGGTGACCAGCCGCAGGGTGCCCTGCCAGGCCTCGTGCCCAGCCGGGTCGTGCAGCAGGATCAACCGCCCGGTGGCGACCTCGTCGTCGTCGCGCAACACCGTCGCGGAGAGCGCGAACGCGTACGGCGCGAGCCGCTGCGGCGCGCCGACCTCCTCCAGGACGATCTCCGACCGGGGCGCGGCCGACCGCAGCCCGGCGACCGCGCGGGCGAAGGTCTCCGGGAGCGCGATCGGGGGGGCCATGAGGGCAGCCTATGCCGCCTGCCGCCCGGCTGCCGGAAACGGCACGCCGACAGCCCGCCCCGTCGGGCGGGGGTGGGTCACAAAAGGTGGCGGGGGTGGGAGACGGGCGTCGGGGGCGTGGCACGATTGCCGCGATGAGCACCGACACCACGGGCACTGCCGCCCGAGACGGAGAACCCCGCCGCGGCGGGCCGGCCGACTCCCCGTTCGTCCGGGCGTGCCGGCGCGAGGACGGCCCGCGCACCCCGGTCTGGTTCATGCGCCAGGCCGGCCGGTCGCTGCCGGAGTACCGCGAGATCCGCAAGAACGTGGGGATGCTGGAGTCCTGCCGTCGCCCCGAGCTGGTCGCCGAGATCACCCTCCAGCCGGTGCGCCGACACCGGGTCGACGCGGCGATCCTGTTCAGCGACATCGTGGTCCCGGTCGCCGCCGCCGGGGTGGACCTGGACATCGTCCCGGGCACCGGGCCGGTGGTGGCCGAGCCGGTGCGCACCGCCGCCGACGTCGAGCGGATCCGGCCGATCACCCGCGACGACGTCTCCTACGTGGACTCCGCGGTCCGGCTGCTCGTCGCGGAGCTGGGCGACACCCCGCTGATCGGCTTCGCCGGCGCCCCGTTCACCCTGGCCAGCTACCTGGTCGAGGGCGGCCCGTCGCGGACCCACGCGAAGACCAAGGCCCTGATGTACGGCGAGCCGGAGCTGTGGCACGCGCTCTGCGACCGGCTGGCCGACGTGGCATGCGCGTTCCTGCGGATTCAGGTCGACGCCGGGGTGTCCGCGGTGCAGCTGTTCGACTCGTGGGCCGGCGCGCTGTCCGAGGCCGACTACCGGCGGTACGTCCTGCCGCACTCGACGAAGGTGCTGGCCGGGGTGGCCGACGCCGGGGTGCCCCGGATCCACTTCGGGGTGGGCACCGCCGAGCTGCTCGGCGCGATGGGCGAGGCCGGGGCCGACGTGGTCGGGGTGGACTGGCGTACCCCGCTGGACGTGGCGACCCGCCGGATCGGCGCCGACCGGGCCGTGCAGGGCAACCTGGACCCGGCGGTGCTGCTCGCGCCGTGGCCGGTGGTGGAGGCCGAGGTGCGGCGGATCCTCGCCGAGGGCCGGGCCACCCCCGGCCACGTGTTCAACCTCGGTCACGGCGTGCTGCCGGAGACCGATCCGGACGTGTTGACCAGGGTGGTCGCGCTGGTGCACGAGGTGTCCGCGCGTCCGGCGGAGTGAGGGAGTGACCGTGCGGCAACCGTGGCGGGTGGCGATCGTCGGGGGCGGGATCACCGGGCTGGCCGCCGCCGTCCGGCTGCGGGACCGCGCGCCCGCCGGCACCGAGATCACCGTGTACGAACAGTCCGGTGCCCTCGGCGGCAAGCTGCGCACCGGCGAGCTGGCCGGGCAGCCGGTGGAGTTCGGCGCCGAGTCGTTCCTGATGCGCGACCCGGCCGGCGGGGAGTCCGCCGCCGTAGCCCTGGCCCGCCGGCTCGGGCTGGCCGACGAGATCGTGCACCCCACCGTCGGGCAGGCCGCCCTCGCGGTCGACGGCGGGCTGCGCCCGATCCCGGGCGGGACGCTGGTGGGCGTACCCGGGGATCTGGCGAAGGTGACGACGGTCGCGCAGCCGGCCGCGGACGCCGACCGCGACGCCGGCCGGCCGCTGCTGGCCCCCGGCGCGGACGTCTCCGTCGGGGCGCTGGTCCGCTCCCGGCTCGGCGACCAGGTGGTGGACCGGCTGGTGGACCCGATGCTCGGCGGCGTCTACGCCGGCCGGGCCGACGACCTGTCCCTGGTCACCACGATGCCGGCGCTGGCCCGCGCGGCCCGCACCGAGCACACCCTGGTCGGCGCGGTCCGGGCCGCGCAGGCCGCCGCGCCGCGCGCCCCCGGCGCCCCGGTCTTCGGCACCCTGGCCGGCGGGCTGAGCCGGCTGGTCGAGGCCGCCGCCACGGCCAGCGGGGCGACGATCCGCCGGGACGCGGCGGTACGCGAGCTGACCCCGACGGCGACCGGCTGGCGGCTGACCGTCGGCCCGACCCGCGACCCGGAGTCGGTGGAGGTGGACGCCGTGGTGCTGGCCGTGCCGGCCCGCCCCGCAGCCCGGCTGCTGGCCGGGATCGCGCCGGAGGCCGCCGCGACCGTCGGCGCGCTGGACTACGCCAGCGTCGCGCTGGTCACCCTGGCCCTGCCCGAGCCGGAGCTGCCGGCGCTGTCCGGGTTCCTGGTGCCGGCCACCGAAGGGCTGCTGATCAAGGCGTCGACGTTCTTCACCACCAAGTGGGGGCACCTGGCCCGGCCGGACGGGCTGGCCCTGGTGCGCGCCTCGGTCGGCCGGTACGGCGAGGAGGCGTCCCTCCAGGTCACCGACGCCGACCTGGTGGCGGCGGTGCACCGGGAGCTGTCGAAGGTGCTGGCCGCGCCGCTGCCAGCGCCGGTGGCCAGCCACGTGCAGCGGTGGGGCGGGGCGCTGCCGCAGTACACCCCGGGGCACCTCGACCGGGTGGCCGCCGCCCGGGCGGCGCTGCGCGGCGCGCACCCGACGCTGGCCCTGGCCGGCGCCGGCTACGACGGCGTCGGCATCCCGGTCTGCGTCCGCTCCGGCGCGACGGCGGCCGAAGAGATCATCACAGCACTGGGAGGATCGGCAGCATGACCGAGCAGAGCAACGCGACCCGGCTGCGGGAGCTCAACGACAGCATCCGCTACACGATGTGGTCGGTGTACCGGGCCACCAGCCCGCTGCCGTCGCTGCGCGAGAACGTCACCGGCGAGGTCGAGGCCCTCTTCGAGGAGCTGGCCGGCAAGGACGTGACGGTCCGCGGCACGTACGACGTGGCCGGGCTGCGCGCCGACGCCGACCTGATGATCTGGTGGCACTCGTCGTCCAGCGACGCGCTCCAGGACGCGTACCTGCGGTTCCGCCGCACGACGCTGGGTCGGGCGATGACCCCGGTCTGGTCGCAGATGGCGCTGCACCGGCCGGCGGAGTTCAACAAGAGCCACATCCCGGCGTTCCTGGCCGGCGAGGAGGCCCGGGCGTACACGTGCGTCTACCCGTTCGTCCGCTCGTACGAGTGGTACCTGCTGCCGGACGCCGAGCGGCGCGAGTTGCTGGCCGAGCACGGCAAGATGGCCCGGGGCTACCCGGACGTGCGGGCCAACACGGTCGCCTCGTTCGCCCTCGGCGACTACGAGTGGATGCTCGCCTTCGAGGCCGACGAACTGCACCGGATCGTCGACCTGATGCGCGACCTGCGGGCATCCCGGGCCCGCCGGCACGTCCGGGAGGAGATCCCCTTCTACACCGGCCGCCGCCGTCCGATCGCCGACATCGTCTCCTGCCTGGTCTGAGCGAAGAACCTTGGCCCGCTGCCCGCTGCCTGCTCTGAGCGGACGGCCCCCATCCCGCCGCCTGACGCCGCCCCCGCCGTGCCGCCCCGCCCCCGTCGCGCCCCGTCGCGGTCGGCGCAAAAACACGGAATTAGTGGCCTCCCGGCCGAGGGAGGCCACTAATTCCGTGTTTTAGGCGCGATCTTGCCCGGGGCGGGGCTCGGCGTCGACCGTGAGCTGCTTGGCGGTGGCGGCGTCAGGCGTCGTTGAAGGTGAAGCGACGAGTGACAGTGCGGGGTGCTCATTTGTGACTTACGGAATTAATCTATTCGTTCAGACTGGCGGTGTCGGTGTCGAGGAGTTGGCGTCCTCGATCTTCCAAGGGGTTCGGTCCCGAGTACCCGGCGCTCGAATCGTAGATGAGAGCCGTGGTGACTCCTGGATCGCCGGTTGGGTTGCTACGCCCGGGGACCAGGACGGGTCGATGCTGGTCGAAGTTCGCACCGACTCCGAGTTGATGCGGGAGATGGTTGCGGAGGTTATCCCGGAGGACAGCTCTGGGCGAGTTGGGCAGTCTGACGCCGTCGTAACAATTACCTTGACTGGGCATTTTGCAGACTGGAGCCTGGTTGGTTCGATCTGGAGGATTGTCAGTGATTCCTATTTTGCGCTTCCGTGTGATGGGGTGTCAGGATTTGGGATCAGCTTGAAGGATCTTTAGTCGGCTTAATTGCAAATCTGACCTTGGCCTGTGCTTTCGCCTGTCATCGCGGAGACACGTGGTTGGCCGCATTGGATGGTACTGCGGCAGCTTCTGGAAACACGGAAGCCGTCGGCTGGCGCAAGCGGTGGCAGGCCGGTTGCGAGGACACGTTTGTTTCATAGACGAGACCGGGCCTGACTGCACCTGCAACGAGGCCGCCCCACCCGAGAAGGGTGGGGCGGCCTCGTCGCCGCGCCCGCCAACCCACGCGCATGGATGATCAGTGCCGTGCGCGTCTCCGTGCTCGGCCGCCACGCAGCTTGCCGAGCGGTACGGGCAAGCTCATGAGGTCGGCGGGTATGCGCAGCGCTCAGAAGAGCTGCGCGAGTTCACCTTGACCGGTTCCGATGGGGGTCAGACGGTCGCCGTGCAGGTCGGCGTCGGCGCGGTGTTGGTGCCGGTCGAGGAGCCGAGGAAGCCGAAGGCGGTCTTCGCCCCGGCGGCCAGCGTCCCGTTGTACGCGACGTTGCGGGCGGTCACCGTGGATCCGCTGCTGGTCACGGTGGCGTTCCACGACGAGCTGACCTGCTGGCCGTTGGCGTACGTCCAGGTCACCGTCCAGCTCTTGATCGCCGACGCGCCGGCGGTCACCTCGACCTCGCCCTGGAACCCGCCGGTCCAGGAATTGGTGACCCGGTAGGTCGCCGCGCAGCCACCCGTCGCCGGGGGCGTGGTGGGCGGGGTCGTCGTCGGCGGGGTGGTGGTCGGCGGGGGCGTGGTGGGCGGGGTGGTGGTCGGCGGCGTGGTCGGGCCACCACCGCCGAAGTCCACGTCGCTGCACAGGTAGTACGACTGGTCCAGGTGGCTGGCCTGCCAGATGGTGTAGACGATGTGCCGGCCGGTGCGGCCCGGCGCGTTCGCCGGCACCTGGATCGACACGCCCTGCGCCTCCGGCGTCCACTGTGACGCCGGGGTGTTGCCGATCTGGCCGGCCAGTTCCAGGTCGCTCCAGGCGAGCGGCTTGGTGAGCGCGTTGAAGCCCTGCTTCGTCACGTACACCCGGATGTAGTCGGCGCCGTGGCTGGCCTGGTCGTAGAATTTGATGCGGAAACTGTTCGTCACCGGCGAGGTCTTCCACGCGCCGACGGTGTCGAGCGCGTTGTACCGGCCGCTGGAAGTGTGGCCGGCGCTGCACAGCTGGCCGTCCGGGATGGCGGCCTGGTGGTTGCCGGCGACGCCCTCGCGGAACAGGCCGTTCCAGTTCCACATGGCGTTCGGGTCGGCCTGCCAGGCCTGCCAGCACATCGGGTCCAGGGTGGCCATGTTCGGGTTCTGGAAGTCGCTGCCCCAGCGCTGCCAGCAGCCGTAGTTGCGGGACGCGGGGTCGACGACCGAGCCGTGGGCGGAGACGGAGTTCGCCAGGGCGGTGGTGAGCAGCAGCGCGACGACCGCGCCGACGGCGAGCAGCCAGGCTGCCAGGCGCGGCGTGGAACGCCTGCGGATGAGGGTGGACATGGGAGCCTCCGGGTGAGAGGTCGGACTGCGACGACGCCCGGACGGCGGGAGTTGCCCCTCCCGTGCCGGCTCGTGCTGATCCCGCGGCGGCTCCTGCCTGCGCAGATTTCCACACCCATTCGCCTATGTCAATGGACAGCGCTTTCCCGGCGCATCGGGGTGTGCGGGATGCCGTCCTCGACGTACTCGGGCCCGCTGACGGCGAAGCCGTGCCGGGCGTAGAAGCCGGCCAGGTGGGACTGCGCCTCCAGCACGCACGGCCGGTCGCCCACCACGGCCAGGGCCTCGGCCATCAGCCAGCCGGCGTACCCGCCGCGCCGGGCGTCCGGCGCCACCACCACCCGGCCGATCCGCGCCACGCCGCCGGGGTCGGCCAGAATTCGCAGGTACGCCAGGACGGTGCCGTCGCGGGTCAGCCAGAGATGCCGGGTGCCCGGTTCGACGTCCCGGCCGTCCAGTTCCGGGTACGGACACGCCTGCTCCACCACGAACACGTCGATGCGGAGTCGGAGCAGGTCGTGGAAGGTGCGAACGTCCAGCTCGGCAAAGGAGGCGAGTCGGGCCTCGACGGTCTGTGGCGACATCCGGCGATGGTAGGCGCCCGCGCCAGCCGGGACGCGGTGGCCCTTCCGAGCGGCCGGCGTCCTCGGTGTCGGCGGGCGCGGACGCCTACCGTCCCCGCTCGGCGGCGGGGGCGTCCGCTGTCACCGATCAGCGAGGGCGGGCGCCGACGGCGTCGCGGATCTCCGCGCCCCGGTCGCCCGCCTCCTGCCGGGCGCAGTGGGCGCAACAGAAGAAGCGCCCCGAGACCTCGACCCCGTGGCCGACGATCTTGACCTGGCAGTGCTCGCAGATCGGCGCCAGCCGGTGCGCCGCGCATTCGAAGCAGTCGAAGGTGTGCACGTCTCCGCTGACCGTGCGCACCTCGAACGCCATCCAGTAGTCGTTGCCGCAGACCTCGCACGTCGCCATGGCCGGACCCCCCGAGAAAAGGAACACGTGCCCCACAGCGTGCGGCAGCGGCCCGATCCGGGAGGCCGGAACGGCCGAAGCCGACCGTCGCGGCGGCGTGTCGGGCCGGCGTGTCGGGCGCCCCGCGCCTCAGCCCTGTGCCGGCTCCAGCCGGACGGAGATCGAGTTCACGCAGTGCCGGGCGTCCTTCGGGGTGAACCCCTCGCCCCGGAAGACGTGGCCGAGGTGACTGTCGCAGCGCGCGCAGCGGATCTCCGTACGCCGCATGCCGTGGCTGTTGTCCTCGATCTCCCGCACCGCGCCCGGGATCGCGTCGTCGAAGCTCGGCCAGCCGCAGTGCGAGTCGAACTTCGTGTCACTGGGGTACAGCTGCGCCCCGCAGGCGCGGCAGTGGTAGACGCCGGGCGTCTTCGTGTCCACGTACTCGCCGGTCCATGCGGGCTCGGTGCCGGCCTCGCGCAGCACCCGGAACTCCTCCGGGCTCAGCCGGACCCGCCACTCGTCCTCGGTGCGGGGCAGTTCGTTCTCGTCAAGACTCACCCCACAACGGTACGTCGGGTGTCGGTGCCGTGGCATATGGTCTCGGGATGGGCGGCACCACGAAGGCAACGGCCACGGAGATCGAGGTGGCCGGCCACATGGTTCGACTGACCAGCCCGGACCGGGTGATCTTCCCGGAGCGGGGCTTCACCAAGGCGCATGTCTTCGGCTATTACGCCGCCGTGGGCGAGGGCATCCTGCGCGCCCTGCGGGACCGCCCGACCACGCTGCAACGCTTCCCCGACGGCATCGCCGGGGAGATGTTCTTCCAGAAGCGGGTGCCCACCCGGGGCGTGCCGCCGTGGGTGCGCACCGCCCGGATCAGCTTCCCCAGCGGCCGGACGGCCGACGAGCTCTGCCCGGCCAACCTCGCCCACGTGGCCTGGGCCGCCCAGATGGGCACCGTCGTGTTCCACCCGTGGCCGGTGCGCGCCGACCACGTCGACCATCCCGACGAGCTGCGGATCGACCTCGACCCGCAGCCGGGCACCGACTTCGCCGACGCGGCGACGGCCGCCGGCGAGGTGCGGGCCCTGCTCGACGAGCTGGGCGCGACCGGCTGGCCGAAGACCTCCGGCGGCCGGGGCGTGCACGTCTACCTGCGGATCGCGCCCCGGTGGACGTTCACCGAGGTGCGCCGGGCCACCATCGCGCTGGCCCGGGAGCTGGAGCGCCGCCGCCCCGACCTGGTCACCACCGCCTGGTGGAAGGAACAGCGGGGCGAGCGGGTCTTCGTCGACTACAACCAGATGGCCCGGGACCGCACGATCGCCTGCGCGTACTCGCTGCGGGCCAACGCCCGGGCCACCGTGTCCACCCCGGTCACCTGGGACGAGCTGCCCGACGTGGACCCGGACGAGTTCCACCTGGGCAGCGTCCCGGCCCGACTGGCCGAGCGGGGCGACCCGCACGCCGGCATCGACGACGCCCCGTGGGACATCACGCCGCTGCTGGAGTGGGCCGACCGGGACGCCGCCGCGGGCCAGGGTGACATGCCGTACCCGCCGGACCACCCCAAGATGCCGGGCGAGCCGAAGCGGGTCCAGCCCTCAAAGGACCGCGACCGCCTGCGCTGACCGCCTGCGCTGACCGCCCGCGCTGAGCAGCCGGGCCGTTCACGTCGCCCGGCCGGTCGCCCGGCGCTCGCGTCGCCCGGCCCTCCGGCTCAGCGGCGCGGGCCCATCATCGCCGCCACGGCCTCCGTGGCCGTCCGCAGGTCCACGCCAGTCGCATCCCGGTACGCCCTGATCGCCTTGAGCTTCTCGCCCCGGGCCAGGTGCTCGCGGACCCCGGGCGGCATCGGCCGCTCGTCCACCACCCCGAGGTGGTCCATCACCAGTTGCAGGCGCCGCTCGATCTCGGCCAGCCGTCGTGGCGTGTTCCGGTCCTGCCGCGGCCCGGCGAGCTGGGCGACCAACAGCAGCACGACAACGATGGTCAGCACGGTGAGGATGATGTCCATGACCGCCATCCAAGCATGTCGACGCCCTGACCGGCGGCCACGGACGGGGCAGGGCGGGCCGACGATCCGGGCGGCCGCCATAACGGTCGGATAACGGGCGCGAACCTTTCCGGACCCGCAGCGAGTCATTGTGATCGTCGGCCCGCTGGGCCCAGGAAGGCGGCGCGATGGCGATGGTGTGGAGGCGGGCCCGGGCGGCCCGAGGGCTGCTGCTCGCCGCGGTGGCGGCGGCCCTGGTGGCGATCGCCCTAGTCACCGGGTTGGCCGACTACAACAGGCGGGCCGTCGACGCGGGGCAGCGGGCGGTGCTCGCCGCGTCCCCCGCGCAGGAGCGGAGCCTGCTGGTCAGCGGCTCCGGTGGCGCGGACCGGGCCGCCCACGCCGCCCGGGACCGGGCCGTCCGGGCCCGCTTCGCCGACGGGCTCGGCGGGGCGTCCGTTGCGGTGCGCGGGGCCCGCTACGGAACCGGACGCGAGCTGACCGGCGACCTCGGGGCGGCCCGGGTCGGCACCGATCCGGTCTTCGCCGAGCTGACCACCCTGGAGGACCTGACCGGCCACGCCGACCTGGTCGCCGGGCGGCAGCCCGAGCGCGGGGCCGAGCCGATGCAGGCGCTGCTGCCCGAACGGGTCGCCGGACTGCTCGGCCTGACCGTCGGCGAGCGGGTGCCGCTGCGGGACCGGGCCACCGAACGGACCAGCCAGGTGGAGGTGGTCGGGATCTTCCGGCCCCGGGACCCGGCCGGTTCGTACTGGAGGCTCGCGCCGGGCGCCGTCGCCGCCGGCTCCGCCACGTCGTACGGGCCGTTCCTGCTCGACCCGGCCGACTTCGACCGGACCTTTCCCGCCACCACGTCGGCGTCCTGGCTGGTCGAACCCGATCTGGCCGCCGTCGAGCCGAGCCGGCTGGGGGCCGTGAAGCGGGCCGTCGCCGCCGAGGTCGCGGAGCTGCCCGAGGCGACCGGGCTCGGCTCGTCCGCCCGGAGCGTCACCACGATGGACCGGCTGATCGACCGGCTCAGTCGCGCCGACCTGGTAGGCCGTTCCTCGCTGCTCACCCCGCTGCTGCTCATCCTGGTTCTCGGCGGCTACGCGCTGGTGCTGGTGGCCGCCCTGTTGAACGAGGATCGCCGCGCGCAGACGGCGCTGCTGCGCGCCCGGGGTGCGGCCCGACGGCAGATCGCCGGCCTGGCAGCCCGGGAGGCGGCCCTGGTGGTCCTCCCGGCCGCGCTGCTCGGGCCGCCGCTCGCCGCCGAGGCCCTGCGCCACGTCGGCCGGGACCAGGCGTGGTCCGACCCGTCGGTTGCGGGCAGCACGCTCACCTGGGCGGTCGCCGCCGCCACTGCCGCCGGTTGCCTGGTGGCCATGGTGCTGCCGGCGATGCGCCGGGCCGGCACGTACGTCGCCGACCTGGCGGCCCTGTCCCGGCCGAGCCGGGCCGCCACGGCCCAGCGGGCCAGCGCCGACCTGGCCCTGGTCGGCCTGGCCGTGCTCGCCTGGGTCCAGCTGCGGCAGTACTCCTCCCCGCTGGCCGGCGCGGGCGGCCGGCTCGGCATCGACCCGCTGCTGGTGGCGGCGCCGACGCTGGGCGTGCTGGCCGGCGCCGTGCTCGCGTTGCGCCTGCTGCCGCCGGCCACCCGGTTCGCCGAGCGGTTCGTGGACGCCCGGCCCTGGACCGCCACGATGCTGGGCATGTGGCAGGCCGGCCGGCGCCCGCACGCCGGCCCGGTGCTGCTGCTCGCGCTCGCCGTGGGCGGCAGCACCCTGGCCTGGTCGCTGGTCACCACCGGGGAACGGTCGCACGTCGACCAGGCCGACCACAGCGTCGGCGCCGACCTGCGGCTGGTCGAGCGCTCCGGGGCCGCCCCGGCCGACCGGGCGGGCCGGCTGGCCGGGGCACCCGGCGTCGACCGGGCGCTGCCCGCCTGGCGCGACGACATCCGGGTGGGGCGCGAGGACCTGCCGGTCAGCGTGCTGAGCGTCGACGCGGCGGCGGCGCCGGGCGTGGTCCGGTTCGATGATCGGCTCCTCGACGAGCCGGCCCGGGCACTGTTCGACCGGCAGGTACGCGGCCGGGTCGCGCCCGCCGGCGTCGAGCTGCCCGCCGGCACCCGACGGCTCACCGGCACCGTCCGCACCCCGGTCACCGGGCTCCTGCGCCCGCACCGGGTCGCGGTGTCCGTGCTGCTCACCACCGCCGACGGCGGCGCCTGGACGCTGCCGCTGGCCACCGGGGGCAGCGACGGCCGGCCGGTCCCGGTGGCGGTGGACCTGCCCGACACCGGTGGCCGGGTCTACCGGCTGGCCGGCTTCGAGGCCACCGGCGGCCCGGCGCTGGGCTCCAACTACGGGCTGGAGGTGACCGGGCTGCGCGCGGTGGATGCCGCCGGGACGACGAGCCCGGTGCGGCTCACCGGCGACTGGGTGACCCGGGTGGACGAGCCGGAGCAGGCGGAGCCGGTCCGGCTCGACGACGACGGCGGGCTGCGCACCGGCCGGTGGGTCGCGATCGTCGAGGGCGGCCGGTTCGCGTCGCAGCCGTCCAGCCGCTTCGCCGTCGTGCCGGTCGGGGACAATCCGCCGGTGCCGGCGTTGATCACCCCGCAGGTGGCCCGGGCGCTGAGCGTCGGCCGGGGCGACACGATGCAGGTCAGCCTCTCCGGGGCCACCCTGTCGGTCCAGGTGGTGGGCGAGGTCGAGGCGGTGCCGGCCACCGGATCGGCCGCCGGCATGCTGCTGGACCTGCCCGCCGCGGTCGACTGGCTGATCCGCGCCAAGGGCGCGGTCCGGCCGGTCTCGGAGTGGTGGGTGCGCACCGACCCCGGCGGGTACCCGGAGGCGGCACGGGCGGTCGCCGACCTGCCCGGGGTCACCGTGCTGGACCGGCGGGCGACGGCGGCGGAGGCCGACCGCGACCCGTACTGGCTCGGCACCCGCACCGGCCTGCTCGCGGCGGCGCTGGGCTCCCTCCTGCTCGCCCTGGTCGGGCTGGGCGTGGACGTCTGGGCCACCGCGCGTCGACGGATCGGGGAGCTGACCGTCCTGCACACGCTGGGCGCCACGCCACGGCTGCTGGCCCGCGCCCTGCTCGCCGAACAGGCCTTCCTGGCCGGGATCGGCGTCGCCGTCGGGCTGCTGGTCGGCGCCGGGGTGAGCGCCACCATGGCCCCGCTCGTGGTGCTCACCCGGGCGGCGGACCGACCGGTGCCGGAGGCGGCCTTCGCGCTGCCCTGGCTGCCGGTCGTCGGCACCGCCCTCGGCCTGCTGCTGGCGGCGCTCGCGTTCAGCACGGCGATCGCCACCGGCATCCGCCAGCGGCTGGCGGCGGCGCAACTGCGGTTCGGCGGTGACCAGTGAGGAGCATCGGCGTGGTCGCCGTCCGGCGTGTGCCGGTGGCGGACGTCGGCGGCATGGTCGCGGTCTGGCGTTGGCCGGCGGAGTGCGTCGGCGTGGTCCGGCGTGGTCCGGTGGAGGGCGTGGTCGCGGTCCGGCGTGTGCCGGTGGAGGGCGCCGGCGTGGTCGCCGGCCGGCGGAGATCAGTCAACGGCGTCGGCGCGGTGGCGGTCCGGCGCGGGCCGGTGGGCCGCGGCGGCGCGGCCACGGATCGGGGGAGAGCAGTGAGTGCAGTGACCGTGCGTCCCGGGGCGGGCAGCCGATGACCGGGGCCGCCCGCCGGGTGCGGGCCTTCGGCGGGCAGTTCCTGCTGCTGGGCGTGCTGGCCCTGGTGGCCGTGCTGTTGGTCACCGGGATCCCCCGCGTCGCCGACCGGCTCGTGCAACAGGGCCTTCGGGAGTATGTGGCCGGCCGTCCGGTCGCCGAGCGGGACCTGACTCGGAGCACCGCGGAGGTATCGATCGAGGGGGGCCAGGGGCCGATCAGCGCGGCGTGGGGCCGCGACCTCGACGCGTTCGAGGCGGCCATGCCGCCCCCGGTCCGGGCCGCCGTGGAGAGCCGCTGGTACGTCGCGGAGACCGCGTTCGGCAGGCTGAGGGGGCCGGATCTGGCGGCGAAGAATCTCTTCGTCGTCTCCCGGCTGCGCGTGATGCCCGGCGTCGCGGAGGCGGCGACCCTGGTCGAGGGGCGCTGGCCGGCCGAGGCGCCCGGGCCGGGCCGGCCGGTCGAGGTCGCGCTGGCCGCCGACACGGCGCGGAAGGTGAACCTGCGTGCCGGCAGCCGCCTGGGCTGGGCCGAGGAGCAGGGGGCCACACCGCTGTCGCTGCTCGTGGTCGGGGTCTTCGAGCCGACCCGACCGGCGGACGGGATCTGGGACGGGCTGCCGCCGGTCCTACGGGTGACCGAACCGGCCGGCGACGGGCAGCCGTACGAGATGGTGGCGGTGACCGGCGACGCCGGCCTGGACGCGGTGGCCGCCACCGGCGGGCCGGTCCGGTTCTCCTGGCGGTACCGGCTGGGCGGCGACGGCATGGACGTCGCCGATCTGCGCGGCGTCATCGACGGCGTGCGGCGGCTGGTCCGCGAGTCCCCGCCGGGGCTGAGCGTCACCCAGGCGGTGGACGTCCCGTTGCAGCAGTTCCTCGACGCCGTCTCCGCCGCGCGGACGCTGCTCGCGGTGATCGCCGCCGGGGTGCTCGCCACCCTGGCCGGGTTGATCGGGCTCGCCGCCCGGCTCGCGGCCCGCCGCCGGGAGACCGAGTTCGCCCTGCTGGTCGCCCGGGGCGCCGCACCGGCCAGCGGCGCGCTGCGCAGCCTCGCCGAGTCGCTGCTGGTCGTCCCGCCGGCCGCGGCGCTGGGCTGGCTGCTCGGCCGGCTGCTGCCCGGCTCCGGCGGCGGGGTGGTCTGGCTGGCCCTGGCCACGGCGGCCCTGGCCACCCTGGCCCTGCCGCTGGCCACGCTGGGCGTCTCGGCCGCTTCAGCCGTCCCGGGCGGCCGGCGCGACCTGGTGACCGCCCGCCCGGGTGGCCGCCGGCTGACCGTGGAACTGCTGGTCGTGGTGCTGGCCGTGCTGGCCGTCGTGCTGCTGCGGCGCCGGGGCCTGACCCCGGGGTCGGTCGATCCGCTGCTGATCTCGGTGCCGGTGCTGCTGGCCGTCGCGGCGGCGGTGCTCACGCTGCGGCTCTATCCCTGGCCGCTGCGGCTGCTGAGCCGGGTCGCCGCCCGGCTGCGGGGCAGCGTGACGTTCCTCGGCGCCGCCCGGGCGAGCCGGTCGGCCGCCACCGCGCCGGTGGTCGTCGTGGTGGTGGCGATCGCGACGGCGGCGTTCTGCGCCGTGGTGGCCACCGGTATCGAGGCCGGTCGGGACCGGACGGCGACACTGGCCGTGCCGGCGTCCGCGCTGGTCGACGGCGAGCGGCTCGCCCCCGACACCGGTGCCGCGCTCCGGGCGCTGCCCGGCGTCCGGCGGGCCACCCCGGTCGTGCGGGACACCGCGCTGCGGATCGCCCACCCGCGCGGCGCCGACGCGGGGCTCGCCGCCGTCACCGTGTTGCTGGTCGACGGGCCCGGGCTCGCCGAGGCGGCCCGGGACGCCGGGCTGACGGTGTCGGTGCCCCCGCAGCTTCGGGGCGGCCCCGCCCAGGGGCCGGCACCCGCGCTGGTCTCCCCGGCGCTCGCCGCCGACCTGGCCCGCAAGGGTCTCGACGGCTCGGCCCTGGTGTCCGTGCAGGGACGCGGCTACCTGTTCCGGGTGGCCGGCACTGCGGACGGCTTTCCGCTCGTCCCGTCCGCCACCGACCGGTTCGTGGTGCTGCCCTGGCAGGCGCTGCCCGCCCAGGTGCCGACCGGCCCGGTGCCGACGGCCTTCCTGGTCTCCGGCGACGGGTTCGACGTGGAGGCGCTGCGGCAGGCGGGCGACGAGGGGCAGCGCCGCTACCAGACCGACGGCACCGTCGTCGCGGGGGAGCGACCTCGCGGCGCCGAGGTGACCACCTGGCGGGGCGCCCGCGACTCCCTCGGCGGGGGCGGCGCGAACGGCCTGCTGTTCTTCGGGTTCGCCGCCGGCGCGGGCGGCGGGGCCGTCCTCGGCCTGCTGGCGATCGCCTTCGCGGTGCTCGCCGGGGCGCGCGCCCGGGGGCAGGTGCTGTCCCGGCTGCGCACCCTCGGCCTGTCCCGTCGCCAGTGGCGCGCGCTGCTGCTGGTCGAGTTGACGCCGCTGGTCGCCGTCGCGCTGCTCACCGGCGCGGTGACGGGCGCGCTGCTGCCCCTGCTACTCACCCCGGTGCTCGGGCTGGCCGCGTTCACCGGGGGCACACCGGTCCGGGTCGCGTTCTCACCCGGGCTGGTCGGCGCCGTGCTCGTGGTCGGCGCGGTGGCGCTGGCCCTCGCGGTGACCGTGGAGACGCTGAACAACCGCCGGCTGCGCCTCGGTGAGGTGCTGCGGCTCGGAGAGGAGAGCTGAGATGACAGCCACCGTGGAGGCGTCCGCCGTACCGGACCTGGCCGCCCTGCAGCAGCGGGCCGCGCAACGCGCGGCCGAGCGGGCCGGCGGACAGGACCGGCTGCGCGGGCACATCGTCTGCGACGGCCTGGTACGGATCTTCAAGTCCGACGGCATCGAGGTGGTCGCGTTGCAGGGCCTCGACCTGGTCATCGACCGGGGCGAGCTGGTCGCGATCGTCGGGGCGTCCGGGTCGGGCAAGTCGACCCTGCTGAACATCCTGTCCGGGCTGGACACCCCGACCGCCGGCATCGCCCGGGTCGCCGAGTACGACCTGCTCGCCCTCTCCGCGCGCCGCAGGCTCAGCTACCGGCGGGAGATGGCCGGTTTCGTCTGGCAGCAGACCGGGCGCAACCTACTGCCGTACCTGACCGCCCTGGAGAACGTCGAGCTGCCGATGAAGCTGGCCGGGCGGCGCGGGCGGCGGGTCCGCCGGGGTCGGGCCCGGGAGCTGCTCGACCTGGTCGGCGTGGGCCACCTCGCCGACCGGCGGCCGGGGCAGCTCAGCGGCGGGGAGCAGCAGCGCTGCGCGATCGCGGTGGCGGTGGCCAACGACCCGGAGGTGCTCTTCGCCGACGAGCCGACCGGGGAGCTGGACGAGGCCACCGGCGCCGAGGTCTTCGCCGCGCTGCGGCAGATCAACGCGGAGCTGGGGGTGACGGTGGTGGTGGTGACCCACGACCACGCCGTGGCCACCCAGGTCCGCCGGACCGTCGCGATCCGCGACGGCCGGACCTCCTCCGAGGTACGCCGCACCGCCCGAATCGGCGCGGACGGTGCCACCGAGCTGGTCAGCGAGGAGTACGCGGTGCTCGACCGCGCCGGCCGGATGCAGCTTCCGGCGTCCTTCGTGGACACGCTGGCCCTGCGCGACCGGGTACGACTCAACCTGGAACCCGACCACGTCGAGGTGCGGCCGGGCGACCGGGCCGACGCCGAACGGAGTGATGCATGACCGAGCAGCCGTTTTCACGTCCGACGGCCACCGTCACCACCGAGGAGGTGGTGCGGGTGACCGGGTTGAGCCGCACCTTCGGCCGGGGCGAGCGTGCCGTGCACGCCGTCCGGGACGTCTCGTTCACCGCCGGCAAGGGCGAGCTGGTCGCCGTGCAGGGGAGGTCGGGGGCCGGCAAGACCACCCTGCTGAACCTGGTCGGCGGCCTGGACCGGCCGGACTCCGGGCAGGTCCGGGTGGCCGGGCACGACCTCGGCGCGGCCGGCGAGCGGGAGCTGCTGCGGCTGCGCCGGGGCACCGTCGGCTTCGTCTTCCAGACCTTCGGGCTGATCCCGATCCTCTCCGCCGCCGAGAACGTCGGGGTGCCGCTGCGGCTGGCGAAGGTGCCCGCCGCAGAGCGGGAGGAGCGGGTGTCGGTGCTGCTGGAACTGGTCGGGCTGGGCGGGCACGCCGCGCAGCGCCCGTACGAGCTCTCCGGCGGGCAGCAGCAGCGGGTGGCGCTGGCCCGGGCCCTGGCCAACGAGCCGGACCTGCTGATCGCCGACGAACCCACCGGCCAGCTCGACTCGGAGACCGGCCGGTCGATCATGGACCTGCTCCGGGCGCTGGTGCACGCGCGCGGCATGACGGCCCTGGTCGCCACCCACGACCCGGCCCTCATCGAGCTGGCCGACCGCACCCTGACCCTCCGCGACGGTCACCTCCTCCCCACCTGACCCCACCCCCTCGGCACCCCGCGATCTTGCACTTCCGGCCCCCCGGACGGACGCTTTGCCCGGTTTTTCCCGGCCCTAACTGCAAGATCGCGGGAGCTGTGGGGTGGGGTTTGGGTTTGGGGTCAGAGGGCGAGTTTCATGCCCTCGTGGGTGGCGGTGAAGCCGAGGTCGCGGTAGAAACGGTGCGCGTCCGTGCGGCTCTTGTCCGTGGTGAGCTGCACCAGCGCGCAGCCGCGCCGCTCGGCCTGGTCGATCGCCCAGCGCATCATCTCCCGCCCCAGCCCCTGCCCGCGGCGGTCCGAGCGCACCCGCACCGCCTCGATGAGCGACCGCTCGGCCCCGTGCCGGCCGAGCCCGGGGATGTAGGTGATCTGCATGCAGCCCACCAGCGCTCCCTCCTCGTCGGCCACCACGAGGTGGTTGCGGGGGTCGGCGGAGATGTCCGCGAACGCCCTCTCGTACGCCTCGTCGACCTCGGTGAAGTCGCGGGCCTTGCCCAGCATGTCGTCGGCCAGCAGGGCGATGACGGCCGGCAGGTCGGCCCGGACCGCCTCCCGGAAGATCACAGTACGCATGGCGTCAGCCTGGCACAGCGACCCGGGGCGATGCCCCGGCGTACCGGTTGCCGGCAGGGGGCAACATGATGCGGCATGGACGTCCTGCTGCTGCCGTTCCGCTGGGTCTACCGGGGGCTGGTCTGGTTCGCCAACTCGCCCCGGACGCTGATCGCGTCGTACCTGTTGATGATCATGGTGGCCGGGGTCATCTACAGCCACGTGGAGCACAAGAGCGCCACCGACTCAGTGTGGTGGGCGGTGGTGACCGCCTCCACCGTCGGGTACGGCGACATCTCGCCGACCACCGGCGCGGGACGCGTCCTCGCGGCTCTGCTCATCTCGACCATGGTGCTGCTGGTCATCCCGCTGATCACCGCGCACTTCGCCAGCCAGTTGATCGTGGACGACGACGCCTTCGAGCACGCCGAGCAGGAGGAGCTGAAGGCCGACGTGCGGCGGATGCGGGCGCTGTTGGAGGAGTTGGCGACCCGGCACGGGATCGTCCTGCCGGCCGAGCCGGCCCCCTCGCCCGCCCCGCCGCAGGCGGCCGGAAGGCGTGGCCGGGGCCGCCGCTTCGGGTGAGCCGTCAGCGGGCCGGGCAGCGCAGCCCCTCCCGGGGCACCGTCAGCGAGATCAGGTACGCGTCCACCGCGTCCGTCACGCAGCTCGTCTGCGGGTACGCCGTGTGCCCCTCGCCCTCCCAGGTCAGCACCCGGCCCACGCCCAGCATCGAGGCCAGCTTCGGAGTCTGCTCGTACGGCGTCGCCGGGTCGCCGGTCGTGCCCACCACCACGATGGGCGGCGCGCCGACGGCCTTGCCGGTCGGGTACGGGTCCCGCCCACCCGGCCACTCGACGCAGCCGAGCATGCCCACGGCCAACGCCGGGCCGAACAGCGGGTACTTCTCCCGCCACTGCGACTGGAGCTGACGGACCCGCTGCAGGGTCGGCTTCTCCGACTCGTCGGTGCAGTTGACCGCGAGGTTGGCGTCGAACAGGTTCGAGTAGCGCCCGTCGTCCTCCCGCCCCGCGTACGCGTCGGCCAGCTTGAACACCTCGGCCGGGTCGCCGCCGTCGAGCCGGTCGATCGCCTGGGCCAGCTCCTGCCAGCCCGACTCGGTGTAGAGCGAGGAGATGACCGCGTAGAAGACCCAGCCCGCGGTGGCCTCCCGGCCGTCCGCCGCCTTCACCGGGGAGACCTTGGCCTTGTCGATCGCCGAGGTCACCGCGGCCCGGGCGTCCGGGGCGAGCGGGCAGCGCCCGGTGTTGGCCGTGCACCACCGGGTGAAGTTGTCGAACGCCCGCTCGAAGCCCTTCGCCTGGCTCTCCGAGCCCGCCACCAGGTCCTGCGTCGGGTCCACCGCGCCGTCGAGCACCAGGGCCCGGACCCGCTGCGGGTAGAGCTGGGCGTACGTCGCCCCGAGCAGGGTGCCGTAGGAGTAGCCGAGGTAGGTCAGCTTCTCGTCGCCGACCGCCGCGCGCACCGCGTCCATGTCCCGGGCGGCCTGCTCGGTGCCGTAGAGCGGGAGCTGATCGCCGTACTTGTCGCCGCAGCCGCGCCCGATCCGCTGGTTCAGCGTGACGAACCCGTCGAAGGACGCCTGGGACTCCGGGTCCGGGTCGTAGCCGAAGCTGGCGTCCAGGTCGGCGTCGGGGATGCACTTCACCGGGCTGGACCGGGCCACCCCGCGTGGGTCGAACCCGACGATGTCGAACCGCTCGGTGACCGACGGGGGAAGCCCCCCGAACGCCGGGCCGAAGGAGAGGTAGACGGCCGTGTCCACCCCGGAGCCACCGGGGCCGCCCGGGTTGATCACGAGCGAGCCGATCCGGTCCCGCTGCTTCGTGGACCGGGCCCGTAGCAGGGCGATCTCGAAGGTCTCCCCGGTGCCCGGGCCGGCCGTGGCGCCGGTGCCGGAACCCCAGTTGCGCGGCACGGCGATCCGCGTGCACTCGTACCGCATGTCCGGTGCGCCCTGGCCCACCAGCTCGTCGGCCACCTCCGGGCAGGCCCGCCAGGTCGGCGCGACACCCGTCGGCGCGGCCTCGCCCTCGGTCTCGGTGCGCGGGGCGAATGCCGGCATCGTGCAGCCGGCGGCGACCACCGCTGCCGAGACGAGCCCGGCGAGGGTCAGCCGGACCCGGCGGATCCGGTCGGGAAAGCGGGTCACCGGCGCGCCTCTCGTGGTCGGGTCGACGGCTCAGGCTACGCCCGGCCGGGGACGGCCTCGGCGGTCGCTGCCGGATCGCCGCGCAGGACCTGGTCGACGTCGTACCTGATCGGGCGGTCGAGCTGGTCGTAGCCGCAGGACCGGGGGTCGCGGTCGGGCCGCCAGCGGACGAACCGGGCGGTGTGCCGGAGCCGGTCGCCCTCCATCGCGTCGTAGCCCACCTCGGCCACCAGCTCCGGGCGCAGCGGCTCCCACTCCAGGTTCTTCGTCCCCGTCCACCGGCTCACCCCGCCGGGGATGCGCTGGCCGCGCTCGTGGTCGCCGTGCGCCCAGGGGTGCTCGTCGCCGACGTCCCGGTACGGGGCCAGCTCGTCCAGCAGCTCCTCGCGGCGGGCCGCCGTGAACGAGGAGCTGACCCCGATGTGGTGCAGGACGCCGGCCTCGTCGTAGAGGCCGAGCAGCAGCGAGCCGACCACCGGCCCGGTCTTGTGCCAGCGGAAGCCGGCCACCACCACGTCGGCCGTGCGGGCGTGCTTGACCTTGAACATGAGCCGTTTGCCCGGCTCGTACGGCAGGTCGGCCGGCTTGACGATGAGCCCGTCGAGCCCCGCGCCCTCGAACACGTCGAACCAGCGGCGGGCCGTCTCCGGGTCCGTGGTGACCTGGGTGACGTGCACCGGCGGGTGGACCCCGGCCAGGGCCTGCTCCAGCCGGGCCCGGCGCTGCGGGTACGGCCGGTCGGTCAGCAGCTCGTCGTCGAGGGCGAGCAGGTCGAAGGCGACGAAGTCGGCCGGGGTGGTCTCGGCCAGCAGCTTCACCCGGGACGCGGCGGGGTGGATGCGCTGGGCGAGCAGCTCGAAGTCGAGCCGGGGCTGGCCGTCAGGGCCGTCGCGCCGGATCACGATCAGCTCGCCGTCGACGGCGCAGCGCTCGGGGAGCTGCCGCAGCGCCTGCTCGACCACCTCGGGGAAGTAGCGCGTCATCGTCTTGCCGCCCCGGCTGGCCAGCTCCACCTCGTCGCCGTCGCGGAACACGATGCAGCGGAAGCCGTCCCACTTCGGCTCGTACGTCGTGCCGGGGTCGGTGGGCAATCGCGACACGGCCTTGGCCAGCATCGGTTCGACCGGCGGGTTGATCGGCAGGTCCACGGCGACAGTCAACCAGACGCCACCGACAGTCGTGAGGCGGATCACCGGGGGTGAGGGGGTGACCTGTCCCGGGCCGTCCCGATCGTGCCCCGGGGGCCGGATGGTGTTTCCGCAGCTCGGAGCTAGTTTCGCCGGATGCGGGAGTGGATCTGCGGGTGCTGCGGGCGCTGGCGGGTCAGCGTCGAGCTGATCCACGGCCGGTACCGCTACCGCCTGGTGCGCCGCTACCCGGCCCGGTTCGGCGGCGGCAAGGACGTGCTCGGCGAGGTCGGCACGGTCGCCGAGCTGGACGACCTGCTGCGCCGCCGCACCCCGCTCACCCTCGCCGACCTGCACGAGACCAACCCGGCCTGACCCACCCCGCCACCCGCGCCGCGTCGCTCCCTACCGCGCCGCGTCGCTCCCCACCGCGCGTCGCTCTGCCCTGTTGCGCCGCGCGGCCCTGCTGGGTTACCCCGCGCTCCCTGTTCAACGGTCCTGCTGCGCGCCGCGCCGCGGCGTCGTGCTCTGCCGCGCGGCACCGGACCTTGGACAGTTTCCGTTCGTGCGGAGCGGAAACTGTCCAGGGTTTGCATCGAGGCCGGCCGGGCCGTCGTGTCCGGTCACGATTGGGTGCACCGGCTCGTCGTCGTGGCGGCGGCGCGTCGTGGCGGCGGCCCGTCGCACCGGGTCGCCGAGGCGCGGTGTCCCGGGCGTGGGACCACACCGGTCCGGTGAAGCTGTGCGGCGCGTCGGTGGCCGAAGGGACGGAGGCCAGTCGTCGTGGTGCGGGCCGCCGGGGGCCGCCGACGAGGACCGTCGGGCGGTAGGTTCGACGACGGGGGAGGGACCATGCGCTTCGAGGCAGTCACGGAGATCGACGCCGACGTCGAGCGGGTCTGGAGGGTGCAGTCCGACATCGACCGGTGGCCCGAGTGGACCGCCTCGGTGTCCCGCGCCCGGCGGCTGGAACCGGGGCCGTTGACGGTCGGCTCGACCGCGCGGCTGGAGCAGCCGCGGCTACGTCCCGCGGTGTGGCGGGTCATCGAGGTCGAGGCCCCGTACCGCTTCGTCTGGGTGTCGCACGCCCCGGGCGTCCGCAGCCGGGGTGACCACCGGATCGTCCCACTGCCGGACGGCCGGGCCCGGGTCGAGCTGACGCTGGAGCAGTCGGGCCCGCTCGCCGCCGTCGTGGGCCGGCTCTACGGCGGGCTGACCCGCCGGTACCTCCGGCTGGAGGCCGACGGCCTCAGGCGCCGCTGTGAGCGGCCTTGACCAGCCGCTTCTCCAGCACTGCGAGGGAGATGCCGTTGGCGTCCGGCCGGTTGCCGACGATCTCGTAGCCGTGCCGCCGGTACAGCCGCAGATTCCGTTCGCTGGCGGCCCCGGTGAACAGCACGAAGCGGGACACCCGGTCGGCGCAGGCCGCCTCCACCGCGCGCAGCAGCAGGGGCCCGATCCCCCGGCCCTGCTGGTCCGGGGCCACGGCCAGCCGACCGACATGGGCGGTGTCGTCGGCGACCCGCGCCCGGACCGAGCCGATCAGCCGGTGACCGGCCCGGGCGACCAGCACCGTCTCCGGGCCGGCCAGCGCGGCCAGGATCTCTTCGAGAGTCTCGGTGAGCGGCGGCAGCAACGGGTCGGCGTACTGCTGGGCCTCGGTCACGTAGGCGGCCCGCTGCACGGTGAGGATCTCGCCTGCGTCGGCGGGGGTGGCCGGGATGATCAGTGGTGGCGTGGTCACGACCCCAGCTCACCACACCGCCGGCAGCCGGCGCGCGGGGCCGTACCCTGGCGGTGTCGCGGACCCCCAGGAGAGGCGGCGATCGTGCCCGAGCTGACCTACCCGCACGTCGGAGCCACCGGCACCGGCGAGCTGCCTGCGGGCTGGCGGCACGTCCGGCACCGGGTGCGGCTGCCGGACGGCTGCTTCGCCACGGCCGGCGCGGCGGTGCTCGGCTGGCGGCTGCACCGGGCAGCCGGGGTCCGGATCGACGCCGACGCGTCCCGGGCCGCGCCCGGGGTCACCGTCGTCTCCCGGTTGGGCGTCGGCCCGCTGCGGCTGGCCGCGCCGTGCGCGGTGGTCTGGGCCGCCGACGACGCCCGCCGAGCCGGCTTCGGGTACGGCACGCTGCCCGGCCATCCGGCCCGGGGCGAGGAGGCGTTCGTGGTGAGCCGGGACGACACCGGAGCCGTCTGGTTCGAGGTGCGCGCGTTCAGCCGGCCGGACCGCTGGTTCATGCGCGCGGCCGGGCCGGCGGGCCGGGCCTTCCAACGCGGGTACGCCTGGTGGCTCGGCCGGACCCTGCGCCGGCTCTGCGCCAGACCCTGACCCGGACCTGCGGCGCGCGCCGACCGGGGCGGCGGGCCGCAGGAGGCGTGTCAGTACCGGGCGAAGGAGCGGATCGGCATCCTCGGCCCGTACCTCGGGGCGTGCACGCCCTCGGCGGCGAGCAGCAGGCAGACCCGGCCGCGGTGGCCCCGGAACGGCTCCAGCAGCGCCAGCATCCGGGCGTCGTCGCCGCGCGGCTCCCCGGCCAGCGCCCAGGCCACCGTGTTCGGCACGTGGTAGTCGCCGACGCTGACCGCGTCCGGGTCCCCGTACACGATCCGCACCACCTCGGCGGCCGTCCACAAGCCGATGCCCGGGATCGCGGTGAGCCGGCGGGTGGCCTCGGCGGAGTCGACACAGCGTTCCAGCCGAGCGGCCTCGGCGGCGGCCCGGCGCAGCGTGTCGGCCCGCTTCTGCTCCACCCCGAACGGGTGGAAGACCCAGTACGGCGCGGCGGCCACCGCCGCCGGCTCGGGCGGCAGCAGCAGCGGCTGCAACGGACCCGGCGCCGGCTCGCCGAAGTGGCGCACGGTCGCCGAGTACGCCCGGTACGCCTCCGTGCCGGTGACCTTCTGCTCCAGGATCGCCCGCAGCACGCGCGGGAAGAGTTGGCCGGTGGCCGGCATCCGCAGCCCGGCGTGCCGCGCGGCCAGCCGGGCCACCAGCGGGTGCGCGCCAGCCAACTCGGCGAAGCCGGTGAGGTCGTCGCGCAGCCCGGCGACCGCCTCGGCCTGCTGGACCGCCCAGTCGGCGCCGGGACCGTACCCCTCGGCGATCAGGTCCCCGCCGCCGGCCGGGCGCAGCGCCAGGGTGGCCGGGCCGGCGGGGGTGCGGGTGGCCCACCAGAACGTGCCGGCGGCGATCCGGGCGCACGGGTCGTACGTGCTGAACGTGAGTGACCGGACCGACGCGGCCAGCCGGTAGCCGGCCGGCGGGCGCAGCGTCCGGCGGGCGGCGGGTTCGGTCACCCCCGACACTCTGCCACGGCACCCGGCCGGGACGGACGCCACCGCATGCACGCAGGCCTCCGGGTGTCCGACGACACCAGCCCGCCCTCTCACGGGCCAGGCCGCCCGATGGTACGGAGCCACCGCGTCACCGGCTCAGCGGCGGACCGAGAAGATTCCCGGCGGCGGCGGGGTGGAGTCGGTGGCGTCGGCGTCGCGGACCACGGCCGCCCCCGAGGCGAACCGGTCCAGCTCGTCGCCGGCCAGCACCCGGCCGGGGAACCAGTCCCCGGCCGCCCGGCGGGTCAGCTCCGGCACGGGCGGCTCGACCCGGCCCGCGACCAGCACCAGGTTGCCGTAGCGCCGCCCGCGCAGCACCGCCGCGTCGCCGATCAGGCAGGCCCGGGGCAGCACCGCGCGGACCGTGGCGACCTGCGCGCGGGCGTGCCGCAGCGGCGGGCCGTCGGCGACGTTGGCCAGGTACCAGCCGCCGGGGTGGAGCACCCGGGCCACCTCCGCCGCGTACTCGACGCTGGTCAAGTGGGCCGGGGTGCGGGCACCGGCGAAGACGTCGGCGACCACCACGTCGTAGCTGCCGTCCCGGGTCGACTCCAGGGTGGCGCGGGCGTCGGCGACCCGCACCCGCAGCCGGGGGTCGGCCGGCCAGGGCAGCTCCCGGCGGACCAGGTCGACCAGGGCGGCGTCCACCTCGCAGACCCGCTGGGTGGAGCCCGGCCGGGTGGCCTGCACGTACCGGGGCAGGGTCAGCGCGCCCCCGCCCAGGTGCAGCACCCGCAGCGGCGCGCTGGCCGGCGCGATCAGGTCGAGGGCGGCGGCGAGCCGCCGGACGTACTCGAACTCCAGGTGGGTGGGGTCGGCGAGGTCTACGTGCGACTGCGGCGCGCCGTCGAGCAGCAGGGTGAACGAGCGCGGCCGGTCCGCGTCCGGGACCAGCTCGGCCTCGCCGGTGTCCACCCGCGCGACGACCCGGTCGGTGCCCCGGCGGCGCCCCATCAGCGGAGGGGGCGGCGGCCCCGGGCCGCGGCGGTCAGCGCCCGGTGCAGCAGGCGGGCGTCGCCGAGCAGCGCCCGCAGGCGGCGCTCCAGGCCGGCGATCGGAATGAGGTTCTGCGGGGCGCGCGGGTCCTTGTACGGGGTGGACGCGAACCGGGGGAGGGTGACCAGCGACAGGTCGGCCAGCGCGATCGCCTCGGACTCGGGCAGCTCGGCCGAGCATTCCACCCGGACGATGCCGGCCCACGGCGCGCCGCCGGAGATCGGCAGCCGCAGGTACCAGGAGTATCCGCCCCAGGCGGTGACGAGCCGGAACACGGGGGAGCGCTGGCCGGCCCGCAGCCCGGTCACCACGGCGGTCAGTCGGGCGTCGAGGTACTGGCTGTGCTGGGTCTTGACGTAGCCGAGGGTGCGGGGGAGCTGCCGGCGGCTGCGCAGCGGGCCGTCGACCACCAGCAGGTCCCCGTCGATCCGGGCCGCCCCGGAGACCTCCACCTCCAGCGCGGTCAGCGGCCCCTGCACGGCCGCCTGGAGCTTGTTCAGCTCGCCGGTGCCGCTGACCCGGTGCACCGGGTAGCGCACCGTCCCGGCCCGCACCTCCCGGGCGGACGGGCTGGCGGTGAACAGCCCCCGCCGCACCTGGGTGCCGGCGAGCCGCGCCGCGCCCCGCACCAGGTCGCAGCGGACCACCCCGGCGGCGTACGAGGCGGCCACGCCGGGGAACGACGCCCCGTCGGACTCGGCCGTCCACACGCTGGCGTCGATCCGGCGGACCCCGTCGACCAGTAGCACCACGTCCGGCGCCTGGACCCCGGGCCGGACGTCGATGGCCCGCCAGTCCACCGCCGGCAGCTCCACCTCGGCGTCGACCTGCTGGCGGCTCGGCGCGGCCGGCCCGCCCGGCACCGCCTCGAAGGACGCGCCGTAGCCCGGGTCCCAGGCGTCGACGAACAGCTCCGGGGCCGGGCCCTGGGCCGCCGGCCCGCCCGGCCCCGCCCCGGCCGGCCCCGCCGGCCCCGTCACAGGCCGGTCCGTTCCACGCGGGCGGAGCGGGCGTCCTTGCGTACCTCGTACCGGACCGGGATGCGCTCGGCGAGGGCCGGCACGTGGGTGACCACCCCGACCATCCGGTCGCCCCGGGCGGCCAGGCTCTCCAGGGTGGCCGCCACCGTGTCCAGGGTGGCCGCGTCCAGGGTGCCGAACCCCTCGTCCAGGACGATCGACTCCAGGCTCGCCGCCGTGGTGGACATCCCGGCGAGCTGCTCCGACAGGGCCAGGGCCAGGGCCAGCGACGCCTGGAACGTCTCCCCGCCGGACAGCGTGCGCACCCCGCGCCGCAGCCCCGCGTCGTGGTGGTCGATCACGAAGAACTCGCCCTTGTCGTGGACCAGGTCATACTGGCCGCTGGACAGCTCGCGCAGAATCCCCGACGCGCCGTCGACCAGCAGGTCCAGCGCCTCGGCCAGCAGCCAGCGCTCGAAGTTGTTGGCCCGCAGGTGCCCGGCGAGGGCCCGGGCCACCCGGGCCTGCTGCTCGTGGCCGGCCCGCTGCCCGCGCAGCTCGGCGGCCTGCTCGCGGCGCTCCACCAGCCGCCGGTGGGCCGCCTCGGCGCGTTCCACGGCGACGGTGGCCGCCCGCACCGGGTCGTCCCCGGCGGCCAGCCCGGCGGCGGCGAAGACCCCGCCGATCCGCTCCTCCACGGCCGAGGCGGCGGCCTCCGCCCCGGCGACCGCCTCGGCCAGCCCCACCCGGTCCGCCCGCCGTCGCCGCGCCTCCGCATCGGCCCACCCGGTCAGCGTCGTCCAGGCCGCGGCCACGTCGTCGCGGTCGGCGGCCGGCGGGCCGAACCGGGCCAGCCCGTCCCGGGTCGCGTCGAAGTCCCGCCACGCGGCGCGCAGCCGCTCCTCGGCTGCCTCCAGCGCGGCCCGGGCCCGCCGGGCGGCGTCCCGGCCGGCCCGCACCCCGCCCGCCGCCTCGTCCAGCTCCCGGCGCAGCCGGGTGTGCTCGGCCAGGTCGTGCCTCAGCGCCTCCGGGGCGGCGGCCCCGGTGAGCTGGTCGTCCAGCTCGGCCAGCCGGCCCCGGAGCTGGTCGTGCTGGGCCCGGGCGCGCAGCAGCACCCGCTCCAGGTCCCGGGCCGCCGCGTCGCGCTCCTGCACCGCCTGCTGCGCCTCCTGGGTCGCCGCCCGGGCCGCCTTCCCGGCGGCGGTGGCCCTGGCCACCGCCGACCCGGCGGGCACCGCCGGCACCCGGGGCACCACCTGCTCGCAGACCGGGCAGGCCGCCCCGTCGACCAGGTGCGCCCGCAGCGCCACCGCCTGGTCGGTGGCCTTCGCCTCCTCGTGCGCCCGGAACGCGGCCTCCAGCTCGACCTCGGCCCGCCCGGCCGCCGCCCGCGCCGCGACCAGCGCGGCCACCGCCGCGTCGTGCTCGCGCTGCGCCACGGTCACCGCCGTGGCCACCGACCCGACCTCGCCGGCCAGCCGGTCCCGGTCGGCGTGCGCCTTGAGCAGCAGCCGCAGGGCGCTCTCGTCGCTCGCGCCGGCCAGCTCCCCGCGCAGCTTCTCCTCGCGTTCCTCGGCCAGCGCCACCCCGGCCGCAGCCTCGTCGGCGCCGGACCGCGCGGCGGCCACCGCCCGGGCCACCTCGGCCACCCCGTCGGGCGCCCGCACCGCGCCGAGCCCGGCCAGCTCGGCGTCGAGGGCGGCCAGCGCCGCGTGCGCGTCCCGCGCCGCCGCCCGGGCCCGCTCCCGCTCCGGTACGGCCGTCGCGACCGCCCCGGCCAGCTCGTGCGCCCGGCCGACCTGGGCCTGCGCGTCGGCCAGCGCCGCGTCGTCGATGTCGGCGAGCCCGCCGAGCATCCGGTCGACCGCCTCCAGCCTCGCCTCGGCCTGCCCGGCCCGCTCGGTGGCCCGCTTCTGCACGTTCTCGTAGACGCCGAGGCCGAGCAGGTTGACCAGGATCTGCTGCCGGGTCGCCGGCCGGGCGTGCAGGAAATCGGCGAACTGCCCCTGCGGCAGCACCACGCAGCTGGTGAACTGCTCGTACGGCAGCCCGACCGCCTCCAGCACCGCCCGCTCCATCTCGGCCGGGGTGCCGGCCACCACCTCGCCGAGATCCTCCGGGCTGAGCCCGGTGTCCAGCTTGGTGACGTCGAACCCGGCCGGCATGAGCTGCAACCCGGCGTTGGCCGTCTTGACGTTGCCCCGGCCGTCCCGGCGGACCACCCGGGTCGCCACGTAGCGATCCCCGGCCGACTCGAAGACCAGCCGGACCCGGGCCTCGGTGGCCGACGGGGCGAGCGCGTTGGCCAGCCCCCGCGTCCCGCCCCACCGGGGCACCGTGCCGTAGAGGGCGAAGCAGATCGCGTCCAGCACCGTCGACTTGCCGGAGCCGGTCGGGCCGACCAGGGCGAAGAAGTCGGCGTCGGTGAAGTCCACGGTCGTCTCGTCGCGGAAGACGGTGAAGCCCGCCATGTCCAGCCGCATCGGGCGCATCAGCGGTCCGCCTCCTCGAACAGCTCGTCGAACAGCTCCCGGACGTCGGAGTCGGCGTGCCCCCGGCTGTCCAGGTAGTCGGCGAACAGGTCGCGGGGCGACCGGCCGGCCCGCTGGGCGGTGCGTGTCCCGCTGCCGGGGGCCGGCACCAGCTCCGGGTCGATTCGGATCTCCAGGGCCCGGGGAAGCAGCTCCTGCACCTCCTCGCGCAGCCCGGCCCGGGGCTGCTCCCGGACGAACACCCGCAGCCAGCCCTCCGGCGGGGTGGCCTCGGCGAGCTGGGCCAGGGTGCCGCGCACCGTGCGCAGCGGCACGGCCGCCGGGACCGGCACCTCGCGGATGCGCGCCGCGCTCGTCGCCGTCACCTCGACCATGGTGACCGACGGGATGTTCTCCTGCTCGCCGAAGTCCACGGCGAGGGGGCTGCCGCTGTAGCGAATAGGGCAGGGGCCGGACACCCGCTGCGACCGGTGCAGGTGGCCCAGCGCCACGTAGTGCGCGGTGCCCGGGAACACCGTCGCCGGTACGGCGTACCCGAGGACGGTGTGCGCGTCCCGCTCGCCGCCGCCGGTGGTCGCCCCGACCACGGTGAGGTGGGCGGTGACCAGGTGCACCCGGTCCGGCTCGGCGAAGCCCTCGGTCAGCCGGCCGAGCACCCGGCCGAGGTGGTCGGCGTACGTCTGGGTGGCCTCGGCGGCGGTCAGCTCGTACATCTCCACGGCGCGGACGGCGTACCGCTGGGACAGGAACGGCAGCGCGGCCACCCGCCACCGCTCGCCGCTCGCGGTGACCCCGTCGATCACGTGCTCGTCCGGGTTCTCCCGGACCCCGCCGCGCAGGGTGATGCCGGCCGCCTCGGCCCACGGCCGCAGCGCGTCGAGGGCCTGGCCGTTGTCGTGGTTTCCGCCGATGGCCACCACGTCCGCGCCGGTGCGGCGCAGCGCGGTCAGCGCCCGGGTGACCAGCCGGGTCGCCTCCGGGGTGGGGGCGGCCGTGTCGTACAGGTCCCCGGCGACGATCACCAGGTCCGGCTGCTCCTCCCGGGCGACGTCGATCACCCCGGCGAGGACCTGCTTGTGCTCCTCGGCCCGGGACTGCCCCTTGAGCACCTTGCCGACGTGCCAGTCCGAGGTGTGCAGGATCTTCACCGTGCGGGCCCTTCGTTCGCGACTGCGGGACTTCCTCGCTTCGCTCGGGCGTTCCTCGCGCTCACGGGTCTTTCGCCCCCCTAGAACGGGATGTCGTCGTCGGCGCCGCCGCCTGAGCCGACCACCGCGAACGGATCGACCGTCCCGGTGATCGACCGTAGCGTCTCCGAGGGCGCCCGGCCTGCCTCGGAGACGCGGGTGGCCCACGCCGGGAACGGGAACTCCAGGCAGAGCGGGACCGGGATGTCCGGCTGGTTGACGAACATGGTGCCCGGCTTGGCCAGCAGCGCCCGCTGCCGCTGGGCGGGCGGGAGGAAGCCGTACTCCGGGCGGGACGCCTCGGCCGGGTCGAGCCGGCCGACCACCCGGATCGCCGAGTTGGTGACGATCCGCCGTTCCACCTCGCTCGCCGTCTGCTGCGCGCCGATCAGGATCACCCCGAGCGAGCGGCCCCGCTCGGCGATGTCCAGCAGCACCTCCTTGATCGGGGAGGAACCCTCCCGGGGGGCGTACTTGTTCAGCTCGTCGAGGACGACGAAGAGCAGCGGCTTGGCCGTGCCGGCCTTCTCCTTGCGCTCGAACTCGCTCTTGAGCGTCACGCCGACCACGAACCGCTGCGCCCGGTCGGGCAGGTTGTGCAGGTCGACGACGGTGACCTGGGCGCTCTCCGTGGTGTTGATCGAGTGCGGGCGGCGGGTGGCCAGGTCGCCCCGGATCAGCCGGCCCAGGTCCTTCTTGCTGCCGATCAGCCGCCGGGCGAACGCGTTGACCGTGCCCAGGCCGACCGCGCTGCCCGCCCAGTCGCCCCGGGTCTCGTCGTCGTTGAGCTGCTCGACGATGTGGTCGACCAGGTCGGTGTACGAGCCGAGCCGGACCCCGTCGACGCTCACCCCGCCGTCGGCGGGCTGGGCGTAGCGGGCCAGGTGGGCGGCGACCGAGTGGACCACCATCGTGTACTGCTGGCGCTCGTCGTCGGCGTCGGCGAAGACGTACGGCAGGAGGCGGTCGGCGCAGAACTCGCTCAGCGTCCAGTAGAAGCTGTCCACCCCGGTCAGCCGGCTGCTCACGTCCGGCGTGCCGGAGGAGTCGCCGGCCCGGGGCGGGGCGTAGACCCGCACGTCGGGGAAGGCGCCGGCGTCCAGCCCGAGCTTCGCGTAGCCGGCCCGGGTGGCATCGTCGAGGCGGGTGTTGGGGTGGTCGAGGAACAGCAGGTCCTCGCCCTTGACGTTGAAGATCAGCGCCTTGGCGTTGACGGCGTCCCCGCCGAGCACCCCGGACCGGAAGACCGAGTAGAGCAGGAAGGTGGCGAAGCTGGTCTTGGTGGCCACCCCGGAGATGCCGGAGATGGAGACGTGCGCGCCCCGGCTGCCGTCGAGGAAGTCGGCGTTGAGGTAGACCGGCACCCCGTCGCGGCCCATCCCCATCGGGATCCGCCGCTCCATCCGGTCGAAGTGCAGCGCCCGGTCTCGGGCCGCGCCCTCGGCCCGGTGCACGACCGCGCCCGGGGTCGGCGGGACGTAGAGCTCCGGGTCGACCCGGGTGGTGGTGATCTCGGCCGCCTCCTGCACCATCGCCGGCAGGGTGCCGTCGGCGATGGCGAACACGTCCGAGTCGAACTGGGCGCCCTCGTGCCGGGCCCGCACCTGGGTCACCACCCCGGCGATGGTCACCGGCTCCCGGTCGGGCAGCTCCCGGCGGGTCACCACCACGTCGTCGAGCTGGAGGTAGCTGCCGGGGGCCACGGCTGTCCAGAACGTCAGCGGGGTGGCGTCGGCGGTGCCGAGCACCCGGCCGACCCCCTCGCCGGGGCCGTCGAACTCGTCGTCGGTCATCCGCGCGCTCCGGTCAGCTGGTCGTCTCGGTCAGGGCCCACGGGGTGCATCCTGCCCGAGGGATGCGACAGGTTGCCATGCGACGCGTCGGACGACACCCATCACCCCCGACATCGTGGCGCACCGCGTCCGTCCAGGCACGGATGGTGGCGAACGAGCCGTCCGCTGCCGAGGTTGGCCGCGATGCCTGCCGCTGCCAGTTGCGCTGTCGACGCGTCCACGGGTCGACTGTAGGGAGCAGGCAAGTGGGTCTCGGGCCCCGTAGCGACATCCACCGTCGTGGGGGTAAGTGCGGTAGCTGCGGTTTGATCGATAGATTGCGGCGAAAACCCTGACCAGGTTGTAGGCCCTGGCCGATGTGGGTGGGCGTGAGGTGGGACAGCGGGCCGGCCGTCCAAGCGGCCGGGGTGCCAGGCGGGTAATGCCACCTCGTCCCTTTGCACTGCTGCCGCCACCGCAACACCAGTACCGCCGTGCAACGACCAGCACCGCCGCGCAGCACCAGCACCAGCACCAGCACCGCGCAGCCGCTTCGCGTCGGGTGCCGGCACGAGAGGTCGGCAGAACCGTCACGCTCCGCGAGCGTTGCACCGGGGGCAGCAGAGCAAAGGGGGCGCTGCGGGGTTGCCCGCCGGTCGGCGTCGACGTCAGCGTCGACGTTCCCGCCCTGCCCATGGGTGGGACGGACTTCACGATCGTCTGCTGATTTTGGAGAACCCGCCCGGCGTGTCGTCTCACAAATCAGCAAACGATCACGCGACCACAGGCTGCCCTGCACCCCGACGCCACCGTGCACATCGTCGCCACCAAAGGGTGGCTGCGTCGATGACTTCAACCCAGGCCCTAGCTTGATCTTTAACCTGTGCGGCGTGGTCGGGGATTCGTTGATTTCTTCTTGCTGGATTTCGGGTTCGTGGTGTCGCTGCTGGTGACGATGTGGACGTCGTGGCGGCGGGTGGGTTGGCGGTTGGGTCGTCCGGGTGGCCGTCCCGGGCCTGGCTGGGTGGGTTTCGGTGCGCCGGCGGGGCAGGTGGTTGTCCTGCGGAGGTGACGGAATCCGCGGCGGATGCGGGCTGGGGTGAGCCGTCCGGGTGGGGCCGGTCGTTCCCACGGGTGGCGCGGGTCGGCGGCGAGGGGCGGGAACTGTTCGTCCTCAGGGAGTGCATCCGGAGGATGAACCGCCCGACCGGGCCCACCCCCGCCCAGCGTGGCCGCCGACCCGGCAACCAGCGCCCCGGCTGAGGCACCACCCCCGCCGACACCGCCGGTACCGCCGGGCTGCGCGCCGGACGCCGCCGAGGCACCGTGGACACCGCCGGGGCTACGCGGCGGGGGCGGGTGCGCCGTCCCGGGCGTACCGGAGCATCAGCGCGCCGTCCGCGGCGGCCAGCACGTGCCGCAGCGGCAGCTCCCGGTGCGGGCCGGGGTCCCCCGCGGTGATCCGACCCGGGCCCGCCCCGGCGAGCAGCGGCGCGATGGTGAGACAGACCTCGTCGACCAGGTCGGCGGCGGTGAGCGCGCCGAACAGGTGCGGCCCGCCCTCGCAGAGGAGTTGGCCGAGGCCTCGCCGGCGCAGCTCGGCGAGACCGGCGGCCAGGTCCACCCGGTCGGTCCCGCAGCGCACCAGGTCGGCGACCTCGGCCAGGCCGGGGGGCGCCTCGGCGGCGGCATGGGTGAGCACGACCGGCCGCACCGGCGCGTCGGCGAACGCGGCCTGCGCCGGGTCCAGGGCCAGCGAGCCGGAGACCACGACCAGGGTCGGGTACTCGGCCAGCCCCTGCGCGCGGCGCCAGGCCCGGCGTGGCCCGCTGAGCCGTACCGCGTTGTAGCCCTCGTGGCGCAGGGTGCCGGCGCCCACCAACAGGCTGTCGCAGAGCATCCGCAGCAGGCCGAACACCCGCTTGTCCGGCTCGCCGGAGAGCCCGGCGGAGTAGCCGTCCACGGTGACCGCGCCGTCGACGCTGGTCACGAAGTTCACCCGCAGGTGGGGGCCGACGGCCCGGCCGTAGAGGGCGGCCAGTTCCGTGTCGTCCAGCGGCGTCGGCGACGGGGCCGGCCACAGCCGGGAGATCGGGCTTCCGGCGCTCATTCGCCGGCCGGACCGGTGGCCGGAGGGGTGGGCTCGGGGGTGCGGTGCTGGCAGTCGCACCATTTCCGGCCCGGGCAGTCGTCGTGCCGCCGCTCCCGGCAGGCTCGGCAGATCATGCCGGCAGCCTATGCCGGGGAAGGACGGGACAGCGCCTGGCCCGGCAGATCCTCCAACCGTCCCAGTAGGTGGACGAAGGGGCGGCGCCGACAACCGGGCAGGGCGTGCCGGCGACCCAGCGGTGGGGGTTCGACACACGGCGGTAACGATATGGGAACGCTCCCATAGAGTTATTGACACCTCTGGGGCCCGCCGGCAATCTCATGGGAGCGCTCCCGGTATGTGTCGCGGATCTCCTTCCCGAGCACGCCGGGTGTCCTCCGCGGGCCCAGTCCCCGGCGGCGCGCGAGTGCACAGCACCCCCACCACACGACACAGCCTCACCACTGAAAGAGGGGTCTCGGATGAGCGTCCCAATCCGTCGTCGGCGGCTCGCGGCCATCGCGCTCGCGTCCGTCGCGGTGATCGCCACCGCCTCCGCCTGCGGCGACGACTCGTCGGAAACGAGCAGCGGCGACGGCCCGGTCACCCTGGTCGTCGACGTCTTCGGCGACCAGGGCTTCGGCTACGACGAGCTCTACAAGCAGTACGAAGCGGAGCACCCGAACGTCAAGATCCAGGAGCGAGGCAAGGGCCTCGGCCTCGGTGACTACAACACCCGGCTGACCCAGCAGATCACCGCGGGCTCCGGCGCCGGCGACGTGGTCGCCCTCGAAGAGGGCACGATCGTGCAGTTCTACGCCCAGTCCGACAAGTTCGTGAACCTGGCCGACCACGGCGCGAACGACCTCAAGGGCAACTTCCTGCCGTGGAAGTGGGAGCAGGGCACCACCCCGGACGGCAAGGTCCTCGGCCTCGGCACCGACGTCGGCTCGATGGCGCTGTGCTACCGCAGCGACCTGTTCAAGGCCGCCGGCCTGCCGACCGACCGCGAGCAGGTCGCCGCCCTCTGGCCGACCTGGGACGAGTTCATCGCCACCGGCCAGAAGTTCTCCGCCGCCGACAAGAAGCACAAGTTCGTCGACTCGGCGACCAACTTCTACAACGTCGTGCTGATGCAGATCGCCGGCTCCGGCACCGGCTACACCTACTACGACAAGAGCAACAAGCTGGTCGTCGGCGAGAACGCGGACGTCAGGACCGCGTACGACCTGACCACCAAGATGATCTCCGCCGGCCTGTCGAACAACCTCCAGTCGTTCTCGAACGAGTGGAACGCCGGCTTCAAGAACGGCACCTTCGCCACCATCGCCTGCCCCGCCTGGATGACCGGTGTCATCAAGGGCCAGGCCGGTGACGCGGCGGCCGGCAAGTGGGACGTCGCCAAGGCCCCGGGCAACGGCGGCAACTGGGGCGGCTCCTTCCTGGCCGTGCCGAAGTCCAGCAAGCACGCCAAGGAGGCCGCCGAGCTGGCGAAGTTCCTTACCAGCGCCAAGGGCCAGACCGAGGCGTTCAAGAAGGTCGGCAACCTGCCCTCGTCGCCGCAGGCCCTAGCCGACCCGGCCGTGGCCGACTCGACCAACGAGTACTTCAGCAAGGCCCCGGTCGGCAAGATCTTCGCCGCCGGCGCGACCGACCTGAAGCCGGTCTACCTCGGCCCGAAGAACAACGCGGTCCGCACGGCCGTGGAGAACACCCTGCGCGCCGTCGAGCAGGGCAAGTCCGCCGACGAGCAGTGGCAGTCGGCGCTGAAGAACGGCGCGGCCGCCGGTAAGTGACCGGCCGAACCGACCACGGGGGGCGCCGGCAGTGCGACTGTCGGCGCCGCCCGCGGTGCCCGGTAAGCCCCGGCGCCGCCCGCGCGACGGGTCGCGCCGACCGACGAGAAGGACCGTCGATGAGCCTGGACCTCCACACCGCAGCGCCCCCCGGCGGGGGCGGTGACCCCGCCCACCCGGCCCGTGCCGCGCACCGTCGCAAGGCCTCCCTCACCCGGCTGGACCTGAAGTACTCCCCGTACCTGTACGTCCTGCCGTTCTTCGCGATCTTCGCCGTCTTCAGCGCGTACCCGATCGGCTACACCGTCTGGATCGCGCTCACCGACCGGTCGCCGCTGAACGCCACGATCAGCTTCGTCGGCCTGGACAACTTCGTCGAGCTGTTGACCGAGGACCCGCAGTTCTGGAACGCGGTGGTCAACACGTTCGGCATGTTCGTGCTCTCCACCGTGCCGCAGCTGCTGCTGGCACTGGTGCTGGCCAACGCGCTGAACCGGAAGCTGCGCGCGCAGACCTTCTTCCGGATGGCCATCGCGATGCCGATCATCACCTCCACCGCCGTGGTGGCGCTGATCTTCTCGATGCTCTACGCGAAGGAATTCGGCCTGGTCAACTGGCTGCTCGACCTGGTCGGCCTCGGCCCGATCGACTGGCGGGCGAACCGCCTCGCCTCCTGGTTCGCCATCTCGACCATGGTCGACTGGCGCTGGGTCGGCTACAACGCCCTGATCTACCTGGCCGCCATGCAGTCGATCAGCAAGGACATGTACGAGGCCGCGGCGCTGGACGGCGCGTCCCGCCGCCGCCAGTTCTGGTCGATCACCATCCCGCAGCTCCGCCCGACGATCATCTTCACGCTGATCGTCTCGACCATCGGCGGGTTGCAGCTCTTCACCGAGCCGCTGCTGTTCACCAGCGGCTCCGGGGGCATCTCCGGCGGCTCCGAGGGGCAGTTCCAGACCATCACCATGTACCTGCTCGACGTGATGAACACCCGGTTCCGCTGGG
This sequence comes from Micromonospora sp. NBC_01412, assembly GCF_045040215.1. Taxonomy (NCBI): domain Bacteria; kingdom Bacillati; phylum Actinomycetota; class Actinomycetes; order Micromonosporales; family Micromonosporaceae; genus Micromonospora; species Micromonospora sp. NBC_01412. The sequence continues at coordinate 4,996,814 of NZ_CP109528.1, forward strand.
GGTACGCCGGCGCCGTGGCGCTCGTGCTGTTCCTGCTCATCGCGCTGGTGTCGCTGGTGAACTACCTGCTCGCCCGTCGCATCAGTTCCGACAAGTGAGGGTTGCGCCAGATGACGACCACGACGCTCCGCCCACCCGTACGCCGGACCCCCAAGACGCCGCGCGACACCCACAAGGCCGACCGGCTCTGGAAGGCCACCCCGCTGACCTGGGTCGGGCTGGTCCTCGGCGTGATCCTCTCCCTCTTCCCGTTCTACTGGATGATCGTCATCGCGTCCCGGACGAACGACGCCGCCAACTCCTGGCCGCCGCCGTTCCTGCCCGGCGGCAAGCTCGGCGAGAACATCCAGCGGGTGCTGGAGAACGGTGACGCCAACATCGTCAAGGGGCTGATGAACTCGTTCCTGGTCTCCGGGACGATCACCATCGCCACGGTCTTCTTCGGCTCCCTGGCCGGCTTCGCGTTCGCCAAGCTGCGCTTCCGAGGCAAGAACGCGATGCTGCTGGTCATCCTCGCCTCGATGATGGTGCCGATCCAGCTCGGCGTGCTGCCGCTGTACATCCTGATGGCCAAGCTCGACTGGCTGAACACCATGCCGTCGGTCACCGTGCCGTTCCTCATCGGCGGCTTCGGCATCTTCATGATGCGCCAGTACGCCGAGCAGGCCGTCCCGAACGAGCTGATCGAGGCGGCCCGGGTGGACGGCTGCTCGACCTGGCGGGTCTACTGGCACGTCGTCGTCCCCGCGCTGCGGCCGGCGGCGGCCGTGCTCGGCCTGCTCACCTTCATGGAGCAGTGGAACCAGTTCTTCTGGCCGTTCGTGGTGCTCGCCGACCCGGCCAACCCGACCGTGCAGATCTCGCTGCGCAGCCTCAACACGGCGTACTTCGCCGACAACTCGCAGATCTTCGCGGGTACGTTGATCGCCACGCTCCCGCTGTTCATCGTGTTCGTCCTGTTCGGCCGCCAGATCATCGGCGGGATCATGGAAGGTGCCGTCAAGTCGTGAACGATCCGATCCGTCCGCCCGCCGTCGGCGTCCTCGACCAGGGCCCGGCGCCGACCTTCCCGCCCGGCTTCCTGTGGGGGGCCGCGACCGCCGCTTACCAGATCGAGGGCGCGGCCACCGAGGGCGGACGCGCCCCGTCGATCTGGGACACCTTCAGCCACACCCAGGGGCGGACCGTTGCGGGGCACACCGGCGACGTCGCCTGCGACCACTACCACCGGATGCCCGACGACGTGCGCCTGATGGCCGACCTCGGCCTGAAGTCGTACCGGTTCTCGGTGTCCTGGCCCCGGGTGCAGCCCGGCGGCTCGGGGGCGGCCAACCCCGAAGGGCTGGACTTCTACCGGCGGCTGGTCGACGAGCTGCTGGGCCACGGCATCGAGCCCTGGCTGACCCTCTACCACTGGGACCTGCCCCAGCCGCTGGAGGACGCCGGCGGCTGGCCGGCCCGGGACACCGCGGCCCGGTTCGCCGACTACGCGCGGCTCGTCGCGGACGCGCTCGGCGACCGGGTGCGCTACTGGACCACCCTCAACGAGCCGTGGTGCTCGGCGTTCCTCGGGTACGGCTCGGGCGTGCACGCGCCCGGGCGCACCGACGGGGCGGACGCGGTCCGGGCCGGGCACCACCTGATGCTCGGGCACGGGCTGGCCGTCCAGGCGCTGCGGGCGACCCGCCCCGACGCCCAGCTCGGCATCACGGTGAACCTCTACCCGGTCGACCCCGCCAGCACCGCGCCCGCCGACGTGGACGCGGCCCGGCGGATCGACGGGCTGGCCAACCGGTTCTTCCTCGACCCGGTGCTGCGCGGGGCGTACCCCGAAGATCTGCGGGCGGACCTGGCGGCGGTCACCGACTTCGGTCACGTGCGCGACGGCGACCTGGCGACCATCTCGACCCCGCTCGACCTGGTCGGGATCAACTACTACAGCCGCCACGTGGTGGCCGCCCCGGTCGAGGGGGAGCCGCCGCAGGACTACTGGCGGGCGTCGACCTGCTGGCCGGGCAGCGAGGACGTCCGGTTCGTCACCCGGGGGGTCCCGGTGACCGACATGGACTGGGAGATCGACGCCCCCGGGCTGCTGGAGACCCTGGAGCGGGTGCACCGCGAGTACACCGACCTGCCGCTCTACGTGACCGAGAACGGGTCGGCGTTCGTCGACGCGGTGGTCGACGGTCGGGTCGACGACGCCGACCGGTTGGCCTACTTCGACTCCCACCTGCGGGCGGCGCACGCCGCGATCGACTCCGGGGTGCCCCTGCGGGGCTACTTCGCCTGGTCGCTGTTGGATAATTTCGAGTGGGCCTGGGGGTACACCAAGCGCTTCGGCATGGTGTACGTGGACTACGACAGCCAGACCCGCATCCCCAAGTCCAGCGCCAGGTGGTACGCCGAGGTGATCCGACGCAACGGTCTGGCCGCACAATAGGCGGGGCCAGCCAGTGACGGGCGGACCCGGCGCACCCCCGACGGCGGGGCGCGTCGGGTCGCCCGATGTCGGAGGAGCAGAAATGACAACGCAGCGCACGCGGTCGCTCGGGCGTCCGACCCTGGACGCGGTGGCCGCCCGCGCCGGCGTCGGGCGCGGCACGGTCTCCCGGGTGGTGAACGGCTCGCCCCAGGTGAGCCCCGAGGCCCGGGCCGCGGTGCAGCAGGCCATCGCGGAACTGGGGTACGTGCCCAACCGGGCGGCCCGGGCACTGGTCACCCAGCGGACCGACTCGGTGGCGCTGGTCGTCTCCGAGTCCGGTGACCGGGTCTTCACCGAGCCCTTCTTCGCCGGAATCGTCCGGGGGGTCAGCTCCGGCCTGCTGGAGACGCCCCTGCAGCTCTGGCTGGCCATGGTGCAGTCCCCGATCGAGCGGGAGCGGGTCGAGCACCACCTGACCAACCAGCACGTCGACGGCGTACTGCTGCTCTCCCTGCACGACGCCGACCCGCTGCCCACCCTGCTGGAGGAGCGCGGCCTGCCGACCGTGCTCGGCGGCCGGCCGGCCCGGATGCTGCAACCGGGCGCGCAGCCGGCGCACTACGTCGACGTGGACAACGTCGGCGGCGCCCGGCACGCCGTGGAATACCTCTTCGCCTGTGGGCGGCGGCGGATCGCCACCATCGCCGGCACCCAGGACATGGGCGCCGGCTTGGCCCGCCTGACCGGTTACCGGGAGGCGGTCCAGGCCACCGGGGCCGGGCTCAACCCTGACCTGATCTCGTACGGCGACTTCAGCGAGGGCAGCGGGGCGGCCTGCATGCGCCGGCTGCTGGAGGTCTGCCCTGACCTCGACGCGGTCTTCGTCGCCTCCGACCTGATGGCCTTCGGCGCGCTGCGGACGCTGCGCGAGGCCGGCCGGCGGGTGCCGGAGGACGTGGCGGTGATCGGCTTCGACGACGCCCCGGTGGCCCGGCAGGCCGATCCGCCGCTGACCACGGTCTTCCAGCCGGTCGAGGAGATGGGCCGGCAGATGGCCCGCCTGCTGGTGGCCCGCATCCGCGGCGACGAGCTGCCGGCCAACCACATCCTCCTCGACACCCACATGGTCCGCCGCGCCTCGGCCTGACCCCTCGCCTCGCCACCCGCCCTCCCTGGGCGGGTGTTGGGGTTCAGAGCCAGCGGCGGAGTTCGTGCTTGGCCAGGGACGAGCGGTGGACCTCGTCGGGGCCGTCGGCCAGGCGCAGGGTGCGGGCCTGGGCCCAGAGGGCGGCGAGCGGGGTGTCCTGGCTGACGCCCGCGCCGCCGTACCCCTGAATGGCCTTGTCGATCACCCACTCCGCCATCGCCGGAGTGGCGATCTTGATGGCCTGGATCTCGGTGTGCGCGCCCTTGTTGCCGACGGTGTCCATCAGCCAGGCGGTCTTGAGCACCAGCAGCCGGGCCTGTTCGATGCGGACCCGGGACTCGGCGATCCACTCCCGGACCACGCCCTGCTCGGCCAGCGGCCGGCCGAACGCGATCCGCTGGTTGGCCCGGCGGCACAGCAGCTCCAGGGCCCGCTCGGCCATGCCGATCAGCCGCATGCAGTGGTGGATGCGGCCCGGGCCGAGGCGGGCCTGGGCGATGGCGAAGCCGGTGCCCTCGGCCCCGACCAGGTTCTCCGCCGGCACCCGGACGCCCGTGAAGTCGATCTCCGCGTGCCCGCCGTGCGACGCGTCGCTGTAGCCGAACACCGTCATCCCGCGCCGCACGGTCACCCCCGGGGTGTCCCGGGGCACCAGGATCATGCTCTGCTGGCGGTGCCGGTCGGCGTCGGGGTCGGTCTTGCCCATCACGATGAGAAGCTCGCAGCGCGGGTCCATCGCCCCGGACGACCACCACTTGCGGCCGTCGACCAGGTACTCCTCGCCGTCGCGGGTGATCCGGGTGGCGATGTTGGTGGCGTCGGAGGAGGCCACCTCCGGCTCGGTCATGCAGAACGCCGAGCGGATCTCGCCGTCGAGCAGCGGCCTCAGCCAGCGCTCCCGCTGCGCCTCGGAGCCGAACTCTGCCAGCAGCTCCATGTTGCCGGTGTCCGGGGCGGCGCAGTTGACCGCCTCCGGGGCCAGGTGCGGGCTGCGCCCGGTCAGCTCCGCCAGCGGCGCGTACTGGAGGTTGGTCAGCCCGGCGCCGTAGCGCGGGTCGGGGAGGAAGAGGTTCCACAGGTCGCGCCGGCGCGCCTCGGCCTTCAGCTCCTCCAGCACGGGCGACCGCGACCACGGGTCGCCGGCCGCCGCGACCTGCTCGGCGTGCACCGCCTCGGCCGGGTACACGCACTCATCGAGGAACGCGGTCAGCCGCGCGCGCAGCTTCTCGGTGCGGGCGTCGAACTGGAAGTTCATCACTTCTCCCTGACTGCGCGCAGCCCGTGCTCGACCAGCGGCGCCACCAACTCGCCGATCCGGTCGAAGCCCCCGCCGAGCGTCTGCCCGAGGGTGTGCCGGTAGTGGATACCCTCGCAGATCACCGCGAGCTTGAAGCAGCCCAGGGCGACGTGCCAGTGCAGCGGGCCGACGTCGACGTCGCTGCGCCCGGCGTACCGGTCGATCAGCTCGGCCCCTGAGGGGAAGCCGGCGCGCGGGCCGAGCCCGTCGGCGACCGGATTGTCGACGGCCGCGTCGCTGTCGCCGAGCACGGACCAGTACGTCAGCAGGAGCCCGAGGTCGGCCAGCGGGTCGCCGAGGGTGGCCATCTCCCAGTCCAGCACGGCCCGCACCGACACCCCGGCCCCGGTGGCCCCGAGGGTGCCGGTCGCGGCCCCGGCGGGGTCTGTGCCGGTCGCGGCCCCGGGGGCTCCCTGGCCGGGTGCGGTCGCGCCGGGTGCGGCCGGGCGGGGTGCGGTCGCGCCGGTTCCGACGGTGGCGAGGAGGTTGTCCAGCCGGTAGTCGCCGTGCACGATCCGGCCCGCGTTCGCGCCCTCGGGGACGGAGCCGGCGAGCGCGTCGCGCAGCTCGTCGACGCCCGGCAGCGGGCGGCTGCGGGACTGGTCGAGCTGGCCGGCCCAGCGCCGGACCTGCCGGCCCAGGAAGCCCTCGGGGCGGCCGAAGTCGGCCAGCCCGACCGCGGCGGGCTCGACCGCGTGCAGGGCGGCCAGGGTGTCCATCATCGCCGTCGCCAGGTCGCGCCGCTGCCCGTCGGTCAGCGGGTCGGTCTGCGACCGGCTGCGGAACACCTCCCCGTCGACCTTCTCCATCAGGTAGAAGGGCGCGCCGATCACGTCGGTGTCGGGGCAGAACAGCAGCGCCTCGGGGACCGGCACGGCGGTCGGTGCGAGCGCGGAGATGATCCGATGTTCCCGGGCCATGTCGTGCGCGGTGGCCAGCACGTGCCCGAGCGGGGGCCGGCGCAGCACCACCTCGTGCCCGCCGGAGCGGAGCAGGTAGGTCAGGTTGGACTTGCCGCCGGCGATCAGCCGGGCCCGCAACGGCGCGGCGGCCAGCTCGGGCCGGCGCGCGGCCAGGTACGCGGCGAGCCGGTCGAGGTCAAGCCCTCTCGGAGCTCCCGCGCCGGCACCGCCGCCCGCGTCGGCGTCGGCCGGGTCGGTCATCCGAATAGTTGATGGCACCTCAGCCGTCCTGTCAAGGCGGGTTTTTCCCCGGGGACATGCTGCGGCAACAGGGGCGAAATGGTCAACAGGCAGGCTGGTGCCCAGCCTGCCGGCCGTCACGTGCCGGCCCGTCCAGCGGAGGGACGACCATGTTGCTGAGAGTTCGGGTGACCCTGCCGGACCGTCCCGGCACACTCGGCCAGGTGGCCCGCACACTCGGCGTCTCCGGTGCCGACATCGTCCAGGTCGTCGTCCTGGAACGGCTCGGCGGGCGGGCGGTCGACGACTTCACCGTGGTCTGGCCGGGGGCCGCCCGGGTGGAGCGGCTGCTGGCCGGCCTGGCCGCCATCCCGGGGGTCCGGGTCGACGGCGTCTGGCGGGCGATCGGCGCGCCGACCACCACCGGGCAGGACGCCGAGCTGCTGGCCCAGGTCGCCGGCAACCCGGCCGACGGGCTGGCCACCCTGGTCGACGCCGGGCCCGGGCTGCTCGCCGCGGACTGGGCGGTGGCGGCGGTGGTCCCGCTGGACTGGGCGTCGCGCACCGGTGCCGGCAGCGGCGCCGGCAGCGGCGACGCCACCGTTGCGCACGCGAGCTGGCGGACGCCCGTGCCGCCCGCGCTGCCCGAGGTCACCCCGTTGCGGGCCCGCGCGCTGACCAGCACCGACGGCACCCACTACGCGATCGCGCCGTTCGGCCGGGCCGGCCTGGTGCTCGTGGTGGCCCGGGACCAGACCGGGATGTTGAACCCCGCCGCGTTCCACTCCACCGAGGTGGACCGCCTCGCCCAACTGGTCCGGGCCAGCGCGGTGATCCTCGGCGACCGGCTGGACCTGGTGGATGCCCCGCCGGTGGTGGCCGGCGGTTGAGCGACCGGGCCCCGGTGGGGGGCCCGTCGGCCGTTCCGGGTCCCGATGCGGGACGCGGATCCGGCGGAAACGGTGCGGACCCGGCCGAGCCGGCCGGGTCCGCACCGCGTCGGGGCCGGCGACCAGCCGCTCCCGTGGCGGTGGTCACGGCCTGTGGTGAGGGTCATGCGGCGGTTCCCGGGTCGTCACCGCCGGGCAACGGCCCGGCAACAGCGGCCCGGGATCGTCGTGGACGGGGAAGGGAGACAATCATGGCGCTGTGGCGGATTCGAGCCACCGTGGACGACCGGCCGGGTTACCTGTCGGTGCTCACGGCGAGCCTCGCGTTGCGTGGGGTCAACATCCTCACCGTGCAGGTGCACACCACCGAGGTGGGCGCGGTCGACGACTTTCTCGTCGACGCACCCGACTCGCTCGACGAGGCGGAGCTGGTCGCCGCCGTGGAACGGGGCCGGGGGCGGGACTGCTGGGTGGCGCGCAGCGAGGCGCGTGGCCTGGCCGACCAGCCCACCCGGGTGCTCGGTTTGGCCACCCGGCTGGTCCGGGACCCGGACGCGACGGGGGAGGTGCTGCGCACCCTGCTCGGCGCCGACGAGGTCACCTGGCGACCCACTCCGGTCAGCGGCGGCGTCACCGGCACCACGATGGCGCTGCCCGACCCGACCGGTGGGTCGTACGAGCTGAGCCGGGTCGCGCCGATCTTCACCCCGGCCGAGTACGCCCGGGCCCAGGCGCTCGCCGAACTCGCGGCGACCGCGGCCCGCCGGACCGCCGACCAGGTCACCCTGGTCCTGCCGGACGGCGCCGAGCTGGTCGTCCGCCCGGCTGGCGCCGACGACCTGGCCGGCGTGCTGGAGCTGCACCAGCGCTGCTCGGCGCGGACCCGGCAGCGCCGGTATCTCAGCGGGGCGGCACTTCCCGCGCCGTCCTGGCTGCGCCGGCTGCTGGAGCCGGCCCAGGGCCTGACCCTCGTCGCGACCACGACCGGCTCGGGCGGGGCGGCGGAGCCGGTAGTCGCGATGGCGAACCTGCTCGCCGAAGGGGACGAGGCCGAGGTGGCGCTGCTGGTCCGCGACGACTGGCAGCGGCGGGGGCTCGGCACGGCCCTGCTGCGCCGGCTGGTGGGCCACGCCGAGCGGGCCGGCCTCGCGGCCCTGCAACTGCACGTCCAGGCGGAGAACACGCCGATGCTGCGTACGCTGGCCCGGCTCGCCCGCCCGACGACGGCGGAGCGGGACGGCTGCGTGGTCACCGTCACCGTGCCGCTCGTCGCCGCCCAGGTGCCCGGGGTGGTGCCCGCCCAGCGCCGCTGACCCCGGGCCGGCGGGAGCGTGGCCGGGCCGGGACGGTGTCGCCCGTGGTGCCGGCCCCGGTTCGGTAGCCCGCGACCGGCCCGACGGGTGGCCGTGACCGCGCTCAGGTGGCGGGGTAGCTGCTGTACTCGCGCGAGTGCGGCCGGTTGAGGCCTGCTCAGCTGTGGCGTGCGTGGGGCGTTCGTCAGCATGGGGTCTATCCGTCAGGCGGGCGAAGGGCCGGGTGTCGGCGCATGATGGCCCGCCACTTGTTCGATGGCAGGTCGTCACGGAACGCGGCGAGCCCGGTGCAGTACTTGGATATCCGGCAGGGGCGATGCCCAAGGGCCCACAGTTGGCGGTCGGCTACCGAGGCGGAGCCTGCGGCTTTGGTCTCGATGATCGAAACCCCCTCGAGATTCAGTCGCGTGCCGTCGCGCAGCGCCCATGTCACGTCGGTGTCGACGGTGATCCGGCTGTTCGAGTCGGGCAGATAGAGCGTGCTGCGGCGATAGCTGGTCCTGAGGGTCGGGCAGAACGCGTCGTAGCGCGCGTCCTTGATGCCCGCCTTGCGCAGCACCTCAGCGACGAAGGAGCGGTCCTCGCCCGTCAGCTCGTCCGAGGCGGTGGCATCGTACGGCCGTCGCTGCTTCACCGTGTTGCCACGGATGCCGCAGGTCTTCACCTCAAGGTAGGAGACGCCGGAGTCCAGGTAGACGCGTCGTCGGACCTTGAACCGTCTCCGTCGCCCTTGCGTAGCCAGAAGATAGGTGGTCAGCTCCGGGGTGTCGTAGTAGAGCGACTCATACCCGAAGCAGCGTTGCTTGTCGATTTCAAGGATGCGAGCCGTACGAGCCATCCCGGCAAGGAGCACCCCGGCCGATGCCAGGGGTAGCACGTACTTGCGGTCGACCCGCGTCTGCAGCGTCGCTCGGCAAAGGAGTTCTTCGAGGTCGATCGGGTGGAGCGTGGCAAGCGCAGGGAACGCGGTGGCTGCGTCGATGCCGCTCACGGTCGAGCACCACGCAGCGCGCCGGGCACGGTGGCATCAGCCACCTTGTCGTGGTCGCCGGTCGCGGTCCGCTGGCCCTTGGCCACTGTGAACCGTACGTCGACCAGGGTGGTGTCGTTGACGAGGTCGACGCGTTGGACGGTCACTTTTCGCACGGCAGCGCCGAGCAGGCCTTCGAGGTGCCGAATGAGTGTTGGTTCATCGGTGAACGCCGAGTCGAGCATCATCGTCTGCTGGCGGTGGCGACGAAGCAGTCGCGGGTGCCCGGCGAGGTACATGACGGCGATGACCAGGCCCATCAGCACGAAGGCCAACGTGCCGACCTCCGCGCCCAGTCCGCCGAGCAGACCCAGCGCCAACGCGGAGAAGTAGTAGGCCACCTCCTCCTGGTCCAGTTCGGCAGAGCGAAGCCGGATGATGGACAGCACGCCAAAGAGTCCCAGGCCCAGGCCGGCACCTACGGTGCTGGTCGCCAGCGAGGCGGCGACAGCGAGCACTCCGACGTTGACCCCCAGGTACGCGACTGCCAGGTCGCGACGACGGTGACGGGGAAGGTAGACGCCGAAGGTCAGTAGCCCAATCGCTACGAGGTCAGCTGCGTAGAACAGAACTGGCGGCATGGGGATCCTTTTAGGGGTCTGACCGGCATGCGTCTGATGTCAGGCCGGGCATACGCATGGTGATGTGTTGCTCTCTCTGCGTGCATAGCATGAGGTCTGCTGTGCCTACTTGTCCACGGCCTGCGGCCCGAGGGTCGGAAATGAGGCGGTTGGAGCAGATCAGCGTCCCGCGACCAGGTGGGTGGTGCCGGAATCCGGATGCCGTGGCTCCCATGCCACCTCATGGGATCGGGCGCACGCCTTCGCGGCGGCGGTGCCGAGCAAGGGGATCTCCCGGCCTCGCTCGGTAGCCGCGCGCCGGTGTTCCGAGCCGCGTACTGCGAGCCCAGGGCCGCTGTGGCGCCAGAGGGCGGACTGCCCGATCAACGTCCAAGGACGAGGCACTAGACGTTCGGCGGTAGTGCCGTCCAGTCGGGGAAGTTGCCGTAGAGTCGGCTGTCCCCGCCCTGGGTGACCGCCTGCACCAGCAGGTCGCCGCCGACGAAGGCGCCCTTCCAGGAGGCGCCCCGGCCGCCGAACGGCTCGTCCCGGTCGCCGCGCGAGCGCGGCCTGTTGATGCCGACCTTGAACGCTTGGAGGTCGACCGCGAGCTTGCCGGCCAGCTCCTCGTCGTCGCAGGCGAGGCTGGCGACCAGCGCGCCGTTGGAGGCGTTCATCGCGGCCAGCAGTTCGTCGGTGGTGTCCACCACCACGATGGTGTCGACCGGGCCGAACGGCTCGGCGTGCATCAGCCGGGACCGGCCGGGCGGGGCGAGCAGCACCGACGGGGCGACGTACGCCGAGGTGTCCTGGCCGTCGAGGAACGGCGCCCCGGCCAGCTTGCCCCGGTGCAGCGGGACCGCGCCGCCGCGGACCGCCTCGTCTACCTTGCGGCGCAGCTCGTCGGCCTTCGCCCCGCTGATCAGCGGGCCGAAGTCCAGCTCGGGCAGCGGGTCGCCGGCCCGCCAGTTCTCGTCCACCGCGAGTGGATGGCCGAACCGGATCGAGCGGACCACCGGCAGGTACATGTCGAGGAACTCGTCGACCAGGTCGCGCTGGACCACGAACCGGGGGTACGCCGTGCACCGCTGCTTGCCGTACTCGAAGCCCTTGCGCAGGTGCCCGGCGAGCAGGTCCCACTGGGAGAAGTCCCAGATGCCCCAGGCGTTGAGGCCCTCCTGCTCGATGAAGTGCCGCTTGTCGGAGTCGAGCAGCGCGGCGGCGACCTTCCCGCCGTTGGACCGCCCGCCGACGAACGCCACCGCGCCGATCTCCGGGGCGCGCACCAGCACTTCGGACAGCTCCTCGCCGCCGCCGGAGACCAGGGTGGCGGGCAGCCCGGCGCGGCGCATCAGCGCGTGCGCGACGGTGAGGCAGACGGCGCCGCCCTGGGACGGGGTCTTCGCGATCACCGCGTTCCCGGCGAGCAGCTGCACCAGCTCGGCGTGCACCAGCACGCTCATCGGGTAGTTCCAGCTGGCGATGTTGCTGACCGGGCCGGGCAGCGGCTCCCGGCCGTCGGCCAGCATTCGGTCGATCTCACCGACGTACCAGCGGACCCCGTCGAGGGCCCGGTCCACGTCGGCGCAGGCCAGCCGCCACGGCTTGCCGATCTCCCAGACCAGCAGCAGGGCGAGCAGGTCGCGGTGGGCGGTGAGGGCGTCCAGGGCGTCGGCGACCCGGGCCTTGCGTTCGGTGAGGGGGGTCCGTGCCCAGTCGCGGTGCGCGACGGCGGCGAAGGCGACGGCGGCGCGGGCGGCGTCGGCGTCCAGCCGGGGCAGGTTGACCAGGACCGTGTTGTCGACCGGAGTGCGAACGGGGTGCGGCATGCCGACCGCCCGCCAGTCGCCCTCGACGAGGTTGCGCAGGGTGGTCACGCCGTCCGCCTCGGGCCCGAAGGCCTCGGGCGTGGCGGCCACCGCGCGGGCGAGGGTCTCGGTCCAGGCGGTTCCGTCGGCGAGTCGTAGAGCCATCGGGTCTCCTCAGGGTGAACCGGGGAGCGGCGGCGTCGACGGCACCGCTGATGGCCGTACTGTCTCGTGCCGATGCGCGGGCGGCAACAGTACGTTCGTATCTCAGGACGCGAGTCGGCCTCCCGGCCGCCGGCCGCGCGCCCGCCGGGCCGTGCCAACCGGCCCTGAACAGCGGGTACGCGGCCAGGGAATCGAGACTAATCGATAATGTGATCCCGTTCGGAGTGGCGTTGGTCGCTCTTGCGCCTCGGCGGATCGATGCCTGGACGGCCTGGGGTGGCCGCGCGGGGCGACCCGGCGCGGCGGGCCCAGGGGCGACCCTGGCACTCCCGGGCACGCGGACCGGCCGCCGGACGGAGGTCCGGCGGCCGGTCGCGGGCGCTGCCCGAGGGTCAGCTGGTGAAGGTGATCCGGTCCCGGCGGCGCCGCAGCACCATCAGGGCGGCGCCGCCACCGACCAGCGCGACGCCGGTGAGCGCCATGCCGGTGACGGCCACGCCGGTCAGCGGCAGGTCCTCGCCGCCCGACGGGGAGGCGGGGACGGTCGCCGACTCCGAGGGGGACGCCGAGCCCGACGGCACGGGCGACTCCGACGCCGACGGGGAGCCCGACGGCGACTCCGAGGCCGACGGCGACTCCGACGGCTGCGGCGACTCCGAGGTGGACGGGGACGGCGACGGCGAGGGGGACTTCGTCGGCGCCTCGCCGGCGCAGGTGTGGCTCACGTTGAACTTGGTGCCGGTCCCGCTGACCGTGGCGGACCCGCCGACCAGCGTCCACCCCGCCGGGGTGAACAGGTAGGCGTGGATCTGCCGGGGGTTGCGGCCGCCGGTGGAGTAGAAGAAGTCGGGGTACGCATCCGAGCCGTCCGGGATCGTGACCGTGACGGCGGCCGTGCCGTCGTTGAAGGTCAGCGTCAGGCTCTCGAAGTCACCGTACTCCTTGCCCGGCAGCACGAAGTGCCAGCCGTCGTCGCCGGCCGGGAGGCCGGCGAAGCGCTCGTCGTCGCAGACCTGGTTGAAGTGGGCCGCCGTCCGTCCCTCGTGGGCCGGGTTGAGGCCGATGGTGCTCGACGCCCACGCCGGGGTGGCGAGGGCGAGGCAGGCCGCGGCGGCGGTCGTGGACAGGGCCGCGCGCGCCAGGCGCCGACGCTGAGGCATGGGGATTCCTCCGGTGAAAGACGAGGGGTCGTCACATGATCGCATGCGGCGTGCCGGCCGCGGGCATCGGGCGAATGGTCTGAGCTGCGGCGACGCCGCGTCGAATCCCACTCTCAGGGGGAGATTGCCGTCGCCGGGCGGCGTGTCGGGGTAGCGCTTTCGGCCCCGCCGACGCTCGCCACGTCGCCGGGTCTTCCCAACGACGCAATCCGCTGGATACATTGTCGAGCATCCATGGGAGCGCTCCCGCGCCTCCTCGGGCACCCCACCACCCGCCGCCGGCGGCTCCGACCCACCCGACGCCGTCCCCGCGTCCGGTCGGGGTCCGCCGGGGCACCTCCCGTCAGGAGCATCCACATGCGCCACCCGATCCCGCCGTCCCGGCCGCCGTGCCCCGCCGACGAGCCGCCGAGGCGCACCCGCCGCGCCCGACCCCGGCTGCGTCGACTGCTCGCTGCCGCCGCCGCCCTGGCCAGCGGCCTCACCATGGGCGTAGCCGCGCCGCAGGCCGCCCCCGTCGCCGCCGCGCCCGCCTTCAACTACGCCGAGGCGTTGCAGAAGTCGCTGTTCTTCTACGAGGCCCAGCAGTCCGGGAGGAAGCCGGCATGGAACCGGGTCTCCTGGCGTGGCGACTCCGCGCTCACCGACGGCTCCGACGTCGGCGTGGACCTCACCGGCGGCTGGTACGACGCCGGCGACCACGTGAAGTTCGGCTTCCCGATGGCGTTCAGCACCACCATGCTGGCCTGGGGCGCGGTCGAGTACCGCGCCGGGTACGTCGCCTCCGGGCAGCTCAGCCACCTGCTCAACAACCTGCGCTTCGTCAACGACTACCTCGTCAAGGCGCACCCCGCCCCGAACGTCCTCTACGGGCAGGTCGGCAAGGGCGACGACGACCACAAGTGGTGGGGTCCGGCCGAGGTCATGCCGATGGCGCGGCCCGCGTACAAGATCGACGCCAGCTGCGGCGGCGCGGACCTGGCGGGGGAGACGGCGGCTGCGATGGCCGCGTCGTCGATGGTGTTCCGGCCCACCGACGCCGCCTACGCCGACAAGCTGCTCGCGCACGCGAAGCAGCTCTACACGTTCGCCGACACGGTGCGTAGGAGCTACCACGAGTGCATCACCGATGCGACCAGCTTCTACCGCTCGTGGAGCGGCTACCAGGACGAGCTGGTCTGGGGCGCGATCTGGCTCCACCGGGCCACCGGCGACGCGAGCTACCTGGCCAAGGCCGAGAGCGAGTACGACAAGCTCGGCACCGAGAACCAGACCACCACCCGGTCCTACAAGTGGACCATCGCCTGGGACAACAAGCAGTTCGGGGCGTACGTGCTGCTGGCCAACCTGACCGGCAAGCAGAAGTACGTCGACGACGCCAACCGCTGGCTGGACTGGTGGACCGTCGGGGTGAACGGGTCCAAGGTCAGCTACTCGCCCGGCGGGATGGCCGTGCTGGACTCCTGGGGGGCGCTGCGCTACGCCGCGAACACCTCCTTCGCCGCGCTGGTCTACAGCGACAGGACCACCGACGCCACCCGCAAGGCGCGCTACCACGACTTCGCCGTCCGGCAGATCAACTACGCGCTCGGCGACAACCCGCGCAACTCCAGCTACGTGATCGGGTTCGGGGCCAACCCGCCGCGCAACCCGCACCACCGCACCGCGCACGGCTCCTGGTGGGACAGCCAGACCGTGCCCACCGAGACCCGGCACGTGCTCCACGGCGCGCTGGTCGGCGGCCCGTCCTCGGCCAACGACGCGTACACCGACAGCCGGTCCGACTACGTGATGAACGAGGTCGCCACCGACTACAACGCCGGCTTCACCTCCGCGCTGGCCCGGCTCTCCTCCGAATACGGCGGCAGCCCGCTCGCCGGCTTCCCGGGCACCGAGACGCCCGACCTCGACGAGCTGACCGTGGAGACCACGGTGATGCAGGCCGAGCCCCGGGCCACCGGGCTGAAGGCGATGATCTACAACAAATCGGCGTTCCCGGCCCGGGCGCTGACCAACGGGAAGTTCCGCTACTACTTCCGTCCCGACGGCACCGGCCCGGTGCAGGTCACCCCCGGCTACACCCAGGGCTGCCCGTCGCCGGCCACGGCCAAGCAGTACAGCGGCGACATCTGGTACGTCGAGGTCGACTGCACCGGGCACACCATCGCCCCGGCCGGCCAGTCGCAGCACCGGATGGAGGTCCAGTTCAAGGTCGGCGTGCCGGAGGGCGGCACCTGGGACCCGACCAACGACCCGTCGTACCAGGTGACCGCCGGGCCGAACCGCAAGGTGCCGCTGTACGCCGGAACCACCCGGGTCTGGGGCGAGGAGCCGACCTCGACGCCCACGGACACCACCCCGCCCACCGCGCCCGGCACGCCGGTCGCGTCCGCGCTCACCCCCACCGGCGTCACCCTGACCTGGCCCGCGTCGACCGACACCGGGGGCAGCGGCCTGGCCGGCTACGAGATCACCCAGGAGACCGTCGGCAGCGACGCGCTGGTGCTGCACCGCAGCGGCACCAACAGCCTGACCGTCTCGTCGCTCGCCCCGGCCCGCAACTACCGGTTCTGGGTGAACGCCCGCGACGGCGCCGGCAACCGCTCGACATCCTCGCCGACGATCGCGGTGGCCACCCCCGCCGGGGGCGGCCCGGACACCACCCCGCCGACCGCGCCCGGCGCCCCGACCGCATCGGCCGTCGGCCCCAACGGGCTCACCCTCACCTGGGGCCCGTCCACGGACGACGTCGGGGTCACCGGCTACCGCGTCTACAAGAAGACGTGGCCGGTGGACACCGCTCTCGCCACGGTCACCGGCACCACGTACGCGGTGACCGGCCTGACCGCCGGCACCGCCCACGGGTTCTACGTCGTCGCGCTGGACGCCGCCGGCAACCCGTCGACCCCGTCGCCCACCGTCACGGTGACCACCACGGGGACGCCCACCCCGACGCCCACGCCGACCGGTTCCTGCAGGGTCGGGTACGCGACCAGCGACTGGAGCACGGGGTTCACCGCCAACATCACGATCACCAACACCGGCACGACGGCGCTCACCGGCTGGAGCCTGGCGTTCGCCTTCCCCAACGCCGGGCAGCAGGCGGGCCAGGCGTGGTCGGCGAACGTCACCCAGACCGGCACCGCCGTGACCGCCTCGAACCTCTCCTACAACGGGGCGCTCGCGCCGGGGGCGTCCACCAGCTTCGGCTTCAACGGCACCCACACCGGCACCAACCCGAAGCCCACCGCGTTCACCCTGAACGGCTCCCCCTGCACGGTCGCCTGACGCCGCTCCCGCCCCATTGAGACCTTGGACGGTTACCGTTCCCACGGGACGGTAACCGTCCAAGATTCATGCTGCGGGGTGCCAGCCCGCCGCCAGCAGAGCGCGGCGGAGGGTGGCCGCGACCTCGTCGGGGCGGGCGCGGACGAGCCAGGCGGGGAAGCGCAGGATCCGGTCGCCCGCCGTCCACACGTCGTTCTGCCGCCGCATGTCGGCCGCCCACTCGCGTACGTCCGTGTGGTGCGCGCCGTCGATCTCCACGTGCACCCCCCACTCCCGCCAGTACGCGTCCAGCCAGCGGGTCCGCCCGCCCGCGTCGGTGCGCCGGTGCTGGAGATCCGGTCGGGGCAGGCCGTGCCGCCGGCACAGCCCCAGAAAACTGATCTCCGACAGGGCCTCCGCGCCCCCGGCGATGTCGTCGACGGTCCGGCGGACGAGGTGACGCCGGTGCGCCCGGGGGAGCGCGTCGACCACCGCCCGAATCTCCTCCGGCGACACCCGCCGCTGCTGACAGCCGGCGGCCAGCACCGCCTGGGCCTCGTCGACGGTACGCGCCCAGCCGGCGGCGTCGACCAGGGCGCGGGCTGTCGTCGTCCGGGGTGGCCGGGCGAGCTGGAGATGCGCCCGCGGCAGCACCGACGTGCGGTGCACCGTCACCGCCGCCATGTCGACCGGCAACCGCCGCAGCACCGTCCGGCCGGCCCGACGGGTCGCCGGCACCAGGACGTGCAACGGCTCCCGTCGCAGCCCCCGGACACCGGCCTCGGCCGCCGCGGTGGCTCGGCCAGCACCGCGTGGGGACCGGTGGCGAGCACCGCCACCCACAGTTGCTGGTCCCGGGTCAGCCGGCCGTTGCCGGTGAGCAGGACGCCCCGGCAGACCGAGCGCCACCGGCCGGATCGGACCCGCCCCCGGACGACGCCGGGGCCGAGCAGGCCCGTCGCCTGGGCGGTGGTGAGGACGCCGGACTGCGCGAACGCCAGCCAGCCGAGCGGATCCTCGCCGTCGTCGGGAATCGTGAGCACCATCCCGTGACCCTGCCCGCCCCGCGCCCAACCGTCCGCCCCGTCCGGCCGTGCTGGGTGTTCCCGTCCGATTCTTGGACACCTGCTGTTCCCCGGCGACGGTAGGTGTCCAAGAACGGCGTGTCCCCGGGGCGGCGCGGCGGGTCCTGCCGCTACCGGGGTTTGGTCGGGCGCTCCGTCGCACCGGCGGCCGGCACCGGCGGCCGGCACCGATCCCGGTGGCGGGACGAACGGCGGCCGGGCGTCAGTCGGCCAGGTCGTCGGCGAGCAGGTCCATCAGCAGGCCGTCGTGCCAGCGGCCGTCCTCGCCGCGCTCGTAGCGGCGCAGCACCCCGACCGGGCGGAAGCCCACCTTCGCGTACGCGCGGATCGCGGCGGTGTTGGCCGCCGCCGGGTCGATGGTGAGCCGGTGGTGGCCGTGGTCGTCGATCAGGTGCCGGGCCAGGGTGCGGACGGCGTCCCCGCCCAGCCCGCTGCCGCGTACCTCCGGGTCGAGGAAGAGGTCGAGGCTGGCGTGCCGGTAGTCGGGGTCGACCTCGGCGTACCACTGGATGGCGCCGACGACCCGGCCGTCGTGCTCGATCGCGTACACGGTCAGCACGTCGTCGGCCAGGTCGGCGCGGACGGCCCCGGTCAGGTCGTCGCCGCCGCGCCACCAGCGCCGCACCTCGGGCGTGGACCGGATCGCCGCGAGGACCGGAACGTCGGCGTCCGTCGCCGGTCGAAGCGTGACCGCCCTGCCCCGTAGCGTCGGCACCGCGCTCAGCCCCGCAGCTCGCCGTGCTCGACGCAGACCGCCGCCCAACCCACCGGCAGCACCTGCACCTTCATCCGCCGCCGGCAGCCCGCGCAGAACCGGGGCGGTTCCAGCTCCCGCGCCGCCCGGCACGCCGAGTGGCCCCCGGCGTCCGCCGGCTCCCCGCACCGGTCGCACCACACCTGCGTCGTGGTCATCGGCGTCGGCGTCACAGCGTCGCGGAGAGCGCCTTGACCGGCATCTTCAGATCGTCCAGCAGCGCCAGGTCGTCGGTCGCCGGCCGGCCCAGCGTGGTCAGGTAGTTGCCGACGATGACCGCGTTGATGCCGCCGAGCAGGCCTTCCCGGGTGCCCAGGTCGCCGAGAGTGAGCTCCCGGCCGCCCGCGTACCGGAGGATGGTGCGCGGCATGGCCAGCCGGAACGCGGCGATGGCGCGCAGCGCGTCCTTGCCCTCGACCACCGGTTGGTCGCCCAGCGGGGTGCCCGGGCGCGGGTTGAGGAAGTTCAGCGGGACCTCGTGCGGGTCCAGCGCGGCGAGCTGCGCGGCGAACTCCGCGCGCTGCTCCACCGTCTCGCCGAGGCCGAGGATGCCGCCGCAGCAGACCTCCATGCCGGACTCGCGGACCATCCTCAGCGTCTCCCACCGCTCCTCCCAGGAGTGGGTGGTGACGACGTTCGGGAAGTAGGAGCGGCAGGTCTCCAGGTTGTGGTTGTAGCGGTGCACGCCCATGTCGACCAGCTCGTCGACCTGCTCCTGGCTCAGCATGCCGAGCGACGCGGCGATCTGGATGTCGACCTCCGCCCTGATCGCGGCGACGCCCTCGCGCAGCTGCTTCATCAGCCGGGCGTCGGGGCCGCGCACGGCGGCCACGATGCAGAACTCGGTCGCCCCGGTCGCCGCGGTCTGCTTCGCAGCCTTCACCAGGGAGGGGATGTCCAGCAGGACCGAGCGGACCGGCGAGGTGAACAGCCCGGACTGCGAGCAGAAGTGGCAGTCCTCCGGACAGCCGCCGGTCTTGAGCGAGACGATGCCCTCGACCTCGACCTCCGGCCCGCACCAGCGCATCCGCACCTCGTGCGCGAGCTGGAGGGCGGCGGGGAGGTGCTCGTCGGGCAGGTTCAGCACGGCGAGGACACCGGCCTCGTCGAGGCCGACGCCGTTCTCCAGCACCTGCTTCCGGGCCTGGTCGAGGATCTCTGGCATGGCTCGTACCCTACAAGGCCACCCCGGCCTGGAGAAGCGCCCGAGCCCGCCCGCCCGGGTGGGCCCCGACCAGCCCCTGCCCGCTCCCGTATGTCCCCCGTACCCGCCCCCCGTATGTGCCTCCGGATCCGCCCCGCCTGGGACCACTGGCGGTCCCGCGCGCCGGGCCGCGCCACGCCGGGCCGCGGGCCGCGGGTGGTAACTTCGCCCGGGCGTAGGCGGCCGTGGCGGACGGCCGGGACCGGCGGACGTGGGGAGCGTGGCGTGGCGGACTGGCTGGCGGCGCTGCACCGCCGTGCCGAGCTGCGGGCGAAGGCGGGACTGACCCGCCGGCTGCGCCCCCGGGCCGCCGAGGACGCCGTGGTCGACCTCGCGGGCAACGACTACCTCGGCCTGGCCACCCACCCCGAGGTCACCGCCGCGGCCGGACGGGCCCTCGCGGCGTACGGGCTGGGCGCGACCGGCTCCCGGCTGGTACGCGGGTCCACCGACGTCCACCACGGGCTGGAGGCCGCCCTCGCGGACTGGCTCGGCACCGACGGCAGCCTGGTCTTCTCCTCCGGCTATCTGGCGAACCTCGGCGCGGTCCGGGCGCTGGCGCAGCCGCGTACCCTGCTCGTCTCGGACGCCCACAACCATGCCTCGCTGATCGACGGCTGCCGGATCTCCGGCGCGGAGACCGTGGTCACCCCGCACGCCGACCCGGCGGCGGTGGCCGCCGCGCTGTCCGCCGCGCCCGGCCGTCCGGCCGTGGTGATCACCGAGTCGGTCTTCTCCGTCGACGGTGACCTCGCCCCGCTGGCGGAGCTGCACGCCGTGGCCCGCCGGCACGGCGCCCTGCTGCTGGTCGACGACGCGCACGCGCTCGGCGTCACCGGCCCGTCCGGCGCGGGCGGGGTGGCCGCCGCGGGGCTCGCCGGCGAGCCGGACGTGGTGGTCACCGCGACCCTGTCCAAGGCGCTGGGCGGCGCGGGGGGCGTGGTCGCCGGGCCGGCCGAGTTCGTCCGGCACCTGGTGGAGACCGGCCGGACCTTTATCTTCGACACCGCCCTGCCGCCGGCCGTGGCCGCCGGGGTCCGCGCCGCGCTGGACCTGGCCCGCGCCGGCGACCACCTGCGCGCCGAGCTGGCCGAGCGGGCCGCGGAGACCGTACGCCGGCTGCGCGCCGCCGGGCTGACCGTCTCCGCGCCGGACGCCGCCGTGGTGTCGGTGACCGCCCCGGGCCCGGAGGCGGCGACCGCCTGGGCCGCCGGCTGCGCCGACCGGGGGGTGGCCGTCGGCTGCTTCCGCCCGCCGTCCACCCCGGACAGCCGGTCCCGGCTGCGGCTGACGATCAGCGCCGGGGTGCCCCGGGCGGAATTCGAGCGGGCCCTCGACGTGATCGTGGAGTGCGCCCCGTGACCGGCCGCCCCGGTCGCGGTGGGCCGCGCCGCCCCGTGACCGGTGGGTTTGGGGGCCGTCCCGTCGCCGGTGGGCCGCGCCGCGCCGGGGCCGCCGTGGCGGGCGGCGCGGCGCCGGGGGCACGGGACAGGGGGCGGGGCCGGCACGCCCCGCCGGAACGGGTGGAGGTGACGTCGTGAGCGGGGCGTGGACCGGGCCGGTGCTGGTCACCGGCACCGACACCGGGGTCGGCAAGACGGTGGTGACCGCGGCGGTGACGGCCGCCGCGCAGGCCGCCGGCCTGCGGGTCGCCGTGGTCAAACCCGGTCAGACGGGTACGGCCACCGGCGACCCGGGCGACATCGACTCGGTGACCCGGCTGGCCGCCCCGCTCACCGGCCGGACCCTGGCCAGTTTCCCCGACCCGCTCGCCCCGCTCGCCGCCGCCCGGGTGGCGCGGCTGGAGCCGCTGGAGCTGTACGACGTCGTCGACGCCGTCCGCGAGGAGGCCGACAAGCACGACCTGGTGCTGATCGAGGGGGCCGGCGGGCTGCTCGTACCGATGGGGCTGCGACCCTCGGGGGAGCCCTGGACGGTGGCCGACCTGGCGGTGGCGCTCGGCGCCCCCGCCGTGGTGGTGGCCCGCGCCGGGCTGGGCACCCTCAACCACACCGCGCTGACCCTCGAGGCGCTCCAGCGGCGTGCGGTGCCGGCCGGAGTGGTGATCGGCGCCTGGCCGGCGACGCCGGAGCTGGTGCACTGGGCGAACCTGACCGACCTGGTGCCCAACCTGTTCGGCGCGCTTCCGGCGGGCGCCGGGGCGATGGACCCGGGGGTGTTCCGCCGGTCCGCCTCGGGCTGGCTCACCCCGGCGCTGTACGGGGTGCTCGACGACTGGCGCGCCTGGGCCGAGGACAGCAGCTGACCGCCGCCTGACGGGCACGCACGGTCCGTCGGCGGCCACCTGACTTTCGTCGGTGCCCGGGCCCGACCACCGTCGGTAGCCTGGCCGACGTGCGGTGGGAGCGATGGGAGCGATGGCGTGGCGGCGTCCGGGGCGGGCCGGCGCGGTCCCGACCCTCACCGGGCGGGCCGGCACGGTTCCGGCCGCCGGGGGGCGGACTGTTGCGCGGTGGGCTGTTGCGGGACGGGCTCCTGGGGCGCGGGCTCCTGCGGGACGGGCTGCTCTGGGCGGTGGTAGCGGCGCCGATCGGCTTCGCCCAGCTCACGCCGCCGTACGACAGGCACACCGTCCCGCTGGGGCTCGGCGCCCTGCTGCTGCTCGCCGTCGCCGTCCGGCTGGGCCACCGCCGGCCGCTGACCGCGCTGATGCTGGTGGTGCTCGGTTCCCTGTTCGACGGCAACTTCGTCTTCGCCATCCCGGTGTTCAGCTACCTGGCCGGACGGCGCAGCCCTGGGACGGCCCCCGCCGCGGCGGTGTTCGGGGTGATCGCCGTCGGGGGCACCATCCTGAACCTGGGACTGCTCGGCACCGACGCCACCACCTGGTTCCTGCTCGCCTCGGTGCTGCCCTTCGCCGGGGTGTTCCCCTGGCTGGTCGGCCGGTACTGGCGGCAGCAGCGGGAGCTGGTGGTGGCGGGGGACCGGCACGCCGAGGCGGTGGCCCGGGAACGTCGCGGCGCGGCCGAGCGGATCCGGCTGCGGGAGCGGGCCCGGATCGCCCAGGAGATGCACGACTCCCTCGGCCACGAGCTGAGCCTGATCGCGCTGCGCGCCGCCGCCCTCGAACTGGCCGACGACCTGCCGGCCCGGCACCGGACGGCGGCCGGGGAGCTGCGCGTCAGCGTCGCCGGGGCCACCGAGCGGCTGCACGAGATCATCGGGGTGCTCCGGGAGGAGGGCGCCGGCCCGGCGTCCACCCTGCCGGCCGGGGAGAGCGTCGCGGAGCTGGTCGACCGGGCCCGGGAGGCGGGGATGGCGGTGCGGCTGGACGGCGACCCCCTCGACCTGCCCGCGATGGCCGGGCACGCGGCGCACCGGGTGGTCCGGGAGGCGTTGACCAACGCAGCCCGGTACGCCCCCGGCGCACCGGTCACCGTCACCCTGGCCCGCCTCGGCGGCCGGGTCGAGGTCGGTGTGGCCAACGCCCCGCCGCCGGCCGGCCCGCTGCCCGGTCCGCCGTCCAGCGGCTCGGGCCTGCTCGCCCTCCGGGAGCGGGTACGCCTGGCCGGCGGCACGTTGACCGCGGGCCCGGGGGCGGCCGGCGGCTTCACCGTGCTGGCCCGCCTCCCACTCGCGCCCACCGCGCCGCTCGACCCCCCGCCGGCACAGCCGGTCGAGGAATGGCCGGTCGATGGGCGGCTGGCGGAGGGACGGTCGGGCGAGGGACGGTCGGCGGATGCGGAGCGGCGGCTGCGCGAGGCCCGTCGCCGGGTCCGGCGCAGCCTGGCCGCGGCGCTCGGCGCCCCGCTGGTCCTCGGGCTGGTGCTGACCCTGGTCTACTACCCGTTCGCCACGGCGGGCGCGGTCCTCGACGCCGTGACTTTCGACCGGCTGCCGCTGGGCGCCGCCCGGCAGGAGCTGACCGGCCTGCCGCGCCGCCAGGTGGAGCCGCCGGCCAGGGCGCGCCCCGGCTGCGAGTACTACACCGACGGCAACTTCCCGCTCGCGCAGGCCACCTGGCGGCTCTGCTTCTCGGACGGGCGACTCGTGGGCAAGGAGCGGATCGACGGATGATGGACCGATGGGACGACGGGCCGGGGGCGGCCCGGCCGGTGCGGGTGGTGCTCGCCGACGACGAGGCGATGATCCGGGCCGGGATCCGGGCGATCCTCGGCGCGGACCCCGGCATCGAGGTGGTCGGCGAGGCCGGCGACGGCGTGGCGGCCGTCGAGTTGGTCCGGGCGCACCGGCCGGACGTGGCGCTGCTGGACATCCGGATGCCCCGCCTGGACGGGCTGGCCGCCGCCGCCGAGATCCGCCGGCTGGCGCCGGGCACGGCCACGGTCATGCTCACCACGTTCGGCGAGGACGACCATGTGGCCCGGGCCCTCGGGCACGGCGCGAGCGGCTTCCTGCTCAAGGCCGGCGACCCGCGGGAGCTGATCGCCGGGGTACGGGCGGTGGCCGGCGGCGGGGCGTACCTGTCGCCGCAGATCGCCCGGCGGGTGATCGAACTGAACGGCGCCCGGCTGGCCCGCCGCCCGGCGGCCCGGGAACGCGCCGCCGGGCTGACCGACCGGGAGCGGGAGGTGCTCGCCCTGGTCGGCGCGGGCCTGTCCAACGCCGAGATCGCCCGCCGCCTGCACCTCGTCGAGGGCACCGTGAAGAGCTATCTGACCAGCATCTTCACCCGCCTGGAGGTGCGCAACCGGGTGCAGGCGGCGATCCTCGCCCACGAGGCCGGCCTCGTCGAGACGTGACCCTCAGGCGTCGCGGCGGCGGGCCGTGATCCTCAGGCGTCGCGGCGGCGCAGGGCGGCCCGGCCGGCGGCCAGCGCGGCGGCGGCCCAGCCGGCGAGCAGCAGCAGCCCCACCACCGGCGGGTACGGGTCGGCGTCCCCGGCTAGGAAGTGGCCCCCGGCGACGCCCGGGAAGCCGTCGGCGATCCGGGTCAGCACGGCGATGCCCGGTTCCTGGAGCGACAGCGGCACGATCATCAGCACCGCGATCAGGACGATCACCGTCAGCACCGCGCTGCGCAGCACCGCGCCGAGGCCGAGCGCCAGCACCCCGACCAGCGCCAGGTAGGCCGCCGAGGCCAGCACGTCGCGGACCGTGCCGCCGAGCGGGGCGTCGCCCCACTCGCCGAGCACCGCGCCAGCGACCAACGCGCCGACCCCGCCGAGCAGCAGCCCCGACCCGAAGGTCACCGCCCCGCTCACCACGGCCTTCGCCAGCAGTACGCGACCGCGCGACGGCGTGCAGCGCAGGGTGGTCCGCAGCGTGCCGGTGCCGAACTCGGCGGTGACCGCGAGCAGGCCGATGGCCAGCACGGCGTACTGGGTGAGTTCCAGGGAGCCGATGACGACGCTGCCGAGGGTGACCATCCCCCGGTCGTCGGTCGGGTCGTCGTTGGTGTTGTCGTTGGCGGCGTAGATGGCGAGCTGGCCGGCGGCGGCGGCCGACAGCAGCACCGCCGACAGCAGGGTCCACCAGGTGGACCGCACCGACCACAGCTTGGTCCACTCGGCGGCGACCGCCCCGGCGAGCGGGCCGGCAGCCGGTGTGGTGCGGGTGGCGGGCTGCGCGTTCATCGGGCCTCGATCCGGTGGTGGGTGGTGGGGGAGTCGGCCGGGGCGGCGGCGTACTCGACGCTGCCGTCGGTGAGCGCCATGAACGCCTGCTCCAGCGACGCGGCCACCGGGGTCAGCTCGTGCAGGGCCACCCCCAGCTCGTACGCGAGGTCGCCGACCCGGTCGGCGGTCAGCCCGGTGACGGTCAGCCCGTGCGGTCCGTCGGCCTCGACGACGCCTCCGTCGCCGGCCAGCCGCCGGGCCAGCGTCGCCAGGCCGGCCGGCTGCGGGCCGCGTACCCGCACCGAGGCGGCGGCGGAGCCGCCCGCGATCACCTCGGCGGTGGGCGCGTCGGCGATGAGCCGGCCCCGGCCGATCACCACGAGGTGGTCGGCGGTCTGCTGCATCTCGCTCATCAGGTGGCTGGAGACCAGCACCGTCCGGCCCTGCGCGGCGAGCGAGCGGGTGAGCTGCCGGATCCAGCGCACCCCGTCCGGGTCGAGGCCGTTGACCGGCTCGTCGAACAGCAGGACCGGCGGGTCGCCGAGCAACGCCCCGGCGATGCCGAGCCGCTGACCCATGCCGAGGGAGAGGGTCCGGCCGGGCTTCGCGGCGGCCCGGTCGTCCAGGCCGACCAGGGCCAGCACCTCGTCGACCCGGCGGCGGCCGATGCCGTTGCTGCGCGCGGTGGCCAGCAGGTGGGCACGCCCGGGCCGGGCCGGGTGGATCGCCCCGGCGTCGAGCAGCGCGCCGACGGTGTGCAGCGGGTGCCGCAGCTCCCGGTACGGCCGGCCGTCGACCAGGGCACGGCCGGCGGTGGGCCGGTCCAGGCCGAGGATCATTCGCATGGTGGTGGACTTGCCCGCGCCGTTCGGGCCGAGGAACCCGGTGACCCGGCCGGGTGCGATGTCGACGGTCAGGTCGTCGACGGCGGTCGTCGGGCCGAACCGTTTCGTCAGGCCACGTAGTGTGATCATGGATCGACGGTAGGGATCCGGGCGGCCCGCCCGCTGCTGCCGATCGGCGACGACCCACCCCCACCTTCGTCAGGTCCGCCCGCCCGACCTCAGTGAGGTCCGCCGCCCCGACCCCGCGTCAGGTCCGCCCCGCCGCGCCGGCCTCCGGGCGTCCGCCGGCCGGCCCCGGCCAGCCCGGCGCGTGGGTGGGGCGGCTCGCGGGGGCGGTCAGGAGCGGTCAGGAGCGGTCGGGGCGGTCAGTGCGGTCAGTGCGGTCGGGGCGGTCAGGGGCGGGCGATCACGAAGGCGTCCGGCATCCGGAAGGTCAGGTTGTCCGGGTACCAGGGCGGGCGGACGACGCGTACCCCGTCGAGCAGCGGCACGGCCTCGGCGACCACCACGGCGGCCTCCAGCCGGGCCAACTGGGCGCCGACGCAGCGGTGCGCCCCCGCCCCGAACGCCAGGTGCCGGCGGGAGCCGCGCTGCCCCGGGCGGAACTCGTCCGGGGCGGGCACCACGTCCGGGTCCCGGCCGGCGCGGGCCAGCCAGAGCACCACGCCGGTCCCCGCCGGCACCGCCGTCCCGCCCAGCGTGGCGTCCACGGCGGCGACCCGCCGCCAGGTGACGATGGGCGGCTCCAGCCGCAGCCCTTCCTCGACCACGTCGGCGACCGCGACGCTGCCGTCGCGCAGCCCGGCGCGCACCGTCGGTTCGCCGATCAGCCGGTGCAGCAGCAGGGTGAGGAACTGCGAGGTGGTCTCCTGGCCGGCGACCAGCAGGAAGAACAGCGCCCCGACGACCACGTCGGGCGAGTGCCCGGCGGCCCGCAGCCGGGCGGCGAGGCCGCCCCCGGTTGCGGCGAACCCCCGCAGCACGGTGTGGAAGCGGCCCACCTCGGCGGCGAGCGCCCGTTGCCGCGCCTCGTCGAGCGGGGCCCAGAACAGCTCCAGCGCCGCGCGGGCGAACTCCTTCACCGCGCCGACCGGGGCGTCCGGCAGCTCGACCAGCCGGGCCAGCACCAGCAGCGGCAGGTCCGCGGCCAGGTCGGCGTGCAGGTCGACCGGTACGCCCGCGTCGAGCGCCGCGCGCAGCCGGGCGACCCGCTCGCGGACCAGCCCGGTCAGCCAGGGCTGCTGCGCGGCGACCCGGGTCGGGTGCAGCGCGTCGGCGACGATGCCACGGATCTCCGGGTGGCTCGCCCCGCCGTTGTTGGCCAGGGTCGGCGGCAGCCTGAACCGGTGCCCGGCGAGCACCCGCAGCGCGGCCACCGGCAGCGGGGTGACCGCGTCCAGGGCGTTGTCGGGCCGGAAGGTCACCGGGTCGGCGAGCACCTGGCGGACCAGCGAGTGCCGGGTCACCACCAGGTGTACGACGCCGACGTGGTCGACGACCGTCGCCACGTCCGGCCACCGCCCGCCGACGGCGTCCCCCCACCCCCGGAACAGCACGGCGTCAACCTAGCGGGCGGCCCCCGGCGGCGCCGGGTTCAGCTCCCACACGGTGGTGCGCTTCACCCGTACGCTCTCCAGGGCCTCCGGCACCGGCACGTCGTAGGCGGCCAGCTCGCGGAACCGCTCCCGGGGCAGGAACGCCCGGCCCGGGTCGCCGACCAGCACCAGGGCACCGGCCCGGGCGGCCCGGAGCAGGAAGCGCAGCATCCGCCGGGCCATCGCCTCGCTGTAGAAGACGTCCCCGGCGAGCACCACCTCGGCGTCGGCGGCGTCGCCGTCGAGGATGTCGCCCAGCTCGGCGTCGACGCGTACCCCGTTGGCGCTGGCGTTGAGGGCGACCGCGGCCACCGCGCGCTCGTCGACCTCGACGGCGCGCACGGCCGCCGCGCCGGCGCGGGCGGCGGCGATGGCGACCAGGCCGGAGCCGGACGCGAGGTCGAGCACCCGGCGGCCGGCGACCAGCTCGGGGTGGTCGGTCACGTACCGGGCGAGCCCCTGCCCACCGGCCCAGGCGAACGCCCAGAACGGCGGCGGTTGGGAGCTGCGGAACTCACCCTCGGTGAGCTCCCACAGCCCGATCGGCTCGTCGGCCTGGTGCAGGCGGACCTCGGGGACGAAGGTCACCGGGGTGAGCCGCGCGTGCAGCTTCACGAAGGCCGTGGAGAGTTCGGACACGGGCCGATTGTCCCGGGCCGGCCCGGCCGCCGCCCGGTCGGGGCCAGCAGCCGCACGGCCGCCCGTGCTCGACTGCCCCCTTGCTCGATGGCCGCCGGGCCGCCGATCGGACCGATCAAGCGATGGCTATCGATTTTACAAAAGCTCCTCTCTTGTAAAACGTCATGGCCCGTGCCACAGTCGGGGCGTACCCGGGAGATCGGAGGTCGGCGATGGCCGCGCATGCCGAATCGACAGTCCCGTCTGCGGCGCCAGCCCCCTCCGGTGCCTGGCGCGACCCGCGCAGGCCGCTCTGGCCGCTCGCGCTGGTGGTGCCGGCGCTGCCCTTCCTGGCCTGGCTGACCTGGCGGGGCGGGGCTGGATCGTGGGCCTGGTGGCTCACCCCGGTGGCGGTCTTCGGCGTGATCCCCGTGGTCGACCTGCTGATCGGCGACGACCGGCGCAACCCGCCGGAGGAGGCGGTGCCGGACCTGGCCCGGGACGGCTACTACCGTTGGCTCACCTTCCTCTACCTTCCCGCCCAGTACGCCGGACTGGTTCTCGGCTGCGCGCTCTGGGTCTCGGGTGACCTGCGCCCGCTCGGCGCGGCCGGGCTGGTCGCCACCCTCGGCGTGGTCGACGGCATTGCCATCAACACCGCACACGAGCTGGGCCACAAGCGGGAGCGGTTGGAGCGCTGGCTGTCCAAGGTGGCCCTCGCCCCGACCGGGTACGGGCACTTCTACGTCGAGCACAACCGGGGCCACCACGTCCGGGTCGCCACCCCGCCGGACCCGGCCAGCTCCCGGCTCGGGGAGAGCTTCTACGCGTTCTGGCCGCGTACCGTCTGGGGCGGCCTGCGGTCGGCCTGGCGGCTGGAGACGGCCCGGTTCCGCATCCGGGGCCGCAGCCCGTGGACGTACCGCAACGACATCCTCAACGCCTGGGCGATGACCCTCGTTCTGTTCGCCGTCCTGGTCGCCGCGTTCGGGCCGGGCGTGCTGCCCTTCCTGCTGTTCCAGGGCGTCCTCGGGTTCTCCCTGCTGGAGGTGGTCAACTACCTGGAGCACTACGGTCTGGCCCAGCGGCGCACCCGGGCCGGCCGGTACGAAAAGGTCGACCCCCGGCACAGCTGGAACAGCGACCGGACGGTCACCAACGTCTTCCTCTTCCAGCTCCAGCGGCACAGCGACCACCACGCCAACCCGCTGCGCCGCTACCAGACGCTGCGCAGCTTCGACTCCTCGCCGCAGCTCCCCGCCGGGTACGCCACCATGGTCGTCGCCGCCCTGGTGCCGCCCGTGTGGCGGCGGGTGATGGACCACCGGGTCCTCGCCCACTACGGCGGCGACCTGGACCTGACCAACGTCCACCCGCCGGCCCGGGCCCCGCTGCGGGAACGCCTGGGCCGGCCACCTTCTGGCACCCCCGGCACTCCCGGTACCCCCGGCACTCCCGGTACCCCCGGCACTCCCGGTACCCCCGGTGCTCCTGGCACCTCCGGGCCCGCGCCGGCCTCCCGCTGACCGCCGCGTGGCGCTGTCCGGGCGGGCTACGCCGGTCGGTCCGACAGCCTCCTGGTACGACCCGGTGGCCGCCACGGGGCGGGCCCGGTAGGGCCGGGCGATGCGCCGGCCGGTCCGGCGGTTTCGTCGGCGGTCCTCGGCCGTCGGGCTGCGGCGTGCGGTCAGCCCACGCCGTCGGGCTGTGGTTGGGGCTGCTCGGCCCGGCGGGAACGCTCCTGTGCCGGGGCGGACCAGTCGAGCTGGGTCGGGTCCAGCCCCAGCTCGCGGGCGGTCACCAGCCGGATCCACTCGGCGAACTGGCGGCGGGAGATCACCCGTTCGTGGACCGCGAGCTGAACGGCGAGGCCGTCCATCACCGCGTTGATCCGCCAGGCCGCGCCGGCCGGGTCGGCGCACTCGAAGGTGCCCTCGCGCACCCCGTCGCTGATCACCGCCGCGAGATCCTCCCGCCAGCGCAGGTCCAGCCGGCGGGAGAGCTTCTCCAGCTCCGGGGCACGCAGGGACTCCGACCAGCCGTCGATCCACATCGGCCAGGAGGTCGACCGGCCGGTCGGGGTGTAGAGCTTGAGCATCCTGCGGAGCTTGACCAGGGGGGAGCCGGACGATCGGATCACGGCGTCGAGCCGGGCGAGGTCCTGTTCCACCGCGTACTCGAAGGCCTGGGCGAGGAGCCGTTCCTTGGTGGCGAAGTGGTAGAAGACCAGGGCCTGGCTGACCCCGGCGGCCTGTGCCACGTCGGCCGTGCGGGTGTTGGCCAGCCCTCGTTCCGTGATCACGTCACAGGCCGTGCGCAACAGGGCATCCAGGCGGATCTCGGCGGCACGTCTCGTCACGCCGCTACCGTAACCTATCCGTTCGTGCACAAACAGTTACCGCTGCGGCTGATTCACACCAAGAGAGTCGGAAGACGGACAGTTTTTCCCTCTTGCCAGGCATGCCCCAAGTACTCCTGTCCAGGCTCCTAGGAAGCTCACGCACCAGGACTCTCGCCTCACCCCTGCGCACTGCCCCTGGCCTAGGGCGGTGAGTGCAGATTCCGGGAATTAGTGGCCTCGCAACTGGCCGAGGCCACTAATTCCCGGAATCTGCGCAGGACGTGGGGTCGGGGTGCGGGGTGGGGCGGTGGGCTGCGGGGGCGCGCCGGGTGGGCCCCGAGTTGGCAACCGTTCGCGGACTCGGCTAAAGTTCTCATCCGTCACCGGTTAACGCCGGAGACAAGCGGACGTAGCGCAGCTGGTAGCGCATCACCTTGCCAAGGTGAGGGTCGCGGGTTCGAATCCCGTCGTCCGCTCGGAGCTGCCGCCATGCATGTCGGAGGCAACCTCGGTGGAGTGGCCGAGAGGCGAGGCAACGGCCTGCAAAGCCGTGTACACGGGTTCAAATCCCGTCTCCACCTCGGCAAGTTGACGAGGGCGATTGGCGCAGTGGGAGCGCGCTTCCTTGACACGGAAGAGGTCACTGGTTCAAACCCAGTATCGCCCACCAGTAGTTGACAGGCTGTGCGACCCGTTACTGGAGTTCCGGTAGCGGGTCGTTTGCTGTCCGGGTCGTTTACGCGAGGGCGTGGCCCGGGGCTCGTGGTCGTTTCCCGGGAGTGAGCGCCCCCGCCAGCCGGGCTTCCCGCTCCCGCTCCGGTGGAGCGCTTCCTGGCGCGCCGCCGGGAGGATCACGCCGGGCCGGGACGGCCTGGACGGTGCCAGCTGGCCGGTTGTACTGGAGCAAGGCCTACCAGTGGCGGGTGATCGTCAAGAACGGCGGCAACGAGGTGTCGTCGCCGGGCTCGACGCTGCTCACCTCCGTGCCGCAGCCGGAGATCACCTCGCGGATCGCGGGCGCGACGACCGCGGCGTGTGACCGCGAGCCGGCAACGTGCTGGTCACCTACCCGGACGGGCAGCAGGGCGCGCAGCCGCCGTACCGTCTCGGCCGGGGTGCCGAGCTGCAACGTCGCCTCCGCCAGGTCCTCCTCGGCCAGCAGGTATCGCTCGGTCAGCGCGGCGACCCGACCCGCCGTCAGCGGGGACAGCGGCACGTCGGCCAGCGGGTCACCGCGCCACATGTCGACCGCCACGGTCAGCTCGGCCTGCGCCATCGCGGCGTCTCCGACGGCCAGGCAGGCTCGTCCCCGGGAGGCGGCGGCATCGAACCGATCCACGTCGCGCTCCTGCTGGCGCACCCGCAGCAGGTAACCGCCCGCGTCGGCGACGATCCGCGGTGGCGTGTCGGGGGCGTCCAGCAGGCGGCGAAGGCCGAGCACGTAGGTGCGTAGGTTGGCCAGGGCCGAGGCCGGTGGCTCGTCGACCCACAGCGCCGCGATCTGCTGCGCCGCCCCGATGACCTCGTTGGGCATCAGCAGCAGGGTGGCCAGCAGCTGCCGCTGCTTTCCGGAGCCGAGCGGCACCCCGGCGTGCCAGCGGTGAACCAAGTCGGCGGGGGCGGCGGCCCGTCGTACCACCGGTGCCGTGGCGGCCGGGTATGGGGACAGCCAGATTGAAGTACCGTCTGCACTGTGTTCGATGAAACGCTCCATCCGGCCTGGCGCAGACGCTGATCCGGTGTCCGACATGGCTGGTCAGGGGAGCGGCGACGCGCCCGAGCCCGTTTCGGCGCAACTGCGCCGTCTACGCGAGCAACTCGGTCTCACCCAGCGGGACCTGGCGGTGGCCGCGAAGGTCAGCATCGCGGCGATCCGTGACCTGGAGCAGGGGCGCACCCGGGTGCCCCGCGCCGCCACCCTGCACGCGCTCGCCCACTACCTCAGCGCGGCGGGGGCGGACGACGCCGCCACGCTGAGGCAGGCGGCCCCGGCGGCGCGGTCGCGGAGGGCGCAGCCCCCACAACCGGCCGGTGCCCGGCCCCTGACCGTGGCGGCGCTCGGCCCGCTGATCCTTCGGCACGGCGGCACCGAGCTGCGGCTCGGTTCGGCGAGACACCGCTGTCTGCTGGCCCGGCTGGCCCTGGCCGGGGGTGAGGTGGTGGGACGCGACGAGTTGATGGGCCTGCTGTGGGGCGAGGACCGCCCGCCGTCCGCGTTGAACCTGCTGCACAGCTACGTCGGCCGGCTGCGCCGCCTGTGGGGGGCGGAGGGGACAGGCGTCCTGGTCGCTGCCGGCAGCGGATACCGGCTGGCGCTCGACGCCGACCATCTCGACCTGCTGCGCTTCCGTGAGCTGGCCGAGGCCGGCCACACCGCCGACGATCCCGCGCGGGCGCTGGGGCAGCTGCTCGCGGCGGCCCGGTTGTGGCGCGGCGAGACCGATGTGGAGCAGCTGCGCGGCACCCCGCTGGTCGCCGCCCTGTTCGAGCAGTACGCGACGCTGCTGTGTCAGGCCGCCGCGCTCGGCCGCCAACTGGGCGAGCAGGAGCAGGTGTTGCCGCTGCTGCGAGAGCTGGCGGAGCGGCTGGAGCTGCACGAGCCGTTGCACGCTGAACTGATCATGGCGGCGGTGGCGTCCGGACGGCAGGCCGAGGCGCTGGCCGCGTACGACCGGGTCCGCCGGGCACTGATCGAACAGCTTGGCGTCGATCCGGGGCCGCAGCTCCGCTACGCGTACGAGGCGGTGCTCCGGCAGCAGTGGCCACCGGCCGTCGCCCCGTCGCCTCGGCCGACCCCGATCCGGCAGGTGCCGGCGGGGCCGTCCGATTTCGTCGGCCGCGAGCGGGAACTGGATCGGATCGGCGCGGCGCTGGCCCGTTCCGTCCCGGCGTCGATGCGGGTGGTGCTGATCAGCGGCTCGGCCGGGGTCGGCAAGACGGCGCTGGCGCTGACCCTGGCGCATCGGCTGCGCGACGAGTATCCGGACGGTCAGCTGTACGCCGACCTGCGCAGCGGCACCAGCGGGCCGGCGACGCCGATGGAGGTGCTGGGACGCTTCCTGCGCGCGCTCGGGGTGCCGGCCGGCCGGATAGGGCCGGACGAGGAGGAGGCGTCGGCGCTGCTGCGCAGCGCCCTGGCCGATCGCCGGATGCTGCTGGTGCTGGACAACGCCCGCGATGCGGCGCAGGTGCGGGCGCTCCTGCCGGGCCCGGGCGGCAGCGACGCGCTGGTGGCGAGCCGGCGCAGGCTGCCCGACCTGTCGCCCTGGCTGATCGTCGACCTGGCGACCCTGTCCACGGCGGACGCCGTCCGGCTGATGGACTCGACCGTGGGCGCGGGCCGGGTGTCGGCCGATCCGGAGTCCGCCCGCGAGTTGGCGGCCGCCTGCGGCCAGTTGCCGCTGGCGCTGCGCATCGCCGCCGGAAGGCTGGCCAGCCGACCGGCCTGGACCACGTCGGAGCTGGCCCACCGGCTGCGCGACGAGAACCACCGGCTGACCCAGCTGAGCGCGGGTGATACCAGCGTGCTGGCCAGCTTCCAGCTCAGCTACCAGGACCTGAGCGAGTCGGTCCGTCGGGCGTTCCGGCTGTGTGCCCTGCATCCCGGGGACGACTTCGGCGTCGAAGCCACCGCGGAACTGCTCGGCGTGGACCAGGTGGAAGCTGACCTGGTGCTGGGCGAGTTGCTGGACGCCAACATGCTGCTGCAGTACACCGCCGAGCGATTCCGCTTCCACGACCTGCTCGGGCTGTACGCGGCGCGGCTGCTGGGGGAGGAGGACCCGGCCGACGCCGACGCCGCCCGGAACCGGCTGCACTCCTGGTCGCTGCGGACGGCCACGGAGGCGGTCGAACTGCTCAACCCGGGCATGGTGCGGCTGGTCGCCAGCTCCGGCGGCGGACCCTTCGCCGACCAGGAGGCGGCGCTGCGCTGGTTGGACGCGGAGGCCGGGGCGCTGCTGGCGCTGGTCGAGCAGGCGGCCGACGGGGCTCGGCCGCAGCTGAGCTGGCTGCTCGCCGACCAGCTACGCGGGTACTTCCTGATCCGTCGACACGTCGACCGCTGGCTGCGTACCGCCGAAGCCGGGCTGCGGGCGGCCACCGCGGCGGCCGACCGGGCCGGCCGGGCGGCGATGCTGCTCAGTCGCGGTCAGGCGATGTGGGCGTTGGGCCGGCACGCGCAGGCGTTGGCCGACTACCGGGCCGGCGAGCGGCTGTCCCAGGGCTCGGACTGGCCGGCGGCGGCCCCGTACCTGTGGCACAACATCGGCGTGGTGCGGGCCGAGCAGGGGCGCCTGGACGAGGCGGAACGCGGGTACCGGGAGGCGCTGCGGCTGTGCGGCGATCGTACCGAGCTGGCGGCGGTGCGGGCGCTGGCGCTCAACGGGCTCGGCGCCATGTACGCCGACCAGGGCCAGCTGGCGGAGGCGGCGGAGTGCCTGCGCGACGCCCTGCGGATCAACGCGGCCGCCGGTCGGACGGCGTCGGTGCTGTCCACCCGAGGCAACCTGGGCATGGTGTTGCGCCAGCTCGGTCAGGAACGCGCGGCCGAGAAACACCTGACGGCTGCGCTGGCCGGCTACCGGCGCCGGTCCAACATGCACGGTGAGCTGTCCACCCTGGACGAGCTGAGCCAGCTCTACGCGCAGCGCGGTGACGCGGCGCGGGCACTGAGCGCCGCCCAGCAGGGGTACGACCTCGCGGTGATCGTCCGGGACCAGCGGGCGCAGGCGGCGCTGTTGTGCACGCTGGGGGAGGCACGTCGGGCCGGCGACGACCCCGCCGGGGCGCTGCGCTTCCTTCGGCAGGCGCTGGACATGGCACGCCAGAACGGCTATCCCTACTTCGCCGCGCGCGCACAGGTGGGGCTGGCCGTCGTGCACCTGGGCCTGGGAGCGCACGGGCTCGCCCGAGGCTGCGCGGCGGAGGCCCGTGAGCTGGCGACGACGCACGACTTCCGGATGGTCGAGGCGGATGCGCTGGCGGCGCTCGCCCGCTGCCTGGCCGCGACCGACGCCGACGAGGCGCCGGCGACGGTCGCGGCGGCCGTCGCCGCGTACCGGGCTGCCGGCGCGCAGGTGCTGGGCGAGCGCCTCCGGGACCTGCTGGCGGCAGGCCGCTGACCGTCGTCCTGGCCCGCCGGAATGCCTCTCTGTGGCGCGGCCAAGGTGGCTGCCGGCCGGGCCTGGGAGTGGCCTGTACCGACCTTGTACGGAGCCTGTATCCACCTGCGGCGATGTAGCGATAGCTCCTGCCTGCCCACCTGAGCTGGGCGGTTGTTCGGGGTAGCTGTTGTCCGATGGGGAGCAGAAGCGCCATCGGAGGGCGGGCCCGGTCGCCACCTACAGCGGCGGGGTGACGTCCCGGCGCTCCTCGACCCGGCGGTACTCCACCGGCTCGGTGGTGGTGACCACCTCGCGGCGGCGGCCCCAGACCAGCGTGGTCATGACGAGGCCGAGCACGCCGGCGGCCATCAGGATCCAGCCGACGACGTCCAGGTTGACGCCGCCGAGGTTGGCGTCGAGCGCGAACGTGAGGATCGCGCCGACCGCGATCAGGAAGATGCTTGTACCGATACCCACGACAGCCTCCTTCGGGGGATGCAGTGTGCTGTCGATGGAGGGAAGTACCCCGTGGGTGGACCGCGTAACCGGCCACCCGGGAGGTGGTCCGCGCAGCTCTTCCCGCGGCGGTACCTTCTGGTGGCGGTCGGACGCCGGTGGGCCGGTGCCGCCGGCGATCTTGTCGTCGGGTACAGTTCACCCGTCGCCGAGAGTATCGGCGACACGCGGACGTAGCGCAGCTGGTAGCGCATCACCTTGCCAAGGTGAGGGTCGCGGGTTCGAATCCCGTCGTCCGCTCGCGATCCGCCCCGTCGGGGCCGACCGCCGCCGGCCCCGGCATGTCCGGTCCGGCTGCCCGCGGGCGATTGGCGCAGTGGGAGCGCGCTTCCTTGACACGGAAGAGGTCACTGGTTCAAACCCAGTATCGCCCACCAGAACGCACGGTTCTTCCTTCGCTCTCTCGGCCGCCGGCCGGCCGCACTCGTCATGAGGGCGTCCACGCCCAGGTCGGCGGGTGGGTCGGCGTGGGTCGGGACGGTGTCGGGGAGTCCTCGTAGACTCGCCCGATGACTTCCCCCAGCGACACGCTCACCGAGACTCCGCTGGGCGTGCTCCGCCGGGTCTTCGGCTACGACGCCTTCCGCGGCGAGCAGCAGGAGATCATCGACCACGTGGTCGGCGGCGGAGACGCCCTGGTCCTGATGCCGACCGGCGGCGGCAAGTCGCTGTGCTACCAGATCCCCGCGCTGGTGCGCGACGGCGTCGCGGTGGTCGTCTCCCCGCTGATCGCTCTCATGCAGGACCAGGTCGACGCGCTCACCGCCGTCGGGGTGCGGGCCGGCTTCCTCAACTCCACCCTCGATTTCGACGCCCGGCGGCGGGTCGAGGCGGCGTTCCTCGCCGGCGAGCTGGACCTGCTCTACCTCGCCCCGGAGGCGCTGGGCAGCCGGGCCACCGTCGGGCTGCTGGAGCGCGGCCGGATCGGGCTGTTCGCCATCGACGAGGCGCACTGCGTGGCGCAGTGGGGCCACGACTTCCGCCCCGACTACCTGGCGCTTTCGATGCTGCACGAGCGCTGGCCCGCCGTGCCCCGGATCGCACTGACCGCCACGGCCACCGCCTCGACCGCCGCCGAGATCGCCACCCGGCTCGATCTCACCGGCGCCCGGCACTTCGTGGCCAGCTTCGACCGGCCCAACATCCAGTACCGGATCGCCCCCAAGCGCGAGCCCCGCAAGCAACTGCTCGACCTGATCCGCACCGAGCACCCCGGCGACGCCGGCATCGTCTACTGCCTGTCCCGGGCCTCGGTCGACAAGACGGCCGAGTTCCTGGTCGCCAACGGCGTCTCCGCGCTGCCGTACCACGCGGGCCTGGACGCGGCCACCCGGGCCGGGAACCAGAAGCGGTTCCTGCGCGAGGACGGCCTCGTCATGGTCGCCACCATCGCCTTCGGGATGGGCATCGACAAGCCGGACGTGCGGTTCGTGGCCCACCTCGACCTGCCCCGCTCGGTGGAGGGCTACTACCAGGAGACCGGCCGCGCCGGCCGGGACGGCCTGCCGTCGAACGCCTGGCTGGCGTACGGGCTCCAGGACGTCGTGCAGCAGCGCAAGATGATCGACTCCTCGGAGGGCGACCTCGCCCACCGGCGGGTGCTCGCCGCCCACCTCGACGCGATGCTGGCCCTCTGCGAGACCGTGGAGTGCCGCCGGGTGCGGCTGCTGAGCTACTTCGGCCAGGACAGCGGGCCGTGCGGCAACTGCGACACCTGCCTGGAGCCGCCCGAGTCCTGGGACGGCACGGTCGCCGCGCAGAAGCTGCTGTCGACGGTGCTGCGGCTGCACCGGGAACGCAACCAGAAGTTCGGCGCGGGGCAGTGCGTCGACATCCTGCTCGGCCGGCGCACCGAGAAGGTGACCCAGCACCGCCACGACGCGCTGACCGTGTTCGGCATCGGCGAGGAGTTGAGCGAGGCCGAGTGGCGGGGCGTGGTCCGGCAACTGCTCGCCCAGGGCCTGCTCGCCGTCGAGGGCGACTACGGCACCCTGGTCCTCACCGACACCAGCGCCGAGGTGCTGGGCCGGCGCCGGTCGGTGCCGATGCGCCGCGAGGCGGCCAAGCCGGCGCGGACCAAGGCGGCGAAGACCCGCCCCGGCGCGACTCCGGCTGTCGAGCTGTCCCCGGCGGCCGAGCCGGTGTTCGAGCGGCTGCGCGCCTGGCGGGCGGCAACCGCGAAGGAGCAGGGGGTGCCCGCGTACGTGGTGTTCCACGACGCGACGCTGCGTCAGATCGCCGTCGACCCGCCGTCGACGCTCGACGACCTGGCTCGGGTCAACGGGGTGGGGGAGGCCAAGCTCGCCCGGTACGGCGAGCAGATCCTCGTCGCCCTCGCCGGCTGACCTCCGCGAGCGGGCCGGTCGGGCGGTTCTGCCATCGGCAGATCCGCTTCCGGTGAACACCGTTGCCGCCCCGGCCGGTGGGCCGGCACGGTGGGCGGATGAGACTTCTGATGCTGGGTGGCACGGGCTTCGTGGGCGGGGCGACGGTCGGCGAGGCGGTGCGCCGAGGCTGGTCGGTGACGGTGTTCAACCGAGGGCTGCACGGCGCGCCCCCGGCGGGCGTACACCTGTTGCGGGGTGACCGGACGGCGCCCGACGGCCTGGCCGCGCTGGCCGGCGGCGAGTGGGACCTGGTGGTCGACACCTGGGACGGCGCGCCGCGCGCGGTGCGGGACGCGGCCCGGGCGCTGCACGGCTCGGTGGGCTGGTACGGCTACGTCTCCAGCGGCTCCGTCTACGCGCCGCCGTTCTCGCTCGGTGCGGCCGAGGACGCGCCCGTCGTGGCCGCCGAGCCGGACGCCACCGGCGGCGGGTACCCGGAGCTGAAGGCCGGCGGCGAGCGGGCCGCGGTGGAGGTGTTCGGCGACCGGGCGCTGCTGGCCCGGGCTGGGTTGATCCTCGGGCCGGGCGAGGACATCGGGCGGCTGCCCTGGTGGCTGACCCGGATCTCCCGGGGCGGCGACGTGCTCGCCCCCGGCCCCACCGACCTGCCGGTGCAGTACGTCGACGTCCGCGACCTGGCGATCTGGCTGCTGGACCGGGGCGTGGCGGGCGACGGCGGGGCGTACAACGTGGTGTCGCGGACCGGGCACGCGACGATGGGTGAGCTGCTCGACGCCTGCGTCGCGGCCACCGGGTCGGCGGCCCGGCTGCGCTGGACCGCGCCGGAGCCGATCCTCGCCGCCGGCGTGGAGCCCTGGAACGACCTGCCGATCTGGATCCCCGTCGGGCACGAGTACCGCATGCTGCACGAGCGGGCCGTCGAGCGGGCGTACGCGACGGGGCTGACCTGCCGGCCGGCGGCCGAGACCGTCGCCGACACCTGGGCCTGGCTGCGCGAGGTGGGGACGGTGCCGCCGCGCGCCGGCCGCCCGCCCCGGCAGGCCGTGGGCCTGGACCCGCAGCGGGAGGCGGAGCTGCTCGCAGCGGCCAACTGAGTCCTCTCTGGCGCCGCCCGTCACATAGCACGGACGGTGAACAGCGGCGGCCCGGCGGCTCAGGCCCGGGCTACCGGCAGGTCCAGCACCTCGTCGACGCTGCGGCGCGGGGTCGGCGATCCCGGCTGGCCGTACCCGATGCGCATCACCATCTGCGGGGTGCCGAACCGGCCCAGGGACAACCGCAGCGCCTCCCGCGCCCCCGGCACCTCGATCGGCTGGGAGAGCATCGACACGCCCAGCCCGGCGTCGGTGGCGGTGAGCAGCACCCGTTGCAGGGCCTGGCCGGCGATGACCTGGTCGGTGGTGGTGTTGCCCGTCGCGCCGAGCACGGCGACCAGAGGCTCCGGCTCGAAGTCCCGCCCGGGAGCCCGGTCGCGCCCGCCGAAGCCGCGACTGGGCAGCAGGTCCTGCGGTTCGCCGAGCGGGCCGCCGGCGGCGGCCGGGATCCCGTCGGGGGCGGGCGCGGTGCGTACCCAGTCGGCCAGTTCGGCGCGGTAGGTGGGGTCGCGCTCCAAGACCCGGTTGGCGCTTCGGGCGATCTCGGCGAACGCGTTCACGGCGCTGACCCCGATCACCAGTTCCAGCCAGCCCTGCTCGGCCCGGGCCGCCTCGCCGAGCCGCCAGCGGGCGTCGGCGGGCACCGGGTCGGGCCAGAACGGGGTGCGGTGGCTGAACCGGTGCGGGATGGCCGCGTACAGGCTCTGCTCGACCGGGGTGGGTCGGCGTGGCACGTCGGGGGTGAGCCGGGCGAGCACGTCGGTCTTCGTCGGGTACGGGCGCAGCCGCACCTTCGCGGGGGTGCCCGCCACGGCAAGGGACAGCCGCAGGTTGAACAGGGCCGCCCCGCAGGCGATCCGGGCGCCCCAGCCGCTGGGGTCGGTGGCCGGCAGTTGGCGCTCGCGGTCCACCGCCACCTCGATCCCGCCGTCGCGCAGCCGGAACCGCCACGGCTGGGTGTTGTGCATCGACGGCGCTCGGACGGCGTCCGCCGCGGCGGCCCTGAGCTGCTCGACGGTGAAGTCGGTTTCCATGGTGATGCTCCTTCCCGTGGCAGTTCCTGCCGCCCCGTTCGGTCTACCTCCACGGTGCGTGACAGGGGCGGTGTGCGGGCAGGGCCGGATGTCCCCTCTGCCCCGGGACCCCCTGCCCAGGCGGCCTGCGGTCGCGTCGGGACCTTCGGCCCGTGCGGGTGGCGGCGCGAGGGGGTAGAAATGGGGGATGATCCGGGTGTTCCTTCTCGACGACCACGAGGTCGTCCGTCGTGGCCTTGCCGACCTGCTCACCAGCAGTGGCGACATCGAGGTGGTGGGTGAGTCGGGCTCCGCCCAGGAGGCGGCCCGCCGCATCCCCGCGCTGCGGCCCGACGTGGCGATCCTCGACGCCCGGCTGCCCGACGGCAACGGCATCGACGTGTGCCGGGACGTCCGCGCAGTGGACTCGTCGATCAAGGGCCTGATCCTCACCTCGTACGAGGACGACGAGGCGCTGTTCGCGGCGATCATGGCCGGCGCGTCCGGCTACGTGCTCAAGCAGATCCGCGGCACCGACCTGGTCGACGCGGTGCACCGGGTGGCCGCCGGGCAGTCGCTGCTCGACCCGGCGATCACGACCCGGGTGCTGGAGCGCATCCGTAGCGGCGTGGAGCAGCCCAGCGAGCTGAAGTCCCTCACCGAGCAGGAGCGCCGCATCCTGGAGTACGTCGCCGAGGGGCTGACCAACCGGGAGATCGCCGGCAAGATGTTCCTGGCCGAGAAGACGGTGAAGAACTACGTCTCCAGCGTGCTGGCCAAGCTGGGCCTGGAGCGCCGCACCCAGGCCGCAGTCCTGGCCACCCGCCTCCTCGGCCAGCACCACTGACCCACCACCCCCACCCCACCCCCACCACCCCGCCCCCACCCCACAGCCCGCGTCGATCTTGCACTTGCGGCCCCGGCAAAGGGTGCGAAAGGGGCATGTCGAGGGCCGCAAGTGCAAGATCGCGAGGCCGGGCGGGGCGAGGCAGGGCGGGGCACAGGGCAGGGCAGGGCAGGGCGGGGCGGGGCGGGCGGCAGGGTGGTGGTCAGTCGTCGCGGAGTGGGACCGTCCAGTGCAGTTCGGTGCCGCGGGGGATGGCCGGGCGTACCGCGAACTCGCCGCCGTGGCGCTCGGCGCGCTCGCGGAGGTTGACCAGGCCGCCCCGGGCGGCGGCCGGATCGCAGCCCCGGCCGTCGTCGGTGACGGTGACCGTGACCCAGCCGCCGTCGACCCGGACCGCCACCGCGACCCGGTTGGCCTCGGCGTGGCGGACCGCGTTCGACAGCGCCTCGCGCAGCACGGCGGTCAGGTCGGGGCGGATCGGCTCGGGGACGGCGCTGTCGATCGGCCCGGTCAGCTCCAGCGTCGGCCGGAAGCCCAGCGACCCGGCGGCCACGTCGACCGCCTCGCGGATCTCGGTGCGCAGTGCCGCGCTCATCGGGGTACGCAGCTCGAAGATGGTCCGCCGGATGTCCCGGATGGTGGCGTCCAGGTCGTCGACGGCCGCGTTGATCCGCTTGGCCACGTCGGGGCGGGCGTTCATCGCGCCGCTCTGCAACTGCAGGCCGGTGGCGAACAGCCGCTGGATCACCACGTCGTGCAGGTCACGGGCGATGCGCTCGCGGTCCTCCAGGACCACCAGCAGCTCCCGCTCCTCCTGCCCCCGGGCCCGCTCCATGGCCAGCGCGGCCTGCCCGGCGAAGCTGCCCAGCAGCGCCACGTCGTCGTCGGTGGCGCCGCCCCGGTCCGGCCCGTACGCGATCACCAGGACGCCGTGCAGGGTGTCGGCGGCGGCCAGTGGGGAGACCACCGCCGGCCCGGCGGTCACCGGGGCCGGCCAGGGCGCCGCCTCGGCCAGGTTCTCCACCAGCTCGTGCCGCCGCCCGGTGACCGACCCGGCGAAGGCGGTCTCGGCGGCCGGCAGCACCGACCCGACCAACTCCCGGGCCCGCTCGTCGGCACCGTCGACCACCTCCACGGTGAACTCGCCGGCGTCCTCGTCGTAGAGCAGCACCACGGCCAGCTCCGCCTCGGCGACCTCCCGGGCGCGGCGGGCCACCAGCGTCAGCGCGTCGGTGCGTCGCACCTCGCCGAGCAGCACCGAGGTGATCTCGGCGGTGGCGGCCAGCCAGCGTTCCCGCCGGTGGGCCAGCGCGTACAGCCGGGCGTTCTCGATCGCCACGCCGGCCGCGGCGGCCAGCGCCACCACGATCTCCTCGTCGTCCTCGGTGAACTCGACGGCGCCCTGCTTCTCGGCCAGGTAAAGGTTGCCGAACACCTGGTCGCGGATGCGCACCGGCACGCCCAGGAAGCTGTGCATCGGCGGGTGGTTCGGTGGGAAACCGTACGACAGCGGGTGCTTGGTGATGTCCGGCATCCGCACCGGGTGCGGGTCGTCGATGAGCAGCCCGAGCACGCCCCGGCCGTGCGGCAGGTCGCCGATGCTCGCGTGCAGCTCGGGGTCGATGCCGTGCACGATGAAGTCGTGCAGCAGCCGGTCGGAGCCGATCACCCCGAGCGCGCCGTACCGGGCGCCGGCCAGCTCGCAGGCGGACTGCACGATCCGTTGCAGCGTGCTGCGCAGGTCCAGGTCGGTGCCGATGCCGACCACCGCGTCGAGCAGGGCGCGCAGCCGTTCCCGGCTGGTGACCACCTCGCCCACCCGGTCCAGCATCTCCTGGAGCAGTTCGTCGAGCCGGACCCGCGACAGCGGGCTCAGCCCCAGCGACGGGGTGACGTGTTCGTGCATCGGGCTGGCCACCGGCCGATGCTATCGCCCGGTGCCGCGCGGGTCATGGCCCCGGTTACCGGGCGGGGCCTGGCCGTCACGCGCCCGTGGAGCGCACCGCGGAGGTGTCCACGACCTGCTCGGTGGGCAGCCGCGGGGTGTGCGGCGGGCCGGCGTGCGTCGGGTCCGCGATCCCCATCCGCAGCACCAGGTACGGGTACGCCATCCCGGCGAGCACCTGGCGCAGGGCCTGCCGGGTGCCCTCCACCTCCACCACGCCGGACAGCGGCACCATCGACACGCCCAGCCGGGTGGCGGTCAGCCACGCCGCGGAGAGCGCCTCACCGGCCCGCAGCCAGCTGTCCCGCTCGTCCTCGTCGCCGAAGAGCAGCCCGTACACCGCCGTCCGGTCGTGGCCCTGGCCGACCGGCAGGATGCCGGGGCGGCCGAAGTCCCGGCCCGGCACGGTGGTCTGCGGCGCCTGCTCGGGCAGCACCTCGGGCGGCAGGCCGGTGCCGGTGCCGGTGCGGGTCGTCCAATAGGCCAGCTCCTCGCGCAGCTGGGGGTCCTCCGCCTCGACCGACCCGGCGCGCGATGCCGCGGCGGCCAGCTCCATCACCTGGTCGGCGTTGAGGATCTGCAACCGGGCGCCCTCGGCGGCGGCCGCCTTCGTGATGTCGTCGACAGCCGGGGTCGGCACGGGCTCGTCGCTGACGGGCCGCCGGTCGGTGTGCCGGACCTGCATGCACTGCACCGTGTGCATGGCGTCCGGGTCCGCCCCGGCGCGCTTGAAGCCGGTGA
Organism: Micromonospora sp. NBC_01412; assembly: GCF_045040215.1. Lineage (NCBI taxonomy): Bacteria > Bacillati > Actinomycetota > Actinomycetes > Micromonosporales > Micromonosporaceae > Micromonospora > Micromonospora sp. NBC_01412. The sequence continues at coordinate 5,040,605 of NZ_CP109528.1, forward strand.
GCCGGGCCAGCAGCTCCGGATCGGTCGGGTCGGAGACCCGCTCGACCACGAAGGCCCAGCCCTCGGCCGCCAGTGCCACCCGGGCGTGGTGCAGGGCCGCGCCGCAGCTCAGGGCGACCAGCCGGCCCTCCGGATCGGCGGCGCTCAGCTGGCGTTCCCGCACGACGCGCAGCTCCAGGGCGTCGGGCAGGACTCGCCAGCGCCACGGCTGCGTGTTGTGCACCGAGGGGGCGTGACCGGCCATCGCGGCGGCCTCCGCGAGGGCGGTGGTCAACGCACGGTCCGGCGTCTCGTGGCTCATCGTCACGACCTTTCGTCTCTGCCCATCGTGCCCCAGCCCGGCGGTGCTCCGGGCGGGGTTGCCGCTCCATCCTGCGGCACGGGCCGCCCGGACGCACGGGACGCGGATCTCGTCCCGCCCGGGCACTTCGCCTCCGCCGATCATGGCAGGTCGGACGGATGATTCGTCCGTTGGCATCCTCGCCGGTACCCGTCGTTGAGAGGATCCGCAGGTGGGCACCGAGGCGCGGGAGTGCGTGCCGGAGCAGCCGGTGCGGCGGCGCTGGGCGCGGGGGCGCGAGTGGGGGCCGCTGACCGCGCTGACCGTGGGCGTGCTGGTCGGGGCGGGGCTGTGGCTCGCCGGCCGGCCCACCGCGGCGGACTGGCTGTGGGCGGCGGCGACGGTGGCCGCGCTGGCCCCGGCCGCCTGGTCGACGCTGCGCCGGCTGTGGCACCGGCAGTTCGGGGTGGACGTGATCGCCGTCCTCGCGCTGGCCGGTGCGCTCGTCGTCCGCGAGTACCTGGCCGGCGCGGTGATCGCGCTGATGCTGGCCACCGGCCGCTCACTGGAGGCGTACGCCCAGCGCCGGGCGACCCGCGACCTGCGCGCCCTGCTGGAGCGGGCCCCGCGCTCGGCGCGGCGGCGTCGGCCCGGCGGCGGCATCGAGACGGTCCCGCTGGACCGGGTGACGGTGGGCGACCGGCTGGTGGTCGGCCCCGGGGACGTGGTGCCCGTTGACGGGGCCGTCGAGGAGGCGGCCACCCTCGACGAGTCGGTGGTGACCGGCGAGTCCCAACTGGTCGCGCGGGCGGCGGGGGAGCCGGTGGCCAGCGGCGTGGTCAACGCCGGGGCCGGCTTCGGGCTGCGGGCCACGAAGAGCGCGGCGGCCAGCACGTACGCGGGGATCGTCCGGCTCGCCGAGGAGGCCACCGCGCACAAGGCCCCGATGGTCCGGATGGCCGACCGGTACGCGGCGGCGTTCGTGCCGTTCACCCTGGTCGTGGCCGGCCTGGGCTGGCTACTGTCCGGTGAGTTCGTGCGGGCCGTGGCGGTGCTGGTGGTGGCCACCCCCTGCCCGCTGCTGCTGGCCACCCCGATCGCGATCGTCTCCGGGCTGTCCCGGGCGGCCCGGCGCGGGGTGTTGGTCCGCGACGGCGGCTCGCTGGAGCTGCTTGGCCGGGCCCGGACCCTGCTGGTCGACAAGACCGGCACGCTCACCTCAGGCCGGCCCCACGCCGCCGAGACGGTGGTCGCGCCCGGCGGCGACCGGGACGAGGTGCTGCGGCTGGCGGCCTCGGTGGAGCAGCTCTCCCCGCACGTGCTGGCCGCCGCCCTGGTGCGGCAGGCCCGGGACCGGGGCCTGCCGCTGGCCGAGCCGACCGGGGTGACCGAGGAGCCGGGGCGCGGCGTCAGCGGCCGGATCGACGGGCGGCTGGTCCGGGTCGGCCAGCTCGACGGGGAACTGCCGCAGTGGGCGGCCGGGGCCGCCGAACGCGCCGAGCTGGCCGGGCGGTCCGTGGTCTGGGTCAGCGACGAGCGGGGGCCGCTGGGGGCGATCCTGCTGGAGGACCCGGTGCGCCCTGACGCCCGTCGGACCGTCCGACGGCTGCGCGAGGCCGGCCTGACCCGGCTGGTCATGGTCACCGGAGACCGCCAGGCGACCGCCGAGCAGGTCGCCCGGGCCGTCGGCGTCGACGACCTGCTGGCCAGGTGCTCCCCGCAGGAGAAGGCCGCCCGGGTCCGCCAGGAGGCGGAGCGGGCCGTCACCGTGATGGTCGGCGACGGGGTGAACGACGCCCCGGCGCTGGCCGAGGCGCACGTCGGGGTGGCGATGGGGGCCACCGGGGCGACCGCGTCCGCCGGCGTCGCCGACGCGGTGCTCACCGTCGACCGGCTCGACCGGCTCGCCGACGCCGTGGAGATCGCCCGGCACGCCCGCCGGATCGCCACCCAGAGCGCCGTCGTCGGGATGGGGCTGGCCGTGGCGGCGATGCTGGTGGCGGCGGCCGGGAAACTGCCCCCGGTGGCCGGCGCGTTCCTCCAGGAGGGCATCGACGTGGTGGTGATCCTCAACGCGCTGCGCGCCCTCGGCGGGGGGCTGCGCCGCCGGGACGTCCCGGCGGCCACCGGCGAGCTGCTGGACCGGTACGCGGGCGAGCACGGCGGGGTCCGGGACGTGCTGGCCGGCCTGCGGGACACCGCCGATCTGGTCGCGACCCACCCGGACTCGCCCGACTGCGTGCCCGCCCTCCGGGAGGTCCATCGGCGGCTCGTCGGGCAGGTGCTGCCGCACGAGGCGGCCGAGGAGCAGCACCTCTATCCGGCGTTGGCCGGGCCGCTCGGCGGCGACGAGGCGACCTCGACGATGAGCCGTGGGCACGTGGAGATCCGCCGCCTGGTCGACGGGATCGGCGGGCACCTGGCGCAGGCCGGCGCCGGGCCGCCGCGTCCCGACCAGGTCACCGACCTGCTCGCCACCCTGTACGGCCTCGACGCCGTCCTGCGCCTGCACCTGGCCCAGGAGGAGGAGGACTACTTCTCGCTGCGCGACTGACGGCGCTCGCGGACCACCGCGACCGGGCAGTGGGCGTGCTGGATGAGCTGTTGGCCGACCGAGCCGAGCAGCATGCCGCGCAGCCCGCCTCGGCCCCGGGTGCCGACCACCACGAGCTGGGCGTCCCGGCTCGCCTCGACCAGCGCGCGGGCCGGGCGGCCGGTCACCACGTCGACGGTCACCTCGACCTCGGGGAACGTCTCCCGCCACTCGGCCAGCGGCTCCCCCAGCGCCGCCCGCTCCGCCGCCACCGCGCCGTCGGGGGCGGGGCCGCCGCCCGCCGCCGGCTCCCAGGCCCGCACCACGTGCAGCGGTACGTCCCGCTGGGCCGCCCGCTCGACGGCGAACCCGAGGGCCAGCAGCGACGTCGGCGACCCGTCGACCCCGACCACCACCCGCCCGGCGCGGCCTGCGGCGGCGGCGTCACGGACCACCACCACCGGGCAGTGGGCGTGTGCGGTCACCGACACGGCGGTGGAGCCGACGAGCAGCCCGCCGAATCCGCCGTGGCCCCGGCTGCCGAGCACCAGCAGGCCGGCCTCGGCGGAGCGTTCCTCCAGCACCAGTGCCGGCGGCCCGTCGAACACCTCGCCGTGCACAGTCAACCCGGGCCGCGCGGCGGCGGCGTCGGAGGCGGCCGTGCCGACCAGCTCCTCCACCTGCCGCCGGGCGGTCTCGTCGGGCCAGATGCCGGGGGCCACCCCGGGGCCGATCCACCCGGCCACGGTCACCCACTCGAAGACGTACGCCAGGCGGACCGCCCGTCCGGTGCGCTCCGCCTCGTCCAGCGCCCAGTTCAGGGCGACGGTGGCGTCGGCGGAACCGTCGTAGCCGACCAGGATCTCGTCACTCACCGGGTCCGCCTTTCGTTCGCGACTGCGGGGCTCGCAAGCTCACTCCTCGCGCTCACCGGGTCCGCCTTTCGTTGCCTCGGGGGCCGTCTCCCGGATCCAGCGCCACTCGGCCACCCGCGGGTCGTCCTCGCCGAAGCGGCGGGTGTGGTCGCGGCAGGCCTGCCGGACGTCCACCATCTCCTGGCGCAGGCGCGCGGCCCGGGAGGCCAGGCCCGGCGTCCGGTCGATCACGTCGATCACCAGGTGGAACCGGTCCAGGTCGTTGAGCATCACCATGTCGAACGGCGTGGTGGTGGTGCCCTCCTCCTTGTACCCGCGCACGTGCAGGTTGTCGTGGTTGGCCCGGCGGTAGGTGAGCCGGTGGATCAACCACGGGTAGCCGTGGTACGCGAAGATGATCGGCTTGTCGCGGGTGAAGATGGTGTCGAACTCGCTGTCCGGCAGGCCGTGGGGATGTTCCGACGGCGGCTGGAGGCGCATCAGGTCGACGACGTTGACCACCCGCACCTTCAGCCCGGGCAGGTGCTGGCGGAGCAGCTCGGCGGCGGCCACGGTCTCCAGCGTCGGCACGTCCCCGGCGCAGCCGAGCACCACGTCCGGTTCGTCGCCGTCGTCGGTGCTGGCCCAGTCCCAGATGCCCAGGCCGCGCCGGCAGTGCTGGATCGCCTCGTCCATGGTCAGCCAGTTCGGCGCGGGCTGCTTGCCGGCCACCACCACGTTGATGTAGTGCCGGCTGCGCAGGCAGTGGTCCATCGTGGACAGCAGGGTGTTGCCGTCCGGCGGCAGGTAGACCCGGACAACCTCGGCCTTCTTGTTCATCACGTGGTCGATGAAGCCCGGGTCCTGGTGGGAGAAGCCGTTGTGGTCCTGCCGCCAGACGTGGCTGGAGAGCAGGTAGTTCAGCGACGCCACCGGCTGCCGCCACGGGATGGCCCGGGTCACCTTCAGCCACTTGGCGTGCTGGTTGACCATCGAGTCGACGATGTGGATGAACGCCTCGTAGCTGGTGAAGATGCCGTGCCGGCCGGTCAGCAGGTACCCCTCCAGCCAGCCCTGGCACAGGTGCTCGGAGAGCACCTCCATCACCCGGCCGTCGGGGGAGAGGTGGTCGTCGCCGGCCATGGTCTCGGCGACGAACGCCCGGTCGGTGACCTCGAAGGCCGCGCCGAGCCGGTTGGAGGCCACCTCGTCGGGGCCGAACAGGCGGAACGTCTGCGGGTTGGCGGCGATCACGTCGCGGACCCACTTGCCGAGCACCCCGGTGGCCCCGGCCATCGGTTCGCCGGGCCGCTCGACGTCGACCGCGTACTCCCGGAAGTCCGGCAGGGTCAGGTCGCGCAGCACCGTGCCGCCGTTGGTGACCGGGTTGGCGCTCATCCGCAGGTCGCCCTTCGGGGGGAGCGCGGCCAGCTCGGCTGCCGGGGCGCCGGTGGCGTCGAACAGCTCCTCCGGCCGGTAGCTGCGCAGCCAGCGCTCCAGCTCGGCCAGGTGCTCCGGGTTGTCGCGCACCTCGGAGATCGGCACCTGGTGGGCGCGGAACGTCCCCTGCACCTGCTTGCCGTCGACCTTGTCCGGGCCGGTCCAGCCCTTCGGCGTACGCAGGATGATCATCGGCCAGCGGGGGCGCTCGACCGCGCCGCCGGAGCGGGCCCGGCGTTGGATGTCGGCGATCTCGTCGACCGCCCGGTCCAGGGTGGCGGCGAGGAGCTGGTGCACGGTCGCCGGGTCGTCACCGGCGACGACGTACGGCTGGTAGCCGAAGCCGCGCATCATGTTCAGCAGGTCGTCGGTGGGGATCCGGTCCAGCACCGCCGGGTTGGCGATCTTGTACCCGTTCAGGTGCAGGATGGGCAGTACCGCCCCGTCCCGGGCCGGGTTGAGGAAGACGTTGGACAGCCAGCTCCCCGCGAGCGGGCCGGTCTCCGCCTCGCCGTCGCCGATCACGCAGGCGACCAGCAGGTCCGGGTTGTCGAACGCGGCGCCGTACGCGTGGCTCAGGGCGTACCCCAGCTCGCCGCCCTCGTGGATCGAGCCCGGCACCTCCGGGGCGACGTGGCTCGGGATTCCGCCGGGGAAGGAGAACTGGCGGAACAGCCGCTGCATGCCCGTCTCGTCGCGGCCGACCGAGTGGTACCGCTCGCTGTAGGTGCCTTCCAGCCAGGTGTTCGCCACCAGGGCGGGGCCGCCGTGCCCGGGGCCGGTGATGAAGATCGTCGGTAGCTTCCGGTCGACGATGATCCGGTTGAGGTGGGCGTAGAGCAGGTTCAAACCGGGGCTGGTGCCCCAGTGGCCGAGCAGCCGCGGCTTGACGTGCTCGGGTCGCAACGGTTCCCGCAGCAGTGGGTTGTCCAGCAGGTAGATCTGCCCGACGGTCAGGTAGTTGGCCGCCCGCCAGTACGCGTCCAGCCGGCGTAGCTCGTCTTCGGTCAGGGGACTGTGCAGGTCTACAGCGGTGTCCATGCTGCGTTACCCTCTCGCGGATCGGGGATTTTCGCATCCGGTGTCCCGGCTACCCGGCACGTCCAGCCTCGTCGCCCACCCAGGAAGCGGGCAGGGCCGTTGGTCCCGGGACCTGCGGGCGTCATGCCCCGTCCGGCGTGGTGGGAACGAGTCCACGGACGACGATGACCGGGGCGGGAGAGTGGTAGAGCAGCGACTGGCTGACCGCGCCGAGCATGCCGCGCAGCGGTTCGTCCCCCCTGCCGGCGACGATCGCGAGCTGCGCCGAGCGGGACCGGTCGACCAGGACGTCGCCGGGGTCGCCGACGACGCTGTGGCACTCGGCCGGCACCGAGGGGTGCCGCCGCCCGTACCGGGCCACCGCCTCGGCCAGCTCGGCGCGGGCGTCCTCGGCGGACCCGGCCGTGTCGCCGCCCCCGGCCGTTCGCGCCGGCTCGGTGACCCGGACGGCGAGCAGCGGGGCCGACCGGCTGGCGGCGCAGTCGAAGGCGAACCCCAGCGCCGCCTGGGAGCTCGCCGACCCGTCAACGCCGACCAGCACCGGGCCCGGCGGCGGCGGCTCGGGGCGCACCACCAGCACCGGGCAGCCGGCCTGGGCGGCGAGCTGCACCGCCAGCGCGTCGGCGGGGATGCAGTCCTTGCAGCGGGTCATCCCGCCGTCACCGACGGCGACCAGGAACGCCGAATCGGAGCGACGGATCAGCGCGGCCAGCGGGGAGCCCTCGACGATCTCCCCGCTCACGGACAGCGCCGGCTCCACCTCGCCGGCCACGGCGGTGGCCCGCTCGATCAGGTCCTCGGCCTCGGCGCGCGGGCCGGCCTCCGAGGGGGCCTCCAAAGCCGCCGCCCAGTTGAACGCGTGCAGCAGGCTGAGCGGGCGGTCGTGGCCCGCGGCCTCGCGGGCCGCCAGCCGGACGACCTGGAGGGTGTCGTCCGACGAACCGATCGCGGCCACCACCGGCGCGTCCGCGGGTGTGCCCATCCGGCCTCACCTCCCGCCGTGCCCGGCGCCGCCGCGCTCTCCTGACCGAGCGTAGTCGCGTGGGTGCGCCGGCGGGGCCGGATCGGCGGGCGAGAACGTCGAGCACTCGTTGGCCACGCCCCAGGTGCCGATCCGGTCGGTGCCCCTGCGCCACGCATCGACGGCGTCCCCCCGGATGCCGTCGATGCGTGTTGTTGCCATGCGAGGGCCGCGATCGTGCGCCAGGGCGTCAACTTTCGTTGACACGCGAGCGTTGTCAATGTAAGTTGACGACATGAGTCAGGCAACGGAACTGGCGGCGGCGGCCGGCAGCACCGATCCCCGGGTTGGTCTGCGCGCCGTGCGCGCCCTGCGCCGGCTCCTCGAACGGCTGGAGGTGGTCCAGGTGGACAACGCCCGACGACAGGGCTGGTCCTGGCAGGAGATCGCCGATGCCCTCGAGGTCAGCCGGCAGGCGGTCCACAAGAAGCACGCCGGGCGACCGGCGGCCCCGAGCTCCTGGGAGGCGTGATGTTCGAACGGTTCACCGACCGGGCCCGCGAGGTGGTCCGGGCGGCCCGTGACGAGGCACGGGCCGCTGGCCAAGGCCCGATCGACACCGAGCACCTGCTGCTCGCCGTCCTCGCCGACGCCGACAGCCTCGCGGCACGGTTGCTGCGCGACGCCGGCGTCCGCGTCGACGACCTGCGGGCCGCCGTCGCCCGGCACACCGCTGACGGCGGGGCGGGGCTCGCCGAGGCCGACGTCGCCGCGCTGCGCGAGATCGGCATCGACCTCTCCGCCGTCGTCGCCCGGGTCGAGGAGTCCTTCGGCCCCGCCGCGCTGCGCGAGGCCAACCCCGGCCCGCGCCGCCGCTGGGGTCGCCGGCAGCAGCCCGGCGGAGTGTTCTCGCCACGGGCGAAGAAGGTGCTGGAGCTGGCGCTGCGGGAGGCGCTCGGGCTGAGGCACCGGCACATCGGCACCGAGCACATCCTGCTGGGCCTGCTCCGCGAGCCCGGCGGGACGGCCGCCCTGGTGCTCACCGAGGCCGGGCTCGACCTGGCCGACCTACGACGCCGGGTGGAGAACGCCCTGCGGATGGCGGCCTAGAAAGGGAGGGAGGTCCCTTCTCTGCCTCCGGTGGGCAGAAGCGGCTCCTCCCTCCCCGCAAACCTGTTTTCGGTGCGCGCAACCTCACGGGTCGCCGGCTCGCCGCCCGGTCGGAGTTGCTGCACACTGGCGCCGTGGATGCTGAGCAGGACACGCGTTCGACCGCCGCCGTCGGCGGGTTGCGCTCCGCGGTGGTGGTCAACCCGGTGAAGGTGACCGATCTCGACGAGCTGCGCGAGACCGTCGACGCCGCCCTCACCGCCGCCGGCTGGCCCGAGCCGCTGTGGTTCGAGACCACGGCGGAAGACCCGGGCCGAGGCCAGACCGAGGAGGCCGTCAAGGCGGGCGTCGACGTGGTCTTCGCCTGCGGCGGGGACGGCACCGTGATGTCCTGCGTCAGCGGTCTGGTCGGCACCGACGTGGCCCTGGCCATCCTGCCCCAGGGCACCGGCAACCTGCTCGCCGCGAACCTCGGCCTCTCCACCGACCTGGCCGCCGGGCTGGAGGTGGCCGTCGAGCGGGGTCGCCGGCAGCTCGACGTCGGCGCGGTCGAGGACAACTACTTCACCGTCATGGCCGGGATGGGCTTCGACGCCCAGATGCTCGACGCCACCTCGGAGACCACCAAGGCCCGCATCGGCTGGCCCGCGTACGTGGTGGGGGCCGCCCGGCACCTGCGGGACCGGCCGATGAAGGTCTCCATCCGCATCGACGACCGGCCAGTGTTGCGCCGCCGGGCCCGCTCGGTGCTGGTCGCCAACGTCGGCCGGCTCCAGGGCGGGGTAACCCTGCTCACCGACGCCGAACCGGACGACGGCTGGCTCGACGTCGCCGTGCTCACCCCGCGCACGCTGCGGCACTGGCTGGCCATGGGCTGGGCGCTGGCCCGCCGCCGGGGCAGCGTCCCCCGGATGGAGGTCTTCCGCGCCCGCAAGGTGGAGATCACCAGCAACCGGGCCCAGCCGCGCGAGCTGGACGGTGATCTCATCTCCCCCGGGCGGCGGCTCGTGGCGGAGATCCGTCCCCGCGCCCTGTGGCTCTGCGTGCCGCAGCCGGAGGAGACGCCTGACCTGGCCGTCGACGCGTCCGCAGCCGGAAAGCGGGGCGAGGAGCTGGTCGAGGAGGCGCGTCCGTGAGTAGCACCAAGATGGTGCCGGAGACCCGGATGATGTCGGACCAGGAGCTGTCGGCCGACGACGCCTGGCACACCCTGCGCCGGCAGGGCGGCTGGTGCCTGCTGCGGGACGCGTTCGTCCGGTTCCGCTACGGCGACGGGTTCAGCCACTCCCGGGCGTTCGCGTTGCAGCTCTGCCTCGCCGTGGTGCCGTTCATGATCGCCCTCACCGGCCTGATCACCGACCTGGGCGCCGACGAGGGTGGCCGGGTGGTCGCCGACACCCTGCTCGCACTGACCCCCGGGCAGAGCGAGGCGATGGTGCAGGACCTGCTGGTCGACAGCGAGCGCACCGAGGACGCCGGCGAGCTGGCGCTGACCCTCGGCCTGCTCACCGGCCTCTTCGCGCTCACCACCACCATGGCGCAGATCGAGCGGGGCGCGAACCGGATCTACGGCGTCGAGCGGGACCGTCCGGCGCTGTGGAAGTACCTGCGCGCCGCCGTGCTCGCGGTCGTCGCGGGCGTCCCGGCGCTGACCGGCTTCCTGATCCTCGTCGGCGGCGGGGCGATGGGCGACTCGGTTCGCCGGAACTACGCCTGGGGCGAGTTCGCCATCGGCGCCTGGGACGTGGTCCGCTGGCCGCTGAGCCTCGGGCTGACCGTGCTCGCCGTGGCCCTGCTGTTCCGGCACGCGCCCCGGCGCAACCAGCCAGGCCTGTCCTGGCTGTTCTTCGGCGCCGGCATCGCCACCGCGCTGTGGTGGCTGGCCAGCCTGCTGCTCGCCGCGTATGTGCAGGTCAGCGAAGGGTTCGGCCAGACGTACGGCGCGCTGACCGGGATGATGGCGTTGCTGCTCTGGGCAAACCTCACCGGGATGGCGCTGTTCGGCGGGCTGGCCTTCGCCGCCCAGCTCGAGGCGATGCGGATCGGCGTGCAGGAGCCGGCCCAGCCGGACCGGTGGCAGCCCGAGGCCGAGCGCGAGGAGACCTACGACACCGGTGAGCTGACCATGCCCTGACCGGTCGGCGACAACCCCCGGTGTACGCGCGACCCGGATCGGGTAAACCGCCTCGCCAGGACAGACAAGGGAGGTGCGGGGTGACCGCGGTCAAAGAGGTGGTGCGGCGACCACTCGGCCATTTCGCCGAGCGGAGCATCGCCGGGTTGGCGGCCGTCGCCGGCGCGGGGGTCGCGTTCGGCCTGCTGCTGATGCTCGTACGCTTCCATTGGAGCCCGCTGAACGACGCCGACCACGAGGTCGCGGAGTGGTTCAACGGGCTCGTCGCGCCGCATGGCGCCCTGGTGACCGTGCTCCAGGCGATCACCGACCTCGGCGGGCGGCCGGTGCTGATCTGGCTGGTCAGCGTCGCCGTCATCGGGCTGCTGATCCGGCGCCAGGCCCGGCTGGCGGTCTACCTGATCATCACCGGGGTCGGCGGGCTGATCCTCGACCCTTCGCTGAAGACCCTGGTCGGTCGACTCCGCCCGGTGGTGGACGTGCCGATCGCCAGTGCCCCCGGCAACAGCTTCCCCAGCGGTCACGCCCTCGGCTCGTTCGTCGCGTACGGGGCGCTGCTGCTGGTGTTCCTGCCGGCCATGGCGCCCCGCTGGCGCAAGCCGGCGATCGCGATCGGCGCGGTGCTGGTGGCGCTGATCGGGCTGACCCGGATCGCGCTGGGCGTGCACTACGTCTCGGACGTGATCGGCGGCTGGCTGCTCGGCGCGGCCTGGTTGGGCGTCACCGCGTACGCCTTCCGGCTGTGGCGGCGCGAGCGCGGCCGGCCGGTCCCGCCGCTGACCGAGGGACTGGAGCCCGAGGCGGGGCACGACATCGCCCCCGCCCCGGCCGAGGAGCACGTGCTGGATCACCCCCGCTCCGCCGTCGCCGAACTGCTGGTCGGCTGGGTGCTGGTGTTCGGCGCGTTGTACGCCTTCGGCCAGTTCGTCAGCTACCACGCCAAGGACACCTTCTTCGGCACCCTCGACACCGAGATCCCGCGCTGGTTCGCCGAGCGGCACACCGACACGCTGACCGACGTGAGCTGGTGGTGGAGCAAGCTCGGCGACACCCACGCGATCCTGATCGTCTCGCTGGTGTTCTGCCCGCTGGTGCTCGCCGTGTGGCGGCGCTGGCGGCCGGTGCTCTTCGTGGCGCTGGCGATGTTCGGCGAGCTGACCCTCTTCCTCGCCTCCGCCCACGTCGTCGACCGGCCCCGCCCGCCCGTGGAGAACCTGGACGGGCAGATGCCCACCTCGTCGTTCCCGTCCGGGCACATCGCCGCCACCATCTGCGTCTGGCTCGCGATCGCGGTCATCGTGTTTCCCCGTACCGACCGCTGGTGGCGGTGGATCTTCGTGGCCCTGGCCGTGATCATGCCGGTCGGCGTGGCCACCTCCCGGATGTACCGGGGCATGCACCACCCCACCGACTTCATGGGCGCGATCCTGCTCAGCGCCCTGTGGATCGGCGTGCTCTACTGGGCGATCCGCCCCAACGCCGACCTGGCCGAGGGCAACCAGCCGGCCATCAACTCCGAGCAGGTCGACGAGCTGGACGACGAGCTGGCCAAGGCCGGCCGGCCGGGCTGACCCGCGTCATGCTGCGGGTGATGACCTGGAACATCAGAACGGGCGGCCGGGACCGGACCGGTCCCGGCCGGCTGGACCGGGTGGCCCGGGTCGTCGCCGCGCAGCGGCCGGACCTGCTGGCCGCGCAGGAGCTGCGGGGCTTCGACTCCGGCGACGTGCTGGCCGGCTTCGCCGCCGAGGTGGGCATGCGGCCGTACCTGGCCCGTTCCTGCCTCGGCCAGCCGGTGGCCGTGCTGGTCCGCCCGCCGCTGCGGGTGCTCACGGCGGGCCTGGTCCGCCGGCCGTTCCACCACGCCGCCGTACGGGTCACCGTGGCCACCGACGCCGGGCCGTTCACCGTGTTCGCCGCCCACCTCGACCCGTACACCGGGCTGCGGCGGCGGGTCGAGGCCGGCTGGCTGGCCGCCGCCGTCCGCCGGGCACCCGGGGAGCTGGCGCTGCTGGCCGGGGACCTGAACACCCTCGACCCGGGCACCGACCACACCGCCCGGGTCGCCCGGCTGCCACCCGCGTACCGCCGCCGTCACCTGCGCCGGGACGGCCGGACGGTGGAGACCCGGGCGGTGGCCCGGCTCGCCGCCGCCGGCCTGGTCGACCTGCATGACGCGCTCGGGCTCGCAGATGAGGGCCTGACCGCGCCCACCCGGCACGGCGGTGGCGCCGAGTTCTCCGGGATGCGGCTGGACTACCTCTTCGCCACCCCGGCACTGGCCCGACTGGCGCGCTCCTGCGGAGTGCGGCGGGGCGGCGACACCGAGTACGCCTCCGACCACTACCCCCTACTCGCCGAACTCGCCCTGCACCCGGCCTGACCGGCGCGTGCCCCGTGCCCCGGCCCGGCGTGCCCTTCCGGGGCACCGTCGACGGATCACCGTTGCCGGAGCTTTCTACGCTCGGCCCGTGAACGCCGCCCCGACCGGGCAACCGGAACCGCATCCGTTACTCGCCGTGATCGCCCGGGGCGTGGCCCTGGTCGTGGTGCTGCCCGTGCGGCTGGTCTGGGAGCTGCTGGCCGGCTCCGCCCGCTGGCTGGCCCGCTGGCTGCTCAGCCCGCTCGGTCGGGCCCTGCGGGCCTGGGTGCTGCGCCCGCTCGCCTGGCTCCTGGTCCGGCTGGTCTGGATGCCGCTGGTGTGGGTGACCAAGCACCTGCTCTGGCACCCGCTGGTCTGGGTCTTCCGGACGCTGGTCCGGCCCGTGGCGCGTTTGCTCGTGGAGGCGGCCGACTGGCTGATCCGGAACGTGCTGGTGCCCCTGGTACGGCTGCTGAAGCGGGCCTTCGGCCCGGCGCTGGCCGCTGTCGGGCGCGGGCTGTGGTGGCTGCTGCGGCTGGTGGCCGATGCCCTCGGGTACGCCTGGCAGCTCGCGGGCCGCATCGTCAACTTCCTCTACCGGCTGTTGCTGCGTCCGATCGGCCTGGCCCTGCGCTGGGTGTGGCGGCACACCGCCGTCCCGGTCGGACGGGCCCTGCGCTGGGTGTGGCGGCACACCGCCGTCCCGGTCGGTCTGGCCCTGCGCGCTGCCTGGCGAGCCACGGTCACCCCGACAGTCCGCTGGCTCCGCGACTCGATCCTGACCCCGATCCGCCAAGCCACCCGCGACCTCCTGACCGCCCTCGGCCTCCGCCGCTAACCCCCCGGACCCCTCTCCACCCCGGACCCCGGTCGACCTTGCCCTTCGGGCCCCGACCGACCCCGAACCCCGTCGATCATGCACTTCGGGCCCTGACTAAAGGGGTAAAAGCCTCACTGCGGGGGCCGGAAGTGCAAGATCGCGGGAGGGGGAGGGTGGGGAGGGAGGGGGGTTAGAGGAGGAGGTTGAGGAGGACGGTCAGGGCGATCGAGGTCAGGACCGAGAAGAGGATCATCAGGAGGCAGCCGAGGCCACCGCCGAGCGGGCGGATCTCTGTGTTGCCGATGCGCATGGCGGTCCTTGTCCTAGTGCGGGGCGAGCAGGGCGCGTACCGCTGGGGCGACCTCGGCCGGGGCGGTTGGTGCGATGTGGCCAGCACCAGAGCCCGGAACCGCCCGGGGTGGCGGGCGGCCAGCGGGGCGGCCACCTCCGCGCCGAACGAGTACGTATCAGCCTCGCAGCCAGGTACCCGGCGTGCCGGGTGACGTCGTAGGCGCCGGACGGGTGGGCGCTGGGTCCGAAGTCGGGTAGGTCCGGCACGCCGCAGCTGCGCGGGGGAGAACCCCACCGCCGCGACCGCAGCGGACGGACCCGTCGGGCGGGCCGGCGCCGTCAGAGCTCGCGGAGCCGGGGGAGCAACTCTTCCCGGGCCCAGTCCAGGAACATCGGCTGGGTGTCGCCGCCGACCTGGACGAGCGCGACGTGGGTGAAGCCGGCGTCGACGAATTTCTTGAACGCCTCCACGTGCCGGTCGGTGTCCGGGCCGCAGGAGATCCCCTCGGCGACGTCCTCCTCGCGGACGAACTGGGTCGCGGCGGCGAACGAGTCCGGGCCGGGCAGGTCCGCGTTGACCTTCCAGCCCATCCCGAACCAGCGGAACTGGTCGTGCACGACCTTGCGGCACTCCGCCTCGTCCGGGCCGTAGCAGATTGCCACCTGGCCGTACCGGGGCCGGCCCGCGCCGCCCGCGTCGTCGTACATCTGGATGATGTGCGGGTCCGGTTCGGTGGCGACGACCCCGTCCGCGTAGTCGGCCGCCAGCGTCGCCGACTGCCGGCCGGACGCGGCGACGGCCATCGGCACCGGGCGGCCGGGCCGGTCCCAGACGTACGCGTCGGGTACGTCGTAGTGGTTACCGGAGAAGGTCAGCGTCTCGCCGTTGAGCAGCGGCCGGATGATCTGCAACGCCTCCTCGAACATCTCGTGCCGCTGCTGCACGTGCGGCCAGCCGCCGACGACGTGCTCATTGAGGTTCTCCCCGGCGCCCAGGCCGAGGGTGAACCGGCCGTCCGAGAGCACCCCGATCGTGCTGGCCTTCTGCGCCACGACGGCGGGGTGGTAGCGGCGGATCGGGCAGGTCACGAAGGACATCAGCTCGGCCCGGCTGGTGGCGTGGGCGACCGCGCCGAGCACGGACCAGGCGTACGGGGCGTGGCCCTGGGAGTCCAGCCAGGGGTAGTAGTGGTCGGAGATCACGAGCTGGTCGAAGCCGGCAGCCTCGGCGCGTACCGCGTGGTCCACCAGTTCCTTGGGGCCGGCCTGCTCGCACATCAGGGTGTAACCGACGTTGACCATCGCGGTATCTCCTTCGCTCTTCCGATCGTTACCGGATACCCCGGCCGCCGCTCACCAACCCTCGGATCCGCCCCGCCCCACCGCCCCGCCCCCACCCACCGCCTCCGCCTACCCGCCCCGCCCCGCGCACGCATGCCACGCTCACCCCCGCCTGCGCCCGCACTTTCTGGGAAAGAGTGGTCATTCCGGCGGGAATAGCCACTCTTTCCGTGAACGAGCGGGTCGTACGGAGGGGCGGGGCTTAACCGGTTCAGGTGGCGGTGCCGTCTCCTCCGGTGGGGAGGGGCGGCGGTCCGCGATGGGGATCAGGGTGTCCCGGGGAGGTACAGCCGGGCCCAGGCCGGTGTCGTAGGCGTGCGGGCCGCCAACGGGACTCGACTCGATCGGCCATTCACTGAACCGGTTGCTCCGGACGGGTCATCGGCCTACGCTGATCCCTGCGCCGTCGGGAGCCGGACGGGCGGCTGACGGGCCAGTCGCCTTCCTACGTCACCACCACCGCACCCCCGCCTGGGCACGGGGGTGACCCTCCCTGAGGAAGGCCATGAGAAAACGTCTCTCCGTCGCGGGCGTCGCCCTGCTGACGGTCCTCGCCGCCGTGTTCGCCTTCGGGCAGCCGGCGCACGCCGCCGCCGGCTTCTCGGTCGCCAACGGCAAGCTGTACGACGCCAACGGCACCGAGTTCGTCATGCGCGGCGTCAACCACGCCCACACCTGGTACCAGCAGCAGACCAGCTCCTTCGCCAACATCAAGGCGCTCGGCGCGAACACCGTGCGGGTGGTGCTGGCCAGCGGCGACCGCTGGGCCAAGAACGACGCCGCAGACGTCGCCAACGTCATCTCGCTGTGCAAGGCCAACAAGCTGATCTGCGTGTTGGAGGTGCACGACACCACCGGTTACGGCGAGCAGAGCGGCGCGATCACCCTGGACCGGGCGGTCGACTACTGGCTGAGCATCTCCAGCGCCCTCGCCGGCCAGGAGAAGTACGTCATCGTCAACATCGGCAACGAGCCGTACGGCAACCAGGGCTACGGCACCTGGGCGACCGACTCGGCCAACGCGATCAAGCGGCTGCGCACCGCCGGTCTGACGCACACCATCATGGTCGACGCCCCGAACTGGGGCCAGGACTGGTCGTTCACCATGCGCGACAACGCCGCGTCGGTCTTCGCGGCCGACCCGCAGAAGAACACCGTCTTCTCGATCCACATGTACGGCGTCTTCGACACCGCTGCGGAGATCAGCGACTACCTCGGTCGGTTCCGCACCGCGGAGCTGCCGATCGTGGTCGGCGAGTTCGGCTTCGACCACTCCGACGGCAACCCGGACGAGGACACCATCCTGTCCTACAGCCAGGCCAACGGGATCGGCTACCTCGGCTGGTCGTGGAGCGGCAACGGCGGCGGCGTCGAGTACCTCGACATGGCCACCAACTTCAATCCGGCGGCCCTGACCACCTGGGGTCAGCGGATCTTCAACGGCGCCAACGGGATCAGGGCGACCGCGAAGGAGGCGTCGGTGTACGGCGGGGTCACCCCGACCACGCCGCCGCCCACGACGCCGCCGCCCACCACCCCGCCCCCGACGACTCCGCCGCCCACCACGCCCCCGCCGAACGGCGGCTGCACGGCGACGTACACGATCGTCAACCAGTGGCAGGGTGGTTTCCAGGGCGAGGTCAAGGTCACCGCCGGCTCCGCCGCGATCAACGGCTGGACGACGAGGTGGACGTACGCCAACGGCCAGACCGTCAGCCAGTCCTGGAACGCCACGGTGACCAGCAGCGGGTCGAGCGTGACCGCCACCAACGTCGGCTACAACGGCAGGCTCGGCGCCGGGGCCAGCACCAGCTTCGGCTTCCTCGGCAGCGTGGGCGGCACCAACGCCGTCCCCGCCGTCACCTGCACCGCGAGCTGACGGACCACACCACCGGTGGCCGGGTCCGCACGGACCCGGCCACCTCCCCTTCCGTACGCGTGTGCGCGCCCGGGCTCAGTCGGCCGATCCGGCGAGGCGGGCGGCCCGCATCCGCAGGTAGTGCTGCTCCGGCTGGCTCGTGGTCCGGTCGGCGGCGGCCCGGTAGTGGGTGACGGCGCGCGGCGCGTCGCCGGCCAGCTCGTACAGGTGGGCCCGGGCCGCGTGCAGCCGGTGGTGCCCGGCCAGCCGGGGGTCGGCGTCCAGGGCGGAGAGGGCGTCGAGCCCGACGGTCGGGCCGTGCACCATCGCGGTGGCCACCGCCTGGTTCAGCGCGACCACCGGGTTGCCGGACAGGCGCTCCAGCACCCCGTACAGGGCGAGGATCTGCGGCCAGTCGGTCGCCTCGGCGCTGGGTGCCTCGTCGTGCAGCGCGGCGACGGCGGCCTGGAGCTGGTACGGGCCGACCGGCCCCCGCGCCATCGCCCGGGTGACCAGCGCGACCCCCTCGGCGATCGCCGACACGTCCCACCGACCACGGTCCTGGTCCGCCAGGGAGATCAACTCGCCGGACGGGCCGGTTCGGGCGGCGGCGCGGGCGTCGGTGAGCAGCATCAGGGCGAGCAGTCCGGCGATCTCGCTGTCGTCGGGCAGCAGCGCGCGCATCGCCCGGGTCAGTCGGATCGCCTCCTCGGACAGGTCGACCCGGCGCAGCTCGGAGCCGAGGCTCGCGGTGTGGCCCTCGGTGAAGACGAGGTAGAGCACGTGCAGCACGGTGGCGAGCCGCTGCTCCCGCTCACCCGGGTCGGGCAGCCGGAACGGAATCCCGGAGTCGCGGATGCGCTGCTTCGCGCGGCTGATCCGCTGCGCCATGGTGGCCTCCGGGACCAGGAACGCGCGGGCGATCTCGGCGGTGCGCAGCCCACCCACCGCCCGTAGGGTCAGCGCGATCGCGGAAGCGGTCGAGAGGGTGGGGTGGCAGCACAGGAACAGCAGGACCAGGGTGTCGTCCCGGTCCGCAGCGGGCCGCGTGTCGACGGCCGGGGCCACGCGCCAATCGTCCGGCTCCCGGCGGGCCGCGCGGTCCTCCCGGTCGCGCCGGGCCGCCTCGGCGCGCACCAGCTCGACCATCCGGCGGTACGCGACCTGCACGAGCCAGCCCCGGGGGTGGTCCGGCAGCCCCTCGGCCGGCCACTGCGTCGCCGCCGCGAGCAGCGCCTCCTGGACGGCGTCCTCGGCGGTGGCGAAGTCGCCGAACCGGCGGGCGAGTACGCCGAGGACCTGCGGCGCCAGCTCGCGCAGCAGGTCCTCGACGGTCCGGTCCGGTGCGGTCAGGCGTCACATCTCCTGGGGCGGGCCCGACATGATCGGGTGCACCTCGATCGGCATGTTCAACGGGCGGCCGCCGGGGCCGGGGGCGGTGGAGATGTGCGCGGCGATCTCCACCGCCCGCTCGGGGGTCTCGCAGTCGACGATCCAGTAGCCGGCGAGGAACTCCTTGGTCTCGGCGAACGGACCCTCGGTGACCACCGGCGCCCCGCCCGCGCCCGCCCGGACGATCCGGGCCTGCTGCGGGCCGGCCAGGCCCTGGCCGTCGACCAGTTCACCGTCGGCGGCGAGCTTGCCGTTGGTGTCCACCATGAACCCGATGTGCGCCTGGATCTCCTCCGGCGTCCAGGTGTCGATCGACGGGAAGTCGGTGTTCTGGGCGCTGAACTGCATCAACAGCATGTACTTCACGGTTCGCTCCTCATGCCTGCGCACCGATTCTCGGTGCTCGCACCCCGAGGTAGAAGCCGCCACTCCGGTTCTCGACATCGGCGGCGGAGATTTCCGCGGAGATTTCCCGCCGGGGCGTCCCCTGCTGGCCCGCCCGATACACCGGAGCTATGCCGCGACTGGGAGCCGGAGCGCAGCAGCGCCGTCAGGGTGGTGACCGGCCGGTGGTCGGCCACGGCCGCCTCGCGCACGGCGCGGTCCGCCTCGGCGACCGCGCCGGCCAGCAGCGTGAGCAGCTCGACGGCCGGCACGGCGGCTAGCTCCAGCGGCCGGCCCCACCCGCCACGATCGCGCCCTTCGCCTCCACCCGCCCGGGGCTTTCGGCCCTGCGGTCCAGCCTCTCCTGACAGCATGGTTAGGAGAGATTTCCCGTACGGGACATGGACGGATGAGCCCGCGGCGGGGGCCGGGGGATGGAGAATGATCATGAGCGAGCAGCGCTTCGCCGGACGGGTCGCGGTCGTGACCGGAGCCGGATCGGGTATCGGGCAGGCGGTCGCCCGGCAGCTTGCGGTGGAGGGAGCCACGGTCGTCGGCTGTGACGTCGATGCCGAGGGTCTCGCCGCGACCGCCGAGCTGGTGGAGGAGGGCGGCCAACCCGGGACGATGATCGTCGCCGACATCACGGTGCAGGCCGACGTCGACCGGATCGTCGCCGCGCTGCCGGACCAACGCGTCGACCTGTTGGCCAACGTGGCGGGGGTCATGGACCACTTCCTCCCCGTCACGGAACTGGACGACGCCACCTGGGACCGTGTCCTGGCGGTCAACCTCACCGGTCCCATGCGGCTGTGCCGGGCCATGCTGCCGCCGATGACAGCGCGGGGCCGGGGCGCGATCGTCAACGTCGCATCCATCGGTGGCCTCACCGGAGCGGTCGCCGGCAGCGCGTACGTCTCCTCGAAGCACGCGCTGGTCGGCCTGACCCGCTCGATCGCCAACCTGTACGCCGAGGACGGCGTTCGGGCCAACGCGGTCTGCCCCGGCGGCGTCCAGACCAACATCGGCCGCAGCTCCGCGCCGAAGGTTCCGTGGGCGTACGAGCGTCTGGAGCGGTCGTTCGGACGGGTCACCCGGACGGCCACGCCCGCCGAGGTCTCCACGCTGGTCTGCTGGCTGGGCTCCGACGAGGCGATCAACGTCAACGGGGCCATCGTCGCCTCCGACGGAGGCTGGACCTCTTGAGTCGGCGCGGCACCGCGAGCGGCCGGTGGTGGGCCACGGACGCCTCGCGAGGCCGGGCTGCCGATATCAAAGCGGCGGGCCTCAGCCGATCGCGTCGACCTCCAACAGCAGGGTCTGCGCGGGGTGCAGGGCGGGAAGCTGGAGGCCGACCGACCCCAGCACCGCGCCGGGCAGGGTGACCCCGTCGGGCAGCCAGCCGGGTTCGGCGAGCTGCAACACAGCCGGCTCCGGCACGCCGGCCACCGGCCGCACCGCGTACCGGCGGGCCCGGTCCAGCCCCGGCAGCCGTACTGTGCCCGGAATCTGGGCGACCGAGGTGGCCAGCCGCGCCACGGCGTACACCGCCCGGGAGTTGTCGGCGGCGACGACGCCGTGGGCCCAGACGGCCGGGTCCGGGTGGTCGACCCGGACCACCCGCCCGGAGTGCAGCAGCGGGCGCAGCCGCTTGTACAGCGCTACCCAGGCGGCCAGCTCGGTCCGCTCCTGGTAGCCCAGCGCGCCGATGTCCCACTCGATCCCGAAGTGGCCGAAGAGCGCGGTGGCGGCCCGGAATCCCAGGTCGTGCACCCGGCCGGTGGTGTGCGAGCGCTCCGGCCCGACGTGGCTGCCGACCAGCTCCGGCGGGAGCAGCAGCCCGGTCCAGCGCTGGATGGCCAGCCGCTCCAGGGCGTCGTTGCAGTCGCTGGCCCAGACCCGGTCGGTGCGGCGCAGGATCTCCAGGTCCACCCGCGCGCCGCCGGACGAGCAGCTCTCGATCTCCACCCCCGGGTGGCGGCGGCGCAGCTCGTCGAGCAGCCGGTAGACGGCGAGGGTCTGCGCGTGCACCCCCGGCCGCCCGGCGTGGCCGGCCTCGGTGAGGTCCCGATTGTGGTCCCACTTCAGGTACGCGATGCCGTCGTGCCCGGCCAGCAGCGCGTCGAGCAGCCCGAGTAGATGGTCGTACGCGTCGGTGCGGGCCAGGTCGAGGACCTGCTGGTGTCGCCACTCGGCCGGCAGCCGGCCGGGCGCGGACAGCACCCAGTCCGGGTGGGCGCGGAACAGGTCGGAGTCCGGGTTGACCATCTCCGGCTCGACCCAGAGGCCGAACTGCATGCCGTGGCCGCGCACGTGGTCGATCAGCGGTTGCAGCCCGTTCGGCCAGACGGTCTCGTCGACGTGCCAGTCGCCGAGCCCGGCCCAGTCGTGCCGACGGCCCCGGAACCACCCGTCGTCGAGCACGAATCGTTCCACCCCGACCCGCGCCGCGTGGTCGGCGAGGGCACGCAACCGGTCCAGGTCGTGGTCGAAGTAGACCGCCTCCCACACGTTGAGGGTCACCGGGCGCGGCGAGCGGGGATGCCCCGGCCGGGCCCGCAGGTGGGCGTGCAGCGCGTCGCTGAGCCCGTCCAGCCCGGCGCCGGACCAGGCTGCGTAGAGCAGGGGAGTGGTGTACGAGCCGCCGGGGGCGAGCAGCACCTCGCCCGGGGCGAGCAGCTCCCCGCCGCCGAGTGTCGCCTCGCCGGTGGGCCGCCGCTCGGCGACGGTGACGTGGTCGCCGCTCCACGCGGTGTGCACCGCCCACACCTCGCCGTGGCGGAATCCGAACCCGGCCGTCCCGGAGGCCAGCAGCAGCGTCGCGTCGTGCCCGGTCCGGCCGTGTCGGCCCTCCCGGACCCACGCGCCCATCGGCCACGGGTGCCGCTGCGGGCTGCGTTCCCGGCACCACCGGCCGGTCAGGTCGAGCAGTTCGACCGCGACCGCCGGCACCGGCAGCACCGGGGTCAGTTCCCGCAACTCGTACGGGGAGTCGCCGTCGTTGCGCAGCGTGTGCCGCAGCAGCACCAGCCCGGTCGGGTCCAGCTCGACCTCGACGGTCAGCGCCAGCGCGGCGGCCGGGTCCGTCGCCGCCACGCTGACCCGGGCGGAGCCGGTCGGGTCGTCGTCGGTCACGTCGAGGGCGTCGAGCCGGAACGCGGTGGACCAGGCGCCGCCGTCGCGGTGCCCGGCCAGCCCTGGCCGGCCGCTCCAGCCGGCGCTGGCCTCGGGCAGCAGGGACAACACGGTCGGCGCGTCGAAGCTGCTCGGCACCACCGGCGCGAGGCCGGCGTCGACCAGAGCGGACAGCTCGTCGGCGGCGAGCGGGCCGAGCTCGGCGCCCCAGTGCGCGACCCGGGGCAGCCCCGGCCCGCGCGCGTCGAGCACCAGGCTGGTCCGCGCCCGGCGCAGGTGGACGATCGTCATCCCGTGGACGCTCCCAGCGTGAGGCCCCGGACGAACTGCTTCTGCAACAGGAAGAAGGTCACCAGGGTGGGGATCGCGACCAGCACGGAGCCGGCCGAGACGAGTTACTCTCGGTAAAGATCGATCAACATGAAATCTTAGGCAGCTCAAGCTACCCGCCCGTTCGGCGCTGTCAAGCCGCTCCCGTCGAGGACGCACAGGAGAGCGGGTGGCCGGGCGACGGGATGCTCGTACTCCATCGCCCTGACGAACTCGGGGTCGTGGCGTCGAAGACAGCGACGAGTTCCTTGAGCGGGACTTCTCGTCAGTGGTGCGCTGGGAGCGAGCCGAATGGCCCTTCCGTCGTGGAGCCGTGGTGTCCCTTCTCGACCTCTACGGAGAGCACGATGGGCGTGAACGGAATCGCTTCATCCAACTCGCGGAGGACGCCTGGCGCACCGACAGGTGGGACGACGACTACGACGAGCTGGTGGACGCTTCCTTCATCGATTTCCCCTGGTTGGAGACCAGAGCGGAGCAGATCTGTTCGTGGGACGCCATGCTGATCCCAGGGCTCATGCAGACACCTGGATACGCGGACGCGGTGATCCGCAACGCCGAGGGAGCCAAGGCGACGGACTTCTCGGTCGGCAAGTGGCTGAAGTTACGACTGGATCGGCAACTCGTGCTTGACCGCGATCCGCCCCTGCGCATCTCGGCTGTCATCGACGAGAGCGTGCTGCGCCGTCCTGTCGGACGCCCTGCGCTGGTCCGTGATCAACTCCAGCATCTCGGCGACCTGCTGCTGAAACCGAACATCGACGTTCGGGTCCTGCCGTCAAGCGTTGGTCTGCACGCCGGGCTGGACGGCTCCTTTGTCGTATTCAACATGCCCAAGCCGTACCCGGAGGTGGCCTACGCGGAGATGCTGGGCGGACGCCGCTTCATGGAATCACCCAAGTCAAAGCGCTACTGCCTTGCGTACGATCGGCTTCGGGAGGCCGCACTCGACCCACGCGAGTCGGCGAAGCTGATCGCGAAGATCGCGGAGGATCTGGCATGAGCCACGAGCTGCCAGCAGTGGCCTGGCACATCAGCACCAGGAGCAACAGCAATGGTGGGAGTTGCGTGGAGGCGGGGCCGGTGCTCGACGGGTCCGGCCGCGTGGCCGTCCGGCACAGCAAGGCGCGGGACGCGGGGACGATCGTCTACACCGCCGACGAGTGGGCGGCCTTCGTCGGCGGCGTGAAGGACGGCGAGTTCGACTTCGCCGGCTGACCCAAAGCCGCTGCCTCACCAGTACCCGGCTCCGTGCGGACGCCGGTAAGCGGCACCATCTCTCGTAAGCACAACAGCGCCGGTCAGCCGACGAAGCTGACCGGCGCGACCGGCTGAACGAGAAACACAATCGTGGCAGGTGAGCAGGGCAACCGGTTGGTCGTCGAGCACGAGGAGATCGTGGGCATCGACCTACTCCGCACCGGGGTTGACGGGACTGGCCGGTGTCGGTGCCCGCTTCGATCGGTGCCGTCGTGACGGACTCCGGTTCCAGGACGTGGCCCTCGGCGCCGGCATGGAGCTGTCGCAGTACGTCGGGTGCTCCTTCGACGCCCGCGGTTGAGGTGCCGGGCGTCGCATCTTGATCGTCTGCTGATTTGTGAGACGACCCGCCGGGCGAGCTCTCCATAAACAGCAGACGATCATGGAGAGAGCCACCCCGACGGGGCGAGGTGAGAATGGAGGCCGGCCGACGGCCGACCGACTGTCCCTGTCACTGGCGGAGTGGCTGGAGCCGATCAGCTTCGCGCGGCTGGCGCGGCGCAACTTACCAGCCTACTGACCCGATCGGGCCGATCAGTGGGCTCGTGAGCAGCGGTGGCAGGCACCGGTGAGAGGCGGCTACCGCTCAGGTGTCACCCCTCGATCACGTGAGCAGCTTCTCCACCTCGCGCCAGAGCTTGTCGAACGACGGGGAGTTGGCCCGCGCTGCGTACAAGTCGAAGTTGCTCTTACCGGTGCCGTTCGCCCCGACCAGCAGCGTCAGTGACCCAACGGGCACGTCGCACTCTCTGATGCTCTTGTAGTTGCGAATCCTCACCCGGCTGACTCGCGGCTTACGAGCCGACGATCTTCGCTGGGTGGCGACGCCGCTCCGGCGCGGCAGCCGGGGCAGGCGACACGCCCGCGTCCCGGCTTCTCAGACAATTCTCAGCGGTGACCGCTAGCCTGCCCTGGTCAAGCCGCCGGCGCTCCAAGGTGGAGCGTGGCGTCCGTTCCGCGGAGGGTCCGATGGTCTTCAAGAAGATGTTGAGCGCGTTCGGCGTGGGCGGTCCGACGGTGGACACCGTCCTGACCAACCCGAACACCCGGCCGGGCCTTCCCCTTGAGGGCAAGGTCAACCTGGTCGGCGGCGACGCGTCGGCGGCCATCGAGCAGATCGTCGTCGGCCTGGTGACCCGGGTCGAGATGGAGAGCGGCGACAGCGAGTACGCCGGCGTGATGGAGTTCCACCGGCTGCCGGTCGCCGGGGCCTTCGAGCTGGCCCCGAAGCAGCAGCTCTCGATCCCGTTCCAGCTTCCGATGCCGTGGGAAACCCCGATCACCGATGTGTACGGCCAGCGCCTGCACGGCATGACGATGGGTCTGCGTACCGAGGTGGCGGTGGCCCGGGCGGTCGACAAGAGCGACCTCGACCAGGTCAACGTCCACCCGCTGCCGGTGCAGGAGCGCATCCTGGACGCCTTCGCCCGGCTCGGCTTCCGGTTCAAGGGTGCCGACCTGGAGCGCGGCCACATCCGTGGCACGCAGCAGACGCTGCCGTTCTACCAGGAGATCGAGTTCCTCGCCGCGCCGCAGTACGCGCAGGTCATCAACGAGGTCGAACTGACCTTCGTGACCAGCCCGCACGGCATCGACGTGGTGCTGGAGTGCGACAAGCGAGGCGGCTTTCTCAGCGCCGGCCACGACGTCTTCGGCCGGTACGGCGTCGCGCACACCGACGCCGACCGCGTCGACTGGGCGCAGGTCGTCGACGGCTGGCTCCAGGAGACCACGTCCCACTACGGCGGCCTGCGCGCGCAGGGCTTCGGGGCGCCTTCCGGCTACGGGGCCCCGCACGGCTACCCGACGCAGCACGGGCACGGCGGCCACGGGCACGGCGGCCACGGCCGGGGTGTCGGGATGGGCGGCATCGTCGCGGGCGCGGCCCTCGGCGCGGTCGGCGGGATGGTCGCCGGGGAGATGATCGAGGACGCGGTCGAGGGCGACTTCGCCGAGGACTGGGGCTTCGGCGGCGACGAGGAGTGACACACGTACGACGGTGGCCCGCCGGGATTCCCCCGGCGGGCCACCGTGCTGCTTGGAGCTGATCGGTGCGGTCAGTGTCGGTTCTTGCGTTCCGCACCGCTGCGGAAGCTGCTGCCGGCCTTGGCCAGACCCCGGCTACCGAGATAACCGATGGTCAGCAGCGTGATGAAGAACCATGCCTGCGGCGCGCGGAAGATGTCCACGCCGACCGAGTTCTTCCCGACGAGGTACGACGCGGCCAGCACGCCGATCACCGAGGCGACGTAGATCCAGAACTCCGTCGTCATGAAGGCCTGCTTGGTCTCCGTACCCGGCGCCCGCATCGGCTCGCGGTGCCCGTCCTGCATCATCGGCATCTGCCGGGTCGGCGCTTCGTTCATCGCGCGGTTCGGCATGTCGTTCATCGCGCGGTTCGGCGCTTCCTGGGTCCGGTTCGTCGGCCTGGTGGATGCAGCCTGCGTGCTCATCTTGTCCTCCTCAGGATGCGATGAGTCCTACCTGCGCTCCCTCGCCCCGCTACCGCGTTTCGGCCACGGCACGGTTCGTGTTCTCGGCGGGGGCACCCCCCGACTACCCGGGGGCTCGACCAGGTAACACCCGCCGGGCTGCGAATAGCAGCGCCCGACTGACCGCCGCGCACTGCCCGCCGTACGGGCCTGCCTTCCGCCCGTGACCGGGGCGCCCGGGACCCGTCTTCCGCCCGTGACCGCGACGTCCGGGACCGTCTTCCGCCAGTTCCGGGATGGTTGGGCCCGCACGTCCCGGTCGACGCCGGTTTGGTCGGCCGGCCTCCGGGCACGCAGGGCGATCCGACAGTTCTGCGAGGTGATGGACGTGCGTGAGGACGACATGATGCGGGAGTCCGCCCGCAAGGCCGAGCAACGGATCGCCGGCGGTGTGTACGGAGAGGGGGCCCTTGACGAGGTCACCGTGCCGCAGACCGACGAACTGCGGGTCCTCCAGGAGGAGGACCCGGGCGATCCGGCGGATGTCCGGATCGACCCGGAGGTGCTGCGCGACGGTGGCCCGACCCGGGGACAGGGCGCGCTGACCACGACCGGCGGGACCGCAGGCCCGGCGAGCGTCCGGCGGGTGGCCCGGCAGCCGGAGCGGCACCCGGGGAAGGTCGCCCCGACCACCACCGGCGACGCCACCACGGGCGGCCTGAGCACCCCGGCGGGTGGCTCGACGAGTGACCAGTCGAGCAGCGCCAGCCAGATCGGCGACTTCACCGACGAGTAACCGCCCACCCGCCCCGCCCCGTGGGCGTGGAACTTGGACAGTTGTCGTTCCAGGCGGACGCTAACTGTCCAAGATCCACGTTGGGGCGCGGCGGGCGTGCGGTCAGTTGATGTGGAGGATGCCTAGGCGCTGGGTGGCGCGGGTTAGGGCGACGTACAGGTCGCTGTGCCCGCGCGGGGACTCGGCCACGATCCGCTCCGGGTCGACCACCAGGACGGAGTCGAACTCCAGCCCCTTGGCCTGCCCGACGGTCAGCATCACCACCCGGCTCTCCAGCTCCGGGTGCTCGCCGACGGCAGCCTCCGGCAGCGCCGCGACCAGGGCGGTGCCCAACTCGTCGACCCGGCCGGCGGGGACGATCACCCCGAGCCGCCCGTCGGCCAGCTCGGCCGCCTCGGCGACCGCCGCCCCGGTCAGCTCCGCGGCCAGCCGGTCCTCGGCGACCCGGCGGTCCCACGGCGGCACCCCACTCTCCCGCACCGAGCGCGGCGGGCGCAGGTGCGGGTCGATCTTCGTCAGCACCTCGGCGGCCACCGCCATGATCTCGGCGGGCGTGCGGTAGCTGACGGTCAGCTCCTCCAGCCGCCACCGCTGCGCCACGTACGGCTCCAGCGCGTCCGCCCAGGACGGCGTGCCGGCGAGCGCGCCGGTCTGCGCCACGTCCCCGACGATCGTCATCGATCGGCTCGGGCAGCGGCGCATCAGCAGCCGCCAGGCCATCGGCGACAGCTCCTGCGCCTCGTCGACGATGACGTGCCCGAACGCCCAGCCCCGGTCGGCGGCGGCGCGCTGGGCGGTGGTCAGCCCGTCGGACTCCTCCTGGCGCTCCAACAACCGGTCGGCGTCCAGCAGGTCGGTGACGCCGAGGATCTCGCCGCCCTCGGCCTCGTCCTCCACGTCGATGGAGCGGGAGCCCCGGGCGATCTCCAGCACGCCCTCGGCGTACTCGCGTTGGAAAGCCCGGATGCGTTGCCGGCGGGCGGCGGCGGTCCGGTCGTCCTCGCCGAGCAGCTCGGCGGCCTCGTCGAGCAGCGGCACGTCGGCCGGCGTCCAGCCGCCCGGCTCGCGGTGCAGCAGGGCCCGCTCGTCGTCGGTCAGTTCGGGCGCGGCGGCGGCGATCCGGGCGGGGTCGGCGTACAGGTCGGCGAGCAGCCGCTGCGGGGTGAGCACCGGCCAGAGCTGGTCCAGCGCGGCCCGCACCTCGGGCTCCTCGCGCAGCTCGCGGCGGATCTCCGCGACGTCGGCCTCGTCGAGCAGGTTCTCCCCGCCCAGCGGGTCCGTGCCGATCCGCTCGGCCACCTGGTCGGCCAGGGCGTGCACGACCTCGACGTCGAAGACCGCGCGGGTCAGGTTGTGCGGCCGGCCGGTGCGGCGGGCGCGGTCCCGGGCGGCCCGGACGGTCTCCGGGTCCAGCCGCAGCACCTCCCGCTCGACCTCGATCTCCAGCGGTTCGTCGGGCACCCACTGCCGGTCCCGCACGGCCTCGGCGAGCACCTGCACCATCTCCGCGCGGCCCTTGATCGCCGCAGCCTCCGCCGGTTCGCTCCGGCGGGCACCGACCCCGGGGAACAGGTCGCCGGGGGTACGCAGCAGCACGCCCGTCTCGGCCAGCGCCGGGAGCACCTGCGAGATGTAGCGTAGGAACGTCTCGTTCGGGCCGACCAGCAGCACGCCCCGGCTGGAGAGCACACTCCGGTGGGTGTAGAGCAGGTACGCCGCGCGGTGCAGGGCGACCGCGGTCTTGCCGGTGCCCGGGCCGCCCTGGACCACCAGCGTGCCGGGCAGGTCGGCGCGGATGATCCGGTCCTGCTCTACCTGGATGGTCTCGACGATGTCGCGCATCCGGCCGGTCCGGCCGGCGGTGAGCGCGGCGAGCAGCGACGCCTCCCCGGTCAGCTCCTCGTGCGCGGTCGGAGAGGCGGCGGCCAGGTCGAGCACCTCGTCGTTGAGGGCGGTCACCTTCCGTTGCCGGGTCCGCAGGTGCCGCCGCCGCCGTACGCCCTGCGGGTTGGCGGCGGTGGCCAGGTAGAAGGCCCGGGCGGCGGGGGCCCGCCAGTCGATCAACAGCGGGTCGTAGTCGCCGCTGGTGTCGAAGATGCCGATCCGGCCGATGTAGTGGCGCGCGTCGTCGTCGGTGTCGAGCCGACCGAAGCAGAGCCCGTTCTCCACGGCGGAGAACTGCTCGACCTGTTCGGCGTACATCTGCACGGAGCTGTCCCGCTGAGACCGGGCCTGGAGGGTGCCGCCGGTGGCGTGCAGTTCCTCGGCGAGCCGCCGGGCGGCCTGTTCCCGCATGCCGTCCAGCCGGCCGTAGAGCATGGAGACGTACTCCTGCTCGGGGCCGATCTCGTCGTCGTGCCGTAGCTCGTCGGGACCCGCCGAGTGCCTTGACAAGCCGTCTCCCTAGTGATTAGGATTCCAATCGGAACGGCAATTATCAGCCGTTCCTTTTTTGTGCCTGAACTGCAAAAGATACCGTGCGACGACCTCTCCCACCAAGCGGTCGGGCGGGACACCGCCGCCGGGGGGCGGAGTCGCGCGCGATGTTGCTGGGTGCCGGTCAGCGGATCGTCTTCATCGGGGACAGCATCACCGACTGTGGCCGGCGTGACGCCGCCGCCCCCTACGGCGTCGGGTACCCGAGCCTGGTCCGCGCGTTCGTCGACGCCCGGCACCCGGAGCGCGAGCTGACGTGGGTCAACCGGGGGATCAGCGGCAACACCGTCAGGGACCTGGCGGCCCGTTGGGACGCCGACGCGATCGGCGAGCGCCCCGACTGGCTCTCCGTGATGATCGGGATCAACGACATCTGGCGCGCGTTCACCCCGGGCCGGGAGGCCGAGGCGGTGCCGATCGACGAGTACGAGCGCACCCTGCGCACGCTGCTGCGCCGGGCCGTGGACGCCACCGGATGCCGGCTGGTCCTCGCCGACCCGTTCCTCATCGAGGCCGACGTCGACGAGCCGCAGCGCGCCGAGACCGACCGGTACGCCGCCGTGGTGGCCGCCCTCGCCAAGGACTTCGAGGCGGTGCACGTGGCCACCCAGGCCGCCTTCGACCGGGTGCTGCGGCACAGCCCGTCGAGCCGCTGGGCCGACGACCGGGTGCACCCGGGGCTGCCCGGCCACGCGGTCATCGCGGACGCCTTCCTGACCGCCCTGGCAGCCTGAGGCCCACCGGCCCCGCCCGGCGACGTACCGGCCCCGGCGCCCGGTCCGCCGGCCGCGCATCCCGGTCAGCGGCGGTTCGTGCAGACCTGGCTGGTCCGGCCGACCGTCTCCACCGACCACACCACCGCGACGGTGAAGCAGTAGTCGTTGGCCCGGTCCAGGTCGTAGACCAGCAAACTCGTGCTGCCCGGCGGGAGGGTCTCGAACGCGCGCGGCTGTTGCCCGGACTGGCCCCTGGCGAGCACCACCGGACCGCTCGCGCCGGCCGGGTACGTCCAGCGCAGCGCGATGTTGTCCCGGTTGTCCCGCACGGTGAACCCGCCCGGCGGGGTACCGGGTGAGGCGGCGGCCCGGGGGCTGGCCGACGCTCCGGCGGACGGCGCGGCGCCGGACGGGCCGCCGCCCGGGGCGCCGGAGCCCGGCGGGGCGGTGACCGAGGGCGACGGGCCGGGTGCCGGGCCGCCCACCCGGGCGACCCCGGCGATCACCGCCGCCGTGCCGAGCACCACCACGGTCACCCCGCCGAGCACCACGAGCGGGGTGAGCCGGCGCGGCGGGGGCGCGGGCGGGCGGGGGACCAGCACCGGGAGCAGCCGGGACCGGTCCTCCCGGGTCACGGGCGGGCGCACGGCCCGCACCCCGGCCGGCTCGTCGGCGGCACCGGCCAGGCCGACGACCGTCGGGGGCAGCGAACTCGCGGCCGGCCATCCCGGCTCGTCCGGCCACCGGTCGTCGTCCTCCGGGTACGGCCGGGCGCCCCGCGCGTCGCCGTCCGGGACCCGCCGGTCGTCCTCCGGGTACGGCCGGATGTCCCGCGCGTCGCCGTCCGGGACCCACCGGTCGTCGTCGGCGGCGCGGGCCGGGGCGCCGGGTGCGGCGTGTTCCCTGACCCACGGATCGTCCCCGGCAGTCTCGGGGTCGACGTGTTCCCGGATCCACGGGTCGCTGTCGACCGGGAGGCCGGTGACCTCACGGGGCCAGCCGTCGTCGCGCCCGGCGTGCGCGGGGGTCCCTGCGTCGGCGTGGTGGGTCGTTCCGTCCGGGGGCGTCCGGGGTGCGGGCACGGCCGGCGGGTGCGGGTCGTCGTCCGGCGGCCACGCCGTCTGGTACGTCGGTGGCCCCTCGGCGGCCGGCGGGACGCGGGCCGCCGGGACCACGGGTGCCTCCGCCGGCCCCTCCCGGTCGGCTGGGGGCGTCCGCGCGCAGACGTGGTCGGGGTTGGCAGCGGCCCGGGCCAGGCCCGCCACCTGGACGGCGAGCGGGTCGTCCACGGCGAGGTGCTGCCGGCACAGCTCCCGGGCCAGGGCCAGGTGGTCGTGCGCCTCGGCGAACTCCCCGCAGTCGCGCTGCATCGCCCCGAGCCGGGCCAGCATCTTGATGCCGCTGGGGTGGCCGTCCCCGTACACCTCCCGGTGCAGCTCCCAGGCGTCCTGCAGGCGTTCCCGGGCCACCTCGCACTGGCCGCGGGCGTACTCGACGGTGGCCAGGTCGGCGTGGGCGGCCAACACCCGCAGCGACTCCGGGCCGTCGGAGGCGGTCAGCTCGATGATGACGTCGGAGTAGAGCCGGGCGGCGCGGGCGTAGCTGCCGACCCGGTGCAGCACCGCGGCGAGGGTCGCCGCCGCCGAGACCGTACGCGGGTCGGAGGGGCTGTACAGCCGGCTCGTGGCCGCGTACGCGAAAGCGGCCCAGCCGCGTGCCGAATGGGGCTCGCCTAGCGCGACCAGCACCCGAGCCTGGAGGCCGGCGGCGTCGGCCAGCTCGGGGGAGGCGTGGTCGGGGCGCGGATCGGCGTCGCTCAGCGCGTCGGAGAGCAGCTGTTGCGCGCCGGCCAGGTCGCCGGCGGACACCAGGTGGTGCGCCTGGCCGGTCAAATCACCGAAGGCGGAGGACACGCCCCATCGTGGCCGTCCCGCGACAATATGTACAACCCCCCGACTATCGCGATTCGGTCATCATCCGGTCAGGTGGTCGGATAGCGTCTCGCTGATCCGGCGAAGCTGGTCCACCTGGGCGGGGCTGAGCGCGTCGAAGAGGTGCCGGCGCACCCCCTCGACGTGGCCGGGCGCGGCGGCGGCGAGCGCGGCGTGCCCGGCGGCGGTGAGCGTGGCGACCTGCCCGCGCCGGTCGGTCGGGCAGTCCTCCCGCCGGATCCAGCCGGACGCCTCCAGCCGCGCGGCGGCGTGCGAAAGCCGGCTGCGCGAGGAGCCGGTCGCGTCGGCCAGGTCGCCCATCCGCAGCCGCCGGTCGGGCGCCTCGGAGAGCCGGACCAGGATCTCGTAGTACGCGTGCGGCATGCCCGCGTCGCGTTGCAGCTCGCGGTCGAGCGTGTCCATCAGCGCCCGGGAGGCGGCGAGGTACGCCCGCCAGGTGCGTTGCTCGTCAGGGTCCAGCCAGCGGGTCATGGCCCCAGCATAACCGAACTTGTTGAACGCTCAACCAAATCGCGCTAGCCTGGGCGGCATGGGAATCCACCGCCTCAACCACGCCGTCCTCTACGTCTCCGACCTGGCCCGCAGCGTCGCCTTCTACCGCGACGTGCTGGGCTTCCGGGTCATCCCGATGACCCCCGACGGGTTCCGGGGCGCGGCCTTCCTCCAGGCCTCCGGCTCCACCAACGACCACGACCTCGGCCTGTTCGAGCTCGGCCGGGCCGCCGGCCGCTCCACCGCAGGCCGGGCCACCGTCGGCCTCTACCACCTGGCCTGGGAGGTCGACACCCTCGACGAGCTGGCCGTCACCGCCGAGCGGCTGGCCGCCGCCGGCGCCCTGGTCGGCAGCTCCGACCACGGCACCACCAAGAGCCTCTACGGGCAGGACCCGGACGGGCTGGAGTTCGAGATCGTCTGGCTGATCCCGGCCGACCAACTCGACGACGACGCCCTGGCCGCCCGCAAGCGGATCGGCCGCCTCGACCTGGACCGCGAGCGGCAGCGCTACGGCGGTCAGACCCGCGGTGGGGTGGGCATCTCCGTTCCGGCCTGACCGCCGGGGTGGGGAGCCGCGTCCCGGGCCGGTGGGGTAGAACGACAGCATGCCGACCGACACCGTACTGCGCGAGCTGCTCGCCCGACAGCTCGAAGCCTGGTTGCCCGCGGCGCTGCAACGCGCCCGGCGGGCCACCCTCGCCCTGGCGTACGCCGGGACCGACGCAGGGGGCGCGGACGCCGCGCTGCGGGCGGTGGCGGACCTCGCCGACCGGCTGCGCGGGTTCCGGCTGACCATCCTGGTGCTGGCCGACGGCGACCAGGCGCTGCCGGCCCGGTTGGGCGCGATCGAGGCGACCCTGCCCGCCGAGGTGGCCGTGCACGTCATGCCCGGCGACCCGGGGCGGCTGCCGGTGGCGCTCAAGGCGGCCGGGGCGGTGGGCGCCCCGCTGCTGACCGTGGCCCACGGCGCGGACCCGACGCCGGCCCTGCTGGCCGCCGCGCGGGCCGGCCGCCCGGCAGACCTGCTGCTGGTCACCGGCCCCGGAGCGCCCCTGCGGCCGGCGCTGGACGCGGCCGGTTTCCCGCTGGTCACCGAGGTCGACCTGGTCGCGGCGACCGCCCCGACGGGACCGACGACGGGCGCGGGGGAGGCTCGGCCGGCCACCATCCCGGCGCAGCCGGTGGGTGGGGCCGGGGAGCCGGCGGGCGCGGCCGGTGCGGTGGTCGGCGTGCCGCCGTCCGACGGGTGGCGGGTGGCGTTCGCGACCTCGTCGGACCGCAGCCTCCAGGCGTTCAAGGACGCGCTCTGGGCGGTCGCCTCCGGGATGAGCCTGTGCGACCCGGCCGACCCCCGGGGGCGGCCCCTCGACGTCGTCGCGGAGCCGGACCCTGACCCGCTGGCCCGGGAACTGCTCGCCGAGCTCGACCGCCACGGCCCGGGTACGGTCACCGAGCTGCGCCGGCACGCACTCACCGCCACGCCCTACCGGGCTGCCGACGCGACCCGGGCGGTGACGGGCCTGCTCGACTCGGGGGCGGCGACCCGCGACCCGGAACACGGCCGGCTCGGCGGGGACGTGCTGATCACCGCAGCGCCGGGTGGCCGCCCGGCTGCCTGAGCACGCCGGACGCCCTGCCGTAGCCGCGGAGCACCGTCCCGGAGGCGGACGGTGCCGGGTGACGGGCCGGCCGGGAACCCCGCCGAAACGTCGAGGGCCGGAACGCTGCCGAAACGTCACCGGCCGGGGCGTGCTCGGGACGTTGCCGGAGCAAGGCCGGGGCGTAGCCGGTGACGTCACCGGAGCGTGGCCGGGACGTCGAGCGGGGCGCCGACGATATCGTCGGCGCCCCGCTCGAATCCGGGAGGTCAGGCCCGGGACTTGTCCTGCTTCCACGACAGCGGACCGGGCAGGTCGACGCGGTGCGCCTTGGCCCGCGAGTTCCAGGACCATCGGCCGATCTTGATGCTCCACGAGGAGAAGCCGTTCTCGGTGAAGTTCAGGATGATCGGGCCGTACTTCTTGCGCTTACGGAACATGAGGCCCATCGCGGGGCTCCCTTCGTCACCAATCGTCTGCCGTGTCGAGATCGAACATGCCCGAAACGACGATTCGCGAAACCTCCCCGGGTCCCTACTGGACCGCGTCACCGCCCGGCGCGACAATCTCTACTCAACGGATGGGTGTTTCGAGGTGACAAGTGCTGGTGGAAGCGATGGGCGTCGGCTCGGGAGACGCTGATCTCAACGTGTGGAAGGGCGTTGACCGGCGGCGCGGGACGACGGCACGATGAGCACATGTCGCAGCGGGACGAGCCTCTCCTCACCGCCCGCGTGCACGTCGACCTGGTCCGGCACGCGAGCGCGCTCTGTTGAGCTGACCGGTCGGCCGGCCCGGCCCCCGTCACCACGTCCCGCACGCCCGTCCGCTCACCGCGGGGCGGCGTTCCGCCGCGTCCCGCCCGCCGGGGCGCGCCCCACCGATCGTGGACCCACCTCCTCCGTGGACAGATCAGGAGACAACCGTGTCCCCATCCCCGCGACCGCTGCCGACCACCCCCGTCGCGCCCGCCGCACCCACCGTGGACCGGCCCGGGGCCGGCACCGTCGAGCTGTGCCCCGTCGACACCAACCTGCTCCGCGCCCTGCTGCGCCGGCAGGCGGCCACGGTCACCGTGGTCACCGCGCCGGGAGCCTCCGCCGGCCGGGGACGCCCGCCGCTGCCGCCCGCCGGGTTCACCGCCACCTCGTTCACCTCGGTGTCGCTGGAGCCGCCGCTGGTGTCGTTCTGCCTCGCCCGGGCGTCGTCGAGCTGGCCGACCCTCGAACGCGCGGAGCACGTGGCCGTGAATCTGCTCGCGGCCGGGCAGCAGCAGGTGGCCCGCACCTTTGCCACCAGCGGCATCGACCGCTTCGCTGAGCACCGGGGATGGACGGCCGGTCCGTTCGGGGTGCCGCTGGTCGACGGGGCGCTCGCGGTGCTGCTCTGCCGGGTGGTGCACCGGGTGACCGCAGGCGACCACACCATCGTCATCGCCGAGCCACTGGCTCTCGGGTCAGGGGAGGACAGCAACCCGTTGGTGCACCACCGGGCCGGCTTCACCACCACCGTCGACCCGTGGGACATCTCCGGCTGAGCGCGCCGGCCCGTACCGAGGGGTCAGGCGCCCGGGCCGACCAACCGCCTGCCCGGCCCGCGTCGTTGCCGCCTGCGGGCGGCGGTCAGCGGGGTTCCCAGGCGTCCGGCCGGGCGATCAGCCGCCGCACGTGGCCCGGCAGCCGGCCGCTGGTCAGCTCGGACAGGCTCACCTCGTCGACCACCT
Organism: Micromonospora sp. NBC_01412; assembly: GCF_045040215.1. NCBI lineage: Bacteria > Bacillati > Actinomycetota > Actinomycetes > Micromonosporales > Micromonosporaceae > Micromonospora > Micromonospora sp. NBC_01412. Next base: position 5,076,279 of record NZ_CP109528.1, read on the forward strand.
GCCGCACCGCCGCCCGGACGGCCACCCAGAGCCGGGGCAGGTTCTCCGCCGCCCCCTCGTAGCTGGTCTCCTCGGGGCGCATCCCGCGCACTCCGGCCAGCGGGCCGTCGACGGCCCGCAGGATCGCCCCGATGGTGACCTCCTTCGGCGGCCGGGCCAGCGTGTAGCCGCCCTCGGCGCCGCGCTGGGCCCGAACCAGCCCGGCTCGGCGCAGGTCGGCCAGGACCGCCTCCAGGAACTTGCGCGGCATGTCCTGTTCCGTCGCGATGGCCTGGGTGGACAGCAGGGAGGGGTACGCGGTGGCGAGGCTCAGCGCCGCCCGTACCGCGTAGTCACCGCGCGCGGAGATCTGCACCCCCTCATCATGCCCGCCCCGCCCGGCCGGTCGGATCGGTGGGCGGCCGAGGCCGGACGATCCGACCCGCCGCCGCCCCGTCCCGCCCGCCGCCGTGGCCCGTTGGACGCTCCCGCCCGCCCGCCGCCGCACGCTCCCGGCTGTTTCGCGCCGACCCGCTCGACCCGCTCGACCCGCTCGACCCGCTCGGGGCGTCCGGCCGCCGGCCGCCGCCCGCGCGCGCGGCCGGCGGCTGCTCCCGGCCGTTGTGGTACGACGCCTGCTCCCGGTCTCGATGGGGCGGCGCCGGCTCGCGGCCCTCAGGGCCCGGCTGCGATGGCCCGGCGGGCGTCGGCCGGCCACGGGCCGCCCGGAACGCGCCGGGGCTCACCCCCGCCTCGCGGGTGAAGAACCGGCCGAAGTTGGTCGGCTCCGGGAAGCCGAGCCGGTGGCCGATCCGGGCGATCGGCTCGTCGGTGGCGGCGAGCAGCCGGCTGGCCTGGAGGGCCACCCGCTCGTCGATCACCTGCTTCGCGCTGCGCCCGGTCACCGCGAGGCAGGCCCGGGTGAGGGTACGCACCGAGCAGCCGATCCGGGCCGCGTAGTCCTCCACCCGGCGGGTGTGCTGGTAGCCGCGCTCGACCTCCTGGCGGAGCCGCCCGAACGTGGGGCTCTCGGCGTGCCGCCCGGCCTGCGCCGGGTCCGCCGGGTCGGTGGCCAGCAGCGTGAGCCGCAGCAGCAGCACGGCGAGCTGGTGACGGAGCAGTGCGCGGGCGGCGGGCACGTCAGGTTGCCGCCGCAGGTCCACCACGAGCTGGGTGACCTCGTTGAGCACCGCGTCCTCGTCCTCCCCGGTGAGCTGCCGGTGCGCCGGCACGTCGTCGCCGTCGAGGTCCGGGTCCCGCAGCAGGGCGGCGGGCGTCCAGCGCAGCACCACGGCGTCGAGCTGCCTCCCGGTGCAGCGCAGCGCCTGGCCGGGGCGTACCCGCAGCAGGGTTCCGGTGCGGCAGGGCAGCGGCCGGAAGTCCAGCTCGGCGGTGCCGTGGCCGCCGGTGACGAGGACCACGAGGTCCGCGTCGAGCAGGACGGGGCGCCGCCACTCGGGGTCCGGGGCGAGGTCGCCGAGGGAGAGGGCGGCGATGCCGGCGGACCGGGCGGCGGCCTCGGCGCGGGGCGCGGGGGCGGGACGGGCCGTCGCCGGGGCGGGGCGGGTCGACGCCAGGTCGGGGCGGGTCGACGCCTGGTCGGTGGGGGGTGCCGGGGAGGGCTGACCGGAGGGGACCATCGCTGCGACGGTAACCCGGGGCCGAGCAGGCCGCATCCCGACACGGCCCGGGTCACCCTGTCCCACGCCGGCCCGGCGGCTTGTCGGGGCACGGCGACCCGGATAGGTTACCGATCGGTAGCGCCGGGTCCGGCGGACCACCGGCGGCCCCGAACGGCGATGGGATGGGCATGACGGATCTGTTCTCGGTCGAAGGCAAGACGGTCCTGGTCACGGGCGGCTCACGGGGCATCGGGCTGATGATCGCCCAGGGCTTCGTGCGGGCCGGCGCAGACGTGATCATCTCTTCCCGCAAGGCGGACGTCTGCGAGGCGGTCGCCGAGGAACTGTCCGCCGAGGGGCGCTGCGCGGCGATCCCCGCCGACCTGGGCCACGACGCGGGGGCCGAGGGCCTGGCCGCAGCCGTCCGGGAGCGGGTGGACCGGCTCGACGTGCTGGTCAACAACGCCGGGGCCACCTGGGGAGCGCCGCTGGAGTCGTACCCGGAGAGCGCGTTCGACAAGCTCTGGGCGGTCAACGTCAAGGCCGTCTTCCGGCTCACCACCGCCCTGCTGCCGGCGCTGCGCGCCGCGGCCACCGACGACGACCCGGCCCGGGTGATCAACATCGGCTCGATCGACGGCATCCGGGTGCCGTCCATGGAGGTGTACGCGTACTCGGCCACCAAGGCGGCCGTGCACATGCTCACCCGTGGCCTCGCCCACCAGCTCGCCGGCGAGCGGATCACCGTGAACGCGATCGCGCCGGGGCCGTTCGAGACCAAGATGTTGGCCTTCGCGCTGGAGGACCCGGCGGCCCGGTCGGCGATCGAGCAGCAGGTCCCGCTCGGCCGGATCGGGCGCCCGGAGGACATGGCCGGCACCGCGATCTACCTGTCGTCGCGGGCGGGGGCGTACCTGACCGGCGCGGTCATCCCCGTCGACGGCGGGATCACGACGCACGGCTGAGCGCGTACCCACACAGCGGCCGGGGCCGCGCGGACTCGGCAGATCCGCGCGGCCCCGGCCGGCGTCGTGTCAGCGACCGGCGAGGAGCCGGTTCACCGCCGTGTCGACGTCCAGGTGCTCGGCCTCCCGGCCGCGCGGGACGACGACGTAGGTCCGCCGCAGGAAGCGCACCAGGACGCTGCGCGGCACCTCGAACAGGGCGTTGCCGTCCGGCGACGACAGCGCCAGCGCGACGAAGTCGCCGCGCGGGGTGGCCCACGGCCAGACCCGCACGTCACCGATGCCGGCCGGCTCGTCCAGGCCGGTGACCAGCAGTTCGCGGGCGAACGACCAGCTCACCGCCTCACCGCCGGCGGATTCGGCATGGAACAGGACATGGACCGCATACGGATCAGCAGGGTCGTAACGCAGGCTGGCACGCACCGGCAATGCGGTGGCGTCAGGCGCGACGAGCCTTAGCGACGTCTCGACCTCTACGGTCGTCGGTCGGATGACACTCATGGACGTTCTCCCCCCGGCACCGCTGCGGAACGCGCGTGTCCCGCTTTTCCCATACTCAGGTGCTACTCCTGGCTACGCTCCGCCATACGCTGACTTCACCCAGTGGTGGGAAGGGGGTCGGAAACGCCGCTAGAATGTGAAAATTCTTGTACGATATCCGGTTCTGCCCAGTGCGTGATCCCGCCCGGCATCGGGGTGGTTCAGACGTCGACTTACTCCGGTAACGTCCAGTGGTCCGATGGAGTGACGGGCCGGAGCGACACTGGAGGGCGAAATGGCCACGAACCGATCCTCAGTGGATGTGCCGGCTTGGTCCGGCCCCCCGAAAGGAGGGGTCCGAGCAGCCGAAAGGCGGGGGTACGCAGTGCCGAAGGATCAGCGCGACCGGCGCGGCCGGGGTGGCCCCGACGGCCCGGAATCCGGGGGCGGGACGGCGGTCGCCGAGCGGCGCCGTGGGCGCTTCCGGCGGCGGGTGGGCACCACCCTCGACCTGATCCGCGCCAACCCCACCGGCCGGGTCACCCTCAAGATATTCATCTCCGTCGCCGGCGCCCTCGTCGTCACCCTCGGTATCGCCCTGATCCCGCTGCCCGGCCCCGGCTGGCTGCTGGTGATCGCCGGGCTGGGCATCTGGGCCGTGGAGTTCCACTGGGCCCGCCGGCTGCTCGACTTCACCCGCCGGCACGTGCAGGGCTGGACCCGTTGGGTCACCAGCCGGTCCCTGGCGGTGCGGTTCGTGCTCGGGTCCGTGGGGCTGGTCTTCGTCGCCGTGGTGGTCTGGCTCTCGCTCAAGTACAGCCTCGGCATCGACCTGCTGGCCCGGCTGCTGCACTACCTCGCGACGCACTGACCCCGGATTCGCGGTCCGGTCCCTCGATCGGGTAGAGTCAACGCCGCTGAGGGCGATTAGCTCAGTGGGAGAGCGCTTCGTTCACACCGAAGAGGTCGCTGGTTCGATACCAGCATCGCCCACGCAGGTCAAAGGCCACTTCCCGGAAACGGGAGGTGGCCTTTCTGCTGTCGTACAGCAGCGAAGTACAGCAACGGCGTCAGCGGCCGAGGGAGTCGCCGAGACGCTTGAGAGCTTCCCGGGTCGCCTTCGACGAGACCTGCGTGTAGATCTCCATTGTCACGGAGAAACGGGCGTGCCGGAGGATCTGCATGGCGACTCTCGGGTGTACGTCGAGGTCGGCGAGCAGGGTGGCGCAGGTGCGGCGGGCGTCGTGGACGGTGATCGGCTTGACTCCCGCCTTGTCGCACCGGTTCTGCCAGGAGCGTTGGAAGTTGCGCGGCTCGATGGGTGTGCCATGGCGGGTGGTGAATACGAGGCCGGATTCCTGCCACGCCTTTCCGGCGGCTGATCGCGTTTCGTCGCGTTGTTCGCTCCGCAGCCTGAGTGCGGTCACGCAGATGTCCGGGAGCGGGAGAGTGGCGTCGGACGCCTGAGTCTTGGTGTCGCGGTGGAGCAGCTTTCCCCGTACGCGTTGCAGTTGCCGGCCGATGGTCAGCTCTCCGGAATCGAGGTCGATGTCATCCCAGGTGAGTCCCAGCGCCTCGCCCTTGCGGAGGCCGGTGACGAGGACCAGGGCGTAGGCGGCGTAGAGCGGGTCCTGGTCGGCGCGAGCCGATTCGAGGAACCTGCGGGCCTCGTCGCTCGACCAGGACTTGCCGCGTCGGCGGCGGACCGTGGCGAGGGTGACCGGCACGGCCGGGTTCTTGGTGATGAGGTCTTCGGCCTGAGCGTGGGTGAGGGCGGCCCGTAGCGCGGCCCGGATGTCGCTGACCGTCCGCGTCGAGGGGACGGCCTGGCAGCAGCGGCCGACGGCGCAGCAGCGGCGCTTGTCCTTGCGGCGGGCGGCGTCCTTGCCCTGGGCGCAGCACTGGCAGGTGCGGGCCACCTGGTTGATCCAGGTCTGCACGTCCCGCGGCTGGAGCCGGTCGAGCCGCTTGGCCCCGAGGCCGGGGGCGATGTAGCGGCGGACGAACGTCTCGTAGGTCGCGTAGGTCAGCGGTGCCCTGTTCGGCTCGATGATCTCGGTCAGCCAGTAGGTGAGGAAGCTGCCGACCGTCGGGACGGTGGTCGCCACCGGCCCGGCCTTGGCCTGCTGGTGCAGCTTGATCCACTTGTCGTGGACGATCTCGCGGGTGGGGCCGTAGACGTACTTGCGGGTGCGCTTGCCGTCGGGCTTGGTGACCCAGACGTACGCGGCGAAGCCGTTGCGGTAGGCGTAGATCGAGCCTTCGCCGTTGGCTCGTGCGCGGGCGGGCATCAGGCGGCCTCCTGCCGTTCGACCTGTTCGCGGATGTAGTCGTCGACCCATTCGGGGAGGATGCGGCGGTACTTGCCGTCCTTGATGGAGCGCAGCTCGCCGGTGGCGATCTTCATCTTGACCTTGGACAGGCCGAAGCCGAGCAGTACGGCGACCTCGGCGGGGGAGTACCAGCGCGGGGTGAGGTTCCTGCTCAAGCCGCCACCCCCGACCACGCCTCGTGGGCGAGTTCCTCCCGGCCGATGCGTCTGCGTTCCCGGTGTTGGGCGGCGGCGGTGTTGGCGAGCAGGGCATCCCCGTCGGTCAGCCAGCCGGAGCCGGTAAAGGTGAGAGTGCCGACGGTGATGGTGTCGGCGGTGTCTTCCTCGGCTCGGCGGTAGGTGGCGCGGGTGTCGCGGAGCATGCCGAAGGTGACCGAGTAGCGGCGGCCCTTGGTGAGGAGATGACCGCCGTAGCCGAGCATGTGCGCCCATCGACGCAGCCCGGCGTAGGCGTTGGGTGTGGTGTCAAGGTCGCCTTGACGCTCGCCGGCCGGGGTGGCGGTGCGGGTGGTGTGGCGGTGGGTGGGGCGTCCGAGTCGCCAGCAGGCGTCGATGAGGCGGGCGAGGTGGTCGCCTTGCGGGTCGGCGTAGGCGTCGATGGTGTCGGGGGTGAGGCGGGTGGAGCAGTGGCCGGTGACCTCGGTGGCCTTGGTGGCGTACTTGGCGAGGTAGGCGGCGACCTTCCCGTCGGTCACGTCCCCGTCGCTGGTGCCGATGCGGCGTACGTCGACCTGCTCACCCCAGGCGATCGGCCAGCCTTGCGGCCGGTCGGGTGCGGCGGGGTGGTGATCGTGATCTGCCGGGCGGCGGCGTGGACGGCGGCGTCGAGGTCGTCGGCGGTGATGCCGGCCGGCGGCGGCACCAGGGCGTGCCGGTCGTGGGGGTCGACGCCGTCGAGGCGCAGCAGGGCGTGAAAGTGCACCGCGCCCCGGCGCTGCATCTCGGCTACCTTGCCGTGTGACACCCGCACCGGAGGCACCCGGCGGATTCGGCCGGTGTCCGTGGCGACCTGGACGTGACCGATGCCGCGTTGGCGGCACAGGGCGGTGAGGTGGCGTTCGATGGCCTGTTTGGTGCGTCGCCACAGCTCGCCGGAGAAGGCGTTCCAGACGACCTGGTGGTCGTGGTCGTAGCAGTCGAGGCACAGCGGCCGGCCGAGCTGCGGATCATCGCTGTCGTGGCGGGTGAAGCAGGCCGCGGCCTGCCCGTGTGGGCAGGTGACGGCGGTGCGGCGGGCGTGGCAGGGTGCCGGGCGGCAGTCGCAGCGTCGCCGGTCGGTGCAGGTGTGGCGGGGGATGTGCCGGTGGTGGACCGGGCCGAAGGACGGGGCGGTGAAGGTGGCGAAGACGACCGGATGCGTGGCGACGGCGGCGGGGACGGTCTTGCCGCCGGTGAGGCCGCAGCGGACGACTTGGAAGGCATCTCCGGCGTAGACCCAGGCGCAGTCGGGGCACTGGGCGGCACGTCGGTTGCCGCACGCCTTGTACAGCGTCCGGTCGGGCAGTTCGTCGGTGTGCCGCTGCTCCACGACGCGGCCGGTGTCGGTCTCGACGGCGGTGAGGGTGCCGGTCAGGCGGATCGGGCGGGTGCAGCCTCCGGCGGCGCGGGTGTGCTCCAGCCAGCCGAAGAAGTCCGGCGCGGTGGCCCGGTACAGGGCCTGGGCGTCACGGCCGGCGGCGACGCCGGGGCGGTGCAGGGTGGGCAGGGCGGACACGGATTCTCCTCAAGGCGGGTGGCAGGGACGGACGACGAACTGCCACCGGACGCCGGAGCGGTGTCCGTCGGTGGTGTTCGTGGTGTCTCCTGGCACCGCCGGAGAGGGCGGCTGACGCCGGAGGGCGGAAGCATGGCTATCGGCCACCGACCGCCGCTGGGATGCGTCTTTCCGGTTGCTGGACGGTGTGTGATGCCGGGACGGGTGGGGTGCCTGGTCGTCGGCATCCGGGAAGTTGCCGCAGGCGATCCCCACCCGTCGAGGGAAACGAATCCGGGCCATCGTGGACGGCAGGGAAGGCCGTGCTGGGCCGCTCAGCGGATTCTGGTGGCCGGCTACACAGCGGCCGGTGCGATCGAGAGCCGGCGGGACGTGGCCCGCATCAGCGGCGGGAAGGCCGCTCAGCATCTCCGGAGTCGAGTCCAGCGATCCGGCAGGAAGGCCGCGCTGGCGTGTTCGACGAAGGCCAGAGTAGCACCGGGTACCGACACGTCAACCCGCCGTGATCCCGGTGCCGGGCTGATCCGGGCCGGCTGCCGGCCGGTGTGGGAGGACTTTCTGTACGTCTATCAAGGCGGCCCTGAACGGGCCGCACGCGCCGCCGCCTGGGCGCGCGTCCGTCGCTGCGCTGGCGCTCCGACTCCGGCCACGCAACACGCCCGGCGGCTGGCGCGGAGAGCGGAAAGCCCGGAGGGGCCGCCGCAGACGGGGTAGTTCAGAGAGTGGTGGAGGTCCGCCGCCGGCAGCCGGCCGCGCCTGAGCAGCGCGGCGCAGGGAGGGCGCGCCGGGTCCGCGCGGCAAGCCCCAAGCATGGGGGCGGTGTCCGCACGGGGCGGCATGCCGGTCGTCCAGGAGCCGGCTCCACCGCCACTCAGGGTCAGGTCAACCGCTCACCTGGGAGGGGGAGGGGTGGTCGCCGGTGGCCAGCTCCGACCCCGGGAGCCGGGTCCTTGCCGGGCGAGGTTGGGTCAACTGCGCCACTGTGGCGGTGTCCGCCGTGGGCGCGGTCCGTAACACGAGAGCCGACTCAGTCTGTTTCGGCAGCGCCCGCACGAGCCGTCAAGGTCCGCTTGACGTGGCAGCCGGGCGGCGGCCCGCTCCCCAGACGGGCGGGTCGGCGGCAGACGGGATGGCAACAGCGCGCAGCTTGTGGGCGTGCCCGCCGGCCTGGTCTAGGGGCCCTCTGGCCGAAAGCCCCCGGCTAGAGCGGCCTCGCGCAGTTCTTTACGCTGCCCGCTGGCGACGAGGACCTCCGTGATGACCAGGCTGACACAGACAGCCGCCAGCAGGCCGAGCGCTACCACCGCCGAAAGTTGGCCGGCGGCCGGGATGAGCGCCACCAGCAGCGCTGCGGTAATCAGTCGCGGCCAGATGACCCGTCTGAGCAGGCGCGTGATCCGCAGTTGGAAGCCGACGTGGGAGAGCAGGAACAGGGCTGCTCCACCGTAGAGGGCGTGGAGGCCCAGGCTCTCCAGTCGCGCGGCCGAATGGTGCAGTTCGTTGTCTTTGATGATCGTCACCACTTTGTGCAGCCCGAGGGCGAGCAGCATGATGCCGGCGATCATCGGCAGGTGCAGATAGCTGTAGGCGTCGCGGGCGTAGGCAACCCGGCGCTGGGCGGGGTTCTGGTTCAGCGTCCGCTCGGCGGCGATCGCGACGACGTCGAAATAGGTCCAGCCCAATGCGGCGGCGATGACGATGGCGAAGACGAGGGCCGCGATGAGCGATCCAGTCATCGGCACGCTGCTACTGATCAGGCCAACCGCTGTGAGCGACTCGCCAAGGGCGACGAGCACGATGAGGCCATGCCGCTCCGCCCAGTGTCGGGCCGAGATGATGTGCCACCCCCACGACCGCATCACCAGGGCGCGTCCGTAGTCGATGATGATGGCAAGCATCCAGAGCCCGGTCTGGCTCGCCTTGACCAGCCACGGGTCGTGGAACAGTCGCTGCGGCAGGACGGCGGCGGAGAACAGAAGGACGGAGGCGACAAACAGTGGCGCGGCGATCAGCAGGACGATGCGCGGCCTCGTGTCTGGAATGGCGTACCAGCGCAGCGCCAGATGCACCAGCCGAACGACCACGAAGCATGCGACGAACACCATCGGGCCGGAGAGAGCCGCGCCCCGGAGGTCGGTGAATGCCTGCCGGACCGCTACCGCCATTACAAGGGTGACCATCGTTACAAACAGCAGCGCGATCCGGATCAGCCCGACCCGAGCTTGGAGGCTGTTGCCCAACCAGGCATAGATGGACCACGTCGACCACAACAGGGCCAGCGCAAGCATTCCGTTCAGCACGCCGTGACTGGTGAAGTCGTCTTCCATCAACGCAACGACCTGGATGAACGCGAGGACGAACACCAGATCGAAGAAGAGCTCCACGCTGGTTACGCCGATGCCCTCGCGTAGCGGTCGAACGCCGCGCGGCGCTCGCGCTGACCTGCCATCGGACGCCCCGTCCTCCACAGGACAAAGTGTGCCAGCCGGCCACACCGAAAATGCTTGAATCACTGATCGCGGCCGACGTCGTCGCCGAGATCCGACGCCTGGACCGGCGCATCAGCGCGGCCGGTGAAGCGATCGAAGCTGCCGTCGCCTCTTCCGGCAGCACCCTGACTCGTACGCGCGATGCGCCCAGGGCTGCCCGCAAGCTAACGATCGGCCGTCGGAGGTACGTGGGCGTCCGAAGATCATCGGGCACAGATCCGGCACAGTCGACACCGAAAACGTATGCGAACGGTCGAGAGACACCGAGGAGCGCGAGCCAGACCAGAGGGCTGACGGGTCCACTTTCGGTGGATTTGCCAACCGGCTGGCGGCTTAGGGGTTCAAGTCCACGCGCCGCCGTGCCCGAGCCGTGCCCGATGGAGCGGTCAGCAGGGGGCAACAACGGCCTGTCGCATGACATCGACCGGTCCCTCCCATGCTCGACAGCCAGGTGGCACGAACACGCACCACCGTGATCAATCCGATTCCCAAGCTGACAGTGCGTCCCCGGACGCAAGTGGCCCTGTTGCTGTCGACAGCAACGGTGACAGCAACAGGGCCGGACGTCAGGGGCCAGCGACGGAGGGCTATGGATCAGCGCCCGACGTCATAGACGTACACGGACGCGCCCGGACAGGGCGCCCAGAACTTACAAGCGAGGGGTCGAGGGTAGGGACGCTCTTGGTAGCAATACCGCTTGCAGGCGTAGCGGTTACTACTGTGAGTGGGCCCAGGTGTACCGTCCGAACTGGCGGCTCGTCGGGTAGAGGTCGACGAGGACGCCAACCAGCCCTCTACCTGGGAGCGCTGCTGATGTCTCGTCGCCCCATACCTGCTGACCCGTCGATCGGTGAGCGCATTCGGGCTCGTCGTGAACTGCGCGGTTGGAGCATCCGGCATGCCGCCAGTCGCGCCGGCATCTCCCACACGTCCTGGTCGCGTATCGAGCGCGGCCAGCAGCGTACGGACCGGTACATGGTCGTGGACCTGGCCGCTGCTCTTGAGTGCTCGGTGGTCGATCTGACCGGGCAGCCGTACACGCCTGCCGATCGGCAGCTCGATGCTGCTCGGATCGACGCGGAGCGGGTGTGGCGGATCATGATGGACACGCCGATGGCTGCCCGGCGGGAGGTGCCGGCCACCGTCGAGCAGGTGCGTCGGGAGGCCGGGCTCGTGCGCGTTCTGTACGGGCGGTGTGACTACGCGGGTGCCCTGCGTCGGCTCGTCGACCTGGTGCCGGCGTTGCACAGTTTGACCGACCGGCGTGCGGCGTTGGTGGAGATGGTGCCGGTGTACGGCGTGGCGATGGGTTCCCTGCTCAACGTCAGTTATCCGGCTCACGCGTGGCTCGCGGCGGAGCGCTGTGCGGAGGCGGCCGGGTTGCTCGACGATTCGGTGGCGGCGGGGGTGGCGGCGGCCAACCGGGCCCGGGCGTCTGCCTACTCGGGGGCGTACGGGCCGGCGCGGGCGCTGTGTGACGCGGCGGGTGCCGACCTCGCGGGCAGCGGGGCGGATGGCGCTCTGGACGTGCTCGGCTTCCTGCATCTGGCGCGGGCGCATCATCTTGCCGGCCTACGTGACCAGGCGAGCGCCGAGGAGCATCTTGCCGAGGCGGCGCGGATCGCCGCGCACACCGGGGAGACGGAGAGCTGGGATCTTGCCTGGGGTCCACGGAACGTGGCGCTGTGGCGGATGGCTTTTCAGCTCGACACGGGTCGTCCGGAGGCGGCGATGCAGACGGCCGCGGGTGTGGAGCTGACCGGGCTGCCGGCGGTGCGGCAGGTGTACTTCTGGCTCGACATGGGCCGGGCCGCTGAGGCTGTTGGTCGGGGCCGGGACGCGGTGCGGATGTTGCTCGCGGCGGAACGGGTCGGCCCGCAGCATGCCCGGTCGTCGACGTCGGCCCGGGAGACGGTGCGGTCGCTGCTGCGCGGGGGTGCGACCTCGGCAGAGCTGCGTGGCCTTTGCGAGCGGATGAGCATGACCGTGCAGTAGTCGGTTGGTAGTGGTGCGTAAGCGTTCCAGCGATCACATGTGCTGTCCGTAGTGTCCTGATCACGGGCGCGGCTGCACGAATCTGTACGGGTACGACTGCCGCCGCAGCCCTGAGCCGGCGCGGCGGTGGCGGTCCTTCCCAGAGCCCACCGCCGCGCCCCTTTCTGAAGGGGTTGCAGGTGGGCGATACGCAGCGCGATCCAGGGCCGAGCCGGGGCGAGCAGGCGGAAGCGGAGGAGCGGGAAGCGGCCAGGCGGCGGCTTCTCGCGCAGGCCGAGGCAGAGCGGATACCGGTCGAGGAGACGACCCGAGCGGTGCCGGACCGGCGATGGCGTCGTGAACAGCCTTGAGCTGTTGCCGGTCGGTCGGCGGGTGGCGTACTGGCGGGGGCGGCGGAAGCTGTCGCAGCAGGTGTTCGCCGACCGGCTCGGTAAGTCGAAGAGTTGGGTCGACAAGGTCGAGCGGGGAGTCCGGTCCCTCGACAAGGTGTCCACGCTCCAGGGCATCGCCGCCGTCCTGCGCATCGACACCACCGTGCTGCTCGGCCGGGACGCCCGCCCCGCTGCGGTGACCGAGCGGGTCGAGGGTGTCGAGCGGATTGGGGAGGCCCTGTCGGCGTACGAGATCGCCCTGTGCCGGCCGGCGGCCCGCCGCGTCCTGCTGCCGGCCGACCGGTTGGTCCGCAACGTCGAACACGCGTGGATCATGTTCGAGCACGCCCGGTACCCGCAGGTGATCGCCCTGGTGCCGGACCTGCTGGCCGGCGCGCAGCGCGTCCACGCCGACGATCCCGGGTGGGGCCGTCCACTGCTGGTGGAGGCGTACCGGGTGACCGCGTCGCTGCTGGTGAAGCTCGGCGAGGCCGACCTGGGCTGGCTGGCCGCCGACCGGGCCATGGCCACCGCCACCGGCGACCCCATGTTGGTGGCCGCCGCCACCGTGCAACTCGGCCAGGCGCTCCGCGCCTGCGGGCGGGCGCGGGCCGCCATGTCGGCGACACTGGCCGCTGCCTACCGGATCGCCCCGCCTGACCCCGACGAAGGGCGAGCACCCGAGCTGTCGCTGTGCGGGACCCTGCTCATCCAGGCCGCTCTGGCGGCAGCCCGCCACGGCGACGACCACGCCACCGCCGAACTCATCGGCGAGGCCGCCGACATGGCGACCCGGGTAGGAGACGGCCACGACCACCACCACACCGCGTTCGGGCCGACAGCGGTGGGCCTGGCCCGGGTCGCCGCAGCCCTCGACCTGGGCAACGCCAGCGACGCGGTCGCCTGGCACGAGAAGGCCACCGAGCGGAACGCCTGGCGGTGGCTGCCCGCCGGACACCGCGCCGCCCACCTGCTCGACGCCGCCCGCGCCTACCTCCAAGCCGACGACCCGATCAACGCCGGCCGGGTCCTGGTCGACGCCGACCGCACGGCACCGGCCGAGGTACGCCAGCGCCCCGCCGGCCGGGAGGTGCTCGCCCAGGTGGCCCGCGACCCGCACGCCTCAGCCACGATCATCCAACTCGCAGCCGCCCTCGGGGTGAGCTGAGGATGACCGCGCCGTTCCTTTCCCTGGCCCAGATCCGCAACCGGCTGATTCTCACCGCCCGCTGGGTCCTCCGCGACCATCAACCCGGACCCGACGGCCGCTGTCCGATCTGCCGGGCAGCCGCCGACTGCTCGGTGGCCACCGCCGCCCGTGACATGCTCCGCGCAGCCGAGGAAGTACAGCTGTGGAGTACAGCAACCCAGCCGACCACACCCGACCGCGACGACCCTCAGCAGGACGGATGACCTCGGACGACACCCGATCCGACCGCGCTGCCGAGAGTTCACACCGAAGAGGTCGCTGGTTCGATACCAGCATCGCCCACCAGGTCAGAGGGCACATCCAATCGACGGATGTGCCCTCTTTCACGTCCTGAGTATCTAACTGAGTGACTAGCCTTCCGGGGTCAGCGCGAAGATGCGATCCATGGCGACCGCGCCGCTGAGTAGCACCGGCCGGAGTTGGTGCCGGTAGACCTTCTCCGTGACCGTGGTGCCGGAGTGCCCGCACAGGTCGGCGATGTCTTCCAAGCTCACGCCGCTACTCGACAGCACCGAGACGAAGCTGTGCCGCAGTTCTCGGGGCGTCCAGTCGGCGGCGGTCAGTCCGGCCTTGGCGGCGACCCGCCGGAACGCTCGCCGGACGTTGGCCGCGTCCAGGGCGCTGCCGGTCGAACTGGCGAATACGAGGTTTCCGGGCTGCCAATCCTTGCCCGCCTTTTCCCGGTCCCGGTGTTGTAGTGCCCGGTGCCGCCGCAGTGCGACCACGCATCGCAGCGGCAGTGCGAGAGTGCGCCGAGACTTCCGGGTCTTGGTGCAATGCCGTTAAGGTAAGGCGTTTGGGCAGGCCAGGGTGGGTGTGGGTGGGCCGTCGTGGCGGATGATGCGGTCTGTGGGTCGTTTGACGCGGTAGGAGTTGTGGCGGGCGCGTTTGATCGTTCGTGGGCAGGTGCGGTGTCGACGCGGGGGTAGCCGGTGGCGCAGGATCTCGGTGTGGGCCTCGGTGATGGCGTTGATCAGGCGCTCAGGGGGAAATGGCCGCCTGGTCGGTGACCTGGCGGCGGACGAGGCGCAGGCCGCGTATGAACGAGAGCCGGTCGGGGTCGTAGCCGGCCTCGTCGGCGGCGTCGACCAGCAGGGCCCGGATCGCGTAGTGCGCCAACAGCAGCCCCCACATCTGTTGTTCGACCAGGTCAGGGGTCTTCGAGCGGACAACCTCACCACGGCCACGCAGGTCGCTCTTGATCTCGTTGAACGCGGACTCCTGCTCCCACCGTTCGTGATAGGCGGTGGCGAGGTCCACTCCGGACACCTCGTGTGGGTCGTGGATGGTGGTGATCACGGTGATCAGTTCGCCGTCGGGATGACGGTCGGGCACGGTGTAGTCCACGACCCGCACGAGGCGGGCGGTATCGGCGGGAACCTCACCACCGTCGGTCACCGTCCGGGCCAGCCGGCGGCGCCGCTCGGCGGCGAGCCCGGGTCGGTAGATCAACGCCAGGTAGGAACCGTCGGGTAGCCACCGCACCAGTCCGAGTGACACCGACGCCCCGACCCGCCAGGCCAGGTCCGCGCCGGTGGCGGCGAACCGGTCGAACAACTCGAAGGAGTAGAAGCCGCTGTCAGCCAGGAGCAGCATCCCCGGCTCCACCACCGGCGTCAGGTCAGCGGCCTGGGTGCGTTCCCCAGTCGAACACGCCCCGATCACCGCCCCAATGACCGCCCGGCTGCCGCACTCGACGACCGCGGTGACCTGCACCTTCGGATACGCCGACGCTGCCGGCCCGGATCCCATCCGGCCGAATCGTTCCACGTTCGCCGACGTGTCGGCCACAACGAAGCTGGTCCCGTCGATGGCCATCAGGCGACGTCGGGCCAACCACGCGCCTTTGGTGCCCGAGCCCGCCACCGGCACCGCCGCCCGATCGAACAGCTCCCTCACCGGCGCCACACCGAGACGTCGCCGGGCCTGACTGATCGCCGAGCCGGTCGGGACCTCCCAGTCATCCGACCACGAACCCATCGCGCGCAGGCCACCGACCAGCCGACGCATCACCTCCTCGGCAGACTCCTGGGCGTACAGGCCCATCGCGATCACGTACCGGATCATCACGTGCGCCGGCAGTCGACGGCTACGCTTCTCCCGACACCCGGTCCGGTTGATCACTTCCTCGATCAGATCGCGGTGGAACCGCGCCGAGAGCACCCCCAACCCGATGTGGTCGGTCAACCGGCCCGAGGGCTGCACCAGTGGCATCACGACCGGCAACCGTACGGCCCCGATCAGCCTCCGTCAGCACACCACGCTGACCAGCACCACTGCCTTATCTGAACGGCATTGGGTCTTGGTGTCGCCGCCAGCGCGGACCGAGTGCCATACCGCGATGGACGGCGGGACCGGCGGGTCACCGTCGGGGCGCCGACCCGCAGGGCGCGCGTTGGCCGCGCAACAAGCGCGATGACGCGATGGTCGTCTACGCGGCGTAGAGCGCCTTGGGTGGCTCGGCATGGAGCGGCGGCACCGACCCTGAGCAAGTAGATGTGATCGGTCAGCTGATGTGCGACGCGGTTCCGCCAGGTGATGTGCGACAGGGTCCGGCGATCTAGGGGCGGCAGGTCAGCCTCCGGCCAAACGTCCTGTCATGTCGAGATGAGTGTGTCTGCGGACGCGCGCCATCGGGCCGATGCTGGTGATGACGTTGGGATCAGCCGTGCCGCGCTGGTCCGCTGCGGGGCCTCGTGGTGTCAGCCTCGCTGGTCGGTCGTCCGGCGTGCTGCGCGCTCGTGGCGGTCGACCGCTCGGGCGTGGGCGATCGTGAGCAGCCGGTCGATCTCGGGAAGCATCTGCGGGCCGGGCATGATGATGCTGCCGAAGCCGTAGAGCGCGTAGCCCGGGTGTGGCACGAAGGTGTCCAACCGGGCGAAGTCGAACCCGTGCCGGTGTTCCTCGAAGTCCTTGGGCGGGAAGCCGAAAAGCCTCTCGAACTCGGCTCGGCCCAGGTCCAGGTTGAGCCGGAAGACGCCAGGGCGGTCGAGTTGGGAGGCCTCGTCGAAACCGGGCACGTCGTGTTCGACAATGGTGGCGAACGGCTGGCGGCGGTCCGGGCCGACGTAGAACAGCCGGTCGCCCCAGGCGACTTCCGGCGACCCGTTCTCCTCGCTCGACACGAGCTGCTCGACGCCAGGCAGCGCGAGAATCCGATCGGTGAGCACAGCCGGGTCGATCCCGGTCGGAATGTGCAGCACCGCATCCGCGTGCTCGATGGTGGCCTGATCCAGCGGGAAGTAGCGGTAGTCATGTGTCCTCTGCTCGGCCGGTTGCACATCGGACGTGCGGACGTATCGGGGCAGATAAGTATTTTGCTGGAGTTTGCCTTCATACGTCGAAGGGGAGGGCTCCTCGATGCCGAGCGCGGGACTCGCGCCGAGGCTGCCGACGATCACCGCGTAGCGGTCGCCGAGCAGGGAACCGACGATCGCGCCGGCGCTGAACCAGGACAGCTCGATTCCGGCCATCGTCATCGTGCTCGGGTGGCGCTGCAGGTGCCCGTTGTGCGCGAAGACCAGCGTCGGCCCGCGGTGCGCCTCGGCCGAGCGGATCGCGAGCAGGTTCTCGGCCATCAGCGCGTCCCGGACCGCGGCCAGGCGGGCGAAGCGTTCCTCCTGCGGGAGCGGCGCTGCGGCCTCGGCGTGGTAGCGCAGCAGTGCGACCGCGCTCGTCGCCTGTACGAAAGCCGCCCAACAGCCGTCGGCCCGCCGGGGCGCCTGCAGGTACAGCTCGGTCAGCAGGTCGTCGGCGATCACCCGCAGGCGCTGGGCGGCGCCCGAGCGCCCGATCGACCTTCCCGGTTCCCATATCGCTGCCGGATCGCTCCACTGGGCCTCGTCACCGATCAGGCCGTCGATCTCCTCCGCCCGGTCGCAGCCGAGGAAGTCGCACACCTGGGAAAGGTAGCGCCGCGGACTCGGGGCACCCTCCATCTCCAGCGGGGCGTCGAAGCCGTGAAACGTCAGGCGTTCGGCAGCCGGCCTTCCGGTATTCCAGTCGCGCATCCAGAGCAGCAGGTCGCGGTTGGCCGGGGCGGCACCGAACTGGTGGCTGAACCCTTCGGCGAGCGCGCGGTCGAGCGTCACGGCGGCGCCGCCTTGCACGAACTCGTCGGCGATCAGCCCGGCGGCCCGGTCGCTTTCCAGCGCGATCGACCGGTAGCCGCGCTCGGCCAGCGAGGCGAAGGCGTCGTTGCGGATCTGCAGGAAGGCAGACTCGCCATGTGTCGGCTCGCCGAGCGCGAGCAGGGCCGGCGGTACGGCAAGCAGGTCAAGAAAGGACATCATTGCATTGACGGTATCGTTGAACTACCGATCGAGACTTCTGACCGATTGAGCGTGATGAAGGCTTCGAAACCCTCAAACACCGGGGTACGCCGACCAACCGACCTCGCCCGCGTGCACGGCCTCTCCACGCAGGCCGTGCGCAACTACGAACGCGACGGCGTCCTACCGCCGGCCGAGCGCAGCTCGAACGGCTACCGCCGGTTCACCGAGGTACACGCCAAGGCACTGAGCGCCTATCTCGCGCTGATACCCGGCCATGGCTACGCGACCAGCGGCGAGATCATGCGCGCGGTCAACCGGGGCGAGATCGACACGGCGTTGCGCGCGATCGACGACAGTCATGCCCTGCTACAGCGCGACCGGGAGACCCTGAACGCGGTCGAGGCGGCGGTCGCTATCCTCACCGGGACGCAGCGTGAACCGCAGAGCCGCAAGGCCGTCCCGATCAGCGCACTGGCACACCGGCTCGGCGTACGGGCGGCGACCCTGCGCAAGTGGGAGCGGGCCGGGATCTTGCAGCCGGTACGCGATCCGGCGACCCGCTACCGCGCCTACTCACCAGACGACATCCGCGACGCAGAGCTCGCTCACCTGCTGCGCCGCGCGGGGTACCGGCTCGACCACATCGCCGGCGTGCTGCGTCGGGTACGCGACGCTGGCGGCGCCGAACCGCTCGCCGCGTCGCTGCGTCAGTGGCGGGAACGGCTCACCGAGCGCGGCAAGGCCATGCTCACCGGGGCCGCCCGGCTCGCCGACTACCTCGGCAGCGGCGTCAGGCCCACGTACGGCTGAGTTGATCCTGATCGCTGCCCGCCGCCTGCTACTACAAGCTACGAGGGCCTCTACAGGTAGCCGTTGATCCGACCCCAACGGAGCGAGATCGGGTTCGCGGGCGTCAGGTGTAACGGCCGTGCCGAGAAGGGTGCGTTCGGCAGTCCGGCAAGCACGGCTGGGCGGGTGACGGTGGGGTTTCAGTCCGTTCCCCCGCCGCCACCGCCAGTATCGAAGTTCGCAGCGTCTCCATAGGCGGCGTTCTCCGCGATGGCGGCGGAGTGCCGGTCGGGAACGCCTTGGCCCCGCTGGAAGATGTCGCGACCAGAGCGCGGCGAGTTACGGCGTATGGATCGCATGGCGGCTCGCGCGGCAGCCGCCTTCTCCTCGACGCTCTGTGGCCGACGACGTCTGCGCTTGAAGATCAGGACCGTGATGCCCGTCGCGAGCCCGATGCCAGCGAGCAAGAGATACCACTGCATGTCATCACGGTAGAAGAAGCTCGCATCTGGACGGGGTACCCGCTCATGCCGCCGACGGGCGTCACGGCCCGTGACAAAACGTGCGGTGGCACTTGTGCGCGGTCGTGCCGATGAGCGGATACGGCAAACGGCCCGGCACCAGGCAGAATGCTGGGGTGACGCTCGACAAGTCCGGAAAGCTGTGGCGTGGGGACAACTTCGACGACCTCGCCGAGTACATCCGCTACTTCAGGGCAGGAGGTTATCCGGTAGCCACGGTGGTGGAGTCCCGATGCAGCGGGTGCGACGGCTGTACCTTCCGCGTCAGCATCGACGAGGAGGAAGCGACCCAGCGGGCATGCCTTACCTGCGGCGCGGTCGCCTTCATCGGCGACAGCGCCGAACACTGGGCCGGGACTGACCACGAGTCTTGCTCCTGCCCCTGCGGAGGTGAGGAGTTCGCCGTCGCGGTTGGCTATGCGCTCTTTGACGACGGCGAGGTGCGCTGGGTCAGTGTCGGCCTCAGGTGCCTGAAGGACGACACTCTCGGCGTCTACGCCGACACGAAGATCGACTATAGCCCTTCACGTCACCTTCTCAGCCAGGCGTAACTCTGCAACCATCTCCACCTGCGGCAGGCTGCGCCCGCGCAACTGGCCGCGAGCCTGTCGCAGCAGATTGTTGGCGGCCAGCGGCGCTTCGGCGCCAGAGCATGCTGACGTGTCGATGAGCGGTCGCCCGACGCCCCGTGCCGCACCGGGCGGAGCGCCCGGAACAGGTCCTAGACACGCACCGTGTCGGCGATCTTGGCGGCGATGGCCTCCAGTGATGACGCCTCGGTGCTCAATCCGGAACGCGCGGCAAGCAAGGGGCTGACGTCCCGGAGAGCCTCGAACGTCGTACCGTGCACAACAGGAATGACGCGGTCGGTCGCGAGCAATGCGGAGAGCTCCTTGTCAGCGACCCCCTCAGCCTCGAGGCTGGTGAACAGCGCCGGTGTCACCAGCACGATGCCGATCCGGGACTGCCTCAGTCCCTTGTCGATCTCACGGACCAACGATTTACCGAGGCCAACGTCCTTCTCGCTGAACCAGACCGTCACGTCAAGGGACTCGAGCAGGTCGTGCAACTCCTTCGCGGCGCCGAGCCGGTCACCCCAGGCATGGCAAGGGAGCTCGGGGCCGCCGTAGACGGATAGCGGAGAGAGTGATGGAGGTTCGTCGCCGGCAGCCGGCCGCGCCGCGCCTCTGCGTGGCGCCGGGAAGGGCGTTCCGGGTCCGCGCGGCAAGCCCCAAGCATGGGGGCGGCGGCCGCGCGACGGCACGCTGGTCGTCCAGGAGCCGGCTCCGCAGCCGCTCAGGGGCAGGTCAACTACTCACCTAGGAGGGGGAGGGGTGGCCGCCGGTGGCCAGCTCCGACCCCGGGGGCCGGGTCCGTGCCGGGCGAGGTTGGGTCAACCGCGCCACTGTGGCGGTGTCCGCTGGGGGCGCGGTCCGTGACACGAGAGCCGGCTCGGTCTGTTCCGGCAGCGTCCGTAAGTGCGTCAAGGTCTGCTTGACGTGGCGGGCCGGGTGGCGGCCTGCTCCCCGCAAGGACGGGTCGATGACACGAGGGGCCAATTGCGATCCAATGTGGGTCGCTGGGCGGGAGGGCTGACCTCCGGTTCATGGGACCATCGTGGGCGTGACGGTCGTGCGGTTGCCAGAGGGTTCGTGGTGGGACTGGGAGGTGCTTGGGTGGAACGGGTCGGAGTTGCGGCTCGCCGCCGGGTACGACCTGACGTACCACCACGGCTTGGAGCTGGTCTTCACAGACGTCGACTACCTGGCCTGCCCGACCCGCTTTTCTGATCCCCGGTTTCGGAAGCCCACGTCCGGCGAGCGTGAGACCGTACGCCGCTACGTCGGTGAAGAGCCGCCTGTGGTTGTGGCGTTTGACGTTGACGCCGAGGGCGGTTGCGGGATCGTCCCCTGTGTTGTTGCGGCGGCCTCTGTCGGGATCGTGACAGGGCTCGTCTACCGCTACTGGCGGGAGGACCTCAAGGAGGGGGAGCGGTTGGCCCCATTCGTACGACGGTCTGATCGCGGCGAGTGACGGCACGTACTCGGCAACAGCGCGAGTGGCAGGACCTGAGGGACTAACTGAGTGACGATCGGAGCGGACGCCAGCGGACGAGCGTGGACACCGGAGGACCGTTCCCACAGCACAGGTATCGCAGGGGAGCAGGTCGGGCGGTTGTGTTGGTTGCCTGGGGGTCAAGGAGTCGTCCGGGCCGCACGGGGATCGGCAAAATGGTGGCGTGATGACCGAGCCCGTCGCCGCAGGCCGGATGGAGCTAGTGGATGACCTGGAAGGGCTGCCTGGCAGCTCGGACGGCTGTCTCCTTGCCCTGACGTTGGAAGTTCCGGTCTTCCTCCGCGTCGGCGACGTCTGGTGGGTTGAGGACGAGGTGCTGTACGTCCAGCGAGGGGACGCCCCGGCGGTGGCGCATCGAGGTCGCCTCGAATGGCGTCGGAAGTGGTAGCGGGGGTCCCGGGGCACACAGGGGGCACAAGACACCGTGAAATGTCGTCAACCAGGGAACAACCATGACAGCCTGAGACGCCGGGTGAGCAGGTGTCGGACGGTGTCGCCGCTGGTAGCGGGATAGCTGTTCTCAGTTCCTTTTCAACCTCTGTAGTTGGTGTGACGGGCAACGGGTCACTGGCGACGGCTGGGCCAAGAGGCCCATGCCGCAGCGACGGCGCACAGCATTAGGCAGACGAACAGGCAACTCAGCGTGCCGCAGAGCACCAGTGCGACCGCCCCAAGGCTCTCCACGGGCGTATCGTAGGCGCTGAGTCAGCCGTGCCCGTCGCCCTGCACTGTCGACAGCAACGGTGACAGCAACAGGGCCAGACAGGCCCCGGGCCGAAGCCGAACAGCGATGGACTACCACCCGAGGTTAGAAGCACGTGCGGACTGGGCTGGACGAAGCGCCCAGAACTTACAACCGAGGGGTCAGCTCGTCGGTTGCGGCGGTGGTGTGAGCCAGGCGAGGGGTTGGCCGATCGATGCCGCATCGGCGAGTCGGTGCGCTGAGGTGGTCTTTAGCGCGGCGCGGCTGCTGTCGATCCAGCGTTGGACGTTGTCGATGCCCTGGTGGCGGTACTCGACGGCTTGGACGAGGCATTCGAGTTTGTCGGCGTCGCGGGCGACGACGGCTTCGAGGGTTTCGCCGGCTTCGTACTCGGTGACGGCGGCGGTGATGGTGTCGGTGACGGCGGGTGGGCAGTCGGCGATCTGGTCTGCGGTGATGGTGGTGTTGGGTGCGGCGGTGAGGTAGCGCTTGGCTATGTGGGGCAGGTCGGTGGTGCGGGTTTCCTGGGTGTCGTGCAGGACGCAGAGCATGGTGACGCGGGCGGGGTCGGCTCCTTCCATGGCGGCGAGGATCATGCCGATCAGGGCGGTGCGGTGGGAGTGCTCGGCGATGGTTTCGGGGTGCTTGACCCCGGCGAACCACCAGCCGGTAGGAGCTGCACGTTTCAGGACGCCAGCCTCGAAGATGAACCTCATCGCGGCGGAGTACTGGTCCTCGCTCATCTGACTCTTTCCGTGGAGACTGCTGCCTTCGGGCAGGGCAGGGATCGGAACTCCTGCGGAGCAGGGCAGGAAGAGCCCGCGCGCTACGTCGTCGACGTGTTGTACCGATCGAGCGTCGCTTTGGAGGTCGAGGCATCCCGGAAAACCAGCTCCCACGGGCCAGTGTTGACGTCCATGTCCTTGCCGAACCCAATCCACTTTCCAGCCATCCGTCGGCCCGTGGGCTCGGCCAGGAGTTGGATCGCGCCGTGATAGCGGGCGCCTCGGTAGTAGCCGGCCGAATCGGTCTGTTCCACCCAGGTGCCAGTGACAACGGCACCGTCAACGGTCAGATCGAGTGACAGAGACGATGCCGCCGAGCCAGGCAAGCTGCGCGCGGTCAGCCGGTCGCCGTGCTGAAGCACAACTACGAAGTGCTGCCCGGCGAAGGAGTCACCCCGACCGCTGGAGTAGTACTGGTAGCGGCTGAGCCACACGCCCTCGTATGACCTGTGGACTGTGGCTGGCCTGGACGTTGGCGTCGGCGTGGCCAGGCTGGACATGGGAGATGTCAGGTCGTGACCACCGTGCTGGTCTTGAGCGACATGTTCGCCGGGCACTGCGGCGAAGCCGAGCAGTGAGATGGGTAGGCCGGTGACGACCTCCAACGCGCGGGCGTAGACGGGTCGTGGTGCGGCGATCGCGCCGGATTCCCATCGCTGGACGAGTCTCTTGTTGGCGTCGTTGGGCTCGCCGACGCGTTGGCCGGCGGCCTGGAGTGCGCGAGCGAAATCGTCCTGACTCATGCGCATCCCGGTACGGACTGCGCGTAGGGCGGTGTTCGGGACGGTCATGACCGCCACGATAGCGGTATGTCGTCTGAATGTCGCCAGCTATGTGGTCGGTTTGCCGCATCTTGTGCCGTCGCGGTTGGTGACGTTCCAGCGTCAATGTGGACATGCGACGGCCGGTCTACCGCCGCGCTTCTGCTGATGGAGGTGGGGATGCAGGGTGATGGCAACGAGCCGGCGGTGAGCCGGGGCGAGCAGATTCAGGCTGCTGAGCGAGAGGCGGCGAAGCAGCGGCTTCTCGCCCAGGCTCAGGCGGATCGGATACCGGCGGAGGAGACCACCCGGGCGATGCCGGACCGGCGGTGGCGTCGTGAGCAGCGCTGAGGTGTTGCCGGTCGGGCGGCGGGTGGCGTACTGGCGGGGGCGGCGGAAGCTGTCGCAGCAGGTGTTCGCCGACCGGTTGGGCAAGTCGAAGAGCTGGGTGGACAAGGTCGAGCGCGGTGTCCGCTCTCTGGACAAGGTGTCGACCCTCCAGGAGGTCGCCACCGTCCTGCGCATCGACACTGCGGTGCTGCTCGGTCGGGACGTCCAGCCCGCCGCGGTGATCGAGCGGACCGCAGAGGTCGAGCGGATCCGGGCGGCGCTGTCCCGGTACGAGATTCCCCTCGGCAGACCCGCAGGCAGCCGGCCAGTGCTGCCGGCAGTCCAGATGGCCCGCCAGGTCGCGCACGCCTGGACGACCTTTCAGCACGCACGCTACCCACGCCTGGTCGACCTGCTGCCGGATCTGCTGGCCGACGTGGAACGCACCCACGCCACTGACCCGGCGGCGGGTCGGATGCCGCTGGTGGAGGCGTACCGGATCACCGCCTCGCTGTTGGTCAAGCTGGGTGCCCCGGACCTGGCGTGGCTTGCTGTCGACCGGGCGATGATCGCAGCCACGGGTGACCGAGTGCTGGTGGCCGCCGCAGCGGCGCAGCTCGGCCAGGTGCTGCGCGCGTCGGGGCAGGTGCGGGTGGCGAAGTCGGCGATGCTGGCCGCCGCCTACCGGATCGCCCCACCGGTGATCGAGTTCGGCCTACCCCCGGAGTTGTCCCTGTGCGGGACACTGCTCCTCCAGGCGGCGTTGGCCGCCGCCCGTCACGGCGACGACGCGGCGGTGGCCGAGCTGCTCGACGAGGCCGCCGCCCTGGCCGCCCGAGTCGGCGACGGGCATGACCACCACCGCACCGGGTTCGGGCCGACGGCGGTGGAGTTGGCCCGGGTCGCCGCAGCGGTAGAGCTGGGCTACGGCGGGGACGCCGTGGCCTGGCACGAGAAAGCGACCACCCGGGACGGCTGGCGGTGGCTGCCCGCCGAACATCGCGCCGCGCACCTGATCGACGCCGCCCGCGCGTACCTCCAGACCGACGACCCGATCAGTGCCGGCCGGGCACTGATGGAGGCCGACCGCGTTGCGCCGGCCGAGATCCGCCACCGACCAGCCGTCCGGGACGTGCTCGCCCAGGTCGCCCGCGACCCCACCGCCCCAACGACGCTCATCCACCTCGCCGCCACCCTCGGGATCGGCTGAGGATGACCGCGCCGTTCCTCTCCCTGGCCCAGATCCGCAACCGGCTGATCCTCACCGCCCGCTGGGTCCTCCGCGACCATCAACCCGGACCCGACGGCCGCTGCCCGATCTGCCGGACGGCAAACTGCCCGGTGGCCGCCGCCGCCCATGACGTCCTGCACGCAGCCAAGCAAGTACAGCTGTGGAGTACAGCAACCGAGCCGACCACACCCGACCCGAACGACCCCCAGCAGACCGGATGACCTCGGACGACACCCGATCCGACCCGCCCGCCGCCAGTTCGGGACGAAGAGGTCACTGGTTCGAAACCAGTATCGCCCACGCAGGGAAGGCCAGATCACACTGATGCTCCGGGCCTTTTTCCATGACCGACACGAAGCTGTGCCGGAGTTCGCGAGGTGTCCAGCGAACAACTAGGTTGATCACATAGGTCGCGTCGGGTAGGAATACGGCATGCTACGTGGCGACAGGATCGGGCTGCGGGCCCGACACGAAACCGACGTTCCCGTCCTGCAATCTGAGCTCTACGACGACGTCGCGACCTGGTCAAAGGCCGATTCCCGTCCATGGCGTCCGATCGCACCGGGCTCCGCCGCGTCGCCATTCACGGTTTCCGACCCCACCGACAATGCCGCGTGCTTCTCGGTGGTGCAGCTCGCCGATGACGAACTGGCGGGCGAGGCGCTGTTGTGGGGAATCGACCTGAATCACAGAATGGCGCACATCGGAATCTCGCTGCGGCCGGCCTTCCGCGGCCGTGGGCTGGGCACCGACGTCATCCGGGTGCTGTGCCACTACGGCCTCGTGGTGCGCGGCCTACATCGGTTGCAGGTCGAGACGCTGACCGACAATGCCGCGATGATACGAGCAGCCACCCAGGCAGGGTTCGTGCCCGAAGGCACCCTGCGCCGGGCGGCCTGGGTGAATGGGGACTTCGCTGATGAGGCCATTCTCGGGTTACTCGCTACCGAGTGGGACGCGAACTGACCGCAACCGCCATACGCGCCTAACTGTCGGCGTTGAACCGGCTGTGGCACGAGGAAGGCCGGGATGACGACCACGGCGGAGCAGCGAGGAGGCGGCGAAAGATGGTCGTCAGTCGCCGGATCAGCCCCAGAAGTAGATCTCGTCGGGTCGGCCGGTGACGTCGTGCAGGACCGCGCACCGGCCGAACCAGCGTTGTTCGGCCAACCCGCCTATGGCCACCACGTGCTCGCGGGTCAACACCTCGTACCCGCGCAGCGCCGGGCGTCGCCGGTGGTCACCGTCTGCGAACACCCGCGCCCGCAGGTCGTCAAGGGCCTCCTGCAGATCGGGCCGATAGGTGACGAAGTAGCTCCGAGATCCCGGACAGCCGGCCGCCCGTTCCCAGACGGGAGATCAGGCGGTTGGGCCGCCGTGTTGGTCGAGTTTGTCGCGGAGCGTGCCGGCGAAGCCTTCGGCCATGGCGAGTTGGTCGCGTAGTGCGCCGACGCGGGTGACGGCGGCGGTGTGGAACGTGCCGAGCCGGTCGAGCAGTTCGCGGCGGTCGGTGGCGGTGGCGGTGTGGAGGGCGTCGAGGACGTCGAGGAGGTCGCGCATCTCGTCGAGGGTGAAGCCGAGGGGCTTCATCCGTTTGACCACGGCGAGCCGGTCGAGGTCGGGTTCGGTGTAGAGGCGGAAGCCGCCCTCGCTGCGCGCGGAGGGGACGATCAGGCCGGCTTCCTCGTAGTGGCGGATGGTGCGGATGCTCAGCCCGACCCGCTCGGCGGCCTCCCCGATCTGCATCAATCGACCGGGGGCCGGGCCGGAGGTGTGCTCCAACCCGGGGCCGCGGCTGGTGACGGCCATCAGTGGTCGACGCCGAGCTGACCGGCGAGGGTGTCGTGGATTCGGGCGCTGGGCTTGTTCAGCTCGATGATCTCGACGGTCTTGCCCCGGGCGGCGTACTTGATGCTGATCGCATCCAGGGCGGCGACGGAGGAGGCGTCCCAGACGTGGGCGTGGGTCATGTCGATGACCACGTTGTCGGGGTCGTTCGCGAAGTCGAACTGACCGACGAGGTCGTTGCTGGAG
The DNA here is from genome assembly GCF_045040215.1 of Micromonospora sp. NBC_01412. Lineage (NCBI taxonomy): Bacteria > Bacillati > Actinomycetota > Actinomycetes > Micromonosporales > Micromonosporaceae > Micromonospora > Micromonospora sp. NBC_01412. Next base: position 5,102,940 of record NZ_CP109528.1, read on the forward strand.
GCGAAGAACAGCTCACCACGCACGGAGTAGATCCGGGTCGTGCCGTCCGGGTCAAGGACGCTGGTGACCTCGACCAGGTGGGCGACCCGGCGGGCGAAGATCACCATGGCGGTGAGCACGCCGACGACAACACCGACGGCAAGGTTGCGGGTGGCCAGGGTGGTCGCGACGGTGGCCAGCATGACGACGGTCTCGCCGTACGGCATCCGCCTGAGCGTCTTCGGGGTGACGGAGTGCCAGTCGAACGTCGACACCGCAACGATGATCATCACGGCGACCAGGGCGGCCATCGGGATGACCGCGACCACGTCACCGAGCGCGACGACCAGGACGAGCAGGAACGCGCCGGCCAGGAAGGTCGACAACCGGGTACGGGCACCGGACGCCTTCACGTTGATCATCGTCTGGCCGATCATCGCGCAGCCGCCCATGCCGCCGAAGAATCCAGTGACGATGTTGGCGACACCCTGGCCCCAGGACTCGCGGGTCTTGTCGGAGTGGGTGTCGGTGAGGTCATCGACGAGCTTGGCGGTCATCAGTGATTCCATCAGCCCGACAAGCGCCACACCCAACGCGTAGGGGGCGATCAGGCTGAGAGTGTCGAGGGTCCAGGGAACCTGCGGCACGCCGAGGGTGGGCAGGCTGTCCGGCAGAGCGCCTTCGTCGCCGACGGTCGGCACGGCCACGCCGGCGACCAACGTGACGACGGTCAGCACGACGATTGCGACCAGCGGTGCGGGAATCGCGCGGGTGAGCCGGGGCAACCCCACCATGATCGCCAACGCGACCGCGACGAGCGGGTAGACCAGCCACGGCACGCCGATCAGGTGAGGGATCTGCGCGGCGAAGATGAGAATGGCCAGGGCGTTGACGAAGCCGACCATGACGCTGCGCGGGATGAACCGCATCAGCTTCGCCACTCCCAGCACCGCGAGAAGGACCTGGATCGCGCCACCGAGGATCACCGCCGCGATCAGGTATTCCAGGCCGTGCTCCTTCACCAGTGGGGCGACGACGAGGGCGACAGCGCCCGTCGCGGCGGAGATCATCGCTGGACGTCCGCCGCAGATCGCGATGACCACGGCCATGGTGAACGAGGTGAACAGACCGACGCGGGGGTCAACCCCGGCCAGGATCGAGAAGGAGATCGCCTCGGGGATCAGCGCGAGTGCGACGACCAGGCCAGCGAGGACCTCGGTGCGGAACACCTTCGGTGACAGCCAGGACGGACGGGACAGGCGCGGCCGGGTGACCGGAGGAAACGCAGCAGACATACGGTCATTTCCACTCAGGCGCGCTCAGCGAGGGCCCATACCACCGTCCTGTGGTCGGGACGGGCGGTTACGGAACGGTCGGGCTGCCCGCCATACCTCGGCGACCTCGGCGGAGCCTACCCTTCCGTAAGGGGAGAGTCGGATGGCAAGTGCCGGCCATCACGTCGGGCGGCGGAGGTGCCGGGGCGGCATCGCCGCGCCGGGAGTTCGGCTGGCCGGGTGGTCGGCGAGGCCGAGCCTCGCATCCCGTGACGGGGCGCCGGGGTGCGAGCGCGGTCCGACTACCCTCGCCGCCGTGAAGGCAATGGAGATCGAAGCACCCATCGTCGGTGTCACCGTCTACCCGGACCGGGCCCGGATCACCCGCCGGGGCAGCACCCGGCTGGCCGCCGGTGAGCACCGGGTACGTATCGCACCGTTGCCGCTGGGCCTGCGGCGGGACTCGCTACGGGTCGGCGGCCGGGGCGCGGCCACCGTGCTCGGTGTGGACGTGACAACGTGGCGGCAGGCGCGCAGCGCCGACGGACAGGTCCGCGGCCTGGAGCAGCGAAGCCGGGAGCTGGCCGACGAGCTGGCCGAGGTCAACGACACGTACGAGATCGAGGCGCAGCGGGGGCAGTTCCTCGCCCGGCTGGCCGAGCGGGCCGGCGGCACGTACGCCCGCGCGCTGGCCTCCGGGGACGCCGGCCCGACCGACGTGGCCACCTTCGCCGACTCGATGGCTGGCCAGCTTGCCGAGTCCCAGAGCCGCCGACGCGGGTTGGCCCGGCGGCGTACCGATCTGACCGAGGAACTGGCGGCTGTCGAGCGGCAGCTGGACGCCGCGAAGGGCAAGCGGAAACCGGACCGGCTGGCCGCCGAGGTGACCGTGTCGGTGGACGCCGACGACGCCGAGCTGGACCTGGAGCTGACCTACCTGGTCGACGGGGCCCGCTGGCAGCCCTCCTACGACCTGCGGCTGGTCGACGACACCATGAACGTCACCTGGTTCGGTCTGGTCAGCCAGGACACCGGCGAGGACTGGCCGGAGTGCGTACTCCAGCTCTCGACCGCCCGCCCGGCGGCGGCGGCCGGCGTACCCGAACTGTCGCCCTGGTATCTCGACCGGGTCCGGCCGGCGCCGCCGCAGACGGCCATGCTGGCGGCGAGCTACGACGCGCGGCCGGCACCCCCGGCGCCGGGCGCGCCGCCGCCCACCATGGGCGGGGCGGCCCGGTCCGGCCCGTCGCGCCCCAAGGTGCGGGAGAGCGTCGCCGCGGTCGAGCAGGGGGTCACCGCGGCCACCTACCGGCCGGCCCGCCCGGTCGCGGTGCCGGCGGACGGCAGCGCGTACCGGGCCACCATCGCCGTACTGGACCTGCCGGCCCGGCTGGACCATGTGACCGTGCCGGTCCGCGCGGCCGAGGCGCACCTGCGTGCGACGGTACGCAACACCTCGGAGCACACGCTGCTCCCCGGCGCGGCGGCGGTTTTCCACGGTGCCGACTTCGTCGCGGCCACCCGGCTGCCGATGTGGGTGCCCGGTGAGGAGACCGAACTGGCGCTCGGGGTGGACGACCGGGTACGGGTGGAACGGAAACTGGGCCGGCGCGCCGACACCCGGGCCACGCTCGGCTCGACCCGGCGGCGGGACGTGGAGTACCGGATCAGCGTGGCCAACCACACGCCCCGGCCGGCGAGCGTGGAGGTACGCGACCAGCTGCCGGTGTCCCGCGACGAGGCAGTAGTCGTACGGGAACCCACCCTCGTCCCGCCGCCGGCCGAGCGTACCGAGCTGGGCGAGCTGACCTGGCGGCTGCGGCTCGCGCCGGGAGAGAGCGGCGAGATCACCATGGGCTTCCGGGTCGAACTCGCGAAGGGGGTCGAGCTGGCCGGCTGGCGGGAGTGACCGGGTAAGGAAGGGCCCCTTCTTCGGAACCCGATACCGGAGACCTCGTGGCACCCGTCTCCGCACGGCCTCGGCTGCTCATCGGGGGGCTGCGAGCGCGCGGAGGCCCGTCAGGTCGAGAACCGCGATCCGGCGGTAACCGGTGCGGATCAGTCCCTCTGCCCGCAGGGTCCGCAACGCCCGCTGGGTCGTGTCCGTCGCTGCCCCGACCAGGGTCGCGAGCTCGGTGTGGCTCAGCTCGACCCCGATGACGAGTTCGTCGTCGTCGGCCCGGCCGCAGTGCGCCGCGATGTCGGCGAGCACCCGGGCGAGCCTGACGTGCACCGGGTAGGCGGCGAAGTCCACCCGGCGGGTGTTCGCCCACCGTAGCCGCTCGCCCACGGTGGCCGTGACCTGGGCGGCCACCGTGGGGTGGCCGCCCAGGTAGGCGAGGAAGTCCGCCTGTCTGATGACGGTGGACACCACGTCGCCGCACGCGGTAGCGGTCGCGGTGCGGCCATGACCGGTCATGGCCGCCAACTCGCCGACAAGGTCGCCGGGCAGGCGGATCGCGAGCAGCCGTTCCGTCCCGTCCACGGCTGCGGTGACCTTGACGAAGCCGCGCCGGATCACCTCGACGTGGGTGTCCCGCGCCCCCTCGGTCAGCAGGCGCCGGCCGGCGGACACCGTGCGGGTGACGCCGAGGGCCAGCAGTTCCCGGCGCGTGGTGGCGGCGACCTGGTCCATGAACGACCCGGCGGACCAGGCTGCGTCGTCGTCCGGCGGTGCGGCAGACATGCGATGTCCTCCTGAGGCCTGGCGGGAGGGAGATCCCGTCCTTTCCCGGAATACCGCTCGCCCGACGGGGATGCAATACCCGCATCGGACAGTCCGGCACGTCGAGGGGAGGGGACGTGGAGTCACACCTAGGGCAGTCCTGCCGCTGAAAGCCTGTCGCACGTCAGCCCGCCGGTCCCGGGACGCGCCCGATGACCGGCGGGCCGGCTGTCCGCGCCCGTGGGCCCGGCCGTCCGTCAGATGAGGGCGGGTGACGCAGGCTGGTGTGGCACGGATCGGAGGACAGATGGCGAAGACCGTCCGGCCGCCCGGTCGAGCGGCCGGGCCGGGGCGCGACGGCCGGCGGGCGGCTGCGGGGCCGGGGTCACCGGCCGGCGGGTGGTGAGGCGGTGAGCCCCGACGATCCGGCGGGCCCCGAACCTGCCCGGGTGCCGGGGGAGCTCTCGCACCGGCAGCGGGAGAGCCTCCGGCGGCTCCTTGAGTGGGAACTCACCGAGGCGTGGCGCGCCGCGCGGGCGGCGGGGGTGCCCCCGGCAGCCCTCGCGGACCTGGTGACCGACCGGGCCTGGACGCTCTGGCTACTGGGGGGCCTCACCGATGACGCGCAGCACCTCGTCGACGACGCCCCGGACGGCATCGGCGTCGTCGAGCAGGGCTGAGACCCACTCGTCGGGGCGCGGTGCGCCGTCGGGCGTCCGGTCGATCTCCTCGCTCCCGGTGCCCGTGCCCGCGCCGAAAACTGTGCCGAGGACCCCCACCACTGTGGCCACCGGGTCCGCTCCGGACCGCAGCCCTCGGCTGATCGCCGCCACGGCGGCGGACGCGAGGTCGGCCAGTTGGGCCTCGGCGCGGTCCTGCGGGCCGACGGGCAACAGCGGGCGGGGGGCCGCCACCCCGTCGCCCGCTGCGGCGAGGACCGGGGGGCGCTTGCTGCCGAGCGGACGCTCCACGTAGTCGGCGTACCAGCGTGGTCGCCGCCGCATGGCGGCCAGCACCTGGTCGACCTCCCGGGACACCGTCGGGCCGTCGCTGCCCGTCAGGTCGCCGGTCACCGACTCCCGCCGCTGCGCCCAACTGTCCAACGGCCAGAGCTGAGTGCCGGCGGTGGTGGCCACGCCGACCCAGGTGAGGATCTGCACGGCGAGGTCGGTCAGCCAGGGGTCTTCGCCAAGTTCGGCGGCGAGCCAGCCCGGCACCCGGGGGCGTTGCAGCGCGCCCCGCCGGCCGCGCCGGCGGCGGTGACCGTCGACGGTGGCGGCGGTGAGCCGGGCGGCCACCCAGCGCTCCACGTCGATGATCGGCACCCTGGCGTTGGTGATCAGGTCGGTGACGACGGCCTCCACGTCGTCGTGGTGGCGGTCGAGGCAGTCGTCGGCGAGCATCTGGACCGCGGTCGCGCAGGCCCAGTGGCCCCGCCGGCGTTCGACCGGCCGGGTCACCCGGTGGAAGACGATCGGCCAGACGATGTCGTACGCGGCGCTGACGAGCCGGGCGCGGGCCGCGGGTGGCGCGGACGCCGCGCGGGCCGCCAGGTCCCCCCGGCGGGCCAGGTCGCGCAGCTCCCTCACCTCGGACCGGGGGCGGTACGACAGCAGCGCGCGAGCCGTCGTGCCCACCGCCGCGTTGTCGGTGGCGGCGCGCGGGGATGGCAGCGAGGCCGTGTCATTCACGTTCGTCATGACGCTCCTCCCGGAACAGGTACCGAGCTACGGGGGTTGTAATCTGCAATTTGCAGATGGAAAAGGGTTTGTTGGTGATCGATAACAATGTGTCGGATGTGCGCGCCGCGCGTTGTCCCCCGGCCGGTGAAGAGGCGGTTCGTGGCCCCGCCCATACTCGTGCCAATTCCCGATCGGCACTGGCCAGAAGATTGCCAATCTGCTGGTCAGATAATGGTCGCGAAGTGGACAGCCGGAGCCGGACGGGCCGCGCCGCCGGTTGCGAACCGGTAGCCTCCCCACCGTCCTGACGGACCATCCGCAGAGAGGAGACGACCCTGCGCCCCGGGAGCGAACCCCGCCCCTCGTACGAGGACGGGCTCCGGCAGGAACTGCTGGAGCTGCGTCGGGGGCCCGGTCTGCAGAGCAGCCCCCTGCTCCGTCGCCTGGGGCCGCGACTGGCCGACCTGTGCGGCATCTCGCCGGCGGAGCCCGACCCGGTGGTACGCGCGAAGGTGCGGGCCACCCTGCTGGCCCTCTCCGCCGACCTGCCCACCGACCTGCGTCGTGCTCTCGTGCTGGCGTACGCGCTCGATCCCGAGCACTCCTACCTGCGGCTGGACCGGCGGACGGACCAACTCGCGCGCGAGCTGACGTGCCAGCAGCGCACGGCACGCCGCCGGATCGACGAGGCGGTGGCCCGGCTGGTGCGCGCCGCCGTCGCGGACGCCCCGTCCGACACGGGTCCGTCCTGGCACCTGCACGGCATGCACGCGCTGCTGCGGCTCGACACGCCGTCACCCGAGCTCTACGAGACGCGGGACGTCGTGGCGATCCGGCCGGTCGGGGAGATCACCGTGCAGTTCAGCCTGCCCCGGCGACCGGGCGACGACCGCCCGGAGCACGACGTCGCCGTCGACGTCCTCTACGGAGCCCGGATCCGGGAGGTGACCCGGCACAACGACGGGCAGTTCTTCCGGCTCGTCCTCACCCTGCCCCGGGTCCTGGCACCCGGGGAGCGGCACGAGCTGTGCCTGCACTACCGCGTTCCGGCGGGCCAGCCGATCCGGGAGCACTACGTCTTCCAGCCGCTGGCACCGTGCGCCCGCTGCACCGTACGGCTGCGGTTCCCGGCCGGCGGCGGCCCCGCGCTGGTCTGGCGCCTGGACGGCGTGCCGCCGCGTTCCGTGGACGACCGCGCGCCGGGCGGGGACCGGCTCAGCCCGGACGGCATCGGCGAGGTGTCGTCGGCCTTCGAGGGCCTGCAACAGGGCTACGCGTACGGCGTGGCCTGGGCCGCCGCCGGCCCGGACGGCTGACGTGGCGGCCGGGCGACGACGACGTGCGGGCGGGACGGCGGCGCGGTCCGTCAGATAGGGACGTGGAGAGCTTTCCCACCCGGTCGCGGGCAGGCGGGGCCCGTGCCCGAAACGTGGTCCGGCGACCCACGGCGACGCCGCCGGACCCGGCCGAGGGGGCGACCCCCCGGTGAACCCCTTTGCGCTGTTCGAGGACGACACGGACGAGCCGGACGAGGTGGAGTTCGTCACCGACACGCACCGGCGCCGGTTCGTGGCCCTGCTGATCGACACCTCACGCTCGATGGCCGCCACCCAGAGCAACGGGGTGGTGGCCATCGACGCGCTCAACCGGGAGTTGGCCCGCTGGCTGCCGACAGTGCGCGCCGAGGGCCGTGGTCCGCTCCGGGACGTCGAGTTCGTGGTGGTCACCTTCGGCGCGGGCGGGGTGGGCGTGGTGTCCGGCGACGGCACGCCGTCGGCCGAGGACGGCGGGGCCTTCGTGCCCGCGTCGCGGCTGGAGCTGGCGCCGCTGGTGGCGGGAGGCGCGACGCCCATGGTGGAGGCGGTCGAGTTGGCGCTGTCACTCGTGGAGCAACGGCGGCGGCACGTGCAGACGGTCCACGCCCAGCAGACCGGCGGCCCGCGGCTGATCCTGGTCAGCGACGGGGCGCCGACCGACGCCGAGGGCAACCCGACGGACGACTGGCGGCCCCTCGCCCGACGGCTGGAACAGTGGCGCTCGACCGGGCGGATGCGACTGTTCGCGTTCGGCGTGCCGGGCGTCGACGACGAGGTGATGCGGGCGCTCGCCACCGCCAGCGGCTACTTCCCCCTGGCGGACCTCGACCTGAGGAAGCTGCTCGACCTGATCCTCGTGGCCACGTCCGAGCACGTCGACTTCGAGCAGGTGCGCAGCCAGGTGTACGGGGACGAGTTCTGGTGACGGCGCGGTGGTCGATCCTGGCCGGAAGCGTCGCGGGTGGGGCGCACGCCCGCGCCGGGGTGAGCGGCCAGGACGCGTACGCGGTGCGGGAGGTCGACGGCGTCCTGCTGCTCGTCGTCGCCGACGGAGCCGGCGGACGCCGCTACGCCGCAGCCGGCGCGTCGTTGGCCGTCGCGCTGGCGACGCAGGTGCTCGTCGCCCTCGTCCGGGACCGGCCACCGGGGACCGCCGTCGCCTGGTCCGCCCTGCTGGACGCCGCGCGGGACCAGCTCTTCCGGCGGTTTCGGCGAGCGGCGCGGGCCCTGGCGCGGGCCGCCGGCGGGTTCCGCCCCGAGGACCTCGCCACGACGGTGACCGTGGTGGTCGCCCACCCGCCGTGGGTCGGCGTGCTCGCCGTCGGTGACGGTGTGGTCGTGGTCCGCACCGACGGCGGCGACCTCGCACTGCTGGCCGCCCCGCCGGACGCCGCCGGTCGGCCACCCGGCGCGACGGCGCTGCTGCCGACGGCGCGGGCCGTGGCGGACACCCGCCGGCTGGTCGCGCGGCTGCCCGACCTGACCGGCCTCGCCGTGTGCACCGACGGCCTGGACAGCCTCCTCGTCGAGTACGACGGGACCCGGCCCAGCCGGCCAGGCGCCGCCGCTTTCGGGCAGCTCTTCGCGCTGGTCGAGGCGCCCGACCCGGACCCGACGGCGCTGACCCGGCTGCTCTGCGGCCGGAGGGTCGGCACCCTCACCGACGACGACCGCACCCTCGTGCTGGCGGTGCCCCGATGAGCCTCGACGTGTGGCTGATCGCCCCGGACGGCCGCCGGTCGGCCGCCAGCCTGGGCGCACCAGTCGGGTCGGCCGGCTCCCAGGGGCGGGTCTTCGGGCTGCGGGACCGGCCGGACACGGTGGTGAAGGTGCTGCACCGCGCGGACCGGGTGCACCTGGCCGACCGGCTGCGGGTCATGCTCGCCGACCCGGCCGGATGGGTCGGAGGGTCCGGGCAGCCGCTGGTGGCCTGGCCGAGCGCCGCGGTGCACCGGCGCGACGACGGCCAGCTGCTCGGCTACGCCGCGCCCCGGCTCGCCCACCCGCGCTTCGCCCCGCTGCCGACCCTGTTCAACCCGGCCGTCCGGGCCCGGATGCTGCCCGGTGCGACGTGGTCCTGGTGGCTGACCGTGGCGGAGGAGCTGGCACGTGTCGTCCACGTCGTGCACCAGCGTGGGCACGTGGTCGGTGACCTCGCACCGGCGAATGTCTTCGTCTCCGCGTCCGGGGGCGTCTGCCTCATCGACGCGGACGGCTGGCAGCTGCGCGACCCGGTGACCGGGGAGGACCTGACGTGCCCGTTCTCCCGGCCTGAGTACACGGCGCCCGAGCACCTGGACGAGCCGTCGCGCAGGCGGGAACCGGCCAGTGACCACTGGGCCCTGGCCGTGCTGGTGGCTCAGCTCACCTGCCTCGGCTTCCATCCCTTCGGGGGCGTGCCCCGCGAGACCGCCGGGCCGGTCGAGGAGGTCGACAACGTCCGGCTCCGCCGGTGCCGGCTGCTCGGCGCCGACGTCCGGGTGCCCGCCGCCGCCGTCCCGCCGGAGGCCCTGCCTGCGGTGCTGCGCCGCAGGCTCGGCGATGCCCTCGACGCCGGGCACACCGCGCCCGCCGCCCGCCCCGGCCCGCAGTCCTGGGCGGCGGCCCTCGCGTACGCCAGGGACAGCCTGGTGCCCTGCCCCGCCGTGGCGACCCACGTGTACCCGCGCGAGGGCCGGCACTGCCCCTGGTGCCGGATGGTCGAGGCCGGGGCACCCGACCCGTTCCCCGGAGGTGGACGATGACGACGACGATCGGGATCAGCAGGGTCGCCGACCGCACCGCCGTGCTCGGTCCCGGTCTGCGCGCGGTCGTCTGGGTCCGGGGTTGCCCGCTGCGGTGCGTGGGTTGCGTCGCGCCCGAAGACCTGCCCTTCACCGGCGGGACCACCCGCACCGTCGACGACCTGGCCGGCTGGCTCGGCGGCCTGCCGCCGGAGATCACCGGCGTGACGTTCTCCGGCGGCGAGCCGATGGCGCAGGCGGCGGGGCTCAGCGCGCTGGTGGACCGGATCCGGTCCGGCCGCGACTGGTCGGTGATGTCGTTCAGCGGATACCCGATCGAGCACCTGCGCCGGCACGGCGACCCGGCCCAGCGGCGGCTGCTGGGGCAGCTCGACATCCTCGTGGACGGTCCATACGTGGCGGCCCGGCACGCCGACCTGAGGTGGCGCGGCTCCGCGAACCAGCGGCTGCACTTCCTCACCGACCGGCACCCGCCGCCGGACCGGGACGTCTCGGCGGGGATCGAGCTGCACCTGACCGGCGACGGCGTCGAGTGGATCGGTGTTCCGCCGGTGGCCGACTTCCGCGCCGGGTTCGAGGCCGGCATGGCGGCCCGGGGAGTCGTGCTCGCGCCGTCCGATGGTGCCCCGCAGCCGTCCGGCGATCCCGCGCCGACCGACGAGAGAGGCCGATGATGTCCGGAAGCCCGAAGTACACGACCGTCGCGCTCGACGCCGCGCGCCGCGCCCAGGTGGAGGCCGCCCGGCGGCGACGCGAGGAGGAACGTCGGCGACGCCAGGAGGAGGCCCGCCAGCGGCGGCTCGACGCCGGCATCGTGGCCGCGACCGCGCGCAGGGACGCCCTGACGGCGCGGCTGCGTCACCTCGCCGACACGTCCCGGGCGCTGCCCCAGGGCGCCGAGGTGACCGCGGAGGTCGCCCGGCTCGCCGCGCTGCCCCAGCCCGCAGACGAGGCCGGCCTCGCCCGGACCGGCGGGGAGCTGCGTCGCGCGGAGCGCCGCGCGGACGCGTTGACCGCCGCCGTGGCGGGGGAGCTGACCCGCCGGGAGCACGGCCGCGCCCTGGACCTCATCCTCGAACCGCTCCAGGAGCTGGTCGACCGCGAACGCCTCGACCCGGCCGGGCACCGGTCCGTCGCGGCGCTGCGGGCCGAGGCGCAGGACCGCACCGGGGACGCCCGGCGATTCGCCGAGACCCACCAGCGGCTCGGCGCGGCCGTCGGGGCGCACCTGGAGACGGTCCGCGACCGGCAGGGACAGCTGCTGCGGCTGGCCACGGAGACCGACGAGCTCGCCAGCCGGCTGGCCGTCGTGCTGACCGACGCCGAGGCGGCGGGGGTCGCGGTGGCCGAGGCGGCCGAGCTGCGCGTCGAGGTGGACGACCTGCGCGAGGAACGGGACGCCGGGAACCTGAGCCGCTGGGAGCACCGGGTGGACGGGCTGCGCCGTCGCGTCGAGGCCGTGACGGCCGACGTCGACGCCCGCCTCGACCAGCTGGAGCGGATGGCGGTCATCGTGGAGGCGGCCAGCGCCGCGCTGCCCGCCGCCGGCCTGCGGGTGGTGTCGGGCAGCCTGGCGGAGCGGGACTCGACGGTGGTCTTCGTCGCCCAGCGCGCCGACGGATCGGCCATCGAGCTCACCGTGCACGCCGGTGACGGCCGAGGCAACCGGCTGGAGTACCGCAGCGACGGGGTCGACACGGTCGTGGAGACCTCGCCGGACGGCGAGACCTTCCGCTGCGACCTGACCGAGGAACTGCTCGAACGCTTCCACACCCAGCTCGGCCGGCAGGGTGTGGCCGCCGACGGCCTGCACTGGGAGGGCAAACCCGGCCAGCCCCGGCCGCCCGCCCGGCAGGCCCGGGAGCGCGCCGGCCACGACGACCGGAGCCGGCAGTGAGCGACGGCACGACAGACCGGCCCACGGCCCGGCCGGCCGCGGCCTGGATCGAGCGGGTCACCGCGGAGATCGCCCGGGGCCGGCACGTGATCATCCACGGCAACGTCCGCGACCTGGTCCGGTGGGACCGGTCGTTCCAGCCGCTGCGCAACGCGGTCACCGGGCTGCTGTCGGTCTTCGGCTACCAGCTGACGGGCTACTACGACCTGGTCGACGGGTTGAGCTTCGCGGGCCCGGACGACGAGCGGGAGTTCCAGCGGCTGACCGCCGCAGGCGGCGACCGGGCCGCCGAGCCCGAGCCGGCGGCGTCGACCGGCCGGGCCGGCGCGGTCCGGAACCGGTTCGCCGCAGCCCTGCGCGACGCCCCGGCGCCGACGTTGAGCAACCCGTACGACGCGCTGGCCGCGATCCGTACGGTGCTGCGGCAGGGCGCCACCTCGTCGGCGTTCATCGTCGACCTGGTCGATCTGATGCTCGCCCCGCCCGACCGCGGCGGGGACGCCGAGCGCCGCCTGTTGGGCACCATGGCCAAGGCGATGACCGAAGCGGCCCAGACCGGCCCGGTGCGCAACCTGCTCGTGCTGGTCGCCGACGACCTGGGCACCCTGCCGGCCTGGCTCTACCGGGACCGGCCGTACGTCCAGGTGGTCGAGGCGGCGCTGCCGACCTTCGACGAGCGGCACGTGTACCTGCACCAGCAGGCCCGCCACTTCCACCAGGCGGCCGACGCCCGGCGGCCCTCCGACGACCTGAGGGTGCTGGCCAACCTCAGCGAGGGCATGGCGATCACCGAGCTGGACGGCCTGTGGCGGATGAGCAAGCTCCAGCGCATCCCGCTGGACGAGCCCCGGACGCTGATGAAACGCACCCTCTTCGGCCCCCGGCGGGACCCCTGGCGGCAGGTCCGGGACCGGCTCACCCGGTTCGCCCCCGCAGTCGAGGAACGGGTCATCGGCCAGCCCGTCGCGGTCGAACGGGTCCGCCGGGCGCTGACGGCCGCCACCGTCGGCATCGACTTCGTGGCCGACCCGCACAGCTCCGAGTCGCGCCCCAAGGGGATCTTCTTCTTCGTCGGGCCCACCGGCGTCGGCAAGACGGAGCTCGCCCGGGCGCTGAGCGAGTTCGTCTTCGACGACGAGACAGCGCTGGCCCGGTTCGACATGTCGACGTTCGCCGAGTCGCACTCCGCGGAGCGGCTGACCGGAGCGCCACCCGGGTACGTCGGCCACGAACGCGGCGGGGAGCTCACGAACCGGGTGAGCCAGCGCCCGTTCAGCGTGCTGCTCTTCGACGAGATCGAGAAGGCGCACGCCTCGGTGTTCGACAAGTTCCTCCAGGTGCTCGACGACGGTCGGCTCACGGACGCGCTGGGCAACACCGCCTACTTCTCCGAGACGGTCATCATCTTCACGTCGAACCTGGGGGCCGCCGAGACGTACGGCTGGCTCGACGGCGGTGAACTACCCGACTACGACACGGTCACCGCGCACTTCGAACGCGCCGTGCGCGAGCACTTCACCACCGGGCTCGGGCGGCCCGAGCTGCTCGGCCGGCTGGGCGGCGGCATCACCGTCTTCGACATCCTGCGACCGGAGTTCGTCGATCGCATCGTCCGCAAGCTGCTGGCGCAGCTCACCGCCAGCGCCGGCCGTCGGGGCGTGCGACTGACCATGGACGAGGAGGCCGTCGTGCTGCGGGTGCAGGAGGTGATGCGCCGGCCGGAGGCGCTGCGGCTCGGGGTGCGCAGCATCCGCGACGCCCTGGACCGCCTGGTGCGGGACCCTCTGGTGGGACACGTCTTCGACCATCCCGGGCAGGCTGCCCTGCACCTGTCGGTCGGGCCGCGCGGCACGGTGATCCGGGACGCCTGACGTCACCGGGTCAGCGGCGCCCAGAGCTGGGCGATGATGTTCGCGCCGCGCTGGCAGGCCGCGCCGACGACGCCGGTCAGGCCGCCCGTGAGCAGGCCGGCGACCAGCACGCCGGCCAGGGCGGCGAGGATCGCCAGCCGCGCGGCACGGTGGGCCGGTGGGAACTGCTGCCGTCCGCCGTCAGTCAAGGCTGCCCCATTCCCGTGCCAGGATCCAACTCGCCGGCCCTGAACCGCCCTCCCGGCCCGGGCATCGACCGGAGACCAGGAAGAAGCGCACCTCGCCGAAGTCGCGCTCGGCTGCCAGGACGAGGTTGCCCAGCCCGTTGTCCACCAGCCACGCCCGCACCCCGTCGGGTTCCACCGGGCCGGCCGACAGCTTCCCGAGCAGGTCCGCCTTGGACACGACGAACGCCAGCCGCCGGCGGCGGGTGCGAACCCCGTAGTCCTGCAACCGCTGCACGGTGGCGTTGTACGCGTCCTCCGGGTCGTGCGTCGCCGGGTTCGCCGCGGCGAAGACGTCCGGCGCGCCCTCGGCGTACCCGTCGCGCACCCGCCGCACCGAGAACGGGTCGAGGACGTAGATCAGCGAGCGGGCGTGGTCGAGGTAGGCCAGCCGGGCGTTCTGCTCCCGGTCGACGAGGTTCTCACCCGCTGCGTCGAAGAGGTGCACCAGCACGACCCGCGATCGGAGGGCCAGCCGGAGCGTGACGGCGACGGGCGGGCCGCCGGCGTCCGTCTTCGCCGGTGACCCGCCGTCCCGCATGAGCCGGGTGTACATCTCGTGCCGCTGCCGGTCGCGCTCGTCGGGAAGGGACACCTCGCCGCCGGCGTCCTCCCCGCGTTGGTGCAGCCCCACCAGCGCCGACATGATCAGCTGGGTCTTGCCGGCCGACGCGGGACCGAACACGGGCATCCGGACGTCGGTGACCACCCCGGCACCCGGCAGTAGGGCCTCCCCACAGCTCGGGCAGTGGGCCTCCAGCCGGCGGCTGGAGGCGGCCCGCAGGACGGTGGTCGGCAGCAGCCAGCCGCAGCCGCAGCGCCGCCACAGCACGCCGAGCAGGCCAGGCCGCAGGTCCCGGTGCAGGTCGTCGCCCGCCAGGCGGTCCTCCGTCGGGTGCGGCCCGAGGCACCGGTACGCGGGCACGACCGCCAGCTCGTAGCAGTGCCGGCAACTGGCCCGGGAGCGCCGCACCGCCTGCCAGCCCGCGTCCACCCCGCGCAGCAGCCGGACCACGGCCCCGCCGACCAGCCAGGCCGCCGCCGTGACCCCCGCCGCGACCAGCGCGACGCCCAGAACACCGGCGGCGGCGCCCAGCGACACGCCGAGCTGGACGGCGACGACCGGTACGTACAGCGGCCACCAGACCGGGTTGGCCCGCGCCCACGGCAGCGGCCGGGTCCAGACCCGACGGGTGATCGCGAGGGCCCGCTCGGCCACGGCGCGGACGTCGAGCAGCACCTGGGCGGCGAAGTACTGTGGCCAGGCCCGGTCGCGGCGGACGAAGGCCGGCGCCACCCGCCCCAGCAGAATGCCCCGGCGGACCTGCTCGGGGGTGCGCACCCGGGCCCAGGACGCCCGGCCGAGCAGGACGACGCCGGCGAGCCCGAGCGCCAGGGCCAGGCCGCCGACCAGTGCGGCGCCGAAACCGACGATGGCCAGCGGTGCGGAGACGAAGACCAGGCACACCACGCAGGCCGCCACGTAGGTGAAGAGCCAGATGTACGGCATCGGTCACCGGCGCCCGAACGGGTGGGTCAGTCGGTAGCGCCGGCGCCGGCTGCGGTACGCCTCGACGTGTCGCTGCCAGCCGTCACGCCAGGCGCTGTCGAGTTGGCCGAAGTGCCGGCCGGCGCGTTCGATCCGCTCGTCCTGCGCCCGGGTCAGCCAGTGCCCGAGGGCTTGTTCGAGCAGCGTCGCCTGCGGGGGCGCGGGCTGGCCCGCGCCCGCGAGCAGGTAGTAGGACAGGACGGCGGGCGCCACGGCGTCCTCGTGGTGCAGCGCCTCGGCCAGCCGGGTGACGAGGGGTAGTAGCAGGGCCGGGTGCCGGTCGAGCACCGCGTCCAGGGACTGGAAGGCGACCACCCGCGCCAGCGCCGCCGCGACATCGGCCTGCCGCATCTCCACGAGGCGGGGCGAGCACCCGCGCAGGTGCCGCAGCAGCGTCGCGGTGCGCTCACCGTCCGGGCCCCGGCGCAGCTCGGCGACGATGGTTTTCAGCGTGTCGTCGTCCTTCAGTTCCCCGTGCACCTGCGGGCCGGCCGTCATCAACCCGCCGGCGATCAGCGCCCGGCAGAGGTCGAGCAGCCGTGGGGTCGGCACCGCGCTGCCGGTGACCTGCGCGACGAGCCGGCGGTACACCCGCGCGGGCGGCCGGGCGCCGCTCGGCGCGAGGTCCCGCACCAGCTCCAGCTCGGCGGTCGTCGGCGGGGCCTGACTCCACAGTGCGCCCGCCGTCCAGGAGAACCACCCGGGCTCGTGCCGGGCCTCGCGGAGGTGGCGCTCGACGAGGGCGGTCCGGTTCTCGCCGTGTCGTACCGTCGCGCCCAGCACCGCTTCCGCCAGTTGCGGCCGCAGCGTGCTGACGTGGGGGAGCAGCGACTCCCGCCAGGTGTCGCCGATCTCGGCCTGGGCCGCCTCGCCGAGCAGGGCGCGTTCGCCCAGCACAGCGATGAGCCGGGCGCGCAGCACGGCCTCGCACGGCCAGCCGCGAGGACGGATCTCCCGGGGATGATCCGCCCAGTACCCGACGAACGGCTCGGCGGCGTCCCGGATGTCGTCCCACCGCACGTCGACGCAGAACCGGGCGGCCACCCGCAGCAGGGCGGCGAACCGCAGCGGCGGCACCCCTGAGGTGAGGGACTCGGTGAGGATCTGCCGGGCCTGCTCGTCGTGGTCCGCGTTCCACTCGCCGGCCGGCAGCGTGGGCAGCGGCCGATCCGTCACCACGCCCCGGGTCCGGGCGGCCTCAACCTCGCTGATCATGAGCGCGAGTCGGACCTCGGCGGCCCGGCCGGGCACGAGGCCGTCGCAGCCGACCTCGTCGAGCAGCACCAGCACCTCCTGCGGCCACCGCTCGGGGGTCTCGGCGAACAGGTCGGCGACGTCGACGCCGTACGCGTGGCGCATCCGCGCCGGCCCGGTGCGCAACCAGCCCACGATGGCCTCGGCGTGCCGGGGGTCCGGTCTCCGGTGCAGGATGGCGGCCAGCCCGAGCGCGGCGGCGGCCTCGTCCGACTGCTCGCCCGCGCCGGTGATCCCGGACTCGGTCGCCACGTGCAGGGCGTCCACCACGTCCCGGGGGTCCTCCGCGAGGAACAGATCCACCCAGCGGCGGGCGGCGGCGGTCGGCGCCACCGGGGTGTGCGCGTGCCGGCACAGGTCGAACACCGCGTAGCCGAGTTCGTTGTCGACCCGGCCGGCCGAGCCGGCGAACTCCGGCAGCACCGCGACGATCGGCAGCGCGGAACGCGCCGGGTCGGTCGAGAACACCTTGAACCCCAACTCCAGCGCCCGCTCACGCGGCACGAGGAGGGTGCCCGCGACGATCCACGACACGACCGACGCCGTGTCGTCGCCGACGAAGAGCACCCGCCGCCGGCCGGGCTGCCCGGCCTCGGCGAGGGCGGAGACCAGGGCGAGCAGCGTCATCGGCCCGTCCGGCTGGGCGAGCACGAAGTCCCGCGCGTGGGTGGGGGAGAGGGCGGCACCCACCCCGCCGGTGAGCTCCACCGGCGCGCTGCGGGTCGTCGGCGCCGGCTCGGTCGACCAGAACGCCGCGCGGAACAGCTGCGCCGGCCGCAGGTCGTCGTAGCTGGCGGGGTCGGTGGTGACGACGGCGTGGGTGAGCTGGTTGCCCTCCCGGGTGCCGTTGGCCTCGCGACCCAGGTAGACCCCCGATGCCGTGGCCAGGAGGCCGCCGGACCGGATGTGCGCGAACGAGGGCGGGTACTGCGCGACGGGCCGCCGGTCGGCCATCCACGACGACGGCGGCTCGTAGAGCAGGTTGTTCCTGACCAGATCCTCCCCCGCGGCGGCCTCGTCGGAGGATCGGGCCTGGAACTGCAACCCCGCGCCACCCTTGAGCCCCTGCCCGGGGCGGCAGTCGGTGTAGACCAACGTCTCGAACCGACCGGTCATCGGGCGGCCCTGGTGCGCGGCACCACGTTGAACTCGCTGAGCAGCCACAGCAGCGGCTCGTCGACCCGGAACGGCTGGACCCCGCGCGCGTCGACCTTGTTCTCGTCGTAGTCCGGCTCGGCCCCGAGCGCCGAGACGGTGAAGTAGCGGAAGTGGCGGTAGTTGAGGGTGAGGTGGGTGTCGATGTCGTCGGCCCCCCACTCGTGCAGCAACGCGCGGACGTGCTCGTGGGTGACCCGCCCGGCCTGCTCGTCGTAGAAGGGACCGGGCGCCGGACGGCGGACCAGCGGATGGTCCGGGCCCAGCACGTCGAAGAATGCGTCGATCTTCGCGAACGCCACCGCCACCGGGATCGTGATGTTCCGGCGGCCACCGAGCCGGTGGCTGATCCGCAGGTTCTCGGTCACCCGGCTGACCACGTCGATGGTGCTGGCGTGCGTGTCGACCGCCGACGCGGGCAGCCGGATCCGGTCCCGCGCCTGCGGGATCATGAACGGGTCGAGCAGCAGGATGAGGGCGTCGGCCGCGCCGAGGTAGCGCAGGTTGTCGACCGTCTCCTGGTCGATCAGGTCCTCCCCGGCGGTGTCGAAGAAGGACAGGAAGGTGGTCTCGTAGCCGGTGATCCCCCGGTTCTGCCGCCAGGCGAACACGATCGGCTCGCGCCGGCCGAACTCCGCCTGGCTGGTGCGCTGGTAGAGCCCGCCGTCGGGGAAGAGCGCGCCGGCCGGGTCGAGGAAGTCCCTGCCGCCACCGGTTTCGGCCCGGAACTGGCTGTCGCCGACCAGCCGGACGTCGGCGCCGAAGCGCTGCCCCATGCCGTGCCGCAACTGGTACGACAGCACCTTGAGGTACACGCTCTTGCCGGTGTGTCGCGCGCCCGCCATGGCGATGAGCGGGCTGCGCCCCTCGCCGAACGTCGCCGGCAGCCGGCTGTGGCAGGTCGGGCAGACCTTGACCGCGGACTCGGCGCCGCAGTGCGGACACGCCGAGGCGGTCACCGCCCGCAGGGCGCGACGGGGCCCCGGGAACGACGGCAGCACCAGCTCCTTGATGCCGATCTCCCGGTCCCTGGCCTCGTCCCACTGGGGCTTGCAGGGGTCCTTGCCCGGCGACCGGCGCCCCGTGCACCGGAACCACGGCGCCCGCAGGTCGATCTTGGCGTAGCAGTACGGGCAGGAGGGCGTGGGCATGTCAGGACACCTTCATCTCGTGGATCGGGTCGGTGACCCGGGCCCCGGTCGGCCGGATCACGAAGCAACGCAGCCAGTACGGCCTGGCCAGGCCGGAGGGCATCGTGAAGGGCATCTGCCACGGCGCGTCCGGTTGGAGGCAGAGACCGGTCACCCGGGCCACCACGGTGCCCTGCTCCGGTCGTACCGGCATGGCCAGGCCCGCCGCGGCCACGAGGAGCAGCTCCACCCCCTCGCACGGCCGGTCGACGTCGACGCTCAGCAGCCGCTTGCGGCTGAAGGGCCCGCCGGCGCGCTGGAGGTGGTACCCGACCGCCACGGGGACGCGGTCGACCGGCACGGACTCGGGGACGGAGAACGTCTCCCCGGCCGGGCCGCGCTCGACCGTCCGGACGGAGACCCTGCCGCCGCCGGAGGAGACCGGGATGCGGCAGCCCGACTCGGTGAACTGGTTACGGGTCAGCCGCCGGACCACCGGCGGGCCGTGCGGCGACGTGAACGTGACCTCCGCCAGGTGCACCGAGGACGGCCACACCCAGGCGACGTTGACCTCGTCCCCGGTGCGGCGGGCGACGAGCTGCTGGACCGGTTCGGCCACCCCGAGCAGGACCGGCTCGCCCACCACGGCGGTACCGGTCGCCGCGTCGACGGTGAACGGCACGTACACGAACCGCCCGCTCGGGACGGTCACCTCCAGCAGGGTCTCCGCCCCCTGCTCCAGCCGGTCGCTGACCAGCGCCTCGCCGTACCCCTCCATCTCGTCGCGGCGGATTCGCTCTCCCGCCGCCCACGACGGGGTCAGCTCGGACCTGCGGACCGACACCGTGCCGCCGGAGGGGGTGAGCCAGGCGAGGTGGGCCGTCGCGGTCTGCGCGTCGACCGCGGTGACGTGGGCCCGCAGCCGCTCCACGTGTGGCGGGGCCGTGCCGTGCAGCGTCGCGCGGGCCACCACGAGCGGCGAGGCGACCTCCTCGCCGTGTTCGTCGCGGTAGACCGCGACGATGCCGTAGTACCGGTCGGTCCTGCCGTCGCCGGTGTCGTCAGAGAGCCCGGTGTGGCCTGCGGTCACCGGCTCCCCGTCCTGCGGGGAGACCGGCGGCCGGCCGAGGGTGCGCCGCACCCGCACGCCCTCCGCGGCCGGGTGCGCCCGCCAGGCGCAGGAAATCTCGTCGGGGCGCACCCACACCTGTACGGCCGCCACGGGCGGCACCACCAGGATCCGCACCGTCGCCGGTCGTGACCAGTCCCCGCCGACGCTGGCGAAGACGCCGTAGTGCAGGGTCCGGGCGGGCGGCGGGGCCCCGTCCGTCGTTTCCGTCAGGGAGCCCTCCACGACCGCCTCGCCGTCGGTCGCCGAGCGGGGCGGCCGGTCGGCGCGGACCACCCGGTAGCGCACCTCCGCCGCCGGGGTGGGCGGTGCCGTCCAGGTCAGGCGGACACCGGTGTCCACCGCCCGCGCCGACAGGTCGCGCGGGGGCGGCGGCGCGAGCGCGCCCAGCCGGTCGGCGAGACCGTCGTCGTCACCGGCGATGCGCAGGGCCGAGCGCAGCAGCCGGGCTGCTTCCTCCTCGCGCTCCGTCCGGGCCGCCTCGTCGGCGGCCCGCCGTAGCGACTCGACCTCGCTCAGCAGGGCGTCGACCTGACTGTGCAGCTCGTCGCGGTGCGGGTCGTCGGCCGGCAGCACCGCCAGGGCCTGCCGGGCCGCCAGGAGCTGCCCGTCGGCGACCAGGTCACGGATCCTGTCCGCCGGGCTGGCCTCGGGGTCCGCGTCGACCGGGAGGCTGGCGACCACCGACTGGGCGTCGCCCTGCGCCAGCCCGGCGTCGGTGGCGATCGGCACCAGCATGCCGTCCGCGATTCCCCTGGCCCGTCCGGCCCGGAGCCGCTCGACGACCTGGAACATCGCGAGCGCCCGCAGGTCCACGCCGTCGCCCACGGCCCGCTCCAGCAGACCCAGGGCCTCCTTGCGGGTCCGGACCGCGGTGGCGTCGGCCAACCGGTTCGCCTCCTGCGCGCGGGCACGCACCGTGGCCGCGTCGAGCGCCACCGCCTCCGGGCCGAGCAACCGGAACGGAGCGCCCTCGGGGTGCACCACCTGGACGACGGTGGGCACGCCGAGCAGGTCCTGGAGCCGGACCAGCGCGCGGTACGCCGTGCGTTCCATGCCGGAGCCGGCGGGCAGTTCTACCGGATCCACCACCGCCAGGCCGGCGCGCCGGACCGCCTCGTCGATCTGGCCCGGGTCCAGGCCCGGCCAGTGCCCGGCGACCTCCTTGAGCTGGTCCCGGGTGATCCGGCCCAGCGCGCCGTACGACCGGGCGAGGTCCCGGGCGAAGCGCTCGGACTCGGCGCGGGATCCCCGGTCGTGCTCCTCGGCCCGCTCCCGCCACCACCGTGGCTCGAACATGTCCGCGCCGTGCTCGGCGCGCAGTTGCTCGTCCCGGCTGAACAGCTGCGCGCAGATCCGGGCCCCCGCGTCGACGCCGCCCGAACGCTGGTTCCACAGCCGCCGGATCGCCGTCAGTTGCTCTCGGAGTTGGGCCGGGGACATGTCCGGGGTGACCGCGTAGTGCCGGGCCAGGTCCGTGGGCGACAGTCCGCCGGGCTGGTCCCGCAGCGGCATGATCACGTCCCGCAGGTACGCGCGCTGGTCGAACGCCATCAGCTCAGCCCCGTACCGTGAGTGCCGCGACGACCTCCCGGGCCTGGTGCACCTCGTCCTCGCTGAGCACGCTGACCTGGACCTCGATGGTGAGTTCCTGCCCGGAGCCCGGCTCGACCGCGTGCAGTCTCAGCTCTCCCCCCACGCTCACGCCCATGCTGATGGCGACGGGCGAGTGCCTCGGCAGCGGCGGCAGGCCGCCGATGACCCCCGCGCCCCGGTCCACCGGCTTGTTCGCCGCCAGGTCGGGGCTCTCGGCGGCGCCGGCCTGCTCGTAGATCTCGATCCGCACGGCGGTCTGGCCGTCTTCGATGGTGCGGGCGTCCAGCTCGCGGCCCTCGATGGGCAGCGCCTCGTTCGCGTGGATGAGGTGCTCGACGTACATCTTCTCCGGCTGCGACCGCCATTCGGGCGCCGAGGTGTCCTGCAGCTTCACCCCGAAGGACTTCGGCAGGACGGTGACGATCCGCCTGTTGGCGCTGGCGGTCAGCGACTCCTCGTCCATCCCGAGCGCCAGCGCCAGCGCCGACGCCCGCTGTTGCTTCTCCTCGGCGGTCGGCGCCGCGCCCTGCCCGTCCCACGCCCACAGCGCCCGGCTGAGCGCGAACCGGGCCGCGCCCTTGGCCACCGCCAGGTCGGGGTCGTGCAGGCGTGGCGTCCAGCCCCACTTCTCGGCCAGCCGCCGGGCCACGGCCGGCATCTTGCTGGAGCCCCCGACCAGCAGCACCTCGTCGATGGCGGCCGCCGGCTCGGCGATCCCCAGCTTGTCGCCCAGCGTGTGCAAGGTGCGCTCGGTGTACTCGACGGTCCGGTCGAGCAGGTCCCGCGTGACGTCCTCGAACGTCTCCCGGGTGACCTCCACCGACGTGGACGCGCCCGCGTAGCGCATCGGTACCCGGCGCGACATCACGGTCGACAGTTGCCGCTTGACCTCCTCCGCGGTCAGCGCGAGGTCCTGCATGAACTCCTCGTCCAGGGTCGGATCGTCGGCCGGCCCGGCGTGGCCCACGAACTCGTCGACCAGGTACTGGACCAGGCGCGCGTCCCAGTCGGCGCCGCCGAGCTGCTGGTCGCCGTCGGTGCAGAGCACCTCGACGGCGTCCGCGTCGATCCGGATGACCGTGGTGTCGAAGGTGCCGCCGCCCAGGTCGTACACCAGGACCGTCCGGGTGGTCTCGCCGTCGAGGTCGTACTGCAGGGCGGCGGCGACCGGCTCGGGCACGACCTCGACGACGTCCAGTCCGGCGATCCTGCCGGCGTTGCGGGTGGCGTCCCGCTCCAGTAGGCCGAAGTACGCCGGCACCGTGATCACCACCTGGCGCACCGGGCGCTTCGTGTAGTACTCGGCGTCCTGGGCGAGCTGCTTGAGGATCAGCGCGGAGATCGACTCAGGGGTGTACGTGGTGCCGTCGAACTCCCACTGCGCCTCCCTGCCCATGCTCCGCTTGACCCGTTCGACCACCCGGGACGGGTAGAGCCGGGACACGTGCTTGGCGGCCTCGCCCACCACCACCTCGCCGGCGCCCTCCTCGAAGTAGACGACCGACGGGGTGGTCTCGTTGTTCGTGATGACGTTGCGGACGACGGCGGGCCGGCCGGTCTCGTCGATGTACGACACGACCGAGTACGTCGTACCCAGGTCGATGCCGAAGAAGGTCAGGTTCTCGTCCGACATGGTGCTCCTGTCCGCTGGTCCGCTGGTCCGCTGGTCCGCTGTTCCGCTGGGCTGTCACGGGGTGGGCGTGGGCTGGGTGGTGCTCGTGGGCTCCGGCCCGGTTCCGGCCAAGACGGGATCCGGGTCGGGGAGCCAGCGGTGGACCCTGACCGCGGCGGGCACGACCGTGCGCCCCGCCTCGACGTCGTGGTAGCCGTCCAGGACGACCTCGGCGACGGTTCCCTCCTGGCCGGGGTCGACGGCCGGCACCGTCCCGGTGGCCCGCTGCGTCGACGGATCGAACGCGGCGCCGGGCACCGGGACCAGCACGGTGACGCCGCCCCGTTCGAGGGTCAGTTCAAGGCTGGCGGCATAGCTGCGCAGCATGTCCGCCGCCGCGGCGGTGTCGAACCCGGCGGGCAGTCCCGCGGCGGTGCGCAGCAGGTCGTGGCGCAGCCGCTGGAGGTCGGTCAGCAACGGGCGGAGCAGAAGCAGCCGCTCGCCGGCGCGCAGGCGCTGGTTCTCATCGTGCAGCCGGTCGATGACCTGCTCGCGAGCCGCCGCGCGGTGGTGTTCGCGGGCGACCTCGGCCCGGAGCCCGGCCAGCTCGCCGCCCAGCCGCTGCGCCAGTTCGTCCAGCCGATCCGGGCCCGTGGCGGGTTCCGGGGCGACCGCCTGCGGACCCGCCCCGGCGGCGGGTTCCTCCTCGGCGGGCCCCTGCGGTTCCTCGTGCACCCCGTGCTCCCTCCCTGGTCCCGTCCGCTGCCGCGGCGGGCGTCTCGGTCATGTCTGACGGACCGCGTCACCGGCGTCGGGCGGTCCCGTCCGTCAGGCACAGTCGACGGACGGCATGGGGGGAGGACCATCAGTGGGCAGTGTTCGACGTACGGCCGCGGGTTTCCTGGCGGCGCTCGCGGCGCTGGCCGCCGTGGGCCTGCCCGCCGGCCCGGTGACGGCGGCCCCGGCGACCGGCGACGAGGTGTACGCGGCGCTCGGCGTCAACCGGGTGGCGGGCGACTACGTGGTGCTGGTGGACGTGTCCCGCTCGATGCGCGAGGGCCGGCGGTACGAGCGGGTGAAGGCGTCGCTGCGGTCGTTCCTCGCCGCGCTCGCGCCGGACGACCGGATCGCCCTGGTGACCTTCGCGGACTCGGCGAGGGTGGTCCACGACGGCCCGGCCGGCCGTTCTCCCGACCAGGTCGTCGGCAAGCTGCCGCCCACCGCCGACGGGCGGCACACCGACATCGGCGCGGCGATCGAGACGAGCCTGCGGCTGCTGAACCGCCAGGGCAGGCCGCAGATCGCGACGGTCGTCCTGCTCACCGACGGGCGGCACGAACCACCGGCCGGCAGCGCGTACCCGTTCGAGCAGGGGTACGCGTGGAACCAGCTGGCCGGGGCCGGCCGGTCGTTGCGGAAGACCTCCCTGAACGCGTACGCCGTGCCCCTGGCGGGGTCGACCGGCGCGCCGCTGCTGGCCAGGGTCTACCCGGGTGCCCGGATTCTCGCGCCCGCGTCGATCGACCGGCTGGGCGAGCAGCTGGAGCAGCCCAAGTCCGCAGCCCGCGCGGCGAAGGCCCGCAGCGTGCTCGGCGACGACGTGACCCACGGCATCCAGGTGACCTGGCCCGCCGCCACCGGCCGGCTCGCCGCCGGCCGGACCCGGCTGGAGGTCCAGCTCCGGTCGACCGCCACGAGAATCCCGTTGGTGGTCGATCACCTCGCCGTGCGCAGTGACCGGCCGGACCTCCGGTTCACGGTGCCGGCCGGCCCGGTCGAGCTGCCCGCCGGCGGCACCGCAACCGTGCCGGTAACCGTCGAGTGGGACGCCGGACCCCGCCGGGTGGCGCCAATGTCGCAGGTCACGGTGAGCACGACGCTGACCCTCGGCGGCGACGTGGGTTCACCGTGGGCGGACGTGCTGACCGGTGACCTCGGGCTGACCTTCGCGCCGCGACTGGACGGCGGGGCGACCCGGGTGTCCCTCTCCGCCGAGCGCGGCAGCCTCAGGTGGTGGGCAGTCGGCGGCGTCCTGCTGCTGGCCCTGGCCGGGGTCGGGTGGTGGGTGCGCCGGCGGCGGCTGGCCCCGCCCCTCGCCGGGAAGCTGCGGGTACGCGCACCCGGCGGGGAGGAGCGCGAGCTGCCGCTGGCGGGCCGCCGGGCCGCGCTCACCGCCGGATCGGCGGGGCTGCCCGGGTACGGCGAGGTGACCGCGTCCCGTAGCTCCGCCGCGTCCTCCGACATCCGCCTGGTGATCCGCTACTCCCCGGACGGCTCGGCCGCCGGCCGGCAGGCCGGCACCTGCGGCCCGGGCGAGACCGTGGAGCTGGGCGGTGCGGCGTTCACCTGGCGGCACGCCGCACCCGTGCGACGCGGCGGGGTCGCGAGGGTCTCGGGGGCGGCCCGGTGACCGGCGCGGCCGACCAGTGCGAGGGCGCGGTCGACGAGTTGCGGGAAGCCGACCTGCTCGCCCACGGCGAACTGGTCCCGACCGGGGACCGGGCCCCGGACGGGGAGTCGGCCACCGTCCCGATCCCGGTGCGCTGCGGGCGGCCCCTGCTGTACCCCGTGCCCGTCCGGGACCTGCCGGCGTACCTGCGCCGCCGGGCCGAGGCGACGGGCGGGTCGTACGTCGGGGCGCTGTTCGCCTTCGACCTCGACGCCCTGCCGAGGGGGCAGCGGTACACGTCCGCGTACTTCGAGGTGACGCTGGCCGACGTGCGGGCGCTGGCCGCGCGGCTGGACGGCGACGGCGGCGCGCTCGGCCTGACCTACCCGGGCGACGACGCCGAGCCGGCGTCGGCGACCGCGGCACACGTCGTGGCGGCGGCCCGGACCCGCCCGGGCTGGCTGCGCAGGCTGGCGAGCCGGGCGGCAACGTCCCGCGCCCACGTCTTCGGAATCCACCGCCACGAGTTCGGCTGGGCGTACGAGGACCCGCGCGGCGAGCTGCTGGTACCCCGCGCCCACGGCATGCACGCGCTGCTGGAGCTGCCGGCCGGGACGACGCGGGTCGCCGGAACCCTCGACGTCCGGGTGCGGGTCGCCGGTGGCCGGGAGCGGTACAGCGCCGGCCTGCGCGAGTCGGTGAGGTTCGACGAGACGCTCTCCCCGGGCTGCCACGTGGACGGCGCGGCGGTCCGGCTGTGCATGGCCGCCGACGTGTCCGGCTACAGCAGACGCGGCACCGCCGCCGCCGAGCAGGTCCAGCGGGACCTGGTCGCGCTGCTGTCACTGGCCCGGCGGGCGGCCGGTGTGTCGGACTCCGACGTCACCCCTCAACCGCAGGGCGACGGCCAGTTCACCGTGCTGCCGGTCGGCATCGACGAGGCCGTGGTGATCTCCCGTCTGGTGTGCGGCCTGGAGCGGCACCTGCGGGAGCTGAACACCGGCCGGGAACCGGCGGACCGGCTGCGGCTGCGGGTCGCGCTGCACCGGGGACTGGTCAAGGCGGCGGCCAACGGCTGGGTCGGCGTGGCGGCCGTCGCGGTGCACCGCATCCTCGACAGCCCGCCCCTGCGGGAGGCGTTGGCCGCCCGACCGGCCGTCGACTTCGTCCTCGGGCTGCCCGACGTGCTGTTCCAGGACGTCATCGCGCACGCGACCCAACCGCCCATGCCGGCGGACTTCGTCCCGGTCACGGTGGACCTGCCGGCCAAGGACTTCGTCGAACACGGCTGGCTGTACGTCGGCCCGGGAGAGGCCGGATGAGCACCCTGTACGCCCTGCTGGTCGGCATCGACAGGTACCGCTCACCGGCGGTGTCCGACCTGCGCGGGTGCCGGGCCGACATCGGTGACGCCCTGGCCTACCTGCAGACCCGCACGGCCCCCGGCGTCGACCTCGACGCGCTCGTGCTGTCCGACGGGCAGGCCACCCGGGAGGCGGTGATCGGGGCGCTGCGGTCCCATCTCGGTCGGGCCCGCTCCGTGGACACCGCCCTGTTCTGGTTCAGCGGACACGGATCGCAGGCTCCCGCCCCGCGCTGGTGGTACGCCGAACCGTCCCACATGGTGCAGACCCTGGTCTGCGCGGACAGCCGCCACGACGGCGTGCCCGACCTGCTGGACAAGGAGCTGTCGATCCTGCTCGACGAGGTCGCCCGCCGGGCGGGACACGTGGCCGTGGTGCTCGACAGCTGTCACTCCGCGGGCGCCACCCGGAAACTTGAGGATCGGGAACCGGGCGCGCGGGCCCGCGCGGTGGAGCCGATGCCGGCCCAGCCGGCGCGGGAGCTGCTGCTGCCGGAGCTGGCGGGTGACGAGCCCCCGTCGCCGCCCGCGCCGGACCACGTCGTCCTGGCCGCCAGCCGGTCACACGAGGCGGCCCAGGAGATGGACCTGGGCGGCCGGCGGCGAGGGCTGTTCAGCTGGGCGCTGCTGCGCGCGCTCGGCCGGCTCGGCCCGACGGCGACGTACCGGGACCTGTTGATCGCCGCCCAGGTCGAGGTGGAGCAGAACGCGTACCAGCAGGTGCCGCAGCTCGTTCCGCCCGGTCGCGGCATCGCCGACCGGCCCTTCCTCGGTGGACGCCTCGCGCCGCCGCCGTCCGGCCTGGTGCTGCGGTACGCCCGCGACGGGTGGGAGGTCAACGCCGGAAGCTGTCACGGTCTGCTCCCGCCCCCCGACGCCACGGCGGGCGCGGTCCGCGTCGCCGTCGTCGGCGGGTCGCCGGCGCGGGAGGCCGAGGTCGTCCAGGTGCTCGCCGAACGGAGCCTGGTGGAGCCGGTGGGATGGCGGCCCGAGCCGGACAGGCAGTACCGGGTGGTGCTCAGCCGGGTGCCGCTGCCCGCCACCACCGTGGCGGTGGGCGGCGCGGACCAGGACGGTGCCACCGTGGCCGCCGTGCTCGCCGCACTCGACACGGCCGGGCCGGACGGCGGGCCGTCGGCGCACCTGCGTCCGGTCGACCCGGCGGGCACCGACACGGTCCCGGAACTGCGGGTACGGACGCCGCGCCCGGGCGTGGCCCGGGTGGAGGACCGGCACGGCGCCCGGTTGACCGGGGACCTGACCGACATCGTCGGCGGCGGGGCGCGGCGGGCTGTCCGGGAGCTGGAGCACATCGCCCGGTGGCGGCAGCTGCGCGACCTCACCAACCCGGTGACCGGGTTGGCGGGCGCGGTGGCCGTCGAGGTGGTCGCGGCCCGACCGGGGGAGGCGATCGCGCCCCTCACCCGTCCGCCCGTCGAGGCGGACGGGGACGGCGTGGTCAGGCTCCGCTACGAGCCCGGCCCGGCCGGGTGGGTGCCGCCCAAATTCTTCGTCCGGCTGCACAACCGCAGCGACCGGCGGCTGTTCTGCGTCCTGCTGGACCTGACCGAGCGGTTCCGGGTCCACGCCGACCTGTTTCCGGGCGACCACGTCGCCCCGGGCGGGCGTGCGGCGGCCCTGCGGGGACGCCGGGTGGTGGCGTCCCCGCCGGCCGGCTCCGTGCCCGAACCGGGTTGGCGGGCGCGGGACTGGTTGAAGCTGGTGGTGGCGGAGGAGCAGTTCAGCCCGGAGCCGTTCGAGATGCCGGCGCTGGGCGACCCGAGCGGCGCGGCCCGGGGGCCGCTCGCCATCCGGGGCTTCCTCGACCGGGTCGGTCGTGCCGTCCAGCACCGCGACCTGGTGGCGTCCGCCGAGGACGGCGCGTACGACTGGGCGACCGTCACCGTCCCCCTCGTGATCGAGGTTCCCGGCCCCGGGGACTGAGCCGCCGCCGGCTCAGATCCCGTGGTACAGCATGGCGCTGCGGTACACCGGGTCCGCGAGGGCCGGGCCGGTGACGTCCATGGGGGCCGGTGCCAGCCCGGCCGGCGTCCTGCGGTCCGGGGACGCCAGCCACCGGCGCACCGAGCGGACGGCGGCGGCCGGCCGCAGCCCGCCGCGGACCAGCCCGGTGTGCAGGACGGCCAGCATCAGCGTGGCGACCGGGCGGGGCACCGGCCGGGTCCAGCCCACCACCCCGGTGAAGCCGGCCGCCAGGAACGCCTCGGCGAGCGGCACGGACCCGTCGCCGGCGGGCGGCAGGACGACCAGGCCGCCCTCGGTCGCGGTGCGCGTCGTCCGCCCGGTGATCGCGGCGGGGTCCAGGTCGGCCGGCCCGGCCAGCTCCAGCGCCCCGATGGCGCTGACGCCGCAGGTCAGGTGCAGCATCGACGCGTCGAGGCGGCGACGCACCTCCTCCGGCGTGCCGGGGCCGTCGCTGCCCCCGTCGGCGCGGCCCAGGACGACCGCCCGGGGGTAGAGGCGGCGGCACAGGCGCACGAGGCTCGCCTCGTCGTGGCCGCCCCGGGGGTCCACCACGAGCACCGGGGCCTCGGTGACCCGGAGCGGTACCCGCCCGGCCAACTCGCCCGCCTGCCGGGCGGAGGCGACGTGGGAGACCACGGCGTCGTCGTCGGACAGGGGCTCGGCGCCGACGACCACGACCCGGGGCGGCAGGGCACCGTCGGGTCGGCCGTCGCGGAACCTGCCGTCGTCCGTGTGCAGCAGCAGGCGCGTCCCGTCCGGCCGGGACCAGGCCAGCGCCTGAACCCGGGCGCCGCGCAGCGCCTGCGCCACCGGGACGAACCGGTCGTGGAGGGTGTCGCCGACCCGCCCCTCGGGGTTGCGCCCGTCGAGGAGCCCCGCCAGGTCGACGGCGAGCGGAACGGCGCCGGACGGGTCGGCGGGCAGGGCGTCCGCGGCGGTCGACAACGCCACGGCGGCGGCCCGGACGTCGTCGTCGGCGTCCCCCCACCCGTCGTCGGTGTCGTCGCGACCGCGCAGGTACAGCGCCACGGCCAGCACGACCCGGTCGGCGGCGGTGGCGGTGGCGCCCGCCGCGTGGGTGACGGAGGTGGCCAGTCCCACCAGGTCGTCGACCAGCCCGGCCGGTGGCGGCGGTGCGTCCGGGCGCAGCAGGGCCGCGAGGGCGGCGTACGGGTCGCCGCCGCCCGCCACCCGCTCCCGCAGGGCACGCCGCAGCGCCGCCAGGTCGACGGGTGCCG
Organism: Micromonospora sp. NBC_01412; assembly: GCF_045040215.1. NCBI lineage: Bacteria > Bacillati > Actinomycetota > Actinomycetes > Micromonosporales > Micromonosporaceae > Micromonospora > Micromonospora sp. NBC_01412. The sequence continues at coordinate 5,132,993 of NZ_CP109528.1, forward strand.
CCGACCGCCTGGCGCGCTGCGGCTCTTCGACGCGCGGCGGGCCAGGGTCATCGCCTCCGCCGCGGCGGTCGCCGGCGCCGGACGCGGGCTCCGGCCCGTGCAGGACCGTGACGGGGAAGTCCAGCGGGTCCACGGTGGCCGTCGCCCGCCCGCCGAGGAGGTTCGGCAGCCGGGGCATCGTGCCGGCTTCCATCCCGTCCGCCATCCGTCGCTGCACCTCCTGCAGCGCGGCCATCGCCCGCATCATCGGCTCGAAGTCGATGCCGGTGCCGGTGCCGGAGTCGAGCCCGACGAACAGGTCCCGTACCGTCTCGGCACACGTCAGCATGGCCTGCGTTCCCTCGACCAACTCCGTGCCGAGCAGGTCGCCGGCCAGCACCTGCTGGAAGCAGTCGATGGCCCGTTCCGCCTCCGTGCGGGCGGGCCCGTGGTCCGCTCCCGCCAGCAGGGTCGACATGTCGAGCGACTGCAACCCGCGGACCACCGCGGCCAGGTAGAGCTGGCCCAGGGTTATCCGCGCGACGCACGTGAACATGGGTGGCAGGTTGGTTGCCGCGAGCCCCTCCTCCAGCAGTCCGATCGCCCGCTGCCGGTCGCCCTCCGGCCCGCCGTGCGCGATCTGCCGCATGCCGAGGAACCACCCCAGCTGGCTGGCGACCTGTGCCCGCATCGGGTCGCCGGGCGGGAGATAGCCGTACGCCTCGGTCAGGCAGTCGATGGCCTCGTTGAGCGCGGGCAGGCCGGCCGGCCGCCCGGGGCCGGCCCGCCAGTACCGGTCGGCGAGGATCTGGAAGAGTTCAAGCAGCGGGCGCGTGCGGGCGGCTCCGGTCAGCCGGGCCAGCCGGGCCCGCAGCTGCTTCTCGGTGTCCTCTTCCACGGTCTCCCTCTCCTGATCGGGCCACCAGCCGGCGGCTCACCATCCCCAGTGGACGAAGCCGGCCCAGGCGACGACATGGGCGAGCTCCTCGTGGTGCAACTGCTGGCGTAGCCGCGCCGGCATGCGGTCCGGGAGCGACCGCTCCGGGTCGAGCATCCAGATCTGCGCCCGCCGCAGCGCCTCCCACGCGGGAAGCCCCTCGGCCATCACGTGGTGGTGGAACATGTACATCAGCACCGAGGTGGCCCGGTCGGGGATCGCCCACTGGGTCGAGAGCACCGACCGCACCCCGCCCGCGAGGAACGCGGTGCCCAGGCTGTACGCCTCGTCGTACCCGTTGATCGCCAGACCGGTGCGGCAGGCGGCGAGCACGATCAGGCCGATGTCGCGGTCCGGCGACCGTGCCGTCAGCTCGACCAGCTCCTCGGCGGTCAACCGCCCGCCGCCGTCCAGCAGGAGGTAGGAGGTGGCGGACTCCGGGTCGGTGTTGATGACGCCGTGGCAGGCGAGGTGCAGCATGGCGCCGGAGCCCGGGCTGGTGCTGGTCAGCCACTCCCGGACCTCGTCGACGCTGCCGGGCCCGGATCTGCTCGTCGAGCCGTCCACCCGCCGGCCGACGTACTTCCCGCCGGGGTAGAAGGACCGGTGGATGGCGTACGCCTCGGCCCGGGCAGCGGCCAGGGCCGGCGCCACCCGTCCGGTGTCCGGGTCCCCCACCACCAGGCCGACCGGTGCGGGCGGCACGGGGGTGAGGGCGGCCGACAGGCACAGCATGCGCGCGGAGGCGGCCTGCGAGAACGCGACCAGTTGCACCGCGTAGGTGCCGTCCGACCGGCGGGCCGCCTGCCACGGGAACCGGGCGAGTTCCCCCATCGGCACCAGGACCACCCGTGGCGGCCGGCCGGCGTCGGGACGGGCGAGCGTGGGCAGGTACCGCTCCACCAGCGGGCCGATCGCCGCCCGCCAGGCCCAGTCGCACATCGAGTCGAGGCTGGCGGCGAAGTCGGTCGGATCGTCGAATGCGGTCAGGTCCCGGCCCGGGTCCGCGATGGCCGCGTCCCGCCGGGCCAGGGCCCTGAGGTACCGCTCGACGTCGAGGTCGTCGCGGACGTGCAGGTTGGGCAGGGGGATGTAACCGGTCGGTCCCCGCTGCGGCGCGATGACCGCGAAGCCCGGCACCGGCCCGTCCCCCGGCACCAGGTAGACGAGCGCGTCGGCGTCGAGGGCGGCCAGGGCGGTGCGGATCTCGTCGAGACCCGGCGCGTCGAGCAGTGCCCCGCCGCCACCCGGGGCGGCGAGCACGGTCAGCACCTCGTGGCGCAGGTCGGTCGGGAGGCTCTCCGCCGAGCCGGTCGCCGCAGCTTCCCGCCAGCGGCGCGCGAGGTCGGGCCGGCCGGCGTCGTCGAGGCGACGGGGGATGTTGCGGACCTCGGTGGCCGCGTGGAGGGCGAGCCCCCGGCCGGCGTCGAGGGCCCGGATGGCGTCGGCCGGGTCGTTGAACACGAGGCACTGCCGGGCGACGTCGACCGCTTCCCGTGCCGCCCGCCGCGCGGCGAGGCTCGCGGCCGGCAGGTCGGACTGGAGCAACACCTTCCAGGCGTGTTCCTGGAGCCCCTCCAGGGCCACCTTGTGCGGGTCCGGCACGGCTCCGCGCCGCCGCCGGGTGTACGACAGCATCTCGTTGATGGCCCCCCACATCGGGTGTGCCGGCCCGCCGGCCAGCGTTCGCGCCTGTTCGAGCAGCCCGTCCGCCTCCTCGACGTCCCCGGTGGAGCTGGTGAGTTCGCCACGGTGGTACAGGGCGACCGCGAGCCCCAGCAGGTGGACCGGGCGCTTGGGACTGTCGGGGCCGGCGAGGGCCACCGCCGTGCGGAGATGCTCGATGCCCTGCTCGACGCGGGCCAGATCGGCCCCCCAGCCGGAGTAGACGACCGCGCTGCCGACGCCCCCGTGGTACGACGCCCGGCCCTCCGCGCCGAGTTCCGGGCGCAGCGTCAGGCTGGACACGTCGGCGAGCTGCTCGTCGGTGAGGGCGGGCGCCGGGGCGTCCGGGCCGTCGCCGTACATTGCGGCCAGCGGACCGGCGAGGACCGACATCTCCTCGAAGGCGCTCCGCAGCGGGTCGTCCGGTGGCCGGTGCTCGACGGACTGCCGGAGCCGGTCGAGGGACGGCCGCAGGTCCTCGTTTCGATGGTTTGCCCCGATGACGTCCACGAGACCGGCGAAGGCGTCCGCGAGGTGCGCCATGGCGGGGTTGCCGGCCAGCCGGTCCTGGATCCGGCGCGCCTCGTCCGGGAAGCGCCGCAGCGCGGCCTCGTCGCCGTTCTCGAGAGCCTGCAGGTACGTGAGCATGCTCCGGACCGAGCCGACCAGCGGCGCGGTCGCCGGGTTGTCGTCACCGCCGACCTGGTCGAAAAGGGAGCCCAGCTCCGTGAGCATCGCCCGGTCGTCCGCCACCTCCCCGTCGGCGCCGGCCCGCAGCAGCACCACGGAGCGGGCGGCCGCGCGCACCCGTGGCCACTCCGCCGTGTCGGGCGGGTGTCGTTCGGCGATCTCCAGCAGGGCGGTGATCTGTCGGATCCGGTCCCGGTCCGTAGGCGAGACGGACCTCAGGATCGCGGGCAGCAGGTCGGCCGCCAGGACGCCCCGGACAGCCAGCCCGGCGGGGAGCCGGTGCAGGTCGGCGATCGCCGCGTCCAGATCGCCCCGCCCGAAGGCCGCCCGGCTGATGGCGACACACCGTTCGGTGATGCCGGCCGCCTCGTCCACGCGTTCCCCCTCGCCACGTTCAGCCCCGACGACTGGACCTGACGGACGGCAGGCAACGACGGCTCCCGGACGGAGACGAATCCGTCCGGGAGCCCCGCTTGGTGATCCATCGGTGGTGGTGCGAATTCGGCGGTCGTCAACCGGCCGCCGGCCGGTCAGGAGAACTTGATCGAACCCGCCCGGTTGCCCCACCCGTCGCCGATGCTGCCGAGCACGGGCGCCTGGTCGATCCAGGTCGACGACGCCCCGGTGAAGTTGATGCCGTCGAAGAGCTTGACGTCGCACTGGTGATAGGTGTGCACCGAGCTGATCTTGTTGTTCAGGTCGCCCGCCGCGGTGCTGCGCAGGTCGTCCCACTGCAACTCGGCGTCGTAGGCCGGCGTGCACTCCCGGCCCTGGACCCAGGCCAGCACCGTGCCGGTGTAGTTCGCCCCGGTGTAGGTGCGGGCGATGACCAGACTGGCCTGGGCGCCGACCGCGCGCAGCGCCCGGTCCTCGCTGCTCGCGCAGGTCATCGCCCCGGTGTCGAGGTTGACCGCGCAGTTGCGCTGCGGCGCTGCGGCGGCCGGTGCGGCGAACGCGCCGAGCAGGCCCAGGGTGCCGAGGCCCGTGCCGATCGCCGTGACCATTCGTGCCTTCATCGTCTTCTCCCTCGTCTCGGGAACGGGTGCGGATCGTCGATGACGTCCCGTGTTCATTGCTAGTCGCCGGTCCGCTTGATCGGGACGCCCACGGGCCTGGGTCAATCAACTTCGGACAATGCGGGGCCGCTGGCGGAAATGCGACAGCCGCCCGGCCCGGCTGGACAGCATCGGTAACGATGAGTCGGAGTTGCTCGGAGTGCTGGGTGAAGGGGAGTTGAGTGGCTCGGCAGGAGAGACCCATCGATCCGACCGCTGGCCCGGTGCAGGCCCTCGCCTACGAGTTGCGCAAGCTCCGCGCCGAGGCGGGTAACCCCACCTACCGTCAGCTCGCCAGATCCGCCGGCTACGGCGCGACGACGCTGTCGGAGGCGGCCGGCGGAGCCCGACTGCCGACCCTGGAGGTACTGCTGGCCTACGTCGGCGCGTGTGGGGGCGACCCCGACGAGTGGCGGCGGAGCTGGCACGAGACGGCGGCGCGGGTGCGCCCGACGGAGCCCGTTCGGCAGGTCGCCGGGGAACGGGACGGCGACCCGGAGGAGGGTGACGGCGCGGGCACGGAGGGCCCGGGCCAGCCGGCGGTTGCGCCGTCCGGTGTACGGCGGCGCAGGAACGGGCCGCCCCGGCCGCCGCGCCCGCGGTGGGTCGTACCCGTCGTCGCAGTCGCCGCCGCGATCGTCACCGTCATGGCCGTCGTCACGGTGGTCGAGCTGCCGGACGACGGTCCGACGGCACCCGGCGCGGCGCGCTGCCCCTCCGTGCCGGACGGGACCGCCTTCACCGCCGTGACGTACGGGGGCGGCGCCCATGTGCGCGACGGGGCGGCCCGGGACGAGTCCGTGCTGACCACCATCCCGCCGGACTGCACGGTCGGCTTCACCGGCTTCTGCGTCGGTGAAAAGGTCTACGACAACACCGGCGGCATGCCGGACGTGCGCTGGTTCAAGGTGGCCGGCGGCGGGGTCGTCTCCTCTGCGGTCGTGCACGGCAACCCGCCGCGTGACCTGCGGGCGTCGGACTGCCGCAACGGCCGTCCGACCTCGACCAGCCTCGAACTGTCCGTCGTCACCGGGGCTGGCCGCTCGGGGAACGTGACGTTGCGGGCCACCGGCAGGGACCTGTACGTCGTGGGCTTCGCCACCTCGGTGGGGGCCCCGGCGTCGTCCGGCGAGCGCACCTGGCGACAGGTCAGCCTGGCTGACGTGCGGGATCCTACCGTCGGGGCGAGCGTCCGGTTCGACGCGCTGCCGGGCACCTCGGCCCATGGGCCGGTCGTCCTGGTCGCTGCCGCCTGCCTCGGCGGGGACAGCCCGACCGGTCTGGTGCGGGCCCATCAGGTTCGGCCGGAGGATCCGCGCGGGGCGGTGCCGGTGACGCTCGACCAGCGGCAGCAGGCCGAGGCGGCCGGGTCCGCCTGCCGCTATCCCAGCCGGGGGTGAGGGGCGGGCCCGGCGCGCGGCGGCCGGGCAGAGCGGGCGTCAACGGGCTGTCACCGGTGGCCCACAGTTCCCGGCGCACCGTGACGCTGGGGTGACGCCCGGCCCCGCAGACTCCATTCGCACAGGGCCGGCGAAGGAGACCTCATGATCGGAATGCGGCGGGTGCCCGGAGGCACGGGATGACGGGCGTACGAACGGTGCTCGCGATGCGCACCAGGGAAGGATGCGAGCAGCGGTTCGAGGCCGAGTGGCTCTCGGCCGCCGAGCAGATCCGCATGCTCGACGGGTGCCTGCGTCAGGACCTGGTCCGCGACGCCGAGGACCCGCGCAGCTATCTGATCATCAGCGACTGGGCGGACCGGGAGCGGTTGGACGCCTTCGGCCGCAGCGAGCAACGGGACCGGCTGCTGCGCGTGGTCCGTGAGCTTCGCGAGTCCGCGCAGCGGCATACGTACCAGGTCCTGCACGTCCTGCGGAGCGAGCCCGAGGAGTCGCGATGACCGAACACCCCATCCCCGCGTCGGAGCTCTACACCGACGAGTTCGCCGCCGACCCGTACCCCAGCTACGCCCGGCTGCGGGCGGACAGGCCCGTCTGCCCGGTCAGCTCGCCGCGGTTCGACTCGTACCTGATCAGCAGGTTCGACGACGCCCGGACGGCGCTGACCGACCCGAGGCTGTCCAAGGACCTCTACGGGCCCGGCCAGCACTACCTGCGGATCTTCGGGCCGAACTCGGAGGGGTTGAACAAGAACATGCTCAACTCGGATCCGCCGGAGCACACCAGGCTGCGCCGGATCGTGTCGCAGGCGTTCGCGCCGCGCCGGATCGAGGCGCTGCGTCCCCGGGTGGCGGAGATCGTGGACACGCTGCTCGACCGGATCGTCCCGCGGGGCGGGTGCGACCTGATGCGCGACTTCGCCATCCCGCTGCCGATGCTGGTGATCAGCGACCTGCTCGGGATCCCGGAGTCCGACCACGAGCGGGTCCTCGACTGGACGCAGGTGATCAGGACGTCCGGGTCCGCCAACCGCAGCCCCGAGAAGGACCGGGCCGCCGTGCAGGAGGCCCAACTACGCCTGCACCAATACCTCGCCGACCTGGTGCAGGACAAGCGCGCGCACCCCGCCGACGACATGATCGGCGCGCTGGTCGACGCCTGCGACCGCGACGGGGAGCTGTCCGAGCAGGAACTGGTCACCACCACCTTCCTGCTGCTGTTCGCCGGGCACCAGACCACCGCGGACTTCATCGGCAACGCGACGGTGGCCCTGCTCACCCACCCCGACCAGCTCGAACTGTTGCTGGCCAGGCCGGAGCTGCTGCCGTCGGCGATCGAGGAGCTGCTGCGGTTCGACGGCCCGCTGCCGGTGGCCAGCCCCAGGATCGCCACCGAGGACATCGAGTACCAGGGCGTGTGCATCCCGCGCGGGTCGGTCGTCGGCGTGGCGATCAACTCGGCGAACCGCGACCCGGAGCACTTCGCCGACCCGGACCGGCTGGACGTCCGCCGCGAGCGCGCCCCGCACATCGGGTTCGGCTATGGCGTGCACTACTGCCTGGGCGTCTCGCTGGCCCGGATGGAGGCGCAGATCGGCCTCGGGACGTTGCTGCGCCGGCTACCCGGGCTGCGGCTCGGGGTGCCGGTCGACGAGCTGCGCCGGCTGCCGGCGGCGTCGCCGTTCCGTGGCCTGCTGGAGCTGCCGGTCCGGTTCGCCGCCTGACGCGCCCGATGGCCCTACCCGCCCAGTCGCCCGATCCGTGTCCGCCCGGTTTTTGTCCACCCGGTCCATGTCCACCCGATCCGTGTCCACCCACCTGAGGAGCAGCCATGATCTACCGGTCCGTGATCGTCTGCCACATCGTCCCCGGCAGTGAGGGCATCGTCGGCGACGTCTTCGGCTACTACGACAAGACGACCCGACCGCAGGATCTCGGCGTGATCGGCCGGACCCTGCTGTCGCTGGACGACCTGTACATCCACGTGATCGAGCGCAACGTGGACCCGAAGGCGTCGCTGGGCAAGGCCCGGGGACTGCCTGCGTTCCAGCAGATCGCCGAGGCCATCGCCCCGTACGTGACGCCGTATCCGAAGAACTGGCAGAACCCGTCCGACTCCGTCGCCAAGGAGTTCTACAGCTGGGTCCCGGCCGAGGGCTCGGTGCCCGCGTCGGAGTCGGACGACGGGAACATGACCGTCATCGTCGCCCGGATCAAGCCCGGGGCGGAGCCCAACGTCGCCCGCGTGTTCGCCGAGTCCGACGAGGGGTCGCTGCCGGTCGAGCTGGGCGTCACCGGGCGCTGGCTGTACTCCATCGACGACGTCTACCTGCACCTGCTGGAGCGCACCGACGCGGCGTTCGCCCAGGCCATGCGGGAGAGCCACGCCAAGCCGGCCTTCGCCAAGATCATGGAGGACCTGAACACGTTCATCACCCCGTACAACCCGGAGACCTGGCGCGGCCCGGAGGACGCGGTGGCCAAGGAGTTCTACCGCTGGCGGGCCGAGGACTGAGGTCCACGCGTACCGCCGTGGCGGTGCCCGCGGCCCGGCGGCCACGCCCGGCCCGCCGGGCCGGTGCGCCAGGTCGCCGGCCCTTGTCGCTCTTGTCGGGGCCCGGGCGGCCACCCGGCCGCGCCGGTCCCCACACCCAGCGCCGGGGATCGCGGACCCGACAGCCTTCTCGCCCTCGTCCACCTACGCTCAGCCGACCACCGTCGACAGCGGAGCGGATGGTGAAGCGTGGTGGGACAGCCCTCTTCCGCCGTCGCCGGGGCCGACCGCGGTCTGCGCTGGCTGCACCTGCTGGTGCTGCTCGCCCTCGTGGCCGTGGGGGTGGGCGCCGGCGACGTGGTGTTCGTCGTCCACAACCTCGGGCACTGGGGTGAGGTGCAGGCGTGCGCCGCCCTGCACGACCTGCCGCCCGACGGCGGGCAGGTCGCCCGCCTGGTGGGCCGCGGTGACGAGTACGACCGCTGCGCCGCCGGGCCGCCGTGCTCGCCGAGGCCGCGTACGCCGCGCTGATCCGGCGGCAGTTCGGCGGTGACCGGTGACCGGGCGTCCCGCCGGCCGGGCGCTGAGCCGGCGCCACGCCCTCCGGCTGGCCGGTGCCGGCCTGACCGGGATGCTCGTCGGATGCGGCGACGACGCCGCGCGGCCCGCCGGGGACGCGCCCCTGCCGACCGCCGGGTCCGGCGCGTCGCCGGGTGGCGCCGGCGCCCTGGTCGACCGCCTCGCCGGCTACCACAGCGCGTTCCGCTTCACCCCGACCAACACCATGGCGTACGACGACGAGGCGGCCGCGGCCAGGGCCAGGGTCGCGATGCGGATCGAGATGGCCGCGTTCCTCGCCTGGGCCCGGGACAACGGCCACCCCGACATCCGCCCGGCCCTGCCCCGTGCCGTCGTCGGCGAGGAGTACCTGCTGGATCCGCTGATGGGCAACGACGAGAGCCTCGACACCGTGCCGCTGGCCGGCGCCCGACAGCCCCTGGGCCGGCTGATCCCCGACGACGAGACGGTCAAGAGCTACCCGTCCACCCGGCAGGCCGGGTTCGCGCTCACCATGCTGAAGATGGTGCTGTCCCGGGCCGAGTACGCCCGGCTCGTCGCCGACTCCCCGCTGGTGCGGGCGGCCGGCGGCAAGAGCGTCGTCACCATCTACCCGTTCTCCGCGCCGGAGCCGAAGGGCGGCGACTCCTACCTGGCCCTGCTCCCCGGCGTCCGGGACGCCTTCCGGGGGGACCCGGCGCTGCGCTGGCTGGTCGCCAACCCCGGTCAGGCCATGTCCGGGGAGAACCAGCGCCGGCTGGTCGAGGGCGGCGGGACGCTGTACACGGCCGAGGGGTACCGGGTCGTGTACATCGACAGCGCCCGGGCCGAGGACGTGCCCGCCCTGGTCGCCGGCGCGCTGTACGAGGCGCTGCGGACGGCCCGGGACGGCTGATCCGGTGCTGCTCGCACCCGCGCCTCGCTGCCGCCGGTGACGCTGCGCCCTGCCGAAATCCGACCGAGGTGTCCGATCGCGGGCAGCTACCAGGGCGTATTGATGACTACCATCAGTGGCATCGCTCGTCCCGGGCCGGCTCGACGGCCGTCTACCTCGGGGAGGTGTGCGCGATGCCGACGGAACCCGCCCGCAGCCCTTCGCTGAGCCTCACGCGGTCGAGGCTCATCGCCGCGCTGGACGTCCGGCCCCGCTCCCTCGGCCTGGTGGTCGCCCCCGCCGGGTCCGGCAAGACCACCCTGCTCGCCCAGTACGCGGCCACCGGTTGCGGTCCGGTGGGCTGGCTGCGCGTCGTGCCGTCCGACGCGGAACCGGCGCGGGCGCTGGAGCGCGTGGAGGCGACGCTGCCCGACGCCGGTGCCGGCCTGCTCGTCGTCGACGACCTGCACCTGGTCGAGGGAACGCCCGGGGAGTCCGTGCTGCTGGACCGGGCCCTCGCCCTGGCCCGCGAGGGCGTCCGGGTGCTGGTCGGCACCCGCCGCATGCCGCCGCTGATCCTGACCCGGCACGAGTTCTCCGACAGCGTCGTCGTCGACGCCGAGCAGCTCCGGTTCCGCACCTGGGAGGTGGAGCGGCTGCTGCGCGACGTCTACCGGGAGCCCCTGCCGGCCGACGACGTGGCGGCCCTGGCCCGGCGGCTCGGCGGCTGGGCGGCCGGCCTGAAGCTCTACTACCTGTCCACCCGCAGCCAGCCGCTGGCCGACCGGCGCCGCGCGGTGGCCTCGCTGGGCGTGCGCTCGGCGCTGTCCCGGGACTACCTCACCCGTACGGTGCTGGCGGAGCTCGCCCCCGACCTGCGCCGGTTCCTCGTCCGCACCTGCGTGTTCGAGGTGCTCACGGCACAGCGGTGCGACCGGCTGCTCGACGGCGACGGCGACGGGCAGGCCGCGCTGGAGGAACTGGAGCGCCGGCAGGCGTTCACCGTCTCCCACGACGGCGGCCGGACCTTCGCGTACCACGAGGTGCTGCGCGCCCACCTGATCGCCGCCCTCGCCGAGGAGTTGGGGGAGCACGAGGCGCGGGCCTGGCACGCCCACGCGGGACGGCTGCTCGCCGCGGAGGGCGCCGCGCTGGAGGCGGCCCGGTGCTTCGCCCGCGCCCAGCAGTGGCCCGACGTGCACCGGCTGCTCGACACCGCCGGCGGCGACGTCGCCGTGCGGGGCCTCGACCCGTGGTCGGACGTGCTGCCCGCCTGGTTCATCGCCGAGGACCCGTGGCTGGTGCTCGCCGACGCCCGGCACCGGATCAACGAGGGCCAGCTGGCGGCGGCGGTGCCGCTGCTGCGCCGGGCCGAGGAGATGTTCGGCGGCGAGCCGGCCCGGTCGCAATGCCGGTCCCTGCGCGCCGACGTGACGGCCTGGCTGCCCGACGGCCCGCACTGGCGCGGGCACTGGTCCGGCTGGCTGCGCACGGCCACCCGGCGGCACCCGATGGTGGTCGTCGGCGAGGCGGAACGGCTGACCGGGGCGGCCGACCCGCTGGTACGGGCGGGCGCGCTGCTGCTGGCCGGGCACGCCGCAGAGGCAGCGCGCGTGCTGGACCGGTGGGTGCCGTCCGACGCCGGGCTGGTCGGGCTGGCCTGCCGGCTGCTGCGCGCCGCCGTCGCGCTGGCCGGCGGGGACCCGCAGGCACCCGCCGCGGTCGGCGCCGTCGGCCTGGACGCCGACCGGTCCGGACTGCCCTGGCTGGCCCGCCTCGCCCGGGCGGTGCCCGCGCTGTCCGGGGCGGAGGCCGACCTCAAGGAGGCCGCCTCCGTCGTCGAGGAGTGCGACCGGCTCGGGGACCGGTGGGGTGCCCTGCTCGCGGCCGGCTGCGCCGCGCTGGCCCGCTCCCTGCGCGGCGGGCCGGATGTGGAGGAGGCCGGCCGGCTGCTCGACCGGGCCCGGGGCGTGGACAGCGGGGTGCTCGCCGCCTGGTCGCAGTCCCTGCTCGCGCTGGCAGCCGTGCGCGCCCGGCTGCCCGACGCCGAGGTCGAGGTGCGCCGCGCGGAGAGCACCGCCCGGGCCGCCGGGGTGCCGGGGGCGCGGGTGCTCGCCCTCGCTGCGGGCGTGCCCGCCGGGCCCGGCCGGGCGGTGGGCCTGTCCGCCGTCCACGCCGCCGCCGAGCACGCCGGGCTGCCCCGGGCGGTGGTGACGGCCTGGGTCACCCCCGAGTGTGGCGCCGCGCCGGACACCGCCCCGCTGACCGTACGGTGCTTCGGCGGCTTCCGGATCTGCCTGGACGGCGAGCCGCTGAACTGGTCGCCGCTGCGCCCCCGGGCCCGGGCCGTGGCCCGGATCCTCGCCATGCACGCCGGCCGGGCCGTGCACCGCGACCGGCTCCTGGACGCGCTGTGGCCGGACACCGATCCGGCCACCGCCACCCGTACTTTGCACGTCGCCCTGTCCAGCCTGCGCCGGTTCCTCGACACCCACCTGCCCGCCGGTGACGGGGGGAGCCTGCTGCACCGTGACGGCGACGCGTACCTGCTGGCGCTGCCCTCGGGGAGTTCGTGCGACGTCACCGAGTTCCGGCTCGCGCTGGAACGGGCGTCCCGCCCCGGGGCGACCGGGGACCCGCGCGCGCTCGACGACCTGCGGGCGGCCGTGGCCGCGTACACCGGAGAGCTGCTGCCGGAGGACGGCCCGGCGGAGTGGGTGGTGGCCGAGCGGGAGACGCTGCGCAGGCAGGCCGCAGACGCGGCGGCGCAGCTCGCCGAGGCCGCCCTGCGCGCCGGCGCCGAGGGGGCGGGCGCGATGGCGGCCCGCTGCGTCGAGATCGACCCGTGCCACGACGCCGGCTGGCGGCTGCTGATCGCGGCGCACGACCGGGCCGGCAACGCCGCCGCCGCCGAGCACGCCCGCCGCCGGTACGCCGACGTGCTCGTCTCCCTCGGCCTCGACCCGGCACCCGCGGAGACCGTGCCACCGGGGGCCATGGTCAACGTCGACCGAAGAATTCCGCCTCCCCGATCGCCACGGCCGGATCCAAGCCGGTCCCGTACGTCGAGCGGACCACCAGCCTGATCCGCACCACGTTCGACGCCTCGACGGGGAAATGCTGCTCCCCGGGTTCGTCGCGCAGCTCGATGTCGGTCTTCTTCTGCTTCCCGCCGGCGTCGACGGTGACCACGGTGAGCCCGCGCGGCCGACCGGCTTCGAGGAACGCCTGCCGCCGGAGGCCGACGCCCGGGGTGATGATGACGGTGAGCAGCCGCACCGGCTCGGTGAACCGGCCCTCCACCCAGGCGTCGGCGGGCGTGCCGACCGGTGCCCAGTAGCGGTTGTTCGCCCCGTCGGTGAGCCGGGCGGCGCCGGCGCCGACCCGCTCCGACGACGCGCTCATCGCCGCCGGGACGAGCGACGTCGGGTTCTCGGTGTGGTCGCGTACCGCCTCAACGGCCCGCCGCACCAGGGGCGGCCCGGCCACTGCCAGCACGCCGACGAGGCAGAGCACGAGCACGACCAGCAGCAGCCGGCGGGCCGCCCCGGCGGCCCGGCGGTCCTTCGGGGCGGAGCGGCGGGGCCCGCGGCGGCGCAACCGGTCCCACAGCCGGACCCACCGGTCCCGCAGCCGTTCCCACCAGGTGGCGCGCTCCGGCTCCGGCGCGGCCGGGGCGGTCAGCGATTCCCCGCAGAACCGGCAGATCCGGCGGCCCGGCGGGTTGATCCTGCCGCAGTGGGGGCAGGTCGGCTCCGGCGGCCGGGGCGCCGGGTCGACCGGCCTCGGCGCCTCCCGGGTGGTGCTCGGTAGCCCGGGCTGCAGTGCCTGGGGCGTGCCGTCGCCCGCGCGCACCGGCTCGTCCCTGCCCGCCTCGTCCCTGCCCGGCTCGTCCCTGCCCGGCTCGTCCCTGCCCGGGCCGGGCCCGACCGGGCCGGGCGGCCGCACGACGGGAGACGGGCCGCCTGCAGTGGACGGCGTGCCTGCGGTGGACGGGCCGCCTGCGGTGGACGGGCCGGGGCCCGGCGGGGCCGGGACGACGGGATCCGCTGGCGCGTCGGTGGCCCGGTCGGTCTCCGGCCGGCCCCGGGTGACGGCGGGCCCGGAGGTGGGCCGCGCGGTGCCCTCGTCCCACAGGTACTCGCCGCAGGCGGCGCAGAACTGCCTGCCGTCGGGGTTGGAGGCGCCGCAGTTCGCACAGGTGATCATGACTCGATCTCCAGCGTCAGCCGGACGTGGGCCGGCACGGCGGACGCGACGACCCGCCGCACCAGCGCCTCGTCGGCCGCTGCGGCGACCCGGACCCGCACCTGCGGCACCTCGTCCGGCGGCGGCCCGCCGGTCGGCGTCGCCGACCAGGTCACCCCGCCGTTGTCGGTGACCTCCACCCGCGCCCCGGTGGCCACCCGCACCGCCAACTCGACGCCCCGGGCCGTCCCGCGCCACCGGTGCGCCTCCACCGCGTGTCGGACCACCTCCCGGCGCACGTCCGGCGCCCGGTCCCCGTCGACCGGCGCGGCCACCCAGCCGGCCAGCCAGTCCAGGAAGTCCGGCGGGGCCAGGTCCAGGTCGAAGTACGCGTCCAGGCAGTCGAGTGTCAGCAGGACCGGCGCCAGCACCTCGTCCAGCCCGTCGGTGAACCGCTGCGCGAAGTCGTCCTCCAGGTACACCGCGGGCAGCTCCTGCCCGATCGGGTGAGGGCTCGCCAGCCCCGGCACCGCACCCCGCATCATCCCCTCCTGACCTCGGCGACGCGCCCGCTCACCCGGTGACCCGCACCTGGTGGGCGTACGAGAACGCGATGGCGTTGACGTCCAGATCGATACGCTGCACCGCCTCGCCGCGTTCCCCGGTGGTCGGATCGGCCCCGAACAACCGGACCTCCTCCACCAGGTCCACCCCGTCGACCCGCTGCAACACCGCGTGCAGCTCACCCGACTGGATCGGCCGGCCGAACGGCCACCCGTCGCCGTCGGGCCCGCCCCGCACCGGGTCGAGGTAGTCGTACAGGGCGCGCAGCGCCCGGCGGCGCAGCTCGGCGGCGGACGTGCTCACCCGCGGCCGGGCGCGGACCCGGGCGACCACCGTCACCCCCTGGTAGAACGGCGGCTCCACCAGCACCCGGGCGCCCACGCAGCGGCGCGCGTCGAGGAAGGCCCGGATCCGGTCCAGGACCTCGTCGCGGGGGCGCAGCGCGGCGAACCGGGCCGCGTCGTCCTCGGTGTCGCCGTGCTCACCCAGCGCCGGCACCACCAGCACCCGCACCGCCGCTGAGCCGTCGCCCGCCGGCACGCACTTCACCCGCAGCACCTCCGGCGCCGACTCCCGGGCCAACTGCTCGTAGTCCTCGGCGGTGACCGCCCGTTCCCGGGTACGCAGGCTCAACGGCCCCCGCACCGACGTCTCGGCCAGCGACTCGCCGTCGACGCCGCCGGTAGCCGCCGCCCGGTTGGTCACCGTGGACACGAACGGCACCGGGTCCCGCAGCACACTCAGCGTGCGGGCGGCCACGTTGCCCTGCCGCCCCCCGCCCGTGCGGTAGGCCGGGATCCGGACCACCGCGCCCTTCGGCGGCACCGCCCCGTACCGGCGTACCGTGCCGTCGGCCTGCCGGACGGCCGGGCCGAAGCTGATCTCCCCGCTGGACCGGTCGACGCACACGTGCCGGTCCTCCGGCCCGGAGTCGGCGAAGCTCGCCACCTCCCGCCAGCTCTGCCAGCCCTCGGCGGCGCCCACCTCGATGCCGATCGCGCCGTCGGCGGCCACGATCGGCGCCCGCTGCACCGTGAACCGCTGCCCCGGCACCCCCTCGGACGCGCCCAGGGTCTCCCCGCCGATCAGCTCGGCGTGGCAGGCGCTCACCGTGCCGCCGATGGTGACCGCCTCCGCCCGGCCCAGCCGGGGCGGGGCGTGGAAGAACGGCTGCCCGGCGACGGGCTCGCGCAGCCGGCAGCGCAGCCAACCGGCGCGGTGGCGGGCCTCCACCGACGCCGCGTGCCGCGCCGGGACGTGCAGCACCACCTCGCCGGCCCGGTTCAGGGCGCCCGTCGTGTCCCGCTCCACCGGGCACTCCTCCCAGCCGCCCTCGGTCCACGCCTCCCACACCAGCGGCGGGTTCGTCGGGTCCACCCCGCGCCCGGCGACCACCCAGTCCATGGTGAGCAGCACGGCGCAGCCCGGCACCGCCCCGTCCAGGCCGAACAGCACCGCGTCGCCGGCCACCGGCGGATCCGCGAACGCCGGGATCCGGTCCGCGCCGCCCAGGTCCCCGGTCCGGTCCGTCGCCCGCCCCCCGGCCGGCACGGTCAGCACCCGGACCAGCCGGCACGGCGGCACGGCCAGCTCGTGCAGCGTCTCGAAGGTCACCGGCTCCGCGCTCTCCGCGCGCACGGTCGCCACGTGCGTGCCGGCCGGGACGACGACCGGGGCGTCCCTGGGCGCGGACAGCCAGAACGTCACGTCCGTCGACGCCACCGCCGGCGGGAACGGGGCGATGCCGAGCAGGTCCAGGAACTTCACGTAGTGCCGGTCCGGCACCCGGTTGAGCCGGTACAGCAGCTGGTCCACCATGTACGCGAACGTCTCGATCAGGGTCACCCCCGGGTCGGACACGTTGTGGTCGGTCCACTCCGGGCAGCGCCGCTGCACCAGGCGCTTCGCGTCGTCCACCAGGTCCTGGAAGCGGCGGTCGTCGAGGTGGGGGGCGGGCAGGGCCATCACTCGGCTCCCGGGTCGTGCGCGGGGATGACGTAGAACGGAAAGACCAGGTTGCGCGGGTCGTTGTCCTGGCGCAGCCGGTACCGGATGTCGATGTAGAGGGTGCCCCGGGCCGCGTCGGCGAAGTCGACCAGCACGTCGTCCAGCTCGACGCGCGGCTCCCACCGCTCCAGCGCCAGGCGCACCTGGTACGCCACCTGGCCGGCCGTGGACGGGTCGGCCGGAGCGAACGCCAACTCGTGGATCGCGCACCCGAACTCGGGGCGGCCCGGCCGCTCGCCCGGGGCCGTGCCGAGGATCAGCCGGATGCTCTCCACCACCTCCCGGTCCCCCCGGACCAGGGCGATCCCGCCGGTGGGGTCGGTGCGCAGCGGGAACGCCCAACCGGCGCCGACGAAGTCCGTGGCCATCGGAGTCACCCGCCGATCAGCACGGTCGGGCAGCCGGCGAGGATCGGCGCCCCGCAGCCGGTCAGGTCGCCCATCCGGGCGGCGGGCCGGCCGCCGATGAGCACCGTCGGGCAGCCGGGCGGCAGCAGCGGCGACGGGGGATGCGGCGGGGTGCCCGGGAAGGAACAGGCGTGCATCGTGCCCACGGTGGCGGCGGGCTGCCCGCCGATGAGGACGGTGGGCGCCCCGGGGCCGCCGACCATGCCCGGATGCGCGGTGGGGTCACCGACGCGAGCTGCTGGTGGCATGGCGCTCTCCCTTCACTCACGTACCGTCAGTTGATCCGGACGACGCCGCCGCGGACGGTCACCGCGCCGCTGGCGGTCAGCTCCGCGCCGCCCTGCCCGGTGACCTTCACCGTCGCGCCCTCCACGGACGCGCCGGCCGTGCCCTTCACCCGCACCTGCCCCTGGCCCTCGATGCCGACGTCGCCCTTCGAGGTGACCGTGACCTTCTGCCCGGCCAGCTCCAGCGGCCCGGAGCCGGCGTCGAGGCTGATCCCGTCCTTGGCGCGGACGCTCACCTTGCCGTCGCTGACGATCTCGACCTGCCGGCCGGTCCTGTCGAGCCGCAGGGTGAACTTCCGGTCCCCGGTGGCCAGCAGGATCCCGTCGGGCCCGCTGCCGGCCTCCAGCAGCTCCAACCGGTGGCCGGTGCGGGAGACCAGGGCCCGCGCCGCGATCCGGCCGCTGCTGCCGTCCACCGGATCGGTGTCCAGCTTCGGCGGCGCGTCGGTGCCGTTGTGCAGCCCGCCGAGGACGTACGCGGCGTCGAGGTTGCCGCCGGTGAACCCGACCAGCACCTCGTCGCCGACCTCCGGCAGCAGCACCGCCCCCCGGTCCGCGCCCGCGCCGGGCTGCACCACCCGCGCCCAGCCGGTGGTGTACCTCTCGTCCAGCCACGGCAGGGTGAGCCGGACCCGGCCCAGCTTCTTCGGGTCCTTCACGTCGCTGACCACCGCCGGGACCAGGCCGTCGCCCGCCCGCTCGGCCGTGGCCGCACCAGCGGTCAGCCCGTACAGGGAGCGGTCGGAGCGGCCGGAGACGGTGAACGCCGTGGTGTAGCCGGCCTGCTCGCTGAACACGTGCCGGGTGCTGGTCAGCACGTACTTTCCCTGGAACGGCTCGCCGATGTTCGCCAGCGCCACCGCCGCGCCCGCCCGCAGCCGGGCGTTGCCCTTCGCCACCCCCTCGATCTCCGCGCAGCCGCCGCCGAGGTCGCCGGCCAGCGCGCCGGCCACCGCCCGCACCGCCGCGTCCGAGCCCAGGGTGGGGTCGGCGACCAGGTACGGCGGGCTGCCCACCTTCTTTCCCAGCTCGGCCGGGTCGGCGCCGATGCCGTCCGCTCCCGGCACCTTCGGGGTGGCGGTCGCGCTGACCGCCCGCTTCGTCGCCGGGTCCCAGCCCCGGGCGGCCACCTCGGGCACCTGCGCGGTGGCGGTCACCCCGGCGCGCAACGCGATCAGGTTCCGGTTGACCTCCAGCACCAGCGGGTCCTGGGTGGCCCGCGCGGACGGGTCGGGCGCGCCCGCCGGGGGCTCCGGCATCCGCAGGTGCAGCGCGCCGTCGAGCACCATCACCTGCGCGCCGACCAGCGCCGCGAGCCGGTGCAGGAACGCCCAGTCGCTGACGTTGTCCTGGCTGAGCTGCGCCTCCGGCTCGCCGCCGATGCCGGTCACCGGGTCGATCCGGCCCGCCTTCAGCCCGGCCCGCTGCGCCACCTTCCGCACGATGTCCGGCACGCTCATCCCCGGGTACGCGGCCACCCGCCGGCCGCGCAGCAGCCGGTGGGCCAGGTCCAGGCCGCGGACCTCGGTGAACGTGCCGGTGGCGTCCAGCTCGCACTCCACGGCGGTGACCTCGCCGGTGAGCAGCGGCGCGGGGCCGCCCGGGTCGGAGGTCTGCACGGTCAACTTCACCGGGGCGCCGATGGTGAAGCCGCCCTTGGCCAGCACCGTCCGGCCCGGGTCCCGGTACCGCAGCACGAACCGGTCGGGCAGGTTGCGGCTGTCGTCGACCGCCGCGTACGTCAGCAGCGCGGCGATCTCCGCGGGCAGCGGGCTGCCGCCCACCTCGACGAGGAGCGCGTTGGCGAACTGCTCATTGGCCACGGGCACCGTCCGTCAGCTCCTCGAGGGCGGGCACCAGCAGGACGGTGCCGGGCCGCAGCCGCATCGGGTCGTCGATATCGTTGGCCTCGGCGATCTGCCGCCACAGCCCCGCCCGCCCGTACGCGTGGTGGGCCACCGAGTGCAGGGTGTCCCCGGCGACCACGACGTGGACGTCCCGGGCCGCGAGCGCCCCCGACGTCGGGTTCTGGCCGGGCTGCTCCCCGGAGATCTCCTCCAGGGTGACCGTGCACAGCGCCCGCACCGGCGTGCCGCCCGGGGTGAACAGGGTGTACTTCGCGTTGACGCTGGCCACGAACGCCGAAAAGCCGACCATCCCGCCCCAGTGGAACACCACCCAGGGCGGGGAGCCCTTCTTCTGCTGCCGGCTCGCGTCGGTCGGCACGCAGCAGGCGAACAGCTCCTCCACCCGCTTCACCACCGAGCTGTCCATGGTGGCGGTGGCATCGAAGAACATCTCCAGGGTCAGCTTGGCCGGATCCGAGCCGGTGAACTCCGGCACGCCGCTCTTCTTCGCGTTGCGCTGCGCGTCCCGCTTCCACTTGGCGGTCTTCGTCAGCGCCAGCTCCTTCGGGTTGAACTGGAACGGGATCTGGCCCAGCTTCGGGCCCGGCGCGGCGGTGCCGCCGTTGCGGGGCGGCTCGTGCAGCTGCAGGTAGGCGTGGGTGAGCTGTGGCGGCGCGCCGCCACCCCGCCCGGCGGGGCTGCCGGCGGCGGTGAAGGTGACCGGGGAGGCGCTCACGGGTCACCCCCCGGTCCCGGGGCCGAAGAAGCCGTGGTGAGCCAGTTCGAGGGTCTCGACGGCCACCTTCGGGCTGTCCGGGCTGAGCTGCGGCCCCGTCCACTTGACGGGGATGACGTCGAGCAGCCCCCAGCGGGCGATCACCGTGCCCTCCAGGGTGCGGGCCTCGATGGTGGCGGTCTTGCGGGTGATCCCGTTCGCCATGCCCGAGAACCAGCGCATCAGCTTGGTGCTGTCGGCGGTGACCGGGCGGGACAGCTTGACG
Source organism: Micromonospora sp. NBC_01412 (assembly GCF_045040215.1). Lineage (NCBI taxonomy): Bacteria > Bacillati > Actinomycetota > Actinomycetes > Micromonosporales > Micromonosporaceae > Micromonospora > Micromonospora sp. NBC_01412. The sequence goes on from NZ_CP109528.1 coordinate 5,152,945, forward strand.
TTGGAGAACTTCATCCGGGTCGGTAGCTGCCACACGTGCCCGTTGTTGCCGCCTTCCTCGCGCTGCTCGACGACGACCTCGCAGCCCAGCCCGTCGCAGGTGTTGAACGCGCCGAGATCCTGGTCGTCGATCCTGACGACGAAGGCGATCGCGACGGCGACCTCGTCCTTGGCCATTCGTCCCTCCTGGTCCTGGCGTTCTTCCCCTGGTCCGCGGCGTGGCTCCCGGTCCCGGTCAGCCCGGCCCGCCGAGCGCCCCGTGTCGCTCCCGGTCGAGGCGCAGCTCGGTCTTGAGTCGGCGCAGCAGCGGGTCGTACAGCTTCTTCAGCAGCTCCTCCGGTTCGGCCCCACCGCCCGGCGCGGCACCCGACGCCGCCGGCCGACCGGCCGCCGCCCCGTCACCATCGGGCGGCGGGGCCGCCGCAGGCGGCGCGGGCGCGTCGACCGGGGGCGGCGGGGCGGCGTCGTCGACCGGTTCGGCCCGCTGCACGACCGGACCCGACAGCTCACCGATGGCATACGCGGACAGCGGCGGCCCGGGCGGCGCGGCGTCCCGCCCCTGGGGCCGGCTGGCCGGCGGCGTTCCAGGAAGCGCGCCCACCCACCGCTGGACGGGCGGGAGCCCGCCGCCGGCCTCCGCGCTGGTCGAGCTGGCTGCGTTGGTCGACGCCGCCGTGCCCGGCGTGGTGCTCGGGTCCGGGGCGGCCGGGGGCGGGTACAGGTCCACGGGGACGGCCCGCTCCGGGTCGGCTGTGGTGCCGGCCCGCCCGCCGCCGGCCGGTGGCTCGTCCCGCTGCCAGGTCACCCGCTGCACGGCCGGCCGGTCGGGCAACGGCGCGACCGGCCCGGCCCTGGTCAGCAGCGGGGGCGGGCGGTCACCGACGAGCCGGGCCACGACCAGGGGCAGGGGAGGGGACGGGCTCCCGCCCGCGTCCACCCCTACGGGGCCGGCCGGCCCGGCCGCGTCGCCGGTGGGGTCCGCCGTGCCGCCGTCCCCGCCGACGAGGCCGGCGACGCCCGGTCCGCCGTCGGTGCCGGCCTCCCAGCCGGCCGTGGCGCCACCGACCGGGCTTGTTCCACCGTCGTACGGGCCGTCGGTGCCGGTCGACGCCTCGGCGTGGGGGGCCGGCCCGGTGCCGGTCGACGGCCCCTCGACGCGGGGGCCGGTCGGGGTGGCCGACGTCGCCAGGCGCGCCACCACCGGCAGGTCGGTGCCGCCGGGGCCCTCCTGTCCCGCACCCGGGCCGCCGGCCGGATCCATCGCCTGAGCGCCCGCCGCCGGCCCGCCCGCTGAGGAGGCGCCGCCCGAGGGCGTCGACGTGGGTGGCTCGCCCAGCAGCGGGGCCACGCCCGCCCCAGCCGGCACGTCCCCGCCGGCCGTCGTCTCCCAGCTGGCCGTCGTCTCCCCACCGGCGACCGTCCCCCCGCCAGGTGACGTCTCTCCGGCGGGTGACGTCTCTCCGGCGGGTGGTGTCTCTCCGGCGGGCGGCACGAACGTCTGGACGGGTGCCGGCCCGCCCGTGCCCGGGTCTGCCACCCCGCCGGCCCAACGGGTGGGTGGGGCGTCGCCGCGCGGCGTACCGGCGAGCGGCAGGCCCTCGACGGGCGGCGGGGGACCGCCGACCGGGTTCTCGCCCCTGTCGGCGGCCCCCGCCTCGGCCTGCGGCCCCACGGGGGAGGGACCGAGACCGGTGGGAAAGGCCTCCGTGTCGAGCCGGGAGATGGTGACGGTCCCGGAGCCCACGAGCGTGGTCGAATCGCCCGCCGGTGCCGCGTCGCCCGCGTTTCCCGCGTCACTCGCGTCGCCTGCATCTCCCGCATCACTCGCGTCGGCCGGTTGACCGGCCGACGCGGGTTCGGTGACCGGCCCGCTCCCGCCGGTCGGCGACCGCTGGACCAGCGGCGCGGCGGCCGGCGGGAGCGGGCTGCCCGCCTGGCCCTCTCCGGCGGCGGATCGTCGCACCTGCTCGGGACCCTGCCCGGCCGTGGAACGTTGCACCGACGGGGGAGCGGCGTCGCCGGTCGGGCCGGGCACCGGGGAGAGCACGGGGGACACGATCGGCTCGCCCAGCCCGAGCCGGCGGGGTGGCCTCGGGCCGTCCCCGACGAGTCGCTGCACGGGCAGGTCCGGTGCGGACGGCCCGGCGCTGCCCGGTGTGAGGGACCCGGCGCTGCCTGGTGTGAGGGACCCGGCGGCTGCCGCCGCGAACCCCGCATCCGACGCCGGACCCGGGACGTCACCGCCGAGGGGACCCGTCATGTCGGCCGGGGTCGTCGCGTCGGTGTCACCCGTCGCCGGGGCGTCCCGTCCGAGGGTGGGTGCCTCGGGCGAGGCGGCGTCGGGTCGGGCGGCCTCCGGCGTCGGGTCGGCCGGGCGTTCGACGGCGGGCAGGAGCAGCTCCTCCGGCGGCGGGGGCGCGGTCAGCAGCCGGCTGACCGTCATCGGCTCCACGGGCACCGCCCGGCCCCGGGCCGGCACGGCCAGCGGATGTTCCGGCACCGGTGTGGTTCCCGGCGGGCCGGCGGCCTGCCGTTGCAGGGACGGTGCCGGCGGGCGGCTGTCCGCCGACGGCGTCGCGAGCGGCAGCGGCCCGGTGTCGTCGCCGTGCGTCCGGCCGACGGGCTCCGGGACGGGCCGGGGCGGCTCGCTCACCGGCACGGCCGTCTCGTGCAGCACCCCCGCCGGCTCGGCGGGACCGACGAGGTGACCGAGGGGCGCCAGGTACGACGGGTCGCGCCACGCGGCCAGCGACCCGGTGAACGTGTCGGGCAGGTTCAGCCGTGGCTCGTCCGGGGTGACCCGCTGGAGCGGCGGGAGGCTCTGCCACGCGGGCGGTGCGCTCCGGGTGTGAGTCGGGGAGCCGTCGGTGGGCGGGGCGGGGGCGTTCGCGGTGGACCGTTGCACGGCCCCCTGCGTACGCCGGCGCCACGGCCACATCGGGTCACCGTCCCTGGCTGATGCGGGTGTTGATGCTGGCGATCTCCGCCATGTAGCGCAGGCGCTCGCCGTGTTCGAGGTCGAGGATCTCGTCCAGCGACCAGTGGAAGTGGTAAGCGACGTACGCGACCTCGGTGTGGATGCGGTCGGCCGCGTACGTCACGATTCCCCCAGGCGCCCACCGGCGAGGTCGACGGCGAACCGGTGCCGGCACTCCGGGCACACCACGCTCGCCCGGGTGTGCCCCTCGCTGTTGATCCGCCGGTACATGTCCTGGAGGAACGCCAGGTCCGAGGCGAACAGGTCCTCCACCACGCCCGGGTGCACGTCCAACACCGTGCCGATCCGGGTGATCACCCGGCTGAGCAGCACCACCGTGAGGTACGGCGGGTTTTCCCGCACCCGGTCGTCGCGCAACGGCACCAGCTCGTCGCGGGCGGTCGCCAGCCGCATCACCCCGTCCCGGTGCACCGTGCCCGAGCCGTCGACGTAGCCGCGCGGCAGCTCGAACGGGAACTCCGTGCGCAGCGTCTCGCGGCGCGGGGCGACGGCGGCCGGCTCGGCCGGCTCCGGGCCGGGCGGCGGGACCAGGGACGACGTGCGGCGCATGGGGCTACTCGACCTCCATCGACTCGTACGTCACCACGAGCTTCTCGGTGAGCACGCTGGTGTCGCCGGCCTTGAGCGAGCTGATCTCCAGGCTCTTCGCCCACGCGTTGGTGAGCTTGTACCGCTTGATCGGTATGCCCTCGTAGTCGAAGACGATGATCGCGCCGCCCTTGCGGGCGGAGCCCATCTTCCCGAAGCGGCAGTCCTTGACCCACCGCTCGAAGCTGTTGTCCGCCGTCAGGCCCCGGGTCAGCGTGACCTCGCCGGCCTTCGGCGCGCCGGGCGCCTTGCGTACGGCGAACTTGCCGTCGGCGGTGTTCGACTTGTACTCGATGACGTCCTGCTCCATCTTGAGGCCGGAGACCTCGGTGATCTGGCGGATGATGATGCTGTCCACCTCAAGGCCGAACGAGTGGCCGACGGCGGAGTCGAAATCGGGGAGCGGCACGACTGCCTCCTGACGCTTTGGGGACTACTCGTTGACCAGGCTGGTGCCGCCGGACATCTGCGCCAGCTGGAAGATGACGAACTCGGCGGGCTTCACCGGGGCCACGCCGATCTGGCAGATCACCTGGCCGGCGTCGATGCTCTCGGCGGAGTTGGTCTCCTCGTTGCACTTGACGTAGAACGCCTCGTCGGGGGTGAGCCCGAACAGCGCGCCCCGTCGCCACTCGTTGACCAGGAACGCGCTGATGGTGCGGCGGATGCGGGCCCAGAGCATGTGGTCGTTGGGCTCGAACACCACCCACTGGGTGCCGTTGAGGATCGACTCCTCCAGGTAGTTGAAGAGCCGCCGCACGTTCAGGTACCGCCACGCCGGGTCGGACGACAGGGTCCGCGCGCCCCACACGAGGATGCCCCGGCCCGGGAACGAGCGGATGCAGTTGACGCCGATCGGGTTGAGCAGTTCCTGCTCCGCGCGGGTGAGCTGCGTCTCCAGGGCGACCGCACCCCGGATCGTCTCGTTCGCGGGGGCCTTGTGCACGCCCCGGTTGGCGTCGTTGCGGGCCCACACCCCGGCCAGGTGACCCGACGGCGGCATGAACCGGTTGGTGCCGGTCACCGGATCGAACACCTTGATCCACGGGTAGTAGAGCGTGGCGTACTTCGAGTCGTAGCCGGCCTGGTCGGTGCGCCACTCCTTGACCTGCTGCGGGGACAGCCCCGGCGGCGGGTCCAGGATGGCCATCCGGTCGCCCATCAGCTCACAGTGGGCGATCACCGCGGACTGCACGGTCTTCACCGACTCCAGGTCGATCGCGCCGCGCTGGTAGGCCCCCATCAGGTCGGGCACCGCGACCATGGTCACCTCGTCGACCGCCTCCAGGCCGCCGAATCCGGTCCGCTCCGCCGCGTCGCCCACGTACTCGTCGGCGGACACGGACTCCGGTGCGCTGACCGTGGGCGGGGCGCTCAGCGCCACCTCGCCGCCGCGGGGGCGGGCCAGTTGGCCGGTCGGCGCCGCCTCCTCGATGGTGATCAGCTTGGACCGCTCGCGGACCACCGTCACCACGTTGTCCTTGCCGCGCTTGGTGGTCACCGACTCGAACGTCTCGGTCACCTGGCCGCCGCGCTTGACGACGAGATTGAAGCGGTCCTCGCCCGCGCCCTCCGGCGGGTCGGCCACCTCGACCGTCACGTCGTCCGGCATGCCCTCGGGCAGGGCGCGGGCCACCACCCGGTACGTGCCGAGGATCGCCGTCGGCTCGGGCGCCGCAGGCAGGGCCTCGTCGCTGGCCCGGTCGCCGCCGACCCGCACGATGTACGCGGCTCCGCCGCCCTGCATGAAGTACCCGTACACGGCGTGGCCGAGGTAGCAGTCCGGGGCGAACTCGCCGAAGGTCTGCGAGTACTGGCTCCAGTTCGTCACCAGGGTCGGGGTGTTGAACGGCCCCTGCGCGGCGAAGCCGACGAACGCGGCGACCGCTGTGCCGACGCCCTCGATCGGGCGCGAGCCGGCCACCTCCTCGACGTACACGCCCGGCGCCAGGTAGTTGGGCATCCCGCCTCCTCGTCCCTCGGGGATCGAGTCGAGCGTCCCGCGTACGGGCGGCGGGTCACACGTCCGCCGGGCCGCTTGATCGGGAATCCTTCACTGCCCGTATGGGCAGCGGCGTCAGCGGCCTCGATGCACCGTGCCTCAGCGTCTCCCGGATCGGGCGGCAAGCAGGAGTTGAAGTGCCGTGCCTGCGAGGTCTCGGACGCCAGGATCATCGTCCTGTTCGTACATCTTCGCCAGCGGCGTGGCGAGTTCCTGCCACTGGGTCAGGCTCGCGGCCTCGACCGCCTTGAGTCGGACGCTCGTCGACGGACTGTCGAGGGCGTCGGCGAGAATCCGCAGTGTCCTCGGGTCAGCGTCCTCGCCGGAGGCGATCGCCATTTTGATCAGCAGTACGGGCTCGTGGTCCTTCGCCTGTTCGGCGAGTTCCTGCCATTCGGCAAGGGGGCGCGCCGAAAGCCGCGTGGCGAGGGTGTGATCGATCTTGCTGACGCCTTCGTTCGGTCCTTCGATCATGAAGTAGCCGATTCCGAGGTTTCCGTCCTCGGTCACCGTCAGGCGGACCGGACCGTCTTCCTGCCGGTAGAGGTGAGCCTCTTGGTCTATCCCTAGGTCTCGTGACTCGACGAATCTGAGATCGATGCCCGTCGTAGTAGCGATCTCCCCCAGAAGATCCTCGAGTGAGATGAAGAAGCCATCATCGAGATCGTCTGTCAGGACGTGGTACCGCCGAGCTGTCTGGCTGGCCATGTCGCTCCTAGGTTTGTCCGTCATAGTGTGCCATGAGCCGCATCAGTTCTGTCCGTAGGCGTGTTCCTGCATCTATGATCTCGGCAGGCTCTCGTCCGTGACCCACCCGTGCTGCCAGCCATTGCCGGATGGCTACGGCCAGCTTATCCAAGTGGTACCCGCTTGACGTCGCCATGATTGGTCGTGTCGTTGCGGCCTGCAGAAGTTCTCTGATAATCCGGCCGACCCGTCGGATGCGTATCCGCTCCGCCATCTCGTGCTCGTGTGGATAGCGAGAGTTGAGTGGAACCAGGCTCCCCTGGTCGTCTCGTCGCCGGACCGGCTTCTTGCCCGTGAAGGCCGCGCCCTTGGGGGCCATCGGAGCCAGATCGCCCGCGACGACCCGGTCGTGATCGGCAACGCCGGTGTCGACCAGTGCGCTGGAAAGGGCCGTGGTCGTTCCCATTCCCGGGTATCGACCCGCCTCGACGCCGTGTCGAAGTATATTGTGCGTGTTCAGGAGTGTCAGGTACTCGGCCTGGTCCTCACTGCTCCCGCGAGTCATCTGGCGTCGAAGTGAAAGCACCCCCACCCTCGACCCTGTGGTGAGGGCCCGTTCTATGGCCGCTTTGCTGAGCCCGAACTCCGTGACGCCTCTGTCGATCAGCTCCGCCATCATGCCCGGGCGGTATGCGCCTGGTTCCCGGCGCTCACGCTTCGCCTTCGACAGCCCGGGTGTCCAGGGTGCCTGGACCTTCGGGATTCTCCGCACACCCGTGGGATTCTCCTGCCATCCCTGCCAGCTGAACCGGTTGGACCACAGTACGACGTCCGGCTCGACTTCCAGGGATGAGCTGCCGGGTCGCGTGCTGGCGAGGATCGCCCGTTGCTCCGAACGGGTGAGCCCATCCAGTGCGTTGCGCTCGCCGGCCGCGTACGCTTGCCGCTGCCCGGCCGCGAACGGCAACCGTAGTTGAAACGACCCGTCCGGCAGGAGTGTCGCCGACGTCTCCCGGCTGAAGGCTTCCTCCACCTCGTGAAAGATCGGCAGCAGAAGTGCCGCCAGTTCTGCGTCGGTGAGTCTTTTCCCCTTCGGGTCGTCCAGGGTGATGGACGGATTGACCGTCGCCGTAAACTCTCCGGACGGGCTGACGGAGAGGCTCGACAGACGGTGTTTTGCCTTCCAGCCGGCAAGCTTCTTCTGGAGCCGGCTCGGGCTGATGCCCTCGGCGAGCGCCCGCTTCAGCGCTGGCTTGAGCGCTTTGACTGCCTGTTCGAGGTGCTGTTGCTTCGCCTGTGACGAGCGCTGGTCGGGATCGGATCTGCCCCTACGCCGGGGGTCTGTACCATCGCGTCTTCGGCCCGGACGGAGCCTGTCCCGGAGCCCTTTCGCGCTGGCCCTGGCTTTGCGCGCACCCGCCTTGAGCTTCGACCAGAGCTTCCGGCCGGCAGCGGCGATCTTGTCGGCGACCCAGCCCACAGCCTTCATGACGGGTGCGGCGAGCCCCTTGAAGAACTTCTGCACCCGCTGCGCGATCCCGCCGACGCCGAGCACCGCCGCGAGCACGCCGATCAGCACCGGCACCGACCGCGCCAGGGCCTTCTCGATCAGCGCCGGAACCCCGCCCGTCCCGCCGCCCGCGATCGCGATGATCGCGTCGAGGACGGAGTTGACGAACTCCAGGATCTGCGCGCCCTGGGTCACGATGAACGTGACGAAGTCGATGATCATCTTGACGGCGCGGACGAACGCCGACGCGGGGTTGAGCAGCGAGATGATCCAGGTGATGCCGGCCATCAGCACGGTCGGGATCAAATATTCGCTGATCTTGGCGAACAGGTTGGCCTTGAGGTCGCCGACCTTGTCCTGGATCTCCTCCCACAGCCCGCCGAGGCCCTGCGCCTGCACCTTCTGGACGATGGGCACGGACTTCTCGACCGCGCCCATCGCCGGCTCGGGCACCCCGCGCTTGATGATCAGGCCCCGGATCGACGCCCAGGTCAGCCCCAGCAGGGAGCCGATCATCATGACGATGCCGCGCAGGTCGAACTTCGCCGGCAGCTCCAGCCCAGCCCCGGCCATCGCCCCGGTGAGCCAGCCGACGAGGCCCTTCTTCAGGTGTTCGCCGATGTTGGCCATGAACTGCTTCAGGCCCGCACCGACCGCGCTGACCAGGTTGCCGAGGAAGCCGATCGGGTCCTTGATGATCGCCATGACCGCCTGGGCGGCCTTGGCCAGGACTCCCATCAACATGTCCTTGAGCTGCATGATCGTCTTGATCACACCGGCGACGGCGTCGACGGCCTTGGCGACGAGGCCCTTGTTTTTCTCCTTCTCAGCCGCGATCTCCTCGTCGACCGACTTGAGCGCCTCGTTGTACTTCGTCGCCAAGGTCTGCACCAGCTCGGTGCCCTTGTTGTTCACCGACTCGGTCAGCTCGTCGAACTTCCCGGCGAACTCGCCGGCCGCCTCCTTGCCGATGGCCTGAAGGTCGGCCGGAAGCTTCTTCACCTCGGCCTGCAACTGGTCCCGGCCGGTGGCGATGCGCTGCTTGGCCCGGGTCAGCTCCGCGCCGATCACGTCGGCGACGGCGGAGATGACCTGCTGCATCCGGTCGACGTAGCCTTTGCGGGCGGTGACGAAGATCTGGTTGGCCTCCTCGGGCAGCCCGGCGAACTTGTCCTTGATCCACCGGCCCTTGCCGAGCAGCCCCGAGTACCGCTTGTCCTTGTAGGCGTCCATCAGCCGGGTGTGTTCGGCGGTGAACGCGTCCCGAGCCGCCTTCTCGCCCGCGCCGAACTTCTCGTCGACCTTCTTGTCCAGGCCGGACAGGATCTCCTCGACGTCCTTTTTCGTGGCGTCAAAGACCTTCTGCAACGTCGCGGTGACCTGCGCCCGCTTGACCTCGTCGGCGGACTTCGCCTGCTCCTTGCCCGCCCCGACCGACTGCCCCGCCTGCTTGCGGTCCCCGGCGAGGGCGTTCATCGCCGTCGCCCCGGCGGCTCCCGCAGCCGCCTTCGCGCCGGTCAGGGTCTGTGCCTCGGCGGCGCGCACCTGGCCCGGGGCGGTGGCCGTGTGCTGCTCGACGGCGTCCTTCTCCTTCAACGCCCCGGTGAACTCGGGCTCGTTGGACTTCGCGAGCTGCTCCTCGGTGACCTGCGCGTCGGCCATCTGCTGGTCGACCTGCTTCGGCCCCCCGGAGAGATCCGTCGCCGCCGCAGGCGCCTTGTCCGGCACGGCCTTCGCCGGGTCGGGTGCGCCCGGCGCGGCCGGGGGCTTGTCGGCCACCAGCGGCGTGACCGGTTTGTCGACCGCCTGCGAGGTGTCCGGCGGGGCCTTCGTGGTGGTCTCGATCGCGTTCGCCGAGGCCTTCTTGCCGTCGGTGACCTGGCCCTGCACCTGGCCCTTGACCGCGTCCGCCTTGCCCGAGTCGCCGAACTTGTCGGCTTCGTCGAGGTTCTTCGGCGCCTGCGCCGCGATCGCCTCGTTGACCGCGCGCACGAACGCGGCCTTGTCGAATTCGCCGGGCTTGGCGGCGTTCATCTTCTCCGCGTTCGCCGCCTTGCCCTGGGCCTCCTTGTCGTCCTGTGGCGCCTTCGCCGCGCCCTGCGCCTTCGACGCCTCCGACGCTGCCGGCGGGTGCGCGCCGAGCACCTGCTGCTTGCCCCGCACGTCCGCTTTCAGCGCGGCGAACTTCGGGTCGGCCTGCGGCCCGGGGCGGTGGACGGGACCGGCGTCGGTCGCCAGCCGCTGCACCGGTACGTGGACCGACGGGTCGACAACCTCCGGACCGGTGCCACCGGCCGCTGGTGCCGTCGTCGGCTGGACCGTTGCCGAGGAGGACGACGATGCCGAACCCGTCTTCGGTGCCCTGCCGCTGGAAGCCGATCGGGCGGTGGTCGGCGATCGACGCGCGGTTGATCCAGCCGCCCTGCGCTGCGCCACCAGGGCGGACACCGCTCGGTTGCCGGCTGCCGCCTGCAACCGCTGAGCCACGGCCGGGCTCAATGGGCGTGCCCCGGGGCCCCGGTGTGCTGCGGTCGTCGCGTCCGAGTCATCAGCCGGCCGGGTCGGCGCAGGCGCTGCCGGGCGTACCGGAGCGCGTTCCGCACCTCGTTCCTCGGCCGGCGCCTTCACGCTGTACCTCCCGGGCCGGGCACGTCACCGTCAGTTCACCGTGGACACGAGCGTCCGATACTCGGAGTCACTGGTCACTGACCGTGCGGCCTCTTGGGAGTGCCGCGAAAGTTGCCCGATGGGGCAGCGCTCGGTTGGTCGGACCTTCGGCTGTTCGCTCCAGCAGGAGGCCGAGGAGGCAGATTCGCGAGGTGTCGGCCGACGGCTAAAAGCGTGGACGACGTAACTGAAGATCCATACGATCGTCGATGCGCTGCGTCATTTCGGGGTTCGCAGGCATACGGGGAGAGGTTGTCACTTTGAGATGGTCAGTAACGGGCCGGAGCTTGGCCACTGCCCTGGTGGCGGTGGTCGGTGCCGGCGGGCTCGCCGTCGTGTCGGCCGCTGGGGCGGCCTCCGCGGCTCCCTACCACGAGAGTCAGATACCGATGCACATCGGCTACACCGACTCCACCGACGCGCAGGTCGCCCACGAGTGGGAGGGCGACACCAACGCCCCGCTGGGCACCTGGCAGGACGGGGCGAGTCAGCTCCACACGTCCCGGGTCTACGCCACCTTCGACCTGACCGGCTTCGCCGCGCGGCAGATCATCGGCGGCAAGCTGTACCTCCGCGAGCAGAGCGCGGCCGAGTGCCCGAAGCGGGCCGTCGAGGTCTGGCGTACCGCAGCGGTGACGCAGACGCCGACCTGGGCGGGTGCACCGGCGGGGATCGAGAAGCTTGACGAGGCTGGCGACTCGACGTACTGCCCGGCCGATCTGGCGTTCGACGTCTCGGCGGCGGCCCTCGACGACGCCCGCGAGGACGACGGGCGGATCACCGTCGAGCTGCGGGTGTCGGCGCAGCACGAGAGCGACCTCAGCTACGGCCGCCAGCTCTACTGGTACAAGCGGTTGCAGCTGAGCGTCACCTACAACTCGTTGCCGGCGGTTGACGGCGACCACCTCTACAACGGCGGCTTCCCGTGCCGGGAGCAGGCCCCCTACCCGACGCTGCCGGCCCAGCGCGCGACCCTCCAGGCCGTCGGCAACGACGCCGACGAGTGGGACAGTGTGCGGCTCGACGTCGGCGTCTGGCCGGTCGGCGACCCGGCGGCACGGGTCGAACTGAGCCAGGAGCACGGTCAGTCCGGCCGGGTCACCACGGTCCAGGTGCCGGACACCGCGCTGGTCGACGGTACGACGTACGCCTGGCAGGGCCGGACCTCCGACGGCCTGGACACCTCCGCCTGGTCCCGGACCTGCTACTTCACGGTCGACCGTACGGCGCCGCCGGCTGCCCAGGTCACCTCGGCCAACTATCCGACCTCGGACACCGGATCGACCCCGGTCGGCGAGCCGGGGGTGTTCACCCTCTCCGGTGGCGGCGACCCCGACGTGGTCGGCTTCGCGTACGCCTGGGAGTCGATCCTCGTGTCCGGGTGCGCCTACGGCGACCTCGGCCAACTGGTCTGCCCGGATCCGTTGACCGTGCCGGGCACCGTGCAGACCGACGTTCCGGGCGGTTCGGCGACGCTGACGCTGAGCCCGCCCCGGGACTTCCTCAACACGCTCGTCGTGCGTTCGCTCGACCGGGCGGGCAACCGGTCAGCCGACACCCGCTACGAGATCCGGGTGCCGGACACCGACCCGACCGTGACGGTGGTGGGCGACCAGCCCGACTGGGGTGACGAGGTGACCGTCCGGATCACGCCGCATGTCGGGGTCGCTCCGGTCACCGAGTACGAGTATCTGCTGACCGGGGGCACGAAGCAGACCGTCCCGGCCGGCCCGGACGGCAGCGCCACGGTCACCTTCACCGCCGACGAACCGGCGGGTTACCAGCTCACGGTACGCAGCCGCAGCACGAACGGTTGGGTCTCCTCGGAGGCGTCGTGGTCGCTGCACTTCAACCACCAGCCGCCGGGCGTCTCCTCCACGGTCTATCCCGGCATCGGGCAGGCCTCCGGTGGCATCGGTGTGCCGGGGACGTTCGTCTTCTCGCCGCCGTCCAACTGGGACGAGGTGAGCGAGTACCGGTACAAGTTCACCGGTGACTCGGCGTACCAGACGGTGGCGGCGGGCCCGGACGGCACCGCCTCGGTCACCTGGACCCCGCCGTCACGCGGGTTCAAGACCGTGAGTGTGTACGCCGTCCGCCCCGACGGCAAGCAGAGCTACGTCGCGAAGTCGTACCCCTTCCGGGTCGCCTGACGGGCCTGCGCACGAGCGGCACGATCGGCGTGACCGGGACGGCCGGCGAGGTCAGGAGGTCGAGGCCTCCGCTTCTTCTTCCTCCTCGCCGGTCTCCTGCCGCTGAACGTACGTCTGTGCCGACTCGTCCTCTTCGGACATCTCCTCGGCGCGCTGCACCTCGGGGTGGTCGTGCCCCTCGTGCTCGACGGCCCGCTGGACGGGGGCGGCGGCAGCCGGGGCCGGAGTGACCGGGGCGGGGGTGGCCGGGGCGGACATCAGCCGGTCGGCGTTGGCGACGGCCTCGCGCTCGAACCGGTCGGACGGGTCGCTCACCTTCACCCCGCCGCCGTGGTCGGTGCCGTCGACGGGGCCGCTGCGCTGCTGCACCACGTGGGTCAGCTCGTGGGCGAGCATGTGCTGCCCGGCCGACGACGCCGGGTCGTAGCTGTCGCGCTGGAAGACGATGTTCGACCCGACGGTGTACGCCTGCGCGTTGACCGACTTCGCCGACTCGTGCGCCGCCCCGTCGGCGTGCACGCGTACGTCGCCGAAGTCCTGACCGCCGAACCGGGCCTCCATGTCGGCCCGCACGTCGGGGGCGAGCGGCGTCCCGCCGCCGGAGTTCACCACCGAGTGCACCGGGGAACGTTCCGCCTCCAGCAGCTCCCCGACGGCCTGGTTGCCGACCGCCCGTTGCAGGCCGAGCAGCCCGGACGCGCCGAGGACGTCGGGGCGCCCGGCGCTGGCGGCGGCGTACATGAGGTGGTCGGTGTCGCGCTCGGGGCCGGACGGCCGGTCACCGGCGGGGCGTGCCGCCGCGTCCGAGTCGAACTCGCGATGTCCGCGCATGTCGGGCCTCCTCGCCGGAACGACCCGGCGCGATGACGGCAGGGTCTCCCGTCTCGACCGTCCCCTGTCGGCTCGCCCCGGCACAGGGCGAGCCGGGCCAGCCGTAGAGGCAGCCCGAACTGCCCCCCCGGGCAGTCCGCCGCGCCCTGGCGGCCCACGTCGGCGCACTCAAGGACACCGATCGCGGCCGACGGTCCCGATGCGGTCGCGGGGCCGGCCGCGCCTTGCCGGACGGACCTAACATCGGCGGTCCGGGCAACTGTCTACGTTGGACGGGAGGGCTTCATGATCCTACGCCGATCGGGGCGTCGCATGTCGTCGCGGCTACCGCGCTCGGGCACCCGCGAACCGGGTCGCCGGTCCTGGATGCAGGGCTGGGGGCTCAAAACGGCCGTCATCTCGGCGGTCGTCCCGCTCGTCGTCGCGGCCCTGTGGGCGAAGGGCGCCGGACTGGTGGATCGCAGGGTCAGTCCCGCCCCGAGCGTCTCCGGGTCCGTGACGCCCGTGGCCGCCGCCGGTGGTCAGGCCCCGGGGCCGTCGGCCAGCTCCTCACCGGTCGGCCCGGCTCCGGACGGCTCGCCGCCGGACGCTCCGCCGCTGCCTCCCGAGCCGATCTGGGACCCGACCGGCCCTCCGTCCGGCGGGCCCACGTCGAGGCCCGACCCGACGTCGAAGCCGAAACCGCCCCCGCCGAGCGACGAGGCGGTTACCTCCGCCCGGGTGCGGCGGAGCGGGACGCTGGTCATGGCCGACTACACGGCGTACGACCTGGACTCGACGGCCGCCGACTGGAATCCGACCAAGGACGACTGGGGCTCCAGCCGCGACGTCGGGTACGCCTCGTGGTGGCCCGACGCCGGCAACGACGCCGTCGTCAGCCGTGAGGACCCGAGGTACGCGGCGTCGCTGTCGGGCACCGGCCCTTGGCAGCGCGCCGACTGCGTCCGGGCGGGGTACGGGCAGCCGTCCGCCCGCCCGGTCGGGGATCGGCTGCTGGAGCGCCGGGGAATCTGCGTGGTCACCTCGGCCGGGCGGTACGCGCTGCTGGTGGTGAGCAGGGCGGTCGAGAAGCAGCTCACCGTCCGGGTCACCGTCTGGGAGTGACGTTCCCGCGACCGGCAACGATCTCCCGTCGCCCGGTGGCGGTCTCACACGGCCAGCCCCAGGTAGGGGCCGAACTCGCTCTCCAGGGTGAGCCGGCCGAGCTTGCGGTACTCCCGGCCCACCGCCCCGATCAGCTCGGCCATCCCCACCGGCCGGCCCGCCCCGGCGGCCAGGTACCCGGCGGTCACCGCCGCCGAGCGGATGTGCCCGCCCGCCAGCTCGAACGCCTCGGCCAGGAAGTCCAGGTCCACGTCGGGGGCGCGGGGCACCCGGTCGCCGAGGCAGCGGTCCCACAGCGCCCTCCGGGCCGCCTCGTCGGGCACCGGGAAGTCGACCACCACGTCGAGGCGGCGGGTGAACGCCTCGTCCAGGTTGGCCCGCAGGTTCGTGGCCAGCACCGCCAGCCCGTCGAAGGTCTCCATCCGTTGCAGCAGGTACGCGCTCTCGATGTTGGCGTACCGGTCGTGGGCGTCGCGGACCTCGGAACGCTTGCCGAAGATGGCGTCCGCCTCGTCGAAGAGCAGCACCCCGTTGACCCCGGCCGCCTCGCCGAAGATCCGCTCCAGGTTCTTCTCGGTCTCGCCGACGTACTTGTCCACCACCGTGGCCAGGTTGACCGTGTACAGGTCCAGTCCCAGGCTGCCCGCCACCACCTCGGCGGACATCGTCTTGCCGGTGCCCGAGTCCCCGGCGAACAGCGCGGCCACCCCGTGCCCGCGCCCGCCGCCGGGGCGCATCCGCCACTCGCGCAGCACCTGGTCCCGGTGCCGGGCCCGGCCGGCCAGCTCGTGCAGCAGCGACAGCGTCGCCGGCGGCAGCACCAGGTCGTCCCAGCCGACCTCCGGGACGATCCGCCGGGCCAGCCGCTCCAGCCCGGCCGCGTTCTGGGTACGCGCGCCCGCGCGCAGGTGCGCCGCGCCGACCGGCTCGCCCGTGGCGGCGGCGAGCTGGACGGCCACCGAGGCGGCCCGCCGGATCGCCGGGGCGCCGAGGACGAAGTGCGCGGTGGCGGCGGCCGGGTCGAGCCCGTCGGCCAACCGGTCGGGCAGGGCGGCCCGCCACACGGCGGCCCGGTCGGCGGCGCTCAACGGCACCACGTCGACCTGCACCGGTGCGCCGGCCGTCCACGCCGGGTCCCACGGCTGCGTCCCGTACGCCAGCACCGGAACCTCGCCGGCGGTGAGCCGGGACCAGACCGCCCACGGCTCGTCGCCCCGCACCGGCCCGACGACCAGTCCCGCCCCGGTGAGCAGGGCCTCCCGGACCAGCACGGTGGCCAGCTCAGCCGCCTGCGGGTCGGCCGCGAGCCGGGGCAGGTCGACGGCGAGCGCGC
Organism: Micromonospora sp. NBC_01412; assembly: GCF_045040215.1. NCBI lineage: Bacteria > Bacillati > Actinomycetota > Actinomycetes > Micromonosporales > Micromonosporaceae > Micromonospora > Micromonospora sp. NBC_01412. The sequence goes on from NZ_CP109528.1 coordinate 5,168,817, forward strand.
CGCGCCGGGTGTGGTCGAGGGCGGCCACCGCGAGGGCCGGCGCGCTGCCGCCCGGCTTCTCCCGCAGGTACGCCAGCCGTGCCCCGGACCGGCCGAGCTGCTCGGCGCCGGGCGGCGGCGGCCCGGCCGCGTCGACCGGCTCGGCGAACCCGACCAGCGACGGCTCCGGGGCGTCGGCGTCGAGCAGCCAGCCAGCTACCCGGTCGGGCACCCACAGCCCGCGGCTGAGCACCGGCCGGTCGGGGGAGTCCACGCGCAGCAGGGCCAGGTCGATCAGCGGCGCCCCGGCGGTGAGCCGGAGCCGGGCCGGGGCGGCGGCCTCGGGCAGCCCACACAGCCGCAGCGCCAGCCCGACCGAGGGGCGGCGGCGGGTCACGTCGTCGTTGAGGTACCCGTAGAACAGCTCGAACCGGCTGTCCACGTCGGGGGCGAGGGCCACCAGCAGCAGCGCCTCGTCCAGCGGGGTCAGCCCCGCCGCCCGGGCCAGCGCCGCCAGCCGGTCCGGCCCGGGCTCCCGCCCGGTTCCCGCGGGCCCGGCCGGTGCCCCAGCCGGTGCCCCAGCCGGCGTCGGCCCAGCCCCGGCGGCCGGCCCCGATCCGGCCGACGCCCTTGCCGAGGCGTCGGCCGGATCGCCCGGCCACGGGCGGAAAGGCTCCCGGCCGGCGGCGAGGGCGGCGTCGACCGCCTCGTCGGACAGGTACAGCCCGCGGAACGGGTCGTCGGGCTGCGGATCGGCCTCGCGGCGGGCCGCCACCGCGGCGCGTACCGCCAGCTCCACCCGCTGGAGGCGGCGCAGCAGCGCCGGCGAGCCCTCAGCCACGGCTCAGCTTCCCGCCCGGGCCGAGCGGTGCCGGACCCGGTCGGAGGCGGCGTCGCGGGCGCGGTCGCCGACCTCGGCGGCCATCCCCTCGCGGGCCGGCGGGCCGGCCTCGACCACCCGGCCGCTGTCCACCGGCGTGCTGATCACCACGTCGAGGGAGGGCTTCAGCTCCCCGCCGAGCGCGGTCCACACGTCGGCGAACGCCCGGTCCTCCGGCGGCGGCAGCGCCACGGTCATCGGCACCGGCATGCCGATCGCGGCCACCGAGCCGGTCAGCACCGCCGGGGGCAGCGCGTCGAGGCGCAGGAAGCACAGCAGCAGCGAGGAGAGCAGCCGGTGCTCGTCCTCGGGGCGCTGGGTCCACGCGGTGACCAGGTAGGACAGCTTGATGTAGCGGGGCGGGGCGACCCGCCGGGCCACCTGGCCGCGCTCGTCGTACTCGTTGACCAGGCCCCGGGACCGGCGGCGCAGGTCCTCCCGGATGTCGTAGAGGTAGACGTTGACGGTGGGGGCGTTGCGCCGGGCGGCCCACTCCTTCGTCGGCGCCTCGAGGACGATGTCCACGCCGGATCCGGGCAGGGCCTCGTCGCGGACCAGCCGGCGCAGCGCGTCGTCGATCTCGTGGATCACCCGCTCACCACCTGCCCCGGAAGGGCGGGTCGAGCCCGCGCGGCACCACCAGGAACTGCTCGGCAGCGCGTACCGACCCGAAGGCGCGGCCTCCCGAGACCCGCGCGGCGGTGAGGTCGCGCGGGCCCAGCTCGTCCTTGCGCAGCACCAACACCTGGGTACGGAAGCTGCCGTCCGCATCGACGGTCACCGTGTCCGGGGTGGCGGTGATTCCCGGCTGCCAGCGCAGCCGCACCGTCGCCCCGGGCGGGAAGCCGGTGCCAACGGCGGCGGTCACGAACCCGGGCGGCCCGATCGCCGGGTCGACGCGCAGCTGCGGCGCGATCACCTGCACCGGCGCCTGCGCCGTACGGGTCGCCGACACCTCCCGTACGGTCGCGGTGAGCCGCCCGGCGACCGCCGCGACGATCGCCGCCCGCGCGGGCAGCACGACCCTGACCACCTGCTGCCCGCCGGGGCCGAGCGTGCCGAGCAGGCAGAGCTGGCGGCCGGCCCCGCAGCGCGGGTCGGCGCTCAGCGGCGGCAGCAGCGGGGCGGGCGGGGTGACGTCCAGCCAGACGTTGTCTGCCGGCAGACGACCGGCGTTGCGCACGGTGAAGGTGACGGGGACCGGGTCGCCGCCCAGGTAGGCCGGCTGGTTGCCGACGGAGACGGTGAGGGCGAGGTCCGGCGACGGCAGGCGTTGGAACGCCGGCTCCGACCCGACCTGCCGCACGACCGTCGTCGGCGGGCCGCCCGCGCCGGGCAGGACGACGATGTCCGGCGGCTCCTCGGACGCCTGGAGGGTCACCGCGATCCGCCGGCCGTCCGGGGACCACGCCGGGTCCGCCGCCGAGCGGCCGTCCCGGTCGCCGGCGGCGAGCGGGTGCCGGGCGGCGGAGCCGTCGGGCGCGACCACACACAGGTCGGCGAGGCGGCTGCTGTCGGCGAACGCGATCGCGGCCCCGTCCGGGGACCACGCCGGCGACCGGTCCGTCTCGCGGGCCGGGCAGCCGTCACCGATCCGGGCGCTGAGGTCGGTCTGGTCGGTGACGGTCAGGGTGCCGGTGCCACCGCCGTCGAGCCGGGCGAGCCAGATCCGGGTGCCGGTGAGCTGCGGGTCGGACACGATGATCAGCGCCGTGTCGGCGCCGGTGCGGCCGGCCTGGTCGGTGGCCCGGCAGGTCACCACGGTCTGCCCGATCGGGAACCGCGAGCCCGACGGCGGCTCGCAGCGCACGGGCAGCGGCCGGTCCGCCGCGTCCACGGCCGTGGCCTGATAGGTCACCTGGGCGCCGGTCGGCCCGGTCGGGGCGACCTGCACGTCGTCGACCCGGACCAGCGGCAGGCCGGGCTGGGCGACCCGGACGATCAGCTCCTGCACGGCGTCCGACCCGGCCTCCGGCGGGTCGAGGTCGAAGCGCAGCGTGCAGCGCAGCACGGACCCGGGGACCGCCCCGGGCGCGACGGAGACCGTCTCGGTGAACCTGGCCGGCGTGCCGGCGTCCACCCTCGCCGGGTCCGGGTCGAAGGCGACGGAGAGGCCGTCGTCGCAGATGGCGCTCGGCCTGACGGTGACCTTCAGCTTCCCGATGGCCTCGATGATGGCCGTGATCATCTGCCCCGGGTCGCTGTTGGCCGTGAGCAGGCCGCCGGTGGCCTCGGCCAGCCGGCCGGCCGCGCCGTCGTAGTTCAGCCCGCGCTCGAAGTCCGCGCCGGCGATGGGCACACCGATCAGCGCGATCCCGGCGGCCTGGAGCGCGCTGGTGAGGTCCCCCTCGTCGATCGCGCCCTCCTCCGGCGGTGGGAGGGTCTTGTCCACGCTGTCGGTGTCGCTGATCAGCACGACGATCCGGCTGCTGTCCGGCCGGAACCCGATCCGGTCGTTGCCGGCGAGCTGCCGCAGCGCGTAGAACCAGTTCTCCGTGCCGTACGGGCTCTGCGCGGCGAGCCGCTGCACGGCGGCGTCCACGGCCGCGTCGTCGATGGTCAGTGGCTGGCGGGGCAGGTACATGTCCGGGTCGTACTCCCCCTCGCCGCCGCGCCCGCTGAACGTGGCCAGGCCGAACCAGGCGTCCGGCTGGCTCGCCCGCACGTTCTCGATCACATCGGGCAGCCGGTCCCTCAGCTGGCTGATCACGCTCGCCCCGCCCTCCCCGGGCTGGGACATCGAGGCGGTGTCGTCGACGAGGAAGACGATGTCCGGGCGGGGCGGGATCGGCGGGGTGGGCAGCGACTGCTCCACGGTAAACGAGGTGCCCGGCAGCGCCGGCCGGTCCACCCTCGGCACCGCCAGGTCGCTGCGCCGGGGGGTGGCCAGCCGGGAGAACGCGAGCCGCAGGCCGTCCGGCGACCAGGACGGCTCGGCGTCGCGGCCGATCAGGTGCGGGGGCATTGGCACCTCGGCGAGCAGCCGCCCGTCGGCGACCGCGACGACCAGGATCCGCGAGGGGTCGTCGTTGTCCGACGGCTGCCGGCTGAACGCGACCGCCTCGCCGGTCGGGGACCAGCTCGGGTCGGTGTCCCGGTCCCGCTCGGCGGTGCCCGGCGGGGCGAGGGTGCGCGGGTCAGCGCCCGAGGCGTCGGCGACGACGATCCGGGCCCCGCCGCCGGGCTGGTCGGCGCTGTAGACGAGCCGGGTGCCGTCGGGGCTGAACACCGGCCCGGTCTCCGACAGGCCGGGCCGGCCGGTGTGGTCGCGGCGGTCACCGCCGGTGGCGTCGGCGGTCCACACGTCGCTCGTGTCGGCCAGCTCGGTGGCCGTCCAGAGCAGGTCACCGCCCCGCCAGGCGGGCTCGTGCTCGGGCAGCGGGCCGGCGGCGACCGGGGTCACCCGCCCGGCCCGGGCGACGTACACGTCCCCGGCGGGGTCGTCGCGGACGGAGGTGAAGGCGATCCGGGCGCCGTCGGGGGACCAGGCCGGCTCCGCGGCGTCCCGGGGGCCCGGCACCGCGCGGGTCACCGGGCCGCCGCCGGGGGCCACGGTGGCCACCGTACGGAAGGCCGGGTCGCCCGCCGGCGCGAACCGGGTGGTGGTGAAGGCGATCCGCGCGCCGTCCGGGGACCACGCGGGCTGCCCCTCGGCGGCCGGGCCGTCGGTCACCCGGACCGCGGCGCCGCCCCCGGCCGGCAGCACCCAGACGTCCCCGGCGGGGTCGCCCCGGGTGCTGCCGAAGGCGATCCGGGCCCCGTCCGGCGACCAGGTCGGCCAGCTGTCCTCGGCCGGGTGGTCGGTGAGCCGGCGCAGCCCGGATCCGTCGACCCGGACCACCCAGATGTCGGCGTTGCCGGCCCGGTCGCTGGTGAACGCGACCTGCCGGCCGTCGGGGGACAGGGCGGGGTGGGCGACCGTGCCGGGGCCGCCGACCAGCCGCACCGGCGACTCGCCCGGGCGGCGCAGGTAGAGCCCCCCGCCCCGGTCGGCGCCGCCGGGGTCGGCCCGCCGCCCGACCCAGACCAGCCGGCCGGCACGCGCGTCGACGTCCCGCTCGGCGTCGCCGCGCTCGCCCTCGGACAGCAGCGGCCGGGGCCCGGCGGTGGCGCCCGCGCTCACCACCGGGGTCGGGCGCTCCTCGCTGCGGTAGCCCAGCCGGTAGCCCACCTCGGCGGTCGGCGGGGCCGGCGCCGGGGCGGGCGGTGTGGGGGCGGGTGGCGCGGGTGGCGCGGGCGCGACGAGCGCCGGCCCGGCCACCAGCCCGAGCACCATGACTCCCCAGCGGCGGTTGCCCCAGCGCACGACACCTCCCCGTGGTCACCCTTGTCCCCACCGTGGCGACCCCCGGCGGGGCGGGTAGCGGCGGTCGGTGCCGGCCTGCGGGCAGTGCGGCCTGCCCGATGGGGCAGCGCGGCTCAGATCAGGCCGTTACGCAGCGCGTACGCCACCGCGTGGCAGCGGTTGCGCAGGTGCAGCCGGTTCGTCACGTCGTGCAGGATGTTCTTGATGGTCCGCTGCGAGTAGGAGAGCTTCGCGGCGATCTCGGCGGTGTCGAAGCCGTCGGCGACCAGGCGCAGCACCTCCACCTCCCGGTCGGCCAGCCCGGAGAAGGTCAGCCCGCGCGGCCCGAGCACCTCCCGTTGCAGCGCCCCGACCTGCTGGAGCAGCCGGCCGAGCAGGTCCGGCGGGACGGCGCCCTCGCCCGCCGCGGCGGCCCGGACCACCGAGACGAGGCGGTCCGCGCTGGCCTCCGACCGGCGGACGATCCCCGCGACGCCGTGCTCCACGGCGGCGACCAGCCCGGCGTCGTCGACCTGGGTCACCACCAGCACCAGCGCGGGCGTGCCCCGGCTGCGCGTCGCGCGCAGGGTCCGCAGGGACGACTCGTCGATGCCGTCGGTGATGATCACCGCCACCTCGGCCCGGTCGGCCTCGGCGTCGTCGAGCAGCAGCACCTCCGGCCGGGGCCGAAGCTGACTGACCACCCCGGCGCGCGAGATGACATCGGTGGAGGACAGGTGGACTGGTACGCGTCGCATGAGCACCCCCGAGTGCGCTCGGTCGGACGATCGGTGACGCCGAGTATCGCTCGCCGCACCAATCGTGCAGTCAACGTGGGCTCAACGGCCCTCCCGCGTTGCCCCAAGGTCTTCCTCCACGGCGGATTGAACGGGCGGGCATCCACCTAGAGTCGCGCCATGACCACCGACGCGAACCTGGACACCGACCTCGTCGAGGTCAGCCCGGGCAGCGAGGCGAGCTGCCGGCTGGAGGTCCGCAACACCGGCCCGATCGTCGAGTCGTACGTGCTCGAGGTGCTGGGCGACGCCGCCGGTTGGGCCCACGCCGAGCCGCCCACCGTCTCGGTCTACCCCGGCTCGGCCGAGACGGTCGCGATCCGCTTCCAGCCGCCCCGGTCGCCGCAGGTGGTGGCAGGCGAGCGGCCCTTCGCGGTGCGGGTCACCCCGGCCGAGAACCCGGACGGCCAGGTCGTGCCGGAGGCCACGGTGCGGGTGCTGCCGTTCGCCGAGATCGCCCCCGAGATCCTGCCGCGCACCTCGCGGGGGCGCTGGGGCGGCAGGCACGAGCTGTCGGTGTCCAACCTGGGCAACACGCCGCTCGGGCTGGCGTTGGCCGGTAGCGACCCGGACAACCGGCTCCGCGTCGCGGTCCGCCCGCCGCAGCTCGCGGTGGCCCCCGGCGAGGCGGCCTTCGTCCAGGTGCGGGTCCGCGCGCGGCGGCTGCGCTGGCGTGGCCATCCGGTGACGCTGCCCTTCCAGGTCGCGGTCTCCTCGGAGGAGACGCCCCCGGCCACCCTGGACGCGGCGACCGTGCAGGAGCCGTTGCTGCCGCAGGGGGTGGGTCGGATCGTCGCCGCGCTGGTGATCCTTGCGCTGCTCGGCGCCGGCCTGTGGTATGCGCTGCTCCGGCCGTCGGTGAAGTCCCTGGCCGAGGAGGTCGCCCAGGAGCAGGTGGCCCCGGTGGCGCAGCAGGCCAGCGCCGCCGACAGCCGGGCCCAGCAGGCCGACGACAAGGCCCAGCGGGCGCTCGGCGGCGGGTCCGCCAGCCCCCGCCCGTCGGGGCCGACTCCGAGCAATCCGCCGCTGCCGCCGTCGGCGACGCCCAGCGCGCCCGTGCCGGGCATCCCGGCGGGCGGGCAGTCCTTCAGCCGTCGGCTCGCGGTCACCGCCGCGGGCGGCGCCACCCGCACCGACCAGTACACGGTGGCGTCCCGGCGGGTGTTCGTGCTGACCGACATCTTCCTGCAGAACCCGCAGGGCGACGGGGGGCGGCTGGAGTTGGTGGTGGACGGGACGACGGTGCTCACCGTGGCGTTGAACAACTTCCGGGACCTCGACTACCACATGGTCTCGCCGATCGAGGTCCGCGCCGGCCGGGTGATCAGCCTGCGGGCCACCTGCCGGAAGGCGGGCACCACGCTCGACGGCGCCGGTGGCGGTGGCGGCCAGTGCCGCGACTACGCCCTGCTCAATGGCTACACCCGCAGCGTGAGCACCCCGGCGGCCTGACGACACCGGCCGGGTGGCCGCCGGGGAGCGGTGGCCACCCGGCCGAGGCCGGTGGGTTCCCGGCCGGGCACGACTCCGGCGGGGTTCCAGTGCGCTGACCGAGGGCGGCCGTCGACCGGCTCGGCGTGGGCGGCGGCTCCGCGCTCCCGTTTCACCGGCCCGCGCCGGACACCCCATCAGGCGGTGTTGACGCAGCTCGTCCGTGCGGCGGGGCGAGGCGGAGCTCATCGGGGAGCTGCACCGGCGCAACGCCCGCCGGTCCATCGCCGCCGCGGACGACGACCACCTGGCCGGCACGCCCGCCGCCGAGGCGTACGCCGCGCCGCGGGTCCCGCTGCCCGAGCCACCCCGGCCGGTCGGCCGAGCTGCCCCGGGCGATCAAGGCCTGGGAGTACGCGGGCGCGGCCGGCGTGGACGCCGTCGACGCGGCGTTCAGCCCGCCGAAGGAGCTGGTCGCCCGGGTCATCGACGCGCTGCGCGAGTCGGGCGAGGCTGACGGCGTTCCGCCCCGGGTGAAGAACTGGCGCAACCGGTGGACCATCGGCCGCGACGTCCAGGTGCGGTACGGCCGGGACGACCGCTGGTACCCCTTCCGGAAGCGGTCGGGGGACTGATGGCCGGCGGGGTCGCCCAGCCCCGACCCGGCGGACGCCCTGCTCGACCTGCCCCGGGACACCGGCAGCTCGACCAGGCGATCGATGGACCCGAAGACAGAGAGACGGTTGCCTTCAGGAGATCATCGATAGTACGGGGCGATCTACGCTTGACTGAGGTCGAGGATGCTCCATCGGGCAGGCAGGACGGCGGCGGCGGGCTTGGGCTCGGTGGTCGCCAGGCGCGCCTGGTGGGCGATCGCGGCGCGGGCGGCGTGGCCGAGGGCGATGTCGCCGCCAGTGGCGATAGTGGGGCCTCGAATCCGGCCAAGGGGCACCGTCGCTGATCCGGTACGTGGGCGCCGCCCCGAGCACTGTTCCCGCTGGTGGTCGCGTAGCGGCTCCAACCTCGGTCTTTCATGAGTGATTGATCTTGGTGTTGTGGGTGCGGCTGGCGGTGTTTCTGCTGGTAGGTACGGTCTGGGCCCGACGTGTGGCCGGGTTCCTCGGAGCTGTTGTAGGTGCTGGGCTCGATCAGGCGGGTTCCGGCCGGGAAGCCGCTGGTGTCGGCCAGGCCGGTGAGTTCGCAGATTTCGGCGCCGTCACGCAGGCCGCGCTCACTCTCGACGGCGGTGACGCGGCCGGGACATCGACTGGCCGGCCCTCGATCTCCAGAATGGAGTGATGACAGTCGACGCGACTCCCCGGCGACATCCGCTCCTGCCCGTCCTCGCCGGTTCCCGAGCCGTCCTCGTCGGCCGGGACACCCCCGACCCCGACGCCGACTACGGCTTCGGCCACGGCTACGAGTCGGCGGTGGAGGCGACCAGGGCGTTGGCCCGTACCCTCGTCTCCCCGAACATCGGTACGCCCCTCCTCGAAGCGCACACCGAACAGCTCGTGCGCGGGGAGTCCCCCGAGGCGGTGATCGACGCCGTGCGCCGGGCCGCCGCAGCGGCGTCGGACACGTTGCTGTTCTCCTACGCCGCGACCGGCCCGGAACACTGGGAGACCCCCGAGGGCGCGGAGCGGTGGACCGAGGATCCGGCCAGCAGGCGGTCCGTGCTCGGGAGGGTCGCCGACCTGATGCGGGACAGCGCGGCCACCCGACTCGTCGTCCTGCTGGACTGCGGTTCCGCGCAGATCGCCGCGCGGCACTTCACCCGGCCGGACCCACCGGCCGGTCACCGGCACGGCGCACAGTTGTCGCTGCTGGGCGCTGGCCGGGTGATGCTGTTCGGGAGCGAGATCGACCCGTTCACGAGCACCCTCACCAAAGCGCTTCAGGCAGGGGTCGACGGCGGTCCCGAGGCCCTGAATCTGGTGGCGCTCGGCGACGCGGTGCGGGCCAAGTTCACCGAGCTGCGGTACCTGGTCGAGAACGAGTACATTCCGGGAGCGAAAGAGCTACTTATCCACGGCGGCTACGAGGTGGCACTCGGCATCAATCGGGCCTTTCCGCCCGATGACCGCGACGTCGCCCTGCGGTACCCGCCGCGCTATCCCGGCGCCTTCTTCGCCCACCCCGACGCCGTGAGCGAATCCGAAGGCTACTGACCCTGTCAGCGGGAATTCCGGCTCAGTGCTCGGCGACTCCACCGGTCGACGCTGCCGCGTTCGCGGGTTGAAGCCGGCTCATTCGGGCTGCCCCGGCGATCAGGCCTAGGCTGCCGGTAAGCGCGAGCGCGATGACGCTGGCCGCCAGCGGGTTGGCGATCTGGTTGGCCAGCGGGTACATGTAGTCGGCGGCGAACAGCACGTTGGCGCTGCCCGGGTCCGGGATCATGCTCAGCACATTGTCCAGGGTGTTCACCCCGCAGGCGATGAGGGCCGGCAGGCCGAGCAGCAGGATCAGCCACCGGATCGGCCGTGGGGTCCGGGCGACCCGGTGAGCCGTCCAGGTCATCCCCTGCAACACCACGATCAGCCCGATGACGAACCCGGCGACCGCGCCGGCGAGCACGCCGTGCGGCTCGATCGGATAGGCGCTGATCGTCATGCCGGTCTGGTTGTCGTATTCGGAGACGCGTAACAGCACCCCGTCCTGGTACGCCCAGAACACCTCGTTCGGGCTGTTTCCGCCGGCCCGACTGTTGACGCCACCCGGGCTCCGGGCGCCGGTCCGCCAGCCCGCGCTCGTCAGGTGCTGGTAGGCATCGGCCAGGACGGTCGGTGTCTCGGCGACCTGCTCGTAGACCCGGCTCTGGCCCATCGGCGCCGGCGGCCCACCGTCCCAGCCCTCCTCAGCGAAATCCTGGAACTCGCCGTACGTCCGGTAGGCGTAGGCCATGTTGAGCGGGTTGTCGTCCGGGAGTTCGTAGACGAGCGAGGCCGGACGGCCGACCAGATCGTCGCTGAAGGCGGCAAGATTGGGGTCTTCGGGGTTGGCGAGTCCCCAGACTGCCAGGGCACCGGCCCCGCTGAGCACCACGGCCGCCCAGATCGCTACGAGGCCGGCCGCGAGCCTACCGACCCAGGTGGGCGGCACGAACCGGTACCGGAGACCGTTCACCAACAGGTGGACCGCCTCGCCGCGCGATGGCCGGACCTGCCCCGGCTCGGCGGCGTCGAGCAGGGTGGTGAGGATTTCCAGCCCGCGTTCACGCCGGTAGAAGCCGGGGTACGCCCAGAGTAGACGGCGGTAGGAGCGCTCCAGGTCAGGCATGCTGAACTCCCCCGATGAAACCGAACGCCTCGCGCAGCCGGGAGGCAGCCACCTTTGCGTTCGACTGGAGCCGCTCCACTGCGGCTTCGAGCGCCGCGCGGCCGTCGTCGGACAGGGTGTAGTAGCGGCGCAGTCGGCCGCCCACGGCCTCTTCCCGGTCGAGGACAATCAGGCCCTCCGTGCTGAGTCGGTCCAGCGCCGCGTACAGCGTCCCGGCCTTGAGCTTGACCCGCCCGCCGGACAACTGCTCGACGGCCTGAATGATCCCGTAGCCGTGTAGCGGGGTGGCGCGCACCAGCGCGGTCAGGATGAAGAACGTCGGCTCCTGCATCGTCATGGCCTTAACCGTAGACCGCCTCTATATACAGGTGACTTGTATATCGATCGGCCCGTACGCGGTACGGTATCTACTCGTTAGGATGGCGGCACTATGTCGAACGAGCGTAAGGGCAAGATCGACCCCGCCCGCAGCCTGGCCATCCTCTGGCGCACCCGGGAGCCGACCAGCCGCAGCGCCGGGCCGGGGCTCAGCGTCGACCGGATCGTCCGGGCGGCGATCGAGATCGCCGACGCCGAGGGGATCGACGCGCTCACCATGCGCCGGGTCAGCGAGGCGCTGGGCGTCGGGACGATGTCGGTCTACACGTACGTGCCGGGCAAGGCCGAGCTGATCGACGTCATGGTCGACACGCTCTACGGCGAGATGAGGCGCCCGGCGGACGTCCCCGGCGGCTGGCGGGCCCGGCTCGAACAGGTCGCCCGGGAGAACCTGGAGCTCTACCGCGCCCACCCGTGGCTGCTGCGCGCCGAGACCAGCCGGCCCGTGCTCGGCCCGAACCTGCTCGCCAAGTACGACTACGAGCTGGGCGCCGTGGCCGGCATCGGCCTCGACGACGTGGAGATGGACTCCGTGCTCACCCTGGTCCTCGGGCACGTCAAGAGCGCGGCGCGGGCCGCGCTGGACGTGGTCGACCTGGAGCGCGAGACCGGCATGACGGACGGCCAGTGGTGGCAGTCGCACGCCCCCTGGCTGAAGACGTTCGTGAAGTCGGGCAGCTACCCGACGGCCTCCCGGGTGGGCTCTGCCGCCGGGGAGGCGCACGGCGCGGCGTACGGGCCGGAGTACGCGTTCGAGTTCGGCCTCCAGCGGGTGCTCGACGGCGTCGCGGTGATCGTCGCCAAGCGTTCGGCCGAGGCCGAACCGGACCGCTCGGGCGCGGCCGACGCCGGATAGCGGCGCCGGCTGACGTCCACTTTGTCGGTCCGGTCGGATACCGGACATGGTGCGGCCGGCCGCCCGGCTGCTCTGCCATCCTGGATCTTCCCCGCTGGTGTCCATCCGCGCCGGCCAGACCCGGCCGGCGAGCCGGGGGCGGCGCGCGGCGGGGCGGACGGGGGCGCGGATGACCGTACGTGTGGAAGCCGGCCGCAGGGCCGAGACGTCGACCACGACGCTGACCCGGGGCGCGGCCCAGCCGGGCCGGGGCGGCCCGTCGCGCTGGCGGGATCCGCTCCGCACGACCCCCGCGCGGATCGTCGTCCACGGGCTCCTCCTCGCGGCCCTGCTCGTCGCCACGGCCGTGGTCGCCCTGCGCGCGGGCGGGCCGGCGACCACGCTGGGCGAACGGTCCGCCGCGACCGCCGCGCGGACCGGCACGAGCGCCCGCCAGATCTACGTCGGCCTGGCTGACGCCGACGTCGCCGCCAGCGCCGTCTTCCTGCTGCCGCCCGGCGCGGACCGGGCGGCCGGCCTGAAGGCCGACTACCAGCGGAGGATCCACGAGGTCGAGCACGCGCTGAACGCCTCGATGGGCGCGGCGGTCGACGACCCGGACCGGCTGGCGAAGCTGGCCGCGATCGCCGCCCGGTTGCAGGTCTACCAGCGCATCATCTCCGACGCGCTGGCGGTGGCCGAGGGGCCGGGAACGGCAGCCAACCAGGGGGTGCTCGCCTCCGCGTACGCGCGGGAGGCGTCCTACTACCTGTCCACCCAGTTGCTGACCGCCGCCCAGACCCTGTGGGACTACGACACCAGGCTGCTGCGGGAGGCCCGGGTCGACGCCCGGTGGTGGGTGGCGGCCTCCCTGCTGATGCCGCTGCTGACCCTGGCGGCGCTCGGGGCCGTGCAGTGGTGGCTGTGGCGGCGCACCCGCCGCCGGCTCAACGCCGGCCTGCTCGTCGCCTCGGCGGGCGTCGTGGCCGTACTGGCCCTGGCCGTCGCCTCGTGGTCGCACTGGCCGGCGGCCGACAGCCGGTTCCCCGAGCTGGCGCGGGCCGTGGACGAGCAGAGCGTCACCCAGCAGCGGCTCGGCACGTTGCTGGCCGGGCGCGCGGACGTCTACCTGGGGCTCGGCGCCAGCGTCGACCCGGTGGGCCACCACGAGGACTTCGACGGCCGGCGGCTCTGCGACGTCCCGGACGGGGTGGACTGCACCACCCTGACCGCCGTGTGGACCGCCCGGCAGAGCCAGGAGCCGGACGCGTTCCGCCGGGCCATGGACGCGGTGCTGGACGCCGGGCCCGCCGGGGAGTCCTTCGACGCGGCGACCGCCGCCCTCACCAACCGGCTCGACGAGGGCGACAAGGTGGTCGCCGGGCACGTCGACCGCCTGCCGGCGACGCCGCGCCAGTTCGGTGGGCTCGCCGCGTGGGTCACGTTGCTCGCCGGCGCCGCGGTCGTCGTCGGGTTGCGGCAACGCCTGGCCGAGTACCGGTGAGACGGACGGGGGGATCGATGACGACACAGGTGGCGAGGCGCTCGGCGGCCCGCCCCGGCGGCGGGCCGGTGGCCGTCCGGGCCGCGCTGGCCGGGGTCCTGCTGCTGGCGGTGGCGGCGTGCACGACGGTCCCGCCGGACTCCGCCGCCGTACCCACCGCGGCACCCTCGGCCGTGCAGCGGATCGCCGCCGGCGGTGAGCCGGCCAACGCCTTCTGCACGGTGCGCAGCAGCTTCGCCCCGAGCGGCACCCCGCCACGGGTGATCCGCGGCCGGGCGCCCGGGCAGGGCCTGGTCGCGGGCGTCGACCCGTCGGACGCCACGATGAGCCACTGGAACGCCGAGACGCAGCAGTTCGAGGGCTTCAACATCGACCTGTTGCTGGCGGTGGCCCGGGCCGTCTGGCCGGGGGAGGAGCCGCGCAAGCGGATCACCTTCAAGGTGGTGCCGCCCGGGCAGGGCGCCTTCGAGATGCTGGCGTCGGACCATCCGGACCGGGTCGACCTCATCGCCACCTCGCTGACGGCGAGCTGTGAGCGGGCGAAGCAGGTCATCTTCTCCAACGACTACCTCGACTCCGGGCAGACCGCGCTGGTCCGACGAGTCGGCGGCCGGCCGGACGGGCCCCCGGAGTACGCGGGCATCGAGCAGCTCGGCGGCCGCCGGGTCTGCGCGGCGGCGCGGACCACCTCGCTCGCGGCGATCGCCGCCTACCGGACGGCCGACGGCACACTCCCGGTGCCGGTGCAGGCCGCCCACCCGATCGACTGCCTGGTCATGCTGCGCCAGGGGCAGGTCGACGCGGTCAGCACGGACGAGAACATCCTGCTCGGCTTCACCCGGATGGCGCCCGACACCGTCCTGGTCACCGAGCCGCCCCGGGACAATGCCCAGTTCTGCCGCTACCACGACGCCAGGTGGCCGTGCACCTGGTTCACCGACGAGCCGCACGCCTTCGCGTTCGCCCGGGACAACCCGGACAGCATCGAGCTGGCCCGGTTCGTCAACCACGTCCTGGAGTCCACCCGCGCCTCCGGGGCGTGGTCGGCGGCGCACCGGCAGTGGCTCGCCGACCACCCCGACCGGGGGCAGCCGACACCGGGCCCGCCGGTCACGTCGTGGCCGCCCGGGTGAGGGGCGGGGCGTGATGCCGGATGGCGAACGGCTCGACGCGGTGCGGGCCGCGCACGGCCTGGCCGCCGAGTGGCTGCTGGAGGCGCAGGCGCTGATCACCGGGGAGTTCCGTGCCCCGGTCACCGGCGTCACCGCCGGGACGGAGAACGCGGCCTGGGACGAGCTGCACGTCCTCGGCTGCCTGTCGCTGGCCCTCGACCCGATGGACGACGGCCCCGACCCAGCGGCGCGACGGAACGACCGCCTCGCCCGGCTGCTCACCGACCCGATCGAGGTCACGTTCACCTCCGCCACGGGGGAGGCGCCCCGGATCGAGCGGTTGTGCCTTGACGAGATCGTCGCGGCGGCCCGGGAACGCCGGGCCACGATCCGCCGGCTCGTCGACGCGTACCGGGCGGCCGTGCGGTTCGTGGAGGCCGATCTCGACCGGCTGCGCAAGGAGGTCGCGGACCTGCGGCACGGGGCCGGGGTGGCCGGCCGGGGCACGGCACCGCCGGACGTACCCGCCGAGCGGCTCGCCGGCCTGGAGCGGGAGGCCGCGGCGGACCCGGTGGGCTGCGCCCGTCCCGGCCCCTGGCGCGACGCGCTGGCCGGCCTCGCGGACGACCTCGCCGCCGTACGCGGGGCGCTCGCTCCGGCCACCGACGACCCGGACCGGTGGACGTCCGGGGAGCGGCGGCTGCGCTCGTCGGTGGAGCGCCTGCGGGGGCTCGCGGCCGAGGCGGCCCGAGAGGGGCTGGGCGACGGCGGCGATCCGGTGGCCGCCCTCGACGTCGACGGGCTGCTCGCCCGCGCCGCCGTGGCCCGCGGCGCGTCGCCCGGCGACCCGGCGGGCTCGGCCGGCCCCGTCGGCTCGGCGGGCTCGGCGGGCTCGGCCGGCGAGCTGGAGGCCGCCCTCGACGGGGCCGCCGACCAGGTCGACGCCGCCCGGCGGCGGCTGCGTGGCCGCTGCCACCTGGAACTCGGCGGGCGGCTGGAGGCGTACCGGCAGCGCGCCGCCGACGAGGGCCGGGCCGAGCACCCGGACCTGGAGCAGAGCTACCGCGAGGCGCGGGACAGGCTGCGCCCCGACCGCTTCGCCGTGACCGCCGCGAGCCGGGCGGTCCGCGCCTACCAGCAGGCCGTGAACGAGGTGACCCGATGACGCCGACGAGCCGCCCGTGCGCGGAACGCAATTGCCCCGGGGCGGTGGACCAGGACGGCTTCTGCCGGCTGTGGGGCCACCCGTGCGACGGCGGCCCGCCGGGCGCGGACCCGCAACCGCCGTCGTCGGTGGTCCGGCCGCCGTCGTCGGTGGTCCGGCCGTCGTCGTCCTCGGCGGTCCCGCCGCCGTCGTCCCGCGTCCCACGGCCCGTCCCGGTGCAGTCCCGCGAGCCGTGGCGTCCCCGGGCCCGGCCGTGGGAGAGCCCGGCGCTCATCCCGCCGACCCGGGCCCGGGACCCGCTGGAGGCGGTGCTGTCCCAGGCCGTGGTGCCCGAGCACTCCCGCTACTGCCCGCAGACGACGTGCCGGCGCAGGGTGCCCCGGGTCAGCGGGTACTGCCCGAACTGCGGCTCCCGCTACTCGTTCACCCCGCCGCTGGCCAAGGGCGACGTGCGGGCCGGCCGGTACCGGATCGAGGGCTGCCTGGGGCACGGCGGCGTGGGCTGGGTGTTCCTCGCCCGCGACGAGGACATGGACGGCAGTTGGCGGGTGCTGAAGGGGCAGCGCAACCCCGAGGACCGGGAGGCCGCGGCGGCGTTCGTCGGGGAACGGCAGGCGCTGATAGCCCTCAACCACCCCCGGATCGTGACGATCACCCACGCGCTGCGTCCCGAGTCCGACTCCGACGTCGGGTACCTGGTGATGGAGTACGTCAACGGCGGCACCCTGGAGGACGCCCGCCGCACCATCGGCCCGGACGGCGGCCCGTCCGCCGTCGACGTGCCGCAGGCGCTGGGGTACGGGGTGCAGATCCTCGACGCCTTCGAGTACCTGCACGACCAGGGCTGGTTGTACTGCGACCTGAAGCCCGAGAACGTCATGCTGATCGGCGGGTACGGCCCGGACGGCCCGCTCAAGCTCGTCGACTTCGGCGCGGCCCGGCGGATCGACAACACCGTCAGCCCGCCCTGGGGCACGGCCGGCTTCGAGGCCCCCGAGGTGCAGCGGCTCGGCCCGGCGGGGCCGAGCGTGCGCTCCGACGTCTACACGGTCGGTCGTACCCTCGCCGCGCTGACCCTGGCGGTCAGCTCGGCCGACCTGCGTCCCCTGCCGGTGGGGCAGGACCTGCTGCGGCTGCCGCTGCCCGCCCCGCTCGACCCGTTCGCGCGGCTGCTGGCCCGGGCCACCGCCGTCGAACCCGAGGAGCGGTTCGGTTCCGCCGCCGAGATGCGCGAGCAGGTCAGGGGGGTGCGCCGGCAGGTGCGCTCGGCCGCCGACGGCATCCCTCGGCCCACCCGGTCCACCCTGTTCAGCCCGGCGGCGTGCGCGTTCGCCCTGCACGCCGACGTCGACGCGATCGACGTGGTGGAGATCGTGCTCGGCCTGCCGATGCCGCTGGTCGACGGCAACGACCCGGCGGCGGGTTTCCTCGCCTCGCTCGGCCCGGCCGAGCCCGCCGAGCTGATCGCCCTGCTCGGCACCGCGCCCGAGCACACCGCCGAGGTCACGTACCGGATGGTGCGGGCGTACCTCGCGGCCGGCCGGGCGGACGAGGCGGGGCCGCTGCTCGCCGGCATCCCCGACGACCGGCGGGACTGGTCACTGTGGTGGCACCAGGGCCTGGTCGCCCTGGTGGGCACCGACGGCGCCGCCGCCCGGGACCTGTTCGGGCGGGTGTACGGGTGGCTGCCCGGCGAGGTGTCCGCGCGACTGGCGTACGCGGTGGCCTGCGAGGTCGCCGGCGACCACCCGACGGCCGCCGCGCACTACCGGGGGGTGTGGGAGACCGACCAGGGCGTGGTCGCCGCCGTCTTCGGGCTGGCCCGCTGCCTGTTCGTCATCGAGGGCCCGCGCGCCGCCGCCGCAGTCCTGCTCACCGTGCCGGAGTCCTCCCGCGCCTCGACGGTGGCGGCGACCTGCGCGGTGCGGATGCTGCTGGAGGCGCCGGAGGACGGCCACCGGCTCGACGCCGCGATCGACGCCGCGGCCGTCGTGGAGAAGCTGCCCCCGTTCGCCGAACGCGACCTGGTCGAGGCGCACATCCTGCGGATCGCTCTCGGCAGCGACCTGGCCGACGGGCGGTACGCCGACCGGCGCCTGTTCGGCCACCGGATCGACCCGGACACCCTGCGCCGCGTCTTCGAACGCACCTGCCGGTCCCTGGCCGGACACACCGGCGACCGGCGGGAGCGGATCGCGCTGGTGGACCTCGCCAACGCGCACCGGCCGGTGACCTGGTGGTGATCCCCGGCAGGCGCGCCGAGCCGGGGGCCGGTCAGCCCTCGGCCGGCGGACCTGACGAAAGGAGCCCCGCGTGACGGCACCGGACGGGCTGCGGCTCGACCTGACCGCCCACCACAGCGAGTACCTGCCGACCGACGGCGGGACCGTCGACATCGTCGCCGCGGTGCGGGCCGGACCGGCCGGGGGCGACACGCGTCACGACGAGCTCGCCGAGGTGATCCTGCTCGACTGCTCCGGCTCGATGGGTGCGCCGCAGGCCAAGATGCGGGCCGCCCGCGCGGCCACCCTCGCGGCCGTCGACGCGCTGCCCGACGGGGTGGCGTTCGCCGTGGTGGAGGGCACCAGCGGGGCCGCGATGATCTACCCCGGCGAGCGGCGGCTCGCGGTCGCTGACGAGGGCACCCGGGCTGCGGCCCGGCGCGCGGTACGCAGGGCGTCGCCGCACGGCGGCACCGCCATCGGCAAGTGGCTGCTGCTGGCCCGGGACCTGCTCGGAACCCGGCCCGACGCGATCGGGCACGCCATCCTGCTGACCGACGGCCGCAACGAGTCCCAGCGGCCCGCAGAGCTGAAGGCGGCGGTGGACGCCTGCGCGGGCCGGTTCACCGTGGACTGCCGGGCCATCGGCTCGGCGGACGGGATGCACGACTGGGACGGCCCGGAGCTGCTCGGCATCGCGGACGCGCTGGGCGCCAACCCCGTCGTGCCGGTGGAGGACCTCGACGGCCTCGCCGCCGAGTTCGCGGCGGTGCTGGACCGCGCGCTGAACCGCCGGACCGCCGACGCCCGGCTGCGGGTGCGCACCAGCGCGCTGGCCCGGATCCGCTTCGTCAAGCAGGTGTACCCGACCATCGCCGACCTCACCGGCCGGGGCGTGGCCGCCGGCGACCTCACCACCGACTTCCCCGTCGGGGCGTGGAGCCCGGCCGACCGGCGCGACTACCACGTCGCCCTGGAGGTGGACCCGATGACCCCGCAGGCGCGGCGGCGGATCGGCTGGCTGGCCGTACGGGTCGACGCGGCCCCGGACGCCGCCGAGGTGCCCGTCGACGTGGAGTGGACCGACGAGATCGAGCTGTTCTCCCGGGTGCACGAGACCGTCGCCCACTACACCCACCAGCAGGGGTACGCCGAACAGGTGCGGCTGGCGCTGGCGGCGGCCGGCGTCGGTCGGCTCACCGACGCGGAGCAGCACCTCGGGCGGGCCGTGGCGCTCGCCCACGCCGGCGGCCACGAGGACAAGCTGCGGCAGCTCGACCGGATCGTGGACGTGCGGGACGCAGCGGTCGGCGACGTACGCCTCAAGCCCCACGTCGACCTGCGGCGCTGGCAGTACTCCGCGGCGGTCGCGCCGCAGACGTCCTCCTGGGTGTCCGGTGAGCCGGCGGGCGGCCCGGGCCGGTCGGACCCGCAGCCGTACCCGGCCCCCGAGCAGCGGGTGCCGCCGTGGGAGCACTGCGGCGAACTGCACACCCGCCCGTACTGCGGTGGGTGCGGCGCCCACCACGAGTCGCCGGGCGGGCCGGCCCGGGTGGGCGCGTGACCTGGGACTACTTCGACAAGGTGGCCAGCGTGGTCAGCGGTTCGCTGGCGCTGGCCGCCGCGATCCTGACGGTCCGCCGCCACCTGAGCGGCCGGCGCGGGCGCGGCTGGTGGGCCGCCCTGAACCCGCTGTGGAGGGCCCAGTCGGAGGAGGCGATCGTCCACCCGCACCGGATCGCCGGCGGGTACGTCCGCCCCCTGTCGGAGGTGTACGTCGCCCGCCGGGTCGTCTCCCGGCTCGACCCCGCCGCCGGCCCCGTCGCCGTCGAGTCGCTGCTCACCGGCCCCGGGCACGTGCTGCTGATCGGCGAGCCGGGCAGCGGGAAGTCGGCGCTGGTCCGGCAGGCGTGCGCGAGCTCGGCGCGGTGGTGGCTCGCCGGGCGGGGGCGGTTGCGCCAAACCCCTCCCGGGCCGGTGGTGGTGGGCCTGCCGGCGACCGCGCTGGTGCACCAGCCGCTGCCCGCCGCGCTCGCCGAGGCGTACCGCGACCTGGTGCCCGGCCTGGACTTCGCGCGGGAGCCCGCGCCGGGCCGGACGTGGCTGGTCTGCGTCGACGGGGTCGACGCGGTGGCGGACCCGGACGACCGGGCGGAGGTGCTCAACCGCCTCGCCGCCCTGGCCCGCGCCGCGCCGGGGGCCGGGCCGTGGCGGGTCCTGGTGACGACCCGTCAGCTCGCGGAGAACGAGCTGGCGGTCCTGGGCCCCGGGTACGCCGCGTACCACCTGGCACCGTTCACCGACCCGGACGTCGGGCGGTTCGCGCACCGTTGGTTCCCGAACGCGGTGGCCGCGCGGCGTTTCCTGAGCTGGGCCGACCACCAGCGGGCCCGCCCCGCGCTGCGCAACCCGCTCACCGCCACCATCGCCGCCGCGGTCTGGCAGGCCGGGCTGGCCGGCCCGGACCCGGTGGCCGACCCGGCGGTGCTGCTGGACCGGTTCGTCGGCGCCCTGCTCGGCGGCGGGCGGGCCAGCTTCGACGCGACGTGCGACGCGCTGCGCCGGGCGGTGCGCGGCGGGCCGGTCGCCGACTGGCTGACCGAGCGCCACACCGAGCTGGTCGAGGTGGCGGCAGCCGCCGCGGTGACCGGCGCCGACCCGGTCGTGGCGGTGGTCGACTGGTCGGCGGGGCAGGCGCCCTACCGGCCGGACCGGGTGCTGCCGGACTGGGACCGGCACGTGCGGCTGGTCCTGCTCGCCACCGGCCTGTTCTCCGACGCCGGGGCTGGCCGCGCTCCGACCGCCCGGTCAGGCGCGGCGGGCGGGTCGGCCCCGGCTCCCGGCGCGCTGGCCGCGACCTGGCCCGGCCTGGTCGAGCACCTGGCGGCGGGCCCGCTCGCCCGGGACTGGAGCGCGCAGCGCTGGATCACGGCGATGACCAGCACCCCCCAGCGGGGCGTCGGGCTGTGGGCGATGAGCCGGGCCACGGTCGCGCCGGGGTTCCTCCGGGACGTGGCTCGGGACCCGGCCGGGGCGGTCGCCGCCGGGCACTACCTGGCCGCGGGCGGCGCCGCGGACCCGGTGGTCCGCTCGGACGTGCTGGCGGCGCTGCTGGCCCACTGGTCGCCCCGCCCGGGCCCGGCGGTCGACGTCGCCGGCCCGCCGCCGGCGCGTGACGTGCGGCAGGAGTGCTTCGCGCTGCTCACCACGCTGACCGCCGCCACGGTGAATCGGGAACTGCTCCGCGAGGTCGCCGTCGACCCGCGCCGGCCCACCGTCGTCCGGCGGGCCGCCGCGCTCTTCTTCGCCACCCGGCGTCAGCAGCCGGCCAGCGCCGCGTGAGCCGGCGCCGGTGGTTCGTGTCGGCCCAGGTCGGTGACCGCCGCCGTCGGGGCGGGGCGTGGGCTAGTGTGCCGCGCCGGAAATTCGCCTTATAAGTCGGTGTAGGGTGGGGCGATGGCACGAACAGGGCGCCCCACTGCACCGCTGGTGTTGACCGACGAGGAACGCACGACATTGACCCACTGGGCGCGGCGGGCGAAGTCCGCGCAGATCCTCGCGATGCGGTCGAGGATTATCCTGGCGTGCGCCGAAGGCGCCTCGAACACTGATGTGGCAACAGATCTGCGTGTTCACTTGTCTACAGTGGGCAAATGGCGGCGGCGGTTCCTGGCCGATCGTCTCGACGGCCTGATCGACGAGCAACGTCCCGGCCGGCCACCCTCGATCGCCTTGGACAAGGTCGAAGAAGTCGTCGTGGCGACCCTCGAGCAGACCCCGCGCAACGCCACCCACTGGTCACGGACGTCGATGGCCGAGAAGTCGGGGCTGTCGAAGTCGACGATCGGCCGGATCTGGCGCGACTTCGGCCTCAAGCCACACCGGGCCGACACGTTCAAGCTGTCCACCGATCCGCAGTTCATCGAAAAGGTCGTCGATGTCGTCGGTCTGTACCACCACCCGCCGGAACGGGCTGTGGTGCTGTGCGTGGACGAGAAATCCCAGATCCAGGCCCTGGAACGCTCCCAGCCGGTCCTGCCGATGATGCCCGGCATGCCCGAGCGCCGCACCCACGACTACCACCGCAACGGCATCACCAGCCTGTTCGCCGCATTCGACATCGCCGACGGCTCGGTCATCAGCGAGCTGCACCGTCAGCACCGGGCGACCGAGTTCAAGAAATTCCTGATCACCATCGACAAGAGCGTCCCGGCCGAGCTCGACGTGCACCTGATCTGCGACAACTACGGCACCCACAAAACGCCGGCAGTACGTGCCTGGCTGGCGAAGCACCCACGGTTCCACATGCACTTCACCCCGACCGGATCATCATGGATCAACCAGGTCGAACGCTGGTTCGGCTTCCTCACCGACCAGAAAATCCGCCGAGGCACCCACAAAAGCGTCCAGGCCCTCGAAGCCGACATCCGATCCTGGATCGCCGACTGGAACAGCAACCCCCGACCGTTCATCTGGACCAAGACCGCCGAAGAGATCCTCGAATCACTCGCCCGATTTTGTAGGCGAATTTCCGGCGCGGCACACTAGTGCTCTGACCATGAACGTTCACGGTGTTGGGGTCAGGCTGCGCGGGTGGCGGGTTGGCCCCAGCGTCGTTGGCGTTCGCTGCGGATGCGGGCGCGTTCGCGGCGTTGGGCGGCTAGGACGTCGGGGTGGCGGGCGTTGGCGTTGCGCCAGCGCAGGTAGGCATGCAGCCGCCGGGTCAGCGTGGGGTGGTTGGGGTGGTTCGAGCCGGCGATGACGAAGGTGCGTAGCGGCCCGAACTGGGCCTCGATCGGGTTGGCCCAGGAGGCGTAGGTCGGGGTGAAACAGAGTTCGACCTTGTTCCGGGCCGCCCACGCCCGGATCTTTCGGCCCTTGTGCGCGGACAGGTTGTCGAGAATGACGTAGATCGGTGCCCCGTCCGGACGCGCGGCCCGGATTGACTTCAAGGCGGCGAGGGTGTTCCCGGCGCTCTTGCGGCGACGGACGACGCCCCAGAGTTGGTCGTCACCGACGGAGTAGCAGCCGTGGAACTGTCGGACGCCGTGCAGCTTGTGGTAGTTCGCGGGCAACCGGTGTGGGTGCCCGGCCGGCGCCCAGCCCGTGCCAGCCTGCGGACGGATCACCAAGGGCCCGAACTCGTCGAAGGCGAACACCCGCTGCGGGAGGTGGTTGCTCACGTGCTCGATCCGGGCGAGCTTGGCGTCCCGGTCAGGGTCGGTGGACTCCTTCCACGTCTTGGTCCGCTGGAAGGTGATCCGGTGTCGGTGCAGGATCTGCCGCAGCCGTTCCCGGCCCACCCCGACCCGTCGAGTGGAGTGAACGCGCAGGTGGTCGACGAGCTTGCGGATGCTCCAGCGGGTGAACGGCCGCCCCAGTTTCTCGGGGCGGGTGTTGGCCGTCTCGACGATGAGCTGTTCTTCGTCAGGACTGATCTGGCGGGGACGGCCACCCGCCCACTGAGGGTCCAGGCTGGCCATCCCCATCTCGTTGAAGCGGTGGATGACCTGCCGGATCGTGTCCTCGTCGGCTTGGACGAGGCGAGCGATCGCCGGCACCGTGTTCCCGCCGGCCGAGGCGAGCACGACCATCGCCCGCCGTAACCGGATCGGCGAGCCGGTACCTCTACGAGTGATCCTCAGCAGCTGCTGACCCTCCTGGTCACTGAGCCGCCGAACGCGAACAGGTTCTGCCACCGCCACAGCCTGACCGTCACGACGCCGCCCAGCCGACAGGCCAGACGGCGTGTCATCAACACCGTGAACGTTCATGGTCAGAGCACTAGTGTGCCGCGCCGGAAATTCGCCTACAAAATCGGGCGAGTGATTCGAGGATCTCTTCGGCGGTCTTGGTCCAGATGAACGGTCGGGGGTTGCTGTTCCAGTCGGCGATCCAGGATCGGATGTCGGCTTCGAGGGCCTGGACGCTTTTGTGGGTGCCTCGGCGGATTTTCTGGTCGGTGAGGAAGCCGAACCAGCGTTCGACCTGGTTGATCCATGATGATCCGGTCGGGGTGAAGTGCATGTGGAACCGTGGGTGCTTCGCCAGCCAGGCACGTACTGCCGGCGTTTTGTGGGTGCCGTAGTTGTCGCAGATCAGGTGCACGTCGAGCTCGGCCGGGACGCTCTTGTCGATGGTGATCAGGAATTTCTTGAACTCGGTCGCCCGGTGCTGACGGTGCAGCTCGCTGATGACCGAGCCGTCGGCGATGTCGAATGCGGCGAACAGGCTGGTGATGCCGTTGCGGTGGTAGTCGTGGGTGCGGCGCTCGGGCATGCCGGGCATCATCGGCAGGACCGGCTGGGAGCGTTCCAGGGCCTGGATCTGGGATTTCTCGTCCACGCACAGCACCACAGCCCGTTCCGGCGGGTGGTGGTACAGACCGACGACATCGACGACCTTTTCGATGAACTGCGGATCGGTGGACAGCTTGAACGTGTCGGCCCGGTGTGGCTTGAGGCCGAAGTCGCGCCAGATCCGGCCGATCGTCGACTTCGACAGCCCCGACTTCTCGGCCATCGACGTCCGTGACCAGTGGGTGGCGTTGCGCGGGGTCTGCTCGAGGGTCGCCACGACGACTTCTTCGACCTTGTCCAAGGCGATCGAGGGTGGCCGGCCGGGACGTTGCTCGTCGATCAGGCCGTCGAGACGATCGGCCAGGAACCGCCGCCGCCATTTGCCCACTGTAGACAAGTGAACACGCAGATCTGTTGCCACATCAGTGTTCGAGGCGCCTTCGGCGCACGCCAGGATAATCCTCGACCGCATCGCGAGGATCTGCGCGGACTTCGCCCGCCGCGCCCAGTGGGTCAATGTCGTGCGTTCCTCGTCGGTCAACACCAGCGGTGCAGTGGGGCGCCCTGTTCGTGCCATCGCCCCACCCTACACCGACTTATAAGGCGAATTTCCGGCGCGGCACACTAGCGTCACGGCACGGCACGGGGCCCGGTACGCCGCCATCGGCCGCCAGCCACCCGAAGCATCGACATCGCTCGAGGTATTGAACCGGGCGGGCGGAGCGCGGATGCTGTATGGCATCCATTCTCACCGATGTATGGAGGCCCGAATGCGTCGCTTCCCCCTGCTCGCCCTCCTGCTCGTCGTCCCCCTGGCGGCACCACCGGCGGTCGCCCAGGCCGCCGCGCCAGCCGCCGCGCCGGTCGCCGCCGCGTCGATCGCCATGGCCGCCACCGCCCCGGCCGGCACCGCGTGGGCCGTGGACCCGGCCACCGGCCGGACCACCGTCGCCGTGGACGACACGGTGAGCGAGCGCCAACTGGCCGCGCTGCGTACCCGGCTGGCCGGCACCGACGCCGTGGTCCGCCGGGAGCCCGGCCGGCTCAGCACCCTGATCGCCGGCGGGCAGGCCATCTACGCCGCTGGCGGCGGGGGCCGCTGCTCGCTGGGCGCCAACGTCCGCAGCGGCAGCACGTACTACTTCCTCACCGCCGGCCACTGCACGTCGACCGCCACCACCTGGTACGCCGACAGCGGCAGCTCGACGGTCCTCGGCTCCCGCACCGGCACCAGCTTCCCCGGCAACGACTACGGGATCGTCCGCTACACCTCGTCGACGATCCCGCACCCGAGCGCCGTCTACACGTACCCCGGGACGCTGACCATCACCGGCACCGCCACCCCGGTCATCGGCATGGCTGTCTGCCGCAGTGGCTCCACCACGGGCGTGCGGTGCGGCACGATCACCGCCCTCAACGTTACGGTCAACTACTCCGAGGGCTCGGTCTCCGGGCTGATCCGCACCAACATCTGCGCCGAGCCCGGCGACAGCGGCGGCCCGCTCTACGTCGCCGCCACCGGCCGGATCCTCGGCATCCTCTCGGGCGGCAGCGGCAACTGCACCAGCGGCGGCACCACCTACTACCAGCCGATCAACGAGATCCTGGCCGCGTACGGGGTGACGATCCCGTGAGCCGGCGGGCCGGGCGGTCGCCTGCGGCGAGGTGCGGGTTGCCCCCGGTCAGCCGCGACGTGCAGCCGCCCGGCCCCATGCCGCCCGGCCTGTGCCGCGCCGGCAGGCAGCCCTGGTCCCGGCTGTTCCGGTCAGCCGCCCTGGTAGAACCGGGACGCCCCGGGGTGCAGCGGGACCGGGTCGGTGTCGGCCGCGCTGCTCCGGTCGAAGTTGCGCCCCTCCGGGTGCACCATCCCCAGCTCGGTCTGGTGCGCGAAGAGCAGCGCGGTCAGGTCGTACGCCAGTTTGTCCGGCATGTCGGCGCTTACCAGGATCATGTTCGCCACCGTCACCGTCGGCACCGCCGCCGGCGTCCCGTACGCCTCCTTCGGCAGGTCGGTGATGGTGTAGACCGCCCCGTACGTGGCGGTCAGCGGCTCGATCAGGTCGGCGATCGGCAGGAACCGGAACCTGCCGGGCGCGGCGGCCAGCAGGTCGGCGATGCCGGGCGTGGGCAGCCCGCCGGAGAAGAACATCGCGTCGAGGGTGCCGGCCCGCATCCGGGCGGCGGTGTCCGGCAGGGAGAGCCGGGCCCGGCGGACGTCCCGCTCCGGGTCGAGCCCGGCCGCGGTGAGCAGCCGGCCGGCGATGACGTCGGTGCCCGACCGGGGGGAGCCCGTGGAGACCCGTTTGCCCCGCAGGTCGGACAGGGTGGTGATCTTCGCGTCGGCGCGCACCAGCACGTGGGTGTAGTTGCGGTAGACCCGGGCCAGCGCGCGCACCTGCTGCGGCCGGCCCTGGAACGCGCCCCGCCCGGCGTTCGCGTCGGCCGCGGTGTCCGCCAGGCTGAACGCGATCTCCATGTCGCCGCCGATGACCCGGGTGATGTTCTCGCCCGAGGCGCCGGTCGGCTCGGCGCGCGCCTCGTAGCCGGGCAGATACCGGCTGATCAGGTCGGCGTACCCGCCGCCGAGCTGGTAGTAGACGCCGGTGGTGTTGCCGGTGGCGAGGAAGATCCGCCCGCCGTGCCAGGGCGCCGGCTCCGGCGCCGCGTCGTCACCGCAGCCGGCCGCCAGCAGGACGGACAGCAGCGCGACCAGGGCGGCTGCCACCCGGCCGGGTCCGCCGAGGCCGCGGGGGCGGCGTGCCGGCACCACCGGCGCGGGGCCGGGCGGGACGGTCGCGATGGTCTCGGCGCGTCCGACCCGTGCCGTCGCCGCCCGCCCGCGACGCGGCGGGGTCGGGCGGGCGGTCACGACCGGGCCGCCGGTTCGAGGGCCTCGGCCACCCGCTGCACCAGCATGGCCGTCTCGTAGCCGATCTGGCCGAGGTCGCAGCCGGGCGCGGCCAGCACGCCGATCAGTGCCCGGTCGCCGACCGCCATCACCAGCAGCACCCCGCCGTCCATGTCGACGATCTGCTGGCGTACCCGGCCGGCGTTCATGAACCGGGCGGCGCCCACGGTGAGGCTCGCCAGGCCGCTGATCACGGCGGACAGGTGGTCGACCTGGTCGGTGGAGAGGCCGGGGGAGGCGGCCAGCTTGAGGCCGTCGCCGGAGACCGCGAGGGCGTGGGCGACGTCCGGCACCTGTGTGGCGAAGCTGGCCAACAGCCAGTCGAGGCCGGTGCTCGGCTGCGGTGTCATGTGGTTCTCCTGGTGGCGTCGTTCTGTTGGCTGTGGCGCATCGCGGTCGCGACGCCCTCGGCCAGTGCGGAGAGCCGGGCCCGGACCAGTTCCGGGTCCAGCAGGTCGTCCGGCCGGCGTTGGGCGGGCGGTGGGTCGGGCAGTGGGGGCGCGAGCCGGCCGCCACGGGCGCGCCGGGGCAGCGGCTTGCCGCCAGGCGTGACGGTCCCGCCGTAGCCCGTCGTCCCGCTGTGGCCGGTCGTCCCGCCATGGCCCGTGGTCCCGCCATGGCCCGTGGTCCCGCTGTGGCCGGTCGTACCTCCCCAGGCCGACCCGGTGCCGGCGACCGGAGGCCCGGCGGGCCAGGCCGGTGCCGCCGTTCCGGGCTGGCGCCCCGCCCCGAGCACCGGCAGCGTGACGGCCGGGGCCTGCTGGGAGCGCGTCGGCAGCGAGACCGCCGTGAGCTGCGCGGCGGCCGGGGCCGGCGACCAGGCCGGCGGCGCGGCGGGGGTGCGGCCGTTGGAGAACCAGGTGGCCGGCGAGGACGGCGCCCCCGGCGGCCGGGCGGCCGGCGCCGGACCCGACCGGGCCACCGCCTTCTCCACCAGGGTGAGGGCGCTCTCCGGGATCTCGACGGTGGCCGTGGCGCCCCCGCCGGCGCTGTGCAGCGACACCCGGATGTGGTGCCGGGCGGCCAGGTGGGCGACCACGTGCAGCCCCATGCTGCCCGCCGCGGCGCTGGACAGGGTGCCCGGCCTGTCGAGCCGTTCGTTGATCTCGGCGAGCCGGCCGCCGCTGATCCCGATCCCCCGGTCGTGGACCCGCAGGACCAGGCCGTCGACGGTGCGCCGCGCGTCGACCCGCACCATCGCGTGCGGCGGGGAGTAGGCCGTGGCGTTCTCCAGCAGCTCGGCCAGCAGGTGCACCAGGTTGCCGACCACCGAGGCGTCGATGGCCACCGACGGCAGGTCCGCCTCGACCCGGGTGTACTCCTCGATCTCGGCGGCGGCGGCCGTCACCACGTCGGTGATCAGGTGCGCGCCGTGCTGGCCGCGCCCCGGCTCGCCGCCGGCCAGCACCAGCAGGTTCTCGCCGTTGCGGCGCATCCGGGCCGCCAGGTGGTCGAGGGCGAAGAGCCGGGCCAGCGCGTCCGGGTCGGTCTCCTCCCGCTCGAACTCGTCGAGCAGGCGCAACTGCCGGGTGATCAGCGTACGGATCCGCCGGGCCAACGCCTCCGCCATCCGGGTCACGTCGACCCGCAGCTCCGCCTGCTGCCCGGCCAGCCGCAACGCCGACCGGTTGACCGTGTCGAACGCGTCCGCCACCTGGGCGATCTCGTCGCGCCCCCGGGCGATGCCGGCGGTCCGGTCCAGCGCGGAACCCGCCCCGTCGGCCGGCCCGCCGGCTCGCCCGTCAGCCGGGCCGCCGGCCGCGATGGCGGTGATCCGGTCGGGCAGCTCCCGGTGGGCCATGGTCAGCGCGGCCACCCGCAGCCGGCGCAGCCGGCGGCTGGTGTGCATCGCGAGCAGCCCGGCGGCGACGAAGGACAGCACCGCCACGCTCAGGGTGATCCCGGCGCTGACCAGGGCGTCCCGCCGGGCCCCGGCGGCCAGCCCGGCCGCCTGCCGGTCGAGCTGCTCGGACAGGTCCCGACCGATCAGGTTGTACCGGCGGATCACCCCGCTCTGCGCCACGTACCAGGCGTCGCCGTCGGTCCTCAGTGCCTCCGGCACGGCGTCCGCGCCCAGTGCGCCGTCGCGCATCCGGCGGGCGGTCGCGACGTCCTGGCCGTCCAGCAACCGGTTGTACGTCGCCGACGAGGCGGGGCTGGCGATCCGGGAGAACTCGGCCTGCCGCTGTTCCTGCGCCCCGCGCAACTGGGCAACCCGGGCCAACTCGCCCGGTTCCAGCGCGCCCCGGGAGAAGATCACCCGGAGCAGGTCCCGCTCCAGCGCGGCGAAGTGTTCCTGGGCGGCGACGGCGGCCACCTCGCGGGCCGAGTTCGCCAGGTCCGTGTCGCGTAGCTGGGCGGGGAGCGCGTCGGCGACCCCGAGCAGCGTGTCGACCAGGCTCACGTAGAGCTGGTCGGCGGGGCGCACGCCCAGCGCGAGCGTCCGGGCGTCGTCGAGCTGGGCGAGCTGGCCGTCCGCGCCGTCCAGCGCGCCGGCCAGCGCCGGGGCGGCCCGCCGGGCGTCGTCCCGGGCCGTCCGGTACCGCCCGGCCGCCGAGTCGACGCGCTGGCGCTGGGCGTTGACCAGCTGCCGGCCGGAGTCGCCGCCGCGCTGGCGCAGCGCGACCGTCTCGGCCAGTTCCCGTTCCAGCTCGTGCACCAGCCGCACGGTCGCGGTGGCGGTGCCGGCGAGCACCCGGGCGCGCTCGGCGTCGGCCGTGGCGGCCAGTGCCGTACGGGTCTGCAGGGTGCCGAGCACGAGCAGGCCGACCGTGGCGATGAGGATCGGCGCGACCAGTTGGGTCCGCACCGACCACAACCGACTGGTCCGGTCCGTGGAGCGGTTGTGCCGGCGTACGTCAGCGGTGCCGGGCTGGGGCACGCGGGCCTCCGGGGCGGTGGTGGGACAGCGGTGGGGCAGCGATGGTGGGATGGTGGTCCGGCCACCGCGCCGGGCCCGGCGCGGTGGCCGGACCCGGCGGCGGGGGTCAGCTCGCGCCGAGGGCGGTCAGCGCGCCGGAGGCGCCCCGGTGCAGCGGCACCGGGGCGGTGCGGCGGGCGGTGTCCAGGCTGATCCCGGCGGCGGCGGGGCTGGCCTGGGCGAGGGCGTCCTTCTTCTCGAACAGCACCTTCGTCACCGCGCAGGCGACGTTCGCGTCGAGGTCCTTGCGGACCAGCAGCACGTTCGGCACCACGATGGTCGGGGTGTCGGTCCCCGTCCGGTAGGTGTCCTTGCCGATCGCCCCCGCCTGGTAAGCCGGATTCAGCTCCGCCAGCTGCGGCAACAGCGGGCTGATGTCGATGAACCGTACCTTGTCTCCCGAGGTCGTGAACAGGTCGGTTAGCCCGCCCGTGGGCAGCCCACCGGACCAGAACAGCCCGTCGATGCTGCCGTCCTTGATCCCGTCCACGGTCTTGGTCAGATCCAGCCGCTGCGCCTGGACGTCCTTGGCCGGGTCGAGGCCGGCGGCGGTGAGCAGTCGGTTGGCGATGACCTCCGTGCCGGACTTGGGGGAGCCGGTGGAGATCCGCTTGCCCTTCATGTCGGCGACCGACTTGATCCCGGAGTCGGCCCGCACCACGACCTGTGTGTAGTTGTCGTAGATCCGGGCCAGTGCCTCGACCGGCTGCGGGGCGGTGAAGCTGCCCTTGCCCTGCGCCGCGTTGACGGCGGTGTCGAACAACGAGAACGCCACGTCGTACTTGCCGGCGACGAGTTGCTCGATGTTCTGCACCGATGCGCCGGTCTCGGCGGCGGTGCCGCTCAGTTTGCCCCCGGTGGCCCCGGGGAGCTGGTTGGCCAGGGCGTTGCCGACCACGTAGTACACGCCGGTGGCGTTGCCGGTGGCGATGCCGATCCGGGTGTCCTTGTCGACGGTGCAGGTTATCTCGCTGGACGCGTCGTCCTTGGTCACGCCGTCCTGCTTGCCGCCACAGCCGACGGTGCCGGCCGCGACGAGTGCGAGCGTGCTCGCGACGGCCGCGAGTCGTGCGCTGGTGCGCCTCACGTGGGTTCCTCCCTCAGCTCAGCCGGTTTCCCGGCCCGCGGCCCGCCGGATCTGGCGGTGAGTCCGCGTCGGATCAGACAGCCCGTCACGCTGGCAGCGGCGAGCGCGGCACCGATCGCGACGGGGACAGGTTCGAGCCAGAGCAGCGTCAGCCCGGCCAGCGCACCGAGGACGCGCTCCGCCGGGCCGGCCGGGCCGACCCCGGGCAGCCAGCCGCCGGCGGCGACGGCGAGGACGGCCACGCCGAGCGCGGACGCGGCGGTGGCGAAGGCGATCCGCCCCGGGCCGCCGGCGCCGAGCAGCCCCAGCCCGTTCGGGGTGACCACGAACGCGATCGGCGCCAGGTACGCCGGCAGCGCGTACCGCAGGGTCTGCCACATGGTGGGGACCAGCCGGCCGCCGGTGACCGCGGCGGCGGCGACCGCGGCGAGCGCGGTCGGCGGTGACACCTCCGACAGCACGGCGAAGTAGAAGACGAACATCGCGGCGGCGGGCGCGGCCACCCCGAGGTCGAGCAGCGCCGGCCCGATGATCACCCAGCCGATGACGAACGAGGCGGTGACCGGGACGGCCAGGCCGAGCAGGGTCAGCGCGACCGCGGCGAGGACGGCGGTGAGCAGGACGACCACGGTCGGGTCGGTGCTGACCGCCTTGGCGCCGCCGACCAGCAGCGCGGCGGCCTGCGGCCCGAGGCCGGTCTTGGTGGTGGTGGCGGTGATGATGCCGGCCGCCGCGCAGACCGCGGCCACCGCGAGCACCCCGCGCACCCCGGCCACCAGGGCGGCGACCAGCCGGGCCGGGGTGAGCCGGTGTGCGCGGTCCAGGAAGGACAGCGCCGCCGCGAGCAGGGTCGCGAAGACCACGGCGCGGATGGCCGAGAGGCCCACCGCCAGGCAGCCGACGATGACGAACAGCGAGGCGAAGTGGTACCCGGACCGGGCCAGCAGCCGCCACGGCGAGGTGACCTCGATGGTGATCGGCCGGGTGCCGAACCGCCGGGCGTCGATCTCGACGGAGAGCAGGATGCCCAGGTAGTACAGGATCGTCGGGATGGTGGCCCAGGCCAGCACCCGCAGGTACGACACGCCCAGGTACTCGGCGATGATGAACGCGGCGGCCCCCAGCGTCGGCGGGGACAGGATCGCGCCGACGCCCGCTGCGGCGAGCATCCCGCCGGCCCGCTCGGCCGGGTACCCGGCGCGGCGCAGGATCGGCCAGGTCACCGCGCCGATGCTGACCGTGGTGGCCGCCCCCGAGCCGGAGACGGTGCCGAGCAGGAACCCGGAGGCGACCGCGGTGCGCCCGGCGGCGGTGCGGGAACGGCGGAACGCGGCGGCGGACAGCTCGACGAAGAACCGGCCCGCGCCGGAGATGTCCAGCACCGCGCCGTAGATGGTGAACAGCACGATGTACGAGGCGGCGACGTCCAGCGGGGTGCCGTAGAAGCCGCTGTCGGAGTTGTAGAACGCGTCGATGATCTGGTCGAAGTCCAGCCCGGCGTGGGCCACCGGCCAGGACTGGGGGAGCAGCCCGCCGTAGTAGCCGTAGCCGAGGAAGACCAGGCAGACCGCTGGCAGCACCCAGCCGGTCGCCCGCCGGCACGCCTCCAGCAGCAGCACCAGCAGCAGCGCGCCCAGCACCACGTCCAGCGGCGCGAGCAGGCCCTGCCGGTCGAGGAACGCGTCGTACCCGCCGCCCCCGCCGGCCACCGTCGCCGGCAGCACCGGGTAGAGGCAGACCAGCAGGGCGAGCGCCGCGAGGACCCAGTCCAGCCCGCTGGGCCGCCCGGCCGCCGGCATCCGGGACCCGCCGGGGCCCTGCGCCGCCGGGTCGGCGGGACCGCGCGTCGGGTCGTTTAGGGCCGGGTCGTCGGGGCGGCCGGCGCGGCGGGCCGACGCGCCGCGCAGCACCCGCGGCAGCCGCAACCCGGCGGGGTACGCCAGGAAGACCAGCGGCAGCACCCCGGCGAGGAAGATGATCAGGTAGAACTTGCTGCCCTGCGGCAGCGGCCGGAAGACCTGCCAGAGGCTGAGCAGCGCAACGGCCAGCGCGCCCG
Source organism: Micromonospora sp. NBC_01412 (assembly GCF_045040215.1). NCBI lineage: Bacteria > Bacillati > Actinomycetota > Actinomycetes > Micromonosporales > Micromonosporaceae > Micromonospora > Micromonospora sp. NBC_01412. Next base: position 5,201,954 of record NZ_CP109528.1, read on the forward strand.
TGCCGAGCAGCACCGCGACCGCTCCGGTGAGCTGCCGGCCCGGCTTCTCCTCCTCGAACTGGGCGGCCAGCTCCTGGGCCTCCCGGGCGGCCCGGGCGACCCCGTCGCCGCTGATCCGGTGGGTCGCCGCCCCGTCGGGGGACGGCGTGTCGTCCGGTGGCGGGGCGGCTTCCGGTGCCGCCACCGTGGCGACGGCGCGGCGGCCCGGCCGGCCCGGCGGCGCCGGATCGGCTGGCACGGGGGCTTCGGATGATCGGTCAGACGACGACACGAAGCGGGACGATACGCCTCTCGCTCATCGAGGGGAACATTGTCGCCGGTATTTACGTAAGTGTGATACAAGGGGTCTTGCCGAATCGCGCGAAAGGAATTCCTGCGATGTTCGCCCAGGCGCGAACGAGAAACGCGTACGGGTAATTGGTATTCGGAGTGCGCGGCATCGCGGCACGGCCTCGGGGCGGCGCCGTGCCGTGGCCCGGCCGGCCGGACGTGGCTCCTGACCTCGGGTCACCGCCGGTCTGTGCCGCAGGCGCGGTGCCGCGCGGGTGCGTCGATGCGCGGCCCGACGGTGCGGTATCGGTTGTGTGTGGAGCGGTGGTGACGGATTCGGTGCCGCGCTCGCGGGATGGCCGGGCGCGGAGCGCACGAAGCGTAGCGCACCCGGTATGAGCCCGCCACCCCCGCCCGCTTCCCGCGATGACGTGAATGAATGACCGGCAAATCACCCGGGGATTGCGAAGTTGATTCGTGAACGGCGGAGGGGGTGCCGGGGCCGGGTCAGTGCCTGCGCAGGGCGCGCAGCGCGCCACGGGCGCATCGCGCCGGGCCGTTCGACGGGGCCATCTACGGGGCCATCGACGGCGGCAGCGGCGTGGTCGGGAGCGGCAGGGGTGGTCAGGAGCGGCAGGGCGTGGTCAGGTTCCGGGCCAGCGCCACGGCGCCGTGCAGCGAGGAGAGCCCGCCCAGGGCGGCGGCCCGCACGGCCGGCGCCGCTCGGCCTGGCCGGGCCAACCGGGCCACCTCCCGCTCGACCAGCCCGACGAAGCCCGGCAGCCCGGCGGCGAACCCGCCGCCCAGCACCGCCACCGACGGGTCGACCAGCTCGCCGAGGCTGACCACGGCCGCAGCGAGCGCCGTACCGCTCGGCCCGACCGCGTCGTGGGCCCACGGCCGGTCCCGCGCCAGCCCGTCGCGCAGCTCGGCGAAGCTCACCGGGGCCCCCCGCCCGGCGGCGGCCCGGCGCAGGGTGGCCGGCCCGGAGGCGATCGCCTGGAGGCAGCCGTGCCGGCCGCAGTCGCAGCGCGGGCCGTCGACTGCGACGACCATGTGCCCGACCTCGGGCGAGCCCCGGCCGGCCCCGGGCAGCGGGCGTCCGCCGAGCACCACGCCCCCGCCCACCCCGGTGCCCACCCCGAGGTAGACGACGTCGTCCGCGCCGACGTGCCGGGCCTCGGCGAGCGCCGCGAGGTCACCGTCGTCGGCCCAGGCGGTCCGGCTGCCGGGAAAGAGCCGGCGCAGCGCCTTGTCGAGCCGCAGCCCGGCCCAGCTCGGCCGGCCCGGCCAGACCGTCACCCGGCCGGTCGGGTCGGTGGTGCCGGGCATCGCCACCCCGACGGCCACCAGCCGCCAGCCGGACTCCGCGCGCAGCGCGTCGACCGCGTCCGCCAGCGCCGCCATGTCGGCCTCGGCGCCGCCGTCGGCGGGCCAGGTCAGCGTCCGCTCGTACGCCCGCGATGCGGCGGTTCCGAGCTGCTCGTACGCCCCCGGGCCGTCGCCCGGCGCGGACGCGCCCCGCTCGGCCCGCAGCGCGACCTTGGTGCCCCCGATGTCGACCCCGAGCACGGCGGTGTCGGTCCGCTCCGGCACCGGCGGTCAGCCCCGCAGCACGTGCAGCACCGCGACCGCGGCTGCCGCCAGCCCGAACACGGCCGGCATCGCCGCCACCGAGATCGGGTCCCGGGCGCGGAGGTGGAAGATCACCGCGCCGATCATCTGGAGGGTGAGGCCGATCGCCGCCGCGATCCCGGCCGGCGACCAGTACAGGCCGAAGATCAGGCCGACGACCGCGGCCAGCTCCAGGTTGCCGATCACCTTGGTGAGCCCGGGGGAGACGCCGAGGTGGGCCATCCGCTCGCGCATCTGCGCCTGGCCGGTGAGCTTGGGGTAGGCCAGCGCGGCGAAGACGGTGGCCAGGATGACGCTGAGGACGATGATGGGAATCTGCACGTATTTTCCTTTTCGGAGGGGTCAGGTCCCGGCCGACCCTATCGGCCGGACGGCCGGATGGCCCGGTACGCGCGGCGGCGGGCCGAACCGGACGGCGTCCTCAGTCGACGGTGGCGACCAGCGCGCGGGCGGCCAGCCGGTAGCCCAGCGAGCCCAGCCCGACGATGATCCCGCTGGCCAGCGGGGCGAGCACCGAGTCGTGCCGGAAGCTCTCCCGGGCCCACACGTTGGACAGGTGGACCTCCATCCACGGCCGCGGATAGTTGGCCAGCGCGTCGCGCAGGCTCCAGCCCGCGATCATCAGGGCACCCGGGTTCACGATCGCGCCCACCGTGTCGTAGTGCTCCTGCACGGTGCGGACCAGGGCGCCCTCGCAGTCGTGCTGCACCGCGACCACCCGCCAGCCCCGCGCCGCGACCTCCTCGCCGACGGCCCGCTCGATGTCGGCGAGCGTGTCGGTGCCGTAGATCTCCGGCTCGCGCCGGCCGAGGATGCCGAGGTTCGGACCGTTCAACAGCAGCACATCGGGCACAGCTCACCTCGCGGGGAACGCCCGGGTACGGCCACCTCGCGTGGCTGGCCCCCGCCGGGCCGGCGACAGATTCCCCGCAGTCTTACTACGCCGCCGGCCCCGCCCGCGCCGACCGCCGCCGGCCCGCCGTCGAACTAAGGGGTGGGTAGGGGCTGTTAGGGGAGGTGAGCGTCCTGCCGGGTCGGTTAGCGTCCACCGCGAGCCGATGACGCTGCCCGCTCCACGGCGGCGTCCCCGCTCGACCGGCCGACCGGCGCAGGCCCGCCGAGGCGGGCGAGCCCGGGTCCGCGGGATGCGCGAAGCCGCCGCGGGACGGTTGGGAACCGCTGGTCCTCCTGGATTGGGAAGTGGGAAGTCATGAGTGGTCAGCCGTCGACGGTGCCGGAGTTCCCCGAGTGGCCGCAGTTCGGTGACGAGGAACGAGCCGGCCTGATCCGCGCCCTGGAACAGGGTCAGTGGTGGCGGATGGGCGGGAGCGAGGTCGACACCTTCGAGGCGGAGTTCGGCGCGTACCACGGCACGCCGCACGCGCTCGCCGTCACCAACGGCACCCACGCCCTGGAGGTCGCCCTGGAGGTGCTCGGCGTCAAGGCCGGCACCGAGGTGATCGTCCCCGCCTTCACCTTCATCTCGTCGTCGCTCGCCGCGCAGCGCCTCGGCGCGGTCGCCGTGCCGGTCGACGTCGACCTGGACACCTACTGCGTCGACCCGGCCGCCGTCGCCGCCGCGATCACCGACCGCACCAGGGTCATCATGCCGGTCCACATGGCCGGCCAGTTCGCAGACATGGACGCGCTCGACAAGGTCGCCGCCGACGCCGGGGTGGCGCTGCTCCAGGACGCCGCACACGCCCACGGCGCCCAGTGGCAGGGCAACCGGGCCGGCGCGCTCGGCTCGGTGGCCGCGTTCAGCTTCCAGAACGGCAAGCTGATGACCGCCGGTGAGGGCGGCGCGGTGCTCTTCCCCGACGAGGAGACCCGCGAGCGGGCCTTCCTCGTGCACAGCTGCGGCCGACCCCGCACCGACCGGGACTACCTGCACCGCACCACCGGCTCCAACTACCGGATGAGCGAGTTCACCGCCGCCGTGCTGCGCGCCCAGCTCGCCCGCCTCGACGGCCAGATCGAGGTACGCGAGCAGCGCTGGCCGCTGCTGGCCAGCCTGCTCGCCGAGATCCCCGGCGTGGTGCCGCAGGGCATCGACCCGCGCACCGACCGCAACCCGCACTACATGGCCATGTTCCGGATCCCGGGGATCACCCTGGAGCGCCGCCGCGCCGTGGTCGACGCGCTCATCGCCCGGGGCGTCCCGGCGTTCGTGGCGTTCCGGGCCATCTACCGGTGCGAGGGCTTCTGGGAGGCCGGCGCCCCCGACGAGACCATCGAGGCGATCGCCGCCCGCTGCCCCAACGTCGAGCAGATCCACTCCGACTGCGTCTGGCTGCACCACCGCACCCTGCTCGGCACCGAGCAGCAGATGCACGACATCGCCGCCGTGCTGGCCGACATCCTCGCCGAATGACCGGCCTGCCCCCGGCCGCCGCGCCCGACCGTCCGGTCCGGGTCGCGGTGGCCGGCCTCGGGTGGGCCGGACGGGAGATCTGGCTGCCCCGGCTCGCCGCGCACCCGGCCCTCGAGGTGACCGCCCTGGTCGACCCGCAGCCGGCCCTCCGCGACCGGGCCCGCGACACCCACGGGGTGCCCTTCGCGTACGCCGACGTCGACGACCTGCCCGCAGGTGCGGTCGACCTGGTGGTGGTGGCCGTCCCCAACCACCTGCACGCGACCGTCGCCGCCCGGCTGCTGCGCCGGGGCGTACCGGTGTTCCTGGAGAAGCCGGTCTGCCTCACCTCCGCCGAGGCGGAGCTGCTCGCCGACGCGGAGCGTGCCGGCGGCGCGGTGCTGCTGGCCGGCAGCGCCGCCCGGTGGCGGGCCGACGTCCGGGCGCTGGCGGAGGCGGCCGGCGGGCTGGGCCCCGTCCGGCACGTCGACGTGGCCTGGGTCCGCGCCCGGGGGGTGCCCGACGCGGGCGGCTGGTTCACCCGCCGCGACCTCTCCGGCGGCGGCGCGCTGGTCGACCTCGGCTGGCACCTGCTCGACACCGTCCTGCCGATGCTTGGCCCGGACACCCGAGTCAGCCACGCCATCGGCAGCGTCTCCGACGACTTCGTCAACGACAGCGCCGCGCACGCCGCATGGCGCAGCGAGGCCGGGACCGGCGACCGGTCCCGCGGCGACGTCGAGGACACCGCCCGGGGGTTCCTGCTCACCGACGGCGGCGCCTCGGTCGCCCTGCACGCCTGCTGGGCGTCGCACGAGGCCCTCGACCGCACCACCATCACCGTGCAGGGCTCCGCCGGGTCGGCCACCCTGCGCTGCACGTTCGGGTTCAGCCCGAACCGGGAGCCCACGGCGGCGCTCACCCGCACCCGCGACGGCGAGACCGTCCCGCTGCCGCTGCCCGCCGAACCGATCGGCACCGAGTACGACCGCCAGCTCGACGCGCTGCCCGGGCTGCTCGCCGACCCGGCCAGCCGGGGAGCGGCCGCCGCCGAGGCACGCCGGACCATCGACATCATCGAACGGATCTACCGCTCCGCCCGGCACACCGAGCCGGAGCGGGAGCACGCGCTGGCGGGCCATCGCGACCGGTGAGAACCACCGGCGACCTCACTCGCTCCGGGGAGCAGCCATGAGCCAACCACCGTCCATCGTCGACGTGACCCTCCCGGCCGTCGAGGTGACCCTCCCGGCACCCGGCCGGGGCCCGATCCGCGCGGTCGTGTTCGACCTCGACGGCGTCATCGTCGACAGCTCGGCCGTCATGCGCGAGGCGTTCAGCATCGCGTACGCGGAGGTGGTGGGCGACGGGCCGGCGCCGTTCGAGGAGTACAACCGGCACATGGGCCGGTACTTCCCGGACATCATGCGGCTGATGGGGCTGCCGCTGGAGATGGAGGAGCCGTTCGTCCGGGAGAGCTACCGGATGGCCCACCTGGTGCCGCTGTTCCCCGGCGTCCGGGAGACCCTGGAGGAGTTGCACACCCGGGGCATCCGGATGGCCATCGCCACCGGCAAGAGCGGCCCCCGGGCCCGTTCGCTGCTCGACACCCTTGGCGTGCTGGGCCTGTTCGACCAGGTGATCGGCTCCGACGAGGTGGCCCGCCCGAAGCCCGCCCCGGACATCGTGCTCCAGGCGCTCGGCCACCTCGACGTGCCACCCGCCCAGGCCATGATGGTCGGCGACGCGGTCATCGACCTGCTCAGCGGCCGGGACGCCGGAGCCACCACGGTCGCCACCACCTGGCACGGCGGCGACATCGCCGCCCTGCTCGCCGCCGGACCGGACGTGGTCGCGCACGCCCCGACCGACCTGCTGGCACACTGCCCGGCGCGGCCCTCGTCCCCTGAGCAGGCCGGCACGGCGCTCGTCTCCTGACCCGGCCGGTTCGGCGCTCATCCATGGATGCTCCCGGTCGGCTCATCCGTAGCTGGTGCCGCGTCTTTGAAGGTTGATCGTGTAATCCGTCGGTTCTGAGAAGGTGTCGGGCAGGCCGTCTCCTAACACAGGTGGGAGGTGGTGCTGGCGGATGGACGCCTGGAGGTGTTCGTCCGGCAGGTGTCGATGGTCGAGGGGCAGCGGTTGCAGCGAATCGATCGGACTACGAAGGACCCGTTCAAGACCAGGGCCATTGCGTTGTCGCGGGTGCGGTCCCTGGTCGGCCCGGGGACCGTGGCCGGGGCGGAGCTGTGGGCGGGGCGGTCGATGTCGTGGCGCGGTGCCTTTGGAGCTGAGTCGTTTACGTCATCACCGCCGGTCGGGCCACCGCCGTCGCGTCACCCACCGCCCCGTCGGGTCGTCGCTTGCGGTCGCCGAGCGCGCCGAGGGTGGCTGATGTCGTATCCGACTCAGCTCCATAGGCACCGGGAGGCACACCCGCCGTGGAGCGGCACCCACGCCAGGAACCCCCAGACATCGGTCTGCTGTGGACTGGCCGCTTCGGCGGCGGAACGACGACGGCGAACAGCCATGGGGAAGGGGTGGAATGGGTCGGTACGTCATGACGGCTGAGGACGCGGTCGCGCTGCTCGGTCGGCTCAGCGATCACCAGGTGGATGTGTGCGTTGGGGGCGGCTGGGGCGTGGACGCCTTGCTGAAGGACCAGACGCGGGAGCATTCCGACCTCGACGTGTGGGCACCGGCCGCGCAGCTTGAGCGGCTGTTCGTCGCGTTGGCGAAGGGCGGCGTCGATCGCGTCCTTCCCTGGCCGGACGATCGGCCGTGGAACTTCGTTCTGCATGACGGGGGCCGGCTGCGGGTGGACCTGCACCTCTATGAGCCGCTTCCGGAAGGGGCGCTGCACTACGGATCCGCGGTTGACGGCGTGGTCTTCCCGGCCGAGGCCCTTGCCGGCGACGGACTGATCGCGGGGAGGGCGGTGCGGTGTGAGGCTGCTGAGTGGGCGGTGCGCTGGCACACGGGATATCCGCCACGGGCTGTGGATCGTCACGACGTGCCGTTGCTCTGCGAGCGGTTCGGGATCGACCTGCCGGGGGCCTTCGGCTGACGCATCCAGCTACAGCCGGAAGCGAGTAGGTGTAGAGGCCAGGCGGGGACGGCGTGGGTCCGCACCTCGTTGGCGGAGTCGGGCGCTGTCTTCGGCGCGGATCGTTACGCTCCTGAATCTGGTCGATGTACCGTCCGTGGTGGCGGTCCGCCGGGTGGAGGCGGCCACCGTCCCGACCGGACCGCGCCTGCCGAGATCCGGTGCCGGCCGCTGGCGCGTACGGTGATCGCCGACGTGGCGCGCGGCGGACCGATGCCGGCCGGCGTGGCGCACCTGGCGACGGCGGTCGGGCTGACCCGGTGAGCGCGCCCTTCCGCTCCCCGGCCCAGATCCGCGACCGGCCCGCCAACGTCGGCGTGACGATGGCGGGCCGGGGCGGCGTTCGACAGGGCTTTCAGTGCGCCTGGTCGAGGCCCTCGGGGCCGGCTTCGAGGAAGCGCAGCATGTCGACCGCCAGCATCTCGGCGACGGAGGCCGGGACCAGGTCGGTGCGGACGGTGACGCGCAGGAGGGTGTCCCCGTTGCCGGGGAGCACCTCGGCGAGGCAGGCGCCCGACCACTCCCGGGCGTACGGCTCGACGACCTCCTCGGTCCGGCAGCCGGGCAGCTCCAGCGGCAGGACGACGTTGTCCTGGTAGGCGAAGGAGTGCATGCTGTTGGCCACCTCGCGGGACATGTCGAGGGCCGGGTCGGTGGTCATCTCCAGGAAGGCGACGTCCTGGGCGGCCATCAGCTCGTCGACGCTCCGCTGGACGGCCCGGATCAGGTTCTTCTCCGGCCCGTCGAACCGGACCCGGAGGCAGTTGGAGCTGATCCGGCTCGTGAAGGTGGAGTCGAGGACCCGGCTGCCGCGCTGGGCGACGATCATCAGCATGGCGATGTCGTCCTGCTGGTGGATGGTGCGCAGCGCGGAGGCGTAGGCGGCGGCGAAGTAGGTGGAGCGGCTGAACCGTTGTTCGCGGGCTGCGCGGTCCCAGCGTTCCATCACGTCGGGGGTGACGGTGACGGTGTGTCCGGCCTTGGGCCCCCAGGCCGGGGTCTCCACCAGCAGTTCCTGGGGCCGGCCCTCGCCCTGGCGGGAGAGCCCGCGCAGTTGCTCGCGCCAGTAGGCCCGCTGGGCGTCGAGGTCGGCGGCGTCCCGCAGGCGGGTGTGCTCGTCGTAGAACTGGCGCAGGGTGGGTGCGGGCCGGTCCCATTCCGGGGCCTTGCCGGCCAACCTGGTCGTGTAGGCGTGGCTGAGGTCGCGGACGAGGAGGGCGTGTGACCAGCCGTCGAAGGCGATGTGGTGGATGCCGATGCCGAAGAGGATGCGGCCGGTGGTCTTTTCGCGGGTGAGGGCGGCGCGCCAGTTGCGGCCCTGGGTGTAGTCGAGGGGTTGTTGTAGTGCTTCGGTGAGTTGGTCGAGGGCGTCCTGTTCGGTGGTGGTGTCGGTGAGTAGCCGTAGTTGGGGCATGCCGGGGTTCGGGGGGATGAGGGCGACGGGGGGGTCTGCGCGTCGATAGCGGGCGTGCAGTGCTTCGTGTCGTTTGTGCACGTCGGCGAGGGCGGTCATCAGGGCGCGGGGGTCCAGCTCACCCTCGACCCACCAGGTGGTCGGGCAGACCAGGTCGATGGGGAGCCAGACGAACTTGCCGACCGACAGGGGCAGCGGGACGGGCTTGGCCGGGCCGGGGCGTCCCGTGACGGGCGGCTCTGGTTCGACGCTGGGGCGGCGGGGTGCGGTGGTGAGCCATTGGGCGAGTCGGTGTGGGGTGGGGGTGCGGTGGATCTGGGAGACGGGGACGACGACGTTGGTGGCTTCGTCGATGGCGGTGGCGACGGCGGCCGACTGCAACGAGGTGCAGCCGAGGTGGAAGAGGTTGTCTTGGGTGCCGACTTGGTCGAGGCCGAGGATGGTGGCGTAGACGCTCGTGATGAGGCGTTCTTCGTCCGTCTCCGGTGCCACGTATTCGTTGTCGAGGTCGGGGCGTTGTGTGTCGGGTTCGGGTAGTGCCCGCCGGTCGATTTTGCCGGTGCCGCCGGTGGGGAATCGGTCGAGGACCATGATGACGGCGGGGATCATGTAGGTGGGCAGTGTGGTGGCGGCGTGTTCTCGTAGTTCGTTCACGGTCGGGGTTCGGTTGTCGCGGCCGGTGACGTAGCCGATGAGGCGGGCGACGCCTCGGTCTTCGCGGCGGATGACTACGGCGGTGTTGACGTGGGGGTGTTGTTCGAGGACGGCTTCGATTTCGCCGAGTTCGATGCGGATGCCGTTGACTTTGACCTGGTGGTCCATGCGGGCGAGGATTTCGAGTGCTCCGGTGGCGTTCCACCGTCCGAGGTCGCCGGTGCGGTAGGCGGTGCCGCCGCCGTGGGGGTCGGTGATGAATCGTTGCGTGGTGAGTTCGGGGCGGTTGAGGTAGTTGTCGGCGACGCCGGCTCCGGTGATGAGGATTTCGCCGGGGACACCCATGGGGACGAGGTTGAGTCGGGTGTCGACGACGCGGATCTGCCGGTTGGGCATGGGCCAGCCGATTGGTACGTATGCGCCTGCCCAGCCGGCTTTGGCGTCGAACCAGGTGCAGGCGACGGAGGCCTCTGCCGGCCCGTAGGCGTTGATGAGGCGGGTGCCGGTGGCCATCCACCGTTGGGCCATGCGGGGTGGGATGGGTTCTCCGGCCAGGGTCACGCACGACATGCTCGGGCAGTCGGCCGGGTCGACCGCCGCCAGGTTCGTCGGTGGGCAGAAGGCGTGGGTGGTTTGCTCCTTCGCGATCAGGTCCGTCAACCGGCGGGGGTCGAGGAGGTCGTCGCGGGAGCAGACGACGACGCGGGCGCCGGAGGTGAGGGCGGTGTAGATCTCGCCGAGGGCGACGTCGAAGACGGGGGCGCAGCAGTGCAGCATCCGGCTGTCGGGGCCGACGGCGCATTCGTCGCGCATCCAGGTGAGGAAGTTCGTCAGCTTGTCGTGCGACAGCGCGACGCCTTTCGGGGTGCCGGTGGATCCTGACGTGTAGATGACGAATGCTGCCGCCGTGGGGTCCACGGTTGGTAGGTCGACGGTTTCGGCCGCCTCCACGGCAGGCCAGTCGTGGTCCAGGGCGACGACTCGTACCCCGTTGGGGGCGGGGATTCGGGGGGCGACCTCACCGACGGTGAGTACGACTTGGGCGCCGTGGTCGGTCAGGAGCATCCGCATCCGCTCTGCGGGCCATGACACGTCCATCGGCGTGTACGCCGCCCCCGCCCGTAGCACGGCCAGGGTCGCGATCAGGGTCCACAGGCTGCGGTCCAACGCCAACGACACCACGTCCCCGACACCGACACCGGCCGACCGAAGGAACCCGGCCAACGCCCCCGACCGGCGGGCCAACTCCCCGTACGTCAACACCTCACCATCGGCGACACCCGCCACCGCGTCCGGCGTCCGGCGTGCCCACTCCAGCACCAGATCGTGAATCGGCCCGTCCGGCACCGCGCGCACCGGACCCCGACCCCACGCCAACAGCCGATCCCGCTCCACCTCATCCACCAACGGCAACCCCGACAGGGGAACCTCCGGCTCCCGCACACCCGCCCCGGCCAACAACACGACCTGATCCACCAGGCCCCGCACCCACTGCGCCGAGAACCCCTCCGCCGCATAGTCCACCCGCACCCCGGACCCGTCCGAGGCCACACTCGCCACCAGGTCGACATCCACCAGGCCCGGCCCCGCGTCATCCACCGGGCCGTCGACCAACCCCACCACCACCGGACCCACCACACCCGCACCCGCCACACCCGCACCCGCACCCGCACCCGCCACCGGCGCGGCCCACGCCACACCGACCCGCCCGACCAGCTCCCCGAAACCCGGATCATCCGCAACGTCCACCCGTACCAACCCGCCACCCGAGGACAGGCCCAGCGCCACCTCCTCCTGACCGGTGTACCGGGCCAACACCCCGACCAGACCCGCCAACACCACCACCCCAGCAGGCTCCGAACCCACCAGGTCGGGCAGCTCCACCGTCCGCACCACCGACGCCGCCCGCGCCGGCCACACCAACGGCCGCCGCAGGTCGCCCATCAGATCGAGGACCTCGAAGTCGGCACCAGGCCCGGCGACACCCGCGGCCTGGGCCTGACCACCAACGAACCCGACAGACATGGGCCAACCTCCGAATCAGGACCGGCGTCACCTGCATGGGTACGGCCGGGTCAGGAAATCCAGGAACTCCGTGGGCGCGGCCGTCCGCGTCCACGGCATGAGGGGTACGGGGTGAACGTTCAGCCAGCGGTGTGGGCCGGCGCGGGTCCGGCTTGAAGGAAGCGCAGCATGTGTCCGTTCAGCTCCTCGGCGAAGCTGTACGGCAGGTAGTCGGTGCGGATGGTGACGCGCAGCAGGGCGTGGTCGGCGCGGGGCAGCACCTCGACCGTGAGCCCGTTGGGCACCTCCCGGGCGTACGGCTCGACGATCTCCTCGGTCCGGCAGCCGGGCAGCTCCAGCGGGAGGACGACGTTGTCCTGGTAGACGAAGGTGGGCAGGCTGGCGACGACCTCGCTGGAGATTCCGGCCGCGGGGTCGTTGGCGGTCTCCGCGAAGGGGACGTCCTGGGCCCGCATGAGGTCGCTGATCGTCTCGTGGACCCGGCGGACGAGGCTGCCGTCCTCCGGCTCGTCGAACCGGACCCGGACGCAGTTGAGGTTGAGCCTGGTGGTGAAGGCGGAGTCGAGGACGCGGCTGCCCCGCTTCGCGACCACCATCAGCAGGCCGATGTCGTCCTGCTGGTTGACGGCGCGCAGCGCGGCGGCGAACGCGGCGGCGAAGTAGGTGGAGCGGCTGAACCGTTGTTCGCGGGCTGCGCGGTCCCAGCGTTCCATCACGTCGGGGGTGACGGTGACGGTGTGCCCGGCCTTGGGCCCCCAGGCCAGCGCCTGTTCCAGCGAGGCGCCGGCCGGGGGCTCGCCCTGGCGGGGCAGCCCGCGCAACTGCTCGCGCCAGTACGCGGCCTGCGCCCCCAGGTCGGCGGCGTCGCGCAGGCGGGTGAATTCGTCGTACGCCTGCCGCAGGGTGGGTGCGGGCCGGTCCCATTCCGGGGCCTTGCCGGCCAGCCTGGTCGTGTAGGCGTGGCTGAGGTCGCGGACGAGGAGGGCGTGTGACCAGCCGTCGAAGGCGATGTGGTGGATGCCGATGCCGAAGAGGATGCGGCCGGTGGTCTTTTCGCGGGTGAGGGCGGCGCGCCAGTTGCGGCCCTGGGTGTAGTCGAGGGGTTGTTGTAGTGCTTCGGTGAGTTGGTCGAGGGCGTCCTGTTCGGTGGTGGTGTCGGTGAGTAGCCGTAGTTGGGGCATGCCGGGGTTCGGGGGGATGAGGGCGACGGGGGGGTCTGCGCGTCGATAGCGGGCGTGCAGTGCTTCGTGTCGTTTGTGCACGTCGGCGAGGGCGGTCATCAGGGCGCGGGGGTCCAGCTCACCCTCGACCCACCAGGTGATCGGATTGACGACCTCCAGGGGCGACATCAGGCACTTCGCCACCTGCTGCGCGAGCGGTACCGGCCCGGGGCGCTGGCGGGCCTGCCCGGCGGCCGGGCCGGTGTCAGCCCGGCGGGGTGCGGTGGTGAGCCATTGGGCGAGTCGGTGTGGGGTGGGGGTGCGGTGGATCTGGGAGACGGGGACGACGACGTTGGTGGCTTCGTCGATGGCGGTGGCGACGGCGGCCGACTGCAACGAGGTGCAGCCGAGGTGGAAGAGGTTGTCTTGGGTGCCGACTTGGTCGAGGCCGAGGATGGTGGCGTAGACGCTCGTGATGAGGCGTTCTTCGTCCGTCTCCGGTGCCACGTATTCGTTGTCGAGGTCGGGGCGTTGTGTGTCGGGTTCGGGTAGTGCCCGCCGGTCGATTTTGCCGGTGCCGCCGGTGGGGAATCGGTCGAGGACCATGATGACGGCGGGGATCATGTAGGTGGGCAGTGTGGTGGCGGCGTGTTCTCGTAGTTCGTTCACGGTCGGGGTTCGGTTGTCGCGGCCGGTGACGTAGCCGATGAGGCGGGCGACGCCTCGGTCTTCGCGGCGGATGACTACGGCGGTGTTGACGTGGGGGTGTTGTTCGAGGACGGCTTCGATTTCGCCGAGTTCGATGCGGATGCCGTTGACTTTGACCTGGTGGTCCATGCGGGCGAGGATTTCGAGTGCTCCGGTGGCGTTCCACCGTCCGAGGTCGCCGGTGCGGTAGGCGGTGCCGCCGCCGTGGGGGTCGGTGATGAATCGTTGCGTGGTGAGTTCGGGGCGGTTGAGGTAGTTGTCGGCGACGCCGGCTCCGGTGATGAGGATTTCGCCGGGGACACCCATGGGGACGAGGTTGAGTCGGGTGTCGACGACGCGGATCTGCCGGTTGGGCATGGGCCAGCCGATTGGTACGTATGCGCCTGCCCAGCCGGCTTTGGCGTCGAACCAGGTGCAGGCGACGGAGGCCTCTGCCGGCCCGTAGGCGTTGATGAGGCGGGTGCCGGTGGCCATCCACCGTTGGGCCATGCGGGGTGGGATGGGTTCTCCGGCCAGGGTCACGCACGACATGCTCGGGCAGTCGGCCGGGTCGACCGCCGCCAGGTTCGTCGGTGGGCAGAAGGCGTGGGTGGTTTGCTCCTTCGCGATCAGGTCCGTCAACCGGCGGGGGTCGAGGAGGTCGTCGCGGGAGCAGACGACGACGCGGGCGCCGGAGGTGAGGGCGGTGTAGATCTCGCCGAGGGCGACGTCGAAGACGGGGGCGCAGCAGTGCAGCATCCGGCTGTCGGGGCCGACGGCGCATTCGTCGCGCATCCAGGTGAGGAAGTTCGTCAGCTTGTCGTGCGACAGCGCGACGCCTTTCGGGGTGCCGGTGGATCCTGACGTGTAGATGACGAATGCTGCCGCCGTGGGGTCCACGGTTGGTAGGTCGACGGTTTCGGCCGCCTCCACGGCAGGCCAGTCGTGGTCCAGGGCGACGACTCGTACCCCGTTGGGGGCGGGGATTCGGGGGGCGACCTCACCGACGGTGAGTACGACTTGGGCGCCGTGGTCGGTCAGGAGCATCCGCATCCGCTCTGCGGGCCATGACACGTCCATCGGCGTGTACGCCGCCCCCGCCCGTAGCACGGCCAGGGTCGCGATCAGGGTCCACAGGCTGCGGTCCAACGCCAACGACACCACGTCCCCGACACCGACACCGGCCGACCGAAGGAACCCGGCCAACGCCCCCGACCGGCGGGCCAACTCCCCGTACGTCAACACCTCACCATCGGCGACACCCGCCACCGCGTCCGGCGTCCGGCGTGCCCACTCCAGCACCAGATCGTGAATCGGCCCGTCCGGCACCGCGCGCACCGGACCCCGACCCCACGCCAACAGCCGATCCCGCTCCACCTCATCCACCAACGGCAACCCCGACAGGGGAACCTCCGGCTCCCGCACACCCGCCCCGGCCAACAACACGACCTGATCCACCAGGCCCCGCACCCACTGCGCCGAGAACCCCTCCGCCGCATAGTCCACCCGCACCCCGGACCCGTCCGAGGCCACACTCGCCACCAGGTCGACATCCACCAGGCCCGGCCCCGCGTCATCCACCGGGCCGTCGACCAACCCCACCACCACCGGACCCACCACACCCGCACCCGCCACACCCGCACCCGCACCCGCACCCGCCACCGGCGCGGCCCACGCCACACCGACCCGCCCGACCAGCTCCCCGAAACCCGGATCATCCGCAACGTCCACCCGTACCAACCCGCCACCCGAGGACAGGCCCAGCGCCACCTCCTCCTGACCGGTGTACCGGGCCAACACCCCGACCAGACCCGCCAACACCACCACCCCAGCAGGCTCCGAACCCACCAGGTCGGGCAGCTCCACCGTCCGCACCACCGACGCCGCCCGCGCCGGCCACACCAACGGCCGCCGCAGGTCGCCCATCAGATCGAGGACCTCGAAGTCGGCACCAGGCCCGGCGACACCCGCGGCCTGGGCCTGACCACCAACGAACCCGACAGACATGATCAATCTCCGATCGAAAGGGGTGACCGGGAGGCGCGTGGCCGGAACGGCCGGTCAGCCGATGTGCCGTACGGCGGGCGGCGGGGTGTGGCGCGGTGGATGCCGCGCGGCGTGGAGCGCCGCCGCCATCCGCCTGGCGCCTCTTCGCCGCAGGCCCCGTGGTGTCGGCGGCGGCCCGGGGGACGGGCGGGCGGCCGTGCACTGCTGCCCGGCCGTCGCGGCGGATGTGCCGATGCGCCGTCGGCCCGGTGCCGTTCCCGCGGTCGAGCACCGGTGGGGCCGGTTCGCGTACGGCTGCGGGGTGGCTCGGCGGGACGGTGGGTTCGCGCCCGTCCCAGTTGGTGGGTGTCCGACTCGACCACCGGCACCTCCCGTTCCACCCGAGGCACCGCGCACCCACGTGCGTCCCCGCTCCGCTGCGGTGGAAGGAACGACGACCCGACGGGGCCCGACCCTACGAAGCCCGGCGGAGTGGCGTACACCCCTAGATCCACACGCCGGTCCTCTAGGGGTCGGTGGCGGACGGGGCAATTCTTCAGTCGGTGAATGTGCAAAGTAAACTGCATACGCACCCCCGATCCGAATTCGACGATTACGCAGTCGGTGACTGGTCAATCACACACTGGCTGTTGGTGTGCGCCGCGCCAATGCAGCCCTGACCACAAGCCAGCAGCAATCTGGCCGGTCCAGCCTGGAATCGTTCTGGCCCCGGCGCACGTGGCACGTCCGACTATCGCGCCAAGCGGCCCCTCATCAGAGGCCGTCGGCCCACGGTCTCCGCTGATCGTGGCGGCGGGTTCCCAGGCTTCGTACCATCCCCGAGGCCCCTTTTGCGGGCCGGCATGTCAGGAGATCCAATGGATGCGCCTATCCAGGTACAGGTGTTCGCTCACGACGGGGTGGTCCTGGCCCGGCCACCAAGCCCGGTGACGACCGCCGGTAGCCGCTATCTGGCCGGCGCGGGCGCCGGCCTGAACAACGGGCTGGACATGATCACTGGCCTTCACCTCACCCTTCCGCACCAGGCGGCGGCCATCGCCAGCAGTGGCGCCTGTGCGGACAAGTCGCTGCGGCTGCTCAGCCGGAGCGGCCTCAAGACCCCGAGTGACCTGCGTGAATTCCGCAACGCCGAGCAGGCGGTGCAGCTCGCCCGGGAGGCCGCCGAGCGGGGTGAGCTGCTGGAGTTCCAGTTCGCCCCGCACGACCCGCAGCTGCGGGCCGCGTCGGCCCGGGTCTCGCCGGACCTGCTGGCCCGGCTCAACAACAAGACCGTCCTGGAGACCCTCGTCGCATCGGAGTACCTGCCCCGCAGGCAGGTCGCCACCCCGGCGGAGGTGCGCCGGATCGTGCAGCAGGACCGCCGGCCGGCGGTCATCAAACCGGCCGGTGCCGAGGTGTACAGCGGGATCGCGATCTTCACCAGACGGCTGCGGGAACGGCTCAACCGGTCACTGTTCAACCAACTGGAGCAGGTGAGTGATCAGTGGATCGTCGAGGAGGAGGTTCCCTTCCGGACGGTCTGGGGACTCCAGTTCGGCGTCACCGAGAGCGGATCGGTGGAATACTTCGGTGCGTCCGTGCACCTGCCGCAGCCCAATTCGACGTGGGTCGGTTGTGTGATGGACGATGACCAACCGCCGGCGGAGCTGGTCGAAGCGCTGACCATAGGGGTCCGAAAGGCCAGTGCTCTCGGGTACCGGGGGTACTGCTCGTTCGACGCAGGGATCGGCCGGAACGACGAACTGCGGATCATCGACCCGAACTTTCGGGTCAGCGGAGCCACCTCGTCGTTGCTGCACCGCAGCTCGCTGCTGGGCCAGCACCCGTGCGCCATGACGACGTTCTTCTCTCTCGCGCCCGGTGTCGACGCCGAGCCGATCCTCGCCCCGTTCATCGATCGTGGGCAGCTCGCCGTGTTCATGCACTACGACCCGGCGGAGACGGACAACGGTCCCCATCCCGCGACCATCATCGGCATGGTCGGCGCCGCGGACCGGTACGCCTGCGGCGTGCTGATTGCCCAGGTCCAGCGAGCGCTGGGTGCCTGACGGATTGCCCCCGCCCCGGGCCGCGCTGGCGGCCCGGGGCGGGGGCGTGTGCCTTCGGGTGTGTTTGTTGCTGCCCGGGCGATAACAAACGCACCCCAAGGCGGGGACAGAAAGGGCCGGCCTGCGCTACATGCCGGCAAGGGCGGCGCGGACGGCCGGTTCCGGTACGTCGGCGACCAGGTCGGGGCCGGCCGGGCCGTCCAGGACGAAGGACAGGCCGGCGGTGGCCTTCTTGTCCCGCCGCATCAGCGCGATCAGCTCGTCGTGGTCGACCCCGGCCGGCAGCGCGGTGTCGAGGCCGTAGCCGGCCACCACGTCGTGGTGCTCGGCCACCCGGTCGGCCCCGATCCGGCCGAGGACGCCGGCCAGCCGGCCCGCGAAGACCGTGCCGACGCCCACCGCCTCGCCGTGCCGCAGCGCGAAGTCGGTGGCCCGCTCCAGCGCGTGCCCGAGGGTGTGGCCGTAGTTGAGGATGTGCCGCAGCCCGGCGTCGCGCTCGTCGGCGGCCACCACCCGGGCCTTCAGCGCCACGCAGGCGACGATCTGCTCGGCCACCGGCCGGTCGCGCAGATCGCCCGCGCCGATGAAGTGGGCCCGGGCGATCTCGCCGTAGCCGTTGCGTCGCTCCCGCTCCGGCAGCGTCGTCAGGTGCTCGGTGTCGCAGAGCACGGCGCGCGGCTGCCAGTACACCCCGACCAGGTTCTTGCCCTCGGGCAGGTTCACCGCCGTCTTCCCGCCGACGCTGGCATCGACCTGGGCGAGCAGCGAGGTCGGCAGGTGGATCACCGCGATCCCCCGGTGGTAGAGGCCGGCGGCCAGCCCGACCACGTCCGTGGTGGTGCCGCCGCCGCAGGAGACCACCGCGTCGGCACGGGTCAGCCCGAACTCGGCGAACGCCCGGCAGAGCTGCTCCACCGTGGCCAGGTTCTTGTCGTGCTCGCCGTCACGGGCCGGCACCACGCGGTGCGGCACGCCCGGGTCGGGCGTCCACTGTGCCGGCCGGGCCGAGACCACCACGACCCGCCGCGCGCCGATCCGCGCCACCTCCGCCGGCAGCCGGTGGCGCACCCCGGGGCCGATCAGCACCGGGTACGCGCGTTCGCCGAGCGGCACGTCGATCCGGGCCGGCGCGTCGGGAGCGGGACGGTCGGTGTGGGTCGGGCGCATGCGGCTGCTGTCTCCTCTACGGGCCGGCGGGCGGGACGGCGCGAGAACGGGCGTCGGAGGGGCCCCGGGGGCTGCCGGGCGGTCCCGGACCATCGACAGTCGCAGCGCCAGCGCGGCCAGCGCGTCGACGCCCGGCCCGATGCCCCACCGATCGTGGGTGAGTTGGGCGTGGTGCGCCAGCAGGAAACCGGGCGGCGTCAGCACCGGCTGGTCCCGGTCGACCACGTCCGTCACCCGGTCCAGGTACCGCCGCCAGGCGGCGGCCACCTCCCCGGTCAGCGGCAGGTCACCGGTCGCCAGGACGATCTTCTCCGCCCCGGCGTCCGCCTGCGCGGCCAGGTCCCGCCGCTGCGTGCCGGTGAGCAGCCGGCCACGGTCCTGCCAGTGCAGGAACAGGAAGGTCAGCCGGTCAGCTGCCGGCACCAGCCCGGTCAGGTGCCGCAGGTGCGCCACGGCCAGCGGCAGCTCGACCCCGGCCAGCCAGGGGACGTCCCCGCCGAGCAGGGCCAGGGCCACGTCGCTGCCCGCGTGCGCGAGCGGGCCGCCCCGGGCGGCGTCGCGCACCGCGTACGGGTCGGTGGGGCGGGCCGCCCGGTCGTCCGCCGGCAGCAGCCGCCGTACCTCGTCGAGCCCGGCGCCGGTGGCGTGGAAGCCGAGGCACAGCCGCGGCCCGGCCCGGGCGCCGGCCCGGTCGAAGAACCAGTCGGCCCGCGGGTCGGCCCGGCGGGCGGCGGCGACCAGTTCGGCGACCACCGTCCCGAGTAGCTCGGCCACCCGCGCGTCCGGGCACCCGCCGGCCGGCACGGCCAGGTGGGTGAACAACCACGAGCGTTCCAACGACGGCACCTCGACTGACGGCGGACGGAGCACGGGCACGACGGTCTGCGGGAGTCGCCCCATCATCGGCCCGCGGCGCGTCCCGCCAGCGGATCGGCCCTGGAACTGGGGACGACTTAGGGGGTGACAGGGGTAGGTCGTCGGCAGGGTGCTCGGAAGACTTGGGCCGTTAAGGCGAGCGAGGTCTACGCCGCGGATGAGGAATCTCGCCGACGGACGGAATGTGGTGACATGCTTCGGAGCGACCTGGTCCAGCCGTTGCCCGATCTGCTGAGGGCCCACGCCGACAGGTTCGGGGACAAGGTCGCGTTCCGCGACGACCGCCGCGCGGTCGGGTACGCCGACCTGGAGGCGCGGACCCGTCGGCTCGCCGGACATCTGGCGGCGGCCGGGGTCGGGCGCGGCGAGCGGGTCGCCTTCTGCCTCGGCAACCGGGTGGAGACGGTGGAGACGTGGCTCGCCGTCACCCGGGCCGCCGCGGTGGGCGTACCGCTGAACCCGCGCAGCACCGACGCGGAGCTGGCCCACCTGCTCGACGACTCCGGCGCGGTGCTGGTGGTCGTCGCCCCGGAAAACCTCGACCAGCTCGTGCGGTTGCGCGCGGACCGCCCCGACCTGCGGGTCTGGGTCACCGGGGACGACCCGGCGCCCGATGGCGTCGCCGCCTGGCGGGCGCTGGCCGACGCCGAGCCCCCCGTCGACGCCCGGGACGACCTGGGCCTCGACGAGGTTGCCTGGATGCTCTACACCTCCGGCACCTCCGGCCGGCCCAAGGGCGTGCTGTCCACCCAGCGCACCTGCCTGTGGTCCGTCGCCTCCTGCTACGTGCCGATCCCCGGCCTCACCCCCGACGACCGGGTGGTGTGGCCGCTGCCGCTGTTCCACAGCCTCTCCCACATCGGCTGCGTGCTGAGCGTGACCGCCGTGGGCGCCACCGCCCGGCTCGTCGACGGGTTCTCCGCCGACGACGTGCTGCGCGTCGTCGACTCCGACGCGGCGACCGTGCTGGCCGGGGTGCCGGCCATGTACCACCACCTGGTCGCCGCCGCCCGGGACACCGGGTTCCGGGCCCCGGCCCTGCGGATGTGCCTGGTCGGCGGGGCGATCACCACGGGCGCGCTGCGCCGGGCCTTCGACGAGGTGTTCGACGCGCCGCTGCTCGACGCGTACGGCAGCACCGAGACCTGCGGTTCGATCGCCATCACCCGGCCGGGCTCGCCCCGGGTCGAGGGCTCCTGCGGGCGGCCCGTTCCCGGCGTCGAGGTGCGACTGGTCAGCCCGCAGACCGGCGTGGACGTCCCGGTCGAGGCCGAGGGCGAGGTGTGGGTACGCGGGCCGAGCGTGATGCTCGGGTACCACGGCCTGCCCGACGTCACCGCCGCCGCGCTGCGCGACGGCTGGTACCGCACCGGTGACCTGGCCCGCCGGGACGCCGACGGCAACCTGTTCGTCACCGGCCGGCACCAGGAGCTGATCATCCGGGGCGGGGAGAAGGTCCACCCGTCCGAGGTGGAGGAGGCGCTGCGCTCGGTGCCCGGCGTCGCCGACGTGGCCGTCACCGGCCGGCCGCACGGGGTGCTCGGCGAGGTGCCGGTGGCGTTCGTCGTCCCCGGGCCGGAGGGCTTCGACCCCGCCGCCGGGTACGCGGCCTGCCGGGAGCGGCTCTCCTACTACAAGGTGCCCGACGAGCTGTACGAGATCGGCCAGGTGCCGCGCACCGCCTCCGGGAAGGTCACCCGGCGGCTGCTGCTGGACCGGCCGGCCCGGCTGCGCGCCGTCAACGGCAGCCACCACGACCCGCTGAGCACCGTGACCTGGCGACCGCTGGACCTGACCGCCGTGTCGCCGGCCGCTCCCGCCGCGACGGTGGACCCGGCTGTGGACCCGGCCGGCCCCGCGCCGGCACGCCGCTGGGCGGTCGTCGGCGCGGGCGGCGAGGCGCTGGTCGATCCGCTGCGTGCGGCGTCGGCGGGGGACCGGTTCGACGCGTACCCCGACCTCGCCGCCCTGCGCCGGGAACCGGACGCGCCGGACGTGACGCTGCTGCTCACCGACGCCGCCCCGGTGGACCTCGCCGACCCCGGCGCCGTGGTGGGCCTCGCCGACCGGCTGCGCGACCGGCTCGACGACGACCGGTCCGCCGCCGCCCGGCTGGTGCTGCTGACCACCGGCGCCGTGGACGCGTCCACCCCGGAGCTGGCCGACGACCCGGACCTCGTCCCGGCCGCCGCCGTCGCCTGGGCGGTGGGCCGCTGCCTCCAGGCCGCGTACCCGGACCGGGTCGTGCTGGTCGACGCCGACGCCGACCCCCACTCGCTGGCCCTGCTGCCCGCCGCCGTGGACGCCGGTGCCGCGCAGGTGGCCCTCCGCGCCGGCGCCGCCCGGCACCCGGTCCTCGGGCCGGCCCCCGCGCGGACCCCCGCGCGGCCGGCGCGGGTCGTCGACCCGGCCGCCCCGGTCCTGGTCGCCGGGGCCGACACCGCGACCGGTGCGGCGCTGGCCCGGCACCTGGTCGGCGCGCACGGCGCCGGCCGGCTGCGGCTGCTGCCCGCCGGCTCCCCGGACGACGCCGCCCTGGCCGACCTGGTCGCGGAGCTGACCGCCGCCGGCGCGGCGGTCACCGTGCAGCGTCCCTCCGGCGCCGGCAGGCACCGGGCCGACGCCGCCGCGCCCCCCGCCGGTGACGAGCCGGTCGGTGCGGTCTTCCTCTGCCCGTCCGACGGCGACCTCGCGGACCCTGCCGGGGCCGCGCGGCTGGTCGCCCTCGCCGAGGCGCTGGACGCGCACGCCCGGCACGCCGCCGTCACCGCGTTCACCGTCCTCGTCCCGGCGGCCTCGCTGCTCGGCGAAGCCGACCGGGAGCGGGCGGCGGCCGCCGTCGGCGCCCTGCACACCCTGGTCTCCCGCCGCCGCGCGGCGGGCCTGCCCGCCCGGCTGGTCGGCACGGCGGCCGGCCCGGCCCGCTCGGCGGGCGCCGCCGCCCGGACCGACCTCGCCGCGTTCGACGTCGCGCACGACGGCGACGACCTCGTCCTGCTCGCCCACCCGGCCGCCGCCGCGCACCCCGCCTGGCGGGGCCCCGCCGGGACCGACCCGGCGGCGGAGCGGGACGCCGCCGAGCTGCGCCGCCGGGTGGCCGCGCTGACCACGGTGGAGGGCGACCGGCTCCTGCTCGACCTGGTCCGCGCCGCCACCGCCGAGGTCGCCGGCCTGCCCGGGCCGGGCGCGGTCCGCCCCGGCCGGGCCTTCAAGGAACTCGGCTTCACCTCCGTCGGCGCGGTCGCGCTGCGCGACCGGCTGGCCCGCGCCACCGGGGTACGGCTCTCCGCCACCGCCGCCTTCGACCACCCGAGCCCGGACGCCCTCGCCCGGCACCTCGCCGCCCGGCTGCGCGGCGCCACCCCGGCCACCACCGCCCCGGGCGGACCGGCCGGCGGGACCGCGTCGGACGACCCGGTCGTCGTCGTCGCCATGGCCTGCCGGCTGCCCGGCGGGGTCACCTCCCCCGAGGAGCTGTGGGACCTCGTCGCCCAGGGCCGGGAGGGGCTCACCGGGTTCCCCGCCGACCGGGGCTGGGACCTCGCCCACCTGTTCTCCGACGACCCCGACCGGCCGGGCACCTCGTACGTGCGGGTCGGCGGGTTCCTGCCCGACGCGGCGGACTTCGACGCCGCCCTGTTCGCGATCAGCCCCCGCGAGGCGCTGGCGATGGACCCGCAGCAGCGGCTGCTGCTGGAGACCGCCTGGGAGCTGTTCGAGCGGGCCGGCATCGACCCCACCTCGCTGCGCGGCAGCGCCACCGGGGTCTTCGCCGGCGTCATGCACCACGACTACGCCGCCAACCTGCGCCAGGCCCCACCCGGCACCGAGGGGTACCTCGGCGTCGGCACCGCCGGCAGCGTGGTCACCGGCCGGGTCGCGTACGCGCTCGGGCTGGAGGGCCCCGCCGTCACCGTCGACACGGCCTGCTCGTCGTCGCTGGTGTCGCTGCACCTGGCCGCTCAGGCGCTGCGCGCCGGGGACTGCTCCCTCGCGGTGGCCGGCGGCGTGGCGGTGATGGGCACCCCGCAGGCGTTCGTCGAGTTCAGCCGGCAGCGCGGGCTCGCCCCCGACGGCCGGTGCAAGGCGTTCGCCGAGGGCGCCGACGGCACCGGCTGGTCCGAGGGCGTCGCCGTGCTGCTGCTGGAACGCCTCTCCGACGCCCGCCGCAACGGGCACCCCGTCCTCGCCGTGCTGCGCGGCAGCGCGATCAACTCCGACGGCGCGTCCAACGGGCTCACCGCCCCCAACGGGCCCGCCCAGGAGCGGGTGATCCGCCGGGCGCTGGCCGCCGCCGGGCTCACCGCCGCCGACGTGGACGCCGTCGAGGCGCACGGCACCGGCACCCGGCTCGGCGACCCGATCGAGGCGCAGGCGCTGCTCGCCACGTACGGTGCGGGCCGCGGCGACGCCGCACCGCTGCGGCTGGGCTCGCTGAAGTCCAACCTCGGCCACACCCAGGCCGCCGCCGGCGCCGCCGGGGTGATCAAGATGGTGCTGGCCATGCGGCACGGGACGCTGCCGGCCACCCTGCACGTGGACGCCCCGACGTCCGAGGTGGACTGGTCCGCCGGCGCGGTCGAGCTGCTCACCGAGGCCAGCCCCTGGCCGGCGGTGAACCGGCCCCGGCGGGCCGGCATCTCCTCGTTCGGCATCAGCGGCACCAACGCCCACGTCATCGTCGAGGCGCCCCCCGCCGACCCGGAGCCCGCGCCCGCCGACCGCTCGGCCGGTGAGCCCGCGCCCGCCGCGTACCGGGCCGGTGAGCTTGCGCCGGGCGCAGCCGGGGACCGCCGCACCCCGGTGCCGTGGCTGCTCTCCGGCGCCACCGGCGAGGCCCTGCGCGACCAGGCGGCCCGCCTGCTGGGCTGGCTCGACGGCCCCGGCGCGGACGCCGACCCGGCCGACGTCGGGCACGCCCTGGCCACCACCCGCGCCGCCCTGGAACACCGGGCCGTGGTGCTGGCCGGCGACCCGGCCGCCGCCCGGTCCGGGCTGACCGCGCTGACCCGGGGCGACGTGGACCCCGACACCGCCGGCCTGCTGACCGGCCGGGTCGTCGACGGCCAGCTCGGCCTGCTCTTCGGCGGGCAGGGCGGCCAGCGCCCCGGCATGGGCCGGGGGCTGCGCACGGCGTACCCGGTCTTCGCCGACGCGTTCGACGCGGCCTGCGCCGAACTCGACCGCGCCCTCGCCGGCCACGCCCCGCACCCCGTCGCGGACGTCACCCTCGCCGAGGCCGGCGGGGAACTGGCCGGGCTGCTCGACCAGACCCTGTACACCCAGCCGGCCCTGTTCGCGTTCGAGGTGGCGCTGTACCGGCTGCTGGAGTCCTGGGGCGTGCGCCCCGACGCGGTGCTCGGCCACTCCGTCGGCGAGTTGGCCGCCGCACACGTGGCCGGGGTGTTCTCCCTCGCCGACGCGGCGGCGCTGGTCGCCGCCCGGTCCCGGCTGATGCAGCAGCTCCCCGACGGGGGCGCGATGGTCGCCGTCGAGGCCGGCGAGGCCGAGGTGGCCCCCCACCTCACCGACCGGGTCGGGCTGGCCGCCGTCAACGGGCCGACCAGCGTGGTCCTCTCCGGTGACGCCGACGCCGTGCTGGCCGTCGCGGCCACCCTGCGCGCCGCCGGCCGGCGGACCAGCCGGCTTCGGGTGTCGCACGCGTTCCACTCGCCGCGCATGGAGCCGATGCTCGACGCGTTCCGCGCGGTGGCCGGCGGCCTCACCTACCGCACCCCGCACCTGCCGGTGGTGTCCAACCTGACCGGCGAGCCGATCGACCCGGCCCGGCTCTGCTCGCCCGGCTACTGGGTGGCGCACGTGCGCGGCACCGTCCGCTTCCTCGACGGGATGCGTGCCCTGCACCGGCAGGGGATCAGCACGTTCCTGGAGGTCGGACCCGGCGGCGTGCTCACCGCGATGGCCCAGGACTGCCTCGCCGCCGACGCCGACGAGCTGGCCTTCGTCCCCGCCGTGCGGACCGTCGACGACGAGCCGGACGCGCTGCTGGCCGCCGTGGCCCGGCTGCACGTGCGCGGCGCCGCCGTGGCCCCGGCCGCCCTCGCCGGCCCCGGCCGGCGCCGCCGGGTCGAGCTGCCCACGTACGCCTTCCAGCGCCGGCACTACTGGCTGCCCTATTCGGCGGTGGCCGGCGGCCCGGCCGACGTCGGGCTGACCGACGCCGGGCACCCGCTGCTCGGCACGGTGCTGCCGGTCGCCGGCACCGGGCAGGTCGTCTGCACCGGCCGGATCGCCGCGGCCACCCACCCGTGGCTGGCCGTGCCCGCCGACGGCGTACCGCTGCTGCCCGCCACCGCCCTGCTGGACCTGCTCACCCACCTCGGCGAACTCCTCGACCTGCCCACCGTGGCGCGGCTGCGGGTCCCCGAGCCGGTGCCGCTGCCCGCCGAGCTGACCCTCGACGTGCAGGTCATCGTCGCCGGGCCGGACGAGCACCTGCGCCGGGTGGCGCGCTGCCACGTGCGGGCCGCCGACGGCCAGCCGTGGCGGGAGGTCGCCGAGGCGGTGCTCGCCCCGGCCGACCCCGCCGCCGGCCCGGTCACCGCCGCACCGGCGTGGCCGCCCACCGGGGCCCGCCCCGTGGACCTGGACGCCCCGGAGCGCCGGGCCCTCGCCGGCGAGCTGGCCCGGGCCGCGTGGGTCGCCGCCGACCGGCTCTTCGTCGACGTACGCCTGCCCGAGGACGCCCGGGACTCCGACGCCGACCGGTACGGCGTACACCCGCTGGTGCTGGACGCGGCCCTGCGGCTGCTCCCGCTCGCCGACTTCGCCACCGCCGGAGCCGACGCCGGAGCCACCGCCGGAGCCGGAGCGGACGCCACCGACGCCGGTCCCGCCGCGCGGCCGATGGCCGTCGACTGGGCCGGGGTGCGCCTGCACGCCACCGGAGCCCACGCGCTGCGGGTCTGCCTCGCCCCAGCCGGGGCGGACGCGGTCACCCTCAGCGCCGTCGACGACTCCGGGACGTCGGTGCTCGACGTCGACCGGGTGGTGCTGCGCGTCGTGACGCCGCCGCCCGCCGACGGCCCGCCCCCGACGGCCGCCCCCGCCGGCCTGTACGCCGTCGACCGGTTGCCCGCCGCCGCCCCGGCCACGCCGGTGCCCGCCTGGACCCTCGCCGACGGCACCCTCCCGGACGGGCCGCTGCCGCCGGTGCTGGTGCTGCGGGTCGGCGACGGCGACCCGGGACGGCCGGTGCCCGACCGGGCGCACGCCGTCGGCCTCGACACCCTCGCCGTGCTGCGGCGCTGGCTGGACGACCCACGCGCCGAGACCACCCGGCTCGCCCTCGCCGTGCGTGACGGCGACCCGGTGCACGCCCCGGTCGCCGGGCTGGTCCGGGTCGCCCAGGCCGAGCACCCCGACCGGTTCCTGCTGCTCAGCCTCGACGCGGGCGACGACGCGGCCGTCCGGGTGGCCCTGTCCGCCGGCCCCGACGAGCCCGAGGTGACCGTCCGCGACGGCCGGGCCCTGCTGCCCCGGCTCCGCCCCGTCGAGCACCCCGCCGCCGGGCCCCTGCCGGCGCTGGCCGGCGGCACCGTGCTGGTCACCGGCGGCACCGGCGGGGTCGGCCGGCACGTCGCCACCCACCTCGCCACCGCGCACGGCGTCACCGAGCTGGTGCTGCTCAGCCGCACCGGCCGGTACGCCGACTGGATGGCCGCGCTCGCCGACGCCGGGGTGACCGTCCGGGTGGTCGCCGCCGACGTCGCCGACCGGGCCGCGCTCGCCGACGTGGTCGCCCCGCTCGCCGACCGCCTCGTGGCCGTCGTGCACGCCGCCGGGGTCACCGACGACGCCCTGCTCACCGGCCTCGACGCGGCCCGCTGGGAGCGGGCCCTGCGGTCCAAGGTGCACGGCGCGTGGCACCTGCACGAGCTGACCGCCGGCCTCGACCTGGCCGCGTTCGTGCTGTTCTCCTCGGCGTCGGCCACCTTCGGCAGCCCCGGCCAGGGCAACTACGCCGCCGGCAACGCGTTCCTCGACGCGCTCGCCGGGCACCGCCGCGCCCACGGCCTGCCCGCCACCGCCCTGGCCTGGGGCCTGTGGGCCGAGGAGGCCGGGATGGCCGGCCGGCTCACCCCCGCCGACCTGGCCCGCCTCGCCCGGGGCGGCACCCGCCCCCTGGACACCGCCGCCGGACTGGCCCTGTTCGACGCCGCCCTGCACTCCGACCGGCCGGCGCTGGTGCCGATCGGGCTGGACCTGGCAGCCGTCCGGGCCTCCGGGGAGGTGCCCGCCCTGCTGCGGGCGCTGCTGCCCCCGCCGCCCCGCCGCCGGGCCGTCAACGCCGACCCCGCGCCCGCGTCCGCCGCCGGGTTCGCCGACCGGCTGGCCGGGCTCGGCGAGCCGGAGCGGGCGGCCCTGCTGCTGGACCTGGTCCGCGCCCGCAGCGCCACCGTCGTCGGGCACGCCGGCCCGGAGCAGGTCGAGCCGCGCCGCCCGTTCAAGGAACTCGGCTTCGACTCGCTGATGGCCGTGGAGCTGAGCAACCGGCTCTCCGCCGTCACCGGCGTCCGGCTCGCCCCGCACGCCGTGTTCAACCACCCCACCCCGGAACTGCTCGCCGCGCACCTGCACGCCCGGCTGCTCGGCACCGCCGCCACCGAGGTCGCCGACGCGAGCACCGTCGCCCTCGACGAACCCGTCGCGATCGTCGCCATGGCCTGCCGGTTTCCCGGCGGCATCGGCTCACCGGAGGAGCTGTGGCGGCTGCTCGACGGCGGCGGCGACGTCATCGGCGGCCTGCCCACCGACCGGGGCTGGCCCGACCTGTACGACCCCGTCCACGGCACCCCCGGGCGGACGTATGTGCGCTCCGGCGGGTTCCTCACCGGCATCGCCGACTTCGACGCCGCGTTCTTCGGCATCAGCCCCCGCGAGGCCCTGGCCATGGACCCGCAGCACCGGCTGCTGCTGGAGACCTCCTGGGAGGCGCTGGAGGGCGCCGGCATCGACCCGGGGACGCTGCGCGGCAGCCGCACCGGCGTGTTCGCCGGCACCCACGGCCAGGACTACGCCGACCGGATCGCCCCGGGCGCCGTAGCCGACGACGGGGAGACCATCGCCGACGAGGGCCACCTGCTCACCGGCACCGCCGGCAGCGTGCTGTCCGGCCGGGTCGCGTACTCCCTCGGGCTGGAGGGGCCGGCGGTCACCGTCGACACGGCCTGCTCGGCGTCCCTGGTGGCGCTGCACCTGGCCGCCCAGGCGCTGCGCCAGGGCGACTGCGACCTGGCCCTGGCCGGTGGCGTGTCGGTGCTGTCCAGCCCGGCCGGGCTGACCGGGTTCAGCCGCCAGCGCGGCCTCGCCGCCGACGGCCGGTGCAAGGCGTTCGCCGAGGACGCCGACGGGTTCGGGATGTCCGAGGGCGTCGGGATGCTGGTGGTGGAGCGCCTGTCCGACGCGCGCCGCCGGGGCCATCCCGTCCTCGCGCTGGTCCGCGGCACCGCCGTCAACCAGGACGGGGCGTCCAACGGGCTGACCGCCCCGAACGGGCCGTCCCAGGAGCGGGTGATCCGGGCCGCGCTGGGCGCCGCCGGGCTCACCCCCGCCGACGTGGACGCCGTCGAGGCGCACGGCACCGGCACCGCGCTCGGCGACCCGATCGAGGCCGAGGCGATCCTCGCCACGTACGGCCAGCGTCCCGCCGACGCCCCGCCGCTGCTGCTCGGCTCCGTCAAGTCCAACCTCGGCCACACCCAGGCCGCAGCCGGCGTCGCCGGGGTGCTCAAGATGGTCCTCGCCATGCGGCACGGGCGGCTGCCCCGCACCCTGCACGCCGAGCGGCGCACCTCCCGCGTCGACTGGGACTCCGGGTCGGTGGAGCTGCTCACCGAGGCCCGCCCGTGGCCCCGCGCCGACCGGCCCGCCCGGGCCGGGGTGTCCTCGTTCGGCATCAGCGGCACCAACGCCCACGTCGTCGTCGAGGCCGTGCCCGCGCCGGAGCCGGTCGGAGCGCCGGAGTCCGCCGCCGACCTGCCAGGGGACCCCGGGGCGCTGCCGTGGCTGCTGTCCGCGCGCACCCCCGAGGCGCTGGCCGGGCAGGCCCGCCGGCTGCGGGACCACCTGGCCGGACGGCCCGACCAGCGCCCGCTCGACGTGGCCTGGTCGCTGGCCACCACCCGGGCCGCGTTCGACTCCCGCGCGGTGCTCGTCGGCCCCGACCCGGACCGGATCGCCGCCGCCCTCGACGCGCTCGCCGACGGCCGGCCCGCCCCCGAACTGGCCCGCGGCGAGGCCGGGACCACCGGCAGGGTCGTCTTCGTCTTCCCCGGCCAGGGCTCCCAGTGGCTCGGCATGGGGCTGGAGCTGCTCGACCAGGCCCCCGTGTTCGCCGAGCGGATGGCCGCCTGCGACGCCGCGCTGCGGCCGTACCTGAACTGGTCGCTGCTGGACGTGCTGCGCCAGGCCCCCGGCGCGCCGAGCCTCGACCAGGTCGACGTGGTGCAGCCCGCCCTGTTCGCGATGATGGTGTCGCTGGCCGAGCTGTGGCGCTCGTACGGCGTGCGACCCGACGCCGTGGTCGGCCACTCGCAGGGCGAGATCGCTGCCGCCTGCGTCGCCGGGGTGCTCTCCCTGCCCGACGCCGCCCGGGTGGTGGCGCTGCGCAGCCGCGCGATCCGGGCCCTGGCCGGGCACGGGACGATGGCCTCCGTGGCGCTGCCCGCCGACGTGGTCCGCGAGCGGACCGCCCGGTACGGCGACCGGGTCGCGGTGGCCGCCGTCAACGGCCCGGCCGCCGTGGTGGTCTCCGGCGAGGAGGCCGCCGTGGAGGAGCTCCTCACCGAGCTGGCCGCCGAGCAGGCCCGGGTCCGCCGGATCGCCGTGGACTACGCCTCCCACTCCGTCCAGGTGGAGCGGATCCGCGACGAGCTGGCCGAGCTGCTGGCCGGCATCGCCCCCGGCCCGGCCGCCGTGCCGCTGTTCTCCACCACCGACCTGCGCTGGCTCGACGGCGAGGAGATGGGCCCCGACTACTGGTACCGCAACCTGCGCCAGCCGGTCGAGCTGCACCGGGCGGTGCTGGAGCTGGCCGCCCAGGGCCACGACACGTACGTCGAGTGCAGCCCCCACCCGGTGCTCACCGTGGGTATCTCCGAGACCCTCGCCGACGGCGACTGCGCCGCCGTGGTGGTCGGCTCGGTGCAGCGCGACCAGGGCGATCGGGGCCGGTTCCTGCTCTCGGTGGCCCAGCTCCACGTGCGCGGCGTCGGCGTGGACTGGCAGCCCGCCCTGGCCGGCGGCCGGCGCGTCGAACTGCCCACGTACGCGTTCGCCCACCGCCGCTACTGGCCCCGGCCGAGCGCCGGCCCCGGCGACGTCGGCGCGGCCGGCCTGGACGCCGCCGGGCACCCGTTGCTCGGCGCGTCCGTGGCGCTGGCCGAGGCGAAGGGGCACCTGTTCACCGGTCGGCTCTCGACCGCCGCCCAACCCTGGCTGGCCGACCACCGGGTGCTGGACGCGGTGCTGGTGCCCGGCACCGGCCTGGTGGAACTCTGCCTGCGGGCCGGGGACGAGGTGGGCTGTCCCGTCCTCGACGAGCTGGTCATCGAGGCCCCGCTGGCCCTGCCGGCCGACGGCGCCACCCAGGTCCAGGTGGCCCTCGGCCCGGCCGACGACGACGGCCGCCGCCCGGCCACCCTGCACTCCCGGCCCGCCGGCGGGCCGGCCGACGCCCCGTGGACCCGGCACGCCAGCGCCACCCTGTCCGCCGACCGGTCCGCCGGGTCGGACGCGGCGGGGGAGCTCACCGAGTGGCCGCCGCCGCACGCCCGCCCCGTCGACCTGTCCGGCTTCTACGCCGGGCTCGCCGCCGACGGGTACGCGTACGGGCCGGCGTTCCAGGGGCTGCGCGCCGTGTGGACCAGCGGCGACGAGGTGTACGCCGAGGTGGAGCTGCCCGCCGGCCAGCGCGCCGACGCCGACCGGTACGGCCTGCATCCGGCCCTGCTCGACGCCGCCCTGCACGCCGCGCACTTCGGCGGGCTCGCCGAGGCCGGTGCGGGGCAGTTGCTGCTGCCGTTCGCCTGGAACGGCGTCACCCTGCACGCCTCCGGCGCCACCGCGCTGCGGGTCCGCCTCACCCAGGTCGCCCCGTACGCCGTCGCGCTGACCGTCGCCGATCCGACGGGCGCCCCGGTCGTCGACGTGGACGCCCTGACGATGCGGCCGATCGCCGCCGGCGAGCTGACCCGCACCGACGACCGGGCCACCCGGGACGCCCTGTTCCGCCTCGACTGGACCCCCCTGCCGCCCGCCGACGACGCCCCGCCGGTCACCGCCGTGGCGCTCACCGCCGGCACCCCCGGCACCGTCGGCACCGAGGGCTTCGCCGGTCATGCCGGCACCGAGGGCTTCGCCGGGCAGTCCGGCCTTGAGGGCTTCGCCGGGTATCCCGGGCTGGACGCCCTCGCCGCCGCCGTCGACGCGGGCCTCGACCTGCCCTCGGCGGTGCTCGCGCCGCTGCACGCGGCACCCGCCGCGCCCGCGCCGGAGGCCGCCCGGCACGCCACCGTCCGGGCCCTCGACCTGGTCCGGCGCTGGCTCACCGAGCCGCGCTGGGCGGCGGCCCGGCTGGTGCTGGTCACCTGCGGCGCGGTCGCCGTGCACAGCACCGCCGAACTGGTCGACCCGGCCGCCGCCGCGGCGTGGGGCCTGGTCCGCTCGGCCCAGTCGGAGCACCCCGACCGGCTGGTGATCGTCGACGTCGACCGGGACGGGCTCGGGGCCGACCAGCTCGCCGCCGTGCTCGCGGCCGGCGAACCGCAGGCGGCGCTGCGCGGCGGCGTCGGGTACGTCCCCCGGCTGGCGCGCGCCGGCTCGGCGGGCGAACTCACCCCGCCGGCCGCGCCCGCCTGGCGGCTCGACGCGCCGGTGCGCGGCAGCCTGGAGAACCTCACCCTGGTCCCTACGGACGCCGCCAACGCCGTCCTCGGCCCTCTCGACGTGCGGGTCCGCGTCCGCGCCGCCGGCCTGAACTTCCGCGACGTGCTCAACGCGCTCGGGCTCTACCCGGGCGACGCCGGGCCGCTCGGCGGCGAGGGCGCGGGCGAGGTGATAGAGGTGGGCGCCGAGGTCACCGACCTGAGCCCCGGCGACGCCGTGTTCGGGGTGTTCGTCGGCTGCTTCGGGCCGCTCGCCGTCACCGACCGCCGGCTGCTCGCCCCGATGCCGGCCGGCTGGTCGTACGTGCAGGCCGCCTCCGTGCCGGTGGTGTTCCTGACCGCGTACCACGGGCTGGTGAACCTGGCCGGGCTCCGTCGCGGCGAGTCCGTGCTGGTGCACGCCGCCGCCGGCGGGGTCGGCATGGCCGCCGTGCAGCTCGCCCGGCACCTCGGCGCCGAGGTGTACGCCACCGCCAGCCCCGCCAAGTGGGACGCGTTGCGCGCGCTCGGCCTCGACGACGACCACCTGGCGTCGTCGCGCACCCTCGACTTCGAGGCCCGGTTCCGCGCCGCCACCGGCGGCCGGGGCGTCGACGTGGTGCTGGACTCGCTGGCCCGCGAGTTCGTCGACGCGTCGCTGCGGCTGCTGCCGCGCGGCGGCCGGTTCGTCGAGATGGGCAAGACCGACATCCGCGACCCGCGGACGGTCGCGTCCGACCACCCGGGCGTCGACTACACGGCGTTCGACCTGACCCTGTCCGACCCCGACGAACTCCAGCGGATGCTCGTCGACCTGCTGGGGCTCTTCGACCTGGGCGCGCTCGCCCCGCTGCCCACCCAGGTCTGGGACGTGCGCCAGGCGCCGGAGGCGTTCCGGTACGTCAGCCAGGCCCGGCACGTCGGCAAGGTGGTGCTCACCACGCCCCGTCCCTGGGACCCCGACGGCACCGTGCTGCTCACCGGCGGCACCGGCACCCTGGGCCAGCTCGTCGCCCGCCGGCTCGTCGAGACCCACGGCGCGCGGCGGCTGCTGCTGGTCAGCCGGCGCGGCGCCGACGCGCCGGGGGCGGCCGACGCGGCCGACGAGCTGCGCGCGCTGGGCGCCGACGTCACCCTCGCCGCCGCCGACGTGGCCGACCGGGACAGCCTGGCCCGGGTGCTGGACGCGGTGCCGCCCCGGCACCCGCTGACCGCCGTCGTGCACCTCGCCGGGGTGCTCGACGACGGGGTGGTCACCGCCCTCACCCCGGAACGCGTCGACACCGTCTTCGCGCCCAAGCTCGACGCCGCCTGGCACCTGCACGAACTCACCAGCCACCTCGACCTGGCCGGGTTCGTGCTGTTCTCCTCCGGGGCCGGGGTGTTCGGCGTGCCCGGCCAGGGCAACTACGCAGCCGCCAACGCGTTCCTCGACGCCCTCGCGCAGACCCGACGCGCCGCCGGCCTGCCCGGCCGGTCGCTGGCCTGGGGGCTGTGGGAACAGGCCAGCGAGATGACCGCGAAGCTGGACCGCGCCGACCCCCGGATCACCGCCCGCGACGGGCAGCTCGCCATCCCCTCGGACCTGGGGATGGCCCTGTTCGACGCGGCACTGCGGACGGCCGAGCCGGTGCTGGTGCCGACCCGCATCGACGTCTCCGCCCTCACCGAGCGGGTCGCCCGCCCCCCGGCCCTGCTGCGCGGGCTGGTGCGGCGGGAGCGGCGCAGCGCCCGGTCGGCCACCCCGGCGACCGGCGGGCGGACCCTCGCCGACGAGCTGGCGGCGCTGGCCGCCGACGACCGGCCCGGCCTGCTCGTCGACCTGGTACGCGAGCAGGCGGCGAGCGTGCTGGGGCACGGCAGTCGGGCGGCCGTCGCCCCCAACCGGGCGTTCAGCCAGATCGGCTTCGACTCGCTGACCGCCGTCGAGCTGCGCAACCGGCTCGGTGAGGCGACCGGCCTGCGGCTGCCCGCCACGCTGATCTTCGACTATCCCGACCCGACCGCGCTGGCCGGCTACCTGCTCGCCCAGCTCGTCCCGGACAGCGGCCCGGCGCTGCCGCCGGTCCTCACCGACCTGGAGAACCTGGAACGGTCGCTGGCCGAGGCGACCCTGGAGGCGGACGTGCACGCCCAGATCGGCTCCCGGCTGGAGGTGCTGATGGCCAAGTGGCGGACCATGCGCACCGGGCCGGGCGGCGACCCCGGCACCGGCCCCGACCTGGACATCGACGGCGCCAGCGACGACGAGATCTTCGACCTCATCGACTCCGAGCTCGGACTCTGACGGCCGGCCCGGCAGCCCGCCAGGTCCGCCGGCCGGCCGGAGTCCCCGCCCCGAAACCTGACCCCCCATGCGAGGAACCGATACCGATGCTGATGACCGACGTCCTGATCGTGGGCTACGGCCCGGTGGGCGAGATGCTCACGATCCTGCTGGCGCAGCGAGGTCTCACCGTCACAGCCGTCGAACGGTGGGAGACCCCGTACAACTTCCCGCGCGCCGTGTCCTACGACGGTGAGGCGAGCCGGATCCTGGCCGCCGCCGGGGTCGCCGACCGCCTCGGCCCGGTCGTCGAGTCGTCCGGGGAGTACACCTTCAAGAACGGCTTCGGCCGGACCCTGCTGCACGTCAAGGTCGCCGGCGGCGGGCCGATGGGCTGGCCCGACTCGGTCTCCTTCTACCAGCCCGGCCTGGAGGCGGTGCTCGCCGAGCGGGGCACGGAGCTGCCCGGGGTCACCGTGCTGCGCCCGTACGCGGTGACGGCGCTGACCGAGCACGACGACCGGGTCGAGGTCACCATCGACGGGCCGGAGGGCCCGCAGGTCCGGTCGGCCCGCTGGGTGGTGGGCTGCGACGGCGCCAACAGCTTCGTCCGGGAACACCTCGGCAGCACCGTGACCGACCTCGGCTTCACCCACGACTGGCTGGTCTGCGACGTGGTGCCGAACGAGGCCCGCGAGTTCAAGCCCAACAACCTCCAGGTCTGCGACCCGGCCCGGCCCCGCACCGCCGTGTCCGCCGGCCCCGGACACCGGCGGTGGGAGTTCATGCGGGTGCCCGGCGAGAGCCGGGAGGAGTTCGAGAGCGTCGACAGCGTCTGGCGGCTGCTCGGGCTCTTCGACATCGCCCCGGACAACGCCACCCTGGAGCGGTACGGCGTCTACACCACCCAGGCGTGCTCCGCCGACCGGTGGCGCTCCGGCCGGATCATCCTCGCCGGAGACGCGGCGCACGTGATGCCCCCGTTCATGGGGCAGGGGATGAGCTCCGGGTTCCGCGACGCGCTCAACCTCGCCTGGAAGCTGGACCTGGTGCACCGGGGCCTGGCCGACGAGGCGCTGCTCGACACGTACCAGCAGGAGCGCTGCGCGCACGTGCAGCACGCCATCCGGATGTCGATGGACTCCGGGACGGTGATCTGCGAGACGGACCGCACCGCGGCGGCGGGCCGGGACTCGGTCATGCTGGCCGAGCTGCGCCGCCGGACCACCCGAGCCCGGACCAGGTCCCTGCTGGAGGCCCTGGTCAGCGGCGTGCTGCACCGGCCGGACGGCACCGCCGGCCCCGGCGCCGGTGAGCCGATGCCGCAGGGACACGTCGAGGTCGACGGCCGCACCGGGCTCTTCGACGACGTCGTCGGCACCGGCTTCGCCCTGATCTGCGCCGAGGATCCCGCGGAGCTGCTCGACGCGGACGCCCGGGCGTTCCTGGATTCCCTCGGCGCCCGGCTGGTGCGGGTCGTCCCCGCCGGCGCCCCCGCCCCCGGTGCCGGCGCGGGGACGACGGCCGAGGACCTCGACGACGTCTACCTGTCCCACCTGAAGCGGCACGACGCGGCGGCGGTGCTCGTCCGGCCCGACTTCTACGTCTTCGGCACGGCGGCCGACCCGGCCGCCGTGCCCGCTCTCGTCGACGACCTGCGTCAGCAGGTCGGGCGCGGCTGACCAACAGCCGACCCACCCGGAAGGAGCACCATGCTCGACAACCTGAAGATCGCGGCGAGGGCCATCCGCACCGTCTTCACCGCCGACCCCGTCACCCGGGTCCGGCGCTTCTACGAGATCCAGGCCCCCGACGTGGAGTTCGCGGCCCGCCGCACCCACTACATGAACGTCGGCTACTGGGAAGACGGTGTCACAGACATCGACGACGCCGCCGAGGCGCTGGCCGGCAAGCTCGCCGACGCCGCCGGCCTGAAGCCGGACGACACCATCCTCGACGTCGGGTTCGGCTACGCCGACCAGGACTTCAGCTGGCTGCGCTCGGGCCGCGTCGGCAAGGTCGTCGGGCTCAACATCACCCCGCACCACATCGAGGCGGCCCAGCGGCGGGCGCAGGAGGAGGGGCTCGCCGACCGGACCGACTTCCAGCTGGGCAGCGCCACCGAGCTGCCGTTCCCCGACGGCACCTTCGACCGGGTCGTCGCCCTGGAATCGGCGTTCCACTTCTACCCGCGCAGCGCGTTCTTCGCCGAGGCGCTGCGGGTGCTCAAGCCGGGCGGCGTCCTCGCCACCGCCGACATCATCCCGGTCAGCGAGAACGTGGTCCGGGCCGCCATCCAGTCGGGCCCGCTGAGCTTCGTCAAGTTCAGCATCCCCAAGGAGAACTGGCACGACCGCGAGACGTACGCCCAGCAGCTCGCCGACGCCGGCTTCGACCGGCCCGAGGTGCAGTCCATCAAGGACCACACCTGGGAGGGCTGGCGGCGTTACATGGCCGACCGGACCAACGACCCGGACTTCCGCGCCGCCGTCAAGCCGGCCGTGCGCAAGAGCATGGCCTCGCACTGGAAGAACCAGGACCTGATGAAGCGCGAGCTGGCCAACCTCGACTACGTGATCGCGGTCGCCCACAAGCGCTGAGCGCAACGACCGAGGAGGGCCCGCCCGACCGGTCGGGCGGGCCCTCCTCGTCTCTGTCGAACCGGGTACGCGCCCCCGTCGGTCAGCGGGTCGGCGCGGCCGCCAGGGCCGTCGAGATGGCCCGCAGCAGCGCGGCCTGCTGGTCGGCCAGGAAGAAGTGGCCGCCGGGGTAGACCTTCAGGTCGAACGGGCCGGTGGTGTGGGTCGACCAGGCGCGGGCTTCGTCGACCGTGGTCTTCGGGTCGTTGTCGCCGGTGAAGGCGGTGATCGGGCAGCTCAGCGGCGGCCCGGGCCGGTAGGCGTACGTCTCGGCGGCCCGGTAGTCGCTGCGGATGGCCGGCAGCGCGGCGCGCAGCAGTTCCTGGTCGCCGAGGATGGCGGCGTTGGTGCCGCTCAGCTTGCGCACGTCGGCCAGCAGGCCCTCGTCGGCCAGCAGGTGCACCGTCTCGTCCCGGGGGCAGGACGGCGCGCGGCGGCCGGAGGCGAACAGGTGGGCGGGCGACCCGCCGTCCTGCTCGATCAGCCGGGCCAGCTCGAAGCCGAGGCTCGCGCCCATGCTGTGCCCGAAGATCGCCACCGGCTCGTCGAGCCACGGCCGCAGCACGGAGTGGACCTCCCGGGCCAGCTCGTGGATGTCGTCGATGCACTTCTCCTGGCGCCGGTCCTGCCGCCCCGGATACTGGATCGCCAGCACCTCCACCGCTGGGGAGAGGCTGCGGGACACGGGGAAGTAGAAACTGGCCGAGCCGCCGGCGTGGGGCAGGCACACCAGCCGCATGGTGCCGCTCGGCGCCGGGTGGAAGCGTCGCACCCACAGGCCGTTGTCGGTTTCTGGCGAGGTCATCCTCTACGGTCCTTCCGGCGGTGAAATCGCTGACGGGATCGGCACGGACCCGGTCGAGGCGACGCTAATGCGGCGGACCGGGGCCGGACACCCCTAGCTGCCGCTACGCACGGTTAGGGGTTGTCCCACCTTACGCGCACCCAATAACTTCTCCCCGCAGATGGGGATCCTCGTGGCTCTCGGCCGAGCGAGCCGAACGACAGATACAGGTGTCGCCTGAGAACGATTGCGCATTCGTACCGTCGCCTACGTCGAGTCTCCGCCGTGCATCGCGATGGGCTGGGTTGATGGACACCGAAGACAAGCTCCGGGAGTACCTGAAGAGAGTCACCGCCGATCTGCGGCGGACCCGGCAACGCCTGCGCGACGTCGAGGCCGAGGCGCAGCAGCCGATCGCCATCGTCGGCATCGGCTGCCGGTTTCCCGGCGGCGTGCGCTCGGCCGAGCAGCTCTGGGACCTCGTCGCCGCAGGCGGCGACGCGATCACCTCGTTCCCGGCCGACCGGGGCTGGGACCTGGGGACGCTGTACGACCCCGAGCGTTCCCGGCAGGGCACCTCCTCCGTCCGCGAGGGGGGCTTCCTCGCCGACGCCGCCGACTTCGACGCCCGGCTGTTCGGGGTGTCGCCCCGCGAGGCGCTGGCCATGGACCCGCAGCAGCGCCTGCTGCTGGAGACGTCCTGGGAGGCCGTCGAGTCGGCGGGCATCGACCCCACCAGCCTCAAGGGCGGCCGGGTCGGCGTCTTCGCCGGCATGACCCACAGCGGGTACGCCCAGCCGCCCGACGCGCCGCCCGCGGGAGTGGTGGACTACCTCGGCCTCGGGAACGTGGGCAGCATCGCCTCCGGCCGGGTGGCGTACACGTTCGGCTTCGAGGGGCCGGCGGTGACGCTCGACACCGCCTGCTCGTCCTCGCTCGTCGCGCTGCACCTCGCGGTGCGGGCGCTGCGGTCCGGGGAGTGCGATCTGGCGCTCGCCGGCGGCGTGACGGTCATGCCGACCCCGGCGGTGTTCGTCGACTTCTCCCGGCAGGGCAACCTCTCCCCGGTGGCCCGGTGCCGGGCCTTCGCCGAGGCCGCCGACGGCACGGCGCTCGCCGAGGGCGTCGGGGTGCTGCTCGTGCAGCGGTTGTCGGATGCGCGGCGGGAGGGTCGTCGGGTTCTGGCGGTGGTGCGGGCCACGGCGGTGAATCAGGACGGTGCGTCGAATGGGTTGACGGCGCCGAATGGTCCGTCGCAGCAGCGGGTGATCCGGCAGGCCCTCGACAGCGCGGGGTTGTCGCCGGTGGATGTGGATGTGGTGGAGGCGCACGGCACGGGCACCACGTTGGGTGATCCGATCGAGGCGCAGGCTCTGCTGGCCACGTACGGGCAGGGTCGGGAAGAGCCGCTGCTGTTGGGGTCGGTGAAGTCGAACATCGGTCACACGCAGGCCGCGGCCGGGGTGGCGGGGATCATCAAGATGGTCCTGGCGATGCGGCACGGGGTGGTGCCGGCGTCGTTGCACGTCGACGAGCCGTCGTCGCACGTGGACTGGTCGTCGGGTGCGGTGGAGCTGGCGACGCGGGTGAGGCCGTGGCCGGGGGTGGACCGGCCGCGCCGGGCGGGGGTGTCGTCGTTCGGTATCTCCGGCACCAACGCGCACGTGATCCTGGAACAGCCCGAGGACGAGCCCGAGCCCGTGGAGGAGCCGGCCCCGCAGGCGCGGGCGGTTCCCGGGGTGCCGGTGCCGTGGGTGGTGTCGGGTCGCTCCGAGCGGGCGTTGGCGGGTCAGGCAGCTCGGCTGGCGTCGTTCGCGCGGGGCCACTCCGACCTGGCGGCGGTGGACGTTTCGTGGTCGTTGGTGGCGGGTCGGGCGGCGTTGGAGCACCGTGCGGTGGTGTGGGGTTCGGGTGTGGGCGAGTTGGTGGCGGGCCTGGACGCGGTGGCGGCCGGTGGCGCGGCGTCGGGTGTGGTGTCGTCGGGTCGCCGGGCGGTGCTGTTCACCGGTCAGGGCGCGCAGCGGGCCGGGATGGGTCGGGAGTTGTACGACCGGTTCCCGGTGTTCGCGGAGTCCTTCGACCGGGTGTGCGGGCTGATCGACGGCGAGCTGCCCGGCTCGTTGCGGGACGTGGTGTGGTCCGGCGGGCCGTCGGCCGCGCTGGACCGGACGGTGTTCGCGCAGGCGGGGCTGTTCGCCGTCGAGGTGGCGTCGTGGGACCTGCTGCGGTCGTGGGGGGTGCGGGTCGACTTCCTCACCGGTCACTCGGTCGGTGAGGTGACGGCGGCGTACGCGGCCGGGATGCTGTCGCTGGAGGACGCGTGTGTCCTCGTGGCGGCGCGGGGCCGGCTGATGCAGGCCCTGCCGGCCGGCGGGGGAATGCTGGCGGTGGGCGCGCCCGAGGAACGGGTGCGCGGGCTGATCGACGAGCTGGGCGCGGCCGTCGACGTGGCGGCGGTGAACGGCCCGGCGGCGGTGGTGGTGTCCGGCGCGCTCGACGAGGTCGAGACGGTGGCCGCGGCCTGCCGGGACCGGGAGTGGCGCACCAAGCCCCTCACCGTGTCGCACGCGTTCCACTCCCGACTGATGGAGCCGATGCTCGACGAGTTCGCGTCCGTGCTGGCCGGGCTGACCTGGCGGCCACCGGCCGTGCCGATCGTGTCGAACCTGACCGGCGCCGTGGCGGACCCGGCGGAGATCGCCGACCCCGGCTACTGGGTGCGCCACGTCCGGCAGCCGGTGCGGTTCGCCGACGCGGTCCGCTGCCTGCGGGAACAGGACGTCACGCTGTTCCTGGAGGTCGGCCCCGACTCCGTGCTCGCCACGATGGCGCGGGACTGCGTCGAGGCGACCGACGACGTCCGGTTCGTCCCCATCATGCGGGCCGGGCGACCCGAGGCCGACACGGTGCTCGCCGCGCTGGCCGACCTGCACGTCGCGGGCGCACCCGTCGACTGGGCCGCGTACCTGACCGGGACGGGGGCCCGCCCCCGGCGGGCCGAGCTGCCCACGTACGCCTTCGACCACCAGCGGTACTGGCTCAACACCACCGACCCCGCCGACGTCGGGGCGCCCGGGCTCGGCGTGCGCGCCGTGGACCACGCGCTGCTCGGCACCGCCGTCACGGTGGCCGCCGACGACGCCCGGCTCTTCGGCACGGAACTGTCCGTCCGGACCCACCCGTGGCTCACCGAACACGTCGTCTGGGACTCCGTGGTGGTCCCCGGCGCCGCCCTGGTCGAGCTGACCATGCACGCGGGCACCCGGGCCGGCTGCGACGCGCTGGACGAGCTGACCCTCGAGGCGCCGCTGGTCCTGCCCGAGCAGGGCGCCCGGGCCGTGCAGGTGCACCTCGGCCCCGCCGACGAGGAGGGCCGCCGGCCGGTCACCGTCCACTCCCGGGCCGCCGAGGACCCCGACGCGCAGTGGACCCGGCACGCCACCGGCTTCGTCGCCCCCGCGCCACCGGACCGGGCCGACGACCCGTCGCCCTGGCCGCCGGCCGACGCCACCGGCGTCCCCGTCGACTCCGTGTACGCCGAGCTGTCCCGGCTCGGCGTCGAGTACGGCCCGCTGTTCCGGGGCCTCCGGTCGGTCCGGCGCGCCGCCGACGAGGTGTACGCCGAGGTGGCGCTGCCCGACGGCACGGAGGTCGCCGGATTCGGCGTACACCCGGCGCTGCTGGACGCCGCGCTGCACGTCGTCGGCCTGCTCGACGACGACCCCGACGCGACCGGGGTCCGGCTGCCCTTCGCCTGGACCGGCGTCACCCGCTCAGCGGTCGGCGCGACGGCCCTGCGGGTCCGCGCCCGCCGCAGCGGCGGCGGGGTGACCCTGACCCTGACCGACCCGTCCGGCACCCCGGTCGCCCGCATCGCCTCGCTGGTGTCCCGCCCGGTCACCGCCGACCAGGTCCGCGCCGCCGGCCCCACCACCGACGCGCTGTTCGACCTCGCCTGGCGGGACGTCCCGCCAGGCGACGCCGCGCCGCACCGGGCGGTGCTCCTCGGCGAGGGCACGACCGGCCCCGCCGGCCTGCCCCGGTACGGCCTCGGCGAACTGGCCGGGGCGGTGGCCGACGGCCGGCTCGACCCGGACCTGGTGCTGCTGCCCGCGTACCGGGGCGACGCGCCCGACCCGGTCCCGGCCGCCACCCGGGCCCTGCTGGCCGACGTGCTGGCCGCCGTGCAGGGCTGGCTCGCCGACGCCCGCCTCGCCGACCGGCGGCTGGTCGTGCTGACCCGCGGCGCCGTCCCCGCCGGCGAACCCGGCCGGGTGACCGACCTCGCCGGCTCGGCGGTGTGGGGCCTGCTGCGCTCGGCTCAGGCCGAACACCCCGACCGCTTCGTCCTCGTCGACGTCGACGCCGACCTCCCGGTCGAGGTGCTGGCCCGGGCCGTGGCCACCGGCGAACCCCAGCTCGCCGCGCGGGGCGACCGGGTGCTGGTGCCCCGGCTCGCCCCCGCCGAGCTCGACCCGGCGCTGGGCGCCGAACTCCACCCCGACGGGACGGTCCTGGTCACCGGCGCGACCGGCGCCCTGGGCGGGCTACTGGCCCGCCACCTCGTCGCCACCCACAAGGCGCGCCACCTGCTGCTGGTCGGCCGGCGGGGTGCCGCCGCGCCCGGCGCGGCGGAGCTGCTCGCCGACCTGGCCGGGATGGGCGCGCAGGCCCGGCTGGTGGCCGGCGACGTGGCCGACCGGGACACCCTCGCCGCGCTGCTCGCCGCCGTGCCCGCCGAGCACCCGCTCACCGGGGTGGTGCACGCCGCCGGGGTGCTCGACGACGCGGTGGTGTCCGCGCTGACCGCCGACCGGATGGCGACCGTGCTGTCCGCGAAGGCCGACGCCGCCTGGCACCTGCACGAGCTGACCCGGCACCTGGACCTGCCGATGTTCGTGCTGTTCTCCTCGGTCGCCGGCACCCTCGGCGGCCCGGGGCAGGGCAACTACGCCGCCGCGAACGCGTTCCTCGACGGCCTCGCCCACCACCGGCGGGCCGCGGGCCTCGCCGCGACCTCCCTGGCCTGGGGGCTCTGGGCCGAGGCCAGCGGGATGACCGGGAACCTCGACGCCGCCCAGCGCCAGCGGCTCAGCCGCAACGGCCTCAACCCCCTCGGCACCGGCCAGGCGCTCGCCCTGTTCGACGCCAGCCTGCGCGGCGGCCGACCCCACCTGGTGCCCGCGCTGCTCGACGTCGCCGGGCTGCGCCGCCAGTCCGACACCGGCAACCTGCCCGCGCCGCTGCGGGGGCTGGTCCGCGCCCCCCGCCGGGCGACCGGCGCCACCGGTGCCACCGGCTCCGGGCCGTCCTTCGCCGAGCGGCTCGCCGGCACGCCCGACGCCGACCGCGGCCGGCTCGTCGAGGACCTGGTCAAGGGGCAGGTCATCGAGGTGCTCGGCTACCCCTCGTCGACCGTCATCCCGTCCGGGCAGACGTTCACCGGCCTCGGCTTCGACTCGCTCACCGCCGTCGAGCTGCGCAACCGGCTCACCGCCGCCACCGGCGTCCGGCTGCCCGCCAGCCTGATCTTCGACTGCCCCACCCCGGCGGCCCTGGCGGACTTCCTGCTCGCCGACGTCGCGCCGGCCGGCCCGGCGTCGACCCTGCTGGCCGAACTGGACCGGCTGGAGGCCGCGTTCGCCGCCGCCGGACCCGACGACCTGGAACGGCTCGCCGCCGACGAGGAGACCCGCGCCGCCGTCGCGACCCGCCTCAAGGCCCTGGCCACCCGCTGGAGCGACGCCACCGGGGGATCCGGCGACGTCAGCCAGGCCATCGACGATGCCTCGGACGACGAGCTGTTCGACCTCATCGACCAGAAGTTCGGGCGCTCCTGACCACGAATCCGCCGCTTGCCCATTAGCGACAGGTGATCTACCGATGGCGAACGAAGCCAAGCTCCGCGAGTACCTCAAGCGCGTCACCGCTGACCTGCACGAGACCAGCGAGCGACTGAGGGCCGCCGACGAGCAGAACCACGAGCCCATCGCGATCGTGGGGATGGCCTGTCGCTACCCGGGCGGGGTGCACAGTCCTGAGGCGCTGTGGCGGCTGGTCGAGGCCGGCGGGGACGCGGTGACGCCGTTCCCCGCCGACCGGGGCTGGGACGTGGAGAACCTCTACGACCCTGACCCGGAGGCGCACGGCAAGTCGTACACCCGCGAGGGTGGTTTCCTGCTCGACGCCGGCGAGTTCGACGCCGGCTTCTTCGGCATCTCGCCCCGCGAGGCCCTGGCGATGGACCCGCAGCAGCGGCTGCTGCTTGAGGTCGCCTGGGAGGCCGTCGAGCGGGCCGGCATCGCCGCCGAGTCCCTGAAGGGCAGCCGGACCGGCGTCTTCACCGGCGTCATGTACCACGACTACGTGTCCCGCCTCAACGGCGTGCCCGACGAGGTCGAGGCGTTCGTCGGCACCGGCAACCACGGCAGCGTCGTGTCCGGCCGGATCGCCTACACCTTCGGCTTCGAGGGCCCGGCCGTCACCGTCGACACCGCCTGCTCGTCGTCCCTGGTCGCCCTGCACCTCGCCGCCCAGGCGCTGCGCTCCGGCGAGTGCACCCTCGCCCTGGCCGGCGGCGTCACCGTGATG
The DNA here is from genome assembly GCF_045040215.1 of Micromonospora sp. NBC_01412. Classification (NCBI taxonomy): domain Bacteria; kingdom Bacillati; phylum Actinomycetota; class Actinomycetes; order Micromonosporales; family Micromonosporaceae; genus Micromonospora; species Micromonospora sp. NBC_01412. The sequence goes on from NZ_CP109528.1 coordinate 5,246,523, forward strand.
TCCAGCCCGGACACGTTCGTCGGCTTCAGCCGGCAGCGGGGACTGTCCCCGGACGGCCGGTGCAAGTCCTTCTCCGCCGCCGCCGACGGCACCGGCTGGAGCGAGGGCGCCGGCCTGCTCCTGCTCGAACGGCTCTCCGAGGCCCGGCGCAACGGCCACCCCGTGCTCGCCGTGGTCCGCGGCACCGCCGTCAACCAGGACGGGGCCAGCAACGGCCTCACCGCCCCGCACGGCCCCTCCCAGCAGCGGGTGATCCGCCAGGCCCTCGCGAACGCCCGGCTCACCCCCGCCGACGTGGACGCCGTCGAGGCGCACGGCACCGGCACCCGGCTCGGCGACCCGATCGAGGCGCAGGCGGTCATCGCCACGTACGGCCGCGAGCGGCCCGCCGACCGGCCCCTGTGGCTCGGCTCGATCAAGTCCAACCTCGGGCACACCCAGGCCGCCGCCGGGGTCGCCGGCGTGATCAAGATGGTCATGGCGATGCGGCACGGCGTCCTGCCCCGCAGCCTGCACCTCGACGAGCCGTCCCCGCACGTCGACTGGACGGCCGGCGCGGTCAGCCTGCTCCGCGAGGCCCAACCCTGGCCGACCGCCGCCCGCCCGGCCCGGGCCGGCGTCTCCTCCTTCGGGGTGAGCGGCACCAACGCCCACGTCATCGTCGAGGCCGCCCCCGTGGCGGAGCCACCGGCCGCTCCCGAGGCGGAGCCCTCGGCCGGCGACGTCACCGGCCCCGACCCGCTGCCCTGGGTGCTGTCCGCCCGTAGCGCCGCCGCGCTGACCGCCCAGGCGCGGCGGCTGCGGTCCTGGCTCGCCGAGCACCCCGACGTCCCGCCGGCCACGCTGGGCCGGGCCCTCGCCACCGGCCGGTCCGCCCTCGAACACCGGGCCGTGCTGCTCGGCGCCGACCCCGACGACCTCCGCGCCGGGCTGTCCGCGCTGGCCGACACCGTCCCCGCCGCCACCGTGCGGCGCGGCGTCGCCAGCCCCACCCGCCTCGCCGTGCTCTGCACCGGCCAGGGCGCCCAGCGCGTCGGCATGGGCCGCCGGCTGTACGCCGCGTTCCCCGCCTTCGCCGCCGCCTTCGACGCCGCCCGCACCGAACTGGACCGGCACCTCGACCGGCCCCTCGACGCCGTCCTCGACGGCCCCGCCGAGCTGCTCGACCGCACCGGGTACGCGCAGGCGGCCCTCTTCGCCGTCGAGGTGGCCACCTACCGGCTCGTCGAGTCCTGGGGCGTCGTCCCGGACTTCCTCACCGGCCACTCCGTCGGCGAGGTCACCGCCGCGCACCTGGCCGGCGTGCTGTCCCTGCCGGACGCCGCCCGGCTGGTCGCCGCCCGGGGCGCCCTCATGCAGGCGCTGCCCGAGGGCGGCGCCATGGTGTCCGTCCGGGCCGGCGAGGCGGAGGTGCGCGCCCACCTGGCCGCCGCGTCCGACGCGGCCGGGGCGGAACTGGCCGCCGTCAACGGCCCCGACTCCGTCGTCGTCTCCGGCGCCGAGGACGCGGTGCTCGCCGTCGCCGGGCACTTCGCCGCCCTGGGCCGGTCCACCCGGCGGCTGCGGGTCAGCCACGCGTTCCACTCCGCCCGGATGGACCCGATGCGCGACGCGTTCGCCGCCGTGCTCGGGCAGCTCACCTTCGCCGCGCCCCGGATCCCGGTGGTCTCCACCGTCACCGGCACGGTGCTCACCCCGGAGGAGATCTGTTCCCCGGCGTACTGGCTGCGCAACGTCCGCGACACCGTCCGGTTCGCCGCCGCCGTGGCCACCCTGCGCGAGCACGGCGTCGGCGCGTTCGTGGAGGTCGGCCCCGGCGGCGTGCTGTCCGCGCTGGCCCAGGAGATCACCGGCGACGACCAGGCCGCGTACGCGCCGGTGCTGCGCGCCGACCAGGACGAGGCCGCCACCGCCCTCGCCGCCGCCGCGACCCTGTGGACCCGTGGCGTGCCGGTGCGGTGGACCGCCCTGTTCGCCGGCCCGGCCGCGCCGGTGGACCTGCCCACGTACGCGTTCCAGCGCGACCGCTACTGGCTGCTGCCGCTGCCGCAGCCCGCCGACGTGACCGCCGCCGGGCTGACCCCCACCGGTCACCCGCTGCTCGGCGCGGTGTTCCGCTCCGCCGACGGCGACGAGGTCACCCTCACCGGCCGGCTGTCCGTCGAGACGAACCCCTGGCTCGCCGAGCACGCGGTGCGCGGAGCCGTGCTGTTCCCCGGCACCGGCCTCGTCGAGCTGGCGCTGCGCGCCGGCGCGGAGGTCGGCGCCGACGTGCTCACCGAGCTGACCCTCCAGGCCCCGCTCACCCTCCCCGACACCGGCGGCGTCGACGTGCAGGTCGCCGTCGAACGCGCCGGCGACCCCGGCGACGCGTGGCAGGTCACCGTGCACGGCCGCCGGTCCGGCACCGACGACCTGTGGGTCCGGCACGCCACCGGCCTGCTCGCCCCGGCGGGCGACGCGGAGGCCGCCGATGGACTGCTCGCCCCGGTCGGCGGCGCGTGGACCGGCCAGGGACTGGCCGACTGGCCGCCGGCCGGCGCGACGCCCCTGGACGTGGCCGAGCCGGCCGCGCGGGCCGCCGAGGCCGGCTTCGCCTACGGCCCGGCGTTCCAGGGGCTGCGCGCCGCCTGGCAGGCCGGCGCAGACGTGTACGCCGAGGTGGCGCTCCCCGAGCCGGCCGCCGACGAGGCCGACGCGTACGGCCTGCACCCCGCCCTGCTCGACGCCGCCGTGCAGGCCGTCGGGCTGGGGATCGTCGAGGCCGGCGAGGCCCGGCTGCCGTTCGCCTTCACCGACGTCACGGTGTACGCCCACGGCGCGGACACCCTGCGGGTCCGGCTCACCCCTACCGCCCCGGACACCGTCACCATGCTGGTCGCGGACGCCGCCGGCGCACCCGTCGCGCGGGTCGGCTCGCTGGCCCTGCGGCCCCTGCCGGCCGGCGACCTGACCCCCGCCGGGTCGCCGTGGCGCAACTCCCTGTTCCGCCTCGACTGGCCCCGGCACCCGCAGACCGGCGGCCCCGCCGACGGCCCCGCCTGGGCGGTGCTCGGCGACCGCCCCGCGCCGCTGCCGGCCGGCAGCGGCGCCACCCGCCACGCCGACCTGGGCGCGCTCCTCGACGCCGGGGTGCCGGACGTCGTCCTGCTCCCGGTGACCGGCCCCGCCGACGCCGACCCGGCCGGGACGCACGAACTGCTCGCCGACACCCTCGGCGTCCTCCAGGGCTGGCTGGCCGCGGACCGGCACACCGACGGCTCCCGGCTGGTGGTCCTGACCAGCGGGGCCGTCGCCGTGGACCACGACGGGGACGTCGCCGACCCGGCCGCCGCCGCCGTGTGGGGCCTGGTGCGCTCCGCGCAGGCCGAACACCCCGGCCGGTTCCTGCTCGTCGATGTCGACGACGACGAACGGTCCGCGTCCGCCCTCGCCGGCCTGCTCGGCGGCGACGAGCCGCAGGCGGCGGTGCGCGCCGGGGAGGTCCGGGTGCCCCGCCTCGTGGCAGCCGACCCGGAGCCGGCGGCGCCCGCGCCGGCACTCGACCCGGCCGGCACCGTCCTTGTCACCGGTGGCACCGGCGCGCTGGGCGCGCTGCTCGCCCGCCACCTGGTCACCCGGTACGGGGCCCGGCACCTGCTGCTCACCGGCCGGCGCGGCGCCGACGCCACCGGCGTCGCGGAGCTGCTCGCCGACCTGGCCGACCTGGGCGCGACGGCCCGGGTCGAGGCGTGCGACGCCGCCGACCGCGCCGCCCTCGCCGCGCTCCTGGACGGGATCGACCCCGCCCACCCGCTGACCGGGGTCGTGCACACCGCCGGGGTGCTGGCCGACCGCACCCTCACCTCGCTCACCCCCGACACCCTGGCGCAGGTGCTGCGGCCGAAGGTGGACGCCGTCCGGCACCTGCACGAGCTGACCGCCGGCCGCGACCTCGCCCTGTTCGTCACGTACTCCTCGGCCGCCGGGGTGACCGGCAGCCCCGGGCAGGCCAACTACGCCGCCGCCAACGCCTTCCTCGACGCCCTCGCGCACCGCCGGCGGGCCGCCGGCCTGCCCGCCCTCTCCCTGGCCTGGGGCCCGTGGGCCGAGTCGGGCGGCGGCATGACCGCCGCCCTCGGCCGCGCCGAGACCGACCGGCTCGCCCGCTCCGGCGCCCGCCCCATCGCCCCGGCCGACGGCCTCGCCCTCTTCGACGCCGCCCTGCGTACCGGCCTGCCGGTCGCGGTCCCCGTGGCGTTGAACGGCCCGGCGCTGCGCTCCCAGGCCGAGGCCGGCACCCTGCCCGCGGTGTTCCGCGGCCTGGTCCGCCCGTCCCGGCGGCGGGCCGCCCGGTCCGGCCCCGCCGAGCCCCTCACCCTGACCGGGCGGCTGGCCGGGCTGGACCGCGCCGAGCGCGCCGCCGCCCTGTTGCGGCTCGTCCTGGACCAGGTCGCGGCGGTCCTCGGGTACGCCGACGCCGCCGCCGTCGAGGCCGGCCGCCCGTTCACCGAACTGGGGTTCGACTCGCTGACCGCCGTCGAGCTGCGCAACCGGCTCGGCGCGGAGACCGGACTGCGGCTCCCCGCGACCCTCGTGTTCGACCACCCCACCCCGCTCCGGCTCGCCGACCACCTGGACGCCGAGACCGGCGGCGGCGCCGACCCGCTGCCGGCGCTGCCCGGCACCGCCGCCGCCCCCGACGACCTGATCGCGATCATCGGCCTGAGCTGCCGGTTCCCCGGCGGCGTGCGCTCGCCGGAACAGCTGTGGGACCTCCTCACCGCAGGCGGGGACGGCATCACCGGCTTCCCGACCGACCGTGGCTGGGACCTCGGCGACCTCTACGACCCGTCCGGCGCCCGTCGCGGCAGCAGCTACGCCCGGGAGGGCGGCTTCCTGGTCGACGCCGGTGACTTCGACGCCGACCTGTTCAAGATCTCCCCGCACGAGGCCCTCGCCATGGACCCGCAGCAGCGGCTGCTGCTGGAGACGTCCTGGGAGGCGATCGAGGACGCCCGCATCGACCCGCTCGCCCTGCGCGGTCGCCCGGTCGGCGTGTTCGCCGGCATGATGTACCACCACCACTCCGCAAGCCTGGTCGACGTCCCCGAGGCCCTCGACGGCCACCTCGGTGTCGGCACCGCCAGCAGCGTGCTGTCCGGCCGGGTGGCGTACTCGTTCGGGTTCGAGGGCCCGGCGGTGACGGTCGACACGGCGTGCTCGTCGTCGCTGGTCGCGCTGCACCTGGCGGTGCAGGCGCTGCGCTCGGGGGAGTGTGACCTGGCGCTGGCCGGCGGCGTGACCGTGATGGCCACCCCCGACACCTTCATCGACTTCTCCCGCCAGCGCGGCATGGCCCCCGACGGGCGGTGCAAGTCCTTCGCCGAGGCGGCGGACGGGACGGGTTGGTCCGAGGGCGTCGGTGTCATCCTCGTGCAGCGGTTGTCGGATGCGCGGCGGGAGGGTCGTCGGGTTCTGGCGGTGGTGCGGGGTTCGGCGGTGAATCAGGACGGTGCGTCGAATGGGTTGACGGCGCCGAATGGTCCGTCGCAGCAGCGGGTGATCCGGCAGGCTCTGGCGTCGGCGGGCCTGTCGCCGGTGGATGTGGATGTGGTGGAGGCGCACGGCACGGGTACGACGTTGGGTGATCCGATCGAGGCGCAGGCCCTGCTGGCGACGTACGGGCAGGGTCGGGATGTTCCGTTGTTGTTGGGGTCGGTGAAGTCGAACATCGGTCACACGCAGGCGGCGGCGGGTGTCGCGGGGATCATCAAGATGGTCCTGGCGATGCGGGAGGGCATCGTTCCGGCGACCCTGCACGTGGACGAGCCGTCGTCGCACGTGGACTGGTCGTCGGGCGCGGTGACCCTGGTGACGGAGTCGCGGGGGTGGCCGGGGGCGGACCGGCCGCGCCGGGCGGCGGTGTCGTCGTTCGGCATCTCCGGCACCAACGCGCACGTCGTCCTGGAACAGGGCGACGACGAGCCGGCCCCCGCGCCCGCCGGGGACGCGCCCGTCGGTGTGCCGGTGCCGTGGGTGGTGTCGGGTCGCTCCGGGCGGGCCCTGCTGGGTCAGGCTGCGCGGTTGGCGTCGTTCGTGCGGGGCCGGTCCGACCTGGCGGCGGTGGATGTGGCGTGGTCCCTGGCGTCGTCGCGGGCGGCGTTGGAGCACCGTGCGGTGGTGTGGGGTTCGGGTGTGGGTGAGTTGGTGGCGGGCCTGGACGCGGTGGCGGCCGGCGGTGCGGTGTCGGGCGTGGTGTCGTCGGGTCGTCGGGCGGTGCTGTTCACCGGTCAGGGGTCGCAGCGGGTCGGGATGGGTCGGGAGTTGTATGACCGGTTCCCGGTGTTCGCGGAGTCCTTCGACCGGGTGTGCGGGCTGATCGATGCCGAGTTCGGTGGCGATCTCCCGCCGTTGCGGGAGGTGGTGTTGGCGCCCTCCGCCGAGGCTGGGCTGTTGGATCGGACGGTGTTTGCGCAGGCGGGGTTGTTCGCGGTGGAGGTGGCGTTGTGGGATCTGCTGCGGTCGTGGGGGGTGCGGGTCGACTTCTTCGCCGGTCATTCGTTGGGTGAGGTGACGGCGGCGTACGCGGCGGGGATGTTGTCCCTGGAGGACGCGTGTGTCCTCGTGGCGGCGCGGGGCCGGCTGATGCAGGCCCTGCCGGCCGGCGGGGGGATGTTGGCGGTGGCCGCGTCCGAGGCTGAGGTGCTGGCCGCCCTGGAGGGGCTGGCCGGCCGGGTCGGGATCGCCGCCGTCAACGGGCCCACGGCCGTCGTCGTCTCCGGCGCAATCGAGGAACTGGAGGAGGTGGAGCGGCTTTGGCGCGAGCGGGGCGTGCGCGCCCGCCGGCTCGCGGTGAGCCACGCGTTCCACAGCCCGCTGATGGAGCCGATGCTCGACGAGTTCGCCGCCGTGGTGGCCGGGCTGTCGTGGCGGGCCCCGACCGTGTCGGTGGTGTCGAACGTGACCGGTGCGGTGGCGGCCCCCCTGGAGCTGGTTGATCCGGCGTACTGGGTGCGGCATGTGCGGCAGCCGGTGCGGTTCTCCGACGGGGTCACCGCTCTGGGTGACGCCGGGGTGGACGTCTTCCTGGAGGTGGGGCCGGACGCGGTCCTCACCGCGATGGTCGCCGGGATCGCCGCCGGTGACGGGGTGCGTCGGGTGGCGACGTTGCGTCGGGACCGTCCGGAGGTGGAGTCCCTGCTGGCGGCGGTGGGTCAGTTGCACGCGGCCGGGGTGCCGGTGGACTGGGCCGGGTACCTGGCGCAGGCCGGGGCGCGGCCGGGGGTTCTCGACCTGCCCACCTACGCCTTCGACCACCAGCGCTACTGGCTCAACGCCGCCACGCGCTCCCACCGCCCCGCCGGCACCCGGCGCACCGCCGAGGACGACGCCTTCTGGCGTGCCATCGACGCGGAGGACGTGGCGGCCCTCGCCGAGAGCCTGGCCGTCGACGCGGACACCCCGCTCGCCGAGGTGCTCCCGGCGCTGTCCACCTGGCGGCGTCGCCGGGAGACCGAGGCCACCCTCGACTCCTGGCGGTACCGGGTGGCCTGGCAGCAGGTCGTGGACGACCCCACCCGGCCCGAGGCCGCGGACTTCCTGCTGGTCGTACCCGCCGACGCGGGCCCGTCCGTGGGCGACTGGGTGGCCGCGCTCGACCCCACCCGGACCCGCACCGTCCAGGTCGAGGCCGGCTGCGACCGCAAGCGCCTCGCCCGGGACCTGACCGAAGCCCTGCCGGACCGGGACCGCGCCGGCACCGCCGTACTGTCCCTCCTCGCGCTCGACGACCGGCCGTACGGGGAGACCGGGACCGTGCCCGCCGGCCTCGCCGGCACGGTCGTGCTCGCCCAGGCCCTCGGCGACGCCGGGCTGGCCGCCCGGCTCTGGATCGCCACCCGGGGCGCGGTCTCCGTCGGCTCCCGCGACCGGCACGTCGACCCCGCCCAGGCGATGACGTGGGGCTTCGGCGGCGTGCTGCGCGCCGAGCACCCGCACCGCTGGGGCGGACTGGTGGACCTGCCCGAACGCCCCGACCGGGGCGCCGTCCGGACCCTCCGCACGCTGCTCGCCGACCCCGGCGCGGAGGACCAGGTCGCCCTGCGCGCCAGCGGCTGCCACGCCCGCCGGCTCGTCCGGGCCGCCTACGGCGACGGCGGCCCCCGCGACTCGTGGACGCCGCGCGGCACCGTGCTGATCACCGGAGGCACCGGCGCCCTCGGCAGACACGTCGCCCGCGCCCTGGCCGCCGCCGGCGCCGAACACCTCCTGCTCGTCAGCCGCCGGGGCCCGCAGGCACCGGACGCCGGGGCACTCATCGACGAGCTGACCGCGCTCGGCAGCCGGGTCACCGTGGCGTCCTGCGACGTGGCCGACCGCGCCGCGCTCGCCGGCCTGCTGCGGTCGGTCCCCGACGGCCTCCCCCTGACCGCCGTCGTGCACACCGCCGCCGCGCTCGACGACAACATGATCGACGCGGTGACCGTCGACCAGATGGCCGCCGCGCTCCGGGCCAAGGTGGCCGCCGCCATCAACCTCGACGAGCTGACCCGTGGCGCGGACCTGTCGGCCTTCGTGCTCTTCTCCTCCCTCGCCGGCATCATGGGCGGGGCCGGCCAGGCCACCTACGCGCCGGGCAACGCCTTCCTCGACGCGCTGGCCCAGCGGCGCCGCGCCGAGGGACTCCCGGCGACCTCGCTCGCCTGGGGCCTCTGGGCCGACGGCGGGGTGAGCGCCGGTGAGTTCGAACGGCGCCTGGCCCGGGACGGATTCGGGGCCATGGCACCCCGGACCGCCGTCGAGGCCCTGCCTGCGGCGCTCGGGCGCGACGAGACGTACCTCGTGGTGGCCGACATCGACTGGGCCCGGGTGGCCGCCGGCACGCGCCCCGACCCGCTCACCCGGGACCTGGTGGCCGAGGCCGCGCCGGCCGCGCTCGCCGTCGCCGGCCCGGCGCCGACGTCCGCGCTGCTCGCCCGGCTCGCGGCGATGTCCGGCACGGAGCAGGTGCACGCACTGCGTGACCTCGTACGCGGCGAGGTCGCCGCCGTGCTCGGCCACGACTCCGCGGACCGGGTGGCACCCGACCGGGCGTTCCAGGACCTCGGCTTCACCTCCCTGGCCGCCGTGGAACTACGCAACCGGCTCGACGCGGCCACCGGCCTCACGCTGCCCAGCACCCTGGCGTTCGACTACCCGAACCCGACCGCCCTCGCCGGCCACATCCACGCCGAAATGCTCGGCGGGCGGGCCCTGCCCGCACCGACCGTGGTCGGCGGCCCGGTCGTCGCCGACGACCCGATCGTCATCGTCGGCATGGGCTGCCGCTTCCCGGCCGGCGCCGGCTCCCCGGCCGAACTGTGGGACCTGCTGGTTGGCGGCGTTGACGCGATGTCGGAGTTCCCGACCAACCGGCACTGGGACCTGGCGTCCCTGCGCGACTCCGCCGAGTCGTCGTACGTCAGCCGGGGGGCGTTCCTGCACGAGGCGGGCGCATTCGACGCCGAGTTCTTCGGCATCTCTCCGCGCGAGGCCCTCGCCATGGACCCGCAGCAGCGGCTGCTGCTGGAGACGTCGTGGGAGGCGTTCGAGGACGCCCGGATCGACCCGCTCGCCCTGCGCGGGGCCCGGGTCGGGGTGTTCGCCGGCACCAACGGCCAGGACTACGAGACCGTGGTGCGCCAGGCCGGTGAGGCGCTGACCGGGTACGGGGCCACGGGCGCCTCCGCCAGCGTGCTGTCGGGTCGGGTGTCGTACTCGTTCGGGTTCGAGGGGCCGGCGGTGACGGTGGACACGGCGTGCTCGTCGTCGCTGGTCGCGTTGCACCTGGCGGCCCAGGCGCTGCGGTCCGGCGAGTGCGATCTCGCGCTGGCCGGCGGCGTCACCGTGATGGCCACCCCGGGTGCGTTCATCGAGTTCTCCCGGCAGGGCGGGCTGTCGGCCGACGGGCGGTGCAAGGCGTTCGCCGAGGCCGCCGACGGCACCGCGTGGGGCGAGGGCGTCGGTGTCCTCGTCGTGCAGCGGTTGTCGGATGCGCGGCGGGAGGGTCGTCGGGTTCTGGCGGTGGTGCGGGCCACGGCGGTGAATCAGGACGGCGCGTCGAACGGGTTGACGGCGCCGAATGGTCCGTCGCAGCAGCGGGTGATCCGGCAGGCTCTGGCGTCGGCGGGCCTGTCGCCGGTGGATGTGGATGTGGTGGAGGCGCACGGCACGGGCACCACGTTGGGTGATCCGATCGAGGCGCAGGCTCTGCTGGCCACGTACGGGCAGGGTCGGGATGTTCCGTTGTTGTTGGGGTCGGTGAAGTCGAACATCGGTCACACGCAGGCGGCGGCCGGGGTGGCGGGGATCATCAAGATGGTCCTGGCGATGCGGCACGGGGTGGTGCCGGCGTCGTTGCACGTCGACGAGCCGTCGTCGCACGTGGACTGGTCGTCGGGCGCGGTCACCCTGGTGACGGAGTCGCGGGGGTGGCCTGAGGTGGGCCGTCCGCGTCGGGCGGCGGTGTCGTCGTTCGGCATCTCGGGGACGAACGCGCACGTGATCCTGGAGCAGCCGGAATCGGCGCCGCAGCCGGCACCGGGGGTGGAGCCGGAGTCGGCTCCGGGGCTGCCGGTGCCGTGGGTGGTGTCGGGTCGTTCCGAGCGGGCCCTGCTGGGTCAGGCTGCGCGGTTGGCGTCGTTCGCGCGGGGCCGGTCCGGTCTGGCGGCGGTGGCTGTGGCGTGGTCGTTGGTGTCGTCGCGGGCGGCGTTGGAGCACCGTGCGGTGGTGTGGGGTTCGGGTGTGGGTGACCTGGTGGCGGGCCTGGACGCGGTGGCGGCCGGTGGCGCGGCGGTGTCGGGGGTGGTGTCGTCGGGTCGCCGGGCGGTGCTGTTCACCGGTCAGGGTGCGCAGCGGGTCGGGATGGGTCGGGAGTTGTACGACCGGTTCCCGGTGTTCGCGGAGTCCTTCGACCGGGTGTGCGGGCTGATCGACGTCGAGTTCGACGGTGGGTTCCCGCCGTTGCGGGAGGTCGTGTTCGCCGAGCCGGGGTCCGCCGAGGCGGGCCTGTTGGATCGGACGGTGTTCGCGCAGGCGGGGTTGTTCGCGGTGGAGGTGGCGTTGTGGGATCTGCTGCGGTCGTGGGGGGTGCGGGTCGACTTCTTCGCGGGGCATTCGTTGGGTGAGGTGACGGCGGCGTACGCGGCGGGGATGTTGTCCCTGGAGGACGCGTGTGTCCTCGTGGCGGCGCGGGGCCGGCTGATGCAGGCCCTGCCGGCCGGTGGGGGAATGCTCGCGGTGGCCGCGTCCGAGGCTGAGGTGCTGGCCGTCCTGGAAGGGCTGGCCGGCCGGGTCGGGATCGCCGCCGTCAACGGGCCCACGGCTGTCGTCGTCTCGGGTGCGGTTGAGGCGTTGGACGAGGTGGAGCGGGTCTGGCGGGAGCGGGGTGTGCGTACTCGTCGGTTGGCGGTGAGTCATGCGTTCCACAGTCCGTTGATGGAGCCGATGCTTGAGGAGTTCGCCGCCGTGGTGGCGGGGTTGTCGTGGCGGGCTCCGGCTGTGCCGGTGGTGTCGAACGTGTCGGGTGTGGTGGCGGATCCGTTGGAGCTGGCGGATCCGGCGTACTGGGTGCGGCATGTGCGGCAGCCGGTGCGGTTCGCCGACGGGGTGGGGGCGTTGCGGGCGGCCGGGGTGGACACGTTCCTGGAGGTGGGGCCGGACGCGGTGTTGACGGCGATGGTGGCTGAGGTCGCCGGTGGTGACGGGGTGCGTCGGGTGGCGACGTTGCGTCGGGACCGTCCGGAGGTGGAGTCCCTGCTGGCGGCGGTGGGTCAGTTGCACGCGGCCGGTGTTTCGGTGGACTGGTCCGCCTACCTCGCGCAGGCCGGGGCGCGGCCGGGGGCCGTGGATCTGCCCAGCTACGCCTTCGACCGCGCCTGGTACTGGGCCGAGCCGTCGGCGTCGACCGACCTCGCCACCCGCGACGACGCTCTCGACGGGCGGTTCTGGGCGGCGGTGGAATCGGGCGAGCCGGCCCTGCTCGGCGACGAGCTGGGCGTGGGCGCGGACGAGCCGTTCGGCGCGGTGCTGCCGAAGCTCGCCCGGTGGCGTCGGGACGCGCAGCGCCGGTCGACGGTCGACTCGTGGCGGTACCACGTCGTGTGGCGGTCGCACCCGGTCGACGGTCGTACCACCCTGACGGGCACGTGGCTGGTGCCGATGCTGCCCGGCCAGGAGGACCATCCGGTCGTCGCCGCGCTGGCGGCCCGGGGCGCCCGGGTCGTACCCGTGGTGATCGACAGCATGGACCGGGACCGGATCGCGCGGCAGCTCGCCGGCGCGGTGCGGACCGGCGAACCGGTCGCCGGTCTGCTCTGTGTGCTGTCCCTCGCCGGTGCCGGGGTGGCCGAGGCGCTGACCGTCGTCCAGGCGCTGACCGATGCGGGCGTCGACGGTCGGCTGTGGTGGCTGACCAGCGGCGCGGTCTCGGTGGACGGCTCCGACGCCACGGTTCTCGACGCCACGGCCAGTTCCATCTGGGGACTGGGCCGGGTGGCAGCGTTGGAGGAGCCGGGCCGTTGGGGTGGCCTGGTGGATGTGCCGGCTGCGGCCGACGGGTGGGTGTGGGACCGGCTGTGCGGGGTGTTGGCGGGTGGTGGTGAGGACCAGGTGGCGGTGCGGTCGTCGGGCGTGTTCGCGCGGCGGCTGGTGCGCGCCGGTGCCGGTGCTGGTGCCGGTGTGCGGTTGGCGGGGACGGTCCTGGTGACGGGTGGCACCGGTGCGCTGGGGCTGCGGGTGGCGCGGTGGGCGATCGGTGCCGGCGCCGAGCACGTGGTGTTGGTGTCTCGGCGGGGCGACGGTGCGCCGGGGGTCGCGGGTGTGGTGGAGGAGCTGCGAGGGCTGGGCGCGCGGGTGTCGGTGACGGCCTGTGACGTGGCCGATCGGGATGCGGTGGCCGGGTTGCTCGACGGTCTGGCGGGGTCTGGTGATCGGGTCCGGGCGGTGGTGCACGCGGCGGGGGTGGCGCAGATGACCCCGTTGGGCGAGGTGGGTGCGGAGGAACTGGGGGAGGTGCTGCGGGCGAAGGTCGACGGCGCGGTGGTGCTGGACGAGTTGCTGTCCGGTGTGGAACTGGACGCGTTCGTGGTCTTCTCGTCGATCGCCGGCGTGTGGGGTTCGGCTGGTCAGGTGGCGTACGCCGCGGCGAACGCGTTCGTGGACGGCGTGGTGGCGTCCCGGCGGGCGCGTGGGCTGGCGGGCACGTCGGTGGCGTGGGGTCCGTGGGGCGACGCCGGTATGGCGGTGGGCGAGGCTGGGGAGCAGCTGAGCCGGCGGGGTCTGGTGGCGATGGCGCCGGAGTTGGCGGTGGTGGGGTTGGAGCGGGCGTTGGAGGTGGGTGACGTGTCGGTGGTGGTGGCGGATGTGCGGTGGGACAGGTTCGCGTCGTCGTTCACCGCGTTGCGGCCGAGCCCGCTGCTCGCCGAGATCCCCGAGGCCCAGGCGGCGCTCGCGGCGGCCCTCCCGACCGTTGGCGGCCCCACCGACCAGGCGTCCGCGCTGCGCGAGCGGCTCGCGGCCCTGCCGGCCACCGACGCCGAGGCCTTCCTGCTCGATCTCGTACGCTCCCAGGTCGCCTCGGTGCTCGGCCACGCCGGCGTGGAGTCCGTCCCGGCGGACCGGGCGTTCCAGCGCCTCGGGTTCGACTCGCTCACCGCGGTCGAGCTGCGCAACCGGCTGATCGCCGAGACCGGCCTGGCGTTGCCCAGCACCCTCGTCTTCGACCACCCGACCCCGGCTGCCCTGGTCGCCCTCCTCCGCGACACCCTGATCGGGGCGTCGGCCGACTCGCCGGTCGAGATCCGCCCCGCCGCGCTGGACGACGACCCGATCGTCATCGTCGGCATGGGTTGCCGCCTCCCCGGTGGCGTCGGCACGCCCGACGAGCTGTGGCAACTGCTCGCCGACGGCCGCGACGGCATCTCCGAGTTCCCGCTCGACCGGGGCTGGGACAACGTCCTGGGCAGCGGCATGTCCGACACGTCGTTCGCCCGCAGGGGCGGCTTCGTCCACGACGCGGGCGAGTTCGACGCCGAGTTCTTCGGCATCTCCCCGCGCGAGGCCCTCGCGATGGACCCGCAGCAGCGGCTGCTGCTGGAGACGTCCTGGGAGGCGATCGAGTCGGCGGGCATCGACCCGACCAGCCTCAAGGGCGGTGCCGTCGGCGTCTTCGCCGGAGCCAGCTTCCAGGGGTACGCGAACGGCTCGGTCGGCCGCGCCAAGGAGGTCGGCGGTCACCTGCTCACCGGCAACGCGACCAGCGTGCTGTCGGGTCGGGTGGCGTACTCCTTCGGGTTCGAGGGCCCGGCGGTGACGGTGGACACGGCGTGCTCGTCGTCGCTGGTCGCGTTGCACCTGGCGGCCCAGGCGCTGCGGTCCGGCGAGTGCGATCTCGCGCTGGCCGGCGGCGTCTGCGTGATGGCCTCCCCGGCCACCTTCGCCGAGTTCTCGATCCAGGGCGGCCTCTCGGCCGACGGGCGGTGCAGGTCCTTCGCCGAGGCCGCCGACGGGACGGGTTGGTCCGAGGGCGTCGGTGTCATCCTCGTGCAGCGGTTGTCGGATGCGCGGCGGGAGGGTCGTCGGGTTCTGGCGGTGGTGCGGGGTTCGGCGGTGAATCAGGACGGTGCGTCGAATGGGTTGACGGCGCCGAATGGTCCGTCGCAGCAGCGGGTGATCCGGCAGGCTCTGGCGTCGGCGGGCCTGTCGCCGGTGGATGTGGATGTGGTGGAGGCGCACGGCACGGGTACGACGTTGGGTGATCCGATCGAGGCGCAGGCTCTGCTGGCCACGTACGGGCAGGGTCGGGATGTTCCGTTGTTGTTGGGGTCGGTGAAGTCGAACATCGGTCACACGCAGGCCGCGGCCGGGGTGGCGGGGATCATCAAGATGGTCCTGGCGATGCGGGAGGGCATCGTTCCGGCGACCCTGCATGTGGACGAGCCGTCGTCGCACGTGGACTGGGAGTCGGGCGCGGTCACCCTCGTGACGGAACCGCGCGGGTGGCCGGGGGCGGACCGGCCGCGCCGGGCGGCGGTGTCGTCGTTCGGCATCTCCGGCACCAACGCGCACGTCGTCCTGGAACAGGGCGACGACGAGCCGGCCCCCGCGCCCGCCGGGGACGCGCCCGTCGGTGTGCCGGTGCCGTGGGTGGTGTCGGGTCGCTCCGGGCGGGCCCTGCTGGGTCAGGCGGCGCGGTTGGCGTCGTTCGTGCGGGGCCGGTCCGGTCTGGCGGCGGTGGCTGTGGCGTGGTCCCTGGTGTCGTCGCGGGCGGCGTTGGAGCACCGTGCGGTGGTGTGGGGTTCGGGTGTGGGTGACCTGGTGGCGGGCCTGGACGCGGTGGCGGCCGGTGGCGCGGCGGCGTCGGGGGTGGTGTCGTCGGGTCGCCGGGCGGTGTTGTTCACGGGTCAGGGTGCGCAGCGGGTGGGGATGGGTCGGGAGTTGTACGACCGGTTCCCGGTGTTCGCGGAGTCCTTCGATCGGGTGTGCGGGCTGATCGACGTCGAGTTCGACGGTGGGTTCCCGCCGTTGCGGGAGGTCGTGTTCGCCGAGCCGGGGTCCGCCGAGGCGGGCCTGTTGGATCGGACGGTGTTCGCGCAGGCGGGGTTGTTCGCGGTGGAGGTGGCGTTGTGGGAGTTGTTGCGGTCGTGGGGGGTGCGGGTCGACTTCTTCGCGGGGCATTCGTTGGGTGAGGTGACGGCGGCGTACGCGGCGGGGATGTTGTCGCTGGAGGACGCGTGTGTCCTCGTGGCGGCGCGGGGCCGGCTGATGCAGGCCCTGCCGGCCGGCGGGGTGATGGCGGCGGTCGCGGCGTCCGAGGCCGATGTGCGTCTGGTCATCGAGGTGACCGGCGCGGCGGTGGACGTCGCGGCGGTGAACGGCCCGGCGGCGGTGGTGCTCTCCGGTGCGGCCGACGAGGTCGAACTCGTGGCGGACACCTGCCGGGCCCGGGGCTGGCGGACCAAGCCCCTCACCGTGTCGCACGCGTTCCACTCCCGGCTGATGGAGCCGATGTTGGACGGGTTACGTTCGGTGGTCGCCGGCTTGGACTGGCGGGTGCCGTCGGTGGCGGTGGTGTCGAACGTGTCGGGTGTGGTGGCGGATCCGTTGGAGATCGCGGACCCGGAGTACTGGGTGCGTCATGTGCGGCGGCCGGTGCGGTTCGCCGATGGGGTGGCGGCGCTGCGGGCGGCCGGGGTGGACACGTTCGTGGAGGTGGGCCCGGACGCGGTTCTGACGGCGATGGTCGCCGACGTCGCCGGTGGCGAGGTGTCTCGGGTGGCGACTCTGCGCCGGGACCGTCCGGAGGTGGAGTCTCTGCTGGCGGCGGTGGGTCAGTTGCACGCGGCCGGGGCGTCGGTGGACTGGTCGGCCTATCTGGCGCAGGCGGGCGTCCGGCCGAGGACGGTGGACCTGCCCACCTACGCCTTCGACCGCCGGCGCTACTGGCTGGAGGACCCGGCGCCGGCACCCGCTTCCGCTACCGCGAGCGGCCCGGCGGACGGGCAGTTCTGGGCGGCGGTCGAGTCCGGTGACCTCGGCGTGCTGGGCGAGGAACTGGCGGCGGACGCGGGCGAGTCGTCCACGGCGCTGCTGCCGAAGCTCGCCCGGTGGCGTCGGGACGCGCAGCGGCGGTCGACGGTCGACTCGTGGCGGTACCGCGTCGAGTGGCGTACGGCTGGGTTGCCGGCCACCGGCACGCTCACCGGAACCTGGCTGGTGCTGACCACACCGGGGCAGGCGGACCACCCGGCCCTCGCCGCCCTGGCGGCCCGGGGGGCCCGGGTCGCCACCGTCCTGGTCGACGGCGCGGACCGGGACGCGGTGGCGGGGCGGCTGCGCGATGCGGCCGGGCCCGACGGCCGGGTCGCCGGCGTGCTGTCCCTGCTGTCGCTGGCCGCCCCGGCGGACCCGGGTGATCTTCCGGCCGCCGCCGCCCTGTCGACGGCGCTGACGGCGGTCCAGGCGCTGACCGACTCCGGGATCGAGGGTCGGCTGTGGTGGCTGACCAGCGGTGCGGTGTCGGTGGGCGGGTCGGACGTGCTCGACAACGTCGAGGGCGCGGCGCTGTGGGGTCTCGGCCGGGTCGCGGGGTTGGAACTGCCGGGGTCGTGGGGCGGCCTGGTGGATGTGCCGGGCGTGGCGGAGGGATGGGTGTGGGACCGGCTGTCCGCGGTATTGGCGGGTGGCGTGGAGGATCAGGTGGCGGTGCGGTCGTCGGGGGTGTTCGGCCGGCGGTTGGTGCGGGCGGCTGTCGGCTCGGTCCCGAGCGGTGGGGTGCGGTTGTCGGGGACGGTGCTGGTGACGGGCGGCACGGGCGCGTTGGGTCTCCGGGTGGCGCGGTGGGCGGTGGGCGCGGGAGCGGAGCACGTGGTGTTGCTGTCGCGTAGCGGCGAGGGCGGGCTGGGCTCGGAAGGCGCGGGAGTGGTGGCGGGGCTGCGGGGGTCGGGCGCGCGGGTGTCGGTGATGGCCTGTGACGTGGCCGACCGGGTGGCGGTGGCCGGGTTGCTCGACGGTCTGGCGGGGTCTGGTGATCGGGTTCGGGCGGTGGTGCACGCGGCGGGGGTGGCGCAGCTGGCGCCGTTGGGCGAGGTGGGTGCGGAGCAGTTGGGGGAGGTGCTGCGGGCGAAGGTCGGCGGCGCGGTGGTGCTGGACGAGTTGCTGTCCGGTGTGGAGCTGGACGCGTTCGTGGTCTTCTCGTCGATCGCGGGGGTGTGGGGTTCGGCGGGTCAGGTGGGGTATGCGGCGGGGAACGCGTTCGTGGAGGGGCTGATGGTGTCCCGGCGGGCGCGGGGGCTGGTGGGTACGTCGGTGGCGTGGGGTCCGTGGGGCGAAGCGGGGATGGCGGTGGGTGCGGTCGGGGACGAGTTGTCCCGGCGGGGTCTGGTGGCGATGGCGCCGGAGTTGGCGGTGGTGGGGTTGGAGCGGGCGTTGGAGGTGGGTGACGTGTCGGTGGTGGTGGCGGATGTGCGGTGGGACAGGTTCGCGTCGTCGTTCACGGCGCTGCGGCCGAGCCCGCTGCTCGCCGAGATCCCGGAGGCGCAGCCCGCCCCGCAGGAGGCGCCGTCCGCCGACGCCGACGGCGCACCCTCGGCCCTGCGGGGGCGGCTGGCCGCCGCCTCGGCGTCCGAGCGCGACCGCATCCTGCTCGACCTGGTACGCGGCACCGCCGCGACGGTGCTCGGGCACGCCACGCCCGCCGCGATCCGGCCGGGTCGCGGCTTCCTCGAACTGGGCTTCGACTCCCTCACCGCGGTCGAGCTGCGCAACCGGCTGACCGCCGAGACCGGTCTCGGCCTGCCCGCGACCCTGATCTTCGACCATCCCACCCCAGGCGCCCTCGCCGAGCACCTGCGTGCCGGGCTGGCGCCGGAGCAGCCGGCGCTGCCGATCGCCGCCGAGGTCGAACGGCTCGACCAGCTCCTCGGCGAGGCGCCCGCCGACCAGGTCGACGAGGCGGTCATCGGCCGCCTGGAGAGCATGCTGGCCAGGTGGCGGGCCCGCCGGCCCGCCTCCGCCGCCGTCCCCGCGCCGGCGGCGGAGACCGCGGAGGAACTCGACACGGCCAGCCGGGAGGAGCTGTTCGACATCATCCAGCGCGAGTTCGGCAAGTCCTGAGACCAGGGCCACGAACCAGAGCCGCCCCGGGACGGCGGCGCGGCCGGACCGGCACACCAGGCCGGCCCGGCGCAGCCCCGTGCCAGCCCTAGGGGTCCCGACCTGCCGTCTAGGGGTGTGCCTGGCCGGGTCGGGCTTCGTAGGGTCGGAGCCCGTCAGGCCGTCTCGTCCTGCCTTGCCGGCGGCCGATCGGCACGAGTGGTGGGTGCGCGCGGTACCCGGAATGGACGGAGGTCCGGGTGGTCGGATCGGGCCTGCCTCAGTTGCTCGCCATCAGTGACCTGCACGTGGTCTACAAGGAGAACCGGGCCGTCGTCGAGGGGCTGCGGCCGGAGGCCGACGACGACTGGCTGATCGTCGCCGGTGACGTCGGCGAGTTCGTCAGCGACATCGAGTGGGCGCTGGGCCTGCTCAGCCGCCGCTTCGCCAAGGTGATCTGGGCGCCGGGCAACCACGAACTGTGGACGCCCCGCGAGGACCCGGTCCAGCTACGGGGTGAGGCCCGCTACCGGCACCTGGTGGAGCTGTGCCGGAGCCTCGGCGTCGTCACCCCGGAGGATCCCTACCCGATCTGGGACCCGCAGGGCGATCCGGTGCTCGTCGCCCCGCTCTTCCTGCTGTACGACTACACCTTCCGGCCGTCCGGGACGTACACCAAGGAGCAGGCCCTCGAACGGGCCCACGAGGTCGGCGTGGTCTGCACCGACGAGATCCTCCTGCACCCCGACCCGTACCCGACGCGGGACGCGTGGTGCCGGGCCCGGCTGACCCACACCGAGCGGCGGCTCACCGAGGAGCGGAACGGGCTGCCCACCATTCTGGTCAACCACTTTCCCCTCGTCCGGGAACCCACCCGGATTCTGCGGTATCCCGAGTTCGCGCAATGGTGCGGCACCGAGGCCACGGCCGACTGGCACGTGCGCTTCGACGCCCGCGTGGCGGTGTACGGACACCTGCACATCCCGCGGACCACCTGGTACGACGGGGTCCGCTTCGAGGAGGTCTCGGTCGGCTACCCACGGGAGTGGCGGAACCGCGCCACGCCGCCCGGACGGCTCCGCCAGATTCTGCCGCCGGCCGTCCAGCACCGCGTCTGACCGGCCACGTCTGTGTCGAACGTCCCGCTGCGACGCCCACCGCGACGGCCCGTCAGGACCGCCCGATCAGGGGTCCGTTAGGGGTTGGGGGCAAGGTCGGCGCTCAGTACCGTCCACTCACGGTGGCGGGCATGGGTCGGCAGGGTGGTCGGCGTGGTGCCGCGGCGGGCGTTTGAACAGGTACCGGAAACAGAAACTGAAATAGGAATTGCGTCCATGCGCCGAATGGTCATGTCTCCACCGAAGTATGCGCGGAGTCGGGCCGCCGGCGGCGGTGTGGTCAGCGAATCGGCAGATTCTGATCGATAGCAAGCTCTGGGCGGGTGGGTCATGGCGGACGAAGACAAGCTCCTCGAACACCTGAAGTGGGTGACCTCCGAGCTCCGCCTGGCGCGCCGGCGCCTGAGCGAGCTGGAGAACGAGGACTCGGAGCCGATCGCGATCGTCGGTATGGCCTGCCGGTTCCCCGGCGGGGTCGCCTCGCCCGAGGACCTGTGGGACATGGTCGCCGGGGGCGTGGACGCCACCGGCACGTTCCCCGAGGACCGGGGCTGGGACCTGGACCGGCTGTACGACCCGGACCCGGACCACCAGGGCACCACCTACAGCAACCGGGGCGGCTTCCTGGCCGACGCCGGGCTGTTCGACCCGTCCCTGTTCGGGATCTCGCCGCGCGAGGCGCTGGCCATGGACCCGCAGCAGCGCCTCCTGCTGGAGGTGACCTGGGAGGTCTTCGAGCGGGCCGGCATCGACACCGCGACGCTGCGGGGCAGCCGCACCGGCGTCTTCGTCGGCACGGCCGGCCAGGACTACACCAGCGTCCTGCGGCAACTGCCCGAGGGCACCGAGGGGTACGTCCTCACCGGCACCGCGGCGAGCGTCATGTCGGGCCGGCTGGCGTACTCCTTCGGCCTGGAGGGGCCGGCCGTCACGATCGACACCGCCTGCTCGTCCTCGCTGGTGGCCCTGCACCTGGCCGGCCAGGCGCTGCGGGACGGCGAGTGCTCCCTCGCGGTGGCCGGCGGCGTGACCGTGCTGGCCACCCCCGGCGCCTTCGTCGAGTTCTCCCGGCAACGCGGGCTCGCCTCCGACGGCCGGTGCAAGGCTTTCTCGGCCGACGCCGACGGCACCGGCTGGTCCGAGGGCGTCGCCATGCTGCTCGTCGAGCGGCTCTCCGACGCCCGGCGCAACGGCCACCCCGTCCTCGCGGTGATCCGCGGCAGCGCCGTCAACCAGGACGGGGCCAGCAGTGGGCTGACCGCCCCGAACGGCCCCGCCCAGCAGCGGGTCATCCGGCAGGCGCTGGAGAACGCCCGGCTGACGCCGGCCGACATCGACGTCGTGGAGGCGCACGGCACCGGCACCCGGCTCGGCGACCCGATCGAGGCGCAGGCGCTGCTGGCCACGTACGGCCAGGGCCGGTCGGCAGACCGTCCGCTGTGGCTGGGGTCCCTGAAGTCGAACATCGGCCACCCCCAGGCCGCAGCCGGTGCCGGCGGCGTCATCAAGATGGTGATGGCGATGCGGCACGGCGTGCTGCCGCCCACCCTGCACGTGGCGCAGCCGTCCCCGCACATCGACTGGTCGACGGGGGCGGTGTCCCTGCTCGACACGGCCCGCCCGTGGGCCGGCGAGGACCACGTCCGGCGGGCGGCCGTCTCGTCCTTCGGCATGAGCGGCACCAACGCCCACCTCGTCCTGGAGCAGGCCCCGGCCCCCGAGACGCCGGAGGACGCCCCCGCGCCGTCGCGCCGGCTCCCGGTCGCGCCGGTGCTGCTCTCCGCCGCGCACCCCGCCGCGCTCGCCGGCCAGGCCGGCCGCTGGGCCGACTGGCTGGCCGGTGCCGAGGACCTGCGCGCCGAGGACATCGCCTGGTCGTCGGTCGAATCCCGCTCGACCCTGGACAGCCGGGCCGTGCTGGCCGCCGCCGACCGCGACGGCCTGCTGGCCGGGCTGCGTGCCCTGGCTGCGGGTGAGTCGTCGGGTGCGGTGACCACTGGCTCCGCCGTGGACCGGGGTCCGCTGGCGGTGCTGTTCTCGGGTCAGGGCGCGCAGCGCGCCGGGATGGGCCGCGAACTGTCCGACGGTTTCCCCGTCTTCGCCGCCGCTCTGGACGAGGTGTGTGCCGGGCTGGACGGGTTGTTGCCGCGTCCGTTGAGGCCGGTGCTGTTCGCTGAGCCGGGTACGCCGGACGCTGATCTCCTCAATCAGACCGTGTTCACGCAGGCGGGTCTGTTCGCGGTCGAGGTGGCGTTGTTCCGTCTGGTGGAGTCGTTCGGTGTGGTGCCGGACTTCGTGGGCGGTCATTCGGTTGGTGAGATCACGGCCGCGTACGTGGCGGGGGTGTTGTCGCTGGCGGACGCGTGTGTCCTGGTGGCGGCTCGGGGTCGGTTGATGCAGGCGTTGCCGGCTGGTGGCGGGATGCTGGCGGTCAACGCGTCCGAGGCGGACGTGGCGGAGAGCCTGGACGGCTTCGTCGACCGGCTCGGTGTCGCGGCGGTGAACGGGCCGGCGTCGGTGGTGGTCTCGGGCGAGATCGCCGCCTTGGACGAGGTGGAGCGGGTGTGGCGGGGCCGGGGTGTGCGGACGCGCCGGTTGGCGGTGAGTCATGCGTTCCACAGTCCGTTGATGGAGCCGATGCTGGCTGAGTTCCGGTCGGTGTTGGCGGGTTTGGCGTTTGCCGCGCCCCGGTTGCCGGTGGTGTCGAACGTGACCGGTGCGTTGGCTGGCGGCGAGGAGTTGCGTACCCCGGAGTATTGGGTGCGGCATGTGCGGGAGGCGGTGCGGTTCGCCGACGGGGTCGCCGCGCTGAGGGCTGCCGGGGTGGATACGTTCCTGGAGGTCGGTCCGCAGAGCGTGCTGACGGCGATGGCGGCGGATGTGTTGCCGGCCGGTGGGGACGTGTTGGCGGTGGCGGTGCAGCGTCGGGACCGGTCGGAGGCGCGGGCGCTGCTGGCCGCTCTGGGTGAGTTGCATGTGCATGGTGTGCCCGTGACCTGGGCGCAGTGGTTCGCCGACACCGGGGCGACCCGGGTCGACCTGCCGACGTACGCGTTCCAGCGGGAACGGTACTGGCCCGACGCGGTGTCGTGGCGGGTCGGCGACGTGTCCGGCGCCGGGCTGGGCGTCGCGGGCCACCCGCTGCTCGGCGCGGCGGTGCGCCTCGCCGGGGACGACGAGGTGTTGTTGACCGGGCGGCTGTCCGCTGCCACTCATCCGTGGTTGGCGGAGCATGTGGTCGCCGGTTCGGTGGTGGTGCCGGGTACGGCGTTGGTGGAGTTGGCGGTGCGGGCCGGTGACGAGGTGGGCGCGTCCCGGGTGCGGGAGTTGACTGTCCTGACGCCGTTGGCGTTGCCGGCGTCGGCGGGGGTGCGGGTGCAGGTGCGCGTCGGCGCTGCCGACCCGTCCGGCTCCCGTTCGGTGACCGTGCACTCACAGCCGGACGAGGAGGCCGACGGGGCCTGGGTCCGGCACGCCGAGGGTGCGCTGGAGCCGGTGTCGGCCGACGAGCCGGTGCTGGGGGAGTGGCCGCCGGTCGGTGCGGCCGAGGTGGACCTGACCGGGTGGTACGCCGTGCTGGCCGGGCACGGTCTGGCGTATGGGCCGGTGTTCCAGGGCCTGCGTCGGGCGTGGACGGCGGCCGGTGAGGCGTACGCGGAGGTGGCCCTGCCGGAGCAGGCGGCCGGCGACGCGGCGGCTTTCGGGGTGCACCCGGCGCTGCTCGACGCCGCGTTGCATCCGGTGGCGTCGCTGCTGGCCGGTGAGGGTGGCGGGGCGCGGGTGCCGTTCGCGTTCGAGGGCGTGCAGGTGCACGCCTCGGGTGCGCGGGCGCTGCGGGTCCGGCTGACCCGTGCGGGCTCCGGCGTGCGCGTGGTGGCGGTGGACGAGTCCGGCGCGGCCGTGGTGTCCGTCGACTCGCTGGTGCTGCGGGAGATGACGGCGGTGGCCGCCCCGGGCGCGGCGGCGCGGTCACTGTTCGAGGTGACGTGGTTGCCGGAGGAGATCACCCCGGCCGGCGACCTGTCCGGCTGGGCGCTGCTCGGGCCGTCGATCGCCGGGCTCGACCTGCCGGGCTTCCCCGACGTCGACGCGCTCGCCACGGCGGCCGCCGACGCGCGGGCCGGGTCCCCCCGGGCCCTGCTGTGGACGCCCGGCGCGGCCCCCGGCGTCGACGTGCCCGACGGGGTGCGCGCGACCACGAACGACGCCCTGACCGTGGTGCGGTCCTGGCTCGCCGCCGACGCCCTCGCCGACACGAAGCTCGTCGTGGTCACCCGGGGCGCCGTCGTCGCCGGGGACGAGGACCAGGTGACCGACCTGGCGGGCGCCGCCGTGTGGGGCCTGCTGCGCTCGGCGCAGTCGGAGCACCCCGACCGGATCGTTCTCGCCGACGTCGAGGGTCCGCTCGACCCGGCGACCCTCGCGGTGCTGGCCGGCGTCGTCGCCGACCCGACGGCGACCGGCGGCCAGCTCGCCGTCCGCGCCGACGGGACGTTCGTGCCCCGGCTGGTCCGGCTCACGGCCGACGAGCTGACCCCGCCGCCGTCCGGGGCATGGCACCTGGCCGCCGTGGCCCCCGGCACCCTCGACGGGGTCGCGTTGGTGCCGGCCACCCCGGCTCCCCTCGACGCGGGGCAGGTGCGCATCGCCGTGCGGGCGGCTGGGGTGAACTTCCGGGATGTGTTGATCGCGTTGGGGATGTATCCGGATCCGTCGGCGGTGATGGGCAGTGAGGGTGCGGGTGTGGTGGTGGAGGTCGGTCCGGGTGTGACCGACCTGGCCCCCGGCGACCGGGTGATGGGCATGTTCGAGCTGGGCTTCGGCCCGCTCGCGGTCGCCCCCCGGGAGCGCCTCGCCCGGATGCCCGCCGGCTGGTCGTTCGCGCAGGCCGCCTCCGTGCCCCTGGTCTTCCTGACGGCGTGGTATGCGTTGCGGGATTTGGCGGGGTTGCGGGCGGGTGAGTCGGTGTTGGTCCACTCGGGTGCGGGTGGGGTTGGTATGGCTGCGGTGCAGTTGGCGCGGCATTTTGGTGCGACGGTGTTTGCGACGGCGAGTCCTGGTAAGTGGGGGGTGTTGCGGGGTCTGGGGGTGGATGCGGGGCGGATCGCGTCGTCGCGGACGACGGAGTTTGAGCGGGTGTTCGGTTCGGTGTCGGGTGGTGCCGGGGTGGATGTGGTGCTCGATGCCCTGGCGGGTGAGTTTGTTGACGCGTCGTTGCGGTTGCTGCCGCGTGGTGGCCGGTTCGTCGAGATGGGCAAGGCAGACGTCCGCGACCCGGAGGCGGTGGCGGCCGAGCACCCCGGCGTCGCGTACCGGTCGTTCGACCTGAACGAGGCCGGCAGCGCCCGGATCGGCGAGATGCTGACGGAGCTGCTGGCGCTGTTCGAGCAGGGTGTGTTGCGTCCGTTGCCGGTGCGGGTGTGGGATGTTCGGCACGCCCGGCGGGCGTTGCGGCACATGAGTCAGGCCCGGCATGTGGGCAAGGTGGTGCTGCGGATTCCCGCCCCGGTGGACCCGGACGGCACCACGCTGATCACCGGCGCGGGCGGCGCCCTGGCCGGGGTGGTGGCCCGGCATCTCGTGGCCACCGGCCAGTCCC
The DNA here is from genome assembly GCF_045040215.1 of Micromonospora sp. NBC_01412. NCBI lineage: Bacteria > Bacillati > Actinomycetota > Actinomycetes > Micromonosporales > Micromonosporaceae > Micromonospora > Micromonospora sp. NBC_01412. The sequence continues at coordinate 5,271,852 of NZ_CP109528.1, forward strand.
GGCACCTGCTGCTCGCCTCCCGCCAGCACCCCGACGACGCGGGCCGGGACGACTACGCCGCCCTGGTCCGCGAGCTGACCGACGCCGGCGCGCGGGTGTCCGCCGTCGCGGTCGACGTCAGCGACCCCGCGCAGGTCAGGGAGCTGATCGGCCGGGTCGACCCGGCGCACCCGCTGACCGCGGTGGTGCACGCCGCCGGGGTGCTCGCCGACGCCACCGTCACCTCGCTCGACGAGCGGGCCATCGCCACGGTGATGGCCCCGAAGGTCGACGCCGGGTGGGCGCTGCACGAGGCCACGGCCGACCTGGACCTCGCCGCGTTCGTGACGTTCTCCTCCCTCGCGGCCACCCTCGGCTCGCCCGGGCAGGGCAACTACGCGGCGGCGAACGCGTTCCTCGACGCCCTGGCCGGGCACCGCCGGCAGCGGGGCCTGGCCGCGACCAGCGTCGCCTGGGGCCTGTGGGCCACCACCAGCGGGATGACCGCCCACCTCGACGGCGACGACCAGCAGCGGCAGCGACGGGTCGGGATGACCGGCCTCTCCGCGACCGAGGGCGCCGAACTGTTCGACGCGGCCCTGCCGGCGGTGTCGCCGGTGGTCGTGGCGGCCCGGTTGCAGGTCACCGGAGGCGCGTCGCAGGTGCCGCCGCTGCTGCGGCAGCTCGTACGCGCCGGCGGCCGGCGGCGGGCCGGCGGTGCCCCCACGGCGGGGGCCTCGTGGCGGGACCGGCTCGTCGGCCTGCCGGAGGCGGACGCCCGACGGCTGCTGGTGGAGCTGGTCTGCGGGCAGGCCGCCGCCGTGCTGGGCCACGCCTCCGCACAGGCCGTGCCGGCCGCCCGCGCGTTCAAGGAACTGGGCTTCGACTCGCTGACCTCGGTGGAGCTGCGCAACCGGCTGGGCTCGGCGACCGGGCTGCGGCTGCCCGCCACGCTCGCCTTCGACCACCCCACCCCGGCCCGGCTCGCCGAGTACCTGTTCGGGCAGCTCGGCCTCGCCGCGACCGACGCCGCCACGGCCGTGCGTGCCGTCGGCGTCAGCGCGACCGACGAGCCGGTGGCGATCATCGGAATGGCCTGCCGCTACCCGGGTGGGGTGGCCACCCCGGAGCAGCTCTGGCAGCTCGTCACCTCCGGCGCCGACGCGATCGGCGGCTTCCCCACGGACCGGGGCTGGGACCTGGACCGCCTGTACGACACCGGCAGCACCGTCACGGACCAGGGCGGCTTCCTCTACGACGCCGCCGGCTTCGACGCCGGCTTCTTCAACATCAGCCCCCGCGAGGCCCTCGCCATGGACCCGCAGCAGCGGCTGCTGCTGGAGACCGCCTGGGAGGCCTTCGAGTACGCCGGTGTCGACCCCGACGGCGTGACCGGCACCGCCACCGGCGTCTTCGTCGGCGCGGCATCCTCCGGCTACGCCACGGGCGGGCACGAGGACCTGGACGGCCTCGAGGGGCACCTGCTGACCGGCACTGCCGGCAGCGTCGCCTCCGGCCGGGTCTCCTACACCTTCGGGCTGGAGGGCCCTGCGGTCACCATCGACACCGCCTGCTCGTCGTCCCTGGTCGCCCTGCACCTCGCCGCCCAGGCGCTGCGCGGCGGCGAGTGCGACCTGGCGCTGGCCGGCGGCGTCGCCCTGATGGCGCTGCCCGGCATGTTCTCGGAGTTCTCCCGCCAGGGCGGCCTGGCCCCCGACGGCCGGTGCAAGGCGTTCGCCGCGTCCGCCGACGGCACCGGCTGGTCCGAGGGCGTGGGCATGCTGCTCGTGGAGCGGCTGTCGGACGCCCGGCGCAACGGGCACCGGGTGCTGGCGGTGGTGCGTGGCAGCGCCGTGAACCAGGACGGCGCGTCCAACGGCCTCACCGCGCCGAACGGGCCGTCGCAGCAGCGGGTGATCCGGCAGGCCCTGGCCAACGCCCGGCTCGGCGCCTCCGACGTGGACGCCGTCGAGGCGCACGGGACCGGCACCGTGCTGGGCGACCCGATCGAGGCGCAGGCGCTGCTGGCCACGTACGGGCAGGACCGGCCGGCGGACCGGCCGCTGTTCCTCGGGTCGATCAAGTCGAACATCGGGCACTCCCAGGCCGCCGCCGGGGTCGCCGGCATCATCAAGATGATCATGGCGATCCGGCACGGGCTGCTGCCGTCCACCCTGCACGTGGACCAGCCGTCCCCGCACGTCGACTGGGACTCCGGCGCGGTGGCGCTGCTCACCGAGCCGCGGCCGTGGCCCGCCGTCGACCGGCCCCGCCGCGCCGCCGTGTCCTCGTTCGGGATCAGCGGCACCAACGTGCACACCATCATCGAGCAGGCGCCCGACGACAGAGCCCCCGCCGCCCGGCCGACCCCCGCCCCGGAGCTGCCCGGCCTGGCCGGCCCGGCCGGCGTGCCCCTGACGGTGTCCGGGCGCAGCCCGCAGGCCCTGCGGGAGCAGGCCGCCCGAATCCGTGGGCAGCTCGCCGAGGACGCCGACCTGGACCTCGCCGACCTCGGGTTCTCCCTCGCCACCCGGCGGGCCCACCACCCGTACCGGGCGGTCGTGGTCGCCGGCGACCGGGAAGCCGCCCTCGCCGAGCTGGCCGCCCTCGCCGACGCCGAGGCCGCCCCGACCCCCGTCGACGGCACGCCGAAGGTCGCCTACGTCTTCCCCGGCCAGGGCTCGCAGTGGGTCGGGATGGCGCTGGACCTGCTGGAGTCGTCCCCGGCCTTCCGGGAGCGGATGCGGCAGTGCGCCGAGGAGCTGTCCCGGCTGGTGGACTGGTCGCTGGAGGACGTGCTGCGGCAGGCGCCCGGCGCGCCGCCGCTGGACCGGGTCGACGTGGTCCAGCCCGCCCTGTTCTCCGTCATGGTGTCCCTCGCGCGGCTGTGGCAGGCGTGCGGGATCGAGCCGGATGCCGTCGTCGGCCACTCGCAGGGCGAGATCGCCGCCGCGTGCGCCGCCGGAGCCCTCACCCTCCCGGACGCGATGCGGCTGGTCGTGGCGCGCAGCCGCGGCCTGCTGGCGATCTCGGGCCGGGGCGGCATGCTCTCGGTGCCCCTGTCGGCAGCCGACACCGAGCAGCTCATCGCGCCGTGGGCGGAGACCCTGTCGATCGCCGCCCTCAACGGCGCCGCCGTGACCGTCGTCTCCGGCGCCGCGGAGTCCGTCGACGCGCTGCTCGCGCACTGCGCCGAGCGGGACATCCGGGCCCGGCGGATCGCCGTCGACTACGCCTCGCACAGCGCGCACGTCGAGGCGGTACGCGACGACCTGACGGCCGCGCTCGGCGCCGTCGACGCCGAGCCGACCGCCGTGTCCTTCTACTCGACGGTGACCGGCGACCTCATCGACACCGCCCAGCTCGACGCCGACTACTGGTACCGCAACCTGCGCGAACCGGTCCGGCTCGCGCCGGTGGTCGACCGGCTGATCGCCGAGGGCTTCCGGGTCTTCGTGGAGGTCAGCCCCCATCCGGTGCTCAAGGTGGTGGTCCAGGACGCGCTCGACCGGGCCGCCGACCCGGCGGGCCCCGGCGTGGTGGTGGGCTCCCTGCGCCGCGACGAGAGCGGCCACTCGCACATGCTGTCCGGCCTGGCGGAGCTGTACGTCGCGGGCGTCGGCGTGGACTGGGCGAGGGTGTACGCCGGTTCCGGCGCCGCCCCGGTCGACCTGCCCACGTACGCGTTCCAGCGGGAGCGGTTCTGGACGGCGGTGGACCGCTCGTTCGGCGGCGACGTCTCCGGCGCGGGCCTCGGCGCGGCCGGCCATGGCCTGCTCGGCGCGGCGGTGCGCCTCGCCGGCGGCGACGAGGTGTTGTTGACCGGGCGGCTGTCCGCTGCCACTCATCCGTGGTTGGCGGAGCATGTGGTCGCCGGTTCGGTGGTGGTGCCGGGTACGGCGTTGGTGGAGTTGGCGGTGCGGGCCGGTGACGAGGTGGGCGCGTCCCGGGTGCGGGAGTTGACTGTCCTGACGCCGTTGGCGTTGCCGGCGTCGGCGGGGGTGCGGGTGCAGGTGCGCGTCGGCGCGGCCGGCACGTCCGGCGCCCGGCTGGTGACCGTGCACTCGCAGCCGGAGGAGGACGACGACGCGGGCTGGGTCCGGCACGCGGAGGGCGTCCTGGAGGCCGCCTCCCCGGACGAGCCGGTGCTGGGGGAGTGGCCGCCGGTCGGTGCGGCCGAGGTGGACCTGACCGGGTGGTACGCCGCGTTGGCCGGGCATGGTCTGGCGTATGGGCCGGTGTTCCAGGGCCTGCGTCGGGCGTGGACGGCGGCCGGTGAGACGTACGCGGAGGTGGCCCTGCCGGAGCAGGCGGCGGGCGACGCGACGCGGTTCGGGGTGCACCCGGCGCTGCTCGACGCCGCCCTGCACCCGATCGGCCTGCTGCTGACCGAGGGATCCGGTGGGCCGCGGGTGCCGTTCGCGTTCGAGGGCGTGCAGGTGCACGCGTCGGGCGCCGCGGTGCTGCGGGTCCGGCTGACCCGAGCAGGCAGCGGTGTGCGGCTGGTCGCGGTCGACGGCACGGGCGCCCCGGTCGTGTCGGTGGACTCGCTCGTACTGCGGGAGATGACCGGGGCCGCGGCCTCGGGCACCGCCGTCCGGTCGCTGTTCGAGGTGAGCTGGCAGGCCGAGGACGTCACCCCCGCCACGGACCCCACCGGCCGGGTGCTGCTGGGCGACACGGCCGGGACCACCGGGTCGGGAGCGGCCGGGTACCCCACCGTGGCCGACCTGGCCGCGGCCGTGGCCGCCGGAACGGCCGGCCGGCCGCGCGTGCTGCTGCTGCCGGTGACGATCCCGCAGCCGGCGGACGCCGACGTGCCGTCGGCCGTGCGGACGGCCACGGCGCACGTGCTCGGCGTGCTCCAGTCCTGGCTGGACGCCGGGGAACTGGCGGACACCCGGCTCGTCGCGGTGACCCGGGGCGCCGTGACGGCCGTCCCGGCCGACGAGCTGCGCGACCCGGTGGGCGCTGCGGTGTGGGGCCTGCTGCGCTCGGCGCAGTCGGAGCACCCCGACCGGATCGTCCTCGCCGACGTCGACCGGGACCTCTCACCCGAGCTGTGGGACCTGCTGGCCGGCGTCGCCGAGGACCCGTCGACCACGGGCGGGCAGGTCGCGGTGCGCGGCGGCGAGATCCGCTCCCCGCGCCTGATCCGCACCGGCGCGTCGGCCGGGGACGCACTGACCCCGCCGGACGGGCTGTGGCACCTCGCCGCGATCGCCCCCGGCACCCTCGACGGGGTCGCGTTGGTGCCGGCCACCCAGACTCCCCTCGACGCGGGGCAGGTGCGCATCGCCGTGCGGGCGGCGGGGGTGAACTTCCGGGATGTGTTGATCGCGTTGGGGATGTATCCGGATCCGTCGGCGGTGATGGGCAGTGAGGGTGCGGGTGTGGTGGTGGAGGTCGGTCCGGGCGTGACCGACCTGAAGCCCGGCGACCGGGTGATGGGCATGTTCGAACCCGCCTTCGGCCCCCAGGCCACCGCCACGCGGGAACTCGTCGCGAGGATCCCGGCCGGCTGGACCTTCGCCGAGGCCGCGACCGTGCCGGTGGTGTTCCTGACGGCGTGGTATGCGTTGCGGGATTTGGCGGGGTTGCGGGCGGGTGAGTCGGTGTTGGTCCACTCGGGTGCGGGTGGGGTTGGTATGGCTGCGGTGCAGTTGGCGCGGCATTTTGGTGCGACGGTGTTTGCGACGGCGAGTCCTGGTAAGTGGGGGGTGTTGCGGGGTCTGGGGGTGGATGCGGGGCGGATCGCGTCGTCGCGGACGACGGAGTTTGAGCGGGTGTTCGGTTCGGTGTCGGGTGGTGCCGGGGTGGATGTGGTGCTCGACGCCCTGGCGGGTGAGTTTGTTGACGCGTCGTTGCGGTTGCTGCCGCGTGGTGGCCGGTTCGTCGAGATGGGCAAGACCGACATCCGCGACCCCCGCCAGGTCGCCGAGCGCCACCCCGGCGTGACCTACCGGGCGTTCGACCTCAACGAGGCCGGGCACGCCCGCATCGGCGAGATGCTGACCGAGCTGCTGGCGCTGTTCGAGCAGGGCGTGCTGCGCCCGCTGCCGGTGCGGGTGTGGGACGTGCAGCACGCCCGGCGGGCGTTGCGGCACATGAGTCAGGCCCGGCATGTGGGCAAGGTGGTGTTGCGGATCCCCGCCCCGGTGGACCCGGACGGCACCACGCTGATCACCGGAGCCGGCGGCGCCCTGGCCGGGGTCTTCGCCCGGCACCTCGTGACCACCGGCCAGTCCCGGCACCTGCTGCTCGCCTCCCGCCGCGGCCCCGAGGCCTACCGCGACCTGGTGGCGGAACTGACCCGCCACGGCGCCCACGTCACCACCGCCACCGCCGACGTCGCCGACCCCGAGCAGGTCGCCGGCCTGCTGGCGCAGGTGAACCCGGCGCACCCGCTGACCGCCGTGGTGCACACCGCCGGCGTGATCGCCGACGCCACCATCGGCTCCCTCGACGAGCGGGCCCTCGACGCGGTGCTGACCCCGAAGGTCGACGCCGGCTGGGCGCTGCACCGGGCCACCCGCGACGCCGACCTGGCCAGCTTCGCGGTGTTCTCCTCGGCGGCGGCTACCCTCGGCTCGCCCGGGCAGGGCAACTACGCGGCGGCGAACGCGTTCCTCGACGCCCTCGCCCGTCTCCGCCAACAGCAGGGGCTGCCCGCCACGAGCCTCGCCTGGGGACTGTGGGACACCGCCAGCGCGATGACCGCCCACCTCGGCGGCAACGCCCACCGCCGGGCGATCCGGGCCACCAGCGCCCCGCTGACCGAGGTCGAGGGCACCGCCCTGTTCGACCTGGCCCGCCAGTACGGCGGCGTGCACCTCGTGCTCATGAACCTGCCGCCGGCCACGGCCCGGCCGGCCGCCGGCGCGGTGCCCAGCATGCTGCGCGAGCTGCTCCGACCCACCGGACCCGTCCGGCGCACCGCCGGGCAGGGACCCGCCGACACCGCCTCGGAACGCGGGCGGCTGGCCACGCTCAGCTCCGCGCAGCGGCGCAGCCACCTGCTCGACCTGGTCGCCGCGAGCGTGGCCGCCGTGCTGGGGCACCGCTCCGCCGACAGCGTCGACGCCCAACGCGGCTTCAAGGAACTGGGCTTCGACTCGCTGACCTCGGTGGAACTGCGCAACCGGCTGGCCACCGCCACCGGGCTGCGGCTGCCCGCCACCGTGGCATTCGACTACCCCACCCCGGTCGTCCTCGCCGACTTCCTCGACCGGGAGCTCGGCGGCGTCGAGGCATCCGCCGCCGGCACGGCAGCCGGCGCGGCCACCGCCCTCGACGAGCCCATCGCGATCATCGGCATGGCCTGCCGGTTCCCCGGCGACGTGCAGACCCCCGAGCAGCTCTGGGACCTGGTCACGGCCGGGGCCGACGTCATCGCGCCGTTCCCCACCGACCGCGGCTGGGACCCGGACGACCTGCGGACCGGCGACGACGCCAACGGCCCCCGGCAGGGCGGCTTCCTGCACGACGCGGCCGAGTTCGACGCCGGCTTCTTCGGGATCTCCCCCCGGGAGGCGCTGGCCATGGACCCGCAGCAGCGGCTGCTGCTGGAGACCTCCTGGGAGGCCTTCGAGCGGGCGGGCATCGACCCCCACACGGCCCGGGGCAGCAGCACCGGCGTCTACGTCGGGCTCATCTACCACGACTACGCGTCCCAGGCCGCCGACACCACCGACGAGCTGGACGGCTACGTCGGCAACGGCAGCGCCGGCAGCGTCGCGTCGGGCCGGATCTCCTACCTGTTCGGCCTGGAGGGCCCCGCCGTCACCGTCGACACCGCCTGCTCCTCGTCGCTGGTCGCCCTGCACCTGGCCACCCAGGCGCTGCGCCAGGACGAGTGCCGGCTCGCGCTCGCCGGCGGCGTCAGCGTGATGTCCACCCCCGGCATGCTCACCGAGTTCTCCCGCCAGCGCGGACTCTCGCCCGACGGGCGGTGCAAGGCCTTCGGCGCGGGCGCCGACGGCACCGGCTTCGCCGAGGGCATCGGCATGCTGCTGCTGGAACGCCTCTCCGACGCGCAGCGCAACGGGCACCGCGTCCTCGCCGTGGTGCGGGGCAGCGCGGTCAACCAGGACGGCGCGAGCAGCGGCCTGACCGCCCCCAACGGCCCCGCCCAGCAGCGGGTGATCCGGCAGGCCCTGGCCAACGCCCGCCTCACGGCGGCGGACGTGGACGCCGTCGAGGCGCACGGCACCGGAACCCCCCTCGGCGACCCGATCGAGGCGCAGGCGCTGCTGGCCACGTACGGCCAGGACCGGCCCGCCGACCGGCCGCTGCTGCTCGGCTCGATCAAGTCCAACATCGGGCACGCGCAGGCCGCCGCCGGGGTCGCCGGCGTGATCAAGATGGTGCTGGCGATGCGGCACGGGCTGCTGCCGTCGACCCTGCACGCCGACGAGCCGTCCCCGCACATCGACTGGGACGCCGGGGCGGTGGAACTGCTCACCGAGACCCGCCGCTGGCCGGCCCTGAACCGGCCCCGCCGCGCCGCCGTGTCCTCCTTCGGGATCAGCGGAACCAACGCGCACACCATCATCGAGCAGGCGCCGGCTGCGGCCCCCGCGGCCACCCCCGCGCTGGCCGGAGAGGTCCCCGGCGGCCTCGTCCCCTGCGTCCTGTCGGCGCGCGACGACGCCGCCCTGCGCGGGCAGGCCCGACGGCTGCACGGCCTGGCGGCCGACCGGTCGGACCTGACCGTCGCCGGGATCGGGCGCGCGCTGGCCACCGGCCGGTCCGTCTTCGAACACCGCGCCGTCCTGCTGGTGCCCGACCGGGGCGGCCTGCTGTCCGCCCTGGACGCGTTCGCCGACGGGCAGCCCTCGGCCGCCGTCGTCCGGGGCACCGCCCGGGGCGGGCGCACCGCCGTCGTCTTCTCCGGCCAGGGCGCGCAGCGCGCCGGCATGGGCCGGGAGCTGCACGCCGCGTACCCCGTCTTCGCCGCCGCGCTGGACGAGGCGTGCGCCCACCTCGACCCGCACCTGCCCCGCCCGCTGCGGGACGTGCTGTTCGCCTCGTCGGGCTCGGCCGACGCCGAACTGCTCGACCAGACCGCCTTCACCCAGGCCGGCCTGTTCGCCGTCGAGGTGGCCCTGTTCCGCCTCGCCGAGTCGTACGGGATCGTGCCGGACTTCGTCGCCGGCCACTCGATCGGCGAGGTGACCGCCGCGTACGTGGCCGGGGTGCTCTCCCTCGACGACGCGTGCGCGCTGGTGGGCGCGCGGGGCCGGCTGATGCAGGCGCTACCGGCCGGCGGCGGGATGCTCGCCGTCGCCGCCGACGAGGCTGCGGTCACCGAGGCGCTGGCCGGCCTGACCGACCGGGTCGGGATCGCGGCGGTCAACGGGCCGGCGGCCGTGGTGGTCTCCGGCGCGCTCGACGCGCTGGACGCCCTGGAGCGGACCTGGTCCGCCCGGGGAACACGCACCCGACGGCTGCGGGTCAGCCACGCCTTCCACAGCCCCCTGATGGAACCGATGCTGGCCGAGTTCCGGGCGGTCCTCGACGGGCTCACCTTCCGCCCGCCGCTGCTGCCGGTGGTCTCCAACGTCACCGGCGGGATCGCCGACGCCGAGGAGATCGGCACCCCCGACTACTGGGTGCGGCACGTCCGGGAGGCCGTCCGCTTCGCCGACGGCGTCGCCTGCCTGCGGCAGCGCAACGTCGGCACGTTCCTCGAACTCGGCCCGGACGCGGTCCTCGCCGGCATGGTCCGCACCTGCCTGCCGGACGACGACCCGGCCACGTCCCCGGTCGCGGTCGTCGCGGCGCTGCGCCCCGGCCGGCCGGAACCCGTCTCGCTGCTGCACGCGCTGGCGGAACTGCACGTCCACGGTGTGCCCGTCACCTGGTCCACCCTGCTGCCGGAGGCGGGCGCGAACCCCGTGGACCTGCCGACGTACGCGTTCCAGCGGCAGCGGTACTGGCCCAACGTCGGCCGGCTGCGCGCCGGTGACGTGGCCGGCGCCGGCCTCGGCGCGGCCGGGCACGGGCTGCTCGGCGCCACCGTCGACCTGGCCGGCGACGGCGAGGTCGTGCTGACCGGCCGGCTGGCGCTCGCCACCCGGCCATGGCTCGCCGACCACGTGGTGTCGGGCGCGGTGCTGCTGCCGGGCACCGCGCTGGTGGAACTCGCGGTGCGGGCCGGCGACGAGGTGGGCGCGTCCCGGGTACGGGAGCTGACCATCGCCGCGCCGCTGGTGCTCCCGCCCTCCGGCGGCGTGCGCATCCAGGTCCGGGTGTCGGCCCCTGGATACGCGCCGCAGCGCACCGTCACCATCCACTCCCGACCCGACGACGCCCCCGACGCGGGCTGGACCCGGCACGCCGACGGGGTGCTGGAACCGGCGTCCGCCGACGAGCCGGGCGTCGGCTCGTGGCCGCCCGTGGGCGCCGACGAGGTCGACCTGACCGGCTGGTACGACGCGTTCGCCGAGCGCGGCCTGGCGTACGGGCCGACGTTCCAGGGGCTGCGCCGGGCCTGGACGGGCGGCGGCGAGGTATTCGCCGAGGTGGCCCTACCCGACGACGCGGCCGGCGACGCCGCGCGGTTCGGCGTGCACCCGGCGCTGCTGGACGCCGCCCTGCACCCCGTCGCCCTGCTGTTCGAGGAGTCCGCCGCGCCTCGGGTGCCGTTCGCGTTCGAGGGTGTGCAGGTGCACGCCTCGGGCGCGCGGGTGCTGCGGGTGCGGCTGACCCGCGAGGGCACCGGCGTGCGGCTGGTCGCCGGCGACGAGACCGGCACGCCGGTGGTGTCCGTGGACTCGCTGACCCTGCGGGAGCTGACCGGCCGGTCCGCCCCGGACGCGGCAGCCCAGTCGCTGTTCGAGGTCGCCTGGCGGGCCGCCGAGGTGGTCCCGGCCGACGTGCCGGGGTGGGCGACCCTCGGCGGGCCCGGCCCGGCCGACGTCGCCACCGGGCGTGCCCACCGCACCGTCGCCGACCTGCTCGCCGCGCTCGACGGCGGCGCCGAGGCGCCGGCCCTGCTGCTGCTCCCGGCCACCGCCCCGCAGGACGGCGCGGTGCCCGACGCGGTCGGCGCCCTCGCCTCGGCGGTGCTGGCGGAGCTGCGGTCCTGGCTGGCGGCCGACGCCCTGGCGGGTTCGAGGCTGGTGGTGGTGACCCGGGGTGCGGTGGCAGCCGGGGACGGTGACGTGGTGACGGACCTGGCGGGTGCTGCGGTGTGGGGTCTGCTGCGGTCGGCGCAGTCGGAGCATCCGGGTCGGATCGTCCTCGCGGATGTCGACGGTGCGGTGGACGCGGGCGTGGTGGCCGTCCTGGCGCGGGTCGCCGAGGACGCCGCAGGTGCTCAGGTGGCTCTCCGCGCGGGTCGGGTGTTCGTGCCACGGCTGGTTCGCGTGTCGGCGCCGTCGATGCACGCCCCGCTCGTGGCGGACGCCGGCACCGTCCTGGTGACCGGCGGCACCGGCGCGCTGGGCGCCCTTGTCGCGGAGCACCTCGTCCAGGCGCACGGGCTCCGGGCGCTGGTGCTGGCGTCCCGGCGGGGCCCGGCGGCAGCCGGCGCCGACGAACTGGTCGAACGGCTGGCCGGGCTGGGCGCGTCCGCTCAGGTGGTGGCGTGCGACGTCACCGACCGGGAGCAGGTGGCCGGGCTGGTCGCGGACGTCACCTCGACGGGCCGGTTGGCGGGCGTGGTCCACCTGGCCGGTGTGCTCGACGACGGCCTCGTCGAGGGGCTGACGGCCGACCAGCTCGCGGGCGTCCTGGCGCCGAAGGTGTCGGCTGCCTGGCACCTGCACGAGGCGACGGCCGATCTGGACCTGGACCTGTTCGTGCTGTTCTCCTCGATCGCGGGGGTGCTCGGCTCGCCGGGCCAGGCGGCGTACGCGGCGGGCAACGCGTTCCTGGACGCCCTGGCGGCGCACCGCCGGCAGGCCGGTCTGCCGGCGGTCAGCCTCGCGTGGGGGATGTGGGGCACGGCCGGGATGGCGGCGTCCCTCGGTGACGCCGACCGGGTCCGGTCGGGGCGGGCCGGCCTGACCGCGATGAGCGCCGACACCGGCCTGGCGCTGTTCGACGCGGCGATGGCCGTGGACCGGTCGACCCTGGTGCCGGCGGTGATCGACGTGCCCGCGCTGCGGGCCGCCGCCGCCGGCGGCGTGGTGCCGCCGATGCTGCGGGCGCTGGTCGGCACGACCACGACGCGTCGCCAGGCGGGACAGGGCGGCGACAGCCTGGCCGACCGGCTCGCCCGGCTCACCGAGGACGAGGGCCGGGCGCAGGTCGCCCTGCTCGTCCGGGGCCTGGCCGCGCAGGTGCTGGGGCACGACGGCGTGGAGGCGGTGCCGGTGGACCGGGCGTTCCGGGACCTCGGCTTCGACTCGCTGAGCGCGGTCGAGCTGCGCAACCGGGTCAACACCGCGACGGGGCTGCGCCTCGGCTCGACCCTGGTCTTCGACTACCCCACCCCGCAGGCGCTGGCCGAGCACGTGCACGCCGACCTGCTTGGCACCCGGGTCGTCGAGGCCGAGCCGGAATCGCAGGCGACGGTCGGCGGCGACGAGCCGATCGCGATCGTGGGCATGGCCTGCCGGTTCCCGGGCGGGGTGGAGACGCCCGAGCAGTTGTGGGCGTTGCTGGCCGGTGGCGGGGAGGGGATCGGGGAGTTCCCAGCGGATCGGGGTTGGGACCTGGAGTCGTTGTTCGATTCGGATCCGAACAGCAGCGGCACGTCTTACACGCGGCATGGTGGGTTCCTGTACGGGGCGGCGGACTTTGATTCGGCCTTCTTCGGGATTTCGCCGCGTGAGGCTTTGGCGATGGATCCGCAGCAGCGGTTGCTGTTGGAGGCGTCGTGGGAGACGTTCGAGTCGGCGGGTGTTGATCCGCAGTGGTTGCGGGGCAGCCGGACGGGTGTGTTCGCGGGCGTCATGTATCACGACTATGCGTCGCGGCTGATGGATGTGCCGGGCGAGGTCGAGGGTTACGTCGGGACCGGCACGTCGGGCAGTGTGCTGTCGGGTCGGGTGGCGTACACGTTCGGCCTGGAGGGGCCGGCGGTGACGGTGGATACGGCGTGTTCGTCGTCGCTGGTTGCCCTGCATCTGGCGGTTCAGGCGTTGCGGTCGGGTGAGTGTGATTTGGCGTTGGCCGGTGGTGTGACGGTGATGGCGACGCCGGGGACGTTCATCGAGTTCTCGCGTCAGCGTGGTTTGTCGCAGGACGGGCGGTGTAAGTCGTTCGCCGCTGCCGCCGACGGCACGGGCTGGTCGGAGGGTGTGGGTGTCCTTCTCGTGCAGCGGCTGTCGGACGCGCAGCGTGAGGGGCGGAACATCCTGGCCGTGGTGCGGGGTACGGCCGTGAACCAGGACGGTGCGTCGAACGGGCTCACCGCGCCGAACGGTCCGTCGCAGCAGCGGGTGATCCGGCAGGCCCTGGCCAACGCCCGGCTCAGCTCGCAGCAGGTCGACGTGGTGGAGGCGCACGGGACCGGCACCACGCTGGGTGACCCGATCGAGGCGCAGGCGCTGTTGGCGACCTACGGGCAGGACCGTCAGGCGGACCGGCCGTTCCTGCTCGGGTCGGTCAAGTCGAACATTGGTCACACGCAGGCGGCGGCCGGTGTGGCGGGCATCATCAAGATGATCATGGCGATGCGGCACGGTGTGGTGCCGGCGACGTTGCATGTGGATGAGCCGTCTCCGCACATCGACTGGACGGCCGGCGCGGTCACCCTGGCCACCGAGGCGACGCCGTGGCCGGCCGTGAACCGGCCGCGTCGGGCGGCCGTCTCCTCGTTCGGGATCTCGGGCACCAACGCGCACGTCATCATCGAGCAGCCGCCCGCCGAGGTGACCGAGGGCAGGACGGTCGGCGACGCCGTACCGTCGGTGGTGCCGGTGCTGCTGTCGGCGCGCACCGACGTGGCGCTGGCCGCGCAGGCGGACCGGTGGGCCCGGTGGCTCTCCGCCGACCAGGGCCTCGGGGCCGTCGAGGTCGCCTGGTCCTCGGTCACCACCCGACCGGCCCTGGCGAGCCGGGCCGTCGTCGTCGCGGCGCACCGCGACGACCTGATGGCGGGGCTGACCGCCCTCGCCGGCGGTGAGCCGTCCGGCGCGGTGACCACTGGCTCCGCCGTGGACCGGGGTCCGCTGGCGGTGCTGTTCTCCGGTCAGGGCGCGCAGCGCGCCGGGATGGGCCGCGAACTGTCCGACGGTTTCCCCGTCTTCGCCGCCGCTCTGGACGAGGTGTGTGCCGGGCTGGACGGGTTGTTGCCGCGTCCGTTGAGGCCGGTGCTGTTCGCTGAGCCGGGTACGCCGGACGCTGATCTCCTCAATCAGACCGTGTTCACGCAGGCGGGTCTGTTCGCGGTCGAGGTGGCGTTGTTCCGTCTGGTGGAGTCGTTCGGTGTGGTGCCGGACTTCGTGGGCGGTCATTCGGTTGGTGAGATCACGGCCGCGTACGTGGCGGGGGTGTTGTCGCTGGCGGACGCGTGTGTCCTGGTGGCGGCTCGGGGTCGGTTGATGCAGGCGTTGCCGGCCGGTGGCGGGATGCTGGCGGTCAACGCGTCCGAGGCGGACGTGGCGGAGAGCCTGGACGGCTTCGTCGACCGGCTCGGTGTCGCGGCGGTGAACGGGCCGGCGTCGGTGGTGGTCTCGGGCGAGATCGCCGCCTTGGACGAGGTGGAGCGGGTGTGGCGGGGCCGGGGTGTGCGGACGCGCCGGTTGGCGGTGAGTCATGCGTTCCACAGTCCGTTGATGGAGCCGATGCTGGCTGAGTTCCGGTCGGTGTTGGCGGGTTTGGCGTTTGCCGCGCCCCGGTTGCCGGTGGTGTCGAACCTGACCGGCGCGTTGGCCGGCGGCGAGGAGTTGCGTACCCCGGAGTACTGGGTGCGGCATGTGCGGGAGGCGGTGCGGTTCGCCGACGGGGTCGCCGCGCTGAGGGCTGCCGGGGTGGACACGTTCCTGGAGGTCGGTCCGCAGAGCGTGCTGACGGCGATGGCGGCGGATGTGTTGCCGGCCGGTGGGGACGTGTTGGCGGTGGCGGTGCAGCGTCGGGACCGGTCGGAGGCGCGGGCGCTGCTGGCCGCTCTGGGTGAGTTGCATGTGCACGGAGTGCCGGTGACCTGGGCGCAGTGGTTCGCCGACGCCGGGGCGACCCGGGTCGACCTGCCGACGTACGCGTTCCAGCGGGAACGGTACTGGCCCGAGCCCGCCACCCCGGCCCGCCAGCCGGTCGGCGACGGCGGCGACGCCGACTTCTGGACGGCCGTGGAGAGCGGCGACCTCACCGCCCTCGCGACCCAGTTCGGCGACGGCGGCGACCTCGACGCCCTCGCCCCGGCCCTGCCGATGCTGTCGACGTGGCACCGGGCCCGCCGGCAACGCGTCCTCGTCGACGGCTGGTCGTACCGGGTCATGTGGAAGCGGACCGACCTGGCCGCCATCCCGGCGGGCACCTGGCTGCTGGTGTCGCCGCAGGACGACGACCCGGTCACCGGCGCGCGGACCGAGGAGGCCGCCAAGGCCCTGGCCTCGGCCGGCGCCGACGTGCTCCGGCTGACCGTCGACCCCGTCCGCACCGACCGGGACGACCTCGCCCGGCGGCTCGCCGAGACGCTGCCCGACCGGCCGGTCACCGGCGTGCTCTCCCTGCTCGGCCTCCGCGACCAGCCGCACCCGGACAGCCCTGCCGTGCCCGCCGGCACGGCAGCCACCCTGCTGCTGCTCCAGGGTTTGCACGACACCGGGACGACGACCCGGCTGTGGTGCCTGACCCAGGGCGCGGTCGGCACCGGGGACGGCGACGCGGTCCGCCGGGTCGCCCAGAGCGGGCTGTGGGGCCTCGGCCTGGTCGCCGGGCTGGAACACCCGCAACTGTGGGGCGGCCTCGTGGACCTGCCCGACGACGTCGACTCCGCCGTCTGGGACCGGCTGGTCCGGGTGGTCGCCGGTGCCGGCGACGAGGACCAGATCGCCGTACGGCCCACCGGCGTGTTCGTCCGGCGGCTCGTGCGGGCGACCGCCGCAGCCCCGGCCGCCGGGGAGCGCTGGCAGCCGTCGGGCACGGTGCTGATCACCGGCGGAACGGGGGCGCTGGGCGCCCACGTGGCCCGCTGGGCGGTCACCAACGGCGCCGCACACGTGGTGCTGACCAGCCGCCGCGGCGAGCGGGCCGCGGGCGCCACGGAACTGCGGGAGGAACTGGCCGCGCACGGCGCCCGGGTCTCGGTCGTGGCATGCGACGTCGCCGAGCGGGACCAGGTCGCGGCCCTGCTGGCGACCCTGGACGAGGACCCGGCGCCGCTGACGGCGGTGGTGCACGCCGCCGGGGCCGGCGACGTCGGCCTGCTGGCCGAGACCGACCTCGCCGGCTTCGCCGCCGTCCTCGCCGGCAAGGTGGCCGGCGCGGTGCACCTGGACGACCTGCTCGGCGACCGGCCGCTGGACGCGTTCGTGCTGTTCTCCTCGATCGCCGGGGTGTGGGGCAGCGGCGGGCAGGGCGCCTACGCGGCGGGCAACGCGTTCCTCGACGCGCTGGCCGACCAGCGGCGGGCCCGGGGCCTCGCGGCGACGTCGGTGGCGTGGGGGCCGTGGGCCGACGGGGGCATGGCCGGCGTCGAGGCCCAGCAGGCGCTGGCCCGGCGTGGCCTCAGCGCGATGGCGCCGGACGACGCCGTGCACGCCATGCGGTACGCCGTCGGCCAGCCCCGACCCGCCCTGACCGTGGCCGACGTCGACTGGGCGGTGTTCGCCCCCGCGTACGCCTCGGCCCGCCCCCGGCCGTTGCTCGACGACCTCGCCGAGGCCCGGGACGCGCTGCGCGCCCCCGCCGACGAGCAGCCGGGCGGCGCCGCCGACGGGATCCGGGAGCACCTGCGCACCCTGCCCCGTACCGAGCAGGTCCGGCACCTGGTCGACCTGGTCCGCACCCACGCCTCGGCGGTGCTCGGTCACCCGGGCACGGACCGGGTCAAGCCCCGGCTGGCGTTCAAGGAGCTCGGGTTCGACTCGCTGACCGCGGTGGAGCTGCGCAACCGGCTCACCGCCGCGAGCGGCCTGCCGCTGCCGGCGACCCTCGTCTTCGACTACCCGAACCCCACCACCCTCGCGGAGCACCTGCTCGACGGGCTGCTCCCCGAGGCGCGGCGGTCGGATGGCCCGGACCCGTCGGAGTCGACGGTCCGGCAGGCCCTCGCGACCATCCCGCTGGCCCGGCTCCGGGACGCGGGCCTGCTGGAACTGCTGCTGAACCTCACCGACGCCGAGACCGACGCCGCCGAGTCCACCGCCGAGGGCATCGACCTCATCGACGAGATGGACGCCGACACCCTCGTCAAGTTGGCGCTTGACGGATCCGATTCCTGACCGTTGTCCCCAGTACGGAGCTTGTGATGTCTACGTCCGCAGACAAGGTCGTCGAGGCGCTCCGCGCCTCGCTCAAGGAGACGGGCCGCCTCCGTCAGCTCAACCAGCAGCTCACCGCCGCTGCGCGCGAACCGATCGCGATCGTGGCCATGTCCTGCCGCTACCCCGGGGGCGTCTCCACCCCGGAGCAGCTGTGGGACCTGGTCGCGTCGGGCGGTGACGCCGTCGGCGGCTTCCCCACCGACCGGGGCTGGGACCTGGACAACCTGTACGACGCCGACGCCGACCGGGCGGGCCGCTCCACCACCCGCGAGGGCGGCTTCCTCTACGACGCGGCCGAGTTCGACGCCGGCTTCTTCGGCATCTCGCCCCGCGAGGCGGTCGCCATGGACCCCCAGCAGCGGCTGCTGCTGGAGACGTCGTGGGAGGCGTTCGAGTACGCGGGGATCGCGCCCGCGTCCATGCGCGGACAGAAGGTCGGCGTCTTCGTCGGCACCGCCGCCAACGGGTACGGGATGGGCCCGCAGACCGAGATGGAGGGCACCGACGAGGGCTACCTGCTGACCGGCACGGCCACGAGTGTCGTCTCCGGCCGGATCGCGTACGCCCTCGGGCTGGAGGGGCCGGCGGTGACCGTCGACACCGCCTGCTCGTCGTCGCTGGTGGCCCTGCACCTCGCCGCCCAGGCCCTGCGCCAGGGCGACTTCGACCTCGCCCTGGCCGGCGGCGTGTGCGTCATGGCCACCCCCAGCCCGTTCGTCGGCTTCTCCCGGCAGCGCGGCCTGGCCCCGGACGGCCGGTGCAAGTCCTTCGCCGCCGCCGCCGACGGCACCGGCTGGGCGGAGGGCGTCGGTCTCCTGCTGGTGGAGCGGCTGTCGGACGCCCAGCGCAAGGGGCACCGCGTGCTGGCCGTCATCCGGGGCAGCGCGGTCAACCAGGACGGCGCGTCGAACGGGCTCACCGCCCCGAACGGCCCCGCCCAGCAGCGGGTGATCCGGCAGGCCCTGGCCAACGCCCGGCTCACCACCGCCGACGTGGACGCCGTCGAGGCGCACGGCACCGGCACCGTCCTCGGCGACCCGATCGAGGCCCAGGCCGTGCTGGCCACGTACGGGCAGGACCGGCCCGCCGACCGGCCGCTGCTGCTCGGCTCGATCAAGTCGAACTTCGGGCACAGCCAGTCGGCCGCGGGCGTCGCCGGGATCATCAAGATGGTGATGGCGATGCGGCACGGTGTCGTCCCGTCGACCCTGCACGTGGACTCCCCGACGCCGAAGGTCGACTGGTCGTCGGGCGCCGTGTCGCTGGTGACCGAGGCGCGGCCCTGGCCGGCGACCGGGCGGCCCCGGCGGGCCGCCGTCTCGTCCTTCGGCATCTCCGGGACCAACGCCCACACCATCATCGAGGAACCCCCCGCCCCGGACGCCGACGTCGACGCCGCGCCCGAACCGGCGGTCACCCTCCCGGTGGTGCCGGTGCTGCTGTCCGCCCGCTCCGACGCCGCGCTCGCCGGCCAGGCCGGCCGCTGGGCCAGGTGGCTGGCTGCCGACGAGGACCTGCGTCCCCTGGACGTCGGCTGGTCGTCGGCGGTGTCGCGGTCGGCACTGGACAGCCGGGCCGTGCTGGCCGCGACCGACCGGGACGAGCTGCTGGCCGGGCTGCGTGCCCTGGCCGCGGGCGGGTCGTCGGGTGCGGTGGTGGCGGGTCGGGCGGCGGACCGGGGTCCGTTGGCGGTGCTGTTCTCGGGTCAGGGCGCGCAGCGCGCCGGGATGGGCCGCGAGTTGTACGGGGAGTTCCCCGTCTTCGCCGCCGCGCTGGACGAGGTGTGCCGGCACCTGGACGGGCTGCTGCCGCAGCCGTTGAGGCCGGTGCTGTTCGCGGCGGAGGGCACCGCCGAGGCGGGCCTGCTGGATCAGACCGTGTTCACCCAGGCCGGCCTGTTCGCGGTCGAGGTGGCGCTGTTCCGTCTCGTCGAGTCGTTCGGTGTGGTGCCGGGCTTCGTGGGTGGGCACTCGATCGGTGAGATCACGGCCGCGCACGTGGCCGGTGTGCTGTCGCTGGCGGACGCGGGTGCCCTGGTGGCGGCTCGGGGCCGGTTGATGCAGGCGTTGCCGACCGGTGGCGGAATGCTGGCGGTGGGCGCGTCCGAGGCGGACGTGCTGCCCAGCCTGGACGGTCTCGCCGACCGGGTCGGGATCGCCGCCGTGAACGGCCCGTCGTCCGTGGTGGTGTCCGGGGCGGTGGACGCCCTCGACGAGATCGAGCGGACCTGGCGGGACCGGGGCGTCCGGACCCGCCGGCTGACGGTGAGTCACGCGTTCCACAGCCCGCTGATGGAGCCGATGCTCGACGACTTCCGCGCCGTGCTCGCGGGGCTCACGTTCACCGCGCCCCGGTTGCCGGTGGTGTCGAACCTGACCGGTGCGATCGCCGACGACGAGATCCGCACCCCGGGGTACTGGGTGCGGCACGTCCGGGAGGCCGTGCGGTTCGCCGACGGGATCACCGCCCTCCGCGCCGCCGGGGTCGACACGTTCCTGGAGATCGGGCCCCGCAGCGTCCTCACCGCGATGACCCAGGACGTCCTCGGCCCGCAGCCGGTCGACCCGGCCGCCGACGACGCGACCCCGGTCGTCGCGGTGCCCGCGCTGCGGGCCGACCGCCCCGAGCCCCGGGCGCTGCTCGCCGCCCTCGCCGAACTGCACGTCAACGGCGCGGCCGTCGACTGGCCCCGTATGTTCGCGGACACCGGCGCGACCACGGTCGGACTGCCCACGTACGCGTTCCAGCGGCAGCGCTACTGGCCGGAGCAGCTTCCGGCGTCCGGCACCGGCCCGGTCAGCCCCGACGTCATCGACGTCGAGTTCTGGTCCGCCGTGGAACGCTCCGACGTGGCGGCACTGGCCGCGCAGCTCGGCGACGACGGCGCGGACGTCCTCGCCCCGGCGCTGCCGGTCCTGTCGTCCTGGCGCCGGGCGCGGCTGCGCGACGCCGTCGTCGACGGCTGGTCGTACCGGGTGGTGTGGAAGCGCGCGGCGACGCCCGCCGCCGCCGCGCCGATCGGCGACTGGCTGCTGCTCGAACCGGCCGGCGACCCGGCAGTGGCGCAGTGGGCCGACGCGCTGACGGCGGCGCTCGGCGCCGCCGGCGGGACGGTCCACCGCCTGCCGGTGGACCCGCTGACCGCCCGGGACGAGCTGGCGGCCCGGCTGGCCGAGCTGCCGGCGGACCGCCGGTTCGCGGCGGCGGTCTCCCTGCTCGGCCTGCTGGACCGGCCGCACCCCGGCCACCCGGCGGTGTCGACCGGCACCGCCGCGACGGCGACCCTGACGCAGGCCCTGCACGACGCCGACGTCGCGCTGCCGGTGTGGACCCTCACCCGGGGCGCGGTCGGCACCGGCGACGCCGACGGCGTCCGCAGCGTCGCCCAGGGCGGCCTGTGGGGCCTGGCCCGGGTCGCCGGGCTGGAGCACCCCCAGCTCTGGGGCGGCCTGGCCGACCTGCCGGAGCGGCCCGACGCGGCCGGCTGGGACCGGCTCGTGGGCGTGCTGGCCGGGGCCGGCGACGAGGACCAGATCGCCGTACGCCCCTCCGGCGTCTTCGTGCGCCGGCTGGTCCGCGCCGACCCCGCCGGCGTGGGAACCGTCGAACGCTGGCAGCCGTCCGGGACGGTGCTGATCACCGGCGGCACCGGGGCGCTCGGCGCCCACGTGGCCCGCTGGGTGGCGGCCAACGGCGCCGCGCACGTCGTGCTGACCAGCCGCCGTGGCGAGCGGGCGCCGGGCGCGGCGGAACTGCGGGACGAACTGGCCGGGCTCGGCGCGCGGGTGTCGCTGGTCGCCTGCGACGCGGCCGACCGGGCGCAGGTCGAGGCGGTGTTGCGCGACATCGACGCGGACGACGCCCCGCTGACGGCGGTCGTGCACGCCGCCGGCGTGGGCCAGCTCGCCAGGCTGGTGGACACCGACCTGGCCGCGCTCGCCGCCGTCCTCGACGGCAAGATCGCCGGCGCGGTCCACCTGGACGAGCTGCTGGGCGACCGGCCGCTGGACGCGTTCGTGCTGTTCTCCTCGATCGCCGGGATCTGGGGCAGCGGCGGCCAGGCCGCCTACGCCGCCGGCAACGCCTTCCTGGACGCGCTCGCGGAGCGGCGCCGCGCCCATGGTCTCGCCGCCACGGCGGTCGCCTGGGGCCCCTGGGCCGACGGCGGCATGGCCAGCGGGGAGGGCCAGGAACTGCTGGCCCGGCGCGGCCTCACCGCGATGTCCCCGGCCCAGGCCGTGTACGCCCTGCGCAGCGCCGTCGGCCGGTCCACGCCGTCGCTGACCGTGGCGGACGTCGACTGGTCCCTGTTCACCCCGGCGTTCGCCGCCGCGCGGCCCCGGCCCCTGCTCGACGACATCGCCGAGGCCCGGGACGCCCTGCGGACCACCGACGAGGAGCCGAACGACGGGGCCGGCGGCGGCCTGCGGCAGCAACTGCTCACCCTGCCCCGCGCCGAGCAGGACCGGCACCTCACCGACCTGGTCCGCACGGTCGCCGCCACCGTTCTCGGCCACACCGGCCCCGAGCTGGTCAAGGCGAACCGGGCGTTCAAGGAGCTGGGCTTCGACTCGCTGACCGCGGTGGAGCTGCGCAACCGGCTTGGCGCCGCCACCGGCCTCTCCCTGCCCACCACCCTCGTCTTCGACTACCCGAACCCGGCCGCCCTCGCCGACCACCTGTCGTCCGTGCTGCGCCTGCACGAGGTCGACACCGTGACCACCTGGGGCCCCGCCGGGCCGGTCGACGACGACCCGATCGTCATCGTGGGCATGAGCTGCCGGTATCCCGGCGGCGTGGCCAGCCCCGGCGAGTTGTGGGACCTCGTCGCCACCGGCCGCGACGGCATCAGCGGCTTCCCCGAGGACCGCAACTGGGACATCGCCCGGCTGCTGGCAGTCGACGCCGAGGGGCGGCCGGTGTCGCACACCCGCGAGGGTGGCTTCGTCCCCGGCGCCACCGGCTTCGACCCGGGCTTCTTCGGCATCTCGCCGCGCGAGGCCCTGGCCATGGACCCGCAGCAGCGGCTGCTGCTGGAGGCGTCCTGGGAGGCCCTGGAGCAGGCGGGCGTCGACCCGGACCGGCTGCGTGGCAGCCGCACCGGCGTCTTCGTCGGCGCCTCCCCGTCGGGCTACGGCACCACCGACACCCCGGAGGAGCTGGCCGGCTACCAGCTCACCGGGGGCGCGCACAGCGTCATCTCCGGCCGGGTCTCCTACACCCTCGGGCTGGAGGGCCCTGCGGTCACCATCGACACCGCCTGCTCGTCGTCGCTCGTGGCGGTGCACCTCGCCGCCCAGGCGCTGCGCGGCGGCGAGTGCGACCTGGCCCTGGCCGGCGGCGTGACCGTCATGGTCACCCCCGGCGCGTTCGTGGAGTTCTCCCGGCAGGGCGGCCTCGCCCCCGACGGGCGGTGCAAGTCCTTCGCCGCGTCCGCCGACGGCACCGGCTGGTCCGAGGGCGTCGGCGTGCTGCTGGTCCAGCGCCTGTCCGACGCGCGGCGGCAGGGCCGGCAGGTGCTCGCCGTGCTCGCCGGCAGCGCTGTGAACCAGGACGGCGCGTCCAACGGCCTCACCGCGCCGAACGGCCCCGCACAGCAGCGGGTCATCCGGGCCGCCCTGGCCAACGCCCGGCTCACCGTCGCCGACGTGGACGCCGTCGAGGCGCACGGGACCGGCACCGTGCTGGGCGACCCGATCGAGGCGCAGGCGCTGCTGGCCACGTACGGGCAGGACCGGCCGGCGGACCGGCCGCTGTTCCTCGGGTCGATCAAGTCGAACATCGGGCACTCCCAGGCCGCCGCCGGGGTCGCCGGCATCATCAAGATGATCATGGCGATGCGGCACGGGCTGCTCCCGTCGACCCTGCACCTCGACGAGCCCACCCCCCACGTGGACTGGTCGGCCGGCGCCGTCTCGCTGCTGACCGAGGCGCGCCCTTGGCCCGAGGTGGACCGCCCCCGCCGGGCCGCCGTGTCCTCGTTCGGCATCAGCGGCACCAACGTCCACCTGATCCTCGAACAGCCCCCCGCCCCGCCCGCCGGGGACGAGGCGGACGCCGAGGAGCCGACCCCCACCGCCGCGCGGTCGCTGGCCCCGGTGCTCCTGTCCGCCCGCGACGGCGCCGCGCTGGCAGCCCAGGCGGACCGCTGGGCGGCCTGGCTCACGGCCGACGAGGACCTCCGCCCGCTCGACGTGGCCCTCTCCTCGGTGGTGTCCCGCGCGACGCTGGACGAGCGCGCGGTCATCGCCGCGACCGACCGGGACGACCTGCTCGCGGCGTTGACCGCTCTCGCCGCCGGGGACCCCTCCGGCGTGGTCGTCACCGGCGCCGCCGGCCAGCGGGGCCAGCTCGCGCTGCTGTTCTCCGGTCAGGGCGCGCAGCGCGCCGGGATGGGCCGGCACCTGTACGCCGAATTCCCCGTCTTCGCCGCCGCGTTGGACGAGGTGTGCGGGCACCTGGACCCGTTGTTGCCCCGGCCGCTTCGTGAGGTGCTGTTTGCCGCTGAGGGTTCGGCGGAGGCGGATCTCCTCGGTCAGACCGTGTTCACGCAGGCGGGTCTGTTCGCGGTCGAGGTGGCGTTGTTCCGTTTGGTGGAGTCGTTCGGTGTGGTGCCGGACTTCGTGGCCGGTCATTCGGTTGGTGAGATCACGGCCGCGTACGTGGCGGGGGTGTTGTCCCTGGCGGACGCGTGCGCTCTCGTCGCCGCCCGTGGCCGGTTGATGCAGGCGCTGCCGGCCGGCGGCGGGATGCTGGCCGTCGCCGCGTCGGAGGCGGACGTGCAGTCCAGCCTGGACGGGTTCGCCGACCGGGTGGGGATCGCGGCAGTGAACGGCCCGTCGGCCGTGGTGGTCTCGGGTGCGGTGGACGCCCTCGACGAGGTCGAGCAGGCGTGGCGGGGCCGGGGTGTGCGGACGCGTCGGTTGGCGGTGAGTCATGCGTTCCACAGTCCGTTGATGGAGCCGATGCTGGCCGAGTTCCGTGCCGTGTTGGCGGGGTTGACGTTCGCCGCGCCGTTGCTGCCGGTGGTGTCGAACCTGACCGGTGCGTTGGCTGACGGCGATGAGCTGTGTACCCCGGAGTACTGGGTGCGGCACGTCCGGGAGGCGGTTCGGTTCGCCGACGGGGTCACGGCCCTGCGGGCGGCTGGGGTGGACACGTTCCTGGAGGTCGGCCCGCAGAGCGTGCTGACCGCGATGGCCGCCGACGTCCTGCCGGCCGGCGACGGTGTGCTCGCTGTCGCCGCCCAGCGTCGGGACCGGCCCGAAACCCATGCCCTGCTCGCGGCCCTGGCCGAGCTGCACGTGCACGGCGTCCCGGTGACGTGGACCCAGTGGTTCGCCGACACCGGCGCGACCCGGGTCGAGCTGCCCACGTACGCGTTCCAGCACCAGCGGTACTGGCTGTCGCCCGTCGGGCAGGCGGCCGACGTGTCCGGCGCCGGCCTCGGCGTGGCCCGCCACCCGCTGCTCGGCGCGACGGTGTCGGTGGCCGGCGAGGACATGGTGGTGCTGACCGGCCGGCTGTCGCTGTCGTCCCACCCGTGGCTGGGCGACCACGTCGTCTCCGGCGCCGTGGTGGTGCCGGGCACCGCCCTGCTCGACCTCGTCGTCCGGGCCGGCGACGAGGTGGGCGCGTCCCGCGTCCGCGACCTCACCGTGCTCGCCCCGCTGGTGCTGCCCGCCGGCGGCGGCGGAATGCGGGTGCAGGTCCGGGTCGGCCCGGCCGACGCGACGGGCGCCCGGCCGGTCACCGTGCACTCCCAGTCCGAGGAGGACCCGGAGGCCGGCTGGACCCGGCACGCCGACGGCGTCGTCGGCCTCCCCACCACCGAGGAGCCCACCGTCGGCGCCTGGCCCCCGGCCGGCGCGGCCGAGGTGGACCTCACCGGCTGGTACGCGGCCGTCGCCGGGCACGGGCTCGCCTACGGGCCGGTCTTCCAGGGCCTGCGGCGCGCGTGGACCGCCGACGGCACGGTGTACGCCGAGGTGGCCCTCCCCGACACGGTGGTCGGGGACCCGGCCGGATTCGGCGTGCACCCGGCGCTGCTGGACGCCGCGTTGCACCCCGTCGGGCTGCTGCCCGCCGAGGCTGCGGGCGACGGCCCCCGGGTGCCGTTCTCCTTCGAGGGGGTGCAGGTCCACACGATCGGCGCGCGGACCCTCCGGGTGCGCCTGACCGCGAGCGGGTCCTCGGTGCGGCTGGTCGCCGTCGACGAGGCCGGCACGCCGGTGGTGTCGGTGGACTCCCTGACGCTGCGGGAGATGACCACGGCGGGCACGCCGAACCAGGCGAACCGCTCGCTGTTCGAGGTGTCGTGGCAGCCCGAGCAGGTCGCCCCGGCCGATGCCGGGTACGGCTGGGCGGTGCTCGGCGGCGACGCCACCGACGGCGCGGCGCTGACGTCGGCGTACCCGGACGTGGCGGCGGTGGTCGGGGCGGTGACGGGCGCGACGGCCCCCGCCCCGGCGGCGCTGCTGCTGCCCGTGCACACGGCGACCGACGCCGACGTGCCCGACGCCGACGTGCCCGAGGCGGTACGCGCCGCGACCGCCGCCGTGCTGCGCGAGGCGCAGGGCTGGCTGGTCGCCGACGCCCTCGCGGACTGCCGCCTGGTCGTCGTGACCCGTGGGGCGGTCGCCGCCCACCCCGACGACCGGGTCACCGACGTGGCGGGGGCGGCCGTCTGGGGCCTGCTGCGGTCCGCGCAGTCGGAGCACCCCGGCCGGATCGTGCTGGCCGACCTCGAACCCGACGCCGACCTCGGCCCGGAGCTGCTGGCCCTGCTGGCCGGGTTCGCCGCCGACCCGGGCGCGGGCGGGCAGCTCGCGGTGCGCGCCGGCACGGCGTACGTCCCGCGGCTGGCCCGCGCGGCCGGCGGCGCGCAGGCCGCGCCGGTGGTCGGCGCGGGCACCGTCCTGGTGACCGGCGGAACCGGCTCGCTGGGCGCCCTGGTGGCCGAGCACCTCGTCACGGCGTACGGGGTGCGGTCGCTGGTGCTGGCCTCCCGCCAGGGCCCGGCGGCCCGGGGCGCGGCCGACCTGGTGGAGCGGCTGACCGGCCTCGGCGCCGCCGTCCAGATCGCCACGGCCGACGTGACCGACCGGACGCAGGTCGACGCGCTGGTCCGCCGGATCACCGCCGACGGGCGGCTGGCCGGCGTGGTGCACACCGCCGGCGTCCTCGACGACGGCGTCGTCACCGGGATCACCGCCGACGGGCTGGCGGACGTGCTGGCGCCCAAGGTCACCGCTGGCTGGTGGCTGCACGAGGCGACGGCGGAGCTGGATCTCGACCTGTTCGTGCTGTTCTCGTCCATCGCCGGCGTGCTTGGTTCCCCCGGCCAGGCCGCGTACGCCGCCGGCAACGCCTTCCTGGACGCCCTCGCCCAGCTCCGCGCCCAGCGTGGCCTGCCGGCGGTGAGCCTCGCTTGGGGCATGTGGGACACCGACGGCATGGCCAGCTCGATCAACGACACCGACCGGGCCCGGGTCAGCCGGGCCGGCCTCACCCCGATGACCGCCCCCGTCGGCCTCGGGCTGTGGGACGCCGCGCTGGCCCACGGCGGCGCCGCGCTGGTGCCGGCCCTGGTCGACCTGCCGGCCATGCGGGCGCAGACCGCCGCCGGCCGGGTGCCGCCGATGCTGCGGACCCTGATCGGCTCGACCGCCGGCCGCAGGCGGCCCGCCGCCGGAGGCTGGGCCGACCGGCTCGCCGGTCTCGACCCGCAGGAGGCGCGCACCCAGGTCGCCCTGCTCGTCCGGGGCCTGATCGCGCAGGTCCTCGGGCACAGCGGCGCCGACCAGGTGCCCGCCGACCGGGCGTTCCGGGAGCTGGGCTTCGACTCGCTGACCGCCGTGGAGCTGCGGAACCGGATCAACACCGCGACCGGGCTGCGGCTGACCTCCACCCTCGTCTTCGACTACCCGACCCCCGGCGCGCTGTCGGACCACCTGTACGAGCAGCTGTCCGGGCAGGTCGCCGAGCAGCGCGACGCCGTGGCGAACGCGAACGTCGACGAGCCGATCGCGATCGTGGGCATGGCGTGCCGGTACCCGGGCGGCGTGACGAGCCCCGAGCAGCTCTGGCAACTGGTCGCCACCGGCGCCGACGGGATCGGGGAGTTCCCGGCCGACCGGGGCTGGGACCTCGACCGGATCTTCCACCCCGACCCGGACAACCCCGGGACGTCGTACACCCGGCACGGCGGGTTCCTGTACGGGGCAGCCGAGTTCGACCCCGCGTTCTTCGGGATCAGCCCGCGCGAGGCGGTCGCGATGGATCCGCAGCAGCGGTTGCTGCTGGAGGCGTCATGGGAGTCGTTCGAGTCCGCCGGGCTGGACCCGGTGCGGTTGCGGGGCAGCCGGACGGGCGTGTTCGCCGGCCTGATGTACCACGACTACGCCTCGCAGGTGCAGGAGCTGCCCGAGGGGGTGGGCGGCTACATCGGCACCGGCACGTCGGGCAGTGTGCTGTCGGGCCGGGTCGCGTACACGTTCGGCCTGGAGGGGCCGGCCGTCACCGTGGACACCGCCTGCTCGTCGTCGCTGGTGGCGTTGCACCTGGCGGTGCAGGCGTTGCGCTCGGGTGAGTGTGATCTGGCTCTTGCCGGTGGTGTGACGGTGATGGCGACGCCGGGGACGTTCATCGAGTTCTCGCGTCAGCGTGGCCTGTCGCAGGACGGGCGGTGCAAGTCGTTCGCCGGGTCGGCCGACGGCACGGGGTGGTCCGAGGGTGTGGGCGTGCTGCTGGTGCAGCGCCTGTCGGACGCCCGCCGGGAGGGCCGGCGGATCCTGGCCGTCGTCAGGGGCACGGCCGTGAACCAGGACGGCGCGTCGAACGGGCTCACCGCGCCGAACGGTCCGTCGCAGCAGCGGGTGATCCGGCAGGCCCTGGCCAACGCCCGCCTGACCACGACCGACGTGGACGCCGTCGAGGCGCACGGCACGGGCACGACGCTGGGCGACCCGATCGAGGCGCAGGCGCTGCTGGCGACGTACGGGCAGGACCGGCCGGCGGGCAGTCCGCTCTGGCTGGGGTCGATCAAGTCGAACATCGGGCACACCCAAGCCGCCGCAGGGGTGGCCGGCGTGATCAAGATGATCATGGCGATGCGGCACGGGACGATGCCGCGCACCCTGCACGTGGACGAGCCGTCGCCGCACATCGACTGGTCGGCGGGCGCGGTCGAGCTGCTCACCGAGGCCCGCGAGTGGCCCGCCCCGGGCCGGCCGCGCCGCGCCGCCGTCTCCTCCTTCGGGGTCAGCGGCACGAACGCCCACGTGATCATCGAGCAGCCGCCCACCGAGACCCGGACGGAACCGGCGGACGACGCCGTACCGCCGCTGGTGCCGGTGCTGCTCTCGGCCCGGACCGAGGCAGCCGTGGCGGCCCAGGCCGACCGCTGGGCCCACTGGCTCGCCGCCGGCGAGCCCCCGCGCCCGGCGGACGTCGCCTGGTCCTCGCTGGTCAGCCGGTCCACGCTGGAACACCGCGCGGTGGTCACGGCCGCCGACCGGGACGAGCTGCTGGCCGGGCTGCGCGCCCTCGCCGCCGGCTCGCCGACCGGTGCGGTCGTCACCGGTACGGGTGCGGCGCGCGGCCCCCTCGCCGTGCTCTTCTCCGGCCAGGGCGCGCAGCGCGCCGGGATGGGCCGGGAGTTGGCGGAGGCGTTCCCCGTGTTCGCCGCCGCGCTGGACGAGGTGTGCGGGCACCTGGACCCGCTGTTGCCGCGTCCGCTTCGTGAGGTGCTGAATGCCGCCGAGGGTTCGGCGGAGGCGGATCTCCTCGATCAGACCGTGTTCACCCAGGCGGGTCTGTTCGCTGTCGAGGTGGCGTTGTTCCGCCTCGTCGAGTCGTTCGGTGTGGTGCCGGACTTCGTGGCTGGTCACTCGGTTGGTGAGATTACGGCCGCGTACGTGGCGGGGGTGTTGTCCCTGGCGGACGCGTGTGCTCTCGTCGCCGCCCGTGGCCGGCTGATGCAGGCGCTGCCGGCCGGCGGCGGGATGCTCGCCGTCAACGCGTCGGAGGCCGAGGTTCTGCCGACGCTGGACGGGCTGACCGACCGGGTCGGTGTCGCGGCCGTGAACGGCCCGTCCGCCGTCGTCGTGTCCGGGGCGGTCGACGCCCTCGACGAGCTGGAGCAGGTCTGGACGGGCCGAGGCGTACGCACCCGCCGGCTCGCGGTCAGCCACGCGTTCCACAGCCCGCTGATGGAGCCGATGCTCGACGACTTCCGGGCGGTCCTGGAGGCGCTGACGTTCCGCGCGCCGCTGCTGCCGGTGGTGTCGAACCTGACCGGGACGGTCGTCGACCCGCAGGAGATCACCCGCCCCGACTACTGGGTGCGGCACGTCCGCGCAACCGTCCGGTACGCCGACGGGATCACCGCCCTGCGCGACGCCGGGGTGGACACGTTCCTGGAGGTCGGCCCGCAGAGCGTGCTGACCGCCATGAACGCCGAACTGCTGGCCGAGGGAACGCTGACGCTCGCAACCCAGCGGCGGGACCGTCCCGCCCCGCAGGCGCTGCTGCACGCGCTGGCGGAGCTGCACGTCCACGGCGTGCCGGTGACCTGGCAGCAGTGGTACGCCGGGGCCCGCCCGACGCTGGTCGACCTGCCCACGTACGCCTTCCAGCACGAGCGGTACTGGCTCGGCGCCGGGCGCCCGCGCGTCGGGGACGTCTCCGGCGCCGGGCTGGGCGTCGCCGACCACCCGCTCCTGGGCGCCGCGGTCACCGTGGCCGGCGAGGACGTGGTGGTGCTGACTGGTCGGCTGTCGGTGTCGACGCACGCCTGGCTGGCCGATCATGTGGTTGGTGGTGTGGTGGTGGTGCCGGGGACGGCGTTGGTGGAGTTGGCGGTGCGGGCCGGTGATGAGGTGGGTGCGTCGCGGGTGCGGGAGTTGACCGTGGCGGCGCCGTTGGTGTTGCCCGCGTCGGGTGGGGTGCGGGTGCAGGTGCGCGTCGGCGCGGCCGACGCCTCCGGCTCCCGGGCCGTGACGGTGCACTCCCAGACCGAGGGCGACCCGGAGGCGGAGTGGGTCCGGCACGCCGAGGGCGTGCTCGAAGCGCCCGGCGCGGCGGAGCCGGGCATCGGCGCGTGGCCGCCGGCCGGCGCCGACGAGGTGGACCTGACCGACTGGTACGACGTGCTCGCCACGCACGGCCTGGTGTACGGGCCGGTGTTCCAGGGGTTGCGGCGGGCGTGGGCTTCCGGTGGTGAGGTGTTCGCCGAGGTGGCGTTGCCGGACGAGGTGGTGGGGGAGGCAGCGGCGTTCGGGGTGCATCCGGCGCTGTTGGACGCGGCCCTGCACCCGGTCGGGTTGCTGTTGGCGGGTGAGGCCGGTGGTCCTCGGGTGCCGTTCGCGTTCGAGGGTGTGCAGGTGCACGCCTCGGGGGCGTCGGTGCTGCGGGTGCGGCTGACCCGTGAGGGCTCCGGGGTGCGGTTGGTCGCGGTGGACTCCTCGGGTGCGGCTGTGGTGTCGATGGACTCGCTGGTGCTGCGGGAGATGACCGGGGTGGTTGCCCCGGGTGCGGCGGCGCGGTCGTTGTTCGAGGTGACGTGGCAGGCGGAGGAGGCTGTCTCCGTCGGCGACGCGACTGGATGGGCGCTGCTGGCGGGGCAGCTCCGCAGTGTCGGCGACGGGGGTGTCGCCGGGCTGGCCGGAGAGTTGGCGGCCCGGGGCGGGCTGGCGTCGTACCCGGATGTGGCTGCGGTGGTGGCTGCGGTCGAGACGGGTGCGGTGGCACCGCCCGCGCTGGTGCTGCCGGTGTCCGCCGTCCCCGGCACGGCGGTCCCGGACGCGGTACGCGAGGTCACGTCCGGCGTGTTGTCGTCCGTGCGGTCGTGGTTGGCGGCGGATGCCCTGGCGGGTTCGCGGCTGGTGGTGGTGACCCGGGGTGCGGTGGTGGCCCGGGACGGTGACGTGGTGACGGACCTGGCGGGTGCGGCGGTGTGGGGTCTGCTGCGGTCGGCGCAGTCGGAGCACCCCGGGCGGATCGTCCTCGCGGATGTCGACGGTGACGTGGACGCGGGCGTGGTGGCCGTCCTGGCGCGGGTCGCCGAGGACGCCGCAGGCGCTCAGGTGGCCGTTCGGGCTGGCCGGGTGTTCGTGCCGCGTCTGGTGCGGGCGTCGTCGTCGGGTTCCTCGCTTGTGGTGGGTGAGGGTTCGGTGCTGGTGACCGGCGGTACGGGCTCGTTGGGCGCCCTTGTCGCGGAGCACCTCGTCCGGGCGCACGGGGTGCGGTCGTTGGTGCTGGTGTCGCGGCGTGGCCCTGACGCTGCGGGCGCGGCCGAGCTGGTGGAGCGGCTGGCAGGTCTGGGTGCTGCCGCCCGGGTGGTGGCGTGTGACGTGACGGACCGGGAGCAGGTGTTCGGGCTGGTCGGTGAGGTCGTCGCGGCCGGTCGGTTGGCGGGTGTGGTGCACACGGCTGGCGTGCTCGACGACGGTGTGGTTTCGGGGATCAGCGCGGAGCGGTTGGCGGGTGTGTTGGCGCCGAAGGTGTCGGCGGGTTGGTGGCTGCACGAGGCCACGGCCGACCTCGACCTCGACCTGTTCGTGTTGTTTTCGTCTGTTGCTGGGGTGTTGGGTTCGCCGGGTCAGGCGGCGTATGCGGCGGGTAATGCGTTCTTGGACGCCCTTGCGGTGTATCGGGGGCAGGTGGGTCTGCCGGCGGTCAGCCTGGCGTGGGGGATGTGGGATACGGCGGGTATGGCGGCGTCGATTGGTGAGGTGGATCGGGTGCGTTCGGCGCGGTCGGGTCTGCCGCCGATGAGTGCCGAGACCGGTCTTGAGCTGTTCGATGCTGGGGTGGTGGCGGGGCGTTCGGTGTTGGTGCCGGCGGTGGTCGATGTGTCGGCGTTGCGGGCTGCGGTGTCGGGTGGTGTGGTGCCGCCGATGTTGCGGGCGTTGGTCGGCCAGACGGTGACGCGCCGCCAGGCGGGACAGGGCGGCGACTGGGCCAGCCAGTTGGCGAGCCTGACCCCCGAGGAGGCCCGTACCCAGATCGACGTGCTGATCCGGGGTCTCTGCGCGCAGGTGCTCGGTCATGGTGGGGCGGAGTCGGTGCCGGCGGACCGGGCGTTCCGGGAGTTGGGCTTCGACTCGTTGACGGCGGTGGACCTGCGGAACCGGTTGAATGCGGTGACGGGGCTGCGGTTGGCCTCGACGCTGGTGTTCGACTACCCCACCCCGGCGGTGCTCGCCGACCACCTCTACGAACTGATCTCCGGTCAGATCACCGCCCGGCGGTCGGCGGTGGTGACCGCGGGCACCGACGAGCCGATCGCGATCGTGGGCATGGCGTGCCGGTACCCGGGCGGGGTGGAGACGCCGGAACAGCTGTGGACCCTGCTGTCCGCCGGAGGCGACGGCATCTCCGAGTTCCCGACCGACCGCGGCTGGGACCTCGACGGCCTCTTCGACCCGGACCCGGACCGCAGCGGCACCTCGTACACCCGGCACGGCGGGTTCCTGCACGGCGCGGCGGACTTCGACCCGGCCTTCTTCGGGATCAGCCCCCGCGAGGCGATCGCCATGGATCCGCAGCAGCGTCTGCTGTTGGAGGCGTCGTGGGAGTCGTTCGAGTCGGCGGGGGTGGACCCGCAGTGGTTGCGGGGCAGCCGGACCGGCGTGTTCGCGGGCGTCATGTACCACGACTACGCCTCCCGGTTGGAGGACCTTCCGCCGGACGCCGAGGGCTACGTCGGGACCGGCACGTCGGGCAGTGTGCTGTCTGGCCGGGTGGCGTACACGTTCGGCCTGGAGGGGCCGGCGGTCACCGTGGACACGGCGTGTTCGTCGTCGCTGGTTGCCCTGCATCTGGCGGCGCAGGCGTTGCGGTCGGGTGAGTGTGATTTGGCGTTGGCCGGTGGTGTGACGGTGATGGCGACGCCGGGGACGTTCATCGAGTTCTCGCGTCAGCGTGGTCTGTCGCAGGACGGCCGGTGCAAGTCGTTCGCCGGGTCGGCCGACGGCACGGGGTGGTCCGAGGGCGTCGGTGTGCTGCTGGTGCAGCGGCTGTCGGACGCGCAGCGTGAGGGGCGGCGGATCCTGGCGGTGGTGCGGGGTACGGCGGTGAACCAGGACGGTGCGTCGAACGGGTTGACGGCGCCGAATGGTCCGTCGCAGCAGCGGGTGATCCGGCAGGCCCTGGCCAACGCCCGGCTCACGCCGGCCGACGTGGACGCTGTCGAGGCGCACGGCACGGGTACGACGTTGGGTGACCCGATCGAGGCGCAGGCCCTGTTGGCGACGTACGGGCAGGACCGGTCCGAGGGTCGGCCGCTGCTCCTTGGGTCGGTGAAGTCGAACATCGGGCACACGCAGGCGGCGGCGGGTGTGGCGGGCATCATTAAGATGATCATGGCGATGCGGCATGGTGTGGTGCCGGCGACGTTGCATGTGGATGAGCCGTCTCCGCACATCGACTGGACGGCGGGTGCGGTCGTCCTGGCTACGGTGGCGATGCCGTGGCCTGTGGTGAATCGGCCGCGTCGGGCGGCGGTGTCGTCGTTCGGGATTTCGGGCACGAATGCGCATGTGATCATCGAGCAGCCTGCGGTGATTGAGGGTGTGGTTGTCGGTCGGGTGGTGCCGTCGGTGGTGCCGGTGGTGTTGTCGGGGCGTACGGATGGTGCGTTGGCGGCGCAGGCGGGCCGGTGGGCGCGCTGGCTGTCGGCCGACGAGGCTGTGCGTCCGGTGGACGTGGCCTGGTCGTCGATCACCACCCGACCCGCCCTGGAACACCGTGCCGTGGTCACGGCCACCGGCCGCGACGACCTGATCACGGCGCTGACCGCTCTCGCCGCCGGGGACCCCTCCGGCGTGGTCGTCACCGGCGCAGCCGACCAGCGCGGTCAGTTGGCCCTGCTCTTCTCCGGTCAGGGCGCGCAGCGTGCCGGGATGGGCCGGGAGTTGGCGGAGGCGTTCCCCGTCTTCGCCGCCGCGTTGGACGAGGTGACTGGGCACCTGGACCCGCTGCTTCCTCGGCCGCTTCGTGAGGTGCTGTTTGCCGCTGAGGGTTCGGCGGAGGCGGGTCTCCTCGGTCAGACCGTGTTTACGCAGGCGGGGCTGTTCGCGGTCGAGGTGGCGTTGTTCCGTTTGGTGGAGTCGTTCGGGATCGTGCCGGACTTCGTGGCCGGTCATTCGGTTGGTGAGATCACGGCCGCGTACGTGGCGGGGGTGTTGTCCCTGGCGGACGCGTGCGCTCTCGTCGCCGCCCGTGGCCGGTTGATGCAGGCGCTGCCGGCCGGCGGCGGGATGCTCGCCGTCGCTGCGGACGAGGCTGCGGTGGCCGAGTCGATCGCCGGTCTGACCGACCGGGTCGGCGTCGCCGCCGTGAACGGCCCGTCCGCCGTCGTCGTGTCCGGTGCGATCGACGCCCTCGACCAGATCGAGAAGGCGTGGCGGGACCGGGGCGTGCGGACCCGCCGGCTCGCGGTCAGTCACGCGTTCCACAGCCCGCTGATGGAGCCGATGCTCGACGAGTTCCGTGCCGTGCTGGCCGGGTTGACGTTCGCCGCGCCGTTGCTGCCGGTGGTGTCGAACGTGACCGGTGCGTTGGCTGACGGCGATGAGCTGTGTACCCCGGAGTACTGGGTGCGGCATGTGCGGGAGGCGGTTCGGTTCGCCGACGGGGTCACGGCCCTACGCGGCGCCGGGGTGGACACGTTCCTGGAGGTCGGGCCGCAGAGTGTGTTGACCGCGATGGCCGCCGACGTCCTGCCGGCCGGCGACGGTGTGCCGGCCGTCGCCGCCCAGCGCAGGGACCGGCCCGAGGCCCCCGCGCTGCTGGCTGCCCTGGCGGAGCTGCACGTCCACGG
The DNA here is from genome assembly GCF_045040215.1 of Micromonospora sp. NBC_01412. Lineage (NCBI taxonomy): Bacteria > Bacillati > Actinomycetota > Actinomycetes > Micromonosporales > Micromonosporaceae > Micromonospora > Micromonospora sp. NBC_01412. The sequence goes on from NZ_CP109528.1 coordinate 5,307,042, forward strand.
CGTGCCGGTGACCTGGACCCAGTGGTTCGCCGACACCGGCGCGACCCGGGTCGACCTGCCCACGTACGCGTTCCAGCGGGAGCGGTACTGGCCGGCGGCCGGCCGCCCGAGGTCCGGTGACGTCTCCCGGGCCGGCCTGGGCGACGCCGAACACCCGATGCTGGGCGCGGCGGTGGACCTGGCCGGCGACGACGAGATGGTGCTGACCGGCCGGCTGTCGCTGGCCACCCACCCGTGGCTGGCGGACCACGCGGTCTCCGGTGTGACGCTCGTCCCTGGTGCAGCCCTCGTCGAACTGGCGGTACGCGCCGGCGACGAGGTCGGCCTCTCCCGGCTGCGGGAGCTGACCGTGGCCGCCCCGCTGATGGTCCCCGCCTCCGGCAACGTGCGGATCCAGGTACGGGTCGACGGGTCCGCCGGCTCCCCGGAGCGCACCGTGGCCGTCTACTCGCGCCGCGACGACGACGCCGAGGCGGGCTGGACCCGGCACGCGGACGGCGTGCTCGAGGCCTCCTCCCCGGAGGAGCCGGGCATCGGGGCGTGGCCGCCGGCCGGCGCGTCCGAGGTGGACCTGACCGACTGGTACGCCGCCCTGGCCGGGCACGGCCTGACGTACGGGCCGGTGTTCCAGGGACTGCGACGCGCCTGGACGGCCGACGGAGCGGCGTACGCCGAGGTGGCGTTGCCGGACGACGCGGCGGGCGACGCGGCGCGGTTCGGCGTCCACCCGGCGCTGCTGGATGCCGCCCTGCACCCGATCGGGCTGCTGCTTTCCGGCGCGGCGTCGGACGGCCCTCGGGTGCCGTTCGCGTTCGAGGGCGTGCAGGTGCATGCCTCGGGGGCGCGGGTGCTGCGGGTCCGGCTCACGCCGGTCGGCTCCGGGGTGCGACTGGTCGCGGTGGACGAGTCGGGCGCCGCCGTGGTGTCCGTGGACTCGCTTGTGCTGCGGGAGATGACCGGCCTGACCGCCACGAGCCCCGCCGCCCGTTCGCTGTTCGAGGTGACCTGGCAGGCCGAGGAGACCGTGCCGGCGGGACAGGTCGGCGACTGGGCGCTGGTGACCGGTGACGGTGGGCTGGCCGAGGAGTTGGCGGCCCGGAACGGGCTGGTGGCGTACCCGGATGTGGCTGCGGTGGTGGCGGCGGTCGAGACGGGTGCGGCGGCGCCGGCGGCGCTGGTGCTGCCGGTGTCCGCCACCCCCGGTGCGGCAGTCCCGGACGCGGTGCGGGCGGTGGCGTCCGGCGTGTTGTCGTCTGTGCGGTCGTGGTTGGCGGCGGATGCCCTGGCGGGTTCGAGGCTGGTGGTGGTGACCCGGGGTGCGGTGGCAGCCGGGGACGGTGACGTGGTGACGGATCTGGCGGGTGCGGCGGTGTGGGGTCTGCTGCGGTCGGCGCAGTCGGAGCACCCCGGGCGGATCGTCCTCGCGGACCTGGAAGTCGGCGACGTGGAACCCGAGCTGCTCACCGCGCTCGCCGGTGCCACGGGCGCGGGCGGTCAGGTGGCTCTCCGCGCTGGTCGAGTGTTCGTGCCGCGTCTGGTGCGGGCGTCGTCGTCGGGTTCCTCGCTCGTGGTGGGTGAGGGTTCGGTGCTGGTGACCGGCGGCACCGGCTCGCTGGGCGCGCTGGTGGCGGAGCACCTGGTGGTGCAGCACGGGGTGCGGTCGTTGGTGTTGGTGTCGCGGCGTGGCCCTGACGCTGCGGGTGCGGCCGAGTTGGTGGAGCGGTTGGCGGGGCTGGGTGCTGCCGCCCGGGTGGTGGCGTGTGATGTGACGGACCGGGAGCAGGTGTTCGGGCTGGTCGGTGAGGTCGTCGCGGCGGGCCGGTTGGCGGGTGTGGTGCACACGGCGGGCGTGTTGGACGACGGTGTCGTGGAGGGGCTGTCGGCGGAGCGGTTGGCGGGTGTGTTGGCGCCGAAGGTGTCGGCGGGTTGGTGGCTGCACGAGGCGACGGCGGGTCTGGATCTGGATCTGTTCGTGGTGTTCTCGTCGGTGGCGGGGGTGTTGGGTTCGCCGGGTCAGGCGGCGTATGCGGCGGGGAATGCGTTCCTGGATGCCCTTGCGGTGTATCGGGGGCAGGTGGGTCTGCCGGCGGTGTCGTTGGCGTGGGGGATGTGGGATACGGCGGGTATGGCGGCGTCGATCGGTGAGGTGGAGCGGGTGCGTTCGGCGCGGTCGGGGCTGCCGCCGATGAGCGTCGAGACTGGTCTTGAGCTGTTCGACGCGGCGATGGCCGCGGACCGGCCGACCCTGGTGCCGGTGGTGGTCGACGTGTCGGCGTTGCGGGCTGCTGCCACCGGTGGTGTGGTGCCGCCGATGCTGCGGGCGCTGGTCGGCACGTCCACGACGCGCCGCCAGGCGGGACAGGGCGGAGACGGTTGGGCCGGACGGCTCGCCGGGCTGACCGAGGACGAGGGCCGGGCACAGGTCGCCCTGCTCGTCCGGGGCTTGGTTGCCCAGGTGCTCGGTCATGGTGGGGCGGAGTCGGTGCCGGCGGACCGGGCGTTCCGGGAGTTGGGCTTCGACTCGTTGACGGCGGTGGACCTGCGGAACCGGTTGAACGCGGCGACGGGGCTGCGGTTGGCCTCGACGCTGGTGTTCGACTACCCCACCCCGGCCGTGCTCGCCGACCACCTCTACGAACTGATCTCCGGTCAGATCACCGCCCGGCAGTCGGCGGTGGTGACCGCGGGCACCGACGAGCCGATCGCGATCGTGGGCATGGCCTGCCGGTACCCGGGCGGGGTCGACAGCCCCGACCAACTGTGGGAGCTGCTGGCCGGCGGCGGGGACGGCATCTCGGAGTTCCCGGCGGATCGGGGTTGGGACCTGGAATCGTTGTTCGATTCGGATCCGAACAGCAGCGGCACCTCGTACACGCGGCACGGTGGGTTCCTGTACGGGGCGGCCGACTTCGATCCGGCCTTCTTCGGGATTTCGCCGCGTGAGGCTCTGGCGATGGATCCGCAGCAGCGTCTGCTGTTGGAGGCGTCGTGGGAGACATTCGAGTCGGCGGGGGTGGACCCGCAGTGGTTGCGGGGCAGCCGGACGGGTGTGTTCGCGGGCGTCATGTATCACGACTACGCGTCGCGGCTGATGGACGTCCCGGGCGAGGTCGAGGGTTACGTCGGCACCGGCACGTCGGGCAGTGTGCTGTCCGGCCGGGTGGCGTACACGTTCGGACTTGAGGGACCGGCGGTCACCGTGGACACGGCCTGCTCATCCTCGCTGGTGGCGTTGCACTTCGCGGCGCAGGCGTTGCGGTCGGGTGAGTGTGATTTGGCGTTGGCCGGTGGTGTGACGGTGATGGCGACGCCGGGGACGTTCATCGAGTTCTCGCGTCAGCGTGGCCTGTCGCAGGACGGCCGGTGCAAGTCGTTCGCTGCGGCCGCCGACGGCACGGGCTGGTCCGAGGGCGTGGGTGTCCTCCTCGTGCAGCGGCTCTCCGACGCGCAGCGCGAGGGGCGGAACATCCTGGCGGTGGTGCGGGGTACGGCGGTGAACCAGGACGGTGCGTCGAACGGTCTTACCGCGCCGAATGGTCCGTCGCAGCAGCGGGTGATCCGGCAGGCGCTGGCCAACGCCCGCCTGACCACGGCCGACGTGGACGCCGTCGAGGCGCACGGCACGGGTACGACGCTGGGTGACCCGATCGAGGCGCAGGCCCTGCTCGCGACGTACGGGCAGGACCGTCAGGCGGACCGGCCGCTGCTCCTTGGGTCGGTCAAGTCGAACATCGGTCATACGCAGGCGGCGGCTGGTGTGGCGGGCATCATCAAGATGATCATGGCGATGCGGCATGGTGTGGTGCCGGCGACCCTGCACGTGGATGAGCCGTCCCCGCACATCGACTGGACGGCGGGTGCGGTCACCCTGGCCACGGAGGCGACGCCGTGGCCGGCCGTGAGCCGGCCGCGTCGGGCTGCCGTCTCCTCGTTCGGGATTTCGGGCACGAATGCGCATGTGATCATCGAGCAGCCTGCGGCTGCGGTGGTTGAGGGTGTGGTTGTCGGTCGGGTGGTGCCGTCGGTGGTGCCGGTGGTGTTGTCGGGGCGTACGGATGGTGCGTTGGCGGCGCAGGCGGGCCGGTGGGCGCGCTGGCTGTCCGCCGACGAGGCTGTGCGTCCGGTGGACGTGGCCTGGTCGTCGATCACCACCCGACCCGCCCTGGAACAGCGGGCGGTGCTCCTGGCGACCGACCGGGACGGCCTGCTGTCCGCCCTTCGGGCCCTCGACGCGGGCGAGCCCTCCGGCGCGGCCGTCACGGGCGCCGCCACCGAGCGGGGCCGGCTCGCGCTGCTGTTCTCCGGTCAGGGCGCGCAGCGCGCCGGGATGGGCCGGGACCTGGCGGAGGCGTTCCCCGTGTTCGCCGCCGCGCTCGACGAGGTGTGCGCCGAACTGGACGGCCTGCTGCCGCGCCCCCTCCGGGAGGTGCTGAACGCCGCACCGGGGTCCGAGGCGGCGGGCCTGCTGGACCAGACCGTGTTCACCCAGGCCGGGCTGTTCGCCGTCGAGGTGGCGCTGTTCCGGCTGGTCGAGTCGTTCGGGATCGTGCCGGACTTCGTGGCCGGCCACTCGATCGGCGAGATCACCGCCGCCCACGTGGCGGGGGTGCTGTCCCTGGCGGACGCGTGCGCCCTGGTGGCGGCGCGCGGTCGGTTGATGCAGGCGCTGCCGACCGGCGGCGGGATGCTCGCGGTCGCCGCAGCCGAGGCGGACGTCCTGTCCAGCCTGGACGGGTTCACCGACCGGGTCGGTGTCGCGGCCGTCAACGGCCCCACCTCGGTCGTCGTGTCCGGTGCGGTCGACGCCCTCGACGAGGTCGAGCAGGCGTGGCGGGACCGGGGCGTGCGGACTCGCCGGTTGACGGTGAGTCACGCGTTCCATAGTCCGCTGATGGAGCCGATGCTCGACGAGTTCCGTACGGTGCTGGCGGGTTTGACGTTTGCCGCGCCGTTGCTGCCGGTGGTGTCGAACCTGACCGGTGCGCTGGCCGACGGCGATGAGCTGCGTACCCCGGAGTACTGGGTGCGGCACGTCCGGGAGGCCGTCCGGTTCGCCGACGGGGTCACCGCCCTGAAGACCGCCGGGGTGGACACGTTCCTGGAGATCGGCCCGCAGAGCGTGCTCACCGCGATGGCCGCCGACGTCCTGCCCGGCGACGGCGTGCTGGCCGTCGCCGCCCAGCGCAAGGACCGGCCCGAGACCCACGCCCTGCTCGCCGCCCTGGCCGAGCTGCACGTCCACGGGGTGCCCGTCACCTGGACCCAGTGGTTCGCCGACAGCGGAGCGCAGCGCGTCGACCTGCCGACGTACGCGTTCCAGCACCAGCGGTACTGGCCCGAGGCCGCGCCCCGGCCGCTGACCGTCGAGGACGGACGCGACGCCGACTTCTGGGCCGCCGTCGAGCGCGGCGACCTCACCGCCCTCGCCAGCCAGCTCGGCGACGACGCCGCCGTGGACGCCCTCACCCCGGCACTGCCCGTGCTGTCGCAGTGGCGTCGGGCCCGGACCCGGGACACCGCGCTGGACGGTTGGTCGTACCGGGTCGGCTGGGAGCCGGTCCGGCCGGCCCCGGCGACCGGACTGTCCGGGCGGTGGCTGGTCGTCACCGTCGGCAGCGGCGCCGACGCGGGCGTGGCGAAGACGCTGACCGGGGCCGGCGCCCGCGTCGACACCCTGACCGTGCCGCCGGCCCAGACCAGGGCCGAGCTGGCCGGGCGGCTGCGCCGGATCGGCGACGAGGGCTGGGCGGGGGTGCTGTGCGTCCTGCCCCGGCAGGACCGGCCGCTCCCCAACGCGCCCGGGGTCCCCGCCGGCACGGCGGCGCTGCTCACCCTCACCCAGGCGCTGACCGACACGGGCCTGCCCGGCCGGGTGTGGGCGCTCAGCCGGGCAGCCCTGCCGGTCTCGGCGGCGGAGCGGGCCGGCGACGTCTGGGCGGCGCTCGCCTGGGGCCTCGGCCGGTCCGTCGCCCTGGAACAGCCGGACCGCTGGGGCGGCCTGGTGGACCTGCCCGCCCGCGCCGACCGCAGCACCCGCGCCGCCCTCATCGCGGTGCTCGCCGACGGCGCCCTCGACCAGGTGGCGGTGCGCCGCAACGGCGTCTTCGCCCGCCGCCTCGTGCCCGCCGCTCCGCCCGCCGGGTCGGGCTGGCGGCCGTCGGGCACGGTGCTGGTCACCGGCGGTACCGGTGCGCTGGGCCGGCACACCGCCCGGTGGCTGCTGGCCAACGGGGCTGCCGAGGTGGTCCTCGCCTCCCGGCGGGGCCCCGCCGCCCCCGGCGCCGCCGAGCTGACCGGGGACCTCGCCGACCTCGGCACGGTGCGGGTGGTCGCCTGCGACGTCGCCGACGCCGACGCCGTCGCCGCGCTGGTCGCCGGCCTGCCGGACCTCACCGCCGTCGTGCACACCGCCGGCGCGTCCGGTGGCACCACCCCGGCGTACGGGCTGACCGACAGCGAGCTGTCGGAGACCCTGGCCGGCAAGGTGCTCGGGGCCGTGCACCTGGACACCGCCTGCTGGGGCCGGGACCTCGACGCGTTCGTCGTGTTCTCCTCCGTCGCCGGCGTCTGGGGCGGCGGCGGCCAGGCAGGGTACGCGGCCGGCAACTCCCTGCTCGACGCGCTCGTCGCCGCCCGCCGGGCCGCCGGCCTGCCCGCCACCGCCCTCGCGTACGGGCCGTGGGCGTCCGACGGCATGGCCGCCGGGGAGACCGCCGACGGCCTGCGCCGCCGCGGGTTCGCCCCGCTCGCGCCCGAGGCCGCCGTGGCGGCGCTGGGCCGGTGGGTCAACGCCCCGGAGGCGGCGCCGGTGATCGTGGACGTGGACTGGTCCCGGTTCCTCGCCGCGTTCACCGCGGCGCGGCCGAGCGGCCTCTTCGACCGGGTCGCCCCGGCCGGCGCCGAACAGCCGGAGCCGCAGCCCGAGGAGACCGGCGTCACCGCCGCGCTGCGGTCCCGGCTCGCCGGGCTGCCGGCGACCGGCCAGGAGACGCTGCTGGTCGACCTCGTCCGGGCGGAGGCGGCGGCGGTCCTCGGCCACGGCTCCACCGACCAGGTGCCGGCCGGCCGCGCCTTCCGGGAGCTGGGCTTCGACTCCCTCGCGGCCGTTCAGCTACGGGACCGGCTCGGCCGGGCCACCGGGCTGACCCTGCCGTCGACCGTGGTCTTCGACCACCCGTCGGCGCTGGAACTGGCCCGCTTCCTGCGTACCGGACTGGTGGCCGGCGCGGCCGACGGCCCGGCGGCCGGCGTCACCGTGGTCCGGCCGGCGGCAGACGAACCGATCGCGATCGTGTCGATGGCCTGCCGCTTCCCCGGCGGGGTGTCCTCCCCGCAGGAGCTGTGGCGGCTGCTGGCCGACGGGACGGACGCGGTGACGCCGATGCCCACCGACCGGGGCTGGGACCTGGACTCCCTGTTCGACAGCGACCCGGATCGGGTCGGCACCAGCTACACCCGCAGCGGCGGCTTCCTGACCGACGTGGCCGGGTTCGACGCCGCGTTCTTCGGCATCAACCCGCGCGAGGCCCTGGCCATGGACCCGCAGCAGCGCCTGCTGCTGCACGCCACCTGGGAGGTGTTCGAGTCCGCCGGCATCGACCCGCAGCGGGTACGCGGCACCGCCACCGGCGTGTTCATGGGCACCAACGGCCAGGACTACGCCACCCTGCTGCTCGGCGCCCGGTCCCAGGTGGAGGGCTACCAGGCCACCGGCAATGGCGCCTCCGTCGTCTCCGGCCGGCTGGCGTACTCGTTCGGCCTGCACGGGCCGGCGGTCACCGTCGACACGGCCTGCTCATCGGCGCTGGTCGCCCTGCACCTGGCCGCCCAGGCGCTGCGCTCCGGCGAGTGCGACCTGGCCCTGGCCGGCGGCGTGACGGTGATGTCGACTCCGGGGGCGTTCCTGGAGTTCTCCCGGCAGCGCGGCCTCGCCGAGGACGGCCGGGTCAAGGCGTTCGCCGCCGGCGCGGACGGCACCGGCTGGGGCGAGGGCGTCGGTGTACTGCTGCTGCAACGGCTCTCCGACGCGCAGCGCGACGGCAACCGGATCCTCGCCGTGGTGCGCGGCAGCGCGGTCAACCAGGACGGCGCCAGCAACGGCCTGACCGCCCCGAACGGGCCGGCGCAGCAGCGGGTGATCCGGCACGCGCTGGACGTCGCCGGACTGACGCCCGGTGACGTCGACGCCGTCGAGGCGCACGGCACCGGAACCACCCTCGGCGACCCGATCGAGGCGCAGGCGCTGCTGGCCACGTACGGGCACCAGCGGCCGGCGGACCGGCCGCTGTGGCTGGGCTCGGTGAAGTCGAACATCGGGCACACCCAGGCCGCGGCCGGCGCCGCCAGCCTGATCAAGATGGTGCTCGCCTTCCAGCACGAGCTGCTGCCGGCGACGCTGCACGTCGACGCGCCGACCCCGCACGTGGACTGGTCGTCGGGCGCGCTGGCGCTGCTCACCGAGGCCCGGCCGTGGACCGGGACCGACCGGCCCCGCCGGGCCGGCGTCTCCTCGTTCGGGATCAGCGGCACCAACGCCCACGTCATCATCGAGGAGGCCCCCGCGCCGCAACCGGCCACCGGCCAGGACCGGGGGGCCGACCCCGCCGCGACGGACGGGCACCGGGTCGACCCGGAGCTGGCCGCAGGCCCGACGCCCCTGCTCTCCGGGGCGGACCCGGCCGGGCTGCGCGACCAGGCTGGCCGGTCGGCCGACCCGACGACCGTGCCGTGGCTGCTCTCCGGGGCGGACCCGGCCGGGCTGCGCGACCAGGCGGGCCGGCTGGCCGACCTGGTGACGACCGGTGCGGGCGACCCCGGCCGGATCGCCTGGGGCCTCGCGGCGGGACGGGCCCACCTCGGCCACCGCGCGGTCGTCGTCGCGGCCGATGGGCCGGCCCGGTCGGCGGCGCTGCGGGCGCTGGCCGCCGGTGAGCCGCACCCCGCGCTCACCACGGCCCGGCGCCGCTCCGGCGGCCTCGCGGTCCTGTTCTCCGGCCAGGGCGCCCAGCGCGCCGGCATGGGCCGGGAGCTGTACGCCGCGTTCGGGGTGTTCGCGGCGGCGCTGGACGAGGTGTGCGGGCTGCTGGACGGCCTGCTGCCGCAGCCGCTGAAGCCGGTCCTGTTCGCCGAGCCGGGCACCGCCGAGGCGGGGCTGCTGGACCAGACCGTGTTCACCCAGGCGGGCCTGTTCGCCGTCGAGGTGGCGCTGTTCCGGCTGGTCGAGTCGTTCGGCGTGGTCCCCGGCCAGGTGGCCGGCCACTCGATCGGCGAGATCGCCGCCGCCCACGTGGCCGGGGTGCTGTCCCTGGCGGACGCGTGCGCCCTGGTGGCGGCGCGGGGCCGGTTGATGCAGGCGCTGCCGGCCGGCGGCGGGATGCTGGCCGTCAACGCGTCGGAGGCCGAGGTGCTGTCCAGCCTGGACGGATTCACCGACCGGGTCGGGATCGCGGCCGTCAACGGCCCGACGGCCGTGGTGGTGTCCGGTGCGGTCGACGTCCTCGACGAGGTGGAGGGGGCGTGGCGGGGCCGGGGTGTGCGGACGCGCCGGTTGACGGTGAGTCACGCGTTCCACAGCCCGCTGATGGAGCCGATGCTGGCCGAGTTCCGTACGGTGCTGGCCGGGTTGAGCTTCGCCGCGCCGTTGCTGCCGGTGGTGTCGAACCTGACCGGTGCGCTGGCTGACGGCGATGAGCTGCGTACCCCGGAGTACTGGGTGCGGCACGTCCGGGAGGCCGTCCGGTTCGCCGACGGGGTCACCGCCCTGCGGGCGGCCGGGGTGGACACGTTCCTGGAACTCGGGCCGCAGGGCGTGCTGACCGCGCTCACCGCCGGCCTACTACCCACCGACTCCGACGGGACGGCCGTGGCGGCCCTGCGGGCCGGCGCGGCCGAGCCGGCCGCCCTGCTCGCCGCCCTCGCCGCCCTGCACGCCGGCGGGCGGGACGTGGACTGGGCGGCGGTGCTCGACACGCTGGCCGGGCCCCGCCCGACCCCCCGCGACCTGCCCGACCTGCCCACGTACGCGTTCCAGCCGCAGCGCTACTGGCCGATGCTGACCGTGGCCCCGGCCCCGGCCGCCGACCCGGTGGACGACGAGTTCTGGCGGGCGGTCACCGACGGCGACCTCGGCCGGCTGGGCATCGACCCGGACCAGCCGATGCGCCAGGCGCTGCCGGAACTCGACTCGTGGCGCCGACGCCAGCACCGGGATGGCACCCTCGACGGGTGGCGGTACCGGGTCACCTGGCGACGGCGGCCGATGACCGTCGGCGACCCGGGCACCTGGCTGGTGGTGACTCCCCGGCAGCAGGACCCGGGCGGGATCGTGGCCGCGCTCACCGCCGTCGGGGCGACCGTGCACGTGTTGCCGGTCGACCCGGCCACCGTCACCCGCGACGCCCTCGCCGCCGACCTCGACCGGCTCGGCGCGGAGCACCTGCCGACAGGGCTGCTGTCCCTGCTGGCGCTGGACGACGCCCCACACCCCGAGCAGACCGCCCTGCCGACCGGCCTCGCGGCGAACCTGCTGCTGGTGCAGGCGCACACCCTGCGGCCCGGCCCGGCCGTGCCGCTGTGGTTGGCCACCACCGGCGCCGTCGCCGTCGACGACGAGCCGGTCGCGCGCCCCACGCAGGCGACCACCTGGGGTCTCGGCCTGGTCGCGGCGCTGGAACACCCGAGGCACCTCGGGGGCGTCGTGGACCTGCCCGGCCGCCCCGACGAGGCGGCGTACGCCGCGCTGGTCACCGCGCTCACCAACGTCGACGGGGAGGACCAGCTCGCGATCCGGGGCGCCGAGGTGCACACCCGACGCCTCGTGCGGGACACCACCCGGCCGGCGGACGCCGGCCGGGCGTACACCCCGCACGGGACCGTCGTGCTCACCGGCGGGGCGGGCGAACTGGCCCGGCACACCGGCGCGTGGCTCGCCCGGCAGGGCGCCGAGGTGCTGCCGCTGGAGGAGCCGGCGGCGGGCAAGCTCACCGACCTGATGGAGCAGCTCGCCGCCGAGAGCCGGCCGGTCACCGGGCTGGTGCACGTCCCGGCGGAGACCGGGTCGGTGCCGCTGGCCGAGCTCACCGTCGCGGCCCTGGCCGCGGACCTCGTCGCGACCGTGGGCGACATCCCCCGGTACGCCGACGAGCTGGCCCACCGGCGGGTCGACGCCTTCGTGCTGTGCACCTCCACCTCGGGGGTGTGGGGCGCGGGCGGCCGGGCCGGTCAGGCGGCCGGCGACGCGCTGCTGCACGCGCTGGCGGCGAACCGCCGGCACGCCGGGCTGCCGGCCACCGACGTGGCGTGGGGGCCGTGGCAGGACGACCCGGCGTCGCCGGAGCTGGAGCAGCTGCGCCGGCGCGGGCTGCCGGGCCTGCCGCCGGAGCTGGCCGTCGAGGCGCTCGCCCGGGCGGTCCGCGACGAGGCGACCGTCGTGGTGGCGGACGTGCGCTGGGATCGATTCGTGCCGACGTTCGCCGCCATGCGCCCGTGCCCGCTGCTGACCGAGATCCCCGAGGCGCGCGAGGCGCTGCCCGCCGACGACGTCCGCCAGCCGGCGGACGACGAGGCGGCGGCCGCGCTGCGGGAGCGGCTGCGCCCGCTCGGCGCCGGGGAGCGCGAGACGATCCTCGTCGACCTGGTGTGCGCGCAGGCGTCCAGCGTGCTGGGCCACGCCGACGGCGGGACGTTGGAGCCCGACCGCGCGTTCCGGGAGGTCGGGTTCGACTCGATGACGGCAGTGGAGCTGCGCAACCGGCTCCGCGCCGCCAGCGGCGTGCAACTGCCCCCCAGCGTGGTTTTCGACTACCCGACCCCGGCGGCGCTGGCCCGGCACCTGCGCGATCAGCTCGTCGACGACGGCACCTTGACGGCCGCGCCGCTGCTGGCCGAGCTGGAACGAATGGACGCCGCCTTCGCGGCCGACGCGCCGGATCGGCTGACCAGGCAGAAGCTGATGGTCCAGTTGCAGGCGTTCGTCGCCCGGTGGGGCGACGACCGGGCGCCGGCCGAGGAGAAGCCGGTCACGCAGACCCTCGACGACGCGACCGACGCCGAGATCTTCGACTTCATCCGGCGCGAACTCGGCGGCCCCGGCGGTGAGGTGCCATTCGGCGAGACGCGCTGAGTATGGAGAGTGCAGTCCGCAACGGGAACGGACAGCGCGACTCGCGTGTACTCGGCGGCGCTGGCGTGCGCGCCGGGGTCTCGGGCGATGTAGGCAGGCCCGCGAGGTCGGCCATGGCGATGAGCAGTTCGTGCCGAGCCGGCGGCGAGCGTGCCGGATCGGGCGTCGTCCGAGGTGTCCCGGCCTGTTAGTGACTGTTGCGGAACCGCCGAGCGGGTCGACGTCCGGATACTTGTGCTGCTGCCGAGCCTGTCGCTGCTCGCGCAGATGCTGCGGGCCTGGTCAGCTCTGTGGTGCGCCCGGGTGCCGCCACAGCGGCCCACGCAGCACCCCTCCAACCACCTATCGCTGGTGCGCTTCCGGGCTGTGGTCGGCGACAATGGCACCGCGACGGCGAAGTGCAGAGTGAACCCGGACGTACACAGCCGGCGGCGCCTTTGGGGCGACTCCGGCGGTCACTGCAGCGACCCAACCTGTCGCATGTACCTGTTTCCGGACGACCTCGACGTAGACTTCGGCGAGTTGGCCCACATCATCCCCGCCATGCCGGATGGTCCACGAGGCATTCCTGTCATCGAGATGCCCCTCAGGGAGCGGGCCCATCACAGCAACCTGATCCTGCTGTGTGCCAACTGCCACACGAAGATCGACAAGGCCCCGGCGGTCTACCCCGCGAAGCTGCTGCATGGCTGGAAGCGGCAGCGAGTCGAGGAAATCCGGATCGCCTTGGCGACTCCCACGTTTCGAACGCGGTCCGAGGTGCGGGCGCACATCCAAGGCGAGCTGGACTCCAACCGTGCGATCCACGAGCGATACGGCCCGATCGGTGACCCTTACCTTGAAGGCAATCCCACCCTCTGGCGCCGGCACGTCCGCTCGACGGTTATCCCGAACAACCGCGCCATCCTTCGCGTGCTGGAGGCCAACCGGCATCTTCTTACCCGGGATGAGCAGGAGACGCTGGCCGTATACCGCGTCCACGTCGAGCAGTTCGAGAGCCGGCACGTCCTGGACGACTTCACCACCGGCACGGAACGCTTTCCCGAAGCCATCGGGCGCATTCTGCTGGACACCCAGGAGGCCGGTTCTCGATGAATGACGTGCGCGGCTGGATCGAGAAAAAGCTGCAGGAGGAAGGCTACCTTTCGACGAGGCTTCCATCGTCCCAGCTGGAGATCATGCGCGCACCTCGGCCGAACGCACGGGTGATATGCATCGGACTCGGGGACGGGGAGCGGTTCGACGCGGACGATCTCCGTGCCAGGGTCGACGTAGTGCAGGACACGACGTTCGTCGTGGTGGTGCCGACCCGGATCTCGCATGCTGCTTACGAGCGCGCCGAGGAGCTCGGGATCTGTGTCGCGGGCTTCGGCGAGCTGCTAGATGCGCTGGAGCAAGACGATGACATCGCCGACCACGTGGACAGCCAGGAGCGATACGAACGCCGTCGACTGACCTTCAACAGCGAGGTGAAGTCGATCAAGCGCAAAGGACACCACGCCTACGAGGTAACCCGATGCCGACGCCGACCGCTCACCATCATCACGACCAACAACTACGAGTTCACCGCCGATCAGCTGTACAGCCTGTTGGAGTCGTATGCGGGAATCGACGCCGATTTGATCGTCGTCACCAATCCGAACTGCCGCGGCTTTTCCACCGATTAGCTACAGGCCGCCGAGCAGGCAGGGATTCCGATCGTCCTGTTCGACGAGCTGCTCATCGGCCTCGATACCCGTTGGACCTGAGCTGCTGGCCCCATCTCGAGCTTTTGGTCGAGGCGGCTCGCGGCCTACCGCCCCTGCAGGTGTGGTTGTTCGGCTCGGCACTTCGTACCGGCGCGCCGACGGACCTGGATGTGTTGCTGATCTACGAGAACCGCTGGACCGTCGTGGCGCTAAGGGTCATGCAACCGTGGGACGAGTTCGATCCTCCATGTGACATTTGCGATGACGCCGCTCGAAGAGCGCGAGTACGCGTTCATCGCCGGAACGGGGGCGGTTCGCCTGTTGTGAGACGGTGCCGTATCGACCTACTTGGACAGCCCGGCGAGCCTGGCGGCCGCTACGCACCGCGCCACATGATCATGAGGCAGCACTCGACTCCGACCATCGACGACCGCAGTGCTTCCGCCATGGCCTCCTCGTCGGCGTGTTTGATCTTCTGTAGGATGCGCGTCGCCTTTGAGACACCTCCGATGAGATCGTCGAGGGCCCGCGCTGGCAGCCCTCGGCTATGAGCGATGTACCGGCACCGAAGGCTGCGATGCGGTTTGCCCGTCTCTGGGTTCATCTCGGTGACGTACATGCCAGTACCCTGCTGCCAGGCAACGACCTCTTCATCCGGTGCCAGCCTCCGCAGTGTCCAATCGAGTAGCTCCATCCCGGAGTTGGCCCCCTGCGATATCCAGTCCGGCCCCCGCTGACCAATGGCGCTCCAGGCACCCTTGTACTTGCGCGGTAGCCTCTGGTCCACGCCTTCTAGCCATCCGAGTAGCTGGTCGACCTGGCCACCCGTCTGCTCGTCAGAGTGCACCTCGCTGGTCCTCGCGATGTACCAGATCTCTCCGGAGGAGGTCTCCTCCGTCTCGATCGTGTAGGCGGCACGGTTGATCGGTAGTTGTCAAGTCAAACTGAGACGGTCTGTGCCTGTTGGGCTGGCTGGTTGATCCACGCTTGGTCGGGGAGTTTGGGTGCGCGTGGCCGGTGGTTGAACCTGCCGGGGTGCGCGGCGTGAGCCGCGTCGAGGGTGGTCTGGCGTTGCTCGCGGATCTGGTTGGCGGTGCCGTAGTGCACCGATGCCGGGGTGTGCCAGCCGATCCCGGAATGCCGGTGTTCGTGGTTGTAGGCGGTGAAGAAGCCGTCGCAGAACGCTCTTGCGTCCGCGAGGGATCCGAACTTTCCTGGGAAATCTGGCACGTACTTCATGGTTTTGAACTGGGCCTCGGAGTACGGGTTGTCGTTCGAGGTCCGGGGCCGTGAGTGGGAACGGAGCACGCCGAGATCCACGAGCATTTCCGATACCGGTTTCGATGTCATGGCGCCGCCCCGGTCAGCGTGGATGGTATGCGGCTCGATCCCGTTCCGTGTGATCGCGTCGGCGAGGAAATCGCGGGCCACGACCGCGTCCTCGCCTGCGGCGATAAGCCAGCCGGTGACGTAACGGGAGTAGATGTCGATGATGACGTAGCACTTGAACCAGACGCCCTTGACCGGTCCTTTCAACGCGGTAATGTCCCAGGACCACACCTGGCTGGGGCCGGTCGCGACCAACTCTGGGCGCACCCGCGTTGGGTGACTGGCCAGTCGGCGTCGTTCCCGGCTCTGCCCTGCGGCACGAGCGATCCGATACATCGTGGACATCGAGCAGTGGTAGCGGCCCGCGTCGAGTTCCCTCGCCCAGACCTGCGGAATTGCCAGATCGGCGTAGACGGGCGAGTTCAGCAGGGCCAGGACCTGGTCGCGTTCGGCGATGCTGAGCGCCTGCGGCGGCGGGGTCCGTGCCAGCCACGGCCCATGCCGTGGCCCACGAGGCTTGGCCTGCCGGTAGTAGGTCGCCCGTGAGGTTCCGGTCAGCGTGCACGCGCGTTGCACCGCTGTCCCCGCGTCACGCAGTTGCGCGAAGACGGCGGTCAGGATTTCTTCGGCGGGCTGTCGTTGTCCGCGCTCTCGGAGAGTTCCTCCAAGAGCGCGTGTGCTTTTCCCATGATGTCGAGGGCCATACGGGTCTTCTTCAGATCCGCCTGGAGTTTCTCGTTCTGCCGGCGCAGCTTCTCCAACTCCAACTGCTCGGCCGACTTCTTCACCCGCTGGCCGGCCGGAATCGTAGCGGCGTCCTCTCTCCGACTACCCCGATTGCCGAGCAGTCCGGCGTCACGAGCTCGTGCCCACTCGATGATGTGAGACGAGTACAAGCCTTCCCGGCGCAGGATCGCGCCTTTCTCTCCGTTCGGGGCGTTCTCGTACTCGGCGACCATCGCGAGTTTGTACTCCGGGCTGAAAACCCGCCGAGACGGCTTCGGCGCCGGATCGGCCCCGCCAGACGCCGACTGCTTGCCAGATGAAGTGGACACGTACACAAGGATCTCCGATCCCCGCCCTCAGGTCAGCACCCCTCACTCACACAGGGTGTCTCACACCATCCTGACCAAGAGGGGATCGCCTGCGCTCCGCGGCCGAAGTCGAGAACTGTCTCGGGCGCTGCCAACAGCATGGCACCAGACGTGGCTGACTGCCACGCGCGATTCACCCGCAGGACCGGCGCGGCTAGGGCCAACTGCTGGTGGCCTGCCAGCCAGCTCACTTGCTGGCTCATTCGCAGGCCTAGGTGTTGAAGCTGCGAGAAGTACCGATCGCGAAATCCGGCCTTGTCCAGGAAGGACGACCTGCTCGCACCGATCTGGGCCGTGACAGCCGAACCCGTCAACTCGGTGATGCGGTGCTGGACAAGGAGGGTCTGGCCAAGAGCAGCCGCGAGTTGGTCGGTGCCCGCGAGTTGCGCGACGATCCGCTGGACGCCCGAGATATCCATGGCGGCCCTCGTGGTAGTGGCCATTGCGCCGTTATCGAGGAGCTGCCGGACGATCCCCTGTATCGGTGCGGACGCCGCAACGATCGCGGCGACCTGCTGACCCATCTGGGTCTGGATGGGCAGGAGCGGAGGAACGAAGCCGATTTTCCTCAAGATCTCCGGTGGCAAAGCGCCTACCAGCTTTGAAGTGTCGGTACCGCGTCGGCTGCGGTCTGTTGGCTGCCCGGATGCCACTTCCACCCCATCGTTCACGTCGTCGGCTTGCGTTATCAACGAGCACGACGAACGGTACCTGCATGACCGGGTGGTCTGCGACCGAGTAGTGGCTCGGTTGACCAGCTCGACCTGGGCCGTGCCCATGGTCCCGTGCCGGGTCGAGAAAGCCGCGATCTGCTCACCTCCGTGCGTGGCTGAGTCGACCCAGGAGACGCTGACTCAGCCACGGGGGGTGAGCAGCCTTCAAGCTCAAAGGCCAGTCAACGTGCAAGTTTCGGGATGCGTTCCTGCCGAGGGTAGGTCACAGAGCTACGAAGGCGTCCTGCAACCCCGGTCAAGCATGGGCTCTCATCGAAACCGTGGACCAACAGGGGCTGTCAGCAGAGGAGGGCGACGTAGACTACCCGCCGACGAAGCCGCAGGGGAGAACACCGCAAATGTCTGCCCGGAAGGAAAGGAGGCGGTAGATGTGGGGCATCGCCGAACGCCGAGGGGCCACGACGATCGAGCTTTCGGCCATTCAAATGGCGCTCGTGCAGGTTGTTTACGACGAGTTCCGCAAGCAGGCCGTCTGGCCCACGATGTACGCCGTCGACCGTGCGTTCATCAAGGCGCAGCGCCGAGGCGTTCTCGGCGCGACGACGGTCATGCGGGGGTTGCCCGAGGGGCTCCTCATGCAGAGCCACATCCGCCCCGATCCCGCCCCGCAAGACGCAATCACGCTAACCATCAGTGGGGTCGCACGCTGTAGCAGCGCGGATTCTGACGTAGAGGCTTTCCTTCGCTCGGTGCGCTGGTGTGCACGCCAGGAGATCAGGCGTGAACCCGAGCCAGGCGAGACGTCCATCAAGGTCAACCGTCAGCAGATGCTCCGCGCCATCCCTCTAGCCTTCCGAACCGATTCGGGAAGCCTGGATAGACTGTTCACTCTCCTCAGCGTGCACAACTGGGGGAGCGTAGGAAGCTGCAGGCCCTCAGACGGCGCGCCGTGGTACCTGAACATCGGTACGCACGTACGCCGATTCAGGAACGTGCAATCTGTTGAGGAGTTCATTGATGTCCTGGTGACGTGGGACGAGGAGGAACGCCAGCGCCACCGACCTACGCACCAGCTTGCCGTGGGGCCTGTTGACCTCCCGCCGGTAACCCGTGCCTACCTCAACCCTAAGGTGCTGGATCATCTACGCGGTATCGACGGTGCAGCGTGGGACATCAGCAAGCTCAGCGCCTTGGCAGACGAGCTTGATACCTGCGTGGGAAGCGGGTGCGTTTTCGCGGCCCACGCAGTGCTGAGGGCGCTGCTGGATCATGTGCCGCCGCTGTTCGGGCAGAAGACCTTCGCGGGAGTCGTCAGTAGCCATCCGTGGGGAAAGACAGATGGTCGCTATCTGAACCGGCTAAGTTTCTTCCGCACCCAAGGCGACGATGCTCTGCACAGGCAGATCTCCAAGAGGCCCGACCTCCTCATGATCGACGACCTGCCCGAGGGGGCTGCCGTGAACGCATTGCTTCAGGGTTGCATCGCCCAACTACAGAAGCAATGAGCCTGCTGGGTTTATAACCTCTGCCTCGTAACTTGCAATTGGATGGCCGACACTCCAGTCAGGAATCGCGATCATCCTCGGTTAGCTCTTTTAGGGCATAGTGGCTGTTCGTGGCGCATTCTTGGCGACGGCGTCGGCGCCGCCGACGGACTCCTCCGCCGACGCCCCCGTAAAAAACGGTAGGCGTCGGCGGTGGGTGGATCGTGGCCCGGCCCTGATCGACGGCGCGAGCGGCCGCGGCGCAGGCCGCCTTGAAGATGCGCAGAGACAATGGCGCGGCTTCGCCTCCTATGGCCCCTGCCCTAAAGGTGACGCTCTGGACGAGCCGGTCGGTTGGCTACGTAGGTGATCTCGAGTAGCCCGGACTACAGACAAGCCCCAGGCCGCACCTTGCCGGGTGGCCGGGGGTCTCTCGTCGTACTGGTCAGCCGACTGGCCCGATCTGCTTGGCCAGGTTGACGAACGACTGCCAGTTGCCCGGCGTGAAGTCGAGGGTGCCGCCTTCGCGGTCCTTCGTGTCCCGGACCAGGACGATGCCCGGCAAATTGTCAGCGACCTCGACGCACGAACCGCCGTTGGAGCCGCTGCGGGTGCTCTTGCGCCACTTGGCGTCGGTCATGTCCATGTCTGCGCTGCTTCCTTGATCAGGCTGAGTGACTGCTTACGGGAGAACGCTTCGCCCCTGATCGCCTCCCACGTCTGCTGGAGGTTAACAAGGTCCTCCGCTTGGTCTACCACCTGCGCTCGCACCTGGTGATCGAGGTGCGCGACCACCGAGCCGTCGCCCAGGGTGCCCAGGATAAATCCACCCTGTAGGCCTGGGTAGAGCCCTGCGTCTTCACCCACCACGAGGATCTGTATGTGTGGCAGCTCGGCCATCTCAGCCAGGTGGGCGAGCTGCTCCTTCATCGCGGCGGGGTGACTCTTCATGGGCCGGCGCAGCACCATCACGTCGATGACGGCGACGAGCTGCACGGGCTTGATGCTGAAGAGGATGGCGCTTCGTTCGGACCTCGACGCTACGCGCTCCTCGATCTCGCCCGGAGCCAGGAGATTATGAGCCAGCGTGGCTCGCGCGTACGCCTCGGTTTGAAGCAAGCCGGGCACCCAGGCGTGCTCAAACCACCGCAGCGCGACTGCCTCGCGTTCCCAGTCGACCCATTTTCTCAGCCACTGCGGCTCGCGTCGCTTCAGGACATCAGGCCATAGGTCATTTATGTCCCGGCCCAGGATTGCCGCCACCGCCACACGTCGACGCGGTTGCGGCACACGTCCCGGAGAGATCCAACGCGCTGCGGTCTTCGGATCTACCCCCGTCTGAGCTGCGAGACTCTCTGCCGTCTCGCCGGCCTCGGTCATGGCCGCTTGAAGTGCCTGGTTCATCCCGCCTCCAACATGGACGTCCCGAACAATCCTGAGCATAAGGCAACGTCGTGTACTGATCCCGTCGCTGTCGGCAAGGTGTCGGGTAGGCGGGCCCCCGTCGGAGGGTGTGGATAGCTCGCCGGACCCTGCCCACCCGCCCCGGGTCGTGACAGCGGCCGGGCCGCCCAGCCATCTCGACAGCGCAGGACGGAGGCACATGGAGCCCAGCACAGACGAACCCGCCGAGCCGGTTGGGGGCGGGCCCCTTATCGAGGGCACTGAGCGCGGCGGGGTCTACCAGTCCAGGCGGAGCCTGCTGACCCCGGCCGACATCCGGTGGCAGGACTTCCCGCTGACCAGGTTCGGTCGCCGTGGCCTCGACCCGGAGGCAGTCGGCAGGTTCCTCCGTCGGGTGGAGGCCGACCTGGACACCCTCTACCGGGAGGTCATCGCCGCTCGGGACGAGGCCCGCCACCACCGCGACGCCGCGACCGAGCTGCGAGCAGAGCGCTGCCGTCCCCGCGAGCCGTGGGCGCAGCGGCCCCGGGGTGAGTACCGGCGTCCGCCCATGTGGCCGCCCTACTCGCCCCGCCGGCAGGGTTGCCACCGCCCGCCGGGGGACGGCGGCGGCGATGGCTGACTACCCGGCGCTCCACGGCCCGTCCAGGCCGGACTGGAACTGCCTCGTCTGCGGGGCTCCCTGGCCCTGCCTGACCCGCAAACGCCAGCTCAAGGAGCTGTGTCAGTGCAACATTCGCACGCTCGTGCGCTACATGACCTCCTACCTGCCGGACGCCCACACGGAAATCACCGGCATGAGCACCACTGACATCACCGAACGCATCGTCGGATGGTGCGGCAGGCCGTTGGAGATGTGGGCGGTCCAGGAGCACCCGCCGACTCGGGAGATCAAGAGCGGCACCGACGCTACCTACCCAATCGAAAGGCAGGGAGATATGGACGCCACGGACAACGGCCCGGCGCAGAGCCGGAGTGAGCAGGCGGAGGCCGCCGAACAGGAGGCCGCGAGGCAACGCCTGCTCAAGCAGGCCGAGGCGGACCGGATACCGGCGGACGACACGACCAGGGCGGTGCCCGACCGGCGGTGGCGTCGTGACCACCCATGACCTGCCGATAGGACGCCGAATTGCCCGGCTGCGGGCCCGACGGCGGATGACCCAACAGATGCTCGCCGACCGGCTCGGCAAGTCGAAGAGTTGGGTCGACAAGGTCGAGCGGGGTGTCCGCGCCCTCGACCGGTTCACGGTCATTCAGGACCTCGCCGCTGTGCTCCGCGTCGACCCGGTGGCGCTGCTCGGCCGGGATGCCCTACCGTCGCAGGCCGCCCGCGCCGCCGTGCACGGCGTCGACGGGGTACGCGCCGCCCTCGCCCGCTACGACACCGCGCTGAACGGGCGACAGGTGCGGGCGGCACCGCCGGTCGGCGAGTTGGGCCGGCGGGTGCGGCACGCCTGGCTGACGTACCAGCACGCCGACTACCCGCAACTGCTGCGGATGCTGCCGGAACTGCTCGGCGACACCCAACACGCCCACGCCCACACCAGCGGCGGCGGGGGCGGGGACGGCGCGCCGGAGCTGCTGGTGCAGGCGTACCGGATCGCGTCGTCGGTGTTGGTGAAGCTCGGCGAGGGCGACCTCGGCTGGCTCGCCGCCGACCGGGCCATGTCCGTGGCGACCGGCGACCCGCTGCTGGTGGCGGCGGCCACCGTGCCGCTGGGGCAGGCGCTGCGCCTCCTCGACCGCCCCCGGCCGGCCCTGTCGGTCACGATCGCCGCCGCGTACCGCACCGCCCCCAGGGTGTGGCGCGACGGCCCGCCACGGGACCTGGCGCTGCGCGGGACGCTGCTGATCCATGCCGCCCTGGCCGCCGCCGGGTTCGGCGACGAGTGCAGCGCACGGGAGCTGGTCGACCAGGCGGCCGGGATCGCCGACGAGATCGGCGAGGGCCACGACCGGCACTGGACCAGTTTCGGGCCCACGGCGGTGGAGTTGGCCCGGGTGGCTACCGCCGTCGAGCTGGGTGCCGGTGGCGAGGCGGTGGTGCTGCACGAGAAGGTCGTCGGCGCGGACGACTGGCGACGGTTACCGGCCGAGCACCGGGCGGCGTACCTGCTCGACGCCACCCGCGCGTACCTCCGGGTCGGCGACCCGCTCGCCGCCGGACGCGCGCTGGTCGACGCGGACCGGACCGCACCGGCCGAGGTCCGGTTGCGGCCGGTGGCCCGTACGCTGCTCACCGACCTGACACGCCACGGACCGGTCCCGGCGGACGTAGCCCGGCTCGCCACGGCCCTCGGCGTCGGGTGATGACCGCCCGGCCCCTCCTCCACCGGCCGGGCAGGGTCATTGCGTTGTCGCGGGTGCGGTCCCTGGTCGGCCCGGGGACCGTGGTCGGGGCGGGGCTGTGGGCGGGGCGGTCGATGCCGTGGGGCGGCGCCCATGGAGCTGAGTCGTCCACGTCATCACCGCCGGTCGGGCACCGCCGTCGCGTCACCCACCGCCGTCGGGTCGTCGCATGCGGTCATAGATCGCGGCGAGGGTGGGTGATGTCGTATCCGACTCAGCTCCATAGGCGCCGGGAGGCATACCCGCCGTGGAGCGGCGCCCACGCCAGGGCCCCCAGACCTCATCGCCCCGACCGTCCGGACCGGACAGTGTCTGTGAGGGGAACACTTCGTAGCGGAGTTGCGCGTTCTTATCTCTCACCCGTTACGCGGAATGGTTCACTGCGCCGCAGTGGAAAAGGCCGGGGGCGCGTGGTGTCGACGAGATCGGCGAAGCCGGCCGGGGCGGGTGTCGCACCCGCCCGGCCGCCGGTCGACGGGCACCGGCCGGTGCCCGTCCGAGGGGCGCTTCGTCCCAGCCTGCGGCCCTGCTCCTAGGGGCAGTGCTAGGGGCCCGCTAGGGGTTGGCAGCGCTGTCCGGGGCCAAATACCTTCCTCCGGTAAGTAGGACCTGGTGTGCGCTGCAGCGCTGTCTGTCTGGCAATTCGTGGTCGGCTTTATGGGCTCTGGTCTTCGCGGCTTGAGGCGTCTGTGGACGGTATTGGGTCGCCTGGTTCTTCCGGCCCGAATAGGTGGCGGCAATGGCGAACGAAGATACGCTACGGGAATACCTGAAATGGGTGACGGCGGACCTTCACCAGACCAGGAGGAAGCTCGGCGAGCTTGAGGCTGCCAACCGTGAGCCGATCGCGATCGTCGGCATGTCCTGCCGCTTCCCCGGCGGGGTGCGCTCCCCGGAGGACCTGTGGGAGCTCGTCGCCTCGGGCGGGGACGCCATCTCCGGGTTCCCCGCCGACCGGGGCTGGGACCTGACCCGGCTGTTCCACCCCGACCCCGACCACCCCGGCACGTCGTACGCCTCCGAGGGCGGCTTCCTCGACTCGGCCACCGACTTCGACGCCGGCTTCTTCGGCATCTCCCCGCGCGAGGCCCTCGCCATGGACCCGCAGCAGCGGCTGCTGCTGGAGACGTCGTGGGAGGCGTTCGAGCACGCCGGCATCGACCCGTCCGCGTTGCGCGGCCACCAGGTCGGCGTCTTCGCCAGCACCACCGGCCAGGACTACGTGGGACTGCTCCAGCCGCCGCCGCCCGGCACCGAGGGATACGTCCTCACCGGCACGGCGGCGAGCGTGGTGTCCGGCCGGATCTCGTACGCCCTCGGCATCGAGGGCCCCGCCCTCACCGTCGACACCGCCTGCTCCTCGTCGCTGGTCGCCCTGCACCTCGCCTGCCAGGCCCTGCGTCAGGGGGAGTGCACCCTGGCGCTGGCCGGCGGCGCCACCATCATGTCCACCCCGTCCGCCTTCATCGGCTTCAGCCGGCAGCGCGGCCTCGCCGCCGACGGGCGGGTCAAGTCGTTCGCCGCCGCCGCCGACGGCACCGGGTGGGGCGAGGGCGTCGGCCTGCTGCTCGTCGAGCGGCTCTCCGACGCCCGCCGGCACGGGCACCCCGTGCTGGCCGTGGTCCGGGGCAGCGCCGTCAACCAGGACGGCGCGTCCAACGGGCTCACCGCCCCCAACGGCCCGTCCCAGCAGCGCGTCGTCCTCCAGGCCCTGGCCAGCGCCCGCCTGGCGCCCGAGCAGGTCGACGTGGTGGAGGCGCACGGCACCGGAACCACCCTCGGCGACCCGATCGAGGCGCAGGCGCTGCTCGCCACGTACGGGCAGGGCCGGCCGGCGGATCGTCCGCTGTGGCTCGGCTCGGTGAAGTCGAACATCGGTCACACCCAGGCCGCCGCCGGCGTCGCCGGGGTGATCAAGATGGTGATGGCGTTGCGGCACGAGACGGTGCCGGCGACGCTGCACGTCGACGAGCCGACCCCCAACGTGGACTGGACGGCCGGCGCGGTGTCGCTGGTGACCCGGGCCCAGCCGTGGGCCGCCGGGGAGCAGCCGCGCCGGGCCGGCGTGTCGTCGTTCGGGATGAGTGGCACCAACGCCCACGTGATCATCGAGGAGGCGCCGGCCGAGGCCGCCCCGGCGACCGCCGACACCCCCGCAACGACCACCGCCGGGCCGGGCACGGCCATCACCGCCGAAGGCGGCGCGGACGCCGTGACGGCGGCCGGCGACGGGCCCGCCCCGATCACCGGCGCCGGCCTCGTGCC
The DNA here is from genome assembly GCF_045040215.1 of Micromonospora sp. NBC_01412. NCBI lineage: Bacteria > Bacillati > Actinomycetota > Actinomycetes > Micromonosporales > Micromonosporaceae > Micromonospora > Micromonospora sp. NBC_01412. Next base: position 5,331,450 of record NZ_CP109528.1, read on the forward strand.
GGTGCTGCTCTCCGCCCGTGACGCGGCGGCCCTCGCCGCGCAGGCCACCCGCTGGGCCGACCTGTTCGACGCCCGCCCCGAACTCCGGCTGCCCGACGTGGGCTGGTCGTCGGCCACCACCCGGGCCCGGCTGGAGCACCGGGCCGTGCTGTTCGCCGCCGACCGCGCCGAACTGCTCGCCGGGCTGCGCGCGCTCGCCGCTGGGGACGACGCGCCCGGACTGGTCACCGGTGCCGGGCCGCGCGGCGGCCAGCTCGCGTTCCTCTTCTCCGGGCAGGGCGCGCAGCGCTGCGGCATGGGCCGCGACCTGGCCGACGCCTTCCCGGTGTTCGCCCGCGCGCTGGCCGAGGTCTGCGGCGAGCTGGACCGCCACCTGCCCCGACCGCTGGCCCCGGTGATCTTCGCGCCCGAGGGCGGCGAGGCCGCCGCGCTGCTCAACCAGACCCTGTTCACCCAGGCCGGGCTCTTCGCCGTCGAGGTGGCGCTGTTCCGGCTCCTGGAGAGCTGGGGGGTCGTCCCGGACGTCCTGCTCGGCCACTCGATCGGCGAGCTGTCGGCGGCCCACGTCGCCGGCGTGCTGACCCTGCCGGACGCCGCCGCCGTCGTCGCCGCCCGGGGCCGGCTGATGCAGGCCCTGCCGGCCGGCGGCGCGATGCTGTCGGTCCAGCTCCCCGCCGAGGCGGTCCGGGCCGCCCTGACCGGCCTCGCTGACCGGGTCGCCGTCGCCGCCGTGAACGGCCCCACCTCGGTGGTGGTCTCCGGCGCCGCCGACGCCGTGGAGGAACTGGAACGCCGCTGGGCCGACCAGGGGGTGCGGACCAAGCCGCTGCGGGTCAGCCACGCCTTCCACAGCCCGCTGATGGAACCGATGCTCGACGAGTTCGCCGCCGTGCTGCGCGGGGTCGAGCTGCACCCGCCGACGCTGCCGATCGTGTCGAACCTGACCGGCGAGGTCGTCGACCCCGACGCCGTGCGCACCCCCGAATACTGGGTGCGGCACGTGCGGGAGGCCGTCCGGTTCGCCGACGGCGTGGACCGGCTGTGCGCCATGGGCGTGCGCACCTTCCTGGAGGTGGGCCCGAGCGGGGTGCTCACCGCGCTCACCCGCGACATCCTCGCCGCCACCGGCCGGGACGAGGGCCGGGCCGCGACCGCCCTGTTGCGCCGCGACCGCGGTGAGCCCGGCTCCGCCTTCGCCGCCCTCGCCGAGCTGCACGGCGGCGGGGTCGACGTGGACTGGGCCGCGCTGTTCGCGGGCGCCGACACCGCGCGGGTGCCGCTGCCCGGGTACGCGTTCCACCGCCAGCGGTTCTGGCCCGAGCCGCCGCCCACCGCCGTCGTGGCCACCGCCTCCGGCGACGACGACGGGTTCTGGGCTGCGCTGGAGGGCGCCGACGCCGAGACGCTGGGCGGCGAGCTGGGCGTCGACCCCGACGACGACGCCGTGCGTACCCTGCTGCCGGCCCTGCCGGTGCTCAGCTCCTGGCGCCGGTCCCGCCGGGAGCGGTCGCTGGCCGACGAGTGGTCGTACCAGGTGACCTGGAAGCCGGTGCCGGTCGCCGACCGGGACGCACCCACCGGCCGCTGGCTGGTCGTGCTGCCCGCCGCCGACGCCCCCGCCTGGGCCGGCGGGCTGGCCGGCCTGCTGCCCGACGCCGAACCGCTCACCGTCGACGGGGCCGACCTGGACCGGGCGGCGCTGGCCGCCCGGCTGCGGGAGGCCGCCGGCGAGCGGCCCGTCGACGGCGTGCTGCTCGTCGTCGCCGGCCAGGACCGGCTGCTGCCGGAACACCCGGGGGTCACGCTCGCCGCCGCCACCGCCCTCGCGCTGGTCCAGGCCCTGACCGACCTCGACCTGGTGGCGCCGCTGTGGTGCGTCACCAGCGGCGCGGTCGCCGCGGCCCCCGCCGACCAGGTCGAGCATCCGCTGCAGAACCAGGTCTGGGGCCTCGGCCGCGCCGCCGCCGTCGAGCAGCCGCACCGCTGGGGCGGCCTGGTCGACCTGCCGTCCACCGTGGACGACGCCGTCGCCCGCCGGCTGGCCGCCGTGCTCGCCGACGGCGGCGAGGACCAGGTGGCCGTCCGCTCGGGCGGCGTCTGGGCCCGCCGGCTCGTGCCGGCCCCCGCCGCCGTGGACGACGTGCCCGCCGTCGACTGGAGCGCCGGCACCGTCCTGGTCACCGGCGGCACCGGCGGGCTCGGCGGCCACGTCACCCGCTGGCTGCTGGACCGAGGTGCCCCGCAGGTGGTGCTGGCCAGCCGTCGGGGCGCCGCCGCCCCCGCCGTGGCCGACCTGCTCGAACGGTACGGCGCGGACGGGCGGGTCACCGCCGCCACCTGCGACGTGACCGACCGGTCGTCGGTGGCCGCGCTGCTGGACACGCTGCCCGGGCTGACCGCCGTCGTGCACGCCGCCGGCACCGACCAGCTCACCCCGCTGACCGACACCACCCTCGACGAGTTCTCCCACGTCGTCGCCGGCAAGGTGCTCGGTGCCCTGCACCTCGACGACTGCCTCGCCGGCCGCCCCCTCGCCGCGTTCGTGCTCTTCTCCTCCATCTCCGGGGTGTGGGGCAGCGCCGGGCAGTGCGCGTACGGGGCCGGGAACTCGCTGCTGGACGCCCTCGCGGTCAACCGGCGCGGCCGGGGACTGCCCGCCACCGCCGTGTCCTGGACCGCCTGGGGCGGCGAGGGCGGCATGGCCGCCGAGAACGTGGCCACCGCGCAGCTCAACCGGATGGGCCTGCCCCCGATCGACCCCGATCGGGCGCTCGTCGCGCTGGACCGGGCGACCCGCCGGCCCACCGGATGCGTCACCGTCGCCGACGTCGACTGGACCCGCTTCCACCCGGCGTTCACCGTGGCCCGGCCCAGCCCGCTGCTCGGCGACCTGCCCCAGGTGCGGGCACTGCTCGACGCCGAGGAGGCCGCCGCGCCCGCGTCGGGCGCCGTCGCCGAACCGCTGCGCCACCTGGCCGGCCTCTCCGCCGCCGACCAGGAACGCGACCTGCTGCGGCTGGTCAACGAGCAGACCGCCGCCGTCCTCGGCCACGCCACCCCGGACGAGCTGCGCGGACGCCCGTTCAAGGACCTCGGCTTCGACTCGCTGACCGCCGTCGACTTCCGGGGTCGGATGAACACCGCCACCGGCCTGCGCCTGCCCACCACCGTCGTCTTCGACTACCCCACCCCCGCCGAGCTGGCCGCGCACCTGCGCGAGCTGGTCTTCGGGGGCGACGCGGTCGACGTGGCGGAGACCCTCGTCGTGCACGCCGACGAGCCCGTGGCGATCGTCGGCATGGCCTGCCGGTACCCGGGCGGCGTCGGCGGGCCGGCGGAGTTCTGGCGGCTCGTCGCCGACGGCGTCGACGCCGTGTCGGCGTTCCCCACCGACCGGGGCTGGGAGATCCCCGAGGGCCTCGACGGCGCCCAGGCCCCGGCCGGCGGCTTCCTCTACGACGTGCCCGACTTCGACCCCGCGTTCTTCGAGATCTCGCCCCGCGAGGCGCTGGCCATGGACCCGCAGCAGCGGCTCACCCTGGAGGCGTCCTGGGAGGCGCTGGAAGGGGCCGGGGTCGACCCCGCCGCGCTGCGCGGCACCCGCACCGGCGTCTTCGTCGGCGCGTCCACCTCCGGGTACGGCACCGGGCTGACCGAGGTCCCCGAGGGCGTCGAGGGGTACCTGATGACCGGGGCCGCGCACAGCGTGATCTCCGGCCGGGTCGCGTACACCCTCGGGCTGGAGGGGCCGGCCGTCACGGTCGACACCGCCTGCTCCTCGTCGCTGGTGGCGCTGCACCTGGCCGGGGCGGCGCTGCGCCGGGGCGAGTGCGACCTGGCCCTGGCCGGCGGCGTGGCCGTGATGGCCACCCCCACCGCGTTCCAGGAGTTCTCCCGGCAGGGCGGGCTGGCCGCCGACGGCCGGTGCAAGTCGTTCGCCGCGTCCGCCGACGGCACCGGCTGGTCCGAGGGCGTCGGCATGCTGCTGGTGCAGCGCCTCTCCGACGCCCGGCGCGAGGGCCGGCGCATCCTCGCCGTGGTCCGCGGGTCCGCGGTCAACTCCGACGGCGCGTCCAACGGGCTGACCGCCCCGAACGGGCCGTCGCAGCAGCGGGTGATCCGGCAGGCCCTGGCCAGCGCCCGGCTCACCACCGCCGACGTGGACGTCGTCGAGGCGCACGGCACCGGCACCGTCCTCGGTGACCCGATCGAGGCGCAGGCCCTGCTGGCCACGTACGGCCAGGGCCGTGACGGCGGAGAGCCGCTGCTGCTGGGCTCGGTGAAGTCGAACATCGGGCACTCCCAGGCCGCCGCCGGGGTGGCCGGCGTGATCAAGATGGTGCTGGCCATGCGGGAGGGACTCGTCCCGGCGTCCCTGCACGCCGACGAGCCGTCGCCGCACATCGACTGGTCGTCCGGGGCCGTGGAGCTGGTCACCAGGGCCCGCCCCTGGCCGGCCGTGGACCGGCCGCGCCGGGCGGCGGTGTCCTCGTTCGGGATCTCCGGCACCAACGCCCACGTGGTCGTCGAGCTGCCCGCCGCCGACGACGCCGACGCGGCCCCCGCGTCCGCGCCCGACCCCTGCCTGCTCGCCTCCGACACGGTGGTGTGGCCGCTGTCGGCGCGCTCCACGGCCGCCCTGGCCGCGCAGGCCGCCCGGCTGGCCCGGCACGTGCGGGAACACCCCGGGCTCGACCCGGCGGCGGTGGCCTGGTCGCTGGCCACCACCCGGTCAGCGTTCGACCGGCGGGCGGCGGTGCTCGGCGTGGGCACCCCGGACCTGCTGGCCGGCCTGGACGCGCTCGCCGCCGGCACCCCGGCCGGAAACCTGCTCACCGGCCCCGTCGCCGGCCACGGGCCGGGCCCCGTGTTCGCCCTCCCGGACGCCCGCGCCGCCCTCGACGCGGCGGCCGGGCTGGTCGGCCGGTGCGCGGTCCTCGACGACGCGCTCGCCGACTGCGGCCTCGCCCTGGCCCCCTGGCTGGACGTCGACCCGGCCGCCCTGCTGACCGGCGCGGACCGGTCCTGGGTGGACCGGCCGGAGCTGGCCCAGCCCGTCGCCTTCGCCGTCGGCGTCGCCCTGGCCGCCGTGTGGCGGCACGCCGGGGTCACCCCCGCCGCCGTGCTCGGCCACGCCGACGGGGAGGTCACCGCCGCCTGCGTGGCCGGCGTGCTGTCCCTGCCCGACGCGGCCCGCGTGGTGGCCCTGCGGGCCCGGGCCGTCGCGGACCGGACCGACGACGCCGCCGACCCGACCGATGCCGTCGCCGACCGCCTCCGCGCCGAGCTGACCGGCCTCGCCCCGCAGCCGGGCACCACCCGCCTGCTGTCGACCGTGACCGGGGACTGGGCCGACCCGGCGTCCCTGGACGCCGGCCACTGGGCCGACGGGGTCCGCCGGCCGGGTTCCCTCGACGCCGCCCTGCGGACCGCCGTCGCGGCCGGCCACGTCACCTTCGTGGCGCTGTCGCCCGACCCGGCGTCTGCCGCCGAGCTGACCGGGGCGCTCGCCGCGGCCGGCGCCGCCGGCCAGGTGCTGGACACCCTGCGCGGGGACGGCGACGCGCCGACCCGACTGCTGGCCGCCCTAGCCGCCGCCCACACCGTCGGGCTGCCGGTCGACCACCGCCGGATCCTCGCCGGGGCCGACCCGGTGGCCCTGCCCACGTACGCGTTCGAGCGGCACCGCTTCTGGCTGGAGCGCACCGGCGCCCACCTGGCCGTGCTGCCCGCCGTCGGCCTCGACGCCGTCGACCACCCGCTGCTCAGCGCCGTCGCCGAACTGCCCGGCGACGAGGGGCTGCTGTTCACCGGCCGGATCTCCCTGACCGCCCAGCCGTGGCTGGCCGACCACGCCGTGCTGGGCACCGTGCTGCTGCCCGGCACCGCGCTGGTCGAGCTGGCGTCCTGGACGGGCCGGCACGCCGACGCCGCGTCGGTGGCCGAACTGAACCTGGAAGCGCCTCTGGCGATCCCCGCCGAGGGTGGCGTCGACCTGCGGGTCCGGGTCGGCCCGGCCGACGACACCGGGCACCGCCCGGTCTCCGTGCACACCCGGCCCGACGACGCCACCGACGGGTCCCGGCAGTGGCAGCGACACGCCTCCGGCCTGCTCGCCGCCACCGAGGACCCGGCCGACGCCCCGGCGGCGGTGTGGCCGCCCGCCGACGCCGAGCCGATCGCCCTCGACGGGCTCTACACCCGCCTCGCCGAGCAGGGCTACCACTACGGCCCGGTGTTCCGGTCCCTGCGCGCCGCGTGGCGCTCCGGCACCGACATCCTCGCCGAGGTGGCCCTGGACGCCGACGCGGCGGCCGACACCACCGCCTTCTCGGTGCACCCCGCGCTGCTGGACGCGGCGCTGCACGCCATCGGCGCCAGCGTCGCCGGAGCCGGCCCCGACGACGGCACCGCCCCGCCGCCCGCTACGGGCGGCCCCGACATCCGGCCCGGGCTGCCGTTCACCTGGACCGGCGTGACGATCCGGCCCACCCGCGCCCGGGAGCTGCGGATCCGGCTCACCGCCACCGGTTCCGGGGCGGTCGCGCTGACGGTCACCGACACCGGCGCGACGCCGGTCGCCTCCGTCACCGGCCTCGTCCTGCGGCCCATCTCCGGCGAGCAGCTCAGCGCGGCCCGCCGCGCCGCCACGCGGTCCCTGCACCGCCTCGACTGGGTCACCGCCGACGCGGTCCGCGCCGACGGCCCGTACCGGCTGGTCGCCCTCGGCGACGACTGGCCCGCCGCCGACCGGTCCCCGGACCTCACCGCACTGGTAGCCGGGGTGCGTGCCGGCGCCGCCGTCCCCGACGCGGTGGTCGTCACCTGCGGCGGGCCGGACCCGGACGAGCCGGACCCGGCCGGGCTGGCCCACCGGGTCAGCCACCGCACCCTCGCGCTCGCCCAGCAGTGGCTCGCCGAGGACACCCTCGCCGCCGCCCGGCTGGTGGTGGTCACCCGCGGCGCCGTCCGGGTCGACGCGGGCGACCGGATCGCCGACCTGCCCGCCGCCACCGCGTGGGGGCTGCTGCGCAGCGCCCAGTCGGAGAACCCCGACCGGATCGTGCTCGTCGACGTTGACGACGACCGGCCCGCCGCCGACCTGCTGCCGGCGGCGCTCGCCACCGGCGAGCCGCAGCTCGCGGTGCGCGCCGGCCAGCTCCGCGTCCCCCGGCTGACCCGGCTCGGCCCGCCGCCCGCCGACCGGGCCGACCCCGACCTGGCCGCCGGCACCGTCCTGGTGACCGGGGCGACCGGCGCGCTCGGCCGGCTGGTGGCCCGCCGGCTGGCCGACCGGCACGGGGTACGCCACCTGCTGCTGGTCAGCCGCACCGGCGGGGACGCCCCCGGCGTGGCGGCCCTCGTCGACGAACTCGCCGAGTTGGGCACGACCGCCCGGGTGGCCGCCTGCGACGTCACCGACCGTGACGCGCTGGCCCTGCTCGTCGACCAGATCCCCGCCGACCGGCCACTCACCGGCGTGGTGCACGCGGCCGGCGTGCTCGACGACGGCATCCTCGGCGCCCTCACCCCGGACCGGTTCGACGCCGTGCTCCGGCCCAAGGTCGACGCCGCCTGGCACCTGCACGAGCTGACCGAGAAGCTGGACCTGGCCGCGTTCGTGCTGTTCTCCTCCGCCGCCGGCCTGTTCGGCGGCCCCGGGCAGGCCAACCACGCCGCCGCCAACTGCTTCCTCGACGCGCTCGCCCAGCACCGGCACGACCGGGGGCTGCCCGCCACGTCCATGGCCTGGGGGCCGTGGGCCAACGACACCGGCGACGGGCAGCCGGGGCACGTCGACGAGGACCGGATGAACCGGGGCGGCTTCGTCCCGCTCGCCGCCGAGGAGGGCATGGACCTGTTCAGCGAGGCGCTGCGGTTCGCCGACCCCGTCGTCGTACCGGTCAACCTCGACCTCGCCCTGATCGGCCGGCACGGGCCCGCCGCCGTGCCGCCGGTGCTGCGGTCGCTGGTCCGCCCGGCGACCACGGGCGCGGCCCGCGCCGCCGAGCGCGACCCGGCGGCGGCGCTGCGCGACACCCTCGCTGCCACCGCGGAGGCCGACCGCGACCAGGTGCTGTCCGACCTGGTCCGCACGCACGCCGCCGCCGTCCTCGGGTACGCCTCGATCCGGTCCATCGACGTCGAGCGCGGCTTCGTCGAACTCGGCTTCGACTCGCTCACCGCCGTCGAGTTCCGCAACCGCCTCAACGCGGCCACCGGCCTGCGCCTGCCGTCGACGCTGATCTACGACCGGCCCACTACGGCAGCCCTCGTCGAACACCTGCGGGGCGCGCTCCTGGCCGAGCGGAGCACGTCCGCGCTGACGGTGCTCGGCGAGCTGAACAAGCTGGAGCACGTCATGCGGACCGTGGCCGACGGCGACGCCGACCGGGTCGCCGTCGGCGACCGGCTGCGCGAACTGCTCTCTCTGTGGACCTACACCGGCTCCGGCGCACACGACGCCACCGACGACGGCGGAAGCCTGTCCTCGGCGTCCGCCGAGGAGATCTTCAGCTTCCTGGACGAAGAACTCGGCTCGGCCTGACCGGCATGTTCCGCACCCCGATTCCCGATACGGAGTAGCCCGATGCCCACTGAGGCTGAGTTCCTCGACTACCTCCGCCGCGCCACCGCCGACCTGCGCGACGCGCGCCGACGGGTGCGTGAGGTGGAGGCCAAGGACCGCGAGCCGATGGCCGTCATCGGGATGGCGTGCCGCTACCCGGGCGGGGTGTCCAGCCCGGCGGAGCTGTGGGACCTGGTCGACTCCGGCGGCGACGGGGTCGGCGGCTTCCCCACCGACCGGGGCTGGGACCTGGAGCGGCTGTTCCACGTCGACCCGGACAACCCGGGCACCTCGTACACCAGCCAGGGCGGGTTCCTCTACGACGCGGCGCAGTTCGACCCGGCCTTCTTCGGCATCAGCCCCCGCGAGGCGCTGGCCATGGACCCGCACCAGCGGCTGCTGCTGGAGACCTCCTGGGAGGCGATCGAGCACGCCGACCTCGACCCGCAGCGGCTGCGCGGCAGCCGCACCGGCGTCTTCGCCGGGGTGATGTACCACGACTACGCGTCCCGGGTGCTGGACCTGCCCGACGGCGTCGAGGGATACATCGGCACCGGCAACTCCGGCAGCGTCGTCTCCGGCCGGGTGGCGTACACCTTCGGGTGGGAGGGGCCGGCCGTCACCGTCGACACCGCGTGCTCGTCGTCGCTGGTGGCCGTGCACCTCGCCGCGCAGGCGCTGCGCCAGCGCGACTGCGACTACGCGCTGGCCGGCGGCGTGACCGTGATGTCCACCCCGGGCACCTTCGCCGACTTCTCCCGGCAGCGCGGCCTCGCCTCGGACGGGCGGTGCAAGTCGTTCGCCGCGTCCGCCGACGGCACCGGCTGGTCCGAGGGCGTCGGCGTGCTGCTGCTCCAGCGGCTCTCCGACGCCCGCCGCGACGGCCGACGGATCCTCGCCGTGGTGCGCGGCAGCGCCGTGAACCAGGACGGCGCCAGCAGCGGCCTCACCGCACCCAACGGCCCCTCCCAGGAACGGGTCATCCGGCAGGCCCTCGCCAACGCCCGGCTCTCCCCGGCGGACGTGGACGTGGTCGAGGCGCACGGCACGGGCACCACCCTCGGCGACCCGATCGAGGCGCAGGCGCTGCTCGCCACGTACGGGCAGGACCGGGGCGAGGGCGGGCCGCTCTGGCTCGGCTCCGTCAAGTCGAACCTCGGCCACACCCAGGCGGCGGCGGGCGCCGCCGGCCTGATCAAGATGATCGAGGCGATCCGGCACGGGACGATGCCGCGCACCCTGCACGTCGACGAGCCGTCCCCGCACATCGACTGGACCGCCGGCCAGGTCTCGCTGCTGACCGAGGCCCGCCCGTGGCCGGCGGCCGACCGGCCGCGCCGGGCCGCCGTGTCGTCCTTCGGCATCAGCGGTACGAACGCCCACGTCATCCTGGAGCAGGCCCCCGTCGACGACGCCCCGCCGGCCGACGCCGCCGCCCCGACGGGCGAGCCGGTGGCGCTGCCGCCGGCCCCGGTGCTGCTCTCCGCCCGCACCGCCGAGGCGCTCGCCGGGCAGGCCGCCCGGTGGGCCGACCACCTCGCCGCCGACGACGCCCCCCGACCGGTGGACGTCGCCGTCTCCTCGATCAGCCGCGCCGGCCTCGAACACCGGGCCGTCGTCCTGGCCGAGGGCGCCGACGACCTGCTCGCCGGGCTGCGGGCCCTCGCCGCCGGCGAGCCGAACGGCACGGTCACCACCGGGGCGGCGTCCCCGCGCGGCCGGGTGGCCTTCCTCTTCTCCGGCCAGGGCGCGCAGCGCGCCGGGATGGGCCGGGAGCTGTCGGAGGCGTTCCCCGTCTTCGCCGCCGCGCTCGACGAGGCGTGCGCGCAGTTCGATCCGCTGCTGCCGGGCCCGCTGCGCGAGGTCATGTTCGCCGAGCCGGGAACGCCCGACGCGGAGCTGCTGGACCAGACCGTGTTCACCCAGGCGGGGCTCTTCGCCGTCGAGGTGGCGCTGTTCCGGCTCGTGGAGTCGTTCGGCATCACCCCGGACCTCGTCGCCGGGCACTCGATCGGGGAGATCGTCGCCGCGCACGTGGCCGGGGTGTTCTCCCTGGCCGACGCGTGCGCTCTCGTCGCCGCGCGGGGCCGGCTGATGCAGGCGCTGCCCGCCGGCGGTGGGATGCTCGCGATCGCCGCCGACGAGGCGTCGGTCACCGCGTCCCTGACCGGGCTGGCCGACCGGCTCGACGTGGCCGCCGTGAACGGCCCCACCGCCGTGGTGGTCGCCGGGGACGTCGACGCCCTGGACGAACTCCAGCAGGCCTGGTCCGAGCGGGGAGTCCCCACCCGCCGCCTGCGGGTCAGCCACGCCTTCCACAGCGTACGCATGGAGCCGATGCTGGCGGAGTTCGCGACCGTCGCCGAGGGGCTGACCTACCACGCGCCGACCATCCCGGTCGTGTCCAACCTGACCGGCCGGGTCGCCGAGCCGGGGCAGCTCCGCGACCCCCGCTACTGGGTGCGGCACGTCCGTGGCACGGTGCGCTTCGCCGACGCCGTCGCCGCCCTCCACGCGGAGGAGGTCGGCACGTACCTGGAGCTGGGCCCGAGCGGCGTGCTCACCGCGATGGCGCAGGGCTGCCTCGCCGACCGGCCGGGGGACGATCCCGCGCCCCTGCTGGTCGCGGCGTCCCGCCGCGACCGGCCCGAGCCGCAGGCCGTCCTGGAGGCCCTCGCCCAACTGCACGTCCACGGCCTGGCCGTCGACTGGGCGAGTCTGCTCGCGGGCGGCCAGCGGGTCGACCTGCCGACGTACGCGTTCCAGCACCAGCGGTACTGGCTGGAGCCCGCCGGCCGGTGGATGGACGTCTCCGGGGCGGGCCTCGGCGCGGCCGCGCACCCGCTGCTCGGCGCCGCCGTGTCGGTGGCCGGCGAGGACATGGTGGTGCTGACCGGTCGGCTGTCGGTGTCGACGCATGGGTGGTTGGCCGATCATGTGGTCGGTGGTGTGGTGGTGGTGCCGGGGACGGCGTTGGTGGAGTTGGCGGTGCGGGCCGGTGATGAGGTGGGTGCGTCGCGGGTGCGGGAGTTGACCGTGGCGGCGCCGTTGGTGTTGCCCGCGTCGGGTGGGGTGCGGGTGCAGGTGCGCGTCGGCGCGGCCGATGCCTCCGGCGTGCGGGCGGTGACGGTGCACTCCCAGCCGGAGGAGGACGCCGACCCCGAGTGGGTCCGGCACGCCGAGGGTGTGCTGGAACCGGTGTCGGCCGAGGAACCGGTGCTGGGGGAGTGGCCCCCGACCGGCGCGTCCGAGGTGGACCTCGGCGGCTGGTACCCGGCGGTCGCGGACCGTGGCCTGGCGTACGGGCCGGTGTTCCAGGGGTTGCGGCGGGCGTGGGCGGCCGGCGGTGAGGTGTTCGCCGAGGTGGCGTTGCCGGACGAGGTGGCGGGGGAGGCGACGGCGTTCGGGGTGCATCCGGCGTTGCTGGACGCGGCCCTGCACCCGGTCGCGCTGCTGCTGGCCGGTGAGGCCGGCAACCCCCGGGTGCCGTTCGCGTTCGAGGGTGTGCAGGTGCACGCCTCGGGGGCGTCGGTGCTGCGGGTGCGGCTGACCCGTGAGGGCTCCGGGGTGCGGTTGGTCGCGGTGGACTCCTCGGGTGCGGCCGTGGTGTCGATGGACTCGCTGGTGCTGCGGGAGATGACCGGGGTGGCCGGCGTGAGCCCGGCCGGCCGGTCGCTGTTCGAGGTGACCTGGCAGGCGGAGGAGGCTGTCTCCGTCGGCGACGCGACCGGCTGGGCGCTGCTGGTGGCGCCGACTGGGCAGCTCGACAGTGTCGGCGACGAGGGTGTTGCCGGGCTGGCCGGCGAGTTGGCGGCCCGGGGCGGGCTGGCGTCGTACCCGGATGTGGCCGCGGTGGTGGACGCGGTCGCGGCAGACGCGGTGGCACCGGCGACGCTGGTGCTGCCGGTCTCCGCCGTCGCCTTCGGGGCGGCGATGCCGGACACGGTGCGCGACGTGACGTCCGCCGTGCTGGCGACGGTGCGGTCCTGGCTGGCCGCCGAGACCCTGGCGGAGTCGAGGCTCGTCGTGGTGACCCGGGGCGCGGTGGCGGCCCGGGACGGCGACGAGGTGACGGACCTGGCGGGCGCGGCGGTGTGGGGTCTGCTGCGGTCGGCGCAGTCGGAGCACCCGGGCCGCATCGTCCTCGCGGACGTCGACGGCGACGCCGACGCGGCGACGCTGGGCCTGCTGGCCCGGGTGGCGGACGCGCCGCTCGCCTCGGGCGGCCAGGTCGCGGTACGGGCCGGCGACGTGCTCGCGCCGCGTCTGGTGCGCGCGTCGGTGTCGACGTCGGATTCCGCTCCCGTGGTGGGCGAGGGTTCGGTGCTGGTGACCGGTGGCACGGGCGCGTTGGGCGCGCTGGTGGCGGAGCACCTGGTGGTCGCGCACGGGGTGCGGTCGCTGGTGCTGGTGTCGCGGCGAGGTCCCGGGGCGACCGGTGCGGACGCGCTGGTGGAGCGGCTGGCGGGGCTGGGCGCGTCGGCGCGGGTGGTGGCGTGTGACGTGACCGACCGGGAGCAGGTCACCGGCCTGGTCGCGGAGATCGCGTCGGCGGGTCGGCTGGCGGGTGTGGTGCACACGGCCGGTGTGTTGGACGACGGTGTCGTGGAGGGGCTGTCGGCGGAGCGGTTGGCGGGTGTGCTGGCGCCGAAGGTGTCGGCCGGTTGGTTCCTGCACGGGGCCACGGCCGACCTCGACCTGGACCTGTTCGTGCTGTTCTCGTCCATCGCCGGGGTGATGGGCTCGCCGGGTCAGGCGGCGTACGCGGCGGGTAACGCGTTCCTGGACGCGCTGGCGGCGCACCGCCGGCAGGCGGGCCTGCCGGCGGTCAGTCTCGCCTGGGGCATGTGGGACACCGACGGGATGGGGGCGTCCCTCGGCGAGGCCGAGCGGACCCGGTCGGCCCGGGGCGGCGTCACCGCGATGAGCGCCGAGACCGGGCTGGCGCTGTTCGACGCGGCGGTCGCCGCGGACCGGCCGGCGCTGGTGCCGGCCGTGATCGACGTGGCCGCCCTGCGGGCGTCGGCCGGCTCCGGCATGGTGCCGCCGATGCTGCGGACCCTGGTCGGGGCGACCACCGGCCGCCGCCAGGCGGGACAGGGGGCCACCTGGGCCACCCGCATCGCCGGCCTGACCGCCGGAGAGGCCCGCGCCCAGATCGACGCGCTGGTCCGGGGGCTCGTCGCCCAGGTCCTCGGTCACGGCGGCGCGGAGGCGGTGCCGGCGGACCGGGCGTTCCGGGAACTGGGCTTCGACTCGCTGACTGCGGTGGACCTGCGCAACCGGGTCAACGCGGCGACCGGCCTGCGGCTGCCGTCGACGCTGGTGTTCGACTACCCGACGCCGCAGGTGCTGGCCGCCCACGTGCACGACGAACTCGCGGGGGCCGACAGCGTCGCCGTGGCCGTGTCGGGCGCGCGCACCAGCACCGGCCCCGACGAGCCGATCGCCATCGTCGGCATGGCGTGCCGCTACCCGGGCGGGGTGGAGACGCCGGAGCAGCTGTGGGCCCTGCTGGCCGCCGGTGGCGAGGGGATCGGGGAGTTCCCGGCGGACCGGGGCTGGGACCTGGAGTCGTTGTTCGACCCGGATCCGAGCAGCAGCGGCAGCTCGTACACCCGGCACGGCGGGTTCCTGTACGACGCAGCCGATTTCGACCCGGCCTTCTTCGGGATCTCGCCGCGTGAGGCCCTGGCGATGGACCCGCAGCAGCGGCTGCTGCTGGAGGCGTCGTGGGAGTCGTTCGAGTCCGCCGGCGTGGATCCGCAGCGGTTGCGGGGCAGCCGGACGGGTGTGTTCGCGGGCGTCATGTACCACGACTACGCCTCCCGGCTCATGGAGGTCTCCGACGAGGTCGAGGGGTACATCGGGACCGGCAACTCGGGCAGCGTCCTCTCCGGGCGCGTGGCCTACACGTTCGGCCTGGAAGGGCCGGCGGTCACCGTCGACACGGCCTGCTCCTCGTCTCTGGTCGCCCTGCACCTGGCCGCGCAGGCGCTGCGGTCCGGCGAGTGCGACCTCGCGCTGGCCGGCGGCGTCACCGTGATGGCCACGCCGGGGACGTTCATCGAGTTCTCCCGGCAGCGGGGCCTGTCGCGGGACGGGCGGTGCAAGTCCTTCGCCGCCGCCGCCGACGGCACCGGCTGGTCCGAGGGCGTCGGCGTGCTGCTCGTGCAGCGCCTCTCCGACGCCCAGCGCGAGGGCCGCCGGATCTACGCGGTAGTGCGGGGCACCGCCGTGAACCAGGACGGCGCGTCGAACGGGCTCACCGCGCCGAACGGGCCGTCGCAGCAGCGGGTGATCCGGCAGGCCCTCGCCAACGCCCGACTGTCCACGGCCGACGTGGACGTGGTGGAGGCGCACGGCACCGGCACGACCCTCGGCGACCCGATCGAGGCGCAGGCGCTGCTGGCCACGTACGGGCAGGACCGGCCCGCCGACCGGCCGCTGCTGCTCGGCTCGATCAAGTCCAACATCGGGCACGCGCAGGCCGCCGCCGGGGTCGCCGGGGTGATCAAGGTCGTGCAGGCCATCCGGCACGGGATCGTGCCCGCCACCCTGCACGTCGACGAGCCGTCCCCGCACATCGACTGGACCGCCGGCGCGGTCGCCCTGACCACCGAGTCGATCCCCTGGCCGGCCGTGGACCGGCCCCGCCGCGCGGCGGTCTCCTCGTTCGGCATCTCCGGCACCAACGCGCACGTCGTCCTGGAGCAGGCCCCCGAGCCGGTCGTCGCGGCGGACTCCCAGCCCGGCGCCGCCGCCGACGCCGGGCTCGTCCCGCTGGTGCTCTCCGCCGTGGACCGTCCCGCCCTGCGGGAGCAGGCCTTCCGGCTGCGCGCACACCTGGCCGCCCATCCGGAGATCGAGCCCGCCGGGGTGGCGTACGCCCTGACCACCACCCGGGCGGCCTTCCCGCAGCGGGCCGTCGTCCTCGGCCAGGACCAGTTCGAGCTGGCCCAGGGCCTGACCGCGCTGGTCGACGGCGAGTCGGTGGCCACCGTGGTGACCGGTGCGGCGCTGCGCAACACCGCCCCCGTCTTCGTCTTCTCCGGGCACGGCTCGCAATGGCCCGGGATGGCGCTCGACCTGCTGGACTCCTCCCCGGTCTTCGCCGCGTCGATCGCCGAGTGCGAGGCCGTCCTCACGCCCTGGGTGGACTGGTCGTTGACCGACGTGCTGCGCGGCGCCGAGGGCGCCCCGCCGCTGGTCGCCTCGGGCGTGGTGCAGCCCGCCCTCTGGGCGGTGATGGTCTCCCTGGCCCGGCTGTGGCGCTCGCTGGGCGTACGCCTGGGCGGGGTGGTCGGGCACTCGCAGGGCGAGATCGCCGCCGCCTGCGTCGCCGGCGCCCTCTCCCTGGAAGACGCCGCCAGGATCGTCACCATGCGCAGCCAGGTGCTCGTCGACATCGCCGGCAAGGGCGGCATGGTCTCGGTCGCCCTGCCCGCCGACCGGGCCCGCGAGGCGCTGAAGCGGTGGCAGGGCCGGCTCACCGTCGCCGTGATCAACGGACCCGGGTCGGTGGTGGTGGCCGGCGACCCGGACGCCCTCGCCGAACTCGTCGCCGACTGCGCGGCCGACGACGTGCGGACCCGCCCCATCGACGTCGATTACGCCTCCCACTCGCCGCAGGTCGAGGCGGTCGCCGACCGGCTCCTGGCCAGCCTGGACGGGATCACCGCCCGCCCCACCGAGCTGCCGTTCTACTCCGCGCTCACCGGCGAGCTGATCGACACCACCACCCTCGACTCCGGCTACTGGTACCGCAACCTGCGGGAGACCGTGAACTTCGAGCGGGCCATGCGCAGCATGCTCGCCGACGGCCACCAGGTCTTCCTGGAGGTCGGCCCGCACCCGGTGCTCAGCTTCGGCATGCAGGAGACGATCGACGCCAGCGACCACGACGCGGTCGTGGTGAACACCCTGCGCCGGGGGGCCGGCGGCTGGGCCCGGATGCTCACCGCCCTCGCCGAGCTGCACGTGCGCGGTGTCGAGGCGGACTGGAACGCCGTCTGCGGCGTCCGCACCGGCCCGGCGGTGCCGCTGCCCACGTACGCCTTCCACCGGCAGCGGTACTGGCCGCAGGCGCCGGTGCGGACCGGCCCGGCCGCAGCCGTCGAGGACCAGGTCGACCGCCAGTTCTGGGACGCCGTGGAGCGGGCCGACGCCGAGGCCCTCGCCGCCGCGATGCGGATCGACGAGACCGAGGCCCGGACCCTCGGCGGGGCGCTGCCGCTGCTCTCCTCCTGGCGGCAGCGACGGCGTGACGAGTCCACCGTGGACGCCTGGCGCTACCGGGTGCAGTGGACGCCGCTCACCGTCGCCCCCTCCACCACCACCCTCGGCGGGACCTGGCTGCTCGTCGCGCCGGCCGCGTACGCCGGCCACCCACTGGTCGGGCAGGCCGTCCAGGCCCTCGGCGAGGCCGGGGCCGACGTGGTCCCGGTGACCGTCGCCGACCCCGACCGGGCGGCGCTGGCCGGGCAGCTCGCCGACGTCGACACCGACGCCGTCGCCGGGGTGCTCTCCCTGCTCGCCCTCGACGAGTCCGCCCATCCGGACCGGCCTGTCGTCCCCGCCGGCCTCGCCGGCACCCTCGCCCTCGTGCAGGCCCTCGGCGACGCCGGGATTCCCGCCCCGCTCTGGTGCGCCAGCAGCGGCGCGGTCTCCACCGGGCGTGCCGACCCGCTCGGCCACCCCCGGCAGGCCCTCGTCTGGGGCCTCGGCCGGGTCGCCGCCCTGGAGCACGCCGACCGGTGGGGCGGCCTGGTCGACCTGCCGGCCGAGTTGGACCGGCGGGCGGGCGGCCGGCTCGCCGCCGTCCTCGCCGGCATCGACCACGAGGACCAGGTCGCCGTCCGCCCCTCCGGCCTGTTCGCCCGCCGGCTCGCCCCCGCCGGTACGGACACCGTGCCGGCGGACACCGGCTGGCGACCCGCCGGCACCGCCCTGGTCACCGGCGGCCTCGGCTCGATCGGCGCGCACGTGGCCCGCTGGCTGGCCCGCGAGGGCGCGTCCCACCTGGTGCTGACCAGCAGGCAGGGCGCGGCGGCACCGGGCGCGGCCGAGCTGGAGGCGGAGCTGACCGGGCTCGGCGCGACGGTGACCGTGGCCGCCTGCGACGTGGCCGACCCGGATTCGCTACGCGGCCTCGTCGACCGGCTCGCCGGCGAGGGCGTCACGGTCGACGCCGTGTTCCACGCCGCCGGGGTGGCCCATGCCGGTCTGCTCGCCGGCACCGACCTGGCCGAGCTGGCCGACAGCCTGCACGCCAAGGTCGCCGGCGCGGCCAACCTCGACGAGACCTTCGGCGGCGAGGTGGGCGCGTTCGTGCTCTTCTCCTCCGGCGCGGGCGTCTGGGGCGGCGGCCTCCAGGGCGGCTACGCCGCCGGCAACGCGTTCCTCGACGCCCTCGCGGAGGACCGGCGCCGCCGCGGCCTCGCCGCGACCGCCGTCGCCTGGGGCGCGTGGGAGGGCAGCGGGATGATCGAGTCCGAGGGCGCCGCCGACCAGATGTTCCGTGCCGGCGTCCGCCCGATGCGCCCCGACCTGGCCGTCTCCGTGCTGGCCCAGGCCCTCGCCCAGGACGAGACCACCCTCACGGTGGCCGACATCGCCTGGGACCGGTTCCACCAGACCTTCGCGATGACCCGCCCCCGGCCGCTGATCGAGGACATCCCCGAGGTGGCCCAGATCCTCGCCGCCACCAGGGCCCGGGACGACGACGAGTCGGCCGAGGCGTCCCCGCTGCGCGGCCGGCTGGTCGGCCTGGCCGAGCCGGAGCGCCGCCGCACCCTGCTGGAGCTGGTCCGGGTGCACGCGGCAGCGGTGCTCGGGCATGCCTCCGCCGAGGCGATCGGCGCGGACCGGCCGTTCCGGGAGATCGGCTTCGACTCGCTCAGCGCCGTGGAGATGCGCAACCGGCTCGGCGAGGCCGCCGGGCTGCGACTGCCCGCCACGCTGGTCTTCGACCGGCCCACCCCGGAGCTGCTCGCCGGCTGGCTGGCCGACCGCATCCTCGGCGTCACCGAGCAGGTCGCCGAGCCCACCCAGGCGGTCGTCGCCCTCGACGAGCCGATCGCCATCGTCGCGATGAGCTGCCGCTACCCCGGCGGGGTGGCCAGCCCCGAGGACCTGTGGCGGCTGGTCGCCGAGGGCCGCGACGCGATCGCCGGGTTCCCCGCCGACCGGGGCTGGGACCTCGACGCCCTCTACGACCCGGACCCCGACACCCCCGGCACCTCGTACGTGCTCAAGGGCGGCTTCGTCGCCGACGTCGGTGGGTTCGACGCCGGGCTGTTCGGTATCTCCCCGCGCGAGGCGCTGGTGATGGACCCGCAGCAGCGGCTGCTGCTGGAGACCGGGTGGGAGCTGTTCGAACGGGCCGGCATCGCCCCCGTCGACATGCGGGACAGCAGCACCGGCGTCTTCGTCGGCACGAACGGCCAGGACTACGCCACCCTGCTCATGGCCGCGCGGGCCGAGACCGAGGGCTACCAGGCCACCGGAAACGCCGCAGCGGTGGTCTCCGGCCGGCTCTCCTACACCTTCGGCCTCCAGGGCCCGGCGGTCACCGTCGACACCGCCTGCTCGTCGTCGCTGGTCGCGCTGCACCTGGCCGTGCAGTCGCTGCGGGCCGGCGAGTGCGAGCTGGCCCTCGCCGGCGGCGTGACCGTGATGGCCACCCCCGGCCCGTTCCTGGAGTTCGCCCGGCAGCGTGGCCTCGCCGCCGACGGCCGGTGCAAGTCGTTCGCCGGCGCCGCCGACGGCACCGGCTGGGGCGAGGGCGCCGGCCTGCTGCTCCTCCAGCGGCTCTCCGACGCGCGGCGGGACGGCCGGCGCGTCCTTGCCGTGGTCCGTGGCTCCGCCACCAACCAGGACGGCGCGTCCAACGGGCTCACCGCCCCCAACGGCCCCGCCCAGCAGCGGGTGATCCGGCAGGCCCTGGCCAACGCCCGGCTCACCACCGCCGACGTCGACGTCGTCGACGGGCACGGCACCGGCACCCGGCTCGGCGACCCGATCGAGGCCCAGGCCCTGCTGGCCACGTACGGGCAGGACCGGGCCGCCGACCGGCCGCTGCTGCTCGGCTCGATCAAGTCCAACATCGGCCACACCCAGGCCGCCGCCGGGGTCTCCGGCGTGATCAAGATGGTGATGGCGCTCCAGCACGACCTGCTCCCGCCCACCCTGCACGTGGACGAGCCCACCCCGCACGTCGACTGGTCCTCGGGAGCCGTCGCGCTGCTCGCCGAGCCCACGCCGTGGCCCGAGGAGGGCCGGCCGCGCCGGGCGGCGGTGTCGGCGTTCGGGGTGAGCGGCACCAACGCCCACGTCATCCTCGAACAGGCACCCCCGTCCGACGACGAGGACCCGGAGACCACCGCGCTGCGGCCCGCGCCGCCGCTGCTGCCCTGGGTGATCTCCGGCAACGACGTCGACGGGCTGCGCGCCCAGGCCACCCGGCTCGCCGACTGGGCCGCCTCCGAGCCCGCCGCCGTCGCCGCCGTCGCCCGGGCGCTGGCCACCAGCCGGTCCCATCTGCGGCACCGGGCCGTCCTGCTCGCCGCCGACCGGGACGCGTACCTGGCCGGGCTGCGGGCGCTCGCCGCCGGGCAGAGCCACCCGGCCCTCACCCAGGACGTGGCCGAGCCGGGCGGCACCCTCGCCGTGCTCTTCTCCGGCCAGGGCGCCCAGCACGCCGGGATGGGCCGGGAGCTGTACCACACGTTCCCCGCCTTCGCCGAGGCCCTCGACGAGGTCTGCCAGCACCTCGACGCCCACCTGCCCCGGCCGCTGAAGGCGGTGCTGTTCGCCGCCGAGGGCAGCGCCGAGGCTGACCTGCTGGACCAGACCGTCTTCACCCAGGCCGGGCTCTTCGCCGTCGAGGTGGCGCTGCACCGGCTCATGGAGACCTGGGGGATCCGGGCCGACATGGTGGCCGGGCACTCCGTCGGCGAGATCGTCGCCGCCCACGTCGCCGGGGTGTTCAGCCTCGCCGACGCCTGCGCCCTGGTCGGCAACCGGGGCCGGCTCATGCAGGCACTTCCGGCCGGCGGCGGGATGCTCGCCGTCGCCGCGGGTGAGGCCGAGGTCACCGACACGCTCGCCCCGTACGCCGGCCGGGTCGCCGTCGCCGCCGTCAACGGCCCGGCCGCCGTGGTGGTCTCCGGTGCCGGCGACACGCTCGCCGAGCTGGCCGAGCACTTCACCGCCCTCGGGGTACGCACCAAGCGGCTGAACGTCAGCCACGCGTTCCACAGCCCGCTGATGGAGCCGATGCTCGCCGAGTTCGCCGCGGTCGCCGCCACCCTCGACTACGCCCCGCCGGCCGTCCCGCTGGTGTCCAACCTGACGGGCCTGCTCGTCGACCCCGAACTGGTCCGCACCCCCGAGTACTGGGTGCGGCACGCCCGGGAGGCCGTCCGGTTCGCCGACACCGTCACCCACCTGCACTCCCTCGGGGTGGCCGCCCTGCTGGAGGTCGGCCCCGACACCGTGCTCACCGCCCTCGCCACCGAGGCGCTGCCCGACGAGGGGCGCACCCTGGTCACCGGCACGTCCCGCCGGGGTCGGGGCGAGACGGCGGCCCTGCTCGG
The DNA here is from genome assembly GCF_045040215.1 of Micromonospora sp. NBC_01412. NCBI lineage: Bacteria > Bacillati > Actinomycetota > Actinomycetes > Micromonosporales > Micromonosporaceae > Micromonospora > Micromonospora sp. NBC_01412. The sequence goes on from NZ_CP109528.1 coordinate 5,352,618, forward strand.
CGCGCTGGCCCGGCTGCACTGCCACGGCGTACGGGTCGACTGGGCGGCGCTGCTGCCCGCCGCCGGCCCGGCCGCCCCGCCCACGTACGCGTTCCGGCACCAGCGGTTCTGGCCGGTCAGCGACGGCGACGTGGTCAGCACGGCCGAGCCGGCAGCCCCGGTGGCCGTCGCCGCCGACGACGCGTTCTGGCAGGCCGTGGCCGCCGACGACGGTGACGGGCTGGCCGCCCGCTTCGGCGTCGACCCGGACCGGCCGCTGCGCGCCCAGCTACCCACCCTCGCCCGCTGGCACCGGCAACGGCAGACCGACGCGCTGGTCAACGGCTGGCGCTACCGGATCACCTGGCCGCAGCGGCAGCTCACCGCCGGCCCCGCCACCGGGGACTGGCTGCTGGTCGTCCCCGCCGGGACCGCGACGGAGACCGCTGAGCGGATCGCCGAGCTGGTCGGCGGCCACGGCGGCACCGTGCACACCCTCGCGGTCGACCCGGCCACGGCCACCCGGGCCGGGCTGGCCGAGCGGCTGGCCGCCGGCCCGGCCGCCCGGATCGTCTCGCTGCTCGCCCTGGACGAGCGGCCCCACCCCGACCACCCGGCGGTGCCCGCCGGTCTCACCGGCAACCTCGCCCTGATCCAGGCCGTCACCGACGCCGCCCCGGCCGGACCGTTCTGGCTGCTCACCCGGCAGGCCGTCAGCACCGGCCCCGGTGACCCGATCGCCCACCCCGCACAGGCCACCACCTGGGGTCTCGGCCTGGTCACCGCGTTGGAACACCCCGCGCACCGGGGCGGCCTGCTCGACCTGCCGGCGGAGCTGGACCCGGCCGCCGGCGAGCACCTGCTGCGGGCGCTGACCAACACCGAAGCCGAGGACCAGCTCGCGGTGCGTCCCCTCGGGACGCACCTGCGGCGGCTCGCCCGGGCCGCCCGCGCCGAACTGCCCGACGACCCGGCCTGGCAGCCGCCCGGCACCGTGCTGATCACCGGCGGCACCGGTGCCATCGGCCGCTACGCCGCCGGTTGGCTGGCCCGGCACGGCGCGGAACGGCTGATCCTGGTCAGCCGGCGCGGCCCCGACGCCCCCGGCGTCGCCGACACCCTGGCCGAGCTGGCCGGCCTCGGCACGCAGGCTCGGGCCGTCGCCTGCGACCTGGCCGACCGGGACGCCGTCGCCGCCCTCGTGGCCGGGCTGCGCCGCGACGGCGAGACCGTGCAGGCCGTCGTGCACGCCGCCGGCGTCGGCCGGCTCAACCCGGTCAGCGTCGTCGACACCGACGAACTCGCCGACGTGGTCGCGGGCAAGACCGCCGGGGCCCGCCACCTCGACGAGTTCCTCGACCACGACGACCTGGAGCTGGTGGTCTACTTCTCGTCCATCGCCGCCGCGTGGGGCGTCGGCGACCACGGCGCGTACGCCGCAGGAAACGCCTTCCTCGACGCGTGGGCGCAGTCCCGGCCCGCCGGCCGGGCCCGGGTGCTCTCGGTCAACTGGGGCCCGTGGGCCGGCGGCGGCATGGTCAGCGACGAACACGCCGTGGCGATGAGCCGGCGCGGCGTCTCCCTGCTCGATCGGGAACCGGCGATGGCCGCCCTGCGCGCCGCGATCTCCGGCGACGGCACCGTGCTCACCGTCGCCGACGTGGACTGGGCTCGCTTCGCCCCGGTCTTCGCCTCCGCCCGGCCCCGGCCGCTGATCAGCGACCTGCCCGAGGTGGCGGCCCTGCGCGCCGGCCCCGACCCGGCCGTCGACGGCGGCGACGAGGCCCTGACCGGGCTGCGCAAGCGGCTCGCCGACCTCACCGCCGCCGAGCAGAACCGGCTGCTGGTCGACCTGATCCGCACCGCCGCCGCCGAGGTCATCGGCCATGACAGTCCGTACGCCCTGGAGGCCGACCGGCCGTTCCGGGACCTCGGCTTCGACTCGCTGACCGCGGTGGAGCTGCGCGGCCGGCTCGCGAAGAGCACCGGCCTCAACCCGGCCAGCTCGGTGGTGTTCGACTACCCCACCCCGCAGGCCCTCGCCGAGCACCTGCGCGCCGAGCTGGTCAGTGAGGCGTCGGTGGAGGCGCTGCCGACCATCGACGAGCTGGACCAACTGGAGGCCGCCCTCGCCGGGCGTGAGCAGGACGACCTCGGCCGGGTGCGGGTCACCGTGCGGCTGCACCGGCTGCTGGAGCGCCTCGGTGCCGCGGAGCGGGGCGCCGAGGAGCGGCCCGACGAGGCCGCCGACGTGGCCGACCGGCTGCGGGTGGCCAGCAACCAGGAGCTTTTCGATCTTGTTGACAGGGACCTCGGGCTTTCCTGAGTCACGCGTCACGTACCGGTGAAGAACGAGGGAGCGAGATCAACCATGGCGGACGAAGAGAGGCTGCGCGAGTACCTGACGCGGGTCATCGCCGAGCTGCACCAGACCCGCCAACGGCTCCGCGAGGTCACCGCCGAGGAGTCCGAGCCGGTGGCCATCGTGGCGATGAGCTGCCGCTACCCCGGCGGCATCACCTCACCCGAGGACCTCTGGTCGTTCGTCTCCGCCGGCGGGGACGCCATCGGTGAGTTCCCCACCGACCGGGGCTGGGACCTCGACCGGCTGCACCACCCCGACCCCGACCGGCCCGGCACCTCGACCACCAGCTCCGGCGGGTTCCTGCGCGACGCGGGGAAGTTCGACGCCGCACTGTTCGGCATCTCCCCCCGCGAGGCGGTCGCCATGGACCCACAGCAGCGGCTGCTGCTGGAGGTCACCTGGGAGCTGTTCGAACGGGCCGGCATCGCCCCGCTGTCGCTGCGCGGCAGCCGCTCCGGCGTCTTCGTCGGCACCTCCGGGCAGGACTACGCCGCCGTGCTGCACCGCGCCCCCGGCGTCGAGGGGTACGTGCTCACCGGCACCGCCGCCAGCGTCGTCTCCGGGCGGCTGGCGTACACGTTCGGGCTGGAGGGCCCCACCGTCACCGTGGACACCGCCTGCTCGTCGGCGTCCGTCGCCATCCACCTCGCCTGCCAGGCCCTGCGCGAGCGCGAGTGCGGCCTCGCCCTGGCCGGCGGCGCGACCGTGCTGGCCACCCCCGGACCGTTCGTCGAGTTCTCCCGGCAGCGCGGCCTGGCCGCCGACGGCCGGTGCAAGTCGTTCGCCGCCGCCGCCGACGGCACCGGCTGGTCCGAGGGCGTCGGCATGCTGCTGCTCGAACGCCTCAGCGACGCCCGCCGCAACGGCCACCCCGTCCTCGGGATCATCCGCAGCTCCGCCGTGAACTCCGACGGCGCGTCCAATGGCCTCACCGCCCCCAACGGCCCCTCCCAGCAGCGGGTCATCCGGCAGGCCCTGGCCGGCGCGAAGCTCACCCCCGACCTGGTCGACGTGGTGGAGGCGCACGGCACCGGCACCACCCTCGGCGACCCCATCGAGGCCCAGGCGCTGCTCGCCACCTACGGCCAGGACCGGGGCGACGCCGCACCGCTGCTGCTCGGCTCGATCAAGTCGAACATCGGCCACACCCAGGCCGCCTCCGGGATCGCCGGGATCATCAAGATGGTCATGGCGATGCGGCACGGCACCGTGCCCGCCACCCTGCACGTCGACCAGCCGACCCCGCACGTCGACTGGGCCGCCGGCGCGGTCACCCTGGTCACCGAGCCGACCCCGTGGCCGGCCGTGGACCGGCCCCGCCGGGCCGCCGTCTCCTCGTTCGGGATGAGCGGCACCAACACCCACCTCGTCCTCGAACAGCCCGAGGACACCCCCGCCGAGACCGACCGGCCGGGCCTGCCCGCGCCCGCGCCGGTGCTGCTCACCGGCCGCACCCGCGCCGCGCTGCGCCGCCAGGCCGAGCAGTGGTCCGGGCACGTCGCCGCCGGCGACCTGCGCCTCGCCGACGTGGCCTGGTCCTCGGTCGTCTCCCGGTCCCCCCTGGAGCACCGGGCCGTCGTCCTCGCCGACGACCGGGACACCCTGCTCACCGCCCTGACCGCCCTCGCCGACGACCGGCCCGCCCCCGGCCTGGTCACCGGCGCCGCCGCCGAACGCGGCGCGGTCGCCTTCCTCTTCTCCGGCCAGGGCGCCCAGCGCGCCGGCATGGGCCGGGAGCTGTCGCAGGCGTACCCCGTCTTCGCGCAGGCCCTCGACGAGGTCTGCGCCCACCTTGACCCCCGGCTGCCCAGGCCGCTGCGTGAGGTGATGTTCGCCGAGCCCGGCACCGACGACGCGGCGCTGCTCGACCAGACCGTCTTCACCCAGGCCGGTCTCTTCGCCGTCGAGGTGGCCCTGCACCGGCTCCTCGGCTCCTGGGGGATCACCCCCGACCTGGTCGCCGGGCACTCCATCGGGGAGGTCACCGCCGCCCACGTGGCCGGCGTGCTCACCCTCGACGACGCGTGCGCCCTCGTCGCCGCCCGGGGCCGGCTCATGCAGGCGCTCCCGGCCGGCGGGGCGATGCTCGCCGTCGCCGCGACAGAGGCAGACGTCGCCGCCACCCTGGAGGGGCTGACCGACCGGGTCGCCGTCGCCGCCGTCAACGGGCCCGCCTCCGTCGTCGTCTCCGGCGCCGGCCCGGCCGTCGACGAGCTGGCCGAACTCTGGGCCGGGCGGGGCGCGAAGGTGCGGCGGCTGCGGGTCAGCCACGCCTTCCACAGCCCTCTCATGGAGCCGATGCTCGCCGAGTTCGCCGCCGTCGTCGCCGGCCTCGACCTGCGCGCCCCGATCCTGCCCGTCGTGTCCAACCTGACCGGCGAACTGGCCGACCCGGCGGAGCTGCGCACCCCCGGGTACTGGGCGCGGCACGTCCGGGAGGCCGTCCGCTTCGCCGACGGCGTGCGCACCCTGCGCGCCCACGGCGTCGGCACGTTCGTCGAGGTCGGCCCGGACGCCGTCCTCGCCGCCAGCACGGAGGAGACCCTCGCCACCGTCGAGGCCACCCCCGACGTCGCCCCCGCCGTGGTCGTGCCGGTGCTGCGCCGCGACCGCCCGGAACGCCGCGCCCTGCTCGGCGCGCTCGCCCGGCTGCACGTCGCCGGCACGCCGGTGGCCTGGGCCGACCTGCTCGCCGACCGGCCCGGCCGCCTCGTCGGCCTGCCCACCTACCCGTTCGAGCGGCAGCACTACTGGGTGCCGGCCGAGGAACCTGCCGACCCGGCCGCCGCCGCGACCGGGCTGCTCGACCGGCGCTTCTGGGACGCCGTCGAACGGGCCGACCTGGACGCCCTGCGCGACACCCTGGCCGTCGACGACGAGGCCGCCGCCGAGTCCCTGCGCACCCTGCTGCCCGTCCTCGCCGACTGGCGGCGGCAGCGGCAGGAGCACTCGCTGCTCGACGGCTGGCGCTACCGGGTCGACTGGCAGGTCACCGCCGAACCCGCCGCCGGCCGGCTCACCGGCACCTGGCTGCTGGCCCTTCCCGCCGGCCTCGGCGACGACGATCCGGCCGTCCGGGCCGTCCGCGCGGCGCTCACCGCCGCCGGCGCCGAACCGCTGCCGCTGACCGTCGAACCCGGCGCCGACCGGGCCGCCCTCGCCGCCGCCGTGACCGAGGCCGCCGCCGAGGCCGCCGGGGTGGTCTCCCTGCTCGCCTGGGAACCGCCGACCGCCGACCGTGCCGCCCTGCCCGGCCTCCCCGCCACCCTCGCCCTGGTCCAGGCGCTCGGCGACGCCGGCCTCGACGCGCCACTGTGGCTGGTCACCCGGGGCGCGGTGGCCGCCGCCTCCTACGACCGGCTCGCCGACCCCGCGCAGGCCGCGATCTGGGGCCTCGGCCGGGTCGTCGGCGTCGAGGCCCCGCACCGCTGGGGCGGCCTGGTCGACCTGCCGACCCACCCCGACGACCGCGCCGCCGGCCGGCTCGCCGCGATCCTCACCGGCCCCGGCGGCGAAGACCAGCTCGCCGTACGCGGCCCCGGCGTCTTCGCCCGCCGCCTGGTCCGCGCCGCCGTCGGCGACCGCCCCCCGGTACGCCGCTACGCGCCCACCGGCACCGCCCTGATCACCGGCGGCACCGGTGGTCTCGGCGCCCGCGCCGCCCGCTGGCTCGCCGCCACCGGCGCCGAGCACATCGTGCTGGTCAGCCGGCGCGGCCTCGCTGCCCCCGGCGCCGCCGAACTGGAGGCCGAACTGACCGGGCTCGGCGCCCGGGTCACCGTGGCCGCCTGCGACATCGCCGACCGGGCCGCCGTCGCCGCCCTCCTCGACCGCGTCGAGGACGACGGCCCGCCCGTCCGCACCGTCGTGCACACCGCCGGCATCGCCCAGACCACCCCGCTCATGGCGGTCACCGCCGCCGAACTGGCCGAGGTCACCGCCGGCAAGACGGCCGGCGCCACCCACCTCGCCGACCTGCTCGCCGACCGGGAACTGGACGCCTTCCTCGTCTACTCCTCCATCGCCGCCACCTGGGGCAGCGCCGGCCAGGTCGGGTACGCCGCCGGCAACGCCTACCTCGACGCGCTCGTGCAGCAGCGTCGGGCCGACGGCCGCGCCGGCACCGCCATCGCCTGGGGCCCCTGGGCCGACGGCGGAATGCACGGCGCGGACTCCGACCAGCAGCTGCGCCGCCGGGGCCTGCCCGCCATGGACCCCGTCGTCGCCATGGGGGCCCTGCAACAGGCCCTCGACCACGACGACGTCACCCTCACCGTCGCCGACGTCGACTGGTCCCGGTTCGCCCCCGCGTACGCCTCCACCCGGCGGCGACCGCTGCTGGAGGGCGTACCGGAGGCGAAGGCCGCCCTCGACGGCGGCGCGCCCGCCGACGACGGCGACGACGGCCCGGCCGCGACCCTGCGCCGCCGCCTGGCCGGGCTCACCCAGGCCCGGCGCGAGGAAACCGTCGCCGACCTGATCCGCGAACTCGCCGCCGACGTGCTCGGCCACGACGGCGGACCCGCCGCCGTCCCGGCCTCCACCGCGTTCCGGGACCTCGGCTTCGACTCGCTGACCGCCGTGGAGCTGCGCAACCGGCTGGTCGCCGCCACCGGAAGGGCGCTGCCCACCACCCTCGTCTTCGACCACCCCACCCCGGTCGTGCTGGCCCGCCACCTGCTCACCGGCCTCTTCGGCACCGCCGCCGAGCCGGCCCCGACCGCCGCCGCGACCACCGTGGACGACGACGAGCCGATCGCCATCGTCGCCATGTCCTGCCGCTACCCGGGCGGCGCCGACGACCCGGATCGGCTGTGGCGGCTCGTCGCCGACGGCGTCGACGCCATCGGCGACTTCCCCACCAACCGGGGCTGGGACCTCGACCGTCTCTACGACCCCGACCCGGCACACCCCGGCACCACGTACTCCGACCAGGGCGGATTCCTGTACGACGCGGCGGACTTCGACGCCGGGTTCTTCGGCATCTCGCCACGGGAAGCCTCCGCGATGGATCCGCAGCAGCGGTTGTTGTTGGAGGCGTCGTGGGAGGTGGTGGAGCGGGCAGGGGTTGATCCGGGGGGGTTGCGGGGTTCGCGAACAGGGGTGTTCGTGGGGACGAATGGTCAGGACTATGGGGCCCTGTTGATGGTTTCTGTGGATGAGGTGGAGGGGTTCGCGGGGACGGGGAATGCGGCGAGTGTGGTGTCGGGTCGGGTGGCGTACGCGTTGGGGTTGGAGGGGCCTGCGGTGTCGGTGGACACGGCGTGTTCGTCGTCCCTTGTGGCGTTGCACCTGGCGGTGCAGTCGCTGCGGCGCGGCGAGTGTGACCTCGCCCTGGCCGGCGGCGTCACCGTGATGACCACCCCCGGCACGTTCGCCGAGTTCTCCCGCCAGCGAGCCCTCGCCGCCGACGGCCGCTGCAAGCCGTTCGCGGAGGCGGCGGACGGCACGGGCTGGGGTGAGGGCGTCGGCGTGCTGCTGGTCGAGCGGCTGTCCGACGCCCGCCGCAACGGGCATCACGTGTTGGCGATCGTGCGCGGCAGCGCGGTCAACTCCGACGGCGCGTCCAACGGGCTCACCGCGCCGAACGGCCCGTCGCAGCAGCGGGTGGTCCGGCAGGCCCTCGCGTCGGCGCGACTGACCACGGCGGACGTGGACGTGGTCGAGGCGCACGGCACGGGCACGACGCTGGGCGACCCGATCGAGGCGCAGGCGCTGCTGGCCACCTACGGGCAGGACCGGGGTGACGCCGCGCCGCTGCTGCTCGGGTCCATCAAGTCGAACATCGGCCACACCCAGGCCGCCGCCGGCGTCGCCGGAATCATCAAGATGGTGCAGGCGATGCGCCACGGGACCGTACCCGCGACGCTGCACGTCGACGCGCCGTCGTCGCACATCGACTGGACGGCCGGGGCGGTCGCCCTCGTCACCGAGGCCACGCCATGGCCGGAGACGGGCCGGGCGCGGCGGGCGGCGGTGTCCTCGTTCGGCATGTCCGGCACCAACGCGCACATCATCATCGAGCAGGCCGACGAGCCCGCCGATCCGGACGTCGTCGCCGTGGCCCCGGGCCTGGTCGACGCGGATGTGACCGTGTGGCCGGTGTCGGCCCGGTCCAGGGCGGCCCTCGCCGGCCAGGCCGCCCGCCTCGCCGCCCACCTCCGGGGACGCGGCGACCTAGACGTCGCCGCCGTGGCGTGGTCCCTCGCCACGACCCGGTCCGCGTTCGACCAGCGGTCGTCGGTCGTCGGGTCGACCGTCGAGGACCTGGTGGCGGGCCTGGAAGCGCTCGCGGGCGGCCTGCCGGCCGCCGACGTGGTCACGGGCGTGGCCGCCTCCCACGGTGCGGGTCCGGTGTTCGTGTTCCCGGGTCAGGGTGCGCAGTCGGCGCGGATGGCGGCGGGTCTGGTGGGTCGGACGCCGGTGTTCGACGGGCGGCTGGCGGAGTGTCAGCGTGCTCTGGCCCCGTACCTCGATGTGGATCTCGTCTCCGTCCTGACGGGCGAGGACGAGTCGTGGTTGGACCGGGTCGAGGTCGTCCAGCCGGTGTTGTGGGCCGTCGGCATCGCCTTGGCGGCGGTGTGGCGGCAGGCGGGGGTGGTGCCGCAGGCGGTGGTCGGTCACTCGCAGGGTGAGATCGGCGCGGCGTGTGTGGCGGGGATCCTGTCCCTGGACGACGCGGCGAAGACGGTTGCGCTGCGTTCGCGTGCTTTGGCGGTGTTGCGGGGTACGGGGGCGATGGCGTCGGTGGATCTGTCCGCCGACGCGGTCGCCGTCCGTCTCGCGCAGTTCCCCGGCGTCGGCGTGGCGGCCGTGAACGGTCCGGCCACGGTGGTCGTCTCCGGGCCGCCGCAGCCGGTGGCGGACCTGGTTCAGGGGTGCACCGACGACGGTATCCGGGCCCGGTTGATTCCGGTGGACTACGCGTCGCACTCGGTGTCGGTGCAGGAGGTCGCCGAGCAGTTGCGCGCGGACCTGGCCGACGTGACCCCGCAGGCCGGTCACACCCGCCTTGTCTCCACGTTGACCGGGGACTGGGTGGACCCGGCGAGCATGACCGCGGACTACTGGTACGACAACCTGCGCCGGACGGTGCAGTTCGATGCCGCGATCCGGGTCGCGGTCGCGGCGGGGCACTCCACGTTCGTGGAGATCAGCCCGCATCCGGTGTTGACGATGCCGGTTACGGCGATCTTGGATGACGCCGGGGTGACCGGGCACACCCTGGGCAGCCTGCGGCGGGGCGACGACGATGCGACCCGGTTGTTGACGAACCTGGCCACCGCGCACACGATCGGCCTGCCCGTCGACCTGACGCACGTGCTCGCCGCCACGGCCACCATCGACCTGCCCACCTACGCCTTCGACCGGGGCCGGTACTGGCTGGACCCGCCCGCCCACCGGGCGCAGGATGTCGCCTCCGCCGGCCTCCAGGACGCCGGCCACCCGCTGCTCAGCGCGGCGATCCCCGTCGCCGACGACCAGACGGTGGTGCTCACCGGCCGGCTGTCGGTGCGTACCCACCCGTGGCTGGCCGACCACGCCGTCGGCGGCGCGGTGATCGTCCCCGGCACCGGCGTCGTCGACATGGTGGTCCGGGCCGGCGACGAGGTCGACGCCGGACACGTGGGCGACCTGACGCTGATCAGCCCCCTCGTGCTCCCGCCGGGCGGCGCCGTGCAGGTGCAGGTGCGCGTCGGCGCGCCGAGCGACGCCGGCGAGCGGGCCGTCACCGTGCACTCCCGGCCCGAGGACGACGGCTCCGGCGAGTGGACCCGGCACGCCGAGGGCCTGCTGCTCCCGCAGCTTCCCGCCCCGGTGGTCGTTCCGGGGGAGTGGCCGCCGGCCGACGCGGTCGAGGTCGACGCCGACCTCGACGTCTGGTACGCGGGGATGGCCGAGGGAGGTCTCGGCTACGGCCCCGCCTTCCAGGGCCTGCGCCGGGTGTGGCGCGGCGCCGACGAGGTCTACGCCGAGGTGGCCCTGCCCGACTCCGCCGCCGCTGAGGCGTCCCGGTTCGGGCTGCACCCGGCGCTGTTCGACGCGGCCCTCCAGGTCAGCGGGCTCACCGACCTGCTGGGCGAGGACGCCGCCGCCGGCACCGGCTGGATGCCGTTCGCCTTCCGGGCGGTCGGCCTGCACGCCCACGGCGCGACCCGGCTGCGGGTGCGGATGCGCCCGCTGGGCCCGGACACCGTCGCGGTGACCCTCGCCGACACCGCCGGCCAGCTGGTCGCCACCGTCGAGTCGCTGACCTTCCGCCCGGTCGCCGCCGGCCGGGCCGACGAGGCCGCCGCGCTGCGCCGCAGCGCCCTGTTCCACCTGGACTGGACGCCGCTGCCGGCGGCCGACGCGGCGGCGGGGACGACCCGCTGGGCGCTGCTCGGCGACGACACCCCCGGCCTCGGCGACGCGCTGACCGCCGCCGGGTACCCCGTCGACGGCCACCCCGACCTGGCGGCGCTGGTCGCCGCGATCGAGCGCTCCGGGGACGTACCCGATGTGGTGGTCGACCTGGCGACCGGCGCGGACCTGGCGCGGGTGGCCGAGGCCGCGCACGACGCGGCCCGGGACGCCCTCGCGCTGGTGCAGGCGTGGCTCGGCGAGCCCCGGCTGGAGCAGTCCCGGCTGGTCCTGCACACCGTCGGCGCGGTCGGCGCGGCCCCCGGCGAGGCCCCCCGCGACCTGGCCGGCGCCGCCGTGTGGGGGCTGGTCCGGTCGGCCCAGTCCGAGCACCCGGGCCGGTTCACGCTGCTCGACACCGACGGCGCCGCAGCCTCCCTCGCGGCCGTCCCGGCGGCCGTCGCCTCCGGCGCGCCGCAGCTCGCGGTCCGCGACGGCGCGCCGCTGGCGCCCCGGCTGGTCCGGGCCCGCGACGCCGGGGCGCTGCCGCTGCCCGCCGACGGCACGCCGTGGCGGCTCGACGTCACCGAGAAGGGCACGCTGGAGAACCTGGCCCTGCTGCCCGCCCCGGCGCAGGGTGACCTGCCGGCCGGCCACGTCCTCGTCGCGATGCGCGCCTCCGGCCTGAACTTCCGCGACGTGGTGCTGGCCCTCGGCATGGTGCCCGACCAGGAGGTGCTGGGCAACGAGGGCGCCGGCGTGGTGCTCGACGTCGGGCCGGGGGTCACCGACCTCGCCCCGGGCGACCGGGTGATGGGCATCTTCTCCGGCTCGTTCTCCTCCGTCGCCGCCACCGACCGCCGCCTGCTCACCCGCGTCCCCGACGACTGGTCGTACGCCGAGGCCGCCGCCGTGCCGGTGGTGTTCCTGACCGCCTGGTACGGCCTGGCCGAGCTGGGCCGGCTGACGGCGGGGGAGTCCGTGCTGGTGCACGCGGTGGCCGGCGGCGTCGGGATGGCCGCCGCGCAGATCGCCCGCCACCTCGGCGCGGAGGTCTACGGCACGGCCAGCCCCGGCAAGTGGCCGGCGCTGCACGCCACCGGCTTCGACGACGCGCACCTCGCCTCCTCCCGCACCCTCGACTTCGCCGAGGAGTTCCGCGACCGCACCGGCGGGCGGGGCGTCGACGTGGTGCTCAACGCGCTCAGCGGCGAGTTCGTCGACGCGTCCCTGCGACTGCTCGCCCCGGGCGGCCGGTTCGTCGAGATGGGCAAGACCGACAAGCGGGACCCACGGCTGATCGCCGAGGCCCACCCCGGCGTCGACTACCAGGTCTTCGACCTCATCGAGGCCGGGCCGGACGCCATCGGCCGGATGCTCGGCGAGCTGATGGCGCTGTTCGCCACCGGCGCGCTGCGCCCGCTGCCCCGGCGCACCTGGGACGTGCGGCGGGCCCCGGAGGCGTTCCGCTTCCTCAGCCAGGCCCGGCACGTCGGCAAGCTCGCCCTGAGCATCCCGCAGCCGCCCCGGCTCGACGGCACCGTTCTCGTCTCCGGCGCCACCGGCACCCTCGGCGCGCTGCTCTGCCGGCACCTGGTCACCGCGCACGACGCCCGGCAGCTCCTCCTGGTCAGCCGGCGCGGCCCCGACGCCGAGGGCGCCGACGAGCTGCTGGCCGACCTCAAGGCGCTCGGCGCGGACGTGTCGATCGTCGCCGCCGACCTGGCCGACCCGGACGCCGTCGCCGACGTGCTGTCCATGGTGGACGCCCGGCACCCGCTGCGGGCCGTCGTGCACGCCGCCGGGGTCCTCGACGACGCCACCGTCGAGTCGCTCACCCCCGACCGGCTCGATGCGGTGCTGCGGCCGAAGGTCGACGCGGCCTGGAACCTGCACCGGGCCACGCTCGACCATGAGCTGACGGCGTTCGTGCTGTTCTCCGCCGCCGCCGGCGTGTTCGGCGGCCCCGGGCAGGGCAACTACGCCGCCGGCAACGCGTTCCTCGACGCCCTCGCCGAGCACCGCCGGGCCCTCGGCCTGCCGGCGGTCGCCCTCGCCTGGGGCCGGTGGGCGCAGGCCAGCGGCATGACCGGGCACCTCGACGCCGCCGACATCCGCCGGCTCGACCGGGGCGGCATGGCCGCCCTGTCCAACGACGAGGCCCTGGCCCTGTTCGACGCCGGCTGGCGGTCCGAACGCCCCGTGCTCATGCCGGCGAAGATCAGCACCGGGGTGGCGGCGCCGGGCGCGCCCGTCCATCCGCTGCTGGCCGGCCTGGTCCGCGCCGCCGGCCGCCGGGCCGCCGCCGGTGAGGCCGCCGACGGGCAGGCGTTCGCCGCGACCCTGGCCGGCCTCTCCGACGACAAGCGGGTACGCGCCCTGCGCGACCTGGTGCTGTCGCACGTGGCCGTCGTCCTCGGCCACGGCGACCCCGCCGGCATCGAACCGACCCGCGCGTTCCGGGAACTCGGCTTCGACTCGCTCACCGCGGTCGAGCTGCGCAACCGGCTCGGCGCGGCCACCGGGCTACGGCTGCCGGCGACGCTGGTCTTCGACAACCCGACGCCGGCGGCGCTCGCCGCGCACCTCGCCGGGCAGTTCGCCCCGGCCGGCGCGGCGGACCCGTCGGCGGTGGCCGGGCGGGAACTCGACCGCCTCGAGGCGGCGCTCGCCGGCCTCGACCCGGCCGACGACGAGTTCCGCCGGATCGCCGAACGGCTGCACGGCCTGCTGGACCGGCTGGCCGAGCGGCAGTCCGAAGCGGACGGCGACGACGACCTGGAGTCGGCCACCGCCGAGAACATCTTCGACCTGATCGACCGCGAGCTGGAGACGTCGTGACCAGCCGCAACGACCACGACATGCCGAGTGAGGTGGGTCCACGGTGAGCAACGAGGACGAGAAGTACGTCGAGTACCTGAAGCGTACGACCTCGGAGCTGCGGCGCACCCGGCGGCGGCTGCGCGAGCTGGAGGACCGGGCGCAGGAGCCTATCGCCATCGTGGCGATGAGCTGCCGCTACCCCGGCGGCGTCTCCTCACCCGAGCAGCTCTGGGACCTCGTCCGCGACGGCGGGGACGGCATCGGCCCGTTCCCCGCCGACCGGGGCTGGGACCTCGACCGGCTGTTCCACCCCGACCCCGACCACCCGGGCACCAGCTACGTGTCCGAGGGCGGCTTCGTCTACGACGCCGTCGACTTCGACGCCGACGTGTTCGGCATCTCGCCCCGCGAGGCCGTCGCCATGGACCCGCAGCAGCGGCTGCTGCTGGAGACGTCCTGGGAGGCGTTCGAGCGGGCCGGGCTGCCGCTGCCGGCGGTGCGGGGCAGCCGCACCGGCGTGTTCGTCGGGGCCGCGTCGCACGGCTACGACGGGATGATGGCCCAGGCCCAGGCCGAGAACGGCGAGGGGCACCTGCTCACCGGCAACGCGACCAGTGTCATCTCCGGCCGGGTCGCGTACACCCTCGGCCTCGAAGGGCCGGCGGTCACCGTCGACACCGCCTGCTCGTCGTCGCTGGTCGCCGTGCACCTCGCCGCGCAGGCGCTGCGCAACGGCGACTGCGAGCTGGCCCTGGCCGGCGGCGTGACGGTCATGCCCACCCCGGCGGTCTTCGTCGGCTTCTCCCGGCAGCGCGGCCTCGCCGCCGACGGCCGGTGCAAGGCGTTCGCCGCCGGCGCCGACGGCACCTCCTGGTCCGAGGGCATCGGCATCCTGCTGCTCGCCCGCCTCTCCGACGCCCAGCGCCACGGGTACCCGGTCCTTGCCGTGGTCCGGGGCAGCGCGGTCAACCAGGACGGCGCGTCCAACGGGCTGAGCGCCCCGCACGGCCCCTCCCAGGTGCGGGTCATCCGGCAGGCCCTGGCCAACGCCCGGCTCACCCCCGAGCAGGTCGACGTCGTCGAGGCGCACGGCACCGGCACCCGGCTCGGCGACCCGATCGAGGCGCAGGCGCTGCTGGCCACGTACGGGCAGGACCGGGGCGACGCCGCGCCGCTGCTGCTCGGCTCGGTCAAGTCGAACATCGGCCACACCCAGGCCGCCGCAGGCGTCGCCGGGCTGATCAAGATGGTGCTGGCCATCCGGCACGGCGTCGTCCCGCCGACCCTGCACGTCGACCAGCCGTCCCCGCACATCGACTGGACCGCCGGTGCCGTCAGCCTCGCCACCGAGGCGACCCCGTGGCCGGCCGTGGACCGGCCCCGCCGGGCGGCCGTGTCGTCATTCGGGGTGTCCGGCACCAACGCGCACACCATCGTCGAGCAGGCCCCCGCCCCGGAGGCGGGCGAGGACGCCCCGGCCCCGACGGCCGGCCGTCCGGTCGTACCGGTGCTGCTGTCGGCCCGGTCGGAGGCCGCGCTCGCCGCGCAGGCCGGCCGCTGGGCCGGGTGGCTGGACGCCGACGCCGACCTGCGTCCCCTCGACGTCGCCCACTCGTCGGTCGCCTCCCGGTCCCCCCTGGACACCCGCGCCGTCGTCGCCGCCACCGGCCGGGACGACCTGCTCGCCGGGCTGCGGGCCCTCGCCACCGGCTCGCCGGCCGGCACCGTGCTCACCGGCACGGGCTCGACCCGCGGCCAGCTCGCGGTCCTCTTCTCCGGCCAGGGCGCGCAACGCGCCGGCATGGGCCGGGAGCTGTACGAGACCTTCCCCGTGTTCGCCGCCGCCCTCGACGAGGCGTGCGGGCACCTGGATCGGACCCTGCCGCGCCCCCTGCGGGAGGTGCTGTTCGCCGCCGAGGACACCGCCGAGGCGGCCCTGCTGGATCAGACCGTGTTCACCCAGGCCGGCCTGTTCGCCGTCGAGGTGGCCCTGTTCCGGCTCGTCGAGTCGTTCGGGATCGCGCCGGACCTCGTCGGCGGCCACTCGATCGGCGAGGTCACCGCCGCCCACGTGGCCGGGGTGCTCTCCCTCGAACACGCCTGCGCGCTGGTCGCCGCCCGGGGCCGGCTGATGCAGGCCCTGCCGGCCGGCGGCGGGATGCTCGCCGTCGCCGCGCCGGAGGCCGACGTCCTGCCGACGCTGGACGGGCTGACCGACCGGGTCGGGATCGCCGCCGTCAACGGGCCGACGGCCGTCGTCGTGTCCGGCGACGCCGACGCCCTCGACGAGGTCGAGCGGACCTGGCGGGACCGGGGCGCCCGCACCCGCCGGCTCGCCGTCAGCCACGCCTTCCACAGCCCGCTCATGGAGCCGATGCTGGCCCGGTTCCGGGCGGTGCTCGACAAGCTGACGTTCGCCGCCCCGCTGCTGCCGGTGGTGTCGAACCTGACCGGCGCGCTCGCCGACCCCGACGAGATCCGCACGGCCGACCACTGGGTGCGGCACGTCCGGGAGGCCGTCCGGTACGCCGACGGGGTGACCGCGCTGCGCGCCGCCGGCGTCGACACGTTCCTGGAGGTCGGGCCGCGCAGCGTGCTGACCGCGATGACCGCCGACGCGCTGCCCGGCGACGCCGGCGTCCTCGCCGTCGCCGCCCAGCGCGCCGACCGGCCCGAGGCCGCCGCCCTGCTCGCCGCCCTCGGCGAGCTGCACGTCCACGGCGTCCCCGTCACCTGGCAGCCGTGGTTCGCCGACACGGGCGCGACCCGGGTCGACCTGCCCACGTACGCGTTCCAGCACCAGCGTTACTGGCCCGAGTTCGCCCCCGCCGCCGACCAGACCGGGCCGGCCGACGGCACGGAGGGCGACTTCTGGGCGGCCGTGGAACGCGGCGACCTGCCCGCCGTGGCGTCCCACCTGGCCGTGCAGGACGACCCGGCCGCCGTCGAGGCGCTCGCCCCGGCCGTGCCGGTCCTGTCGTCCTGGCGCAGGGCCCGCCTCCGCGACGCCGTCCTCGACGCCTGGTCGTACCGCGTCGACTGGCACCCCGTCCGCCCCACCCCCACCCCGTCCTTAACATCCCGCTGGCTGATCGTCACCCCCACCCCCACCCCCACCCCCGTCGATCTTGCACTTTCGGCCCCCGAGAAGGGCGTTACGCGGCTTTCGTCGGGGCCCGAAGTGCAAGATCGCGCGGAGCTGTCGGGGGTCGCGGGTGTGCTGGTTAGGGCGGGGGCGCGCGTTGATCGGCTCGTCGTGCCCGTTGGGGCCGGGCGGGGTGAGTTGGGTGAGGTGCTGCGGGAGGGCGGCGGGGCGGGGTGGGCCGGGGTGCTGTGCGTGCTGCCCGAGGGGGACGCGGCGCTGCCGGACGCCCCCGCCGTGCCCGCCGGCACCGCGCTGCTGCTCACCCTCGTCCAGGCCCTCGCCGACACCGGCCTGGCCGGTCGACTGTGGTGCGTCACCCGCGGCGCCGTGTCCGTCGGCGGCAGCGAGACCGTCGCCGACCCGGCGTCGGCGGCGGCCTGGGGTCTCGGCCGGGTCGTCGCCCTGGAACAGCCCGACCGCTGGGGCGGCCTGATCGACCTGCCCGCCCTGCCAGTCGGCACCGCCCTGCCCGCCGACGGCACCCCGCCCGGCGGGACCGCCGACCGCCTCGACCGGGTCACCGGGGACGCGCTGCTCGCCGTCCTCGCCGACGCCGGCCACGACCAGGTCGCCATCCGCCCGCAGGGCACCTTCGGCCGCCGCCTCGTCCCGGCAGCTCCGCCCGCCGGGCCGGGCTGGCGGCCGTCGGGCACGGTGCTGGTCACCGGCGGGACCGGTGCGCTGGGCCGGCACACCGCCCGGTGGCTGCTGGCCAACGGGGCCGCCGAGGTGGTCCTCGCCTCCCGGCGGGGCCCCGCCGCCCCCGGCGCCGCCGAGCTGACCGGGGAGCTGGCCGAGCTGGGCGGCGCCCGGATCGTCGCCTGCGACGTCACCGACGCCGACGCCGTAGCCGCGCTGGTCGCCGGCCTGCCGGACCTCACCGCCGTCGTGCACACCGCCGGGGTCGTCGACGACGGCGTCCTCGACGGCCTCGACCCGGCCCGGATGCAGACCGTCCTCGACGGCAAGGTCCGCGCCGCCCGGGTGCTGCACGAGGCCACCGCCGGCCGGGACCTCGACGCGTTCGTGCTCTTCTCCTCCCTCGCCGGGGTCGTCGGCAGCGCCGGCCAGGGCAACTACGCGGCGGCCAACGCGTACCTCGACGCGTTCGCGGCCTGGCGGCGCGGCCAGGGGCTGCCCGCCACCGCGCTCGCCTGGGGCGCCTGGGCCTCCGACGGGATGGCCGCGGCCACCGCCGCGCTGACCGCCCGGCTCACCCGGGGCGGCGTCAACCCGCTGCCCGCCGCCGAGGCGGTCACCGCGCTCGGCCGCCTCGTCAACGCCGCCGAGCCGGCCCTCACCGTCGCCGACGTCGACTGGGGACGCCTCGCCGCCGCCTGGGGCCGGTCCACCCCGCTGATCGCAGCCCTGCCCGGGGTGCCCGCCGCGCCCGCCGGCCCCGTCCGCGCCGTGGTCGTCGGCCGTTCCCTGCCGCAGCTCACCGAGCTGGTCCGTACCCAGGCCGCCGTGGTGCTCGGCTACCCGGCCGGCCAGCCGCTGCCCGACCGCACCTTCCGCGACCTCGGCTTCGACTCGCTCACCGCCGTCGAGCTGCGCAACCGGCTCACCGCCGAGACGGGCATGACGCTGCCCGCCACCCTCGTCTTCGACCACCCCACCGTCGCCGAGCTGGCCGCCCACCTGCACGACCGCACCGCCGGCCACGCACCCGGCGAGGTGGTCGCCGACGGCACCGACCTGCACCGCGAGCCGATCGCCATCGTCGCGATGAGCTGCCGCTTCCCCGGCGGGGTGTCCTCGCCCGAGCAGCTGTGGGACCTGGTCTCCGGCGGCACCGACGCGATGACCCTGATGCCCGGCGAGCGCGGCTGGAACGTCGCCGAGCTGTACCACCCCGACCCCGAACACCTCGGCACCAGCTACGTCCGTGAGGGCGGCTTCGTCGCCGGGGCCGGCGAGTTCGACCCCGCCTTCTTCGGCATCAGCCCCCGGGAGGCCCTGGCCATGGACCCCCAGCAGCGGCTGCTGCTGGAGACCACCTGGGAGGCGTTCGAGCGGGCCCGGATCGACCCGACCGCGCTGCGCGGCAGCCGCACCGGCGTGTACGTCGGCACCAACGGCCAGGACTACGGCTCGCTGCTGATGGCCGCCGGGGGCGTCGACGAGAACTACCTCGCCACCGGCACCTCCGCCAGCGTCATCTCCGGCCGGTTGGCGTACTCCTTCGGGCTGCACGGCCCCGCCGTCACCGTCGACACCGCCTGCTCGTCGTCGCTGGTCGCCATGCACCTCGCCGCGCAGGCCCTCCAGGCGGGGGAGTGCGACCTGGCCCTGGCCGGCGGCGCCACCGTGATGGCCACCCCCGGCATCTTCGTCGGCTTCTCCCGGCAGCGCGGGCTGGCCGCCGACGGCCGGTGCAAGCCGTTCGCCGGGGCCGCCGACGGCACCGGCTGGGGCGAGGGCGTCGGCCTGCTGGTCCTCCAGCGGCTCTCCGACGCCCGCCGCGACGGCAACCCGGTCCTCGCCGTCGTGCGGGGCAGCGCCGTCAACCAGGACGGCGCGTCCAACGGGCTCACCGCCCCCAACGGCCCCGCCCAGCAGCGGGTCATCCGGCAGGCCCTGGCCAACGCCCGGCTCACCGCCGACCAGGTCGACGCCGTCGAGGCGCACGGCACCGGCACCACCCTCGGCGACCCGATCGAGGCCCAGGCGCTCATCGCCACGTACGGCCACGACCGCCCCGCCGGCCGGCCGCTGTGGCTCGGCTCGATCAAGTCGAACATCGGCCACACCCAGGCAGCAGCCGGCGTCGCCGGGGTGATCAAGATGGTGCTCGCCATGCGGCACGGGGTGCTGCCCCCCACCCTGCACGTCGACGAGCCCACCCCGCACGTCGACTGGTCCGCCGGCAGCGTCGAGCTGCTCACCGCCGCCCGCCCCTGGGAGCCGGCCGACGGCGTGCGCCGCGCCGGGATCTCCTCGTTCGGCATCAGCGGCACCAACGTGCACACCATCCTCGAACAGGCCCCCGCCGAGGAGCCCGCCCCGACCGCCGGCGGGCCGGCCGGGGAGCTGCCCTGGGTGCTGTCCGGGCGTACCGCCGACGCCCTCGCCGCCCGCGCCCGCGACCTGGCCGACCACCTCGTCGCCGGCGCCGGGCTTGCCGACGCCGCGCTCACCGACGTCGGCTGGTCCCTCGTCGCCACCCGGGCGGCCCAGGAGCACCGGGCCGTCGTCTTCGCTGCCGACCGGGACGGCCTGACCGCCGCGCTGGGCGCGCTCGCCGACGGCCGGCCCACCCCTGAGACCGTCACCCGGGGAGCCGGTACGCCGGGCGAGGTCGCCTTCGTCTTCCCCGGCCAGGGCTCCCAGTGGATCGGCATGGCCGCCGAGCTGCTCGACACCGCACCCGTCTTCGCCGAGAAGTTCGCCGCCTGCGCCGAGGCGCTGCGCCCGTACGTCGACTGGTCGCCGACCGACGTGGTGCGCGGCGTACCCGACGCACCCTCCCTGGACCGGGTCGACGTCGTCCAGCCCACCCTGTTCGCGGTCGGCGTCTCCCTCGCCGCGCTCTGGGAGTCGTACGGGGTCCGCCCGACCGCCGTCGTCGGGCACTCGCAGGGCGAGATCGCCGCCGCGCACGTCGCCGGCGCCCTCAGCCTCGACGACGCGGCGGCCGTGGTCGCCCTGCGCAGCCGGATCATCGCCGGCATCGCCGGGGACGGCGGGATGGTCTCCGTCGCCACCACCGCCGACGAGGCCACCGGCACCATCGCCCGCTGGGACGGCCGGGTCGCCCTCGCCGCCGTCAACGGCCCCACCTCCGTCGTCGTGTCCGGCGACGTCGCCGCCCTCGACGAGCTGGTCGCCCACTACGAGGCCCGCGAGGTGCGGGTCCGCCGGATCCCCGTCGACTACGCCTCGCACTCCGCCCACGTCGAGCCGCTGCGCGAGCAGCTCCTGGACCTGCTCGCCGGGCTGACCCCGCGCACCAGCGAGATCCGGTTCCGGTCCACCGTGGAGGGCGACTGGCTCGACACCGCCGGCCTCGACGCCGACTACTGGTACCGCAACCTGCGGCAGACCGTCCGCTTCGACGACGCCGTGCGCAGCCTCGTCGCCGCCGGCTACCAGACCTTCGTCGAGGTCAGCGCCCACCCGGTGCTCACCATGGCCGTGCAGGAGAGCGTCGAGCTGGCCGCCGCCGACCCGGGCGCGGTCACCGTCACCGGCACGCTGCGCCGCAACGAGGGCGGCCTCGGCCGGTTCCTCCGCGCCGCGGCCGAGGCCTACGCCGGGGGTACGCCCGTCGACTGGCGACCCGCGTTCGCCGGGCTGGCCGCGCACCGCCGCGACCTGCCCACGTACCCGTTCCAGCGACAGCTCTACTGGCCGCAGCCGGCCCCGGCGTCCGCCCCGGCCGCCGGCCCGGGCGAGGTCGACGAGGTCGACGCCCGGTTCTGGGCCGCCGTCGAGGCCGAGGACCTGACCGCCCTCACCGCCGAACTCGCCGCCGACGCGACCGACGCGCTGCCCGAGACGGCCGTCGCCGGCGTGCTGCCCGCCCTCGCCGCCTGGCGCCGCCGGCACCGCGACCAGGCCACCGTGGACTCCTGGCGGTACCGCGACGCCTGGCTGCCCGTCGCCGTCGACGGGCCCGGCGAACCCACCGCCACCGGCACCTGGTGGCTGGTCACCGGACCCGACGACACCGACACGGCCCAGGCCGCGTTCTGCCGGGACGCCCTCGACCGGCGCGGCGGCACTGTCGTACCCCTGGCCCTGGACGCCGAACGGACGGACCGCGCCGCCCTCGCCGACCGGCTGCGCGACCTCGCCGCGGCGGGACCGGTCGCCGGGATCGTGTCGCTGCTCGCGCTCGACGAGACGCCCGCCCCGGCGCACCCGTCCGCGCCGGTCGGCTTCGCCGGCACGGTCACCCTGACCCAGGCCCTCGGCGACGCCGGCGTCCGCGCCCCGCTGTGGACGCTGACCTCCGGAGCCGTCTCCACCGACCCCGCCGACCCGCTGCCGCACCCCGTGCAGCAGCTCGCCTGGGGCTTCGGCCGGGTCGCCGCCCTGGAACACCCCGACCGCTGGGGCGGCCTCGTCGACCTCCCTGACGAGCTGGACGACGCGGCCGGCCGGCGGCTGGTCCGCGTCCTCACCGGCGCCGACGGCGAGGACCAGGTGGCCCTGCGCCAGGCCGGCGCGTTCGGCCGCCGGCTGCTGCGCGCCCCGCTCGGCGACGCCCCCGCCACCCGGACCTGGCGGCCCTCCGGCACCGCCCTGGTCACCGGCGGCACCGGCGCCCTCGGCGGGCACATGGCCCGCTGGCTCGCCGCCAACGGCGCGTCCCACCTGGTGCTGCTCAGCCGGCGCGGCCGGCAGGCCGAGGGGATCGCCGAGCTGGAGGCCGAGCTGGCCGGCCTGGGCGCCCGGGTCACCGTGGCCGCCTGCGACGCCGCCGACCGCGACGCGCTCGCCGCCGTCATCGCCGACGTGCCCGCCGAGCACCCGCTGACCACCGTCGTGCACACCGCCGCCGTCCTCGACGACTCCGTGATCAACTCGCTCACCCTCGAACAGGTCGACTACGCGCTGAGCGCCAAGGTCAACGCCGCGCTCAACCTGCACGAGCTGACCCGCGACCTCGACCTCGACGCGTTCATCCTGTTCTCCTCGATGGCCGGCACCGTCGGCAGCTCCGGCGTCGGCAACTACGCCCCCGGCAACGCGTTCCTCAACGCCCTCGCCGAGCACCGGCGCGGCCTCGGCCTGCCCGCCACCTCCATCGGCTGGGGCGCGTGGGGCGGCGGCGGCATGGCCGAAGGCGACTTCGGCCGGATGCTGCACCGCCACGGCGCGCCCGAGATGCACCCCCGGCTCGCCGTCACCGCGCTGCACCAGGCCGTCGAGCACGACGAGACCTTCCTGACCATCTCCAACATCGCCTGGGACCGGTTCTACGTCGCGTTCACCGCCACCCGGCCCGGGCCGCTGATCGCCGAGATCCCCGAGGCGCAGCGCCTGGCGGCCACCAAGGGCCTCGTCGAGGCGAAGGAGGCGGAGGAGGCCGGCCCGGCCGGGGCGTTCACCCGGATGGGCGCCGCCGAGCGCCAGCAGGCGCTGCTCGACCTGGTCCGCGACCAGGCCGCCACCGTCCTCAAGTACGACGGCGGCCAGGCCATCGACCCGCACCACGCGTTCCGGGACCTCGGCTTCGACTCGGTGACCGCCGTGGAGCTGCGCAACCGGCTCGCCACCGCCACCGGGCTGCGCCTGCCGGTGACCCTGGTCTTCGACTACCCCACCGCCACCGCGCTCGCCCGGCACCTGCACGAAGAGCTGGGCGGCGGGGCCGACGCCCCGGTGGAAACCGCGCGGGTGACGCTCAGCGACGACGAGCCGGTGGCGATCGTCGCCATGTCCTGCCGGTTCCCCGGCGGCGCGGGTGACCCGGAGCGGTTCTGGCAGATGTTGCACGCCGGCCGGGACGCCGTCTCCGACCTGCCCGGCGACCGGGGCTGGGACGTCGAGCGCCTGTACGACCCCGACCCCTATTCCACCGGCACCTCCTACGTACGCAACGGCGCCTTCCTGTACGAGGCGGCGGACTTCGATGCGGCCTTCTTCGGGATCTCGCCCCGTGAGGCGCTGGCGATGGATCCGCAACAGCGGTTGTTGTTGGAGGCGTCGTGGGAGGTGGTGGAGCGGGCAGGGGTTGATCCGGGGGGGTTGCGGGGTTCGCGAACAGGGGTGTTCGTGGGGACGAATGGTCAGGACTATGGGGCCCTGTTGATGGTTTCTGTGGATGAGGTGGAGGGGTTCGCGGGGACGGGGAATGCGGCGAGTGTGGTGTCGGGTCGGGTGGCGTACGCGTTGGGGTTGGAGGGGCCTGCGGTGTCGGTGGACACGGCGTGTTCGTCGTCCCTTGTGGCGTTGCACCTGGCGGTGCAGTCGCTGCGGCGCGGCGAGTGCGACCTGGCGCTCGCGGGTGGCGTGACGGTGATGGCCACGCCCGGGTTGTTCGTGGAGTTCTCGCGGCAGCGGGGACTGGCCGCCGATGGGCGGTGCAAGGCGTTCGCGGCTGGCGCGGACGGCACGGGCTGGGGTGAGGGCGTCGGCGTGCTGCTGGTGGAGCGGCTTGCCGACGCACGGCGCAACGGGCACCGGGTCTTGGCGATCGTGCGGGGGAGCGCGGTCAACCAGGACGGTGCCAGCAATGGTCTGACGGCGCCGAACGGCCCGTCCCAGCAGCGGGTGATCCGGCAGGCCCTCGCGTCGGCGCGACTGACCACGGCGGACGTGGACGTGGTCGAGGCGCACGGCACTGGCACGACGCTGGGCGACCCGATCGAGGCGCAGGCGCTCCTGGCCACCTACGGACAGGGCCGGGACGAGCCGCTGCTGCTGGGCTCGGTGAAGTCGAACATCGGCCACACCCAGGCGGCGGCCGGCGTCGCCGGAATCATCAAGATGGTGCTGGCCATGCAGGAGGGCGTCGTCCCGGCGACCCTGCACGTCGACGGGCCCTCGCCGCACATCGACTGGTCGTCGGGAGCGGTGGAGCTGGTCACCGAGGCCACCCCGTGGCCGGCCGTGGACCGGCCGCGTCGGGCGGCGGTGTCGTCGTTCGGCATCTCCGGCACCAACGCGCATGTGATCATTGAGCAGGCCGACGACGAGCCGGCCGAGCAGGTCGCCGTCCCCACGGAGGCCTCGGGGTTGGTCGCCTCGGACATGACGGTGTGGCCGGTGTCGGCCCGGTCCAGGGCGGCCCTGGCCGGCCAGGCCGCCCGCCTGGCCCGGTACGTGCGTGAGCACGACGGCGTCGCGCCCACCGGGGTGGCGTGGTCCCTGGCGACCACCCGGTCGGCGTTCGACCACCGGGCGTCGGTGGTCGGGTCGAGCGTCGAGGAGCTGCTGTCCGGCCTGGACGCCCTGGGTGCGGGTGCGCCTGCGGGGACGGCCGTCACGGGCGTTGTCGCGTCCCACGGTGCGGGTCCGGTGTTCGTGTTCCCGGGTCAGGGTGCGCAGTCGGCGCGGATGGCGGCGGGTCTGGTGGGTCGGACACCGGTGTTCGACGCGCGGTTGGCGGAGTGTCAGCGGGCTCTGGCCCCGTATCTCGATGTGGATCTCGTCTCCGTCCTGACGGGCGAGGACGAGTCGTGGTTGGACCGGGTCGAGGTGGTGCAGCCGGTGTTGTGGGCTGTCGGGATCGGCCTGGCGGCGGTGTGGCGGCAGGCGGGGGTGGTGCCGCAGGCGGTGGTCGGTCACTCGCAGGGTGAGATCGGCGCGGCGTGTGTGGCGGGGATCCTGTCCCTGGACGACGCGGCGAGGACCGTTGCGCTGCGTTCGCGTGCTTTGGCGGTGTTGCGGGGTACGGGGGCGATGGCGTCGGTGGATCTGTCCGCCGATGCGGTCGCCGCCCGTCTCGCGCAGTTCCCCGGTGTTGGGGTGGCGGCGGTGAACGGTCCCGGCACGGTGGTGGTGTCCGGTCCGCCGCAGCCCGTGGCGGACCTGGTGGAGGCGTGCCAGGCCGAAGGGCTCCGGGCAAGGCTGATTCCGGTGGACTACGCGTCGCACTCGGTGTCGGTGCAGGAGGTCGCCGAGCAGTTGCGAGCGGACCTGGCCGGCGTGACCCCGCAGGCGGGCGACGTTCGTCTCGTGTCGACGTTGACCGGGGACTGGGTGGACCCGGCGAGCATGACCGCGGACTACTGGTACGACAACCTGCGCCGGACGGTGCAGTTCGATGCCGCGATCCGCGTCGCGGTCGCGGCGGGGCATTCCACGTTCGTGGAGATCAGCCCGCATCCGGTGTTGACGATGCCGGTGACGGCGATCTTGGATGACGCCGGGGTGACCGGGCATACCCTGGGCAGCCTGCGGCGGGGCGACGATGACGCGACCCGGTTGTTGACGAACCTGGCCACCGCGCACGCGGTCGGCCTGCCCGTCGACCTGACGAAGGTGCTTGCGGAGACCGACGTGGTGCCGCTGCCCACGTACGCCTTCGACCGGGACCGGTTCTGGCCGACCGCCGCCGGGCAGCCCGGTCAGGACGACGCGCCCACCGGCGTCGATTCCGCGTTCTGGGCCGCCGTCGAGCGGGAGGACCTTCCCGCGCTGGCGGAACTCACCGCGCAGAGCGCAGCCGACTCGCTCGAACGGCTGGGCGCGGCCCTGCCGGTGCTCGCCTCCTGGCGGCGGCAGCAGCGGGAACGGTCCACCCTCGACGACTGGCGCTACCGCAGCGTCTGGCAGCCGTACACCGGGACGCCCGTCAGCTTCATCCCCGGCGCCTGGTGGGTCGTCGCCGACGAGCGGCACGCGGCCGATGGCGAGACGGCGGTCGCCGAGCTGACCCGCCGGGGCGCCGACGCCCGGCTGGTGCTGCTGCCCGAACGGCTGGCCGACCGGGCCGCCGTCGCCGAGCACCTGGCCGCCGCCACCCGCACCGCCGACGGGGACACCGCCCCGGCGGACGGCGTCCTGTCGCTGCTGGCCCTCGCCGACGGCGCGGTCGACGACACCCAGCCGGTGCCGCCGTTCCTCGCCCGCTCGCTGGCCCTGATCCAGGCCCTCGGCGACCTCGACGTGTCCGCGCCGCTGTGGTGCGTCACCCGGGGTGCCGCCGGCACCACCCGGGGCGGGACCGTCGACCGGCCGGAGCAGTCGCTGCTCTGGGGCCTCGGTCGGGTCGTCGCCCTGGAACACCCTGAGCGCTGGGGCGGCCTCGTCGACGTGCCGGCCACCCTCGACGACCACGGCTGGGACCTGCTCTGCGCAGCCCTCGCCGGCCTCGACGGCGAGGACCAGCTCGCGGTCGACGGGGCCACCGTCCTCGTCCGCCGGCTGGTCCGGGCTCCCGCCGGAGCCCCCGCCGCCGACGCGCCCGACCACCGGGGCACCACGCTGGTCACCGGCGGCACCGGCGCGCTCGGCGCGGAGGTGGCCCGCTGGCTGGCCGCCCGGGGCGCCGAGCACCTGCTGCTGGTCAGTCGCCGGGGCGCGGACGCGCCGGGCGCCGCCGAACTGGCCCGGGAGTTGACCGACGGGGGCACCCGGGTCACCGTCGCGGCCTGCGACGTGGCCGACCGGGCGGCACTGGCGAAGCTGCTCGACGACGTGCCCGCCGACGCGCCGCTGACCGGCGTCGTGCACGCGGCGGGCGTCCTCGACGACGGGGTCCTGGACGGCCTCACCGCCGACCGGATCGCCACCGTGCTGCGCCCCAAGGTGCTCGGCGCGCTGCACCTGCACGAGCTGACCGTCGGCCGGGACCTGCGCACGTTCGTGCTGTTCTCCGCGATGGCGGGCCAGCTCGGCGCGGCCGGCCAGGGCAGCTACGCCGCCGCGAACGCGTACCTCGACGCCCTCGCCGAGCAGCGGCAGCGGCAGGGGCTGCCGGCCACCTCGATCGCCTGGGGTCCCTGGGCGGCCGGCGGGATGGCCGCCACCGACGCGGCCGTGGAGGAGCGCCGCCGCCGCACGGGCGTGGCCCGCCTCGACACCGCGCCCGCCCTCGCCGCGCTGGAGCGGTGCGTGGCGCGGCGCGAACCGGCCACGCTGGTCGCCGCGATCGACTGGGCCCGGTACGTGCCGGGGTTCGTCGCCGTCCGGCCCAGCCCACTGCTCACGGGCGTCGCCGAGGCACAGCGGGCCGTCACCGAGCGGGCCGACGACTCCGGGGCGTCCCCCGAGTCGCTGGCCGCCCTGCTCGCCGGGCAGACCGACGCCGAGCGGCGCAAGACCCTGCTGGAACTGGTACGCGGCCAGGCCGCCGCCGTGCTCGGGCATGCCTCGATGGACGCCGTCGAGCCGGACCGGGCCTTCCGGGAGCTCGGCTTCGACTCGCTGACCGCGGTGGAGCTGCGCAACCGGCTGTCCGCGACGACCGGCGTCCGGCTGCCCGCCACGGTGGTCTTCGACTACCCGACCGCCGCCGGGCTCGCCGAGTACGTCCGGGCGGCGATCGTCGACGGCGGGGTGGTCGGTGTCGCGCCGGTCTTCGGCGAACTGGACAGGTTGGAAGCGGCGCTCACCGGCTCGGCGCCGGACCGCAGCGCCCGGATTCGGATCACCGAGCGGCTGCGGGCGCTGCTCGCCTCCCTCAACGAGGACGACGCCCCGGCGGGCGGCGGCGGGGACACCGTCGCCGAGAAGCTCCACGACGCCACGCCGGACGAGGTCTTCGACTTCATCGACCGGGAGCTGGGGGTGTCCTGACGTGATCGCTGCTGTGTCGACGGGTCAACACAAGGAGTGGGCGGTCCATGGCTGACGAGGCGAAGCTTCTCGACTACCTCAAGCGGGTCACCGCCGACCTGCACCAGGTGCGGCAACGCCTGCGCGAGGTGGAGGCCGGCGAGCAGGAACCGGTCGCCATCGTCTCCATGAGCTGCCGCTTCCCCGGCGGCGTGCGGACGCCGGAGGACCTGTGGGACGTCGTCGCGTCCGGCCGGGACGTGATCAGCGACTTCCCGGCCGACCGGGGCTGGGACCTCGGCTCGCTGCACGACACCGATTCCGGGCGGGCCGGCACCTCGCACACCCGGCAGGGCGGCTTCGTGCCCGAACTGGCCGACTTCGACCCGGGCTTCTTCGCCATCTCCCCCCGGGAGGCCCTGGCGATGGACCCGCAGCAGCGGTGGCTGCTGGAGGCCTCCTGGGAGGTCCTGGAGCGGGCCGGCATCGACCCGCACTCGCTGCGCGGCAGCCGCACCGGGGTCTTCGCCGGCAGCACCGGCCAGGACTACGGCGGCGTGCTGATGGGCGCCGCGCAGGGCCTTGAGGGCCACCTGATGACCGGCAACGCCGGCAGCGTCGTCTCCGGCCGGATCTCCTACACCTTCGGCCTGGAGGGCCCGGCGGTCACCATCGACACCGCCTGCTCGTCGTCCCTGGTCGCCCTGCACCTCGCCGGTCAGGCGCTGCGCCAGCGGGAGTGCACCCTGGCCATCGTCGCCGGGGTCACCGCCATGTGCACGCCGGCCGCCTTCGTCGAGTTCTCCCGGCAGGGCGGCCTCGCCGAGGACGGCCGGTGCAAGGCGTTCGCCGCCGGCGCCGACGGCACCTCCTGGTCCGAGGGCGTCGGCGTGCTGCTGCTGGAGCGGCTGTCGGACGCCCAGCGCAACGGTCACCCGATCCTCGCCGTGGTGCGGGGCAGCGCCGTCAACCAGGACGGCGCGTCCAACGGCCTGAGCGCCCCGAACGGGCCGTCCCAGCAGCGGGTGATCCAGCAGGCCCTGGCCAACGCCGGACTCGCCGCCGGCGGCGTGGACGTGGTCGAGGCGCACGGCACCGGCACCCGGCTCGGCGACCCGATCGAGGCGCAGGCGCTGCTGGCCACGTACGGGCAGGACCGGGGCGACTCGGGCCCGCTGCTGCTCGGCTCGGTGAAGTCGAACCTCGGGCACACCCAGGCAGCCGCCGGCGTCGCCGGGGTGATCAAGATGGTGTTGGCGATGCGGCACGGCGTCGTCCCGCCCACCCTGCACGTGGACGCCCCGACCCCCCAGGTGGACTGGGACGCCGGCGCCGTTGAGCTGGTCACCGAGGTCACGCCGTGGCCGGCGGTGGACCGCCCGCGCCGCTCCGCGGTGTCGTCGTTCGGGGTGTCCGGCACCAACGCGCACATCATCGTCGAGCAGGCCCCCGCCGTCGAGGCCGCGCCGGCCGACGCCGCGCCGATCGTCGAACGGCCGGTCGTGCCGGTGCCGGTGTCGGCCCGGGATGCCGCCGCGCTCGCCGCGCAGGCCGGCCGATGGGCCGCGTGGCTGGACGCCGACCCCGACCTGAGCCCGCTCGACGTGGCCTTCTCGTCGGTCACCTCGCGATCCGCCCTGGACAGCCGCGCCGTGGTGCCGGCGACCGGCCGCGACGACCTGATCGCCGGGCTGCGGGCGCTGGCAGCCGGGGATCCGTCGGGCACGGTGGTCGCGGGCCAGGCGGCGGACCGGGGGTCGCTCGCGGTGCTGTTCTCCGGCCAGGGCGCGCAACGCGCCGGCATGGGACGGGAGTTGTACGGGTACTTCCCAGGGTTCGCCACCGTGCTGGACGAGGTGTGCGCCGGGCTGGACCCGCTGTTGCCGCAGCCGCTGAAGCCGGTGCTGTTCGCCGAGGAGGGCACCGCCGAGGCGGCCCTGCTGGACCAGACCGTGTTCACCCAGGCGGGCCTGTTCGCCGTCGAGGTGGCGCTGTTCCGGCTGGTCGAGTCGTTCGGGGTCGCGCCGGACCTGGTCGGCGGCCACTCGATCGGCGAGATCACCGCCGCCCACGTGGCCGGGGTGCTGTCCCTGGCGGACGCGTGCGCCCTGGTGGCGGCGCGGGGTCGGCTGATGCAGGCGCTGCCGGCCGGCGGCGGAATGCTGGCCGTCGCCGCGCCGGAGGCGGACGTGGCGGCCAGCCTGGACGGGCTGACCGACCGGGTCGGCATCGCCGCCGTGAACGGCCCGTCGTCCGTCGTCGTGTCCGGCGCGGTCGACGCCCTCGACGAACTGGAGAAGGCGTGGCGGGACCGGGGCGCCCGGACCCGCCGGTTGACCGTCAGCCACGCGTTCCACAGCCCGCTGATGGAGCCGATGCTCGCCGAGTTCCGGGCCGTCCTGGGCACCCTGAGCTTCGCCGCGCCGACGCTGCCGGTGGTGTCGAACCTGACCGGTGCGCTGGCTGACGGCGATGAGCTGTGTACCCCGGAGTACTGGGTGCGGCACGTCCGGGAGGCCGTCCGGTTCGCCGACGGGGTCACCGCCCTGCGGGCGGCCGGCGCGGGCACGTTCCTGGAGATCGGCCCGCAGAGCGTGCTCACCGCGATGGCCGCCGACGTCCTGCCCGGCGACGAGGGCGTGCTGGCCGTCGCCGCCCAGCGCAAGGACCGGCCCGAGACCCACGCCCTGCTCGCCGTCCTGGCCGAACTGCACGTCCACGGCGTCCCCGTCACCTGGCAGCCGTGGTTCGCCGACACCGGCGCGCGGCGGGTCGACCTGCCGACGTACGCGTTCCAGCACCAGCGGTACTGGCCCGAGGCCGGGGCCGGGTGGACCGGTGACATCACCGCCGTCGGCCTGCGTCCCGCCCAGCACCCCCTGCTCGGCGCCGCCGTCGGCGTCGCGCACGCCGAGGGCTTCCTGTTCACCGGGCGGCTGGCCCGCCGCACCCATCCGTGGATCTCCGACCACGTCGTCTTCGACACCGTGCTGCTGCCCGGCACCGGCTTCGTCGAGCTGGCCCTCCAGGCCGGCGCGCACGTCGGCGCCGACCACGTCCGCGAGCTGACCCTGGAGTCGCCGCTGATCCTGCCGGAGACCGGCGGCGTCGACATCCAGCTCTGGATCGGCCCGGCCGACGAGACCGGCTGCCGGACCGTCTCCCTGCACTCCGCCGCAGACGGCGAACCCGCCGAGGGCACCGGCGAGCGACCCTGGACCCGCAACGCCAGCGGCGTCCTGGCCGGCGGGCCGGCGACCCCGGGCGGCCCGCAGGGCTGGTCCGACCTGACCGCCTGGCCGCCCCCCGGTGCCACCGAGGTCGGCACCGACGACCTGTACCTGAACCTCGCCGCCCAGGGCTACGACTACGGCCCGTCCTTCATCGCGCTGCGCTCCGCCTGGCGGCGCGGCGACGACCTGTTCGCCGAGCTGGCCCTGCCCGAGACCCCGGCCGCCGAGGCCGGCGGGTACGGCCTGCACCCGGCGCTGCTCGACGCGGCCCTGCACACCCTCGGCCTCACCACGCCCGCCGGTGAGCCGTCCGGCGCGGACATGCCCCCCGGGTACGGCCGGCTGCCGTTCTCCTGGAACGACGTCGCCCTGCACGCGGCCGGCGCGGCGGCGGCCCGGGTCCGTGTCTCGCACACCGGCACCGACAGCGTCTCCCTGCTGCTCGCCGACGTCACCGGCGCCCCGATCATCTCCGTCGGCTCCCTCGTGCTGCGGCCCGTCTCCGCCGACCAGCTCCGGGTCGCCGGGGGCGGCGGCACCGAGTCGCTGTTCCGGATCGAGTGGGCCCCGCTCGCCCTCCCCGCCGGCCCGTCCACCGCCGGCTGGGCGGTCGTCGGCGACGCCGCGGGCCTCGCCGACGCCGTCGCCGCCACCGGTACGGCCGTCGCGGCGTACCCCGACCTGACCGCCCTGGCCGCCGCGCTCGACGAGGGCGCGGACGTGCCCGGCGTGCTGCTCGTGCCGTTCCTCGACCCGCCCGCGGCCGACGTGCCCCGGGCCGTCGCCGAGGTCACCCACCGGGCCCTCGCCGTGCTCCAGGGGTTCCTCGCCGACGACCGGTACGCCGACTCCCGGCTCGTCGTGCTCACCCGGGGCGCCGTCGCCACCACCGCCGACGCCGACGCCGACGTGACCGACCTGGCCGGCGCCGCCGTCATCGGCCTGCTCCGCTCCGCCCAGTCGGAGAACCCCGACCGGTTCGTACTGGTCGACGTCGACGACGTGGCCGGCTCCGCCGCCGTCCTGGTCCCGGCCGTGGGCACCGACGAGCCGCAGGTCGTGATCCGCTCCGGCGTCGCCGCCGGGTCCCGGCTCACCCGCGTGCCGGCCCTCGCGGAGCCGCCCGCCGCCCCGTTCGACGGCGACGGGACTGTGCTGATCACCGGCGCCACCGGCACCCTCGGCCAGCTCATGAGCCGGCACCTGGTGACCGTGCACGGCGTCCGGCACCTGATCCTCACCAGCCGGCGCGGCCGGGCCGCCGAAGGCGTCGCCGAGCTCTGCGCCGACCTGGCGGCGCTCGGCGCGACCGTCACCGTCGCCGCCTGCGACGTCGCCGACCGGGACGCGGTCGCGGAGCTGCTCGCCGGCATCCCGGCGGAGCACCCGCTCACCGCCGTCATCCACGCCGCCGGGGTACGCGACGACGGCGTCATCTCCTCGCTCACCCCCGAGCGGATGGACGGCGTGCTGCGGCCCAAGGTCGACGCCGCCTGGAACCTGCACGAGCTGACCGCCGGCCACGACCTGAAGGCGTTCGTCTCGTACTCGTCCCTCGCGGCCACGGCCGGCGGCCCCGGCCAGGGCAACTACGCCGCCGCCAACGCCTTCCTCGACGGGCTGGCCCACCACCGCAAGGCGCGCGGCCTCGCCGCCCTCACCCTCGCCTGGGGCCTCTGGGCCGACCGCAGCGGCATGACCACCGAGCTGGACGACGTCCACCTCAACCGGATCTCCCGCTCCGGCGTCGCCGCCATGGAGGCCGAGGAGGGCCTCGCCCTCTTCGACGCCGCCTGCCGCACCCCCGATGCCGCGCTCGTCCCGGCCCGCCTCGACCTCGCCGCGATCAAGGCGCAGTTCGCGGGCGGCAGCGTGCCGCCGCTGTACCGGGCGCTGATCCGCACCCCCGCCCGCGCAGCCGCCGCCGTGAGCACCGGCGCGTCCCTGGTCCAGCAGCTCGCCGTGCTCGGCGACGCCGACCGGGTGGCCGCGCTCGTGGAGATCGTCCGGGGCCAGGCCGCCGCAGTGCTCGGCTACCCCGACCCGGCCGCGATCGAGCCGCGCCGGGCGTTCAGCGAGTTCGGCTTCGACTCGCTCACCGCCGTGGAGATGCGCAACCGGCTCAACAACGCGTTCGGCATGCGGCTGCCGGCCACCCTCGTCTTCGACTACCCGAGCCCGCACGACCTGGCCGTCCACCTCGGCACGGAGATCGCCGGCACCC
The DNA here is from genome assembly GCF_045040215.1 of Micromonospora sp. NBC_01412. NCBI lineage: Bacteria > Bacillati > Actinomycetota > Actinomycetes > Micromonosporales > Micromonosporaceae > Micromonospora > Micromonospora sp. NBC_01412. The sequence goes on from NZ_CP109528.1 coordinate 5,385,905, forward strand.
CCGTGCCGGTCCGGCCCACGACCGCCACCGTGGCCGTCGGCGACGACGAGCCCATCGCCATCGTCGGCATGGCCTGCCGGCTGCCCGGCGGGGTGTGGTCGCCCGACGACCTGTGGCGGCTCGTCGCCGACGGCGTCGACGCGATCAGCGACCTGCCCACCGACCGGGGCTGGGACCTCGACACCCTCTACAGCCCCGACCCGGACGCCAGCGGCACCTTCTACGCCCGGGGCGGCGGCTTCCTGGGCGGCGTCGACCGGTTCGACCCCGGCTTCTTCGGCATCAGCCCCCGCGAGGCGCTGGCCATGGACCCGCAGCAGCGGCTGCTGTTGGAGACCACCTGGGAGTCCTTCGAGTCCGCCGGGATCGACCCGGCCACCGTGCGGGGCAGCAGCACCGGCGTGTTCGTCGGCACCAGCGGCCAGGACTACGGTTCGCTGCTGGCGTACTCGCCGGAGGCCGCCGAGGGCTACATGTTGACTGGGATGACCAGCAGCGTCATCTCCGGCCGGGTGGCGTACACGTTCGGCCTGGAGGGGCCGGCGGTCTCCCTCGACACCGCCTGCTCGTCGTCCCTGGTCGCCCTGCACTGGGCCGGCCAGGCGCTGCGCCGCGGCGAGTGCGACATGGCCCTCGCCGGTGGCGTGATGGTGATGGCCACCCCGACGGCGTTCGTCGAGTTCTCCCGGCAGCGTGGCCTCGCCACCGACGGCCGGTGCAAGTCGTTCGCCGCGTCGGCGGACGGGACCGGCTGGTCCGAAGGCGTCGGCATGCTCCTCGTGCAGCGGCTCTCCGATGCCCGCCGGCAGGGCCGCCAGGTCCTCGCCGTGGTCCGCTCCTCCGCCATCAACTCCGACGGCGCGTCGAACGGGCTCACCGCCCCCAACGGGCCGTCGCAGCAGCGGGTGATCCGGCAGGCCCTCGCCACCGCCGGGCTCACCACCGCCGACGTGGACGTGGTGGAGGCGCACGGCACCGGCACGACCCTCGGCGACCCGATCGAGGCGCAGGCGCTGCTGGCCACGTACGGGCAGGACCGGCCCGCCGACCGGCCGCTGCTGCTCGGCTCGATCAAGTCCAACATCGGGCACGCGCAGGCCGCCGCCGGGGTCGCCGGGGTGATCAAGGTCGTGCAGGCCATCCGGCACGGGATCGTGCCCGCCACCCTGCACGTCGACGAGCCGTCCCCGCACATCGACTGGGCGGCGGGCGCCGTTTCGCTGGTCACCGAGGCCACCCCGTGGCCGGCCGTGGACCGGCCGCGTCGGGCGGCGGTGTCGTCGTTCGGCATCTCCGGCACCAACGCGCACGTGATCATCGAGCAGGCCGACGACGAGCCGGCCGAGCAGGTCGCCGTCCCCGCCACGGACCCGGGGCTGGTCGCCTCGGACATGACGGTGTGGCCGGTGTCGGCCCGGTCCAGGGCGGCCCTGGCCGGCCAGGCCGCCCGCCTGGCGTCGTACGTGCGGGAACGCGAGGGCCTCGACCCGGCGGCGGTGGGCTGGTCCCTGACGGCCACGCGCGCGGTCTTCGACCAGCGGGCCGCCGTGGTCGGGTCGACGGTCGGGGAGTTGCTGGCCGGCCTAGACGCCCTCGCGGCGGGCACGCCGGCCGGCAACGCGGTCACCGGTTCGGTGTCCGGTCACGGTGCGGGTCCGGTGTTCGTGTTCCCGGGTCAGGGTGCGCAGTCGGCGCGGATGGCGGCGGGTCTGGTGGGTCGGACGCCGGTGTTCGACGGGCGACTGGCGGAGTGTCAGCGGGCGTTGGCCCCGTACCTGGATGTGGATCTTGTTGCGGTGTTGACGGGCGACGATGAGTCGTGGTTGGACCGGGTCGAGGTGGTGCAGCCGGTGTTGTGGGCTGTCGGGATCGCCCTGGCGGCGGTGTGGCGGCAGGCGGGTGTGGTCCCGCAGGCGGTCATTGGTCACTCGCAGGGCGAGATCGGCGCGGCCTGCGTGGCCGGCATCCTGTCCCTGGACGACGCGGCGAAGACGGTTGCGCTGCGCTCCCGTGCCCTGGCCGCGCTGCGGGGCACCGGGGCGATGGCGTCGGTGGATCTGTCCGCCGATGCGGTCGCCGCCCGTCTCGCGCAGTTCCCCGGCGTTGGGGTGGCGGCCGTGAACGGTCCCGGCACGGTGGTGGTGTCCGGTCCGCCGCAGCCCGTGGCGGACCTGGTGGAGGCGTGCCAGGCCGAAGGGCTCCGGGCAAGGCTGATTCCGGTGGACTACGCGTCGCACTCGGTGTCGGTGCAGGAGGTCGCCGAGCAGTTGCGAGCGGACCTGGCCGGCGTGACCCCGCAGGCGGGCGACGTTCGTCTCGTGTCGACGTTGACCGGGGACTGGGTGGACCCGACCTCCATGGGCGCGCAGTACTGGTACGACAACCTGCGCCGGACGGTGCAGTTCGATGCCGCGATCCGGGTCGCGGTCGCGGCGGGGCACTCCACGTTCGTGGAGATCAGCCCGCATCCGGTGTTGACGATGCCGGTGACGGCGATCCTGGATGACGCCGGGGCGACCGGGCATACCCTGGGCAGCCTGCGGCGGGGCGACGATGACGCGACCCGGTTGTTGACGAACCTGGCCACCGCGCACGCGATCGGCCTGCCCGTCGACCTGACGAAGGTGCTTGCGGAGACCGACGTGGTGCCGCTGCCCACGTACGCCTTCGAGCACCAGCGGTTCTGGGTGGACCCGCCCGTGCACCGGGCGCAGGATGTCGCCTCCGCCGGCCTCCAGGACGCCGGGCACCCGCTGCTCAGCGCCACCCTCACCTTCCCCGACAGCGAGCGGATGGTGTTCACGGGGCGGCTGTCGGTGCGTACCCACCCGTGGCTCGGCGAGCACCGGGTGATGGACAACATCCTGCTGCCCGGCACCGCGTTCGTGGAGCTGGCGACGTACGCAGGCGAGCAGTCCGGCTGCCCGAAGGTGGAGGAGCTGACCCTGCTCGCCCCGCTGGTCCTGCCTGAGCTGGGCTCCCTCCAGGTGCAGCTCTCGGTCGGCGACCGGGACGACGACGGCCGCCGGGGCGTGCAGCTCTACTCCCGGCCCTACCGGGACGGCTCCGACGAGATCCTCGCCGACGTGGCCTGGACCTGCCACGCCACCGGCCTGCTCGCCCCGCAGTCGGCCGACGCGCCCGCCTTCGACCTTGGGGTGTGGCCGCCGCCCGGCGCGACCCGCGTCGAGTCCGACGACTTCTACGCCGGCATCGAGGCGACCGTCTTCGGGTACGGTCCGGCGTTCCGCGGCCTGCGCGCCGCGTGGACCCGCGGCGACGAGGTCTTCGCCGAGGTGGAACTACCCGCCGACCACCACGCCGAGGCGGGCCGGTTCGGCGTGCACCCGGCGCTGCTCGACGGCGCGTTGCAGGCCATGTCCATCGGGGGCTTCCTCGGCCGGATGGGCGACGGTGCCGACGCCACCGCCCCCCGGCTGCCGTTCGCCTGGACCGGGGTCTCCCTGCTCGCCGCCGGGGCCACCGCACTGCGGGTGCGCGTCGCCGCGGCCGGCGAGGTCGGGGTGGCCTTCCAGGTGGCCGACGCCACCGGCGCGCCGGTGCTGCACGTCGACTCGCTGATCATGCGCCGGGTCTCCGGCGACTCGCTCGGCGCGGCCCGCTCCGGCCGGCACGAGTCGCTGTTCCAGGTGGACTGGCCGGTGCTGCCGGTGCCCACCGGCCCGGTCCCGGCGGCCACCCGCTGGGTGGTGCTCGGCGGCGACGACCTCGCCCTCAGCGCCGCCTGCGAGTCGGCGGGGACGCGGGTGCGCGCCGACGTCGACCTGGACTCGCTCGGTGACCTGCTCGCCGGGGGCGAGCCCGCGCCGGAGGCGGTGATCGTCCCGGTCGGCGGCCCCGCCGACGACGACGCGGGCCCGGCCCTCGCCGCGCGGGCGCGGGCCACGACGCACCGTACCCTCGCGGTGTTGCGGACCTGGCTCGCCGACGACCGGTTCGCCGGGTCCCGGCTGGTCCTGGTCACCCGCGACGCGGTCGCGGCGGGGGAGCAGCCGGCGGTCAACCTGCGCCAGGCCCCGGTGTGGGGCCTGCTGCGCACCGCCCAGCTCGAACACCCGGGCCGCTTGCAGCTCGTCGACCTCGACGACGACCCGGACAGCGCCGGCGTGCTGGCCGCCGCGATCGCCTCGGCCGAGCCGCAGCTCGCGGTGCGGGCCGGACAGGTCCGCACCCCGCGCCTCGGCCGGGTCCCGGCCGGGACGGAGCCGCTGCCCGGCGGCATCGACCCCGACGGCACCGTGCTGATCACCGGCGGCACCGGCGTGCTCGGCCGGATCCTGGCCCGCCACCTCGCCACCACCCACGGCGTGCGGCACCTGCTGCTCGCCGGCCGGCGCGGCGCGGCGGCCGAAGGGATCGCCGACCTGGTCGCCGAACTCGCCGACCACGGTACGGAGGTGACCGTCGCCGCCTGCGACGCCGCCGACCCGGACGCCCTGGCGGCGCTGCTCGCCGGGGTCCCCGCCGCGCACCCGCTCACCGCCGTGGTGCACGCCGCCGGCGTCCTCGACGACGGGGTGTTGGAGTCGATGACCCCCGACCGCGTCGACGCGGTGGCCGTGCCGAAGATCGACGCGGCCTGGCACCTGCACCGGCTCACCGAAGGGCTGGGCCTCGCGGCGTTCGTGCTGTTCTCCTCGGCGGCGGCCACGCTGGGCAGCGCCGGCCAGTCCAACTACGCGGCGGCCAACGCCTTCCTCGACGCCCTCGCCGCGCACCGCCGGGCCCGGGGCCTCGCCGGGATCTCCCTCGCCTGGGGCCTGTGGGCGCAGGCCAGCGGCATGACCGGCCACCTCGCCGCCGCCGACGTGCGGCGCATCACCGAGCAGGGCGCCGCAGGCCTGGCCACCGCGCAGGCGCTGGACCTGTTCGACGCCGCCTGGCGGCTGGACGCGGCGGCGGTCGTACCGATGCGGCTGGACGTCGGGACGCTGCGGGGCCAGGCGGAGTCCGGCGCCCTCGCGCCGATGCTCCGCGCCCTGGTCCGGGTGCCGCTGCGCCGCTCCGTCGACGCCACCGGCGCCCGCGCCGGCGGGGTGTCGCTCGGCCAGCGGCTCGCCGGACTGGCCGGGCCGGAGCGGCTGAAGGTGGTGCTCGACGTGGTCCGGGCGAACATCGCCGCCGTCCTCGGCCATGCCGGCGCCGACTCGGTCGACCCCGGCCGGCTCTTCACCGACCTGGGCTTCGACTCGCTCACCGCCGTGGACCTGCGCAACCGGCTCAACGCCCTGTCCGGGCTGCGGCTGCCGGCGACGCTGGTCTTCGACTACCCGACGCCGACCGCCCTCGCCGAGAAGCTGACCAGCGAGATCGCCGCCGACGAGGCGCCTTCCACCCAGCCCCTCTTCCAGGGCATCGACACCGTGGAGAGCCTGCTCAACTCCATCCCGCTCGACCCGGTGGCCCGGGACCGGTTCACCGCCCGGATGCAGGACCTGCTCGCTAAGGCGTCCGACCTGGCCGCCGGGCCCGCCGCCGAGGACCGGCCCGATCTCGACTCGGCCAGCGACGACGAGATCTTCGACTTCATCAGCAAAGAGTTTGGAATCTCCTGAGATGACCGACTTCCGGATCGAGGCAGGTGTGACCCGATGAGCGACGACAAGCTGCGGTACTTCCTCAAGCGGGTCACCGCCGACCTGCACGACACCAAGCGCAAGCTGCAGACCGTCGAGGCGCGCGACCAGGAGCCCCTGGCCATCGTCTCGATGAGCTGCCGCTTCCCCGGTGGCGTCCGGACGCCGGAGGACCTGTGGGACCTCGTCGCCGACGGCCGGGATGCCCTCACCGAGTTCCCGGGCGACCGGGGTTGGGACCTGGGCGCGCTCTACGACCCCGACCCGAACAAGCCGGGCAAGAGCTACACCAGGGTCGGCGGCTTCCTCGACGGCGCCGGTGACTTCGACCCGACCCTGTTCGGCATCTCGCCGCGCGAGGCCCTGGCCATGGACCCGCAGCAGCGGCTGCTGCTGGAGACGTCCTGGGAGGCCGTCGAGCGGGCCGGCATCGACCCGCTGTCGCTGCGCGGCAGCTCCACCGGCGTCTTCGTCGGGCTGAGCACCTCCAACTACGGCATCGGGCTGCCGAACGTGCCCGAGGGCGTCGACATGTACCTCGGCACCGGCAACACCACCAGCGTCGCGTCCGGCCGGATCTCGTTCACCCTCGGCCTCAACGGCCCGGCCGTCACGGTGGACACCGCCTGCTCGTCGTCCCTCGTCGCCCTGCACCTCGCCGTGAACGCGCTGCGCCGAGGCGAGTGCGATCTCGCCATCGCCGGCGGCGTCACCGTGATGGCCACCCCCGGCGTCTTCGTCGTCTTCTCCCGGCAGCGCGGCATGTCCGTCGACGGCCGGTGCAAGGCGTTCGCGGACGGTGCCGACGGCACGGGCTGGGGCGAGGGCGGCGGCGTGCTCGTCGTGGAGCGGCTCGCCGACGCCGAGCGCAACGGCCACCCGGTCCTCGCCGTGATCCGGGGCAGCGCCCTCAACCAGGACGGCGCGTCCAACGGGCTCACCGCCCCGAACGGCCCCTCCCAGCAGCGGGTCATCCGGCAGGCCCTGGCCAACGCCCGCCTCGGCACCGCCGACGTCGACATGGTGGAGGCGCACGGCACCGGCACCACCCTCGGCGACCCGATCGAGGCGCAGGCGCTCATCGCCACGTACGGGCAGGACCGCCCCGCCGACCGGCCGCTGTGGCTCGGCTCGGTGAAGTCGAACATCGGCCACACGCAGAGCGCCGCCGGCGTCGCCGGGCTGGTCAAGATGGTGATGGCGCTGCGCAACGGCGTCATGCCGGAGACCCTGCACGTCGACGAGCCGTCCCAGCACGTGGACTGGACCGCCGGGGCGGTGTCGCTGCTCACCGAGTCGAAGCCGTGGCCGGAGCTGGACCGTCCCCGCCGTGGCGGCGTCTCCTCGTTCGGGGTGAGCGGCACGAACGCCCACGTGATCCTGGAGGAGTACCGGCCCCGCGTCGCCGGCCCGGACACCGTCGACGGGGCGGAGGCCGGCGAGGCCACCGCCGTCGAGCCTGCGCGCCGGCCCGGCCTGATCGCCTCCGACGTGACGATCTGGCCGGTGTCGGCCCGGTCGAAGGCCGCCCTCGCCGGCCAGGCCGCCCGGCTCGCGCGGCACGTGCGCGACCACGGCGACCTCGCCCCGGCGGCGGTCGGCTGGTCCCTGGCCACCGCCCGGTCCACATTCGACCACCGTGCCGCCGTGGTCGGCGCGGGCGCCGAGGAACTGCTGGCCGGGCTGGACGCCCTGGCCTCCGGCCAGCCGGCCGGCAACCTCGTCACCGGCACGGTCACCGGCTCCGGCGCCGGTCCCGTCTTCGTCTTCCCCGGCCAGGGCGCCCAGTCGGCGCGGATGGCCGCCGGCCTCGTCGGCCGGGCCCCCGCGTTCGACGCGAGGCTCGCCGAGTGCCAGCGGGCCCTCGCCCCGTACCTGGACGTGGACCTCGTCGCGGTGCTCACCGGCGACGACGAGTCGTGGCTGGACCGGGTCGAGGTCGTCCAGCCGGTGCTGTGGGCCGTCGGCATCGCCCTCGCCGCCGTCTGGCGCGCGGCCGGCGTCGTCCCGGACGCCGTCGTCGGCCACTCGCAGGGTGAGATCGGCGCGGCGTGCGTGGCCGGCATCCTGTCCCTGGACGACGCGGCGAAGACGGTTGCGCTGCGCTCCCGTGCCCTGGCCGCGTTGCGGGGCACCGGGGCGATGGCGTCGGTGGATCTGTCCGCCGACGCGGTCGCCGCCCGTCTCGCGCAGTTCCCCGGTGTTGGGGTGGCGGCGGTGAACGGTCCCGGCACGGTGGTGGTGTCCGGTCCGCCGCAGCCGGTGGCGGACCTGGTGGAGGCGTGTCAGGCCGAGGGGCTGCGGGCCCGGTTGATTCCGGTGGACTACGCGTCGCACTCGGTGTCGGTGCAGGAGGTCGCCGAGCAGCTCCGCGCCGACCTGGCCGACGTCACCCCGCAGGCCGGTCACACCCGCCTTGTCTCCACGTTGACCGGGGACTGGGTGGACCCGGCGAGCATGACCGCGGACTACTGGTACGACAACCTGCGCCGGACGGTGCAGTTCGACGCCGCCGTCCGGGTCGCGATCGAGGCCGGTCACCGCACCTTCGTGGAGATCAGCCCGCACCCCGTGTTGACGATGCCGGTGACGGCGATCCTGGATGACGCCGGGGCGACCGGGCACACCCTGGGCAGCCTGCGGCGGGGCGACGACGACGCGACCCGGTTGTTGACGAACCTGGCCACCGCGCACGCCATCGGCCTGCCCGTCGACCTGACGAAGGTGCTTGCGCAGACCGACGTGGTGCCGCTGCCCACGTACGCCTTCGACCACCAGCGGTTCTGGCTGGACGGCAGCGGCGGCCCCGACCTGGAGAGCCTGCTCCAGCAGGCGGCCGACCCGAGCGACGCCAGCTTCTGGGCCGCCGTGGAACGCGGCGACCTCACCGCCCTCGCCGAGACCATCGCCACCGAGGACACCCCGGCGGACCAGGCCATCGACGCGCTGCTCCCGGCCCTGCCGCTGCTCACCTCGTGGCGCCGGCAGCGGCGCCGGCAGTCCGACATCGACAGCTGGCGCTACCAGGACACCTGGAAGCCGTTGCCCGGCGTCGCCAACCGGGGCATGACCGGCACCTGGGTCGTCGTCATGCCGACCGGCGACATCGTCGAGCCCTGGCAGGACGCCTGCGTCGAGGCGCTCGCCGCGGCCGGCGCGACCCTCGTCCCGGTGCCCGTCTCCACCCCCGACGTCGACCGCGACCTGCTCGGCAAGCTGCTGCGGGAGGCGCTCGCCGTCGCGTCGGGCGGCGACGGCGAGGCCGTCGAGGTGGCCGGCGTGGTCTCGCTGCTCGCCTTCGACGAACTGGTCCACCCGCTGTACCCGTCCGTGCCGGGCGGCTACGCCGCCACCGTCGCGCTGTTCCAGGCCCTCGGCGACATCGGCCTGCGCGCCCCGATGTGGAGCGTCACCTCCGGCGCCGCATCCGTCGGCCGAGCCGACCTGCTGCGCTCCCCGGTGCAGTCGCTGGTCTGGGGCTTCGGCCGGGTCGCCGCGCTGGAGCACCCGGAGCGCTGGGGCGGCCTCGTGGACCTGCCCGAGGCCGTCGACGAGCGCTCCGCCGGCCTGCTGGTCGCGGCCCTCACCACCGCCGGGGAGGAGGACCAGATCGCGGTACGCCCCGGCGGTGTCCTCGCCCGCCGGCTCACCCGGGTCCCGCTCGGCGACAGCCAGCCCTCGAACCCGTGGCAGCCGTTCGGCACGGCGCTGGTCACCGGCGGCACCGGCGCGCTCGGCGGGCACGCCGCCCGCTGGCTGGCCCGCAGCGGCGTGGGGAACATCCTCGTCGTCAGCCGGCGGGGCCTGGCCGCGCCGGGCGCGCAGCAGCTCGTCGACGACCTCACCGAGCTGGGTGCCCAGGCCGCCGTGGTCGAGTGCGACGCCTCCGACCGGGACGCGCTGGCCGACCTGATCGACGCGATCCCCGCCGATTACCCGCTCACCACGGTCGTGCACGCCTCCGCCGTGCTGGACGACGCGATGATCAACGACATTCGGCCGGAGCAGATCGAGCGGGTGCTCCAGGCCAAGGCCGACGTCGCGTACAACCTGCACGAGCTGACCCTCGACCTGGACCTGTCCGCGTTCATCATGTTCTCGTCGTTCGCGGGCAGCGTGGCCAGCTCCGGCGTCGGCAACTACGCCCCGAGCAACGCGTTCCTCGACGCGCTCGCCCAGCACCGGCGCGGCCTCGGCCTGCCCGCCACCTCCATCGCCTGGGGCGCCTGGGCCGGCGGCGGCATGGCCGACGGGCCGCTCGGCGAGCTGCTGCACCGGCACGGCGTACCCGAGATGACCCCCGACGCGGCCATCGCCGCGCTGCACCAGGCCGTGGACCACGGCGAGGCGTTCCTCACCATCGCCGACATCGCCTGGGAGCGGTTCGCCGTCGCGTTCACCGCCACCCGGCCGGGCCCGCTGATCGGCGACCTGCCGGACGTCCGCCGGCTCGCCACGGCCGAGACGGTGGCCGGCGTGGAGGCCGGCGACGGCCCGGAGACGTTGCAGGACCGGCTCGCCGGGCTGCCCGCCGCCGAGCGGCTCGCCGTGCTGCTCGGCCTGGTGCGCAGCCAGGTCGCCGCCGTGCTCAACTACGCGTCCGCCGAGTCGGTGGACGAGCACCGGGCGTTCCGGGAGCTGGGCTTCGACTCCGTCACCGCCGTCGAGCTGCGCAACCGCCTCGGCTCGGCCACCGGGGTGGCCCTGCCGGTCACCCTGGTCTTCGACTACCCGACCCCGACGACGCTGGCGGAGTACCTCTTCGCCGAGGTCGCCCACGACGACGTGGTCACCCCGACCGCCCTCCTCGACGACCTCGACCGGATCGCCGACAGCCTCGACGTGGTGGCGCGCGACGAGGCGGCGCGAATGCGGGCCACCGTACGGCTCCAGGCGATGCTGTCCCGGCTCGGCCAGGACAGCGGTGGGGGCAACATCGGCCGACACCTCGACGACGCCACCGACGACGAACTGTTCGCGATGGTGGACAAGGACCTCGGCATTTCCTGACCCGCTCCGGCTCTCTCCCGTCCCTCCCGAGGAAGCGGCACTCCGATGGCCAATGAAGACAAGCTCCGCGACTACCTCAAGCGGGTCATGGCTGATCTCCACGACACCCGCCGCCGACTCAGCGAGGTCCAGTCCCAGGAACTGGAGCCGGTGGCGATCGTGGCGATGAGCTGCCGGCTGCCCGGCGGGGTGCGCAACCCCGACGAGCTGTGGGAGCTGCTGCGGGACGGCCGGGACGCCGTCGCCCCCTTCCCCACCGACCGGGGCTGGGACCTGGAACGGCTCTACCACCCCGACCCCGACAACCCGGGCACCTCGTACGCCCGGGAGGGCGGGTTCATCGACGGGGCCGGGGACTTCGACTCCGCCTTCTTCGGCATCTCGCCCCGCGAGGCGCTCACCATGGACCCGCAGCAGCGGCTGCTGCTGGAGACGTCCTGGGAGGCGGTCGAGGCCGCCGGGATCGACCCGGCCACCCTGCGCGGCAGCCGGACCGGGGTGTTCGTCGGCACCAACGGGCAGGACTACGGCACCCTGCTGATGATGTCGCCCGACGGCGACGAGGGGCACTCGATGACCGGGGGCGCGGCGGCCGTCGCGTCCGGCCGGGTGTCGTACACCCTCGGGCTGGAGGGTCCGGCGGTCTCCATCGACACGGCCTGCTCGTCGTCGCTGGTGGCGCTGCACCTCGCGGTGCAGGCGCTGCGGGCGGGGGAGTGCGACCTGGCCCTGGCCGGCGGGGTGACCGTGATGGCCACCCCCGGCCTCTTCATCGGCTCCAGCCGGCAGCGTGCACTCTCCCCGGACGGGCGGTGCCGGTCCTTCGCCGCCGCCGCCGACGGCGCCGGGTTCTCCGAGGGCGTCGGCTGGCTGATGGTCGAGCGGCTGTCGGACGCCCGCCGCAACGGTCACCACGTCCTCGCGGTGGTCCGGGGCTCCGCCGTCAACCAGGACGGCGCGTCCAACGGGCTGACCGCGCCGAACGGGCCGGCGCAGCAGCGGGTGATCAGCCAGGCCCTCGCCTCGGCCCGGCTGTCCACGGCCGACGTGGACGTGGTCGAGGCACACGGCACGGGCACCACGCTGGGCGACCCGATCGAGGCGCAGGCGCTCCTGGCCACCTACGGGCAGGACCGGGGCGACACCGGTCCGCTGCTGCTCGGGTCCATCAAGTCGAACATCGGCCACACCCAGGCCGCCGCCGGCGTCGCCGGAATCATCAAGATGGTGCTGGCCATGCGGCACGGGATCGTGCCCGCCACCCTGCACGTCGACGAGCCGTCCTCGCACATCGACTGGACGGCCGGCGCGGTGGAGCTGACCACCGAGGCGCGGCCGTGGCCCGAGACGGGCCGGGCCCGGCGGGCCGCCATCTCCTCCTTCGGCATCTCCGGAACCAACGCGCACGTGATCATCGAGCAGGCCGACGACGAGCCGGCCGAGCCGGTCGCCGTCCCCGCCACGGACCCAGGGCTGGTCGCCTCGGGCGTGACGGTGTGGCCGGTGTCGGCCCGGTCCAGGGCCGCCGTCGCCGGCCAGGCCGCCCGCCTGGCGTCGTACGTGCGGGAACGCGAGGGCCTCGACCCGGCGGCGGTGGGCTGGTCCCTGACGGCCACCCGGTCGACGTTCGAGCAGCGGGCCGCCGTGCTCGGTTCGACCGTCGACGAGTTGCTGGCCGGCCTGGACGCCCTGGGCGCGGGTATGCCGGCCGGGAACGTGGTCTCCGGCGTGGCGGCGGGTCCGGGCGCGGGTCCGGTGTTCGTGTTCCCGGGTCAGGGTGCGCAGTCGGCGCGGATGGCGGCGGGTCTGGTGGGTCGGACCCCGGTGTTCGACGCGCGGCTGGCGGAGTGTCAGCGGGCCCTCGCGCCGTATCTCGACGTGGATCTTGTTGCGGTGTTGACCGGCGACGACGAGTCGTGGTTGGACCGGGTCGAGGTGGTGCAGCCGGTGTTGTGGGCTGTCGGGATCGCCCTGGCGGCGGTGTGGCGGCAGGCGGGGGTGGTGCCGCAGGCGGTCATCGGTCACTCGCAGGGTGAGATCGGCGCGGCGTGTGTGGCCGGCATCCTGTCCCTGGACGACGCGGCGAAGACGGTTGCGCTGCGTTCGCGTGCTCTCGCGGTGTTGCGGGGTACCGGGGCGATGGCGTCGGTGGATCTGTCCGCCGACGCGGTCACCGCCCGCCTCGCGCAGTTCCCCGGAGTGGGCGTCGCGGCCGTGAACGGCCCGGCCACGGTGGTCGTCTCCGGCCCGCCGCAGCCGGTGGCGGACCTGGTGGAGGCGTGTCAGGCCGAGGGGCTGCGGGCCCGGTTGATTCCGGTGGACTACGCGTCGCACTCGGTGTCGGTGCAGGAGGTCGCCGAGCAGTTGCGAGCGGACCTGGCCGGCGTGACCCCGCAGGCGGGCGACGTTCGTCTCGTGTCGACGTTGACCGGGGACTGGGTGGACCCGACCTCCATGGGCGCGGACTACTGGTACGACAACCTGCGCCGGACGGTGCAGTTCGACGCCGCCGTCCGGGTCGCGATCGAGGCCGGTCACCGCACCTTCGTGGAGATCAGCCCGCACCCCGTGTTGACGATGCCGGTGACGGCGATCCTGGATGACGCCGGGGCGACCGGGCACACCCTGGGCAGCCTGCGGCGGGGCGACGACGACGCGACCCGGCTGTTGACGAACCTGGCCACCGCGTACACGGTCGGCCTGCCCGTCGACCTGACGAACGTGCTCGCCGCCACGGCCACCGTCGACCTGCCCACGTACGCCTTCGACCACCACCGGTACTGGCCCGCGCCGTCGCTCTTCCTCGCCCGCGCCGACGACGAGCCGGACATCGACCGATGGCGCTACCGGGTCACCTGGGACGCCCTGCCCGACCTGCCGCTGGACCGGCTCGCCGGCACCTGGCTGGTCCCGGTTCCCGCCGAGCTGGGCGAGGACCCGCTGGTCCAGGACGTGCTCTCCGCGCTCGGCAGCGTCGGCGTGGACGCCGTACCCGTCGAGGTGGACACCACCGCCGACGCGGCGGCGCTGGCCGGCCTGCTGCGCGACGCGCTGCCCGACGAGGGCCCCGCCTCGGTGCTGTCGCTGCTCGGGCTCGACGAGCGGGCGCACCCCGAACACCCCGCCACCACGCTGGGCGTCACCGGGACGGTCCTGCTCGTGCGGGCGCTCGGATCGCTCGACGTCGAGGCGCCGCTGTGGTGCGCCACCCGGCGGGCCGTCGCCGTCGACGCCGGGGAACCGGCGCCGAGCCCGGCCGCCGCCGCCGTCTGGGGCCTCGGCCGCGCGGTCGCCCTCGAACACCCCGGCCGCTGGGCCGGCCTGGTCGACCTGCCGGACGTCCTCGACCCCTGGACCGGGGTGCGGCTCTGCGCGGCGCTCGGCGACAACGGCGGCGAGGACCAGCTCGCCGTCCGCGACTCCGGGGTCTTCGCCCGCCGGCTCACCCGGATCACCGAGCCCGAGCCGACCGCGTCCGGCGACCCGGCGGACGACGGCTGGCGGATGCGCGACACCGTGCTGATCACCGGTGGCACCGGCGGGCTGGGCGGGCACCTGGCCCGCTGGGCGGCCCGCTCCGGCGCCGCGCACGTCCTGCTGGCCAGCCGGCGCGGCCGGGACGCCCCGGGCGCCGCCGAGCTGGAGGCGGAGCTGACCGACCTCGGCGTACGGGTCACCGTCGCGGCCTGCGACGTGACCGACCGGGCGCAGCTCGCCGACCTGCTGGCCACCGCCCCCGGGGACGCCCCGGTGAGCGCCGTGCTGCACACCGCCGCCGTCCTCGACGACGGCATCGTGGACACCACCACCCCGCAGCGCCTGCACACCGTCGCCGCCCCCAAGTGCGCCGCCGCCGTCCACCTGGACGAGCTGACCCGCGACCTGGACCTGGACGCCTTCGTGCTGTTCTCCTCGGTCGCCGGCACCACCGGCAACGCCGGGCAGGGCGCGTACGGGGCCGCGAACGCCTTCCTCGACGCCCTCGCCGAGCGGCGCCGGGGCGAGGGCCTACCCGCCCTCTCGGTGGCCTGGGGGGCGTGGAGCGGCGCCGGCCTGCCCGCCGACAACGAGCGCGCCCAGCAGCGGCTGCGCCGTGGCGGCATGGTCGGCATGGACCCCGACCTGGCCGTCGAGGCCCTGGCCCGGGCGCTGCGCCGGGGCGAGACCACCACGCTGATCGCCGACATCGACTGGGGTCGGTTCGCCCCCGCGTTCACCCTGGTCCGGCCCAGCCCGCTGATCGGGGACCTCGCCGAGGTGCGCGAGGCGGCCCGGGAGACCACGCCGCAGGCCACCGAGGAGGAGCCGGCAGCCCCGTCCGGGGCGCTGGCCCGCCGGCTTGCCGTGCTCACCCCGGCGGAACGCGCCGAGGCGCTGCTGGAACTGGTCCGCCAGTGCGCGGCGACCGCGCTGGGCTACGGCGCGGCCGACGACATCCCGGCTACCCGGCCCTTCCGGGACCTGGGCCTGGACTCGCTGACCGCGGTGGACATGCGCAACTTCCTGGCCACCGCCACCGACCTGCGGCTGCCCGCGACGCTCGCCTTCGACTACCCGAACCCGACGGTGCTCGCCGCGCACCTGGACGAGCTGCTCACCGGGGTCGTCCAGGCCGTGACCGCCCCCGCCCCGGCCGCCCCGGCCGTGGACGACGACCCGATCGCCATCGTGGCGATGAGCTGCCGCCTCCCCGGCGGGGCGGACGACCCGGAGCGGCTGTGGCAGCTCCTCGCCGCCGGCGGCGACGCGATCGGCGAGTTCCCCACCGACCGGGGCTGGGACCTCGACCGGCTGTTCGACTCCGACCCGGAGAACGAGGGCACCAGCTACGCCCAGGAGGGCGGCTTCGTCGCCGGGGTCGCCGACTTCGACGCCGGCTTCTTCGGCATCAGCCCCCGCGAGGCCCTGGCCATGGACCCGCAGCAGCGGCTGCTGCTGGAGGCGTCCTGGGAGGTGATCGAGCGGGCCGGGATCGACCCGCAGGCGCTGCGCGGCAGCCCCACCGGCGTCTTCGTCGGCACCAACTACCAGGACTACCGGAACCTGATGTACAGCGCCGAGGGCGCCGAGGGACACCTGATGACCGGCAACGCCGGCAGCGTGCTCTCCGGCCGGGTGTCGTACACCCTCGGGCTGGAGGGGCCCGCCGTCTCGGTGGACACCGCCTGCTCCTCGTCGCTGGTCGCGCTGCACTGGGCCTGCCAGGCGCTGCGCCAGGCGGAGTGCTCCCTCGCCCTCGTCAGCGGCGTCACCGTGATGTCCACCCCCGGGGTGTTCGTCGGCTTCAGCCGGCAGCGGGGCCTGGCCCCGGACAGCAGGGTCAAGGCGTTCGCCTCCGCCGCCGACGGCACGAGCTGGGGCGAGGGCCTCGGCGTGCTGCTGGTCGAGCGGCTCTCCGACGCCCAGCGCAACGGCCACCCCGTGCTCGCGGTGATCCGGGGCAGCGCCGTCAACCAGGACGGCGCGTCCAACGGCCTCACCGCCCCGAACGGGCCCTCGCAGCAGCGGGTGATCCGGCAGGCCCTCGCCAACGCCGGCCTCACCCCGGCCGAGGTGGACGCCGTCGAGGCGCACGGCACCGGCACCAAGCTCGGCGACCCGATCGAGGCGCAGGCCCTGCTCGCCACGTACGGGCGGGATCGGCCGGCCGACCAGCCGCTCTGGCTCGGCTCGATCAAGTCCAACATCGGGCACACCCAGGCCGCCGCCGGGGTCGCCGGCATCATCAAGATGGTCCTGGCCCTGCGGTACGGATACCTGCCGCAGACCCTGCACGTCGACGAGCCGACCGACGAGGTGGACTGGAGCGTCGGCGCGGTCGAGCTGCTCGACGAAGGCCGGACCTGGCCGGTCACCGGCCGCCCCCGGCGGGCTGCCGTCTCCTCCTTCGGGATCAGCGGCACCAACGCGCACACCATCCTGGAGCAGGCCCCCGAGCTGCCCGTACCGGCCGAGCCGGCCGGGGACCCGGACCGGCTGCCGGTGGTGCCGGTGCTGCTGTCGGCGCGCACCGCGTCCGCGCTGGCCGCCCAGGCCGGCCCGTGGGCCGAACTGGTCACCGGGCCGGAGGCGCCGCCGATGGTCGACGTCGGCTGGTCGTCCGTGGTGTCCCGGGCCGCCCTGGAGCACCGGGCCGTCGTCCTCGCCACCGACCGGATCGCGCTGCGCACCGGGCTGCGTGCCCTCGGCTCCGGCGAGGAGTCGCCGCTGGTGGTCACCGGCGCGGTCGCGCCCCGGCCGAAGGTGGCGTACCTGTTCTCCGGGCAGGGCGCGCAGCGGGCCGGGATGGGCCGCGAGCTGGCCGCCGCGTTCCCGGCCTTCGCCGCCGCCCTCGACGAGGTCTGCGCCGCCCTCGACCCGCACCTGCCGGGGCCGCTGCGGCCGGTGCTGTTCGCCGAGCCCGGCACCGCCGACGCGGAGCTGCTGGACCGCACCGAGTACACCCAGCCGGCCCTGTTCGCCGTCGAGGTGGCGCTGTTCCGGCTGCTGGGGGCGTGGGGCGTCCGCCCCGACGCGGTCGCCGGGCACTCCATCGGCGAGTTCGCCGCCGCCCACGCCGCGGGGATGCTCAGCCTCTCCGAGGCCGCCGAGCTGGTCGCCGCCCGGGGCCGGCTCATGCAGGCGCTGCCGGACGGCGGGGCGATGCTCGCGGTCGCCGCCGCCGAGGCCGATGTGCTGGCCTCACTCGGCGACCGCGCCGACCGAGTCTCCGTCGCCGCCGTCAACGGCCCCGCCGCCGTGGTGCTCTCCGGGGCCGGCGACGCCGTCGAGGAGCTGGCCGTCGAGTGGTCGGCCCGGGGCGTACGCGTCCGGCGGCTGACCGTCAGCCATGCCTTCCACAGCCCGCTGATGGACCCGGTGCTCGACGACCTCGCCGCCGTCGCCGCCCGGCTGGAGCAGCGGACCCCGACCGTGCCGATGGTCTCCACGGTCACCGGCGCGGTGGTCGACGCGGCGGAGCTGGCCAGCCCGGCGTACTGGGTGCGGCACGCCCGCGACGCCGTGCGCTTCGCCGACGCCGTCACGGCCCTGCGGGCCCAGGGCTGCACCGGGTACGTCGAGATCGGCCCGGACGGGGTGCTCACCGCCCTCACCCAGGCCGTCCTCGCCGAGGGCGCCCCGGCCGGCGGCCGGGCCCCGCTGGTCGTGCCGACCCTCCGCCGGGACCGGCCGGAGCCGGCCGCCCTGCTGCGGGCCGTCGCCGCGCTGCACACCCACGGCGTCTCCCCGGACTGGTCCGCCCTGTACGAGGGCACCGGCGCCCAGGAGATGGACCTGCCCACGTACGTCTTCGACCGGCAGCGCTACTGGCCGGAGCCGCCGGACTGGGCCGCCCTCGCTCCCGCCGAGGACGACAGCACCGAGGTCGAGCGCCGGTTCTGGGCGGCGATCGAGGCCGAGGACTTCGAGTCGCTGACCCGCGAGCTGGACGTGGACCGCGACCAGCCGTTCGGGGCGGTGCTGCCGGCCCTGTCCGCGTGGCGGCGGCGCGGCCGGGAACGCTCCCTCGTGGACGGCGCCCGGTACCGGGCGGTCTGGGAGCCGCTGGCCGGCACGCCGACGGAGCAGGACACCGGCCCCTGGCTGGTGCTGCTGCCCGCCGACCGGGCCGACGACCCGGACCTGGACGCCTGCACCTGGACCCTCGGCGACGACGTGACCACCGTGCCCGTCGACACCGCCGCCGACCCCGACGAGCTGGGCGGCCAGCTCGCCGACGTGCTCGGCGAGGCACTCGCCGCAGCCGACGGGACGCTGTCGATCCTGTCCTTCCTCGGCCTGGACGACGCCCCGCACGCCGAGCACCCGGTGCTGCCCCGCGGCCTCGCCGCGACCGTGCAGCTCCTCCAGGAGCTCACCGACACCGACGCGGCGGCCCGGCTGTGGTGCGTCACCCAGGGCGCGGTCGGCGTCGGCGACGGCGACGCGCCGGTCAACCCCCGCCAGGCGATGCTGTGGGGGCTGGGCCGGGTGGCCGCGCTGGAACAGCCCGCCCGCTGGGCCGGGCTGATCGACCTGCCCACCACCCTGGAGAGCTGGTCGGCGATGCGCCTCGGCAGCATCCTCACCGGCGGCGTCGGGGAGGACCAGCTCGCCGTCCGCGACTCCGGGGTGCTGGTCCGCCGGCTCGTCCCGGCCGTCACCGCCGGGGAGCCCGCGCCGTGGCAACCCCGGGGCACCATGCTGATCACCGGCGGGACCGGGGCGCTCGGCGGGCACGTGGCCCGCTGGGCGGCCGGCGCCGGCGCGGAGCGGGTGGTGCTGACCAGCCGGCGCGGCGCCGACACCCCCGGCACGGCCGAGCTGCTCGCCGAGCTGGACGCCCTCGGCGTCTCCGCCCGGGTGGCCCGGTGTGACGCCGCCGACCGGGCCGCCATGACCGACCTCGTCGCCGAGCTGCGTCGGGAGGGCCCGCCGCTGCGCGCGGTGGTGCACGCCGCCGGGGTCAGCGAGGTGGTGCCGCTGGCCGACACCACCCTGGAGGACCTCGCGTACGTCATCGCCCCGAAGCTGGTCGGTGCCGAGCTGCTCGACGAGTTGCTCGACGGCGTCGAGCTGGACGCGTTCGTGCTCTTCTCGTCGATCGCGGCGGTGTGGGGCAGTGGCGGGCAGGGCGCGTACGCCGCCGGCAACGCGTACCTGGACGCGCTGGCCGAGCGGCGGCGCGGCCGGGGCCTGCCGGCCACCTCGGTGGCGTGGGGGCCGTGGACCGAGTCGGGCATGTTCGCCGACGACGCGCCGGAGCAGCTGCGCCGCCGGGGCCTGCGGGTGATGCCGCCGGGCGTGGGGATGGCCGGTCTGCGGCACGCCCTCGCCGCCGGGGACGTCACCGTCACCGTCGTCGACGTCGACTGGGCCACCTTCCAGCCGCTGTTCACGGCGCTGCGGCCCAGCCCGCTGCTGGCCGACCTGCCAGCCGTGCGGGCCCTGACGGAGACCGTCGCCGACGGCCCCGCCCCGGCCGCGCCGGCCACCCGGGACCTGCTCGCCGGGCTGCGCGCGCTGCCCGGCGAGGAGCGGCGGGCGGCGCTGCTGGAGATGGTGCGGGTGGACGCGGCGAAGGTGCTCGGCCACTCCTCCGGCGACGCGATCGAGACCGACCGGGGCTTCCTCGACCTCGGCTTCGACTCGCTGACCGCCGTGGAACTGCGCAACCTGCTCACCGCGGCGACCGGGCACGAGCTGCCCACCACGGTCGTCTTCGACTACCCGACCCCGGCCGGCCTGGCCGACCACCTCTACGAGGAGCTCTTCCCCGACGCGGGCGCGGCGGCCGGCGACGACGAGGAGTCCGTCCGCCGGGTGCTGGCCGCGATCCCGCTGGACCAGCTGCGCCAGGCCGGGCTGCTCGACCAGCTGCTCCAGCTGGCCCGCGCGGCCGGACCGGTCGCGGACACGCCGGTGGCCGTCCCGGCCGCGCCGGAGGCCGAGATCCGCGAACTGGACGTCGCCGGTCTGGTCCGGATGGCCCTGGAAGGCTCCGACTCGTGACCCGGCTGGCCGCAAGGAGCCCTCGATGAGCATCTCACTGGACGAGGTCGTCAGCGCGCTGCGCGCGTCCCTGCTCGACAACCAGAAGCTCAAGCAGCAGAACCAGCAGCTCGCCGCCACGCTCACCGAACCGGTGGCGATCATCGGGATGAGCTGCCGGTTCCCCGGCGGCGTGCGCTCGCCGGAGCAGCTCTGGGACCTGGTCGCCGCCGGGGCCGACGCGATGGCGCCGTTCCCCGACGACCGGGGGTGGAACCTCGACGCCCTGTACGACACCGACCCGGCCAGCCGGGGCACCTCGTACGTTCGGGAGGGCGGGTTCCTCTACTCCGCCGGCGACTTCGACCCCGCCTTCTTCGGCATCAGCCCCCGCGAGGCGCTGGCCATGGACCCGCAGCAGCGGCTGCTGCTGGAGGCCGCGTGGGAGGCGTTCGAGCGGGCCGGGATCGACCCGACCACGCTGCGCGGAGCGCCCACCGGCGTGTACGCGGCGACCAGCAGCCAGGGCGACTACGCGGCCCTGCTGTCCGGGGTCGGCGGCGGCGTCGAGGGGTACCTCGGCACCGGCAGCGCCGCCGCCGTGGCCAGCGGCCGGATCTCGTACGCCCTCGGGCTGGAGGGACCGGCGGTCACCGTGGACACCGCCTGCTCGTCGTCGCTGGTCGCGCTGCACCTGGCCTGCCAGGCGCTGCGGCTGGGCGAGTGCACCCTGGCGCTGGCCGGCGGGGTGTCGGTGATGGCCACCCCGACGGTCTTCGTGGAGTTCTCCCGCCAGCGTGGCCTGTCCACCGACGGGCGGTGCAAGTCGTTCGCCGCCGCCGCCGACGGCACCGGCTGGTCCGAGGGGGTCGGCATGCTGCTCGTCGAGCGGCTCTCCGACGCCCGCCGCAACGGCCACCGGGTCCTCGCCGTGGTGCGCGGCAGCGCGGTCAACCAGGACGGAGCCAGCAGCGGGCTCACCGCCCCCAACGGCCCCTCCCAGCGCCGGGTGATCAAGCAGGCGCTGGCCAACGCCGGGCTGACCGCCGACCAGGTCGACGTGGTGGAGGCGCACGGCACCGGCACCACCCTCGGCGACCCGATCGAGGCGCAGGCGCTGCTCGCCACGTACGGGCGGGACCGGCCGGCGGACCGGCCGCTGCTGCTCGGCTCGGTGAAGTCGAACATCGGCCACACCCAGGCGGCCGCCGGGGTCGCCGGCATCATCAAGATGGTCCACGCCATGCGGCACGGGACGCTGCCGTCCACCCTGCACGTCGACCGGCCCACCCCGCACGTCGACTGGTCGGCCGGGGCGGTGTCCCTGCTCACGGAGGCGATGCCGTGGCCGGAGACCGGGCAGCCGCGCCGCGTCGGGGTGTCCGCGTTCGGGGTCAGCGGCACCAACGCGCACACCATCATCGAGCAGCCCGACCCCGCCGACGTGCCGTCTCCCCGCCCCGCCGGGGCGCCCGCCCCACCGGCGCCGTGGATCGTCTCCGCCCGCTCCGCGCCGGCCCTCGCGGGGCAGGCCCGCCGGCTGCTGGACCACCTGGCCGCCCACCCCGACCTGACCCCGGCCGACGTGGCGTACTCGCTGGTCACCACCCGGGCGGCGCTGCCGCACCGGGCGGCCGTGACCGGCGCGGACGGCGACGCGCTGCGCGCCGGCCTGCGGGCCGTCGCCGAGGACCGGCCCGCCGCGGGCGTGACCCGTGGGGTGGCCCGTCCGGCCGGCAAGCTCGCCTTCCTCTTCACCGGCCAAGGCGCGCAGCGCCCCGGGATGGGCGCCGAGCTGCACCGCCGGTTCCCGGTGTTCGCCGCTGCCTTCGACGAGGTGGCCGCCGAACTCGACCGGCACCTGGCCCGCCCGCTGCGCGAGGTCGTCTTCGCCGACCCGGGCTCGCCCGAGGCGGCCCTGCTGGACCGCACCGAGTTCACCCAGCCGGCGCTGTTCGCGTACGAGGTGGCCGCCTACCGGCTGGTCACCGCGTGGGGGCTGCGCCCGCAGCAGCTGCTCGGGCACTCCGTCGGCGAGCTGGCCGCGGCGCACGTCGCCGGGGTGCTGTCGCTGGCCGACGCGGCGACCCTGGTGGCCGCCCGGGGCCGGCTGATGCAGGCCCTGCCCGACGGCGGGGCGATGCTGGCGGTCCGGGCGTCCGAGGCCGAGGTGGCGTCGCAGCTCAACGACCGGGTCGCCCTGGCCGCCGTGAACGGCCCCGCGTCGGTGGTGCTCTCCGGTGACGCCGACGCCGTGCTCGCGGCCGGTGAGCGCCTCGCCGAGCAGGGCAGGCGGACCCGCCGGCTGCGGGTCAGCCACGCGTTCCACTCCGCCCGGATGGACGCCATGCTCGCCGACTTCAGGGTGGTCGCCGAGAAGGTCACCTGGCACCCGCCGAGGCTGCCGGTCGTCTCCGACCGCACCGGCGACGTGCTCACCGCCGAGCAGGCCACCGACCCCGGCTACTGGGTCGACCACGTCCGGGACACGGTGCGCTTCCACGCCGGCGTCGTCACCCTGGCCGCCGCCGGGGTGGGCACCTTCCTGGAGCTGGGCCCGGACGGCGCGCTCACCGCGCTGGGCCGGGAGTGCCTGCCCGACGCCGACGCGGCGGCCTTCGTGCCGGTGGCCCGCCGGGACCAGCCGGAGGCGGCCGGGCTGCTCGCCGCCCTCGCCGCCGTGGACCTGCGGGGCGCGGCGGTGGACTGGCCCGCCCTGTTCACCGGCACCGACGCGGCCCGCGTCGACCTGCCTACCTACGCCTTCCACCACGAGCGGTACTGGCCGGAGCCGCCCGGGTTCCACCTCGCCCCGCCCCCGGCGGCGGACGCCGTGGACGGGGACTTCTGGGCCGCCGTCGAGGCCGACGAGCCCGCCGCGCTGGCCGCCGTCCTCGGCCTCGGCGGCGACCGGCGGGACGCCCTGGTCGAGCTGCTGCCCGTCCTCGGGGCGTACCGGGGCCGGCAGCGCCGCCGTACGGAGCTGGACGGCCTGCGGTATCGGGCCGGCTGGGCGCGGATCGCCCCGCCGACCGGACTTGCCCCGCCGGCCGCCGGCACCCCGCCGGTCGGCCCCTGCCTGGTGGTCGTGCCGACCGGCACGGACGCGGACCCGGTGCTGGCCGCGCTGCGCGCCGAGGGCCTGTCGCCGGTGCTGGTGCCCGTGGGCGACGACCCCGGCGACCTCGTGCTGCCCGCCGGGGACGCCCCGTCGGCCGTGGTGTCGCTGCTGGCGGTGGGCGCCTCGACCGGTACCGCCGCTTCGGCGGTGGGCGCCTCGACCGGTACCGCCGCGCTGGCCGGTACCGCCGCGCTGGTCCGGGCCCTGGGCGCGGCCGACGCCGGTGCGCCGGTGTGGTGCGTGACCCGGGGAGCCGTCGCCGTGGACCAGGACGACCCCGCGCCGGGCGTCGCCGGGGCGTACGTCTGGGGTCTGGGCCGGGTGCTCGCCCTGGAGATGCCGCGGCTGTGGGGCGGCCTGGTCGACCTGCCGGCGGAGCCGGACGACGCCGCCCTCGCGGCGCTGGCCCGGCTCGTCGCGGCCGGGGGCGACGAGGATCAGCTCGCGGTCCGGCCCACCGGGGTGTATGCGCGGCGGCTGGAACCCGCCCCGACCGGCCCCGCCGCCGCCGACGAGGACTGGCATCCCAGGGGAGCGGTGCTGGTCGACGGCGCGGCCGGCGTGCGGGGCCCGCACGTGCTGCGCTGGCTCGCCGACCGGGGCGCGGCGCACCTGGTCCTGACCGGGGCGGCCCTGCCCGCCGGGGCGGCGGCGGAGCTGACCGGGCGGGGCGTCGAGGTCACCGGTGTCGGCGATCCCGCCGCGCTGCCCGACCTGCTGGACCGGCTCGCCGCCGACGGCCATCCGGTCCGCACGGTCGTCCACGTGGCCGACGCCGGTGGGGCCGGCGAGCCGGTCGCCGGACTGGACCCGGCGGAGCTGGCCGCCGCCGTCGCCGCCCGCGTCGCCGCCGTGGAGCTGCTCGACTCCGCCTGCGCCGGCCGGCCCGTCGACGAGTTCGTGGTCTTCACCTCCACCGCCGCCACCTGGGGTGGCGGCGGCGCGGCGGTCACGGCAGCCGCCGGCGCGGGCCTGGAGGCGCTGGCCGCCCACCGCCGGGCCGCCGGCCGGCCGGCCACCGTGCTGGCCTGGGTGCCGTGGGCCGACGAGGTCGCCGAGCCGGGGCAGCTGCTCCGCCGGGGTGTCCGGCCGCTCGACGCCGAGCTGGCCGTCGCCGCGTTGCAGCAGGCCGTGGGCCGGGGCGACGACCAGCTCGCCGTCGCCGACATCGACTGGCCCGCGTTCGTGCCGGCCTTCACCGCGGTACGGCCCAGCCCGCTGCTGCGCGGCGTTCCCGAGGCGATGGCCGCCGCAGCGGCGGACGGGCCCGCCGGGGGCGACGCCGGCGACCCGGCCCGGGCGCTGCTGACCCGGCTGACCGGCAGCACCGCCGCGGACCGGCAGCGGATCCTGCTGGACCTGGTCCGGGCGCGGGTGGCCACGGTGCTCGGGCACGCCTCGCCCGGGGCGATCGAGGCCGACCGGGATTTCCTGGAGCTCGGCTTCGACTCGCTGACCGCCCTGGAGCTGCGCGACGCGCTGCGCCAGGAGACCGGGGCGGAGCTGTCCGCGACCCTGCTGTTCGACCATCCCACCCCGACGGCGCTGGCCCGGCACCTGCTCGGCCAGCTCCTCGGCGCGGGCGCGGCCGGCGACGCGGGGACCGGAGCGGGGGACGGCGGCGGGGCGGGCGGCGGCGGGCTGCTCGGCGGGCTGTTCAACCAGCCCAAGGCTCGCGAGGACTCCGCCGGGTACGCCGAGCTGCTGGTCAAGCTCGCCCAGTTCCGGCCGTCCTTCACCGACCCCGGGCAGCTCTCCCGGCCGGCCGGGATCCTCCGGCTGGCCGAGGGCGGCGCCGGCGCGTCGCTGGTCTTCTGCTGCACCATGTCGCTGCTCTCCGGCGCGCACGAGTACGCCCGGCTCGCGTCCGGCTTCCGCGGCCTGCGCGACGTCTGGGCGCTGCCCAACCCCGGCTTCGGGGCGGGCGAGGAGCTGCCCGCCGACCTGGACGCCCTGCTGCGGGTGCACGCCGACACGGTGCTGCGCGCCGTCGGCGACGGCCCGTACGTGCTGGGCGGGCACTCCGGCGGCGCGATGGTCGCCAACGTGCTCGCCCGCGAGCTGGACCGCCAGGGCCGGCCGCCGGCCGCCGTGGTGCTGATGGACACCTACCCGGCCGACAGCGAGGTGCTCGGCGGCTGGGTGCCGGAGCTGCTCGACGGGATGACCGAGCGGGACAGCGCGTACACCCCGATGGACGACTGGCGGACCACCGCTTGGGCCGGGTACCTGCCGTTGTTCCTGGACTGGCAGCCCGCCCCGATGACGTCGGCGACTCTGCTGGTGCGGGCCAGCGAGCCGCTGGGGCAGTGGACGGGGGAGGCCGACGGCTGGCGGTCCCGGTGGCCGTACCCGCACGAGACGGTGGACGCGGCCGGCGACCACTTCAGCATGGTCGCCGACCGGGGCCCGGAGCTGGCCGCGAGCCTGCAGGGGTGGCTGGCCGGGCACGACCTGTGAGGGCCCGCGCCCCTGCGGTCCCCCTAGCGCCCCCTATTCAAAGATCGCTATCTGTCACACAGATGACCTGGACGGGAGCATGACGACGTGGACGAGGCAGTGGTGGTCACGGAGCTGGTCAAGCAGTACCAGCCCAACATGCCACCGGCGGTGGACGGACTGAGTTTCACCGTCGCCGCTGGTGAGGTCTTCGGTCTGCTCGGGCCGAACGGCGCGGGCAAGACGACGACGATCGGGGTGCTGACCACGCGGGTGCGAGCCACCTCGGGTCGGGCCACCGTCTGCGGCGCGGACGTGATCGGCGCGCCGGCCGTGGCCCGGCAGTTGCTGGCGGTCGTGCCGCAGCGGGTGAACCTGGACCGGGCGTTGACCGTCCGGCAGAACCTGGTGTTCCACGCGGCGTACCACCGCGTGCCGCGGGCCGAGCGCAACCGGCGGGCGGACGAGCTGCTGGAGCAGATGGGCCTCACGGAGATGGCCAAGCTTCGCACCGACTTCCTCTCCGGCGGCCTGGCGCAGCGCACGATGATCGCGCGGGCGCTGATGCACTCGCCCCGGGTGCTCTTCCTCGACGAGCCCTCCAGCGGCCTCGACCCGCAGTCGCGGCTGTTCGTGCACGACCGGATCGCCGAGTTGAAGCAGCAGGGGGTGACCGTGGTGGTCACCACCCATGACATGGACGAGGCGGAGAAGCTCTGCGACCGGGTCGGCATCATCGACCACGGCAAGCTGCTCACCCTGGACACCCCCGCCGCGCTGACCCGCACCCTGCCGGGCAGCAGCACGCTGACCCTGGTGGTCGGTGCCGGCGCGCCGGCCGAGGAGGTGCAGGCCGCGCTCGGCAACATCGCGGACGTGGAGCGGGTGGAGCAGTTGCGCGGCGGTGCGGGCGGCGGCATGCCGGCGTTCCCGGGGATGCCGCCCATGCCCATGCCCGCCGCGCCGGCCGACCCGGACGCCACCCTGTCCTTCCGGGTCTACACCGGCACCCAGCCGGCCCACGCCGTGCCGATGGCGCTGAAGATCCTCGGCGACCTGAACTGTGAGGTCCGCGACCTCAGCATCGGCCAGCCCAGCCTGGAAGACGTCTTCATCCACCTGACCGGAAGGGAACTTCGGTGAGCGTCACCGCCCCCGCCAACCCGTCCGCGCCGACGCAGGCGTTCACGGCGCCTCGTTCGGTGCGCTGGCTGGACCAGCTCGCCACGTTCCGCGCGGTGCTCGCGCGTGACCTGTTCGTCACCGGCCGCGAGCTGGGCGCGTTCCTGGCCCAGGTCTTCATCCAGCCGCTGTTCATGCTGCTGATCTTCGGCAAGGTGCTCGGCGAGCTGGGGTACGCCAGCAACGACTTCGCCAACGTCCTGCTGCCCGGTGTCATCGCGCTGAACGCCTTCCTGATCGGCCTGGAGAACACCGCCCTGCCGCTGGTGATGGACTTCTCCTTCACCAGGGAGATCGAGGACCGACTGCTCTCCCCGCTGTCGATCCCCCTGGTCGCCTTCGAGAAGATCGTCTTCGGGGCCATTCGCGGCACGATCGCCGGCCTGGTGCTGATCCCGATCGGCATGCTCATGCTGGGGGTCACCTGGCCCGTGCTGACGGCGCTCAAGGTGATCGTGGTGCTGGCGGCCGGCGCGCTGGTCGGCGCGGCCCTGGGCCTCACGTTCGGCACCCTGGTCCCGCCGCACCGTATCCAGATCATGTTCACCGTGATCATGACGCCGCTGATGTTCACCGGCGCCACCCAGTTCCCGCTGCGGGCCCTGGACTCCCTGCCCTGGTTCCAGGTGATCTGCGCGGTCAACCCGCTGACCTACGTCAGCGAGGCCACCCGGTCGCTGGTCGCCCCGCCCGGGGTCGAGTCGGTGCCGCTCTGGCTGTGCCTGACCGTCCTCGCCGGCGTGTTCGTCGTCGCCACCGCGATCGGGACCCGCGGCTTCCTGCGCCGATCCATGGACTGACCGCGTACGTGGAAGGGGCGCCGTGGTGGGAGACCACCCGGCGCCCCTTCGCTCGTCCGGTCAGGACGCCGCGCCCTGCGCCTCCTCGGCCAGCGGCTCCGCGAACGCGATGAGCCGGGCCGGCAGGTCGGTGCGCCGCTTGACGTCCAGCTTCCGGTAGACCCGGGTCAGGTGCTGCTCGACGGTGCTCACCGTGATGAACAGCTTGCTGGAGATCTGCCGGTTGGTGTGCCCCTGGGCGGCCAGCGCGGCCACCCGCCGCTCGGCCTCGCTCAGGCCGTCGTCCGGTTCCTGCGGCTCGGTGCTCGCCTGGTATGCCGGCAGCCCGCCGCCCGGCTCCCGCCGGATCAGCCGCTGGGCCAGCACCGACGCCCCGCAGTCCTGGGCCAGCTGGTACGCCCGGCGGACCAGCAGCCGGGCCCGGGCGGAGTCGCCGGCCCGTTGCAGGGTCTGACCGGTGTCACCGAGGGCCCGGACGAGCTCCAGCCGGTCCCCGCAGGACTGCAGCAGGTTCACCGCCTCGGAGAGCAGCTTGCGCCGGTGGTCCGGGGCGGCGGTCGTGGCGAGCAGCCGCAGCGACCGCCCCCGGGTCCGGTCGTCGACCCCGTGGGCGCCCCGCAGTTGCTCCTGCAACAGCTGGGTGGCCTGCGTCTTGTTGCCGACGCTGAGCTGCACCCGGGCCAGCTCCAGTCGCCACGGCACCAGTCCGGCGACGTCGACGCCCCAGGCGCGCACCAGCTCGCCGCACCGGCGCAGGTCGGTGGTCGCCGCGTGCGGCCGGCCCATGGCCAGGTGGTGCCGGCCCCGGGCGGCCAGGTAGTGCACACCCAGCGGGGTACGGAGCATGTTGGCCGGCACCGGGTGGGCCAGCCACCGGTCGGCCTCGGCGAACCGGCCCGCCTCGGTCGCGCAGCCGATCAGCGTGGCCAGCGGGCCGGCGATCGCCACCCCCCACGCCGGGGCGGGCAGGTCCGCCAGCGCCGTCCGGGCCTGGTGCTCCGCGCCCGGCAGGTCACCCAGGCGCAGCGCCGCCTCGGCCCGCACCGCCCGCACGATCGCCCGCCACACCGGGGCGTGCCGGGCCGCCGGCCGGTTGAGCAGCACGTCCCCCCAGACCGTCACCCGGTCGGCCCGGCCCGCCCAGAGCAGCGCCAGCAGGGGGGCGGTGAGCAGGCCCAGCGCCCCGTCGTCGGTGTGGTGTCGTTGCAGCAGCTGCTCGGCGGTGGCCACGGTGTCGTTCTCGGCGGTCGGCATCAGCGCCGTGCCGAGCACGGTCACCGCCTGCAACTGCGGGCTGATAGTCGTCGGCGCGGTCGCCGCCCGGCTCCAGGTGCTCGGGGTCTCCCGGACGGTGGCCAGGTGGTCGGGGTGGGAGAGGGAGACCAGCAGCTGCATCGCCCGCAGCCGGCTGGCGGCGCCGGTGGCGGCGCCGTGGTCGTCGTCGGGGGAGAAGCCGCTGACCGCCTCGGTGGCCTCGTCCACCCGGCCCTGCCAGAGCAGGTACGGCACGGCGGACAGGGCCGCGGTGGTGGACCACCCGGCGGCCCGCGCGGCCTGCACCAGCTCGGTCAGGTGCCCGTTGGCGGTCAGCGGGTTGACCTGCCAGCGGGCGTTGACCAGCATCGCGGTGGTGGTGCTGCGCTGCTGCTCGTCCACCTCGGCGCGGCCGACCAGGCGCAGGTAGGCGGCGGCGAGGTCCGGGCGGCCCGAGGCCAGCGCCTGCCCGGCGGCGTCGGAGAGCACCGGTACCACCCAGGCGCCGTCCGCCCAACCGGCGGCGACCAGGTGTTCGGCGATCACCCCCGGCTCGGCGCCGTGCTCGTGCAGCACCTCGGCGGCGCGCTGGTGCAGGGCCCGACGCTCCTCGGGGGACATGTCGGCCAGGATCGAGCGCAGGATGCGCGGGTGACGTAGCTGGTCGGTCTCCATCAGCCCGGAAGTGCGCAGCACCCGCACCGCCGGCACGGCGGACTCGGGCACCACGTCGAGGAGGTGACCGAGCAGCTCCGGCGGGGCCGGGCGGTTCAGCACCGCCAACGCCTGGGCGACCTGGCGCACCCCCGGTTCGTGCCGGTAGAGGCAGCCGAGCACGGCCTGGTCGAACCCGTCGCCGGCGGTCGGGTCGGGGGTGGCGTCGTCGGCCGACTCGGCCCGGCCCCGCTCGTCGATCAGGGCCCGGGTGAGCAGCGGGTTGCCGCCGGTCATCCTGAGCAGGCTCTCGGCCGCCTCCCGGGCCTGCGCGGCGTCGGTGCCGGCGCCGATCAGCCGGGCGATGGCGTCGACGGTCAGCGGCGGCAGGCTGATCCGGGAGAAGTACGGCTGGCTGAGCAGCTCCGCCCGGAACAGCGGGTGCGACGGGCGCAGCGTCGACGCCTCGGCGAGCACGATCATGATCCGTGCGTGCCGCAGCCGGCGGGTGACGTAGAGCAGGCAGTGCAGCGAGGCCGGGTCCGCGTGGTGCACGTCGTCGACGGTGAGGACCAGTGGCCCGGACCTGGTCAGGTCGAGCAGCGCGGTGAACAGGCCGTGCAGCAGCGGCGCCCAGACCTGCTCCCCGGAGGCGACCCCCTCACCGCCGGGCTCCGGCAGCGGTACGGCGAAGGCGGCGTCCCGCATCAGCTTCTCGACCCGGTCGGCCGACTCCTGGTCCAACCGCGCGCTGTGGAACAGCTGCCCCAGCACCCCTAGGCGGAGCCCTCGTTCTGCCCGCGAACCGGCCGCGTTGAGCACCCGCCCCCCGGCGGCCACCACCCACTCGTCGAGGGTCTCCAGCAGGCTCGTCTTGCCGCTTCCCACCGCGCCCGTCACCAGCGCCACGTGTCCGCGTCGCTGCTCCTCGCAGGCGCGGAACGCCCTCCGGAGCAAGGCGATCTGTTCGTCCCGCTGCACCAGCACCACTCGTGTCAGCCTCTCTCATACGCGGCGCCGAACCGGGTCACCGGTGCTGACCGACACCGCCCCTCCCGAGCCGAGCGGCAGCCCCCTCACCGCGCCCACCCGGCACGCCGGGTAGGGGTGAGGCGCACCGGGCCGCCGTGCCGGGTGGACTTGTAAGTTCCCTTTCGGACCGCGCTCCCCAGCGGACGATCCTCAATGCTCAGGCGAGTCTGGCACCGGGTCGGGTGTGCGACAACGTCCTTGAGACCCCACCGTTCCCACGTCAAACCTACGGATCCCATTCGCCGATAGGGGTTGCGGAACGACGGTCAGGGGAGTGGCCTCCCAGGAGGGGGGCGAGCGGGGACACGATAAACGGTCCGTGACGAAACTGTGGCCCGGTGTTGTCGAAATGTCGGCGCCGACGCCTGTCCGGCGCGCCCACTGCCGAACGGCGGGAGACGGCGCGATGACGGGGGGAAGAGGAAACGAGCGGGGGCCCGGCGAGCGGGGCGGAGGCTAGCGCTCCGGGCCGCCTGGGGTCGACTGCGCGGCGCCGTGCCCCGTCGGGGCCGGGTTGGGGCGGCCCAGGCGCAGCCGGACGGCGAGGTCGCTGCGGGAGTTGACGTCGAGTTTGCGGTAGATCCGGGTCAGTCGCTGCTCGATGGTGCTGACCGTGAGGAAGAGCCTCTCGGCGATCTCCCGGTTGGTGTGGCCCCGGGCGGCCAGCGTGGCCACCCGCGACTCCGCGTCGCTGAGACCGTCGACCACCACCGCCACGTCGGAGGCGACCTCGCCGGACCTGGCGCCCCCGGTGGCGACGCTGGGCCGCAGCAGCGGGATGCCGCACTCCTGGGCGAGGGTGCGGGCCGCGCGGGTGGCGTTGCGCGCCTGCCGCAGGTCGCCGACCTCCTGGTAGACGTGGCCGAGGTCGATGAGGCTGTGGGCGAGTTCCGCCCGGTCCCCGCACTGGCGCAGCAGCCGGACGGCGGCGCGCAGGTGCTGGACCCGGTCCGGCCCTTCCCCCGTCGCGGCCAGGATGCGCAGCGCGAACCCCCGGTACCGCACGTGCGTGGGCCGCAGCCGGGTCAGCTCCTCGCGGACCAGCTTCTCGGCCCGCTCCCGGCGGCCCATCCGCAGCAGCGTCCGGGCCGACTCTGTCCGCCAGGGGACGAGGGCGGGCAGGTCCAGCCGCCAGGACGTCATCAGCTGACCGCAGAGCTGGAAGTCGGCGAGGGCGGCCTCCAGGCTCCCCGTGGCCAGGGCGTACAGGCCGCGCGAGTGCAGGTAGTGCAGCCCGAACGGTGTCTCGAACATCGCCTGCGGCACCGGGACCTGGAGGCAGCCGGCCGCGGCGTCGAGTTCCTCCATGAGGGTGAGGGCCCGCAGCCGGACGGCGAGCGGTATCCCGATCACCACGCCCCAGCCCTTGTGGGAGAGCTGGGTCAGCGCGGTGTCGGCGAGGTCCCGGGCCCGGCTCAGGTCGCCGAGGCGCCCGGCGACCCCCGCCTGCACGGCGGCGATCATCGCCGCCGGGGTGGGCTGCCGGTGTGCCGCCGGTGTGCCGCCCAGCTTCTCGGACCAGTCGCCGGCCAGCTCCAGCCGGTCGGCGTAGACGGTCGCGACGAGGGCGCAGACGGCGGTCCACATGTTGCGCTCGTCGTCGAGCCCGGTGGTGGACAGCACCCGTTCGGCGTCCTCGACCACGCCGACGTCGCCCTGTTCGAGCACGGTGTTCAGCATGGTCACGCCCTGGAGCCGCCGTTTGACCTTGGCCAGGGTCAGCGGGTCCCGGATGGCCGGCGAGGGCATCGGCCGGTTGGCCGTCACCCCGGGGTAGAAGGTGGCCATCCACCCCCTGGTGACCAGCAGTGCCGCGGCGGAGCCCGGGTCGGCGCTGTCGGCGCGTTCGCCGAGGTGGTGGACGAGCTCGACGGCCTTGTCTATCTGGCCGTGCCAGAGCAGGTACTGGATGGGGCTGGCGGCCTGCCGGCTGCCCAGGTGCCCCGCCCGCACCGCGGAGGCGATGTCGGGCAGGTGGGGGACCGCGGCCTGCGGGTCCAGCCGCCACTCGGCCCGGGCGAGAGCCGAGCGGATGCGGGCCCGCAGGCAGGCGTCGGTGCAGTCGCGGTTGGCCCGCCGCAGGTACCGCAGGGCGGTGCCGGGTTCGCCGTCGACCAGCGCCTGCTCGCCGGCGTCCAGCAGGGTCTGGGCCATCCACGGCTCGCCCAGCTCCTCTGTCCTGACCAGATGGCGCGCGATGCGCTCCGGCGCGGTGCCGTCCTCGTGCAGCAGACAGGCGGCCTCCCGGTGCAGCCGGGCGCGTTCCTCGGCCGTCATCCCGTCGAGCACGGCCTGGGCCACCGCCGGATGGCACAGCCCCTCCTCGGTGACCAGGCCGCCGCTGGTCGACCCGTCGATCGCCCGCAGCGCCGATTCGGCGCGGACGTCGACGAGGTGGGACAGCAGGTTGCCGTGCAGCGGCCCCCCGGTCACCGCGAGTGCCCGGGCGGCCTTGAGTACCAGGTGCTCGCAGCGGTAGAGGCAGCTCAGCACGGCCTCCCGGAACGCCTCGCCCACGATCGGCCGGTCCGGGCGTTGCGCGGTGGCGGCCAGGTGGTCGTCGCTGAGCGCCTGCACCAGCAGAGGGTTGCCGGCGGTGATCTCGTGACACTCGTCGGCGATGCGGCGGGCGGCGGGCGCGCCGAGCCGGCCGGCGAGAAGCTGGTACGTCCCGTCGGCGGTGAGCAGGGGCAGCCGGATGCGGCGCAGCCGCGCGGGTCGCAGCAGCTCGGCGTACACCTCGGGATGCCACGGTCGGGTGCGGGGCGACTCGGTGAGCACGATCAGCACGGGGAGGCCGGCGATCCGCCTCGCCACGTAGTCCAGACAGCGCAGTGAGGGCATGTCGGCGTGGTGGGCGTCGTCGACCGCGATGACCAGGGGTCCCCGGCCGGCCAGCTCCACCAGCGCGCCGCCGAGCGCGGCGGTGCTCAGGGCGGGGCCCTCCGCGTCCCGGTCGTCGGCGTCGCCCCAGGCGAGGGTGCTCCGGTCGAGCAGCCGGCCGAGGCGGTCGCGGTCGCCGTCGGCCAGTGGTGCGGCCCGGACGAGCTGACGGATGATCTCCAGCGGGACGGTGCGCTCGGCGCGGGACGCGCCGGCGGCGAGGAAGCGGACACCGGACCCGGCGACCTGCCGGGCGAACGCCTGTAGCAGCGTGGTCTTGCCCCCGCCGACCGGGCCGGTCAGGACGGTCAACGGCCGGTCGTCGGCGAGCCGGCCGGCCGGCCGGAGCAGGTCGGCGAGCCGGCGCTCCAGGAAGGCGAGCTGGCTGCTCCGTTCGGTCAGCTCCATGGTCGTGGCCTCGGAGGGAGCGCGGGGTCCGCCGACACCGGGTACGCCACCTTCCCAGGGCTGCCGAGGGGCCTGACGAGATCGGAGACCGGCAATTTTCGACCCATTCCCGTATAGGCGAATATAGACAGCCGTCTCATTCAGGGAGCAGGCCATCGATTAACTTGACTGCATGGCGCCTCTGAATCCTGGCCCCACCAGCGTCATCGACAATTCCCGCCCCCTCGGGGCTGCCCCCCGCTATCGACCGCTGTGCATGGTGGAGTATGGCAGTCCCAGAATTGGGCGGCAAGCCGGAAGTTGTAAAGGATAGGCAAACATTGGTTTGGTGTCGACGGGGTGCACCCACCCCTGCCGCACTCCCGCAACGGAAAGTTGCCGGCCGAATTCGTAACGTGATGCTGTTCGCGAAGTGGGGCGCTTTCGGAGCTTGCCGAAGATTGGTGGGGAGGTGTCGCGGCGATCGGCGTCGGCACCCGTGCCGCCGTCGCCCGTCCTCGGGCGGCGGGCCTGGCGCCCCGCCCGTCGGGCGTCGTGGCGGGCGCGGGCGGCCGGCGAGCGGCGGCCCCGGAATCCGCGTCCCGCGCCCAGGGCGGCCGGTCGCGGCCCGGGCCCGTCCGGTGTCGGACCGTCGCCGTGTGTGAAGAAGGCACAGCTCAGCACCCGATCGGGCGGCCCGGCGCCGACGGGTCGGGTGGGCGGCCGGTGCACACCGGGCGGGGTATGTCGCCGGTGGACTCCGGCCCCCGGCCCCGGCGGGTGGGGCCGGCGGCGGGCCGGCAGCGCGCCCCTGGGGGCCGGGCTCCCGGTGTTCCTCCCGGTTGCCGATCGACCGGGTGTCCCGTCGGCGAAAGGTTAGAAGAATTCACCTTCCGCCACTGTCGCGCCCGCCCCCGTGGTGTGCGCCGGCCGGCGGCCGAACGGTGGAGGAAACGGGAGGATCCGCATCGGCGGCATCGCCACACTCTTGCCCGATTAGAACCTTTAACAGCGGATAGGCGAGATTGACCTTAATTAAGAGCTATGTGGCCTCAATGGTTGTCCGCGCGCCGCGTTCGCGCGGTTCCCGGAGTGGTGCCCGAGCCATTCCGCCAACCGCCCCGCCTCAACATTGCGAAAGCGGATGGGAATCTGATTAGCAATTCCACTGCGGCGGTCGTCGCCAATTATTTCCCACCCGGTCCGGGCCGCGCTTTTCCGACTGCACGTCGCGACGGAATGCGCCGCCGCGGCGCCCTCACCCCGCCGCCGCCCAGCCGCCGCCCGGGCCCGCCCCCGCCCCCGCCCCCTCATCGCCCTCAGAGCCGGCGCGGATCACGTCCTACCTGGCCTGTCGCTCCGTCACGCCCCGGCAGCCCGCCCCGTCAGCAGCGCCCCGGACCCGCGCGGCTAGGGGTTGTGCCAAGCTAAAGGGCAGCCTAATTTCGGAGCACCCGCGCGGACGGCGGGGAAGGCCGGATATGGGCTGCACGTACCCATGACGCGAAGGGTTCTGTGGCCGTGATGTCCCAGCCACTGCCGAGACGCCACCACGTCCCCGACAGGGGTTAACGGAGATGACACTGCTGCCGGCACTGTGCGGTCACGGTACCGACCGGGCCGACGCGGTCAGGGTCGCCGGGCGGACCCTCTCCAGTGAGGCGCTGCTCGGCTGCGTGAACGCGGTCGCCGACCGGATCCGGGGCGCCGGCGCGGTCGCCGTCGATGCGACCCCCAGCCTGGAGACGGTGGTCGGCATGGTCGGCGCCGTCCACGCGGGCGTGCCGCTGGTGCCCGTGCCGCCGGCCGCCGACGAGCGGGAACGCCGTCGCATCCTGCGCGAGGCCGGGGTGACCGTGGTCCTCGGCCGGGACCGCCCCGGCACCCTCGGCCTGCCGGCCGTCCCGGTCGACCTGCGGCAGCGATCCTGGACCCGGCAGCCTGAGCCGGAACCGGGCGCCGACGCGGTGATCCTCTACACGGGAGGCACCAGCGGGCCGCCGCGCGGCGTGCGCATCTCCCGCCGGGCCATCGCCGCCGGCCTGGACCTGCTGGCCGACGCGTGGCGGTGGACCGGGGACGACGTCCTGGTCCAGGGCGCCCCGCTGTTCCGGGCGTACGGTCTGGTGTCCGGGCTGCTCGGCGCGCTGCGGGTGGGCAGCCGCTTCGTCCACCTCGACCGGGAGGCCGCCGCCGGCCCCGCCGGCACCCTGTACCTGGCGGTGCCCGGGCAATGGGCGAGGATCGCCCGGGATCGTCCCTGGGCGCGCAGCCTCGCCGGCGCCCGACTCCTGGTCTCCGGGGACGCCCCGCTCGCGCCCGCCGTGACCGAACGCCTCCGGCTGCTCACCTCGCACTCGCTCATCCAGGGCTACGGCACCACCGAGACCCTCATCGCGCTGGCCGGGCGGGTGGACGCCCCGCCGGCCGTCGGCGTGGTCGGCGCGCCCCTACCCGGGGTGGAGGCCCGGGTTCTGGGCCGGGACGATCTGCCGGTGCCCGCCGACGGCGAGGCGGTCGGCGAGCTGAGCATCCGGGGGCCGACGCTGTTCAGCGGGTACGTCGACCGGCGCGGGCAGCGCACCGGCGCCGGCGCCGGCGGGTGGCACGCCACCGGCGACCTCGCGACCGTGGCCGCGGACGGCTCACACCGGATCATCGGACGGCGCCGCACGGACGTGGTGCACGGTTCCGTCCGCGTGTACGCCGGCCAGGTCGAGGAGGTGCTGCTGAGCCACCCGGGGGTCCACGACGCCGCCGTGGTCGGTATCCCGCACCGGGTCCTCGGCGAGCAGGTCACCGCGTACGTCGTCGCCGCCGAGGGGCTCACCGCCCAGGCGCTCATCGACCACGTCGGGCGGTACCTGTCGGCCTGCCATCGGCCCCGTCGGGTGCACTTCGTCGACGAGCTGCCGCGCAGCGTGCAGGGCCGGATCAGGAAGTCGCTGCTGATCGCCGCAGGCTGAACGCGCCCGCGCCCCGGCCGGTGCGACGGAGCGTCAGCCCTCCACCCAGCCGTGCCGCCGGGCCAGCGCCAGCACCCGGGCGCGTACCGCCACGATCTGCGCGCCCGTCAGGTCCGGCACGGCGGTCAGCAGGGCCTCCGTGGTCTCCGCGGAGAGTGCCCGTTCGGAGAGCACGTCGCACAGGCCCTCCTCGTCCTCCGCGCCCGCCGGGACCTCCCGGGCGCGCACGGCACCGGCCGCGGCGCTCCGCTCGGTGCCGGGGGCGCCGCCGGTCACCCGCACCGTGAGCGCCTTCGGGCCGCGGTCGCTCTCCACCGCCTCGTACTCCACCGGCACGCCGGGCACCATCGTCCACTTGTCGCCATCGACGGTGTTCGCGTGGACGAACACGTCGTCACCGCCGTCGTCCGGGGCGATGAACCCGTAACCCCGCACCTCGTCGAACCGCACCACTTTGCCTCTGAGCATCGCTTTCCCGCATCCGTCCGACCACTCCGCACGCCTCGGCCACCTGGGCCGGCATCCCACAGACTGGCAGGCGACCCGGGCGGCGGGCACCCGTACCTTACCCCTATCGACCACCCAGGGGGCGGCGCGGCGACCTGGCGCACCTACCATCGGCGGGTGATCGAGCAGATCCTGCCCCCCTCCGTGGCCGTGTCCGAGTGCTTCGAGGACCCCGCCGGACTGACCCTGTTCCCCGAGGAGGAGGCGCTCGTCGCGAACTCGGTGCAGAAGCGGCGCCGGGAGTTCACCACCGTGCGGCACTGCGCCCGCCGGGCGCTCGGTGAGCTGGGCGTCGAGCCGGTGCCGATCGTCTCCGGCGCGCGCGGCGCCCCGATCTGGCCGGCCGGGATCGTCGGCAGCATGACCCACTGCGACGGCTACCGGGCGGCGGTCCTCGGCCGGGCGGCGGCGTTCGCCACCCTCGGGGTGGACGCGGAGCCGCACGCGCCGCTGCCCGAGGGGGTGCTCGACGCGATCGCCCTGCCGGCCGAGCGGACCCGCACGGCCGCGCTGGCCGCCGCCCGTCCCACGGTCTGCTGGGACCGCCTGCTGTTCAGCGCCAAGGAGTCGGTGTACAAGGCGTGGTTCCCGCTCACCGGCCGGTGGCTGGACTTCGCCGAGGCGGACATCGTCGTCGACCCGGCCGGGACCTTCGTGGCCGAGTTGCTGGTGCCCGGCCCGGTGCTGGGCGGCGTGCCGGTGACCGCCTTCACCGGCCGGTTCCTGGTGGGCCGGGGCCTGGTGCTAACCGCGATCAGCATCCCGGCGCCCACCGCCTGAACACCGCCGCCGGCCGCCGGTCCGAGCGCGGACCCGCGGCGGGCCACGCCGGTCCGGCGGGGCCGCCAGTCGGCCGGTCAGTCGGCCGTCAGCCTCGTCTTCTGCACCTTGCCGAGGGCGTTGCGGGGCAGCGCGTCGACGAACCGCACCTCGCGGGGGCGCTTGTGCGCGGACAGTTGGCGGGCCACGAAGTCGATCAGCTCGGGCCCGTCCACCCCGTCACCCACCACGTACGCCGTGACCTGCTGGCCCAGGTCCGGGTGCGGGATGCCGACCACGGCGGCCTCCCGGACGCCGGGGTGCGCCAGCAGGGCGTCCTCCACCTCGCCCGCGCCGATCCGGTAGCCGCCGCTCTTGATCAGGTCGGTGGCGGCCCGGCCGACGATCCGGTGCCAGCCGTCCGGGTCGACGGTGGCCACGTCCCCGGTGCGGAACCAGCCGTCCGGGGTGCGGGTCGCCGCGTCGGCGTCCGGCCGGTTGAGGTACCCGTCGAAGAGGGTGGACCCGCACACCTGGAGCTCGCCCATCGCCGCGCCGTCGGCGGGCAGCGCCGCGCCGTGCTCGTCGACCACCCGGGTACGCACCCCGGGCAGCGGCACGCCGACCGTGCCCGGCCGGCGGGGCCCGTCCGCGCGGGCGCTCACCGTGATCAGCGTTTCGGTCATCCCGTACCGCTCGACCACCCGGTGGCCGGTGAGCGTGGCGAGGTCGGCGAAGACCGCCGCCGGCAGGGCCGCGCTGCCCGAGACGAGCAGCCGCGCCGGGCGCAACGCCCGCGCCGCATCGGGGTCGGCGGCGATCCGGGACCACACGGTGGGCACGCCGAAGTAGACGGAGCCGGCCGCCGCCGCGTACCGGTCGGGTCGGGGGCGGCCCACGTGGTGCAGCCGGCTGCCCAGCCGCAGCGGCCCGAGCACGCCGAGCACGAGCCCGTGCACGTGGAACAGCGGCAGGCCGTGCACCAGCAGGTCGTCCGGGGTCCAGGACCAGGCGTCGGCGAGGCCGTCCAGGCAGGCGGCGACCGCCCCCCGGGAGATCACCGCGCCCTTCGGGGCCCCGGTCGTGCCGCTGGTGTAGAGGATCAGCGCGGTGCCGGCCGGGTCCGGCTCCGGGTGGACGGTGTCCGACCCGCGGGTCGGGTCGACCGGGACCACCGGCGGGCCGGCGCCCTCGACCGGCTGCGGACCGCCCGCCGGGACGAGGAGCGCCGCCGCGCCCGAGTCGCGCAGGATGTGCTCGCGCTCCATCGGCCCCGCGTCCGGCGGCACCGGCACGACCGCCGCGCCGGCGGTCAACGCGCCCACCACCGCGACCACCGTCTCCAGGGTGGCGGTGGCCTCGACGGCCACCCGGTCGACGCCGCGCAGCTCGTCGGCGACCGCCGAGGCCCGGCGGCGCAGCTCCACCCACGACACCGCCCCGTCGTCGACCCGGACCGCGCCCGGGCGCTCGTCGTCGGACTCTGCCAGCCAACGCAGCAACGTCATGCCCTGCGCCCCTCTCCAGCGGCTCGGATCCGGCGCCGGCGCCACGCCGGGCCGACGCCACGCCGGACCTTCTCCGGTCCGCCGGCCCGGCCGGGTCGCCGGTAGGGTTCGCGTGGGCGCCGGCGCGGTGCGCGTCGTCGCCGGAGGCCCGGCACGGCGGGTCCCGGGACGACCCGACCGTAGTCGGGGTGCCCCCGGCCCGGCCACCCCTACCGGCCGTCGCCGGCCGTGTCGTCGACGTCCCTCAGGAGGTGCCGCCGGTGACCGGTGGGGCGGGAGACCGGCGGGATACGTCCGGCCAGGTCCGGGCGGTCGTGTTCGACCTCGACGGCGTGTTGGTGGACAGCCTGGGCGTGGCCCGGGAGGCGTTCGCCCTCGCGTACGCCGAGGTGGTCGGCGACGGGGTGGCGCCGGTCGAGGAATACTGCCGGCACCCGGGCCGGTACCTGCCCGAGGTGCTGGAGCTGCTGGGTCTGCCGGCGGCGATGGCCGGCCCGTTCGTCCGGGAGAGCAACCGGCTGGCGTACCGGGTGACGCCGGTCGACGGGGTGGTCGAGCTGCTGGGCGTCCTGCGCGGGCGAGGGCTGGGCCTGGCCGTGGCCACCGGCCGCAGCGGGACCCGGGCCCGGGACCTGCTCGGCGGGCTCGGCATGCTGCCGCTGGTCGACCACGTCGTCGGCGCGGACGAGGTGCCCCGGCCGAAGCCGGCTCCGGACATCGTGCGGCGGGCGCTGGAGCTGCTCGGGGTGTGCCCCGGCGAGGCGGTGCTGCTCGGCGACGCGCCCGCCGACCTGGTCAGCGCCCGGGCCGCGGGGGTGGTGGCGGTGGCCGCGTTGTGGGGTGAGTCGGACCGGGAGGTCCTGCTCGCGGCCGGCCCCGACGTCGTGCTGGCCCGCCCGGCGGACCTGCTGCCGCTCTGCCCGCCACCCGGCTCCGGGTCGCCCTCCGGCCGGCCGGGCGCGGCGGCGGACACGCGCGGTGACCGGTGGGCACCCCTGTCGGGCCGGTCGGCCCCGGACGGCCCCCCGGTTCGTCAGCCGATGGGTTGATTCGTGACTCAGATCCCCGGATGATGTCCGGCGTCGGTCGCCGTTGTGCGACCGATTCCGCGTACCGCAAGACAGGCCGCGATTCCAGAGGGTTCGCCCTCCCGACGGCAACCCGCACGTGACGGAGGACGACGCCCATGCCGGTCATCGAGGTGGAGCACCTGCACAAGCGGTACGGGGAGAAGGTGGCCGTCGACGACGTGTCCTTCACCGTCGAGCAGGGCGAGATCTTCGGCGTGCTCGGGCCGAACGGGGCGGGCAAGACGACCACCGTCGAGTGTGTGCAGGGGCTGCGCCGCGCCGACGGCGGCTCCGTGCGGGTGCTCGGCCTGGACCCGATCCGGGACCGCACCGAGGTGCGCCAGCGCGTCGGCGCCCAGTTGCAGGAGAGCCAGCTCCCCGACAAGCTGCGGGTCCGCGAGGCGCTGGACCTCTACCGCTCCTTCTACCGGCAGAAGGCCGACATCGACGAGCTGCTTGCCGACCTGGGCCTGGCCGAGCAGCGCAACACCGCATTCCACAAGCTCTCCGGTGGGCAGAAGCAGCGGCTCTCGGTGGCCCTGGCGCTGGTCGGGCGCCCCGAGGTGGCCATCCTCGACGAGCTGACCACCGGCCTGGACCCGCAGGGCCGGCGGGACACCTGGGACCTGGTCGAGCGGATCCGGGACCGGGGCGTCACCGTCGTGCTGGTCACCCACTTCATGGAGGAGGCGGAGCGGCTCTGCGACCGGCTGGCCATCATCGACGCCGGCCGCATCGTGGCCATCGACACCCCCTCCGGCATGCTCGCCCGCGTCGGCACCGAGCACCGGGTGCACTTCCGCCCGCTCGACGAGCTGGACGACTCGCTGCTCGCCGCCCTGCCCGACGTGACCGGGGTCAGCCGCGGCGTCGACGAGGTGACCGTGACCGGCCCGGAGCAGGTGCTCCAGTCGGTGCTCGCGGCGCTGGCGGAGCACAAGGTCCGGTACGCCGCCCTCCGGGTCGAGCAGCCCACCCTGGACGACGCCTTCGTCTCGCTCACCGGTCGCCACGGCGGCCGGGCCGCCGCCACCCAGACGCCGACCGACAAGAGGTCCTCGTGAACGCCCTGACCAAGCTCATCGCCGTCGAGATGAAGCTGTTCGTACGCGAACCGGTGTCACTGTTCTTCGTCTTCGTGCTGCCGATCGGCCTGATGCTCGTCTTCGGGCTGCCCCAGCGGGGATCGTCCACCCAGGGCGCGGGGCAGCACGGCGAGCTGACCTTCCTGCCGGCGCTGGCCCTGGCCCTCACCATCGGCATGCTGGCGCTGTTCACCCTGCCGATGGCGCTGGGCGTCTACCGCGAGCGGCGGGTGCTGCGCCGGCTCGCCACGACCCCGGTCCACCCGGGACTGCTGCTGGTCGCGCAGGTCGTGGTGAACCTGGTGATGGGGGTGGCCGGCGCGGTGGTCACCGCGATCGGCGTACGGTTCCTGCTGGACCAGTCGTCCCCGGCGAACATGCCCGGCTTCGTGCTGGCCTTCCTGCTCGGCGTGGCGTGCCTGTTCGCCATCGGCCTGCTCATCGCCGCGCTCGCGCCGTCGGCCCGGGCGGCGCAGTCCGTCGGCCCGGCGCTGTTCTTCCCGCTGCTCTTCCTCGCCGGGGCCTGGCTGCCCCGCGACCAGATGCCGACCGTGCTGGCCCGGATCGGCGACTACTCGCCGCTGGGAGCCACGGTGGACACTCTTGCCGCCTCGTGGGCCGGCGACAGCCCGGCGCCGTCGCAGCTCCTCGTCCTGGCGGCCACCGCGGTGCTCGGATCCGTGCTGGCCACCCGCTTCTTCCGCTGGGAGTGACGAGCGCCCGGCGAAGCTGACGGAAGCGAGGGCCCTTCCCGCCCGGGTGGCGGGGAGGGCCCGTGCCGTCTCTGCCCGTTCCGTTCCCGCCGGCCCAGGGTCCGTCCAACTTGGGGGTAGGGGTCGTTAAGGGTGTTCGGCTATTGTGACCTAGATTACTTTCTACCTGAACGAGGCCGCGGAGCGACAAGCGACGGAGGTCGTGCGATGACAGATTCTTCCGATTCCGCCACCGGTGTCCGGACGGCGGGCCGCATCGTCAACGATGACGACCGGAGCGCCTGGTCGGCGCGGACGCCGATCGGCGGGGACGCCGCCAGCATCATCGACGTGGTGCTGGAGGGCGGCCCGAACAATCTCCCCGCCGAGCAGCGCAGC
Source organism: Micromonospora sp. NBC_01412 (assembly GCF_045040215.1). Taxonomy (NCBI): domain Bacteria; kingdom Bacillati; phylum Actinomycetota; class Actinomycetes; order Micromonosporales; family Micromonosporaceae; genus Micromonospora; species Micromonospora sp. NBC_01412. The sequence goes on from NZ_CP109528.1 coordinate 5,428,721, forward strand.
CACCGGATCTCCCCGGCGGAGCACAAGATCAAGGTAAGCCACTACGGCGGGTACGAGCACTTCGAGCGGGACTCCGTCAGGGTCGCCGACGAGCTGCCCGTGGTCTTCCGCTGGACCGGCCGTACCAGGATCGCGGAGTAACGGAACGCAGCGCCGGGCGGTCGTCGGGGCCACGCGCACCGGGTAGCGCCGGGCGGCGTCCCCGGCTCGGCCCGGCGCGGTCCGGCCGCCCCCGGCTCAGGGCCGGTCGGGGGAGAGCCGGTGGGTGAGGGCGGTGTGCCGCCGGCCGGTGCCCGCGGTACGCACCGCGATGGCGAGCGCCTTGCGCGACCCGGCCAGCACCACCAGCTTCCGGGCCCGGGTGACCGCGGTGTAGAGCAGATTCCGTTGCAGCATCGTGTACGCGCTCATGGTCACCGGCACCACCACCGCGGGATACTCGCTGCCCTGCGACCGGTGCACCGTGATGGCGTACGCGTGCTGCAACTCGTCGAGCTCGTGGAACTCGTAGCCCACGTCCTCGTCCTCGTCGGTGCGCACGGTCAGCGTCTGGTCGTCCAGGTCCAGGGCGGTGACCACCCCCACCGTGCCGTTGAACACCCCGGCGGTGCCCTTGTCGTAGTTGTTGCGGACCTGGATCACCCTGTCGCCGATCCGGAACACCCGGCCGCCGTGCCGCCGCTCCGGGGCGCCCTCGCGGTGCGGGGCGATCGCCTGCTGCAACAGGGTGTTCAGGTTGCCGGCGCCGGCCGGGCCGCGCAGCATCGGGGTGAGCACCTGCACGTCGCGGGGGCGCAGGCCGAACCGGCGCGGGATCCGCCGGGCCACGATGTCGACCACCTGCTCGGCGGTGACCTCCGGTTCGTCGCTGGGGAAAAGGAAGAAGTCGGGGTGCTCGCCGAACACCGGGGGCCGGCCGGCGTTGATCCGGTGCGCGTTGACCACCACCCCGGACTCCTGCGCCTGCCGGAAGATGCGGGTGAGGCGGACCCGGGGCACGGTGTCGGCGGCCAGCACGTCGCGCAGCACCTCGCCGGCGCCGACCGAGGGCAACTGGTCGACGTCGCCGACGAGCAGCAGGTGCGCGCCGGGCGGGATCGCCTTGACCAGCTTGTTGGCGAGGATCAGGTCGAGCATGGACGCCTCGTCGACCACCATCAGGTCGGCGTCGACCGGGTTGTTCCGGTCGAAGGTGGCGTCCCCGCCGGGGCGGAGCTGGAGCAGCCGGTGCACGGTGGTGGCCGGGTGACCGGTCAGCTCGGTGAGCCGCTTCGCCGCCCGGCCGGTGGGCGCGGCCAGCACGATCTTCGCCTTCTTCGCCGCGGCCAGCTCGATGATCGACCGTACGGTGAACGACTTGCCGCAGCCGGGACCGCCGGTCAGCACGGCCACCCGGGAGGTCAGCGCCAGCCGTACGGCCTGTTCCTGCTCGGTCGCCAGCTCGGCCCCCGTGCGGGCCCGCAGCCAGGCCAGCGCTCTGGGCCAGTCCACGTCGGCGAAGGCCGGCATCCGGTCGACCGGGTCGCGCAGCAGCCGGACCAGGCTCGCCGCGAGGGCCGACTCGGCCCGGTGGAACGGCACCAGGTAGACCGCCGGGATGACGGCGCCCTCGCTGCTCGGGTTCGGCACCGCCTCGCGGACCACGCCGTCCTCGGTGGCCACCAGCTCGGCCAGGCCGGCGGCGACCAGCTCCGCCGGCACCTCCAGGATCGTCGCGGCGTCGGCGACCAGGTTCGGCTCGGGCAGGTAGCAGTGCCCGCCGTCGGCGGCCTCGGAGAGGGTGTACCGGATGCCGGCGCGCACCCGCTGGGGGCTGTCGTGCGGGATGCCCACGGCCTTGGCGATGCTGTCGGCCGTCCGGAACCCGATGCCCCACACGTCGGCGGCCAGCCGGTACGGGTCGTCGCGCACCACCGCGATCGACGAGTCGCCGTACTGCTTGAAGATGCGCACGGCGTGCGAGGTGGAGACGCCGACGCCCTGGAGGAAGATCATCACCTCCTTGATGGCCTTCTGCTCCTGCCACGCCGTGCCGATCGCCGCGGTGCGCTTCCTGCCGAGGCCGTGCACCTCGACCAGCCGGCCGGGTTCCTCCTCGATGACCCGCAGGGTGTCCACGCCGAAGGCGGCCACGATCCGGGCCGCCATCTTCGGGCCGATTCCCTTGATCAGTCCCGAGCCCAGGTAACGCTCGATGCCCTGCACCGTCGCGGGCAGCACGGTGGTGCAGTGCTGCACCTCGAACTGCCGCCCGTAGCGCGGGTGCGACCCCCACCGGCCGACCAGCCGCAGCCGCTCCCCGGGCTGCGCGCCGGGCAGCGGGCCGACGACGGTGAGCAGGTCGTCGCCGGAGCGGTCGGTGGCGACCCGGGCGATGGTGTACCCGGTCTCCTCGTTGGCGTAGGTGATGCGTTCCAGCACCGCCTCGAGCACGGTGCCCCGCACCGGGGCGCCTGCGGTGTCGGCGGTCGGCGTGGACGGGTTGGCGGACATCGTGACGATGATGGCAGACCTCCTGTCGTGCCGGTCAGGGCAGCGGTCGGCAGACGCCCCGGGCGTGGTCGGTGACCGCCGCGCCGACCACGGTGGCCTCCAGCGGCAGCACCTCCAGGCAGCGCCGCACCGCGGCGGCCATCAGGGCGTTGGGCACCCGCATGGACAGCGTGCAGTGCGGCACCCAGTGCCCCGGCCGGTAGTGCTCGGCCAGCCCGACGCCGGCGTCGGCGAGCCGGCCGTGCACGAGCGCGTGGTGGGCCAGCAGCTCGGCGGTGGGGGACGGCCCGAGCCACAGCACCCGCCCGACGAACTGCCCGGCGTGCTGGAACGTCAGCCGCAGCGGCGGCGCCACCGCCGTGCCGGCGAGGGCGGCGACGACCCGCTCCGGGTCCAGCCGGGGGGCCACGGCCAGCGACAGGTGCGGCCGGTGCCGCTGCTCCAGCAGGGAGCGCATGCTCTGCACCCCCTCGGACTCCAGCGCGTCCCACAGCACCCGGATGCGCCGGGTTGCGTCGGTGTCCAGATACAGCTCCAGTGCCGCGACCACGCCGATCACCCTAGGGCCCGAGGTTTGCCGGCCCGCTGACGCGGTACTGCGCCGGGGGAGTCGAGCGTCGAGGAGGACCGGGTGGACGTGAGTGATGTGTTGACCGAGGCCTACGGCCGGCTGCCCGGGCTGGTCCGCGGCGCCGTCGACGGACTGTCGCCGGAGCAACTGCGCCGGGCGCCGGCGACCGGCGCGAATCCGGTGGGATGGCTGGTGTGGCACCTGACGAGGATCCAGGACCACCACGTCGCCGACCTGCTCGACGCGGAGCAGGTGTGGGTCGGCGGGGACTGGGCCGGCCGGTTCGGGCTGCCCGCCGATCCGGACGACGTCGGCTTCGGGCACACCCCGGAGCAGGTCGCCACCGTCCGGCCGGACACCGCCGAGGCGCTGCTCGACTACTTCGACGCGGTCGCCGAGCGGACCCGAGGGCTCCTCGCCGGGCTGCGGCCGAGGGACCTGGACCGGGTGGTCGACGAGGCGTGGGACCCGCCGGTGACCCTCGGGGTCCGGCTGGTCAGCGTCGTCGAGGACGACCTGCAACACGTCGGCCAGGCAGCGTACGTGCGCGGCCTGCTCGGGGCGGACTGACTGACCGGTCGGGGCCGCGCGTCGCGGCGCGGCCCCGCCGGCGGTCACGGCACGATGACGGCGCGGCCCTCCAGGGACCCGTCCTGCATCTGCCGGTACGCGTCGACCGCGTCGTCCAGCCCGAACGTGGTGACCTTCGGCTTGATCAGCCCGCGCGCGCCGAGGTCGAGCACCTCGATCAGTTCGGGCCGGCTGCCCCAGTACGTGGTCTGGATGCTGACCTCGTAGGGCACGGAGAAGAACGAGACCGGTAGCGTGCCGCCGCCGATCCCGACGATGGTGAGGTCCCCGACGGTGCGGGCGGCGGCCGCGCCGAGCGCCAACGTGGCGTCCGCGCCGACGAAGTCCAGGACCACGTCCGCGCCCCGGCCGCCAGGGGTGGCCTTCCTGATCTCCTCGGCGGTCCGGTCGCCGGAGCGCAGCGTCAGGTCGGCCCCGTACTCCTCGGCGAGCTTCAGCGCGTCGGCGCGGGTGTCCACCGCGATCACCCGGGCCGCCGTGGTGGCCTTGAGGATCTGCACGCCGACGTGCCCGAGACCGCCGACGCCGATCACCACGGCGGTGCTGTCCGGCGGCAGCTTGTGCCACGACCTTCGGATGGCGTGGTACGGGGTGAGGCCGGCGTCGGTCAGCGGCGCCGCCTCCACCGGGTCGAGACCCTCGGGCAGCGGCACGACGTGCCGGGCGTCCGGGACCAACTCGTACTCGGCCATGCCGCCGTCGAGGCCGAGCCCGCCGCCCCCGCCCGGCACGGGCGCGCCGGCCGGGTTCTCGCAGTACGGGTCGACGCCGACCCGACAGCGGGCGCAGGTGCCGCAGCCCCACGGGCCGTAGACGGCCACCGGCTGGCCGACCTCGAGGCCGTTCACCCCGGCGCCGAGGGCGTGCACCCAGCCCGCGTTCTCGTGGCCAAGGGTGAACGGCGGGTTCCAGGGGACCGCCCCGGCCTCGAAATCGTGCATCAGGTGCAGGTCGGAGTGGCAGGCGCCGGCACCGCCGATCTTCACCACCACCTGGCCCGGGCCCGGCGTGGGCTCGGGCACCTCGACCACTTCGGGTTCCGACTTCCATCCCGGCAACCGCAGCGCGCGCATCCGCTTCTCCTGTTCCTCCGCTTCGGTCTTCCCGAGGTGGGCTGCCCGTTCGGCGCGCGGGCAAACGACTGCGGCGACCAGGCCCAGCGCGACGCCGCCCGTCTGGCGGAGATCCTGGCTGAGGGCGGGCGTGCCGGCCGGCGGGACGCCGGTCAGCCGCGCCGGCTGATCCCCTCCGGGTGCATCCCGGTCGCCTCTTCGATCGCGTTGTCCGGCAGGTCCCCGCCGGCGCTGTCGTTCGGGAACGTGCGCCGCGCCGGCGCCGGGTCGGGCGGCGCCCCCGGGCCGGCCTCCGCGACCGGCCGCTCCTCGACGTTGCCGAACCCGTGCCGCCCCGCAGGCGGGGTGGGTTCGGCGGTCGCGCCGGCCCGCCGGTCGCCGAGGCTCCCCTCCGGGACGGCGGTCTCCTCGCTGCCCTCGCCCATCGGGGAGTCCTCGCCGGCACCCCACGGCGGACCGGCGTCGAACCCGTCGCTGGTGCCGAACGGGGCGGCGGACCCCGGTCCGCGTTCGTCCCCGCCGGTCGTCGATCCGTCCCTGCTCGTCATGGTCACCTCGCTGGTCGGGTCGGTGCTACGGGCGCTGATTGCCCGCCTGCGCGCCGCCCATGCCCCACCGGTCCGATCGGGCACGGGCGGCGCGGCGGTCAGCGGCCGGACATGGCCATGTGCCGCTTGGCCGCGCCCAGGGCGGCCACCTTCCCCATCGCCTTGGGCGCGCTGGCCAGCCCGCCCGCGCGCCCGAGCAGGCCCCGGAGGACCTGCCCCGGCTTCTGCTGCTCACCCATGTACGCGGTGACCACCACCATCGCGCCGGTGAGCGCCGGGACGGCCCACTGGAGCATCTTCATCTGCCGCTGGCAGGAGGCCACGTTGGCCGGCGTCTGCGGGTTCGGCTCGGTCGTCCCCTCGACGGACGGGCCGCCCGCCTTCTCCAGCCGCATGCCGAGCAGCCGGCTGTACCCGGTGACCGCGAGCGCGGCGACCGTGAGGGCCGTCTTCGCCGCGCTCATCCGGGCCACCCCGGACTGGGCGAGCACCCGGGGGCTCTCGGTCGCCAGCTCGCCGACGCCGCCGATCAGGTGCGCGCCGATCGCTGCCGCGTTCACCGGGGTCCACCGGGCCCACCCGGCCGAGGCCACCGGCAGTCGCTGGGTCGAGTCGTTGATCTGTGCCGCCGCGCCGTTGACGCCGAGCGCCCCCATCAGGGAGCCGCCGAACCAGGCTGCCAGGCCCAGGTCGTGCATCGAACGCAGTGCGGTGTGCCGTTCGGACATCTGATCCCCTTCCACCGTACGGGCAGTGCGGCATACCCGCCGATTCCGCAGGTACGCACCGTGGCCGGGCCGGTCCTCGGGCGGGGTCAGTCCCGGTGGGGGAGCCCGGCGGCGAAGGCGGCCACCCGGGCGGCCACCGGCGCGCTGGCGCGTACCCAGACGAAGTGGTCGAGTGGGGTGCCGGCCTGCGCGGTCGTGTAGCGCTCGCGCGCGACGGTGGCCGCGGCGAGCTTGCCGCAGAGGTGGTCCACGGTGGCGTGCGGGGTGTACTGGTCGTCGTCCACGCTCACCGCGAGGACCGGGACGTCCAGCGAGCACAGCGCCGCCTCGGTGTCCACCCCGTCGAGCGCGGGGAAGCGGCCGGTGCGGGCGGTGTGCGCCCAGTCCCGGATCACCCCGCGTGCCTGCCGGCCGCCGAACCCCCAGCCCGGCCAGACGCCGAGCAGCCGGGCGGTCACGGCGATCCCCTGGGTGTACGGCAGCACCCCGTACCGGCGGGGACCCGGATACCCGCGCCAGTACGGCACGCCGACGGCGACCAGGGCCAGCCCGTCCACGGCGTCCGTGCCGTGCAGGGCCAGGTGCAGCAGGGCGGCCTGGCCGCCGAGGGAGTGCCCGAGCAGGATCGTGGGCCGCCCGTCCAGCCTCGGCTTCAGCGCCGCGAGCACCGCGCCGACGTCGGCGGCCAGTTCCACGTAGCCGTACCGGCAGGCCCGGCTCGGGGGCGGGGTGCTCGCGCCGGTGCCGCGCAGGTCGGCGACGACCACGGCGAGACCGGCTGCCCGCAGCTCGGCGGCGAACGGCCGGTAGTAGCGGGCTCGCACCCCCATCGCGGGCCAGATCACCACCACCGGGGCGTCCGCCGTGCCGTCGGGCTCGGGATACATCTGCACCCCGAGTCGGGCGCCGTCGACGTCGACGAACTCCTGCGTGTACTCCTCGGTCGCGCTCACCGGACCAGCCTACGGCCGTAAGCTACCGGCGGGTAGTAAGGGGTGGGCGGTGAGCGGGCCGCCGGTCGTCAGGCCGCCGCCGTGGCCGGCCGGGCGACGGTGGCAACCGCCTCGTACACGAGGTTGAGCTGCTCGGCGCAGCGCCGCCACGAGTACCGGCTGCGGATCCGGTCCAGCGCTGCCGTGGCGTACGCGAAGCGCCGCACGTTGTCGCCGAGCAGACGGCGGATCGCGGTGCCCAGCGCCCGGGGGTCGCGCGGCGGCACCAGGTCGCCGGTGAGCCCGTCGATGACGGTGTCGGCGATGCCGCCCACGTCGGTGCCGATCACCGGGACACCGCAGGCCATGCCCTCCAGGGCGGTCAGGCCGAACGGCTCGTGCCAGGGAGCGGCGACCAGCAGGTCGGCCGAGCGGTACCAGCTGGCCAGCTCCTCGCGCGGCACCCCGCCGATCAGCCTGACCCGGTCGGCCACCCCGCAGGACCGGGCGAGCGTGGTCAGGCGCCGGGCGGAGCCGTCGGTGGGCAGCTTCTCGGCCGGCGGGCCGCCGACGATCACGCACTCGGCCTCCGGCGCCGCGGGCATGGCCCGGACGACCTCCTCGAAGCCCATGCTCTCCGTCAGCCGGCCCACGGTCAGCACCCGGGGACGGGCCGGGTCACGGGGGGCGACCGGGCCGTCCGGGCGGAAGATCCGCTCGTTGACCCCGGCGGGCACCAGAGACATCCGGGACCGGGGCACGCCGAGGCGGACCAGCTCGCCGATCTCGTCCTGAGACTGCACGACAACCCGGTCGGCAGCCCGGCCGAGCGCGCGCTCGTAGCCGGCCCGGCCCGGTGGGCCGGTGTCCCGTGCGCCCCGCAGCCGCCGCTGCGCCGTGCCGAGGGCGTGGTAGGTCAGCACCACCGGCACCCCGGTCCGCCGCCCGGCGTGCACGGCGGCGAGCCCGCTCCGCCAGAAGTGGGCGTGCGCCACGTCGGGCAGCCAGGCGTCGCGCCAGTGCCCGGCCAGCCACCGGCCGAACTCGCCGGTGTGCGGCAGCAGCTCGTCGCCGGGCAGCAGGCGCGGCGGCCCGGCCGGCACGTGCAGCACCTCGTAGCCGTCCGGGGTGGCAACCGTCTCGGGCAGGGCGGGGGAGTCGCGGCGGGTGTAGACGTGTACCTCGTGGCCCCGGTCGACCAGGGCCGCCGCCAGTTCCGCCACGTGCGTGTCCTGCCCGCCGGTGCTCCTCCCGCTGAGGACGGCGAGCGGGCTGGCGTGCTCCGAGATCATCGCGATCCGCATTCTTCCTCCTCCATCCGCCCGTCCCGGCCGGCGGGGACCCGTCGAGCCGGCGGGGTCCCTGGACGCGCACCACAGGTCCCTACCCTCGCCTTCGCCTCCTAACCTCCTCGGGCCGACCGGCCGTCGCGCCCACGACCGGTCGACGAGCAGGTCACCGAAGCCAGGGAGGCCGGTGGCCGCCGCGCCGCTGCCGTCCACAGTGGCGACACGGGCGGCGTCGGCGGCGGGTCAGGCCCCGTCGCGGAGCATGCCGGGGCCGAAGACCTCGTAGGCGATCCGGTCGCTGGGGACGCCGCGGCGCAGCAGGGTGCTGCGGACCTGGTTCATGAAGGGCAGCGGGCCGCACAGGTGGACGTGGGCGTTGGGGGTGAGCGGGATCAGCTCCGGGTCGACGCGCCCCGGGCTGACCTGCACCGGCAGTTCGGCGAGCGGCCCGTCGGCGGCGTCGATGTTCTCGTACCAGAGCGCGGTGCGCAGGTTGGGCAGGGCGTGGTGCAGCCGGGGCAGTTCGTCGCGGAGCACGTGCGCGGTGCCGGCCCGGTCGGCGTGCACCAGCGTCACCGGCCGCTGCGGCGCGGTGGCCGCGAGGTGCTCCAGCGCGGACATCGCTGGGGTGAGCCCGATGCCGGCGCTGACCAGCACCAGCGGCCCCTCCCCGGCCACGGCGCTCACCTCGCCGAACGGCGGGCTGAGTCGCAGCGTGTCGCCGACGGCCACCCGCTCGTGCAGGAACGTGGAGACCATGCCGTCGGGCGCGCCGGCGGTGCCGTGCACCCGCTTCACGGTGATCCGCCACCGCGCCGCGCCGGGCCGGCCGGAGAGGCTGTACTGCCGGATCTGCTGCCCCCGGCCGCCGTCGAGGTCGACCGCGACGGAGACGTACTGGCCGGGGACGAACTCCGGCACCGGGCCGCCGTCGGCCGGCTCCAGGCCGAACGACACGACGTCGGCGGTCTCCCGGACCCGCTCGGCAACCCGCCAGGCCCGCCAGACCGGCTGCCCCTCGGCCACCCCGGCGCCCTGGTAGAGCCGGGCCTCCCGGGCGATCAGTTCGCAGGCCAGCAGCCAGTACGTCTCATCCCAGGCCGCGGCGACCTCCGGGGTTACCGCGTCGCCGAGCACCTCGCCGACGGCGGCGAGCAGGTGCCGGCCCACAACGGTGTACTGCGCCGGGGTGATGCCGAGCGAGACGTGCTTGTGCGCGATCCGGTCCAGGATCGGCCCCCACGGTGCGTCGCTGGCGCCGACCAGGTGCTCCGCGTACGCGACGACGGCGGCGGCCAGCGCGGCCTTCTGCTGCCCGGTGGCCTGGTTGCCCCGGTTGAACAGGTCCAGCAGCTCCGGATGGGCGTCGAACATCCGCCGGTAGAACCGGCCGGTGATCGCCTCGCCGTGCGCCTGCACGGCGGGCAGGGTCGCCCGCACCACCGCCGCTGATGACTCCGTGAGCATGACATGTCCTCCTGCGGTCGTCCGGTGTCGTCCGCTTTCGTCGACGACGTGCCCAATAAACAGGAATATCAGATACCTCTTCAGGGTCGAAGGTCCCGGTTGTGGAGTCGCCCGGATCACACCGGGTGCGGGTCGTCCGGCCCGGGGCGCGGCGCGTTCGCGGTGGCTAGGGTCGGTGCGTGAAGCTCAACCGGTCCACCGACATGGCCCTGCGCATCGCCATGCTGACCGCCGCCTCCCAGGCCCGTACGACGGTGGACGAACTGGCCGAACAGCTCGCGCTGCCGCGCAGCCACGTCGCCAAGGTGGTGCAGCGGCTGCAGAGGATCGGGGTGCTGGTGACCATCCGGGGCCGCTCCGGCGGGGTGGCCATCGCCGAGGCGGCCGGCGAGGTCACCGTCGGCGCGGTCGTGCGGGCCTTCGAGGGCGACGACGAGGTGGTCTCCTGCGAACAGCCGGCCTGCCCCCTGGTCGCCGGCTGCCGGCTGCGTGGCCAGCTGCGCCGCGCGCAGGAGGCGTTCCTCGCCGTCCTCGACGAGATGCGGCTCGGCGACCTGGTCGACGGCCCGACCGGCCCTCTCCTGCTCACCCTCGGCCGGAGATGACGAAGGGGCCCCTGTTGCCAGGGGCCCCTTCTAGTTGGCGGCGGACGGTCAGCCGACGCTGATCGTCCCGTCCCCGGAGCGGACGCAGGCCACCGCGCGGGCGGTGGTGGAGGAGGCCCCGGCCAGGCAGCGGCCCAGCACCTGGTGCCCGGCCACGTTGGGGTGCCACGACTCCTGGCAGGTCTGGAAGTAGCTCACGCAGGTGTTGGCGATCCGCTGGATGGCGATCTTGTCCTTCCCGGCGAGGCTGGTGACGAAGGTGCCGGTCGCGCCGTCCTGGAGCCGGATCGGCGTGGCGAGCGAGCCGGACGGGCTGGTCGGCTGCTCACAGAGCCGGGCGCCGTCGAACGCCCGCTGCACGTTGAGGTAGACCAGGTCGGCGGCGGGGAACTGGCTGGCCAGCGTGGTCCGCACCGAGCTGACCAGGGTGCCCAGCCCGGCGGAGAAGTTGTGCCCGGGCCGGAGGCTGGCCCGGTGGATCGGGCAGCCGGCCGCGTACCGCTCGGCGCCGAGGTCCCGGAACTTGTCCCGGTCGTCCTGCCGCCCGTCCTCCTCCCAGTAGTTCGAGGCCAGGTCGAACGGCAGCGGGTTGGTGTAGTCCTGGAACACGATCCGGTGCTGGCCGTCGGCGTCGATCTGGTCGAGCGTGGTGAGGATCTGCCGTACGGCGGCGGTGGTCTCCGCCGTCGCGGCGCTCAGCTGCGCCGCGGTGGCCAGGTCGGCGTCGCTGCACGGCTTCTGCTCCACCGGCCCGCCGAGGTACGCCCAGAACTCCCACCAGCCGGTCCACGCGTCGGCGATGAACCGGTTGGCGCACTTCTCCGCCACGCTGCCGAAGGTGAACGAGCTGTTGTTCGAGCCCAGGCCCACCAGCACCAGGTCGATGTCGTGGGTCTGACCCACCGTGCGGAGCTGGTCGAGCTGGGAGGCGACCGAGCGTCCCTTGGTCCGGTTGACCGACGCGTTGCCGATGTCGTACGGCTGCCCGCCCGAGCAGGCCAGGTTGAACCGGTCCTGGATGCCCGGCAGGTTGGCCTGGAACAGCGAGGCGTTGGGGGACCGGTGGCAGAAGTAGGCGTTGCTGTTCGGCGCGGTCCACCCGGGGAAGCCCTGGCTGAGGCCGTTGACGTCGACGACCGGGGAGTAGGCCCCGGCCCCCTCGCCGCTGATGAAGCTGTCGCCGAGCGCCACGGCGGCGGTGGGGAGGCTGGCCACCGCCGGGGCGGGCGGTGCGACGGCGGTCGACAGCGCCGCCGCCGCGACGGTCAACACCGCCGCGAGCGCGGTACGACGGAACACGGACATGCGCGTCCTCCATCAATCCATGGAAATGTGAAAGTTTCTATGAGGCGGTGATCACATCACGGGCGAGTGACGGGCGTCAACGTCTGGGGCGTCCCTGCGCGGGTTTCGGGCAGGGGTGCCCCGGCGCCGCCGGGCGGGGGCCGTGGCGCGGGTGGGTCGTCCCGGGGGCGGGGTCGGGCGGGATGATTCCCGGGGTCGGTGGCGTTGGCGCGGAGGTGGGCGTCCTCCGGGCCGCCCACTGGAAGGGGATCCGCCGACGGCGGAGCGACCCGCACACTGCGGGGTGCCTACGTCCTGTCCCACCTCCCGGTTAGGCTCGCTGCGGCGCGCCACGCGAGGTGATCGAGCCGGTGAGCGGCACCACACCGCCGAGACCTGGGAGTACGACCAGTTGACCGCACAGCCTGAGATGCTCTACGGGGCCGACGACCTGACGCACCTGGAGGGCCTGGACGCCGTACGCAAACGGCCCGGCATGTACATCGGCTCCACCGACAGCCGTGGCGTGGGTCACCTCGTCAACGAGATCCTCGACAACTCCACCGACGAGGGTGTCGCGGGTCATGCCACCCGGGTCGAGGTGATTCTGCACGCCGACGGCTCGGTGCAGGTCGACGACGACGGCCGGGGCATCCCCACCGACGTGCACGCCAAGTCCGGCATCTCGGGCGTCGAGCTGGTGCTCACCCGGCTGCACGCCGGCGGCAAGTTCGGCGGCTCCGGCTACAAGACCTCCGGCGGCCTGCACGGCGTCGGCGCCTCCGCCGTCAACGCCCTGTCCCGGCGCTTCGACGTCACGGTCCGCCGCGACGGCAAGGTGCACACCATGTCGTTCCGGCACGGCGTGCCGGGGGCCTTCGACGGCCCCAGCCCCGACGCCACGTTCACCGCCGGCCCGGGCCTCCAGGTCGCCGGCGCGATGAAGCGCGGCGCGCGCACCGGCACCTCGATCCGCTACTGGCACGACGCCCGGTACTTCGAGACCGGCGCCACGTTGGACGCCGAGGCCGTCCGGCTCAAGCTGCGCAACACCGCGTTCCTCGTCCCCGGCGTGAGCTACCTGCTGCGCGACTGCACCGGCGAGGAGCCGGTCGAGGAGACCTTCCACTTCCCCGCCGGCCTGACCGACATGGTGGAGTTCCTCGCCCCGAGCGGCGACCGGCCGGTCTCCGGCACCCTGCTGGTCACCGGCGAGGGCACCTACCGGGAGAACGCGGCCGACGCCAACGGCGTCATGCAGTCCAACGTGCAGCGACGTGCCGAGGTCGAGGTGGCGTTCCGCTGGGGCACCGGCTACGAACGCACCGTCGAGTGCTTCACCAACACCATCCGCAACGCCCACGGCGGCACCCACCGCAAGGGCTTCGAGCGAGCCATGGCCCGCACCCTCGCCGACGCGGCCCGCAGCGCCCGGGGCCTGCTCAGGCCCAAGGAGGACGCGCCCACCCTGGACGACGTCCTGGAGGGGATGACGGCCGTGGTGCACGTGCGGATCCCCGAGCCGCAGTTCACTTCGCAGACCAAGGACGAGCTGTCCACCGCCGGCATCACCAAGGTGCTCCAAGGGCTGATCGAGGCGCACCTGAAGGCGTGGCTGGAGGATCGCCGCACCAAGGTCGAGGCCCGCACGGTGCTCCAGAAGATCGTGGACGCGGCCCGGGTCCGGCTGACTCAGAAGCAGCAGAAGGACGCCGCCCGCCGCAAGACCGCCCTGGAGGGCGCGTCCATGCCTCCCAAGCTGGTCGACTGCCGCGCGACTGGGGTGGACCGTAGCGAGCTGTTCATCGTTGAGGGGGACAGCGCGCTCGGGTGCTTTACCGGCGACACCATGGTCGCGCTGGCGTCCGGGCGGAGTCGATCCTTCGCCGACCTGGCCGCCGACTGGGAGCGGGGTGTCAGCCACTTCGGCTACACGACCAACAAGGCCGGCCGGGTGGTCGTCGCTCCGTTGGTGGAGCCTCGGCTCACCAAGCGCGACGCCCCGCTGGTGCAGGTCTCCATTGACAACGGCGAGTCGGTGCGCTGCACTCCCGACCATCTGTTCCGGCTGCGCGACGGCTCGTACCGGCGGGCCGATGCGCTGGCGCCCGGCGATTCCCTGATGCCGCTCTACCGCAGCCTGTCCAGCAAGGCAGAGGGGCAGAAACTTCAGGGGTACGAGCGGGTCTGGATGAACGACAGGGAGGAATGGGTCTACACCCACTACCTGGCGGATGCCTGGAACCTGCGGCGGATGACATGGGCGGCTCATTCCGCCCTGCACGCCGCATTGATGGGTGAGCACGTCCACGCCGGCTGGCGGGAGTGGTTCGACAACGGGGGCCGGCAGATCCGCTCGGCGATGCTCACGGCCCAGTGGCGGGATCCGGCCTTCCGAGAGGCCTGCCTCGCCCGCCTGTTCGCGCTCAACGAGTCACCCAAGTTCCGGGCGAAGGTGGAACAGGCCTTTCAGACCTGGTACAAAGCGCTCGACGCCGATGAGCAGCGCGCCTACGCCGAGCGGATGCGTGAGCGGCAGGCGGCGTACTGGTCGCAACCGGAGCATCGGGAAGCGGCGGCAGAGCGGGTCCGCAGGTTCTTCGCCGACCCCTCCCGCCGGGAGGCGTGGCGGGATCGTTCGGTGCGTCAGTGGCAGGATCACGATCTGCGTGCCTGGCGGTCCCGGAAGACCGTCGAGCAGTTCGCGGATCCGGCGGAGCGGGAGCGCCAGCGCAACGCCGTGTCGGCCTGGCACCGGGACAACCCCCAGTTCGGTGAGCAGCACTCCCGTCGGATGCGGCGGCGGATGACCGACCCCAGCACCGGCCACCTCGCCAAGGCGCAGGACGGACGGGCCCGATACGTCGCCTCCGTGCCACGTCAGGAGCGGGTGAGCCGGCAGAACGACGGTCGCCGCCTGGCGGCGCTTCGTCGTATCGCGCCGTTGCTGTCGTACGCCGACGAGGACCTGGCGGCAGCCTACGAGGCCGAGCGGATGCGGCCCGCCCGCACCGGTTTCCGCTTCGACCGGCTCCTGAACCTGTACGACGGGGACTACGGGCGGCTGCGCGAGGCGGCGTCCCTGGTCAACCACCGCGTGGTGTCGGTCGAGGCTCTGAACGAGACGGCGGACGTCTACGACCTGACGGTCGACGATTACCACAACTTCGCCCTCGAAGCCGGGGTGTTCGTCCACAACAGCGCCCGCGTCGCCCGGACCGCCGAGTATCAGGCGCTTCTCCCGATTCGCGGCAAGATCCTCAACGTGCAGAAGGCGAATCTCCAGCAGGTGCTGGACAACGTCGAGTGCGCCGCGATCGTCCAGGTGCTCGGTGCCGGCTCCGGCCGCACCTTCGACCTGTCGGCGCTGCGGTACGGCCGGGTGCTGATCATGGCCGACGCCGACGTGGACGGCGCGCACATCCGCACCCTGCTGATCACCCTGTTCGCCCGGTACATGCGTCCGTTGATCGAGGCCGGCCGGCTCTACGCCGCGATGCCGCCCCTGCACAAGATCACCACGAAGGGGCGCAACCCGCAGACCACCTACACCTACACCCAGGCGGAGATGGAGGCGCTGGTCCGCAAGCTGGAGAAGTCCGGCAAGCAGATCGTCACCCCGATCCCCCGGTTCAAGGGCCTCGGCGAGATGGACGCCGACGAGCTGTGGGACACCACGATGAACCCGGCCACCCGGGCGGTCCGCCGGATCACCCTCGACGACGTCGACGCCGCCGAGCGGATCCTGGAGCTGCTGATGGGGGAGAAGGTCGAGCCCCGCCGCAACTGGCTGATCGACTCCGCCGACCGGGTCGACCGGGGGGCGATCGACGCATGAGGACCGCCCGCCGCCAGACCGATGCCCCCAGGGGGCAACGCCGCCCGACCGTGGCCCGCCGAGGAGAGAGCTGAACCATGGCACGCCGTAAGAACACCGGTCCCCGGGCGGACCTTGCCGCCTTCGACCAGGCCGGCGCGCGGGTCTTCGACAACCCGTTGGTCACCGAGGTCTCCGACTCCTACCTGGAGTACGCCTTCTCGGTGATCCACTCCCGCGCCCTGCCGGACGCCCGGGACGGCCTCAAGCCGGTGCACCGGCGCATCCTCTACTCGATGCACGAGGCGGGCTACCGTCCGGACCGGGCGCACGTGAAGTCGGCCCGGGTGGTCGGCGACGTGATGGGCCGGTACCACCCGCACGGCGACACCGCGATCTACGACGCGATGGTCCGGCTGGCCCAGGACTTCTCGCTCAACGTCCCGCTCATCGACGGGCACGGCAACTTCGGCAGCCCCGACGACGGCCCGGCCGCCGCGCGCTACACCGAGGCCCGGATGTCCCGGGAGGCGATGCTGCTCGTCGGCGAGCTGGGCGAGGACACGGTCGACGTCGAGCCCAACTACGACGGCTCGCTCACCCAGCCGACCGTGCTGCCGGCCGCGTTCCCGAACCTGCTGGTCAACGGGGCCTCCGGCATCGCGGTCGGGATGGCCACCAACATGATCCCGCACAACCTGGGCGAGGTCGTCTCCGCCGCCCGGTGGCTGATCAACCACCCGGACGCCGACCTGGACAGGCTGATGGAGTTCATCCCCGGGCCGGACCTGCCGACCGGCGGCGTGCTGCTCGGCCTGGACGAGGTGCGTCGGGCGTACGAGACCGGGCGCGGCGTGGTCCGGATGCGCGGCCGGGTGGAGATCGGCCACCTGGAGGGCAGCCGGGGCCGGCAGGCGATCACCGTTGTCGAGCTGCCCTACGGCGTGGGCGCGGAGAAGGTCATCGCCGCGATCACCAACGAGGTCAACAAGACCAAGCGGCTGACCGGCATCGCCGACGTCAAGGACCTCACCGACCGGGAGAACGGCACCCGGCTCGTCATCGAGTGCAAGGTCGGGGTGAACCCGCAGGCGCTGCTGGCCGACCTCTACCGGCTCACCCCGCTGGAGCAGTCCTTCGGCGTCAACAACCTGGTGCTGGTGGACGGCCAGCCGCGGACCCTCGGGCTGAAGGCGCTGCTGGAGGTCTTCCTGCGGCACCGCTACGAGGTGGTGACCCGGCGCAGCGCGTACCGCAGGCGCAAGCGCGAGGACCGGCTGCACCTGGTCGACGGCCTGCTCATCGCGCTGTTGGACATCGACAAGGTGGTCCGGCTGATCCGGGGCAGCGACGACGCCCAGGCCGCCAAGGACGGCCTGATGCGCCAGTTCAAGCTCTCCGAGATCCAGGCCAGCTACATCCTGGACACCCCGCTGCGCCGGCTGACGAAGTTCGACCGGATCGAGCTGGAGGCCGAGCAGGAGCAGCTCCGCAAGGAGATCGCCCAGCTCTCCACCATCCTCGACGACGAGAAGGTGCTGCGGAAGGTCGTCTCCGACGAGCTGGCCGCCGTGGTGAAGCAGTTCGGCACCGAGCGGCGCACCACGCTGGTCGACGGCGACCTCAAGGAGGTGCTGGCCGCGTCCGCGCCGGCCGGTCCTCTCGAGGTGGCCGACGACCCGTGCCAGGTGATCCTCTCCGCAGCCGGGCTGGTCGCCCGGACCGCGGCCGAGTCGGAGGAGGCGTCCGAGGGGCGCCGGCGCAGCGGCCGGGTCAAGCACGACGCGGTACGCGCGGTCGTGCACTCCACGGCCCGGGGCCGGGTGCTGCTGGTGACCAGCGCGGGCCGGGCGTTCAAGGTCGACGTGCTGCCGCTGCCGGTGCTCCCCGAGCAGGCGGGCACGGTGTCGCTGCGTGGCGGCATGTCCGCCGCCGAGCTGGTGCCGCTGGAGCCGGGCGAGACGGTGGTCGGCCTGGCCCCGCTCGGTGCGCCGGCCGAGGGGTCGCCGGGGCTGGCGCTGGGCACCCGGCAGGGCGTGGTGAAGGTGTGCTCGCCGGACTGGCCGGTCCGCTCGGACGAGTTCGAGGTGATCGGCCTGCGCGAGGGCGACGAGGTGGTCGGGGCGAGCTGGCTCGCCGACGGCACCGAGACCCTCGCCTTCGTCTCCTCCGAGGCGTCGCTGCTGCGCTTCGCCGCGTCGCTGGTGCGCCCGCAGGGGCCCAAGGGCGGCGGAATGGCCGGTATCAACCTGCCTGCGGAGGCCAGGGTGGTCTTCTTCGGGGCGATCCGCACCGACGACCCGGGGCACGGGGAGCCGATGGTGGTCACCTCCACGGGCGCGACGGTGAAGGTGACGCCGTTCGGGGCGTACCCGGCGAAGGGGCGGGCGACCGGCGGGGTGCGCGCGCAGCGGTTCCTCAGGGGCGAGACGGACCTGGTGGTGGCCTGGATCGGCCCGCGCCCGGTCGGCGCGACGGCGACCGGCGACCCGGTCGACCTGCCCCCGTCCGACCCCCGCCGCGACGGCAGCGGCTTCGCCGTAATGCTCGGCCCCTCAACAGTCGGCCACCAAATCGAACGCGACTAACCCCACCCCCACCCCCACCCCCACCCCGCATGTCCGCGTTGATCAAGAGGTTTGCGTCAGCCCAAGCTTCTCGGGCGACGCAAACCTCTTGATCAATCTGGGTGGGGGTGGGGGTGGGGTGGGGTCAGAGGTTGGGTTCGGGGGTTTGGTGGGGCTTCGGGGTGGTGCCTCGGAGGTGGGCGATCAGGCGCATGCCGTGGTAGGTGACCAGGGCGGCGGCGGTGCCGAGGGCGATACCGTTGAACGAGAGGTCGCCGGCGGTGAGGGTGTAGTTCGCCGCGCCGATGATGAGGGCCACGGCGGCGGTCATCAGGTTGACCGGGTTGTGGAAGTCGACCCGGCTCTCGATCCAGATCCGGGCACCGAGCACGGCGATCAGGCCGTACAGGGCGGTGGTCGCGCCGCCGAGCACCCCGGCCGGCACGGTGAGGATCAGCGCGCCGAACTTGGGGCTGAGCCCGAGCAGCACCGCCGCCGCCCCGGCCACCCAGTACGCGGCGGTCGAGTACACCCGGGTCGCCGCCATCACGCCGATGTTCTCCGCGTACGTGGTGGTGCCGGAGCCGCCGCCGGAGCCGGCGAGCATGGTGGCCAGGCCGTCGCCGAGGAACGCCCGGCCCATGTCCCGGTCCAGGTTGCGGCCGGTCATCGCGGCGACCGCCTTGACGTGCCCGGCGTTCTCCGCGATCAGCACCAGGATCACCGGGATCACCAGTACGACCGCGCGCAGGCTGAACTGCGGCGCGTGGAAGTCGGGCAGGCCGACCCAGGCCGCCTCGCGCAGTGCGTCGACGGCCTTCCCGTCCAGGTCGCCGAGGGCGGTGGCGAGCAGCCAGCCGACCACCACGCCGAGCAGGATGGACAGCCGGGCCAGGAAGCCCCGGAACGCCACCGTGGCGAGCAGGATCACCACCAGGGTGATCACCGCGATCAGCGGCTGCGCCTTGACTCCGGTGCCGCTGCCGTCGCCGTCCCAGGCGACCGGGGCGAGGTTCAGCCCGATCAGGGCGACGATCGCGCCGGTCACCACCGGAGGCATCAGCGCGTCGATCCAACGCGCCCCGGCCAGTTGCACGATCAGGCCGACCACTGCCAGCGCGACGCCGGCCACCACGATCCCGCCGAGCGCGGGGCCGATGTCACCGCCGGCCTTCGCGGCCAGCACCGGGGCGATGAACGCGAACGACGACCCCAGGTACGACGGCAGCCGGTTGCCGGTGAGCAGCAGGAAGAGCAGGGTGCCGATGCCGGAGAAGAAGATCGTGGTGGCCGGCGGGAAGCCGGTGATCAGCGGCACGGTGAAGGTGGCGCCGAACATCGCCACCACGTGCTGCACGCCGACCCCGAGGGTGCGCGGCCAGGAGAGCCGCTCGTCGGGGTGGACCACGTCGCCGGGGCGGACGGACCGGCCGTCGCCGTGCAGGGACCACGGGGACCAGCGGGAGCGCGGCTGGGTGGGGGGCTGGGTCATGGGGCGCCCTTCGCGTCGAGGTGCTGACGGGGGCGTGGACGACCCTGGGAGTTGTTTCTAGCAGGCCGGTCCCCGGCGGCGGCGCGCTGCCCCCGCCGCCGTGGCCGGCCCGGGGTCGGCTACCCGGCGAGCACCGAGTCCGTCGCGGTGTCGTGCTGGTCGGGGCTGCCAGTGGTGGGAAGCTCCGGTTCCCGGCGGGGCTGCCGCACCACGGTCGGCGTCGGATGGGTCGGGCGGAGCGTGAGCAGGCTGCCGACCAGCCCGGAGAAGAGCACCACCACGCCGAGCGCGATGGCGGTGGCCGACGGCAGCACCACCCGGAGGGTCGCGAGCGGGTTCAGGTCGCCGAACCCGTCCAGCCCCCAGTGCCAGACGGCCGCGCCGGTGCCGGCCCCGCCCGTGGCGAGCAGCAGCAGGCCGACGGTGGCGCTGGTCTCCAGCCGCAGCAGGCGGATCCACCGGTCCGAGGCGCGCGGCGGGACCAGCCTCTCCTGCCGTCCGTAGATCTCGGCGAGGCCGCCGAAGAGCATGAGCTGCGCCCCGACCAGCACCATCAGGCACGCGTAGACCAGGGAGGCGACGTCGAGCCGGATCGGGCCGAGGGCCAGCGGGCCGGGGGTGAGCACCCCCACCCCGGCCAACCCGAGCAGGGCCAGCGCGCCACCCGGCCGGACCAGGGTCTTGCGGGGGGCGAACACAAGCAGGAAGCGTAGGTGCCGCCACCCGTCCCGCCAGGTGCGCAGGTGCGGCGGGCGGGACCGGCCGTCGGGGGACAGGGTGGTCGGCACCTCGACGATGTCGTAGCCGGCCAGCGAGGCGCGGACCACCAGCTCGGAGGCGAACTCCATGCCCGGCATGCAGAGGCCGAGGGCGCGGATCCGCTCGGCGTTGAAGCCGCGCATGCCGCAGTGGAAGTCCCGCACGCCGGACAGCCCGAACAGCATCCGCCCGAGCCAGCTCAGCACCGGGTTGCCCAGCCAGCGGTGCAGGGGCGGCATGGCGCCGGGGGCGATCCCGCCCCGGAACCGGTTGCCCATCACCACGTCGTGCCCGGCGCGTAGCTTCTCGATGAAGGGGCCGAGGTCCGACAGCGCGTACGAGTCGTCGCCGTCGGCCATGATGATGTAGCGCCCGCGGGCTTGGTCGATGCCGTTGAGCAGGGCGCCCCCGTAGCCCCGGACGGGGGCGTGCACCACCCGGGCGCCGGCCCGCTCGGCGAGCTCCTGAGAGCCGTCGGTGGAGCCGTTGTCGGAGACCAGTACCTCGCCGACGACACCGCACTCGCCCAGCGAGCGCAGCGCCTTGCGGACGCAGGTCTCCAGGGTCTCAGCCTCGTTGAGGCACGGTAGCAGCACCGTGACCTCGATCTCCCGTTCGTTCGTCATGCGCCCCGTTGCTCTCTGCCGTGGTGGGTTCGAGCCGATCTGGCTCGCGGTCAGCCGGCGTACGTCGGTCCGTCCGGGTGGGGGTCGACCGCAGCCGCTGCCAGCCGGCCGCCGCGGCGATCGGCAGGAACGCCAGGGCCGGCAGCCCGTAGCGGAGGTCGAACATCGAGGTGGCGACCGAGAAGACCATGATCCCGACGCCGATCCCCGCGTACAGCAGCGCCACCATGCTCAGCCGCAGCCCGCCCCGGCGTGGCCATCCCGCCCCGACCAGGGCGAGCAGGAGCATGGCGGCCAGGGCCGGCGGTGGGAGGACGGCGTGTCGGCCGTAGGCGTGCAGGAACCGGCTCGCCGCGTTCGGCTCGACGTCCCGCGAAGGCGCGGGCCGCCACTCGTAGTCGTCACCGGCGGTGCGCGGCACGCAGTCGTAGTCGGCCGCCCAGTTGGTCGGGGCGGGCTGTGGGCGCCACAAGTTCGCCAGGCAGGCTTCGGTCGGGCCGAGCCGGCTCGGCCAGAAGTAGCGGCCGGTGTCGGACGCCACGGCGGCCAGGTAGTCGCCCGGCTGCTGCCGGAGCACCTCGCGGGCGAACTCGTCGAGGTCCGCCGGCCGCTCGGCGGCGCGGATCGGGCTGGCCCGGTTCCAGATGAACCAGTCCGGTCGATCGGGTCGCTGGCCCAGCGGCTGCGTCGGGCAGAGCTTGCGCAGCCCGGCGCGCAGCTCCAGCCGGTCGCAGTCGGCGATCTGCGCGGTGCGTCCGTACAGGAACTTCCCGCCCTCCGCGCCGAGGGCCTCCTTGACCGTGCCGGTGGCGGCGAAGGTCGCCCCGAAGACGGCGACGATGCCCAACAGGTACGCGGTCGGGGCCCGCCAGCCGCGCCAGGGCAGCAGGAGGAACAGCAGCAGCGCGCCGACGGCGACCACGCCGGTCGGGCGGGTGGCCATGCCCAGTGCGACCGCCACCCCGGCGCCCAGCGCGGCGAGCGACCCGGGCCGCTCCCGCCGGACCAGCAGCAGCGCCGCGACGGCCAGCGTGGTGGTGAAGAGGGTCTCGGTGAGCAGGTACTGCTCCAGCGTCAGCTGGGTGGCGTCGAGCAGCACCGGCGCGGTGGCCAGCGCGGCGACCCACGGCCGCACCCCGAGGCGGCGGCGCAGCAGCAGGTACGCCGCGACGCCCAGGGCGAGCCCGGCGACGTGCTGGAGCGCCACCACCGAGGCGAAGGTGCCCGTCCACTCGAAACCCTTGAGCAGCCACGGGAACGTCCAACGTGGGGGCATGGCGGGCCACTCCCGGGACATCCGGATGTAGCTGCCCGAGTCGCCCTGGAACCACAGCGCCGGCGCGTAGGCGACCATGGCGGTGACGCGCAGTGCGATCCCCGCGGCCAGCAGGAGGACGAGCCCGACGTGGCGGCGCAGCAGGGCGGCGAGGACGCGTACGGGTCCCGACCGCCGGGCGATCGGGCGTCCAATGAGCACGTAAAGCTCCAGAGCAATGCGGAGAGTGATGGGCGCGGCCAAGCTAACACGGCCCGGGAAGTCCATGGTTACCCGAAAGTGGGCGATCACGTTACGTTTCCGGCCCGACCCGCCGGTCCGTGCGCCGGCAGGGCCGCCCCGGGACGCGCGGCCCCTGCGGGCCCTGGCCCGAACGGCCGTCGCGGCGGAACCGACCAGGTCGTCTCCGCTCTCCGTCCGGCCGGCGAATCTGGGCGGCGTGGACACCGGACCCGGCCGAGCGCGGGCGGGCGGACCTGCGCCTGCCTCCCGCGCTGGTGCCCGCCCACCACCGGAGGCCTGCCTCCTGTGCTGGTGCCCGCCCACCACCGGACCCGGCCGCGTGCGGGCGGACGGGGCGGCACCGGCGGGACGGGTGCCGGGCGCCCCGGCGGGTCAGGCGACGCCGGCGGGACGGAACTGGACGCTGACCCGGGGCCCGACGGGCCGGCTGGTCTTCGGGACCGCGTGTTCCCAGGTGCGCTGGCAGGACCCGCCCATCACCACCAGGTCGCCGTGCCCGAGCGGGAAGCGCAGGCTCGTGCCGCCCCCGCGCGGGCGCAGCAGCAGTGGCCGGGGCGAGCCGAACGAGACGATGGCCACCATCGTGTCGGTGTGCGCGGAGCGGCCCTGGGTGTCGCCGTGCCAGGCGACGCTGTCCCGTCCGTCCCGGTAGAGGCACATCCCGGCCGTCACGAACGGCTCGCCCAGCTCGGGCGCGTAGTGCGCGGTCAGGGCGGCCCGCGCGGCGGTGAGCACCGGGTGGGGGAGCGGCCGGTGGGCGGCGTACCAGCAGAGCAGCCGGGGCACGGCGACCTCGGCGTCGTACATCGTGCGGCGCTCGGCCCGCCACGGCACCTCGGCGAGCAGGGTGTCCAGCACCTGGTCGGAGCCGAGGACCCAGCCGGGCAGGTGGTCCACCCACGCGCCCCGGTCGAGCCGGTGCCGGCGCAGCCGCCCGGCGAGCCGGTCGAGCGCGGGCCCGTCGGTGGTGAGGTCGAGCATCGACGGCTGGTAGGCGGCACCGGACATGCGCCCATCCTAACGCCGCTTTCGTACACCCGTACGAGCGCGGCGTGCCATCGCCTTCCTGGCGGGCCCGTCGCCGTCCGTGGCCGGAACGCCGACGGCCCTGGCGTGGGTGCGCCGGCGGTCGTGGGTCTCTGAACAGCCCTTGACGGGAGGGTCAGCGGTTGAGTATCCGGCGCATCCGACCGCCCACCGCCGCCCGCACCCGGGTCCGCAGCCGCTGGGCGCTCAGCTCCTCGACGCTCTCCCCGAGCTCCTGGTTCCGGTCGCGCAGCCACTGGATCCGGGCGATCAGCTCGCCCGGGTCGGTGGCCGTCTGGGCGCGGATCGCCGGGGGGAAGCTCGTCTCGGCGACCTGCCGGTCGAAGTGAGCCGCGCTGTCGCCGTCGGCGAAGGAGTGGCCGAGGTCGTGCCGGGCCAGGAACGACATCATCGTGTCGAACCGGGCCTTGTGCCCGTTGTTCAGCGCGGTGTAGTCCGCCTCGTCGTAGAGCGCGACGGCATCCACGTCGGCCGACACGTCTTTCATGATCCGGTGTGGGATGTCGAAGTACCGGGCCAGCTCCAGCGTGCGCGAGTCGTGCGCGAACAGGTAGCCCGGGGTGCCGGCGATCAGCGCGGTGATGGTGCCGTGGATGCGGGTGCCGAAGTTGAAGTCGAACCCGGACAGGTAGTCCATCCAGGTCCACGGGTCGACGAACATCCGCACCTTGTCCTCGACGAAGAGCTGGTGCGAGGTGTGGATCGGGATGGCGGCCTTCTTGCCCCGTTCCTCGGGCAGGTCGCCGTAGAGCAGGGTGCCGAGGGTCTTCAGGTCCTGCGGGAGGTAGCGCAGGTTCGGGTAGCGCTGGTGGTGCGAGCTGATCACCTTCGCCATCGACTTGACGTACGGCGAGACGGTCAGCGCCACCCGGTCCTCGACGGTGAGCGTCGCCTTCCGCTTCTCCACCCGCAGGCTGTCGCCGTGCAGGAACATCGACGGGCAGCCGATCACGTCGACCGCGGAGAAGCCGAGGCTGCGCAGGTACCCCTCGGTGATCTCGCCGCGCACGCCGATGCTGTGCGACCGGTCGAGCACCGCCTTCGTGAACGCCTTCACCGTGTCGTCGATCGGTCGCAGGTACTCCCGGTCGCCGTTGACGTCGGTCTGCACGCCGACGCCCAGCACCACCACCGGGATCTTCAGCCGCTCGATGAGCCGGGTCATGGTGCCCAGCCGGCTGGCGTAGCTGCGCCGGAACGCGTTCGCCAGCGGCACCACGAAGACGTCGTACCGCTCGTTGATCTCGTCCGCCTCGCGCGGGTTGGCCCGGAACTCCGACGAGGTGATCTGCGCCGTCGAGGTCCGCAGGATCTTGTGCGCCGCGTGGCTGAACACGAGGTTGCCGGTGTTGTCGCCGATCCAGTTGCGCTCGAACGTCTCCTCCGGCGAGTAGACGTCGAACGGGCCCTTCTTGGCCCGGAGCAGGATCCGCTGGTGCATCGGTGCCGTCCTTCTCGTCGTGTCAGCCCCGTCAGGGGTGCGCTGGTGGGCGCCGACCCGCCGTGGCCCGACGAGGTCGGGGCACGCCCGTGGGTGCCGAGACCGCGATATTAGGCCATCGGACGCCCGCTCCTGGCATTCGCGTCTCCCGGCGACCGCCGATGCGGGGGCCGGGCGGGCCCAGCGGGTAGGGTGCCCGGCGGGCGGCACCCGCCGGCCCGCCACGACGCGGCGGCGCCGGCCGCCCGGGGCGACACGAGGCGAGGAGGCGCGGTGCTGGTGACCCTGCGGACGGACGGGCCGCCGGCATGACCAGCGCACCGACCGTCGTACGACCCGAGCCGCCCGCCCGCCCGGCGAGCCGGCTGCCCTCGCTGACCGGGCTGCGCTGGATCGCCGCCCTGCTGGTCTTCGGATACCACGCCGGCACCATGCGGATCGTCGCCGAGCCCGACTACCAGGCCGTCATCGACCGGCTGTTCACCCTGGGCCTGTCCGGGGTCGAGTTCTTCTTCATCCTCAGCGGGTTCGTGTTGGTCTGGTCGGCCCGCGACGGGGACCGCCGACGCGACTTCTGGCGCCGCCGGCTCGCCAAGATCTACCCCAACCACCTGCTGATGTGGGGTGTGGTGCTGCTGACCGGCGTGTGGGTCTTCGCCGACCCGGTCAACATCCGCGCCGCGGTGGAGAACCTCCTGCTGCTCCAGGCCTGGGACCCGACCCCCGGCTACTTCTACAGCGTCAACTCGGTGAGCTGGTCGCTCTCCTGCGAACTGTTCTTCTACTTCTGTCTGCCGTTCGCGTTGCCGCTGGTCCGCCGGGCGCGGCCCGGGGTGCTGTGGGCGGTGGTGGTCGCGGTGCCGTTGCTGATCGTGGCGCTCTGGCCCGGTCAGCAACTGGTGCCGCAGGAGAGCACCTGGTGGTTCACCCAGGTCTTCCCCGTCGTACGGTCCCTGGAGTTCTGGATGGGCGTCGCCGCGGCCGAGCTGCTGCGCCGGGGGCGCTGGCGGGGTCCCGGCCTCACCGCGGCCAGCGTGATCTTCGTGGCCACCTGGGTCGTCGCCTCGCAGTGGATCCGCGCCGAGCTGTGGGCGGCCCTGCTCGCGGCGGCGTACCTGCTGGTCATCGCCGCCGCAGCCGACGCGGACGTGCGCGGCGCGCGGACGCCGTGGCGGTCCCGGCCGATGGTCTGGCTCGGCGAGGTCTCCTTCGCCTTCTACCTGGTGCACGTCTTCGTCATGGTCACCGTGCTGCGGCTGGCCGACCGGCTCGGCGTGGGGCTGCCCGGCTGGTGGGGGCCGCTGGCCGTGGTCGGCTTCCTGCTGGTGAACCTGGGGCTGGCCGCGCTGCTGCACCGGTGGGTCGAGATGCCGCTGACCCGCCGGCTCGGGCCGCCCCGCCGACCCCGCCCGCCGGCTCCCGGCGGCGGGACGGCCCCCGGCGACCCGCCGGAACCGCCCGGACCGGCGACGACGGCCGCCCCCACGACGGCCGCCCCCACGACGGCCGCCCCCACGACGGAGCGCCCCCGCGAGTACGTCGCCGTCCCCGAGCGGCGCTGACCGGCCCCGCTCCCGCGCCGCCCGCCGGGGTGCCGCCAACGCGCCCGCGACGGGTGGGCGGGTGGGCCGGCGGGCCGGGGAAGAACCGGACGATCGGGACGTCGCGACACGCCCCGCCAGCGGTGCGCCCCGCGGCCGGCTTCGGTAGCGTGAGCGGGTGCTTCCCGTCGCGCCGACTTGCCCCCTGTGGTGGGTCGCGCGCTGGACCGCCCGGATGCTCACCAGCCTGGCCGTCGCGGTCGCCTTCTCGCTGGGCGCCGGATCGCTGTCGTTCGACCCGGCGCCGCCCGCCGACGCGGGCGGCCAAGCCCCGGCCTGGTCGCTGGCCGGCAGCCTGCCCGTGGTCGGGGCTCCCGACCACGACCCCGTGCCGGCCTGGTCCCTGGTCGGCAGCACGCCCGCCATCGGGGCGTCCGACCACGGCCCCGCCCCGGCCGCCGGGGTGCGCGCGGCCGGCCCCGGCCGGGCCGCCGCCGACACCCCGGCCGCCCCCGCGCACCCCGCCGCGGTCCCGCCCGGCCCGGCGGGCCGGTCCGTGGTCGACCCGGCCCCGGCGCCCCGGATGCCCGTCGGCCCCGCCCCGGCGACCGCCGGGTCGCGCGCGCCGCCGCGCGGCTGACCCGCCCGCGACACCGCCCTCTCGCGAAACCTCACCACCGCACCCGTCCGCCCGGCCCGGTGGCGCCCCGCGCCCCACCCGGTGGCGCGCGGAGCCCGCTTCCCGCATCCACCCTCCGTGAGGTGCCGACCATGGACATCGTTCTCTACCAGTTCCTCGTCGAGGTGCCGCTGGCCGCCGCCATCTGGTCGGTGCTGCTCGTGGTGGCGCTCGGGGTGCTCACCGCCCTGGTCGCCCGCCCGCAGCGGGACCGGCCGGCGGTCGACCCCGCCCCGCCCGCCGTCGACCCGGTCATCGAGGAGGCCACCGACCTGCGCCGGTACGCCGAGGAGGTGGGGGTGGCCGCCGTCGGCGCCGCCCGGACCGCCCGCCGGCGGCGCGAAGCGTGGCTGGCCGCCCAGGACGCCCTCGATCGGGCCTGGCAGGCGTACGACGAGGCGGAGGCCGCCGCGCGGCGCTTCTCCGGCGCGGGGGCCCTGCCTGCGCCGCGCACCCCCCGAACCCCCGCCGAGTACGCCGCCCGGGAGCGTTGGCTGCACCACGCCGCGACGGCCGCCCACCTGCGCGGCGAGCTGTCCATCCGGCAGCTCTGCGACGTCTTCGCGCACCGGGGCGGCTGGAACCCCCGGCTGCACCCGGCCCAGCAGGAGGTCGTGCTGGCCCGGGCGGTGCGGGACGGGAGGCAGGCCGGCCACCGGGCGGCGGTGGCCCGGGAGCGGGCGGCCTGGCGCGACGCCGAGCTGGCCGCCGAGGCCGCCCGGACGCTGGCCGTCGAGGCGTACGCCGCTGCGGAGCGGGCCCGCCCCGTCCGGTCGCCCACGCCCCGGGCAGCGACGGCGGCGGCCGGCCGCATCGTCCCCGCCGCCCGCTGGCGTCCGGCCCGGGCCGGCTGACCCGATCCGGGCGGTAGCTGACCCGATCCGGGCGTCGCGGTGGCCGGCCCCGGATTTCTTGGGTGATGCCGGTCACGTCGCTCGGGTAAACGGGCAGTCGACCCATCGGGGTGGATCGGCCGACACAACTCACCGACGATCACGACCAATCGTCCGGTTGTCGCCCTGCGGCACCCCGAAGGCCCGTAATCCCATTGAGTCACGTCAGTTCCCAATGTGCCGCAAGAAAGTTGATCGGAGAGGGTTTAGGCAGGTGGGAGGGGGTTGGCAGGGCTTCGACCGGCCAGTAATGTCGGCCCGTCCGGTGCGGTACCCGATCGCAAGAGGCGACGCCGCGCCGACCCGCTCAATCGTGACCATCACGAACCGGGGACCCAATGCAGTGTGGGGTGAATCCGCGGGCCACGGCCTGCGGTAGGGCGATCTTCCCGCCCGAATCCGTCAGCTAACCCGGTAGGCGGTGTCGGAAGGAGTGCCATCCTCGTGCAGCGCGACCCCATCCCTCGGTTGTTCCTCCACTGCGGCGCCATGGTGCCCGCGTCCGTCGCCCCTGGGCTGACGAGCTGACCCGCGCACCCGCCCGTACGCCCGGCTGACCGGGCGTCTTCCCAGAGCGGTCCCCACCGGCCGTGGACGTCTCGTCCGCGCCGCCGTGCGACGACGCATGCCCGGGTGCCCCGCTCTCCGCCCCACCCCCGTGGAGGAACACGTGAACGACCACCTCAAGCGGCAGTTGCGACGTCTCGCCACCGAGCGCCCGTACCAGGTCGTCGCCGGCTCGGCCGCGGCGCTCCTGCTGGCCTCCGGCACCGGTGTGCTGCTGGCCGGCGCCGACGACACCCCCGCCCCGCGGCAGACCACCAACGCCGCCGTGGCCGAGATCGCACCCCGCCTCGACGGCGTGGCCAGCCGCGCCCAGGCCCGGGTCGGCGCGACCGCGTCGCCCAGCGCCTCGCCGTCGCCGAGCGCCACCACGGCCGCGCCGAACCCCGACCTGACCACCAAGGCGGCCCCGAAGCAGACCACGGCGAAGGCGGCCGCCCCGAAGCCGCCGTCGTCGAAGTCCCTCGACTACGACTACCAGGCGCAGACCACCTACTTCTACTGCGGCCCCGCGGCGGTTCGCAACGCGCTCTCCGCCACCGGCGTCGGGAGCAACCAGGACGGGCTGGCCAGCCGCCTCGGCACCACCGAGATGGGCACCAACTCGGCCGAGGACACCACCCGGGTGCTCAACGAGATGGTCAAGGGCGACCCGTACCGGACCCGGATGATCCCGGGCGGCGCCGCCACCCGGGCCCAGATCGACCGGCTCCAGGCCGACGTGGTGACGGCGGTCGGCGCCGGGCGCGGCGTCGTGGTGAACATCGCCGGCGACGCCACCGACGTCGACGGCGGCTGGCACTCCTTCCCCGGCGGCCACTACATCGCCGTCGTCGGCTACCGCAACAACGGCAGCACCGTACGGATCGCCGACTCGGCGAACCCGGCCGTCCCGGCGTACTGGATCAGCACCACCGCCCTGGCGCACTGGGCGGCGACCAGGGGCTACTCGGCCTGATCGCCCTCCCCCCACCGGCCCCGGCTCACCCTGTGAGCCGGGGCCGGTGCCGTCTCACCCCGGCCGGGCCGCCCGTCGCCCGCCCCGGTCCGACCCCGCCCCGCCCGTGCCCCGACCCGGTCCGCCCGGGTCCGTGTCGTGTCCCGCCCGGGTCCGTGTCGTGTCCCGCCCCGGTCCGTGTCGTGTCCCGGTCCGGCCTCTCGCCCGGCGGGCCGCGCGGTGCGACACTGCGCTGCGTGACCGACGACACGGGTACCCGGCGCGTGGCTCTGCTGCTGCACGGCATGGGCGGCACGGGGGAGGTGTGGCTGCCCTGCGCGCCGCTGCTGGAGAGCCGCTGGCCTGGCCGGTGGCTGGCGCCCGACCTGGCCGGCCACGGCTGGTCGCCGGCGCCGTCGGTCTACACCTTCGCCGGGCTCGCCGACCGGGTGGCCGAGGGGCTGCGCCCCGGCGACCGGCTCGTGGTGCTCGGGCACTCGCTTGGCGGGGTGGTCGGCCTCGCGCTGGCCGCGCGCGGCCGAGGGCTGCCTGTCGACGCGGTGGTCGGTCTCGGGATCAAGGTCGCCTGGTCGGCCACCGAGCTGGACCGGGCCCGCGAGCTGGCCGCCCGCCCCGTGACCTGGTTGGCCTCCCGGGACGAGGCGGCCCGCCGCTACCTGCGGGTGTCCGGCCTGGCCGGGCTGGTCGCCCCGGACGATCCCGTGGTGGACGCCGGGCTGCGCCGGGAGGGCGGCCGGTGGCGGCTGGCCATGGACCCCGCGGTCTTCGGGGTCGGCGCACCGGATCTGCCCGCCCTGCTGGCCGCCGTCGACGTCCCGGTCCTCCTGGCCCGGGGCGAGCACGACCCCATGGTCACCGACGCCCAACTCGGGGAACTGGCCGTCCCGACGGCCACCCTGCCCGGCCTCGGCCACAACGCACACGTCGAAAACCCCGCCGCCGTCCTATCCCTCCTGACCCCCCACCTCTGACGGGACACGGTCCCGTTGATCAAGAGGTTTCCGTCGGCTCTGCGCCCAACCCTGACGCAAACTTCTTGATCAACGCGGGGGTCGGGGGTGGGGGTGGGGGTGAGAGGGAAGAGGGGTGGTTGGGCGGGGGGTGGGTGGGGTCCAGGTTGGGGTCAGTTCGTGGCGGGCTGCCGTCAGGAATGCCTCGGCGTACTGCTGGGTGGGGAAGTCGCCCAGGTAGCGGGAGCGGGTGGCCCAGCGGGCCGTTGCCTGCGGGTCGGTGTCGAGCAGGTGGCCGAGCACCTCGTCGAGGTTGGCCGCGTCGCGCCGCAGCACGTAGCCGGAGCCGGCCAGGGGGAACAGCTCGACGAACCGGTCGCCGTCGCCACCCATGTCCGTGACCGCGTACGGCTTGCCGGAGTAGAGGTAGTCGGAGATCACCCCGGAGACGTCCGAGAGCAGCGCGTCGGAGCGGTTCACGCAGTCGACCAGGGACATCTCCCGGCTGGCCGCGGCGCCCCAGACGTGCTGCCGGCCGGTGCGGGCCCGGTCCGCGGTGAGCAGCTCCGTGAGCCGGGCGAGCTGCCGCGCCGACGCCGGGTTCTGCCCGGTGTACGGGTGGGCGCGCAGGATCACCGTCGCGCCCCGGGCCAGCAACCCCCGGACGATGGTCTCGCCCACCGGCAGGGAGCAGTAGTTCGCGTCGGCGTGGTGCCCGGTCCAGGTCGGGGTGTAGAGCACCGTCGGGTTGGCCAGGCCGGGGGTCTGCTCCCGGCGTACCTCGATCGACTCGACCTGCGGCCGGCCGACCACGACGAACTTCTCCGCCGGGATGTCCACCCCGGCGCGGGCGTACCGGTCGATCGCGGCCGGGCCGGCCACGAAGATCCGGTCGAAGATCGCCGAGACCGGGTTGGCGCTGGGCGCCTTGTCGCTGTCGCCGTGGTGGATCTGCACGTGGGTGAGCTGGGTGAACCGGATGCAGTGGCTGTTCTTCGCCCCGTGGTTGACGTAGAACGCCACCTTGAGGCTCGGCACCAGCGCCTCGTCCATCGCCTTAAGGGTGGGGCAGTACACCACCGGGGCCGTGGTGGCCGCGGCGATCGGGGCGAGGAACTCCGGCTCCCGCACCATCACGAGGAACGGCCGGCCGATCCGCTCCAGGTAGGGCAGCCACATGGTGACCTGGTACTCCGACCCCGGCGGGGCGGAGAAGTGCAGCAGGAACTCCGGCCGGTGCGCCCGCAGCGCCCGGGTCACCGCCCCGCCCCCGGTCCCCGGCCGGAACCGCCGGCGGGCCAGGTCCAGGGCCACCGCCCCGGCGCCCGCGCCGACGCCCAGCGCCAGCAGCAGGGCGACGAACGGCGGCAGCACCAGCGCGGCGGCCAGCGCCACCGCGGCGAGCAGCACCAGCAGGGCGTCGCCCAGCCGGCCGGCGACCAGCGGGGCCCACGACCGGGCCGGGAGGTTGGCGGCCCGGATCTCCAGGTCCCCGGCCTGCCGCAGCGGACCCACCAGCAGCACCAGCCCCAGCAGCACCAGGGCCGTGGCGGCCAGCGCCGGGTCGAAGCCGGCGTCGAGCCGGCGGGCGTACCCGACCAGGATGCCGGCCGCGAGCAGCACCGACTCGGCGGTGCTGTCGGCGGCCGGCCGGACCCGGCGCTCCCAGCCGGCGGCGGCCAGGGCCGCCACCGCGAGCGCCAGCCCCCAGCCGGTCGCCCCGGTCAGCGCGAGGAAGAGGAACGCCAGCACCGCCAGGCCGGTGGTCGCCACCCGGGCGGTCAGCTTCCTGACCAGGTCACCACGCATGTCGCTTCCGCTTCTCCCGCCGTACCGCGGTGGCCGTCGTCGCTCAGCCGGCCGTGGCCGGGGTCGCCGCCGGGCCGCCCTGGGCGGGAACGCTCGCGGTGGCCCCCTCGCCCGGCGCCCGCCGGACGTCGATGACCTGCCCGGTCAGCTCGGAGACCAGCACGTCCAGCGAGGACTGGGCGACGGTCTCCGCGGCGAGCAGGGTGTGCTCCGGCTCCTCGCCGAACGCCTTGGTGCGCATCGGGGTGGCGGTGCGCTCCGGGTTGATGCAGTTGACCCGTACGCCGAACTCGGCCCACTCGTCAGACAGCGCCTGGGTCAGGTTGACCAGCGCGGCCTTGGTGGCCGAGTAGAGCGCGTAGCGGGCCCGGCCCCGGGTGTACGAGCTGGAGGTGTACAGCAGGAGCTGACCCTTGGTCTGCTGCAGGTATGGCAGGGACTGCCGGGCGATGGTGACCGGGCCGACGAAGTTGACCTGCAGGACCCGGTCCATGGTCTCCTGGTCCATCTCCGCCAGTTCGCCCTTCTCCAGGATGCCGGCGGTGACCACCACGTGGTCGATGCGGCCGGTGGCCTCGAAGGCGGTCTTCAGCGCTGCCTCGACGTCGGCGGCCCGCTCGACGTGGGTGCCGGTGGTGGAGCGGCTGAACGGGAAGACCTGCGCGCCGTAGCGGCGGGCCAGCTCGGTCAGCTCGTGGCCGATGCCGTAGCTGCCGCCGAAGACGACGATGGTCCGGCCGGTCAGCTCCTCGGTGTAGCTGCGGTGGTCGGTCAGCCGGGGGGCCTGCGCGGCGGCGAGCTGGAAGAGCTTGTCCGCGAGGTGCACGTCGACCGGGTGGGTGACCTTGATGTTCTCGTCCGAGCCGTCGATCACCTTGATCGGGGTGCCGGGCAGGTAGCGCAGCACCACGCCGCAGTCGTCGGTGGCGGCGAAGTTCGCGTCACCCCCGGCGATCCGGTACGCCTCCCGGATGGTGCCCGAGCGGAACGCCTGCGGGGTCTGGCCCCGGCGCAGGGTGGAGCGGACCGGGATGTCGGTGATGCACTCGTTCTCGTCGACCTGGATGATCGTGTCGGCCGAGGGGATCGCCACGTCGACCGCCGTGTAGGTCCAGAGCGCGTTCACGCACTCCCGGACGATCCGGCCGCTGAGCAGCGGGCGCACCGCGTCGTGGAAGAGGATGTTGACGTCGCCCTCGCCGACGGCATCCAGGGCGATCCGGGTGGTCGCGTTTCGGGTGTCGCCGCCCTCGATGACCTTGCTGACCTTGCGGAAGCCGGCCTTGTCGACGATCTGCTGGGCGTCGGGGACGTGCCCGGCGGCCATCAGCACGATGATCTCGTCGATCTCGGGGGCCGCCTCGAAGACCGCCAGGGTGTGCTCGATGATCGGCTTGCCGGCGATCTTCAGGAGCTGCTTCGGGATGCCCAGGCCCAGTCGGGTCCCGGTGCCACCGGCCAGCACCACCGCCACCGTCCGCGAGGGCCGCCACGGCGCCGGGGTCTCCGGTGTGGCGTCCGGGCCAGTGGTGTGGTCCTGCGTCATTGCCGATCCTCACTCTCAGGGAATGTCAGAAACTCTCAGGGAATGTCAGAACGATGGGTGACGGCCGTGTGGCGGCCCGGTGAACCATAACGCGTCCACCGCGTCGCCCCCAGGGACGACGCGGTGGGCCGACACCCGCACGACGCCGTACGGATGCCGGAGCACTACTTGCCGTTGGAGAAGTCCTCGTACGCGCGCAGCACCTCGTCGGTGGGCCCGTCCATCCGCAGCTCGCCCGATTCCAGCCAGATCGTCCGCTCACACGTGTCCCGGACCGAGGAGAGCTGGTGGCTGACGAGGAACACCGTGCCGGCGCCCTCCCGCAGCTCGCGGACCCGCTGCTCGCTGCGCTTGCGGAAGCCCTTGTCGCCGGTGGCGAGGGCCTCGTCGATCAGCAGCACGTCGTGCTTCTTCGCCGACGAGATGGAGAACCGCAGCCGGGCCGACATGCCCGAGGAGTACGTCCGCATCGGCAGCGAGGCGAAGTCGCCGCGCTGGTTGATCCCGGAGAACTCGATGATCTCCGGGGCCAGCCGCTGCACGTCGTCGGGGTGCATGCCCATGGCGAGGCAGCCCAGCGTGACGTTCCGCTCGCCGGACAGGTCGTTGAGCAGGGCGGCGTTGACGCCGAGCAGGGACGGCTGGCCCTGGGTGTAGACCGCGCCCCGGTTCACCGGCAGCAGGCCGGCGATGGCCCGTAGCAGGGTGGACTTGCCGGAGCCGTTGCTGCCGATCAGCCCGACCGCCTCGCCCCGGTACGCGGTGAAACTGACCCCCTTGACCGCGTGTACCTCGCGGATGTTCGGCGCCGAGGTGCGGGACGCGATCCGCTTCAGCGCGGCCACCGGGCTGGTGCCGCCGCTGGCGCCCTTGTGCACCCGGTAGATCACGTGCGCGTCGTCGACCACCACGGTCGGGATGCGTTCGGTGATCCTCGGCAGCGTCACGGTGACGTCGTTGGACGTCTCGATGTGCTCAGCCACGGCCGTACTCCTGTTCGCCCCGCCAGAAGTAGATGAAACCACCCACACCCATCACGACCGCCCAGCCCACCGCGTACAGCCAGAGCTGGAGCATCGAGGAGTTGAGCAGCGGCGCCCCCTCCAGCAGCGCGTGCCGGGCCAGCTCGATGTAGACCAGCATCGGGTTCGCCTCGACCAGCCTGGTCGCCCAGCTGGGCAGGTTCTCCTCGAACAGCGCCACGTTGTAGAGGACGCCGGAGCCGTACATCCAGGTGCGCAGCAGGAACGGCATGACCTGCTTGAGGTCGGCGATCTTCGACCCCGCCCGGGCCACCGCCATGGTGAGCCCGGCGTTGAACAACGCCTGGAGCAGCACCACCGGCACCAGCAGCAGCCACTCGACGGTGAGCGGCTCGCCGGTCACCAGCACGATGCCGACGAGCACCACCAGCGAGGCCAGCAACTGCTGGAACTGGGTGAGCATGACGGCCAGCGGCAGGCAGGCCCGGGGGAAGTGCAGCGCCCGGATCAGCCCCAGGTTGCCGGTGATCGACTGGGTGCCGTTCTGCACCGCGGTCTGGGTGAAGTTGAAGATGAACAGCCCTGCGGTGAGGTACGCGATGAAGTTCGGGATGCTGTTCTGCCTCAGCACCAGGCCGAAGATCAGGTAGTAGACCGCCGCGTTGGTCAGCGGGGTGAGCACCTGCCAGAGCTGGCCGAGCCGGGCGTTGCTGAACGAGGCGACCAGCTTGGCGTTGGAGTACGCGGCGATGAAGTGCCGGTACGCCCACAGGCGGCGGGTGTAGTCCGCCAGGGACGGCCGTTCGCCGGCGACCCGCAGCCCGTACCGGGCGGCCAGCTGCGCCTGGGTCAGGCCGGCGTCGGGGTCGGCCAGCGCGGTGTTGGCCATGGGATGGGCGCTCCGATCTTTCGTACCAACGGGATGCGCGCGACGACGGATTCGAACGGGTCGAGCGTGGCCGGTGCGTGGAGCGCCGCCTCGTCGCTGCGTGGAAGGTAGTCCATAAACACGTCGGGACGCAACCGTAGCGTCGTTGCGGTACATTGTCCCACGTGACAGCCGAGAAGAGCCTTCCGTGACGCCCGAGAAAGAGCCTGTCGTGACCACCGAGAAGAGGCGGGCGCCGGCCGGGGCGGCGGTGCTCCGGGGCGAGATCACCAGGGCCATCCGCAGCGCGCTGATGCAGGAGCTCGCCGCGGTCGGCTACGGCCGGCTCTCCATCGAGGCGGTCGCCCGGCGGGCCGGGGTCAGCAAGACGGCGATCTACCGGCGGTGGAGCTCGAAGCTGGAACTGGTCCTGGAGATCGTCGTCGCGGCGGCCGGCAGCAAGCTGCCGACGCTGGACACCGGCACCCTGCGCGGCGACCTCACCCTGCTGTTCAAGCTGGTCACCCACGCCCTGGGCCACCCGCTGGCCTCGCAGATCATCCCGGACCTGCTGGCCGAGGCGGCCCGCAACCCCGAGATCGACGAGACCCTCCAGGTGGTGCTGCGGGCCAAGCAGCAGGAGATCGGCGGGTCGCTGGTCGCCCGGGCCGTCCAGCGCGGCGAGCTGCCCGCCGGCACCGACGCGGGCGCGGCCGTGGACCTCATCGTCGGGCCGCTCTACTGGCGGCTGGCGATCGCCCGGTCCACCCCGGCCCAGGCATACCTCGACGCGCTGGTCGAGACCGTGGCGACCGGCCTCGGCGCGGCCCCGACCGTGCCGAGGCAGCGGGACGTGACCCCGCCGGCCGCCCCCGCCTGAACCGCCCCGCCCGCTCACGGCCTTGCGCCCCGCCCCGCCCCGCCACCGGCAGCCTGGGCGCCGTCAGCGCCCGGCTTCGGCCGGGAGCCGGGACACGATGTGCCGGGCGATCTCCAGCGAGCTGGTCGCGGCGGGGGAGGGTGCGTTGAGCACGTGCACCTGCCGGTCCGCCTCGACGATCAGGAAGTCGTCGACCAGGCCGCCGTCGGGAAGGATCGCCTGGGCGCGCACCCCGGCGCCGGCCGGGACGATGTCCGCAGGGGTCAGCTCCGGCACCAGCCGGGCCAGGCTCGCGGCGAACTTCTTCTTCGACAGCGAGCGGGCCACCTCGGTCAGGCCGTACCGGTAGTGCCGGCGGGCCAGCGCCCACAGCCCGCGGTAGGACAGCTCGTCCCAGACGTCGCGTGGGCTGAACCGCCCCCACGAGTAGCCCTCCCGGGCGGTGGCCAGCACGGCGTTCGGCCCGGCGTGCACGCTGCCGTCGATCATCTTGGTCAGGTGCACCCCGAGGAACGGGAACTGCGGGTCCGGCACCGGGTAGATCAGCCCCCGGACCAGGTCGCGCCGCTGCGGGGTCAGCTCGTAGTACTCGCCCCGGAACGGCACGATCCGCACGGGCGTGGGCACCCCGGCCAGCCGGGAGATCCGGTCGGCGTGCAGCCCCGCACAGTTGATCAGCACGTCCCCGACCACGTCGCCCGCGGTGGTGGTGACCACCACGCCGTCGGGCCGGTTGACCACCCCGGTCACCTCGGTGCGGGTGCGCAGGTCGGCCCCGGCGGCGGCGAGCAGCTCGGCGAGCTTGCGACAGACCGCGCCGAAGTCGACGATGCCGGTCGAGGAGACGTGCAGCGCGGCGACGGCCGCCACGTGCGGCTCGTACTCGGCGGCCTCGGCCGCCTCGATCAGCCGCGCCGGCAGCCCGTTGGCGCTCGCCCGCTCGTGCAGGGCGCGCAGCCGGGGCAGCTCCGCCGCGTCGGTGGCGACGATCAGCTTGCCGCAGATCTCGTACGACAGGCCGTGCTTGTCGCAGAACTCGACCATCGACGCGCTGCCGGCCTTACACATGGTGGCCTTCAGGCTGCCCGGCTTGTAGTAGACGCCGGCGTGGATGACCCCCGAGTTGTGGCCGGTCTGGTGCCCCGCCCAGCCGGCCTCCTTCTCCAGCACGGTCACCGAGTCGCCGGGGCGGTCGGTCACCAGGCGGTGTGCCACCGCCAGGCCGACGATGCCGCCACCCACGACCACGAACCTAGTCATCTCATTCTCCCCTGCCGGCGCCGCCACAGATGGTAACGAAGTCGCCCGGCGCGTCCGATTCGCGTCCGACCCGCACGGGTGGCCTACACTGCTGCGGGTCCAATTTCTCGGGGAGTCACATGTCTGAGGTCATCGCGCTCGGTCAACCCACGGTCGGCGAGGCCGAACTCGCCGCCATCGCCGAGGTCTTCGCCTCCGGCTGGCTCGCGGGCTCCGGTCCCACCAGCCTCCGGTTCGAGGAGCGCTTCGCCGCTGCCGTCGGCACCCGGCACGCGCTCGCCACCAGCAACTGCGGCTCGGCGCTGCACCTGGCGCTGCTCACCCTCGGTGTCAAGCCCGGCGACGAGGTGGTCGTCGCCGACTACACCTTCCCGGCCACCGGCCACTCGGTGATGTGGGCCGGCGCGAAGCCGGTCTTCGCCGACGTCCGGCCGGACATCTGGACGGTCGACCCGGCCGCGGTCGAGGCGGCGATCACCCCGCGCACCGTCGGCATCATCGCCGTCGACGCCTTCGGCCAGCCCGCCGACTACGACGAGCTGCGCGCCATCGCCGACCGGCACGGGCTGTTCCTGGTCGAGGACGCCGCCTGCTCGGCCGGCGCGACCTACAAGGGGCGTCCCGCCGGCAGCCTGGCCGACGTGGCGACCTTCAGCTTCCACGGCCGCAAGGGCATCACCGCCGGCGAGGGCGGGGCGTACGTCACAGACCGCGAGGACCTCGCCGCGCACGCCCGCAAGCTGCGCACCTACGGGGTGGAGGGCGCGCTCAGCCGCGCCGAGCTGTCCCACCTGCCCATCCCGACCTTCACCGAGCTGGGCTACAACTACCGGCTCTCCGACGTAGCCGCGGCGATCATGATCGCCCAGCTCGACCGGCTGCCGGACCTGCTGGCCGCGAAGCGGCGCACCGCCGCCCGCTACGGCGAGCTGCTCAAGGACCACGAGCTGATCACCACCCCGTACGAGGCCCCGGACCGCGAACACCCGTGGCAGTCGTACGTGGTCACCCTCGACCCCTCGGTGGACCGGGGCGCGGTCGCCCTCCAGTTGCGCCAGCGCGGCGTGCAGTGCACCTTCGGCACGTACGCCTCGCACACGCAGCCGCTCTACGGGCAGGCCGACCCGTGCCCGGTGTCGGCGGACCTGTTCGCCCGGCACCTGGCGATCCCGATGCACGCCAACCTCACCGACGCCCAGGTCGAGACCGTCGCCGCCACCCTGGTCGACGTCGTCGCCAGCGCGGCCACCGGCCGCTGATCCCCCCAGGAAGGACACTGTCCGCCATGTCGAAGCAGACCGTCTTCATCACCGGAGGCGCGGGCTTCATCGGCCTGCACGTGGTGCCGTTGTTGCTGGAGAAGGGCTACCGGGTCCGCATCTTCGACAACATGTTCCGGGGTGACCGGGACCGCGTCGCGGACCTGGTGGCCACCGGCGACGTCGAGCTGATCGACCAGGACGTCCGCTACGGCGGCGCCGTGCACGCGGCCATGAAGGGCTGCGAGTACGTCATCCACCTGGCCGCCGTCTCGATCAACAAGAGCCAGGCCGACCCGCACGAGTCGATCGACATCAACATGGTCGGCAACCACAACGTCTTCGCCGCCGCCGCCGACCACGGCGTGAAGCGGCTCGTGTTCGCCTCCTCCGCCTCGGTGTACGGCGACCCGCAGAAGCTGCCGATGCACGAGGACGACCGGCTCGACCCGCTCACCCCGTACTGCATCTCCAAGCGGGCCGGCGAGGACCTGCTCGCCTTCTACCAGCGCAGCAAGGGCCTCAACTGGATCGCCCTGCGCTTCTTCAACGTCTACGGCCCCGGCCAGAAGCCGACCGCGTACTACACCTCGGTGATCAACCACTTCGTGAAGCGGCTCAAGAACGGCGAGCCGCCGGTCATCGACGGCAAGGGCGAGCAGTCGATGGACTTCATCCACGTCCACGACATCGCCCGTTCGGTGGTCGCGGCGATGGAGGCCGAGCAGGGCAACGTGCCGGTCAACATCGGCACCGGCATCGACACCTCCGTCGCCACCCTCGCCGAGATCCTGATCAAGGCGGTCGGGGTGGACGTGGAGCCGCAGTTCAACCCGCGCGAGGTGCTGGTCAGCCGCCGGGCGGCGGACATCACCCGGGCCCGCGAGGTGCTCGGCTGGGAGCCGAGCATCGCCGTCGGCGACGGGATGACCGACCTGATCAAGACCGAGGTGGCGTGATCTAGCCGCCGTCCGCCGGGGGCCCGTCGTCGTACGGGCTCCCGGCGAACCCGTTCCGCGGCGGCGCCCGACGCCCGGACAGCGGCGCCTGGACCGGCGCGTCCAGTCGACCGCCGGGCCGGGCTGGCGCGGACGGTTGGGCCGCCGTGCGCACACCGCCGCCGCGTCCCGTGTCGATCAACCTCGGCAGGAGCCCGTCGCCGATCCGCGCAGCGCTGCGGTAGCGTAGGCCGGCGTCGCCTCCCGGCAGATCCCCCGGCCCGCCCGTAGCATCCACCGGTGGGCCCGGCCCCCGCCCCCACACCGATCTCGACAGGAGTTACCGCTGTGCGGATCGCGGTCGTCAACAACTTCTTCCCCCCGCGACCAGGCGGGAGTTCCCATCTCGCCGCAGCGCTGGCGGAACGCTACGCCGCCGCCGGGCACGAGGTGCTCGTCCTGACGGCTGCCTATCGGGACGCGCCGCCCGAGGAGGTGCGCGACGGTTACCGGGTCGTCCGGCTGCCGGCGATGCCGATGCCGAAGCTCGGCCTGTCCATCGACTTCGACATGGCCTTCGCCCTGGCCCGCCCCGGCAACCTGCGCCGCGTCTCCCGGCTGCTGGCCGAGTTCAAGCCGGACGTGATCCACCAGCACGGCCAGTTCTTCGACCTGAGCTGGATCTCCGGCTGGTACGCGCGTCGCCACCGGGTCCCGGTGCTGCTCTCCATCCACACCCGCCTGGAGAGCCCGGACCCGAAGTACGCGGCGCTGTTCCGGACGCTGGACCGGTTCATGGTCAAGCCGATCATCCGCCGGTTCCGACCCCGCTACGTCATCATGGACGAGCTGGCCGCCCACTACTGTGCGGAGCGTTACGGCGCGACCACGGCGGACTTCGACTACATCCCGGTCGCCGTGGAGCCGAGCCGCTTCGACAGCAGCCCGGAGACCGACGTGCGGGCCCGGCACGGCGTCGGCGACGTGCCGCTGATCGTCTCGCTGGGGCACGTGATCCCGCTGCGGGACCGGCTGGCCCTGGTGGACGCGCTGCCGACCATCCTGGCGAAGCACCCGGACACCAAGGTCATGATCGTTGGCAAGGTCTACTTCGACGCGTACGCGAAGCGGGCCGCGCAGCTGGGGGTCAGCGACGCGATCATCACCACCGGCGCGGTGCCGTCGGCGGACGTGCCGGCGTACTTCGCGGCCGCCGACGTGGTGGCCCACGATCTGCAGGGCGGTGGCTTCGGCACCGCCAGCCTGGAGGCGATGGCGGCGGGCCGGGCGACGATCGGCACGGTGACCGAGACCAACTTCCCGGCTGTGCACCTGCGCAACTGGGAGAACTTCGTGCTGGTCCGCCCGAACGACCCGGCGGACCTCGCCGACGCCGTGATCCGGCTGCTCGACGAGCCGGAGGAGCGGGAGTGGATCGCCAAGCGCCAGCGGGACCTGGTGTACTCGCACTTCACCCTCGACGTGGTCACCCGCAAGCACCTGGACGTGTTCGAGCGGATGGTGGGTGAGCGCGCGTGACGATGTTCTCCGACGACGAGCGCAGCAACCGGCTGCGCACGGGCATCCTCAACGACTTCGTCGGCGGCTTTCTCAACGACGTGGAGCGGGCCCGGCACCTCGGCCTGCCCGAGACCACCCGGATCCGTGAGCGGACGAAGATCGTCAGCCCGGAGAACCTGGTCATGGGGGAGCACTGCTGGATCGGGGAGAACACGGTCCTGGACGCCAGCGGCGGTCTGGAGATCGGCGACCACACCAGCATCGGACTGAACTGCCTGGTGTTCACCCACTCCAGCTGGTTGGCGAACATGATGCTGGAGAACTACTCCGGCAGTGACCTCATCGAACGCAAGCCGGTACGGATCGGCAAGGGCTGCTTCATCGGCGGCAACAGCGTGATCATGATGGGGATCACCATCGGTGACTGCGCCACGGTCAGCCCGCTGTCGGTGGTGACCAAGGATGTTCCGGCCTACAGTCTGGTATCGGGCAACCCGGCCCGGGTCTTCCAGCGGTACGACGAGAAACACATCCAAGCCGAGGCGGAACGGGTCCGCGCGGAGAACGCCGTCCGTCGGGCGGAGGCACAGGCACGTGGGGAGACCCCGGCCTGGGGCTCGCCCGCGGGGCGCCGCGACGGGCAGTGACGAACACCCCTTATTGATTCAACGGAGAAAATGCGATCATGACTCTCAACGACCGCCTGCGCACCGTCTTCGTGGACGCCCTGGAACTGCCCGAGGGCACTGACGTGGAGAACCTCAACTACCGCGGCATCGAGCAGTGGGACTCCCTCGGTCACATGACACTGGTCGCCGCGATCGAGGACGAGTTCGACGTGCAGCTCGAGACCGAGCAGGTCATCGACATGAGCAGCTTCAAGGTCGCCCTCGACATGCTGCGGGGTCTCGGCGTCGATGAGTGAGCTGACCGGCCGGGTGGCCCTGGTCACCGGCGGTACCCGCGGCATCGGCCTGGCCACCGCCCGGGCGTTGGCCGAGGCGGGCGCCACGGTCGTCATCACCGGCCGCGACGCCGCTCGGGCCGAGCAGGTGGGCAAGGAGTTCGGCGGGCACGGCGTAGGGCTGGACGTCGCGGACTTCGACGCGGTCGGCGCCACCGTCAAGCAGGTCACCGCGGAGCACGGAGGGTTGGACGTGCTGGTCGCCAACGCCGGGATCATGGAGAGCGGCCTGCTCGGCATGATGCGCGCGGACGACGTACGCCGGACCCTCGACGTCAACGTGGCGGGGACGGTCGCGGCGGTCCAGGCGGCCGGCCGGGCGATGGCGCGCAAGCGCAGGGCCGGCGACGGCACCGAGCGGCGGGGCGGGTCCATCGTGCTGCTCGCCTCGGTCGTCGGGACGTACGGCGCGGCCGGTCAGTCGGTCTACGCGGCGTCGAAGGCCGCCGTGGCCGCGCTGGCCCGCTCCGCCGCGCGGGAGCTGGGCAGCCGGGGGATCCGGGTCAACGCCGTCGCGCCCGGTGTGATCCGTACCGACCTCACCGCGTCGCTGCCGACGGAGGTGCTGGACAGGCAGGCGTCGGCTGCCGCGCTGGGTCGCCTCGGCGCCCCTGAGGAGGTGGCGGACGTCATCCGGTTCCTCGCCGGCGACGCGGCCCGGTACGTGACGGGTCAGGTGCTCGGCGTCGACGGAGGGCTCGTGCCGTGAACCTGGTCGCCCCGACCGCCCGGCTGATCGACGCCGCCACCGGAGATGTCCTCGGCGGCGACGACCTCGCCGCCCAGGTGGAGCGGCACGCCGCCGCGTACGCCGGTCTGCCGCCCGGGGTGGTCTTCGCCCGCAGCGGCACCTCGGTGGCCGCGGTGCTGCGGTATGTCGGCGCGCTGCGCGCCGACCGCCCGGTGGCGCTGCTGGACCCGTCGCTGGACCCGGCCGTGCTGGCCGACTTCGTCCGGCGCTTCGAGCCGTCCGTGGTGGTCGGCCTGGCCGAGGGCGGCGCCGGTGCCACCCCCGGTGAGCGGCCCAAGCAGTACCACCACGTCGACGATCCGGCCCTCGGGTCGGTCTGGGTCCGCGACCGCCCGTCGACCGACCAGCCCCACTCCGACCTCGCGGTGCTGCTGGCGACCTCGGGCTCGACCGGGGACCCGAAGTTCGTCCGGCTCTCCCGGGGCGCGGTGGAGTCCAACGCCGCCGCGATCGGGCGGGCGTTGGCCATCGGCCCGGCCGAGATCGCCCCGACCAGCCTGCCG
The DNA here is from genome assembly GCF_045040215.1 of Micromonospora sp. NBC_01412. Classification (NCBI taxonomy): domain Bacteria; kingdom Bacillati; phylum Actinomycetota; class Actinomycetes; order Micromonosporales; family Micromonosporaceae; genus Micromonospora; species Micromonospora sp. NBC_01412. Next base: position 5,472,437 of record NZ_CP109528.1, read on the forward strand.
CTGTACTACAGCTTCGGCATGTCCGTGCTGAACAGCCACCTGGCGGCCGGCGCGACGGTGCTGGTCGTCGACGGCGGGGTGCTGGCCCGAGAGTTCTGGCAGGCCGTGCAGGCCCACGGCGCCACGTCGCTGGCCGGGGTGCCCTACAACTACGAGATGCTGCACCGGATCCGGTGGAGCCCGGCGAAGTACCCGTCGCTGCGTACCCTCACCCAGGCCGGCGGCAAGTTGCGCGACGAGATGATCCTCGCCTACCACGAGAAGATCGCCGCGGTCGGCGGCCGGTTCCACGTCATGTGGGGCTGCACCGAGGCCGCGCCGCGGATGAGCACCCTGCCGGCGGACGCGCTGCCCGACCGGGTCGGCTCGGTCGGCCCGGCGCTGGACGGCGGGTCGTTCGCCGTGCTCGGCGAGGACGGTGTGGAGACCGACCGCCCCGGTGTGGTCGGTGAGCTGGTCTACCGCGGCCCGAACGTGATGATGGGTTACGCCGAGAGCTCGGCCGACCTCACCCGGGGGGACGAGCAGGGCGGGGCGCTGCGCACCGGTGATCTCGGCCACCTCGACGAGGACGGGTTCGTCTGGCTGCGCGGTCGCCTCAAGCGGTTCGGCAAGATCTTCGGCATCCGGGTCAACCTGCACGACATCGAGGAGATGGCCCGCGAGCGGGGGCCCGTCGTGGCGGTCTCCGGTCCCGACAAGGTCGTCGTCTTCGTCGAGCAGATCACGGACGACGCGGCCAGGGCGCTGGCCGGCCGGCTCTCCGAGCGGCTCAAGCTGCACCGGTCCGGCTTCGACATCCGTACCATCGAGCGGTTGCCGCAGCTGCCCAACGGCAAGATCGATTACCGCTCCCTGGAGGCGCTGGTATGACCCTGTTCACCCTCGACCAGGCGGCGCGTGAGGCGAGGCTGTTGCCCGAGCTGGTCGATCTGACCGAACACCACCGGGCCAACAGCCGGGAGTACGCCCGGCTGCTCGCCGCCCTGGGGCATCTGCCCGGCCGTCGGTACGACCGGATCGCCGACCTGCCCTGGCTGCCGGTGCGGCTGTTCAAGGACCACACGCTGAAGAGCATCCCCGACGACCAGGTCTTCAAGGTGCTCACCTCGTCCGGCACCACCGGGGACGTGAGCCGCATCTTCCTGGACAAGGACGCCGCCGGGGTCCAGCAGAAGATGCTCTCCGCCACGTTGAGCACGGTGATCGGGGCCAAGCGGCTGCCGATGCTGCTGGTCGACACGAAGGCGCTGTTCAAGAACCGCAAGTCGTTCTCGGCCCGGGGCGCCGGGGTGCTCGGCCTGATGAACTTCGGTCGGGACCACACCTTCGTCCTGGACGAGCAGGAGCAGCCCGACCTGGACGCGGTGCGTGGCTTCCTGGACAAGCACGGCGACCAGCCGTTCCTCATCTTCGGCTTCACCTTCATGACCTGGCTCTACCTCTACGAGCTGGCCCGGGACAACAAGTTCGACCTGAGCAACGGCATCCTGATCCACAGCGGCGGCTGGAAGAAGCTGGCCAACCGCGCGGTGGACAACGCCGAGTTCCGTCGCCGGTTCACCGAGGACACCGGCCTGACCCGGATCCACAGCTTCTACGGAATGGTCGAGCAGATCGGCACGACCTTCCTGGAGGGCCCGGACGGCGGCGGGCTCTACTGCCCCGAGTTCGCCGACATCATCGTCCGGGACCCGCACACCTGGGAGGAGACGCCGGTCGGCACCCCGGGCGTGGTCCAGGTGATCAGCACGATGCCCCGGTCGTACCCGGGGCACGTCCTGCTCACCGAGGACTGGGGTGTCATACACGGCATCGACGACGGCGTCTGGCCCGGCAAGCGCTTCTCCATCCTGGGCCGGCTGCCCCGTGCCGAGGCGCGTGGTTGCAGCGACACGTTCGCGGAGGCGGCATGAGCGGCAAGGTCATCGAGCGGTTCCCGGCGGGCGGCGCGGTTGCCGTCGATGACCTGGTCACCGCCCTGCGCGTGGCCCCGGCCGGTGGTCCGCTGACCGTCGGCGACGAGCGGGTGGTCGACTTCCTGGTGGCGTTCGCCCGGCGGCTGCTCCGCCCGGCGGTCGCCCGCCGGCACCCGGAGCTGGCCTCGCTCGGCTTCTTCCTGCGGCGGGGGGAGATCGCCAAGGCGCTCCACCGGGTGGCTGACGAGCCCGGTCAGCTGCGTTTCCCCCGGGGACTGGTCTTCCACGTCCCACCGGCCAACGTGGACACCATCTTCGTCTACTCGTGGGCGTTGTCCGCGCTGGCCGGTAACTCCAACGTCGTCCGGATCTCGTCCCGCTCGGCCGGGGCGGCCGACGCGGTGCTCGACGCGCTCAACGACACCCTTGCCGACGCCGATGAGGCGGTCCGGCAGACCCAGCGGATGGTCACCTACGGCCGCGACGACGCGGTGACCGCCGCGCTCTCCGCCGCCGCGGACCTGCGGGTTATCTGGGGCGGCGACCGTTCGGTGACCGAGATCCGCAGGCACCCCCTCGCCCCGCACGCCCGGGACCTGACCTTCCCGGACCGCTCCTCGTTCACCGTGATCGGTGCGGCCGGCTGGCTGGCGGCGAACGAGCAGGACCGCGCCGACGCCGCCCTCGGCCTCTACAACGACTCCTACTGGTTCGACCAGGCGGCCTGCGCCTCCCCCCGGACGGTGTACTGGGTGGGCGACCCGGCGACGACCGAGGCCGCCCGCGCGGACCTGCTGGCCCGCCTGCGGGCGGTGCTGAACGGCAAGCGGCCGGAGGTCGACGCCTCGATGGCGGTGGAGAAGCGGGTGGCCACCTACGGCCTGGCCGTCGAGGGAGCGGCCACGGCCATCCACTTCGACGGCAACGACCTGGCCACCGTCGACCTGACCGATCCGGGGGCCATCCCGCGTCGCTGGCTCGGCGTCGGAACGTTCCCGCAGGCGCGGGTGGAGGCCCTCGTGGACCTCGCGCCGGTGGTGGTCCGGCGGGACCAGACCGTCACCCACTTCGGGTTCAGCAGCGAGGAACTGGTCGCCTTCGCCCGGGCCCTCGGCGGTCGCGGGGTGGACCGGATCGTCCCGGTGGGCGACGCGCTGAACTTCGCCGCCACCTGGGACGGGTACGACCTGATGCGGGAGTTCACCCGCATCACCAGCGTCGTCACCCGCTGAGAGTCCGCCGGACGACGAACGGGCCCGATCACGCCGGCGTGATCGGGCCCGTTCGTGTGTGCGTCGTGCTACTCGACCGCTGGTGCCACCTGCGCCGGGGCGCCCTGCCGCAGCTGACGCATCCCGGACAGGGCGGCCAGGCCGGCGGCGATGACGTCGGCGATGGTGAAGATGAGCCGGGATGCCAGTGCGATGCCCATGGCGGCGCCGACGCCGCCGCTGCCGACCAGGAACGGCGCCAGCGCGGCGACCAGCACGGCCTCCCGCACGCCGAGCCCGGAGGGGGAGAGGAAGGCGAACATGCCCACCGTCATCGCGATCGAGAAGGAGCCGACGCTGCGCAGCAGCCCCTCCACCCCGGGGGCGGCCTGGGCGTTCGCCAGCAGCCACAGGTGCACCCCGAACAGGCTGTAGCCCAGCGCGCTCCAGCCGACCACGCGCAGCACCCCCGGCCAGGTGAGCCGGTGTTCCAGCGGCGGTCGGCGCAGCACCTTCAGGGCGAGCTGGACGAGCATGGTGAGCACCCGCGGCACGGCGCAGATCAACGCGACCGGGAACAGCCCCAGGACGATCCAGAGCGCCACCCGGACCGAATCGGCATAGGTGGAGTCGCTGGCGACGGCCGCGTCCCGCAGCGCCGGCAGGCTCAGCAGCCCGAGGCCGAGTGCGGCGGTCACGCCGAGGCCGATGGTGACCAGGGTGGCCAGGAAGGCCCGGGCCCGGGGCAGGCCGGCCCGCTTGCTCAGCTCGATCTGGAGCACGTACGCCCAGACGCTGCCCGGGATGTACTTGCCCAACTGCCCGACCAGGCAGATGCGCAGCGCGGCGGTGACGGAGACCTTGTGCTCCAGGTCGTCCACGGCGGCCCGCCAGGCCATCGTGTTGGCGACCATGCCCAGCAGGGCCGCGAGGACGGAGAGCGCCACCGACTGCCAGGCGAGGCCGAGCCAGGTGGAGCGGACCTGAGGCCACTGGTCGACGACGCTCCAGACCATCCCGGCGGCGATGGCCACGATGACGACCACCCGTACGCCCAGCGACAGCCACCGCTTCAGCGGACTGGCCGGGGCCGGCGGGGCGGGGGACACCGGCGCGTTCGTGACGGCGGCGTCCTTCCGCGCGGCGGTCTCTACCATGCGTTACCTGCCTCCGCGTCGCATTCACCCGCTGCAGGGGTGGGGTGGTCAGAGCAAGGCACTACACTAGCCCAGGCTGTGCGCCTGTAGGCACCCGGCGCACTCGATGCGGAATCCGTCGACGACGGACCACTTGTCCCGTCGCAGTCCTCCGCTGTTACCGTCTGCTCGCTGCCACCGATCCCCCCAAGGAGAGACGCTGTGATCCCCATTTCCGTCGTCAAACTCGACGAGGCGGCCGAACAGCTGGCGGTCGAGGTGATCCGTTCAGGAATGTTGGCACAGGGTCCGATGGTCGCCCGGCTGGAGCGCGAGTTCGCCGACGTCGTCGGCGTGGAGCACGCGGTGGCCGTCAACAACGGCACGACCGCGCTGGTCGCGGCGCTGGAGGTGCTCGACCTCCAGCCCGGCGACGAGGTCGTCACCAGCCCGTTCACCTTCGTCGCCACCCTGAACGCGATCCTTGAGGCCGGTGCCACCGCGCGCTTCGCCGACATCCGCGAGGATGACTTCTGTCTCGACCCCGAGGCCCTCGGTGCCGCGATCGGGCCGCGGACGAAGGTCGTGATGCCGGTGCACCTGTACGGCCAGCCGGCCGACATGGGTGGGATCGTGCCGCTGGTCGAGCGGCACGGGCTTGGCCTGGTCGAGGACACCGCGCAGTCGCTCGGCGCGACGATCGGCGGGCGCGGTGCCGGAAGCTTCGGTCTGGGCACCTTCTCCCTCTACGCCACGAAGAACCTCACCACCGGTGAGGGCGGGATGATCACCACCAACGACGCCACCCTCGCCGACCGGCTGCGCGTGCTGCGCAACCAGGGCATGCGGCAGCGTTACCAGTACGAGGTCGCCGGCCACAACTACCGGCTCACCGACCTTCAGGCGGCCCTCGGCATCCCGCAGCTCGCCAGCTACGGGGACAACGTCAAACGCCGCAAGGACAACGCCGCCCGGCTCTCCGCCGGTCTGGTGGACGTGCCTGGCCTGCGGCTGCCGACCGAGTTGCCGGGCCGCTCGCACGTCTGGCACCAGTACACCGTGCTGGTCACCGACGCCGCGCCGGTCAGTCGGGACGAGGTGATCGCCCGGCTGACCGAGCAGGGCGTGGGCTGTGGGATCTACTACCCGAAGACGGTCTACGACTACGACTGCTACCGCGAGCACCCCCGGGTGGTCGCCGACCCGGCCCCGGTAGCCGACCGGGTCGTCCGGCAGTGCGTCTCCCTCCCGGTGCACCACCACCTCGCCGACGGCGACGTGGAGCGGGTCATCGAGGCCGTCCGCAAGGCGGTGGGCGCGTGACCGCCCCGGTGCGTTTCGCCCTGGTGGGTACGGGTGTGATGGGTTCCCTGCACGCCCGGGTCATCTCCCAGTCCTCCCGGGCCAGGCTGGCCCGCGTGATCGAGCCCCGGGAGGCGGTCGGCCGGGACATCGCCGACCGGTACGGCGCGTCCTGGGCTCCGGGCCTGTCCGACCTGTCCGACATCGACGCGGTGGTCATCGCCGCCCCCACCGAGTTTCACCGCGGCCTCGCCGAGGAGGTCCTCGTCGCGGACAAGCCGCTGCTGATCGAGAAGCCGGTCTGCGGCAGCCTGAGCGAGACCGAGGAAATCGTCGCGATCGCCGAGAAGCGGCGGCTGCCGCTGCTCTGCGGTCTGCTGGAGCGCTTCAACCCGGCCGTGCTGACCGCGTTCGCGCTCATCCACCGCCCGGTGCACCTCACCGTCACCCGACACTCCCCGTACGCTCCCCGCATCCGCACCGGCGTGGCGTGGGACCTGCTGGTGCACGACATCGACCTGGCGATCCAGGCGTTCGGCGGCCAGGAGCCGACCTCGACGCGGGGTGCGTTGGGATACTTCCACCCGGACTCCGTCGCGGGCGCGGAGGACGTCGCCGAGGCGGTGCTGACCTTCGGCAACACCGCACTGGCCAACATCTCGGCGAGCCGGATCGGTCAGCGCAAGGTGCGGACGCTGGTCATCAGCGAGGTGGACCGGCTGATCGAGGCGGACCTGATCCGCAAGGACGTCACGATCTACCGGCACGTGTCGCTGGACGCGGCGACGCCGGACGGCCGCGGATACCGGCAGCAGAGCATCATGGAGGTGCCCGAGTTGGTGTCGAACCGGGAGCCGCTGGCCGCGCAGCTCGACCACTTCCTCGACATCCTCGACGGGCGCCTCGACGCGGACGTGGAGCGCCAGCGGCTGCTCCCCGCCCACCGCGCGGTGGCCGCCGTCATCGGGGACGACAAGGGCCACTGAACGGCCCACAGCCGAAGGGCGTCGCCGTGGTCGGCGACGCCCTTCGGCATATCGGGGTAGCGACGGTGACCCCGGCCGAGCCGGGGTCACCAGCCGGTCATCCGCCGGGGTTGGCGCAGGCGCGTCCCTCGTCGGTGACCTGGTAGATGTTGATACTTCCGAAACTCTGGACCAGCTTCACCCGGCGGCTGGCGTCCAGCCGGTTCCGGGTGTAGTGCTGCTCCCAGCCGCCCGGCACCGCCCGACCGCCGCCGACGACCACGTACTCGACGCCGAACCGCTCCACGTCGCACCCCGCCGGGACGGCCTTCTCGTTGTCGACCAGCCAGTTCCAGGCGTCCCAGCGGCGTGTGTAGTTCTGCACGTCGAAGACGGGCAGAGGAGGCAGCCCGAACAGCACCGGCGTGCCGTAGTCCACGTACGACCAGGTCATGAACTGTCGGTGCCGGTCGTACGCCACCACCTTGCCCTGCGGCGTGTTCGTCGCCAGCCACTCGTACGTGCGGACGTAGTTCTCGCCGACCGGGGCGCGGCGCTTGAACTCGCCCCGGATCGGGTGCCAGGTCTGCGGCAGCACGGCGAGCGCGATCAGCGTGACCAACAGGGCCGAGGCGGCCACCGCGGCCGGCACGGTCGACTCACGCAGCGTTCGCGCCCGGGCCACCAGGCGGGCTGCCAGCCACTGGATCGCCAGGCCGATGGCCACCGCACCGGCCACCGCCAGCAGGCCGTACACCGGCAGGATCATCGAGCGCAACCGCTCCCGCACGCCGTACCAGAGGCCGGAAACGAACATCGCGGACGCCGAGTCGGAGCTGGTCGTCCACACCCCGACGGCGGTGAACAGGACACCGGTGAACAGCCACGGTCGGGCCCAGCGCAGCTGACGGAAGACCAGGCAGAGCGGGGAGGCGATCAGGCAGGCGAGGGTGATCACCAGGCCGATCCGGATGGCTGGCACGCTGAGCTGGTAGTCCGCGCCCCCCGGGGGTGGAAAGCCCAGCAGGGCGTACCGCTGCTGGTCGGTGACCCAGTACTCGAACGCCTCGCCCCACCTGCCGAGCAGCGCGGGCTTGTTCTGCTCGCGTTCGCCGTTGGCGCTGGTCAGCGCGTTGATGAACGGTATCAACGCGCCGATGCCGCCGACCACCGCGGCCACCGCGCCGGCGGCCGCGCCGCGAACCGAGAACGGGTGGCGCAGCAGCACCAGCAGGCCCAGCGCCAGCACGGCGACGACGAGGACATCGTAGGTGTGCGACATGATCAACCCGGCCCCGGACAGGCCGGCCAGTAGACCGAGCCGCACCGGGTGCGCGCCGCGCAACGCGAGCGCGCAGAGCAGGGCGATCCCGACCGCCATGGCCGGACCGGTCTGCTGGGTGATCCGGCCGGTGACCACCGAGTACCACAGCGGGCCGAGGAAGGTCGGGGCGAGCGCCGCGCAGGCCGCGACGACCGGGCGGCCGCCGAGCACCCGGACGCAGGCGTACACCCCGGCGACCAGCGTGAGCGGCCCGACCAGGATCGACCAGGCGGTCATCGCGACACTGATCCGACCGCCGCTCAGCTCCGCGGCCTGTGCCCAGGCGACGTTCGTGGCCAGCGGGTAGAAGGAACAGCCGACCACCGGGTCGGTGGAGCCGCTGCTGCACGCCGACTCGATGACCGCGTGGCCGGTGTCCAGGATCCGCCGGGTGAAGTAGCCGTGGTTCATCGCGTCCCAGCCGGGGGGCGCGATGAGCCGGCCGAGCAGCAGCCACCCGTACGCGACGCTGAGCACCGACGGGACCGCCAGACCGAGCACGTCCGCCCAGCCGGGACGTGCCGGCCGCTGCCGGAGGCGGGCGAGCAGTGCGGCGCGGCGCCCGGACGCCGGAGCCGCCCCGCCGTCCTCGGCCCCGGTCTCCCGGCCCCCGGGAGCGGGCCAGCCCCGGGCGAACAGCCGGGAGACCAGCACCGCCGCGCCGGCCAGCAGCACTTCCACCACCAGCACCGCCGAGGCGCTGTCGGGCAGTCCCAGCTTGGGCAGCCAACCCATCGCGATCGTGGTCAGGCCGAGGGTCAGCGCCGGCGCCGTCGCCCACACCGCCCAGCGGTAACGCCCGGGTGGCACGACGAAACCGAGTAGTGCCCCGGGCAGGACGGCCACGGCCAGGGCGACGAGACTGGTCAACACAGGTTCCCTTTCCGGCGGGCAGTCGCCGACGCCGATTTCGGCGGCAACACTATCGGAATGAGCTGGAACCGACGTGCCGCCGGCCGGGCACCTCCGCCACGGATGTGGGGGCGCCGTCCCAGGCTGTGCCGGTTCGTCCCGCAGCGGCCGGCTGACCGTTTTCGCGACGATGGGCCGGAAAGTCATGGGTTAACCCGAGCGACGGCACGCCGGTCCCTCGCGTTAAGGTCGCAACGACGTTTCGGCTGCCGGCGATGACAGACTGGATCCAGGAAACCGAGATGGCACGTGCCCTGAGTGGTGGCGGTGGACCGCCTCCCGCCAGGGCCGCGGCCGTCCGACCGCACGGTCAACCCGGGCGGGGCTCCCCGGAGCACTGCGGGACAGGCCCGTCAGGAGGTGCCGCCGAGCGGGAACACGACCATGGCCCGCCGTCGGAAGCTCATCGGACGGGCCCAGTGGTGCCGCCGGCCAACGGGCTCCGCCCGTCGTTGACTTCATAGGGAGACTGAATCCTTGTTCGGCTCGTTGCCCCAGCGGGTGGGTGTCGCCGCCCGCGGCGCCCTGCTCCTGTTGTCCTACCTGGTCATGCTCGCCGCCGGAGCGTTGGGCTGGACCGCCGTGTTCGCCGTCTTCGGTGCGGCGGCGGCACTGGGCGAGTTCGCGCTCGCCCGGTGGTCCAAGCCGTCGGAGGTCCTGCTGGAAAAGGTCGGGCTCAGCCTTGGCTACCGGCAGCTCACCCGGGACGTCTCGGCTGTGCTGCTGGTGGTAGCGACGGTCGATCTCACAGCCGGGCAGCTCACCACGGTCCTGCTGCTCCCGGCGGTGGTCTGGGTGATCTCGGTCTTCGCCGGGGCCCTGAACACGATGATCGACCGGCGCAACCCGATGTCCGCGCTGGTGCGCAACATCGACCTCGGCCCCATGCGTGCGGCCCCGCGCCCGCCGGACTGGGCGGCCGGGGTCGCCGGTGAGCGGCTCGCGCTGGTGAACGTGCTGCTGGTGCCGGCGGCCGTGCTCTCGGCGGTGTGGGACGACGCCGCACCGATGTTGGCCGGCGCCGCCGCCGCCGTGCTCGTCGCGGCGGTGGCCGGCGGCATCGTCGCACTGACCTGGCTGCGTGGCCGGGGCACCGGCCAGAGCCCGCTGCTGCCCGCCTTGCAACGGTGGCTGGACACCCACCGCCCGGAGGTGGCCCTCTACTTCGCGGGCCCCGCCAAGGACGTCTACCAGGCCAACATGTGGCTCGCCCCGACCGAGGCCCTCGAGCGGCCGGCGGTGGTGCTGATGCGCAGCCGGGAGGCGTTCGGAGAGCTGGCCGACACCCGGCTGCCGGTGATCTGCGTGCCGGCCGGCGTCGACTTCATGAACCTGGAGCCGGCCAGCGTCCGGGCGGTGCTGTACGCGGCCAACGTCGGCGCCAACATCCACATGCTCCGCGACCCGGGCATGAAGCACGTCTTCGTCGGGCACGGCGACAGCGACAAGCAGGCCAGCGTCAACCCGTACAGCAAGGTGTACGACGAGGTGTGGGTGGCCGGACTCGCCGGGCGGGAGCGGTACGCCCGGGCCGGCGTCGGGGTGCTCGACGCCGACATCGTGGAGGTCGGCCGACCCCAACTCGCCGGCGTGCACACCTTCGGCGCGGAGTCGGTCGACCGGCCGTTCACCGTGCTCTACGCCCCGACCTGGGAGGGGTGGCTCGACGACGACCCGTACCACACCTCGCTGGTGCTGATGGGGGAGCGGATCGTCAAGGGGCTGCTGGCGGCCCGGCCGGGGGTGCGGCTGATCTACAAGCCGCATCCGCTGACCGGCACCCGGGCCAAGGAGGCCCGCGCCGTGCACGAGCGGGTGGTGGAGGCGATCCGCGCCGCGGGCGGCGACATCGACGCGACCTCGCTGGGCGGCACCGCCCACCTCGTGGTCACCGGCCGCACCCCGGGGCTGTTCGACTGCTTCAACCAGACCGACCTGCTGATCAGCGACATCTCCAGCGTGGTCTCGGACTTCGTGCAGAGCCAGCGTCCGTACGTGGTGGCGAACCCGAGCGGGCTGCCCGAGGACGAGTTCCGGCGCAACTTCCCCACCTCGCGGGGGGCGTACCTGCTCTCGAAGGACTGCGGCGAGCTGGAGAAGATCGTCGCCCTGACCCGGGCCGGCGGCGACCCGATGACCGAGGCCCGCCGCGAGCTGAAGATCTACCTGCTCGGCCCGGACGAGCCGAACTCGATGGAGCGGTTCCGGCAGGAGATCGGCCGGCTCTGCGGCTGACCCGCCCGCGGCAAAAAGGGGGACGGCTTCCGCCGCCCCCCTTTTTCGTGCCGACCGTCAGGCGCGGTGCGGCGGGTTGTCCACGTCGCGGGAGACGACCTCGCCCTTGGCGTCCACCCAGCCCTTCGGGCGGGCGGGATTGCCGGCGACCAGCTGGTACGGCGCGACGTCCCGGGTGACCACCGAGCCGGCGGCGACCATCGCGTACTCGCCGACCTCGATCCCGCAGATCAGGGTGGCGTTCGCGCCGATCGAGGCGCCCCGGCGCACGAGCGTCGGGGTGATGGTCCAGTCCGGGTTCTGCGCCCGGGGGCGGAAGTCGTTGGTGAACACGGCGCACGGGCCGACGAAGACCTCGTCCTCGATGGTCACGCCCTGGTAGACCGAGACGTTGTTCTGGATCTTCACGAGGTCGCCGACGGTGACGCCGGCATCGACGTACACGTTGCGACCGATCACGCAGCCGGCGCCGACCCGGGCGCTGGACCGGATGTGGGCCAGGTGCCAGACCTTGGTGCCGTCGCCCACCTGGGCACCCTCCTCCACGTCGGCGCTCGGGTGGACGAAGACGTCGGGTCGGTCGGTGGTGTCAGTCATCGCTGCTCGCATCGCTCGGGGCGCCGTCGCGCCGGCGGGTGGACGCGTCGGGACGGCGGCGGGTGCCGGCCGCCCGCGCGGATCGGACTGCCGCAGCCCACCGGCGGGCTGCGGTCACCCCGGCCGGCGCGCGGACTCGGGTGAGCATAGCGATCCCTCAGCGGAGCAGTCGCGCCACCGCGTCGGCGGCCGGGACGTCCGCCGGCAGCGGGTGGGCCGCGGCCACGGCGGCCACCGGCAGCGTCCCGTACAGGTGCGGGAACGGCACCCCGCCCCGGGACGGCTCCCAGCGCAGCGCCGCGCCGAGCGCCGCCGGGTCCACCGCGAGCAGGGTGAGCCCGGTGGCGTCGGCGAAGTGCCGCCGGGCCGTTTCGACGAGCTGGTCGGCGGCGGAGAGGTGGATGAACCCGTCCTGGCGGTCCACCGCCGAACCGGCGAAGTGCCCGGCGTCCCGGGCGGCGTCCCACTCGGTCGTGGCCAGCAGCTTGTAGATCACCCCGGCAGCCTACGACGACCGCGACCCCGCGGCCCGGGACGCGCCCCGGGCGGGCCCTCGGCCGGCGGGAAGGGTCTGACCGGCCGGCCCTCCCGTCCGGGCGGCGCTTCTGCGACCATTCGACGGTCGAGCAACGGGGAACGAGGAGCGGAGGTCCGGGTTGCGCATCCTGCTGGTCGAGGACGACCGACGGGTGGCCGCCGCCCTGTCGTCCGCCCTGACCCGCCGTGGCTACGAGGTGGAGCACGCCGCCACCGTCGCCGCCGCGCTGTCCGCCGCGCCCTGCGACCTCGTGCTGCTCGACCTGACCCTGCCCGACGGCGACGGTACCGACCTGTGCCGGGCGCTGCGCCGGCGCAGCGCCCAGCTCGGCATCATCGCGGTCACCGCCCGGGGTGAGGAACGCGACCGCGTCCTCGGCCTGCGGCTGGGCGCCGACGACTACGTGGTGAAGCCGTTCTCGATGGTCGAGCTCCAGGCCCGGATCGAGGCGGTGCTGCGCCGGGCCGCGCACGCGGCCCCGGAGCGGGACGTGATCCAGGCCGGCCCGGTCCGCATCGACGTCGCCGGGAGGACGGTCACAGTGGACGGCCGGGAGGTGACCCTCACCCGCAAGGAGTTCGACATCCTGCTCTCGCTGGCCCGGCAGCTCGGGGTGGCGGTGCCCCGGGACCGGATCCTGCTCGACGTGTGGGGCACCACCTGGGCGGACCGGCACACCGTCGAGGTGCACATCGGGTCGCTGCGCGGCAAGCTGGGCGACGCCCGGCTGGTGGAGACGGTCCGCGGGGTCGGCTACCGGCTGCGCGGGGAGTGAGGGCCGGTGCGTCGTCGGCTGGTCATCAGCTATCTGCTGTTGATGGTGCTGGTGCTCATCGCGCTGGAGACTCCGCTCGCCACCACCCTGGCCACCCGGGAGACCGACGAGGTGCGCGCCGACCGGCTGGCCGACGCGACCCGGTTCGCCTCGCTGGCCGGGCCGGCGCTGCGCGGCGGCGTCCCCGGCCCGATCGGGGGCGAGCTGAGCAGCTACGACGAGCTGTACGGCATCGGCGCGGCCGTGGTCGACCGGGACCGCCGAACGGTGGTGGCCTCGCGCAGCTGGCAGGTCGGGCCGGGCACCGAGGCGGCGCTGGACAACGCGCTGTCCGGGCAGCAGTTCAGCGACCCGGAGTCGGTGTGGCCGTGGACCGGCGGGCCGGTCGTGGTGGCGGTGCCGATCAACGACGGCGGTGAGGTGCTCGGGGCGGTGGTGATCGCCACCCCGGCGGACGGGGTCCGGCGCACCGTCACCGCGTGGTGGCTGCTGCTCGCCGCGACCGGCATCTTCGCCGTGCTGGCCTGCGTGCTGACCGCGTTCGGGCTGGCCGGCTGGGTGCTGCGCCCGGTGACCGAGCTGGACGCGGTCACCCACGAGATCGCGGAGGGGGACCGGGGGGCCCGGGTGCAGCACCGGCTGGGCCCGCCGGAGCTGCGCCGGCTGGCGGTGAGCTTCAACAACATGGCCGACGTGGTGTCGGACGTGATGGACCGGCAGCGGGCCTTCGTCGCGCACGCGAGCCACCAGCTGCGCAACCCGCTGACCGCGCTGCGGCTGCGGGTGGAGGAGCTGGGGCCGAGCCTGACCGACCAGCCGGGGCGGGCCGAGCACCGGCTGGCGCTGGAGGAGACCGACCGGCTGGCCCTGCTGCTGGACGCCCTGCTCACCCTGGCCCGCGCCGAGCGTGAGGAGAACGAACGGGTCACCGTGGACGCCGCGGCGGTCGCCGCGTCCCGGGTGGCCGCCTGGCAGCCGCTGGCCCGGCACCGGTCGGTCGCCCTGCGCCTGGCCCCGGTCGCCGATCCGGTGTACGCCCGGACCGTGCCGACCGCCGTGGACCAGGCGCTGGACGCGCTGATCGACAACGCGGTCAAGTTCAGCGGCGCGGGCGGGGAGGTGACCGTGGACGTCCGGCCGGCCGACGACGGGGTCGCCCTGGAGGTCCGCGACACCGGCCCCGGCATGACCCTCGATCAGCTCGACCAGGCCACAGAGCGGTTCTGGCGGGCCCCCGAGGTGCAGAACGTCGACGGCGCCGGGCTCGGGCTGACCATCGTCGCGGTCCTGGTCGACGCCTCCGACGGCCGGCTCACCATGCGCCTGGCGCAGCCGCGTGGCCTGGTGGCCGGCCTCTGGTTCCCGGCCGCTCCCGACCCCGCGACGGCCTCCGACCCGCTCCCGCCGGGCACCGCCGCGCCGACCGGCGAGACCGAGCCGACCCGCGACGCCGCGCCGACCGGCGAGACCGCGCCGACCCGTGACGCCGCGTCGGCCCGGGACACCCCGCTGACCGGCGGAACGGCGGCCCCGGTCGGCTGACGGTTCAGGGCTTGTTCGACCGGTACCAGTCGGCGGCGCCGGGATGCAGCGGCAGCGGGGCGGTGGCGATCGCCGAGCGAGGGCTCATCCGGCCCGCCGCGGGATGCGCCGCGGCCAGCTCGGCCCGGCGTTCCATCAGCAGCCGGGTCACCTCCCGGACCAGCGGATCCGGCAGGTCGGCCCGGACGACCAGGTAGTTCGGGTTCGCCACGGTGGTCACCGGCTCTACCCCGTACACCGAGCGGGGAATGTCCCGGGACACGTAGACCTCCCGGTAGCTGCGCCGCAGCGGCTCCGTCCAGTCGCCCAGGTCGACGATGCGGGTGGCGCCGTCGGCGGTCAGTTCCTCGACGCCGCGCACCGGGAGCCCACCGGAGAAGAAGAAGGCGTCGATCCGCCCGGCGCGCAGCGCGTCGGCCGAGGCGTCCAGCCCCAGCCGCTCCCGGCGGACCGCGGCGCCGCCCAGCTGGGCGACCTCCAACAGCCGGGTGGCGGTCACCTCGGTGCCGGAGCCGGGCGCCCCCACGGAGACCCGCCGGCCACGCAGGTCGGCCACCGAGTGGACCGGGCCGTCGGCCCGGGTGACCAGGTGCAGCAGGTCGTCGTAGACCCGGGCCACGGCCAGCACGCTCGGGCGGCCCTCCCGGCCGGTGGGGAGCACGTCGGCCTGGGTGAAGCCCAGTTCGGCGTCCCCCGTGCCGAGCAGCCGCATGTTCTCCGCCGACGCGGCGGTGACCACCACGCTGGCCAGCACCCCGGGCAGCTCCCGGTTCAGGACGGCGGCCAGCGACTGGCCGAACGCGTGGTAGACGGCGGTGGGGCTGCCGGTGGCGATCCGGATCGGGATCGGCTCGCTCGGCGAGTCCCGGCAGCCGGCGAGCCCGGGTGCCGCCACCACCAGCACCAACAGCAGCACCGCCACGCCGGCGGCGCGCGGTGGCACAGACCAGCTACGGCTCACCCGGTGCACTCTGCGCGTGCGACGCTCCCGGCGCAAGCCCGCCGGCCGGCCGTGCTCAGGCGACCGCGGCCACCCCGGGACCGGTCGCCGGGTCCAGGGTCACGCTGTGCAGGATGCGGTCCCGGTCCGAGCCGTCGGCCACGCTCACGACGTAGCAGCCCGCGCCGGGCCGCAGCAGCGCCGGCACCTCCAGCAGGGCTGCGCCCCGGACCAGCACGGCGGCCAGCTCCCGGTCGGTCAGCCGGATCCCGAGGATGTGCCGCCGGACGTGCCGGCCGCCCGCCAGCAGCGCCGCCCGCCAGGCCGCGGCGGCCAGCCGGGGACGCCACACCCGGCGGGCCGGGGACGTGCCCGGGACGGACCCGCCGAGCAGCTCCCGGCGGCCCTGCCGCCAGCCGATCTCCACCAGGGTCGCGTACGTCGCCCGGTGCTCGCGGGGCACCTGGAGCCGGTGCAGCTCGAAGCGGCGGCGCAGGCCGCCGGTGGTCACCTCGTGCCCGACCGGGATCTCCAGCCGGGCGAGGAGCTGGCGCATCCGGTGTGCCGCGTCCTCCCGGTTGAACTCGGCGGTCGGGCCGATGTGGGCGGGGGCCGGGGGCCGGCGACCCGCCCCGGCCTGGGCGGCCGGCGGGGAGGCACAGCGCAGCAGGCAGGCGACCTCGAACGCGTCGGCGAGGGTCAGCCAGTCCAGCGGGGGTGGGGTCGAGGGAAGACGAGGCCGGTCGAGCAGCGTGGGTTCGGGGGCCACCACAGTCTCCTTGTCGGCGTCAGGTTCCCCTTACCGTGGACTCCCGCGCCGTCCGGTGGTAGCCGTGGCCGCGAGCCTTGAGGAAATCTTGCGACAGTCGCCGTCGGTGACGCCCTCCCGTGCGCGATCCGTCACAACTGGGTCACCACGACGTCCACCGCCCGGGGCCGTCCGGCGGTCACCGGCTGTTCCAGGACGGTGTACTTCAGGTCCCGCAGCGCGGTCACCAACTCGCCGGCGCGGCGCGGGCGGGCGCCCTCGGTGAGCAGGTCGCGCACCAGCCGCCCCTTGGTCGCCTTGTTGAAGTGGCTGACCACCGACCGGACCGGCCCGTCGGGGGTGTTCCGCTCGTGCAGCACCCGCACCGTCACCGTCCGTTCGGCCAGCTCGCCGCTCGGCGTCCAGGTCGTCGCGTACGCGCCCGAGCGCAGGTCCAGCACCGCGCCGCCGCCGGCAGCCGCCGCCATCGCCGGGGCCAGCTCCCGCCGCCAGTACGCCGACAGCGCCCCCACCCCGGGCAGTCGCGCCCCGATCGGGCAGCGGTACGGCGGGATGCGGTCGGTGAGCCGCACCGCCCCCCACAGCCCGGAGCTGATCAGCACCGACCGGCGGGCCGCCCGCTGCGCCGCGGGGGGCAGCGTCGCCAGGTCGAGGGCCTCGTAGAGCACGCCGGTGTAGATCCGGCCCGCCGGGGCGGTGGCCGCCCGCTCCAGCCGGGCGTTGCGGCGCAGCTCGCCGGCCAGCCCCGGGGTCAGCCCCAGCGCGTCCAGGGCCGCCGCCTCGTCCGGCCCGGTGCAGAGGCCGACCAGTGCCGCCAGCACCTCCGTGCGGGCCGGGGCCAGCTCGGGCAGGGACAGCCGGGCCGGGTCCAGCCGCCGGCCCGTGCCGGCGTCGGCCTTCCCCTCCGAGGGCGGCAGCAGGATGAGCATCTCGGTCGACTCCTCGGTGCGGCGGCACGCCGGCGCGTGCCGGTCCGGCCAGCGTACGGCCCACCGGTCAGCGCCACGGCCGCACGGCCGTCGCCGGGTGGTACACGCGATAGCCGCCGGCCTCGGCGAGCAGGGCGGAGTCGGCCCCCGCCCCGAGCAGCTCCCGCAGCCGCCGGTCGGCGGGGCCGCCGGCCGCCAGCACGTACCCGGGGCGGTCGGCCCGCCCCACCTGCTGCCAGTACGGCCGGTACCGGTTCTGCCCCGGGGCCAGGTCCCCGTCGAGCACCCCGCAGACCACCGCCTCGGCGGTGTTGAAGACCAGCCGGTTGCAGGTCCAGTACTCGGCGTACACCGTGCGCAGCCCGGCCCGGCGGACCGTGTCGGCCAGCTCCCGTGCCCGCCGCTCCTCCGTCCGCAGCCCGCCGCCGCCGGCCACGAACAGGCCGGTGGCGACCAGCGCGGTGGCGGCCAGCCCGGCCAGCGCGGCGGTGGCCGACGCCCCGGCCAGCCGCCCGACGACCCCTGCCGTGCCCCGCCAGACGCCCACCGCCGCCAGCCACAGCGGCCACAGCGCCACCGGCAGCGAGAGCTGGAGCACCGACAGGTAGCGGGCGTTGCCCAGCGGGTCGGTGCCGGCCAGCGGGCTGCGGACGTACGCCACCAGGGTGAGGCCGGCGCCCGCGACCAGGGCGAGCTGCGTGGCCGGCCCGACCCGGTCGGCGTCCGGCCGGCCGGCGGCCCGCCGGTACGCGACCAGCGCGAGGACCGCGGCGCTCGCCAGCAGCACCGGGTAGAGCAGGCCGAACCACTGCTGCCAGCGGGCGCAGCCGTTGATCTGGCACAGGCCGGTGGCCAGCGGCACCCCCTCCAGCAGCCCGCCGCGCAGCCGGTCGGCCAGCGGCGGCGCCGGCCCGGCGGCGGTGCTGATCCGGCGCAACACCGACAGCGAGTCCTGCCCGGGCGGCGCGCGCAGGTTGTCGACGATCAGCGGCGCCGCCCCGACGAGGAACCCGGCCACCAGCAGCGCCCCCGCCCAGCCCGCCAGCTCCCGGCGGAGCACCCAGGCCAGCAGCAGGCCGGCCACCGCCAGGTACGGCACGATCAGCCAGTCCGACCAGACGGCCACCCCGGCGAGCAGGCCGGCGGCCCCGGCCGCCAGCCGCCGGGCCCCGATCCGCCGGTCGGCCAGCCCCAGCGCGATCAGCAGCACCAACGCCACCGCCGGTTTCACCTCGGGCCGGCCGCCCACCACGGTCAACTGGTCCCGCACCACCCGCTCCGGGCCGAGCGCGAGCAGCCCCACCACCAGCACGGCGCACCACGGCGAGCAGATCCGGCGGGTCAGCCGGTACATCAGCCACGCGAAGATCGCCCAGAGCGCCAGCATCGGCAGCCGGAGCACCGGCCAGCTCGGCCCGGCGACGGCGACCAGCGGCGCCGCCAGGTACGCCTCCAGCGTGCCCATGTAACGCTGCCCGTACAGGAAGACCGGGTGCTCCCGGCCGGCGGCGATGTGCAGGGAGGCCAGGCCGAAGGTCGCCTCGTCGCTGTTCGACCCGGGCAGGGTGAGCAGCGTCAGCGCCAGCCGGTAGCCGAACCCGGCCAGCCCGAGCAGCAGCGCCACCAGCGCCGGCCGGTCGGTCGGGCGCCACCGCCCGCGGTGCTGCACATGTGTCGACACGACCAACGCCCCCGTCGCCGTCCCGACCGGAGTCTGTCACGCACGCGGCCCGGACCGGGGCCGATCGGGGGAGAACCGCCTCGTCCCCGCCTCGCGTGGCCGTCCCCGCCGGGGTGTGGCAGGGTTGCAGCGTGCCACCCACACCCGCGGGCGAACTTGCCGTACCGAACCTGCACCGGGCCGCGCGGATCGAGGACGCCGTGCACAACCTGGTGGAACGCCGGCTGCGGCGCACCGGGTGGCAGACCAACATCATCGCGTACGCCGGATACGGCGCCCCGGGTTGGGCGCGGGTGCTGTGCCGGGTGCTGCTCGGCCGCCCCGACAACCGGTCCGGGCAGCGGCTGGACAAGGTGCGCGGCTGGCGCAGCTTCACCACCCTGCCCGCGAAGCACGTGACGGTCACCATCGAGGCCGGCGGGGTGAAGCACGAGGCGAAGGCCGACCGAAGCGGCTTCGTCGACACCGTGGTCGAGGCCCACCTGACGCCCGGCTGGTCGTCGGTGCGGCTGAGCGTCGCCGACGCCGAGCCGGTGGAGGCGCTGATCCGCGTCCTCGACCCGAACGTCCGCTTCGGCATCCTGTCCGACATCGACGACACGGTCATGGTGACGGCGCTGCCCCGGCCGCTGCTCGCCGCGTGGAACACCTTCGTGCTCGACGAGCACGCCCGTAACGCGGTGCCCGGCATGGCGGTGCTCTACGAGCGGCTCGTCACCGCCCACCCGGGGGCCCCGGTGTTCTACCTGTCCACCGGCGCGTGGAACGTCGCGCCGACCCTGACCCGGTTCCTGTCCCGGCACCTCTACCCGGCGGGGCCGTTGCTGCTCACCGACTGGGGGCCGACGGCCGACCGGTGGTTCCGCAGCGGCCGGGAACACAAGCGGGCCACCCTGGCCCGGCTGTCCCGCGAGTTCCCCGACGTGCGCTGGCTGCTGATCGGCGACGACGGCCAGCACGACCCGGAGATCTACCGGGAGTTCGCCGCCGGGCATCCGGACAACGTGGCCGGGGTGGCGATCCGCCGGCTCTCGCCCGCCCAGTCGGTGCTGGCCGGCGGCCTGCCCGCCCCGTCCGGCAGCTCGTCGTCCGGCCCGGTGGGGCAGAAGTGGCTCTCCGCCCCCGACGGCGCGGGGCTGTGGAAGCTGCTGCGCGACGCCGGCCTGGTCTGAGCCTCCCCGGCACAGCGGACGGGGCCGGTCCCGGCTTGCGCCGCGACCGGCCCCGGGTCCGGGGTGTACTGGTCCCGCTCGCTTCGACGAGGGCCGGCCGGGCGGGTACGGCTGGCTGTGGCGACCTTGGGCGTGGTCGACGGGGTGTCAGGCCACGGGGGCCAGGGTCCGGGCCGGATCGGCGGTGAGGGTGCCGGTGCCAGGGGTGCTGATGGTGCCGGCGGTGAGGTTGGTGACCCGCCAGAGGACGGTGTTGCCACCCGCGCCGACGGTCCACAGGTCGGGCGTGCCGTTGTTGTCGGCGTCGGCGGCGCGCAGGGTGAGGCTCGCGCCGGTGTTCCAGGACGTGGACAGCGCGTAGGGGGTGTAGCTGAGTGCGCCGGTGTCCGGGTCGACCGTGAGGTCGGTCCACAGGTGCAGGGCGCAGGTGGTGCGGTTCCACAGGAACATGGCGGTTCCGCCGGATAGCTGGGCGGTGGCGATCGTCCAGTTGTTCCAGTCGGTGCCGCCAGCGGGGGTGACGGCGGTGGTGTGGAAGACACCCATGTAGGCGCCGGGCGCAAAGAGGCTGGGGTAGTAGGTCAGGTGGTGGCCGGTGCTGGCGCTGCCGCTGGTGCCGATCAGGTCCGGGACCGGGGCGTCGATGCGGCGGGTGTCGCCGGCGTTGGCGAGCTGGAGGGGTTGGTTGCCGTCGGGGTCGAGGAGTTGGCCGGAGTAGATGCTGAACTGGTTGCCGCTGAGGTGGGCCTGAAGGACCGAGCCGTCGCCGTTGGCGGCTAGGACGCTGGCGCCGCCGGGATTGATGCCGGTGGGGTAGTAGACGAGGACGTCCTGGACACCGGTGCCGGTGAACCGGCCGGTGAGGACCTGCGCCCCGTCGAAGTCGGCAGAGGTGTTGTTCCCGACCCCGTTGCCCAGGGCGCCGATGTCGGTCGCGGGGAGGGAGGAGCCGGCGGTGTTGCCGGCGGCGAGCCAGAGCCCGGAGGGCAGGCCGTGCGCCGCGCCCACGGTGAGCAGGTCGGCGACCCCGTCGCCGGTCATGTCACCGTCGACGGCGGGGGCGGCGGGGTTCGAGTTGAACGTGACGTTGGTGGACTCGCCGAAGCTTCCGCCGGAGACGCCGGTCACGGTCAGGGTGTTGGTGAACCGGGTGGGCGCGATCACGATGGTGGCGTTGCCCTGGCTGTCCGCCGCGACGCTGGCCGGCGGGCCGGCATTGAGCTGGTAGACGTACTGGCTCGGGGTGTCGCCGGTGGCGCCCTTGGCGACGGTGAAGGTCGCCGGCACGTGCACCGTCGTGGTCAGGTCTCCCGGGTGGGAGACGGTGGGTGCCCCGGGCGGGGTGGAGTCGAGGTTGACGGCGAGGGCCGAGGGCGCCGCCGCTACCGCCGGCCCGGCGGGAAGTGACGCGGCCCCGCCGGCCGCGACGAGGCCGACGCCGATGCCGGCCGCGATGACCCTGATCCTGGACGTTCTCTCCCGAGGGATGCTTGCGGGCACGAAGGTTCCTCCCCATGTGCGCGTCCGAGTGAGGCGTTGACCTCGTTCGGTGATCACACCAGTGAACCACTCCGTAGGTGTCCGGATGCGCCCTTGGTGACGAGGCGTTGTCCCTTTGGGACCGTCTGTGGTGGTTGGATCTGTGTGACGTTTGTCCATCACTGTCGGTGCCTGATCTAGGGCAGCGCCGGCGTCCGATCGGTGCCCACAAGCGCCGGTGCGGGGACGCCCAGCGCGGCGAGCCGCTCCCGCGCCCGTGGCACGGTGTCGGGGTCGGCGGCCAGCTCGACCAGCTCGCCCAGCGGCAGTTCCACTCCGGAGACGGTGAGCAGCTGCGGCTGCCCCGACCAGGAGTGCCGCCAGAACGCGGCGCCCGAATCGGCCGCTGCCGCCTCCACGGCCCCCTCGAAGGCCGCGCTCAGTGCCCACAGGCCGTCCTCACCGGGCGCGTCGGGAGCGAGCGCGTGGGCCAGCTCGGCGTACCGGTCGGCGGCGAACAGGTCCAGCAGCAGACCGAGGTCCGCCCCGGGTCGACCGGTTAGTTCCGCGGCGGCCTGGAACAGCGGGTGAGCCAGCCCACGGGCGGCCTGGTCGGCCAGCGCCGGCGCGAGCTGGTCCCAGGGCAGCACGCGTAGGCCGGGACGGTCGAAGGTGGCGGCCTGGAGCTTCCGGCCCACCTCGTCCAGGTCCGGGACCAGCACGGCCGCCGGTCGCTCGTCGGCGACCACCTCCTCGTCCGAGGACACGAAACGCAGCGCGGCGATCCGGGCGCCGATCGTCGGGTGCGACTCCCACCAGGCCGGCTCCGTCGCCACCTCGACGCTCCGCTCGGTCAGCTCCGGGCGGCACTCCGTGAGGAATGCGTCGAACCCGCCGAACACGTCCTCCGGCAGGTGATCCCGGTCGTACGCGGGCAGCACGTGCCGCTCCAGGTAGGTGTCCCAGGCGACAGTCACCACCCGCAGCTCGCGCAGGGCGCTGGTCATCGCCTTGCGGCCTGCGGCAGCGACCGCGTACCGGTCCGCCTCGTACTCCATCTGCCGGCTGATCGCCTGCTCCACGGCCACGTACAGCCGGGCGTAGCCGGACAGGACCATGCTGAGCAGGCCGTCCTGGGTGTTCTGGTACGTCTCGACGATCATCATCCGGCCGCGGTGGGCGAGTACCGTGGTCGCGGTGTGCCGGCCCGAGTAGTGGCCCAGCTCGTGCGCCAGCACCGCCCGGAGCTGGTCCACGGTGTACGTCCTCAGCAGCGGCAGCCCGATCACCACGGTGCGCTGGCCGTCGCGCAGGCCGAACAGGGGCGCGTCCTCGCTGACCGCCGCGTTCGTCTGCGCGATGAGCCGAATCTCGTCCGGCTCCCGGGTGCCGACCCGCTCGGCCAGCTCCCGCACGGCCTGCCAGAGCTGGGGCGCCTGCTCCGGGTCGAGCCGTATCCCCTGCGGGGACGGCGGGCGGGCAGTGAGCACCTTGCCGATGGCGACCAGCAGGCCGGCGAGCAGCAGGAAGGCGCTGACGAGCACCAACGGGCGGACGGTGACCGCGCCGTCGGCGTCCCGTTGGGTGCCGTACCCCAGGCCGATGGCGCCGACGGCCACCAGCAGCCCGAGGGCCAGCACGTAGAACCCGACGAGCATGACGACGGACAGCACGGCCCGCATCGACGTCCGCATGCGATCTCCCCCCGCTGCGCGGGACGAGGCTAGCGGCGCCGGGTCACCGCCACAAGGGCCGTCCGGCCGGCTGCGGCGCGATGAGGCCGTGAGACGGATCAGGGAAAGGCGGGACCGTGGGGATCAGGGAGCTGATTCCTCCTGATTATCCTCGGCGGAAGTGCCGTCATCGCCGTCGTCAGGGCCACCCTCGGCGCTCCGACGTACCTTCGGCTGCACCGCCGCGTCTTTCGTGGCGCGGCCGGACGAGAGGCGGCTGGGTGAGCCGGATGGATCAGATGGAGGAGATCCAGCGCGCGCAGATCGCCGCGTACGAGCGGCGCGGACCGTTGCTGGGTCGGCTCACCCTGTTCGCGCAGGCGGTCGGCCTCCTCGCCGGCGTGATCGTGTCGTTCCTCGTCTTCGCCACGCTGGCGAGTCTCTATCCCGGCACCGGGGTGGTGAAGTCCACGCCCCGAGAGCAGCCGGCCGAGGCCACCGTAGGGGACTGCCAGCGGGTTGGGCCGGTGAGCGGCGACGGCCTCGGCTACTGGTGGCGCTGCGCCGTGACGGTCCGGACTCCTGACGGTCGACAGGTGGAGACGGTGGTCGGGCATTCGGTCGTTACCCCCGCCGACCGCGGAAAGCCGGTGGAGTTCCGTGAGGCGTGTTACGCGAAGGGGAACGCCGACTGCAGGTACGGCCGTCCGGTCCTCCGGATCTGGGCCCTCGCGCTGTCGATCCTCGGCATGCTGAGGACCGCCGTATTCCTGCTGCTGATCGTCGGGAGCGGCTTCTACCTGGTGGCGAGCGTGATCGGCGTCCCAAGGTACTTTGCCTGGCTGAACAGTCGGCAGGCGAGAAAGGCCGTGAGCCCGGCGGAGGCTCGCCTGCTGCGGCTGATCCATGATCGTCCTCGTGATGGAGGTGCCGATCACGTTCGCCCCGACGGCGATGAGGTGGGAGAAGAGGCCGGTCCGTCCCTGCGTATCACGTTCTCCTGTCCATCAGGCCCGTTCGCGGATGTGTACCGGTCCACCGGGCCGTGCCTGTCGCTCAACGGGGCCGAAGTACCCGTTCCCGGTTGGGGCATCCACCGGTTCGCGGCGATTGCCGGCCGGAACGCCGTCGAGATCCGCGTTTCCTTCGGTGGCGCCGACGACTTCGCGGTCGCCGGGTGCGACGTCGCGGTCGGAGAGGGCGAGACCGTCGACCTGGACTATCTGGCTCCCAGGGTTCTCGGCATGAAGGGCCAGATTCGGGTGCTCGGGGGTCCTGGGCGTACCGGATGACGCCGCGTCCCGTCGCGCCCGGTCGACGCCCAACTGTTGTTCGCCCCCTGTGCATGGCTTCCGGGACTTCCGGTTGCCACCCCCGCAGCCCGGACCAACCCTCCGCATCTCAGGTACACGGTGGAATTCGTGAAGGATACTTGCGCGACGGCCCGGCAACATTGAAAATTCCTTCGTGCGCAGAGACTATGGTCGATTCCTTTCCGGCGCGGCGCTGACGGTGGCGCTGGCCCTCGGCGTGGCCGTCCCCACGGGCGCCACCGCCTCCCCGCCCACCATGCCGGACACCGTGCCGGTCGCCGCCCAGGCGGCCTGCGTGACCGATCCGGCCACCCCGAAACGGCAGTTCCGGGGCATGTGGATCGCCAGCGTGGCCAACATCGACTGGCCCAGCCGCACCGGGCTCACCCCGGCCGCCCAGCAGGCGGAGTACCGGGGCTGGCTCGACCTGGCCCAGCAGCGGCGGATGAACGCCGTCGTCGTGCAGATCCGCCCCACCGCCGACGCGTTCTGGCCGTCGACCTACGAGCCCTGGTCACACTGGCTCACCGGCACCCAGGGCGGCAACCCCGGCTACGATCCGCTGGCCTTCATGGTGGCCGAGGCGCACGCCCGCAACCTGGAGTTCCACGCCTGGTTCAACCCGTACCGGGTCGCCAACCACACCGACCTCACCAAGCTGACGGCCAGCCACCCGGCCCGCAAGAACCCGGGCTGGGCCGTCGCCTACAACGGCCAGCTCTACTACAACCCCGGCATCCCCGCCGTCCGCGCCTTCGTGCAGGACGCCATGATGGACGCCGTCAGCCGCTACGACCTCGACGCCGTGCACTGGGACGACTACTTCTACCCGTACCCGGGCAGCGGCGGGGGCTTCCCCGACCAGGCCACCTTCGCCCAGTACGGCACCGGCTTCAGCAACATCGCCGACTGGCGGCGCAACAACGTCAACCTGCTGGTCCAGGAGATGCACAACCGGATCCGGGCGATCAAGCCGTGGGTGAAGCTCGGCGTGAGCCCGTTCGCCATCTGGCGCAACGCCGGCACCGACCCGCTCGGCTCGCGCACCACCGGCCTCCAGTCGTACGACGCGATCTACGCCGACACCCGCCGCTGGGTGAAGCAGGGCTGGATCGACTACATCGCCCCGCAGATCTACTGGCACATCGGCCACCCCTCGGCCGACTACGCGGAGCTGGTCCGCTGGTGGTCGGAGACCGTCACCGGCACCGACGTGCAACTCCTCGTCGGGCAGGCCACCTACCGCGCCGGCGCGGCGGGGCAGGACGCGGCCTGGCAGGACCCGGCCGAGCTGACCGACCACCTCACGGTCAACCGCGCCTACCCCCGGGTCGCCGGCGACATCCACTTCAGCGCCAAGGACGTCCGCGCCGACCGGATCGGCGCCGTCTCCCGGGTGGCGGCCGACCACTACCGCCGGCCGGCGCTGGCACCCGCCGGGCTGGGCGGCACCGCGCCCGCCGCGCCGACCCTCACCTCGGCCGTCCGCGGCACCGGCGGCGTGACCCTGAGCTGGCAGCGCGGCGCCACCGGCAGCACCGCCGAGTACGCGGTGTACCGGCTGCCCGGTGACGGCGCGGTCGACCCCTGCGACCTGGCCGACGCCCGCAACCTGCTCGGCACGGTCCGCGCCTCGGGCACCACCGGCACGTTCACCGATGCCACCGCCGCGACCGGCTCGACCTACCGCTACCTGGTGACCGGCCTGGACCGGCTGCACCACGAGAGCCCGGCCAGCAACGCGCGGGTGGTCACCGGCGCCGGCGGCACGTTCAGCGTGATCGTGGACAACGCCACCGCCGGCGGCTTCACCGCCGCGGCCACCTGGGGCACGTCGTCGTACTTCGCCACGCGGTACGGCGCCAACTACCGGTTCGCCGAGCCGCAGGCGGTCAGCGACCCGGCCTGGTTCACCGCGACGCTGCCCGCCGCCGGCTCGTACCGGGTCGAGGTCTGGTACCCGTCCGACTCCGGCTACAACAGCGCCACGCCCCACCTGGTGGCGACGGCCAACGGGACCGTGACGGCCAAGGTCGACCAGCGCACCGGCGGCGGGCAGTGGCGAGTGCTGGGCACCTACGACCTCGCCGCGGGCACGCGCCAGGTCGTCGGGGTCAGCCGCTGGACCAGCACGACCGGGTACGTCGTCGCCGACGCCGTACGCATCACCCGCCTCTGAGCCGACAGAGCAACCTCTCGTACGGTCGAAGCCGTGCCGGCCGTTCGGCCGTAGATGCCCCTCCGGGTGCCTACGGCCGAACGGCCGCCGCCGCATAGGCGTCGACCGGCCCAACCTGTCCGGGATGCCCGTCCGCCTGATGGGGAACAGGCTCGGCGGCCCCTACAGAGCTGCCCCGTCTGAGCTCCCGCCCCGTAAATAGCACAAACGGGGCAGCTCCAGAGGAGACAAAGGCCGATGGCGCTCGACTGCCAGCCACGGAAATCGTCTGTCACGTACCGACATCCCACCCGGTATGTCGCGCCGGTGACCAACAGGCGATCAAGGGACAGCCCATAAAAGCGCGCGGGGCGACGGCGGGGCGTCCCCGTCCGGCTGCGAAGCACCGGTGCAGATCAGCGACGACGGCGTCTCCACCCACCAGCCCAGGCCGGAGACTCGCACGGCTCTGCCGGCCCTGGGTCTCATACTGACCGGAGGATGATCGAGGTCCATACGAGGTTCGGGGAGCGTGTCTCCGTTCGTATCCTGTCCCCGACCGGACCCGGCTTCATCTGGTTGGCAGGCCGATTCAGGCCCAATCGGGACGAGACCGTGAGACGGGTCAGGGCAGCCTGCGCACAGTTCGGGGCGTGATGACCGACGTGCCTCCTCCTCCGGTGGACCTGCAGTTGGACGTGGACGGCGAAACGAGCGACCTCGGCGGGGTCGTGTACGAGTGGCTGGAAGGGGCGTCGGCGCAGCTTCTGCCCGAGCAGCGGAAACGCTGGCGTCCCTCTCGGCCCGGGTCTCCAGGGCGCTTGGGGAACCCGGCTCCACCTTCGGCGTGCTCGCCGTCACCCGAGGCGGGGTCGATGTTCCGCCGAAGATCAGGGAGCGTACCTGTTCGGACACCGGGTTCGGCTGGCTGAAGAAGGAACTCGTAGATCTTCCGGACATGGTGAGTCTGCAGATCGGGACGTTCGACGAGCGGGGGCACCGGGCGCGGCGGCAACTAATACTGAGTGCCCGCACCCATCCGGCGTCCCCCGGGTGGGTGCGGCTTTCGCTGCTCGACAGCGACGAGCGCCTGGACGGCTCCGACGGCAGCCTCGTCGTTCAGCGGGCGTGGCTGGACGTGCTGCACACCTACGCCAGTACGTGGGATTCGGGCTTTGGGCACATCTCGTACAGCTACGGGCTCGGCGCCACGGCGCTGGAGGATTGCCTACCGCCCAGCGCCTATCCCCCGCAGCAGCGCGAACCCGAGCACACCGTCAACGAGTGCCGCCGCTACCTGCGGGGGTACTCGTGGCTGACGATCGTGCCGAAGGAGTTGGTGGGCGGGCTCGGAGGCAAGGAAGCGCTCCGGGCAACCGGGGCGAGGCAGTGAGCGGTGTCTTCGAGTCCCTTGCCCCGGTGCTGCGTCCCGGCCTTCCTGTCTCGACCCCTCGTCGCGAGGGTCAGCCTCCGCACCTGCTGGTCTTCGAGGACGCAGCTGAGCGCTACAGCCAGTAGTGATCTGTCCTGCGGCGGACCAGCGAGGTCGACGTCCGCGACGTGATCCGCGCGTGCGACGACCGGGCGTTCGACACGCTGGACCCGACACGGCGGCGAAGCCGCCGGGCAGACTGCCGGGCACCACGAGGGGGCGACATCCCCTGTCCGGGGCGCTTTGGAGCTGATGTCGTTGACGACATCACCCCCGCCTGATGTCGTTGACGACATCAGCTCCAAAGGACGCGCGAAGGACACCCGCCGCAGGACGAACCACCCACGTGTCCCCATCCCGCTCCACGGCACAGGTCAGAGATCAACCGAGCCTGGGGCGGTCCAGGAGGAGCGGATCAGCTCCCGCTCGGTGGCGGCGAGGTGGGCGGTTGTGGCGAGCCAGGCCCAGGCGTACCGGTCCGGGTCGGGATCGGTACGCCGACCGAATGCGTCCCGCCCGCGCCGGTCGGACTCGTCGGCGAGCGCGGCGGCCACCGCGGCGGCGGTGGTGAAGCCGGCGCGGCGCAGCGTCCCGGTCAGCCCGGCGCCCTCGCCGCGGGCCGCCTCGACCACGGCGCGGCGACCGCCGGAGACGGCCAGCTCCACCAGCCGGCGAACCCGCCACAGCGGGGACTCCGCGACCGCGTCGGCGCCCGCGCCGAGGACCGGTTCGGTCATCGCAGCCGGGTCACGCGGCGGCAGGTGGCCGCCCTGGATCTCGTCGTAGCCGAGGTCCGCCCGGCCGTGCCAGTCCGCCGGCAGCCGGAGCGTCGCGGCGGCACCGGGCACCGGGCCGACCGCGAGCGGGTGCAGCGTGCTGGCCCGGTCCGGGTCCAGCCGGCCGACCACCCGGATCCGCAGGCCCGGCCGGGCGGCGAGCCGCCGCAGGTTGGCCACGTGGGCCAGCAGCGGGTGCGAGTTGACCGGCGCCAGCCGGATCACCGGGCCATCCGGCACCGGCGCCCGCTCCGGTCCGGCGTCGGCGTCGGCGTCGGTGGCGGGGGCCAGTTCGCGGGCCAGCACCTGGTCACCGACGGCACCCACAACCATCAGGTCGCAGCCGACCAGCGCGGTCCCCGCCCGTGCCGGGTCCTCGGGGTCGTCGGCGGCGGCGAACTGGGCGGTCACCACCTCGGCGAGTGGGCGGGCGAACAGTTCCGCCAGCGGCCCGGTGGACCAGTCGGTCTCGGTGAGCGGGCTGGCGCGGACCCCCTTGCCGGCACCGAGCCGGCCGTCCGGGGAAACGGTGGTGCCGGTGATCCGCAGGCCGCCGCGGGCCAGCACCGCATGGTTGACCGCGACCGCGCCCATCTCGGTGACCGCCCGGGCGCAGTCCCGTGCCCGGTCAGGGCCGCCCGGCTTCACGTCGCCGAAGGAGAGCCGGCGCCCGTCGGCGGCGACCAGGTGGGTGACCACCCCGGCGTATCCGTTCGCGCTGATCACCGGCTCCCGGCAGACGCCGTACACCTCCAGCGCTCCGTCCGGCTGGTAGGCCCGCCGGAGGATGCCGACCAGCGCCGGGTCGGGATCGCCGACGGCCAGTCGGCCGGCCACGTACAGCAGATCGTGCAGCACCTCGACCAGCTCGGCCAGCCGGTGGCCGGCCTGTCGTTCCCGGTGGGCGCGCAGGCCACGTACCGTGCGCAGCGCGGCGCTCTCGGCCCGCGGCAGGCCGGCCAGCCGGGCGCCGTGCGCGGCCCGCAGCAGTTCGGCCTGGGGGACCGCGCCGGCGGCCGGCGCGCCGGCGGCGAGCACCGCGGCGGCTGCCCGCCACAGCGCACCGGCGGCGGCCCGTTGCGCCTTCGTCGGTGCCGTGTTCTGGCCGGCACGACCGGCGGCCGATCTCCCGGTCCGCCCCGTCCGGCCGGTTTTCGCGCCATGGCTGTCCGGAGCGGACGACGCGACGGCGGACGCCGGGTCGGGATGGGTGGCCGGGTCGGCGACCGGGCAGGCGACCAGGACCGCGGTCCGGTGCAGACAGCGGGGCGCCAGCAGGCAGCTGCACCGCGCCTGGTGCGCGTCGGTGACCGCGCCGGTCGGTCCGGGCGTCAGGGTGACCAGGGCCTCGGCGCCGCAGTCGACCGACACGCCGCCGTCGACCCGGCCGACCGGTACCCCGGCCAGCCGTCCGACGGTGGCGTCCAGCCGCTTGTGCAGCCGGGGTGGCAGGGCGGCCACCGCCGCGGCGGCGACCTCCGGCAGCACCGGCGGCAACAGGTCGGCCTGCACGGCGGTGGGTGTGCGGTCCGTCAACGTGATCCTCCGCGGATGCGATCGCCCACCCAGCGGGCGAGTTCGAGCGGGCTGAGAGCGGCGACCGGCATCCCGGCCGCGACGAGCTGCTCGGCGACCGGTACCGAATAGCAGGGAACCCCCCTGTCGTTCAGGGCGGCGCAGCCGAGCAGGTGCACGCCGGAGCTGGCCAGGGTGCGGACCTCACCGAGCAGCCCGGCCAGCGGGTAGCCCTCCTCGAAGTCGCTGACCACCGCGACGATGGTGCGGCTCGGCACGGTCACCAGCGAGCGGGCGTGGGCCAGTCCGGCGGCGATGTGCGTACCGCCGCCGACGCGCACCTCCAGCAGCAGCGACAGCGGATCGTCGACCCGGTCGGTCAGGTCGGCCACCTGGGTGGAGAAGGCGAGGAAGTGGGTGGACAGGGTGGGCACCCCGGCCAGTACGGCGGCCGTCAACGCCGACCACACCACCGACGCCTCCATCGAGCCGGACACGTCGACCACCAGCACCAGCCGCCAGTCGGCCTCCCTGCGGGTGCGGGTGTTGAAGACCGGGCGTTCCGGCACCACCACCGTCCGCCCGTCGTGGAGGCGCTGGGTGTGCCGCAGGTTCGCCTGGAGCGTACGGGCGAGGTTGATCCGGCCGCCGGGACGGCGCGACGGACGCGGGTTGGTCAGCCCGGTCAGCGCCGGACGCACCTGGGTGGCCAACTGCTTGGTCAGCTCCTCGACCAGCCGCCGGACCAGTGGCCGCAGCTTGGCCAGGTGCCCCTCCGGCAGGCCACCGGCCAGTGACAGCACCGAGGTCAGCAGCTCCATCGAGGGGCGTACCGCGGCCGGGTCGAGCTCGATTAGCACGTCGGTACGGCCGTTCTCGGCCGCCCGGGCGATCACCTCCTCGCGTACCGCGGTGCCGAAGAGCGCCTCGAGTTCGTCGGCCCACTCGCGCGCGGTCGGGAAGGAGGCTTCCTGGCCGCCTCCGGCCGCCTGGCCGAGGTCGGTGGCGCCCTCGCCCTGGCCCGCCCCGTACAGCTCGTCGAGGGCACGGGCGTAGCGGCGGGCGTCGGCCGGCAACCGGTCGGGTTGGCGGCCGAGCAGCAGCCGCCACCGGTTCGTAGGGGTGAGCTGGGCGGCCGGCGTGTCCGGGCCGGGCTCGGCGTCGGTGGAGCCGGTCGGCGTGTCCGGCCCGGGCTGGGCGTCGGTGGAGCCGCTCGACGGGCCCGGGATCGGTATGTCGCGGGCGATCAGGGCGGCCCGACCGGCCAGGTCGGCGGCGGTCCAGCGGGCCAGCAGCTCGGGCGGGACGGACAGGGCCAGTTCGAGCCGGTCGCCGAGCCGGTCTGCGACGGTGTGCAGCAGGCGGTCCCGGGCCGCTGGGGTGAGCACGTCGAACCCGCCGCGCAGCGCCGGCAGCCGGTCCAGGAACTCGGTGTCGGTGAGCCGCTCGATCCGCTCCAGCAGCGGGTCCAGCGCCGCCGGGGCGGACTGCAGCAGCGGGTGCGCCGCGGTGAGCAGACCCCCGAGCAGCCGGTGCAGGTGCCGCCGGGTGTCCGGGCCGGTCGCCGCGTCGATCCAGCCGGCCACCCGGCTGCCCAGGACCTCCAGGCCGGTCAGGTCGAGCAGCACCCGGGCGGCCAGGGCGGCGCCCTGGATCAGCGGCGAACCGGCCTGGGCCAGGTGGCCGAGGGCCTCGTCAAGGCGCAGGCCGATCCGATCCTCGCCGGCGCGGACCGCGAGGTCGACCAGCGCGGCGGCGTCGGCGATGGCGTCGCTGCCGGCCAGGCCCGGCAGCCCGCGGACCGCCGCGTCCAGCAGCACGACGGCCAGCTCGGCCGCCCGGGCCCGGCCGTCGGCGGTGGTGCCGGGCAGATGCTCGCGGCGCAGGGCCTCCAGCAGGTCCAGGGCGGCCAGCAGCTCGGGCAGCGTGCCGGTGCCCGGCAGCACCACGGTGGCCAGCTCGAGCCGGTCGGTGACCAGCTCGGGCAGGTCGCAACGGGCGGCGTCGCGCAGCCCGGTGAGCAGCTGCGCGGCGGTGGGGCCGCCGTCGGTGGCCTCCCGGCGGAACCGCTCCCGCAGGGTGCCGGCCGCGGCCAGCGCCGCAGTCACCCCGCGTACGCCGACCAGGTCCAGCCGGGCCGCAACGGACGGCGTCCAGGCCAGTTGCCAGCGGGTGGTCAGGGCGGCGCCGTCGCCGGTGCCGGAGACCGCGATCGGCTCGCCGTAGCCGATGCCGCAGATCTGCAGGCGTTGCAGCAGGATCTCCCGCCGCCCGTCCAGCTCGGTGCGCAGCGGGTCCAGCCGGACCTCGCGGGACTTCGGGCTGTCCGGGCTGGGCAGCCGCAGCGCGGTGAGTTCCGCCTCGACGGCGGGACCGAGGCCGGAGCGTGGTGTGCCGGGGGCGATCCGGCCCCGCTCGGCGCCGACCAGCACGGTCTCCAGCGCCCTGGCCAACGCTCGGCCTCGGCCGAGCAGCTCGCCCTGGCCGAGCACGGTGGTCACCGCCTCCAGCACCTCGCCCCGGCCGGGGGCGGGCAGGTTCCGCAGCCGGGCCAGGTCGCCAGCCAGCCGTACCGTCTCGGCGGCCTCGCCGGTACCGGCGGTGTGCCCGGCCGAGCGGAGTTCCCGGCACAGGTCGGTGACCGCCCGGGCGGCGGCGGCCCGGATCCGTTCCGGGTCGCCGGCGGCGGTGAAGACGGACTGCTGCCAGCGCGGGTCGCGGATCCCGGCCGGGTAGCCGGACCGGGAGTCGAGCAGGTCGAACGCGTACGGCACCAGCGAGGTGATCGCCGTGCCGCCGCCGCAGTCGGTGGCGGCCGGCCCGGACCGGACCTTACCGGTCGGGGCGGCGGCGTCGGCCGTGCTGACCGTCCGGGTCGGAGCATCGGCGGCGTCGGTCGACACGGCGGCGGGCAGGGCGGGAGCACCATCGGCGGCGGCCGGTGCGGCGGCGAGCAGGGCCGGGGCGTGGAACGCGCCGATGACGGCGGCCACCCGCCGGCCGTTCGCGCCGGCCTCTGCCAGCACCCGGCGCATGTGCCGCTCGCGGGCCAGGTCCCGGGCCGGTATGCCGTCGCCGCCGGCGCTGTCGGTACGCATCGCCCAGCCGACGCCGAGGGCGGCCCGACGGACCGCCTCGGGCGGGCAGCCCGGGGCACGCACCTCGACCACCCGGTCCCACAGGTCGTCGCCGTCCCGGCCGGTGCCGCTGGCGCTGAGGGCGGCGGCGTAGCCGGACCGGCGCAGGCCGGGCACCGGCTCACCGGCGTCCGGGTCGCCACCGGCGGTCGGCTCGGAACCGGCGGTCGGGTCGGAGTCGGTGGCCGGGTCGATGCTGTCGGCGCTCCAGCCGGGGTCGGTCAGCGGCAGGTCGCAGCAGACCACTTCGACGCCGCGCTGTCGGGCCCAGCGGATCGCGGCCAGTTCCGGGGAGAAGTCGGCGAACGGGTAGAAGCCCGTCGGCCCGTCCTCGCCGTGGCTGCCGACCAGGGCCAGCGGGGCCCGGGCGGCCGGGTCGGAAAGGTACGGCAGCCAGCGCTGGAAGTCGGCTGGCAACTCGATACAGACCACCTCGGCCGCGGCGGCGTCGAGCAGCGCCGGGACCACCGCCGCCAGGGCCGGGCTGTGATGCCGCACCCCGATCAGGTACGGCCGGACCGCACCGGCGAGCGCGTCGACCACGGCTCGCGGGTCGGCCGGCGTCGGGTCGGCGGTCGGCGGAGCCCCACCGGGCGACGTGCGGGATACGGTCGTCACCGCAGGTTCTCCCGCAGGTCCCAGAGCCGGCGCCACATCGCCGAGCCGTCCTCGGCGCGGCGGCGGACCGGGCCGTCCCAGTAGCCGAGCAGCCGGGCGTGGTCGTTCTGGTCGTCCTTGCGGACCACGCCGAGCAGGTGCCCGGGCACCAGGTCGAGCGCGTCCCCGCCGGGCAGGTACGCGGCGGCCAACCCGAGCGACGCCGCCACCTGCACCGCCTCGGCGGTGGACATGACAGTGCCGGGCCGTTCCACGTCCCAGCCCTCGCCCGACCGGCCGGAACGCAGGTCGCGGAACACGGTGACCAGGGCGTCCAGCACCGCGTCGTCCACGGTGTAGGCCGCGCCGGCGCGCTGCACGGCGGCGGTGGCCTGCCGGCGGACCAGGTCGGTCTCGGTATCCACGTCCGAGATCGGGTGGATGGTCTCGAAGTTGAACCGGCGCTTGAGGGCCGAGGACATCTCCGACACGCCCCGGTCCCGCAGGTTGGCGGTGGCGATCACGGTGAACCCGGGTGCCGCGCGGATCAGGCCGTCCTCGGTGCCGCTCAGCTCCGGCACGTTCATCCGCCGGTCGGACAGGAGGGACACCAGCGCGTCCTGCACCTCGGGCAGGCAGCGGGTGATCTCCTCGATCCGGACCACCCGGCCGGTACGCATCGCGGTCAGCACCGGCGAGTCGACCAGCGCCTGCGGGGTGGGGCCCTGGGCGAGCAGCAGGGCGTAGTTCCAGCCGTACCGGAAGGCGTCCTCGATGGTGCCGGCGGTGCCCTGCACGGTCAGCGCGCTGGTGCCGCAGACCGCGGCGGCCAGCAGCTCGGACAGCATGGACTTGGCGGTACCGGGCTCACCGACCAGCAGCAGGCCCCGCTCGCCGGCCAGGGTGACCACGCACCGCTCGACCAGGCTCCGCTCACCGACGAACTTCGCCGGGATGGTCATGCTGGCCGGCAGTTCGGTGTCGGCCGGGCCGGTGCGCCGGCCGGCGGGCAGCTTCAACGCCTCGCCGTCGCTGCCCTGGATGAAGGTGACCACGGCGCGCGGGGTCAGCGCCCAGCCCGGCGGCCGGGCCCCGTCGTCGTACGCGGCCAGGAAGGCCAGCTCGTCGGCGTACCGCTGTTCGGCGGAGAGGACCTGGGCGGCGATCTCCGCCGCCACGGCGGGGCGGACGTGTTCCGTCACGGTCACTGGTGTTCCTCGATCTCTCTCTGGTTCTGACGGGGTGTTCGGCACAGGGGTCAGCGGCGGGTGCCGCGGGTGGGCAGGTTGTCGAACCGGGGCCGGTCGCCGTCGCGGAGGCGTTGCCGGGCCCGCCGGTAGAGGTCGGCGGCCGGTTCGAACGGCACGGTCACGCCGAGTCCGGCCGTACCGTCTGGTGCGAGGTCGAACAGGGCGGTCTTCCAGCCCTCGATCGGCGCCTGTCCGCTGCCGCGCTCCAGCCACGGGCCGGGCAGGAACAGCGACCGGCCGGCCCGGGGCCGGCTGGCCTCGAGGACCAGGTCGGTGCCGGCCAGCTCGGCGCGGGCCGCCTTCAGCCGGGTCGGCTTCCAGCCGGTCCACTTCGCCGTGTTGCGGTCGGTCGGGTCCGGCATGGCCAGCAGCATCAGGTACACCGCCGCCGCGTCGGCGCCTAGGCCGTGCTCCCCGGACACCTCGGCGACCAGTTCGGGCACCGACCGGGTCGGATCCTGCGGCCACCAGGTGCCGTCCGCCGCCCGCGCGCCGCCGCCCGGCTCCCCCGGATCGCCGAGCAGCGCCGCGAACCGTGGGTCGCGGGCCAGGCGCAACGCCACCTCCATCGGGTACGGCTTGGCCGCGTCTGCCCGCAGTGCCGGCAGGTACGGGTCCGTCCCGTCGGCGTCGAGCAGGTCCGGCCGCAGCGCGGGCGAGGGTTGGTTGTCGTGGGTGGCCAGGACGATGGCGCCGTACCGTTCCCAGCCCGGGCCGGTTTCGGACGGGGTGCCGGCCACCTGGCGGAACGCGGGCAGGGAGGCGTACTGGTTGAGGTCGAGCAGCAGGTTGGGGTTGGCCAGCCGGTCCCGGATCGCGGCCAGCGCGGCCGGCAGCGCGGCCCGGCACGGGTCGCCGGCCGGCGTGTGGTGGGCGACCCAGGCCGCCAGGGTGACCGTTGAGCGCAGCACCCCACCGGTGAATCCGGTTGCCTTGCTGTCGGCCTGCTGGGCCCGGTCGCCCCTGATCTCGAAGGCCAGGTCGGTGCCCAGCTCGGCCGAACGGGCGGGGTCGAGCAGCGCCGACAACGCCTTCGCGGGCCCCCAGTCGGTCCGGACCGCGCGCACCGCCTCGGCGAGCAACTGTTCGGGCACCGCCACCCGGCGTCCCAGGGCCGCGTTCCAGACCGCCGCGGCGGCGGCCACGTCCGGACCGTCGGTCCACAGCCGGGCCGGGTCGGCCGGAAGCAGCGCCGAGACCACGGCCCGCCGGAGCTCCGAGTTGGCCTCGTTCAGCATCCCGAAGGCCAGCTTGACCTCGCCGATCTGCTTGACCCCGAGCGCCTTGCGCAGCTCGGGCGGCACGGTGTTCGCCGAGTCCGCGTACGGAAGGCCGGCCAGCACCAGCTTCGCCGCGGTGGGGGTGACGCCGGTCAGCTCGGCGAACTGCTCGGCCGCTTCCGGCCGCCAGGGCAGTGCGCCGCGCGCGGTCCACTCGGTGAGGAAACCGGCCAGCCAGCCCGCCGGCCGTTCGTCACCGACCGGCGCCGAGGACCGCACCGTGTACGGCTCGGGCACGGCGAACACGCCGGCCGGGTCGTGGTGCAGCGCGTCGAGGGTGTAGCCGGTTCTCGTGCCGGAGTAGCGGAAGACGGCGATGAACGCCCCGTCGGGCAACGGCAGGATGCCCGGCCCGGGGTGCCGGCGCGTGCCGTCGGGGTTGTCGAGGTCCTCGTCCAGCAGGTGCAGCGTGCACCGGCGCCACCGGGCCGGTTCGGCCGCCGCGCTCAGGTCGAGCCGGTCCAGTTCGGTGAGCAGGGCACGCAGCGTCTCCCGGTGTTCGTCGGGGGTGACCGCCGCGACGGCCCGGTAGGCGACGGCCGCGACACCGCCGAGCAGGGACCACCAGTCCAGAGCGACCGGCAGTCCCGGTCCGTCGAGGTGCAGCCGGACGGCGGGTTCGCTGCCGCCGGTGGCGGACCGCAGGGTGGCGAGCGTCTGGAACTGGGTGAAGGCGTGGGTCGAGCTGCTCCCCCCGTGGGCCGAGCCGCGCAGGCCGTCCAGCGCCAGGGTGAGCTGTTCGTCGGTGGGCCCGCTCGCGGTGACCACCGGCGCCACCGCCTTCGGGGCGGACAGCGACCTGGTGACCCGCTCGGCCACCGCCTCCAGGTCGGTGCGCGCCCGGGCGGCCAGCCGCAGCACCCCGGCCACCCCGGCCAGCACCGCGTCGTGGCTGATCGCCGGCAACGTCGAGCGGACCAGCTCGACCAACGCGTCCTTGTCGTCTTCGTCGGCGGTGGCGCGGGCGGCGGACGCGTTGACGCCGGAGGTGCTTGCCGAAGTGCCGACCATGGACACCGGGACAGCGACGGGAAGGCCGGTGATGGCCTGCGTGGCCGCGGTCAACCCGGATCGGGTCGCCGTCCGGGCCGCGGCCCGCGCGGCCGCTTCGGCCAGAGCGGCGCGGCGTTCGTCGAGGGCAGCCTTGAACAGCGTGGCGGCGGTGTCCCGATCTACCCGGCGCAGCGCGGTGGATCCGGCCGGATCCCGGGGCAGCATGTTGCCGAGGAACTCCCGCATCGGCAGCGGGACCGCCCTGGAGATGTAGTCCCGGCCGGACGACGCTCCGGCGGTGGCTGACACCACCCCGTCCGGGTCGACCAGGGCGACACCCTTGAGGACGGCCCGCGGCCGGTCGTCGCCGGGCAGCACCAGCGCCGCGATCGGTTCCTGTCCCGGTGCCACGGTGACACTACGGCCGGCCAGGTCCTCGCCGCGTACCGAGTCGTCCGGCAGGGTGACCACCCGCCAGCCGAGCAGACCGTCCACCGGAGCGGCGGCCGGGGTGGCCCGGTCGGAGAGGGCTGGCCGCAGCCAGCTGGCCGACTCCTGGAGGCGGCTTCCGCCCACCGGTAGGTCGGCCAGGAACCGGGGCAGGCTACGCCGGCCGCAGGTGTTGCTGGCCGGGTCGTACTCGCGCCAGCCGCGGTCGCCGTTCTCCTCGCCGGCGCGGTAGACCCAGTGGGAGGTGCCGTCGGTGATGACCCGCAGCTCCTCAGGGACAGCGGTGTCACCGGCGTGCAGCACGCCGTCGCCGGTGGTCCGCCCGCCGCCCGCCAGCGGCAGGGTGATCTGATTGCGGCGCCGCCGGCCGCCGTGAAGATAGCCGTTGATGGCCTGCGGCTCGCCGGGCGACGAGTGCCAGTAACCGCACGCGTCGTAGCCGAACGCCCGGGAACGCCAGAAGACCAGCAACTGGCCGTCGACGTAGTAGTAACCGGGCTGGTCCCACAGGTCGCCGGCCGGGATGCGCAGGTCGTGGCGGAGCACGATGCCCTCGGCGCCGAGCACGCGCACCGTGGTCGGCCCACCCATGATCACGTACGGCCAGGCCTCCTGCAGGGTCAGCTCGACCTGCTGGTCGCCGCCGGTCACCTCCTGCCAGGCCTGCTCCCAGTCCGGCCAGCCCAGCTCGTCGATGAGCCCGCCGCGCAGGCTGCGGGCGACGTGCTCGGCGAGGTCGACGTCAAGGGCCTGCCTGAGCTCGCCGCCCGCGCCGGGCTCACCGGGCCCGTCGAGGTCGTCGGAGACCAGGCGCAGCGCCTCGACCGGGAGGTTGCCCAGCCAGGCCACCGAATCGGGCAGGTACGGCAGCCCGGTGGTGAACCGGTCGCGGATCCGGGCCCGCAGCCACTCGTCCAGCAACGGCCGGACGCCCGGCGTCTCGACCATCCGGCGCAGCGCGTCCTGCCGGCCGTCGAGCGGGTCGAGGCCCCGGCGCAAAGCCCCGGTGAACCGGTCGTCGCCGGCCAGGGCGAGCAACTCCCGCTCTCCCTCGACACTCGCCCACTGCGCCAGGTTCAGGGTGTCGCGTTCCTTCGGCGGGGCCACCGGCACGTCGAGGGCGAGCAGCAGGTCGAGCAGGTCCAGATCGCCGGCGGCGGCAAGGGTCTCGCCGCTGTCGGCGAGTTCGGCGCGCAGCCGGGCGGCCATCCGCTCGACGAGTGGGTACAGCTCCCGCGGTGCACGGTAGCGGTCCAGTTGGGCCCGGCTCACGAAGCGGCGCAGCCAGCCGACGGAGCCCTCCTGCGGGCGGGCCGGGTCCGGCACGTCCGGGTCGGACAGCCCGGCGAGCGCAACGGTGTCAGCCAACAGGGCCAGCCACATGACCAGGTTGTCCCGGTCGGCGGGCATCAGGTCGAGCAGGCTGCCGCGGATCGCCGGGTCGCGGCCGGCCAGCGCCGTCACCGCCGGCAGGTGCGCCTTCCACCAGCCGGCCGGCGCCTCGGCGGCCACCGGAAGCCGGACCATCTCGGCCAGGTAGGCCGCCTCACGGTCGGCGACGGCGGCGGCAGCCTTACCGGCGGCCTTGCTGGCGGCCTTGGTGGCGGCGGCCTTGCTGGTGGCGGCCTTGGTGGCGGTACGGACCAGCCGGTTCACCGCGTTGGCCGACTGCGTGGAGGGAACCACGCCGGCGGCAGCGGCCCGCAGCGCCAGCCGGCAGAACCGCTCCAGCGCCTCGTCGGCCGGCAACTGGGCGGACAGCTCCTTCGCGTGGCCGGCCAGCGCGGTCGCGGAGACCACCTTGGCCGCCGCGAACTCCACGTAGACCTCGTCGAGCCGGCTCAGGTCGACCGGCAGGCCGTGCTGCGCCTCCGCCTTGCGCGCCTTGTTGAACAACTGCGTCGCGTAGGTGTCCTGCCCGGCGGCCAGGAACACCCGTGCCGCCTGCTCGAAGAACGTCGGCAGGAAGTGCGGCAGCGTCCTGGCGAACCGGTCGGCGACGCTCTGGTGCCCGTCCAGGGCGGCCTTCGGCCGCGACCGGACCTGCTTGGCCAGCTTCTGCAACTCCGGTACCACCGACAACGCGTGTCGGCCGTCCGCCGGGTGGTGCACCAGCACCCACTCCGGAAACGCCAGCGGACGGCGCGGGCCCAGCCCGACGACGGCCGGCTCGGCAGCCGGCGCGAGGCCGAGGAATCCGACGGCGATGTCCTCGCCCTCGCCCAGAGCGGCGTCGACCAGGCGGACCACCAGCCGGTCGTCGAGGGCCGGGTGCCGGTAGGTGCGGGCGGTGAGGGGCACCGCCCGGTCGCCGGACCCGGCGGTGTCGGTCGGCAGCACCGCGCCGGCGGCCAGCAGACTCGCGGCCGAATCCTCGCCCGACCTGGTCGTCATCCCGGTCATGCCCTCTTCCCCGTTCCGGTCAGAGCGCCGGACAGGGCCGTCGCCATCCGTATTCCTTCCGACCAGGCCACCGGCCCGACCTCGGTCAACCGCAGCGTCGGCCCCTCTGTGACCGACCAGGAGAGGTTGCCCAGGGTCGCCTCGGAGTCCCAGTAGTCCTCGTCGAACCCCAGGGCTGCCTCGACCGTGTGGCCGGCCTCCCAGACCCGGCACCTGATCTGCGAGCCGGATACCCGGAAGCCGAGCGTGGCGGCCCGGGCGGCCAGCCGGTTGGGGACCGTGGTGCCGCGGAAGTCGGTGATCGTGGTGTCGCGGTCCTCAAGGTTGGTGGGCCTGCCCCAGGTGCCCCGATGCAGTTGCTCGACCCCCTGGGTGACGTCCAGTTCGTCGGCGAACTCGCGCAGGTCCGCCAGGTCGGAAAGGCGCACCGGATGGGGCAGCGTGGCGTTGGCCGGCGAGAGCCGGACGGTGTCCCCGTCGAGGTTGACCACGCGCAGGTCACCGGTGTCGGTGACGTCCCGCAGGAAGCCCGGCTCGGCCGGGTCGTCCCCGAGCACCACGAGGTCGCGCAGCGCGTTCCGCCAGGCCGGATCCGGCCAGACCCGCGCCAGCAGCCCGGTCGGCACCGGCAGCGAGGACATCACCCAGGCGTCGACCCGCGCCAGGCATTCGGCGGTGTGCCGGTCCAGCCACTGGCCGAGCTGGCGCAACCGGTCCACCTCGGGATCGTCGCGCAGCACTTTCGGCAGCGCCTTCAGTGGACGACCGCCGGCCCGTGAGCCGGTGGACCGGGCCGCCACCTTTCCGTCCACAAGAGAGATCTCATAGGAGTCTCCCACCGGTAGCCAGCCCATCAGGAACACCCTCCGCAGTGGCAAATCGGCCGGATCTCATGGCGAATTGGCCGAGAATGATCAACGCAGGGGCACGCTAACAGTAGTGACCGACACGACAGGAGCCCGTCGGCCGGGCGACGGTGGGGGACCGGGCGATGTCGTTGCGTAGTCGTGGGTGCGTTCCCTGGCCGGCCCGGGGACCGTGGCCGGGGCGGAGCTGTGGGCGGGGCGGTCGATGCTGTGGGGCAGCGCCTTTGGAGCTGAGTCGTCCACGTCATCACCGCCGGTCGGGCCACCGCCGTCGCGTCACCCACCGCCCCGTCGGGTCGTCGCTTGCGGGCGCCGGGCACGCCGAGCGTGGCTGATGTCGTATCCGACTCAGCTCCATAGGCACCGGGAGGCACACCCGCCATGGAGCGGCACCCATGCCAGAACCCCAGACATCCTGATCGAAGCGCTCCCGCCCGACTTCGCAATCGGCCTGGGGCACCGGGGCCGGGCGGCGGGACGGCTGTAACCGACTCCGACGCAGGTCCTGGCCGCTTGCCGCGCCAGGGACGAAGCATCCCTGCGCCCGCCCCGGTGGTCGGTGGGCGGGCACCACCGACCACCGGGGCGGGGTCAGTGGGCCAGCCGGGGGTGAGGACGAAGGTCAGTACCGCGACGGCGATGACGGCGCCGGTGGTGAAGGCGCCATAATCATCGCGTTCAAGAAACCGAAGAACGCCGCCTGCACCGACGTGCAGCAGCAGGTCAACCGAGCCCACAACGCGCCGCCGTCAGGGCTGTACTTGGGGTGCCCCTGTACGTTCAGGCGCACGGCTACCTCTTCCCTCCGGAGAGGACCGATGGACGAGGCAGTCAGCCCGGCCAGGTTTCGCACGGCGAGGACATTCCACATGGGTAACTCCGGCGGCGACGGCGCACGAACTACCGTGTCACTGACTCTCGGTCACCCCGAGGCCACCTTTCTCTATCGCACCACCAAGCCTGTCGTGCGGCTCGACGGCACGGTTGTTCCCCAAGCGAGCGGGTGGGGGCAGCACACCCTGCCGGTCACGCCCGGGAGTCATCAGATCGAGGTCTGGGTGCCGTACATCCTTCCCCGGAGGGCCGGGCGGGCCAGGCTCGATCTTGTCGTCGGTCAGGGCGAAGAGATCGATCTCGAGTACGTCGCGCCCACCATCACCTTCGCCAAGGGATCGCTCGGCACCCCCGGCGAACAGAAGTCCACCGGGTATTCCGCGGTCATGACGATGAACATCGTCGCGGTCGTGGTCGTGGTGGTGCTCTGCGGTGTGCTTGCACTGACCAGCTGACCCGGCTGGCCGATGTCACAGCCGAACTCTTGCTGTTCGGGATGGCCCCTGTCGACCGCTGATCGAGGCCGAGAAGGGGGGTGCGCCCAGTTGAACGGCGCGGGTCCGGATGAGATGGCGGCGGTGCAACGCGAGCAGATCGTCGCGTACGAGCGGCGCGGCCAATTCTGGGGCCGGCTGACGCAGTTCGCGGTAGTGGTCGCCTCGATCGCCGCATTGTCGCCTCGACGGCCTCGGCTACTGGTGGCACTGCGAGGTGACCGTCCGAACCCACGACGGCCGCGAGGTCGACACCGTGGTCGAGCACTCGATCGTCACCCCGGATGACCGGGGAGAGCCGATCGAATTTCGTGAGGTCTGCTACCGGAAGGGGAACAGCGACTGCCGGTACGGCCGGCCCGTACCCGGCGTTTGGGCGCTCGCCGTGACGATCCTGGGCATGGTGCGGATCACGCTGAATCTTCTAATGATCATCGGCGTCGGCTTCTACCTGGTCCGGGCAGTGGTCGGTGTCCCGCGGTACTACGCCTGGCTGCGCCGCCGGGAGGCGAGAAAGCCCGTGAGCCCCGCGGAGGAACGCCTGCGGCGGCTGACCGGTGGTGGGGCGAATCCCGACTGAGCCCGGCTCAGTCCCGGCGTAGCCAGAGCGCGCCCAGCGGCGGCACCCGCAGCGCCACCGACGCCGGCAGCCCGTGCCACGGCACGTCCTGCGCGTGCACCTCGCCCATGTTGCCGACCCCGGACCCGCCGTAGTGGTGGGCGTCGGTGTTGAGCACCTCCGTCCAGGTGCCGGAGGCGGGCAGGCCGATCCGGTAGTCCTCCAGCGGCAGGGCGGAGAAGTTCGCCACGCAGACCAGCGTCGCCCCGTCGGGGGCGATCCGGACGAACGACACCGTGTTGTGGGTGACGTCGTCCCCGGCGATCCAGCGGAACCCGGCCGGCTCGGTGTCCTGCGCCCACAGCGCGGGGGTGTCCCGGTAGACCCGGTTCAGGTCGCCGACGAGGCGCTGCACGCCGGCCCGCGCCGGGTCGTGCAGCAGGTACCAGTCGAGGCCGCGTTCCTCGCTCCACTCCCGGTCGTCGGCCAGCTCGCATCCCATGAAGAGGAGCTGCTTGCCCGGGTGCGCCCACATGTACGCCAGCAGCACCCGGACGTTGGCCAGCCGCTGCCAGGCGTCCCCGGGCATCTTGGCGGCGAGCGAGCCCTTGCCGTGCACCACCTCGTCGTGGCTGATCGGCAGCACGTAGTTCTCGCTCCACGCGTATGCCAGGGAGAAGGTGAGCTGGTGGTGGTGGTGCTGCCGGTGGATCGGGTCCTTCGAGGTGTAGAGCAGGGTGTCGTGCATCCAGCCCATGTTCCACTTGAACCCGAATCCGAGCCCGCCGTCGGCGGTCGGCCGGGTCACGCCCGGCCAGGCGGTGGACTCCTCGGCGATCATCACGACGCCGGCGTGGTGCTTGTAGACGGTGGCGTTGACCTCCTGCATGAGGGCGATCGCCTCCAGGTTCTCCCGGCCGCCGTGCTCGTTGGGCAGCCATTGGCCCTCGGGGCGGGAGTAGTCCAGGTAGAGCATCGAGGCGACGGCGTCGACCCGCAGCCCGTCGACGTGGAACTCGTCGCACCAGTACAGCGCGTTGGCGACCAGGAAGTTGCGTACCTCCCGACGGCCGAAGTCGAAGACGTACGTGCCCCAGTCGGGGTGCTCGCCCCGGCGCGGGTCGGGGTGCTCGTACAGGGGAGTGCCGTCGAACCGGGCCAGGGCCCACTCGTCCTTGGGGAAGTGCGCCGGCACCCAGTCCAGGAGCACCCCGATCCCGGCGGCGTGCAGGGTGTCGACGAGGTGCCGGAAGTCGTCGGGGTTGCCGAACCGGGACGTCGGCGCGTAGTAGCCGGTGACCTGGTAGCCCCAGGAGCCGCCGAACGGGTGTTCCATCACCGGCATGAACTCCACGTGGGTGAAGCCCAACTCGGTGACGTACGCGGTGAGCTGTTCGGCCAGTTCCCGGTAGCCGAGGCCGGGCCGCCACGAGCCGAGGTGCACCTCGTACACGCTCATCGGCTCCTGGTGCGGCTGTCGCCGCGCGCGTCGCGCCAGCCAGTCGGCGTCGTTCCACTCGTACGTCGAGCGGTGCACCACCGACGCGGTGGCCGGCGGCACCTCCGCGTACGCGGCCAGGGGGTCGGCCTTGTCCCGCCAGTGCCCGTCGGCGCCGAGGATCCGGTACTTGTACCGC
Organism: Micromonospora sp. NBC_01412; assembly: GCF_045040215.1. NCBI lineage: Bacteria > Bacillati > Actinomycetota > Actinomycetes > Micromonosporales > Micromonosporaceae > Micromonospora > Micromonospora sp. NBC_01412. The sequence continues at coordinate 5,517,230 of NZ_CP109528.1, forward strand.
GCGCCCTCGGGCGCGTCGGGGACGAAGATCTCCCACACCCCGCTGGAGCCGAGCGAGCGCATCGGCCAGCCGTCGTCGGGGCCCCAGCCGGTGAAGTCGCCGATCACCCGCACGCCGCGCGCGTTGGGCGCCCACACGGCGAACGCCACGCCCCCGGCGCGCACCCGGGCGCCGAGCGCCTCCCACAGCCGCTCGTGCCGCCCCTCACCGATCAGGTGCAGGTCCAGCTCACCGAGGGTGGGCGGGTGACGGTACGGGTCGTCGTGCACCGCGCCGTCGACCTCGACCCGGTAGTCGAGCACCTCACTGGGCAGGACGGCCTCGAAGACGCCCGCGTCGTGCACCCGGGTCGCCGGGTGCCGCTCGTCGCCGACGAGCACGGTCACCGCCTGAGCGCCCCGGCGCAGGGTGCGGATGGTGGTGCGCCCGTCGGCGGGGTGCGCGCCGAGCACGGCGTGCGGGTCGTGCGCCGCGCCTGCGATCAGCTGGTCCATCGTGCGTCGTCCTTGTCAGCCGCAGCGGTGGGGGCGGTGCCCCCGGAGAGTTCGGAGGGCACGTCCTGCACGGTCAGGTCGGGCGCGGCCGGCGCGGCCGGCTCCACCGGGGGCGGGACCGGGCGGCGCACCGTGAACACGTGCGCGGGTTGCAGGTACGGGTCGAGCCGTACCGCGTTGTGCTGCCCCCAGTCGTAGCTGGCGCCGGTCAGCTCGTCGTGCACGGTGAACCGCTCGTGCCAGTCGAGGCCCAGCGCCGGCATGTCGAGGGTGGTGTTGCCCCACTGCACGGCCTGCGAGTCGAACGAGCAGACCACGATCACCGCGTTGCCGGTGTCCGGGTCGTGCTTGGACCAGCACAGCAGCGCCGGGTTGTCGATGTCGTGGAAGACCAGGTTGCGCAGCCGGTGCAGGGCCGGGTTGTCGCGCCGGACCCGGTTGAGGGTGGCGACGAACGGGGCCAGCGAGCGCCCCTGCGCCTGCGCGTCCGCCCAGTCCCGGGGGCGCAGCTCGAACTTCTCGTTGTCGAGGTATTCCTCCGCGCCGGGGCGGGCCACGTGCTCGAACAGCTCGTAGCCGGCGTACATGCCCCAGGAGGGGGAGAGCAGGCTGGCCAGCACCGCCCGGATCTTGAACATCGGCGGGCCGCCGTGCTGCAACGTCTCGTGCAGGATGTCCGGGGTGTTCGGCCAGAAGTTCGGCCGCATGTGGTCGGCCGAGGCGACCAGTTCCTCGCAGTACTCCCGCATCTCGGCCGGCGTCGTGCGCCAGGTGAAATAGGTGTACGACTGGGTGAAGCCGATCTTGCCGAGCCCGTGCATGATCGCCGGCCGGGTGAACGCCTCGGCGAGGAACAGCACGTCCGGGTCGACCTTTTTGACCTCGGCGATCAGCCAGTGCCAGAAGTCGAACGGCTTGGTGTGCGGGTTGTCCACCCGGAAGATCCGGATGCCCTCGCCCATCCAGTGCAGCACCACCCGCAGGATCTCCGCCCGGATGCCCTCCGGGTCGTTGTCGAAGTTCACCGGGTAGATGTCCTGGTACTTCTTCGGCGGGTTCTCCGCGTACGCGATGCTGCCGTCGGCGCGGGTGGTGAACCACTCCGGGTGCTCGGTCACCCACGGGTGGTCCGGGGCGCACTGCAACGCCAGGTCCATCGCCACCTCCAGGCCCTGCTCGGCGGCGGCGGCGACGAAGCCGCGGAAGTCCTCCGGCGTACCCAGGTCGGGGTGGATGGCGTCGTGGCCGCCCTCGGCAGCGCCGATCGCCCACGGCGAGCCGACGTCGTCCGGCCCGGCGGTGAGCGTGTTGTTGGGGCCCTTGCGGTTGACCCGGCCGATCGGGTGGATCGGCGGCAGGTAGAGCACGTCGAAGCCCATCGCCGCCACCCCGGGCAGCCGGTCCCTCGCCGTGACGAACGTGCCGGAGCGGGCCGGGGCGTCGACCGTGGCCGGGACCGCACCCTCGGAGCGGGGGAAGAACTCGTACCAGGAGGAGAAGAGCGCCCGGGGGCGGTCCACCCAGAGCCGGTGCTCCTCGCCGGTGGTGACCAGCTCGCGCACCGGGTGCGCCCAGAGCAGGTCGGCCAGGCCCAGGGCCGGGGCGACCCGCCGGGGCAGGTCCAGCCGCTCGTCGCCCAGCGCGGCCACCGCCGCCGTCACCCGGTCGGCGTCGCCGGCCGGCACGAGGTCCAGGGCCGCGGTCAGTACGCGTACGCCCTCGGCGAGGTCGTTGGCCAGATCGGCCGCGCCCTGACCGGCGGCGACCTTCTTGGTCACCGCGTTCTGCCAGGTCAGGTACGGATCCTGGAACGCCTCGACGGCGAAGGTCCACGCGCCGACGGCGTCCGGGCGGATGGTGGCGTGCCAGCGGTCCTGGCCGGGCTCGCCGGGGCGCATCCGGATGAACGGCCGGGCCCGCCCGTCGGGGCCGAGCCAGACCACGTTGCAGCCCAGCGCGTCGTGCCCCTCCCGGTAGGCGCGGGCGGACACCGGCACCGCCTCGCCGACCACCGCCTTGGCCGGGTAGCGACCGCAGGCGACGACGGGGGAGACGTCTTCGATCGGAAACCGTCCAGTCACCCCGCCAACCTACTGTGCGAGATCGTCTCGCGCGCGGCTGAGCGCTCCTTCGGCTCCGCTGCCCGCCGGACGGGTAGCCGGGTCAGTGCCGGGCCCGCCACTTCTTGGCGCGCCGCAGGTAGCGGATCACTCCGGCCGGGCCGGTGGAGGCGGGCCAGTCGTCGGTGCGGAAGTAGGCGTCGGAGCCGCCGTCCAGGAAGATCACCGAGCCGCAGAGGAAGTCGGCGGCCGGCGACAGCATGAACGCCACCCATTCGCCGACGTCCGCCGGTTTGCCGCGTCCGCCGATCGGCACGGCCAACTGCTCGACCGACTCCTTCTCGCCCCGGGCGATCTGCTCGTCGAGCAGCGGTGTGGCGATGATGCCGGGGGCGAGGACGTTGACCCGGATGCCGGCGCCGGCCCACTCCGGCGAGATCGCGCTGCGGCGAGCCCACCGCGTCACCGCCATCTTCGAGCTGGCGTACGCGAAGGGCGCCGAGCGTTTGCCGAAGCGCCCCACCACACGCAGCGCCTTGTCGGGGTTCCGGGCGAGCAGGGCCCGTACGGCGCCCTCCGGCACCATCGGGGTCAGCGTCGTGGAGTTCGAGCCGAACACCACGACCTTGCTGTTGCCTGCTGCGGCCAGCGCGGGCCGCCACGCTTCGAGCAGATCCACGACGCCGAAGAAGTTGACCTGCTGCACCATGCGGTCCCGCCCCGGGATGCCACCGAGCCCGGCAGCGCAGACCGCGCCGTCGAGCCGGCCCCCGACGCGCTCCAGCACCTCGGCCGCCGCCGCCGAGCGCCCCGTCGGCGTGGACAGGTCGGCGATGACCTCGACGTCCCGCAGGTCCACGCCGACGACGGTGTGCCCGTCGCCGCGCAGCCGCTCGGCGGCGGCTCTGCCCATGCCCGAGGCGGCCCCCGTCACCGCGTACGTGCCCATGTCGGTTCCTTCCCCCTGTGCCAGCAGCCGGTCGGACCCGGCCCGTTCAGTCTCGCCGGATGCTGGCGCGTGGTGGTCGCTTCGGCCCGAAAGCCGGCCTGCGGCGTGACGCCGGCCGGCGAGACTGTCGGACGGGTACGCGAGGATGCGGCCATGTCGTACCCGGACGTGGTACGGCTGGACCGTCCACCGCGACGATCTGCTCGCGGCGCGCTTCGACTGCGTCCGGCGCACCTGTCACTGCTGACAGACTCGAAAGGATCATGGCGATGGCCAAGGTTGTCTCCACGCTGTTCATCTCGGCTGACGGGGTTGCCGAGATCGACTCCGACTGGCACCTCCCGTACTTCGACGAGAACATGGGCCGCGCCGTCGGCGAGGACTACGACACCGCCGACGTGCTGCTCATCGGCCGCGAGACCTACGACAGCTTCGCCGGAGCCTGGCCCGGCCGCGAGGCCGCGGGCGGGGACGACGCGGAGTTCGCCAAGCAGCTCGGAGACATGCGCAAGGTGGTCGTCTCGCGCCAGCGGCCGGAGTTCTCCTGGCGGAACTCGGAGCTGATCCAGGGCGATCTCGTCGACGCCGTCACCGTTCTCAAGGCCGACACCGGCATCAGGGGCATCCTCATCCCCGGGTCGATCTCCGTCGTGCAGCAACTGCTCGCCGCAGGGCTGGTCGACGAGCTGCGCCTGCTGGTGCATCCGGTGGCGGCGCGTAAGGGACGCAAGCTCTTCGACGACGGCGACGTGCCGTACCACCTGCGGGTGGTGGCGACGGAGGCGTTCCCGACGGGCGTGATCCGCGTGAACTACTCGCCGACCGCCGCACCCGCGAGGGTCGGCTACGACGATGTCAAGGACCAGGTTCCCGCTTGAGGCGTCCCGCCATGATCGTTTGCAGTTCAAGGAGACGACACGCCGACCAAAATCTCCGAAAACAACAGACGATCATGGTCAGTCGGGTAGCAGCCTGACGGGCGAGGGCGGTGTCAGGCGGGGCGCAACGTCGGCGCGGCAAGGGCTCAGGCGGGCGGCTCCGGTGCCACGAACGAGCCCTTGCTGGTACACCTCGATCCAGCCCCGCTCGTCCAGGATCCGCAAGGCCAACCTGATCGGGCTGGCGGACGAACTGTACTGGCGGGCGAGTTCGGCGATCGTCGGTAGCTTGTCACCAGGCCTGAGTGTGCCGCTCCGGATCGACGCGGTGACGTCATCGATGAGTTGCTCGTACACAGGCTTGCGCGGCATGGTCGACCACCTCTCGTCAGCCCGGCCAGAATCGCACCGAGCGCGACGCGGCGTGGCCCCGTGTCGACGTGTTGGCCGGAGAGCGGGGATCGGCGGGGACGACGTTGTTGCGCCGGTCTAGGCGGGCGGTGTCGCCGCGACGTAGAGGCCGGCGCCCTGCACGCCGACGATGATGCCCTGGGTCTGGAGCAGCATCACCGCCCGCTGGACGGTGGAGACACTCGCGGAGTAGAGCTGCGCCAGTTCGGCGTACGTGGGCAGCCTCGTCTCCGGCGGGTACTCGCCCTGTTGGATGCGGGCGTGCAGGTCGGCGGCTATCTTCCGATAGCCCATCGGGATGGTCATGGGTGCTGTCTCCGTTCGGCAGCCCGATTCGACCACGGCACCTCATTCTGTTCAACCTCTTCATTGACTTTAGCCAATGAGACTTAACGTGATGGCGGTGGCGCTCTCCGTTCGGCGACGGTGCGCCCCGCCGGGCGAGGCATTGATTCCACCGATTCCTTCGCCTCGCCCGGCATTCCCGCAACCCTGGAAATCCGAGGAGTCACGATGCGTGAGCCTTCTGGTGAGCGCCCACCTTCGACTGCGTACCCCGTCGTTGGTGGCCCCCCTCCGAGCTGTGGGCGGGGCGGTCGATGCTGTGGGGCGGTGCCTTTGGAGCTGAGTCGTTTACGTCATCACTGCCGATCGGGCCACCGCCGTCGCGTTACCCACCGCCCCGTCGGGTCGTCGCTCACGGTCGCCGGGCGCGCCGAACGTGGCTGATGTCGTATCCGACTCAGCTCCATAGGCACCGGGAGGCATACCTACCGTGGAGCGGCACCCACGCCAGGCCCCCCAGACCGGAGCTGCGCGCCCGGCACAACCTGCACGAGGGCGACGAGGTCGACGTGATCGAGGAAGGCGGCGCGCTGCGCATCGTGCGCGTCAGTGACGCCGAGATCCGTGGGCGGCGCGTGGTTTTGCGCATGTGCGGACGAGACGGTGCCCGGGAGGTGGAGGGCATGTCGACGGACGACCTGATGGGCCTGCTCGGTGACGAGTGAACACCTCCTGCCTACACCAGGAGCGAGCGGTACAGCTCGATCGTGCGGGTGGCGATGGCGTCCCAGGAGAAGTGGGCGACGGCGCGACGCCGGCCGGCCCGGCCGAACTCTGCGGTGCGGGCCGGGTCGGCCAGCACCTCGTTGATCGCCGCCGCCAGGTCGGCCACGAAACGCGCCGGGTCCAGCGGCCGGCCGGAGCCGTCGGTGGCCTGGTCGATGGGCACGAGCAGCCCGGTCTCGCCGTCGGCGACGACCTCGGGGATGCCGCCGGTGGCGGTGGCCACCACTGCGGTCTCGCAGGCCATCGCCTCCAGGTTGACGATGCCCATCGGCTCGTAGACCGAGGGGCAGACGAAGGCCGTGGCGTGGGTGAGCACCTGGATCACCTCGTGCTTGGGCAGCATCTCGGCCACCCAGACCACTCCGGACCGGTTCGCCCGCAGCTCGGCCACCAGGCCCTCCACCTCGGCGGCGAGCTCGGGGGTGTCGGGGGCCCCGGCGAGCAGCACGAGCTGGGTGTCGGCGGGTAGTTCCCGGGCCGCCCGCAGCAGGTAGGGCAGCCCCTTCTGCCGGGTGATCCGCCCCACGTACACCACGCTCGGGCGGGTCGGGTCGATGCCGAGCCGGTCCACCACGTCGGTGCCGGTGTCCGGGGCGTACTGGACGGTGTCGATGCCGTTGTGGACCACCCGCACCCGGTCCGGGTCCACCGCCGGGTACGCCGCCAGCACGTCCGCCCGCATCCCCGCGCTCACCGCGACGATCGCGTCGGCCGCCTCGTACGCCGTGCGCTCGCACCAGGAGGACAGCGCGTAGCCGCCGCCGAGCTGCTCGGCCTTCCACGGCCGCAGCGGCTCCAGGCTGTGCGCGGTGACCACGTGCGGGACGCCGTGCAGCAGCTTCGCGGTGTGCCCGGCGAGGTTCGCGTACCAGGTGTGGCTGTGCACCACGTCGGCGCCGGCGCACCCGGCGGCCATCTCCAGGTCGATGCCCATGGTGCGCAGCGCGGCGTTCGCACCGGCCAGGCCGGCCGGTTCGGCGTACGCGGTGACGCCCGGCTCGGTGCGCGCCGCGCCGAAGCAGTGCACCCGCACGTCGGCGAGTCTGCGCAGCTCCCGGGCGAGGTACTCGACGTGCACCCCGGCCCCGCCGTACACCTCCGGCGGGTATTCGCGGGTGAGCAGATCGACGCGGAGTGCTGCCGTGGCCGGGGCGGAGGCGGTCATGCCCGCACCCTAGTGCAGAAGTCGGTCCGTCCGAGTGGTGAAGTGGCGGGCGGGTGGTTAGCGTCTGGTCATGGCTGACAAGGTGCTCGCGATCGTCCTGGCCGGTGGGGAAGGCAAGCGCCTGATGCCGCTCACCACGGACCGGGCCAAACCGGCCGTCCCGTTCGGCGGGATGTATCGCATGGTCGACTTCGTCCTGTCCAACCTCGCCAACGCCGGCTTCCTCAAGATCGTCGTGCTGACCCAGTACAAGTCCCACTCACTGGACCGGCACATCACCAAGACGTGGCGGATGTCGACGCTGCTCGGCAACTACGTCACGCCGGTGCCGGCGCAGCAGCGGCGCGGGCCGTGGTGGTTCGCCGGCTCGGCCGACGCCATCTACCAGAGCTTCAACCTGGTCCACGACGAGCAGCCGGACTACGTGATCGTCTTCGGCGCCGACCACATCTACCGGATGGACCCCCGGCAGATGGTGGACGACCACATCGCCTCGGGCGCCGGGGTGACCGTCGCGGGCATCCGCCAGCCGCTGTCGACGGCCGACCAGTTCGGCGTGATCGAGGTCGGCGAGGACGGCCGGCGCATCCGGGCGTTCCGCGAGAAGCCCACCGACGCGGCCGGGCTGCCCGACGCGCCGGACCAGATCTACGCCTCGATGGGCAACTACGTGTTCACCACGAAGGTCCTCCTGGAGGCCGTCGAGCGGGACGCGGAGGACAAGACCAGCAAGCACGACATGGGCGGCAGCATCATCCCGATGATGGTCGAACGGGGCGAGGCGAACGTCTACGACTTCCGCGACAACGAGGTGCCCGGCAGCACCGACCGCGACCTCGGCTACTGGCGGGACGTGGGGACGCTCGACTCGTTCTACGACGCGCACATGGACCTGATCAACGTGCACCCGGTGTTCAACCTCTACAACTTCGAGTGGCCCATCTACACCGAGCAGCCGCCGTACCCGCCGGCGAAGTTCGTCCACCAGTGGGGCGAGCGGGTCGGCCGGGCCGTGGCGTCGATGGTCTCGCCCGGCGCGGTGATCTCCGGCGGCCTGGTGGAGAACTCGATCGTCTCGCCGAAGGTGAAGGTGCACTCCTGGGCGCACGTCGACGGCGCGGTGCTGATGGAGGGGGTCGAGATCGGCCGGCACGCCGTGGTCCGCCGCGCCATCCTGGACAAGAACGTCGTCGTCCCCGAGGGGGCCGAGATCGGTGTCGACCTGGAGAAGGACCGGCAGCGCTACACCGTCTCCGACAACGGGATCGTGGTGATCGGCAAGGGCCAGCGGGTCGAGCCCTGAGTCACGTGTGACCCCGGCCCTCTCCGGGAAAGAGTCAGCGTCCGTCCCGTCCCTGGAGGTTGCGCAGTGGCCCACCCCCGTGCCGGTCAGCCCGCCGAGCCCGCCGACCTGGTCGACGTGCCCCGGCTGGTCACCGCCTACTACGCCGAGCACCCCGATCCGGACGACCCGACGCAGCAGGTGTCCTTCGGCACCTCCGGGCACCGGGGGTCGAGCCTGCGCAACGCGTTCAACTCCGACCACATCCTCGCCGTCACCCAGGCGCTCTGCGATTACCGCCGGGAGCAGGGCCTCGACGGCCCGCTCTTCCTCGGCCGGGACACCCACGCGCTGTCCGCCCCGGCGGCCGTCGACGCCCTGGAGGTGCTCGCCGCCAACGGGGTCACCGTGCTGCTGGACAGCCGCGACGGCTACACCCCCACCCCGGCGGTGTCGCACGCCATCCTCGCCCACAACCGGGGCCGCTCCTCCGGCCTGGCCGACGGCATCGTGATCACCCCGTCGCACAACCCGCCCGACGACGGCGGGTTCAAGTACAACCCGACCAACGGCGGTCCGGCGGACACGGACGTCACGAAGTGGATCCAGGACCGGGCGAACGCGATCCTCGCCGCCGGGCTCAAGGAGGTGAAGCGCATCCCGTACGCGCGGGCCCGCGCCGCCGACACCACCGGTGAGTACGACTTCCTCGCCCGCTACGTCGACGACCTGCCCGCCGTGGTCGACCTCGACGCCGTCCGGGACGCCGGGGTGCGCATCGGCGCCGACCCGCTCGGCGGGGCCAGCGTGGCGTACTGGGGGGAGATCGCGCAGCGGCACCGCCTCGACCTCACGGTGATCAACCCGACGGTCGACCCGACGTGGCGCTTCATGACCCTCGACGGCGACGGCAAGATCAGGATGGACTGCTCGTCGCCGAACGCGATGGCGTCCCTGATCGCCGCCCGCGCCGACTACCAGGTCTCCACCGGCAACGACGCCGACGCCGACCGGCACGGCATCGTCACCCCCGACGGCGGCCTGATGAACCCCAACCACTTCCTGGCGGTGGCGATCGGCCACCTGTTCCGCACCCGGTCGAACTGGGGCCCGAACGCCGCCGTCGGCAAGACCCTGGTCTCCTCCTCGATGATCGACCGGGTCGCCGCCGACCTGGGCCGGCCGCTGCTGGAGGTGCCGGTGGGCTTCAAGTGGTTCGTGCCGGGCCTGCTCGACGGGTCCGTCGGCTTCGGCGGCGAGGAGAGTGCCGGGGCCTCGTTCCTGCGTCGCGACGGCAGCACCTGGACCACCGACAAGGACGGCATCCTGCTCTGCCTGCTCGCCTCGGAGATCATCGCGACCACGCAGAAGACGCCTAGCCAGCACTGGACCGAGCTGGCCGAGCGGTTCGGCGCCCCCGCGTACGCCCGGATCGACGCCCCGGCGAGCCGGCAGGAGAAGGCGGTGCTCGCCAAGCTCTCCCCGGACCAGGTGACCGCGACCGAGCTGGCCGGCGAGCCGATCACCGCGACGCTGACCACCGCCCCGGGCAACGGCGCGGCGATCGGCGGGCTCAAGGTGACCACCGCGTCCGGCTGGTTCGCCGCCCGGCCCTCCGGCACCGAGGACGTCTACAAGATCTACGCCGAGTCCTTCCAGGGCCCCGACCACCTGGCCCGGATCCAGCAGGAGGCGCGGGAGCTGGTGTCGGCGGTGCTCAGCCGGGCGTGACGGGCCGCAGCATCCTGGTGAACCGGGCGAAGCCCTCGGCGTCCCGCCCGTCCCGGACGGCCCAGGCCCGGGTGGCGCCGAGCGGCCCGGCGAGCGCCGAGGCGAGCCCGCCGGCCTCCGGGCCGGCGGGCACCCGCAGCGTCGTGCCGACCGCCCGGACGGTCACCGGGCCGGCGGCGGTGAGCACCCGCAGGTCGCCGAAGCCGTAGGCGGCGCGGTGGGCGGCGAAGGCCGGCCAGTCGGCGAAGCGGAGCCCGGGGCCGGCTCCCGCGCCGATCGGCACCTCGGCCCAGGAGCTGTGCGACCGGCAGGCGAAGCCGAAGCGCCGGTACAGCCGCCGGGCACCGGCGTTGTCGCGCGACACGTCCAGGGCCAGCGCGGCGCACCGCAGCCGGCGGGCCAGCCGCAGGCCGTCGGCCAGCAGGGCGCCGCCCAGGCCCGAGCCCCGCACCCCCTGGGCCACCGCGACCCCGTTGAGCAGCAGCTGCCGCCCGAGCCACCGCCAGTCAGCCACGGCCAGCACGTCCGTGCCGTCGCGCACGCAGCGCAGCAGGACGGTGCGGGAGCCGGCCGGAGGGGCCAGCGCGGCGGACAGGAACGCGGCGTACCCGGGCGCGTGGTACGGCACCAGGCCCGCGCAGTCGGCCGGGATCGCCTCGGCCAGCAGCCGGGTGACCGGGCCCAGCGCCGGGTCGGTGGGCCCGTCGAGGGCGGTGACCTCGGCGGTGACCCCGGCGGCGGTCAGGACGGCAGGCACGTGAGCTGCCGCTCCTGGTCGAGGTCCGGCATGTGCGCGGACGGGTCGAGGACGACGCCGGTGCCCCGCAGCACCTTCCCGACCGTGCGGACCAGGATCCACAGGTCCAGCCGCAGCGACCACTCGTCGACGTAGCGGGTGTCCAGGGCGAGCCGGTCGTCCCAGGCGAGGGTGTTGCGCCCGCCGATCTGTTGCAGGCCGGTCAGCCCGGGCGGCATGAGGAAGCGGCGCCGCTCCTGGTCGGTGTACCAGGGGTCGTAGCGGGGGAGCAGGGGCCGCGGGCCGACCAGGCTGAGGTCCCCGCGCAGGACGTTCCAGAGCTGGGGCAGCTCGTCGATGCTGAGTCGACGCAGGACGGGCCCGACCCCCCGGCAGCGGACCCCGTCGGGCAGCAGGGCGCCGTCGGCGTCGCGCTCGTCGGACATCGTCCGCAGCTTGTAGATCCGGAACCGCCGCCCGTGCCGGCCGGTCCGGACCTGGCTGAAGCACACGGGCGGGCCGAACTGGGCCGCCACGAGCAGCGCGGCGACCGCCACGACCGGCGCGGTGAGCACCAGCATGGCCAGCGCCAGCAGCACGTCGACGGCGCGCTTGACCCGCAGTTGGGCGGGCGGGGGACGCCCGCTCACCGGGCGGTTCCCGATCCCCGTGGTGTTGCCAGCTCCCGGCGAACGTTCACGTTCCGACCTCCCAGGACTCGGCGGCGAATAGGCCGAATCGTGTTTCTATCAGCCTTGGGAGGCTTTCATGTGATGTTTCCGATTTCCGCTCTATGCCGTTTCCCGGTGCGGCACAAGCGGCGGCGTGTCGACCCCGGCACGCCGGGCGGACCCAAGGGTGCGCCGGCGGCATCCCACCACCGGCGCACCCGTCACCCGGTCAGCGGCGCCCCGCGCCGCGCGACGTCACCGGCGGGACCCGCCGAGCAGGTGGGTCAACGAGCGGGCCACCAGATCGTTGCGGGCCGCGGGGGCCAGCCCCTCCAGGCCGAAGCCGAGGTAGACGGTGTCCGGGGTGACCACCGCCGCCCCCTCCTCGAACGCCTGCTGGCTGCGCGACCAGTCGTTCGCCCCCGGCGCGGAGCCGGGCGGCGGGCCGGCCACCGTCCAGCCACCCAGGTCGGCGGTCTCGAACGAGGTCTCGCTGACCGTGGCGCCGTCGACGATCACCCGGGCGTCGTCGAGGAAGACTCCGAGCCCCTGGGTGCCCCAGTCGGAGACGTACGAGATGGAGACCTCGACCTTCCTGCCCGCGTACGCCGACAGGTCGACCGCGAACTCCTGCCAGCCGCCCGAGGCGCCGGTGGCCGCGTTCCAGCTCCCGGTGCTGCCGGTGGGGGAGCAGTCGGGGCCCTGGTAGTGGGCCAGGAACGGGTGCAGCTCGTCCGCCCAGCCGGACTCGCAGCTCTCGCCGGTGGCGGTGCCGGTGTGCCCGTTGGCGTCCGGCAGGGTGGTCCAGTCGTCGCTGCCCACCTCGTGCGCCTCGACGGTCAGGAAGTCCCAGTTCTCCTCGATGTCGTAGGAGGTGAAGAAGCGGAGCTGGGCGCTGCCGGCCGAGGTCAGGTCGACGGTCCGGGTGAGCCGCTTGTACGACTCGTCGGCCCGGCCGCTGTACAGGTACCACTCGCCGGTGCGCGGGTCGAACGGCGCGCTGCCCGGGCGGACCCAGTCCACCGTGGCCGTCCCGCCGAACTGTGGGAACTCGTCCGGCGGCAGGAAGCTCGACGTGGTCAGGAACGACGCGGTGTGGTCCTGGTTGCCGGCCGAGCCGTCGGCGTTGAGCCGGCCGGCGAACCCGGCGAAGGCCCCGGCGGACCCCTGGACCGGGTACGGCGTCCCGTCGGCGTCGCCGCCCCCGCCGCTGACGTACGTGTACGCCCCCAGCCAGTACTGCTGGAAGTCGTTGAGCACCGGCAGGCAGGTGACGTCGTCGGGGTCGGTGCACTCCGGCGGGGCGTCCGGGCGGTACAGGTACGAGCCGTTCGCGGCCTGGGCGAACAGCGCGTACTTGCCGCTGACCAGCACCTTCCCGCCCTCGTTGAGGTAGTCGCGCACCGCCAGCTCGGTGGTGAGCGCGGCCTCGGCCGTGGTGCCGCCCACCTGGCCGGGGGAGCGCAGGATCACGTCGTCCCCGGTCTCCCAGACCACCGCCCGGTAGTGCGACAGCACGCCCAGCGGGTGCGGCGCCCGGCGGCCCATCGAGTCGAAGTCGTACACGTCGCTGCTGCGCCCGGCGGCGCTCAGCGCGGCGGCGACCTCGTCGGCGTACCTCGCGGTGGTGGCGTCCTGGACGGGGCTCAGCCCGGTGACGTCCTCCATCGCGAGGACCAGCACGTCCCCGCCGACGTCGGTGTGCACCCGGTAGGTGAACCGCTCGCTGGCCACCGGGCCCTTGCGCGGCTTGACCCCGGTGAACCAGACCTCGACCCGGTCGCCGGGTCTCGTGCCGGTCACCGTGCCGCGCTGCTCGGCGTACCAGACGTTGTTGGTGTCCCCGTACCGCTCGCCGCCGCGCCACTCGCGGACCTTGACCGTCTTGGGCCGGCCGCCGTTGACCACGTAGTGCATCCGCACGTCGCGCAGCGCCCGGCGGGCGACCGTGGCCACCTGCTGGGTCCGCCCGTACGAGGTGTCGAAGGCGTCCACCACAAAGTCCGGGGTGCTGCGGCCGACCACCGACACCGGCTCGTCCGGGTCGGCCGCCGACTTCGCCACGGCGAGGGCGAACGGCAGGTTCTTGGCCACCTCGGCGGAGATCAACTTCTCGTCGTCGGGGAAGACGAAGCCGCTGACGCAGTCCTCCGGCCGCCACTGGTCGTCCGGGTCGACGGCGGAGGCCGTCTCGCAGGTGGACATCTCCGGGGTGAAGCCGAGCGTGCCGTAGAGGACCTGGGCGTGCGAGTCGGTGTCGCCGTTGGTGGTGTACAGCTCGGCGGAGAGGTCCGGGTCGTAGCCGGGCACCGCCGGGTTCGCGTCGTCGCCGACCATCGCCTGATAGATCACGTCGTCGGGGGTGGGGGTGCTCACCTGCCAGCCGACGCCGTAGAGCAGCAGCTGGGCCGCCGAGTGGTAGTTGACGAAGAACTCGAAGCCGACCCGCCGGAACAGCCGGTCCAGCGCCTTCGTCTCCGGCTCCGAGCCGGGGGCGGTGCCCCGGTAGGTGTCGCTGTTCGGCTCCGGCGAGGAGCCCTCGTTGTCGTACCCCCACCGGTAGCCGAAGTTGCGGTTCAGGTCGACGCCGTCGGCGGTGGTGATCCGCCCGTCGCCGTCGTTGTCCCGCAGGTTCTTGCGCCACAGCCGGTTGCCGGGGGTGAACGTGTGGTCGTAGCCGTCGGGGTTGACCACCGGCAGGAACCACAGCTCGGTGGTGTTCAGCAGCCGGGTGATCCCGGCGTCCGTGCCGTAGTTGTCGAGCACGTGGTGCAGCAGCCGGCGGGTCATCTCCGGGGTGATCCACTCCCGGGCGTGCTGGCTGCTGGCGTACAGCACGGCCGGGCGCTTCCCGTCCGGCACCGTCCGGGCGTCCCGGGTGACCTTGACCGCGAGGATCGGCCTGCCCTGCACCGTGCGGCCGATGGTCTCCACCTTGGCCAGCTTGGGGAAGCGTGCGGCGGTGGCGGTCAGCTCGTCGCGGATGCCACCGGGCTCGCTGTAGGACCGGAACGCCGACCACCCGGCGGCGGCCTGCTCGCGCAGGGCCTGGGAGGCGTCCCGGCCGTGCACCCGCTTCACGGCCAGCCGGACGCCCTGGCCGGCGAGCCGGTCCGCCTGCCGCCGGCTCAGCACCGTCTCCACTCGGGTGGCCCCGGCCCCGTCGGTGCCGCGCTGGTCGTGGCCGAGGTCGACCCCGGCCGCCCGCAGCTTCTCCCGCTGCTCCGGCGTGACCGTGCCGACGTACACCTCCAGGCCGTCGCGGCCGGCGGGGTCCGACGGTGGCCGCGCGCCTGCCGGCGGGGTCAGCGCCAGCGCGCCGACCAGTGTCAACACGCCGGCGATCGCCAGCCGTGCCTTCTTCATCCGCGCTCCTCGGGTGTGCAGGGACCTGTAGCGCGAGCCTTCTGCGGAGCGGCACGCATGTCAATGCTTCGATGGTCTGGATTCGACAGTGAGCCCAACCGGATCCGGTGCGGGTCGCCGGCCGAGGTGGCGCAGGATCGCCTCGCAGAACACCGCCTCCACGTCGCACCGCTCCGCCACACGCGCCCAACCCCCGTCCCGCCGGACGTGGTAGTGGGTGGACTCCTCCGCGGTGACGGTGCCGAAGTGCAGGCACTGGAACTCGATCAGGTGGAACTCGGTGCCGTCGAAACCGATGTCGAGGGAGACCAGCGGCGTGCCGATCGTCTCGGCCACCCGCTCGGCGTAGTCGAGCAGGGCCTCCCGGTCGACGCCACCGGTGTCCTGGAAGTCGAAGTCACCGCTGCCGCTCGCCCGGAAGTCCCCAGGCCGGTTGCGGCGATACAGCGTGTAGTACCGGTCGCCCATTCGCAGGACCTTGAAGTCGCCGGTCAGCCCCGGGACGAACTCCTGGACGACGAACTTCCGGCGGTGCAGCGACCAGGGGTGGTGTCCCCGCCGCAGCAGGCGCCGGGCGTACTCGCGGGCGGTCTCGCCGGGGCTGCCGGCCCGGCTCATCGCGCGGGCGAGGCGCAGCAGTTCGGCCCGGTCGGCCGCCCGCGCCACGTAGTCCGAGCCGGCGCCGTACGCCGACTTGATCACCTTGGGCCACCGTCCGTCCAGGGCCGATCGCTCCAACTCCTCGTACGTGCCGAAGGCGCGGGTGCCCAGCCGGGCTGCCTCCTTCGGGAACAACTGACCACGCAGCGCCTCCATCAGGACCTTGTTGTGGTGCGCCCGCAGGAAGCGGTGCGGCGGGAGGGTGCGGGCCCCGGCCGTCTCCAGGGCCAGCACGAGGTCCTCGATCCAGCTCTTGTAGAGCAGGCCGGGATCCTCGGACGAGGTGTAGAGCACGGGCACCCCGTGCACGTCGGCGGCGAGGTTCAGGTCCGCGAACCCGGTCACCTCCACCTGGTGGCCGGCCCGCTCGAACTGCCGCACCACCCGGCCGACGTCCATGCTGCACAGCCCGTGCCGGGTGCGCGCCGTCGAGTAGAAAGCGCCTCGGTAGTCCGTGAGGATCAGGATTCTCGTCATGCCGATACTCCGTACGGGGACTGGGGCGGGCGGTGGGTGGCCGCCGCGACGGTGGACGGGGTCGGGTGGAACGGCCGCCGGGGGTCACCCGGGGCGGCGACCGTCGTTGCACCGGACAGCGAGCCGGACTGGGACGGGAGCGGGTGGTGAGGATGCTTCGTGTGCTGTGGGCGTCTGTGCGGGACCGATGGGCGACCGATCGGTGCGCGATCCGGGAGACCTACGGTGTGCCGGCGCGCTGACCGGGCCGGCGCCGGGCGGGGGCGGGCCTGATGCGGCTTTCGGCCAGCCGTCCCGGCCCGGTCCTCGGCGGGCTGGCCCGGGCCCTCGACCGGCTCTGGACCCTCGGCTCCCGGGCCCGGCGGGCGGTGCGCGGCCTGGCGGTGGCCGGCCGGTTCGCCGCCCGGGGGGACGGCTTCGTCTTCGACCCGGACGGCGTCTACACGTACGAGACGATCGAGGTGGGCCGCAACGTCGACCTGGGACACCGGCCGGTCCTCATCGCCGCCCGGTCCCGGATCCGGATCGGCGACAATGTCATGTTCGGGCCGCAGGTCACGATCCGGGGCGGCAACCACCGGGTGGACCGGGTCGGCGTGCCGATGACCGCCGTGGGCAAGCAGCCCGGCGACGAGGCCCTGGACCGGGGCGTGACGATCGGCGACGACGTCTGGGTCGGCACCCGGGCCGTCATCCTGCACGGCGTGACGGTGGGCCGGGGCGCGGTGGTCGGGGCCGGCGCGGTGGTGACCCGCCCGGTGCCGCCGTACGCGATCGTCGCCGGCAACCCGGCGCGGGTGATCCGGCTGCGGTGGCCGGTGGCGACGATCGCCGCGCACGAGCGTGCGCTCTACCCGCCCGGTCACCGGCTGACCCCGGCCGAACTGGCCACGCTGGCGGACCTCGCCGGTGTGCCGTCGGGGGCGGCCCCCGGGCCGGCGACGAACGCGCTGACGACCGGGGCCCACAACCGGTAGTCGAAGGACCCGGCCCGTTCCCGGGCGGCCCGGCTCATCGCCCGCCAGGCGGCGTCGTCTAGGGCCAGGGCGCGGACCAGCCCGTCCCGGACGTCGTCGGCTGTGGGCCCGGCGAGCACCAGCCCCTCCCGGCCGTCCACGACGTACCGTCCCAGGTCGCTGGTGGAGTTCAGCAGCACCGGGCACCCGGCGGCGAGGCTCTCCGGCACCTTCGAGGGGAAGCCCGCCTGCGCGTACCCGGCCAGGGGGCGGACCAGCAGGGAGAAGTGCGACCGGCGCAGCTCCTCCAGCACCCGGTCGCGGGGCACCCGGCCGAGGAAGGTGATCCGGTCGGCCAGCTCCGTGAGCAGGCCCTCGTCGAGGTCCGACAGGCTGGCGGCCCGGTCCCGGTCGAAGCCGGCGATCACCAGGTGGACCCGGTCCCGCTCGACCCGGGGCAGCCCTCGCATGCCCGCCAGCACCACCGACAGCAGGTCCTTCGGCCCGGCCGAGCCGGCGTAGAGCAGCCGGACCCCCTCGGCGATCGGGGGAGGCGTCGCCGACGCGATGTGCTCGGCGAGGTCGACCTGCGGCGGTACGACCAGGGTCGGCAGTCCACGCCGGACGAAGTGCCCGGCGATCGTCTCGGACACGGCGATCACCCGGTCGGCGAGCCGGCCGGCCAGGAACAGGCTCCACCGGTGCCGCAGGAAGTAGGGGGTGATCCGGCCCTGGGGGAACTGCTCCGGGTCGTGGCGTTCGAGCACGTCCACCGTCACCGGGCAGCGCGTCGCGACGCGCAGCACCGCCCAGGTGGTGAGGTTCCACAGGCTCAGCGGCAGGTAGACGCCGGTCAGGTCGTCGGGCCGCACCCCGGCGCGCCGCAGCGCGGCCAGCACCCGCAGCGGCCGGGTGCGCCCTCGCAGCCAGCGCGCCAGCGGCCCGTGGGTGCCCCCGCCGAGGGAGATCAGCCGTACGCCCGGAGGCAGGGACGGGTCGGCGGGCAGCCGGGTCCCGTCGGCCGGCCAGTCGTTGACCACCAGGGTGGGCGTGCCGGGCGGGGTGGCGGACCGGGCCAACTGGAGCAGCCGGTTCGAGATCGCGTCGCCGTGCGGGAACCGGAAGGCCGCCAGCGCGAGCAGCCGTGGCGGCGGGGCGGTGTCCTCTTCAGATGATGTCGGCATATTCCCCATCTTTGCGTGTCTGCTACTTGTGCCCGATAGATCGGTTTAGTGTAGGCACTCTGGCGGGGCAGGTCCCGCCTCTTGCCTGGCGCGTCGATAGGAGCGGGTGTGGACCTGAGCACTGACCTCGCCGGTGCCCGGCGCGTGGGGCCCGGGACCCGCACCCGCCCCGTGGTGGTGCAGCACTCGGCCGGTACGCCGGGCGCGAACGGGCCGCTCACCGCCGTCGAACGGGTGCTCGCCTCCCGGCTGGCCGACCGGTACGACTTCGTCCGGATGCACCAGACCAGCGGCAACGGCGCGCTCAACGTCGGCCTGCTGCGGGACTGGGTCGCCCTGCTGCGCCGGGTCCGGCCCGACCTGGTGCACGTGCGTGGGCTACAGAACGAGGGGTTCCACGGCGTCCTCGCCGCCCGGCTGGCCGGCTGCCGGCGGGTCCTGGTCACCGTGCACGGGACCGTGCGGGACCTGCGCCGTACCGACCGCCCGGTGCGCCGCGCGCTGCTGGTGCGCGGTGCCGAGCCGCTGACCGTGCGGGCGGCCAGCCACGTCGCGACCGTCTGCGAGTACGCCGCCGGCCGGGACTTCCTGCGCGGCTGCGCCGACCGGTTCCTCGGCGTCATCCCGAACGGGGTGCCCGTGCCGGCGCGGCCGGACGCGGCCCGGGACCGGGTCCGCGCCGATCTCGGGCTGCGCCCCGACGACCTGGCGATGATCGTGGTGGCCCGGCTGACCTGGGAAAAGGGCTTCGGCGTGCTGGCCGAGGCGCTGCGCCGGCTACCGCCGGCCCCGAACCGCCCGGTGCTGCTGGTGGCCGGCGACGGCCCGGCCCGCGGCGACGTCGAGGCTGCCCTGCGGGGTGCCGGCACGGCGCGGGTACGCATGCTCGGCAACCGAGCCGACGTGCCGGACCTGCTCTCCGCCGCCGACCTGTTCGTCTTCCCCACCCTGCACGAGAACCTGTCCAACGCCCTGCTGGAGGCGATGGCCCACGGGCTGCCGGTGGTGGCCTCGGCGGTGGGCGGCAACGTGGAGGTGCTGCGCGACGGCGGCGGGCGGTTGGTGCCGGCCGGGGATCCGACGGCGTTGGCCGACGCGCTCGCCGCGCTGCTGGCCGACGCCGGGACCCGGGCGCGGCTCGGCGCGCGGGCCCGCCGCACGGTCGTCGACCGGTACAGCCTGGACGCGATGCTCGGGTCGCTGGACACGGCGTACCAGCGGATCCTGGCGGGCTGAGCGGTGCCGGCCGGCGACGCGCGTGACCGGGAGGCGCCGCCCCGGGTCGTCCTGCTCGGCTTCACGCTGTCCGACGAGGCGCTGGGCCGGGTGATGGCCGGGGACGCCGTCCACTCCACCCAGACCCACGCCTTCGCCTGGGGGCTGGTGAAGGCGTTGCGCGACGCCGGCTGCCCGGTCCGGCTGCTGTCCGCCGCCCCGGTCTCCACCTACCCCCGCAACCCCCGGATCCGGTACCGGGCCGCCCGGTTCCGCCACGCCGGGGTGGACGGGCAGCTCCTCGGCTTCGTCAACCTGCTCGGCCTCAAGCACCTCACCCGGTTCGTCTCGGCCTGCCGGCGGGGCTCCCGGATGCTGCGGGAACAGCCCGCCGACGTGCTGCTGGTCCACGGGGTGCACACGCCGTTCCTCTGGGCCGGCCTGGTGCTGGGCCGGCTGCGCGGGGTCCGGGTCGTGCCGGTGCTGACCGACCCGCCGGGGGTGCCGCTGCCGCACGAGGGCCGGCTGGTCCGGCTGCTGCGGTCCGTGGACGTCGCGCTGGTCCGGGCCGCCCTGCGCCGGTGCGCCGGCGTGGTCGCCCTGACCGGCCCGCTCGCCGAGGACTTCGCGCCCGGCCGTCCCCGGCTGGTGCTGGAGGGGATCTGCGACCCGCCGGTCGCGGTCCGGCCCCGGGTCGCGGTCGCCGCGCCCCGGCAGATCGTGTACGCCGGCGGGCTCAGCCGCGCCTACGGCGTGGACCGCCTGGTCGAGGCGTTCCGCGGGCTGCCGGCACCGGACCTGCGGCTGTGCGTCTTCGGCCGGGGCGAGCTGGAGGGATGGCTGCACGAGCAGGCCGCGCTCGACCCGCGCGTCGCGCCACCACGGCTGCTGGACCGCGGCGACCTGGCCCGGTGGCTCGCCGGGGCGGCGGTGCTGGTCAACCCCCGGCCGGTCGACCAGCACTTCGTGCCGTACTCGTTTCCGTCCAAGCTCATCGAGTACCTCTCGGCGGGGGTTCCGGTGGTGACCACCCGGCTGCCCGGCATCCCCGCCGACTACGACTCCCACCTGGTGTACGCCGACGGCGACAGCGCCGCCGGGCTCCGGGACGCGATCCGGCACGTGCTGGAGCTGCCCCCGGCGACGGCCGCCGCGCTCGGCGCGGCGGGACGGGCCTTCGTCGCCGAGACCAGGAACCCGGCCGCGCAGGGCCGCAGGCTGCGGGCGTTCCTCGGCGCGCTGGGTCCCGCTGCCGGCCGGATCGACGCCGGCGGGCACCGGGCCGGGGGTGCCCGGCTGCCGGCCGGCGGGCGTGGGGCGGAGCGGCAGCCGCTGGCCGCGCCCGAGCCGCGGCCGTGAGCCGGGCCGGGCGGCTGACTCCTTCTCCGTCCCTTTTGCAGTAACTTGCCGGATCGGCGGTCGTTGTTCAGCGGGTGGCTCGGCTACGCGCCGGCCGCCGTCGTGGAGACCGACCAGTGGTGGGGGAGATCGTGAAGGTAGTGGTGACCGGAGGCGCCGGTTTCATCGGCGCCAACCTGGTCCGGGCGCTGTGCGAGGTCCCGCAGGTGACCGACGTGGTGGCGGTCGACGACCTCTCCACCGGGGCGGTGGAGAACCTGCTCGACGTGCCGGTCCGGCTGGCGCGGGGCACCGTCCTCGACCCGGACCTGCTCGACGAGGCCTTCGTCGGCGCGCAGAGCGTGGTGCACCTGGGCGCGCTGGGTTCGGTGCCGCGCTCCATCGACCGGCCGCTGCCCAGCCACCACGCGAACGCCACCGGCACCCTGATGGTGCTGGAGGCCGCCCGGCGGCACGAGGTGTCCCAGGTCGTCCTCGCGTCGTCCTCCTCGGTGTACGGGGCGAATCCCGTCCTGCCCCGGCGGGAGACGCTGCGTCCGATGCCGGTCAGCCCGTACGCCGTGTCCAAGCTGGCCGCCGAGGCGTACGCCCTGTCCTTCGCGTCCTGCTACGGGCTGTCCGTGCTGCCGTTCCGCTTCTTCAACGTGTTCGGCCCCCGGCAGGCGGCGCACCACGCGTACGCCGCCGTGGTGCCACGGTTCGTCACCGCCGCGCTCGCCGGCCGGCCGCTGCGGGTGTACGGCGACGGCCAACAGACCCGCGACTTCACCTACGTGGGCAGCGTGACGGCGGTGATCGTGGAGGCGGTGCTGCGCCGGGTGGCGGCGCCCGACGCGGTCAACCTGGCCTTCGGGGCCCGGGTGTCGCTGCTCGACCTCGTCGCCGAGCTGGAGGACGTGCTCGGCCGCCGGCTGCCGGTGATACACGAGCCGCCCCGCCCCGGCGACGTGCGCGACTCGCAGGCCGACTGCGGCCGGCTGCGGGAGCTGTTCCCCACGGCCCGCCCGGTCCCGTTGCGCGTCGGTCTGGAGGAGACCGTGGCCTGGATGTCCGGCCACGTGCTCGCCGGACACTAGTGCCGAACGCCCCGGCCGGACTCGTCGAGCGGGAGAGACCCCCGCCCGGGGCCCACCGGCGAGCGCCCGACCGTACCCGCCGGCTCGTCACCGGCGTCTGCACCGCCGTGCTCGGCCGGCTGGCCGGCTTAGTGGTCCCGATCGTGCTGGTCCCGGTGACGCTGCCCTATCTCGGCACCGACCTGTACGGACTCTGGATGGCCGTGGCCGCCCTCGCCGGGATGGCCGCCTTCGCCGACCTCGGCCTGGGCAGCGGCCTGATGACCAAGCTGGCTCCCTGCCAGGCGGCCGGCGACCACGAGCTGGCCCGCCGCTACGTCTCCAGCGCCTACCTGACGCTGTCCCTGCTGGCGGTCGCCCTCTGCGGCACGCTCTGGCTGCTCGCCGACGCGGTGCCCTGGGCGTCGGTGTTCAACACGACCGGTCAGGTCGGGCCCGGGCAGGCGCGGACGATCGCCCTGACCTGCCTCACCGCGTTCGTGCTCAACGTGCCGCTGTCGCTGATCGTCCGGGTCCAGTACGCCTGTCAGCAGGTCGGCCGGAGCAACCTCTGGCAGGCCGGTGCGGGCCTGGTCGGGCTGCTGGTGGTGCTCGGCATCGTCCGGGCCGGGCTGCCGCCGGTGGCGATCATCGTGGCCTCGGCCGGCGCGCCGCTGGTGGTAAACCTGCTCAACAGCCTCTGGTTCTTCTGGCGCGACGGCGCCCGGATCCGGCCCCGGCTGCGCTGCGTCGACCCGCGAGCCGCCCGCGAGCTGCTGAGCCTCAGCGGGCTGTTCTTCGTGGTGACCGTGGTGACGTCCGTCGCGACCAGCGTGGACACACTGATCGTCGCCCATGCCCTCGGCCTGTCCGCCGTCGCCGCCTACGTGGTGCCGGCGAAGCTGCTCGCCCAGCTCGGCCAGCTCGTGGTGCTGGTCAACGTGCCGCTCTGGCCGGCCAACGGGGACGCCCTGGCCCGGGGCCAACTGGCCTGGGTGCGGCGGATCACCCGCCGGATGACCGCCGTCTCGGTGCTGGCCACCCTGCTGCCCACGGTCGTCCTGGCGTTCGTCGGGCAGCGGCTCCTCGACGCCTGGCTGCCGGTGCCGATCGGGGCCGACCCGTGGCTGCTGGCCGGGCTGGGCGCCTGGTGGGTGGTGCAGGCGGCGCTCTCGCCGCGCTTCATGGTGCAGAACGCCGCCGGCGTGATCACCCCGCAACTGGTCGGCTGGACGGTGTTCGCCGTCCTGTCGCTGGTCGGCAAGTGGTACGGCGCCTCCTGGTTCGGGCTCTGGGCGGTGCCCTGGGTCGCGGTGGCCGGGTTCGCGCTCGCCGTCGTCCCCGCCGCCGTGTACGGCTACCGCAAGGCGCTGCGCCGGGCCGGGCGCCCGGCGTCGGAATGGAGATCCGATGGACAACTGGTCGGCTGAGGAGCATCCCCGGGTGCTGGTCGTCGGCGCGGCGGTGTTCGGCCGAGCCTCGGGCACCGGGATCACCCTGTCCAACCTCTTCGCCGGTTGGCCGCGACAGCGGCTGGCCCAGCTCTACGCCGAGGACCAGGAACCCGACACGGACGTGTGCCAGCGGTTCCTGCGGCTCGACCCGCGCTCCGCGCCCGTGGAGTACCACCTGTTCCGCTGGCGGGCCCGGACCACCCGGGGGACGTGGTCGGGTGCGCGGACCGGGTCGGGCGTGCGGAGCGGGTCGGCCGTCGGCGGGTCGGGTGCGCGGAGCGGGTTGAGGGCCGGCGGGCCCGGCGGGGCGGGCGTCGAGCCCGGGCCGCTGCGGGCCCGGATGCGGACGGAACTGCGGGCGTTCGTCGACCTCAGCCCGCTGCGGGTGCCCGCCGACGCGCGCCGGTGGCTGCGGGAGCAGCGCCCGCAGGTGGTCTACGCGACGCTGGGCAGCATCCGGCAGATGCGGCTGGCGGTGCTGGCGGCCCGGGAGTGCGGGGTGCCGCTGGTGCCGCACTTCATGGACGACTGGCCCACCACCCTGTACACCGACCGGCAGACGCTCGGCGTCGCCCGGCGCGTGCTGCTCGCCGGGGTCCGGGAGGTGGTCCGGCACTCGTCGTACGGCCTGGGGATCAGCGAGCCGATGGCGCGGGAGTACCAGCGCCGCTACGGGCTGCCCTTCGCGGCCTTCGGCAACTGCGTCGACCCGGCGGACTTCGCCGACCGGCCGGGCCCCGCCCGGCCCGCCGCCGACGGGGCGGTGCTGGACCTCGTCTACGTCGGCGGGCTGCACCTGGACCGCTGGCGGTCGCTGCGCCGGGTCGGCGAGGCAGTCGGCTGGCTCGCCGCCGAGGGCCTGCGGGCCCGGCTGACCGTGCACGCGCCCCCGCAGGACCTGGCCCGGTACGGCGAGCGGCTCGGGCTGCCCGGCGTCCGGCTGGGCCGATCGCTGGCCAGCGACGAGGTCGCCGTGGTGCTGCGCCGCGCCGACGTCCTGGTGCACGTGGAGTCGTTCGCCGAGGAGCACCGCCACTACACCCGGTACTCGCTGTCCACCAAGATCCCCCAGTACCTCGCCGCCGGCCGCCCGGTGCTCGGCTTCGGCCCGGCCGAGTTGGCCTCGATGGCCCACCTGGACGCGGCCGGGGCTGGCGCGGTGGTCGGCGTCGACGATCCCGCCCGGCTGGCCCGGGAGGTCGCCCGGCTCTGCGGGGATCCCGCGCTGCGCGAGCGGCTGGGCCGGCAGGGTCTGGACTTCGCCGTCCGCCACCACCGGGCGGACCAGGTGGCCGCCCGGTTCGCCGAGACCCTGGCGCGGGCCGCCCGCCGGCCGGTCGGCCCCGCGCCGGGGCCCCGGCGCGACCCGGCCGAGGCAAGGATCGGGCGGGTCGGCCAGGGGTGAGGACCGGGCGGCTCGGCCCGGCGTGAGGGCCGGGCGGCCCGGCGAGGGGTGAGGGCGGGCCCGGCCAGGGGTGAGGGCGGGGACCGGGCGGCCCGACCCGGCGAGGGGCGAGGGCAGGCCCGGCGAGGCGTTCCGCCCGGGCTCAACCGGTGGCGGGGACCTCGGCTGCCGGTCGCTGCGCGGGAGGCGGGGCCTGCGGTGTCGCCGGGGCGTGGAGCGCGGGCAGCACGGTCAGCATGGCCAGGGCCAGCCAGGCGGCCGGCGACGCCTCCCACTGGCCGGTGAGCCAGATCGGCAGCATCAGCGCGGTGAAGCCGCAGGCCAGCAGGCGGCCGACCGGCGTTGCCCGGGCGGTCGCCACCAGGGCGGCGGCGAGCGTGCCGAAGTAGAGCAGCACGCCGATCAGTCCCAGGTCGTTGCCGACGGTCAACAGCAGGTTGTGCGGGCCGACGCCGTACGGGTTGGTCGCGATGAGCACTCCCGGTCCGGAGCCGGTGAGCAGGTGCTCCGACCAGGTGGTGACGGCGTAGGGCCAGAGCCACAGGCGCCCGGAGATGTCGCCGGTGGCCCGGCCGTACATGCCGTCGAGCCAGGTCATCGTCCAGCCCGGGGTCTTGCCGAGCGGCACCAGGAAGAGCAGCGCGGGCGCGAGCACGCCGAGGCCGAGCACCGTCAGCCGGGGCCAGAACCGGGCCGCCAGCACGGCGACCGCGCCGAGCAGCACCCCGATCGCGGCGCCCCGGGACCCGGTGAGCAGCATGGCCCAGAGCAACAGCGCACCGGCGGCCAGCGGCACCAGCCGCCACCGCCGGTGACGTGCCACGGCCGTGGTCAGGATCGTGGCGACCACGATCCCGGCGGCCAGCGTGTAGGCGGTGAGATTCACCTCCCGGCCCTCGACGCCGAACCGGTGGGCCACGTCGAGCACCTGTCCCCGTGAGCGGAGGTCCTCGGCGGCCCCGGTGACCACCTCCTGGGCGACGACCACGCACCCGGCGAGGAACGTCCCGCCCACCAGCAGCAGGTCCCGCCGGGTGCGCAGCACGTGCCGGCAGGCCACGAAGAGCAGGCAGACCGTCGCGTACCGGTAGGCACCCGCCGCCGTGAGGTCCGGCCGGTCCGACCAGAAGCTGGTGTTGTACGCCCAGCCCGCAGTCGCCGCCGCCAGGGCGTCCGCCCAGCGCGGCCGGGGCAGCCGGCCGCTGAGCAACAGCGCCAGCACGGCCATCGGGGCCAGCCAGTTGAACGACCACCAGGGCGGGCGGGCCGCCCAGAACGCGATCCAGCAGAGCAGGACGACGCTGGGCAGGCCGGTCGGCCACGCGCGGAGCAGCCACGTGGCGGGCCCGCCCGCCCGACGTCGCCGCCCCGGGCCGGTCGGGACCGGGCCGAACGGACGGTCGGCTGCCCGCGGCTGCCGCGCCGCGGCGGGGATACGCGGGCCGAGTCGAGGTGGCGAGGCGGTCATCGGAGCACGGACCGCCCGGGGGCGGCCACGGTCGGGCCCGCGCCGGCCGGGCGGCACAGGTCTGGGTGCGGTGGTCGAACTGGCGGCATGGTGCTCCTTCGCTGACGGACCGCGCCGCCGCCCCGGTCGACCACTCTGCTGTGGAGCGTGACGGGACCGGTCGGGACCGCATGGTCCGCGCCCTTTGTACCAGTTGTGACGTGCCGAAGTGGTGGAATCGGCGTTAACGCCGTCGGTTGGCCGACCGAAGGTAGGCCCGCCAACGGGGGCCCGGAGGGTATTTTCCCTCCTTCTTATCCGCTTGAGAGTGATTCGAGGATATGGCCCGAAACGCGTATCTGCGGGCGCGGGGCCGTCGTTGACCCGGATGCCGCACCGGAGCCAGGTCGGTCCGGTCGGTCGCCCGTGCGGCCGGCGGATCGCCGCGGCACGGGCGGGCGGAACGGGGAAAGCCGTCCGCCGGGCGTGACGAACGGGAGAGGCTATGGCTTTCACGACCTCGGGCCGCCGGGTGCTCATCACCGGCGGCACCGGTTCCTTCGGACAGACCATGACGCGCCGCCTGCTGTCCCAGGACGTGGGCGAGGTGCGCATCCTCAGCCGCGACGAGGCCAAACAGGACGCGATGCGCCGGGCGCTCGGCGACGAGCGGGTCCGCTACCACGTCGGCGACGTCCGGGACCGGGACACGGTCGAGCGGGCGACCCGCGAGGTCGACTTCGTCTTCCACGCGGCGGCGCTGAAGCAGGTGCCGTCCTGCGAGTTCTTCCCGCTGGAGGCGGTGCGCACCAACGTCCTCGGCAGCGCCAACGTGGTCGAGGCCGCCGCCCGCAACGGGGTCGGCTCCGTGGTGGTGCTCAGCACCGACAAGGCGGTCTACCCGGTCAACGCGATGGGCATGAGCAAGGCCCTGATGGAGAAGGTGGCCCAGGCCCACGCCCGCAACGACCCGCGCAGCGCGACCACGGTCTCCTGCGTGCGGTACGGCAACGTGATGTACTCGCGCGGCTCGGTCATCCCGCTCTTCGTCGAGCAGGTCAAGGCCGGCCGGCCGCTGACCGTCACCGACCCGACGATGACCCGGTTCCTGATGTCGCTGGCCGACTCGGTCGACCTGGTCGAGCACGCCTTCCACCACGCGCAGCCCGGCGACGTCTTCATCCGCAAGGCAGCCGCCGGGACCATCGCGGACCTCGCCGAGGCCGTCTGCCGGCTGTTCGACGTGCCGTGCAAGCTCGACGTCATCGGCGTGCGGCACAGCGAGAAGTGGCACGAGACGCTGGCCAGCCGGGAGGAACTGGCCCAGGCCGACGACTTCGGGGAGTTCTTCCGGGTGCCGGTCGACGGGCGGGACCTGAACTACGCGCTGTACGTCTCCGAGGGCGAGCTGGGCGAGGTGCCCCGGGAGGACTTCAACTCGGCCAACGCGCCCAGGCTCGGCGTACCCGAGATCATGGAGTTGCTGCGCGGCCTGCCGGAGATCCGCGCGGAGCTGGCCCTGCGGGACCCGGTGCTGGCATGCTGAGGCTGGCCGTCACCGGCGCCGATGGCTTCCTCGGCTGGCACGTCCGGACGCTGCTGCGCGCGCTGGGCCGTCCGGAGCCCGTCGTCGTCACCCGGGCGGACCTGACCGACCCGGACGCCGTCGCCGCGAAGCTCGCCGGGGTCGACCGGGTGCTGCACCTGGCCGGCGTGAACCGGGGCGACCCCGCCCAGGTGGCCGCCGGGAACGTCCAGCTCGCCGCGCAGCTCGCGCACGGGCTGCGGCGCTGCCCCGCCCCGCCGGCGGTGGTCTTCGCCAACTCGGTCCAGGCCGGCAACGGCACCCCGTACGGCGACGCGAAGGCCACCGCGGCGGGGATCCTGGCCGGCGCCGGAGCCGCCCTCGACGACGTGCTGCTGCCCAACCTGTACGGCGAGCACGGCCGGCCCTTCTACAACTCCGTGGTCGCCACCTTCTGCCGGCTCCTCGCCTCCGGCGACACGCCGCAGGTGCAGCTCGACCGGGACATGGAGCTGGTGCACGTCACCGACGCCGCCGCCCGGCTCGTCGGCGTTCCGGCCGGCGGGTCCTGGGACCCGGACATGCCGGCGCTGCGGATCGGGGTGGGCGAGCTGGCCCACCGGCTGACCGGCTTCGCCGACGCCTACCGCCGGGCGGAGGTCCCGCCGCTGCGGGACCGGCACGACGTGCGGCTGTTCAACACCTACCGCTCGCACGTCTTCCCGTCCGGCGTCCCGATGCCGCTGCCCCGGCGCTCGGACGCCCGGGGCGAGCTGGTGGAGACGGTCAAGGTGCACGACGGCGGGGGCCAGAGCTTCTGCTCGGGCAGCCATCCCGGGGTGACCCGGGGGGAGCACTTCCACCTCGCCAAGATCGAGCGCTTCGTCGTGCTGCGCGGCTCGGCGGAGATCGCCCTTCGCCGGGTCGGCCACGCCGACGTCGTCCGGTTCGCGGTCGCCGGGGACGAGCCGGTCGCCGTGGACATGCCGACGATGTGGGCGCACCGGATCACCAACACCGGGCCCGGTGAGCTGGTCACCCTGTTCTGGGCCAACGAGATCTTCGATCCGGCCCGGCCCGACACGTACCCCGAGCCGGTCGACCTGCCGGCCCTGGTGCCGAGCGCGGTGGTCGCCGGATGAGGATCGGCCTGGTCAGCCAGTGGTACCCGCCGGAGGGTGCCTTCATCCAGGACAACCTCGCCACGGAACTCGTCGCGCGCGGGCACGAGGTCAAGGTGCTCACCACCTTCCCGAGCTATCCGTACGGCCGCGTCTACCCGGGCTACCGGCAGCGGTGGTACGACTGCGTCCGCACCGGCGGGCTGACCGTGCGCCGGGTGCCGTCGTACCCCAGCCACGACCGGTCGCCGGTGCGCCGGGCGGCCAGCTACCTGTCCTTCGCGGCGACGAGCGCGGTCGCCGCGGCGCGCTACCTCGCCGACGTCGACGTGACGTACGTCTACCACCCGCCGCCGACGTCCGTCGCCGCAGCCGTCGTCGGCCGGCTGCTGCGCGGCACGCCGGCCGTGCTGCACGTGCAGGACCCGTGGCCGGAGTCGGTGCTGCACTCCGGGATGGCGCCGCAGGGGCGCGCGGGCCGGCTGCTCGACGGGGCGATCGCCGCGGCCATGCGCCGGATCTACCGGTCGGTCACGACCATCGCGGTGATCTCGCCGGCGATGGCCGAACTCGTCATCGAGCGGGGCGCTGACCCGGACCAGGTGCGGGTGGTCTGGAACTGGACCGACGACCGGCTGTTCCGGCCGGTGCCGGCCACCGACGCGGCGCGCGCCGTCATCGGCCACACCGGACGCTGCACCATCATGTTCGCCGGGAACCTGGGTCTGCTCCAGGGGATCGAGACGGCGGTCCGGGCCGCCGCCGCGACCCGGGACCTCGTCGACCTGGTGCTGGTCGGCTCGGGGGTGCAGGAGGAGAGCGCCCGCCGGCTCGCCGCCGACCTCGGCGCCCACAACGTCCGGTTCCTCGACCGCCGCCCGCCGGAGCGGATGGCCGAGCTGTACGCCGCGGCCGAGTACCAGCTCATCTGCCTGCGGGACGCGACCGGCCTGCGGGGGACCGTCCCGTCGAAGCTCCAGGCGGCGCTGGCCTGCGGCCGTCCGGTGATCGTCTCGGCGGGCGGCGACGCCGCCCGGCTGGTCCGCTCGGCCCGGGTCGGACTCACCTGCCCGCCGGAGGACTGGCGGGCGCTCGCCGACCGGTTCGCAACCGCGGCGGCCCAGCCCGCCGCCGAGCGGCGGGCGACGGCCGACCGCGCCCGCCAGGTGTACCTGGACCGCATGTCGCTGCGGGTGGGGGTCGACCAGTTGGAGGACATCATGATCAAGGCTGCGGACCGGGGGAGGCGTCGATGACGCGCGTCATGACGGTGGTCGGGACCCGACCCGAGATCATCCGGCTGTCCCGGGTCATCGCCCGGCTCGACCGGACGGTCGACCACGTGCTGGTGCACACCGGGCAGAACTGGGACCCGACCCTGTCCGACGTCTTCTTCACCGAGCTGCGGCTGCGCCAGCCCGACCGCTACCTCGGGGTGGACACCACCTCGCTGGGCAGCGTGCTCGGCGGCGTGCTGACCGGGGTGGAACGGGCGATCGAGGACCTGCGGCCGGACGCCCTGCTGGTGCTCGGCGACACGAACAGCTGCATCGCCGCGCTGATCGCCCGGCGGATGCGGGTGCCCGTCTACCACATGGAGGCCGGGAACCGCTGCTTCGACCTGAACGTGCCGGAGGAGACGAACCGGCGGGTGGTCGACCACGTGGCCGACTTCAACCTGGTCTACACCGAGCACGCCCGGCGCAACCTGCTGGCCGAGGGGCTGCACCCGCGGCGGATCCTGCACACCGGGTCGCCGATGCGGGAGGTGCTGGAGCACTACCGCGCCGAGATCGACAAGTCCGGCGTCCTGGAGCAGCTCGGGCTGACCCCCGGCGGCTACTTCCTGGTCAGTGCCCACCGGGAGGAGAACGTCGACGACGCCCCCCGGCTGGGCCGGCTCCTGGACTGCCTGCGGGCGGTCCGGGAGCACTGGGACCTGCCGGTGCTCGTCTCCACCCACCCCCGGACCCGCAAGCGGCTGGCCGCCCTTGCGCCCGACCCGGCCGACCTGGCCGGCATCACGTTCCACGAGCCGTTCGGCCTGTTCGACTACGTACGCCTCCAGGCGCAGGCCCGCTGCACCCTGTCCGACAGCGGCACGATCAGCGAGGAGGCGGCGATCATCGGCTTCCCCGCGGTGACGCTGCGCAACTCGATCGAACGCCCGGAGGCCCTGGACAGCGCCGGCATCCTGCTGACCGATCTCGACCCGGACGCGGTCCGCGAGGCGGTGACGGTCGCCATCGCCCAGGTGGCGTCCGCAGGGGTGCCCTGCCCGGCGGACTACCAGGTCACCGACACCTCCCGCCGGGTCGTCAGCTTCATCCTCTCCACGGTGCGGCTGCACCACGGTTGGGCCGGCATCCGGCGCTGACCGGGCCCGATCGGGGGCCACCACGATCGGGGGCCACGGTGGCGTACGTCGCGCCGGAACCGGTCACGGACGGGCGCGAGCCGGGGGCGGGTCAGCGCCCGTCCCCGCCTACCGGGTCAGCGCCCGTCCCGCCCGGTAGGCGGGGAAGAACCCGCCGTCGCGCAGGTCGGTGACCGGGCAGCCCAGGCGGTGGGCGCGGGCGACGGTCAGCGCCGCGTACCGGTCCCGGTCGAGCACCACCGCGCCCGTCCACCAGGGGACGAGGGCGCCGCCGAACGACGTCTTGAAGCGGAGCAGCCCGTCGTCGCCACCCACCCCGCCGCCGAGGTGCACCCGGGTGCAGCCGGTCTCGGCGGCCCACTCCAGGATGCGCCAGACCAGCAGGTTGTTGGCGCCGTCGCGGGCGGCAGCCGGCTCCGAGCCGGCGAGGTGGTAGTGCGCCCGGTCCCGGTGCCGCAGCACGAGCGCCGCCGCGACGACCTCCCCGCCGGGGCCGCGCACCGAGACGAGCAACAGGTCCTTGTCCAGCCCCGACGACAGCAGCCGGTAGTACCCGTCGGGGAACAGGTAGCGCTCGGCGCTGCCGATGCGGCGCATGGTCCGCTCGTACACCCGCCGGAACGGCGCGGCGGCGGTGAGGTCGAGGGCCGTGGCCGGCCGCAGCTCGGCCGTCAGCCCCGCGTTCTCCGCCTTGCGGACGGCGGTGCGGGCCCGGCCCGCCATCGCCTCCCACACCCGGCGGGGGCCCGCGTCCACGGCGACGGCCACGGTCTCGCCGTGCTGCGCCAGCCGCACCGTCCCGAGTGCCCGGACGGCCGCCACCGGCGCGGGATCCAGCGGCGAGAAGCGGAGGAAGAGGCTCACCATGCCCTGGTCGCGCCAGCAGGCCACGGCCTGGGCCCAGAACCGGGCCAGGTCGTCGGGCGGGCAGCCGGGTTCGACGTGCAGGCCGCAGTAGCCGTACGGGCTGACGCCGTCGGTCACCCCGTCGGCGACGGCCCGCAGCACGTACGGGAGTTGGATCCGCCGCCCCAGCCGGGCGCTGTGCCAGGTGCCGCCCTGCGCCGCCGCGTCGGCCGCACCGTAGCCGGCGGTGAAGTAGACGTCGGGACAGTCGGCGTCGAGCCGGCCGGCCTGTGGGCCCGGTCCGGTCAGGGTGAAGCCGCCCGTCACCGGTGGTCCAGGAACTGTTCGATCGCCCCGCACACGCGGTCGATCTGCCGCTCGTCGAGTGCGGACCCGCTGGGCAGGATGAGACCGGTGTCGAAGAGGCGCTCGGCGACGCCGGTGACCGACGCGGGCGCGTCGGCGTAGACCGGTTGCAGGTGCATCGGCTTGAACACCGGCCGGGTCTCGATCTCGTCGAGGGCGAGCGCGGCGGCGAGGTCCGCCGCCTGCCAGCCCGCCCGGGCGGGGTCCACGACCACGGTGGACATCCAGCAGTTGCCGCCGCCGTCGTCGTCGCCGAGCAGGCGTACGCCGGGCACCGTGGCGAACAGCTTCGCGTACCGCTCCCGCAGCAGCCGCCGCCGGACCAGCATGCCGTCCAGGCGGTGCAGCTGGCCGCGACCGACCGCGGCGAGCAGGTTGCTGGGGCGGTAGTTGTATCCGACCTCGGTGTGTTCGTAGTGCACCACGGGCTGGCGGGCCTGCGCGGCCAGGTACCGGCAGCGCGCGACGAACGCCTCGTCGTCGGAGAGCAGCATCCCGCCGCTCGACGTGGTCATGATCTTGTTGTGCTGGAAGGAGAGGACGGCGGCGCGGCCGAACGAGCCGGCCGGGCGGCCCCGGTGGGTCGC
This sequence comes from Micromonospora sp. NBC_01412, assembly GCF_045040215.1. Taxonomy (NCBI): domain Bacteria; kingdom Bacillati; phylum Actinomycetota; class Actinomycetes; order Micromonosporales; family Micromonosporaceae; genus Micromonospora; species Micromonospora sp. NBC_01412. The sequence continues at coordinate 5,550,078 of NZ_CP109528.1, forward strand.
CCCCAGGGACTCGGCAGCGTCCTCGATCACGGGCACCCCGGCGGCGGCGCACACCGGCAGCAGCGAGGTGTAGTCCGCGCAGGTGCCGAAGAGGTCCACGGACATGACCGCCCCGACCGGCGTCCCCGCCGCCCGAAGGCGGGCCAGCAGCGCGGCCAGCAGCGGCACGTCGAGGTTCCCGGTCTCCTCGTCGCAGTCCACGAAGACCGGCCGGGCACCGGTGTACGCGACGGCGTTCGCGGTGGCCGCGAAGGTCAGCGTCGGTACGACCACCACCTGCCCGGGGCCGACGCCGAGGCCGAGCATGGCCAGGTGCAGGGCGGCCGTTCCGGAGCTGGTCGCCAGCGCGGCCCGGGTGCCGACCCGCTCGGCGGTCGCGTGTTCGAGGGCGGTGATGTCCGGGCCGAACGGACCTACCTGCCGCGCCCGGAACGCGGCCAGCAGGTAGGCCTCCTCCACCGGCCCGAGGTCGGGCGGGGAGAGGTAGACCGGGTCGGCGGTCATGACGCCACTGGCCGGGCCGTGCTGGGCGGAAGGTCGGTACCGCTCTGCGGAATACGGGAGGAATCCACGTTTTCTCCGTCTCTCGCCTGGACCACGTCACATCGGTCAGAACCGTTCTACCAAACGGCGGACCGGGGACCGTCGCTTTCACGTATCGGGCGTGGTCGCGCGGGTCGGAACGGGGCGGGCCGGCGGGCGGTAGAGTGCTGCCGGCCGCGCCGGGCGGTACCGGGCTAGGCGTGAGGGGACGGGCCGTGCTGCACCTCAGGGTGATCGCCCCGCTGGACCAGTCGCCGGCGGTGATCGACCTGCTCGCCGCCGATCCCGGCGTCACCCACCTGGCGGTGCTCCCCGGGGCGGCCCGGCAGCCGGAGGGTGACCTCATCCTCTGCGACGTGGTCCGCGAGCGGGCCGACAACGTGCTGCACGGGTTGCAGGAGCTGGGCGTCGAGGCGCGCGGCGGGATCGCCGCCGACGACGTGGAGCTGACGGTGTCCCGCGCCGCCGACCGGGCCGCCGCGGAGGCCCCTGGCAGCGGGGCGGACGCGGTGGTCTGGGACGAGGTGGCCGCGAAGACCGGCGAGCAGACCGAGCTGTCCGCCACCTACCTGGTGCTCATCGTGGTGGCCACCATGATCGCCGGGATCGGGGTGCTGCTCGACCAGCCCATCCTGATCGTCGGCGCGATGGTGGTCGGGCCGGAGTTCGGCCCGCTGGCCGCCCTCTGCGTGGCCCTGCTGCGCCGCCGGCCGGCCGTCGTCGGCCGCTCCGTGCAGGCCCTGGTGGTGGGCTTCCTGGCCGCCATGCTCGCCACCGTGCTCAGCACCTGGGTGCTGACCCTGGCCGGCCTGGTCGACCGGGACATGCTGCTCGCCGACCGGCCGCTGACCGACTTCATCTGGCGGCCGGACGCGCTGTCCTGGGTCGTCGGCCTGCTCGCCGGGATCGCCGGGATGCTTTCGCTGACCTCGAAGAAGTCCGGCTCCCTGGTGGGTGTCCTGATCTCGGTCACCACCGTGCCGGCAGCCGCGAACGTCTCCGTCGCAGCCGCGTACGGGGTGTGGCACGAGGCCGCCGGCTCGGCGCTGCAACTGGTGATCAACCTGTGCGCGATCGTGCTCGCCGGGCTGGCCACCCTCGGCGTGCAGCAGACCTGGTGGTGGCACGTGGCCCGGCAGGTCCGGCGCCGCACAGCCCGGTCCCGGTCGGCCGGCGGCTGACGGGACCCCACCGGCCGGATCGCCGCCGGGCGGTCCCGCCCGGACACCGGGCCCCCGGGCAGTCCCGCCGGCCCGGGGTCCGATCCCGGCCGGCGGCTCCGGCCCAGGTCGCCCCGGGCCGGTCACCAGTCGTCGCCGGCCGCCAGCCGCCGGGTGAGCAGGTCACGCAGCGGGACCGACTCGCCGTCCCGGCCACCCTCGCCGACGATCAGGGGCGCGGGGACGGGCTGCGGGTCGGCGCCGAGGAGCCGGGCCCGCAGGCCCGCCGGGACGGTCAGCAGGTACCACCGCCCGGCGGTGTCCACCGCGCGGGAGCGGGCCCGGTCGACGTACCAACCGGTGAGCCGGGTGCGGTACCGACCCTGGCCCGCGTACGGCACGGCGGCCAGCCGGGTGGGCCGCAGCCCGAGCCGGGTCGCCTCGGCCGTGAACCAGGCCACGATCTCCGCGGCCTCGGCGCGTTCGGCCGCCCGCCGCCGCTCGTCCGCCTCGGCGTGCGCGCGTACCGCCCGCCGCTGCTGCTCCCGCCACCGGACGTCGTCGTCGCCACCACCCATGCCGGCGACGGTACGCGCCGCGCCCGCCGCCCGCGCGGGCCGGAGCGCCGGGACGGACCCGCTGCGGCCGGTCAGGCCAGGCCGGCCCGGCGCAGCGCGTCGGCCATCGGCCCGTCGGCGGGCGGGGGAGTCCCGCCGCCCCGCCCCGGCCGCTGCTGCGAGCCGCCGCGCCCCTGGCCGTCCCCACGGGGACCGCCCCGCCCCTGGCCGTCCCGCCCGCCCCCGGAGCCCTCGCCCCGGCCGCCGCCGGACTGCTTCCCCCGGACACCCCCGGATGGCTCGCCCCGACCGCCGGACTGCTCGCCACGGCCGCCGCCGGACGGCCCACCCCGACCCCCGCCGGACGGCCCACCCCGACCCCCGCCGGATGGCTCGCCTCGACCGCCGCCGCGCTCGCGTTGCCCGTCGTCCGGGCCGCGCCGGCCCGCCTCGGCCTCGTCCTCCAGCCGCAGCGTCAGCGAGATCCGCTTGCGCGGCATGTCGACGTCGAGCACCTTGACCCGGACCACGTCGCCCGACTTCACCACGTCGCGCGGGTCCTTGACGAAGGTCCGGGACATCGCCGACACGTGCACCAGGCCGTCCTGGTGCACGCCGACGTCGACGAACGCGCCGAACGCCGCCACGTTGGTGACCACACCCTCCAACACCATGCCGGGGGTCAGGTCGCCGATCTTCTCCACGCCCTCGACGAACGTCGCGGTCCGGAACTCCGGCCGGGGGTCCCGCCCGGGCTTTTCCAGCTCGGCCAGGATGTCGGTGACGGTGGGCAGGCCGAACTTGTCGTCGACGAAGTCGGTGGCCCGCAGGCCGCGCAGGATGCCGCTCTGCCCGATCAGCGAGCGCAGGTCCTGGCCCGTGCTGGTGAGGATCCGCCGCACCACCGGGTACGCCTCCGGGTGCACGCTGGAGGAGTCCAGCGGGTCGTCGCCGCCGGGGATGCGCAGGAAGCCGGCGCACTGCTCGAACGCCTTGGGGCCGAGCCGGGCCACCTTCTTCAGCGCCACCCGGGAGCGGAACGGGCCGTTGGCGTCCCGGTGCAGCACGATGTTCTCCGCCAGCCCCGCGCCGATGCCGGAGACCCGGGTCAGCAGCGGCGCGGAAGCGGTGTTCACGTCCACGCCGACGGCGTTCACGCAGTCCTCGACCACGGCGTCCAGCGACCGGGAGAGCTTCACCTCGGACAGGTCGTGCTGGTACTGCCCGACGCCGATCGAGCGCGGGTCGATCTTGACCAGCTCGGCGAGCGGGTCCTGGAGCCGGCGGGCGATGGAGACCGCGCCGCGCAGCGAGACGTCCAGTTCGGGCAGCTCCTGCGAGGCGTACGCGGAGGCGGAGTAGACCGACGCGCCGGCCTCGGAGACCACCACCTTGGTCAGCGTCAGCTCCGGGTGCCGCTTGATCAGGTCACCGGCGAGCTTGTCGGTCTCCCGGCTGGCGGTGCCGTTGCCGATGGCGATCAGCTCGACGCCGTGCGCCCCGGCCAGCCGGGCCAGGGTGTCGATCGAGGCGTCCCACTGCCGGCGCGGCTCGTGCGGGTAGATCGTGTCGGTGGCCACCACCTTGCCGGTGGCGTCGACCACCGCGACCTTGACCCCGGTGCGCAGGCCCGGGTCCAGGCCCATGGTCGGCCGGGTGCCGGCGGGGGCGGCGAGCAGCAGGTCGCGCAGGTTGATGGCGAAGACCCGCACGGCCTCCTCCTCGGCCGCCTGCCACAGCCGCATCCGCAGGTCGGCGCCGAGGTGGATGAGGATCCGGGTACGCCAGGCCCAGCGCACCGTGTCGGCCAGCCACCGGTCGGCGGGCCGGCCGTGGTCGGTGACCCCGAACCGGCCGGCGATCGCCGCCTCGTACCGGCTCGGGCCGGTCGGCGCGGCGTCGGAGTCGCCCTCGGCCTCCGGGGCCATCGTCAGGTCGAGCACGCCCTCCTTCTCGCCCCGGAGCATCGCCAGGATCCGGTGCGAGGGCAGCTTCGGGTACGGCTCGGCGAAGTCGAAATAGTCGGAGAACTTCGCCCCGGCCGACTCCTGGCCGTCGCGTACCCGGGAGACCAGCCGCCCCCGCGACCACATCTGCTCGCGCAGCGTGCCGATCAGGTCGGCGTCCTCGGCGAAGCGCTCGATGAGGATGGCCCGCGCGCCCTCCAGCGCGGCGGCGGCGTCGGCCACCCCCCGCTCGGCGTCGACGAACCCGGCGGCCCGCTCCCGAGGGTCCTGCCCCGGGTCGGCCAGCAGCGCCTCGGCCAGGGGCTCCAGCCCGGCCTCGCGGGCGATCTGCGCCCGGGTCCGCCGCTTCGGCTTGTACGGCAGGTAGATGTCCTCCAGCCGGGACTTCGAGTCGGCCGCCATGATCTGCGCTTCCAGGGCCTCGTCGAGCTTGCCCTGGCCGCGGATGGACTCCAGCACCGCGGCGCGGCGCTCGTCCAGCTCACGCAGGTAGCGCAGCCGCTCCTCCAGGGTGCGCAGCTGGGCGTCGTCGAGCAGGCCGGTGGCCTCCTTGCGGTAGCGGGCGATGAACGGCACGGTGGAGCCGCCGTCGAGCAGCTCCACGGCCGCCCGTACCTGTCGTTCGGCGACGCCGAGCTCGTCGGCGATCCGCTGGTGCACAGACTGGGTCACGATCTGATCCGCCTTCTGGGTGGGTTCCGCCCTGCATTGTGCCGGCAGCCCCCGACGGGACGCGCCGCACCCGCCGGTCGGCCCGCCACCGCGCTGGTCACCGCGTCACCGGGATGACCCGGGCCGCCGGCTGCGCTAGCGTGGCGATCATGGAACCTCCCGCTGATCCGCGGGCACGCCGGCTCTTCGGCGGCAGCGCCCGGGCCCTCGGCGACCTCGCCGGCAGCCCGTTCCGGGCCGACCGGGACCGGATCGTGGCCTCGCCCTTCTTCACCCGGCTGGGCGGGGTCACCCAGGTGATCAGCCCCGGCGGCTCCGGGCTGCTGGTGCACAACCGGCTCACCCACAGCCTCAAGGTGGCCCAGGTGGCCCGGGCGATCGCCGAGCGGCTCGCCGCCGACGACCGCTGGCGGGGCCTGCTGGAGAAGCTGGGCGGCTGCGACCCGGACGTGGTGGAGGCCGCCGCGCTCGCCCACGACCTCGGCCACCCGCCGTTCGGGCACCTCGGGGAGCGGGTGCTCGACCGGCTGGCCCGGCACCGGCTCGGCCTGGCCGACGGGTTCGAGGGCAACGCGCAGTCGTACCGGATCGTCACCAGCACCGAGATCCGGGGCGCGGCGACCACCGGCCTCGACCTGACCGCGGCGGTCCGGGCGGCCCTGCTGAAATACCCGTGGACCCGGCTGGATCACCCGGACCCGCACCCCCGGCACCTCGACCCGCCGCCCCGGGGCGCCGCCGCACCGCCCGACGACCAGGACAGCGGCTCCGCCAAGTTCGGCGCGTACCGCACGGAGCTGGTCGACCTGCGGCAGGCCCGGGAGCCGTTCGCCGGGCGGATCGCCGACTGGCAGCAGACCGTGGAGGCGTCGGTGATGGATACCGCCGACGACATCGCGTACGCCATCCACGACGTGGAGGACTTCTACCGGGTCGGGGTGCTCCAGCAGGGGGCCGTGGCCGCCGAGCTGACGGCCTGGCAGCGGGAGAACGGGCACTTCCGGGCGGTCACCGAGCCGGCCCTGGCCGGGGCGGCCCGGAGGCCCGGCGCGGCGATCGAGCGGCTGCGCCGGCAACTGCACCGCAAGGACGGCTGGATCGCCGACGACGCGGCGTTCGCCGCCGCCGTGGAGCACGTCCGCGAGGAGCTGGTCGAGGGGCTGCTGGCCATGCCGTTCGACGGCTCGATCGAGGCGGAGCAGTACGTGGCGCGGTTCTCCGCCCGGTGGACCACCCGGTTCGTCGACGCCATCACCGTGACCGAGGCCCCGTCGGTGCGCTCCGGGCACGTGCTGCTCGCCCCGGCGCAGTGGCACGAGGTGCAGGTGCTCAAGTTCGTCCACCACCGGTTCGTGCTGGCGAGGCCGGATCTCGCCCTGCACCAGCGCGGCCAGGCCCGGCTGCTGGGCACCCTCGTCGAGGCGCTGTGGGAGTGGCTGCTCGACCCGGAGGAGGAGTCCCGGCTGCCGCGCCGGCTGCACGACCTGGTCGAGCTGGCCGAGGCGGAGCTGCACCCGCGCACCCCGGACCGGGTCGGCCGGGCCCGGGGGCGGGCGATCATCGACTTCGTCGCGCAGCTCACCGACGGCCAGGCGGTGGCGATGCTGGACGTCCTTTCCGGCCGCTCCGGAGCCCTGTGGACGGACGCCTTCGTGCTGTGACGACGGCACGTACGGCGTCGACTGACCGGCGCGGACGGCGTTGACGGGGCGGCGCGGGCGGCGTTGACGGGGCGGTGCGGGTGTTCAGGCGACCGACTGCCACCAGCCGTCGACGGCGGGCGGGTCGTCGACCACCACCCGTTCGCCGGGGCGGGGCACGGCCAGCCGTACGTCGCGGGCCTTCGCCTCGGCCCAGATCCGGTCCACCGGCTCCGACCAGTCGTGCAGGGCCAGGTTGAACGTCGCCCAGTGCACCGGGACGAGCAGCCCGCCGCGCAGGTCGAGGTGGGCGGCCACGGCCTCCTCCGGGAACATGTGGATGCCCGGCCACGCCCGGTCGTACGCGCCGATCTGCATCAGCGTGACGTCGAACGGGCCGTGCTCCGCGCCGATCTCGGCGTACCCGTCGAAGTAGCCGGAGTCGCCGGTGTAGAAGAGCCGGCGGTGCGCGCCGGCCACCACCCACGAGCTCCACAGCGTGCCGTCGCGGCGCAGCCCCCGGCCGGAGAAGTGCTGGGCGGCGGTGGCGGTGATCGTCAGCGGCCCCACCCGGTGGCTCTCCGACCAGTCCAGCTCGACGATCCGGTCCTCCGGCACGCCCCAGCGGTCCAGGTGGGCGCCGACGCCCAGCGGCACCAGGAACGGCGCCGACTGCCCGGCCAGCAGCGCCCGCACGGTGGCCATGTCGAGGTGGTCGTAGTGGTCGTGGGAGATCAGGATCGCGTCCACGGCGGGCAGCTCGTCGAGGCCGACCGGGGGCTCGTGCAGCCGTCGCGGCCCGACCAGCGCCGACGGCGAGCAACGGTCGCTCCACACCGGGTCGATCAGCACCCGGTGCCCCTCGATCTCGATCAGCGCCGACGCGTGGCCGTACCAGACGACGTTGAGCTCGCGCTCGGTCGCGGCGGGCGCGGCGGCCGGCCGCCGCAGCGGGACGGCGGCGGCCGGCCGCCGCTTCTGCTTGCCGAAGATCAGCTCGCGGACCAGGTTGCGGTCGGACGCGCCGGGCATCGTGCGGGTGCTCGGCCGGTTGTGGAAGGTGCCGTCGCGGAACTGTGGCGAGCGGGCCGCCCGCGCGGCGCGCGCCCCGGTCAGCCGCCCGCCCAGCGCCGCCGGCACGTCCCGCGCCACCCAGGCCAGGCCGGCGAGCGCGGCCAGCCCGGCCGCGCCGCGCAGCCGCCGCCCGAGTGCCCGCGCAACGGCCCGTTCCGCTGGTTCCCCCATCGTCGTGCGCCCCCTCCGCCGGTGTCCCGCCAGTACACGGTAGTCCGCCGCCGCACCCGCGCGCCGGGTGCCGGTCGGCTCGGCCGCGCGGGTGCTCGGGGGTCTGGTCAGCCGCCGTTGCTCGGCCGCCGCACGGTCGGCCGGTAGATGGCCCCGGCGCCGGTCAGCCCGTCGATGGTGGCCAGGAAGCTGCGCCCCATCCGGGCCCGGGCCTGCACCGCCGGGTGGGTCGCGCCGAAGTTGCCCGCGTCGGCCTGCCCGTCGGCGAACAGGGCGTACGTCAGCACCGCCGCGCCGGCGGAGTCGAAGATCACCCCGGCCTCGTGCCGGGCGTCGCCGAACCAGCCCGCCTTGGTGGCGATCCGGGCCCGCTGCGCGGAGGACATCTCCCGCCGGATGCCGTCATTGAACGCGACGGGGGAGCGCAGCAGCCCGAGCAGGAACGCCGTCGAGGACGCCGACAGCAGCGTGCCGGCGACCAGCGCCCGCAGCAGGTCGTGCGACTCCCGGGGGGTGCTGGTGCCGAGGAAGAACCGGTTCGGGTTGGCCACCGGCTGCACCTGCGTGTTCGGGAAGCCCTTAGCCACCAGGATCTGGTTCAGCTCGGCCGCCGGGCAGACCAGGCCGCAGAGCCGGACGGCGGTGTCGTCGGAGACGGTGAGCAGGTTCGCCAGCGCGTGCCCCAGGGTGACGCTGCTCGGGTACGCGCCGTCCAGGCTGAAGATCCCGTCCCCGCCGGGCACCACGATCGACGCCGTCACGTCGACCTGCTGGGCGAGCGTGAGCAGCCCTCGGTCGACCTTGTCCAGCACCGCCGTGGCCACCGCGATCTTGTTCACGCTGTACGCCTCGATCTGGGTGTCAGCCTCGTCGGCGACGGCCACCAGCGGGGCGGCGGACGAGTTGGCGACGGTCACGTACGCCTGCCAGTTGCCGCCGGCCAGGGTGGACTGCTGGGCGTACCTGGCAGCCACCCAGCTCGCGGCCTCGACCGCGTTGGCCGCCGCCCGGGGGCGCATGGCGGCGGCGGAGGCCGGCGTGCCGGCGCCGAGCACCGTTCCGGCGGTCGCCACCGTGCCGAGCCCCAGCGCAGCCCTGCGGTTCACTCTGATCGTCATGCGTTTCCCCCGTTGATGGTCGTGATCATCCGTTCCACCGCCACCCTAGGGGAGAAGATCGATTCCGGTGGCCCCCCGAAACCGGTCATCGGGCGTTGTGCGGGCCACGGCGCGAGCACGACCTTGACGCAGCCGTCCTCCTTCTTCCGGAACATCTCGTACGCCTGCGCCAGGCGGCACTGGATATTGATCTGTCGATATGGAAGATCTACGATCGCTACCGGCCGCCACCCGGTCGTCCACCGGCCACCACACGCGAGCGAGCATCGGGAGACAACAATGAGCGACGATCCGGAAACGGGCCGCCTATTCGACGCGCCGGCTCGGCGCCGCACCCTTTTCACGGCGCTGGGCGTCGGGATCGGGGTCGGGGTCGTCGGCGTGCCCAGCCCGGCGATGGCGGCGGTCGCCGGCTGGAGCAACCCGACGCGGGGCAGCCTGACCTCCGGATACAAGACCGCCAGCCGCCCCACCCACACGGGCTGGGATGTCGCGAACAGCCAGGGCACCCCGGTCTACGCGACGGCCGCCGGAACGGTCCGGGACATCAGGACCAACTCGTACCCGGGCGACACGTCGAGCGGCCCCCTTCCCGGCCGCAGTGGCAACAGCGTCCACCTCAACCACGCCGACAGTTACTTCTCCTACTACGGCCACCTCCACCGGGTGCTGGTCAGCGTCGGCCAGCAGGTCAGCTGCGGACAGCTGGTCGGTCTGATGGGCACCACCGGCAACTCGACCGGCCCACACCTGCACTTCGAGATCCACCGGCCCCGGCTGACCTCGACGGATCCCCGGATCTTCCTGGCCAACCGCGGCATCACCCTCGGCTCGACGGCCCCCGTCGGCAGCACCGGCTACCCGAGCGTCAGCCAGGGCGCCTCGGGATGGGTGCCCACCGTGATCCAGTACCTGGTGCGGGCGCGCGGAATCTCCGTCGTCGTGGACGGCGTCTTCGGACCGGCCTGTGCCTCGGCGGTCAGGTCGTTCCAGAGCGGCCGAGGCCTCTACGCCGACGGCCTGGTTGGCCCGGTCACCTGGACGGCACTGATCCTGCCCCTGGAGGAGGGCAAGTCCGGCGACCTGGTCCGCGGCCTCCAGACCGCGCTCAATGCCCGGGGCGCAAGCCTCCTCGTGGACGGCGGTTTCGGTTCGGTCACCACCACCGCGGTACGTAGCTTCCAGAGCCGCAACGGTCTCGTCGCCGACGGTCTCGTCGGCCCGGTGACCTGGAGCGTGCTGATCTGAGCCGCCCCCACCCCACCCCCACCTCCCCTGCGCGCACTTTCACGGAATGTGTGGCATCGGCCGCGCGCCATGGCCCCGCATTCCGTGTAAGTGCGCGCACCGGGACCACGCGGGGGAGGGGGAGGCCCGACGGCCGACGGGTCGTCGTCATCCGCCCGGCCTCTGCCCGGAGACGGGCCGACCGCCGGCCCTCGGTGGGGCGCGGCGGTCGGTCGGCGGGGGTGCGGCCGGGTCAGGAGCCCGGGGTGCCGCCGCCCTTGGCGGTCGCCGTGAGGTAGTCGCGGTTGAGCCGGCCGATGGTGTTCAGCGGGATGCCCTTCGGGCAGACCGCCGTGCACTCGCCGGCGTTGGTGCAGCCGCCGAAGCCGGCCTCGTCGTGCGCGTCCACCATCCCGATCACCCGGGTGTACCGCTCGGGCTGGCCCTGCGGCAGCAGCGAGAGCTGGGTGAGCTTGGCGGCGGTGAAGAGCATGCCGGAGCCGTTCGGGCAGGCCGCCACGCAGGCCCCGCAGCCGATGCAGGCGGCGGACTCGAAGGCGGCGTCCGCGTTGGCCTTGGCCACCGGCGTGGCGTGCGCCTCGGGGGCGCTGCCGGTCGGCACCGTGATGTACCCGCCGGCGGCGATGATCTTGTCGAAGGCGCCCCGGTTGACCACCAGGTCCTTGATGACCGGGAAGGCGCGGGCCCGCCACGGCTCGATGTCGATCGTGTCGCCGTCGGAGAACTGCCGCATGTGCAGCTGGCACGCGGTGGTGCCGCGCTGCGGCCCGTGCGCGTCGCCGTTGATCATCAGGCCACACATGCCGCAGATGCCCTCGCGGCAGTCGTGGTCGAACGCCACCGGCTCCTCCCCGGAGAGGGTCAGCCGCTCGTTGAGCACGTCGAGCATCTCCAGGAACGACATGTCGGGGGAGACGTCGTCGACCTGGTAGGTCACCATCCGACCCTTGTCCTCGGGGCCGGGCTGGCGCCAGATGCGCAGGGTCAGGTTCACTTGTAGCTCCGCTGCGTCGGGTGCACGTATTCGAACTTCAGGTCTTCCTTGTGCAGCACGGCCGGCTCACCGGTGCCGGTGTACTCCCAGGCCGCCACGTAGGCGAACCGGTCGTCGTCGCGCTGCGCCTCGCCGTCCGGGGTCTGGTGCTCGGCCCGGAAGTGTCCGCCGCAGGACTCCTCGCGGTGCAGGGCGTCGACGCACATCAGCTCGGCCAGCTCGAAGAAGTCGGCCACCCGGCCGGCCTTCTCCAGCGACTGGTTGAGCCCCTCGCCGTCGCCCGGCACCCGGACCCGCTGCCAGAACTGCTCGCGCAGCGCCCGGATCTCGTCGATCGCCTTGCGCAGCCCGGCCTCGCCGCGCTCCATCCCGCAGTGCTCCCACATGATCTGGCCCAGCTCGCGGTGGAACGAGTCGACCGTCCGGTCGCCGTCGACCGCCAGCAGCCGCCGGATCCGGTCCTCCACGTCGGCGCGGGCCTCGACCGCCGCCGGGTGGCTGGCGTCGACCTTCTCCAGCGGCCCGGACGCCAGGTAGTTGGCGATGGTGCTGGGCAGCACGAAGTAGCCGTCGGCCAGGCCCTGCATCAGCGCCGAGGCGCCGAGCCGGTTCGCGCCGTGGTCGGAGAAGTTCGCCTCGCCGATCACGAACAGCCCGGGGATGGTCGACTGGAGGTCGTAGTCGACCCAGAGGCCGCCCATCGTGTAGTGCACGGCGGGGTAGATCCGCATCGGGACCTGGTACGGGTCCTCGCCGGTGATCCGCTCGTACATCTCGAAGAGGTTGCCGTACTTGGCCTCGATGGCCTTGCGGCCGAGCCGGTCGATCGCGTCGGCGAAGTCGAGGTAGACGCCGAGCTTGGTCGGCCCGACGCCCCGGCCGGAGTCGCAGACGTTCTTCGCGGCGCGGGAGGCGATGTCCCGGGGCACCAGGTTGCCGAAGGCGGGGTAGATCCGCTCCAGGTAGTAGTCCCGCTCGTCCTCGGGGACGTCCCGGGGCGCGCGGTCGTCGTCCTCGGCCTTCGGCACCCACACCCGGCCGTCGTTGCGCAGCGACTCGCTCATCAGCGTCAGCTTCGACTGGTGGTCGCCGGAGACGGGGATGCAGGTCGGGTGGATCTGGGTGTAGCAGGGGTTGGCGAAGTACGCGCCCTTGCGGTGCGCCCGCCACGTCGCGGTGACGTTGCAGCCCTTGGCGTTGGTGGAGAGGTAGAAGACGTTGCCGTACCCGCCGGAGGCGAGCACCACCGCGTCGGCCATCTCGGTGCTGATCTCGCCGGTGACCAGGTCCCGGACCACGATGCCCCGGGCCCGGCCGTCGACGACGACGAGCTCCAGCATCTCGTGCCGGGCGTTCATCTCGACGTTGCCCAGGCCGATCTGCCGCTCCAGCGCCTGGTACGCCCCGAGCAGCAGCTGCTGGCCGGTCTGGCCCCGGGCGTAGAAGGTGCGCTGCACCTGCGCGCCGCCGAACGAGCGGGTGTCGAGCAGGCCGCCGTACTCGCGGGCGAACGGCACGCCCTGGGCGACGCACTGGTCGATGATGTTGACCGACATCTCGGCCAGCCGGTGCACGTTCGACTCCCGGGAGCGGAAGTCGCCGCCCTTGACGGTGTCGTAGAACAGCCGGTGCACCGAGTCGCCGTCGTTGCGGTAGTTCTTGGCGGCGTTGATGCCGCCCTGCGCGGCGATCGAGTGGGCCCGGCGCGGGCTGTCCTGGTAGCAGTACGACCTGACCCGGTAGCCCTGCTCGGCCAGCGTGGCGGCGGCCGACCCGCCGGCCAGGCCGGTGCCCACCACGATCACCGTCATCTTCCGGCGGTTGGCCGGGTTGACCAGCTTGGCCTCGAAGCGGCGGGTGTCCCAGCGGGCCTCGACCGGGCCGCCGGGAGCCTTCGTGTCGGCGATCGGGTCGCCCTCGGTGAACAGATCCATGGTCAGGCCACCAATCCGGTGAGTACGGCGAACGGGACCGCCAGGTAGCCGGCGCAGAGCGCGACGGCGAAGACCAGTGCGGCGGCGCGCGCCCGGCGCTCGCCCCTCGGGGTCTGCTGGCCGAGGCTGCGGAACGCGCTGAACACGCCGTGGCGCAGGTGGAAGCCGAGCGCCACGATCGCCAGGGTGTAGAAGAGCGTGACGTACCAGCGCTCCGGCGCGAAGTCGGCGACCACGTTGCCGTACGGGTTGCTGGGATCGCCCTTGGGGTTCAGGTGACCGGTGGTCAGGTCCAGGATGTGGTAGATCACGAAGAGCAGGATGATCACCCCACCCCAGCGCATGGTGCGGGCCGCGTAGCTGCCCCGGACCGCCTTGCGGTGGGCGTACTTCACCGGGCGGGCGGCGCGGGCGCGCGCCGCGAGCACCGTGGCGGCGGCGATGTGGCCCAGCACGGCCACCAGCAGCGCCGTGCGCTGGATCCACAGGAACCAGGTCGACGGGAGCAGCGGCGTGCCGAGGTCGCGCAGCCAGTGCCCGTAGTGGTCGAACGCGGTCTCGCCGGTGAAGATCTTCAGGTTGCCGAGCATGTGGGCGATCAGGAACAGCACAAGGAGGATGCCCGTCACCGCCATGACGGCCTTCAGGCCGACGTTCGAGCGGATGGGCGACCGAGATTTCGTGATTACCACTCGACCGACGCTAGGAGCACTTCGACCAGTCGTCCAATGCATCGAACTCGCAGTCTTGATAGCCGTAGGCTATGGAGATGCAGCTCCATCAGCTCCGCTACTTCGTCGCAGTCGCAGAAGTGCGACATTTCACCCAGGCCGCCGATGTCGTCGGCATAACCCAGCCCTCGTTGAGTAAGCAAATTCACGCCCTGGAGACCGGCCTCGGGGCGCCGCTGTTCGAGCGGGTGCGGGGCAACATCGCCCTCACCGCCGCCGGCGAGGTGCTGCTCCCGCTGGCCAAGCGCATCCTCGCCGACGTCGAGACCGCCACCCGCGAGGTCCAGGAACTGGTCGGGCTGCGGCGCGGCCGGGTCCGCCTCGGCGCCACCCCGAGCCTGGCCACCGCGCTCGCCCCGCCGGTGCTGCGCCGGTTCCGCGACGCCCACCCCGCCGTCGACCTGCGGGTGGAGGAGGGCGGCTCGCAGGACCTGGTCCGGGACCTGCTCCGCGGCGACCTCGACCTGGCGTTGATCATCATGCCCGCCCACGGCGCAGATCCAGGGCTGCACACCGAGGAGATCCTGCGGGAGAGCCTGGTGGTGGCCTCGCTGGACGAGGTCCCCGGCACCTCGGCGGCCGGCGACCTGCGCGTCACCGACCTGCGCGGCCAGCCGCTGGTCATGTTCCGCGAAGGCTACGACCTGCGCGACGCCACCCTCCAGGCGTGCCGGGAGGCCGGCTTCGAGCCCACCCTCTCCGTCGACGGCGGCGAGATGGACGCCGTGCTCAGCTTCGTCGAGGCCGGGCTCGGGGTGGCGCTGGTGCCCGGCATCGTGGTGGCCCGCCGCCCCGCCATCCGGGTCACCCGGCTGGCCCCGCCGGGGGTACGCCGGACCATCGCCGTGGCCCGCCGCCGCGACGTCGTGCCCACCCACGCCGGGCGCGAGCTGCGCCGCATCCTGATGGACTACGTGCACACGGCGACCGAGTCGGACGGCCTCCCGCCCGGGGTGGAGCCGCGGTGAGGGACCCCGGTCGGGGGAACAGTGCGGGCGTGCCGCCCCTTTGCGCCGCGCTTGAGTTAAATAGTCCTTAAGGGCGTTGTATCAGCCGCGTTGGTCCTGTTGGTCCCCTATGGTGAAGCCTTGCACAGGCACGACGCCCCGTCGGCCTGTCGAAGACGAAGTCGACGCGCGGGTTCGCGTGGCAGGGAGGCCACCACATGAGGATCCTGGTTACCGGCGGTGCCGGCTTCATCGGCTCACACTTCGTCCGGAGCCTGCTCAACGGGCGGTACGTCGGCTTCGAGGACTGCGACGTGACGGTCCTGGACAAGCTGACCTACGCGAGCGACCGGAACAACCTGCCCGCCAGCCACCCCCGCCTGGCCTTCGTCCGCGGCGACATCTGCGACCGGCCGCTGCTCGCCGACCTGGTCCCCGGGCACGACGCGGTGGTGCACTTCGCCGCCGAGTCGCACGTGGACCGCTCCATCGACGACCCGGCCCCGTTCTTCGAGACGAACGTGATGGGCTCGCACCGCCTGATGGCCGCCTGCGCACGCGCCGGGGTGGGCCGGGTGGTGCACGTCTCCACCGACGAGGTGTACGGGTCGATCACCGACGGCGCGTGGACGGAGCGCTGCGTGCTGGAGCCCAACTCGCCGTACGCGGCGTCGAAGGCGGCCAGCGACCACGTCGTGCGGTCGTACTGGCGCACCTTCGACGTCGACGTGTCGATCACCCGGTGCGCCAACAACTACGGGCCCTACCAGCACGTGGAGAAGGTCATCCCGCGCTTCGTCACCAGCCTGCTCACCGGTGGGGACATCACCCTGCACGGCGATGGCGGCGCGGTCCGCGAGTGGCTGCACGTCGACGACCACTGCCGAGCCATCGCGCTGGTGCTGGGCAAGGGCCGCGCCGGGGAGGTCTACAACATCGGCGGCGACGTCGAGCTGACCAACAAGGCGCTGGCCGAGAAGATCCTGCTGCTCGCCGGGGCCGGCTGGGACCGGGTGCGGCACGTCGCCGACCGCAAGGTCCAGGACCAGCGGTACTCGCTCGACTACACCAAGATCCAGGACGAACTCGGCTTCGAGCCGCAGATCCGGTTCGCCGAGGGGCTGTCCGAGGTCTTCCACTGGTACCGGGAGAACCGGGCCTGGTGGGTGCACGCGTACCCGGAGGCCCGCCCCGCCGGCCTGACCAACTCCGTGCGGGGGCTCCCGGTCGGCCGGGCGGTGCCCGCCCCGGTGCACTGACCCGCCACCGCCACCGCCACTGCTGTCGCCACCGCCACCACGCCGTCCGGCCCGCCGGGCGACGGCGGCCGTGCCGCCCGGGGCCGGCCCGACCCGACCCGCCCCGGGCGGCTCAGCGGCCCTCGGCGTCGTCCATCGCCCGGTAGATCCGCTGCTCGGAGACCGGGTACGGGGTGCCGAGCGCCTGGGCGAACACGTTCACCCGCAGCTCCTCGATCATCCAGCGGATCTGCCGCACCGCCGCCGACTGCCGCCGGCTCGGCGGCAGCGCGGCGAGCAGGTCGGCGTACTCCTTCTGCACCACCGCGATCCGGTCCTGCTGCTGGCGGTCCCGCTGCGGGTTGCCCGGCAGCCGGTCCAGCCGACGTTCGATCGCGGTCAGGTAGCGCAGCAGGTCGGGCAGGCGGGTGTACCCGCTCTCGGTGATGAAGCCGGCGTGCACCAGGCCGGAGAGCTGGACCCGGATGTCGGCCAGGGCGGCCACCACGGCCAGGTTCTGGGTCTTGCCGAGCCGCTGCTCGACGGCGTACCCGGCGGCGAGCACCTGCCGCACCCGCCCCATCACCTCGACCACGGTGTCCACCAGGTCGGCGCGGACCCGCTCGCGCAGCGCGGCGAAGCCCTCGGCGTCCCACGCGGGGCCGCCGGCCTCGGCGATCAGCTTGTCGATCGCCGCCCCGGCCGCGTCGGAGATGAGCTGCTGCACGCCGCCGTGCGGGTTGCGGCTCAGCGCCAGCTTCGCCTCGTTGGACAGCCGCCCCTGGAGGAACTTCGCCGGGGACGGCACGGTCAGCCGCAGCAGCCGCCGGGTGCCGGCCCAGTGCGCGGCGGCCTGCTCGGCCTCGGAGTCGAAGACCTTCACCCCGACCGTCGACCCCTCGTCGACCAGCGCCGGGTACGCGGTCACCGCGTACCCCGCGCGGACCTGCTCGATGGTGCGCGGCAGGGTGCCGACGCCCCACTCCGTCAGCCCGGTGCGGGCCACCTCCGGCGCGGCGGCGGCCACCACCTGGCGCACCTCCTGGCGGAGCTGGCGTTGCAGGGCCAGCAGGTCCTTGCCCTCGGCGACGGGCTTGTTCTCCTCGTCGAGCACCCGGAAGCTGACCCGCAGGTGGGCGGGGAGTTTCGCCGGCTCCCAGGCGTCCCGGGGCACGGTCACCCCGGTCATCCGGCGTAGCTGCCGGGTCAGCGCGTCCAGCAGCGGCTCCTCGCCCGGGGTGATCGCGGCGAGCGCCGCCCGGGCGTAGTCGGGGACCGGGACGAAGTTGCGCCGGACCGGCTTGGGCAGCGACCGGATCAGCGCGATCACCATCTCCTCGCGCAGGCCGGGGACCTGCCAGTCGAAGCTCTCCACCGGCACCTGGTTGAGCAGCGGCAGCGGGATGTCCACGGTCACCCCGTCGGTCGAGGTGCCCGGATCGAAGGTGTACGTCAGCGGGAGAGTGACCCCTTCCGTCTGCCACTCGTCCGGGTAGTCGTCCTCGGCGACCCCGCCCCGGCCGGCGTTGACCAGCAGCTCCCGGGTGAACATGAGCAGGTCGGGCTGCTCCCGGCGGGTCTGCTTCCACCAGGCGTCGAAGTGCCGCCCGGACACCACGTCGGCCGGGATCCGCTCGTCGTAGAACTGGAAGATCGTCTCGTCGTCGACCAGGATGTCCCGCCGTCGGGCCCGGTTCTCCAGCTCCGCGATCTCGGTCAGCAGCCGCTGGTTGTCCTGCCAGAACTGGTGGTGGGTCTGCCAGTCGCCCTCGACCAGGGCGTGCCGGATGAACAGCTCCCGGGACAGCCCCGGGTCGATCCGGCCGAAGTTGACCTTCCGGGCGGTGACCAGCGGTACGCCGTACAGGGTGACCTTCTCGTACGCCAGCACCGCCGCCTGCTTCTTCTCCCAGTGCGGCTCGCTGTAGCTGCGCTTGACCAGGTGCTGCGCGAGGGGCTCGACCCACTCCGGCTCGACCCGGCCGGCCACCCGCCCCCACAGCCGGGAGGTCTCCACCAGCTCGGCGGCCATCACCCAGCGCGGCGGCTTCTTGAACAGCGCCGACCCGGGGAACAGGGCGAACTTCGCCCCCCGCGCGCCCAGGTACTCGTGCTTCTGCGGATCCTTGAGCCCGACGTGGGACAGCAGGCCGGCCAGCAGCGACTGGTGGACCTTCGGGGTGTCGATCTCCTCCGGCAGGTCCGCGGCCGGGCCGCGCCGGCCGCCGTCCGCCCCGGCCTCCTTCGCGCCGCGCCCGTCGCGCCCACCACCGCCCTGATCGGGGGTACGGAGCACCTGGCGGAGCTGGCTGACGATGTCCTGCCACTCGCGCACCCGCAGGTAGTTGAGGTACTCCGCCTTGCACATCCGGCGGAAGGCGCTCGACGACAGCTCCCGCTGCTGCTCCCGCAGGTACCGCCACAGGTTCAGCAGCGCGACGAAGTCGGATTCTCTGTCGGTGAACCGGGCGTGCGCCTGGTCGGCCTGGGCCTGCCGCTCCGCCGGCCGTTCGCGCGGATCCTGGAGGGACAGCGCGGCGGCGATCACCATCACCTCGGTGGCGCAGCCGTTGCGCTCGCCTTCGAGGACCATCCGGGCCAGCCGGGGGTCGACCGGCAGTTGGGCCAGCCGCCGGCCCAGCGGGGTGAGCCGCTTGTCCGGGTCGGTCTCGGCCGGGTCGAGCGCGCCCAGCTCGTACAGCAGGTTCACCCCGTCGGCGACGTTGCGCCGGTCCGGCGGGTCGATGAACGGGAACGCCGCGACGTCGCCCAGCCCGATCGAGGTCATCTGGAGGATGACCGAGGCGAGGTTGGTGCGCAGGATCTCCGGGTCGGTGAACTCCGGGCGGGACAGGAAGTCCGGCTCGTCGTAGAGGCGGATGCAGATGCCGTCCGAGGTGCGCCCGCAGCGGCCCTTGCGCTGGTTGGCCGACGCCTGGGACACCGGCTCGATCGGCAGCCGCTGCACCTTCAGCCGGCTGGAGTACCGGGAGATCCGGGCGGTGCCCGGGTCCACCACGTACTTGATGCCGGGCACGGTCAGCGAGGTCTCCGCGACGTTGGTGGCCAGCACCACCCGGCGCCCGCCGTGCGGGGCGAACACCCGGTGCTGCTCGGCGGAGGACAGCCGGGCGTACAGCGGCAGGATCTCGGTGCCGAGCAGCGACCGCTTCCTCTCCACCAGCCTGGCCAGCGCGTCGGCCGTGTCCCGGATCTCCCGCTCGCCGGAGAGGAAGACCAGGACGTCGCCCGGCCCTTCGGCGGCCAGCTCCTCCACCGCGTCGCAGATCGCCTGGATCTGGTCGCGGACGTTCTCCTCGTCGTCGGACTCGTCGGCCTCGGCCTCGGTGACCTCGACCAGCGGCCGGTACCGCAGCTCCACCGGGTACGTCCGCCCGGACACCTCGACCACCGGCGCCGGTCTGCCCTCCGCCTCCCCCTCGACTGGCGGGGCGGCGAAGTGCCGGGCGAACCGCCCGGTCTCGATGGTCGCCGAGGTGATGATCACCTTGAGGTCGGGGCGGCGGGGGAGGAGCTGCCGCAGGTACCCCAGGATGAAGTCGATGTTGAGGGAGCGCTCGTGCGCCTCGTCGATGATCAGCGTGTCGTACTGGCGCAGCATCCGGTCGGTCTGCAACTCGGCCAGCAGGATGCCGTCGGTCATCAGCTTGACCAGGCTGCGGTCGCCGACCTGGTCGGCGAAGCGGACCTTGTAGCCGACCACGTCGCCCAGCTCGGTGCCCAGCTCCTCGGCGATCCGGTCGGCCACCGTCCGGGCGGCCAGCCGGCGCGGCTGGGTGTGCCCGATCAGCCCGTGCACCCCACGCCCCAGCTCCAGGCAGATCTTCGGCAGCTGGGTGGTCTTGCCGGAACCGGTCTCGCCGGCCACGATCACCACCTGGTGGTCGCGGATCGCGGCGGCGATGTCGTCCCTGCGGTCGCTGACCGGCAGCCCGGCCGGGTAGGTGATCACGGGCACGGCCGCCCGGCGGTCGGCGAGCCGCTGCTCGGCCCGGGCCACGTCGGCGATGATCTCGGCCAGGGTGGCCTCGCGCCGCTGCGGGTCGCGCAGCCGCCGGACACCGTCGAGGCGCCGCTGTAGCCGGCGCTGGTCGCGGAACATCAGGGCGGGCAGGCGGCGGTGCAGCTCGCGGACGGTGTCGGGCGCGGCGGGTACGGCTGGATTCTGCATGTCGTCGCCAAGGATAGGCAGCCCGAGTGCGGACCGCCCCCTGG
This sequence comes from Micromonospora sp. NBC_01412, assembly GCF_045040215.1. Lineage (NCBI taxonomy): Bacteria > Bacillati > Actinomycetota > Actinomycetes > Micromonosporales > Micromonosporaceae > Micromonospora > Micromonospora sp. NBC_01412. Next base: position 5,570,308 of record NZ_CP109528.1, read on the forward strand.
TTACCGCCGTCTAGAGTTGACCACCGACCGACATCGACCGCGGGGGCGCCGAGAAATGACCATGCGAGACACCGACCGGGCGCTGGTGCAGGCCGCCACGGCGGTCGCCAAGCTGCGCTGTCGCAGCGACAACCACACCGTCGCCGCCGCCGCCCGTACCGTCGACGGCCGGGTCTTCACCGGGGTGAACGTGTACCACTTCACCGGTGGGCCGTGTGCCGAGGTGGTCGCGATCGGCGCCGCCGCCACCCAGGGCGCGGGCGAGCTGGAGACGATCGTGGCGGTGGGCGACCGGGGGCGGGGCGTCATCCCGCCGTGCGGCCGCTGCCGGCAGGTGCTGCTGGACTACTTCCCGTCGATCCGGGTCATCGTCGGCCCGGCGGACGCGCTGCGCGCCGTGCCGGTCGCCGAGCTGCTGCCGACGGAGTACGTCTGGGCCGACCACCAGATCGACGCGGGCGTCGGGGTGCCGGCCCCCCGCGAGGGCACCGCGGGCTGACCACCCCGGCGGGCCCCTGTGGCCCGTGCCGGTGCCGGCTCAGTCGCCCGCCGCCATCTCCAGCATCGACCGGGGGATCGGCACGCCGCCGAACCGGACGTTGCCCTGCGGCACCAGCCAGCTCATCACCCGCACGACGAGCCGGCCGGCCCGGACCGCCGGGTCGTTGCCGTACAGCTCGCGGGCTGCCGCCCGATCGACCGCGAGCACCGCGAAGCCGCGCAGCCGGTCGTCGTCGGGGTCGAGGAAGGGGCCGGCAGCCAGGACGAGGCCCTGCTCCACCAGCCCCGCCTGGTGGGCCAGGTGGGCGTCGCGCAACCGGTCCGCCGCGTCCCGGGGCAGCTCCGGCGCGTCCTCGGGCCAGGACAGGAGCACGACGGTGTGCTGGTCGAATTCCATGCGACCAGCGTATGTGGGTGAATGGTGCCCTCATCGCCCGAACGGGGGTTTCCGAGAAGATCACGGCTTTTGCCACTTCAAACGAAATTTCTTCCATCTAGCCTCGGTCTCGGACGACGACGCGGGGAGGTGCGGGGAATGGTCTCCAGGAGAGGTCTGCTCATCGCGGGGGCGGCGGGTGGCGCGGCCGCGCTGACGCCGGCCGGGTGGGCCGTCGCCGGGTCGCGTCCGGCACCGCCGCTGGACCCGCGCGGCATCCCGAAGTACGTCACCCCGCTCCCCGTCCCCCGGACCATGCCCCGGGACCTCGGGGGCCCCGACGCCGACGAGTACGCGGTCGCGGTGCGGCAGTTCCGCCAGCAGGTCCTGCCCCGGTCGCTGCCGCCCACCACCGTCTGGGGCTTCGGCTCGGCGGCCCACCCCGGCAGCTTCCGGTACCCGGGCCCCACCATCGAGGCCCGGGCCGGCCGGCCCGTCCGGGTCACCTGGCTCAACCAACTCCTCGACCGGCGCGGCCGGCACCTGCCGCACCTGCTCCCGGTGGACCCGACCCTGCACTGGGCCAACCCGGCCGGCGGCGACGAGGGGCGGGACCACGCCGGCCACTTCCGCCGCACGCCGGGCCCCTACCTGGGGCCGGTGCCGATCGTCGTGCACCTGCACGGCGGGCACAACCGGCAGGAGTGCGACGGCCACCCGGAGGCCTGGTACCTGCCGAGCTGCCGCGACCTCCCGTCCGGGTACGCGCGGTACGGCAGCTCGTACCGCGAGTTCGGCGACCGGTACGCCGACTACCGCGGGACCCGGTGGTCGCCCGGCGCGGCGACCGTCGAGTACGCCAACGACCAGCGGGCCACCGCCCTCTGGTACCACGACCACGCCCTCGGCCTGACCCGGTTGACCATGTACGCCGGCCCGATCGGCCTGTACCTGCTGCGCGGCGGCGACGCCGACCTGCCGCCCGGGGTGCTCCCCGGCGCGGCGACCGGCCAGCCGATCGGCCCGGCCGGCGGTTCCGCCCGCGGCCACCACGAGATCCCGCTGGTGATCCAGGACCGCAGCTTCACCGCCGACGGCTCCCTGCACTACCCGGCCAGCCGGGCCGAGTTCGACGGCCGACCCGGCCGGTACGCGCCGGAGACGGACGTGCCGCCGATGTGGCACCCGGCGGTCTTCGCCGACACCATCGTGGTCAACGGCCGCACCTGGCCGGTGCTGGAGGTGGAACGCCGGCGCTACCGGTTCCGCCTGCTCAACGGCTGCAACTCGCGATTTCTCCTGCTGTCGGTGGCGGCGCACCCCACGGTCCGGCCGGCCCGGCCGGCGGTGCCGTTCTGGCAGATCGGCAGCGACGGCGGCTTCCTGCCGGCGCCGGTGCGACTGGGCAAGCTGCCGCTGGGCGGCGGCTCCCGGGTCGACGCGGTGGTCGACTTCTCCGACGTGCCGGCGGGGACCGAGCTGTACCTGGTCAACGAGGGCCCGGACGGGCTGCCCGGCCGGCCGGAGGCGGACTTCGAGCCGGCCGACCCGGACACCACCGGCCAGGTGCTGAAGCTCGTCGTCACCGAGGCGACCGGCCCGGACCGCAGCGTCCCGCCGGACCAGCTCGACCTGCCGTCGTCGCGACCGCTCGGCCCGGCCGAACGGGTCCGCCGGCTGTCGCTGAACGAGACGATGTCGACGTCGCCCGGCGCCGGCCCGGTGGCCGCCCTGCTGGGCACCGTCGACCGGGACGGCCGGGCGGTGCCGCTGCGCTGGAACGCGCCGGTCACCGAGACGCCGCGGCTGTACGGCACGGAGGTCTGGGAGTTCCACAACTTCACCCCGGCCGCCCACCCGATCCACCTGCACCAGGTGCAGTTCGAGCTGGTCGGGCGGGGGCCGACCGGCCAGCAGCCGCCGGGCCCGGCCGAGCGCGGGTGGCTGGACACGGTGGCCGTGTTCCCCGGGGAGGTGACCCGGATCAAGGCCCGGTTCGACCTGCCGGGCCGGTTCGCCTGGCACTGCCACCTGCTGGAGCACGAGGACAACGAGATGATGCGGCCGTACGACGTGGTGCCCTCCGGCGGGGCGCCGACCGGCGACGGGGGGATCCGCGCGGCGGGTTCCTCCGGGCTCGGCCTGGCCGGCGTGGCGGCCCTCGGGGCCGCCGCCCTGGGCGCGGGAATGCTGCACGGCACACGCGATCCGGGATCGACATCCGTTGGTTAGGCGGGTCTGAGCAGCTCAGCTACGGTAAGGCGAGCCTAAGCTGAGGGAGCTTCGTGACCACCGTCGCCGCGCGGCCGATCCGGGCCGCCAACCGGCCCACCCGCGGGCCGGGCCGCCGGGTGGCCGTCACCGTGGGTGCGGCGGTGGTGCTGGCGCTCGCCGTGCTCGCCAGCTTCGCCCTCGGCAGTCGGCCGCTCGCGCCCGATGACGTGTGGCACGCGCTGGTCGCCCCCGACGGCGGGGACGCCACCACCATCGTCCGCGAGCTGCGGATGCCGCGCACCACCCTGGGCATCGTCGTCGGTCTCGCCCTCGCCGTCGCCGGGGTGCTGTTCCAGGCGCTGACCCGCAACCCGCTGGCCGAGCCACGCATCCTCGGCATCAGCGCCGGCGCGTCGTGCGGCGTGGTGCTGGCCATCGCCGTCTTCGGCGTCGGCAGCCTCGCCGGGTACGTCTGGTTCGGCGTCGCCGGGGCGCTCCTGGCCGGCCTGGCCGTGTTCGCGGTCGCCAACCGGACCCGCGAGGGCGCCTCGCCGGTCACCCTCGCGCTGACCGGCGCCGCGCTCGACGCCAGTCTCGGCGCCGTCGTGTACGCGCTGCTCAGCATCGACGCCCGCACCTTCGAGGAGTACCGGTTCTGGGTGGTCGGTGGGCTGACCGGCCGGGACGTCGGTGTCACCGGTCAGGTGCTGCCGCTCGTCCTCGCCGGGCTCGTGCTGGCCGCCCTCGTCGCCCGGGGCCTGGACGCGCTCGCCCTCGGCGACGACGTGGCCCGGGGACTGGGCCACCGCATCGGCCTGGTCCGCCTCGGCGGCGGCGCGGCCGGGGTGCTGCTCACCGGGGCGGCCGTGGCGGCGGCCGGGCCGATCGCCTTCGTCGGGCTCGCCGTTCCGCACCTGGCCCGGGCCCTGGTCGGCGCGGACCACCGGTGGACCCTCGCCGTCGCCGCCCTGCTCGGGCCAGCCCTGCTGCTCGGCGCCGACGTCGTCGGCCGGCTCGTCGCCCCGCCCGGCGAGGTGCCCGCCGGGGTGGTCACCGCGCTGATCGGCGCCCCGCTGCTGGCCTTCCTCGTTCGCCGCGCCCGGGTGGTGACCGCATGAGCGCCCTCGCCACCGGGGCCCGCCCCCGATCCGCCCCGCCCGGCCGGACCCTGTTGCGCCTCGGCCCGCTCCGGGTGCCGGTACGCCGCCGGCCGGTGCTGGTCGCCGCCGCGCTGACCGGGCTGCTCGTCGCCGCCGGGGTGCTCAGCCTCTCCCTCGGCACCCCGTACGTCGCCCCGCCCGACGTGCTGCGTGCCCTCTCCGGCACCGGCACCCCGTACGACCTGGTGGTGCTCGACCTGCGGCTGCCCCGACTCGTGCTCGCGGCCGTGGCCGGCGCGGCGTTCGGCGTCGCCGGCACGCTGATCCAGAGCGTGGCCCGCAACCCGCTGGCCAGCCCGGACGTCATCGGCATCACCCAGGGCGCCGGGCTGGCCGCCACCATCGCCCTGACCGGCGGGGCCGCCGCCGTCCTGGTCGCCCCGGCGGCGCTGCTCGGCGGGCTGGCCGCGGCGGCACTGGTGCTCGCCCTCGGGGCCCGGCACGGGCTGGCCGCCCAGCGGTTCGTCCTCGCCGGGGTCGCGGTGGCCTTCGCGCTGCGGGCGCTGATCGAGGTGGTCCTGATGACCGTCGACCCGATCGACGGGATGCGCGCCCAGATCTGGCTGGTCGGCACCCTCGCCGGAAAGGGATGGACCGAGGCGGCGTGGATCGCGGTAACCCTGCTGACGCTGCTGCCCGTGCTGCTCTGGGCCGGCTGGGCGCTGAACAGCACCGCCCTGGACGACGACACCGCACGCGGGATCGGCGTCCGCCCGGTCGCCCGCCGGATCGGCCTGGCCGGCACCGGGGTGCTCGCCGCCGCGATGGTCACCGCGCAGGTCGGCGCCGTCGACTTCGTCTCCCTGGTCGCGCCCCAGCTGGCCCGCCGGCTGGTTCGGGCCGAGCGTCCCCCGCTGCTCTGCTCCGCCCTGCTCGGCGCGCTGCTGCTGGTCCTCGCCGACCTCGCCGGCCGCCGGCTGCTCGCCCCCACCCAACTCCCGGCGGGCGTGCTGACCGCCGCGATCGGCGGGCCGTACCTGATCTTCCTGCTGCGCGGACGCCGGAGGCCGTCCTGATGCCCACGACCGCCCCCGACCCCGCCGGCCCGCCGCCAACGCGTCCCGGGCCCGCCGGCCCGCCGCCACCGCCCACCGACCCCGCCACCGCCCCCGCCCCCCGGCCCACCGGCGTACCCGCGTCCCCGCCCGGCAGCTCCGCCGGCGTCCCCGCGTCCCCCGACGTTCCCGCGTCGCGTCCCGCTGGTTCCGGCGGCGTCCTCACGCCCCGGCCCGCCGGCGTACCCGCGTCGCCGCCCGACGGTCCCGCCTCCCCGTCGGTCGGATCCGGCGATGTTCCCGCCTCCCCTTCCGCCGTCCCCTCCCGAGGAGCCGCGATGCTCTCCACCCGCGACCTGGTCGTCGGCTACGACGAGCGGACCGTCCTGGACGGCCTCGACCTCGAGCTGCCCGCCGACGCCTTCACGGTCGTCGTCGGCCCGAACGCCTGCGGCAAGTCGACGCTGCTGCGCACCATGGCCCGGCTGCTCACCCCCAGCCGGGGCGCGGTGCTGCTCGACGGCACCGCGATTCGGGACCTGCCGACCCGGGAGGTCGCCCAACGCCTCGGCGTGCTGCCGCAGAGCCCGCTGGTGCCCGAGGGGGTCACGGTCGCCGACCTGGTCGGCCGGGGCCGGCAGCCGTACCAGCGGTGGTGGCGGCAGTGGTCGGAGCAGGACAGCGCCGCCGTCGACGAGGCGATGGCGCTCGCCGACGTGGCCGGTCTCGCCGACCGGCCGGTGGACACCCTCTCCGGTGGGCAGCGGCAGCGGGTCTGGATCGCGATGACTCTGGCCCAGGACACCGAGGCGCTGCTGCTGGACGAGCCGACCACCTTCCTCGACCTGGCCCACCAGGTGGAGGTGCTGGACCTGCTGCACCGGCTGCGCGCCGAGCGGGGCCGGACCGTGGTCGCCGTGCTGCACGACCTCAACCAGGCCGCCCGGTACGCCGACCACCTGATCGCCATGCGCTCCGGCCGGGTGGTGGCCGCCGGCCCGCCCCGGGAGATCCTCACCGTGGAGCTGGTCCGCGACGTCTTCGGGCTCGACTGCGTCGTCGTGCCCTGCCCGGTGACCGGCGCGCCTCTGGTCGTACCGGCCCTCACCAGCCCCTCCCTGGCAGCCCCCGCTCGGGCCGCCTCCTCCGTCACCTCCTCCGCCGGCCCACCGGCCGGCGGAACCCTCTGAAAGGAACATCGATGCGTCGTCTCGCCGCCGTGCTCACTGCGGCCGTCGCCCTGAGCGCCGGACTCACCGCCTGCGGAGAGAGCGACCCGGTCGCCGACACCGCCGCCGGGGACACCCGGGAGATCACCCACGCCATGGGCACCACCAAGGTCCCGGCCGACCCGAAGCGGGTCGTGGTCCTCGACACAGACAAGATCGACACAACGCTCTCGCTGGGCATCACACCGGTCGGTGCGGCCACCGCAGGCGAGGCGAAGGGCTGGCCGACCTACTTCGGCGAGGAGAAGCTGGCCGGGATCAAGGCGGTCGGGGTGGTCACCGAGCCCGACCTGGAGGCGATCAACGCCCTCAAGCCCGACCTGATCCTGGGCAGCAAGTTCCGCCAGGAGAAGTTCTACGACGAGCTGGCCGCCATCGCCCCGACGGTGTTCACCGAGCAGGTGGGCATCACCTGGAAGGAGAACCTCCTCCTCGACGGCAAGGCGCTCGGCAAGGAGGAGCAGACCCGTGAGCTGCTCACCACCTACGAGAAGCGGGCCGCGGACTTCGGCGCGAAGCTCGGCGACGCCGCCCAGCGGAAGATCTCCATCGTGCGCTTCATGCCCGGCGTGATCCGGGTCTACGGCCCGGACTCCTTCTCCGGCATCGTGATCGGTGACACCGGGCTGGGCCGCCCCGAGCGGCAGCAGCTCGCCAACAAGGAGGACAAGCGCTTCGACGCGGTCAGCCCCGAGCGGGTCAACGAGGTCGACGCCGACGTCATCTTCGTGACCGCGTACGGCGAGAAGGCCGTCGCCGAGCAGGGCACCGTCTCCGGCGGCACGCTGTGGAAGGGCCTGTCCGCGGTGAAGGCCGGCAAGGCGTACCCGGTCTCCGACGAGGTCTGGATGACCGGCATCGGCGTCGGCGCCGCCAACAAGATTATCGACGACCTGGAGAAGTACCTCGCCTGACCGGCCCTCGCGCTGCCCCCGCTGGCATGATCACGCTCGATCCAGGAAGTAGTGGCCTCTGACGCACCGGAGGCCACTACTTCCATGTTCGAGCGCGATCATGCCCAGTGCGGACCTGGCGGCGGTGGTCGCGGGAGCGCAGCGCCTCCCGCACCTCGGCGACGAAGCCGTCGAAGTCGTCGCGCAGGCGCCGCGCCGTCACATGAAGCACGAGCCAGTCCTCGCCGATGAGCCGGTTGAGCCGACGGCGGTCGCGGTGGAACTGCTCGGGGTCGTCGTGCCAGAGCCCGTCGTACTCGACGGCGACTTTGAATTCGGGCCAGGCCAGGTCCAGCCGGGCCACGAACCGCCCACCGTCGGAGACGACCCACTGGGTACGCGGCCGGGGCAGCCCGGCCAGCACCAGCCGCACCCTGGTCCGGGACTCCTGCGGCGACTCGGCCCCCGGGTCGGCCAGGTCGACCGCGCGCAGCAGGGAACGCCAGCCCCGCAGCCCGGCCCGGGCCAGCGCGTACTCGCGCAGCGCCGGAACGTCGGTGAGGCGACGCGCCAGCAGTCCGTCGATGACGACGACCGCCTCCACGACGTCCAGCCAGCGGGCCAGGTCCCAGCAGGTACGGGCCGGAGTGGTCACGACCACGCCCACCCGATCGACGACATCCGACGGATCCACCTCGCCCCGATGCACCCGCAGCCCCGTCATCGGCCCCTGCCGGCGTCCCACCCTCGGGTCCTGCCGATCGCCCCCTGCTGGTTCCTGCCGGTGGTCACCTCCTGGTACCGACCGGGGCGCTGCCGTCGGGTGCGAGGGTAGGGGGAACGGCCCTTTGGGCGTCAGGACGTCGATCGGCTCGTCGAGGGCGACGCGTCCCACCCCGTACAACGCCGCCGCTGATCGCCCGGCGACGGCCGTGCCGGGAGGCACCAGCCAGCGGGCCACCGCAGCACACCGGTGGCGGTGGGTGACCGTGAGGCAGGCGTCCGCGTACACGTCCCGGAACAACGGGCGCCAGGCGGAACTGCGCAGTTCGTTGCGGGTGAGGAGACCGTCGGACACGGCCACCGATCCACGGAAGATTCGGCCCCGCAACTGCGGAGGTCGTAGCGGAGCTTTTGGCATGCCCCGACTCTGCCGATTTCGGTCGGACTCCGCCGTCCCCTGTGGATAACCCCGTTGTGGCCCCTCAAGGTCGTGTCAAGGTCGTGCTCGATCCGGGAAACAGGGGCCTCCGGGCGCCACGGTGACCACTGTTTCCCGGATCGAGCGTGATCTTGCAGCGGCGACCTCCACGTCGACGGCCGCCTCCCACGGCCAAGCCTGGAACGGGTCGACGCGCCGCCTCCCGTGGACGGGTGGGAGGCGGCGCGTCGGATTGGGGCCCGGTTAGGCGGCGGTGGACCAGATGGCGCGGAAGGCTGCCGCCTCGCCGGCCAGCCACTGTTCGATCTGTTGGGGCTTGACGGTGTTCGGCATTCGGTATGCCTCGCCTCGGCGGACGTCTACCAGGACCGGGGCGGCGTGGGGGAGGACGGCGTCCATGTGTCGGGCCATCAGGTGCAGGGTGGCCAGGGCCGCCTCCTCGCTGGGCGGGGCCTCGTCGAAGTGCAGGCGGACGGCCTCGGCTCGGCCGTCCTCGGCGTACCGGATGCCGAAGTGGGGGTTGATCTTGACGGGGAGGTCGCCGAGCATGGCCAGGGCGTCGCGGGTCTGGGCCAGGTCGACGGCGGTCGGCTCGCCGAGGGAACGCAGCCAGGTCGTCGCGCCCGGCACGAGCGCCTCGTAGAGCGGGCGCCAGCGTGGCTTGACCACGTCGGCGACCTGCGCCAGGTGGGTGCCGCCGGTGTGGAAGGCGACGTCGGCCTTGAGTGCCTTGACGAACTGGCCGTGTGGGTTGAAGCCGTGCCGGCTCGCCCGCTGCTTGCGCAGGCCCCCGACGAAGGTTGCCTTGGTGGGCCCGGTGCGGTCGACGTACCGGGTGAAGCCGAGGAGGGTGGCGTAGGGCGGGAGGGTGCTGGAGGTGGGCGCGGTCACGGAAGTCCTCCCAGGTCAGGACTTGGTTTAGTACACACATTCTAATCGACGGGTCTGACATTGCCCAGCGAAAAGGAAGGGCTGCGCGGCGGCGCCGCCGATCCTGGGGTGGTCCCGGGGCGGGTGTGACGGGCGACTCCACCGGTGGCAGGATCTAGCTAATGCGATTAGCGTAATGGCTAACAACATTAGCTAGCTCTGGAGGTAGCCATGACCGAGTTTCTGTCCGTCAACGGCGGGCGCATCGCCTACGAGGTGACCGGCGAGGGCCCGCTCGTGGTCCTCGCCCACGGGATGGGCGACAGTCGCGACGCGTACCGTTTCGTTGTGCCCCGCCTGGTCGCCGCCGGCTACCGGGTGGCCGCGGCCGACCTGCGCGGCGCCGGCGAGTCCGACACCAGCTTCACCGGCTACAGCCGTACCGATCTCGCGGGCGATCTGGTCGCGCTGATCCGCCACCTGGGCGGGCCGGCCGTTCTGGTCGGCCACTCGATCTCCGGCGGGGCGGCCACCATCGCCGCAGCCACCGCGCCCGAGCTGGTCAGCGCGATCGTCGAGCTGGCGCCGTTCACCCGCAAGCAGTCCATCGGACTCGCCGACCTGCGGGTCCGGCGCTTCCGGCAGGGCACGTTCCGGCTGCTCGGTGCCGCCCTGTTCGGCAGCGTGAAGCTGTGGCTCAGCTACCTCGACGTCTCCTACCCTGGTCCGCGACCGGCCGACTGGCCCGACCGGCTGGCCCGGATCGAGGCCATGCTGCGCGAGCCCGGCCGGATGAAGGTGCTCCAGAAGATGGGCCAGTCCAGCCCAGCCGACGCCGGCGCCCACCTCGCCGGGGTGCGCTGCCCGGCGCTGATCGTCGAGGGCACGCTCGACCCGGACTGGGCCGACCCGCGGGCCGAGGGCGAGGCGATCGTGGCCGCGATGCCCGACGGTCTGGCCACCCTGGCACTCGTCGAGGGTGCCGGACACTATCCGCACACCCAGTTCCCCGACCAGGTCGTGACGCTCATGCTCCCGTTCCTCGCCGCGGCCGTCCGTGCCTAGGGCCGGCCTGGACCGGGCCACCGTGATCGCCGCGGCCGCCGAGGTCGCCGACGAGCGGGGCTTCGGCCAGCTGACCATGAGCCTGGTCGCCGAGCGGCTCGGCGTCCGCACCCCGTCGCTGTACAAGCACGTGGACAACCTCGCCGAGCTGCACCAGGGTCTCGCCGTGCTGGCGATGACCGAGTTCGGCGACGCGCTGCGGGACGCCACCCAGGGGTACGCCGGGCGGGACGCGCTGGCCGCGGCTGCCCGGGCCATGCGGTCCTACCTGACCGGGCACCCGGGCCGGTACGCCGCCACGGTCGGCGCGGTCGCCACCCCGGCACTCGACGCGGCCGGCGCCCGGGTGGTCGAGTCGCTCGCCGCGGTGCTGCGCGGCTATCGGATCGACCCGGCCGAGCAGACCCACGCGCTGCGGACGCTGCGCAGCACCCTGCACGGGTTCGCCACCCTCCAGACCGCGCACGGCTTCCAGTGGGACGCGGACACCGACCAGAGCTTCGAGTGGCTGATCGACTTCCTCGACCGTGGGCTGCGCCGCTCCTCACGCCACCTCTCACCGGCCCGGACGGCCCCTCCTGTGGGAATCGACTAGAGCTGGCCGACGTCCGTGATCCGGACCGCGGCTGCGCCCACCTCGTCGGAGGCGGCCAGGTCGATCTCGGCGCTGATGCCCCAGTCGTGGTCCTCGTCCGGGTCGTCGAGGATCTGCCGGACCGTCCACCGCTCGCGGCCCTGCTCGATCATCAGCAGCGCCGGACCGCGGGCGTCGGGGCCGGTCCCGATCGAGTCGTACGTCTCGAAGTACGGCTCCAGCGCGTCGGCCCACGCGTCCGCGTTCCAGCCGTCCCCGGCGTCCAGCTCCCCGAGCAGGTCCCAGCGGCGCAGGGCCGCCAGCTCGACCCGGCGGAACAGCGCGTTGCGCACCAGCACCCGGAACGCCCGGGTGTTGCGGGTGACCGCCGGCGGCCGGTCGTCCAGGTTGGCGTACGCCTCGGCGGCCTCGGCGACGTCGGAGGGGTTGCGCAGCCGCTCCCACTCGTCGATCAGGCTGGAGTCGACCTGGCGGACCAGCTCGCCCAGCCACTCGATGAGGTCGACCAGCTCCTCGGTCTTGGCGTCCTCGGGGACGGTCTGGCGCAGCGTCTTGTACGCGTCGGCGAGGTACCGCAGCACCAGCCCCTCGGAGCGGGTGAGGGAGTAGAACTGCACGTACTCGGTGAAGGTCATCGCCCGCTCGTACATGTCGCGGACGACGGACTTGGGGGAGAGCTGGTGGTCGGCCACCCACGGGTGCCCCTGCCGGTACATCTCGTACGCGGCATCCAGCAGCTCCGCGAGGGGCTTCGGGTGGGTCACCTCGTCGAGCAGTTCGAGGCGGGCCTCGTACTCGATGCCCTCGGCCTTCATCGCGGCGACCGCCTCGCCGCGGGCCTTGAACTGCTGCGCGGAGAGCACCTGGCGGGGGTCGTCGAGGATCGACTCGATCACCGACAGCACGTCGAGGGCGTACGACGGGGACTCGGCGTCCAGCAACTCGATGGTGGCCAGGGCGAGCGGCGACAGCGGCTGGTTGAGCGCGAAGTCGAGCTGGAGGTCGACGGTGAGCCGCACCCGGCGGCCGGTCTCGTCCGGCTCGGGCAGCTCCTCGACCACCCCGCCGGCGCGCAGCGCCCGGTAGATGGCGATCGCCCGGCGGATGTGCCGGCGCTGGGCGGCGGAGTCCTCGTGGCTGTCGGTGAGCAGGTGCCGCATCGCGGTGAACGCGTCGCCGGGGCGGCCGATGACGTTGAGCAGCATCGAGTGGCTGACCTGGAAACTGGAGGTCAGCGTCTCCGGCTCGGCCTCGACCAGGCGGTCGAAGGTGGGTCGGCCCCAGCCGATCGAGCCCTCCGGCGGCTTCTTGCGCACCACCTTGCGCCGCTTCTTCGGGTCGTCGCCGGCCTTGGCGAGGGCCTTCTCGTTGTCGATGACGTGCTCGGGGGCCTGCACGACGACCCGGCCGAGGGTGTCGAAGCCGGCCCGGCCGGCCCGGCCGGCGATCTGGTGGAACTCGCGGTTCTTGAGCAGCCGGGTGCGGATGCCGTCGTACTTGCTCAGGCCGGTGAACAGCACGGTGCGGATCGGCACGTTGATGCCGACGCCGAGGGTGTCGGTGCCGCAGATGACCTTGAGCAGCCCGGCCTGGGCCAGGGTCTCGACGAGGCGGCGGTACTTCGGCAGCATGCCGGCGTGGTGCACGCCGATGCCGTGCCGGACCAGCCTCGACAGGGTCTTGCCGAACCCGGAGGTGAACCGGAACCGGCCGATCGCCTCGGCGATCATGTCCTTCTCGGCCCGGCTGGCGACGTTGACGCTCATCAGCGCCTGGGCGCGCTCCAGCGCGGCGGCCTGGGTGAAGTGCACGACGTACACGGGGGCCTGCTTGGTCTCCAGCAGCTCCTCGAGGGTCTCGTGCATCGGCGTCATCGCGTACGTGAAGATGAGCGGGACCGGCCGCTCGGCCGAGCGGACGACGGCGGTCGGCCGGCCGGTGCGCCGGGTGAGATCGTCGACGAAGCGGGTGGTGTCGCCGAGGGTGGCCGACATCAGCACGAACTGCGCCTGGGGCAGCTCGATGATCGGCACCTGCCAGGCCCAGCCCCGGTCCGGCTCGGCGTAGAAGTGGAACTCGTCCATGACCACCTGGCCGACGTCGGCCCGCTCGCCCTCGCGGAGCGCGAGGTTGGCCAGGATCTCGGCCGTGCAGCAGATGATCGGGGCGTCGGCGTTCACGCTGGCGTCGCCGGTGAGCATGCCGACGTTCTCGGCGCCGAAAACCTCGCAGAGGGCGAAGAACTTCTCCGACACCAGGGCCTTGATCGGGGCGGTGTAGAAGGTGGTCCGGCTGTCGGCCAGGGCGGCGAAGTGCGCGGCGATCGCCACCAGGCTCTTGCCCGAGCCGGTCGGCGTATTCATGATCACGTTCGCGCCGGAGACGATCTCGATGACCGCCTCCTCCTGGTGGGAGTAGAGGTCGAGGCCGCGCTCCTTCGCCCAGCCGGCGAACGCGTCGAAGAGGGTGTCGGGGTCGGCGCTTGTCGGCAGCGCGGCGGTGAGCGTCATAGCCCGTCCATCGTGCCTGCCGCAGGCCCTCCCGCGCCAACCGGACCGCCAAGGGGACCCCCTGCCGTCACGCCCGGCGGTGGATCAGGTCGAAGACCGGGCGGCCGGCGGTCAGCGCGCGGCGCTCGAACTTGGTGACCGGCCGGTGGGCGGGACGCGCCGCGTACCCGCCGTGCACGTCGGCCAGCCCCGGGTCGGCGGTCAGCGTCTCGCGCATCGAGCCGGCGTACTCGGCCCAGTCGGTGGCGCAGTGCAGCGTCCCACCGGGGGTCAGCCGGGAGCGCAGGAGTGCCACGTGCGCCGGCTGGATGATCCGCCGCTTGTGGTGCCGTGACTTCGGCCACGGGTCGGGGAAGAACACGTGCACCGCGTCCAGCGAGCCCTCCGGCAGCGCCCGGACCAGGTCCAGCGCGTCGCCCCGCCCGACCCGCACGTTGCCCAGCCCGTGGCGCTCCGCCAGGCCCAGGAGGTTGGCGATTCCGGGCGTGTGCACCTCGACGGCCAGATAGTCTCGGTTCGGGTCGCCGATGGCCATCTCGGCCGTGGCGTCCCCCATTCCGGACCCGATCTCCAGCACCACGGGGGCCCGGCGACCGAACAGCGCCGCCAGGTCCACCGGGGCGGCGAGGTCGTCGGTGATCGTCATGCCGTACGCCGGCCAGAGCCGGTCCAGGTCGTCGACCTGACGGTCGCTCATCCGGCCGCGCCGGGGGTGGAAGGTGCGGATCCGGGGCGCGTGTGGCGGCACGGTCGCGGCGGGGTTCGGGTCGGTGGAGGTCACAGCGACCCGAGCGTACGCGACGGCCGCGCCGGACCGGATGTGATGTACGACCGGGACGGGCGGATCCGTCCCGTACGGCAGGCCGGGCGGCCGGTGCCCGGCGTCGCGCCAGCTACCGCGCCGGGAGGGGTCATGGGGTCAGCCACGCGCCTCGGCGCCGCGCTGGCGGTCGCCGTCGCCGCGGTTGCCGGCCCGCTCGCGGTCACCACGGTCAGCGCGGTCGCCGGCCCGCTCGCAGGGGTCGCGTGGGCCGCCGGTGCCCCCGCGGTCGTCCCGGCGCCCGAGTCGTCGGCCGGCCAGCCCGACGGCGGCCAGCCCGGCTGGCTCGTCTTCGTCGAGGTCAGCCCCGGCACGGTGCAGCCCGGTTACCTGGTCGGCATCCGGGCGAGCTGCCACGACAACTCGGTGCCGGCCATCGTGGTCTCCGACGCCTTCGGCCGGGTCGCCGCCCGACCGGACCGTGGCCTGCTGACGGCGTCCCCGATGGTCCGGGAGCGGGTCTGGCCGGGCAACTACCGGGTCAAGCTGGAGTGCCGGGGCGGGGAGACCGCGACCACGATGCTCCAGGTGGTCAAGCGGACGCCCTCGCCCCCGCCCTCGCCCACCCACAAGCCGACGCGCGAGCCGGCCCCGCACCCGACGCACCCTGCGGCGCAGCACCCGAGCCGGGGGCCGAACACCGGCTTCGGCGGCACCGCCGGGGCGGCCACCGGCGGGCTGTTGCTGCCCGGGGGCGTGGCGCTGGCCGTGGCCGGGGTGACGATCGGCCTGGCCACCAGGCGCCGGCCCCGCGCCGGCCGCGCCGCCGCCGGGCGCTGAGGCCGGCCGTGGCCTCCGCACGCGTACCCCGGTCGCCCGCCCCGCCGGCCGGTGCCGGGCAGCCGGCGGAGCGCCGGCCGTGGTCGGTGCCGGTCGCGGTGGTCCTGGTGCTGGTCGGCGTCTTCGCCACCGGCGCGGGGCTGGGCCGGGTGTCCGGGCCGCTCGACTGGGTTGCCGGAACCGCCGGCCGGCCCGCCGCCTCCGCCGCCGGCGCCCCCCGGCTGGCGGCCAGCCGCCCGGTCTCCCTGGCCGTGCCGGCGATCAGGGTGTCCGCGCCCGTGGCACCGGTCGGGCAGGCGCCCGACGGGTCGGTCGACGTGCCGCCGCTGGCAAAAGCGGACGAGACCGGTTGGTACGACCGCGGCCCGACGCCGGGTGAGCCGGGCCGGGCCGTGATCGTCGGGCACGTGGACACGAAGAACGGCCCGGCGGTCTTCTACGAGCTGGGCAGGCTGAAGGTCGGCGACCGGATCGAGGTGACCCGCGCCGACGGCGACGTGGTGCTCTTCGCGGTGGACTCGGTCGAGCACTTCGGCAAGGACGCCCTGCCCGCCGACCGGGTGTACGGCGACGACGGGCCGCCGGGACTGCGGCTGATCACCTGCGGCGGCCAGTGGGTGGGCGGGCGGACGGGTTACGCCGACAACGTGGTCGCCTTCGCCTCGTTGGTGGACACCCGCCGCCCCTGACGGCCCCCTAACTTGGTGAAGGGGCTCCACGCCGGCCTGGCCGTCAGGCCACCTGCATTCGCAGCGCCGTCAGCTCCGACTCCTCGGCGCCGTGCTTCACGAGGTAGGCGGAGACGGAACCATGGATGCTGCGAATCCAGAGCATCGCCTGATGGATGAGGGTGGCGGAGAGAGGAAGGGTGCCGTGTCCTGCCGTGGACGACGCCGTGTTCACGGTCAGGCCCAGCTCGGCGTTCGACCGGAGGAAGTCTGCGGTGACCTCCGCCTCGGACGCTCCCAGCAACGTCTGGAGGACGGCAACGACGACACCTGTCCGGTCCTTGCCGGAGGCGCAGTGAACCAGCACGGGCGGGCCCGGGGTAAGAAGACAACGAATGACAGCGACCGCGGAACGCCCCGCGTGCCCGGCCATGAACGGGTAGAGCTCCAACTGGTCGCTCGGCCAGTTGCGCTCGGCGAACACCGGCGCACGCACATGCCGGAAGCCGAGCCCGTCCCGTACGTCCGGCCTGTCGGCCATCTCCGGGACGCTGCGCAGGTCGACGACCGTGCGCACGCCCAGACGCTCCAGCGACCGCGCTCCTGCCGGCAGCAGCTCATGCAGCGCACCGGACCGGTACAGCACGCCCCGACGCAGGGCCCCGACACCGCCCGCATCCCGGAAGTTCCGCACACCGGGCACGGCGACCGGCGCGGGGCCCGTCCTGGCCTGATTAACAACAGCAGTCACGTAGCCGAAACTACTGGTCCGGGCACCTGCCGCCGACGCCAGCCCTCGGTCAGCCATGGGCGCGGGCCCGGGACCGGCACAGCCAGGCGGGACGTATCGGCAGGTGTCGGCGGGCCATCAGGGCACCCGGGGGTGTGCTCGCCACGGCCAACGCCGGCCCGGACACCAACGGCAGCCAGTTCTCCTGGTGTACGCCAACTCGGCGCCGCGCCCCAACTGCACATCTTCGGCGAGATGGCCGCCGCCGCCCCGTCCACCCCTCCCCACCTCCGCGGCCGGCCCGGGCCTTCCTCGCGGGTCGATCAAGAGGTTTACGTCGGGATTGGAGATCAAACCTGACGTAAACCTCTTGATCACCGCCGCGGGGGAGGGGAGGGCTGGACCGGAACCTGACTCGCGCCCGGTGGCGCACGAGCACCCGAAGCAGCTCCAACGGCGGCGACTGCGTCGAGGTTGCCGACAACCTCTCCGGCGTCGTCCTCGTCCGCGACACGAAGGACCGCGACGGCGATGTGTCCGCCGACCGGGTGTACGGCGACGACGGGCCGCCGGCACCGGGGTCGATCACCTGCGGTGGCCGGTGGGTGGGGGCGGACGCATTACGCCGACAACGTAATTGCCCCCGCTTCTCTGGGTGACATTCGCTGCCCCTGATGGGCTTATCGTGTCGCTGTTTGTGGGTTTCCCGCGTCACTTGCCCGTTGGGCAGGTTGCATCGAGAGGGCTATCGCCGTCCCCTTTTAAGGGGGGTGTCCGCCATTCTTGGCGGGTTTTTGTGCGTGACGATTTGCGGGTGCCCCGCGTTAGGGGCGTCCACAGTTCGGGATGTCCACAGGGGATCTTGCCACTTATAAACGCACATGCGAGACTGCCCGTGCGTGTTACGGGAACGTTGCGCGCGTGGAAAATTGTGGGCAAGGAAGGAAGAGGACATGAAGGTTGGAAGACTCAAGCGAGCCATTGCCCGGTTGGCAGTGGTGATGGTGGCGATCGGTGCCCCGGCGATGGTCACGGCGGCACCCGCCCAGGCGCAGTATGTCTCGGTCAGTACCTTTGGAGTATTGGGTAATTTTGCCTACGGCCAAGGTTACAAGATGCACTGGCAACAGTCAGACAACAACATCACGATGGAAGCTCACGTCATGACTACAATGCTGGTTTTGGACGGCCCGCCAAACGGGCATACAATCTCGATTGAGCGAAAGTGTCTGGACAGCAACTTCAGCGGCGGTGTCTACGTGATGGGCTGCTCCAGCGGTGTCAACAAGCATCAGCGGTGGCACTTCAACGCGAGGGGTGTGAGAACGGTACACGGTTGGACGGGTGACTTCAATGCGCAGAGCTACGAGATCATCAATGTGGCAACCGGCCGTTGTCTCGATGGAAACACAGCCGATGCGTACACCCTCCCCTGCAACAACGGGGACAACCAGCGGTGGTACATCATGCCCTGATAGGCCCTGATCAGGCGAGTTCTCGATAGTTTTCGGCTTGCGCGCCTGGCGTTGCGGAAAATGCGGCAGGCGCGTAACCGACGCAGGCGGATGAGGGCCTACCCACCCGCGCTGAATCGTCGGCCCGGATCAGGGCCGGGGCGGCACCTGCAGGACCACGTCGAACTCCAGCAGGCTCGCGCCGGAGGCGACCGGACGCCGCTGCTCGCCGCCCTCGCCGCCGGCGTGCGCGGCCCGCGACGGCCCGGCCGCCCACGCCTGGTACGCCTCCTCCAATTCACAGCAACACCGTAGTAGTCCGACCGTGGCGTGGCACCCCCATCACGCCGAACGCCCCGCACCCGGTCATCCGGGGCGGGGCGTTGGTTGTTGCTGGTCAGGCATGCGCGTCGGCGGGTCAGGGGCAGGGGCGAGGGCCGGCCGACCGGGTGTACGACGACGACAGGACGCCGGAACCGGGGCCGATTGCCTGCGGTGGCCGGTGGGTGGGTGAGTTACGCCGACAACGCGATTGCCTCCGCTTCTCGGGTGACACTCCGGCCCCTGCTGAGCTTGCATGTCGCTGTTTGTGGGCTTCTTGCGTCACTATCCACGTTAAGCGAATGGCGTCAAGGGGGACGTTGACATCCCCTTTTAGGGGAGTCGTACGCAGTGGAGCTTGCCACTGATGAAGTCGGCTGCGAGACTGTCCGTGCGTGTTGCGGGAACGTTGCGCGTGTGAATCTGCGGCAAGGGAGAAAGAAGAGAATATGAGAGTTGGAAGTCTCAAACGAGTCATTGCCAGGTTGGCAGTGGTAATGGTGGCGATCGGTGCCCCGGCGATGGTCACGGCGACGCCCGCCCAGGCGCAGTACGTCTCGGTCAACGCCTGGGGGTTCCTCTACAATGAGACCTCGATCGCCCATTCTTTGGCTGTGTCAAATGGTGTAGTTAATCACTCCAGCAACCTGCCGCGGCAATCTTGGATTATTAAGGACAATGCGCCCAACGGGCATACTATTTTCCACGCCACGGGTTGCCTGGACAGCAACCGCTGGGGCGCGGTCTACATCTTGGCTTGCAACAACGGTGATTATCAGCGGTGGCACTTTAATGCGCGGCCTAGCTCGGGGCCGGTGCGCTACGAGATCATAAACAAGGCGACCGGCTATTGCCTGTCGACATCAGTGCTGGACGGAAGTGTGTACACCAACACATGTCACAATACTTCCAACCAGGTCTGGTTTATTCCTAGCTGATCTGGAGTCCTCGATAGATGTCGGCTACGCGCCTGGTGCTCGCGAGGTGCCAGGCGCGTAACCGCGAGGAAAGCGGTTGCGTGGCCCGCACCTAGTCGCTGTCGGGTCAGGGTCGGGAGCGGCACTTGCACGACCACGAAACCGATTGCGGGGGCATTCCGTGTCACTCCTGTTCGGAGTGAGCCATTTTCATCCTGCGTAGCGGTTGGTTTCGACGTGGTGCAGGACGAGGATGGCTTGGACGATCGCGGTGGCTCGGCGTGGGCGGCAGCGCAGTTTGGTCAGGATTTTCCAGGTTTTGAGTGTGGCGATCGCTCGTTCTCCGCGGGCGCGGATCTTCGCGTGGGCCCGGTTCACGGCCTTCTGCCTGGTTGAGAGCTTCGGTCGGAAGCGGCGTCGCTTGAACGGGGTGCGTACGTTGCCACGGGCGCCCTGGTAGCCCTTGTCGGCGAAGGTCATCACGTCCGCGCTGGTCAGGGCATCGATGATGCTGCGATGGTGGGCGGCGGTCAGGTCGTGTGCCGAGCCGGGTAGTGCTGGTGATGCCTATACGAGCCGGCCGGTGGGGGCCGCGATGACCTGCACGTTCACGCCGTGGTGTTTGTGCTTGCCGCGGTAGTAGGGCCTCTGCTCGGCGACCCGGTCGATCGGGATCAGCGTGCCGTCCAGGATCGCGTACGCCGGCAGCCGGATGCGTCGCATCGCGGTTTCCAGGTCGTTGGCTGCGAAGCTGAGCAGGGCTATCGCCTCCTGGACGTAGCGTCAGGCGGTGGCGACGCCGATCTCGAAGCCGGCCGCGAGTCGGGTGTAGGTGTCGCCGTTACGCAGATGGGCCAGAGCGAGCAGCGCCTGCCGGCCGGGGTCGAGGCGCCGCCACCGGGATCGGCGCTGCTGACGGTGGAAGCGGATGCGTTCGGCGAGGTGGTTCAGGGTGCGGCTGGACAACGGAATCGTGGCGGGGTAGGACAGCATGGCGAGGCTCCCGGTCGGGGCTTCGAGTCTCGGCCGACAGCTGTCCTACCCGGAGCCTCGCACCCATCGATCACCGGGGCCTGCCACACCCGTCCTGAACTGCAAGATCAGCGTGGAAAAGGCTCAGTGTTCATGCTTCGGGGCGTCCATAGCGGAATTTACCAATTATAGGTATCTATGCAATACCGCGCTTGGCGGTGCGGAAGGCGCGCCGGGCGGGTAACCGACACAGGCGGATGAGGGCCTATCACCGCGCCGACCCGGATCAGGGCCGGGGCGACACCTGCAGGACCACGTCGAACTCCAGCAGGCTCGCGCCGGAGGCCACCGGCCGCCGCTGCTCGCCACCCTCGCCGCCGGCGTGCGCGGCCCGCGACGGCCCGGCCGCCCAATTTTGGTAAGCCTCTTCGGTCTCCCACTTCGTATAGACGAAGTAGCGCTTCTCGCCGGCGACCGGGCGGAGCAGCTCGAAGCCGAGGAAACCGGGGGAGCCCTCCACCGTGCCGGCCCGGGCGGCGAACCGCCGCTCCAACTCCTCGCCGGCGCCGTCCGGTACGTCGATTGCGTTGATCTTCACGACTGCCATGGCTTCACCCTAACCGCGGCACAACGAACCCGGCGTGGGTCAGGGCGTCGGCGTGGCCGGGACCAGGTCGGCGTCCACCACGATCGGGGCGTGGTCCGAGGGGCCCTTGCCCTTGCGGGCCTCCCGGTCCACGTACGCGGCGCGGACCGCGAGGGCGAACGGCGCGGACGCGTACACCAGGTCGATTCTCATGCCCTTGTTCTGGTGGAACATCCCGGCCCGGTAGTCCCAGTACGTGTAGGGGTGCGGGCCCTTCATCGGGGTGGGCACGACGTCGTGCAACCCCAGGTCGCGCAGCGCCGCGAGGGCGGCCCGCTCGGCCGGGGTGACGTGGGTGGAGGCGGCGAAGAGCGCCGGGTCCCAGATGTCGGCGTCGGTCGGGGCCACGTTGAAGTCGCCGCAGACCGCCACCGGCGGCCCGCCGGCCAGCTCAGCTTCCAGCGCGTCGCGCAGCGCGGCGAACCAGACCAGCTTGTACGCGTAGTGCGGGTCGTCGACGGCGCGGCCGTTGGGCACGTACACCGACCAGACCCGCAGCCCGGCGCAGGTGGCCGAGATGGCCCGGGCCTCCGGATCGGGGAAGCCCGGCTCGTCGGGGAAGCCGACCGTCACGTCGGTCAGGCCGACGCGGGACAGGATCGCCACCCCGTTCCACCGGCCGTCGCTGTGGCTGGCCACCGTGTAGCCCAACTCGCCGACCTCGGCGACCGGGAATGCCCCGTCGGGGCACTTGGTCTCCTGAAAGCAGACGACGTCGGGGCCGGTGGTGGCCAGCCAGTCCAGCAGCCGGGGCAGGCGGGCCTTCACCGAGTTCACGTTCCAGGTCGCCAGGCGCATGCCCCCAGCCTGCCGCATCCCCGCCCCGGCCGCCGGGTCAGCTCCCCGGGGTGTCGCCCGGTCGACCCTGCTCGGCCAGGAACCGTTCCAGCTCGGCGCCCAGCTCGTCCGCGGTCGGCAGGGGGCCGACCTCGGCGGCGAGCAGGTTCTTCTCGCCCCGGCCCCGGGCGAACGCGTCGTACTGTTCCTCCAGGGCCGAGACGAGGGCGGCGGCGTCCTCGGTCTGCGCGACCTGTCGGTCGATCTCGACCCGGACCACCTCGGCGGCCGAGCGCAGCCCGTCGCGGGGCAGCAGCAGCCCGGTGCTGCGGGACACCGAGGCGAGCAGCACCTCGGCGGCGGCCGGGTACTCGGACTGGGCGACGTAGTGCGGCACGTGCGCGGAGAAGCCGAGCGCGTCGCGGCCCTGCTCGCCGAGGCGGAACTCCAGCAGGTGCCCGACGCTGCCGGGGACCTGGACGCGTTGCAGCCACGGCTCGTACCCGGAGATCAGCTCTCGTCTCGTGGCGTGCGCGGTGACCCCGGTCGGCCGGGTGTGCGGCACCGCCATCGGGATCGAGTTGAGCCCGACGGTGAGCCGGACGTCGAGCCGGGCCGCCAGCCCGCCGACGGCGGCGGCGAACCGCTCCCACTGTAGGTCCGGCTCCGGGCCGGTGAGCAGCAGGAACGGCGTCTCGTCGTCGTCGTGCAGCAGGTGCACCTCCAGCGTCGGCGCGTCGTACTCCGCCCAGTGGTCCTCGACGAAGGTCATCGGCGGGCGCCGGGACCGGTAGTCGTAGAGCTGGTCGACGTCGAAGCGGGCGACCGGGCGCGCGTCGAGGGAGGTGAGCAGCTGCTCCCGGGCCAGCCGGGTGGCGCTGCCGGCGTCGACGAAGCCGGTGAGGGCCTGGATGAGGACCGGCTGCCCGAGGTCGGGCAGCTCGTCGGAGAGTTCGTACAGCTCGTGTGGGTCGAGCACCGGTGCGGACCTCCCTGGAATGTGCCAACGGGGCGCCGTGCCGTGCACGACTCCCAGTTCGGGAAACGTACCCGCCATCCTTGTGCATTCCTGCGTCGACGGTCCGTCGGGAAGGTTCATGATCACAATTAGGTGAACACACCCCGCTCCGGCGGCGTCGGTCTCGCCGGGGGCCGGACAGCCGATGCGATGTCGGCCGAACGGGGGAGGGGTCGGTCTCCCCGGTCTCCGTGGGCGTTGGCTGCCCGGCTCGGCGTGCCTCCACCGGTCCCGGAGGTTCGTCCGGTCCGCCCGGCTCGTGCCGGGGTGGCCCGCCGGCTGCCGGGGTGCCCGGCCTGACGGGTGGAAGTGTGACGATGGCCACTCAATGGCCCTGGGTCATCCGCATTTGTCCCGCCTAGTGTCGGCGGATGCGTGACGACGGCACCCTCGACGACCAGCAGAACCCGGGCGTGGCGGCTGGCCGTTCGGACGTTACCACCTCGTCCGAACGGCCAGCTACTTCCACCACCGCCACCGGCGACACCCGCCCCGGGCACCACCGGATCACTTCCCCTGGCGGTACGACTACCCGCTCCGCGCGGCTGCGTAACCTGCTCGCCCCCGGCCGTTCCGCGTCCGGTCCCGCCGCCCCGGGCGGCCCGTCGCGCCGGCCCGGGCGGACCGCGGTCGTCCTGGCCGCCGGCGTGACCTGCTGCCTCGGCCTTGCCGCCCTGGCCCAGGCCCGGCAGGAGACGGGGGCGGACACCGCCGCCCGGGCGGCGGTCGCCGGCGCCGACCTGGAACGGCGTGCCGACGCCGACGCCGACGCCGACGCCGCCTCCCGGTCGCTGGATCGGGTGTCGGCGACCCCGTCCGCGACCGTCAGCCCCTCCGCCGCGACCCTGTCCCCCACCACCACCGATCCGGACACCACCCGCGCGCCCGCCCCCCGCAAGCAGCCCGCCCGCCCGGCCGACCCCGCCCCGGTCGCCGGGCTGACCAAGGTGCAGATGGCCAACGCGAAGGTGATCGTGCGGACCGGTCGGGCGATGGGGGTGCCCCGCAGAGGACTGGTCATCGCCGTGGCGACGGCGATGCAGGAGAGCAACCTCTACAACGTGGCCAGCGGCGTGCTGCCCGAGTCGCAGGAGTACCCGCACCAGGGGGTCGGCTGGGACCACGACTCGGTCGGGCTGTTCCAGCAGCGGGCCAGCAGCGGCTGGGGCGAGGTGGGCCAGCTCATGGACCCGGCGTTCGCCACCCGGCAGTTCCTCGCCGCGCTCCAGCAGATCCCCGGCTGGCGGGACCTGCCGCTGACCGTGGCGGCCCAGGCCGTGCAGATCTCCGCGTATCCGGACCTGTACGCCCAGCACGAGTGGCGGGCGACCAAGGTGGTCGACGCCCACCTTGCCGCCGTGAAGTGATCCCCGGACGAGGGCGGGCCGGGCGCGCCCCGTGACGGCCAAAGTGGACGCGTGGCGGTTGCACCCACGGGGTACACATGGTGGAGGCAACTTACAGGAGGACGACATGTCAGCACTGGTTCAGCGGATCAGCCGGTTCCTCCGTTCCCCGCAGGGACAGAAGATCGTCGACCGGGGCCGCCGCGAGATGGCGAAGCCGGAGACGCAGCGCAAACTGAAGCAGTTGGCCTCCCGCCTGTCCACCCGGCGCTGAGCGCCGGCGCCGTCGTACCCGCACGTCACCGACCCCCGGGAGCCTCCGTGACCGACTCCGCCCCCGTCGACGGCCAGCCCAGCACCCCCGCCCCGGAGCCGGCCGCGCCGCGTCCACCGGTGGTGGCCCCAACCGTCGCCCAGGACGCCCCGGAGGCGCCGCCGGCCCGGCTCTGGGACCGGATGCGGGAGGACCCGCAGTACGCCCCGGAGCACCTCGCCCTGGAGGCGGTGCGCCGGCTCGGGCCCGAGGCGGCCCAGTGGGCGGCCCGGGCGAGGGCGGAGCGGCCGGGCGTGCCGGCCGAGGAGTTGGCCGACCAGGCGGTCCGCAAGTTCGTCACCCTGGCCCGGCTCTCCGGCGCGGTCTCGGGCGTGGCCGGGCTGCCCGGCGCGGTGATCGACGTCGGGGTGCTGGCCTGGACGCAGGCCCGGATGGTGCTGCACGTCGCGGCGGCCCACGGGGTCGATCCGACCCACCCCGAGCGGGCCACCGACCTGCTGGTGCTGCAGAAGGTGCACAAGGTCGCCGGGACCGCCCGGCTGGCGCTGGGGGTGGCCGCCGGGCGGGAGCGGGCCGGGGCGCTGTTCGGCTCCGGGGGGCAGAACGCGCTGGGCAAGACGATGATCCGGCTGGGCGTGCGGCTGGCTCAGATGGCCGGGGTGCGGGCGGCGAAGCGGGTCTTCGCCAAGGTGATCCCGGGCGCGGCCATCATCCTCGGCACCTGGGCCAACTCGTCGGCCACCAAGGATCTCGCCGAGCGCTCCCGACAGCTCTACCGCAGCACGGGCACGGCCGGCTCGGGCTCGCCGTGATCCGTGTTCCGTGATCGGTGTTCCGCGTTCCGTGACCGGTGTTCCGCGTTCCGTGATCGTCTGACGGGAACCGGCGCGACACGCCGGGCGGGGTGCCGGTGAAGGTCAGACGATCGTAGGCCCGGGGGTTCAGTCGAAGCCGGCGGCCCGCCAGGTCGCGTCCGCCAGCCGGCCCTGACCGGCGACGTTGGGGTGGAACCAGTCCAGCGCGTTCACCAGGTCGAGGGTGAAGCGCACCCGGTGCACCGCCCCGCCGTCGTACCGGCACCGTGAACCGTGTGCCCGGCAGGCCGCCTTCAACTGCGTGTTGTAGGCGTCGATCCGGTCCCGCACCCTGGCCCGGCGGGCCACGTCGTCGGGCGCGGTCGAGGTCGCGTCGGCCAGCAGCGCCGGGCAGATGCCGTGCCGCCAGGCCCGCACCGCCCGGGAGTCCGTGTGCCCGACCTCCCACAGCCGGTGGAGGTCGGGGATGCTCACCACCAGCACCCGTGCCTTCGGGCGACCCTTGCGCAGCACCCCCAGGGCCCGGTCCACCTCGCTGCGGAAGGTGGCCACCGGGGTCATCGCGTCGACGTCGTCGCGGCACACGTCGTTCGCGCCGATCAGCACCGTGACGTAGTCGGCGCGGTCGCGTACCGCAGCCTCGGCCTGCCCGGCCAGCGCCGCGGCCCGCGCGCCCGGCGTGGCGTGGTTGTACGCCTTCCCGCGCAGCTTCGGGTTCCGGTCGAGCAGCCGCTGGTAGTGGCTGTCCACCCGCAGCCCGTCCCCGGTCGACCAGGAGTTGCGCTCGCACGAGCTGAGCATCAGGCAGGAGCCGAAACCGGCGGTGATCGAGTCGCCGAGCGCGGCCATCGCGGCCGGCGTGCCGGGCGCGGGCGACCCGCCCGTCGGCCGGGGCTGGGCGCTGCCCCCGTCCTCGCAGGCGAGCGCGACCAGGGCCGCCAGGCAGGCGACGGCGGCGACCCAGCGTCGAGGCATGATTCCCCAGTCCCGCGGTGGAGTGCGACAGCGCGGTAACCCTATGCGGGACACCGGGTTGGGGGGTGGCCTCCTGTCGGCTTTCCGGCAGTCTGTCCCGTCCTCGCTCAGCGAGTGGTAAAGGGCGTGGCGGGGCGGCCGGGTCGGTTAACCGCGCCCATCGGGGGGTAGCCCGAAGGGATGACGAGATCGCAGCCCCGACGTGCCCGCGGCACGGTGGGCCACGCGTACAGCGCGCTCAACCTCCGCCTCGCGCTTGCCGGCTTCGGGCTGGTGACCATGGCGGTCTTCGCCGGGCTGGCGTTCTGGGCCGGCGTGGTGTGGCTGGGCGTGGTCTGCGCGGTCTTCGCCGCCGTCGCCGTGGTCGACCTTTTCGTCATCCAGCGCCGTCGGGCCGCGCGCCGCCGGGAGCAGCCGGGCGCGCGGCACTCGCTGTTCGAGTGACAGGAGTACGAGATGCGCATCGCCACCACCAACCCCGCCACCGGCGAGGTGCTCAAGTCGTACGAGCCGATGTCGACCGAGCAGCTCGACGCGGCGATCGAGCGGGCCGACCTGGCCTTTCGGGACCTGCACCGGACCACCGTCGCGCAGCGGGGGCGGTGGCTGGGCGCCGCCGCCGACCTGCTCGACGCCGAGCGCGACGACACCGCCCGGCTGATGACCACCGAGATGGGCAAGACGTACGCCGCCGCGCAGGCCGAGGTGACCAAGTGCGCGTCGGCCTGTCGGTTCTACGCCGCGCACGCCGAGCGGATGCTCGCCGACGAGCCGGCCGACGCCCGCGCCGTCAACGCCACCCGCGCGTTCGTCCGGTACCAGCCGATCGGGCCGGTGCTGGCGGTGATGCCATGGAACTTTCCGCTCTGGCAGGTCATGCGGTTCGCCGCCCCGGCGCTGATGGCCGGCAACACCGGCCTGCTCAAGCACGCCTCCAACGTGCCGCAGACCGCCCTGTACCTGGAGGACCTGTTCCGCCGGGCCGGCTTCGCGGAGGGCGCGTTCACCACCCTGCTGGTCGGCTCGGACGCGGTGGACCGGATCCTCAGCGACCCGAGGGTGCGGGCCGCCACCCTCACCGGCAGCGAGCGCGCCGGCCGGTCGATCGCCCAGATCGCCGGCCGGGAGCTGAAGAAGACCGTGCTGGAACTGGGCGGCAGCGACCCCTTCGTGGTGATGCCCTCGGCAGACCTCGACCGGGCCGCCGAGGTCGCCACCACCGCCCGCTGCCAGAACAACGGCCAGTCCTGCATCGCCGCGAAGCGGTTCATCGTGCACACCGACGTCTTCGACGCGTTCGCCGAGAGGTTCGCTGCGAACATGGCCGCGCTGCGGGTCGGCGACCCGATGGACGCCGGCACCGACGTCGGGCCGCTGGCCAGCTCCGGCGGCCGGGACGAGGTCCACGCCCAGGTGCGGGACGCCGTGGACCACGGCGCCACGGTGCTGTGCGGCGGCGAGAAGCCGGCCGGGGACGGCTGGTTCTACCCGCCGACCGTGGTCACCGACCTGACCCCGCAGATGCGGATGTGGACCGAGGAGGTGTTCGGGCCGGTCGCCGGGCTGTACCGGGTCTCCTCGTACGCCGAGGCCATCGAGGTGGCCAACGGCACCGCGTTCGGCCTCGGCTCCAACGCCTGGACCACCGACCCCGACGAGCAGGAGCGCTTCGCCACCGACCTGGACGCCGGGAGCGTCTTCGTCAACGGGATGACCACCTCGTTCCCGGAGCTGCCCTTCGGCGGGGTGAAGAACTCCGGGTACGGCCGGGAGCTGTCCGCGCTGGGCATGCGCGAGTTCTGCAACACCAAGACCGTCTGGGTGGGCCGGGGCGAGGCCTCGGCCGGTGCCGGGGCGCACGCCGAGTAGCGATTGGCCGGACACCGTCATGGGTAGGAGGTGCGTCCATGACGGTGTTCGGCTTCCACGCGTCCCACGAGCAGATCCACCCGGCCAAGCTGCTGGAGGCGGTGATCCACGCCGAGCGGGCGGGCTTCGACGCCGCCATGTCCTCGGACCACTTCTCCCCGTGGAGCGCCCGGCAGGGCCAGTCCGGGTTCGCCTGGTCCTGGCTCGGCGCCGCCCTCCAGGCCACGAACCTGCCCTTCGGCGTGGTCAACGCGCCCGGCCAGCGGTACCACCCGGCGATCATCGCGCAGGCGATCGGCACCCTCGGGGCGATGTACCCGGGGCGGTTCTGGGCGGCCCTGGGCACCGGCGAGGCCAGCAACGAACACATCACGGGGGACACCTGGCCGCGCAAGGACATCCGTACCGCCCGGCTGCGCGAGTGCGTCGACGTGATCCGGGCGCTGCTGGCCGGCGAGGAGGTCAGCCACGACGGCCTGGTGACGGTCGACCGGGCGAGGCTCTGGACCCGGCCCGAGCAGCCGCCCGCGCTGATCGGCGCGGCCGTCAGCGTGGCCACCGCCCGCTGGTGCGCCGAGTGGGCCGACGGCCTGATCACCGTCAACGCCCCCACCGATCACCTACGACAGATGATCGACGCCTACCGGGACGCGGGCGGCCGGGGGCCGCTGCACCTCCAGGTGCACGTGAGCTGGGCGCCCGACCAGGCCGAGGCCGAGGCCCTCGCGTACGACCAGTGGCGCAGCAACGTGTTCGCCCCGCCGATCTGCTGGGACCTGGACACGGCCGAGCACTTCGACGTGGTCTCCGCCGACGTGCCGATGGCGAAGGTCACCTCGGCGGTCAACGTCTCCGCCGACCCGGGCCGGCACGTCGGCTGGCTGGAGGAGTACCTGGAGCTGGGCTTCGACCAGATCGCCCTGCACCACGTCGGGCAGGAGCAGCGGGCCTTCATCGACACCTTCGGCGCCGAGGTGCTGCCGAAACTGCGAGCGGCGTGATCCGTCCGGCCGGGGTCGCGGCCTAGGCTCGTACCCCATGGAGTCACTGTTCGAGGTCGTCGTCTTCCTCGCGATCGCGACGCTCGGCGCGGCGCTGGCCCGCAAGCTCGGCCTGCTGGCGCCGATCGTGCTGGTGGTCGTCGGCCTCGTGCTCTCCTTCGTGCCCGGCTTCCCCCAGGTCCGGCTCGACCCGGACCTGGTGCTGGTGGGCATCCTGCCGCCGCTGCTGTACGTGGCGGCCCTGGAGACGTCGGTGCCGGCGTTCCGGCTCAACCTGCGGTCGATCCTGCTGCTCGCCGTCGGGCTGGTGATCTTCACGGCGTTCGCCGTCGGCCTCGTCGTGCACCTGCTGCTGCCGGCGGTGCCGTTCGCGGTCTGCCTGGCCCTCGGCGCGGTGGTGGCCCCGCCGGACGCGGTGGCCGCCACCGCGATCGCCCGGCGGATCGGGCTGCCCCGCCGGGTGGTGACCATCCTCGAGGGCGAGAGCCTGATCAACGACGCCACCGCGCTGGTGCTGCTGCGGGTGGCCACGATGGCGACGATCGGCACCTCGGTCGGGGTCGGCGACGTGGCCTGGGAGGTGGTGGCCGCCACCGGCGGCGGCATCCTGGTCGGGCTGGCCGGCGTGGTGGTCTTCGGGTTCCTGCACAAGCGGATCAGCGACGCCGTGCTGGACAACGCGCTGTCGCTGATCGTGCCGTTCGCGGTGGTCTTCGCCGCCGAGGCGATCCACGCCTCCGGGGTGGTCGCGGTGGTGGTGACCGGGCTCGGCATCGGGCATCGGATGCCGCTGCTGATGTCGGCGGCCTCCCGCCTTCAGATCGGCGCGTTCTGGCGGCTGACCCGGTTCCTGTTGGAGGGGCTGGTCTTCCTGCTCGTCGGCCTGCAACTGCGCGAGGTGGTGCGGGACCTCGACGAGCCGCTCGGCTTCCTCACCGCGATCACTGCGGCGGTGCTGGTCACCGTCATCGCGACCCGGTTCGTCTGGATCTTCCCGGCCACGTACCTGGCCCGGCTGGTGCCCCGGGTCCGGCAGCGCGAGACGGGGCCGTCGGCGAAGTTCCCGATCGTCATCGGCTGGGCCGGGATGCGCGGCGTGGTGACCCTGGCCGCCGCGCTGGCCCTGCCGCTCACCCTCGCGCAGGACCGCCCCTACCCCCGGGAGCTGTTCATCTGGCTGGCCTTCGCCGTGATCGTGGTGACGCTGGTCGCCCAGGGCGCCACCCTGCCGGCGGTGGCCCGCCGGCTCAGGCTGCCGCCGGACGACCCGATGCAGGACGCGCTCTCCGCGGCCGGCGTCCAGCAGCAGGCCAGCCGGGCCGCCCGGGAGCGGCTCGACGCGCTGGCGGACAGCGCGCCGAAGGCGGTCGTGGACCGGCTGCGCCGAGGGCTGGAGGATCGCACCAACCTGGCCTGGGAGCGGCTGGGCGGCGCCGATCGGGAAACCCCGTCCCAGGCGTACGGTCGGCTGCGGCAGGAGATGATCGACGCGGAGCGGGAGGTGTTCCGGGCCGCCCGCGACGCCGGCCGGATTCCCGAGGATGCGCTGGTGCGGGCCTACCGTGACCTGGACCTGGAGGAGTCGTTGCTGCGACAGGAGACCGAGTGATGAGCTGCCAGCATCTCACCGAGGCGGGTGCCGCCGAGCCGCTGACCCCGGCGGAGTGCCCCGACTGCGTTGCCGTCGGCAACGACGACTGGGTGCACCTGCGGGCCTGCCTGGCCTGCGGGCAGGTCGGCTGCTGCGACTCCTCGCCGTACCAGCACGCGACGAAGCACTTCGAGGCGACCGGGCACCCCGTGATGCGCTCGATCCAGCCGGGCGAGGCGTGGCGCTGGTGCTTCGTCGACGAGGAGCTCGGCTGACGGCTCAGCCGCGTTCCCGACGTGGTTCGTATGACGCAACCGCTATGCGCCGGATCGACCGAGGCCGATCTATTGTCGACGCACATCGATGGAAGGCGGCAGCGCCGCCGTGATCCAG
Organism: Micromonospora sp. NBC_01412; assembly: GCF_045040215.1. Lineage (NCBI taxonomy): Bacteria > Bacillati > Actinomycetota > Actinomycetes > Micromonosporales > Micromonosporaceae > Micromonospora > Micromonospora sp. NBC_01412. The sequence goes on from NZ_CP109528.1 coordinate 5,601,245, forward strand.
AGGAGTGCGCGTGATCCGACGACACCTGCTGCGCACGGTGGGAGCCGTGGCCGCGGTGGTCCTGTCCGCAGCCGGCATGCTGGCCGCCACCGGCACCAGCGCGTCCGCCGTCCGCACCGTCTACTACGACGCCAGCCGAACCGGCGAGTTCCGCACCAACTTCGACCAGGCCGCCCAGATCTGGAACAGCAAGGTCAGCACCGTCCGGCTGCTGCCCGCCACCCCGGGCAACATCACCATCTACGTCGACAACGGCTGGCCCCGGGCGCAGACGACCTCGCTCGGCAACGGCCGGGTGTGGATGGGCTGGGAGGCGGTGAACCAGGGGTACAACCGGACCCGGATCGCCACCCACGAGATCGGCCACATCCTCGGCCTGCCGGACAAGCGCACCGGGCTCTGCACCGACCTGATGTCGGGCAGCAGCGCGCCGGTCTCCTGCACCAACGCCAACCCCAGCACCGTCGAGGCGTCCCGGGTCAACTCGCTGTTCGCCGGCAGCCTCGCCACCGAGTCGACCACCGAGAAGACGTACGTCTGGAGCGGCGAGGAGGCCGACGGGGACATCACGCCGAACATCGTCGGCGGCGTCACCGCCTCGGAGAACTACTCCTTCCTGGTGTACAGCTCCGGCTGCACCGCCTCGCTGATCAAGGCCAACTGGGTGGTCACCGCGAAGCACTGCCCGACGCCGGCCTCGGTGCGGGTGGGCAGCACCAACCGCACCAGCGGCGGCACCGTCGCCTCGGTGAGCCGGGCGGTCAGCCACCCGTCGATCGACGTCAAGCTGTTCCAGCTCGCCAGCTCGGTCAGCCACGCGCCGGCCACGATCCCGACCACCTCGGGAGCGGTCGGCACCGCCACCCGGATCATCGGCTGGGGCCAGACCTGCCCGACGTCCGGCTGCGGCTCCGCGCCGACCGTGGCCCGGGAACTGGACACCTCGATCGTGGCCGACAGCCGGTGCAGCGGCATCAACGCCACGTACGAGATCTGCACCAACAACACCGGCGGCGTCGCCGGCGCCTGCTACGGCGACTCCGGCGGCCCCCAGGTCCGCAAGGTCAGCGGCGTGTGGAACCTGATCGGCGCGACCAGCCGGGCCGGCAACAACAACCCCACCTGCGCCACCGGCCCGTCCATCTACGGTGACCTGCCGTCGATCCGCTCCTGGATCAACACCCAGGTCGGCGGCCTCCCCGCCTGATCCTGGCGCGTCAAGCACCCGGCACCACCGCGTTACCCGGCATCACCGCGTCACCCCGCACCACCGGGGCGCCCGCTCCTCCCGCGACGCGAGGGGAGCGGGCGCCCCGGCCGCTGGATGCCCTCGCCGCGTACCAGCGTGCCGGCCGTGCCTGGGTGGCCGGCACCCCGACTTCACCCGCCGTCGCATCGGCGCTGCGCTGCTGGACCACATCAGCGTCTGGGCCGCCGGCCTGGTTCGCCATGCGCCGCCCGACGGGGTGACTCGCTCCGGGCCACTGTGGAGCTGAATCGTTTGCGACATCGGCTCCACGTGCGGCTGACCGCCGCCGGGCCGAGGCGCCGGCCGGCTTCGTGGACCGGAGCCATACCCGGCGGGCGGAGCGAGAGCGTCCATGTGCCGCGAGCGGCCCACCGACGCCCACTGGCCCACGCGGGAACGCGGGCGATCCGTGCAAAAACACGGAATTAGTGGCCTCCAAGCGCGGGGAGGCCACTAATTCCAGGAAATTGCGCGAGCTTGCCGTCTGGTGGAGGGCTAGGAGAGGGTGCAGGGGGAGTCGTTGATTGTGATCAGGGCGGGGGCGGGGTTGGGGCCGCCGGCGGTGGTCGCGTTGAAGCCGAAGGTGGCGCTGCCGCCCGGGGCGATCCGGGCGTTGTACGACTCGTTCCTCGCGGTCACCGTGGCCCCGGACTGGGTCACCTTCGCCATCCACGCCTCCCGCACCCGCTGGTCGCCGGTGAACGCGAACCGGGCGGTCCAGCCGTTCACCGCGGCGGGGCCCGTGTTGCGGATGGTCACCTGGGCGGTGAACCCGGTCCCGCCCTGCCAGGTGCCGTAGTTGGTGTACGTCACGGCGCAGGTCGGTGCCGGTACGGCCGTCGCGTCGTCCTGGTCGGCGAGGAACGAGGCCAGCCAGGCCAGCGCCGAGTTCCAGTTGATCGCCACCTCGTTCGTCGAGTACGAGTTGATGTCGTCGACGTAGCAGAACTGCGGCTCACAGCCGGCCAGCAGGTTCGCCGAGAACGGGTCCTGGAGGGCGGCGTTCGCGCCACCGGCCAGCGAGCCGGCGGGCGGGTTCGGCAGGGCCGGGTCGAACTGGTGACCGTACATGCGGCTGTGCTGGTTCCGCGCGGCGTGCTCGCCCCAGCCCGTCACGTACGAGATGTTGAGCGCGTTGCGGCCGAACAGGTAGTCCGCCGCCTGCACCGCCCCGTCCCGGTACTTCGCGTCCCAGGTCAGGTCGAAGGCGGTGCCCAGCACGGCCGCGTTGTTGGCGATGTTGCCGTTGGCGCCCCAGAAGTAGCTGGCGGCGTCGCCGGGCATCGGCAGCCCGTACGCCTGGCCGCGCAGGATCTCCAGGTAGCGGTCGGCGGCGGCGGTCACCGAGGCGCGTACCCGGCTCCGGTCGGCGGTGGGCAGGCCGCTGGGCACGGTGGCCAGGTCGAGCCGGCCCAGCGCGGCGACGCCCTGCCAGCCGAAGCCCTGGTCGCCGAAGACCGGGCCGGTGTGGTGCTTGGAGGCGGTCACGTCGGTCAGGTACGCCGGCTGGCCGGTGGTCAGGTACAGCTCCGCCGCGGCCCAGTAGAACTCGTCGCTGACGTCGGTGTCGTCGTACGCGCCGCCGCCGGTGGCGTCGGCCGGGCTGGCGTAGACCGCCGGGTGGGCCTTGGCCGCCGCGTACGCGGTCCTCGCGGCGGTGCCGCAGCGGGTGGCGAACGCTGTGTCGTACGGGGCGAACAGCCGGGCGCACTGGGCGGCGACGGCGGCCAGGTTGAGGGTGGCGGCCGTGGACGGCGGGTGCAGCTCGCGCGGCTGCGGGTCGGCGGCCGGGTCGAGCGGCAGGCCGGTCCAGTTCCTGTCGTGGATCTTGTGGTGGGCCATCCCGGCCAGCGGCTTGCCGGCCGGCACCTGCATGCGCAGCAGGAACTCCAACTCCCAGCGGGCCTCGTCGAGGACGTCCGGCACGCCGTTGCCGCGCTCGGGCACCCGCAGCGAGCCGTCGGCCAGGCCCGCGCCGCCGTCGGCGGTGGCCGCCGTCTTGGTCCGCTCGAAGGCGTTCAGCAGCTGGTACGTGGCGATGCCGCCGTTGACCACGTACTTGCCGTGGTCGCCCGCGTCGTACCAGCCGCCACGCACGTCGAGGGAGTAGTCGCAGACCCCCGGCTGGCAGGGCACGCTGGTGTCGCCCTGGTTGGGGGCGACGCCGAGGTGGCCGGCGGGGCGGGCGTACTCGTCGCCGACCAGGGCGCCGTCGATGGCGATGCCGCTGCGCTGGATGTAGAAGAACTGGAGGGCGTCGGCGCGCAGCTTGTCGTAGAGCGTCCCGGAGATGTCGAACGGGTGACTGGTCTCGCCGTCGGCGACCAGGGTGTAGCCGGTGCCCGGGGTGCGGTACGCGGAGAAGTCGACGGTCTGCACGTTCTGCCCGGACGCCTCGTCGACCCCGCGCGGGGTGCTCCGCCCGCCGGCCACCACCGTGCCGGCGGCGGAGCGGAGCTGCCAGTCGAGGGGCTCGGTGGCCTCGGTGACCACGGTGGCGTTCTTGGGGCCGCCGGGCAGGTAGCCGACCTGGTTCACCCGCACCCGGGGGCCGGTGTCCGGCTCGTACGGCTCGGGTGGCTCGCCGCCGCGCAGCGAGACGTTGTCCAGGCAGATCGTCTGCTCGGCGGCGGCACCGCCGACCTGGAAGATGAGCTGCGCGCCGGGGTTGTCCTCGCCGGCGGTGAAGGTCTTGGCGAAGTGCTGGCTGCCGCTGGTGGCGGCGGCGTCCACACTGGCGTACTGCGTGTAGGGGGCGGCCCCGAGCTGGAGGACGGCCTTGACGTTTGCCCCGGGGGTGGCGGAGAGGTCGAAGGCCAGCTCGTATTCGGCGCCGGCTTTCAGCGGCACGGCGTCCTGGCCCATGCCGGCGTCCCAGGGGTTGGCCAGCCCGCCGGGGACGGTGGCGCAGAGCCGGCCGTCGGTGACGCCGAGCGGGCCGGTGCCGTAGGAGAACCAGGGGGCGACGCCCGCGCCGAAGTCGCCGTTCTTCAGCTGCTCGGGGGCGTCCGGTGGGACCTCGGCGTGGGCCATGCCGGCGGTGGTGCCGGTGAGGGCCAGGGTGGTCGCCGCGGCGAGCGCCGCGAGGCGGCGTCGGCGGCGTCGGGATGGCGTCACGGGGGTTCCTTCCGGGGGACGGGTAGCAACCAATCTTGGGAGCGCTCCCAATGCTGCTCCGATGTTTCCAGCGGGTGTCCGCCGTGTCAATCGAGGAAGCTGGATTGACTGGACCGGGTTCACCGTCGGCCCGGCCCGCCCACGTGAGATTCGCCGCGCCACGCGACGTCGTCGCGATCTCCTAGAGACAACTGCGCCCTCCAACTGGCAGGCTGCGTCCCATGACCCTGAAGCTGCGTTCCGTGGGGGCGAGTGACCGCGGGCTGATCCGCAGCGGCAACCAGGACGCCCTGCACTCCGGGACCTGGCTCGTCGCCGTCGCAGACGGCATGGGCGGGATGGCCGCCGGCGACCTGGCCAGCCAGATCGCGATCGACGCGGTCGGGCCGCTGGACCTGGCGACCCCCGAGGACGCCCTGGTCGCCGCCCTGCAGAACGGGATCGAGCTGGCGACCGCGGGGATCCGCGAGGCGGTGCGGGAGGACCCGGAGCGGCAGGGCATGGGCACCACCCTGACCGCCCTGCTCTTCGCCCGGACCGGAAGCTGCCTCGCCCTCGCCCACGTCGGCGATTCCCGCGCCTACCTCTTCCGGGAGGGGGTGCTCAAGCAGATCACCCGGGACGACACCTTCGTGCAGATGCTCGTCGACCAGGGCGTGATCACCGCCGACCAGGCCGCGAGCCACCCCCGCCGGGCCGTGGTCACCCAGGCGCTGCAGGGCGAGGAGGTCTCCCCGTCGTACGCGACGATGGTGCCCCGGGCCGGCGACCGGTGGCTGCTGTGCAGCGACGGCCTGTCCAACGTGGTCCGCCCGGACACCCTCGCCGAGGTGCTCGGCGCCCACCCGGACCGGGACGAGTGCGCCCGGCGGCTGATCGACCTGGCGCTGCGCGCCGGTGGCCCCGACAACGTCACCGTCGTCGTCGCCGACGTGGTCGCCGAGGACTGACCAGGCCCCTGCACGCCGCCCGGTCAGGCCCGGTCAGGCCCGGTCAGGTCAGGTCCGGCCCCGCGTGGCCGGTGGGGTGCGGCCGGTCAGCGGCGGCCTGGCGGCGGTGCGGGTGAGTGCGGCGGGTCAGCGGCGGCGTGGGGCGGCCCGGCGGGTGGGTTCGGCCGTGGTCGGGTCCTCCGGCCAGGGGTGCCGGGGGTAGCGCCCGCGCAGCTCGGCGCGGACCTGCGGGTAGCCGGTGCGCCAGAACGAGGCCAGGTCGGCGGTGACCGCCACCGGGCGGCCGGCGGGGGAGAGCAGGTGCAGCAGCACCGGCACCCGCCCGCCGGCGATCCGGGGCGCCTCGGCCCAGCCGAAGGTCTCCTGGAGCTTCACCGCCAGGACCGGGGCGGCCGGGTCGGCGTAGTCCACCCGGACGCGGGAGCCGCTGGGCACGCTGAGCCGCTCCGGGGCCAGCTCGTCGAGGCGGGCGGCCTGCTGCCAGGGCAGCAGCTGGCGTAGCGCGGCGGTGACGTCGACCCGGGCCAGGTCGGCCCGGCGTCGGGCGGCGGCCAGCTCCGGGCCGAGCCAGGTGTCCACCCCGGCGAGCAGCGCCTCGTCGCCCACGTCCGGCCAGTCCGGGCCGAGGGCGTGTCGGCAGAACGCCATCCGCTCGCGCAGCGCCCGCGCGGCCGGGGTCCAGGTCAGCAGCGTCAGGCCGCCGCGGCGCAGCCCGTCGCGCAGCGCCGCGGCCACCAGCGCCGGCTCCGGCCGGACCAGTGCCCGGGCGACCAGCTCGATCGCGCCGAGCCGGACGACCTCCCGGGCCACCACGTCGCCGCCGGACCAGGTCACCTCCCGCGCGGAACGTAGCAGCGGGCCGCCGGCCTCACGGGCGGTCGCCTCGTCCAGGCCGGTGGCCAGCCGGATCCGGGCGGTAGGCGCCCCGGGGGAGCGGTCGGCCACTGCGATGGCCAGCCACGCCGCGCCGGTCAGCCCTGAGCCTGGCGTCAGCTCCGCCTCGGTTCCGCCCGCCATCAGGTACGCCGACCCGCCGGCCCGGCGCACCCGGGCCAGCCGCTCCGGGTACGCCAACCCGACCAGCAGGCCGGCGGCGAGATCGTCGGGCAGCCGGCCCTCCCCGCGTTCCCGGCCGGCGTGCTCCGTGGGCCGGCGGCCGTCCGCCCCGGCGGGCAGGGCGGCGCGGAGCCTGCGTACCTCGGTGCGCCAGCGGGCCGTGGCACCCGGGTCGGCGCCCGCGCGCAGCCGGCGCCACCCGGCGGTCAGGTCGTCGCCCGGCCCGGCGGCGGTGTCCTCGGCGAGCAGCGCCACCACCTCGGCGGCCCGGTCGGCGCCGACCGCCGGCGCTCCGTCCAGCAGGGCCCGGGCCAGCCGGGGATGCGCCCCCGCGCCGGCGATCGCCCGCCCCCGGGAGGTGATCCGGCCGGCCGCGTCCAGCGCGCCGAGGGTGGTCAGGGTCTCCCGGGCGACCGTCATCGCGGCGGCCGGCGGCGGGTCGGGCAGGGCCAGCCCGCTGCCGTCCGGCTCGCCCCAGGCGGCCAGCTCCAGGGCGAACCCGGTGAGGTCGGCGGTGGCGATCTCCGGCTCCGGCTGCGCGGCGAGCCGGGCATGGGTGGCCTCCGACCAGCACCGGTACACGTGCCCGGGGGCCTCCCGGCCGGCCCGGCCGGCCCGCTGGGTGGCGGCGGCCCGGGACACCTGCACCGTGACCAGCGCGCCCAGCCCTCGGGCCAGGTCCATCCGGGGCACCCGGGCGAGCCCGGCGTCGACCACCACCCGGACCCCGGGCACGGTGAGGCTGCTCTCCGCCACGGCGGTGGCCAGCACCACCCGCCGCCGGTCGGCGGGGCGCAGCGCGGCGTCCTGCTCCGCCCCGCGCAGCCGGCCGTGCAGCGGCAGCAGGGCGACGGAGCCCCGCAGGTCGGCCAGCCGGCGGGTCACGGCCGCGATCTCGCCCACCCCGGGCAGGAAGACCAGCACGTCCCCGTCCCGCTCGGCCAGGGCCCGGCGTACGGTGGCCGCGACGTGGTCCAGCAGCGCCGGGTCGACGCGGCCGGCCCCGGAAGGGGTGACCGGGCGGGGCGGCGGGGTCCAGACCCGGGTCACCGGGTGCAGGGCCGAGGCGGCCCGGATCACCGGGGCCGGCGTGCCGTCGGCGCCGAGCAGCGCGGCGAACCGGCCCGCGTCCGGGGTGGCCGACATGGCGGCCAGCCACAGGTCGGGGCGCAGCGTCGCCCGCGCCTGGACGGTGAACGCCAGCGCCAGGTCGGCGTCGAGCTGCCGCTCATGGCACTCGTCCAGCAGCACCGCGTCGACCCCGGGCAGCTCCGGGTCGTGGTGCAGCCGGCGCACGAGCAGCCCGGTGGTGACCACCTCGACCCGGATGGCGGGACCGACCCGGCGCTCGCCGCGCACCGCGTACCCGATCCGGTCGCCGACCCGCTCGCCGAGCAGGGTGGCCATCCGGTGCGCCGCCGCGCGGGCGGCCACCCGGCGGGGCTGGGCGATCACCACCCGGCCGGCGACCGCCCCGGCCACGGCCAGCGGGGCGAGGGTGGTCTTCCCGGTGCCCGGGGGCGCCACGAGGACCGCGCCGCCGGCCGTGCGCAGCGCGTCGAGCAGCGCCGGCAGCACGGGCCGGATCGGCAGGTCGAGGGACACGTCGGCGAGCACGTCTCCTACTGTCGCACCGGCGGCGCGGGCGTCAGCAGGCGCGTACCGTGTCGAGGCCACAGGTTGCCCCTGGACATGTCGGGCCGCGGTCACCCTCCGAGTCCGTCGCGACAAGATCCGCAGGTCGCATGCGCACGGAGTGCAACTGTCGGAACTGGGAGTTGCGTTGCAAACAGAGGGCGTGCATCCTTTCACCCGGCGTCGATCAGTTGTGGACAATCCGTTCGGGAGGCTCGTTTGCTCACCGCCGACGAGTTCTATCTGATCGCCCACAACGACAGCCGGGGCCGGGCGAAGCTGCACGCCAGCGCGGCGGGCATCTGCCTGGCGGCCGGTCTCCTCGGCGAGCTGGTCCTGTTCGGCCGGATCACGGTCAGCGCCGGCAACGTGACGGTGGTGGACCGCCGCCCACCGCCCGACGCCCTGGCGCACACCGTGCTGGACCAGCTGATCGGCGAGTCCCAGCACCAGTTGGTCCGCACCTGGCTGAGCTTCCTCGGGCAGTCCGCGGTGACGTCGGTGGCGGAGCGGCTGGCCCGGGCCGGGGTGCTGCACCGACAGGAGAGCCGCCGGCTGCTGCGCGCCAGCATCAGCTACGTACCGATCGACCTGAACGCGGTGGCCTGGCCGGCCACCCGGCTGCGCGCCCTGCTGGACCGGCCGGAGCGGCCGGCCGTGCCGGACGCGCTGTTGTTCGGCCTGGTCGCCGCCGCCGGGCTCACCCGCGAGGTGCTGTGGAGCGCCAGCCCTCAGGCCCAGCATCGGCTCGGCGTCCTCATCCCGGCGTTGCCCCCGCCGCTGAAGGAGCTCGTCGCGCACGCCGAGGCCGCCGTGGGCGCGGCGGTGCTGCGCGGCACGCCCTGACCGGCCGGGCCCCCACCCCTCCCCTGGAACCGGAGCACCCCCCAATGCCCCCCACATCGACCGTCCAACGACCGAGCAACGTGTCCGACGCGCTGGCCCGCGGCCGGCTCGGCGTGCCGTCGGTGATCTTCTTCGTGCTGTCCGCGGCCGCACCGCTGACCGTGGTGGCCGGCGTGGTCACCACCGGGTACGCCGTCACCGGCGTCATCGGCCTGCCGCTGGCCTTCCTCGTGGTCGGCGCGGTGCTCGCCCTGTTCTCCGTCGGGTACGTGGCGATGGCCCGCCGGGTGGAGAACGCCGGTGCGTTCTACGCGTACGTCACCCGGGGGCTGGGCCGGCCGGCCGGCGTCAGTGCGGCCTGGGTCGCCATGATGGCGTACAACGCGCTCCAGGTCGGGCTGTACGGCGCGATCGGGGCGGCGGCCTCCCCGGTGCTGCAACGGCTCTTCGGCGTCGACCCGGCCTGGTGGGTGGTGGCGCTGGCCGCCTGGGCCATGGTCGCCGTGCTCGGCCTGCTCCGGGTCGACGTCAACGGCCGGGTGCTCGCGGTGCTGCTGGTCGCCGAGCTCGTGGTGATCCTCGTGTTCGACCTGGGGCAGCTCGGCAACCCGGCCGGCGGCTCGGTCAGCTTCACCGCCCTCTCCCCGGACAGCCTGCTCGTCCCGGGCGCGGGCGCGCTGCTGGTGATCGCCGCGACCGGCTTCGTCGGCTTCGAGTCCGCGGTGGTGTTCAGCGAGGAGAGCAGGGACCCGAAGCGCACCGTCCCGCTGGCCACCTACCTGTCGGTGGCCATCATCGCCGGGATCTACGCCCTGTCGTCGTGGACGATGACCGTGGCCACCGGCCCGGACCAGGTCTCCGCCCAGGCCGGCGAGCAGAGCGTCGAGCTGATCTTCAACCTGGCCGGGGCGCACCTCGGCGACACCGCCGTCGCCATCGGCCAGGCGCTGTTCATGACCTCCGTGCTGGCCGCGATGATCTCGTTCCACAACACCACCGCCCGGTACATCTTCGCGCTCGGGCGGGAGCGGGTGCTGCCGGCGGTGTTCGGGCGGACCTCGCCGCGCACCGGTTCGCCCCGGTTCGCCTCGATCGCGCAGAGCGCCTTCGGCCTGCTGGTGATCCTGCTGTACGCGGCCAACGGCTGGGACCCGGTGCTCCAGCTCTTCTACTACACCGGCATCGGCGGCGGCTTCGGCGTGCTGCTGCTGATCGTCACCACCTCCATCGCGGTGATGGCGTACTTCGCCCGCACCGGGGTCGAGGAGAGCCTGTGGCGGCGGTTGGTCGCCCCCGGGCTGGCCGCCGTGGCGCTGGTCGCCATCATCATCGTGGCGCTGGACAACTTTGCCATCCTGCTCGGCGTGGCGCCCGACTCCCCGCTGCGCTGGGCCATTCCGGCGGCGTACCCGGTGGTGGTGTTGGCCGGCCTGCACTGGTCGCTGGTGCTGCGCGGCAGACGGCCGGACGCCTACGCCCGGATCGGAATGGGTGCGGAGAGCGCGGCCATGCTGGTCACGCCGGGTCCCGCCAGCGAGCAGGCCCCGGTGGGGACGGAGGGCCGGCGGTGAGCGACGTGCGCGTCGAGCGCCTCGGCGCGGCCGAGACCCGGCTGGTGGCCGAGCGGATCGCCCGGGCGTTCCTGGTGCTCCCGGCGACCCACTGGCTGGTGCCGGACGACTCCGAGCGGGAGGCCGTGCTGGCCGACAACTTCGAGATCCTGGTCGGGCACGCGATGGCGCACGGCCACGTGTACGCCACCGCGGACCGGGCGGCGGTGGCCGTGTGGTTCCCGCAGGTCGGCGACGAGGTCCCGCCGCCGGCGGACTACGACACCCGGCTGGCCGCCGCCTGCGGGGAGTGGGTCGAGCGGTTCCGGCACCTCGACGTGCTGTTCGCCGCCAGCCACCCGCACGCCGGCCACCACCACCTGGCGTTCCTCGCCGTCGCGCCGGACCGGCAGGGGCAGGGGCTCGGCTCCGCGCTGCTGCGGCACCACCACGCCAGGCTGGACGCCGACGGGGTGCCCGGCTACCTGGAGGCGAGCAGCGAGATCGGCCGGGACCTGTACGCCCGGCACGGCTACCGGGCGCGGGAGATCTTCCGGCTGCCGGACGGCACCCCGTTCTACCCGATGTGGCGGGAGCCGGCGGGGGCCTGACTCGGCGCGGGGAGGGCCCGGGACGGGAAGCGGCACACGGCGAAGAGGCCCGGTCGGCGATGCGCCGACCGGGCCTGTCAGGCGTACAGGTGGTCGGCCCGTCGACCGGACCACCGGCGGTGCCCCTAGTACGTGCCGTCGAGCTGCCCGCGCAGCTTGGTCAGCGCCCGGGCCAGCAGCCGGGACACGTGCATCTGCGAGACACCGATCTGGTCGGCGATCTGCGACTGGGTCAGGTTGCCGTAGAAGCGCAGGGTGAGGATCTTCTGCTCGCGCTCGTCCAGGGTGGCGAGCGCCGGGCCCAGGGCCACGCGCAGCTCAGCCAGCTCGAACTCGTTGTCCTCGCCGCCGAGCATGTCGCCCAGCTCGGTGGCCCGGTCGCCGTCGCCGGTCGGGGTGGACAGCGACACCGCGTTGTACGCGCGGGCGCCCTCCAGGCCCTCCAGGACCTCTTCCTCGGTGACCTTGAGGTGGGCGGCGATGTCGGCGACCGTCGGGGAGCGGCCCAGCGTCTGCAGCAGGGAGCTGTTGGCGTCGGAGATGGCCAGCCGCAGCTCCTGGAGGCGACGCGGCACCCGGATGTCCCAGGTGCGGTCGCGGAAGTGGCGCTTGAGCTCGCCGATGATGGTGGGGATGGCGTAGCCGGCGAAGTCGACGCCGCGGGACGGGTCGAACTTGTCGATGGCCTTGATCAGGCCGATGGCGGCCGTCTGCGCCAGGTCGTCGGTGGGCTCCCCCCGGCCGCTGTAGCGGTGGGCGAGGTGGTTGGCGAGCGGCAGCCAGGCTTCGATCGCCCGGTCCCGCAGTGCGGGGCGCGACGGGTGGTTGGCCGGCAGCGCTGCCATCGCGTTGAGGATGTCGGCCGCGCTGTCGGTGAGCGCTCGCGGGTCCAGCTTCTTGGTGGCGACGGCCGGCGCTGGCTTCGTCTGCTCGCTGATCGTTGGCGCGGTCATGTGGTGGTCCTCCCTGCACCTCGTCCGCGGATAAAGGCGTGACGCTGTGGTTTAGATTCAGATCGTCCGTTCGGGACTCACCTTAACCTGATCGGCTCCCCGAAATCTAGCCGAAAGTACGATGTACTTAAGGTATTTCTTGGAACAAACCCCATGAAAGGTGCGTAGAGACCGGAAGATGTGATCGCGATTACTGGTTCGCTGGCCGATCGGCCAATCCGGCGCGGGCCGGACGGTCCATCGCGGTTGGCCGGCCAGTTGGCCGCCACCGCCCCTGCGGCGAGGTTTGGCGGCAGGTCGGGGCTGGTATGTGGCCGTCCCGACGGCCACGGTGCCCGATCGGCCGATGATCGAGGGGCGGCGTCAAGATGAAAGCCGACAGACGGGCCGGCCTGTCGGCTTTCCGTCCTTGTCCCGCCCGCGGGGCCGCCCGTAGCGTCGCGGGAAAATCCCCTGGCCCGGAGGCAGCGTGCTCGACCCCGCCGATCCGCACCTCGTCGTGCACAGCCGGATGATCTATCTGAGCTGGCTGCCGGCGGACCCGGACGCGATCGCCGCCCTACTGCCTGCGGGCCTGCGCGCCGGGGAGGACCGCCGGGTCTTCATGAACCAGTACGTGGTCGACGACGAGACCCAGACCTCCGGGTTCGGCGCGTACTCGCTGACCTATCTCGGCGTGTCGCTCGCCGGCCTCGACGCCCCGGGCCGCCCCCTGCAGGGCGGCTGGTGGACGCACTACCTGTGCTCCAGCCCTCGGGTACGCGGTTACGCCGCCGCGCGCGGCGCCCCGGTCGCCGCCGGCCGCACCTGGCTGGAGCAGCGGGGCGACACGCTGGTGGCGCAGACCGAGGTCGAGGGGGTGCCCCTGATCCGCACCCGGGCCCGGGTCGGCGACACCGGGCACGTCATCCGCAGCGGCCACCACCGCTACCTCACGGGCCGGGACGACGCCCTGGTCAGCGGCGTCTACCCGTACCTGGCCGAGCCGGTGGCCCCGTTCGAGGTCGAGTCGGTGGACTTCTTCGACCCGGACCACCCGGTCTACCCGCTGCGCCCGGCCAACCCGCTGGTCATCGCCGGCGGCTTCTACTCACCGCGCGCGTCGTTCGCGTACCCCGGCGGGGAGAGCGTGCTCGCCCGCAGCCCGGCGGCGGCGGTCGGCCGGGCCGGTCACCAGGTGCCGGCCAGCCGGGCCCTCAGCGGCCTGCCGTCCGGGTCGTAGACCAGCCGGTACGCGGGCAGCGCCCACGCCCGGGTGTACCAGGGCAGCCGCTCCGGCCGGTGCGGGCGCAGCCGGCCCGGCGGCCGGGGCCCGACCCGGCCCGAGTCGTGCCAGCGTTGCAGCGCGTCGGCCGACGCGGTGATCGTCTCGATCGCCGACGCCGGGTCCAGCAGGCCGTTGTCCGCGCTGCCGTCCGGGTCCCGGTCCAGGTGCTCGCGCCACAGCCGCAGTCGCAGCTCCCGGGCGAACAGCCGGGCCCCGTCGCCGAGGCCGCCCGGGTCCAGGGGGGCCCGTTCGTCCCGGGTGTCGTCGAGCACCGCGCAGGACAGCTCGCTGTCGTGGGTCCACGAGCGGCGGTTGAAGTTGTCGCTGCCCACGCTGGCCCACGCGTCGTCGATCACGCACACCTTGGCGTGCACGTACACCGGGTCGCCCGCGTGGTTCTCCACGTCGAAGACGTGCACCCGGTCCGGGGCGGCCCTGCCGCACAGCGACAGCGCCTGCTCCCGGCCGACCATGTTCGGCGGCAGCGCGAACCGGCCGTCCACGTCGGGGTGCCGCGGGACGACGGCCACCAGGTGCAGGTCGGGGTTGTCGCGCAGCGCCCGGGCGAACAGGTCGGCCACCTCGGTCGACCAGAGGTACTGGTCCTCCAGGTAGATCAGCCGGCGGGCCCGGCGTACGGCCTTGGTGTAGCCGCGCGCCACCGTGCGCTCGCCGTCGGGGGCGAAGGAGTAGCGCGGGCGCACCGCCGGGTAGGTGCGCAGCACCTGGATGCGGTGCGGGCCGCACGGCGGGGGGTCGGCCGGCTGCTCGGGCAGCGGATCCGGGCGCAGGTCCGAGCCGCGCAGCCGGTCCCGCAGGTACGCCAGCGGGTTCTCCGAGTCCAGCGGCATCGGGTCGGTCCACCGCTCCCGGAAGACCGTGTCCAGCGCGCCGACCACCGGCCCGCGCAGGGCGAGCTGCACGTCGTGCCAGGGCGGGGTGTCGCCGTACCGGGGGGACATCCCGATCGCCTGCGGGTCGCCGTGGTGCTCGGCGTCGTCCCGGCGGCTGTGGCACAGGTCGATCCCGCCGGCGAAGGCGACGTCCCGCTCGGGGGCGGCGGGACGGCGCAGCACCACCAGCTTCTGGTGGTGCGATCCGCCGCGGCGGACCCGCTGGTCGAGCAGCACCTCGCCGCCGGCCGCGCAGATCGTCTCGCTGAGGCTGCGGTTCTCCGCCTCGCTGAACGACAGCGAGTCGAGGTGCGAGCGCCAGAGCAGGCCCTTGACCACCACGCCGCGCTGGGCGGCGCGGCTGAAGAGCTGGGCCACGGTCGGCCCGTCCGGGCGCATCAGCTCGTCAGGGTCGCCGCGCCAGTCGGTGAAGAAGAGGTGGTCGCCCTCCCGAAGCGCCTCCACCTCGCTGACCAGCCGGTCGAAGTACGCCGCGCCGTGAATCAGCGGCTCGGCGAGGTTTCCGGTCGTCCAGACGGGTAACTCGGAGGCTGGGTTGGCGCGTTCCTGCGCGGTGAGGAACCAGTCCCGCATCGGCACGTTTCCAGCCTCCCGAGGTCGACAACGTCCTCACGGTAGGGCCCCCGCGCCGGGCCCGCACGCCGGCCGGCACCCCCGGTGACCTGGCCGACGTTTCCCGCGCGACGCCCGACGACCCTGACGCGAAACACCGAGGAGGCCACACGATGCCCGCCGAGACGACCGACGCCGTGACCGAGGACCGCGAACAGCCGGTGGAGAGTGAGCGCGGGGCCCTGGTGGCCGTGTTGGTGATGGTGCTGCTGGGGGTGGTGGGGATCTTCGCGGTCTCCTGAGCCCGCCGGCGGGCGCCACCGGGGGGCACCCGGTGACGCCCGTCACGCCCGGTGGTCAGGGGCGGTCGCCCTGGCCTCCGGTGTGCGGCAGCCGCTCGGCCGGGACCACCCCGAGCCGGCCGGCCTGGAAGTCCTCGAACGCCTGGATCAGCTCGTCCCGGGTGTTCATCACGAACGGGCCGTAGTGCGCCACGGGCTCCCGGATCGGCTGCCCGCCCATCACGTAGAGCTCCAGGGCGGGGGTGTTCGAGTCCTGCTTCGCGTCGGCGGTGACCCGCAGCGCGTCGCCCGGACCGTGGGTGGCGAGCTGGCCGGTGTGGAACGGCCGGCGGTCGGCGCCCACCGTGCCGCGCCCGGCGAGCACGTAGACCAGCGCGTTGAA
Source organism: Micromonospora sp. NBC_01412 (assembly GCF_045040215.1). Taxonomy (NCBI): domain Bacteria; kingdom Bacillati; phylum Actinomycetota; class Actinomycetes; order Micromonosporales; family Micromonosporaceae; genus Micromonospora; species Micromonospora sp. NBC_01412. The sequence continues at coordinate 5,616,629 of NZ_CP109528.1, forward strand.
GTCCGGCTGCCAGGGCAGGCTCAGCTCGGCGCCGGGCTGCACCGTGACGTGGGCGATGCTGATCGGGGTGTGGGTCGAGCCCGGCCCCCGGTGCCCGGCCACCTCGCCCGCGATGACCCGGATCAGCGCGCCGCCGTCCGGCGTGGTGAGCAGCACCGACTCCCGGCCCCGGATGTCCTGGTATCGCGGCGGCATCATCTTCGCCACCTTCGGCAGGTTCACCCAGAGCTGGAGGCCGTGGAAGAGGCCGCCGCTGGCCACCAGGTGCTCCGGCGGCGCCTCGATGTGCAGCAGGCCGCTGCCGGCCGTCATCCACTGGGTGTCGCCGTCGGTGATGGTGCCGCCGCCGCCCTGCGAGTCCTGGTGGTCCATGATCCCGTCGATCATGTAGGTCACCGTCTCGAAGCCGCGGTGCGGATGCCACGAGGTGCCCTTCGGCTCGCCCGGCGCGTAGTCCACCTCGCCCATCTGGTCGAGGTGGAGGAACGGGTCCAGCTCGTGCATCGGCACCCCGGCGAAGGCCCGGCGGACGGGGAAGCCCTCGCCCTCGTGTCCGCTGGGGGCGGTGGTCAGCCGGCGGACCGGCCGGTAGGTGGCGGTCTCGTCGAGCCGGGGCAGGCGGGGCAGGACGAGGACGTCGTCGACGGTGATGGCGGGCATCTCGAACTCCTTATTCGCTGAGGGTGGACGAGGCGTCGCGGTCGGCGCGCAGGCGCCGGCCGAGGCGGTCGAAGACCCGGTTCAGGCAGGCGATCTCGGCGTCGTCGAGGTCGTCCATCAGGTGGGTGCGGGCGGAGCGCAGGTGGTGCGGCACGGCCTCGCGCAGCGCCAGCAGCCCGGTGGCGGTGAGCACCGCCTCGCTGCCGCGCCGGTCCGCGGGGCAGGCCTCCCTGGCCACCAGGCCGCGCTTCTGCATCGAGGAGATCTGGTACGTCAGCCGGCTGGGTGAGAAGACCAGCCGGCCGGCCAGCTCGCCCATCCGCAGCCGCTGCCCCGGCGCCTCGGAGAGCAGCACGAGCACGTGGTAGTCGGCGAAGCTCAGCTCGCTGTCGGCCCGCAGGTCGTCCTCGAGCTGGGTGAACAGCCGCTGGCTCGCCTCGATGTAGGCACGCCAGCAGGCCATCCGCTCGTCGTCCAGGCTCTCCGTCATGCCGAAACAGTAGCACTCTTTCAAAATTTAACAACTACCTCTGCGCTGCGTCCGGGGTCACAGTAGGCGGATGAGGATGGGAAGCTTCGGATTTGAAGGGAAGCAGCCGGGAATGCCTCCGCATGGCCGGGTCGGCGGCGTGCCAGACTGCCCCGTGGAACACGTCGTACTCGCCGCCCCCGGCCTTCTGCTGCGCCCCTGGCGGGTGGCAGACGCCCCCGACGTGCTGGCCGCCCTGGGTGACCCGGAGGTGGCCACGTGGAACCCGCAGGGCGACATGGACGAGGCGCGGGCGCGCGACTGGGTGCGCCGGCGGGCGGACTGGTCGAGCGGCGAACACGTGTCCCTCGCGGTGGCCGACCCGGGCGACGCCGAGCTGCTCGGGTCGGTGTCGATGCACCGGATCGGCGGCGGGAACGCCAGCGTCGGCTACTGGACGGTCCCCGCCGCCCGGGGACGGGGCGTCGCCACGGGCGCGGTCCGGCGGCTCACCACGTGGGGTTTCGCGGCGCTGGGCCTGCACCGCATCGAGCTCTGCCACGCCGTGGCGAACGTGGCGTCCTGCCGGGTGGCCGACCGGGCGGGCTACCTCGCCGAGGGCACGCTGCGCCAGTCGTACCGCTACGGCGACGGCCGCCGCCACGACGAACACCTGCACGCGCGCCTCGCCACCGATCCGGGCTAGAGCCTGTGTCGAAGTCGGCCTGCCTCGGCTCGGCTCGGCGCTGTCGGCTCGGCGTGGGTGAGGGCGGGGTGGGATCCCCCGGGGGCCGGCCCGCTCCGGGCGTTCAGGTTTGCTCCCTGCGCGGGCGGGCCCCTGGCGTGGTCTGGGTCCGTACAAGCGCACACGAGCGCACACGATCACGCTGGATCGCGGAACAAGGTCGTGCTCGATCAGGGAAAGTGTGGCCTCGTTGCGGGTAGGAGGCCACACTTTCCGGGATCGAGCACGACCTTGCACGCCTGGCTGATCGCCGGCGGCGGTTCCCGGGGTGGCCGCCCGGCCCCGGAATGCTCCGGAACTGGTAGGTCTCCGCTCATCGTCAGGGCAACGGTCGGTGACGGTCGCTGGCCTGGCGTACGAGGCGGAGTCGGCGGGTCAGCGCTGACCCCGCCTCGTACGGCCGAGGCCGCCGGGACGGGCGGCGCGTGTCTCAGCCGGAGCGTGCCGGCGTCGGGTGTTGCGCCGTCCCGGTCGGCGTGGCCTGCTGCGCCGCATTGGCCCGCTGCTCCCCGAGCGTCAGCGCGACCACGGCCCCGAGCAGCACGACCGAGCCGACGGTGGCGGTCACCGTGAGCCGCTCGTCGAGCAGCAGCACCGCGATGACAGTGGCGGTGACCGGCTCCATCAGCGCAATGACCGACGCGGTGGTCGCCCGGACCGTGGCCAGCCCGGCGAAGAACAGGCTGTACGCCAGCGCGGTCGGGGCGAACCCGAGGTAGGCGACCAGGCCCAGCACCTGGCCGGCGTCGCCCGAGGTGGGTAGGAGCCCTTCGAGCAGGGCCAGGGGGAGCAGGCACACCATCCCGACGGCGAACCCGCCCAAGGCCGTCGCCTGCGGGCTGCCGCTGGTGCCGTCACGGCCCATCTTCCGGTTGAGCAGGGTGACGCCGGCATACCCGCAGGCGGACAGCAGTGCGCAGGCCAACCCCAGCGCCGGTGCCGAGGCTCTGCTGGCGCTCCCGCCCCCCACCAAGAGGACCAGCCCGACCAGCGCCAGCGTGACCGTCACGGCGCCGGCCCTGCCGATCCGTTCTCCCATCAGGACGCGGGACCCGAGGGCGATGAGGATCGGCCCGGATCCCAGCGTGACCACCGTCGCGACGGCCAGCCCCGCGTAGCCCACGGCGGCGAAGTAGGCGGTCTGGTAGACGGCCAGCCCCACCCCGGTCGTCACCACGTGCCGCCACCGGCCGCGCGCCGGTGCGCTGGCCGGGGCTGCCGTGCGACGTCGGACCACCAGGTGACCGGCGGCGAGGAGCAGGACCCCGCCGGCGAACCGCCAGAAGGACACGGCCACCGGTCCCATGCCGCTGGTGTCGTAGAGGACGGCCGCCGCGGCGCCGCCGGTTCCCCAGGCGACAGCCGCCACGCAGATGTAGAAGATTCCTCGCCCCACGGAAGAGGGCGCGTTTGTGTTCACACAATTCTCCGTTGTCATCGCCGCCCGGGCACCAAAGAACGCACCCGGGCTCAGGAAGGTGAGAGCCGGGTCGGTGGAGGTGTCGTTACCGGGTCGGCGGTGGCGGCGAGACAACGAGGAAAGTCACCAGCACACCGTACCGAACGTCCAGGGTGTATCTGTCGCAGAACCGCAGTCTTTGATCTTGGGGATCGCCCGTCGCCCGCTCCCGATGGGTGGTTCGGGCGGGTGGTTCGGGCGGGTGGCTCGGGCGGGTGGTTCGGGCGGAGCGACGGCCCCGGGGCCGTCGCTCCGGGGCCGTCCGTCGGCGTCGGGCTCAGCGGGCCGTCGCGCCCGTCGGCGTCAGGTGCATCCGGCCCAGCAACTGCCGGGCCTGGTCGGCCTGGTCGGCGTCGACGGTTACCGCGTACTGGCCGGCGCGCAGGGAGCTGGCGGACGTGAAATCCCGCTGCCCACCGGTCATCGCGTGCGCGACCGCGCCGAACACCGCGCCCCAGATCGCGCCGATCACCAGGCCGACCAGGATCACCGCCACCCAGTTACCGGTGGTGAAGATGCCGAAGAGCAGCCCGATGAACAGGCCGAACCAGGCGCCGGTGCCCGCGCCGAGCAGGGCCGACCGGCCCGTGGTCATCCGGCCCAGCACCGTCTCGACCAGGGTGAGGTTCGTCCCCACGATCGCGGTGCGCTCCACCGGGAACCGGTTGTCGGCCAGGTAGTCCACCACCCGCTGTGCGGACGGATAGTCCGGGTACGACCCGATCGTCACGGTCGGGGTCCCGGCCGGCGGGCCGTGACCGGCGCCGCCGGGTGGGGCGGGACGGCCCGCCGGGCCGGACGGGAGGTCGTTTCCGCCCGATGTTCCGGGTTGCCAGGTCGCGGTGGGGTTCGAGGGTCTGAGCATGAGCATCCTCCTTCGTCGACCTCCCGCCTTCCCCCGGGCGGCGGGCGGTAACGCGCCGCCTCCCCCCGGTCCAGGGGTCCCCGTCCCGATCCGGATGCCCGACGCGCCGGACCGGTCTCCGGTCGCCGAGCCCCGACCGGGAGGGACGACGCGCGGGACCTGTCCGGCCGCATCCGGCGGTGCCCCGACGAATGCTGGTCGGCGCCGCCGGGTAGGCACGGCCGTGGACAGCGGACGGATCAGCGAGCACGGCTTCCTGGCCGACGGCCGCAGCGCGGCGCTGGTCGACCGGGCCGGCTCGGTCAACTGGTGGTGCCCGGCGCGGATCGACGCCCCGTCGGTCTTCGGGCGGCTGCTCGACGACGACGCGGGCCACTGGTCGATCCGGCCCGACGGCGACTTCACCACCGAACGCTCCTACCTGGAGGACACGCTGGTGCTGCGGACCGTCTTCACCACCCGGGACGGGTCGGTGGCGGTGACCGACACGCTGGCGCTGGAGCCCGGCGCGCGCGGCCACGACATCGGGCTGAGCTCGCCCCGGGTGCTGGCCCGGCTGGTGGAGGGCGTCTCCGGTGTGGTCCCGGTGCGGCTGCGCTACCGCCCCCGGTTCGAGTACGGCCGGGTCGTCCCGTACCTGGTGTGCACCGGCGACGGGGTGGAGGCGACCGTCGGCGCGGCCCGCCTGCGACTGCGCGGCGACGTGCCCGTGCGGTGCGGCGAGGGCGAGGCCGCCGCGACGTTCACCGTCCGGGCCGGCGAGTCGTACGGCTTCACGCTGGGGTACGCGCCGACCTACGACGCCGGCCCGCCCCTGACCCCCGACGCCGCGCCGACGGTTGCCGAGGCGGCGGCGGGCTGGCGGTCCTGGGCCGAGCTGCACCCGTACCACGGCCGGTTCGCGGAGCAGGTGCGCCGCAGCGCGCTGGTCGTGCAGGGCATGACCTACCAGCCCAGCGGCGCGATCGTCGCCGCGGCGACCACCTCGCTGCCCGAGCAGCTCGGCGGGAACCGCAACTACGACTACCGCTTTGTCTGGGTCCGCGACTTCAGCCTCACCCTCCAGGCGCTCTGGCTGGCGGCCTGTCCCGACGAGGCCAACCGGCAGTTCGCCTGGGTGGCCCACGCGATGGGCCGCATCGGGAACCAGCCGGTGCCCATCATGTACGGCGTGGAGGGCGAGCGGGACCTCTCCGAGCACCGCCTCGACGGCCTCGCCGGGTACGCCGACAGCCAACCCGTCTTCGTCGGCAACGACGCCTGGAAACAGCGGCAGACCGACGTGCTGGGGGAGGTCCTCGACGCGGCGTGGCTGATGCGCCACTACCTCGATCCGATGGACCCCGAGGTGCACCAGCTCCTGCGCGCCCTCGCCGACCAGGCGGTCGCCGACTGGCACCGCCCGGACGCCGGCATGTGGGAGGCCCGGGACGCGGAGCGGCACTACGTCTCGTCCAAGGTGCAGTGCTGGACCGCGCTGGACCGGGCGGTGCGCTTCGGCCCCCGCCTCGGCGACTCCGCCGACCTGGCCCGCTGGGCCGCCGCCCGCGACGAGGTTCGCGCGGCGGTGCTGGACCGGGGCTGGAACGACCGGCTCGGCGCGTACACCGGGGCCTTCGGCTCGGACGAGCTGGACGCCTCGGTGCTGATCATGCCGCTGGTGGGGTTCCTGCCCGCCGACGACGACCGGTTCCGCTCCACCATGGACGTCATCGAGGCCCGGCTGTCCCGCGACGGCCTGCTGCGCCGCTGGGACGGCGACCCGGCCGGCTTCGTCATCTGCTCGTTCTGGCTGGCGAGCTGCCTGGCGCTGGCCGGCGAGCTGGACCGGGCCGAGCGGATGTTCACGTCGCTCGCCAGCCGGATGAACGACCTGGGCCTGTTCGCCGAGCAGATCGACCAGGCCACCGGGGAGCAGCTCGGCAACTTCCCGCAGGCCTTCTCGCACATCGGCCTGATCAACGCCGCCGGCTGGCTGACCGAGGCCGACGAGCGGCGACGCCAGGGCGCGGACGGCCCGCGCCGGACCGTGCCGACAGGCGCGGGACGAACGGAGGGAGCACGCTGATGACCGGACGGCTCGACGGAAGGACCGCCCTGATCACCGGCTCGGACTCGGGCATCGGCCAGGCCACGGCCATCGAGTTCGCCCGCGAGGGCGCCGACGTGGTGGTGCACTACCTGCACGACCACGCCGGGGCCAACCACACCCGGGACAAGGTGGCGCAGGCCGGCCGGCGGGCGGTGGTGGTGCAGTGCGACATCACCGAGGAGTCCCAGGTCGAGGCGATGTTCGACGAGGCCCTGGCGGAGTTCGGGGCGCTCGACGTGCTGATGAACGACGCCGGGGTGGACGCCTCGGGCATCCCGGTGGCCGACCTGGACACCGAGACCTGGGACCGGGCCATCCGGACCAACGTCTACGGGGCGTTCTTCTGCTCCCGCCGGTTCGTCCGGCACCGCCGGGACCAGGGCGGCCACGGGAAGATCATCAACATCACCTCGGTCCACCAGGAGGTGGCCCGGGCCGGCGGCTCCGACTACGACACCAGTAAGGGCGCGCTGCTGGAGTTCGCCAAGAGCCTGGCCCTGGAGGTGGCGCCGATGCACCTCAACGTCAACAACATCGGGCCGGGGATGGTGCTCACCCCGTTCAACCAGAAGGCCATCGACGACCCGGCGTACCTCCAGGAGCAGGTGCAGAGCATCCCGTGGAAGCGGGCCGCCCTGCCCGAGGAGATCGGCCGGCTCGCCGTCTTCCTGGCCAGCGACGACGCCGACTACGTGACCGGTTCGACGTACTTCATGGACGGCGGGCTGATGCAGAACCAGGGCCAGGGCGCCTGAGCGCGTCCGCTCGGATCGATCGCCGGCGCGGGCCGGCCGACCCGTGGGCGCTCCCCGGTCAACCGTCGACGGTACGGACCGGCGGGGCCCCGGGTGCGGGGCCCCGTCGGCCGGGGTGGTGCGCGTCGGCGGGCGTGGTGCGCGTCGGCGTCGCCGTCGCGGGGTCAGGAGCAGGCAGCCCCGTTGAGGGTGAAGCCGACCGGGGTGGGCAGCGTGCCGCCGGAGTAGGTGCCCTGGAAACCGACGCTCAGCGTGCCGCCGGCCGGCAGGCTGCCGTTCCAGGCGGAGTTGCGCACGGTGATCTGCTCACCGCTCTGGCTCCACTCGCCGTTCCAGCCGCCGGTGAGCCGTACGCCGGGGCCGGCGGTGAAGGCCACCGTCCACGAGCTGAGCGCCCCGCCCCGGTTGGTCACCCGCAGTTCGGCGGTGAACCCGCCGGTCCAGGTGTTCGGGGTGAAGGTGACCGCGCAGCCCCGGGCCGGCGTGGTCGGTGGCGCGGTGGTGGGCGGCGCGGTCGTCGGGGGCGCGGTGGTGGGGGCGGCCGTGGTGGGGGCGGCGGTGGTCGGGATCGGCCCAGCGGCGACCGCCAGGTCGTACGCCCGCTGCGGGACGAACTGGCCGGCCCCGGCGAGGCAGCCGTCGGCCTCGCCGGGCAGCTTCACCCAGAGGTACGCGTCGATCGCGCTGTCCCCGGTGGCGGTGGTGCTCGGCGTGCCGATCGCCCGCCCCGGCGGGTCGCACCACTCCGAGCCGGCCGGGCCGTTGCCGTTGCGGCTGGTGTCGACCACGGCCTTCAGCCGGGACACGCCGGTGGCGGCGATGACCTGCTTGGCGTACCCGACGGACTCGGCGGTGGTCCGGTAGTTGGAGACGTTGAGCGAGATGCCGTCGGCGCTGTTGGCGATGTCCGCGCCGGTCAGCCGGGCGGCGATGTCGGCGGGGGAGAGCCACGCCGAGTGCCCGGCGTCGAAGTAGACCTTCGCCTGTGCCGAGCCGGCCTTGAGCTTCTTGCCGGCGTACGCCATGGATGCCTTGGTCTCGGCCTGCTGGGCGGCGCTCTGGCAGTTCGTCATCAGCGGGAGCACGTCCGGCTCCAGCACGATCGAGGCGGGCCGGCCGGCCAGCCCGGCGGCCACCTGGTCGACCCACTGCCGGTAGCTGGCGTGGTCCGGCGCGCCGCCACCGCTGGCGCCGCTGCAGTCCCGGTTCGGGATGTTGTAGACCACCAGGATCGGGATCCTCCCCGCCGCGGCGGCGGCCCCGACGAACTGGTCCACCTCGGCCCGTACGGTGGGGGTGTTGGTCCGGGTGTACCAGCGGGCCTGCGGGACGGCGGCGATCCGGTCCCGGATCACGGCGGCGCGCTGGTCGCCCGGATTGGCGGCCACCCACTGGGCGGCGTTGGTCTGCGGGTCGACGTAGAACACGGAGTCGGCGGCCACGGCCGGCGCGGTTCCGACGAGGCCGACCGCGACGGTGGCGGCGGCGGCGAGTGTGGTCGCGCCGGCGGCCAGGGCCGCGAGCGCCGGTCTGCTTCGCATGGGGCGTCCTCCATGTATCGATGAAAGTGCGTGGAAGCGCTCCCACGCGTTCCCGTCAAGGTACGCGCCTGTTGCCGGCGTGTGAAGACCCCGTGACGCCCCCGCCGGCCCTCGGGGGGCGAGAATTGCGGAATGCGCCTGGTGATCACGGCCGACACCCACGTGCCGAAGCGGGCCCGCGACCTGCCGGCGCCGCTCTGGGCGGCGATCGACGCCGCCGACGTGGTGCTGCACGCCGGGGACTGGGTGGACGTCGCGCTGCTCGACGCCATCGAGGCCCAGGCCCGCCGCCTGATCGGCGTGTACGGCAACAACGACGGGCCCGAACTGCGGGCCCGGCTGCCCGAGGTGGCCCGGGTCGAGCTGGACGGCCTGCGGGTCGCCATGGTGCACGAGACCGGCCCGCGGGCCCGCCGCGAGGAGCGCTGCTCCGCCGCGTACGGCGACGCGGACCTGCTCGTCTTCGGCCACTCGCACATCCCGTGGGACACCGTCGCCCCGGGCGGGCTACGGCTGCTCAACCCCGGCTCGCCGACCGACCGGCGCAGCCAGCCGTACGCCACCTACCTGACGGCGCGGGTGGCGGCGGGACGGCTCGACCGGGTCGAGCTGCACCGCCTGCCACCGCGCTGACCTCCCGCGACCGGGCGCGCTTTCTTCAAGATCAAAAACAGGCATGGCCCCGGACCCACCGCAGGGGTCAGCGCTCGTCGGGTCGCTCCGGCGGGTGCTGCGCCTTCGGCCGGGCGCGCAGGTGGGCGCGCTCTCCCTGCCGGCCGAAGAGGCTGAGGAACTCGACCGGCTCGCCGTCGGCGGCCCCGAACCAGTGCGGCACCCGGGTGTCGAACTCGGCGGCCTCGCCGGGGGTCAGCTCCATGTCCCGCTCGCCGAGGACGAGCCGAAGCCGGCCGTTGAGCACGTAGAGCCACTCGTAGCCCTCGTGGGTCTGCGGGTCCGGTTCCCGCCGGCGGTTGCCGGCCGGGATCACCAGCTTGTACGCCTGGATGCCGCCGGCCCGGCGGGTCAGCGGGAGCATGGTCATGTCGTGCCGGCTGACCGGGCGCAGGTGGACGCGCGGGTCGCCGGTCGGCGGGGCGCCCACCAGGTCGTCGAGCGTCACGCCGTGCGCCCGGGCCAGCGGGAGTAGCTGCTCCAGGGTCGGCCGGCGGGCGCCGGACTCCAGCCGGGACAGGGTGCTCACCGAGATCCCGGTCGTCGCCGACAGGTCGGCCAGGGTGGTCTCGCGCTGCCGGCGCAGCGCACGGAGCCGGGGCCCCACCCCGGCGAGCGCGCGGTCGAGGTCGTCGCCCATGCCACCAGTTTGCCAGACCGGCAACGGAGCTTGCAGTCCACGCGGCCGGGCGGGCACAGTGGCCGGGGAGGGGCGCGGCGGCGCGTGGCCGGGGGCGGGCACGGTGGCCGGGGAAAGGCGCGGCCGCGCGTGCCGGGGGCGGGCCCGGCCGGGAACGCCCTACCATCACCGGATGGATGCGGACCGGACACGGGTCGTGGTGGTCGGGGCGGGGATCGCCGGGGTGGCGTGCGCCGCCGAGCTGGTCCGGGCGGGCGTCCCGGTACAGATCCGCGAGCGCGCCCGGGTGGCGGGTGGCCGGATGGCCAGCAAGCGGTTCGACGGGCGCCCGGCGGACATCGGCGCGGCGTACTTCACCGTCAGCGACCCGGACTTCGCCGAGGTGGTGCGCGGCTGGGCGACCGCCGGGCTGGCCCGGGAGTGGACCGACACCTTCGTGGCGTACTCCGCGCAGGGCCGGCGCGAGGTCCCCGGACCGGTGCGCTGGGCGGCCCCGCGCGGGCTGCGGTCGCTGGTCGAGCACCTGGCCGCCGACCTGCCGGTGATGGTCGACCGGCTGGTGCTCGGCGTCGACCCCGGGCCGGCCGTCGACGGCTCGCCCTGCGCCGCCGTGGCGCTGGCCGTGCCCGGCCCGCAGGCTGCCCTGCTGCTCGACCCGGCGCTCGCGGCGGCCACCGCCGCCGTGCAGGCGCAGCGGTGGTCGCCGACGCTGAGCGCGGTGCTGCGCTTCCCGGCCCGGTCCTGGCCCGACTTCCGCGGCGCATTCGTCAACGACCATCCCCTGCTCAGGCTCGTCTGCGACGACGGAGACCGGCGTGGCGACGGCGCCCCGGTGCTGGTCGCGCACACCACGGCCACGTTCGCCGCCGGTCACCTCGCCCAGCCGACCGGGGCCGGCCGGGCCATCGAACAGGCCGTCCGCGACCTGCTCGGCCTGCCCGAGCCCGCCGCGCTCGTGCACGTGCACCGCTGGGCGTACGCCACGCCGGCCGCGCCGGGCGAGGCCGGGACGTACCACCTGGACGCCGACGGCATCGGGCTGGCCGGCGACGCCTTCGGCAAGCCCCGGGTGCAGACCGCCTGGCGCTCGGGCCGCGACCTCGGCCGCGCCCTGGCCACCCGCCTAACCCCCTCCTAACCACCCCCGTTCCGCCCCGCCCCCGCCTCCGTCCCCACCCCCGCCCCCGTCGATCTTGCACTTGCGGCCCGTGTTCTGCGGCCTTCGTCCGTTATATTCGGGCCGTAAGTGCAAGATCGCGGGTTGGGGCGGGGGCGGGTGGGGGTGGCTAGACGGGGGTGGGGGTGGGGGTGGGTTCGGCGGGGGTCTCGGTGCGTTCGCCCGCGCGGTCGAGGAGTTGCATGACCGGGGTGGCGGCGACGCCGTGCACCACCACCGAGACGATCACCACCAGCCCGACCGTGGCCCAGATCAGGTCGGCCTGCGGAAAGTCCGCCTTCGTCGTCGCGTACGCCAGGTAGTAGAGCGAGCCGACGCCCCGGATGCCGAACAGCGAGATCACCCAGTGTTCCGCCGGTCGACCCGGCGCGCCGCGCAGCGACAGCCACCCGGCCAGCGGCCGGACCACGAGGACCAGCGCCAGCCCGACCAGCGCCGCCGGCCAGGTCAGCGGGGCGAGCAGACCGCCGACCACCGCGCCCCCGAAGAGCAGCAGCAGCAGGACGGTCAGCAGCCGCTCGATCTGCTCGGCGAAGTCGTGCAGCACCGAGTGGAACTCGTGGGTCCGCTCGGCCGCCCGGATCGCCCGGGCCGCCACGAAGACGGCCAGGAAGCCGTAGCCGCCGACCACCTCCACCAGCCCGTACGCGAGGAAGGTGGCGGCCAACGCGAGGAAGCCCTCGGCGTGCCGGGCGAGCCGCAGCTCGCTCGGGGCCCGGAAGAACAGCTTGCCGAGCAGCCAGCCGACCAGCAGCCCGCCGCCGATGCCGACGGCCAGCTTGTACAGCACGTCCACGGTGAACCAGTCGGCGAACCAGTCCGCCGGGGCGAGGCTGGTGCTGGCGATCGCGATGGCCGCGTACACGAAGGGGAAGGCCAGGCCGTCGTTGAGGCCGGCCTCCGAGGTCAGCGCGAAGCGCACCTCGTCCTCGGAGTCCTCCACGTCGGTCGGCTCGCCGACCTGCACATCGGCGGCGAGCACCGGGTCGGTCGGGGCCAGCGCCGCGCCCAGCAGCAGCGCTGTGGCCGGCACGAGGCCCGCCCACCACCAGCCGAGCAGCGCCACGGCCGCGATGCAGATCGGCATCGCGATCGCCAGCAGCCGCCAGGTGGACGACCACCTGGCCCAGCTCAACGGACGGTCGATCTTGAGGCCCGCGCCCATCAGCGCGACGATCACGCCGATCTCGGTGAGGTGGGTGGCGATCTCGGGATGCGCCAGCGGGTCCGGGCTGGGCAGCCCGGTGGGCAGGATGAAGATCAGCATGCCCAGGCCGAGGAACGCGATCGGCATGGACAATGGCCGGCGCTCCAGCAATCGGGGGAGGATCCCGGCGAGCAGGGCGCCCAGCCCCACCACCGCGAACGCGACGTCTACCGGTTCCACCGCACCACCCTTCGACCTCGCCCACGGCCGTGGGCAGGTGGTGACGGTCCTTGCCCCGTCGGCGGCCCCGGTATGCGCGCCGCCCGTAACTGATCCGCCGGCTCACCGGTCCCGCAGGCCCACGGGCTCCGGGCGGTCAGCCCTCGGTGACCCACGCGGACGACCCTCCGGCGCACGTGGGAGGTCGTCCGGGGCGAGGCCCTTCGCGGCGGCGGTCACCCGACCGGTCGCTGTCGTTGTACTTCGCGGCGAGCCCTGTCCGCCCGCCGCCCGGCTACCCGGACGGGACGAGGATCTCGAACCAGACCGTCGAACCGCGCACCGTCGGGTCGGTGCCCCAGGCGTCGCTGAGCTGCTCGATCAGGCCGAGCCCGCGGCCCCGACTGCTCAACGTGTCGGTGCGGGCCCGGGTCACCGTGCCCCGGGTGCCGGAGTCGGCCACCGACACCAGCAGCCGCTCCGGGCTGAGGTCGATCTCGACCCGGGCGGCGGTTCCGGCGTGCAGCAGCGCGTTGGTGGTCAGCTCGCTGGTGCACAGCACGGCGGCCCCGATCACCGCCTCGGGCACCTGCCAGTCGGCCAGCTGGGCCGTCAACCAGTGCCGCACCCGGCTCGGCGCGGTCGGCTCCGCCGGCACCTCCATGCTCGCCGAGCGGCTCGGCATCAGCGCGTGCTCCACCGCCAGCACCGCCACGTCGTCCTCGGTGGCGCCTTCCACGGCGGCGGTCGCGACCGCGCACAGCGCCCGGGGGTCGCCGCTGGGGGCACCGGCCACGGCGGCGGCCAGGTCGTCCAGCCCGGCGGTGAGGCTCTGCCACCGCCGCTCCACCACCCCGTCGCTGAACAGCAGCACGGTGTCCCCCGGGGCGAACGGGACCGTGGTGGTGCGCGGAGCGCAGCCCAGCCCGAGCGGGGCCCCGGGCGGCACGTCCAGGTACTGCGCCACCGACCCGCCGTCGGGGCCGGCGCGGCGCACCAGCGGCGCGGGGTGTCCGGCGCTGGCCAGGGTGAGCTGCTCCCGCTGCGTGTCGACCACCCCGAACACCACGGTCACGAACAGCTCGTACGTGCCGGTCTCGGTGCCGAGGCTGCCCACCAGGCGGTCCAGCCCGGCGAGCACGGCGTCCGGCCGGGGATCGGCCAGGGCCAGCGCGCGCAACGCCGCCCGGACCTGGCCCATCCGCGCCGCCGCCTGCACGTCGTGCCCGGCCACGTCGCCGAGCACGATGCCCAGCTCGCCGGTGGGCAGCAGGAACGCGTCGTAGAAGTCCCCACCGGCGGCGTTGCCGTCGACGCCAGGGTCGTACCGGGCGGCGATCCGCAGCCGGGGCAGGTCCGGCAGGCGCTCGGGCAGCATGCTGCGTTGCAGGAGCTGGGCGGTGCCGTGCTGGGTCTCGAACCGGCGGGCGCGCTCGGCGGCCTGGCCGATCAGCTCGGCCGAGGCGGCGAGCAGGGCGCGTTCGGCGGCCGGCCAGAGGTGGGCCTCGTGGTAGCCGACGGTCAGGCCGCCGCGCAGGACCGACGTCCGCAGCGGCTGGGCGGCCAGCGCCCGGACCTTCTGGTCGTGCCGGTCCACCGCGATGTCCCGCAGCGGCTGCCCGTCGCCGACGAACTGGGGCACGCCGCTGCGGGCGGCCACGATCAGCGGCCCGGGGGAGTCGGCGGGCGAGCGCCGCCAGAGCGGGGGCAGCCGCTCGTCGGCCTCGTCCAGCAGCTCGCCGCGCACCCGCCGGACCGTGCGCCAACCCGCGCCGTCGTCCACGCCGAAGGTGACCCGGTCGGCGTCGAACGCGGTCAGCAGGTAGCGCAGGGCGACCCGGGCGACGTCGTCCAGGGTGAGCGTGCCGGCCAGCGCGGCGGCCACGTCGCTGAGGCTCTGCAGCTGCTCGGTGACCTGGCTGGTCTCGGCGGCGACGGTCAGCACCCCGACGATCCGTCCGGTGCTGTCCCGCACCGGGGAGTGGCCCCGGGTGAACACGGCCTGCTCGCGGGAGCCGGGGCGGTGCCGGTCGAACGGGAACGCAGCCTCCTTCTCCAGGAACGACTCGCCCTGCCGGTAGGCGCGGTCGATCACGTCGCCGACGCCGGGCTCGGCCCACACGTCGGCGAACACCTCGGCCGCCGGCCGGCCCACCGCGCCGGGGTGGCGGTCGCCGATCAGCGCCGCGTACCCGTCGTTGTAGAGCAGCAGGAGGGCGTCGCCGTACGTGAACGCCATCGGCACCGGCGAGGCGAGGACCAGGTCCACCACCCCGCGTAACCCCGGGTCCCAGCCCTGGGGCGGGCCGAGCGCAGTGCCGGCCCAGGGATGGCCGAGAACGACGTTCGCCGCCCCGGAGGCATCCGTCTCCGACGCGGCGCGCGTCGCTGGCGTGGGCACTCGCCCGACCGTGCCTGGCATGCCCGCAGCCTAGCCGGAGCGCCCGGACGGCGGCCCGATCGAGGGCCGGGACGGCGGTGCGCGCCGCGCCGCCGCCCGCTCCCGGTGTGCATCAGTGCAGGCCAGGGCCGTTCTGGACGGAGATGTCGGGAAATTCATTGCCCGGCGCTCGGCGTGCTGCCGGGCGGACCGGGTATGCGCGCGCCGAAGTCCATGCGACAGGAGGGACACCATGCAGAAAACCCTCGCGGTCGGGCAGGTAGACATCGGGGACGCCCTGACCGATATGTGGAGGTCGGTGCTGCTCTTCATCCCGAGGGCGATCGCGTTCATCGTGATCCTCGTGGTGGGGTGGCTCATCGCCAAAGCGGTCCTCAAGATCGTGGACGCGGCATTGGAACGGGTGGGGTTCGACCGTGCGGTCGAACGGGGCGGCGTGAAGCGCGCGCTGGAACGCACCAAGTACGACGCCAGCGACATCCTGGCGAGGCTCGCGTACTACGCCGTCCTGCTGTTCACCCTGCAGTTCGCCTTCGGGGTGTGGGGGCCGAACGCGATCAGCGACCTGATCCGGGGCGTGGTCGCCTGGCTGCCGCGGGCGTTCATCGCGATCATCGTCGTGGTGGTGGCCGCCGCGATCGCCAACGCGGTGCGCGACCTGGTCACCGGCTTCCTGGGCGGGCTGTCGTACGGCCGCGTGCTGGCCGACCTGACAGCGATCTTCATCCTGGCGCTCGGCATCATCGCCGCGCTGAACCAGGTGGGCATCGCCACCACCGTCACCACCCCGGTGCTGATCGCGGTGCTCGCCACGGTGGCCGGCATCCTGATCATCGGCGTCGGCGGCGGCCTGGTGCGGCCGATGCAGAACCGCTGGGAGGGCTGGCTCAACCGGGCCGCCGAGGAGTCCCGGTCGCTGCGGGAGCACCGCCAGGCCCAGGCCGCCGGCCGGGGCGACGTCGAGCGGCGGATGGCCGACCGGGCGGGCGCCGAGCGCACCCAGGCCATGCCCCAGCCCGAGGGCTCGATGTCCGGCGCTCGCGGCGGGCAGCAAGGCACGTACCGCTCCGGCGGCACGCCGGGCGACGAGACCCAGCAGTTCGGCCGCCCGGGTACCTGACGGGAGGAGCACGGGGGAGGGGGTCCGCGCGGGCCCCCTCCCCGCTCGCGTACGTCAGAGGGTGGGCAGCGGCGTCGGGCCGGTCTCCAGCGCGCGGGCCAGGGCGCAGACCGCCAGCAGGCGGGCCAGCGGCCAGTCGGCCTCCGACCAGTCCGTCGACCGGGTGGGCGGCTGCCAGCCGTGCTCCCGCGCCGCGTCCCGAACGCCCTCGGCGTACCCGGCGAGCGCGGCCGGGCTCAGCGGCCGGCGGTCGCCGCCGAGGCTGTCCCGGACGGCCGCGGCGTGCTGGTCGATCTCGGCGAGCAGCCCGGGCCGGGCCGCCGCCGCGGCGAGCCCGGCGGTGCCGATCGCGACGGTCAGCCGGGCGAGGACGCTGTTGGCGGAGTCCGCTGCGGAACGGCTGACCACCTGCTTCGACGGCACACGCATGAGAAACGAGGTTAACCGGCTGGTAACCGGGGCGGAGTCGGCCGCTCGGCCGGTACCGGGTCCTCCGCCCATCGGCCGGCACCCGACCGGGTGGATCGACCCGGTCGCGACGGGGCAGAAGGGAGGCTGCGCGCACGCCGCGCGGCCGACACCGTGGAGGGGCAGATGGGACACCAGGACGGGCCCGACGAGCAGCACCGCCGCCCGCCGGGGGTGGGCGACGCCACCGTGGCGGCGCTGGGCAGGCTCAGCGAGGCGCTGGAGACCGTGGAGCGGGCCCGCGGGCACCTCTACTCGATGCACCAGCTCATCGGCCACGCCGACCTGATGCTCGACGACGCCGTGGCGAAGTTCCGCGCCGCCGGGCACGACGCGATCGCCGACCGGATCGCCACCGACCTGCTCGGCCGCAACGTGATCGCCGGCCGGTGGACCTTCCAGATCGTCGAGGACTTCGATGACGGGTACCACGCGCTGTTCCGGGACCTCGACCGTCGGGCGCGCGAGGAGCTGGCCGGCGGCCGGCGGCACCTGTACGAGGCGGAGATGAAGGAGCGGCGGCGCACCCGGGGCCGGGCCGGGCACGAGGCGCGGCCGGGCGGTGAGGGCTGACCCCGTGCCCTGACCCGGGCACGGGGGCCGGCTGGGGGACTAGTCGGAGGAGGGCGCGCCGGCGGGGCGGCGCCGCGAGGCGTCGTCCGCGATGATCACTGTGGCCACCATCAGGGCGACACAGAGGCTGAACAGCCAGGAGTCGTCGGTGGCGAACTTGGCGGCCACCGGCGCCTGGACGGCGGCGAGGAGGAAGCCGAACCAGGCGAGACGGCGTTGACGAACGGTGAGGAACCCGGAGGCCTGCTGCATTCCGAAAGTCTTACGCGGTACCCGCCGAACGCCGTCACCCGATCGGACGATTCTGGATGACCTGTCCGCCTTTGCGGCCACCCGTACCGCGCTTTTTGTCGTTTCGGGGGTAGCGGTCGCCGCGGGTTTTTGTTCCCGAGGGACGTGGTCGGACCGGCCGGGGCGGGGTCGGCCGGGGGTGGGGCAGGATGGGCGGCCGTGTCCACCTCCGCCCCGCCCCGCGCCTCGCTGCTCCTGCTCGCCTACCTCGCGTTCGTCAGCCTCGGCCTGCCGGACGGGCTGATCGGCGTCGGCTGGCCGTCCATCCGGGCGGACTTCGACGTGCCCACCGAGGCGGTCGGCCTGGTGCTCACGGCCGGCACCGTCGGATATCTCACCTCCAGTCTGGTGGCCGGCTTCACCCTGGCCCGGCTCGGCGTCGGCCGGCTCCTCGCCGGCAGCACGCTGCTGGCCAGCCTGGCCCTCACCGGCTACGCCACCAGCCCGGCGCTCGCCGTCATGGCGGCCTGCGCGCTGGTGCTCGGGCTCGGCTCCGGGGCGATCGACTCCGGGCTCAACGCGTACGCGGCCGGCGCGTTCGGGCCGCGCCACATGAACTGGATGCACGCGTTCTTCGGGCTCGGCGTGGCCATCGGCCCGCTGATCATGACGGGGGCGCTCGCCGTCGGCCTCTCCTGGCGCTGGGGGTACGGCCTGGTCGCCGCCGCCCAGCTCGCCCTCGCCACCGCGTTCGCCCTCGCCGTGCGGGCGTGGCGGGACCGGTCCGCGGCGGGTGCGGGCGGGCCGGGGTCACCAGACCCCGGGCCGCAGGAGGCCGCCGCCGTCCCGGTCCGGGTACGCGAGACCCTGCGACTGCCGGCCGTCTGGCTGGGCTCGCTCGCCTTCGCGGTGTACGTCGCGATCGAGGCCGCCGCCGGGCTCTGGGCGTTCCTGCTGCTCACCGAGGGGCGAGGGGTGACCGCCGAGGTGGCCGGCGTCTGCGTCTCGGGCTACTGGGGCAGTTTGTTCGTGGGGCGGGTGGTCCAGGGCATCGGGTCCGAACGGCTCGGCGCCGCGAAGGTGCTACGCGGAAGCCTGCTCGGCATGGCCGCGGGCGCCGCGCTGATCGCCCTGCCCGCCCCGGCCTGGGTGGCGGTGGCCGGCCTGCTGGTGCTGGGCTTCGCCGCCGCGCCGGTGTTCCCGCTGCTCATGCTCACCACCGCCGAGCGGGTCGGCGCCGCCCACGCCGACCGGACCGTCGGGGTGCAGATCGCCGCCGCCGGGCTGGGTGGTGCGCTGGTGCCCACCGGGATCGGCGTGTTGGTCGGCAACACCTCGGTCCAGGCCCTCGGGCCCGCGCTGACGGTCCTCGCCGTGGTGCTGTTCGCCCTGCACGCCGCCACCTCCCGGCGGCGCTGAGCCGCCCGCCGTCGGGGCGGGGCGGGGGCGGGGCGGGTGGGCATCACATGTTGTCCGGGCCGGTCCGTCCCATGGTCGACGCCCGGTACGCCCGGTCGGCGTCCGTGCGCTCGCGCTCCCGCTCGGCCGGTGCCGCGCCGCGGTCCACCGCCTCCGGGCCGTGCCCGAACGTGGCCTCCTCGCCGGCGTCGTTGGCCGTCACGTCGTCGGACTGCCCGTCGAGCGTCGATCGGGCGATCGCCCGGTCCAGTTCCTCCAGCGGGAGCCGTTCCTCGTCGCGCCACACGTGGCTGTCGTTGTCGGTCATGCTGTCGCCGTACCCGGGGGTGGTGATCGCAAACGGCCGGGCCGTCGCCGTACCCGGACAACGACGACGGCCGCCGGGAGTCGGCGGCCGTCGTCAACGCGTGCCCGGAGGATCAGGGCTGCGGGCGGTCCACGGCCCCCCGCCAGGCGCCGGTCTCCTGACCGCGCCGCTCGATGAACGTCTTGAACCGCTCCAGGTCGCCCTTGGCGCGGCGGTCGACGACGCCGAGCTTGTCGCCGGCCTGCTCCACCACGCCGTGCGGCTCGAACTCCAGTTGGAGGGTGACCCGGGTGTTGCCCTCGTCGAGGCGGTGGAAGGTCACCACGCCGGCCTGCTGGGTGCCGCCGGTGGACTTCCAGGCGACGCGCTCGTCCGGCAGCTGCTCGGTGATCTCGGCGTCGAACTCGCGCTTGACCCCGGCGATCTCCACCGTCCAGTGGGTCTTCGTGTCGGAGACCTGCCGGACCTCCTCCACACCCTCCATGAAGTGCGGGAACTCCTCGAACTGGGTCCACTGGTCGTACGCGGTCCGGATCGGGACGGACACGTCAACGTGCTCGGTGAGGTCACTCATCGACAATCCTCCTCAGTGCGCCGGCGTGTTTGTCGGATCGTGGGCCGATCCGGTCACCAGCGTGTCGTCTCGTTCTTGTGCCCGAGCGCGGCCCACACCTCGGAAATCGTCTGGTAACGGGTGCCCGGCGGCAGGCCCTCCAGGGCGGCGACGATGTCGTCGGGCGCGTTGTTGCCGCGCGCGTTCGCGACCAGCGCGTCCCGGTCGCCGGGCAGGGCGGTCATCGTGATGAACCGCCCGAGCCTGCTGCGCGCCTCCACGTCGGTGGAACTCATCCCCTGCGGGGAGCCGGTGCGCAGCTCGCCGGCCGGCGCCGTGGTCGGCTCCGGCTGGTCCTCGCCCGCGGGCTCGGGCTGCCGGGACTCGTCGACCCGCGAGCCACCGGTCCCCGGGCCCTGCACCAGGCCGCTGACCTCCTGGCTCATCTGCTCGTCAACCCTCGGGCTGTGCTTGCTGCTGCCACGTTCCATGTCTCCTGCGCTACCCGAGGGGGCCGCCGGTAAACCGAAGGGGACGCCTGGAAAGCGGCAAACAGTCACGAATCGACCGCTGACCGGGGCGGCAGCACCGGCTCGCCCGGGTCGGGGTCGCCGGCCTGGATCTGCCGGCCCCGTTGCAGCTCGGCGTTGATCTGCACGCCCAGCATCAGCGCGCAGTTGGACAGGTAGAGCCAGACCAGGAACGCGATCACCGCGCCGAGGCTGCCGTAGGTGACGTCGTACGAGCCGAAGTTCGCCACGTACAGGCCGAAGCCGAAGGAGACCAGCGCCCAGGAGACCAGGGCCACCGTCCCGCCCGGGGTGAGCCAGCGGAACCGCGGCTGACGCACGTTCGGGGCGATCCAGAACAGCAGCGACAGCAGCGACATCACCACCATGGCCAGCACCGGCCACTTCACGACGCTCCACACCGTCCGGGCCAGCCCGCCGGCGTTGATCAGGTTGCCCACCGCGTCAGTGACCGGGCCGCTGACGATCAGGCCGGTGGCCACCACGGCCAGCAGCACCAGCGTCACGGCGGCCAGGCCGATCTGCAACGGGCGCAGCCTCCAGACCGGCCGCCCCTCCCGCACCCCGTAGATGGCGTTGGAGGCCCGGGTGAACGCCCCGATGAACCCCGACGCCGACCAGAGCGCGCCGAGCAGACCGAAACTGAGCAGCACCTTCGCGCCGCTCTGCTGGTCCACCACGCCCCGCACGACGCCGACGAAGCCGTCGTTGCCGACCATCGACCCGGCCCCCACCTCGCGGGCCAGGTCGATCACGGTGTCCACCGTCCGCTCGCCGTCGGAGACGAGCCCGACCAGGGCGACCACCACGATGGTGGACGGGAACAGCGCGAGCACCCCGTAGTAGGTGAGCGCGGCGGCCCAGTCCGCGCAGTTGTCCTTCACGAAGTTCTGACCGCTGCGCACCAGCACCCCGCGCCAGGTGTGCCAGCTCAGCTGGCGTACCCGCCGGGGGAGCCGCAGCGGCCCGCCGGAAGGAGCCGTGCCCGGTTCCGTCGTCGCTGTCATTGACCGCCCCCTGCGCCCAGGCGGCCCGGGTGCCGGCCACCCCGTTGCTCGCCTGGCCCCGCCGGTACCCGGAGCCGGAAATCGACAAACCCGGCCAGGTGGCGGCCCGGTGCCCGGTTTGCCGGTGCGGCCCTCGGGAACGGTGGGAGTCAGCCATCCCGTCGACGCGGAGGAGGACGACATGCCCGGGCGCGAGGTACTGCCCAGCACGCTGCGGCGCTCCCCGGACAAGGCTCAGCGCACCTGGGAGAAGACGCACGACTCGGCGGTGGAGACGTACGGCGAGGGGGAGCGGGCGCACCGCACCGCCTTCGCCTCCGTGAAGCACGAGTTCGAGAAGGTGGGCGACCACTGGGAGCCCAAGGGCCGCAAGGGCCCCAGCGACCGCCAGGCGGCCGGCGGCGGCCCGGAGCGGCGGGCCCCCACGGCGGGCGGGGTGGACGCCAACGCCACCAAGGACCACCTGATGGGGGTGGCCCGCAAACTGGACGTTCCCGGCCGTTCCCGAATGACCAAGCCCGAACTGGTCAAGGCCATCGAGAAGGCCAACGACCGCGAGACCCGCAGGGCCCGCGGCGACTGACCCAGCAACCCGCACCGCCACCGCCCCCGGCGGGGGTCACTCACCAGTGGCCGCCGCCGGGGGCCTGCAGGTGGACGGCCTTGGTGGCGGTGAACTCGTCGAGGAGTTCCGGGCCGAAGCCGAAGCCCTGGCCGCTGGCGCGACGCGGTTGGGCGGCGCCGCCCGGAGCGCCGCCGAAGACGGCGTTGACCTTGACCGTGCCGACCGGGAGTTCCCGCCAGGCCCGGTGGGCGTGGCTCATCGACCCGGTGAGCACCGTGGCGGCCAGCCCGTACGGCGAGTCGGCGGCGCACCGCAGCGCCTCGCTGAACGAGTCCACCACGACCACCGGGGCGACCGGGCCGAACGTCTCCTCGCGGACCAGGGACATGTCGTGCCGGCAGTCGGTGACCACGGTCGCCGGGTAGAACGCCCCCGGCCCGTCCGGCAGCGCGCCGCCGGTGCGCACCCGCGCCCCGTCGGCCACCGCAGCCGTCACCTGCCCGTGCACGTGGTCCCGGTGCCGCCGGTCGACCAGCGGCCCGAGTTCGGTCCCCGGGTCCCGCCCGGGTCCCGTCCGCAGCGCCTCGGCCCGCCGCACCAGGGCGTCGGCGAAGTCCTCGGCGACGTCGCGGTGCACGTAGATCCGCTCCACCGCGACGCAGATCTGCCCGGCGTTGGCGAACGACCCCAGCGCCGCCTGCTCCGCCGCCCAGACCGGGTCGATGCCGGCGTCGACGACCAGCGGGTCGCTGCCGCCGTTCTCCAGCAGCAGCTTCGCCCCGGTCCGGGCCGCCGCCGCGGCGATCGACCGGCCGGTGGCGGTGGAGCCGACGTGCGCCACCACGTCCACGTCGCTGGCGGCCAGCGCCGCGCCGACCTCGCCGCCCCCGGTGAGCAGCGACAGCACCCCGGGCGGCAGCGCGCCGTCCAGCGCCCGGGCCAGCAGCCATCCGGTCGCCGGGGTCCGTTCACTCGGCTTGTGCAGCACCACGTTGCCGGTCACCAGGGCAGCGCCGAGCAGCCCGCAGGCGACCGCCACCGGGTCGTTCCACGGGGTGAGCGCGGCGACCACCCCGCGCGGCTGCGGGGTCATGAAGTCGATGGCGTCCGCGCCGCCGAGCAGGGTCCGCCCGCCGCGCAGCGGGGCCAGCTCCGCGTACTGTCGCAGGGTGCCGACCCCCGCCTCGACGCCGCCCCGGGCGTCCGCCAGGGGCTTGCCCATCTCGGCGGTGACCGCCGCGGCCAGCTCCTCCGTCGTGGCCTCGACCGCGTCCGCGGCCCGGTGTAGGGCCGCCGCCCGCTCGGCCGGGGCGGTCGCCGCCCAGTCGGCCGCCACGCCCCGCGCGGCCTCCACCGCCTTGCCGACCTCGTCCGCCGTCGCCACCGGCACGGTGCTGACCGGCGAGCCGTCGGCCGGGTCGCGTACGACCAGCTCGCCACCGGTGCCGCCCGCGCCCCACACTCCACCTATGAGCTGCGAAACCGTGTACATGCGGCGGTGGATGCCCCGGTCCCCCCGACGCAAACGCGTTTCACCCGGTAACCGGCCGGGTAGCCGGCTCGGATGATCTCGACCGGGGTGCAGACGGCGGACGCCGTGGTCGTCGGCGCGGGCCACAACGGCCTGGTGGCCGCCAACCTGCTGGCCGACGCGGGCTGGGACGTGCTGGTGCTGGAGGCGACCGGCGCGCCCGGCGGGGCGGTGCGCTCGGCAGAGGTGACCGCCCCCGGCTACCTCAGCGACCTGTACAGCTCCTTCTACCCCCTCGGGTACGCCTCCCCGGTGCTGGCCGGCCTGGAGCTGGACCGGCACGGACTGAGCTGGACCCACGCCCCCGACGTGCTGGCCCACCTGCTGCCCGACGGCCGGGCGGCGGTGCTGAACCGGGACCTCGACGCCACGGCGGCCTCGCTGGCGGCGTTCGCGCCCGCCGACGGCGAGCGATGGCGCCGCTCGTACGCCGAATGGCTGGACGTCGCCGGGCCGATGCTGGAGACCATCACCACCCCGTTCCCGCCCGTGCGCGGCGGTCTCGGCCTGCTGCGCCGGCTGAGGGTGGGCGGGGCGCTGCGGCTGGCCCGCCGCCTCGTCGTGCCGGTACGCAAGCTCGGCGACGAGATGTTCGACGGCGAGGGCGGCACTCTGCTGCTGGCCGGCTGCGCCCTGCACACCGACCTGTCGCCCGAGGAGGCCGGCTCCGGCGTGTACGGCTGGTTGCTGGCCATGCTCGGCCAGCAGGTCGGCTGGCCGGTGCCGGTCGGCGGGGCGCAGCGGATCACCGACGCGCTGGTGGACCGGCTCACCGCCCGGGGTGGCCGGATCCTCTACGACGCCCGGGTGGACCGGGTGCTGACCGCCCGGGGTCGGGCGATGGGGGTACGCACCGTCGGCGGCACCGCCTGGCGGGCCCGCCGCGCGGTGCTGGCCGACGTCCCCGCCCCCGCGCTCTACCTGGACCTCGTCGGCCCGGAGGCGCTGCCGCCCCGGCTGGTGGAGGACCTGGCGCACTTCCGATGGGACGGCTCCACCCTGAAGGTCGACTGGGCGCTGTCCGGGCCGGTGCCGTGGGCCAACCCGGCGGTGGCCACCGCCGGCACCGTGCACCTCGGCGCCGACCTCAACGGCCTGACCGGCTACGCCGCCGAACTGGCCCGGGGCGAGATCCCCCGGGACCCGTTCCTGCTGCTCGGGCAGATGAGCGTCGCCGACCCGAGCCACTCGCCGGCCGGGACCGAGTCGCTCTGGTCGTACACCCACCTGCCGTTCCGGCGGAACTGGCGGGCCGAGGACATCGCCGCGCACGTGGACCGGATGGAGGAGGTGCTGGAGGCGGCGGCCCCCGGCTTCCGGGCCCGGATCGTCGGGCGGCACGTCGCCGGCCCGGCGGACCTGGAACGGGGCGACCCGAGCCTGGTCGGCGGGGCGCTGGGCGGCGGCACCGCCGCGGCGTACCAGCAGCTCTTCCTGCGGCCGATCCCCGGCCTGGGCCGCGCGGACACCCCGGTGGACCGGCTGTACCTGGCCAGCTCCTCGGCGCATCCGGGCGGCGGGGTGCACGGCGCGCCGGGCTCGAACGCGGCCCGGGCGGCGCTGGCCCGTGACCGGGCGGTCACCGGCGGGCTCTACGCCGGGGCGATCGGCGCGGCCCACCAGGCGGTCTACCGCTGAACTCGCCGGCGTGGAGCCCGGCGGCCCACCGCTGAGTCCGCCGTCCAGCTGGCCCTCTGCCGTCCGCCGGCCCTCCGCCGGCCCGTCGCCGAGTGCGGTCGACCGGCGACGGGGTGGCGCGGCGACGCGGGCCCGGGCGGTTCGGACGCCCGGGCCGGGCCGTCAGCGCTCGATGTTGCGGTGCCGGGTGCGCAGCTTGAACGGCATCAGCGCGCTCTCGATCTTGGTGGCGGTGGTCATCTTCGAGTCGCCGTCGCGGCGCTCCTCGAAGCGGATCGGCACCTCCAGGATGGTGTGGCCGAGCTTCGTGGCCAGGTAGTGCATCTCCACCTGGAAGCTGTAGCCGTTCGACTGCACCCGGTCCAGGCCGATGTCGCGCAGCGCGTCGGCCTGCCAGATCTTGAAGCCCGCCGTGAGGTCGCGGATGCGCACCCGCAGCAGCGTGTGCACGTAGAGGTTGGCCCAGCCGCTGAGCGCGCGGCGGTACAGCGGCCACGCCTCGTCGAGCTGGCCGCCGGGGACGTAGCGGGAGCCGATGACCACCCCGGCCCGGGTGGACAGCAGCGCACCGAGCATGCCGGGCAGCGCCTCCGGCGGGTGGGACAGGTCGGCGTCCATCTGCGCCACGTACTCGGCGCCGCCGTCGAGCGCCCGGGTGATCCCGTCGACGTACGCCCGGCCGAGCCCCTCCTTGCCGGCCCGGTGCACCACCTGCACCCGGTCGGGGTGTTCGAGGGCCAGCTTGTCGGCCACATCGCCGGTGCCGTCCGGCGAGTTGTCGTCGGCGACCAGCACCGTCAGGCCCGGCAGCGGCAGCGCGAGGAGCCGCTCGACCAGCACCGGCAGGTTGCCCGCCTCGTTGTAGGTGGGGACCACGACGGTCAGGCGCGCGTCACGCCACGGCTCGGGCAACAGCACGGGTTCGATCATGACGGACATCCTCGGTTTGCCGACAGGGTCACCAAGAGGGTAGCCAGTTACCCGTTCCCTGTCGTAAAGGCTCCCCGTCCGGCACGTGTGACGTGGTGTGTTCCCCGGTCGGGCGGCCGTGCTCGGCGACCTGGCGCCCGCGGCGGGCCGGGCCGGTGGCCGCGAGCGCGACGGTGGTGAGCCAGCCCCGGCACCCGCCCCGATGATCATCACGGTCTGGCTCGCCGGTCCGCCTCCCGCCCGGTCACCGGTCCCCTTCTGTCGGGTCACCGGTCCGCCTTCTGTCGGGTTGAGATGTCGGCGAGCCGGCGCAGCGTCTCCTTGTTGCGTTGGTGCAGCACCAGGTCGTTGAGCTTGTTCCGGGCCCAGCGCAGCGGGCCGGCGGCGAAGTCCTCGCCGATGCGGACCCGGGTGGCGTGCTCGCCGACCGGTTCCAGGGTGAACACCACGATCGCCTCGCCGGCCGGCCACAGCCCGGCCCTGAGCACCAGCTTGTGCGGCGGCTCGTGGACCAGCACGGTGGAGACGTCCTGGAGGGAGAACGGCCACGGCCCGGCCTTGTGGTGCAGTCGGGCGCCGACCCGGGGCCAGGCGTCGTCGACGCCGCGCACGTGCACCGTGCCGACCACCCAGTCGCTGTACGTCCAGCCGTCCGCGAGGACGTCGAAGACCCGCTGTGGGGGTGCTTCGATCACTTTCTCCACAATCGCCACTGCGCTCCCATACCCGGCTCCGGGCGGGGCTAACGACGCCGGTGGGTTAGCTTCTCCGGTGCGGCGGGTATCGCCGCACCGGAGACGACGCGCGACCCACCCGTTCCCGGTCCGCCCCGCCGTGACGCGGTGCCCGACAGGAGCCGGCCCGGCGGGCGCGGCGGGCGGGTCGGCGCGGCGGCGGTACCGCGCCGAGGCCGACGTTTACTCCTCGGGGCGCAGGGAACCCGCCGCCCGTGCGACGGGACCAGTGGGAGCCGGATCGGCGCAGGTCAGCCCGGGTGGACCCGGGTGCTGACCGCGATCGGTCCGGCGGTGTCCTGTTCGACGCGGTGCTGTTGGACCGGGACGGGACGTTGATCGAGGACGTGCCGTACAACGGGGAGCCGGAGAAGGTGCGGCCGATGCCGGGGGCGCGGGAGGCCCTCGACCGGTTGCGGGCGGCGGGGCTGCGGCTGGGGGTGGTGACGAACCAGTCGGGCCTGGCGCGGGGGTGTTTCACCGCCGGGCAGCTGGGTCGGGTGCACGCGCGGATCGAGGAGCTGCTGGGGCCGTTCGACACGTGGCGGGTGTGCCCGCACGACGACGGGGCGGGGTGCGAGTGCCGTAAGCCCGCGCCAGGGCTGGTACGCGCCGCCGCCGCCGATCTGGGCACCACGCCGGGGCGGTGCGTGGTGGTGGGGGACATCGGCCGGGACATGACCGCCGCCCTCGCGGCGGGCGCGTCCGGGGTGTTGGTGCCGACGCCGGTGACCCGGGCCGAAGAGGTCGCCGCCGCCCCGTACACCGCCCCGACGTTGCCGGCCGCGGTGGAGGAGATCCTGCGCCGGCAGGCCGCCGTCGTTCCCGCCGAGCGGCGTACGGCGGGGACGGTGTTGGTGGTGCGCAGCGATTCTGCGGGGGACGTGCTGGTGACCGGGCCGGGGATCCGGGCGGTGGCGGCGCACGCGCGGCGGGTGGTGCTGTTGTGCGGGCCACGGGGCCGGGCGGCGGCGGGGCTGCTGCCGGGGGTGGACGAGGTCGTCGAGTGGCCCCTGGAGTGGATCGACCCCAACCCGGCCGCGGTCGACCCGCAGCGGATCGGCCGGCTGGTACGGCGGCTGGCGGCGGTGGGGGCGGACGAGGCGGTGATCTTCACCAGCTTCCACCAGTCGCCGCTGCCGCTGGCCCTGCTGCTGCGCCTGGCCGGGGTGCCCCGGATCGCCGCGATCAGCGACGACTACCCGGGGAGCCTGCTGGACGTGCGCCACCGCGTCCCGTCGGGGGTGCCGGAACCGGAGCGGGCCCTGTCGCTGGCCGCCGCCGCCGGTCACGCCCTGCCCGCCGACGACGAACCCCGACTGCGCCTGCGCCGGGACGCGGTGCCGGCCGCGCCGTCGCAGCTCGGCCCGCCCGGGTACGTGGTCGTGCACCCCGGCTCGTCGGCCTCGGCCCGGGCCTGCCCGCCGGAGCTGGCCGCCCGGATCGTCCGGGTGCTCGCCGACGCCGGTCACCGGGTGGTGGTCACCGGCGGACCCGGCGAGCGAGAACTGACCGCCCGGGTCGCCGCCGCCGGGGCCACCGACCTGGGCGGACGCACCGGACTCGCCGAACTGGCCGGGATCATCGCCGACGCCGGTGCCCTCGTCGTCGGCAACACCGGCCCCGCCCACCTCGCCGCCGCGCTCGGCACCCCCGTGGTCAGCCTGTTCGCCCCCACCGTCCCGTTCGGGCAGTGGGGGCCCTACCGGGTGCCGACCGTCCGACTCGGCGACGCCGACGCCCCCTGCCGCGACACCCGCTCGGCGGGCTGCCCGGCCGCCGGGCATCCCTGCCTCGCCGGGGTCGACCCCGCAGCGGTCCTCGACGCGGTCCGGCTCCTCGGCGTGCCCACGGCGAGGGACGCCCGCGCCGCCGCCACGGCCGGCGCCGGCGGGGTGGCCGGCGCCGACGCCACGGCCGGCGGGTCGCCGGCGGTCGCCGTGCCGGCCGGCGGCGGGAGCGGCCGATGAACGTCCTGGTCTGGCACGTGCACGGCTCCTGGGCCACGTCCTTCGTGCACGGCAGGCACCGCTACCTGGTGCCGGTCACCCCCGACCGGGGCCCCTACGGCCTCGGCCGGGCCCGCACCTATCCGTGGCCCGACGGCGCCGTCGAGGTCACCCCGGCCGAGCTGCGCCGGGCCGAGGTCGATGTGGTGATCCTCCAGCGCCCCGAGGAGTTCGACCTGGCCTCCGAGTGGCTCGGCCGCCGGGTCGGCCGGGACGTGCCGGCGGTCTACGTCGAGCACAACACCCCCAAGGGGGACGTGCCCAACACCCGCCACCCGATGGCCGACCGCGACGACCTGCTGCTCGTCCACGTCACCGGATTCAACCAGCTCTTCTGGGACAACGGGGGCACCCGCAGCACCGTCGTCGAACACGGCATCGTCGCCCCGAACGTCGAGTGGACCGGCGAACTCGACCGGCTCGCCGTCGTCATCAACGAGCCGGTACGCCGCTGGCGGGTCACCGGCACCGACCTGCTGCCCCGGTTCGCCGCCCTCGCCCCGCTGGACGTCTTCGGCATGGGGGTCGCCGGGCTGGCCGACCGGCTGGGGCTGCCCGCCGACCGGGTCACCAGCCACGACGACGTGCCGCAGGACCGGATGCACGCCGAGCTGGCCCGGCGACGGGCGTACCTGCACCTGTGCCGGTGGACCTCGCTCGGGCTCAGCCTGATCGAGGCGATGGCCATCGGCATGCCGGTCGTCGCGCTGGCCACCACCGAGGCGGTGGTGGCGGTGCCGCCGGAGGCCGGCGCGCTCTCCACCCGGGTCGACGACCTGCTGGCGGCGACCCGCCGGTTCCTCGACGACCCGCCGGCCGCCCGCCGGGCGGGCGCGGCGGCCCGGCGGGCCGCCCGGGACCGCTACGGCCTGGACCGTTTCCTCGCTGACTGGGACCGGCTGCTGGAGGAGGAAGTATGCGCATCGCGATGATCTCGGAGCATGCCAGCCCGCTCGCCGTCCTCGGCGGCGAGGACGCCGGCGGCCAGAACACGCATGTCGCGGAGCTCTCCGCCGCGCTCGCGGCCGCCGGTCACGACGTGCGGGTGTACACCCGCCGGGACGCGGTGGACCTGCCGGTGACGGTCCGCAGCCCGGGCGGGTACGACGTGGTGCACGTGCCGGCCGGGCCGGCCGAGCCGGTCGCCAAGGACGCGCTGCTGCCGCACATGCGGGCGTTCGGCCGCCGGCTGGTCGACTGGTGGCGCACCGGGGACTGGACGCCCGAGGTGATCCACGCCCACTTCTGGATGAGCGGCCTGGCCGCGCTGGCCGCCGGCCGGCAGACCGGGGTGCCGGTGGTGCAGACGTACCACGCCCTCGGCGCGGTGAAGCGCCGCCACCAGGGCGCCCAGGACACCAGCCCGCCCCGGCGGATCGACCACGAGCGGGAGCTGGGCCGGGCCGTCGACCGGGTGGTCGCCCAGTGCCAGGACGAGGTCGGCGAGCTGGTCCGGCTCGGGGTGCCCCGGTCCCGGATCACCGTCGTCCCGTCCGGGGTCAACCTCGGCACGTTCACGCCGCTCGGCCCGGCCGCCGAGCGGGCCCCGGGGCGGGCCCGCCTGCTCACCGTGGGCCGCCTGGTGGAGCGCAAGGGCTTCCAGGACGTGATCCGCGCGATGCCGCTGGTGCCGGACGCCGAGTGCGTGGTGGTGGGCGGCCCGCCGGAAGGGCTGCTGGAGACCGACCCGCACGCCCGGCGGCTGCGGGCCCTCGCCGAGTCCAGCGGGGTGGCGGACCGGGTGACGCTGGTCGGGGCGGTGCCCCGCGAGGAGATGGGCCGCTGGTACCGCTCCGCCGACGTGCTGGTCGCCGCCCCCTGGTACGAGCCGTTCGGGCTGACCCCGCTGGAGGCGATGGCGTGCGGGGTGCCCGTGGTCGGCACGGCCGTCGGCGGGCTGACCGACACCGTGCTCGACGGCGTGACCGGCGACCTGGTGCCGGCCCGGGACCCGCGCGCGCTGGGCGCCACGATCCGGCGCCTGCTCGACGACCGGATCCGCCGGTTCTCCTACGCCGGGGCGGCCCGCGACCGGGCCCGGCGCAGCTACTCCTGGGCCGCCACGGCCGAGCGGCTGACCGACGTGTACGGCCAGGTGGCGGCGGTGCACCGGCCCGCCCGGGTGGTCGCCTGATGGCCGCCGCGCCGCCTGGTCCCGCCGGCCAGCCCGGTTCCGCCGGCCCGGCAACCCCGTCGGTGCTCGACGGGCACCTGGCCAACCTGGCCGCGGCCCTGCTGCCGTACCGCAGGTCGGAGGAGTTGCTGGCCCGATGGGGCGGGGAGCTGGCGCACCGGCTCGCCGCCGGCGGCCGGTTGCTGGTGGCCGGCAACGGCGGCAGCGCCGCCGAGGCCCAACACCTCACCGCCGAACTCGTCGGCAAGCTCCGCGACGACCGGCAACCCCTCTCCGCCATCGCCCTGCACGCCGAGACCTCCGCCCTCACCGCCATCGCCAACGACTACGGCTACGACCACACCTTCGCCCGTCAGGTCCGCGCCCACGGCCGGCGGGACGACATCCTCCTGCTCATGTCCACCAGCGGCACCAGCACCAACCTCCTCACCGCGGCCCGCGCCGCCCATGAGGTCGGCCTGCGCTGCTGGGCCCTCACCGGTCCCACCCCCAACCCCCTCGCAGACGCCTGCCACGACGCCCTCGCCATCGACTCGCCGGACAGCCAGGTGGTCCAGGAGCTGCACCTGGTCTCCGTCCACGTGCTCTGCGAGCACGTCGACCGGGTGCTCCCCGCCGCCCTCGCAGTGGCGGGCGAGCGCGGCCTGGGCGGAGCGGTGCCGGCGGTGGGCGTGGCCGGCGGGCGCGGCCCGGGCGGAGCGGTGGCGGCGGTGGGCGCGGCCGGCGGGCCGGACCGGCCGGTGCGCGCCGGGGTCGAGGTGGTGCTGGACGGCGAGGCCGACCGGCAGATCGAGGCGGGCTGAGGAGGCGAGCTGATGGCGGGACCCGTGGTGGTGGTCGGTGACATCCTGCTCGACCGGGACGTCGAGGGGGTGGTGAACCGGCTCTGTCCGGACTCCCCGGTGCCGGTGCTCGACGAGTCGGTGGCCGTGGACCGGCCCGGCGGCGCCGGCCTGGCGGCGGTCTTCGCCGCCGCGCTGGGCGCCGAGGTGGCCCTGGTGACCGCGCTCGCCGACGACGAGGGCGGGGCCCGGCTGAGCACGCTGCTCGCCGCCGCCGGGGTGCAGGTGTACGCGCTGCCGCTGCGCGGCGCCACCCCGGAGAAGATCCGGCTCCACGCCCGGGGGCGGGTGCTGCTGCGGCACGACCGGGGCGGACCGGCCGGGGAGCCCGGCGAGCCGAGCGAGGTCGCCCTGCGGCTGCTCGCCTCCGCGTCCGCCGTGCTGGTCAGCGACTACGGCCGGGGGGTGGCCCGGCAGCCGGCCCTGCGCTGCGCGCTCGCGGCGACCCGCGCGCCCGTCGTGTGGGACCCGCACCCCCGGGGCCCGGCGGCGGTGCCGGGGGTGCACCTGGCCACCCCGAACGAGTCGGAGGTGCGCGAGCTGGTGAAGACCGGGCCGGGCGCGTCCCGGCTGGCCACCGCGTCGAGGGGCGCGCAGGAGCTGCGCCGGCGCTGGCGGGCCGGCGCGGTCACCGTCACCCTCGGCGGCGACGGGGCGCTGCTCTGCCACGCCGGGTCGACGCCGCTGGTGGTGCCCGCCCCGGCCAGCGCCGAGGGGGACACCTGCGGTGCGGGCGACCGGTTCGCCGCGACCGCCAGCATCGCCCTGTCCCGGGGCGCGCTGGTCTCCGAGGCGGTGCAGGCGGCGGTCACCGAGGCGTCCGCGTACGTCGCGGCCGGGGGAGTGGCCACGGCCCTGCCGCCGCCGGCCCGGACGGTCCCGGTGACCGGGACCCGCATCGGCGGCGGCGACCGGGTCGGGATGGCCGCCGCCGCCGCGGTGGTCGCGACGGTCCGCGCGGCCGGCGGCACGGTCGTCGCCACCGGCGGGTGCTTCGACCTGCTCCACGCCGGGCACGTGGCCACCCTGGAGGCGGCCCGCCAACTCGGGGACTGCCTGGTCGTCTGCCTCAACTCCGACGCCGGGGTGGCGGGGCTGAAGGGGCCGGACCGGCCGGTGGTGCCACAGGCCGACCGTGGCCGGCTCCTGGCGGCGCTGGGCTGCGTCGACGCGGTGCTGGTCTTCGACGAGCCCACCCCGCAGGCGGCCCTGACCTGGCTGCGCCCCGATATCTGGGTCAAGGGCGGCGACTACGCCACCGGCGGCGGCGAGCCGGGTATGCCCGAGGCAGAGCTGCTGAGCCGCTGGGGCGGGCACACGGTGGTCGTGCCGTACCTCGACGGGCGCTCCACCACCGACATGATCGCCGCCGCCCGCGCCGGCGGCGGGACGACCGGGCCCGGCGACCCGGTGCCCGGGCCGCCGCCGGGTGTGGCGGTGGGCCTGGACGGTGCGACGACGAAGGGGAGACGATGACCGGCAACGCTGTGGGGACGGGGCCGACCGTCCTGGTCACGGGCGGGTCGAGCGGGTTGGGGGCGGCCGTGGTGACGGCCGTGGCCCGGGCCGGCGGTCGGCCGCTGGTGCTGGACCGCAACGCCCCGGCCGACGGGGTGCCGTGGATCGAGTGCGACCTGGCCGACACCCGGGCCGCCGAGGCGGCCACCCGGCGGCTCGCCGAACGCTCCGGGGGCCTCGACGCCGTCGTCACCGCCGCCGGCATCGACGTGCCCGGCCGGCTCGCCGACGTGCCCGGGGAGACCTGGGACCGGATCGTCGCCGTCGACCTGCTCGCCACCGCCGCGGTGATCCGGGCCGCCCTGCCCTGGCTGGAGGAGTCGCGGGGCAACGTCGTCACGGTCGCCTCCACCCTCGGCGTGAAGGCCGTCAGCGACGCCACCGCGTACTGCGCCGCGAAGTTCGGCGTGGTCGGCTTCACCCGCGCCCTCGCCGCCGAGCTGGCCGGGGCGGTCGGCGTCACCCTGCTCGTCCCCGGCGGGATGCGCACCGCCTTCTTCGACGAGCGGGACGCGCAGTACCGGCCCGGCCCGGACGCCAACCTCAACGACCCCGCCGACACCGCCGCCGCCGTCATGTTCGCCCTGTCCCAACCGCCCGGCAGCGCCGTCCGCGAACTGGTCGTCTGCGCCGAGCGGGAGTCTTCGTACCCGTGATCGTCGTGCTCCGGGCGCTCGGCGTCGGCGACCTCGCCACCGGGGTGCCGGCGCTGCGCGCCCTGCGCGCCGCGTACCCCGACCGGGAGCTGGCCCTGGCCGCCCCGGGCTGGCTGGCCCCCCTGGTCGACCTGGTCGGGGGTGTCGACCGCCTGGTGCCGGCGGACGGCCTGGGGGACCTGGGGTGGCCCGGCCCGCCGCCGGAACTGGCGGTCAACCTGCACGGCCGCGGCCCCCGGTCGCACCGTGTGCTGGCCACCATCCGCCCCGGCCGGCTGCTCGCCTTCGCCAGTCCCGACGCCGGCCACGCCGACGGCCCCGACTGGCGGGCCGACGAGCACGAGGTCGACCGGTGGTGTCGCCTGCTCGGCTGGTACGGCCTCCGCGCCGACCGTGCCGACCTCGCCCTGCGCCGTCCCGAGCCCGGCGGCGTGCCGACCGGGGCGACGGTGGTACACCCCGGCAGCAAGGTCGCGGCCAAACGCTGGCCGGCCCGGCGGTTCGCGGCGCTGGCCCGGGAACTGGCCGGCCGGGGACACCGGGTGGTGGTCACCGGTTCGGCGGGCGAGCGGGAGCTGGCCGGGTGGGTGGCGTACCACGGGGGGCTGGCGCCGGACGCGGTGCTCGCCGGCCGCACGGACCTCGGCGACCTCGCCGCCCTCGTCGCCCACGCCCGCCTGGTGGTCAGCGGGGACACCGGCGTCGCCCACCTCGCCACCGGGTACGGCACCGCGTCGGTGGTGCTCTTCGGCCCCGTCGCGCCGGCGCGGTGGGGGCCGCCGCCGGACCGCCCGTGGCACCGGGTGCTCTGGCACGGCGACGGTGGCCCGGGCGACCGGCCCGCCGCCGGGTCGCCGGGAGCGCGGGACGGTTGGCCCGTGTTCGACGGGGTGACAGCCGATTCGACACTGGCGGCCGTCGGCCTCGACGAGGTGCTGGCGGCCGTGGACGACGCGGAACGGGCGGTGCGGGTCTCCGGTGCGGTTACGGCGTAGCGATCCGGCCAGGCCGGGGTACGGCCGCCGGCGAAGCGGCAGGGGGTGGACGTTCCTCGACCCGAGGGGCGAGCCGGTCCGCGCCCCCGGCGAGCTGCCCCGGCTGCGGGACCTGGTGATCCCGCCGGCCTGGCGGGACGTGTGGATCTCGCCGCACCACAACGGGCACATCCAGGCCACCGGGATCGACGCCGCCGGCCGCAAGCAGTACCTCTA
Organism: Micromonospora sp. NBC_01412; assembly: GCF_045040215.1. Taxonomy (NCBI): domain Bacteria; kingdom Bacillati; phylum Actinomycetota; class Actinomycetes; order Micromonosporales; family Micromonosporaceae; genus Micromonospora; species Micromonospora sp. NBC_01412. Next base: position 5,651,447 of record NZ_CP109528.1, read on the forward strand.
CCACCCGCAGTGGCGGCGCACCCGGGACGAGGCGAAGTTCGACCATGTGCTGGAGGTCGCCCACCGGCTCCCGGTGCTGCGCGAGCGGGTGGAGCAGGACCTGTCCGGCCGAGGGCTGAACCGGGACCGGGTGCTCGCCACGGTCGCCCGCCTGCTCGACATGGGGATGTTCCGGGTCGGCAGCGACCAGTACGCGGTCGGTGACGACGCCACCTTCGGCGTCTCCACGCTGCGCCCCGAGCACGCCCGCAGCCGGCGGGGCTGCGTGGTGTTCGAGTTCCCCGCCAAGGGCGGCATCGACCAGGTGCGGCGGATCGAGGACCCGGAGCTGTGCCGAGTGCTGACCAACCTGCGCCGCCGGCGCCGGCGGGCCGAGCGGCTGTTCGGCTACTGGGACGGCCGGGACTGGCGGGACGTGCGCAGCGACGAGGTCAACGAGTACCTGCGGGCCGCCAGCGGCGGTGAGATGACCGCGAAGGACTTCCGCACCTGGCACGCCACCGTGCTGGCGGCCACCGAGCTGGCCACCCACGGGCCGGCCCGTTCCGCGACGGCCCGCAAGCGGGCGGTGGCGGCGGTGATGCGCGAGGTCGCCGAGCTGCTCGGCAACACCGCGACCGTGGCCCGGACCTCCTACGTGGACCCCCGGGTGGTCGACCTGTTCCACGACGGGGTTGTCGCCCCGGTGGAACCGGACACGCCCCGGTCGGAGGCGGAGCGACGGGTGCTGGAACTGTTGAAGGACGCCTGACCGGCCCCGTCGACGGTCCTGGGGGGAGAGCGACGGGGCCGGAGCCGGCGGCCGGTGACCGACCGTACGGGATCGTCGCGTCGCGCGGCTGGGGGCGCGGACGGACGGCACCGGGCGGCCGCCCGCGACGGTCGGTCGCGGGCGCCTCGCCACGGCCCCCGTTACGTGTGGGCCGCCGGGGCGGTGGTCCCGCTCGCCGGCCCGCCCAAGTATCGGCGGACGGCGGCGGAACCGAGTTGACGGTGGACGCCGGGTGGTTGACGATCCGTGCCGTTGCGGGCGGTGCGTCCGGGTAAGCGCCCCGGCGGGTGGTACGGGTCACTCCTGCGGTGCGGCGCAGTCCGTGGGCGGGTCGGGCCGGCCCGCCTCCTGCCACCGGCTCTCCCGGAAGGCGCGCGGGCTGGTGCCGTACGCGGCGCGGAAGGCGCGGCTGAAGTGGGTCTTGTCGCGAAAGCCCCAGCGCGCGCCGATGGCCTGGACGGTCTGGTCGCGCAGGAGCGGGTCGGCGAGGTCGCGGCGGCAGCGTTCGAGGCGGCGTCGGCGGATGACGCCGCTGACGGATTCGTCCTGGTCGGCGAAGAGGCGGTGCAGGGTGCGCAGGGCGACGTGGTGGGCGTCGGCGACGGACTGGGGGGATAGGTCGGGGTCGCCGAGATGGCGCTCGACGAAGTCGCGTACCTGGGTGAGTAGGGCCTGTTGGCGCATCTCGGTGGGGAGGGCGGCCTCGGCGTCGAGGTGGCGGGCGAGCAGCAGGGAGACCAGGGTGAGGGTGATGTCGGCGAGGTGCGGGGCGTCGGTGGCGCGGAACTGCTCGGGATGCCGGGTGATCCGGTGCAGGTGCTGGGCGAGCAGCGCGCCGGGCCCCTGCGCGCCCGAGATCCGCACCGCCGAGAGCCGGTCGACCTTGTCGGTGTCCAGCGGCAGCAGCGCCCGGGGGATGACCACGGTGGCCGAGGCGGCGTCCTCCCGGCCGTGTTGCCGGCTGGCGTGCATGATGTCGTGCGGCCGGCCCCAGTCGATGAGCGCGAAGTCACCGCTGCCCATCGCGGTGTTCCGGCGCCGGGCGCTGATCGCGCTGGTGCCGGCGACGGTCAGCGGGATCTGGTAGACCTCCGGGTCGGCCTGGCGGATCAGCCGGGGGGTCCGCCGCCCGATCAGGGACTGGTAGCGGAACCGGGTCAGCTGGATTCCGCCGCCCAGGTCGACCAGCCGGGCGCGGCCCCGGAAGTCGGCCGCGTGGTCGCTGGCGAACGCGATCGGCGCGGAGACCTGGGCCGACATGTCGACCCAGAAGGGCCACCGCTCCGCCGGCGGCAGCGTTGCCGTGTCCACCGTCTCGGCCCGCAGTGTGCCCATCACCGACCTCCCCGCGTGGCGCCCCCGCCGGTCGACGACGACACGGTCGGCCGTCGCTCATCGCCGGAAGGCGCGTCCATCGCACATGTCCCCGTCCGTGACACTGCTCCATTGTCGACGCTGGGAGTGGCCGGGCCGCCACCGGAGCCCCGGTACGGCACCACCGGCACCCGAATGCTGCCCTCTTCCTGACCGGAGGCATCCTCGCTTCCGCCCCCACCGCCTTCGGCTACGCGGCACTCGGCGCGGCGGCCACCTCGCCGGGACAGGTCAACTGGTACGCCGTCGCCCCGGACGGCCTCACCTGATCGTCGGCGCGGTGCTGATCCACCGCTGGTGGCGCGCCGAACGCCGCCGCCGCGTGCCACCGCCCACTGACCGCGACCAAGATCCATGCAGTTTCACGGAAAGAGTGGTCATCTCGCACCGCGAGGCCACTCTTTCCGTGAAACTGCCCCCGCTGCGGCGGGGTGGGTGGGTGTCCCGTCGCCGGTGCTGGGCCGGCGGGGTAACGCGCGAGCACGGCCCGTACTCCGTCCACGCCCTCAACAGCGAGGGTCGTCGACGACGGCGTCCCGCCCACCAACACCGACGGATCCACCCGAAGCGCCTCCGCGACGTAGGCAAAGGCACCACCGCAGCGGCCACCCTCGCCTCCGCCGTCGCCGCCCGCGCCTACGCCCTCAGCGGCCAACGCGACAAGGCCCCGGCCGCGCTTACCGACGCCGACCGCCTCGCCGACCATCTCCCCACAGACGAACGCACCGACTCCTGGTTCGGCCACTGCGAACAAAAGCACCGGGTGCACCTCTCCCACGCCCTCACCGCACTCGGCGAGACCACCCGGCCCCGGCAGAACCAGGCCCAGGCGGTGGCGCTGTCGGCACCAACGAGCGCCCTCACCCGCACCCTGATACGCCTCGACGCCGCGATGTGCGACCACAGCGACGGCAACGCCATCGACGGTTGCCACGCCGCCACCGAGGCACTCGTCGACCTACCAGGCCGCTTCCGAACGGATCTGACCCGCAAGCGCGCCCTTGACCTGTACCGGGAGGTGCCGGCACACCTTCGAACATTGCCCGAAGCCCAAGAGTTCCAGACCATGCTGACACCCTGACGCACCACGAGATCGCCCCAGAGGCACCCGCCGTTCGCGGCAGTTGAGTGTGTTGGACGTGAAGCTGAGCCGGGGCTGCTCAACAATCTGGCGAAATGATGCGGTCCAATGCGTCGAGTTGCGCGGCGTTCAATCGCTCCAATCTGGCGGAGCACGCGTATCGGCCGTTGCCGTCTCGGTGGACGGTAAGTGGGCCGCCGATCGACGGATGGCCGGCAATGGTGTGCAGTGCTCGATGGAGGCGGTCGGATGACCAGTGCAGCGCGGTGATTAGCCGATGTGCCGACAGTGCCCTGCGGGCGTATGCCAGCGCGGTCACAACTGTGAGCGCGTCGGTGACGCCGGCGGTGGCGGGAGCGCTACTCATGTCACCGTTGAGATCGGTGAAGAAGGCGGCAAAGTGATGGAGGCGGGCTCCCGCAGGAGTGCGCTGGCCGAGTAGGTCAGCTCCCTGCCGGGCGGTGTCGGCCCACATGGCATTGGTACGAATGTTGTCCGCCCAAGCCCGCAGCCACATGTCGTCGTCGATGACGTAGCGCTCACGACGCTGTCCGGCAGATCGTTCGCGTCCCAGCATCGCCAAGGTTTCCAGGTAGGCAACCGCCTTCGACACCGACGCGCGGCTGACCCGCAGCTGCGCGGCCAGTTCGACACCGGTGAGCGCGCCGGTGTCGGTCATCATGAGGCAGACCAGCACCCGGGCCGCCATCGGCGGCATGCCGGTACGCAACATCACGTCCACGAATTTCCCGGCGAACTCCTCGACGGCCTCGGCGTCACGCCGGTAGCGGCCGTCTGTCATGTCGACCACCGGGTGCGCTGACGGGGTACGCCGGTGCGCCCGCCACTCGGTTGCCCGCTGGGCGTGATCGGCTCGATAGCGGGCAGGCCCGCCGTTGCGAGCGACCTCACGGCTGATGGTCGACGTCGGCCTGCCCAGCATCCGGCTGATTTCGGCGTAACCCAGACCAGCGCCCAGCCCTGCTTCGATCCGTCGACGGTCCTGCTCGCTGAGCCTGCTACCTGGCATCCCGACCCTGCCCACCCGGTCCTCGGGCGCACCGTAGACGCTTCGCCACCTTCATTGCAATGTCCCCCATCGCCGATGCATTCAGCTGCACATCATTGCAACATCCTCCGAGTTTCCCGCGCTTACGGCCGCGTAGGGCGATTGGATCCGTTGCTCCGTACGTCAACATCAACCTACTGTGATCGCACAGTAGATCCGATACGAGGAGAACTATGTCGATGCTGAACGCCGACCGGCACACCCGGACGCAACACCTGCTGGACAGTGCGGTGACACTGGCACGACTGCCCGGCATCGCCGTCGAGGTCCGCACCGGCCATCAAACCTGGTACGGCTCGGCTGGCATGGCAGATACCGCTGCGCACCGTCCCCGGCACCCCGAGGACCGCTTCCGCATCGGCAGCATCACCAAGACATTCGTCGCCACTGTGATGCTTCAGCTTGCCGCCGAAAACGAGCTCGACCTGGACGAGCCCATTGGGAAGAGACTGCCCGGACTCGTCCGTGGCAACGGTCACGATGGCGACGCCGTCACTGTGCGGCAGTTGCTCAACCACACCAGCGGGATCTTCAACTACACGCTGGACCAGCAGGCACTCAATCAGCACGACCGCCACCCGCCAGAGCTGCTGGTGCAGATCGCCGTCGCGCATCCACCTCACTTTGCGCCGGGCACGAGCTGGGCCTACTCCAACACCAACTACATCCTCGCCGGCCTGATCATTGAGCAGGTCACCGGCCGACCACTGGCCGAGGAGATAGACCACCGCATCAGCCGACCACTCCAGCTACCCGCCACCTACCTGCCCTCGGGCGACGACCCCACCATTCATGGTCGGCATGTCCGCCACTACACCCGGCTCAACATCTCAGGCGCTGACGCGGAGACCCACGATGCCACCGAATTCGACCCGTCCCTGTTTTGGGCCGCCGGCGCGATGATCTCCACTACCGGCGACCTCGCCAGATTCCTTCAAGCCTTGCTCGGCGGCCAACTACTCCCACCGGCACTACAGCACGAAATGTTCGCCACGGTGCCGACCACCAATTGGATCCCGACCGCCGAGTACGGCCTGGGCATCTCTTCCCTCGATCTCCCCCACAGGGGCAAGGCGTGGGGTATGGGCGGTGCAACCTTCGGGTCTTGGACGTATGCCTACGGAACACGCGACGGCAAACACATAATTGTCGCCAACGTCAACGGCGACTGGGCCGACGACCGCTGGGAGGACCCGATCGGAATTCTCACCGACCTCCTGCATACGGAACTGGGCGCCAGCACGACCACGACGCCGCCGCTCCCCGACAATGCGTAAACGACAAGTGCCGGAAGGCCCGACATACTGACATCGGCAGATCCGCGCGCCCTACGGCGACAGTGTGTTGATCGACCTGTACGAAAACAACGCCCGCCGTGACTGATATCGGCTCGGCGGCGGCCGGCGATGTTGCAAACGGACATAACCCGTTCACGGCGGTCCCTGACCACGGACGGCGTCTGGTCTGCGGCTGCCTCCTGCGTTTCGGGAACGCGCTCGGTATGCGCTTGGTTTGAGGCACCGGAATCGAGTAACAAGATCTTCGGTTGTCGCCAAGGTCGCCCAGCTCCGCAGCCCACCGCCGTGCCCGGAGCACCGTCCCGCTCGTTCCCCATCATCGGGTCGTTGCAACTCGCGGCCAGGATCGACGGGAACGGCAGCGGACCGCCGGGCAGCGACAGCATCGAGAACTTTCCGTCCACGGCTCGTCGATGTCCGGCGGGGCGACGACCTGCGGCGCTCTCCACACCAGGCTGGGCCGCCGAGCGCCCACAGCGCCACGGTGCGGCAGCCGACGCTGTGCGTCACCAACACGGCCGGCTCGATCGTCTCGTCCGCTGCGGCGGTGAGGGCGGCCACCCGGTCCTCGGCCACGTACCGGCCGCGCCGCGCTTGGCAGACCAGAGGCGCTCCGGGTCCCTGCCGCGCAGCCAGCGACGCGCTGCCCGGGGAAGGAAGCAGCGATTCGACCCGGCCGCCCCCAATCCGGGGACGGCCGGTGTGACGCTCGGGATCAGTCGTTGAGGACCTGGGAGAGTCGGTCGCGGAACCGCCGCTCGGAGTCGCTCACCTGGTCGCCGCCGAGGCCGAGGATGCCGCCGCTGGACGCCGCACCCACCACATTCTCGGTGATCTCCACCAGCCAGTGCTTGTAGGCGCCGGCCTCGCCCTCGTCGACCTTGGTGGCCAGCAGCCGGGCCGCCGAGGCCGCCCGGTTCAGCACGTCCTCGATCATCGCCCGCGGGTCGGCCGGCACGATCACCGGCAGCTCCTCGCCGGCCTCCGGGTCGCCCACCCGGGACACGATCTCGCCGGCCACGGCGGCGACCAGGGGACTGGCCGACTCCCGGCCGGTAGCGATGGTCTCCAGGCCCGCGGCGTTCTCGGCCATGGTGCGACGGGCGCTGTCGTGCTCGGCGACGCTCGCCGCGGCGAGGACCGCCTGCGGCAGGCCGGCCAGCAGCCCCCACTCCTCGTCGGAGAAACCGAACCCGGTGTACGCCGGCTGCTCGATCACGTCCACGCTCCTCTCATCCTGGTCTCACTCGGCTCGACTGCCACCGCACCCCGGTCGCCGGGGCCCGGCTCAGGCTAGTCGAGGGTCAACAGCCCTTGTTCGGACACCACGCGCACCGACAGCGTCTTGTAGCCGACCTCTTCGAAGAGCACCGTCATCCGGTCGTCCTCGTAACTGAGCACCATGCCCGGCCCCCACTCCGGGTGCCGCACCTGGCTGTGCACCGGGAACGGCCCGCTGGCGCCGTCGTCGGCGACGCTCGTGCCGGCCAGGCAGTTGTCGCAGTGCCCGCACACCTTCGTCATCTGCTCGCCGAAGTACGCCAGCAGCGTCTGCCCCCGGCAGCCGGTGGTCTCGGCGAAGGCCCGCATCATGTCGGTCCGGGACCGGGTCACGGTCTGCTGGCGTTCCGCCTCGGCTCGTGCGGCCTCGCCGGCCTCGGCCGGCTTGGGGGAGTACCGGGGCGCGCTGATCCGCTGCTTCGACCGCGGCTCGGCGGCGCCGACCTGCTCCAGCAGGGCGAGGTACTGGCCGAGCTTGCGCGGCCCCAGGCCGGTCAGCTCCCGCAGCTCCTTCTTCGTGGCCGGCTTCTTGCGCAGCAGGGCGGCCAGGTCGCGCAGCTCGGTGGCGTCCGGCAGGCCGCCGGAGAAGAAGCGTTGCAGGCCGACGTCCTCGGCCTGCCAGAGCAGCAGCACCCGGGCCGGCTCCCCGTCGCGTCCGGCTCGGCCGATCTCCTGGAAGTAGCTGTCCGGCGAGTCGGGCAGGGCCATGTGCACCACCCAGGCGATGTTGGGCTTGTCGATGCCCATGCCGAACGCGGAGGTGGCCACCATGATCGGCACCTGGTCGGCGAGGAACGCCGTGTGCAGCTCGCCGCGCGCCCCGGCTGGCATGCCGCCGTGGTAGTACTGCGACGGGTAGCCGGCGTCGGTGAGCCGGCCGGCCAACTCCTCGGCCGCGCGCCGGGTCGGCACGTAGATGATCCCGGGCCGCCTGTCCTCGCGCAGCAGCGCGATCAGCCGCCGCCACCGGTAGTCCTCGGTGGGGCAGTGCGCCACCTCGAGGAAGAGGTTCGCCCGGTCCAGCCCGGAGACCACCACCTCGGCGTCGCGCAGCCGTAGCCGGGCGATGATGTCGTCGCGGACGGGCGGCGAGGCGGTGGCGGTCAGCGCGACCACCGGCGGCCGGCCGATGCCGTCGATGAGGTGTCCCAGCGCCAGGTAGTCGGGGCGGAAGTCGTGCCCCCACGCCGAGATGCAGTGCGCCTCGTCGATCGCCACGAGCGCCGGCTTGAGGGACTTCACCTCCGCCATCCGGTCCGGGTTGGCGAGCTGCTCCGGGGTGATGAACAGGAACTCCGCCCGGCCCTCGCGGATCTCGGTGATCGCCTCCGCCTGCTGGGCGGCGGTCTCGTCCGAGCTGATCCGCACCGCCCGCAGCTCCGGGCGTTGCCGCTCGTTGAGCGCCGCGATCTGGTCCTGCTGGAGGGCGAGTAGCGGGGAGATCACCACGGTCGGGCCGGGGATCAGGCTGGCCGGGATCTGGTAGATCGCCGACTTGCCGGCACCGGTGGGCAGCACCACCAGGGCGTCGCGTCGCTTCATCACCGCGCGCATGGCGGCGAGCTGGTTGGGCCGCAGGGCGGTCCAACCAAACAGGCTGCGCGCCGCGCGGCGCAGCGTCATCGAGTGCGTGGACAGTTTCATCGAGGGCCGGAGGTACCCGTCGCGATCAGCGGCGAAACCCCACCTCAGGAGCGCGCCGCCCTGCCGCGTCCCGGCCCGGCGGCGGCCCGTCCGGGGGCGTGGATTCATCGCAGCCGGGGCAGCTCGCGCCGGTGCAGGTCGAACAGGCCGGCGTGGTGCGGGGCCGGCGACCGCGGGGGTCAGCGCCGGCGGAACATCGCCCGGATGGCGGCGAGCAGGAGCAGGCCGCCGACGACCAGGCCGAGCAGCCGAACACCGGGTACGTCGGCCGCGCTGGTCGCGTCGGCGAGGGGCGGCAGTGGCATGTGGGAACTCTCCCACGTCGGGCCGTGCCGCGCCACGGACTAACAGTAAGGTTTCTTGACTATTAGCGGACCCGGTGTGACCATGGCAAGCACCGCCGCGGCCCGCGGCCGGGTCCGAAACGGGAAAGACGGGGGTACGGCAGCCGCATGAGCAGCACACCGACGGGAAAACTGGCGAGCCTGGCGGCCGCCGTCCTGCAACCGGGATTCGTCGGCACCACCCCACCGCCCTGGGTCCGCCGGTGGCTCGGCGAAGGGCTCGGCTCGGTGGTCCTCTTCGCCCGCAACATCGTCGACCTCGACCAGGTCGCCGCGCTCACCGCGGCCCTGCGCGCGGAGCGGCCCGACGTGGTGGTCGGCATCGACGAGGAGGCCGGCGACGTCACCCGGATCGAGTCCGGACGGGGCAGCTCCCGCCCCGGCAACTTCGCCCTCGGCGCGGTCGACGACCCGGAGCTGACCCACGAGGTGGCCCGCGACCTCGGCCGCGAGCTGGCGTCGGTCGGCGTCACCCTCAACTACGCCCCGGACGCCGACGTCAACTCCAACCCGGCCAACCCGGTCATCGGGGTCCGTGCCTTCGGGGCCGATCCGGCCCTGGTCGCCCGGCATACCTCCGCCTGGATCCGGGGGCTGCAGTCCAGCGGTGTGGCCGCCTGCGCCAAGCACTTCCCCGGCCACGGCGACACCCGCGTCGACTCGCACCACGACCTGCCCCGCATCGGCGGCACCCGGCAACAGCTCGACGCCGCCGAGCTGGTCCCGTTCCGGGCCGCCGTGGCGGCCGGGGTGCAGGCGGTGATGACCGGCCACCTGCTCGTCCCGGCGCTGGACCCGGAGCTGCCGGCCACGCTCAGCCCGCGCATCCTCGGCGGCCTGCTCCGCGATGAGCTCGGCTTCACCGGCGTGGTGGTCACCGACGCGGTGGAGATGCGCGCGGTCGCCGACCGGTACGGCTTCGCCGGGTCGGCCGTGCGCGCCCTCGCCGCCGGCGCGGACGCGATCTGCGTCGGCGGGGAGCGGGCCGACGAGGACTCCGCCCGCGAGCTGCGCGACGCCATCGTCGCCGCCGTCGTGGCCGGCGAGCTGCCCGAGGAGCGGCTGGCCGAGGCGGCCCAGCGGGTCGGCCGGCTGGCGAGCTGGACGACGGGGGCCCAGGCCGCCGTCCCGGCCCACCCCGGCGTCGCGGTCGACGGCTCCCTGGTCGGGCTGGCCGCCGCCCGCCGGGCGGTCCGGGTGACCGCGCGCACCGGCGCCGAGGCGGCGCTGCCCCTGGTCACCGCCCCGCACGTGGTCGAGTTCGAGCCGCCGCGCAACATGGCGATCGGCCAGGAGACCCCGTGGGGGGTCGCCGCCCCCCTCGCCGGCCTGCTCACCGGCACCACCTCGGTACGCCTCGGCGAGGCCGACCTGCCCGCCGACCCGACCGCCGGGGCGGCCGGCCGGCCGCTGGTGCTGGTCGTCCGCGACCTGCACCGGCACGACTGGATGCGCACCGCCGTGCGGCGGGCCATCGCCGCCCGCCCCGACGCGGTGGTGGTCGAACTGGGCGTGCCCGCACTGGTCGCCGGGGTGGTGCACGTGGCCACCCACGGTGCCACCCGGGCCGCAGCCCGCGCCGCCGCCGAGCTGCTCGCCGGCACCCTCGCCCCGCCGCTGGCCGGCCTCGGGAAGCCCGTCGCCGGCTGACGGCTCGACGGCCCGCCGGCCCGATGACCGACGGCTCGCCGGCTCGCCGGCCCGATGCCCGACGGCCCGATGCTCGACCGCCCGACGCGGTGGGCCGGTCGGGCGGGCGTGCCCGCCGGTTCAGGCGGAGATGACCAGGTCCGCGTACTCCGGGTGGCGCTCGATGAACGCGGCCATGAACGGGCACCTGGGCACCACCCGGCCGCCGCGCTCGCGGACCTGGTCCAGGGTGGCCCGCACCAGCGTGGACCCGACCCCCATGTTCTGGAACCCGGGGTCGATCTCGGTGTGGGTGAAGACCAGCACCTCGCCCCGGGGCAGGTACACGGTGAAACCGGCCAGCGCGTCGTCGACCAGGATCTCGAAGCGGCGGCGGGCGGGGTTGTCCTCGACCAGGAAGCTCACCCGGCCATTCTGCCCCGGGCCCCGGGCCGGCTCGTCCGGTTCGGCCGGCAACCGGGCCACCTCGTCGGGCGGCAACCGGGGTACGAAGGCGTTGAGCAGGGGCGGTTGCGTGCCTGGGGGTATTCGCGCGGGTCTCGTACCCTTGATCGGGTGACGAACCGACCCGGTACCTCCCCGTCCACCCCCACCCGCCGGGCCGTCGGCCTGCTGGCCGGCCTGGCGCTCGGCGTCGCCCTGCTGGCCGGCTGTAGCAGCGAGGGCGCCTCCACCGACTGTGGCCTGGACGCCTGCACGGTCACCTTCGACCGTGGCGTCGAGGCCAGCGCCACCATCCTCGGCGTCGAGGCCAAGCTGGTCGGCGCCCAGGGCGACCAGGTGACCGTCGAGGTGGCCGGCGAACAGCTGTCGCTGACCGTCGGCCAGCAGGCCACCGAGGTCGGCGGCTTCGCCGTCACCCTGGACAGCGTCACCGACCAGGAGGTCAAGATCCGAGTCTCGCGCAATCCCAGCAGCTAGCGTCGCCGCGGCGGCGGTGGCCGACGTTTGGGGATCTCCGCAATCGGAGATTGTGGCGCCATGTCACTCACCCGGAACGCCGAAGCCACCGCCTCGCAGGCCGCGAACAGCCGGTGGCTCGAACTACTCGCCCGGGCCGGCTTCATCGGCTACGGCGTCGTGCACCTGCTGATCGCCTGGCTCGCCCTGCAGATCGCCTTCGGCGGCTCGGGCGGCAAGAGCGGCGACCAGTCCGGTGCGCTGGGCACCCTGGCCGAGAAGCCGATGGGCAAGTTCCTCTGCGTCGCGATCGCCGTCGGCATGCTCGCCATGGCGATCTGGCAGGCCCTGGAGGCGGCCGTCGGCCACCGCACCGAGCGCGACAAGGAGCGGCTCTTCGAGCGGATCGCCTCGGCCGCCCGCACCCTGGTCTACCTCTACTTCGCCTGGACCGCCTGGAAGGTCTTCTCCAACGCCGGCAGCAGCAACGCCGACCAGTCCGAGGCGCTGACCGGCAAGCTGATGACCTCCTCCGGCGGACGCTGGCTGGTCGGCCTGGCCGGGCTGGTGCTCGCCGCCATCGGCATCGGCCTGGTGATCTACGGGTGGAAGAAGAAGTTCGAGAAGCACCTGAAGACCGGCGAGATGAACGCCCACACCCGCACCCTGGCCCGCCGGCTCGGCATGGCCGGCTACATCGCCAAGGGGGTCGCGTACGGCATCGCCGGCCTGCTGGTCGTGGTGGCCGCCGTCAACTACGACCCGGAGAAGGCCCGCGGCCTCGACGCCGCGCTGCGCACGCTGCGCGACCAGTCGTACGGCCCGGTGCTGCTGGCCCTGGTGGCCCTCGGCATCGCCTGCTTCGGGGTCTACTGCTTCCTCCAGTCCCGGTACCGCAAGGTCTGACCTGGTCGGATCGGGCAACAGCGGGCACCATTGGGCCTTTGCCCGGATCCAGGGTGCCCGCTGGAGGGAGAGAGATACCTGTGCAGAGCTACCTCACGACGATCGTCGCCGCGCTCGCCGCGGCGGCGATCGCCCTTTTCCTGGTCGAGGTGGTGCACCGCGCGACCCGGCGACTCGGCCGGCGCTCGCTGCTGATGACCGAGCTGACCGACCACACGCACCGCTCGTTCCAGGTCGCCGCGACCGTCGTCGCCGTGCAGTTCGCCGTCCGGTTCTCCACCGGCTACGCCGTCGGTACGCAGTGGCGGCAGGTGGTGCTGCACATGCTGGTGCTCGCCGTCATCGCCGCCGCGGCCTGGCTGGTCGCCTCGCTGCTGGTGGCGGCCGAGGACGTGGCACTGGCCCGGTTCCGGGTCGACGTGCCGAACAACCGGCACGCCCGCCGGGTACGTACCCAGGTGGTGATGCTGCGCCGGCTGACCATCGCGGTGATCGTGATCCTGACCGTCGGCGTGATGCTGATGACCTTCCCCAGCGTCCGGGGCGTCGGGGCCGGCGTGCTGACCTCCGCCGGCGTGGTCGGCGTGGTCGCCGCGTTGGCCGCGCAGAGCCTGCTCGGCAACGTCTTCGCAGGGCTCCAGCTCGCCTTCAGCGACGCGGTGCGCCTGGACGATGTGGTGGTCGTCGAGGGGGAGTGGGGCCGGATCGAGGAGCTGACCCTCAGCTACGTGGTCGTGCAGATCTGGGACGACCGCCGGCTGATCCTGCCTACCTCGTACTTCACCAGCAAGCCCTTCCAGAACTGGACCCGGACCGAGGCCGCGGTGCTGGGCACCGCCGAGTTCGACGTCGACTGGTCGGTCAACGTGCAGGCGATGCGCGAGGAGCTGCGCCGGCTGGCGGAGAGCAGTGACCTGTGGGACGGCCGGGTCTGCGTACTCCAGGTGACCGACGCCACCGGCGGCCTGGTCAAGGTCCGCGCCCTGGTCAGCGCGGCGGACGCCGGCAGCCTGTGGGACCTGCGCTGCCTGGTGCGCGAGCACCTGGTCGGCTGGGTCCGCGACCACCGCCCGACCGCCCTGCCCCGGATGCGCGCCGAGGTCGGCGACTCCTCCGGCGCCCTGCCCTGGCAGTCGGTGCAGCCCAGGCGCCCGGTGCGCCGGCTGGCCGACACCGACGTCCCCGACGACGCCCGGGTCTTCGGCGGCAGCGACGACGGCACGGCCCGCAGCGAAGCCTTCATCGGCCCCGACGACACCCCCACCCCAACCCCAACCCCCACCCACCCCACCCCCACCCCCCGCTGAATGCGGTGATCAAGAGGTTTGCGTCGGGCGGATCGCAGATCCCGACGCAAACCTCTTGATCACCGGGGACCGGGCGTGGTCTGGGCGTGGTGAGAGAAGGGGTTTGGGTTTGGGTGGGGGGTTTTCGGGGACTGGTGCCCGGGGTGGTCAGTGTTACTGGCTGCGCCGCGCAGGATTGACGAGCGGCTACTCCGGGCATACAGCGCGGTGATGGTGAAAGGAGGACAGCATGGCTGACGTCGCGAATCACCGCACGTCTCGGACCGGGAGCGAGCCGTCCACCGCGGAACTGGTGCAGCGGGCCACGGAGCAGGTCTCGCGCCTCGTCCGGGACGAGCTCGCGCTGGCCCGGGCGGAACTGACCCAGAAGGGCAAGCACGCCGGTATCGGGATCGGCCTGTTCGGCGGCGGCGGGGCCCTGGCGCTCTACGGGCTCGGCGCCCTGGTCGCCGCCGTGATCCTGCTGCTGGCGCTGGTCATGCCCGCGTGGCTGGGCGCGCTGATCGTGGCGGTGGCGCTCTTCCTGCTGGCGGGGATCCTCGCCCTGATCGGCAAGAAGCAGGTCAGCCAGGCGGTCCCGCCGGTTCCGGCGGCGACGGTACGCAGCGTCCGGGCGGACGTGGACACCGTCACCGCCGCGGTGAGGGACAGGGGACGGGCATGACGGGCAACGGGGCCGGCGACACCGAGGCGCTCCGCGAGGAGATCCGGCGGACCAGGGTGGAGCTGGGCGAGACGATGGAGGCGCTGGCCGCCAAGGCCGACGTCAAGGCCCGCCTGAGGTCCTCCGCCGAGCAGGCGAAGGGCCGGATGCGGGAGCAGGCCGCGCAGACGGTGGCCCGGGTGCGGGAGCAGGCGGCGCAGGGCGCCGGAGCGGCCCGGGAGGGGGCGTCCTCCGCCGGTGCGGGGCTGCGCGGCCCGGTGCCGTGGGCGGCCGTCGCCGCCGGCGCGGTGGCTACGATGATCGTGTTGTTGATCGTTCAGGGGAGGCGCAGGTGAGCAGGGGCATCGGCAAGGCCGCGTACAAGCCGGTCGGGGTGCTGCTCGGCGTCGCCGCCGGCACGGGCGCGGGCGCGATCTTCCGGCAGGTCTGGAAGGCGACCGCCGGCGACGGCGAGGCCCCGAGCGCCACCGACGAGGACCGTGGCTGGGGCGAGATCCTGGCCGCCGCCGCTCTCCAGGGCGCGATCTTCGCGGTGGTCCGGGCGGCCGTGGACCGGGGCGGGGCGGCCGGCGTGCGCCGGCTGACCGGCCGCTGGCCCGACTGACCCGTCCGCACCATGCGAAAGGGCCCTTTCCGGTACGCGGGAAAGGGCCCTTTCGCTCGGCGGCGTGGCCCGTCCGGATCGGAATTCGAGCGCCCTTCGGGTCACCTCTTAGAGGATCTCTTCGGGTACGCTGTGCAGAGTTTTCGCTACGTGGTTTGCTGTCCCACGCTGTTGCGAGATGGCGTGGGGTGAGAGAAAGTCTCCTGCACAGGGGGCGGCCTCAGGCGCCGCTGCTCGAAAACGGCCAAACGGCCGCACGGCGTGCTCGGCCGCCAGTTTTAGAAGGAGATTCACATGGCGCAGGGAACCGTGAAGTGGTTCAACGCAGACAAGGGCTTCGGCTTCATCACCGTCGACGGCGGGGGTGCTGACGTCTTCGTCCACTTCTCGGCGATCCAGTCCAGCGGCTACCGTTCGCTGGAGGAGAACCAGCGGGTGGAGTTCGAGATCGCCCAGGGTCAGAAGGGCCCGCAGGCTGAGCAGGTCCGCCCGATCTGAGCAGCCGTGGCCGGCGTGCCGGCCGAGGCCGGGTGATCCGCCCGGATCACAGTGAAACCCCGCGTCCTGTCCGGGATGCGGGGTTTTCCGTGCCCTGGACCCGTCGCCGCGCCCCGCACCCGCCAGGCCGGCTCTCCCGTCGATCGGCTCGTCCGTCTGGCCGGCTCGGTGCTGTCGCCGCTGGAGAACGGCCAGAGCCGGTCGGCATCGTCCGTCTGGCCGGCCGGTCCGGGCGCCCGATCCGTTGGGGGAGCGGTCAGGGCCGGCGGCGGCTGCGCAGGCCGCGCCAGATCGTCACGAGTCCGATCAGGACCAGTAGCGGGCCGACCAGCGCCCAGATCGACTGGTCGGTCATGATGCTGCCGCCGACGTAGCCGAGGCCCTGCACCGTCCAGACGGCGCCCACGACCATGGCGAGCAGGCCGAGGGTGAGCGGGAGCCACCCCTTCATCGCGTTCCTCCTTCGCCGACCGGCCGGGCCCGTCCAGCATGCGCGTCGTCACCGGGGTGGGCGAGCACCGCCGCCCCCGGGCGGGTCACCACCGGTCGTGCACCTGCGGCCGGACCAACTCGTCGTAGGTGTGCCGGACGATGGCCAGCTCCTCGGTGGACAGCGGCGGCAGGCCGGCGGTGGCGGCGTTGCGCCGGGCCTGGTCGGCGTCGCGGGCGCCGGGGATGACCACGGTGACGCCCGGCTGGTCGACCACCCAGCGCAGCGCGAACTGGGCCAGGGTGCGGCCCGTCCCGGCCAGCGGGGCGAGCCGGCGCACGGCGGCCAGCCCGGTGTCGAGGTCCACCCCGGAGAAGGTCTCCCCGACGTCGAACGACTCGCCGTGCCGGTTGAAGGTGCGGTGGTCGTCGGCGGGGAAGGTGGTGTGCTCGTCGTACCGGCCGGAGAGCAGGCCGCTGGCCAGCGGCACCCGCGCGATGATGCCCACCCCCGCGGCCGAGGCGGCTGGCAGCACCCGCTCCAGGGGCTTGAGCCGCAGCGCGTTCAGGATGATCTGGACACTGGCCACGCCCGGCCGGGCGATCGCGGTGAGCGCCTGGTCGCAGGTCTCCACGCTGACCCCGTACCCGGCGATGCGCCCGGTCGCGACGAGATCGTCCAGGGCGTCGAAGACGCGGTCGTCTCCGAACACCGCCGTGGGCGGGCAGTGCAGCTGCACCAGGTCCAGGGTGTCCACGCCGAGGTTGGCCCGGGACCGGTCGGTCCAGGCCTGGAAGTTCTCTGCGGTGTACGCCTCCGGCCGCTGCTCGACCCGGCGGCCCATCTTGGTCGCCACGGTCAGCCCGGCGTCGGGCCGGCTCCTCAGGAACCGGCCGATGAGTTGCTCGCTGCGCCCGTCGCCGTACACGTCGGCGGTGTCGACGAAGGTGACGCCGGAGTCCGCCGCGGCGGCCAGCACGGCCAGCGCGTCGGCCTCGTCGACCCGACCCCAGTCCGCGCCGAGCTGCCAGGCGCCGAGGCCGACCACACCGACGTGCCGCCCGAGCCGGGGGAGGGTGCGCTGCTGCATGCCCCGAGCCTAGTGATCGGCTTGCCCGGCCGTGCGGCGGGCCGTACGGTGCAACAAGACGGACGTACGGTTTGGGAGGCGACGATGTGGGACCCGGCGGCGTACCTGCGCTACGACGACGAGCGGGGGCGGCCCTTCCACGACCTGGTCTCCAGGGTCCCGGCCGGGCGGCCCCGGGCCGTCGTCGACCTCGGCTGCGGTCCCGGTACGCTCACCGCCACCCTGGCCGCCCGCTGGCCAGGCGCCCGGATCGCCGGCCTCGACTCGTCGGCGGAGATGATCGACCGGGCCGCCGCCCTGGGCGCACCGGTCGACTTCGCGGTCGGCGACGTGCGCGACTGGCGCCCCGCCCCCGACGTCGACGTGGTGGTCAGCAACGCGGTGCTCCAGTGGGTGCCGGGGCACCGGGAACTGCTGGCCCGGTGGGCCGCCGGGCTGCCCGCCGGGGCGTGGCTCGCCGTCCAGGTACCGGGGAACTTCGACGCCCCGTCGCACCGGGCGCTGCGCTCGGTGGCCGGGGCGGGGCCGTGGGCCGCCGAGCTGACGCCGCTGCTGCGCGAGACCCCGGTCGACGACGCGGTCGGCTACGCCGCGCTGCTGACCGGTGCCGGCTGCGCGGTCGACGCCTGGGAGACTACCTACGTGCACCTGCTGCCGGCCCCCGTCCCCGCCGACCACCCGGTGTTGACCTGGATGGAGGGCACCGCGCTGCGCCCCGTCCGGGCGGCGCTGGACGCCGCGCGGTGGGCCGACTTCCGCACCGCGCTGGGGGCGCGCCTCGCGGCGGCGTACCCGGTCCGGAGTGGCCAGGTGTCCTTCCCGTTCCGCCGGATCTTCGTCGTCGCCCGAACCGGCGCCCGCGCAGAGGAGAACTCGTGACCGACCTGTCCACCTTCATCGCCGGACTGCCCAAAGTGGAGCTGCACGTGCACCACGTCGGCTCGGCGTCGCCGCGGATCGTGGCCGAGTTGGCCGCCCGGCACGCCGGACGCAGCCCGGTGCCGGCGGACCCGGACGCCCTCGCCGACTACTTCGCGTTCCGGGACTTCGGCCACTTCATCGAGGTCTACCTCAGCGTCGTGGACCTGATCCGTGACCCCGAGGACGTCTGGATCCTCACCCACGAGGTCGCCCGCGAGCTGGCCCGCCAGCAGGTCCGGTACGCCGAGCTGACCGTCACCCCGTACTCGCATGTGCGCCGGGGCATCCCCGCGCCCGCGTTCTGCGAGGCGATCGAGGACGCCCGGAAGCGGGCCGAGGCCGACTTCGGCATCGCGCTGCGCTGGTGCTTCGACATCCCCGGCGAGGCGGGGCTGCCGGCCGCCGAGGAGACCCTGCGGATCTGCCTGGAGGAACGCCCCGACGGGCTGATCAGCTTCGGCCTGGGCGGCCCCGAGATCGGGGTGCCCCGACCGCAGTTCAAGCCGTACTTCGACCAGGCCCGGGCGGCCGGGCTGCGCTCGGTGCCGCACGCCGGGGAGACCACCGGCCCGCAGACCGTCTGGGACGCGCTGCGCGACCTCGGCGCGGAGCGGATCGGCCACGGCATCTCCGCCGCCGAGGATCCGGAGCTGCTCGCCCACCTCGCGGAGCGGCAGATCGCCCTGGAGGTCTGCCCGACCTCCAACCTGCGCACCCGGGCGGTCGCCTCCCTCGACGAACACCCGCTGCCCCGGCTCGTCGAGGCGGGCGTGCTGGTCACCATCAACTCCGACGACCCGCCGATGTTCGGCACCACCCTCGACGACGAGTACGCGGTGGCCGCCCGGCTGCTCGGGCTCGGCCCCGAGGGAGTGGCCGCGCTGGCCAAAGCCGCGGTGACCGCCGCGTTCCTGGAGCCGGGGGAGAAGTCGCGGCTCACCGCCGAGATCGACGGCTACCTGGCCGCGGCGACCCGCTGACCCGGGCCGCCGCAGCCGCCTGGCCGGTCGGCGCCCGCTCGCGGGCGCCGGCGCGCGCGGCGGGAGCCGGTTGTGGGGGGGCCGTACTCCCGCCGCGTGCACGGACTCCACCGGCCAGGAGGGTGGATCCGGGGGCGGCCGGTGGAACTGGTGGGTTCGCTCCTCGATCCTGTCAGGCCGCGCCCGGCCAACCGGTGCCGTTAATCCGAATCTAAGAAAGACTTGTGTTTGCCCACAGGCGGGAAGGCGGTCAGCCGTCCGTGGGGCGCTGCCGGGGCCAGCGGCGGCCCCCGGTCTTCTGCTCCCGCGCCTCCCGGGCCATCCGGCCGACCAGGCCGAACCGGCTGACCTGCCTCGGGGTGGCCTCCGGGTCGGCCAGCAGCATCACCACGCTGGCCCCGCCGAGCCGGGCCCGGTCGATGCTCACCGACCCGTTGGCCTGCAAGGCCACCCGCTTGGCGATGTCCAGGCCCAGCCCCGTGGAGCCCTGGTCGCTGGCCCCCCGGCGCAGCGCCCGGTCCGGGTCGGTGATGCCCGGGCCGGCGTCGTCGATGCGGATCGCCACGTATCCGTCCCGGCGGGAGACCGCAAGCTCGAACGCGGTGCCCTGCGGGGTGTAGCGGAACACGTTGCCGATCACCGCGTCGAGGGCGGCGGCCAGCTCGGCCCGGGGCACGGGTGCCGGGATGCGCAGCTGCGCCCCGCTGACCCGGTGCGGCCGGTTCTGGTCCCCCGCGAGGGCCGACCAGAACACCATCCGGTCCCGGACCAGCTCGCTGACGTCACACATCGCCGGGCCGGCGTCGTGGGCGACCGTCTTGCGGGTCGTCTTGATCAGCACGTCGATCTCGCCCTCGAGGGTCACGATGGCCTGCCGGATCCGCCGGATG
The DNA here is from genome assembly GCF_045040215.1 of Micromonospora sp. NBC_01412. Classification (NCBI taxonomy): domain Bacteria; kingdom Bacillati; phylum Actinomycetota; class Actinomycetes; order Micromonosporales; family Micromonosporaceae; genus Micromonospora; species Micromonospora sp. NBC_01412. The sequence continues at coordinate 5,671,150 of NZ_CP109528.1, forward strand.
GTGCGCCGCCGGTCCAGCTCCGCCTCCGTGAACGAGCCCACGCTGGTGTCGTCGGAGTCCAGCCCCTCGGCGTCCAGCCGCAGCACCGTCAGCGGCGTGCGCAGCCGGTGCGACAGGTCCGCCACCAGTTCCCGCTCGTCGGTGTGCGCCGCCGCCATCCGGTCAGCCATCCGGTTGAACGCGTAGCCGGCCTCGGCCAGCTCGCGCGGGCCGCTCGGCTCGACGCGTACCCCGAGGTCGCCGTCGCCCACCGCGAGAGCGGCCTTCACCAGCCCCCGGGTCGACTCGACCGCGCGGGCGGCGACGCGGTCCACCAGCAGCACGGCCGCCCCGGCCAGAGCCACCGCCACCGCGGCCAGCAGCAGCCAGCGGCCCCCGGAACCCGCATCGAGCGCGGAGTCGGGCACGAACACCTCGACCACGGCCACCGTGTCGCCGAGCACCACCGGATCCAGCCGCAGCGCCCCGCCGGGCACGTCGACGACCACCGAGCGCCGGTCCGCGGCGGCCCTGGCCAGCGCCGCCGCGTCGGCCCGACCGGTCGGCGCGGCGCCGCCCAGCCCGTGCACCACCGGCCGGGTCGCCGGGTCCGCGCCGCTGGCCTCCACCGCGCGGCGCACCGCCGCCGGCTCGGTGCTGACCGCGAGCGCGCCGGTGACCAGCGCGCCGCGCCGGGCGGCGTCGGCGAGGGCCTCCTGACGGGTCTGCTCGCCCAGGCTGATGCCGAGGGGGATCAGGAACGCCAGCGCGACGAGCGCGCACATGCCGGCCGTGAGCCAGGCCAGCGCGACCCTCAGTCCGGGGCCACCAACCGGAAGCCGACCCCCCGCACGGTGCGCAGGTAGCGCGGCTTCGCCGCGGACTCGCCCATTTTGCGGCGCAGCCAGTACAGGTGAACGTCGATGGTCTGGTCCTCGCCGACCGATGGCTGGTGCCATACCTCCTCCAAGAGTTCCCGGCGGGAAACCACCCGCCCCGGTCGGGCGGCGAGATACGCCAGCAGGTCGAATTCCTTGCGGGTCAGCACGAGCGCCATCCCGTCGAGCTGGGCGCTGCGCTCGCCGACGTCCACCCGCAGGCCGCCGACGGTGTGCACGGCCGGCTGCACCGTCCGGCTGGCCCGGCCGGCCCGGCGCAGCACCGTGGTGATCCGGGCGTCCAGGTGCGCGCCGGTGAACGGCTTGACCATGTAGTCGTCCGCGCCCGCCCGCAGCAGGCGCACCACCGACTGCTCGTCGTCGCGGGCGGTGGCGATGATGATCGGCACGTCGGTGATGCCGCGCAGCATCCGCAGCGCGTCCGAGCCGTCCAGGTCCGGCAGGCCGAGGTCGAGCACCACCAGGTCTGGGGTCTCCGCGGCCACCCGGCGCAGCGCGTCCAGCGCCGTGCCGACGGCATGTACGGCGTGCCCCCGGTCGGCGAGGGACCGCAGCATCGCGCCGCGTACGACGTGGTCGTCTTCGACCAGGAGCACCGTGGCCACGTCAGCACCGTACTCGGCAGGGCAAGCTGGCGCGTTGCGGCGCACCCGCGAACCGGGCAAGCTGGTACGACCATGTCCTTCACGCTCTTCCCGGACACCCGACTGGCGCTCGCCCGGGACAGCCTCGCCGGGCTCTCCGTCGGCGACGCCCTCGGCTCCCAGTTCTTCGTGCCGGGGCATCGGCCTGCGGACCTCGCCGCCGGCCGGCTCCCCGTGCCGCCCTGGCAGTGGACCGACGACACCGAGATGGCGTGCTCCGTGCTGGCCGAACTGGCCGGCGCCGGGGAGGTCGACCGGGACCGGCTGGCGCTGGCGTTCGCGCACCGGTGCGAGCCGTACCGCGGCTACGGCCCCGGGGCGGTGACCATCCTGCGCCTGATCCGCACCGGCACGCCGTGGCCCGTCGCCGCGGCCTCCGCGTTCGACGGGCAGGGCTCGTGCGGCAACGGCGCGGCGATGCGGGTCGGGCCGCTCGGGGCGTGGTTCGCCGACTCGACGCGGCGGGCGGCGGCCCAGGCCCGGGCGTCCGCCGAGGTCACCCACGCCCACCCGGAGGGGATCGCCGGCGCGGTGGCGGTGGCGGTGGCCGCCGCCCTGGCCGCCCGAGCCCGCCTCGACGGGGACCGCCCGCCGCCGTCGCGGCTGCTCGCCGCAGTGGCCGCCGCCCTCGATCCGGGCGGCCAGGTGCACCAGGGGGTGCTCCGGGCCGTCGGCCTGCTGGGCCGCCCGGTGGCGGTCGCCGCCGACGCGCTCGGCAACGGCTCCCGGGTGACGGCGCAGGACACCGTCCCGTTCACGCTCTGGGTCGCCGCCACGCGCCTCGACGACTACCCGGCCGCGGTCCGGGCGTGCGTCGAGGCGGGCGGGGACGTGGACACCACAGCGGCGATCGCCGGCGCGGTGGTGGCCGCCCACACCGGTGTCGGCCCGCCGGGCGGGGTGCCCGCCGACTGGCTCGCCGCCCGCGAGCCGCTGCCCGACTGGGCGGGCTGACCGCCCCGCGTCTGCACCGAATGCGGCAAGAAGGGACCCTTTGCTGCCCGCTAGCATCAGCGGGGGCGGTCGTTCGGCCGCATTCGTCGTCAGTTGAAGGAGTCACCGTGTCCGCACCCCGTACCCCCGTCGTGGCCGACCCCGTCGTCGTCGCCGCCGGGACGACGGCGGCCGACGCGGTGGCCGCGGCCGGCCTGCCGGCCAGCGGCCCCAAGGCGGTCGTCGTGGTCCGCGACCCGCAGGGCCAGCTCCGGGACCTGGACTGGACGCCGGCCGAGGACGTCATCGTCGAGCCGGTCGCCCTCGACTCGCCGGACGGGCTGAACGTGCTGCGCCACTCGACCGCGCACGTGCTCGCCCAGGCCGTGCAGGACGTCTTCCCGGAGGCGAAGCTCGGCATCGGCCCGCCGATCGAGAACGGCTTCTACTACGACTTCGCCGTGGAGAAGCCGTTCCAGCCCGACGACCTCGCCAAGCTCGAGAAGCGGATGCAGGAGATCGTCAAGTCCGGTCAGCGGTTCCGGCGGCGGCGCTTCGGCAGCCTGGACGAGGCGAAGGCCGAGCTGGCCGCCGAGCCGTTCAAGCTGGAGCTGATCGACGTCAAGGGCGAAGGGCTGGACTCGTCCGAGGTGATGGAGGTGGGCGGCGGCGAGCTGACCATCTACGACAACCTCGCCGCCAAGGAGGACAAGGTCTGCTGGTCGGACCTGTGCCGGGGCCCGCACCTGCCGAACACGCGGCTGATCGGGGCGTTCAAGCTGATGCGCTCGGCCGCCGCGTACTGGCGGGGGAGCGAGAAGAACCCGCAGCTCCAGCGGGTGTACGGCACCGCGTGGCCGACCCGGGACGAGCTGAAGGCGTACCTGAAGCTGCTGGAGGAGGCCGCCCGGCGCGACCACCGCAAGCTCGGCTCGGACCTGGACCTGTTCAGCTTCCCCGACGAGGTCGGCTCCGGCCTGCCGGTCTTCCACCCCAAGGGCGGCATCATCCGCCGGGAGATGGAGAACTACTCGCGCCAGCGGCACGAGGCGGCGGGGTACGAGTTCGTCAACACCCCGCACATCACCAAGGGGCAGCTCTTCGAGACCTCCGGCCACCTGCCCTACTACGCGGACACCATGTTCCCGCCGATCCAGTTCGAGGGCGTGGACTACTACCTCAAGGCGATGAACTGCCCGATGCACAACCTGATCTTCAGGGCGCGCGGGCGGTCCTACCGGGAGCTGCCGCTGCGGCTGTTCGAGTTCGGCACGGTGTACCGGTACGAGAAGTCCGGCGTGGTGCACGGCCTGACCCGGGTGCGGGGGCTGACCCAGGACGACTCGCACATCTACTGCACCCGGGAGCAGATGCCGGGCGAGCTGTCGAAGCTGCTCACCTTCGTGCTGGAGCTGCTGCGCGACTACGGGCTGGACGACTTCTACCTGGAGCTGTCCACCCGGGACGACTCGCCGAAGTTCATCGGCGACGACGCCGACTGGGCGGAGGCGACGGAGGTGCTGCGCGCCACCGCCGAGGCGTCGGGGCTGGACCTGGTGCCCGACCCGGGCGGCGCGGCCTACTATGGGCCGAAGATCTCGGTGCAGGCCCGGGACGCGATCGGCCGGACCTGGCAGATGTCGACGATCCAGGTCGACTTCAACCAGCCGGCCCGGTTCGGGCTGGAGTACCAGGCCGCCGACGGCACCCGCAAGCAGCCGGTGATGCTCCACCGGGCGTTGTTCGGCTCGATCGAGCGGTTCTTCGGGGTGCTCACCGAGCACTACGCGGGGGCGTTCCCGGCCTGGCTGGCCCCGGTGCAGGTGGTCGGCATCCCGATCCGCGAGGACCACACCGACTACCTGCACGGGTTCGTCGCGGCGCTGCGCGCCGAGGGCATCCGGGCCCAGGTGGACGCGGGCGACGACCGGATGCAGAAGAAGATCCGCACCGCCCAGCAGCAGAAGATCCCGTTCATGGTGATCGCCGGCGACGACGACGTGGCCGCCGGGACCGTGTCGTTCCGGTACCGGGACGGCTCGCAGCGCAACGGCGTGCCCATGGCCGAGGCGGTGGCCCACGTGCTCGACGTGGTCACCTCCCGGTCGAACACCGGCCCGTCGGCTCCCGACCCGGCCTGACACGCCAGGTGGGGCTCTCCTCGTCGCCTCGGCGACGAGGAGAGCCCCACCTGGGCCGGGCCGTAGTGTCGGCGCCGGTCGATCAGATGCCGCAGCTCGACGCCGACCAGCCCCCGACCGCCCCGACGTGCGTGTGGGTGCTGTGGCCCGGGTAGCCGGGGCCGAGGATGTTCCCGAAGCCGTGGTAGCGGGCCTGCTGGGCCATCCGGCAGAACGACGGGGACCCGACCAGGTCCACCCCGTCGCCGTACAGGTGCCGGCTGTTCGACGCCCCGCCGACCGCGCTGTTGCAGGCGTAGCTGCGGAAGCCGCTGCTGATGTTGATGGACACGTCCCCGAGTGCGTGTCGCATGGCCTGGAGCTTCCACATCGAGACGAGCGCGTTGAACTTGGCGGTGCTCGCCGCGACCGCCCCGCCGGCCCAGGTGCTGTTGCACCGGTTCAGTTCGGCGTAGGTGAAGTTGATCGGGGTGCAGTCGTCGTCCTGGAGCGCGTACAGCGTGCCGAAGGTCTGCGGGCCGGCGGCGCCGTCGGCGGACAGGCCGTACGCCTGCTGGAAGCGGATCAGCGCCGCGCGTGTCGCCGGGCCGAACACGCCGTCGAGGCCGATCGACGAGTTGTAGCCGGGGTAGCCGGCGATCCGGATCTGGAGCTGGCGGACGTCCTCGCCGGTTGAGCCCTGGACGAGCGTCCGGCCCCAGTTGTAGCAGCCGTCGGCGTGCGCGGCGCCGGTGGTCACGGTCAGGCCCACCAGGGTGGTTGCGGCGGCGAGCAGGCAGGCGGCAAGCGCTTTGCCGATCCGGCGGAATGCGGTCCTCACAGGGTGACTCCCATCGACGGTTATCAGGATCGATTGGAATGGAAGTTTCATTCACGGTCATCTCTGCGTCAAGAACCTTCACCCCCCTATTCGTCCCGGTGACGCCCCCTTCGCACCCCGACGGCGGCCCCGGGCGGGTCCCGCACTCCGGCACTGGGGCGGTGTCGGGCGGGAACGTAGGATCGGTGGCGTGACAGGGGAGGAACGGCTCAGGGACAGCGGCATGGCCGACGGGCTGGAGCGGCTCTGGACTCCGCATCGGATGGCCTACGTCTCCGGTGAGGACCGGCCCGAGGGCGGATACGAGAAGCCCGCCGGCTGCCCGTTCTGCCGGGCGCCGGGGCTGCCGCCGGAGGAGAGTCTGGTGGTGGCCCGGGGTGAGCACGTGTTCGCGGTGCTCAATCTCTACCCCTACAACCCGGGGCACCTGCTGGTCTGCCCCTACCGGCACGTGGCCGACTACACCGACCTGGCCCTGCCGGAGACCGCCGAGCTGGCGGCGTTCACCCAGGCCGCGATGCGGGTGGTGCGCAAGGTCAGCAACGCGCACGGGTTCAACCTGGGCATGAACCAGGGCGGGGTGGCCGGCGCCGGGATCGCCGAGCACCTGCACCAGCACGTGGTGCCCCGCTGGGGCGGCGACGCCAACTTCATGCCGGTGATCGGGCGGACCAAGGTCCTGCCGCAGTTGCTCACCGACACCCGCGAGCTGTTCACCCACGCCTGGTCGAGCTGACCCTACGTAGTCACCCGAATCCTTTCGGCCAACCCGCTGCCCTCGACCGGGCCCGGGGTGACACGATCGGGCGATGGCAGTGACGACACGGACATTGGGTCGCAGCGGCATCGAGGTCAGCGCCCTCGGCATGGGGTGCTGGGCGATCGGCGGCCCCTGGGCCGAGGGCGTCCAGCCGCTGGGCTGGGGCGCGGTCGACGACGACGAGTCCGTCCGCGCGGTGCGCCGCGCGCTCGATCTCGGGGTCACCCTCTTCGACACCGCCGACACGTACGGGGCCGGGCACGGCGAGCGGGTCCTCGGCCGGGCCCTCGCCGGCCGGCGCGACGAGGCCGTGATCGCCACCAAGTGGGGCTACACGTTCGACGAGGATGCCCGCCAGGCCACCGGGGAGGACCACTCGCCGGAGTACCTGCGCCGGGCGGTGACCGACTCCCTGCGCCGGCTGGACACCGACCGCATCGACCTCTACCAGCTGCACCTGGGTGACCTGCCGGTGCCGAGGGTCGAGGCGCTGCTCGGCGTCTGCGAGGACCTCGTCGCCGACGGCCTGGTCCGGGCGTACGGGTGGAGCACCGACCGGGTCGACCGGGCCACCTGGTTCGGGCAGGGCGCCCGGCACGCCACCGCAGTGCAGCACACCCTGTCGGTGCTGCGCGACGCCCCCGAGCTGCTCGCCGTCTGCGACAAGTACGACCTGGCCAGCGTCAACCGCAGCCCGCTGGGGATGGGCCTGCTCACCGGCAAGTACGGTGCCGGTTCCACACTGCCCCGCGACGACGTGCGGGGGGCCACGGCGAACTGGCTGGAGTGGTTCCGCAGCGGCCGACCCGCCCCGGAGTGGCTGCGCCGGGTCGGCGCGGTCCGGGCGGCGCTGACCGCCGACGGGCGCACCCTGGCCCAGGGCGCGCTGGGCTGGATCTGGGCGCGCAGCGACCGAACGGTCCCGATCCCCGGCTGCCGCACCGTCGCCCAGGTCGAGGAGAACGCCGCCGCCCTGGCCCTCGGCCCGCTCGCCCCCGACCACTTCGCCGAGGTGGAACTCCAACTGGCGGCCATCCGCGCAGCCGCCCTCCGCTTCGCCGACCGCCCCCACTGGCCCATGCCCCCCACCCCCTCCGCCCGCCCCTGACCCACCCCCCACCCCCCAACCCCACCCCCCGCCCCCCGCCCCCCGCCCCGTTCCCCGGCGTTGATCAAGAAGTTTGCGTCGGGGATCCGGCCGTTCCTGACGGAAACCTCTTGATCAACGCCGACGGGCGGGGCGGTGGGGGAGGGGGTTGGGGGTCAGGGGGTTGGGGGGTGTTCGTTGCGGGGCTGGTCGGACAGGTGGGCGGGCATCGGGTCGTGGCGGGTGAAGTGGCGGCGGAAGGTGCCGGCGCCGGAGGTCAGGGCGCGTAGCTCGATCGCGTACCGGAGCAGCTCGACGGCCGGGACCTCGGCCCGGACCACGGTGCGGCCGTCGGCGTCCGGGTCCGGCTCGGTGCCGAGCACCCGGCCGCGCCGGCCGGAGAGGTCGCCCAGCACGGTCCCGACGGTGTGGTCCGGCACCCGGACGGCCACCTCGTCCACCGGCTCCAGCAGGGTCGGCTGGCCCTTCTCGGCGGCGTCGCGCAGCGCCAGCGCCCCGGCGGTCTGGAACGCCGCGTCGGAGGAGTCGACGCTGTGCGCCTTACCGTCGACGAGGGTCACCCGCAGGTCCACCACCGGGTACCCGGCGACCAGGCCGCGCTCCAGTTGGGCCCGCACGCCCTTCTCCACCGACGGGACGTAGTTGTGCGGCACCGCGCCGCCGACCACCCGGTCCACGAACTCGAAGCCGGCCCCCCGGGGCAGCGGCTCCACCTCGATGTCGCAGACGGCGTACTGGCCGTGGCCGCCGGACTGCTTGACGTGCCGGCCGTGCCCGGTGGCCGGGGCGGCGAGGGTCTCCCGCAGCGCCACCCGGACCGGCTCGGTGTCCAGCTCGACTCCGCCACCACGCAGCCGGTCGAGCACCACGTCGGCGTGCGCCTCGCCCATGCACCACAGGACGAGTTGGTGGGTCTCCGGATTGCGTTCCAACCGCAGCGTCGGGTCCCCGGCGACCAGCCGGGCCAGGTTGCGGGACAGGATGTCCTCGTCGGCCCGGCTGCGCGCGGCGACCGCCACCGGCAGCAGCGGCTCGGGCATCTCCCACGGGGCCACCAGCAGCGGGTCGTCCTTGGCGGAGATCGTGTCGCCGGTCTCCGCGCTGCCCGACTTGGTGATCGCGCAGATGTCGCCGGCCACGCAGACCGGCACCTCGCGCAGGGTCGCCCCCAGCGGGGTGTGGAGGTGCCCGACCCGCTCGTCCGCGTCGTGGTCGGGGTGTCCCCGCTCGGCCAGGCCATGGCCGGCGACGTGCATCGTCCGGTCGGGGCGCAGGGTGCCGGAGAAGACCCGGACCAGGGAGACCCGGCCGACGTGCCGGTCCACCGTGGTGCGGACCACCTCGGCGACGAGCGGGCCGTCCGGGTCGCAGGTCAGCGGCGGCCGGGGGGAGCCGTCCACGCCGGTGACGGCGGGCAGCTCGTGCTCCAGCGGCGACGGGAATGCCGATACGAGGCCGTCGAGCAGCACGTCCAGCCCGACGCCGGTGGCGGCGCAGACCGGCACCACCGGGTGGAAGTGCCCCCGGGCGACCGCCTTCTCCAGGTCGGCGACCAGCACCTGCGGGTCGATCTCCTCGCCGGCGAGGTAGCGGTCCATCAGGGACTCGTCCTCGCTCTCGGCGATGATCCCTTCGATCAGCTCGTTGCGGGACTCGGCGATCGCCGGCAGGTGCTCCGGGTCGGGCTCGCGCACCTGGGCCGGCATCCCGGCGGTGTAGTCGAAGACCCGGCGGGTGACCAGGCCGAGCAGTCCGACGACGGACTCGCCGTCGTCGCCGAGCATCGTCAGGTGCAGCGGGACCACGTTGTCGCCGAAGACCCGCTGGCACAGCGCCACGGCCTCGTCGAAGTCCGCGCGGGGGTGGTCCAGCCGGGTCACCGCGACCGCCCGGGGCATGCCCACCGTGGCGCACTCCTCCCAGAGCGCGGCAGTGGCGGCGTCCATCCCGTCGACGGCGGAGACCACGAACAGCGCGGCGTCGGCGGCCCGGAGGCCGGCGCGCAGCTCGCCGACGAAGTCGGCGTAGCCCGGCGTGTCCAGCAGGTTGATCTTGACGCCGTCGTGCACCAGTGGGGCGCAGGCCAGGCTCACCGAGCGCTGTTGGCGCACGGCGGCCGGGTCGTGGTCGCAGACCGTGGTGCCGTCGGTGACCGTGCCGGCCCGCCCGATCGTGCCGGTCGCCGCGAGCAGCGCCTCGACCAGGGTCGTCTTGCCCGCCCCGGAGTGCCCGACGAGCACCACGTTGCGAATCCTGGCGGGCTCGGTCACCGCCGGCACGCCGCCGGTGACCCCCTTGTCCTGATTCCTCTGCGCCATGGGGCGCACCTCCCTCAGCCGGTGGTTGGTGGCGACCGCCGCGCGCGACGGGGAAGCGGCCCGGTGCGGAAGCTCCGCGGCGCCATCCTCCGGTGATCTGCGGTGCGGCGGGTACGGGACGGTCGGTCGGGTGAGCTGGCTCACCCTCAGGCTCGATCTCACACCCCTCGGAGGGCCAGCACAAGACTTCCCCGGGCGGGTCGGCGACCGGGGCGTGCCGTCGCCGGGGGCCGGCCGTTATCGTGGGACCGCCATGGCGAAGATCTTCCAAGTGTCGGTCCGGGCGGGGATGACCCGCGTCGTTGAACCGATCGCGCGCGGCCTGCTCCGCGCAGGCGTGTCCCCCAATGCCGTCACCGTCACCGGCACCCTCGGGGTGCTGGCCGGGGCGCTCGGCTTCGGCGCCCGCGGCCATCTGGTCGCCGGCGCCCTCATCGTTACGTTCTTCGCGCTGACCGACCTGCTCGACGGGACGATGGCCCGGATGAGCGGCGGCTCGACGAGATTCGGGGCGTTCCTCGACTCAAGCATGGACCGGGTCGCCGACAGCGCCGTCTTCGGCGCGGTCGCGTACTGGCTGGCCACCGAGGGCGACCACGCCGGGGTCGCCGCCGCGCTGCTCTGCCTGGCCGCCGGCGGCCTGGTCTCCTACGTCAAGGCCCGCGCCGAAGGGCTCGGGATGACCTGCAACGTGGGCATCGCCGAGCGCACCGAGCGGCTCCTCATCGTCGGCGTGGGCGGAATCCTCACCGGCGTCGGCGTCCCGCACGCCCTGCAGGTCGCGCTCTGGCTGCTGGCCGCCGTCTCGATCTTCACCGTGGGCCAGCGGATCGCCCACGTGTACCGGCAGGCCCGCGAGGCCGCCCCGGCCGGGCCGCAGGGGTGAACCTCACCGAGCTCGGCTACGTCGCCGGCTGGCGCCTGGTCCGCGCGTTGCCCCGGCCCGTGGTGGCCGCGGCCTTCCGGGCGGGCGCCGACCGCGCCCACCGCTCCGGCGGCGGGGGTACGGCCCGGCTGCGCGCCAACCTGCGCCGGGTGGTCGGCCCCGAGCTGCCCGAGGCCGAGCTGGACGACCTGCTCCGGCGCGGCCTGCGCTCGTACGCCCGGTACTGGATGGAGGCGTTCCGGCTGCCGGCGCTGAGCCGGGAACAGCTCCTCGCCGGGTTCCGGCTTGCCCCCGAGGGGGTCGACCGGCTCGCCGCCGACGTGGCCGCCGGCCGGGGCGCGGTGGTGGCGCTGCCGCACTCCGGCAACTGGGACGCCGCGGGGGCCTGGGTGGCGGCCACCGGCTGGCCGATCACCACGGTCGCCGAGCGGCTCAAGCCCGAGGCCATCTACCAGCGCTTCCTCGCCTTCCGGCGAGGGCTGGGCATGGAGATCCTGCCCACCCACGGCGGCGATCGGCCCGCGTTCGACGTGCTGGTGGACCGGCTGCGCGCCGGCGCGGTGGTGCCGCTGCTGGCCGACCGGGACCTGTCCGCCCGGGGGATCGAGGTCGACTTCTTCAGCGCGCGGACCCGGATGCCGGCCGGTCCGGCGCTGCTGGCGCTGCGCACCGGGGCGCCGCTCTACGTCGCCTCATTGTGGTACGAACCGGACGCGGCGTGCGCCTCGATCGAGGGTCCACTGCCCGTGCCCGGGGAGGACAGCGGGCCGCTGGACCAGCGGGTCCGGGCGCTGACCCAGCGGATTGCCGACGGTCTGGCGGCGGGCATCGCCCGGCATCCGGAAGACTGGCACATGTTGCAACGGATGTGGCTGGACCAGCGCGGCACCGGCGACGGCGAGCCCCGACCCGTCTCCACGCCGCCGGCCGTCACCGGACCGGTCTGAGGCGGAGGGCGCTCACATGCGGATCGGCATCGTGTGCCCGTACTCCTTCGACGTGCCCGGCGGGGTGCAGAACCACGTGATGGACCTGGCCGAGGCGCTGATCGGGCTCGGGCACGAGGTGAGCGTCCTCGCCCCCGCAGACGAGGACTCCCCGCTCCCGCCGTACGTGGTGTCGGCGGGCCGGGCCGTGCCGCTGCCGTACAACGGGTCGGTGGCCCGGATCGCGTTCGGCCCGGTCTCCACCACCCGGGTCCGGCGGTGGATCGCCCGGGGCGAATTCGACGTGTTGCACGTGCACGAGCCGTTGACGCTGAGCCTGTCGATGCTCGCCGTGCTCTCGGCCCGGGGGCCGGTGGTGGCGACCTTCCACACCGCGATGACGCGCTCCCGGGTGCTCGCCGCCGCGCAGGGCCTGCTGCAGATCGTGCTGGAGCGGATCACCGCCCGGATCGCGGTCAGCGCCCTCGCCCGCAAGGTGCAGGTCGAGCACATGGACGGCGGCGCCGTGGAGATCCCCAACGGGGTCACCGTGGCCAAGTTCAGCCACGCGACGCCGCTGCCCGGCTGGCCGGGGGAGTGTGACCTCGGGGAGGGCGGCACGCTCGGCTTCCTCGGCCGGTTCACCGAGGCCCGCAAGGGCTTCCCGATCCTGCGCGACGCCTTCGTCGAGCTGGCCCGCACCCGCCCGGGCCTGCGGCTGCTGGTGGCCGGGCCGGGCGACCCGGACGACCTGTTCGACCAGTTCCCCGCCGACCTGCGCGACCGGGTCACCTTCCTCGGCCTGGTCTCCGAGGACGACAAGGCGCGCATGCTGCGCAGCGCCCACCTCTACGTGGCCCCGAACACCGGCGGGGAGTCGTTCGGGATGATCCTCACCGAGGCCCTCGCCGCCGGCACCACGGTGGTGGCCAGCGACCTGGACGCGTTCCGCCGGGTGCTCGACGGCGGGCGGGCCGGGCTGCTCTTCCCCACCGGGGACGCCGTGGGGCTGCGGGCGGCCCTGGTCGGGCTGCTGGACGATCCGGCGCGGCGGGCCGAGCTGACCGCGTGCGGTGACCAGGTGGTGGCGCACTTCGACTGGCCGGTGGTCGCCCGCCGGGTGCTGGAGGTGTACGCGGCGGCGATCGAGGCGACCGACGGGCGGGTCATCGACCAGGAGTGGGCGGGGCTGGGCTGACCGCCGTGACCGGGGGTGCCGGTAGGACGCAGGTGCCGGGGCGGGTCGCGCCCCGGACGGAGGCGAACGGAGCAGCACTACGATGCCGGGCATGTGGTGGTGGGTGGGCGCGAGTCTCGTCGTGGGGCTGCTCGCGGCGTACCTGACCTGGACCGTCGGCCGGGTCGAGCGGCTGCGCCTGCGCGCGGAGGCTGCGGCCCGGGCCCTGGAGGCGCACCTGCTGCGCCGGGCCGCCGCCGCCGCGGTGCTGGCCGAGCGGCGCTACGGCGTGGAGCTGTACGCGGCGGCCCGGATCGCGCTGGACGCCGAACCGGAGGAGCGGGAGGCCGCGGAGAACGACCTCACCCGGCAGTTGCGGGCGGTGCGGCTGGACCCGGCCGACCCGGACTGCGAGGCGGTGATCGCCGCGAGCCGGCGGCTCGCCCTGGCCCGCCAGGTGCACACCGACCTGGTGCGGGACGCCCGCTCGGCGCGGGGCCGGCCGCTGGTGCGGCTGTTGCGGATGGGCCGCCGGCACCCGTGGCCGCGTTACTTCGACATCGACGACCCGACCCTCGCGCTCCCCGCCGACGTGCCCGCCTGAGCGGTGCCCGCCGCGGCCCGGGCCCGTCGACCAGCGGCCGGGGCGGGGTGATGACGGCCACAGAGCAGGCCACCCGGGGTCTGATTGGCTGTCGGACCGGCGTTGACCCCGTCGTAGCATTCAGCTGAGCCACCCCCCCCGAGCACGCCGAGGAGCGATAACCCGTGCCCGAAACCACTTCCCCGAACGCCAGCGCCACCCCCGTCGTCGGCACCGCCCGCGTCAAGCGCGGCATGGCCGAGATGCTCAAGGGCGGCGTGATCATGGACGTGGTCACCGCCGAGCAGGCCAAGATCGCCGAGGACGCCGGAGCCGTCGCGGTGATGGCTCTGGAGCGGGTGCCCGCCGACATCCGCGCCCAGGGCGGGGTGTCCCGGATGAGCGACCCCGACATGATCGACAGCATCATCAAGGCCGTCTCGATCCCCGTGATGGCCAAGGCCCGGATCGGCCACTTCGTCGAGGCCCGGATCCTCCAGTCGCTCGGCGTGGACTACGTCGACGAGTCCGAGGTGCTCACCCCGGCCGACTACGCGAACCACATCGACAAGTGGGCGTTCACCGTCCCCTTCGTGTGCGGGGCGACCAACCTGGGCGAGGCGCTGCGCCGGATCACCGAGGGCGCGGCCATGATCCGCTCCAAGGGTGAGGCCGGCACCGGCGACGTCTCCAACGCCACCATGCACATGCGCAAGATCCGTCAGGAGGTCGCCCGGCTCAGCTCGCTGCCGGCCGACGAGCTGTTCGTCGCGGCCAAGGAGCTCCAGGCCCCGTACGACCTGGTCAAGGAGGTCGCCGAGACCGGCAAGCTCCCGGTGGTGCTGTTCACCGCCGGCGGCATCGCCACCCCGGCCGACGCCGCGATGATGATGCAGCTCGGCGCTGAGGGCGTCTTCGTCGGCTCCGGCATCTTCAAGTCCGGCAACCCGGCCCAGCGGGCCGCCGCGATCGTCAAGGCCACCACCTTCCACGACGACCCGGACGTGCTGGCCAAGGTCTCCCGGGGCCTCGGCGAGGCGATGGTCGGCATCAGCGTCGACGAGATCCCGCAGCCGCACCGCCTGGCCGAGCGCGGCTGGTGATGTGAGAGGAGGGCCCCTGCTCGCCGCCTCAGGCGGAGCAGGGGCCTCTTTCTGACACCCGAGAGGAGTGAACGTGACGGCACCGGTCATCGGTGTGCTCGCCCTGCAGGGTGACGTCCGTGAGCACGTGGGCGCGCTGGCCGGGGTCGGGGCGGACGCCCGCCCGGTCCGCCGCCCGGGCGAACTGGACGCGGTCGACGGGCTGGTCATCCCCGGGGGCGAGTCCACCACGATCAGCAAGCTCGTCGACATCTTCGAGATGCGGGAGCCGATCGACAAGCGGATCGCCGCCGGGATGCCGGTCTACGGCTCCTGCGCCGGCATGATCATGCTGGCCACGGAGGTGCTCGACGGCCGCCCCGACCAGCGCGGCTTCGCCGGCATCGAGATGACGGTGCGGCGCAACGCGTTCGGTCGGCAGGTCGACTCGTTCGAGGCGTCGGTGGAGATCGCCGGGGTGGAGGGCGCGGCGTTCCACGCGGTCTTCATCCGGGCGCCCTGGGTCGAGCGGGTCGGCCCGGGCGTCGAGGTGCTGGGTCGGGTCACCGACAGTCCCGCCGGGGACCGGATCGTCGCGGTCCGGCAGGGCAACCTGCTGGCCACCTCCTTCCATCCGGAGCTGACCGGCGACCTGCGCCTGCACCGCTACTTCGTGGACCTGGTCCGCGCCGCCTGAGCCACCGCCGAGGGGCCCCTCCCGTGTCGGGAGCGGGCCCCTCGGCGTGCCGGCCGCCGGGCCCGTCGGTGCCGGGTGTGACACCGCCCCGCCCCGCCTCGGTAGGATTGCCGCGGTTCGGCAGGGCCAGCGCCCGCCGCGGCCATCCACGCAGAGCCGACCGGCCCCGTCCTACGCCGGTGGAGAAGTGGAGTTGGCGCGGGCCGTCGACGCAGGCGTGATCAACAGACGGAGGTAGCAGATGTCCGGCCACTCAAAGTGGGCGACCACCAAGCACAAGAAGGCCGTGATCGACGCCAAGCGCGGCAAGATGTTCGCCAAGCTGATCAAGAACGTCGAGGTCGCGGCCCGCATCGGCGGCGGGGACCCGGCCGGCAACCCCACCCTCTACGACGCCATCCAGAAGGCGAAGAAGAACTCCGTACCCAACGACAACATCGACCGGGCGGTCAAGCGCGGCTCCGGCCTGGAGGCCGGCGGCGCCGACTGGCAGACGATCATGTACGAGGGGTACGGCCCGAACGGCGTGGCGATGCTCATCGAGTGCCTCACGGACAACCGCAACCGGGCCGCGACCGAGGTGCGCACCGCGTTGACCCGCAACGGCGGATCGCTTGCCGACGCCGGGTCGGTGTCCTACATGTTCTCCCGCAAGGGCGTGGTGATCGTGCCCAAGGCCGGCACCACTGAGGACGACGTGATGATGGCGGTCCTCGACGCCGGGGCGGAGGAGGTCAACGACCTCGGCGAGGCGTACGAGGTGGTCTCCGAGCCGACCGACCTGATCGCCGTGCGCACTGCCCTGCAGGACGCCGGCATCGAGTACGAGTCGGCCGAGTCCTCCCTCATCCCCAGCATGAACGTGCCGCTGGAGGAGGAGGGCGCTCGCAAGATCTTCAAGCTGATCGACGTCCTGGAGGACTGCGACGACGTGCAGAACGTCTACGCGAACTTCGACGTCTCCGACGAGATACTTGCACAACTCCCCTGAGGGTGCCTAGCCTGCCGGTCATGACTGGTAGGAGTGCTCTGCGGGCGAGTCTGTACGTCCGCCTGTCCAAAGCCGCTGATGAGCGCAACCTGTCCAAGCAGGGCATGGTTGATGATCTTCGGCGGCTTTGTGCTGCTCACGGGTTCGCTGAGGTGGCGTTGCGCATCGATGACGGCAGTTCGGGAGGCATTCGCAATCGTCCAGCGTTCCGAGAATGGCTCGCTGACGCCACTGAGGGCAACGCTGACGTGCTGGTGGCCTGGCACGTAGACCGGCTGTCCCGTGAAGGGCTGAACGTGGCAGCGACCATCTTGGACGTGATTGAGGGCAAAGATCCTGAGACAGGCCGAGTGGTCCGCCCTCCGGTGCGGCTGATCGGCTACGACGACCGGCTTGACTCCGCAGACGGGGAAGGCTTCCGACTGAACTTCCTCGTCAGGGCCGAGATTGCCCGCGCTGAGCTTCAACGGATGAAGTCACGTAGCCAGGCTCGGGTGCGGCGCTTGCGCAAGGAGAAGCGCTCCATCGGCGGCCTCACGCCGTACGGGTATCAGCGTGCTCCCCGAGGGCCATTGGAGTTGGAACACGATCCGGTCAGCGCGCCCATCCTGCGGGAAGTGGTTCGTCGTGTCATCGACGGAGCAAGCATCGCCAGTCTCGCCAAGGATCTGAACGCCAGGGAAGTGCTCTCACCTCGGGACCACGCCGCGCTGCGCGACACCGGAGAGCCCCGCAAGGACCGCGACACAGGGGAGCCCCTGCCCCCGCAACTGTGGACCGATATGACGATTCGTCGGATGCTGACCAATCCTGTTCTGCTGGGTTGCCTCACCGAAGACAGAAGAGTTGTTTGTGACAACAACGGTAAGCCGGTCCTGCGAGGTGAGCCGCTGACCTCAAAGGATGAGTGGGGGGCGCTGCAAGACGTGATCAACGGTGCGAAGAAGCCGAAGACCCGCAAAGCCCCTGATGCCCTTCTGTCGGGTGAGGTGAACTGTCCTGAGTGCGGGTCGATCCTGCACTACCACTACGCGGTGAAGCCTGAGAGGAAACAGGAATACAAGTACTACAGGTGCTCGGGCAGGACTCGTAAGGGCAACGGTTGCAAAGCGGGAGCTGTCCGGGCAGAGCAGCTTGAAAAAGCCGTGGAAACAATCTTCGTGGCGACGATCGGTGATTTGGACGTGATGAAGAAGACGTACGTTCCCGGCGATGACACGGCAACCAGCCTCGCTGAGGTTGAGGAACGCCTGAGCGAGTTGAGGGAGGACCGGAAGGCCGGGCTGTACCGGGGCGAGCAGGGCACGGCGGAATTCCGAGAGATGTACGCCTCGCTGGAACGGCAGCGCGAAGAGTTGGAAGCGATGCCGTCCCGCCCTGAGGGTTGGAAGTACATCCCGACAGGCCGCACCTACCGGCAACTGTGGGACAGTGCGGATGTCGCCGGTAAGCGTGAGTTGATCCGAGGTGGTGACCTCAAGATTTTCGCCGCTTCGACGCTTGAGGGCAGTCCTAAGGCTTTCCGGGCCTACGACGACGAACTGTCTGGTTGGGATCACCTCCCGCCCAAGGAAACCTCTACGATGACTCTGCGTAAGCACACTGTGGTCCGCCTTGACCCTGACGACACTGACGGACCACGTATCTGGCTGGTGTGGAGCGGGGACATAGCAGCCCGCATCAAGGAGAAGATGAGTGCCTGACGCTGTCGCACAGGGCGGGTGATCCTCAGGGGTTGCCGGCCCTTTGCCATCTCTGTACTCATGGAGATCCCATGGGTGTGCTTTGACCTGCTGCTTTAAAGGGAAACCCCTGGTCAGGGACTTATTCAAGCCCATGGAGATGAAGGCGACGGCCGGAACAGCCGACAGGAGCCACCTGCTTGCCGATGGCTTGGCTACCGCCAACTGTGCCGAGAGCGAGAAGCCAGCAGCGCCGATCAGCATGGCGACCGGAAACCCGATGCTCTTGCCGGCACGTTGGTTGCTGCGGATGGTCAGCAGGGAGGCGATCGGCACAAGCTCGGAGATGCAGGCGTTTGCCCATCCGAACCAATCAGGCGTGCCGATAGGGCTGTTGCTCATCGTCCAGTCGTGAACGTGGGTGAAGCTGGCTGCTCCCGCCGCCAGGCCTACGACAGCCACGATGGCTGGCCGTACGGCGTTTTCGATCTTGTCTGCGTTCATCAGGCACCTGCCTTCGTGCGGCCAGCGTCGTTGATCCGAGCGACGGACGGCTGACCCTTGAAGGCGCTGACCTGCTCCATCAAGCCCTGGCGGATCAGGGCGGCTAGGGTGGCGGGGTGGACGCTGCCGACGTACACCAGCCCGTCAGGGTGATAGGTGGCCGCCCGCAGTACGAGGAGAGAACCATGATCACCAAGACTCAGCGCCGCGTCGACGTGTTCTGGGCCGAACCGGGGCGGACGTTCGCCGGCTGGTACTTCAACCTTCAGGACCCGCCGCGGCGTACCCCGATCGGGGTGGACACCCTCGACCACGAGCTGGACCTGTGGTGGGCGGCGGACGCCGACCGGTACGAGTTCAAGGACGTCGAGATGTTCGCCCGGCGCCTGGTCGAGGGGCGCTACCCGGGCATGGCGGCGGCCATCCGCGCGGAGGGCGACCGGATCGCGGCCCTGCTCGACGCGGGGGAGCGCTGGCGGGATCCGGCGTGGGCGCGGTGGCGTCCCGACCCGGCCTGGCCGGTGCCGACGCTGCCCGCCGGGTGGGACACCGTCCCCTGCTGACCCCGGCCGCGCGGCCCGCCAGCCCACCGGTACGCTTCATTCTTGCTTGACCTGTTCGTGGGGTTTCGTGCCCTGTGTCCGGATATGGTCTGCGACCGCCCGGTCACCGGAGCACCTCGGAGTAACAGTGCGCAGGAACGCCGCCGCCGTCGTCGTCGCGGCCGTGCTGCCCCTCGTGGCAGCGCTCGCCCCGGTCAACGCCCTGGCCCGGTCGGCCCGCGCCGTCCTCGCCCCGCTGGGCGTGGGCGTGCTGGCCGACACCCTGCCGGACCGGCCGTCCCCGGCCACCGCCCACCCGCGCCGGGGGCCGGGGGAACTGCCGACGACGATCTACGGCGGCGCCTGGCCGACCTCGCACGTGCAGGGCATCGCGGTCGACCAGCGCCGCGGGTCGGTCTACTGGTCCTTCACCGAGGCGCTGGTCAGGACGGACCTCGCCGGTCGGGTGCTCGGCACGGTCACCGGGATCACCGGGCACCTGGGCGACCTCGATCTCGATCGGCGCGACGGCCGGGTGTACGGCTCGCTGGAGTACCGCGACGCCGGCGCGTTCTACGTGGCGATCTTCGACGGCGCCCGGATCGACCGGGTCGGCATCGATGCCCAGACCGGCGGGGTGCTGACCACCGTGCACCTGCGCGACGTCGCCAGGGACTTCGCCGCCGGGGTGGACGGGGACGGCGGGTCGGCCGGCGTCGCGCCACGGCGGCACCGCTACGGCACCAGCGGCGTGGACGGCATCTCGTTCGGGCCGCCGCTGGGCGACCCGGACGGCCCGGACGTGCTGATGGTGGCGTATGGCGTCTACCCCGACACCCGTCGCCGCGACAACGACCACCAGGTGCTGCTCGCCTACGACGTGCGCGGCTGGCAGCGTTTCGCCCGGCCGCTGGACGAGCGGCACCCGCACCGCAGCGGCCCCTGGGCGGCCGACGACAAGGTCTTCGTCCGCACCGGCAACACCGCCTATGGCGTGCAGAACCTGGAGTACGACCGGCACACCGGCCGGTGGCTGATGGCCGTGTACCCCGGCGGCAAGCGGGGCTGGCCGAACTACTCGCTGTACGCCGTCGACGGGGCGACCCCGCCGCAGCGGGGAGTGGTGCGTGGGCAGCCGGCGGGGGAGACCGGCCGGCTCGCCACCCTCGCCCCGGACGGCCTGTCCGACCGGCGCACCGGGGTCCGGGGCTGGGTGTCCCCCGGCAGTCGGGGCCTGGAGTCGCTCGGTGATGGCAGTTTCTACCTGGTGACCGGCGGGTGGATCGTGGTGGACGGGCAGCGCCGCCAGGACGCGACGGCGACGCTGCACCGGTGGACCGGCGGCACCCCGATGCCGTTCGACCGGGTGTCGACGGCGACGGCCCGCCCGTCGTACCCGCTCTGACTCGTCGCGGCGGCCCGGCACGCCCGGTGACGACGTGTCGGGCCGGGGCGGCGGGGGCGCCTCAGCCCGCGCGCCGGGCCTTGACGCCGGAGTCGATCAGGTCCCAGACCAGGACCACCCCCGTCGTGACGATCGCGATGACGGTGATCGACTGCAGGTTGCCCTCGTCCTGGAGCCAGGCGAAGCGCTCGATCAGGTCGGGGTTGAGCAGCCGGTCTTCCGCCAGCAGCCAGACCACGGGCACCGAGAACGCCAGGTCCAGCGCGGCCTTCACCGCGACCAGCGGCCAGGTCCAGCGCCCGACGCGGTACTTGACCAGCTCGAAGACCACGCCGGCCAGCAGCACGGCCATCAGCACCGGCAGCCACGACCGCCACAGCGCCGGGTCGAGCAGCGGGATGCGCTCGCCGTCGATCTGCCTCGCCCACGACAAGAAGTGCTGCCAGGGCAGGAAGGCCGCGGTGAACAGCATCAGGGCGGCGGACGCGGCGATGTCGGTCAGGGTCATGTCCTGCTTCGCCGGCACCTCGGGCAGTTGGTCGACCGTCCACGCCGGCAGCCTCAGGGACGGGTCGGCGCGTTCGATGATGGCGAAGGTCAGGGTCACCCAGAACGTGACCTGGATCGCGACCTCGAAGGCGGTGCCGAACCCGGAGGCGATCGCGGGGACTAGGTCCTCCCCTGTGGTCGCCTGGACCACCCCGACCACCGTGCCCGCCAGCGCCGGGACGAAGGTGAGCAGCAGCCGCAGCAGTCGCTGCCAGTGCAGGTAGTAGGTGGGGCCGATGAGCTGCAACCGGCGGTCGGCGTACCGGGCGGCGAGCCGGTCGGGGTTGCCGAGCTCGGTGAGCACCTCGCGCTCGGCGGTGTCGGCGTCCCGCCCGGCGCCCGTCCGGCCCTCGATCATGTCCTCGATCGAGGCGCGCAGCTCGGTGGCGATCTCCTCCCGCCGGGGGGCGGGCACCGCGCGCAGGGTGGCGGCGAGATAGCGGTCGGTCAGCGAACTCATCGGTCCACTCCTTCGATCAGGCCGGTGAGGGAGTTCTGCACGGCGGAGAAGTCGGTCAGCAGCAGGCGCAGCACCGTCTCGCCGTCGTCACTGGTCTGGTAGAACTTCCGCGGCCGGCGTTCCTCGGTGTTCCACTCGCTGGTTAGCAGCCCCTGCTCCTCCAGTCGGCGCAGCAGGGGGTAGAGCGTGTTGGCGTCCACCGGGAAGCCGTGGTCGGCGAGCCGCTGGAGCAGTGCGTAGCCGTAGCCCGGCTGGCGCAGCGCGACCAGGCTCGCCACCACCACCGTCCCCCGGCGCAGCTCCTGTAGATGGGTCCGCAGGATCTCGTCGCTCACCATGGCTCACACAATACTGTATGCCACACAGTATTGTCTCCCGGCACATCGTTGTTCCCGGTCGAGGCTCGTCCGGGGTGACCGGTGGAGACACGGGCCACCACCCCCGGCGCGGACGGTGGAGCCGGCCCGGTCGCCTCGGTAGGGTGGTGCCCGGCCAGTCCGGCCGACCCATGATCCGACCCGGGGGGGCGCTCGCATGGGCGATTCGTTCGCGCATCTGCACGTGCACACCGAGTACTCGATGCTCGACGGCGCGGCCCGGCTGAAGGACCTGTTCGCCGAGGCGGGCCGGCTCGGCATGTCGGCGGTCGCGATGACCGACCACGGCAACATGCACGGCGCGAACGACTTCTACAAGCAGGCGATGGCCGCCGGGATCACCCCGATCCTGGGCGTCGAGGCGTACGTCGCGCCGGAGTCGCGGTACCACAAGGCGCGGGTGAAGTGGGGCCGGCCGGAGCAGAAGAGCGACGACATCTCCGGCAACGGCGCGATCACCCACAAGACGATGTGGGCGGCCAACAAGACGGGCCTGCACAACCTGTTCACGCTCAACTCGCGCGCCTCGATGGAGGGCCACTACGTCAAGTGGCCCCGGATGGACATGGAGCTGATCTCCCAGCACGCCGAGGGGATCATGGCCACCACCGGCTGTCCCTCCGGCGCGGTGCAGACCCGGCTGCGGCTCGGCCAGTTCGACGAGGCACTCAAGGTCGCCTCCGCCTACCAGGACATCTTCGGCAAGGAGAACTACTTCCTGGAGCTGATGGACCACGGGCTGAGCATCGAGCACCGGGTCCGTGAGGGGCTCACCGAGATCGGGAAGAAGCTCGACATCCCGCCGGTGGTCACCAACGACTCGCACTACACCCACGAGGCCCAGGCCGAGGCGCACGACGTCCTGCTCTGCGTGCAGACCGGCAGTAACATCGCCGATCCGAACCGGTTCCGCTTCGAGGGCGGCGGCTACTTCATCAAGTCCGCCGACCAGATGCGCGCCGTGGACTCCTCCGAGCTGTGGTTGGAGGGCTGCCGCAACACCCTGCTGGTCGCCGAGAAGGTCGACCCGACCGGGATGTTCGAGTTCCACAACCTGATGCCCCGCTTCCCCGTCCCCGAGGGGGAGACCGAGGAGTCCTGGTTCCGCAAGGAGACCTTCGCCGGGCTCGCCCGCCGCTATCCCGGCGGCATCCCCGAGGGCCACGTCGTCCAGGCCGAGTACGAGCTGGGCGTCATCATCCAGATGGGCTTCCCGTCGTACTTCCTCGTGGTCGCCGACTTCATCCAGTGGGCGAAGAACCAGGGCATCGCGGTGGGACCGGGCCGGGGCTCGGCCGCCGGCTCCCTCGTCGCGTACGCGATGGGCATCACCGACCTGGACCCGATCCTGCACGGGCTGATCTTCGAGCGGTTCCTCAACCCCGAGCGTGTCTCGATGCCCGACGTCGACATCGACTTCGACGAGCGTCGGCGCGGCGAGGTGATCAAGTACGTCACCGACAAGTGGGGCGAGGACAAGGTCGCTCAGATCGCCACCTTCGGCACGATCAAGGCGAAGGCCGCGATCAAGGACTCGGCCCGGGTGCTCGGCTTCCCGTACGCCGTCGGCGACCGGATCACCAAGGCCATGCCCCCGGCGGTGATGGGCAAGGACATCCCGCTCACCGGCATCTTCGACCCGAAGCACCCCCGCTACGCCGAGGCCGGCGAGATCCGCGGCCTGTACGAGTCGGACCCGGACGTGCGCAAGGTGATCGACACCGCGAAGGGCATCGAGGGGCTGATCCGGCAGACCGGCGTGCACGCCGCCGGCGTGATCATGTCCGCCGAGCCGATCATCGAGCACATCCCGCTGACGCGCCGGGACGCCGACGGGGCCATCATCACCCAGTTCGACTACCCGACGTGCGAGTCGCTCGGGCTGTTGAAGATGGACTTCCTCGGCCTGCGCAACCTGACGATCATCGACGACGCCGTCAAGAACATCCAGCTCAACCACGGCAAGGCACTCGACCTGCTGGGCCTGCCGCTGGACGACAAGCCCGCGTACGAGCTGCTGGCCCGGGGCGACACCCTCGGCGTGTTCCAACTCGACGGCGGGCCGATGCGGTCGCTGCTGCGGCTGATGAAGCCGGACAACTTCGAGGACATCTCCGCCGTCCTGGCGCTGTACCGGCCCGGCCCGATGGGCGTCGACTCACACACCAACTACGCGCTGCGCAAGAACGGCCTCCAGGAGATCACCCCGATCCACCCGGAGCTGGAGGAGCCACTGCGGGAGATCCTCGCCCCCACCCACGGCCTGATCGTCTACCAGGAGCAGGTGCAGCGCGCCGCGCAGATCCTCGCCGGCTACACCCTCGGCCAGGCCGACCTGCTGCGCCGGGCGATGGGCAAGAAGAAGAAGGAGATCCTCGACAAGGAGTTCGTCCCGTTCCGGGACGGCTGCCGCGAGCGCGGCTACTCCGACGAGGCCATCCAGGCCGTGTGGGACGTCCTGGTCCCGTTCGCCGGGTACGCCTTCAACAAGGCCCACTCCGCCGCGTACGGCCTGGTCTCCTACTGGACGGCGTACCTCAAGGCGCACTACCCCGCCGAGTACATGGCCGGGCTGCTCACCTCCGTCGGCGACGACAAGGACAAGATGGCGCTCTACCTGTCGGAGTGCCGGCGGATGGGCATCCAGGTCCTCCCGCCCGACGTGAACACCTCGGCCGGGCCGTTCACCCCGGTCGGCAAGGACATCCGGTTCGGCCTCGCCGCGATCCGCAACGTCGGCGCGAACGTCGTCGCCGCGATCATGCGCTGCCGCCAGGAGAAGAGCGAGTACGGCGACTTCTACGACTTCCTCTCCAAGGTCGACGCCGTGGTCTGCAACAAGAAGACCATCGAATCGCTGATCAAGGCCGGCGCGTTCGACTCGATGCACCACCCCCGCAAGGGCCTGCTCTCCGTGCACGCCGACGCCATCGACGCGTACGCCGACGTCAAGCGCAAGGAGGCCGTCGGCCAGTACGACCTGTTCGGCGCCGGCTTCGGCGACACCGAGAGCACCGGCAGCACCACGGTCATGCCGACCATCGGCGAGGCCGAGTGGGACAAGCGGGACAAGCTCGCGTTCGAACGCGAGATGCTCGGCCTGTACGTCTCCGACCACCCGCTGTTCGGCCTGGAACACGTGCTCGGCGCGGCGGCGGACTGCACCATCGCCTCCCTGTCCGAGGAGGGCACCGTCCCCGACGGTGCGGTGGTCACCCTCGCCGGCATCCTCTCCGGCGTGCAACGGCGGGTCACCAAGCAGGGCCGGGCCTGGGCCTCGGCCACCCTGGAGGACCTCGCTGGCGGCGTGGAGACCCTGTTCTTCCCGAACACGTACGAGGTGATCGGCCAGTACATCGCCGAGGACGCGATCGTGGTGGTCAAGGGGCGGGTGGACCGCCGCGACGACACCCCGCGCATCATGGCGATGGACATGCAGCTCCCGGACGTCAGCAGCAACCCGGGGAGCAAGCCGGTCACCCTCACCATCCCGGTGCACCGGTGCACGCCCCCGCTGGTGGCGCAGCTCAAGGAGACCCTGGTGCTGCACCCCGGCGACACCGAGGTGCACGTCAAGCTGCTCAACGGCGGCAAGACCACCACGCTGCGGCTCGGGCCGTTCCGGGTCGCCGCCACCACGGCGTTGATGGGCGACCTGAAGAGCGTCCTCGGCCCGGCCAACGTCACCTGACCCCGGCCAACGTCACCCCGTCACCCGGCGACGGGTGCCCGGCGACAGGGCCCCGGCCGACGGCCCCGCCGGCCGGGGCGCGATGGTCTCCTTCCGGAGCCGTGCGCTGTTACCGGCCGGCGGGGCGGGCGGGGGTCAGACCCGGGTCATGGTCGACGGGTAGCCGCCCCCGCCGGGGTAGACCCACTCGCCGGCGACCGTCGTGCCGTCGGCGCTGAACGTGCCCAGGTAGTACGCCGGGCTGCCCTTCGCGCCGCCCCAGATGGTCAGCGTGTCGCCGGTCAGCTCATAGACGTAGTCGAGGGTGTTGCCGGTGGAGTCGTAGAACCGCGACACCACGTCCACGCTCGCCGGCTCACCGAACGGGCGCAAGTTGCCGATCACCTCCAGGCCGGTGACGGGCTGGCCGAACTGGGTGAGCGCGACGCGCTGGAGCAGGAAGAACGCGCCTTCCATCCACTCGTACGTCACGGTGCCCTCGGCGCCGCCGGTGACCGTCCAGGTGCCGACCAGGCGGTCCAGGGCCTTCAGTTCGGCGCTCGGCTGTTGGGTCTCAGACATCTCGTCCTCCTCGGTGGGTTGTTGCCGGTACCTCGGAGGCGACCCGCGGGTCTCGACCCGCGCCGGATGTGACCCCGAGCACTGCCCGGTCGTGTCGAGATCCCGGGTCCGGCCACGAGTTAGCGGCAGGAACCGTCCTGCGCCGCTCCGCCTGACCCCACGTACCGTCGATCCACCCCCGACCAGGAAGAGGACCCATGAAGTACCTGCTGCTCAGCTACACGCCGACCGCCGCCTGGGACGCCGCGACCGCCGACGTGCCGTCCGACGAGGCGATGGCCGCGTTCGCCGCGTATCAGAGGTTCGAGCGGGAGTTGACCGAGACCGGCGAGTTCGTCGCCGGCGAGGGCCTCGGCCACCCGGTGGTCAGCGCCACCGTCCGCCCGGCCCCGGCCGGCGTGGTCGCCACCGACGGACCGTTCGCCGAGCTCAAGGAGGTCCTGGCCAGCTTCGCCGTCATCGACGTGGCGAGCCGGGAACGGGCCGTCGAGATCGCCTCGCGGATCGTCGAGGTGCTGGGTGAGCCGATCGAGGTCCGGCCGATCATGGGCGAGGACTTCACGGCATGACCCACCCGTGCGGGCCCGCGCCCGGCGCGAGCAGAGGATCGAGAGAGGGTACGAACGGGGGACCGGCATGACTGCGGACGTCGAGCACCTGCTGCGCACCGAGGCGCCGCAGGTGCTCGGCGCGTTGGTGCGGCGTTTCGGTCACTTCGACGTCGCCGAGGACGCGGTGCAGGAGGCGCTGCTCACCGCGAGTCGGGCGTGGCCGGTCGACGGCGTGCCGGAGAACCCGCGCAGCTGGCTGATCCGGATCGGCTACCGGCGGATGGTCGACCTGCTCCGTTCCGACCAGGCCCGGCGCCGGCGCGAGCGGGAAGTCGGCGCGGCCGAGCTGGCCATGCGGGAACCGGTCCGCCGGGCGTGCCCTCCGCCGGAGACCGACGACAGCCTCACCCTGCTGCTGCTCTGCTGCCATCCGGCGCTGAGCAGCACCTCCCAGGTGGCCCTCACGCTGCGCGCGGTGGGGGGTCTGACGACCGCCGAGATCGCGCACGCCCACGGGACGTCCGAAGCCACGATGGGCACCCGGATCAGTCGCGCCAAACAGCAACTGGCCCGCGCAGGCGCCCGCTTCACCCCGCCGACCGACGCCGACCGGCACAGTCGGATGGACGCCGTGACGCAGGTGCTCTACCTCGTGTTCAACGAGGGCTACACGGCCTCCGCCGGTGCCGAACTCGCCCGCGTCGACCTGACCCGCGAGGCGATCCGGCTGACCCGGATGCTCCGCGACTCCCTGCCGGACGACGCCGAGGTCACCGGACTGCTCGCGCTGATGCTGCTCACCGAGTCGCGGCGTGCCGCCCGTACCGGCCGCGACGACGAGTTGGTGCCGCTGGACGAGCAGGACCGGACGCGGTGGAATCCCGGCCTGATCCGCGAGGGCACCGAGCTGATCGACAGTGTCTGGAGTCGGCGCGAGGTGGGCCCGTACCAGTTGCAGGCGGCGATCGCGGCCGTGCACGCCGCCGCCGCGTCGCCGGAGAGCACCGACTGGCCACAGATCGCGGCGCTGTACCTGTGGCTCGAACGGCTGAACCCGACCGCGCCGGTACGGCTGAGTCGGGCGGTGGCGGTGGCCAGGGCGTACGGTCCGGTCCGGGGGCTGTCCCTGCTCGACGACCTCAACCGGCGCTTCCGGCTGGATCAGGAACCGCTGACCCGGCAACGGGAACGCGCGGTGCGCGCCCACCTGCGCGAGATGACCGGCGACGCGGCCGGTGCGGCGACGCTGTACCGCGAGGCGGCCACCCTGACGGGCAACCAGGTCGAGTGGCGGTACCTGCTTCGCCGCGCCGACCGCCTCGACTGACCCGCCGGCCCGGCAGGCCGCGAGCGCTGAATTGGCCGTCCCCGCACGCGGCGCGGGTGGATAGCGTCGGCGGGGTGGAGATCGCACAGGCACAGAAGTTGTGGCAGCCGCAGCCGGGCTGGCTGAACACCGCCAGCTACGGGCTGCCGCCCGAGCCGGCGTGGGACGCGGTGCAGGAGGCGATGGCCGACTGGCGGGCGGGGCGTACGTCGTGGGAGGGCTGGGGGCGGGCCACCGAGCGGTCCCGGGCCGCCTTCGCCGGCCTGGTCGGGGTGTCGGTCGCCGACGTCGCGGTCGGCAGCACGGTCTCCCAACTGCTGGCCCCGGTCGCCGCCGCACTGCCCGCCGGCGCGACCGTCGTGGTCCCGGAGGTCGAGTTCACCTCCAACCTCTTCCCCTGGCTGGTGCAGGCCGAGCGGGGCGTGCGGGTGCGCACGGTGCCGCCGGCAAGGCTGGTCGACGCGATAGACGCCGACACCGACCTGGTCGCGTTCAGCCTGGTGCAGTCGGCCGACGGCGCGGTCGCCGCGTACGACGAGATCGTCGCGGCGGCCCGGGCACACGGCGCGCTCGTCGCCGTCGACGCCACCCAGGCGTGCGGCTGGCTGCCGTTCGACGCGGGCCTCGCCGACGTGGTCGTGGTGGGGGCGTACAAGTGGCTGATGGCTCCGCGCGGCTCGGCGTTCGCCTACCTGGCGCCCGCGCTGCGTGAGCGGCTGCGTCCCGACGCCGCCAACTGGTACGCGGGGGAGGACCCGCACGCCTCCTACTACGGCCCGCCGCTGCGCCTGGCCGACGACGCCCGCCGGTTCGACATCTCGCCGGCCTGGTTCAGCTGGGTCGGTACGGCCCCTGCCCTGGAACTGGTCGCCGAGATCGGCGTGCCGGCCGTGCATGCGTACGACGTCGCGCTGGCCAACCGGTTCCTCACCGGGCTGGGCCGGCCGCCGGGGGAGAGCGCGATCGTCACCGTGGAGGTGCCCGGCGCGGCGGAACGGCTGGAGCGGGCCGGCGTCCGGGCGGCGGTCCGCGCCGGCCGGGTCAGGGCGTCCTTCCACGTCTACTCGACCGAAGGCGACGTCGACCTCGCACTGGACGCGCTGACCGGCTGAACCCGGGCGGGGTCAGCGCCGGCCGGCCGTCACTTGGCGCCGGTGATGATCCCGGGGTTGATGCAGAGGCCGGGGTTGCTGCCGTTGCGCTCGGCGATCTCCAGGCACCGCGACACCTTGTCGACCTTCGCGTTCGTCTCGGTGATCTGCTTCTGGATGGCGGCGTTCTTCCGGTCCTGCTCCAGGTTCCGGGTCTGGGCGAGCTTGTCCTGGAAGGCCTTGATGTTGCCCTCGGTCTTGTCGTCGTGGTTGACCCGGGTGATCGTGACCGACAGGATGTCGACGTCGCTGGAGAGCCGCGTCTCCGCACTGGTCTTGATGCTCTCCGCGAAGGGCTTCAGCGCCACGTTCAGGTTGCCCGTGTTGGCGTCGATCCTCTCCAGCGGGTTGTAGCTGGCGAAGGCGTCGTTGACGGCGCTGTCGAGCTGGACACCCACCCGCTGGCCCCGGAAGCTGTCGAAGTCGCCCTTGTAGTCCATGAACTGCTTCGGCGCGTTCTCCGGCTTGACCTGCCACTCGACGAGCACCTCGACGCAGGCGTCGGCGAGCGTGCCGGTGCGGACCCGGACGCAGTGGTCGCCGCCGATGTGGTCGTACTTCTGCCGGCCCGCGTCCCACTCGCCGACCTTCTGCCAGGGGGCGACCCACTTCAGGCCGGAGCCGGTGACCTTGCCCGTCGGCTTGCCGAAGCTGGTGACGATCCCGACCGAGCGGATCGGCACGGAGTGGGCGCTGGAGCCGACGAGGAACACCACCGCGCCGACGAGGCAGCCGAGCGTCGCCAGGGTGGCGGTCCGTTTCGTCGACCTGCTCGGAGCGGCGAGCGCGAGCAGGCCGGAGATCGCCAGGGCGATGGCAAAGATGATCGCAACAGTGAAGCCGAAGGGCATCCGCTCGGCTCCTTTCGAGGGGAGTGGGTGATCACCCTAGGGGCACCTGTCAAGGCGGAGCGCAGGCGGGTCCGAGCTGTTCGGGCTGGCCGCACCCCGCCCCGGGTATGCCGACGGCCGGCACCCGTGTCGGGGCGCCGGCCGCTGGTGTGGATGTGCCGCTGGCCGGCACCGAGTCGTCGGTGCCGGCCAGCGATCCCCCTTGTGGTGGAAAGTCCGGGTCAGCTGTTCCAGTGCTGGGTGACGAGGTCGGCGGCCTGCTGTTCCCACTGCGCGTACGCGTCGGGGTAGGCGGACACCTGGACGGTCTGCGCGGCCTCGGTCAGCGGCATGTCCTGCCACCCGTCGACCTGCTTGAGGCCCTTGAGGAACGCGAGGGTGGAGTACTCGGGGTCGGTGATCTGTTCCGGGGTGCCCCATCCGGAGGTCGGGCGCTGCTGGAAGAGGCCCTGGGAGTCGTGGTCGTTGCGGTCGCCCAGGTGGCCCAGGTTCTCCAGCTTCGACTCCTGCAGGGACGTGCCGATGGAGATCACGGCGGCCCGCTCGTCGAGGCCGGCCTTCTTCGTGGCGGCGATGATGGCCTTCACGTTGGCGGTCTGCTCGTCGTCGAGGTCGATGCGGGACTGCTTGCCCTGCACACCGTGGGGGATGAGTGTGGCCTTGTCGACGCCGGGCTTGTCGGCCTGCACGGCGACGGCGGTCGGGGTCGACTCGGTGGTGGGGGTGGCGTGGGCGGTGGCCGGGCCGGCGAACACACCACCGGCGAAGGCCAGACCAGCGATACCGAGAACGCTCTTACGCATGATCGTGTTCATGGGGGTGACTCCAATCGGGGGTCGACACACACCGTCCCGGGGGAAGGGACAGGGGTGTGAGCACCACGTCGAGGCGCCCAAAAGATCAGTCCTGGCTCACTGCACCGGGGGGTGCTGGTGGCGGGTCCAGGTGTAACGACCGGCGGCTGACCCGCATTCCCACCCGGCGCCCCTCGGGGCTCGGGGGTTCACGGGTCCGGGCAGCTCAGCAGCGGTGTGCGCTACTCGATCGTCTGCCATGTGTAACGACCCCGCCCCGCCCGATGTTCCGCCACCCGGGTGCCCCCGGCCACACCCCCAAACCCCCCAAATCCCCCAAACCCACCCACCCACGCACCGCCTTTGCCCGGTGATCAAGAGGTTTGCGTCAGATTCGGAGCCCTATCTGGCGCAAACCTCTTGATCACCGGATGAGGGCCGTGAGGGCTGCGGGGGTGGGGGTTGGGAGTTGGCGCAGAGGGTGTGAGGTGGGGCACATGGGATACGGGGCGGTTCCGTATCGAAAAAGGTTCGCTTAAGCTCGCTCAGGTTACGAGTATGGCCCGTTTCGTAATTGCGTCGCGGGTGGACCCGGGGGAGAGCCGGCCATGCAGCTTCACGAGAACACCGGACACCCGAGGAGGTGGGCGATCCTCGGGGTGTTGGTGATCAGCCTCCTCGTCGTCGTCCTCGACAACACCATCCTCAACGTCGCCCTGCGTACCCTCGCCGACCCGGTACACGGTCTCGGCGCCAGCCAGGGCGAGCTGGAGTGGTCCATCAACTCCTACACCCTCGTCTTCGCCGGCCTGTTGTTCACCTTCGGCGTGCTCGGCGACCGCGCCGGGCGCAAGCGGTTCCTGGTGGCCGGCCTGGTGTTCTTCGGCCTCGCCTCGCTGCTGTCCGCGTACGCGCAGAACCCGGCCCAGCTGATCGCGGCCCGCGCGCTGATGGGCCTGGGCGGCGCGGCGATCATGCCGGCGACCCTGTCGATCATCTCCAACGTCTTCGACCCCCGGGAGCGGGGCCGGGCGATCGGCATCTGGGCCGGCGCGGTCGGCCTGGCCGTGGCGATCGGCCCGATCCTCGGCGGCGCGCTGCTGGAGCACTTCTGGTGGGGCTCGGTCTTCCTGATCAATGTGCCGGTCGTCGTGCTCGGCGTGCTCCTGGTCGCCCTGCTGGTCCCCGAGTCGCGCGACCCCGACCCGGGCCGGGTCGACGTCCCCGGCGTGCTGCTGTCGGTGGTGGGCCTGGTCGCGCTGACCTACGGCATCATCGACGGCGGCGAGCACGGCTTCGACCGGCCGCTGGTCTGGGTGTCGATCGTCGGCGGCCTGGCCGTGCTGGCCTGGTTCGTGGTGCTGGAGCTGCGCAGCGACCACCCGTCGCTGGACGTCCGGCTGTTCCGGGTGCCGCGGTTCGCCGCGCCGGTGGCGCTGGTCGGGCTGATCTTCTTCGCCGCCATGGGCGTGATGTTCTTCAGCTCGTTCTATCTGCAGCTGGTCCGCGGCTACAGCCCGTTGGAGACCGGCCTGCTCTTCCTGCCCTTCGCCGCGGCGCAGCTCATCTTCGCCCCGCGCAGCGCGGCGATGGTCCGCAGGTACGGGGGCAGGGCGGTCGCGATCGTCGGCCTGGCGCTGACCGTGGTGTCGCTGGGGGCGTTCGCGTTCATTGATGCCAGCACCCCGCTCTGGGTGGTCCTGGTGTGCTTCTTCCTCCAGGGCACGGGGATGGCGAACGTCATGCCGCCGGCCACCGAGTCGATCATGTCGGCGCTGCCCCGGGAGAAGGCTGGGGTCGGCTCGGCGGTCAGCAACACGGTTCGGCAGGTCGCCGGCGCACTCGGCGTGGCCGTGCTCGGCTCGGTCCTGTCCGCGCTGTACCGCCAGGACGTCGCCCCGGCCCTGCGGGACCTGCCCGCGGCGGCGCACGAGGCGGCGGGTGAGTCGATCTCCGGGGCGTACGCCGCGGCCGGCCAGCTCGGCCCGGCCGGGCCGGCGCTTGTCACGGCGGCCGACCACGCCTTCGTCTCGGCGATGCACTGGGCCGCGGCCCTCTCGGCGGCGGTCGCCGCGCTCGGCATCGTGGTCGCGCTGCGCTGGATGCCCGGCCGGGATCACGGGCAGCCACCGGTCGCGACGCCGGCGGCCGGGAAACCGGAGTTGGCCGGAACCGCATAGGTAAGGGAAGAATGTCGGACATGACTTCCAACGCCGACGCTCCGCGGTCGCCCGGCAGACCGCGGAGCGTCCGCGCGGACGAGGCGATCGTGGAGGCCGTTCTCGACCTGCTCGCCGAGGGCAGCACGATCGATGCGCTGTCCATCGAGGGCATCGCCGCCCGGGCCGGGGTGGGCAAGGCCACCATCTACCGGCGCTGGTCGGGCAAGGAGGCGCTGATGCTCGACGCGCTGCGCCGCCTCAAGGGAGTCCTCCCGCAGCCTGCCGGGAACTCCGTCCGGGAGGACCTGGTGCTGCTGGTCGGCGCGATCGGGCACAACGTCGACCCCCGGGCCGCGAAGATCATGCCCTGCCTCGTGCCGGAGGTGAACCGCAGCCCGGACCACTTCCGGGTCTACCAGAACATCATCGAGCCCCGCCGGCAGCTCATGCGCGAGGTGCTCCGCTGGGGGGTGCGTAGCGGTGAGCTGCGCGCCGACCTCGACATCGAGGTGGTGATGGCCCTGCTCACCGGGCCGATGCTGGTGCAGCGGATGCTGCGCTGGAACCCCGACCTGGACGACGACTCCCTGCCCGGCCGGATCGTCGACGGCGTCCTGGACGGCATCCGGGCCCGCTGACGACCTCAGGGCCCCGGCCCCCGGTCGCCGCCGGAGCCCCGGGCGCTGCGGCCGGCCGTCGGCGTGTCCCCGGCGGCGGGTGTCCGGGGCGGCCAGTAGGGTGTCGAACACACGTACTGCTGGCGGCTGGGGGAGGAGGCGGCGTGCGCGTGCTCGGCGTCGACCCGGGGCTGACCCGCTGCGGGGTCGGTGTGGTCGAGGGAATGCCCGGCCGGCCCTGCACCCTGGTCGCCTACTACGTCGTCCAAACCGACCCGGGCGAGGACCTGCCGCTGCGCCTGCTGCACCTGGACCGCTCGCTCACCGAGCTGGTCGCCGAGCACCAGCCGGATGCCGTCGCCGTGGAGCGGGTGTTCAGCCAGCACAACGTCCGCACCGTGATGGGCACCGCCCAGGCCAGCGGGATCGCGGTGCTCGCCGGGGCGCGGGCCGGCCTGCCGGTGCAGACCTACACCCCGAGCGAGGTGAAGGCTGCCGTGACCGGGTCCGGCCAGGCGGACAAGGCGCAGATGACGGCCATGGTGACCCGGCTGCTGCGGCTGGCCGAGCCGCCTAAGCCGGCTGACGCGGCCGACGCGCTCGCGCTGGCCATCTGCCACATCTGGCGCGGTGGCACCCGCTCGAAGCTGGCCGAGGCGGCCGACCGGGTACGACGAGGAGGAGCACGATGATCGCCAGTGTGCGCGGCACGGTGACCGCGACGGGCCCCGACCACGCCGTGGTCGAGGTCGGCGGGGTGGGCCTGGCGGTCTACTGCGCCCCCGGCACGCTCGCCGACCTGCGGGTCGGCCAGCCAGCCCGGCTGGCGACCAGCCTGGTGGTCCGGGAGGATTCGCTCACCCTCTACGGCTTCGCCGACGACGACGCCAAGCAGCTGTTCGAGCTGCTCCAGACCGCCAGCGGGGTGGGCCCCCGGTTGGCCCAGGCGGTGCTCGCCGTGCACACCCCGGACGCGGTGCGCAGGGCGGTCGCCAACGCCGACACGGCGGCGCTGACCCGGGTGCCGGGCATCGGCAAGAAGGGCGCCGAGCGCCTGGTGCTGGAGCTGCGCGACCGGATCGGCCCGGTGCCGGTGGGCGCCGACGGCGCGGCCGGGGTGACCAGGGGCGCCTGGCCCGAGCAGGTCCGCCAGGCCCTGGTCGGGCTCGGCTGGACGGCCGGCCAGGCCGACCAGGCGGTCGCCGCCGTGGCGGAGACCGTCGACGGGCCGCCCCCGCCCGTGCCGGTGCTGCTCAAGCAGGCCATCCGCCTCCTCGGCCGGACCCGATGACGGGCCCCGAGGGCAACCTCGTCTCGGCGTACGTCCACGACGCCGAGCTGGACGCCGAGGCCAGCGTCCGGCCGAAGCGGCTGGCGGAGTTCATCGCCCAGCACCGGGTCCGCGACCAGCTCGACCTGCTGCTCCAGGGCGCGATGCGGCGCGGCTCCCCGCCGGACCACATCCTCCTGTCGGGCCCGCCCGGCTTGGGCAAGACCACCCTGGCGAACATCGTGGCGGCCGAGCTGGGCGCCGGCCTCCGGGTGACCAGCGGTCCGGTGATCGAACGCTCCGGGGACCTGGCGGCGATCCTGACCAGCCTCGCCGAGGGCGACGTGCTGTTCATCGACGAGATTCACCGGATAGCCAAGCCGGCCGAGGAACTGCTCTACAGCGCGATGGAGGACTTCCGGGTCGACGTGATCGTCGGCAAGGGGCCGGGGGCCACCGCCATCCCGCTGGACGTGGAGCCGTTCACCCTGGTCGGCGCGACCACCCGGTCCGGCCTGCTGACCGGGCCGATGCGGGACCGGTTCGGCTTCGTCGCGCACCTGGACTTCTACTCCCCGGCCGACCTGGAGGTGCTGCTGCGTCGCTCGGCACGGATCCTGGGCGTGCCGATCACCGACGACGGCGCCGTCGAGATCTCCGGCCGGTCCCGGGGCACCCCCCGGATCGCCAACCGGCTGCTGCGCCGGGTGCGGGACTTCGCCGAGGTCCGCGCCGACGGCGTGGTCACCGTGGAGACCGCCCGGGCCGCCCTCACGGTGTACGACGTCGACGCGCTCGGGCTGGACCGACTGGACCGGGCCGTGCTCACCGCGCTGGTCGACTCGTTCCGGGGTGGGCCCGTCGGGTTGTCCACCCTGGCGGTGGCGGTGGGGGAGCAGCCGGACACGGTCGAGGAGGTCTGCGAGCCGTTCCTGGTCCGGGCGGGGCTGCTCGCCCGCACGCCGCGAGGCCGGGTGGCGACGGAGGCGGCCTGGCGGCACCTGGGGCGTACCCCACCGAATGGTACATTTGGCACTGATGTTCCTGTCGCGCCCGATCTGTTCTCTGCCACGCCCGATCAGCCGTGATCCGAACGTGATCTGTGCCGCATTCGGCGTTCCCAGGTGCAGGGACTAGACTTCGCCGCGGTTTGTACAGGACGTGAGAATCCGCCTCCGCTCCGGTGCCTGTCGCACCGAGCCGGAGGCCAATCGGAAGGTCAGTAACCGTGCTCTACGCAGCAGCGGGCGGAGGGGGAGTCGGCGGTCTTACGCCGATCCTCATGATCGCCCTGCTCTTCGGCGTCATGTACTTCATGATGATCCGCCCCCAGCAGAAGCGCCGCCGCGAGGCGGAGCAGATGCAGTCCGCCCTGGGCTCCGGCGACGAGGTGGTCACCATCGGCGGTCTCTACGGCACGGTCACCGACGTGGACGACGACACCGTCCTGCTCGAGGTCGCTCCCGGCGTGCAGACCCGGTACGCCCGTCCGGCCATCGCCCGGGTGGTCAACCGGGCCGAGCGGGTCGAGTCGACCGAGCTGGTCAGCGAGGACGCCGAGACCGTCAAGGAGTGACCGCCTCCCCGACGGGGCAGCGGAGACGCCGTTAAAACTGGATAGTTGGGTCGACACCTGACGCCGACACCCGAAGGTTGCCGGTCGACGCCCCCGCGTCGGCTGTGGTCAGCCGTGTCGGCGTCGGGTCGCCGGCCCCGGACAGCCGTCGCCGGGACCCCCGGCCCGACATTCGCGCCGCCGTGCAGGCGGCGCGACCGTAACAGGGAGACAGACAGCCGTGGCACCACCTCAGGGACAGATGCGGCCCGGACGGCAGCTCGCCGTGCTCGGCCTCATCTTCGTCGTCCTATATCTCATGGTGTTCTTCTCGGGCGGCGCCAGTGGTGGCTTGAAGGACCGGCTCGAGCCCCGGCTCGGCCTGGACCTGATCGGCGGCACCCGGCTGACGCTCGAGGCGACGAACAGCATCGACGGCAAGCCCCCGACGGCGGAGAACCTCGAAGAGGCCCGCCAGATCATCGAGAACCGGGTCAACGCGTACGGCGTGGCCGAGGCCGAGGTGGTCACCGAGGGCAACCGGAACATCGTCATCTCCCTGCCCGGCGAGAACCGCGACCTCACCGACGTCGGCAGCGCCGCCGAGCTGCGCTTCCGCAAGGTGCTGAAGGCGGCCGACGGCACCGGTGCGGTGGCCCCCCCGGCCGCCACGCCGACCCCGGCCCCCTCCGGCAGCGCCTCCCCCAAGCCGTCGGGCAGCGCCTCCCCCAAGCCGTCGGGCAGCGCCAGCCCCAAGCCGTCGGGCAGCGCACCGGCCGGGGCGACCGCGTCGCCGAGCGCCGGCGGTCAGGGCGGCGGGGCCGCGGCCCCGAGCGCCAGCGCCAGCCCGCCGGCCTCGCCGAGCGCCGCCGCGCCGTCGCCGAGCGCCAGCGCCGAGCCGGTGCCGCAGGGCATCGAGGATCAGCGCAAGGCCGTCCAGCAGAAGGTCGGGGCCGCCGCCTGGCAGGCCGCCAGCGGACTGAAGGCCCCGGCCGACCTGACCACCGACCCGTCGCTGGGCGCGACCCTCAAGCCGTTCGGCACGCTCTCCCCGGCCGAGGTCGCGGTGCTGCCGGCGGAGATGCAGTTCAACGTCCCGACGATCGGCTGCGCCCAGCTCGACCAGCGCCCGGCGGCGTCGATCAAGGACGAGAAGCAGAAGGCGGTCGCCTGCGAGGACGGCACCCAGAAGTACCTGCTCGACGTGGCGAAGGTGCTCGGCACCGACGTCGGCGACGCCAACGCGGTGCTCGACCAGACCAGCTCCTGGGTGGTCAGCCTCGACTTCAAGGGCAAGGGCCAGGAGAAGTGGACCGGCCTGACCCGGGAGGCGTTCACCAACGAGGGCCAGGCGTGCGACCAGACCGCGTTGGGCCAGGACGGCAAGTGCCGCGTCGCCGTCGTCCTGGACAACAAGGTGGTCTCCTCGCCGGAGATCCAGGGCGTGCTGACCGGTGACTCGCAGATCACCGGCAGCTTCGACAACAAGGCGGCCAGCGCCCTGGCCAGCCAGCTGCGCTACGGCGCCCTGCCGGTGACCTTCGAGCCGCAGGAGCAGGTGAACGTCACCGCGACCCTCGGCGCCAGCCACCTGCGCGCGGGCCTGCTCGCCGCCGGCATCGGCATGCTGCTGGTCATCATCTACTCGTTCTTCTACTACCGCCTGCTCGGCTCGGTCATCTTCCTGAGCCTGGTGCTGTCGGCGCTGCTGGTCTTCGGCGCGCTGGTGGTGCTCGGCCGGCAGATCGGCTTCACGCTCACCCTCGCCGGCATCGCCGGCATGATCGTCTCGCTCGGTGTGGCGGCGGACTCGTTCGTCATCTACTTCGAGCGGCTCAAGGACGAGATCCGCGAGGGACGCAGCCCGCGCAGCGCGGTGCCGCGGGCATGGATCCGGGCCCGCCGGACGATCATCTCGGCCAACGCGATCACCCTCATGTCGGCCGTGGTGCTCTACGTCGTCTCGGTCGGCGCGGTGAAGGGCTTCGCCTTCGCGCTCGGCCTGGCCACGGTGCTCGACCTGGTCGTGGTCTTCCTCTTCCGTCACCCGATCATGACGATGTTCGCCCGGACCCGGGCGTTCCTTTCCCCGCGGGTCAGCGGTCTTGGCCGCGCCCTTCCCGCGCGGACCGAGCAGGCCACCCGCACCTCGCGCGTCAAGGAGGCCTGAGATGGCTAAGACTGGATTGGCGAGCCGCCTCTACCGGGGCGAGGCCGGCGTCGACGTCATCGGCCGGCGCAAGCTGTGGTTCACCGTCGCCGGGGTGCTGATCCTCATCTCGGTGCTCAGCTTCGCCGTGCGTGGCTTCAGCCTGGGCATCGAGTTCGCCGGTGGCAACTCGTTCCAGGTGCCGGCCAGCGTCGGCACGCTGGAGCAGGCCGAGGCGAAGGTCGACGCGGCGCTGGCGACCACCGCGGGGGGCGCCGAGGTGGAGACCGCGCAGAAGGTCGGCGGCACCGGCGGCGACTACTACGAGCTGCGCACCTCGCAGCTCACCGCCGAGCAGGCCAACGCGGCCAAGGAGGAGATGGCCCGGGAGTTCGGCATCCAGCCGGACCAGATCAGCGGCAACCAGGTCAGCGAGGCGTGGGGCAGCCAGGTCACCTCCCGCGCGCTGCTCGGCCTGGTGATCTTCGTCGCGCTGGTGATGGTCTACCTGATCCTGCGCTTCGAGTGGCGGATGGCGGTGGCGGCCGTCTCCTCGCTTTTCATGAACCTGATCCTCACCGCCGGCATCTACTCGCTGGTCGGTTTCGAGGTGACCCCGTCGACGATCATCGGGTTCCTCACCATCCTGGGCTTCGCGCTCTACGACGTGGTGGTGGTCTTCGACAAGGTCCAGGAGAACACCCGGGGCATCACCGCGAACAACAACCAGACGTACGGCGAGGCGGCCAACCTGGCGATCAACCAGAGCCTCATGCGGTCGCTGAACACGTCGGTGGTCGCCCTGCTCCCGGTCGGCGGTCTGCTCTTCATCGGTGCCGGCCTGCTGGGCGCGGGCACCCTGAAGGACCTCGGCCTGGTGCTCTTCGTCGGTATGGCGATCGCGTTCCTGACCTCGATCCTGCTGGCCACCCCGCTGCTGGTGCTGCTGAAGAGCTACGAGCCGCGGATCCAGGCGCACAACAAGCGGGTACTGGCCCGGCGGGGCGCCCTGGGCCGGGGCGAGATCACCCCGAAGGGCGCGCCGCGCCCGGCCGGGGAGGACGACGAGTCCATCGACCCGGAGGAGGCGGCCCTGGCCGGGGCCGCGCCGAAGGTGGGCACCCGGCCTGCCGGCAAGCGTCCGAGCGGTGCCCGGGGCGGTCGCCCCGCCGGCGGCGGCGGTAACCGGCCGGGTGGCGCGAAGCGCCGCTGACGCGACCGGGGAGACACCCGCCGGAGACGGTGACGACGGCGTCCTTCATGCTGTGCGAGCGGCGTGGAGGACGCCGTCGTCGTACGAAGGGAGACGGGCCGCCGTGACGGAGACGCGCAGCGCCGGGGTACGGGGAGACAGCGGCCCGCAGGTCGCCGAGCTGGTCGCCAGCCGCGTGCTGGACGTGCCGGACTTCCCGAAGCCAGGCGTCATGTTCAAGGACCTGATGCCGCTCTTCGCCGACGGCGCGGTGTTCCGCCAGGTGGTCGACGGGATCGTGGCCTACCACGGGCGGGACTCGTTCGACGCCGTGGTCGGGATCGAGGCCCGGGGCTTCGTGATCGCGGCGGCCGTCGCGTACGCCACCGGGGTCGGCGTGGTGCCGGTGCGCAAGGCCGGCAAGCTGCCCCGCCCCGCCTACTCGGCCTCGTACGCGCTGGAGTACGGCGAGGCGACGCTGGAGCTGCACGAGGACGCGTTCACCGCCGGGCGCCGGGTGCTGGTGGTCGACGACGTGCTCGCCACCGGGGGGACCGCCGAGGCCACCCTCGACCTGGTGGAGCGGGCCGGCGGCACGGTCGTCGGCTTCACCGTGCTGCTGGAACTCGGTTTCCTCGGTGGCCGGGAGCGGCTCGCCCCGCGCCCGGTGCACGCCCTGCTCGAGGTCTGAGCGCCCCCGTAACGCCCGGCGACCCCGCCCCGGCGGCCCTGCCCCGGCGACCCCGCCCCGGCGACCCCGCCCCGGCGGCCCTGCCCCGGCGACCCCGCCCCGGCGGCCCTGCCCATGCGGGGCCCTGGACCGG
The DNA here is from genome assembly GCF_045040215.1 of Micromonospora sp. NBC_01412. NCBI lineage: Bacteria > Bacillati > Actinomycetota > Actinomycetes > Micromonosporales > Micromonosporaceae > Micromonospora > Micromonospora sp. NBC_01412. The sequence continues at coordinate 5,711,308 of NZ_CP109528.1, forward strand.
GCCGGCGACCCCGCACGGGTGGCCCGCGGACGGGGGCGGCGTCCGGTCCGTGCCCTGCTGACCGATTGGTCGCGATGGCCGCCGGGCGGACCCGGTGCGGTCCGTCCGGCGGAGCGGCGGGGCACCGTGCGTACGGGTAGCATTGCCCTTTGCTGACCGGCCGGGAGACCGTCCGGGCGGCGGAAGACCAGGCCGGCCGGCGCACGGTCGGCATACCCCGGCGAGCGGTGAGGAGGCCGGTGTCCCACGATGTCGTCCCTCCGGTGGAGGGCACGGTGCACCCGACAGGCGACGCTGACGGTTCGGTGACCGACAAGGGAGCTGACCCCCAGGGCGTGGCACCCGGGAGCGAGGCGGGTTCGGCCCACGCCGACGGCGGCACCCCGGTGGCCGGCGTCCTGGAGCCGCTGTCGGCCGACGACTCCGGCGACCCGTCGCCGAGCGGCGGCTTCGCCCTCTCCAACGCGCCCACCGGCCGGCGGGTGCGGGCCCGGCTGGCCCGGTTCAACGCGCCCTGGCAGACCTCGCAGGTCAGCGAGGTGCTGGAGCCGCTGATCTCGTCCCACCGGGTGAACCACCCCAAGGCCGACGCCCGGCTGCTCCAGCGGGCGTTCGACATGGCGGCCCGCTGGCACTCGGGCCAGTACCGCAAGTCCGGCGACCCGTACATCACCCACCCCCTGGCGGTGGCCACCATCCTGGCGAACCTGGGGATGGACACCACCACCCTGGTCGCCGCGCTGCTGCACGACACGATCGAGGACACGGAATACACCCTCGACCAGATGAAGGTGGACTTCGGCGGCGAGGTCGCGCTGCTCGTCGACGGGGTGACGAAGCTCGACAAGGTCAAGCTCGGCGACGCCGCCAAGGCGGAGACCATCCGCAAGATGGTCGTGGCGATGGCCAAGGACCCCCGGGTCCTGGTGATCAAGCTGGCCGACCGGCTGCACAACATGCGCACCCTGACCTTCCTGCCCCGCCCCAAGCAGGAGCAGAAGGCGAAGGAGACGCTGGAGATCCTGGCGCCCCTGGCCCACCGGCTGGGCATGAACACGATCAAGTGGGAGCTGGAGGACCTGGCCTTCGGGACGCTGTTCCCGAAGCGGTACGAGGAGATCCTCCGGCTGATCGGGGAGCACCAGCCGCAGCGGGAGGCGCTGCTGCGCCAGGTCACCCAGAAGGTGCAGACCGACCTGAAGGCCGCCAAGATCAAGGCGGAGACCACGGGCCGGCCGAAGCACCTGTACTCGATCTACCAGAAGATGATCGTGCGGGGTCGCGACTTCAACGACATCTACGACCTGGTCGGGGTGCGGATCCTGGTCGACACGGTGCGGGACTGCTACGCGGCGCTGGGTGTGATCCACGCGAACTGGCAGCCGGTGCCGGGTCGGTTCAAGGACTACATCGCGATGCCCAAGTTCAACATGTACCAGTCGTTGCACACGACGGTCATCGGGCCCACCGGCAAGCCGGTGGAGATGCAGATCCGCACGTACGCGATGCACCGCACCGCGGAGTTCGGCATCGCGGCGCACTGGAAGTACAAGGAGCACAAGGGCACCCAGATCGTCGGCCCGCCGGCGCACATCGACGAGATGACCTGGCTGCGGCAGTTGCTGGACTGGCAGCGGGAGGCGGCGGACCCGAGCGAGTTCCTGGACGCGTTGCGTTTCGACCTGTCCAGCCAGGAGGTGTACGTCTTCACCCCGAAGGGTGACGTCATCCCGCTGCCGACCGGGTCGACGCCGGTGGACTTCGCGTACGCGGTGCACACCGAGGTGGGGCACAAGTGCATCGGGGCGCGGGTCAACGGCAAGCTGGTGCCGCTGGAGTCGACGCTGTCCAACGGCGACGTGATCGAGATCTTCACGTCGAAGTCCGAGACGGCGGGGCCGACGCAGGACTGGCTGGGCTTCGTGAAGAGCCCCCGGGCGCGTACGAAGATCCGCCAGTACTTCAACAAGGAGCGGCGCGAGGAGGCGATCGAGGCCGGCAAGGACTCGATCGTCAAGGCGATGCGCAAGCAGGGCATGCCGTTGCAGCGGATGCTCACCTCGGACGCGTTGATGACGATCGCCCGGGACCTGCACCTGGTCGACGTGGCGTCGCTGTACGCGGCGGTCGGCGACAGTCAGGTCTCCGCCCAGTCGGTGGTGCAGAAGCTGATGGCCGCGTACGGCGGCGAGGAGGGCGCGGCGGAGGACATCGCCGAGACCGCCGTCGCCACCCGGCCGCCGCGCAGCCGGCAGAGCAGCTCCGACCCGGGCGTGGTGGTGCGTGGCGTCAGCGACGTCTGGATCAAGCTGGCCCGGTGCTGCACCCCGGTGCCGCCGGACGCGGTCTTCGGGTTCGTCACCCGCTCCGGCGGGGTCAGCGTGCACCGGGACGACTGCGCCAACGCCGAGGATCTGCGGGCCCAGGACGAGCGGGTGGTCGAGGTCAGCTGGAAGCTCACCTCCGCCTCGACGTTCCTGGTGGCCATCCAGGTGGAGGCACTGGACCGGCACAAGCTGCTCGCGGACGTGACCCGGGTGCTCTCCGAGGAGCGGGTCAACATCCTGTCCGCCACGGTCACCACCACCCGGGACCGGGTGGCGGTCAGCCGGTTCAGCTTCGAGATGGCCGACCCGAAGCACCTGGGCCACCTGCTGGCCGCCGTCCGCAAGGTCGACGGCGTCTTCGACGCGTACCGGGTCACCTCGGGGTCCTGATCCGCACACGACAGCGCCCGCCGGCTCTCAGCCGGCGGGCGCTTCGTCGTGGTGGAGGGCTCAGCCCTGCGGCTCGCTCATCGTCAGCTTCTTGATGACGACCTCCTTCTTGGGGTGGCCACCGCCGGCCTGCTGGGCGAACGCCTTGTCGTCGCCGGCCTTGGCGACTGCCTCGACGATGTCCATGCCGCCGGTGATCGTGCCCAGGACGGTGTACTTCGGGTCGAGCTGCGAGTCGCCGTAGACGATGAAGAACTGGCTGCCGGTGCTTCCTGGCTGCCCCGAGTTGGCCATCGCGATGATCCCCTTCGGGTAGGCGGGGCGCTTGTCGGTGGGCAGGTTCTCCTCGGTCAGCTTGTACGCCGGGCCACCGGTGCCGTCGGTGTCCCGCCAGCCCTTGCCGGTCGCGCTCGGGTCACCGCACTGGAGCACCTGGATGCCCTCGGTGACCAGGCGGTGGCACTTGCTGTTGTCGAAGAAGTTCTTGCTCGCCAGGTGGGTGAAGCTGGCCGCGGTGCACGGCGAGGCGGCCCGGTCGACCTTGGCGGTGATCGGGCCCAGGTTGGTGTCCATCGTCAGGGTCTGAACGCCGGTGTTCGCCTGCTGGGCCTGCGGCAGCCCGACGTCCTTGACCTCCTTGGTCCGGTTCTCCTTGGGCATCTCGGTGAACGCGCACTGCACGAGACCGCTCGCGGCGGTGTCCTGCTTCTTGTCGTCGTCGTCGCTGATGGTTGTGGCCAGCCACACGGTGCCGGCGACCACGAGCAACAGGGCCGCTCCGGCGCCGACGACCGCCTGCGTCTGCCGGCGCTTGCGGGCCCTGGTCGCCTGCGCGGCCATGTTCCGCTGGAGTCGGGCCTTCGCCGCCGCGCGCTGCCGCTCTTTCGTGGACGTCACGGTCGATCCTCCTGGACTGTGTCTCTGGCGCGGTCTGTGCCGCAGTGTGTGGAGCGGGGCCGGTCAGCCGGCATTCGGGCTGGCCGCCGGAGCGCCCGACGCCGGGGCGGTCGCGGCCGGCGCCGTCGTCGGCTCGCCGACGGTGAGACTCTGGATCACCACGTCGGTCTTCGGCTTGACCTTTGCTCCGCTCCCATTGTCCACGGTCGGGAGGGCGCCGATCTTCGTGATCACGTCGAGCCCGCCGGTGACCCTGCCGATCACCGGGTAGACCGGCTTGGCGGGATTGAAGTCCTTGAAGAAGACGAGGAACTGGCTGCCGTTGGCGCCCGGCGGGTTGGCCATCATCGCGACCGTGCCCTTCGGGTACGCCGGGGGCTGGCCGGGGGCGGGGCTGGCTGACGGGCTCGCCTCCGGCTGAACGGGGACGTTCTCGTCGTAGAACGTGTAGGTCGGCCCGCCCAGGCCGGTGCCGCTCGGGTCACCGCAGCGCAGCGCGCCCTCGGCGGTGATCTCGTGGCACGTGGCGTTGTCGTAGAAGCCCCGGCTGGCCAGGTGGGCGATGCTCGCCCCGGCGCAGGGGGCCGAGGCGAGGTCGAGCTCCGCGGTGACCGGCGAGCCCTGGTTGGTGGTGACGGTCATCGCCCGGGTGCCGGAGGTCGGCAGGCCGGTGGTGGCCGGGGTGCCGACGTCCTTGAGGTTGGTGTTCGCGGTGGCGTCCTGCGGGGTCCAGAGGCAGACGTCCCCGGCGGCCGTATTCTTCTCCGGGTCGTCGTCGAAGGCGCCCAGCGCCCACGCCGAGCCGGCCACGATCAGCGCGAGCACCACGGCGGCGCCCACACCGGCCTGAATCTGCCGACGGCGCCTGGTCCGGGAGGCCCGTCGGGCCAACTGTCGATCGAGCTTGGCCCGCGCCAGTTTGCGCTGCCGGTCCCTGCTGGAAGCCACCCGTGCTCCCCCTCCTCTACCCTGACGGTCACCGGCGGGTCGGGCGTAGCGCCCGGTCTGGCGGCACGTGCGCCACGCCACACGCCCGCCAGAGTGTACGGGTACGGACTGGGAATGTGGTGTACCAGGTCCTCGCGGGGTTTATCGGGGGGTGTCACTGTGCCCGGCGGGGCCCCCGGGGCGGGTGGGCCGACGGAATCCGCGCGCCGTTGCGGCTAGGCTGCCGGTGCAGGGACGACAGCTCGACGGAAGGGGAGCGGACGTGCTCGTGGCCGGCTTTCCCGCGGACGCCTTCGGCACCAACTGTTACGTGGTGGCGACCGCGCCGGGGGAGCAGTGCGTGGTGGTCGACCCGGGCATCGGGGTGATCGACCGGCTCGACGCCGTGCTCGCCGAGCACCGCCTGCACCCGGCCGCCGTGCTGCTCACCCACGGCCACCTCGACCACACCTTCTCCGTCGCGCCGGTCTGCGGCGCCCGGGGCATCACCGCGTACGTCCACCCCGACGACCGGGAGTTACTGGCCGATCCGGGCAAGGCGCTGTCGATGGACCTGACCCAGCTCTTCGGTGGCCGGCTGCCCTACACGGAGCCCGACGACGTCGCCGAGCTGACCGACGGGGCCACCCTCGCCCTGGCCGGCCTGGAGATCACCGTCGACCACGCCCCGGGCCATACCGGCGGGTCGGTGCTCTTCCGGCTGCCCGGCGCCGGTTCGCCCTGGGAGGCCGAGCAGGTCTGCCTCTCCGGCGACGTGCTCTTCGCCGGCTCGATCGGCCGCACCGACCTGTGGGGCGGCAGCATGCCCCGGATGCTCGCCAGCCTGCGGGACAAGATCCTTCCGCTGGCCGACGACACGGTGGTGCTGCCCGGCCACGGCCCCGCGACCACCATCGGTCGCGAGCGCGCGAGCAACCCGTACCTCGTCGAGGTGGCGGGCTCCGGCGGCGCGCGCCCCGCCGCGCCCATCCGCGGCCTCTAGATCCTTCGCCCGCGCCGCGCGGGCCACGACCTCACCGCGCCCGGCGGCGCGGAGCTGCAAGGAGTACGCCATGAGCAAGCCCACGCCCATCTCCGGCTTCCCCGAGTGGACGCCGGCGCAGCGGATGATCGAGCAGTTCGTCCTCGACCGGATCCGCGCCACCTTCGAGCTGTACGGCTTCGCGCCCCTGGAGACCCGCTCGGTGGAGCCGCTGGACCAGCTCCTGCGCAAGGGGGAGACCTCGAAGGAGGTCTACCTGCTGCGCCGGCTCCAGGCCGACGCCGAGGGCCCGGCCGGGGACGACGCCCTCGGCCTGCACTTCGACCTGACCGTCCCGTTCGCCCGCTACGTGCTGGAGAACGCCGGCAAGCTCCAGTTCCCGTTCCGCCGCTACCAGATCCAGAAGGTGTGGCGGGGCGAGCGCCCGCAGGAGGGCCGCTACCGGGAGTTCCTCCAGGCCGACATCGACATCGTCGACCGGGACACCCTGCCCGCCCACTTCGAGGCCGAGATGCCGCTGGTCATCGGCGACGCGCTGCGGTCGCTGCCGATCCCGCCGGTGCGGATCCAGGTCAACAACCGCAAGATCTGCGAGGGCTTCTACCGGGGCATCGGGCTGACCGATCCGGAGGCGGCCCTGCGCGCGGTCGACAAGCTCGACAAGATCGGCCCGGCGAAGGTGGCCGAGCTGCTGGCCGAGACGGCCGGGGCGAGCGAGGCGCAGGCCAGGGCGTGCCTGTCCCTGGCCGAGATCTCCGCCCCGGACGCCTCCTTCGCCGACGCGGTGCGCGCCCTCGGGGTGAGTCACCCGTTGCTGGACGAGGGCGTCGCCGAGCTGGTCGCGGTGGTGGAGACCGCCGCCGCGCACTCGCCGGGGCTGTGCGTGGCCGACCTGCGTATCGCCCGTGGCCTGGACTACTACACCGGCACGGTCTACGAGACGCAGCTGGTGGGCTACGAGCGGTTCGGCTCGATCTGCTCCGGCGGCCGGTACGACAACCTGGCCAGCTCGGGGACCGCCCGGTTCCCGGGGGTGGGCATCTCGATCGGGGTGACCCGGCTGCTCGGCCTGCTCTTCGGCGCCGATGCCCTGTCGGTGTCCCGCAGCGTGCCGACCTGCGTGCTGGTCGCGGTCACCGCCGAGGAGCAGCGGGCGGCCAGCAACGCCGTCGCCGACGCGCTGCGCAGCCGGGGCGTGCCCACCGAGGTGTCGCCGAGCGCGGCGAAGTTCGGCAAGCAGATCCGCTACGCCGAGCGGCGCGGCGTCCCGTACGTGTGGTTCCCGGGGGCCGAGGGCGCGGCGGACGAGGTGAAGGACATCCGCTCCGGCGAGCAGGTGGCCGCGGCGGCGGGGGAGTGGACCCCGCCCCGGGCGGACCTGCGGCCGCTGGTCGGCGAGGGCTGAGGACCCGCCGGTAACGCCCACGAGCTGGGGTTACTGGCGCGTACGCCGACGAAGACCTACGGTGGCGTAAGTTACGCCACCGTAGGTAGGGAGATCGTCGTGACCGCACTGAGCCAGACCGCCCTGCTCGTCGAGCTCGAGCCTGTCGTGGAGAAGAACCTCGACCGGCACCTCTCGATGGCCAAGGAGTGGTTCCCGCACGAGTACGTGCCGTGGGGCGAGGGTCGCACCTTCGACGGCCCGCTCGGCGGCGAGGCGTGGTCGGCGTCGGACTCGACGATCCCCGAGGTGGCGCGCACCGCGCTGATCGTGAACCTGCTGACCGAGGACAACCTCCCCTCGTACCACCACCAGATCGCGACCCTCTTCGGCCCCGACGGGGCGTGGGGGACCTGGGTGGGCCGGTGGACGGCGGAGGAGGGGCGGCACGGCACCGCCATCCGGGACTACCTGACCGTGACCCGGGCGGTCGACCCGGTGGCCCTGGAGCGGGCCCGGATGGTGCACATGACGGCCGGGTACTCCAACTCCCACGACGACTCGATGCTGCGCTCGCTGGCGTACGTGTCGTTCCAGGAGCTGGCCACCCGGATCTCGCACCGCAACACCGGCCGGGTGACCGGCGACCCGGCCTGCGAGGCGCTGCTGGCCCGCGTCGCGGCCGACGAGAACCTGCACATGGTCTTCTACCGCAACCTGCTCGCCGCCGCCCTGGACCTCGACCCGAGCCAGACGATGCGGGCGATCGCCGAGGTGCTGGCGGACTTCCAGATGCCCGGCGTGGGCATCGATGGCTTCGCCCGCAAGTCGGTGGCGATCGCCCTGGCCGGCATCTACGACCTGCGCCAGCACCGCGACGAGGTGGTCGCCCCGGTGCTGCGCCAGTGGGACGTGTTCAACGTCTCGGGCCTGGACGCCGACGGCGAGACGGCCCGCGACCAGATCGCCGCCCACCTCGACACCCTGGAGACTCACGCGTCCCGCTTCGAGGAGAAGCGCGACGCCCGCGCCGCCCGCCTCGCCGCCGCCCGCTGACTGACCCCTGCCCTGCCCCCGCCCCCGCCCACAGAGTTGATCAAGAAGTTTGCGTCGGCGAGCGCGTCATCGGCGACGCAAACCTCTTGATCAACACGAGCGGGCGGGCGGGCGGGGCGGAGGGTGGGCGGGCGGGGCGGGTGGGGTGGGGTGGGGTAGGGGCGCCGGGGACGGCGGTTACCAGCCGAAGCCGGCGGCGTACGAGGTGTCGGCGAGCACCTGCTGGCCGGTGCTGTTCGGGTGGAAGTAGTCCCAGCTGGAGAGCTGGCCCAGGGTGAACGGGTAGCCGAACACGGCGTTGTCGTCGAAGTCGCAGTTCGGGCCGTACGCGGCGCACGCCTGGGCGAGCTGGGTGTTGTAGTCGACCACCCGCTGGCGGACCCGGGCCCGCCGGTCCACGTCGGCCTGCGCCGTGGAGGTCGGGTTGGCCAGCATGGACTGGCAGATGCTGAACAGCGACCAGGCGGTGCGGGCGCTGCCGCTGTCCTTGCCGACCGACCAGAGCCGGTGGATGTCCGGAACGCTGACCAGGAGCACCCGGGCGTCGGGCAGGCCCGCCCTGATCCGGCCGAGCGCGGCGTCGATGTTGGCCCGGTAGGTGGCCGCCGGCGTCATCGTCGACTCCGCGCTGGTGCACGCGTCGTTGGCGCCGATCAGCATCGTCACGTACCCGACGCCCTGGCCGACCGCGGTGGCCGCCTGGCCGGGCATGTCGGCGGACTTCGCGCCGGTCTTCGCGTCGTTGTGGTTGTTCCCGGCGATCGCCGGGTTGACCGCCCGGATGCGCAGGTAGTGACTGTTCACCGAGGACGTGTCGCCGGTGCTGAACGAGCGGGAGGTGCAGTCGACGAACCAGCCGCAGGCGTTGAAGCCGCGGGTGATCGAGTCGCCGAGACTGGCCATCGAGGCGGGCGCCGGGCCGGGGGCGGCGTGGGTGCCGGCGTGGGCGGCGGTGGTGCCGAGCGGGACGAGGACGGCGGCGGCGGCGAGGGTGGCCAGGACGCGTCGGACAGTGCTCATGGTGGCCTCCGGATCACGGGTGCCGATAGGGGAAATCGGAGTCCATCGATCCTATAGATCGACACCTGCGACCACAATGTGCTGGTCCGCGTCGTGCGCGACTCAGATGGGGCGGGCGGCGCCCGGCCTTGCCGGTGATCTTAAATATGTGAATACTTCACTTCGCCAGATCGGTTCCCCCAGATCCGGTCGTCTGGTCCTCGGGTCCGTCACCCCCGGCGCGACCCGTCACCCCCTTCCGGGAGGTTGTTACATGCGACCCACGAGGTCATCGCTCCTCCGCGCCGCGTCCGTAGCCGCAGCCGGAACCCTGGTCGCCGGCGCGCTGATCGGCGCGCCCGCCCAGGCCGCGCCCTCACCCGCTTCGCCCGACGCCGCGGCCACCCTGGCCGAGCGGCTCGGTGACCGCTCCGCCGGCACGTACGCCGACGCCAGCGGCAAGATGATCGTCACCGTGACCGACGAGGCTGCCGCCCGTCAGGTCCGCGCCTCCGGCGCGACCGCGAAGGTCGTGAAGCGGGGCGCCGTGGAGCTCAACCGGGCGACCGCCGAGCTGGAGCGCTCGGCGAAGATCCCGGGCACCGCCTGGTGGACCGACGCGGTCACCAACCAGGTCGTCGTCTCCGTCGACAGCACCGTCACCGGCGCCAAGCTGGAGCAGGTCAAGGCCGCCGCCGCCCGGACCGGCGGCGCCGTGCGCGTCGAGGCCGAGGCCGGCGTGCTGAGCACCCGGATCTCCGGCGGCCAGGCGATCTACGCCGCCGGTGGCGGCCGCTGCTCGCTCGGCTTCAACGTCCGCAACAGCGCGGGCACGACCTTCTTCCTGACCGCCGGGCACTGCACCAACATCGCCTCGACCTGGTACTCGAACTCGGGCCAGACCAGCGTGCTGGGCACCCGCGCCGGCACCAGCTTCCCGGGCAACGACTACGGCATCGTGCGGCACAGCAACTCCGCCAACGCCACGGGCAACGTTTCCCTCTACAACGGCAGCTACCGGGACGTCACCGGCGCCGCCAACGCGTACGTCGGCCAGAGCGTGCAGCGTTCCGGCAGCACCACCGGCCTGAAGGGTGGCTCGGTGACCGCGACCAACGCCACGGTGAACTACGCCGAGGGCAGCGTCTCCGGCCTGATCCGCACCAACGTCTGCGCCGAGCCGGGCGACAGCGGCGGCTCGCTGTTCAGCGGCAGCAGCGCCGTCGGCCTCACCTCTGGTGGCAGCGGCAACTGCAGCTCCGGCGGCACCACGTTCTTCCAGCCGGTGACCGAGCCGATGAGCGTCTACGGGGTCAGCATCATCTGATCCGTTCGTACTCCCCGCGAAGCGGGTCGCCGGACTCCCGGCGGCCCGCTTCCGGCGTACCGGGAGGCCGGCGACCGGCGGGCGCGCCCGGGCGCCGGCCGAGGGCCGGTCACGGTGAAGCACCTGCCCGCCGTCGGCCACCGCCGAGGGCCAGCACCGCCAGCAGCGGGCAGAGCGCCTCGGCCCCGGCCGCCACCCGCTCGGCCAGGCCGAGCCGGGCGCCGCCGCCGACCAGCTCAACGAGCAACCAGCCCACCAGGCCCAGCAGCAGCGCCGCCGCGGCCGTACCGTGGGACGCCGGCACCGCGGCGGCGGTGCCGGGCGGGCGGCGCGTGGGTGCCACGAGGGCCGGCCAGAGCGCCAGCGCGCCGAAGGAGACCACGGCGGCGGCGCGGTGCGGGGCGGACGTGCCGCTCATAGCCGGCAGCGGGAGGGCCGCCACGGCCAGCGTGGCCACCCCGCCGAGGGCGAGCAGCAGGCGGCCGGCGGGCCGCGCCGCCCGCAACCCGGCCGCGGTCACGCAGTGACACAGCCCCAGGCCGAGCAGCCCGACGGTCATGATCCACCGGTCTGCGGCGTCGACCGCCGCGAGCGCGCTGATCGTGTCGCCCACCTGGTCGAAGCCGCCCGGCTGCCGGATCGCCGCGAGCGTCCAGCCGCCGATCAGGAACACCGGGGCGGCGGCGGAGGAGAGCAGGGCCCAGCGGGGTACGGCGCGCACCGCCACACGGTACGCGGGCGTGCCTCGCGACCGCCATATGCGGCGCGGGACGGGGCCCGGCCGGCGTGCGCCGGGCTCGCCCGGTGGCGGCGCCGTCCGGGTGCCGTCGGCCGCCCGGTGGCGGCGGGGGGCGGGGCGCCCTGACAGAATGCGGGGGCAGACCGACAGCAGACGAGGGAGACGCAAGCCGTGATCCGTACCCATGACGCCGGCAGCCTGCGCGCGACGGACGCCGGCACCACGGTGACGCTCGCCGGGTGGGTGGCCCGCCGGCGCGACCACGGCGGTGTCATCTTCGTCGACCTGCGCGACGGCTCCGGCATCGTCCAGGTGGTCTTCCGTGAGGAGGACGCCCACGCGCTGCGCAACGAGTTCTGCGTGAAGGTGACCGGCGAGGTGACCCGCCGCCCCGAGGGCAACGAGAACCCGGAGCTGCCCACCGGCGAGGTCGAGGTGACCGCCAGCGAGCTGGAGGTGCTCTCGGAGGCCGCGCCGCTGCCGCTGCCCGTCGACGACCAGATCGAGGCCGGCGACGACATCCGGCTCAAGTACCGCTACCTCGACCTGCGCCGGGGCGGCCCGGCGAAGGCGATGCGGCTGCGCTCGCGGGCCAACCAGCTCGCCCGGGGCGTGCTGCACGACCGGGATTTCCTGGAGATCGAGACCCCGACGCTGACCCGGTCCACCCCGGAGGGCGCCCGCGACTTCCTGGTCCCGGTCCGCCTCCAGCCCGGCAGCTGGTACGCCCTGCCGCAGTCCCCGCAGCTGTTCAAGCAGCTGCTGATGGTCGGCGGCATGGAGCGGTACTACCAGATCGCCCGCTGCTACCGGGACGAGGACTTCCGCGCCGACCGGCAGCCGGAGTTCACCCAGCTCGACATCGAGATGTCCTTCGTCACCGAGGACGACGTGATCGACCTCGGCGAGGCGATCGTCTCGGCACTGTGGAAGGACCTCGCCGACCACGAGATCTCCCGGCCGATCCCGCGGATCACCTGGCACGACGCCATGGCCCGGTACGGCTCCGACAAGCCCGACCTGCGCTACGGCGTCGAGCTGACCGAGCTGACCGACTACCTGCGCGGCACCGCGTTCCGGGTCTTCGCCGGCGCGATCGACGCGGGCGGGTACGTCGGCGCGGTCGTCATGCCGGGCGGGGCCGGCCAGAGCCGCAAGGAGCTGGACGGCTGGCAGGACTGGGCCAAGGCGCGCGGGGCCAGGGGCCTGGCGTACGTGGTGCTCGACGCCGAGACCGGTGAGGCGCGCGGCCCGGTGGCGAAGAACCTCTCCGCCGAGCACCTGGCCGGGCTGGCCGACGCCGTCGGCGCGAAGCCGGGCGACGCGGTCTTCTTCGCCGCCAGCACGGCCACCCGGGAGGCGCAGGAGCTGCTCGGCGCGGCCCGGATCGAGATCGCCAAGCGGGCCAAGCTGATCGACGAGTCCGCCTGGGCGTTCTGCTGGGTGGTCGACGCGCCCATGTTCGAGAAGACGGACGAGGGCGGCTGGACGGCCGTGCACCACCCGTTCACCTCCCCGAACACCGAGTGGGTCGACCGGTTCGAGGAGGCCCCGGACCGGGCCCTCGCGTACGCGTACGACATCGTCTGCAACGGCAACGAGATCGGTGGCGGCTCCATCCGTATCCACCGGGGGGGCGTGCAGAAGCGGGTGTTCGACCTGCTCGGCATCACCCCCGAGGAGGCGCAGGACAAGTTCGGTTTCCTGCTGGAGGCGTTCAAGTACGGCGCCCCGCCGCACGGCGGCATCGCGTTCGGCTGGGACCGGGTCTGCATGCTGCTGGCCGGCGCGGACTCGATCCGCGAGGTCATCGCGTTCCCGAAGACCCGGGGCGGGTTCGACCCGCTGACCGGCGCGCCGACCCCGATCACCGGGCAGCAGCGCGCCGAGGCGGGCATCGACGCCAAGCCGAAGTCGGCCGCCGCCGCGCACACCGGCACCGCCGGCCCGGCCGCCCCGGTGGCGGACCCGGTCTGAGGCGGTCTTTCCGCAGGGTCGGCGGGGCGTCACCGAGGTGGCGCCCCGCCGCCGTGAGAGGGGGAGCGCGTGACGCTGCTCGTGGTGGGTGCCAGCGGGTACCTCGGCGCCGAGGTGTGTCGGCAGGCCGTCGCGGCGGGGGAGCGGGTGGTCGGCACGTACCACGCCAACCCCGTCGAGCTGGCCGGGGTCGAGGCGCGTCGGGTCGACGTGACCGACCGGGCCGCCGTGCGCGCGCTGGTCGCGGCGGTGCGGCCGGCCGCCGTGGTGAGCACCCCCTACCGGTACGACGACTGGACGGTCACCGCCGACGGCGCGGCCCACGTCGCGTACGCCGCCGCCGAGGCGGGGGCCCGGCTGGTGCACCTGTCCAGCGACGCGCTGCACGCCGGCCGGCCCGAGCCGTACGCCGACGACGAGGTGCCCACCCCGGTCTTCGCGTACGGGGCGGCGAAGGCGGCGGCGGAGACCGCCGTGCGGGCCGTCGACCCGGGGGCGGCGCTGGTGCGTACCTCGCTGATCGTGGGCGACGAGCGGAGCAACCAGATCCGGCTCTGCCTGGACGCCCTGGCCGGCCGGGCGAGCCTGTTCACCGACGAGGCCCGCTGCCCGATCGACGTGTCCGACCTGGCCGCCGCCGTGCTGGAGCTGGTGGAGGGCGACCACGCCGGCCTGCTCAACGTCGCCGGCCCGGAGGCGGTCAGCCGCGCCGAGTTGGGGCTGCTGGTGGCCCGCCGGTATGGCATCGATCCGGCCGGCCTGAGGACCGCCACCAGCGCGGCGTCGGGCCTGGTCCGCCCCATCGAGGTACGCCTCGACAGCTCCCGCGCCGCCGGCCTGCTGCGCGTCCGCCTGCGCGGGATCACCGAACTCCTCGCCCCCTGACCGTCCCCGCTCCCGCTGTCGGAACGTGCACACTTTCTATGCACAGGTATTGTGCATAGAAAGTGTGCACGGATATTGTGCAGGCATGGACAGCGAAACCTCGCCAGGAGCGCCCAGCGCCGTCCGGCTGGATCATCGACAGGTGCGGGTGCTCGCGCATCCGCTGCGGCTGCGGCTGCTCGGCGCGCTGCGGGTCGACGGCCCGGCGACCGCCACGACCCTCGCCGCGAAGCTCGACACCAACACCGGCGCCACCAGCTACCACCTGCGGCAGCTCGCCGAGGTGGGGCTGGTCGTGGAGGACCCGGACCGGGCCACCGGCCGGCAGCGCTGGTGGCGCGCCGCGCACGACGTGACCGACTGGGAGTCGACGGACTTCGACGACGACCCGGACGCCCGGGCCGCGATCGAGTGGATCCAGGGAGACCAGGTGCGGTTGCTCGTCGAGCAGGCCGAGCGGTGGTTCACGGCCAGCCAGGACCGGTCGCCCGCGTGGCGGGACGCCGCCGGCATGAGTGACGCCCTGCTCCACCTGGGACCGGAACGGCTCCAGGCGCTCGAAGCGGAGGTGTGGCAGGTCCTCATGCGCTACCGCGAGGAGTCCGTCCCCGAGGAGCCGGACACCCAGCCGGTGCACGTCTTCCTGGCCGCGTACCCGATGATCGGTAAGGCCCGGTGAGCGCCCTCACCGTGCGCCAGGTCCGGTTCCGCTACCTGGCCCTCTACGGCCTGCGTTGGCTGCCCACCGGCCTGCTGATCCCGGTCATGATCCTGCTGATGCAGGAGCGCGGCCTGTCGCTGTCCCAGATCGGCCTGGCCGTCACCGCCCAGGGCCTGGTGGTGCTGGCGCTGGAGCTGCCCACCGGCGGGGTGGCCGACGCGCTGGGCCGCAAGCCGGTGCTGGTCGCCGCCGGGGTGCTCAACCTGGTCTCCCTGGCGCTCTTCGCGGTCGCCGACTCAGTCGCCCTGTTCTTCCTTGTCTTCGCGGTGCAGGGGGCCTACCGGGCGCTCGACAGCGGCCCCCTGGAGTCCTGGTACGTCGATGCCACCCTCGCGGCCGATCCGGACGCGGAGTACGAGCGCGGCCTCGGCCACGCCGGCACGGTCGCCGGCGTCGCCATCGCCGGCGGCGCGCTGCTCAGCGGTGGCCTGATCGCGCTCGGCCCGGTCGGCCCGGTGAGCGCGCTGACCGTGCCGGTGCTGGCCGCCTTCGCGTTGCAGGCGGTGGCGCTGGTCGCGCTGCTGGCGCTGGTGGTCGAGGCCCGGCCCGGCCGGGGATCCGGGGCGCTGCGCGCGTCGGTCGCCGAGGCGCCCCGGATGGTCGGGCAGGCGTTCGGGCTGCTGCGCCGCTCCCGGGTGCTGCTCGCCCTGGTCGCGGTGGAGCTGTTCTGGGGCTTCGGCATGGTCACCTTCGAGTCGCTGCTGCCGGTCCGGCTCGCCGAGGTGGTCGGCGACCCCGAGCGGGCCGCCGCGCTGCTCGGCCCCGCCAGCTCCGCCGCCTGGCTCGCCTCGGCGGCCGGGGCCGCGCTGACCCCGCTGCTGCTGCGCTGGCCGGGGGCGGCACCCGGCGCCGCGCTGCTGCGGATCCTCCAGGGCGCGACCGTGGTCGGGATGGGGTTGTTCGCCGGCCCCGTCGGGGTGCTGGTGGCGTACCTGGCCTGCTACACCGTGCACGGCGCGTCGAACCCGCTGCACCTGGGGCTGCTGCACCGGCAGGTCGACGGCCCGTACCGGACCAGCGTGCTCTCGCTGAACTCGATGATGGGCCAGCCGGCCGGAGCCCTGGGCGCGGTGACGCTGACCGTGCTGGCCGACCGCACCAACGTCAGCACGGCGCTGCTGGTCGGCGCGGTGGTGCTCGCCCTGGCCGCGCCGCTCTACCTGCCGGCCTGGCGGGCCGCCCGTCGCGCGACCCCGCCCCGCGCCCCCGGGTCCGCGCCCGATCCCGCCGGGCCGGTCGCCGTGTCCGCCGGGGCCGCCGACCCCGGCCGGTAGCACGGGGGCCTCAGCCATCGAGGCGTCGAGATCGCGGCCCGTCCCTCCAGGGTCTCGTCGGCGGTGATCATGTCGCCAGCCTGGAAGCCATCCGGGCCCGGCCGGTGGCTGACCTGTGCGGGACGCCCATCCATGGTGGAGATTGGCGACCGGACCGGTTGGGTACATCACGCTGCGACCTACTGTGAACCCCCCACCGGAGGACCGACATGCTCGCCATTCTCGCGGCCATCGTCTTCGGCTTCGCCCTGTTGATCGATCTGCTCGACACCAACTTCGGCGCGCCGGACCTGTTCAACGTGCACACCCTGCTGATGCTCGGTCTGCTGCTGCTCTCCCTCTACCTGGCCGGCGTCGGCAACGGCCCGCGCGGCGGCGGTGGCGGTGGTGGTGGCGGCCGCTGGTACCGGGGTCGGCGCCCCGGCCGAGGCTGACCGGAATCGATCACTCCGGGCCGGGCCCGCGCCGCAGTTCCGGCGGCGCGGACCCGGCCCGGTAGTGTCTTTCTGATGGAGTCCGACGCCCTCTTCTCCCTCGGCGCGCCTGCCGGGGCGCCCAGCGCCCCCACGGGTTCCGTCGGCGTCGACGGCTTCACCCCGGTGTCGGCCGACTCGCCCCTGCCCGTCCGGATGCGTCCGGCCGGCATCGACGAGCTCGTCGGGCAGGACCACCTCCTCGCTCCCGGCGCCCCACTACGTCAGCTCGTCGGCGGCGTCACCCCGATGTCGGTGATCCTCTGGGGCCCGCCGGGCAGCGGCAAGACCACCATCGCCCACCTGGTGGCCCGGGCCACCGACCGCCGCTTCGTGGCGATGTCGGCGCTCTCCGCCGGGGTGAAGGACGTCCGCGCGGTGATCGACGCCGCCCGCCGGCAGCGCCGCTCGGGCGGCCCGCCTACCGTGCTGTTCATCGACGAGGTGCACCGGTTCAGCAAGACCCAGCAGGACTCGCTGCTCGCCGCCGTCGAGGACCGCACGGTCACCCTGCTCGCGGCGACCACCGAGAACCCGTACTTCTCGGTCATCTCGCCGCTGCTGTCCCGGTGCGTGCTGCTCACCCTCCAGCCACTGGACGACGCCGCCGTCCGCGGCCTGCTGCGCCGCGCGGTCACCGACCCCCGCGGCCTTGCCGGCACGCTCGCCCTTGAGACCGAGGCCGAGGACCACCTCGTCCGCCTCGCCGGCGGCGACGTGCGCAAGGCGCTGACCGCGCTGGAGGCGGCCGCCGCCTCGGCGACCGCGCTGGGCGCCGAGCGGATCGAGCTGGCCACCGCCGAACAGGCGGTGGACGTCGCCGCAGTGCGCTACGACCGGGCCGGTGACGCCCACTACGACATCACCAGCGCCCTGATCAAGAGCATGCGCGGCTCCGACGTGGACGCCGCGCTGCACTGGCTGGCCCGGATGCTGGTGGCTGGTGAGGACGCCCGGTTCATCGTCCGCCGCCTGGTCATCTTCGCCAGCGAGGACGTCGGGATGGCCGACCCGACCGCGTTGGGCGTGGCCACCGCCGCCGCCCACGCGGTCGAGTTCGTCGGCCTGCCCGAGGCCCAGCTCAACCTCGCCCAGGCGGTGATCCACCTGGCCACCGCGCCGAAGTCCAACTCGGCGACCAGCGCGATCGGGGCCGCCATGGCCGACGTCCGCGCCGGGCGGGGCGGGCCGGTGCCCCGCAACCTGCGCGACGCCCACTACTCCGGGGCCCGAGGGCTCGGCCACGGCGTGGGCTACCGCTACCCGCACGACGACCCCCGAGGGGTCGTCACCCAGCAGTACGCTCCGGACGACCTCGTCGGGGCCGACTACTACCGTCCCAGCGGACACGGTGCCGAGCGGTCGGTGGCCAGCCGGCTGCCGTTGCTGCGCGGGATCGTCCGGGGACTGCCCGCCCCGGCACGTCCGGACGCGCCGGCCCTCGCCGGGAACGGCCGCCACCCGTCGGGCAACGGGCACGCCACCGTGGCGGACGAGGACGGCGCTGACGCCGTCGGGGAGGGCCAGCAGTGAGATCCCGTGGTTCGGAGCGACCGGAGGACGGCCCCGACGAGCGGCGCGAACAGCGCGCCAAGGGGCGCCGGTGGGGGCGGGGCCGACCCGACAGCGAGCCCGAGGAGCCGGTGAGCGGCGAGGAGTTCGGCTGGATCGACGACCTGCGGTCCGCCAAGCAGCAGCGCGCCGAGCTGGGCCCGGACGGCCTCCCGCCCGGCGCGGTCCCGCCGCCGGGCCGCCCCGACCCGGAGGCCCGGCGCGGCCCGGCCGGGCCGCCGGCCACGCCCCCGGTGCGCGGCGGTGAACCCGGTCCCGCCCGGCCCCGCCCGGTCGACGGGCCGTGGCCCGGTTCGCCGGAGCCTGGCCGCCGCCCCGCCTCGGCCGAGCCGCCCCGCCCGCCGCGCGGCACGCCCCCGCCACCGGCGGCCCCGCCGGTCCGCCCGGCTCAGGGCCCGACCCCGCCGTCCACAGCACCGACCGATCCGGCCCGCCCGCCGTACCCCGCGGCGCAGCCGGCCCGCCCCCCGTACCCGGCGGACGCCGCGCCCCGGCCGCCGTACCCGGCGGACGCCGCGCCCCGGCCGCCGTATCCGGCGGACGCCGCGCCCCGGCCCCCGCAGGCCGGCCCGGAGCCGGCCCGCGACCAGCCTCGTCCACCCGGCCCCGCCGGGCCGGTGGGCGGCCCGCCGGGGGACCAGCCTCGGCCGCAGGGCGCCGCGCCGGCGGCCGGCATCCCCGGACACCCCGCCCGCCCGCCGGGCCCGGCCGGACGCGGAGGGCAGCCCCCGACCGGCGGCTGGCCGGTCGGCCCGGGTGGGCCGCCGCCCGCCGGCCGGGCCGCCGCCCCGGTCACCGCCGCCGCGCGTCGCGCCGTCCCGGTTTCGACCCCCCCGCCGCACCGCGCCGCGCCGGAGCAGCCTCCCGTCGCCGGCACGCCCCACCCGGCCCCGGCAGACTCCCCCCGGCACGAGCCGGGAGAGCGCCCAGGCCGGGTCCCCGGCGGTCCCGTCGTGGCCGGGCCGGACGAGCCGACCGGCCGTGCTGCCGCCGGGCCGGTCCCGCCCGTCGCCCGCCCGACCGGTCACCGGCGTGCCGCCGAGGAACCGCCGCCGGTCGTCCCGCTCAGCGGCAACGCCCCCCCGGTGCCCGGGGTGCCGGCCGGTCCGTCGCCGACCGCGGCACAGGGCGAGAACGGGCCGTGGCGAGGCCGGCCCGAGCCGGGCCCGGACGAGGCCGCCGCGCGCCGTCGCGCCACCCCCGCCGGGCCGGCCGACGAGGGCCCCGACGAGCGGGCCGGGGCGACGCCGGGTCGGGGCGACCGTCCGCAGCGCCCGGCGGAGTGGCTCCGCCAGGCCGGCCGCGGCAGCCCCACCGACCCCGCCATGCCGATGGTCAACCGGGCCGCCGTGCCGCCCGCGCCCCCGGCCGCCGTGCCGCCGGTCGGAGAACCGACCGGCGCCCGCCGGGCCGTCGGTGACGCCGGCCGGGCGTCCGTCGGCCAGGGCCGGCCGGGTGCCGCGCCCGCCGCCGGGCCGGGGAACTCCGGCCCGCCCGCCACCGCCCGGGCCGCCACCCCACCCCGCCCGCCGGTGATTCCCCGCCCCGGTGAGGCCGGGCCGGCCCGGGAGCCGGGTACGGGCGAGATCCGGCCGCCGCACGAACGCGTCGCCGGTGAGGTCCGGCTGCCCCGGGAACGGGTCCAGGGCGAGCCGGGCACCGGCGAGGTCCGTGGGCCCCGCGACCCCGGGACCGGCCAGCTCCGGCCGTCAGGTCCGGCGCGGGGCGCCGCCCGCCCCGGCGCGCCCGTCGACGCACCGCACCCGGGCCGGGCGGCCGTCCCCGAGGAGCGCCGGTCGCCGGCCGGTCCGACAGGGCTCGCCCCGCGCCCGGGCGCGGCCCCCGCCCCGGGTGCGGCCCCCGGTGTCCGGCCCGGCGCCGCCGGTCCGCGCCCGGGCGCCGAGTTCGCCCCGGGAACCCCGCCGGAGGCCGGGGCCCGCCCCGGTGCCGCCAGCCGGGCGACCCCTCCCGGTGCCCCCGCAGGGCGGGCGACTCTCCCCGCTGCACCGGCCGGTCGGGCGACCCCGCCCGACGCCCCTGCCGGACCCGCCGGCCCCGCTGCCCGTCCCCCCGTGGCCAGGGCGGCGGCCCCCGTCGGCCGGCCCGACGGCGGGCCGGAGGACCGGGTGGCCGGTCGGGCCGCCTCGCCGCAGCGCGAACCCGGTCGCGGCGATCCCGCCGCCGGCCCGCCGCCGATCGGGCCCGAGCAGCCACCCGCGGTGGCCCGGGCCGCCGCAGCGGTGCCCCACACCGACGCCCCCGCCGGCCGACCCGGGCCGGAGCCCGTCGGGCAGACCGTGGGCGAGGTGGCGCTGCGCCGGTCCGCCGACCCCGCCGACCCCGACGGCCCCGCCACCGCGGGCCCCGGCGGCCTGCGCGGTGCCCGTTCGGAGCTGCGCCGGCGGATGCGGGAGCGCCGCCGGCTCCGGATGGGCCTGCTCGCCCTGGTCAGCCTGGTGCTGCTCGGCGCGATCCCGCTCTACTTCGGTCTCCGGGCGTTGAGCCACGACCCGGTCTTCGACACCCTGGACGAGCTGGACGTGCCGGGCTGGGCGGCCACGGAGAGCGTCGACAACGTCAGCGGCAGCCGCTGGTGCCTGGCGGAGTGCCGGCTGCGCGAGCGCACCGTCGAGTCCGAGCGGCCGGTGAAGGAGACCACGCAGGTGTACGAGCGTGCCCTGGCCGGGGACGGCTGGCGGCCGTGGAAGGTGAGCCGCTGCCCGGAGCAGCAGGCGAAGGGCGTGTACACGTGCTGGCGGCGCGACGAGTTGACCCTCGACCTGTGGGTGCGCGAGCCGACCTGCGTCCCGCCGCCGGTCGACGGCGCGCCCGCGCCGACGCCGCAGGCCTCGCCCGCAGCGCGGGAGTGCACCGGCTCGTTGGTGTCGGTGAAGGTCCGCAACGCGATCGACGACGAGCGGACCCGGCCGCAGCCGAGCACCGACCCGTCACTCACCGGCGAGGACCCCTTCCCGACCCTGAGCGAGGATCCGCTCGGCGAGTCGACACCCTCACCGTCGTGAGCCGGGTTTCATAACTGACGGTAGGGTCTGGGGCTGGCAGGCCCGCCTGCTCCCGCTGACCCGCCGAGGGTCGCCGAGCGCTGGTGCGGGCATGACGGCCGCGCGTTCCGGGACGTCGGGTCCCGGAACTCTGCTTGAGGAGGACATGCGTGGATGGTGGACAGATCGCTGCGCTGATCGCGGCCGGCGCGTTCCTGATGCTGGTGCTCGTGCTGGCGGTGCCGATCCTGCGCCTGCGGCACACCGTGGACGCCACGACCCGGATGATCAACGACCTCAACGACCGCACCGCGCCGCTGCTCGGTGACGTCAACACCACGGTGAAGAACGTGAACACCGCCCTGGAGCAGGTGCAGACCTCGCTGGACGGGGTGAACCTCCAACTGGCCAAGGTGGACACCATGACCACCCACGCCCAGAACGTGACGGCGAACGTGGCGAACCTGGCCACCGTGGTCTCCGCAGCCGCGGCGAACCCGCTGGTGAAGGTGGCCGCGTTCGGCTACGGCGTGCGGCGGGCCGCCTCCGCCCGGCGCAACGCCGAGACCGAGCGTGACGTGCGCGACACCATCAAGCAGCAGCGTCGCGCGGCCAAGCGCGGCAACGGCTGAGCCGGCCGGCGACGGAGGGATGAGATCATGAGGCGCCTGTTCTGGCTGGGCATCGGGTTGGCGGTCGGCGTGGTGGTGGTCCGGAAGGCGACCCGCACCGCGCAGGCGTACACGCCGGCCGGCATCGCCGGGGGCCTGTCACAATCCGCTGGCGGTCTGGTGGAGTCGCTGCGTAGCTTCGTGGAGGACGTCCGGATCGGGATGGCCGAGCGGGAGCAGGAGATCCACGAGGCCTTCGCCCGGGGCGAGGCGTTCGACGACCAGTTCACCGAGCTGCGGGAGGACCCGCGCATCGGCGACCGAGAGATCTTTCCGGAGGATCACCAGCGATGAAGACGGCGGAGATCAAGCGGCGGTACCTCGCGCACTTCGAGGCGAACGGCCATGCCGTGGTGCCGTCCGCTCCGCTGCCCGCCATCAGCGACCCGAACCTGCTGTTCGTGAACGCCGGCATGGTGCAGTTCGTCCCCTACTTCCTGGGGCAGCAGGCCCCGCCCCACCCCCGGGCGGTCAGCGTGCAGAAGTGCATTCGCACCCCGGACATCGACGAGGTCGGCAAGACCAGCCGGCACGGCACGTTCTTCCAGATGAACGGCAACTTCTCCTTCGGTGACTACTTCAAGGACGGGGCGATCCCGCTCGCCTGGGACCTGGTCACCAAGCCGGTCGCGCAGGGCGGCTTCGGGCTGGACCCGGAGCGCGTCTGGCCGACGGTCTACCTCGACGACGACGAGGCGTTCCGGATCTGGCGCTCCGTGGGCGTGCCGGCCGAGCGGATCGTCCGCCGGGGCAGGAAGGACAACTTCTGGTCGATGGGCATCCCCGGTCCGGCCGGGCCGTGCTCCGAGCTGTTCTACGACCGGGGCCCGGAGTACGGGCGCGAGGGCGGGCCGGAGGTCGACGAGGACCGGTACATGGAGTTCTGGAACCTCGTCTTCATGCAGTACGAGATCGCCGACGTCACCAGCAAGGAGCACTTCCGGATCGTCGGTGAGCTGCCGGCGAAGAACATCGACACCGGCATGGGCCTGGAGCGGATGGCCTCCATCCTCCAGGGCGTCGACAACCTCTACGAGATCGACGAGGTCCGGCCGATCCTGGCCCGGGCCGCCGAGCTGACCGGCAAGCGGTACGGCGCGCACTCCGGCCCCGTGGCCAGCGAGTCGCACCCCGACGACGTGCGGCTGCGGGTGATCGCCGACCACGTCCGCACCGCGCTGATGCTGATCGGCGACGGGGTCACCCCGAGCAACGAGGGGCGCGGTTACGTGCTGCGCCGGATCATGCGCCGCGCGATCCGGTCGGTGCGGCTGCTGGGCTACCAGGACCGGGCGCTGCCCGAGTTGCTGCCGGTGGCCCGGGACTGCATGGCCCCGTCGTACCCGGAGCTGGCGGCCGAGTTCGACCGGATCTCCCAGTACGCGTACGCCGAGGAGGACGCCTTCCTCTCCACGCTGCGCGCCGGCACCACGATCCTGGACACGGCGATCGCCGAGACCCGGTCGGCGGGGAAGGCGGCGCTGTCGGGCGACAAGGCGTTCCAGCTGCACGACACCTACGGCTTCCCGATCGACCTGACCCTGGAGATCGCCGGCGAGCAGGGCCTGACGGTGGACGCCGAGGGCTTCCGCCGGCTGATGGCCGACCAGCGCAACCGGGCCAAGGCCGACGCGCGGGCGCGCAAGACCGGGCACACCGACGTGTCGGCGTACCGGTCGGTGCTGGACGCGGGCGGGCCGGTGGAGTTCACCGGGTACACCGAGCTGAACCGGGAGTCCCGGGTCCGCGCGGTGCTGGCCGGCGGCGGCGAGGTCGGCGCGGCGGTCGAGGGCGACACGGTCGAGCTGGTGCTCGACACCACCCCGTTCTACGCCGAGGGCGGCGGCCAGCAGCCCGACCAGGGCCTGATCACCGTCGGCGGCGGGCAGGTCGAGGTCTTCGACGTGCAACAGCCGGTGCCGGGCCTGATCGTGCACCGGGCCCGGGTGGTCCGGGGCGAGGTGCGTGCCGGCGAGACCGGGTACGCCGAGATCGACGTGACCCGGCGGCGGGCGATCTCCCGCTCGCACACGGCCACCCACCTGGTGCACCAGACGATGCGCAACTTCCTCGGCGAGTCGGCGACCCAGGCCGGTTCGCTGAACGCCCCGGGCCGGCTGCGGTTCGACTTCAATACCCCGACCGGGGTGTCGCCCAGCGTGCTGCACGACGTGGAGCAGCAGGTCAACGAGGTGCTCCTGGCCGACCTGGAGGTGCACGCCTTCATCACCAGCCAGGAGGAGGCCCGCCGGATCGGCGCGATGGCGCTGTTCGGCGAGAAGTACGGCGAGCGGGTCCGGGTCGTCGAGGTCGGCGACTACGCCCGCGAGCTGTGCGGCGGCACCCACGTGGCCCGTTCGGCGCAGCTCGGCCTCGTCAAGATCCTCTCCGAGGCGTCGGTCGGCTCCGGGGTGCGCCGGATCGAGGCCCTGGTAGGCATGGACGCCTTCGGCTTCCTGGCCCGCGAGCACCTGCTGGTCTCCCGGCTCGCCGAGCTGTTCCGGGTGCCCGGCGACCAGGTCGCCGACCGGGTGGAGCAGACCGTCACCCAGCTCCGCGACGCGGAGAAGGAGTTGGAGAAGCTGCGCGCCCAGCTCGTGCTCGGTGGCGCGGCGGCCCTCGCCGGGCAGGCGAAGGACGTCCGCGGGGTGGCGTACGTCGGCACCGAGGCGCCCGAGGGCGCGGCCGGCAACGACGTGCGGACCCTGGCCCAGGAGATCCGTGGCAAGATCGACCCGGCGCGGCCGGCTGTGGTGGCCGTGGCGGCCCGTTCGAACGGCAAGGCGTCTCTGGTGGTGGCCGTGAACGCCGCGGCCCGGAGCCGGGGATTGGCCGCGAAGGACCTGGTCAAGGCAGCCTTCTCCGGCCGGGGTGGCGGCAGCGACGAGCTCGCCCAGGGCGGCGGCCTGCCGGCCACCGAGGCGCCGAAGCTGCTCGCCACCGTCGAGAAGGCGATCGCCGACGCGTGAGCGCATCGCACGTCGAGTCAGGGCGGACCGTCCCGGTTCGCCCTGACTCGTGCCAGGGCAAGGTGAAGGACTGATGACCGAATCGTGGCACGGAGTCCGCTTGGGGGTGGACGTCGGGCAGGTCCGGGTCGGGGTGGCCCGCTCGGACCCGCACGGGGTGCTGGCGACCCCGCTGGTCACCCTCGCCCGGGACCTGACCGCCGCCCCCGACGCTGTGCCGAGCGACATGGCCGAGGTGGCCGCGCTGATCGCCGAGCACGAGTGCGTCGAGGTCGTGGTCGGCCTTCCGGTCAATCTCGCCGGCCAACTCGGCCCGGCGGCGCGGAACGTGAAGGCGTACGCTGACCGGTTGGCTGATGTAATAGCGCCCGTTCCGGTAACGCTCACCGACGAGAGGATGTCGACCGTGGTGGCATCTCGTAGGCTGGCCGAGCGTGGCGTCCGGGGGAAGCGTCAACGCGCGGTGGTGGACCAGGCTGCTGCGGTCGAGATCCTGCAGAGCTGGCTGGAAGCGCAGCGGAGGCGGACGCGATGATCGACGATCTGGACCTCGGGTTCGACGAGTCGGATCGGGGTGGTGACAAGGGCAAGCACCGGCGCAGCTATGTGCGCAAGCGCAACGGCGAGTCGGGCGGTGGCCGCGGCAAGACCGTCCTCGCCCTGCTCATGGCCTTCGTGCTGCTCGGGGTCATCGGCGGCGGGGCCTTCTACGGCTTCGACCGGATCCAGGGCTACTTCGTCACCCCCGACTACGACGGATCCGGCACCGGCGAGGTGACGGTGGAGATCAAGCAGGGCGCGCTGCTCGCCGACATGGCCAACGCGCTCTACACCGCCGGGGTGGTCAAGAGCTCCAAGGCGTTCATCGAGGCGGCCGAGGCGAACTCGCGCAGCAAGAACATTCAGCCCGGCACCTACAAGGTTCGCAAGCAGATGAGCGGCGAGCGGGCCCTGGTCATGCTGCTGGACCTGAAGAACAAGGTCGTCAACGGGCTCACCATCCCCGAGGGGACGACCGCCAAGCGCGTCTACAAGCTCCTCTCGGAGAAGACCGAGATCCCGGTCAAGGAGTTCGAGGCCGCCGCGAAGGACCCGAAGGCGCTCGGCGTGCCGGACTGGTGGTTCAAGCGCACCGACGGCAAGCCGGTCAAGAGGTCGATCGAGGGGTTCCTCTACCCGGACACGTACGAGATCCCGCCGAAGGCCACCGCCGAGAGCATCCTCACCCTGATGGTGGAGAACTTCCTCGCCGTCACCGTCGAGATGAAGTTCGCCGACCGGGTCCAGGAGGAGCGCGGCGGCATCAGCCCGTACGAGGCGCTGATCGTCGCGTCCCTCGCGCAGGCCGAGGCGGGCAACAAGGACGACCTCGGCAAGGTCGCCCGGGTGGCCTACAACCGGGTGTACGGCGAGTTCGACTGCAACTGCCTGGAGATGGACGTCACGGTCAACTACTACTTCGAGTCGATCGGCCAGGAGGGCAAGCGGTCGAAGGACATGACCGCCGCCGAGCTGGACAACAAGAAGAACCCGTACAACCGCAAGCTGCGCGGAATGATCCCCACCCCGATCAACAACCCGGGCAAGCAGGCCCTGGAGGGGGCGATGGACCCGCCGCCCGGCAAGTGGCTCTACTTCGTGGCGATCGACAAGCAGGGGCACTCCGAGTTCGCCGAGACGTACGAGGAGCAGCTGCGCAACCAGAAGAAGGCCAAGGAGGCCGGGATCATCTGATGACGACGCCTCGGCGGGCGGCGGTGGTCGGCAAGCCGATCAGCCACTCCCTCTCCCCGGTGATCCACAACGCCGGCTACGCCGCCGCCGGCCTCGCCGGGTGGTCGTACACGACGATCGAGTGCGCGGAGGCGGAGCTGCCGGCCATGGTCGCCGGCCTCGGCCCCGAGTGGGCCGGGCTGTCGGTGACCATGCCGTGCAAGGAGGCGACCCTCGCCCTCGCGGCCGAGGTGTCGCCGGTCGCCGCCGCGATGGGCGCGGCGAACACCCTGGTCCACCGGCCCGACGGCTCCTGGTACGCGGACAACACCGACGCCGCCGGGATGGCCGAGCTGCTGGCGGCGGCCGGCGTCCGGCCCGGCGCCCGGGTGACCGTGCTCGGCGCGGGCGGCACCGGACGGGCCGCCCTGGCAGCCGCCGCCCGCCTCGGCTCCGGCACCGTGACCGTGGTGGCCCGGCGAGCGTCGGCGATCGACGAGCTGCGCCCGGCCGCCGACGCGCTCGGCCTGCGGCTGACCGGCGCAGACTGGGCCGACGCCCTGCGCCACACCGACGCCGACGTGGTGGTCTCCACCGTGCCGAAGGGCGTCACCGACCAACTCGCCGCCGAGGCCCGATGGCGGCCCGGCGCGGTCTACTTCGACGCGCTCTACGACCCGTGGCCCACCCCCCTCGCAGCCTCGGCCGAGGCCGGGGGCTGCCGGGTCGTGTCGGGGCTGGACCTGCTGGTCGCCCAGGCCGTCGGTCAGTTCGAGCACTTCACCGGCGTCCGCGCCCCGGTCCCGGCGATGGCCGCGGCGCTGTCCGCCGAGGTCGGGATCGAGATCCGCCCGGCCCGGTAGCCCGGTCTCGCCGGCCCGGCCGAGCCGGCGCTCGGCGACCAGCAAGATCATCTGCTGTACATCCGCAGTTCGGTCGCGTGTCGACGGCGACGACACCGCCCGTTCCGGTGCGGTCCCTAGCGTCTGCGGTCATGTTGACGTTCTCCCATCCCACTGGGCGGCGACGCCCGCGTCGGACCGTCACCGCCCTCGCGGCACTCGCCACGACCGCCGGCGTGCTCGCCGCCGTCCAGACCTCCGCCCCCGCAGCCGCCCAGCCCGGCGACGTCGTCGTCGCCGAGGACTTCTCCTCCGGTACGCTGCCCGCCGGCTGGCGGGCGATCGACGGCGAGTGGACGGTGCGCGACGGCCGGCTGCGCGGCACCGCCACCAGCGGCACGAAGAAGATCACCTTCGGCCGGCACCTGACCGACTTTCGGTTCTCCGCCACCGTTCGGTTCGAGTCCGTCACCGAGGCGACCCGGTGGACGGCGCTCGGCCTGGACGTGCCCGCCGACGGCAGCGCCCCCTGGTGGATCGCCACCATGCGCAGCGGCACCACGGCCGCCAACGGCCTGGAGTTCTCCCAGCTCACCACCGCCAACGCCTGGAACGTCACCGACACCGGCTCCGCCGGATACGCCGCCGGCACCGGGCGGGACGTGAAGGTCGCCGTGGAGGTGCACGGCAACCAGGCCCGCTGGTTCCTCGACGGCCGGCAGCTGCTGCGCACCAGCAGCCTGACCCGGTCCACCGACGGCGGACAGGCGCTGGTCGTCAACGGGGGCAGTGTCTCCTTCGACGACGTGCGGGTCACCGAACTGCCGCCCAACGGCTACCTGCGCCCGGCCGGCGCCCCGCTGGCCGTGGTCGCGCACCGCGGCGCGTCCGCCGTCGCCCCGGAGAACACCCTCGTCGCGCAGGAGGCCGCCCGGCGGGCCGGCGCGGACTTCGTGGAGAACGACGTCCAGCCGAGCCGCGACGGGGTGCCGTTCGTGCTGCACGACGCCACCGTCGACCGCACCACCGACGGCACGGGCGCGATCCGGAGCCTCACCGCCGCCCAGCTCAAGGCCCTCGACGCCGGCTCCTGGTTCGCCCCGCAGTACGCCGGGGCCCGGCTGCCGACGCTGGCCGAGCAGCTCACCGACCTGCGCACCCGGGGTGGCAACCTGCTGTTGGAGATCAAGGGCGCGCACACCCGCGACGAGGTGGCCCGGATCGTCGAGGTGATCCGCGCCGAGCGGATGACCGGCCGGGTCTTCGTGCAGAGCTTCGAGGTCAACGCGCTGCGGTACACCCGGGAACTCGCCCCCGAGCTGCCGCTCGGCCTGCTGCGGAGCAGCCTGGACGCCGACCCGGTCGCCGTCTCCCGGGACCTGGGCCTGACCGCTTACAACCCGACCGGGGCGGCGCTGCTGGCCCGGCCCGCTGTGGTGGCCGACCTGCACGCCGCCGGCGTCGCGGTGCTTGCCTGGACGGTCGACTCGCCAGCCGAGTGGCAGCGGTTGGAGCGGATCGGCACCGACGGCATCATCACCAACCGGCCGGCGGAGCTGGCCGGTTGGAGCGCGGCCGGCCAGCTCGGCGCCGCCGCGCCGACCGTCTCGATCGCCGCCCCGGCGGACGGCGCGAAGCTGGACCGGGCGCAGCGCCCCGTGCTCACCGTGCCGGCCACCGATGCCGACGCCGTGACCGTCACCCTCGACGGCCAGGCGGTCCCGGTGGGTCAGCCGCTCAACCTGACCCGGCTGGCGCCCGGAAAGCACCAGCTCCGCGCGGAGGCGAGCGGCCCCAAGGGCGCCGCGACCGCCGAGGCCACCTTCACCGTCGTGGTCACCCCGGCCGGCCTCGGGCACCTGGTGCTCACCTCCGGCGCCCAGGACCAGGCCCTCACCGTGCTCACCAACCATCTGGTCAAGGCCCGGTACACCGAGCTGGCCCGGTACGCCGACCGGCAGGCCGGCAAGCTCCTGCCCGCCGGCGTGGCCCGGGTGATCGCCGCCGACGCGCGTACGCTCGCCGAGCGCTGACCCTCCACGGTGCGGGCCGTCACGGGGAGGCGGCCCGCACCGCCCATTTCACTCGATCTCCGGCCGGGCCGGGATCAATCAGCTCATTTAGCTTTCAAGTCGATCGATATATTCCTATTTGACCAGCTCACTCCGTTGCTGTTCGTGATCGGTGGAACTTCCACGGACGGCTGACCTGGCCTTCTCTGGGTGGCCCGACAGTCGCTCAAAGTATTGATTGACCAAGATCTATGACGCACCGTAGCGTTCACGTCACTCAATGCCCAGTCGACCCCAGGGGAGGGCCGTCAGTGGCTCCTGCGCGTGCAAGATTCGCGTCAATCGTTCAAGTCTCCAGACTCAGCAGAACAGGGCTGGGTCGCTTCACCCTCGCCGGCTTGGCGGCGGTCCTCGCGGTCACCTTGACCGACGTGCCCAACCGCCCGGCGGAGGCCACGCCGACGAAGGCGCCGGACCGGGTCCTGGACCGCCCCGACGAGATGGCCGCGCTGGTCACCGCGCGGCTGACCGGCAAGCGGGTCCGGATCACCGGCATGACCACCGAGAGCGCGGAATACGTCGCCCACCCGAACGGGCAGGTGGAGGCGACCGTCCACGCCAGCCCGGTGCGGATCCGGCGCGACAACCGGTGGGTGCCGATCGACCTCACCCTCCAGCCCGCCGCCGACGGCTCGGTGCGGGCCCAGGCGCACCCGCTGGACCTTCGGATCTCCGGCGCCCGCAAGCCCGGCGGGGAACTGGCTGCGGTCAGCGTCGGCGACGGCCGGCTGAGCATGGGCTGGGCCGGCGCCCTGCCCGCTCCGGTGCTCACCGGTAACCGGGCCACCTATCCGGAGGTGGCCGCCGGCATCGACCTGGTGGTCGAGGCCACCCGGACCGGCTTCTCGCAGTTCCTGACCGTGAAGAACCGCCAGGCGGTGGACCGACTCCCGGCGCTGGCGTTCCCGCTGACCGGCAAGGGGCTCTCCTCGTTCAGCCAGGACAGCTCCGGCGGGCTGCTGCTCAAGGACGCCAAGGGCCGGCCGATCGCGGCCGTGCCAGCGCCGGAGATGTGGGACGCCCGGCGCAACCCGGGCACGGAGGAACCGACCCGGCGGACGGTCGTGGCGGCGAAGTCCGAGCGGCCCACCGCGCAGTCGGCCCAGGCCAACGGCCTTACCATGCGGCTGACCCCGGACCTGACGTGGCTCAAGGACCCGGCCACCCAGTACCCGGTGACCATCGACCCACAGATCAACCCCCTCTACACGACGTTCGACACGTACGTGAAGGAGGGCGACAATGTCGACCGGGGCGGGGCGAACGACCTCCAGCTCGGCCTGCTGGCCGGCACGCCGAACACCAAGGCCCGGTCCTTCGTGCACTGGGGCGTCTCCGCGCTGCGGGGCAAGCAGATCACCTCGGCGACGGTGAACTTCTGGAACTTCTGGTCGAACACCTGCACCGCCACCTCCTGGGAGATCTGGACCACCGGCGCCGCCTCCTCGGCGACCCGGTGGGGGACCCAGCCGACCTGGCTGCAGCAGGAGGCGACCTCGACCCAGACCAAGGGCGGCACCGCATGTGCCGACGGCTGGGTGAGCATCAGCGGCACGACCTTCTTCCAGCGGGCCGCCACCGCCAACCAGTCCACCGCCTACATGGGCGTGCGGGGCACCGACGAGACCAGCCCCAACAGCTTCAAGCAGTTCCGCTCCCGCAACGCGGCCGACAACAGCCAGGTCCCGTACGCGGTGGTGAACTACAACTCGTACCCCACCGTCGGCACCCGCTCGACGGTGCCGGCCACCGCCTGCGCGACCGGGGCATCCCGGCCCGCGGTGAACACCGCGACCCCGCAGCTCAAGTCGGTCGTCGCCGACGCCGAGGGGTCGACGGTCAAGGCCGAGTTCGAGTGGTGGACGCTGACCGACACCACCAAGCTCGGCAGCGCGATCACCGGCACCGCAGCGTCGGGCTCGACGTTCAGCACCACCGTTCCGGCGGCGACGTTCACCCACAACACCTCGTACAAGTGGCGGGTGCGGGGCAACGACGGCACGGTCAACGGGACCTGGTCGGCGTTCTGCGAGTTCACCGTCGACACGTCGATCGGCAGCCCGCCCGTCATCAGCTCCACCACCTACCCGGAGAACCAGTGGGGCGGTGACGCGAACGTCGCTGGCAGCTTCACCTTCGAGGCCAACGGCATCGCCGACGCGGCGGCCTACGAGTACAGCCTCGACGTGCAGACCCTGAACAAGGTCGTCAACACCGCCACCCCGGGCGCCAACGCGACGGTCAGCATCACCCCGCTGACCCCGGGCTGGCACAACATCTGGGCGCGCACCCGCGACTCGGCCAACAACGTGACCGACGTGCGCAGCTACCCGTTCAAGGTGGGCACCGGCGCGGTCACCTCGCCGAAGGCCGGCGACGTCAGCGGGGCGAAGGTGGTGCTTGGCTCGACCGCCGCGCCGTCCTTCGCGAACGCCACCTACCAGTGGCGGCGGGCCGGCTCCGACGCCTGGGTCGCCATCCCCACCGCCCACGTCACGTACGCCGTCGGCGGCGGGGCGGTGACCTGGCCCGTCGCCCTCACCTCCGGCATGGCCCCCAAGCTGAACTGGGACGTGGCCGCCACCCTCGCCTCGGTCGACGGGGCGAGCATTCCGCGGGACGGGCCGGTGCAGGTGCGGGCCTACTTCAACCTGAGCAGCAACGGAGCACCGGCCGACAACGTGAAGTTCCGGTTCGACCGCAACCTCGCCTCGGCCGACACGGGACAGGTCGGCCCCGGCTCGGTCAACCTGGTCACCGGCAACTACCAGATCTCTCAGTCGGACGTGTCGGTGCCCGGCCTGGGCATCTCGCGTACGGTCAACAGCCGCCAGCCGGGCGGCCTGGACCCGCTCTTCGGGCCGGGCTGGGTCTCCGGTCTCGTCGTGACGGATGCGGATGCGCCCTTCACCCGGCTGACCACGTACGGCAGCCTCGTGCAGGTCAAGCTGCCGAACGACTCGACCATCGGATTCACCAAGGTCGACAGCGCGGGGGTGAACTACGAATCCCAGTCCGGTGCCGAGTCCTACAACCTGACCTTCAACTCCGCCACCAGCACCTTCACCCTCGCCGATGGTGCGGGCAACGTGGTCACCTTCACCCGGACGTCGACCGACCCGGCCAACGTCTACACCCCGACTGCGGCCATCGCGCCGGGGTCGGGCAACACCACGACGTACTCGTGGGAGAAGGCCACCGTCGGCTCGAACGAGATCATGCGGCCGACCCGGATGCTGGCTCCGGTCCCGGCGGGCGTCACCTGCACGACGCTGGTCAAGGGGTGCCGCGCGCTGACCTTTACCTACGCCACCGCCACGACCGCCACCGGCCTGGCCGACGGCACCTGGGGCGACTACGCGGGCCGGGTGAAGCAGATTTCCTACACGGCCTGGGACCCGGACCTGGCGACCCCGGCGATGCGGACCGTCGTGCTGGCCCGCTACACCTACGACAACGGTGGCCGGCTGCGGACCTTCTCCGACCCTCGTCTTGACTACACCAGCGGCGGCACGCAGCAACTGCGCACGGTCTACTACTACAACGGCGACGGGATCATCGTCTCGCTGACCCCGCCAGCGGAGCAGACGTGGCAGTTCTCCTACACCACCGTGCCGAACGACCCGGGCAAGGGCCGCCTGCACAAGGTCACCCGGTCCGCGCTCACCGCCGGCACGGCGGTCGAGACCGTGGTCTATCAGGTCCCGACCTCGGGCAGCGGCGCGCCGTACGACCTGTCCGGCGGGCAGACCGCCCGGTGGGGGCAGACGGAGCCGCCGACCGACGCCACCGCAATCTTCCCGCCCACGCAGGTGCCGACCGGCGATCCCGCCACCGGCACGCTGCCCGGCTCGTACGAGCGCGCGTCGGTGACCTACGTCGACGCCAACGCCCGTACGGTGAACACCGCCCGGCCGGGCGGAGCCATCGCCACCGCCTGGTACGACGGTTACGGAAACCTGGTCGGTGAGTTGACGGCAGGCAACCGCAAGCGAGCCCTGGACGCCTCCGGCAGTGACAGCGCCGCCATCGAGGCCCAAATTGCGGCCAAGCTGTCGGACGTTTCGGTCTACTCGGCCGACGGTCAGCAGATGGTCGAGACCTTCGGACCCGAGCACGATGTGACACTGGCGGCGGGCACCGTGGTCCGGGGCCGCACCCACACCCGCTACACGTACGACGAGGGCGCGCCCGCGTCCGATGTTCCCTTCGGCCTGGCCACCACCGTCCGGGTCTCGGTCAGCCACGTCGTGGCGGGGCAGACGGTCGACGAGGACGTCCGGAGCACCACGACGCAGTACGACTGGACCCTCAAGCAGCCGAAGGAGGTCACCGTCGACCCGGGTGGGCTCGACATGGTCACCCGCACCGAGTACGACTCCGCCGGCCGGGTCACGCTGCACACCACGCCCGGCGGCGGTGGGGTGAGTTCCACGCCGGCGACGCGGGTGACCGTGCACTACACGGCGGCGGCCAACCCGACCTATCCCGAGTGCGGGGCCCGGGCCGAGTGGGCGGGCCTGGTGTGTCGCGCGCAGGCCGGTGGGCAGCCCGAGATCGGCCATCCGCTGGCGGCGGAACTGACGACGTACGACGTGTATGGCCAGGTCAGGGCCAAGATCGAGAAATCCGGAACGGTGGAGCTTCGCCGTACGGAAATCACCTATGATGCGGCCGGGCGGGAGTACGAGTCGACCGCCTCGGCGCCAGGTCAGGGTGAGCCGCTCGAGAAGCGTCGCAACGTGTACGAGGCCGCCAGCGGCAACCTCCTGCGTACCCAGTCGATCAACGCCGCGAACGTTGTGACGGCGGAGATCGTCCGAGCCTACGACGGTCTCGGCCGGCAGACCTCCTACACCGACGCGGACGGCACCGTCTCCACGACGACCTACAACCTGCTGTCCCAGCCGGTGACGGTGAACGACGGAAAGGGCAGCCGAACGCTTACGTACGACGGGGGCGCCGAGCGGCGCGCCCTGCCGACCCAGGTCGTCGACACGCAGGCCGGCACGGTAACCGGCCAATACGACACGGACGAGCGCCTCACCGGCGAGGTGTGGCCGAACGGCGTTTCCGTCACCTCCACCTATGACGAGACGGGCGCCATCAACGGGGTCGTCTACGTGCAGCCGGGCTGCGGACAGCCCGACTGCACCGTCTACAGCGAAACCGTCGCCGCCAACGCGCACGGCGAACAGCGTTCCCGCCAGTCCACCCTGTCGGCACAACTGATGGACTACGACGAAGCGGGCCGACTCCTGCGGGTGCGGGACACCGTCGGCGGTCAGTGCACGACGCGGGTCTACACCCTGGACCCGGCCGGCAACCGCACCGCCGCAGACTCGTACTCGCCCGGTGCCGGTGGCGTGTGTCAGACCAGCACGGCAGCGACCGGCAAGCTCTGGGAGTACGACAGCGCGGACCGCGCGACGACCGGGTACACGCACGACGCGCTCGGGCGTGCCACGGTCGCGCCGGCGGTGGACGTCCCGACCGGCGGGGCCGACTCCCAGATGGCCTACTACGTCAACGACATGGTCCGTTCGATCACGCAGGGCACCCGCGTGTCGACGTACACCGTGGACGTGGTCAGCAACCGGATCCGTTCGTGGACCGACAACGGCTCGGGCGCGGCGGTCGCCCGTCGCAACCACTACGGCGACGACGGCGACAACCCGTCGTGGACCGAGGAGGGTGGCATCACCTTCACCCGTTCGATCGCCGGCCTGTCGCGGATGATCGGCGTCTTCGGCAACAGCACCGGCCTCGACTGGGTGATCACCAATCTCCACGGCGATCACGTCGCCGGGATGGCCGAGTCCCTCCCGGGGCTCACCTACACCAGCGAGCAGACCGAACTGGGGCAGTCCCGCAACTCGGCCGACACCGGGTCGCGGCGGTACGGGTGGCTCGGCTCCGAGCAACGCGCCTCGGATACGCCGAACGGGATGATCCTGATGGGATCGCGGCTGTACAACACCGCCACCGGCCGCTTCCTCTCGGTCGACCCGGTCTACGGAGGCAATGCGAACGCGTACGAGTACTGCAACGCGGACCCGGTCAACTGCGCGGACGTCAGCGGAGAGATCTCGTGCTACCGGTACGGCAAGAAGAAGACGTACCGGAACCGCTGGGGCATCCCCTACCGGTGGGAGTGGAAGTTCCGGTGCAACCTGTCGCACGGTGAGGCGGTCGCCATCGCGAAGTCGGGCAGCGCGGCGTCACTATGGCAGGCACTTAAGCAGGTCGATATCGCGAAGGTGCGGCGTTGGGCCATCGCCCTCGTGGCCAGCCTTCTCGTCGACTGGCTCTACTCCTGGAGGTGCACCAGTAACAGGGGCTTCTGGTTCACAGGCGTCTACGGATTCACCTTGAAGTGGATGGTGCCGTACGCCGGCATCAACAACTTCGGATGCCGATAGCGTGATCGTGCCTGGGTGTCACGGGGCCTTCCGTGACACCCAGGCCCTCCGGGAGGGGTCAGGTGTCCCGCAAGGAACTCGTCATTCCACGTCAGGTGGTTGCCTCGCTGAGGTTCCCCTCGATCTCGTTGGCCGACGGCAGCCCGGCCGGGCCGTTGGCTGTCCGGCCCTGGCGGGCGTCGCTGTTCCGGCGGTCGCGGAGGGTCACCCTTCCCTTTGATCCGCGCTCCGCCGAACGGATGCGCCGGGCGCTCACCGTGCAGCGGCTGGAGACGCTGCTGCTCGGCCCCGCACGGCTGGTCGTCGTCGTGATCGGCGCGGCGGCTCTGCTCCGCGCCTGGCTGGACCTGGCGTTCTCGTACCTGCCGTACGTGTTCGTGTCCGCCGCGCTGGCCCTCCAGGGGGTGTCCTCCTACCTGGGAGCCCGGGTGATTCCCCCGCAGTACCCGCGAGAGCGCAAGGGCGGCGCCCTGTCGATCCGCGACGTGCCGGAGGGGGTCGCAGATCAGTGGATCGCGATGAATCCCGAAGTGCGCAGCGGCACGCCGAGGGACTGATCGGCGCGGAGCTCGGCGGGTGGCGCCGGTGGCACCGCGTACCGTCGTACCGCTCCCGTCGGTGTCCGCAGGGCGGGACACGGCGGGCGGCGCGGTGGGACGTAACCCGGTCGTGACAGACTTGCCGACGTGTTGCGCTGGCTGACTGCAGGTGAATCGCACGGTGCCGCCCTCGTCGCGATGATGGAGGGCGTGCCCGCCGGGATCGAGGTGACCACCGGCGAGATCGCCGGTGAGCTGGCCCGCCGCCGGCTCGGCTACGGCCGGGGCGCCCGGATGGCGTTCGAGCGGGACGAGGTCGAGGTGATCGGCGGGCTCCGGCACGGCGTCACCCTGGGCAGCCCGGTGGCCATCCGGATCGGCAACTCCGAGTGGCCCAAGTGGCAGACCGTGATGGCCGCCGATCCGGTGGACCCCGACGAGCTGGCCCAGCAGGCCCGCAACGCGCCGCTGACCCGCCCGCGCCCGGGCCACGCCGACCTGGCCGGCATGCAGAAGTACGGCCACACCGACGCCCGGCCGATCCTGGAGCGGGCCAGCGCGCGGGAGACCGCCGCCCGGGTCGCCGTCGGCACCGTGGCGAAGGCGCTGATCAAACAGACCCTCGGCATCGAGATCGTCTCGCACGTGGTGGAGCTGGGCCCGGTCGCCGCGAAGCCAGGGCTGCGCCCGACGCCGGACGACGCCGAGCGCATCGACGCCGACCCGCTGCGCTGCCTCGACCCGGAGGCCAGCGCCCGGATGGTCGCCGAGGTCGACGCCGCGAAGAAGGCCGCCGACACCCTCGGCGGCGTGGTCGAGGTGCTGGCGTACGGGGTGCCGCCGGGCCTGGGCAGCCACGTGCAGTGGGACCGCAAGCTCGACGCCCGGCTCGCCACGGCGCTGATGTCGATCCAGGCGATCAAGGGCGTGGAGATCGGCGACGGCTGGCAGCAGGCCCGTTCCCGCGGCTCCGAGGCGCACGACGAGATCATCCCCACCGCGACCGGGGTGCGCCGGGTGACCGACCGGGCCGGTGGCCTGGAGGGCGGCATCACCACCGGCGAGCCGCTGCGGGTGAAGGCGGCCATGAAGCCGATCTCCTCGCTGAACCGGGCCCTGGCCACCGTCGACGTGACCACGGGGGAGGCGGCGACGGCGATCAACCAGCGCTCCGACGTGTGCGCCGTGCCGGCCGCCGCAGTGGTGGCCGAGGCGATGGTGGCCCTGGTGCTCGCGGAGGCCGCCACGGAGAAGTTCGGCGGCGACTCGGTGGCCGAGATCCGCCGGAACCTGGCCGGCTACCTCGAATCCCTGGTGATCCGGTGAACCAGACGCGACCGGTGGTCGTCCTCGTCGGGTCGCCGGGCTCCGGCAAGACCACCGTCGGGACGGCGCTCGCCGCGCTGCTCGGGGTGGGGTTCCGGGACACCGACGCCGACATCGAGCGGCTGGCCGGCAAGCCGATCCCGGAGATCTTCATCGACGAGGGGGAGGCGCACTTCCGTACCCTCGAACGGGCCGCCACCGCGGCGGCGCTGGCCTCCTGCGCGGGGGTGCTCGCCCTCGGCGGCGGCGCGGTGCTCGCGGAGGAGAACCGGGCCGCCCTGATCGGGCACACCGTGGTGCACCTGAGCGTCGAGCTTCCCGACGCGGTGAAGCGGGTCGGGCTGGGCGCCGGCCGGCCGCTGCTGGCGATCAACCCGCGGGCGACGCTGAAGTACCTGATGGACCAGCGCCGCCCGCTCTACGCCGAGGTGGCGACCGCGACCGTGGTGACCGACGGGCGGGCCCCGGAGGAGATCGCCGCCGAGATCGCGGCCCTGCTCAAGCCCTGACCCAAGCCCGGCCCCTGTGGCGAGGGGTCAGGACCGGGCCGCCTCCCGCGCCGGACGCGCCCGACGCGCCGGCCTCGGGTCCTTCCGCACCGGCCGCCAGGTGGCGAGCAGCGCCAGGGCGAGCGCGATCTCGGCGAGATCGCCGCCGTAGTACATGACCGTCGCCCCGGCCCGGAGCTGCTCGGGCGGCCCCGGCACGTCCACGGCGAGCCCGGCGTACAGGAGTTGGGCGAGGGCGGCGTGGGCGGCGACGGCGACGCCGAGCACCACCAGCCGGACCGGCACCCGGGGGCGGTGCGGGCCGGGGTCGGGGCCGGCGACCGACCAGGTGAACAGGCAGCCGGCGAGCAGGAAGTGCAGGTGCACCAGGTGGTGCACCGCCGGGTGCGCCACCGTGGCCCGGTACAGCGGCGTCAGGTACAGCAGGTACAGCCCGCCGGCGGTCAGCGCCAGCCCGGTGACCGGGTGGGCGAGCACGGCCAGGGCCGGCCGGCGCAGCAGCCGGACCAGCGCCCGGCCGCGCCGGCGGTGCACGGTGCGCAGCAGCAGGGTGACCGGCGCGCCGAGTACCAGGCCCAGCGGCGCCAGCATGCCGATCAGCAGGTGCTGCCACGCGTGCCCGGCGAAGCCGCCCGCCGGCAGGCCGAGCCCGACCGCGAGCAAACCCGCGCCGGCGCCGAAGGCCGCCGTCCGCCGGTGCGGCCACCCGACGCCGCCCGGACCCCGCTGCCGCAGCGCGGCGGCGAGGTAGACCCAGAACAGCGCCAGGGGTACGAGCAGCGCCGGCCCCGGGGTGAACCCGTCGTGGCCGGCATGGGCCGGGGTCACCGCTGGTCGGCG
Organism: Micromonospora sp. NBC_01412; assembly: GCF_045040215.1. Lineage (NCBI taxonomy): Bacteria > Bacillati > Actinomycetota > Actinomycetes > Micromonosporales > Micromonosporaceae > Micromonospora > Micromonospora sp. NBC_01412. The sequence continues at coordinate 5,750,164 of NZ_CP109528.1, forward strand.
CAGAGGTCCACAGTCGTGCCGCGGCGCTGCACCAGCCAGCCGACGGCGACCAGCGCCGCCCCGAACACCAGGAACCCGAGGTCCCACCAGGTCTGGTGCGGGCCCCCGCGCACGTGGTGGATGCCGAGCAGGTGGTGGTCGGCGATCCCCTCGACGAGGTTGAACAGCCCCCAGCCGACCAGCGCCCAGCCCCACAGCACGGGGGAGCGCCACAGCCGGCCGCGTGATTGGGTCACCCGGGAGTAGAGCAGTGCGAGGCCGGCCAGCACCGCCACCCAGGTCACCACGTGGAAGATCCCGTCCCACAGAGTGTTGATCTCCAGCCCGGGCACGGTGTCCACCGGGTACGCCTTCATCCCCACGTTGGCGCTGCCGGTGCTGCTGAGCATGTGGTGCCACTGGAGCACCTGGTGCAGCACGATGCCGTCGGCGAAGCCACCGAGGCCGACGCCGAGGATGGTGGCAGGCAACCGGATGTCGGCGCCGAGGATGGTGGCGGACACCCGGGTGTCGGTGCCGCTGGTCGTGGGTGTGCTCATCGGGGGAACCTCCGCATGGTCGACCGGTCCTTGCTGCAACGCTGCCCCCCACTCTGCCCAGCTAAATGCCGACGGGCGGTAGTTGTCAAGTCACACTGAGACGGGTTGTGTTTGCTGGGCGGGTTGGTTGATCCAGGCGGTCTCGGGCAGTTTGGGTGGTCGCGGGCGGCGGGTGAACCGGTGCGGGTGTGTGGTGTAGGCCGCGTCGAGGGTGGCCTGCCGCTGCTCGCGGATCTGTTCGGCGGTGCCGTAGTGGACCGACGCCGGGGTGTGCATCCCGATCCCGGAGTGGCGGGGTTCGTGGTTGTGGCGGTGAAGAAGGCGTCGCAGAAGGATCGGGCGTTGGCCAGTGATCCGAACCGTTCCGGGAAGTCCGGCACGTATTTCATCGTTTTGAACTGGGCTTCCGAATACGGGTTGTCGTTCGATGTCCGAGGTCGCGAATGTGACCGTAGGACGCCTGTGATGGGCCGGTCGCGACGAGTTCCGGCCTTACCCGTGCCGGATGCGTGCCAGACGGCGTCTCTCCCGGGTCTGCCCCGGACGCGGACCTTTCGGCGCCCGCGACGGTGAGGACACCGGCGTCGCGGGCCCGCGCCCATTCAATGACATGTGAGGAGTACAAGCCCCCCGACGCAGAATCGCGCATTTCTCTCCGTTCGGGGCGTTCTCGTACTCGGCGATGATCGCGAGTTTGTACTCCGGGGTGAACACCCGCCTCGACGGACGCGGCGCGGGATCCGCCCCGGGCGACCCGGACGACGAGCCGGACTGGTTCCTGGAAGGTGTGGACACGTACACCTGACCAAGAGAGGGGTGCCGTCCGGTCACGCCCGTCGGCCACGGAGTGGACAGTCGCCGCCTGGCACCCGGCGGCTGGACTAGGCTGCCGGGCGATGGACGAGGTGACCCGTATTCCGGTCGGTGGTGAGCGGCCGTACGACGTGCTGGTGGGACGCGACCTGCTCGACGCGCTCCCGACGTTGCTGCCCGACGCGACCCGGGTGGCGGTGCTGCACGCGCCCCCGCTGAAGGGGCTGGCCGAGGCGCTCGGCGCCCGCCTGGCCGCCGTCGGGATGACCCCGCTGACCGTGGAGGTGCCGGACGCCGAGGCGGGCAAGGCCGTCGAGGTGGCCGCCGGGTGCTGGGACCGGCTCGGCGAGGCGGGCTTCACCCGTACCGACGCGGTGGTCGGGGTGGGCGGCGGCGCGGTCACCGACCTGGCCGGCTTCGTCGCGGCCTGCTGGCTGCGCGGGGTGCGCTGGGTGGCGGTGGCGACCTCGCTGCTCGGCATGGTCGACGCCGCCGTCGGCGGCAAGACCGGGATCAACACCGCGGCCGGCAAGAACCTGGTCGGCGGCTTCCACCCGCCGGTCGGGGTGCTGTGCGACCTCACGGTGCTCGACAGCCTGCCGCCGGCCGACCTGGCGGCCGGCCTGGCCGAGGTGGTCAAGTGCGGGTTCATCGCCGACCCGGTGATCCTCGACCTGGTCGAGCGGGACCGGGCCGCGGCCACCGACCCGACCTCGCCGGTGGTGCGGGAGCTGATCGAGCGGGCGATCCGGGTCAAGGCCGACGTGGTCTCCGGCGACCTGCGCGAGTCCGGGGTGCGCGAGGTGCTCAACTACGGCCACACCCTGGCCCACGCGATCGAGAAGGTGGAGGAGTACCGCTGGCGGCACGGGCACGCCGTCGCCGTCGGCCTCGTCTACGCGGCCGAGCTGGCCCGGCTGGCCGGTCGGCTGGACGCCGCGACCGCGGCCCGGCACCGCACGGTGCTCACGGCGCTCGGGCTGCCGACGGGCTACCGGGCCGACGCGTGGCCGCAGCTGCTGGCCGCGATGCGGGTGGACAAGAAGACCCGTGGCTCGCGGCTGCGGTTCGTGGTGCTCGACGGCCTGGCCCGCCCGACGATCCTGGAGGGCCCGGACGACGAGCTGCTGCACGCCGCCTACCGGGAGGTCAGCCGGTGAGCGCGAGGAGTGCAGCGCAGCGGAGCCCCGCAGTCGCGAACGAAGGGCGGTAGAGCATGAGGGTGTACGTGCTGAACGGGCCGAACCTGGGCCGGCTGGGCACCCGCCAGGTCGACGTGTACGGGGCGACCAGCTACGCCGACCTGGTGACGCTGTGCGTGCGGACCGGCCGGGAGCTGGGGCTGGACGTGGTGGTCCGGCAGACCGACGCCGAGCACGAGCTGGTCGGCTGGCTGCACGAGGCGGCCGACGAGGGCGCGGCGGTGGTGCTCAACCCGGCGGCCTGGTCGCACTACTCGATCGCGGTCCGGGACGCCTGCGCGATGCTGCGGGCCCCCCTTGTCGAGGTGCACATCTCCAACATCCACGCCCGGGAGGAGTTCCGCCGGCACTCGGTGGTCTCCGCCGTGGCGACCGGGGTGATCTGTGGCCTGGGTCTCGACGGCTACCGTCTCGCCCTGCACCACCTGGCGGCCCGCCCGGGCGCGGAGACGGCCGGCGGCTGACGGCGGGGACGGCCGGCGGCGGCAGGCAGTAGACTTGCCAGGTCTGTCCGCCAATTGATGATCAAGGCAGGAAATGGCCTCCACCAACGACCTGAAGAACGGCCTGGTACTCAACCTCGACGGAGAGCTCTGGGCCGTCGTCGAGTTCCAGCACGTCAAGCCCGGTAAAGGTGGCGCGTTCGTGCGTACCACCCTGAAGAACGTGCTGTCCGGCAAGGTGGTCGACAAGACCTTCAACGCGGGCACCAAGGTCGAGACCGCGACCGTGGACAAGCGCACCATGCAGTACCTCTACGCCGACGGTGAAGACTACGTCTTCATGGATCTGGAGACGTTCGACCAGATCACCGTCCCGGACGGCACCGTCGGGGAAGCGGCCAACTACCTCCTCCCCGAGGCCGAGGCGACCGTCGCCACCCACGAGGGCGTGCCGCTGTACATCGAGCTGCCGACCTCCGTCGTGTTGGAGGTCACCTACACCGAGCCGGGCCTGCAGGGCGACCGCTCCACCGGCGGCACCAAGCCGGCGACCGTCGAGACCGGCGCGACCGTGCCCGTGCCGCTGTTCATCACCACCGGCGAGAAGATCAAGGTCGACACCCGCGACGGCCGTTACCTCGGCCGCGCCTGATGGCCGAGGGCGCCAAGCAACAGATGCCGGCACGCCGCAAGGCGCGCAAGCGGGCGCTGGACGTGCTCTACGAGGCCGACCTGCGTAACCGGCCTCCGGTGGAGGTGCTCGCCGGCTACCTCCAGCGGATCGAGAAGCCTCACCCGGAGCACCTCGGGTACGCGGTCGGCCTCGTCGAGGGGGTGGCCGCGCACCTGGACCGGATCGACGAGCTGATCGCCAGCTACGCCGAGGGCTGGACGCTGGACCGGATGCCGGTCGTCGACCGCAACCTGGCCAGGATCGCGGTGTACGAGCTGCTCTACGTCGACGAGCTCGACGACCCGGTGGCGATCAGCGAGGCAGTCGAGCTGGCCCGCCAGATGTCGACCGACGACTCGCCGCGCTTCCTCAACGGGGTGCTCGGCCGGATCGCCGAGTACGCCACCCGCTGAGCCGGCGGCGTCGCCGCACCCGTACGACGAGGGAAGGGCCCGTGCCATCCGGCACGGGCCCTTCCGTCTGTCGACCTCGATCAGGAGGCGAAGAACGCCCGCGGGTCGGCGACGAGCACGCCGTGCTCGGTGAGGCGCTCGATCAGCCCGGACGGCGAGGCGTCGTAGACGATCGCCAGGGCGCGTAGATCGTCGGCGCGGATGGAGAGCACCCGGCCGTTGTAGTCGCCGCGCTGCTGCTGGATGGCGCGGGCGTACCGGGCGACGTAGGCCAGCTCCTCGGAGGCCTCGTCGTAGAGCCGCTCCAGGTCCAGCACGATCTTGCTGGTGGGCTCGTGACGAACCCCGCTGCCGTCGGGCAGCAGCTCAGAGACGGGCACCCGGTAGAAGTCGGCCAGCTCGGCCAGGCGGGACACCGTGACGGCGCGGTCACCGCGCTCGTACGAGCCGACCACCACGGCCTTCCACCGCCCGTTCGACTTCTCCTCCACCCCCTGCAGGGACAGGCCCTGCTGCTGGCGGATGGAGCGCAGGCGGGCGCCCAGCGACTTGGCGTATTCAGAGGGCATTCGGACACTCCCAGTGCTGCTCGGGGTTCTCCCAGCGATCGCTACGGAGCGTGACGGTACGGGGATTGCGACACCTGGTCAAGTGGTCGTGACCCTACCGTTGGGGAGCACAGGGTGAGTTATCCCGATTCGCCACCCTGATCCTGGGGTCAGTGCCGGCGGCGGAAGGCCCCGTGACCGCTGGTAACGTGGCGTGAGCCCCGGTCCCGGCCGTTCGCGGTCCGCCGGAGGTGCCAGACATCCTTTAACGACCCGTCCCGTGAGGCGGGGAAGGAGGTCCGCCGTGGCCTACCCATCGGCTGCCCATCCGTCGCCACCGCGACAACCCTCGGTGAAGGTGATCCTCACCGCAGCGGACGTCTCGCGCGTGGTGGACCGCATCGCCCACCAGATCCTCGAGAAGACCCAGGGCGCCGCCGACACCGTGCTGCTCGGCATACCCACCCGCGGAGTCCCACTCGCGAGGCGCCTCGCCGCCCGGATCGGCACCTTCGAGGACGTCGCCGTCCCGGTGGGCGTGCTCGACATCACCCTCTACCGCGACGACCTGCGCCGCAACGCCACCCGCGCGGTCGGCCCGACCCAGCTTCCGCCCGGCGGGATCGACGGCAAGCGGGTCGTCCTCGTCGACGACGTGCTGTTCTCCGGCCGCACGGTCCGGGCCGCCCTCGACGCGCTCGGCGACGTCGGCCGCCCCGCCTCGGTGCAGCTCGCCGTGCTGGTCGACCGGGGCCACCGGCAGCTGCCCATCCGCGCCGACTACGTCGGCAAGAACATCCCGACCGCGCTGGCCGAGAGCGTGCGGGTCACCCTCGCCGAGACCGACGGCGCGGACGAGGTCCGGCTGTACGGAGAGGCGCTCGCGTGATCCGCCACCTGCTCTCCGCCGCCGACCTGGACGCCGCCACCGCCACCCAGATCCTGGACACCGCGGCCGAGATGGCCACCGTCGCCGGGCGCGAGGTCAAGAAGCTGCCCGCGCTGCGCGGCCGGACCGTGGTGAACCTGTTCTACGAGGACTCCACCCGGACCCGGATCTCCTTCGAGGCGGCGGCGAAGCGACTCAGCGCCGACGTGATCAACTTTTCGGCCAAGGGCTCCAGCGTCGCCAAGGGCGAGAGCCTGAAGGACACCGCGCTCACCCTCCAGGCCATGGGGGCCGACGCGGTGGTCGTCCGGCACCCCGCCTCCGGAGCGCCGCACCGGCTGGCCGACTGGGTGGACGGGTCGGTGGTCAACGCCGGCGACGGCACCCACGAGCACCCCACCCAGGCGCTGCTCGACGCGTACACGATGCGCTCCCGGCTGGGCCGGCTCGCCGGCCTGCACGTCGCGGTGGTCGGGGACGTGCTGCACTCCCGGGTGGCCCGCTCCAACGTGCTGCTGCTGTCCACCCTCGGCGCGAAGGTCACCCTCGTCGGCCCGCCCACCCTCATCCCCGTCGACATCGCGGCGGCCCTCGCCCCCGGCACCGACGTCTCCTACGACCTCGACGTCGTTCTCCCCGATGTGGACGTGGTGATGATGCTGCGGGTGCAGCGGGAGCGGATGAAGGACTCCTACTTCCCCTCCGCCCGCGAGTACGCCCGCCGCTACGGGCTCGACGGGCCGCGGATGCGCCGGCTGCCCGAGCACGCGATCGTCATGCACCCCGGGCCGATGAACCGGGGCATGGAGATCACGCCCGAGGTCGCCGACTCGCCCCGCTCCACCATCGTCGAACAGGTCGCCAACGGGGTCTCCGTGCGGATGGCCGTCCTCTATCTCCTGCTCGGGGGGAACAAGCTGTGACCGCGTACCTGATCACCAACGTGAGCGTCGTCGGCGCCGCGCCGGCCGACCTGCTGATCCGCGACGGCGTCGTCGCCGCCACCGGCCAGGGGCTGAGCGCGCCGGACGCCACGGTGGTCGACGGCACCGGGCTGGTCGCCCTGCCCGGCCTGGTCGACCTGCACACCCACCTGCGCGAGCCGGGCCGCGAGGACGCCGAGACCGTCGAGTCCGGCTCCCGGGCGGCGGCGCTGGGCGGGTACACGGCGGTCTGCGCGATGGCCAACACCTCCCCGGTCGCCGACACCGCCGGGGTGGTCGAGCAGGTCTGGCGGCTCGGCCGGGAGGCCGGCCTGGTCGACGTGCAGCCGATCGGCGCGGTCACCGTCGGCCTGGCCGGCGAGCGTCTGGCCGAGCTGGGCGCGATGGCCGACTCGGCGGCCCAGGTGCGGATCTTCTCCGACGACGGGCACTGCGTCGCCGACCCGTTGCTGATGCGCCGGGCCCTGGAGTACGTCAAGGCGTTCGACGGGATCATCGCCCAGCACGCCGAGGAGCCCCGGCTCACCGAGGGCGCGCAGATGCACGAGGGCGAGGTGTCCACCCGGCTCGGGCTGACCGGCTGGCCGGCGGTCGCCGAGGAGGCGATCATCGCCCGGGACGTGCTGCTCGCCGAGCACGTCGGCAGCCGGCTGCACGTCTGCCACGTCTCCACGGCCGGCAGCGTCGAGGTGCTGCGCCAGGCCAAGGCCCGCGGCGTCCGGGTCACCGCCGAGGTCACCCCGCACCACCTGCTGCTGACCGACGAGGTCGTGAGCGGGAGGAGTGAGCTTGCGAGCCCCGCACTCGCGAACAACGGAAGCCCGGTGAGCGGGAGAAGTGAGCTTGCGAGCCCCGCACTCGCGGACAACTGGAGTCCGGCCGGCGCCTACGACCCGGTGTACAAGGTCAACCCGCCGCTGCGCACCGCCACCGACGTCGCCGCGCTGCGCGCAGCGCTCGCCGAGGGCGTGATCGACATCATCGCCACCGACCACGCCCCGCACGCCGTGGAGGACAAGGAGTGCGAGTGGGCGTACGCCCGGCCGGGCATGCTCGGGCTGGAGACGGCGCTGTCGATCGCCCTGGACGTGCTCGGCCCGCAGTGGGAGCTGATCGCCGAGCGGATGTCCCGCGCACCGGCCCGGATCGCCGGGCTCGACTCCCACGGCCTCGACCCGGCCCCCGGCGTGCCGGCCAACCTCACCCTGGTCGACCCGGCCGCCCGCTGGGTCGTCGAGCCCGCCGAGCTGGCCAGCCGCAGTCGCAACACCCCGTACGCCCGCATGACGCTGCCGGGTCGCATCGTGGCGACCTTCCTGCGCGGCGAGCCGACGGTCCTGGACGGAAAGGCTGTTAAATGAGAAGGCGTCCCGCGATTCTCGTCCTTGAGGACGGTCGCACGTTCCACGGCGAGGCGTACGGCAGCGTCGGGGAGACCTTCGGCGAGGCGGTCTTCAACACCGGCATGACCGGCTACCAGGAGACCCTGACCGACCCGTCCTACCACCGGCAGGTCGTGGTGCAGACCGCGCCGCACATCGGCAACACCGGCGTCAACGGCGAGGACGACGAGTCCGGCCGGATCTGGGTCGCCGGGTACGTGGTCCGCGACCCGGCCCGGATCGGCTCGAACTGGCGGGCCACCGGCGGGCTGGAGGACCGGCTCGCCGCCGAGGGCGTGGTCGGCATCGGCGGGGTGGACACCCGGGCGCTGACCCGGCACCTGCGCGAGCGCGGCGCGATGCGGGTCGGCATCTCCAGCGTCGACGACGACCCGCGCGCCCTGCTGGCCCGGGTCCGCCAGGCGCCGCAGATGGTCGGCGCGGACCTGTCCGCCGAGGTGAGCACGGCGCAGCCGTACGTGGTCGAGGCCGACGGTGCGCACCGGTTCACCGTGGCCGCGCTGGACCTCGGCATCAAGCGCAACGTGCCGCGCCGGCTCGCCGCGCGCGGGGTCACCACCCACGTGCTGCCCGCCTCGTCGAGCATCGAAGACCTGCTCGCCACGGGCGCGGACGCCGTGTTCATCTCGCCCGGCCCGGGCGACCCGGCCACCGCCGACGGCCCGGTCGGGCTCGCCCGGGAGGTGCTGCGCCGGCGGATCCCGCTGTTCGGCATCTGCTTCGGCAGCCAGATCCTCGGCCGGGCGCTGGGCTTCGGCACGTACAAGCTCGGCTACGGCCACCGCGGCATCAACCAGCCGGTGCTCGACCGGGTCACCGGCAAGGTCGAGGTGACCAGCCACAACCACGGCTTCGCGGTCGCCTGGCCGGGCCGCGACCAGGAGCCCGGCGCCGTGCAGGCCCCGGGCGCGGTCGTCCCCGACCAGGTGATCGAGACCGAGTTCGGCGGCGTCCAGGTGTCGCATGTCTGCCTCAATGACAACGTGGTCGAGGGGCTGCGGGCGAAGGACGTGCCCGCCTTCACCGTCCAGTACCACCCGGAGGCGGCGGCCGGCCCGCACGACGCGGACTACCTCTTCGACCGCTTCGCCGAGCTCATCGAGGGCCGGACCCACAGCGAGGGGCGCACGAATGCCTAAGCGGACCGATCTCAAGCACATTCTGGTGATCGGCTCCGGGCCGATCGTCATCGGGCAGGCCTGCGAGTTCGACTACTCCGGCACCCAGGCGTGCCAGGTGCTGCGCAGCGAGGGGATCCGGGTCAGCCTGGTCAACTCCAACCCGGCGACCATCATGACCGACCCGGAGTTCGCCGACGCCACGTACGTCGAGCCGATCACCCCGGAGTTCGTCGAGCTGGTCATCGCCAAGGAACGCCCCGACGCCCTGCTGCCCACCCTCGGCGGGCAGACCGCGCTGAACACCGCGGTCGCCCTGCACGCCTCGGGCGTGCTGGAGAAGTACGGCGTGGAACTGATCGGCGCGAACATCGACGCCATCAACCGGGGCGAGGACCGGCAGCTCTTCAAGGACGTCGTGGCGAAGGCCGGTGCCCGGATCGGCATCGCCGAGCCGACCGGCCTGGTGCCGCGCTCCCGGGTCTGTCACTCCATGGCCGAGGTCGAGGCCACCGCCGCCGAGCTGGGCCTGCCGGTGGTGATCCGGCCGTCGTTCACCATGGGCGGCCTGGGCTCCGGCATGGCGCACACCGACTCAGACCTGGCGCGGATCGCCGGGGCGGGGCTGGCCGCCAGCCCGGTGCACGAGGTGCTCATCGAGGAGAGCGTGCTCGGCTGGAAGGAGTACGAGCTCGAACTCATGCGCGACCGCAACGACAACGTGGTGGTGGTCTGCTCGATCGAGAACATCGACCCGATGGGCGTGCACACCGGCGACAGCGTCACCGTGGCCCCGGCCATGACGCTGACCGACCGGGAGTACCAGAGCCTGCGCGACCTGGGCATCGCCGTGCTGCGCGAGGTCGGGGTGGACACCGGCGGCTGCAACATCCAGTTCGCGGTCAACCCGGCCGACGGCCGGATCGTCGTGATCGAGATGAACCCCCGGGTGTCCCGCTCCTCGGCGCTGGCGTCGAAGGCGACCGGCTTCCCGATCGCGAAGATCGCCGCGAAGCTGGCCATCGGATACACCCTCGACGAGATCCCCAACGACATCACGCGCAAGACCCCGGCGGCGTTCGAGCCGACCCTGGACTACGTGGTGGTGAAGATTCCCCGGTTCGCGTTCGAGAAGTTCCCCGGCGCGGACCCGGAGCTGACCACCACCATGAAGTCGGTGGGCGAGGCGATGAGCCTCGGGCGCAACTTCACCGAGGCGCTGAACAAGGCGATGCGCTCGATGGAAACCAAAGCGGGCGGCTTCTGGACCGTGCCCGACCCGCAGGGGGTAAGCAGGGAGGACACCCTCGCCGCGCTGCGCGTCCCGCACGACGGCCGGCTGTACACCGTCGAGCGGGCGCTGCGCCTCGGCGCGTCGATCGCCGAGGTCGCCGCCGCGACCGGCGGGATGGACCCGTGGTTCCTGGACCAGATCCTCGCGCTGGTGGAGCTGCGGGCGGAGATCGTGGACGCCCCGGTGCTCGACGGCGACCTGCTGCGCCGGGCCAAGCGGGCCGGCCTGTCCGACCGGCAGCTCGCCGCGCTCCGGCCGGAGCTGGCCGCCGAGGACGGGGTACGCACGCTGCGTCACCGCCTCGACATCCGGCCCGTCTACAAGACGGTGGACACCTGCGCCGCCGAGTTCGAGGCGACCACCCCCTACCACTACTCGACGTACGACTCCGAGACCGAGGTCGCGCCGTCGGACCGGCCCAAGGTGCTCATCCTGGGCTCCGGGCCGAACCGGATCGGCCAGGGCATCGAGTTCGACTACTCGTGCGTGCACGCCGTGATGGCACTCAGGGCGGTCGGCTACGAGACGGTGATGGTCAACTGCAATCCGGAGACCGTCTCCACCGACTACGACACCGCCGACCGGCTCTACTTCGAGCCGCTGACCTTCGAGGACGTGCTGGAGGTCTGGCACGCCGAGGACTCGTCCGGCCGGGCGGCCGGCGGGCCGGGCGTGGTCGGGGTGATCGTGCAGCTCGGCGGGCAGACCCCGCTGGGCCTGGCGCAGCGGCTGAAGAACGCGGGCGTGCCGGTGGTCGGCACCTCGCCGGAGTCGATCCACCTGGCCGAGGAGCGCGGCGCGTTCGGGTCGGTGCTGGCCCGGGCCGGCCTGCGCGCCCCCGCGCACGGCATGGCCACCTCGTACGAGGAGGCCAAGGAGATCGCCGAGGAGATCGGCTACCCGGTGCTGGTCCGCCCGTCGTACGTGCTGGGCGGGCGGGGCATGGAGATCGTCTACGACGATCCGACGCTGCGTGACTACATCGGCCGGGCCACCGAGATCTCCCCGGACCGCCCGGTCCTGGTCGACCGGTTCCTCGACGACGCCATCGAGATCGACGTGGACGCGTTGTGCGACGCCGACGGCGAGGTGTACCTCGGCGGGGTGATGGAGCACATCGAGGAGGCCGGCATCCACTCCGGCGACTCGTCCTGCGCGCTGCCGCCGATCACCCTGGCCGGCTCGCACCTGGCGGAGGTGCGCCGGTACACCGAGGCGATCGCCCGGGGCGTGGGGGTGCGCGGCCTGCTCAACGTCCAGTACGCGCTCAAGGACGACGTGCTGTACGTGTTGGAGGCGAACCCGCGGGCGTCCCGGACGGTCCCGTTCGTGTCCAAGGCCACGGCGGTGCCCCTGGCCAAGGCGGCGGCCCGGATCGCCCTCGGCGCCACCATCGCCGAGCTGCGCGCCGAGGGGCTGCTCCCGCCGACCGGCGACGGCGGCACGATGCCGGCGGACGCGCCGATCGCGGTGAAGGAGGCGGTGCTGCCGTTCAAGCGGTTCCGCACCCCGTCGGGCAAGGGCATCGACTCGCTGCTCGGCCCGGAGATGAAGTCCACCGGCGAGGTGATGGGCATCGACACGAACTTCGGCCACGCCTTCGCCAAGAGCCAGGCCGCCGCGTACGGGTCGCTGCCGACCGCCGGGAGGATCTTCGTCTCGGTGGCCAACCGGGACAAGCGCGGCATGATCTTCCCGATCAAGCGCCTGGCCGACCTCGGCTTCGAGATCGTCGCCACCACCGGCACCGCCGAGGTGCTGCGCCGGCACGGCATCGCCTGCGAGCAGATCCGCAAGCACTACGAGTCGGGCGCGGGCGAGGACGCGGTCTCGATGATCCTCGGCGGCGAGGTGGCGCTGGTGATCAACACTCCGCAGGGCTCCGGGGCGAGCGCCCGCTCCGACGGCTACGAGATCCGCAGCGCCGCCGTGACGGCCGACATCCCCTGCATCACCACCGTCCCGGGCGCGGCGGCGGCGGTGATGGGCATCGAGGCCCACATCCGCGGCGACATGCAGGTCCGCCCCCTCCAAGACCTGCACGCCACCCTCCGAGCCACCCGATGACCCACCCCCAACCCCAACCCCCACCCCAACCCCCCACCCCGCCCCCAACCCCCCGCCCAGTCGGCGTTGATCAAGAAGTTTCGGTCGCCCGGCGGCCTGTTCCTGGACGCAAACTTCTTGATCAACAAGGCGGCGGTGTGACCCGGGGGAGGGCGTGGTGATGTTTGAGAAGGTCGTGCGGGCCGGGTTGTTCCGGGTGGGGGGCGGGGACGCCGAGACGGCGCATGAGTGGACGCTGCGGCGGCTGGCCGCCGTGTCGCGGTCGCCCGTGGCGCTGGCCGGGCTGCGGGCCCGGTACGCCGTGCGGGCACCCCGGACGGTGTTCGGGGTGGAGTTCCCGAACCCGGTGGGGCTGGCCGCCGGGATGGACAAGGACGGTGCGGCGCTGCCGGCGTGGCCGGCGCTGGGCTTCGGCTTCGTCGAGGTCGGCACGGTCACCGCGCACGCCCAGCCGGGCAATCCCCGGCCCCGGCTGTTCCGGCTGCGCGACAGCGAGGCCGTGGTGAACCGGATGGGCTTCAACAACGCCGGCGCGGTGGCGCTGGCGGGCCGGCTGGCCGCGCTGCCCCGCCCGATCGGGGTGCCGCTGGGGATCTCGCTGGGCAAGTCCAAGGTGACCCCGCTGGACGAGGCGGTGCAGGACTACCTCGCCTCCTACCGGGCGCTGCGCGGGCACGGCGACTACTTCGCGGTCAACGTCTCCTCGCCGAACACCCCGGGCCTGCGCGCCTTGCAGGACCGGTCGCACCTGGACGCGCTGCTGGCGGCCCTGGTGGGGGAGAAGCCGGTGCTGGTGAAGATCGCCCCGGACCTGACCGACCCGGCGATCGCCGACCTGCTGGAGGTCTGCCTGGCCCGGGGCGCGGCCGGGGTGATCGCCACCAACACCACCCTGGCCCGCGACGGGCTCGCCCCGGCCGACCGGGCGCGGGGCGCGGAGCAGGGGGGCCTGTCCGGCCGCCCGTTGGCCGCCCGCGCCCGGGAGGTGGTCTCCTTCGTCCACCGGGAGACCGGCGGGCGGCTCCCGGTGGTCGGGGTGGGCGGCATCGTCGACCCCGACGACGCCGCCCGGATGTTCGACGCGGGCGCGTCCCTGGTCCAGCTCTACACCGGGTTCATCTACCGGGGCCCGGCCCTGGTCCGGTCGGTGGCCAGCACAGCCGGCAGGGCGACAACCCCGGCTGACACCCGGTGAACGAGGAACCGGCGACACCCTGTCCCCACCCCCTTTGCTCTGCTGCAGCGGGCGCAACGGCTGCCGTCCCGCGCCCGGGCAGCGGGTGTTGCCTCCATGGCAGCAGAGCAAAGGGGGGCGTGAGGGTCGGGGCCGGTCCGCGCGACACGCCCGTGAGGACACGGAGGAGGGCCCTGTGACGCCCGAGGAGATCCTCGCCGGCGACCGGGAGCACGTGTGGCACCCGTACGCGTCGCTGCCGCCGGCCGCGGCGCCGTACGTGGTGGACAGCGCGCAGGGGGTGCGGCTGCGGCTGGCCGACGGCCGGGAGCTGGTGGACGGGATGTCGTCCTGGTGGGCGGCCATCCACGGCTACCGGCACCCGGTGCTGGACGCGGCGGTCACCGACCAGCTCGGCCGGATGAGCCACGTGATGTTCGGCGGGCTGACCCACGAGCCGGCGGTGCGGCTGGCCGGCACGCTGGTCGAGCTGGCCCCGGAGGGGCTGGAACGGGTCTTCCTGTGCGACTCCGGCTCGGTGAGCGTCGAGGTCGCGGTGAAGATGTGCCTGCAGTACCAGCGGGCCGTCGGGCGGCCGGAGCGGCACCGGCTGGGCACCTGGCGGGGCGGCTACCACGGCGACACGTTCCACCCGATGAGCGTCTGCGACCCCGAGGGCGGCATGCACCACCTCTGGGGCGACGTGCTGCCCCGGCAGGTGTTCGCGCCCGTGCCGCCGGGCGGCTTCGACACGCCTCCCGACCCGGCGTACGTGGCGGCGCTGGTGGACGCCGTGCGGCGGCACGCCGACGAGCTGGCCGCCGTGATCGTCGAGCCGGTGGTGCAGGGCGCCGGTGGGATGCGCTTCCACCATCCGGAGTACCTGCGGGTGCTGCGCGAGGTGACCCGGGCCCACGGCGTGCTGCTGGTCTTCGACGAGATCGCCACCGGCTTCGGCCGCACCGGGACGATGTTCGCCGCCGAGCACGCCGGGGTGAGTCCCGACGTGCTCTGCGTCGGCAAGGCGCTCACCGGCGGGTACCTGACGCTGGCCGCCGCGCTGTGCACGGCGGAGGTGGCGTGGGGCATCTCCCGCGACGGGGTGCTGGCGCACGGGCCGACGTTCATGGGAAATCCGCTCGCCTGCGCGGTCGCCAACGCCTCCATCGGGCTGCTGCGGGCCGGAGACTGGGCCGCCGAGGTGTCGAGGGTGGGCGCGGGCCTGCGGGCCGGTCTGGAGCCGCTGCGGGGCGCGCCGGGGGTGGCCGACGTGCGAGTGCTCGGCGCGATCGGCGTGGTCCAGCTCGACCATGAGGTGGACCTGGCGAAGGCCACCGCCGCCGCGGTGGAGCAGGGGGTCTGGCTGCGGCCGTTCCGCGACCTGGTTTACACCATGCCCCCGTACGTCACCGGCGACGCCGACGTCGCCCGGATCGCGGCCGGGATCGCCGCCGCGGTGGCGGTCGGCTGATCCGCGTCGCGGGTCCACCGGTCCGGCGTGGCATGTCCCGGATCGGTCAGCCGCGCCGATTGCGGCGGGTATCGGGGTGCGGCGGGTGCCGCGCCCCGGGGAGAGATCGAGAGAGGGAGAGGTCGGATGGAGAGCTTCGGTGGCCGGTTGCACCGGGCGGTGGCGGAGCGTGGGCCGCTGTGCGTGGGCATCGACCCACATCCGGGGTTGCTGGCCCGGTGGGGCCTGTCGGACGACGTCAACGGGTTGGAGCGCTTCAGTCGCATCGTGGTGGAGGCGCTTGGCGAGCGGGTCGCGGTCGTCAAGCCACAGTCCGCGTTCTTCGAGCGCTTCGGCTCCCGCGGCGTGTCCGTTCTGGAGTCAACTATCCGACAGTTGCGGGATTCCGGCTCGCTCGTTCTGCTCGACGTCAAGCGTGGGGACATCGGCTCGACCGTCGCGGCGTACGCCTCCGCGTACCTCGACCCATCCAGCCCGCTGTATGTCGACGCGCTCACGGCGAGCCCCTACCTGGGAGTAGGGTCGCTGGCCCCGATGTTCGAGCTCGCCGCCACGCACGGCGGCGGGGTCTTCGTCCTGGCGCTTACGTCCAACCCGGAGGGGGCCGCCGTGCAGCGCGCCCGCACCGCCGACGGGCGCACCGTCGCACAGACGGTGATCGACGAGATTGCGCAGCTCAACCGGGGTGCCGAGCCGCTCGGCAGCTTCGGCTTGGTGGTCGGCGCGACCATCGGTGACACGGGTCACGACCTCTCCGCCGTGCACGGTCCGCTGCTCGCCCCGGGGCTCGGCGCGCAGGGCGCCACGGCGGCCGATCTGCGTACGGTCTTCGGTTCCAGCCTGCCGTCGGTGCTCCCGTCGTACTCCCGCGAGGTGTTGCACGCCGGGCCCGACGTGGCCGCGCTGCGGGCCGCCGCGGACCGGGTCCTGACCGAGTGCCGGGCGACCCTCGGCGGGGCCTGACTGAGTGAAGGCTCGGTCACTTTGCCGTGGTCGCCGCGCGCCCACGTTGCCGAATGCGCCCGCGACCGCTAGTTTTCCCCGCGCTGGGAACCATGGACCCCTTTGGTTTCCGGCGACTTCACGTTTCACAGCTGCGGCGTGGCGTCCCGCCCGTCGCTATAGGGACCTGAGGAGAACTGGTGCCCCTCCCGTCACTGACCCCCGAGCAGCGCGCAGCCGCGCTCGAAAAGGCTGCGGAGATCCGCAAGGCCCGTGCTGAGCTGAAGGAGCAGCTCAAGCAGGGCAAGACCACCCTCGCCTCCGTTCTCGCGCGGGCTGAGGGCGACGATGTCGTCGGCAAGCTCAAGGTTTCGGCCGTCCTGCAGGCGATGCCGGGTATCGGCAAGATCCGGGCCACCCAGATCATGGAGAAGCTCAAGATCGCCGACAGCCGCCGGCTGCGGGGCCTGGGCGAGCAGCAGCGCAAGGCGCTGCTCGGCGAGTTCGCCGCCAACTGAGCACGGCGGGTTCGCCGTCACCTGAGCACGGCAGCGTGTAGAAACGAGCCGTGAGCACGGATGACGAGGCGCGCCCGGCGGCTCGGCTCACCGTCCTGGCCGGTCCCTCCGGGGCCGGCGTGGGCAGTGTCGTCGAGCTGTTCCGGGCGCGTTTTCCGTCGGTGTGGACGCCGGTGCCGGCCACCACCCGCCCTCGCCGGGCGGGTGAGCGGGACGGCGTCGACCGGCTGTTCCTCGATCCGGCGGAGTTCGACCGGCTGGTCGCCGCCGGCCAGCTGCTGGAGTGGGCCCGGGTCGGGCCGCACGCCCGCGGCACCCCGGCCGGGCCGGTCCTCGCGCGGCTCGCCGCCGGCCAGCCGGTGCTGCTCCCGCTCGACCTGCGCGGCGCGCTCGCCGTCCGCGCGGCGCACCCGGACGCCCGACTGGTCCTGCTCGCCCCGCCCGGCTGGCGGCCGGAGCCGGCCGTCGCGGCCGTGGCCGAGCACGTCGTGGCGCACGACCTGACCGGGCGGGTGGTCGACGGGCTGGTAGGCTTGCTCGGTTCTTCTTTCCCGGCTCCGGCTCAACCGCGTCTGCGTGGTTGAGCGACCCACCGCGTCCGCGCGGTAACAGAGACGCAGAGGTTATTTCGTGGGATCCATCGCCAACCCCGAAGGCATCACCAACCCGCCGATCGACGAGCTCCTTGAGAAGACGACGTCGAAGTACGCCCTGGTGATCTTCGCCGCCAAGCGGGCCCGCCAGGTCAACGCCTACTACAGCCAGCTCGGCGAGGGCCTGCTGGAGTACGTCGGCCCCCTCGTGGAGACCACCCCCCAGGAGAAGCCCCTCTCCATCGCCATGCGCGAGATCAACGGGGGCCTGCTCACCGCAGAGCCCACCGACCAGCCGTAGTCCCGCCGCGCGTCGATGTCCGCCGAGATCGTCCTCGGGGTCGGCGGCGGTGTCGCCGCCTACAAGGCGTGTGAGCTGCTGCGGTTGTTCACCGAGTCGGGGCACCGGGTCCGCGTCGTGCCGACCGCGTCGGCGCTCCGCTTCGTCGGGGTGCCGACCTGGGCCGCCCTGTCCGGCCAGCCGGTCGCCGACGACGTCTGGTCCGACGTGCACGAGGTGCCGCACGTCCGGCTCGGGCAGCGGGCCGACCTGGTCGTGGTCGCCCCCGCCACCGCCGACCTGCTCGCCCGCGCCGCCCACGGCCTCGCCGACGACCTGCTCACCAACACGCTGCTCACGGCCCGCTGCCCGGTGCTGCTCGCCCCGGCGATGCACACCGAGATGTGGGAGAACGCGGCCACCGTGGCCAACGTCGCCACGCTGCGCTCCCGGGGCGTCCGGGTCATCGAGCCCGCCGTCGGCCGGCTCACCGGCGCCGACAGCGGCAAGGGGCGGCTGCCGGACCCGGCCGAGATCTTCGCCGTCGCCCGGCGGGCGCTGGCCCGCGGCGTCGACGCCCCGGCGGACCTGGCCGGCCGCCACGTGGTGGTGACCGCCGGCGGCACCCGGGAGCCGCTCGACCCGGTCCGGTTCCTGGGCAACCGCTCGTCCGGCAAGCAGGGGTACGCCTTCGCCCGCGCCGCGGTCGCCCGCGGCGCCCGGGTCACCCTGGTCTCCGCCAACGTGACGCTCGCAGACCCGGCCGGCGTCGACCTGGTCCGGGTCGGCACCACCGAGGAGCTGCGCGAGGCCACCCTGAAGGCCGCCGCGGGGGCCGACGCGGTGGTGATGGCGGCGGCGCCCGCCGACTTCCGGCCCGCCACCTACTCGCCCGGAAAAATCAAGAAATCGGACGCCGGGCCACCTACGATCGAACTCGTCACGAACCCGGACATCGCCGCCGAGCTGGGCCGGCGCCGCCGACCGGAACAGGTGCTGGTGGTGTTCGCGGCCGAGACCAGCGACGCGGAGGCCAACGGCCGGGCCAAGCTCGCCCGTAAGCGGGCGGACCTCGTCGTCGTCAACGAGGTCGGCCCGGACAAGGTCTTCGGCGCCGAGACCAACGCGGCGACCGTCATCGGCGCGGACGGCGCGGTGCACACCCTGCCCGAACAGTCCAAGGAGGACCTCGCCGACGGCGTCTGGGACCTCGTGGTGGCGCGGCTGGCCGGAGGTGTCCGCATGGTGACGGCGACCTGACCGATCGATTGCTGTGCGAGTGTGGGCGACTACACTCCACGGAACGACTTTTCACATACTTAGGAGTGCCGTGACACGCCGCCTCTTCACGTCCGAATCGGTCACGGAAGGCCACCCGGACAAGATCGCCGACCAGATCAGCGACGGCATTCTCGACGCACTGCTCGCCCAGGACGCGCACAGTCGCGTGGCCGTCGAGACCCTGATCACCACCGGCCAGGTGCACGTGGCCGGCGAGGTGACGACCAAGGCGTACGCCGACATCCCCACCATCGTCCGGGAGACGATTCTGGAGATCGGCTACGACTCCTCGAAGAAGGGCTTCGATGGGGCCTCCTGCGGCGTCAGCGTGTCCATCGGGGCACAGTCCCCGGACATCGCGCAGGGCGTGGACAACGCGATGGAGCTGCGCACCGGCTCGTCGGAGAGCGCCCTGGACGCCCAGGGCGCCGGCGACCAGGGCATGATGTTCGGCTTCGCCTGCTCGGAGACGCCCGAACTGATGCCGCTGCCGATCGCCCTGGCCCACCGGCTGGCCCGCCGGCTGACCGCCGTGCGCAAGGACGGCACGATCCCGTACCTGCGGCCGGACGGCAAGACCCAGGTCACCATCGAGTACGAGGGGCTGCGCCCGGTCCGGCTCAACACGGTCGTCGTGTCCAGCCAGCACGCGGCCGACATCTCGCTGGACAGCCTGCTCACCCCGGACGTGCGCGACCACGTCATCGCCCCGGAGCTGGACAGCCTCGGCCTCGACACCGACGGCTACCGGCTGCTGGTCAACCCGACCGGCCGGTTCGAGATCGGCGGCCCGATGGGCGACGCCGGCCTGACCGGCCGGAAGATCATCGTCGACACCTACGGCGGGTACGCCCGGCACGGTGGCGGCGCGTTCTCCGGCAAGGACCCGTCGAAGGTGGACCGCTCGGCGGCGTACGCGATGCGCTGGGTGGCCAAGAACGTGGTGGCCGCCGGCCTCGCCGAGCGCTGCGAGGCGCAGGTCGCGTACGCGATCGGCAAGGCCCACCCGGTGAGCCTGTTCATCGAGACGTTCGGCACCGAGACGGTGGCGGTCGCCTCGATCGAGAAGGCCGTGTCCGAGGTCTTCGACCTGCGCCCGGCCGCCATCATCCGGGACCTGAACCTGCTCCGCCCGATCTACCGGCAGACTGCGGCGTACGGCCACTTCGGCCGGGAACTGCCCGACCTGACCTGGGAGAGCACCGACCGGGCCGCCGACCTCAAGTCGGCCGCGGGAGCCTGACCGGCACCAGGCGCAGCGACCGGCGACCCGCGGACGGGTCGCCGGTCGCTCGCGTCTGCGTGGACGTCCCGCTGGCCCACCTAGACCGCCCCTTCGACTACCTGGTCCCCGCCGAGCTGGACGGGGCCGCGGCCCCCGGGACGCGGGTGAAGGTGCGCTTCGCCGGCCAGCTCGTCGACGGCTGGCTGCTTGAGCGGGCCGACGACTCCGGGCACACCGGCAAGCTGGCGTACCTGGAGAAGGTCGTCTCGCCGGAGCCCGTGCTGGCCCCCGAGGTCGCCCGGCTGGCCCGGGTCGTCGCCGACCGGTACGCCGGCAGCCTCGCCGACGTGCTCCGGCTGGCCGTGCCGCCCCGGCACGCCCGGGTGGAGAAGGAGCCGCACACCCCGCCAGAGCCCCTGGCCCCGCTGGATCCCCCCGAGGCGGACGGCTGGCGGGCGTACCCGGCCGGGCCGGCGTTCCTGCGCGCCCTGGCCGAGGGCCGGCCCGCCCGCGCGGTCTGGTCCGCCCTGCCCGGGGAGGACTGGCCAGCCCGGTACGCCGAGGCGGTCGCCGCCACCGTGGCCGGCGGGCGGGGCGCCGTCGTCGTGGTCCCCGACGCCCGGGACCTCGACCGCCTCGACGCGGCGCTGACCGTCGCCCTGGGTGACGGCCGGCACGTCGTCCTGGCCGCCGCAGCCGGCCCGGCCCGCCGCTACCGCGCGTTCCTGGCCGCCCGGCGCGGGGACGTACCTGTCGTGATCGGCACCCGGGCCGCCATGTTCGCCCCGGTGGCCCGGCTCGGCCTGGTCGCCGTCGTCGACGACGGCGACGACCTGCACGCCGAGCCGCGCGCGCCCTACCCGCACGCCCGCGAGGTGCTGCTCACCCGCGCCCAGCTCGCCGACGCGGCGGCCCTGGTCGGCGGGTACGCGCGCAGCGCCGAGGCGCAACTGCTGGTGGAGACCGGCTGGGCCCGGGAGGTGGTCGCCGACCGGGCCACCGTGCGGGCGCGTATCCCCGCCGTCGCGCCGACCGGCGACGACCCGCAACTGGCCCGCGACCCCGGCGCGGCCACGGCCCGGCTGCCCAGCCTGGCCTGGACCGCCGCCCGCGACGCGGTCCGCGCCGACGCGCCGGTGCTGGTCCAGGTGCCCCGCCGCGGCTACCTGCCCTCGATCTCCTGCGCCGAGTGCCGGACCCCGGCCCGCTGCCCGCACTGCGCCGGGCCGCTCGCCCTGCCGTCGGCCGACGGCCCGCCCACCTGCCGCTGGTGCGGGCGGATCGCCGCCGCATATGCGTGCCCGGAGTGTGGGGGGCGGCGGCTGCGGGCCGCCGTCACCGGCGCCCGGCGCACCGCCGAGGAGCTGGGCCGGGCCTTCCCCGGCGTGCCGGTGCGCACCTCCGGCCGGGAGGAGGTGCTCACCACCGTGCCCGGCGGAGCCGGCCTGGTGGTGGCCACCCCCGGCGCCGAGCCGGTCGCCGAGGGCGGCTACGGCGCGGTGCTGCTGCTCGACTCGTGGGCCCTGCTCACCCGGGCCGACCTGCGGGCCGGTGAGGAGGCGCTGCGCCGCTGGCTGGGCGCCGCCGCGCTGGCCCGCCCCGCCGGGGCCGGCGGCCGGGTGGTGGTGGTCGCCGACGGCGCCCTCGCCCCGGTGCAGGCGCTGCTGCGCTGGGACGCCGCCTGGTTCGCCGCCCGGGAACTTGCCGAGCGCCGCGAGCTGGGCTTCCCCCCGGCGGTGCGGATGGCCAGCGTCACCGGCCTGGCCGACGCGGTGGCCGACCTGCTGGCCGAGGCCCGGCTGCCCGAGGAGGCGGAGCTGCTCGGCCCGGTCCCCGCCGACGGCGACCGGGAGCGGATGCTGGTCCGGGTGCCCCGGGCCCGGGCGGCGGCCCTGGCCGGGGCGCTGCACTCGGCCGCCGGGGTCCGCGCCGCCCGCAAGGCGGCCGACCCGGTGCGCCTCCAGGTCGACCCGCTGACCATGTTCTGAGCGCCGCCGCCCGGGCGGCGGCGGAGGCCCGGGTGGCGGCGACCGGTTCCGAGCGCCGTCACGGTCCGTGCTGGCGCCTGCGTGATAGCATCGCCCGTCATGCCTGGGCGCACGGATCGCGCGACGATGGCGGAAGCGCGTCGGTAGGACGCCATGTCGATGATGTCAATCAGCCGGTGATCAGGGGTGGACCAGTCGTGACCGTTCGTCAATCGATCGTCTTCAACGGTGACCTCGGCAGCGGCAAGAGCACCGTCTCCGTCGAGATCGCCAAGCGGCTGGAATTGCGCCGGGTGAGCGTCGGCGACCTCTACCGCCAGATGGCGCAGGAGCGGGACATGACCGCGCTCCAGCTCAACCTGCACGCCGAGCTGGACCAGGCCGTCGACGGCTACGTCGACCAGCTCCAGCAGGACATCGCAGCCTCCGGCGAGAGCCTGGTGATGGACTCCCGGCTGGCCTGGCACTTCTTCACCGACGCGCTCAAGGTGCACATGATCACCGAGTCGACCGAGGCCGCCCGCCGGGTGCTGGCCCGCCCCTCCGGGCCGGCCGAGAGCTACGCCTCCCTGGAGGAGGCGAAGACCAAGCTGCGCGAGCGCAGCGAGAGCGAGCGGGGCCGGTTCGTCGTCCGCTACGGCGTCGACAAGGCCCGGCTGCGCAACTACGACCTGATCTGCGACTCCACCCGGGCCAACCCGGAGCAGGTGATCAACCACATCATCGACGTGTACGAGGGCCGGATCGGCGCCGACGTGCTCCGCGACGCCCCCCCGCTGCTGCTGCTGGACCCGGCCCGGGTCTACCCGACGGAGGACATCGGCACGCTGCGCGGGCTGTGGGACGCCGGGTTCGTCGGTGAGGTCGCAGACGGCGGCGACGAGGCGCTGGAGCCGCTGACCATCGGCTTCACCGGGGAGTACTTCTTCGTCGTAGACGGCCACCGCCGGCTCAGCGCCGCCCTGCAGAACGGGTTCCCGCTGGTCCCCGCGCGGCTGGTCGCCGAGGTGGAGGAGCCGGTGGTCGGCGGGATGAGCGCGGTGGACTACTTCGCCGCCCAGGTCCGCCCCGGCATCGTGTACGACTGGGAGGCGGCCCACAAGATCCAGCTCCCGCTTCCGGAGCACTGCCTGCGCGCCGGGGACACCGTGCTCGCCGGCGACCCGGCCTCGAGCGCCTGAGGGCCGGTCCCGCGAGCCGGCTCCCGGGGCCGGCGTACGAGCGCCGGGCCCGGTTGACCCCGTGCGGCTACGCCACCCTGCCAGTCACCCTGCGCGACGAGTCCCCGGCCACCGATCGCGGTACGCCGGCCGGCGTCACCGAGCGCACTCCGTAGACTGGTACGGCACGACCGTCGTCCGACCGAAGGAGCACCCCCGAGTGACCGTCCAGCCCATCCGTCTGTTCGGGGACCCGGTGCTGCGCACACCGGCCGATCCGGTGGTCGACTTCGACGTCGAGCTGCGCAAGCTCGTCGCCGACCTGACCGACACGATGCGTGAGCAGAACGGCGCCGGCCTGGCCGCGCCGCAGCTCGGCGTGGGCCTGCGGGTGTTCGCCTTCGACGTCGACGACGTGCTCGGCCACCTGGTCAACCCGGTGCTGGAGTTTCCCGACGCCGAGGAGCAGGACGGCCCGGAGGGCTGCCTGTCCATCCCCGGGCTCTACTTCGACACCAAGCGCCGGCAGAACGTGATCGCCAAGGGCTTCAACGGCTACGGCGACCCGGTGCAGATCGTCGGCACCGGCCTGATGGCCCGCTGCGTCCAGCACGAGACCGACCACCTCGACGGCGTGCTCTTCGTCGACCGGCTGGACCCGGACGGCCGCAAGGAGGCGATGAAGGCGATCCGCCAGGCGGACTGGTACGACCCGACCACCCCGCCGACGGTCAAGCTCACCCCGCACGCCGCCGGCAGCCCCTTCGGCCTGGGTCGGTGACGCCGGTGCGCCTCGTCTTCGCCGGCACCCCGGCCGTCGCCGTTCCCGCCCTGGCCGCCGTCGCGGCCTCCGACCACGAGCTGGTCGCCGTCGTCACCCGTCCCGACGCCCCCGCCGGCCGCGGCCGGGGCCTAGTCCGCTCGCCCGTCGGCGCGTGGGCCGACGAGCACGGCGTCGAGGTGCTCACCCCGGCCCGCCCGCGCGAGCCGGAGTTCCTCGACCGGCTGCGCGAGCTGGCCCCCGACTGCGCCCCGGTGGTCGCGTACGGCGCGTTGGTCCCCCCGGCCGCGCTGGAGATCCCCCGGCACGGCTGGGTCAACCTGCACTTCTCGTTGCTGCCCGCGTGGCGCGGTGCGGCCCCGGTCCAGCACGCCGTGCTGCACGGCGACGAGCTGACCGGCGCGAGCGTCTTCGAGCTGGAGGAGGGGCTGGACACCGGCCCGGTGTACGGCACCCTCACCGACGAGATCCGCCCCACCGACACCTCCGGGGACCTGCTGGAGCGGCTCGCCCACTCCGGTGCCGGCCTGCTGGTGGCCGTCCTCGACGCGATCGCTGCGGGCACCGGCCGGGCCGAGCCGCAGCCGGCCGACGGGGTGTCGCTCGCGCCGAAGCTGACCGTCGAGGACGCCCGGGTGCGCTGGGGCGACCCCGCGTTCGCGGTGGACCGGCGGATCCGCGCGTGCACCCCGGCCCCCGGCCCGTGGACCACGTTCCGGGGCGAGCGGGTCAAGCTCGGCCCGGTCGTCCCGGTGCCGGACGGCCCCGAGCTGAAGCCGGGCGAGCTGTTGGTGGAGAAGTCCCGGGTGCTGGCCGGCACGGGCACCGTCCCGGTGACCCTCGGTGAGGTGCGGGCGGCCGGCAAGAAGGCCATGCCGGCGAGCGACTGGGCGCGCGGCGTCCGGGTCTCCGGCGGGGAGGAGCTCGCATGACCGGGCCGACGGAACGGCCCGCGCGCCGGTACGACGAGCAGCGTGACCCGCGCCCCGACCGGCGTCCCGAGCGGTCGTCGGGCGGCCCGCGAAGTGACCGGCCCGGCTACGGTGACCGGTCGGCCCGGGGCGGTCGGGGCGGCGAGGAGCGGCAGGGCGGCCGGCGGCCGGTGCGGCCCGCCGTGGACCTGCCCCGGCACGTCGCGTACCAGGCCGTCGCGGCGGTGCACCGGGACGACGCGTACGCCAACCTGGTGCTGCCGGCGATGCTGCGCGAGGAGGGGCTGACCGGCCGGGACGCCGCCTTCGCCACCGAGCTGACCTACGGCTCGCTGCGGCACACCGGCACCCTCGACGCGATCCTCACCGACGCCGCCGGCCGGGACGTGGCCCGGATCGACCCGCCGGTGCGCGACGCGTTGCGGCTGGGCGCGTACCAGCTCCTGCACACCCGGGTGCCGGCGCACGCGGCGGTCTCCTCGACGGTCGACCTGGTCCGCACGGTCGCCGTCAGCGCCACCGGCTTCGCCAACGCGGTGATGCGCGAGGTGTCCAGCCGGGACGCCGACGCCTGGGTGGCGAAGCTCGCCCCGTCGTTCGAGACCGACCCGATTGGGCACCTGGCCCTGGCCTACAGCCACCCGCAGTGGATCGTGCGGTCGTTCGCCGAGGCGCTCGGCGGCGACCTGGGCGAGACCACCCGCCTGCTGATCGAGAACAACGAGCGCCCGCCGGTGCACCTGTGCGCCCGGCCGGGCCTGGCCGATCCGGTCGAGCTGGCCGACGAGGCCGGGGGCGCCCCCGGGGCGTTCTCCCCGTACGCGGTCTACCTCGGCGGCGGTGCCCCCGGCGACCTGCCGGCGGTGGTCGAGGGCCGGGCGCACGTCCAGGACGAGGGCTCCCAGCTGGTGGCCACCGCCCTGGCGGTCGCCCCGTTGGACGGCCCGGACAGCCACTGGCTGGACCTGTGCGCCGGGCCCGGTGGGAAGGCCGCGCTGCTCGGGGCGCTCGCCGCCCAGCGCGGTGCCCGGCTGACCGCCGTCGAGGTCACCGAGCACCGGGCCCGGCTGGTCACCCAGGCCACCCGGGGGCTGCCGGTCGACGTGCTGCACACCGACGGGCGCACCGCCGGCACCGACCCGGAGCTGCCGGAGGGGCACTTCGACCGGGTGCTGGTCGACGCGCCGTGCACTGGGCTGGGCGCGTTGCGCCGCCGGCCGGAGGCCCGCTGGCGCAAGCAGCCGTCGGACCTGCCGCCGCTGACCCGGTTGCAGCGGGAGCTGTTGGTGGCGGCGCTGCGGGCGGTCCGCCCGGGCGGCCTGGTGGCCTACGTGACCTGCTCCCCGCACACGGTGGAGACGCACGTGACGGTGACCGAGGCGGCCCGGCGTGCCGGGGTGCCGGCGGACTTCGTCGACGCCCGGCCGCTGCTGCCGGCCGGGATGCCGGGGTTGGGTGACGGGCCGTCGGTGCAGTTGTGGCCGCACCGGCACGGCACCGACGCCATGTTCCTCGCCGTGCTGCGCCGGGGCTGAGCGACACGTAGAAGGAGGGGGCGGCCGGACCGGCCGCCCCCTCCTTCTACGTCAGTTCCCGCCGCCCCGGCGGGTCGGGTCACTGGACCGGCAGGAGCTTGGCCCCGGCGCCCTTCACCGAGCGGGTGAGGTTGCGGTCGACCCAGAGGAAGCACTGCACCCCCCGGCCGCCGTCCTTCCACTCCTCCTCGCTGGGGTGGTAGAAGATCGTCCCCGCGCGGTACTGCAGGTCACTGTTGTCGGGCACCTTGGCGTACGAGGCGATCAGGGACCGGCACCCCCGGTGGATGCGCAGCCGGTTCTTGTCGAGCTGGTTGTAGGCCACGTCCGGGGCCCGGTAGACCCCGACGAACTCGGACCGGTGCTTGCTGGTGCACGGGGTGGGGGCCATCGACTTGATGTCGTCCTTGACGAGCTTCGGGTTGAAGCAGCGGTAGACCAGGGTGGAGCTCCCGGTCAGCGCGCCCTTGAGGCTGCCGCTGCGGGGCACGACGCTGGAGTCGTCGACACTCTCCACCTCGTTGAGGTCGCAGCGGAACCACCGCGCCCCGCCCTCCCACGCCTGCCGGGACGGGAAGACCGTGGACAGGAACAGCCGGCCCCCGCGCCAGTCGGCGCCGACGGCCTTGTTGACCTCCCGGTCACACTCGGCGCGGATGGTCTTGATCCCGGCCGACCCGGCGGGCGGGGGAGCGCTCAGCTCGGCGGCCGGGCCGGTCAGCGTGCCGACGTGGATGGTCTCCACCCGGTGGGTCGTGCCGCAGTCCACCGGGTTGTAGCCGCTGAGGTAGCCGACGTCGGAGAACGCGGTGTGGCAGGTCCCGGCGGCCGGCACGAACTGCGTCGGCGCGGCCATCGCCCGCCAGTCGTCGGCGAGGTCACCGTCCACCCCGGCGGGTGTGCCGCAGCCGGTCAGCGCCACCGCCGCGCCCGCACCCACGGCCACCGCCGTCCACCATCGCCGCATCCGCCCGACCTCCCCGTCGCCGATGGTCGCGGGTCATCGGTCTCCGTCGCCGATCGCGCCACGGTGCGGGAGCATACGGCACCAGCGCCCACTTCGCGGGTAGTCCCTGCGGCCCGGCGCCCCGCACCGAACGGGTGGGTTTGCGGTCGTCGCTCCAGTGCGGACAGCGCACGCGCCGGTCGCCCGTTTCCCATTTCCGCCGTGCCGGCGGGTAGCAGATGGACCCCGCCCGCGTGCGGCTCAGATGAACGTCCTGCTTGGACTCTCGCCGCGTTTCGGGCGATCGGCCGGGGGCTGCCCGGCCGATCGAGACCTTCCGACCGGCCCGGGTGGTTCCCCACCGGCGGTCACGACCGGATCACAACGCGTCCCGCATGGTGCCGCGCTGCGGGCGGCGGGCGACCGCATTCGTACACTGGCCCGGTGACCGTACCGCCGCTGATCGTCGCGCCCAGCATCCTCGCCGCCGATTTCGCCCGTCTGGCCGAGGAGGTCCGCGCCGTCGAGGGTACGGCGGACTGGCTGCACGTCGATGTCATGGACAACCACTTCGTGCCGAACCTGACCATCGGGCTGCCCGTGGTGCAGAGCCTGCGGGCGGCGACCGAGCTGCCGTTCGACGTGCACCTGATGATCACCGACCCGCACCGCTGGGCCCCCGGGTACGCCGACGCGGGGGCGTACAACGTCACGTTCCACGCCGAGGCGTGCGACAACCCGGTGGCGCTGGCGAAGGACCTGCGCGCCGCCGGGTCGAAGGCCGGGCTGGCCATCGACCGAGACACCCCGATCGAGCCGTACCTGGAGCTGCTGCCCAGCTTCGACACGTTGCTGATCATGACGATCAAGGCCGGGTTCGGCGGGCAGCGGTTCCTCCCGGAGCTGCTGGACAAGGTGAGCGCCGCCAGGCGGCACGTCGACGCGGGCCACCTGGAGCTGCGCATCGAGGTCGACGGCGGGATCGCCGCGGACACCATCGAACAGGCCGCCGCCGCCGGGGCGGACGCCTTCGTCGCCGGCACCGCGGTCTACGGCGCTGACGACCCCGCCGAGGCGGTCCGCCGCCTGCGGGGCCTGGCGGAGCGCGCGGCCTCCGGGGTCTGAGGTGGAGCCGGCCGAGGAACGACCCGACGTCATCCTCGTCGTCGACGACGACGCCGACATCGCCCGGTTCGTCGAGTTCAACCTGCGGCTGCACGGCTTCGAGGTGATCCACGCCGGCGACGGCCAGGAGGCGCTCGAGGTGATCGAGCGGCAGCGGCCGGACCTGGCGGTGGTCGACCTGATGATGCCGCGCATCGACGGGCTGGAGCTGACCCGGCGGCTGCGCGCCGACCCGATGACCTCCGCCCTGCCGGTGATCATGCTGACAGCCAAGGGGATGACCGTGGACAAGGTCCACGGGCTCAGCGCCGGCGCGGACGACTACCTGGTCAAGCCCTTCGACACGGCCGAGCTGGTGGCCCGGGTCAGCTCCACCCTGCGGCGCAACAAGGAGTTCCGCGAGGTCTCCCCGCTGACCGGCCTGCCCGGCAACTCCCGGATCCGTCGGGAGATCACCGACCGGGTGCGCAGCGGCGTCGACTACGCGGTCGGCTACGTCGACATCGACCGGTTCAAGAGCGTCAACGACCGGTACGGCTTCGTCCGGGGCGACGAGTTCATCTCGGCACTGGCCCGCAGCCTGCACCGGGCGGTCGTCGCGATCGGGCTGCCACCGGCCTTCCTCGGTCACGTCGGCGGCGACGACTTCGTCATCGTCTGCACCCCCGAGCAGGTCCGGCCGCTGACCTCCCGGTCGGTGGTGGACTTCGAGACCGCCGCCGACCGGCTCTACGACCCGTCCGACGCGGAGCGCGGCTACGTCGAGCTGAAGGACCGCCGGGGAAACATCCAGCGCGCGGCGCTGGTCACCCTGTCGATCGGGGTGTCCGTGTCCGACGCCGGCAAGCGGCTCATCAACCCGCTGGAGGCGATCGCGGCCGCCTCCGAGATGAAGTCCGTGGCCAAGAGCCAGCCGGGTTCGTACGTGGCGGTCGACCGGCGACGCAGTCTTTCTTGAATATTGCCTACCTGTGTGAGGTAGCTCCCCCGAGGGGAGACGCGTGGCGCGTGCCGTGCCACACTTCTGAGGTACCCACCACGCGCTGGCGGGACTCGGTGTAATTCCGAACCGGCGGTGATCCACGGTGCGACCGTGGTAAGCCCGCGACCCGGACGGCGACTGCCGCCCGGTGGACCTGGTGAGATTCCGGGGCCGACGGTTGGGGGCGGGCCAGCCCACCCCCAGAAAGTCCGGATGGGAGACAGCGCGCGGGACGGGGCGGGCCCTGACGGCCGCTGACCTCAGCGCTGTCCGGGCTTCCCCGGGTCGGCCTCGCCGTCCCCGGACTCCGCCACCGCCTGCCCGCACCCTCCCGACCCGCCCGCGCGCGGACCGGCGAGCGAGAGGGCAGGGCGATGGCCAGCGGCTCCGTGGACGAGGCGATGCGGCGGGCGATCGCGCTCGCGGCCCGCGGGCTCGGCACCGCCAGCCCCAATCCCGTGGTCGGCTGCGTGCTGCTCGATCCGGACGGCGAGGTCGTCGGAGAGGGATTCCACGCGTACGCGGGCGGACCGCACGCCGAGATCGTCGCGCTCGCCCAGGCCGGCCGGCGGGCCCGGGGCGGCACCGCCGTGGTCACCCTGGAACCCTGCGACCACACCGGCCGCACCGGCCCGTGCAGCCACGCCCTCATCACCGCAGGCGTCGCCCGGGTGGTCGTCGCCGTGCCCGACCCCGACCCGGTCGCGGCCGGTGGCGCCGCCACCCTGCGCGCCGCCGGCGTACGGGTCGAGTTCGGGGTGCGCGCCGCCGAGGCCGAGGCCGGGAACGTCGCCTGGCTCACCTCGGTGCGCCGGGGCTGGCCGTACGTGGTGTGGAAGTTCGCCGCCACCCTCGACGGGCGCTCCGCCGCCGCCGACGGCACCAGCATGTGGATCACCTCGGAGGACGCCCGGGCGGACGTGCACGCGCTGCGCGGCACGGTCGACGCGGTGATCGCCGGGGTCGGCACCGTCCTCGCCGACGACCCCCGGCTCACCGTGCGCAACCTGCGCGACGGCACCCTGGCCATCCGCCAGCCGCTGCGGGTGGTGGTGGACAGCCTCGGGCGTACCCCCGCCGGGGCCCGGGTCCGCGACGGCGCCGCCGAGACGTGGATCGCCACCGCCGCGCAGGTCGGCACCGACCCGGACGGCCGGGTCGACCTGCCGGCGCTGCTGGCGGAGCTGCACCGTCGGGGGGTGCGGGCCGCGCTGCTGGAGGGCGGCCCCAGCCTGGCCGGCGCATTCCTCGCCGCCGGCCTGGTCGACCGGGTCGTCGGGTACGTCGCGCCGAGGCTGCTCGGCGCCGGGCCGACCGCGCTGGCCGGCGCCGGTGTGACGACCATCGCCGACGCCATCGACCTGGAACTCACCGATGTTACGCAGGTCGGCACCGACCTGCGGATCACCGCGCTGCCCCGGAAGAGGGAGGGCTGACATGTTCACCGGCATCGTCGAGGAGCTGGGCGAGGTCGTCGCAGTGACCGAGACCGGGGGTGATTCGGCGCTGGTCGCCGTCCGCGGGCCGCTGGTCACCGCCGACGCCCGGCACGGCGACTCCATCGCGGTCAACGGAGTCTGTCTCACCGTGGTCGACGTCGACGCCGGCGTCTTCACCGCCGACGTGATGGGGGAGACGCTGCGTCGCTCCGCCCTCGGCGGGCTGGGCACGGGCGCCCCGGTCAACCTGGAACGCGCCGCCGCGCTGAACAGCCGGCTCGGCGGGCACATCGTGCAGGGCCATGTCGACGGGGTCGGCGAGGTGCTGTCCCGGGAGCCGGCCGAGCAGTGGGAGACGGTCCGCTTCCGCCTGCCCGCCACCCTCGCCCGGTACGTGGTGGAGAAGGGCTCGATCACCGTCGACGGGGTGTCGCTGACCGTGGCCGACGTCGGGCCGGACTGGTTCGCCGTCGGGCTGATCCCCACCACCCTCAAGCTGACCACCCTCGGCGCCCGCGCCGTCGGCGACCCGGTCAACCTGGAGGTGGACGTGCTGGCCAAGTACGTCGAGCGGCTGCTCGGCGACCGGGCCGCCGGCGGGGACCAGCGGTGATGGAGCCGCTCGGCTGGCTGCTCGACGCCCAGCTGCACATCGCCGGCTCGCCGGTGCTGGTGCGGGAGATCGTCGGCAACGTCTTCGGCCTGGCCTCGGCGCTGCTCGGCATGCGCCGCGTGGTCTGGGCCTGGCCGGTCGGCATGATCGGCAACGCGTTGCTGCTGACCGTGTTCCTCGGCGGGGTGTTCGTCACCCCGCAGGCGCACGACCTCTACGGCCAGGCCGGCCGGCAGGTGTTCTTCTTCGCCGTCAGCCTCTACGGCTGGTGGCGCTGGTCGCGCAACCGCCGCCTCGGCGCCGACGGGGACCACGCCGCGGTCGTGCCGCGCCGGGCCACCGGCCGGGAACGGCTCGGTCTGCTGGTGGCCGCGGCCGTCGGCACCGCCGTCGCGTACCCGGTGCTGGCCGCGCTCGGCTCGTGGGGGCCGTTGCCGGACGCCTGGATCCTCACCGGCAGCCTGCTGGCCACCTACGGCATGGCCCGCGGCTGGGTGGACTTCTGGCTGATCTGGATCGCGGTGGACGTGGTCGGCGTGCCGCTGCTGCTGCGCGGCGGGTTCTACCCGTCCGCCGTCATGTACCTCGTCTACGGCGCCTTCTGCGCCTGGGGCTTCGCCGCCTGGTGGCGCGCCTCACGCGCCGTCCGCCCGGCCCGCGTCCCGCTCCCGCCCAGCTACTCGGAGGCCGTCGCATGAGCACTTTCGCCAGCATTGAGCAGGCGGTGGCGGACATCGCCGCCGGCCGGCCCGTCGTCGTGGTCGACGACGCGGACCGGGAGAACGAGGGCGACCTGATCTTCGCGGCCGAACTGGCCACCCCGGAGCTGGTCGCGTTCATGGTCCGCTACACCTCGGGCTACATCTGCGTGCCGCTGACCGAGGGCGAGTGCGACCGGCTGGACCTGCCGCCCATGCACCACACCAACCAGGACCGGCGGGGCACCGCGTACACCGTGACCGTGGACGCCCGGGAGGGCATCAGCACGGGCATCTCGGCGGCCGACCGGGCGTACACCATCCGGCTGCTGGCCGACGCGTCCACCGACCCGACCGACCTGGCCCGGCCCGGGCACGTGGTGCCGCTGCGGGCCCGCGAGGGCGGGGTGCTGCGCCGGGCCGGGCACACCGAGGCGGCGATCGACCTGACCCGGCTGGCCGGGCTGCGTCCCGCCGGTGTGCTCTGTGAGCTGGTCAACGACGACGGCACCATGATGCGGGTGCCCGACCTGGAGAAGTTCTGCGCCGAGCACGGCCTGACCCTGGTGACCATCGCCGACCTGGTGGCCCACCGGCGGCGCACCGAGAAGCAGGTGGAGCAGATGGCGGCGGCCCGGATGCCCACCCCGTACGGGGTGTTCCGGGCGCTGGGTTACCGCGCCGAGCACGACCCGGCCGAGCACATCGCCCTCGTCATCGGGGAGCTCGGCGACGGGGAGGACGTGCTGGTCCGGGTGCACTCGGAGTGCCTCACCGGTGACGTGTTCGGCTCGCTGCGCTGCGACTGCGGCCCGCAGTTGCAGGCCGCGCTGGCCCGGGTCGCCCGGGAGGGCCGCGGGGTGGTGCTCTACGTGCGCGGGCACGAGGGGCGCGGGATCGGCCTGCTGCACAAGCTCCAGGCGTACCAGTTGCAGGACCTGGGCCGGGACACCGTCGACGCGAACCTCGACCTGGGGCTGCCGGCGGACGCCCGGGACTACGGCACGGGCGCGCAGATCCTCTACGACCTGGGCGTGCGTTCGATGCGGCTGCTGACCAACAACCCGGCCAAGCGGGCCGGGCTGGAGGGGTACGGCCTGACCGTCACCGGCCGGGAGGGGCTGCCGGTGCAGCCGCAGCCGGAGAACGTCCGCTACCTGCGCACGAAGCGCGACCGGATGGGCCACCTGTTGGACGAGTTGGACGAGGTGACCGAGGCCCCGATGGGCCGCCCGGTCGCCGGCGACGAGATCGGAGCATAGCCATGGCGGGATTCGGTGAGCCCGGGGTGACGGCGGTGGACGCCGCCGGGATGACGGTCGGGATCGTCGCCGCGCGCTGGCACGGTGAGCTGACCGACCACATGGCCGACCGGGCGGTCGCCGCAGCCGAGGCGTGCGGCGCCCGCGCCGTGGTGGCCCGGGTGGCCGGCTCGGTGGAACTGCCGGTGGTCGCCCAGGCGATGGCCCGCCGCTTCGACGTGGTGGTCGCCCTCGGCGTGGTGGTGCGCGGCGCCACCGCCCACTTCGACTACGTCTGCCGCTCGGTCACCGACGGGCTGACCCGGGTCGCCCTCGACGAGGGCAAGCCGGTCGCGCACGGGGTGCTCACGGTGGACACCATCGAGCAGGCCCGGGACCGGGCCGGGCTGCCCGGCTCGGCGGAGGACAAGGGCTGGTCGGCGACGGTGGCGGCGCTGGACGCGGCGCTGGCCGTACGCGGGCTGGACGCCGCCGGGCGTCGGGTCGGCTTCGGCCGCTGACCCCGTCCCGCTCGGTTCGGCGCGTGGTGAGGCTGCACGGTCGAGGGTGGACGTGTTGACTTCATGTGATCCGATGACGCAGCCGTGTCGCTTGGCAAGGTGGAGGGCTGATCGGCCGAACGGTGAACGTCTTGGGGTTGCTCGAGCCAGCCCAATTCCGGGATCACCGCTGGATTGGGGTTATGGGCGTAGCTACGATATTGCTGAGGATACGGCAGGACTGCACAAGAACGTGAAAGCTGCTCGAAGTCATGGATCCTTCGCCAAAAACTCGAACGGCTATGTTGTGTATCGAAAGCGGCAGGGCAAGGGGTGGATCCGGTAACCGGTAAGACTGCGGTCGGAAAGGCGGATCCGTTCGCACATATTTCGGCAAAAACGTTAGGGACGCCTCCGTGTTGATACAAGAATTTTTGTCGGAGCCAATGGAGGGCGTGCCGGCTATCGGGCCGGATTCTGATCCTTTGCGATCTCCCTGGCTCCTGCAAGAGTGTCAGGTGCTTGATGTTCGGATTGATGCCCTTCGGTCAACGGCGGCTGTGCTCCTTGAACAACGGGCGGCCTTTGATTATTTGAGGGGTAACACTGGCATAATAGTGATGCGCGGGATTCGCAGTGTTGATTGGAAAATAGCCGGGTCTCCGGGCGCATTGACTGCGTGGGCCGTTGTGGGCGCAACAGTGGCGGCTGGCTCGGAAGGTTTCGAGGTGAGCATTGGTCTTTCGCCAAATGCGAGGCTGGCCGGGACAGCCGAAACTATTGAGTACTACGCGATGGATGCGAATATTGGCTTGATAATTCCGGACTACCTGGAGGCAAGCAACAGTGAAATTCGTTCGACTGTTGCCACCTGGGAGTCTGCTGCGGTTCCGATTGAGCGGTCGTCGTTGCGTTCAGGCCAATACTGAAGCCCGATGACACCGGTGTCGTGGACCGGGAGTGCCAAGTCAACGGTTGATCTTGGTTGTTGAGATGATCAGTGTTTGGCCGGGGTGAGCCAGCCCTCGAAGGCGATCTGGAACGCGTTCAGTGGCGCTTCCAGCGCGTCGTCCACCGGCGGCCCTGTCTGTCAGGGTGAGTTGAGGCCAGCGGCTCATAGCAAGCCTGTCTGGCAGGGCGAATTCAGGATCGAGAAGCGTTGGATGCTGCTGTTGACGTCGTGGCGGCCGGTCAGAGGCGGCCGGCCTCGATGATCCGGCGCAGGAATTGACGCGTCCGGGGCTCGGTCGGCTCGCCGAGGACCCGCTCCGGCGGCCCGGACTCGATCACCCGACCGCCGTCGAGGAAGCAGACCTGGTCGGCTACCTCCCGGGCGAAGCCCATCTCGTGGGTGGCCAGCACCATCGTCATCCCGTCGGCCTTCAGGTCGCGGATCAGGGCCAGCACCTCGCCGACCAGCTCCGGGTCCAGCGCCGAGGTGACCTCGTCGAGCAGCATCAGCCGGGGCGAGTTGGCCAGCGCCCGGACGATCGCCACCCGCTGCTGCTGGCCGCCGGAGAGCCGGTCGGGGTAGGCGTCGGCCTTCGCCCCCAGCCCGACCCGGTCGAGCAGCTCCCGGGCCTGGGCCTGCGCCTCGGCGCGGGCCCGCCGGTGCACCCGGACCGGGGCGAGGGTGATGTTCTCCAGGACGCTCAGGTGCGGGAACAGGTTGTACGACTGGAAGACCATCCCGATTCGCCGGCGCACCCGGTCGGGGTCGACGCGGGGGTCGGAGATGTCCTCCCCGTCCAGCTCGATGGTGCCGTCGTCCAGCTCCTCCAGCAGGTTCACGCAGCGCAGCAGGGTCGACTTGCCCGACCCGGACGCCCCGATCAGCGCCACCACCTGGTGCTCGTCGACGGTCAGGTCGAGGCCGTCGAGCACGACGTGTCCGGCGAAGGACTTGCGCAGGCTCCGACAGGTCAGCACGGGCATGTCAGCCTCCGGCCTGGCGCCGGGCCGCGCGCAGCGTCGCCCAGTCGGTGATGGCGATCAGCGGGATCGCCAGCAGCACGAACAGCGCCCCGGCCACGATGTAGGGGGTGTAGTTGAACGTCTCGGCGGTGGCGATCTGCGCGGCGCGGACCGCGTCGATCGGGCCGGCGAGGGAGACCAGACCGACGTCCTTCTGCATCGCCACCACGTCGTTGAGCAGCGGCGGGGCGACCCGGCGGACGGCCTGCGGCAGCACCACGTGCCGCATGGTCTGCCGGTAGGTCAGCCCGAGCGAGCGGGCCGCGGCGAGTTGGCTCGGGTGGACGGACTCGATGCCGGCCCGGAACACCTCGGCCAGGTACCCGCCGTAGGTGAGCACCAGCGCCAGCCCGCCGAGCACCAGCACCGACGGCATGCCCGCCAACCGCAGGCCGGGCACGCCGAGGGTGAGCACGTACAGCACGATGATCAGCGGCAGGCCCCGGAAGGTGTACGTGTATCCGGCGGCGAGCGCCCGGACCGGGAAGAAGACCGGGCCGCGCAGCGTGCGCAGGAGCGCGACCAGCAGCCCGAGCAGCAGCGCGCCGGCCGCGCAGCAGACCAGCAGCCGGATGTTGAGCCACAGGCCGGTGAGCACCGCCGGCAGCGCGTCCCGGGCGATCGCCGGGTCGGCGAAGGACTCCCGGACCCGGTCCCAGCCGGGTGCGCCGGTCACGGCGACGACCAGCAGCGTGCCGAGCGCCGCCGTGGACGAGGCGGCGACCAGCACGCTGGTGACGGTCTGCCGACGGCGGTACGCGGCCCGCCGCTGCTGCGCCTGCGAGGGGAGGTGGGGTGCCAGGGTCACGTGAGCTCGGCCGCCCCCGCGACCTGGGCCAGCCACTTCTGCTCCAACTGCTTGAGCGTGCCGTCGGCGGTGAGCTGGCCGACCGCCCCGCTGACGCAGGGGGTGAGCGGGGAGTTGCGGTCCAGCAGCAGCCCGAACGCCTCGGGGGTGCCGACCTGGGGAAGCTGCCCGACGATCTTCGTGTCGGTGAGTTCCGCGCCGGTGATGTAGAAGGCGGTCGGCAGGTCCACCACGAGGCCGTCGATCTGCCCGTTCTGCAGGGCCTTCTTGGCGTCGTCGTTGCTGTTGTAGACCTGCGGCTCGGCCGTCGGCCGGATGACCTGGGTGATCGCCTGGTAGCTGGTGGTGCCGACCTGGGCGCCGAGCTTCGCGCCGCGCAGGTCGGCCAGGGACGTCCGCCCGGCGATCTTCGCGGACTTCCGGGCGACCACGGCCTGTCGGACCAGGTAGTACGGGCCGGAGAAGTCGACCGCCTTCTTGCGCTCCTCGGTGATGGAGAACTGGTTGATGTCGAAGTCGAACGCCTTCGGGCCGGGGGCGATGGCGGTGTCGAACTTCACCCGGGCCCAGGTGACGTCGGCCTTGGCGTACCCGAGCTTCTCCGCCACGGCGTACGCCACGGCGGCCTCGAAGCCCTCGCCGTTGTCCGGCTTGTTGCCGGTGAACCACGGCTCGTACGCCGGCTCGTCGGTGGCCACGGTGAGCTTGCCCGGCGTACGGGTCGGCAGGTTGTCCCTGGTGCAGGCCGGTCCCGCGGTGGCGGCGGGGGTGACGTTGGCGGTGGGGGCGTCGTCCTGGGGCGCGCAGGCGGCGACCGCGACGAGGACGGTGCCGGCGGCGGTGAGCGCGAGGGCGCGAGGGCTGCTGGGCATGGCGGACAGCGTAGGGCTATCGACGGGCGTCGTGCACGATTGTCCCACCGTTTCGGTA
Source organism: Micromonospora sp. NBC_01412 (assembly GCF_045040215.1). Classification (NCBI taxonomy): domain Bacteria; kingdom Bacillati; phylum Actinomycetota; class Actinomycetes; order Micromonosporales; family Micromonosporaceae; genus Micromonospora; species Micromonospora sp. NBC_01412. Next base: position 5,787,646 of record NZ_CP109528.1, read on the forward strand.
GGGAATTCGGGCCGGGCGGCCCGCCGCCGCCGCACCGGCGGGGACCCGCTGCGCGCCCCGGCGGGCCGGTGCTGGAAGAATCGCCCCCCGTGAAGACGTTCGAGGAGTTGTTCGCCGAGCTGCAGGCCAAGGCCGCCGCCGGCACCCCCGGCTCGGGCACGGTGGCCGCGCTGGAGAAGGGGGTGCACTTCATCGGCAAGAAGGTCGTCGAGGAGGCGGCCGAGTCGTGGATGGCCGCCGAGCACGAGGGCCCGGAGCGGGCGGCCGAGGAGATCTCCCAGCTGCTCTACCAGGCGCAGGTGCTGATGCTGGCCACCGGTCTCGAACTCAAGGACGTCTACCGACATCTGTGAGTGCCCCGTCCGCTGATCTTCTCCACCGATCGAGGGAGCACTCCGCCATGCTGCGTGTCGCCATTCCGAACAAGGGCACCCTGGCCGAGCCGGCCGCCGGGATGCTGCGCGAGGCCGGTTACCGGCAGCGCCGCGACCCCAAGGACCTGGTCTGCCGGGACGAGGCCAACGACGTCGAATTCTTCTACCTGCGTCCCCGCGACATCGCCACCTACGTCGGCTCCGGCGACCTGGACCTCGGCATCACCGGCCGGGACCTGCTGGTCGACTCCGGCGCCCCGGCCGAGGAAGTGGTGGACCTCGCCTTCGGCGGGGCCACCTTCCGGTTCGCCGCCCGCCCCGACACCATCGCCTCGCCGAAGGAGCTGGGCGGGCACCGGATCGCCACCGCGTACCCGGGGGTGGTCCGCCGCTACCTCGACGACCACGGGCTGACCGCCGACGTGATCCGGCTCGAGGGCGCGGTGGAGAACGCCGTCCGCCTCGGCGTGGCCGACGTGGTGGCCGACGTGGTCTCCACCGGGGCGACCCTGCGCCAGGCCGGCCTGAAGATCATCGGCGACCCGCTGCTGGTCTCCTCGGCGGTGCTGGTCCGTCGGGCCGAGGCGCCCGAGCACGCCCAGGAGGCGCAGCTCCTGCGCCGGCTGCACGGGGTGCTGGTGGCCCGCCGCTACGTGATGCTCGCGTACGACGTGCCGGCCGGGCTGCTCGACCGGGCCAGCTCGCTCACCCCCGGCATCGAGTCGCCCACCGTCTCGCCGCTGCACCGCGAGGGCTGGGTCGCGGTGCAGGCGATGGTGCTGCACGACGACGTGCACCGGATCATGGACGAGCTGTACGAGCTGGGCGCCCGCGCCATCCTGGTCACCAACATCCACGCCTGCCGGCTGTGAGGCCGCCGCCCCCGGCGGTCGCCCTCGCCCTGGTGGTGCTCGGCGGGGCGGCGTCCGCGGCGCAGGGGGCGGGCAACGCCACGCTGGGGGAGCGGGCCGGCGATCCGGTGCTCGGCGCGCTGGTCAACAACATCGGCGGGTGCCTGGTGGTCCTCGTGGGCCTGCTCGGCCTGCCGTCCACCCGGGCCGGGCTCGACGCGCTGCGCCGGGCCCGGCTGCCGTGGTGGTCGTACCTCGGCGGGCTGGGCGGCGCGGTGATCGTGACGGTCGCCACGTACGTCGTCCCGGTGCTCGGGATCGCGGTGTTCACCATCGCCCAGGTGGCCGGGGGCAGCCTCGGCGGGCTCGCGGCGGACCGGTCCGGGCTGGCCCCGCTCGGGCGGCTGCGGCTGACCGGCCCCCGGGTCACCGGGGCGCTGCTCGGTGTGCTCGCCGTCGCCCTGGCCCAGTTCGGCCGGCCGGTCGCCGGCGTCGCCGTCGGCGGGATCCTGCTCGCCGTCGCGGGTGGGGTGGCGGTCGCCCTCCAGTCCGCGCTCAACGGCCGGGTCGCCGCCGCCGGTACCACCACGGCCGGCATCGCGATCAACTTCGCCGTGGGCACCCCGGTCATCGTGGCGGTCGCCGCGCTCGCCGGGGCCTTCACCGGCCCCGAGCCGACCTGGCCGGGTGACTGGTACCTGTATCTCGGTGGCCTGCTCGGCGTCGGCATCGTGCTGGCCCTGATGCTCGGGGTCCGGGCGGTCGGGGTGCTGCGCACCGGGCTGGCCCTGGTCGCCGGCCAGCTCGGCGGTGCCCTGCTGCTGGACGTCGCACTGCCGGGCGGGGCGGGGCCCCGGTGGCCGGTGCTGGTCGGCGCCCTGCTCACCCTGCTGGCGGTGGTGGTCGCCGGCCGCGGCACCCGCCCACCGACTCCGGCCGGTCCGGTAGTCCCGCCGTCCCGGACGGCCCCGGCAGCCCCGGCGGGCCCAATGGCCCGGACGGCCCCCGCATCCCCGGCGGGCCCAATGGCCCAGGCGGCCCCGACACCCCCAGCGGGTCCAGTGGCCCCCGTACGCCCGGGGGACTCCCGGGGCCAGGGCCGTTCCGGCGCCGCCGAATCCCGGTGACCCGGTGACCCGGGTCGGAGGCGCGGGCAGGTGGTCGCGTGTGGCGGTGGGTGAGTCGGCGGGCCCGGATGGCAGACTGGTGGGGTGAGCGATACCGAACCGGTGATCCTGCGGCCCCGCCGGATCCGGCTGGTCTGCTGGGTGTCGGCCGCCGTCCTGCTGGTGGTGTTCGGCCTGGTGGCCACCTCGCTGACCGGCGCGACCGGCAATGGTTACGGCACCTTCCAGCGCGGCGACCAGCTCGCCATGATCGGCCTTGGCGTCTTCGGCGCGCTCGGCATTCTGCTGTTCACCCGGCCCCGGGTGGAGGCGGACGCGCGCGGCGTGCGGGTGCGCAACGTCATCGGCTCGTACGAGCTGCCCTGGGAGGTCGTCCGGGGGGTGCGCTTCGACCGGGGCGCGCCGTGGGCGAGCCTGGAGCTGCACGACGACGACCTGCTGCCGATGGTGGCCCTTCAGGCGGCCGACAAGGAGCTGGCGGTCGAGGGGGTTCGCGCCCTGCGCCGGCTGCACCAGGCCCACCTCGCGGCCCTCGCCGCCCGCTGAGCCGTCCCGGACAGTCCGCTGAGCCGGCCCGGTAGCCACCCGGGCCGCAAGGGTGGCCGACCCGGGGGCTGACCTGCGCGCCCGGTTTGGGGTCGGATCGGGTGGAGGTGTACTCTTGCCGAGTCGACCAGACTGCCCCCGTGTCCCACGTGCGGGTGGTCTTGAAGCGGAGCGCCTGCTCCCACCCGAGTCGCCCCAGTCGGTGGCCGGGTCCGGTCACCGGTTCCGGGCACACCCCGGTCCCGGATGCGCGATCATGTGATCGTGCCGACCGGTCGAGCGGGCCCTGGCATACGCCGGGGCCTTCTGCTTTCCGGATCGGCCTCCACCACGGGGGCCGCGGAGTCGGCTACGCAGGAGAGACTCGACTCGAGGAGGCCCCATCAGCGTCGAACCACGCGTGAACGAGCAGATCCGGGCACGTGAGGTCCGACTGGTCGGCCCCGAGGGTGAGCAGGTGGGCATCGTCCCGCTGGAGCGCGCCCTTCAGCTGGCCGCGGACGTCGACCTGGACCTGGTCGAGGTTGCGCCGATGGCGCGCCCGCCGGTGTGCAAGCTCATGGACTTCGGCAAGTTCAAGTACGAGAGCGCACTCAAGGCGCGCGAAGCGCGGCGTAACCAGCAGCAGACCGTCATCAAGGAGATGAAGCTCCGGCCGAAGATCGACCCGCACGACTACGAGACCAAGAAGGGTCACGTGGTGCGGTTCCTCAAGGCCGGCGACAAGGTCAAGGTGACGATCATGTTCCGCGGTCGCGAGCAGAGCCGCCCGGAGCTGGGCTACCGGCTCCTGCGCCGGCTCGAATCCGAGATCACGGAGCTGGGATACGTCGAGGCCGCTCCGAAGCAGGACGGTCGAAACATGATCATGGTTCTCGCTCCGCACCGGGCGGTCAAGGCCTCCGCGGTCGCCGCGACGGCGTCCCGCGGTGCACCCCGGGACCGGGCCGCGGACGAGTCCGCCGCTCCGGCAGCCGGTGAGACCGCGGCAGTCGGCGAGACCGCACCAGCCGGCGAGACCGGCGCAGTCGCCGACAACAGCGGCGAGTAACAGGGGAGAGACGTTTCAATGCCGAAGATGAAGAGCCACACGGGCATGGGCAAGCGGGTCAAGGTGACCGGCAGGGGCAAGATCGTTGCCCAGCAGGCCGGCCTCCGCCACAACCTGGAGAAGAAGCCCTCCACCCAGACCCGGCGGCTGACCGGCACGGTCGAGCTGGCCAAGGCTGACGTCAAGCGAATCAAGAAGCTGCTCGGCCGCTGACGCGCGCCACCTTCACGGATACAAGGAGTTGAGATGGCACGCGTCAAGCGGGCTGTAAACGCCCAGAAGAAGCGTCGTACCCTGCTGGAGTCCGCAAGCGGCTACCGCGGTCAGCGCTCCCGGCTGTACCGCAAGGCCAAGGAGCAGGTGCTGCACTCGATGCAGTACGCCTACCGGGACCGTCGCGACCGCAAGGGCGACTTCCGGCAGTTGTGGATCACCCGCATCAACGCGGGTGCCCGCGCCAACGGGATGACCTACAACCGGATGATCCAGGGCCTGCGCCTGGCCGGCGTCGAGGTCGACCGGAAGATCCTGGCCGACATGGCCGTCAACGACGCCACCGCGTTCGCCGCGATCGTCGAGATCGCCCGCGTCGCCGTGGCGGCCGAGGGCACCGGTGGCGCGGCGGCCCAGGCCGCCTGATCCGCCAGCACCCGACCGAGGTGCCTCCCGTATCGTCCACGACGCGCGGGGGGCGCCTCGGTCGCGCTCCGGAGCCGGACACCATGCCCTTCACCCCACGTACCCCCAGGGTCGTCGCCGCCCGTCGGCTGCACCGGCGCCGCGACCGCGACGCCGCCGGCCGGTTCCTCGCCGAGGGGCCGCAGTCCGTCCGGGAGGCCCTCGCCCGCCCCGGCACCGTCGTCGAGCTGTTCGGCACCCCGGCCGCCCTCGACCGGTACGCCGACCTGGCCGCCCGCGCCGCCCGCGCCGACGTGCCGGTCTCCGAGGTCACCGATGACGCCCTCGCCGCGCTCGCCGAAACCGTCGCCCCGCAGGGTCTGGTCGCCGTCTGCCGGCACCTGGACGTGCCGCTGGACGACGCGCTCGCCGCCGGCCCCCGGCTGGTGGCGGTGCTCGCCGAGATCCGCGACCCGGGTAACGCCGGCACCGTGCTGCGCACCGCCGACGCCGCCGGTGCCGGTGCCGTGGTCTTCGCCGGCGACGCGGTCGACCCGTACAACGGCAAGTGCGTGCGGGCCTCGGCCGGCAGCCTCTTCCACGTCGACGTGGTCCGCGCGCCGGACCCCGGCCAGGCGGTCGAAGCGTTACGTGCCGCCGGGCTCTCGATCTTCGCCACCACCGGGTACGGCGACAGCGACCTCGACGACCTCGCCGACGGCGGCCGGCTGTCCGCCCCGACCGCCTGGCTGTTCGGCTCGGAGGCGCACGGGCTGCCCGAGGAACTGGCCGCCGCCGCCGACGCCCGGGTGCGGGTGCCGCTGCACGGGCGCGCCGAGAGCCTGAACCTGGCTGCGGCTGCCGCCGTGTGCCTGTACGCTTCAGCGAGAGCACTGCGCTGACGCCCGAGCACGTTCGCACCCGGTGTCGGGTGCCCGGCCGGCGGCGCGGTCCCACCACAGGGGAGTAGTCCACATGATGAACGCGCCACGGCGTTCGTTTAGCCAGCCCGCCGGTGTCGGCGGGCGGCGGGCCTGACCCTTCCCCCTGCGCGACCTCCCACCGGCGGGCTGCGGCACAGCCGCGCGTCCGTAGACTCGCTTCGCCGCCCGTGCAGGGCCGGTGCCGCCGTGAGGGAGTGCCCGTACGCCATGACCTATCGCAACGATCCGTACGACCCGAAGCAGGTCGCCCTGCTCCACCCGGACGCCCTGGCCGGCGCCGTGGCCGACGCCGAGCAGGCGTTCGCCGCCGCCGCCGACCCGGACACGCTGACCGCCCTGCGACCCGCGCACCTCGGTGACCGGTCCCCGGTCTCGCTGGCCCGCCGGGAGATCGGCGCGCTGCCGCCGGCCGCGAAGTCCGACGCCGGCAAGCGGGTCAACGAGGCCCGCCGGGCGATCGAGGCCGCCTACGCCGCCCGCGCCGAGGTCCTCGAACGCGAGCAGGCCGAGCGGGTGCTGGTCACCGAGCGGGTCGACGTCACGCTGCCCTACGACCGTCGGCCGCGCGGCGCCCGGCACCCGCTGAGCACGCTGATGGAGCAGATCAGCGACCTGTTCGTCGGGATGGGCTACGAGGTGGCCGAGGGGCCGGAGGTCGAGCTGGAGTGGACCAACTTCGACGCCCTCAACATCCCCGCCGACCACCCGGCGCGCGGCCTGATGGACACCTTCCACATCGCACCGCCGCCGGGCGCGGAGAGCTCCGGCCTGGTGCTGCGCACCCACACCTCACCGGTGCAGGCGCGCACCATGCTGACCCGTAAGCCGCCGATCTACGTGGTGGTGCCCGGCCGGGTGTACCGCACCGACGAGCTGGACGCCACCCACGCCCCCGTGTTCCACCAGGTCGAGGGCCTGGTGGTGGACAGGGGGATCACCATGGCGCACCTGCGCGGCACCCTCGACCACTTCGCCCGGGCCATGTTCGGCGAGGGCGCGAAGACCCGCTGGCGGCCGCACTACTTCCCGTTCACGGAGCCGTCCGCCGAGTTCGACGTGTGGTTCCCGGAGCACCGCGACGGGCCGCGCTGGGTCGAGTGGGGCGGCTGCGGCATGGTCAACCCCCGGGTGCTGCGCGCCTGCGGGATCGACCCGGAGGCCTACTCCGGATTCGCCTTCGGCATGGGCATCGACCGGACCGTGATGTTCCGCCACGGGGTCAGCGACATGCGGGACATGGCCGAGGGCGACGTGCGGTTCACCCGCGCGTTCGGGGCCGGGGCGTAGACGGTGCGGGCACGAGTAACGGAAACGGTGATCTGAGTCATGCGAGTTTCTGTCAGCTGGCTGCGGGAGTGCGTCGACCTCCCGGCCGACCTGCCCGCCGAGGACCTGGAGCAGGCGCTTGTCGACCTCGGCATCGAGGTCGAGTCGATCGTGGACCTGCGGGCCACGGTCACCGGCGCCCTGGTCGTCGGCGAGGTCCTGGAGATCGAGGAGCTCACCGGCTTCAAGAAGCCGATCCGGTTCTGCCGGGTCGACGTCGGCGCGGCCAACGGCACCGGTGAGCCGCAGGAGATCGTGTGCGGGGCGCGCAACTTCGCCCCCGGCGACCGGGTGGTGGTGATCCTCCCCGGCGGCGTGCTGCCCGGCGGCTTCGCCATCGGCGCGCGCAAGACGTACGGGCGCAACTCCCACGGCATGATCTGCTCCGCGAAGGAGCTGGGCCTGGGCGACGACCACTCGGGCATCATCGTGCTGCCCGAGGACGTCAAGGCGCTGCCCGGCGACGACGCCCGCCCGGTGGTCGGGCTCGACGACGTGGTCGTCGAGGTGGAGATCACCCCGGACCGGGGGTACGCCCTGAGCGTCCGTGGCATCGCCCGGGAGCTGGCGCACGCCCTCGGCGTGCCGTTCCGCGACCCGGGCCTGGTGCCCGCCCCGGCCGGGACGGCCGAGCCGGCGTACCCGGTCGAGGTGCGGGACACCGTCGGCTGCGACCGGTTCACCGCCCGGATGGTGCGCGGGATCGACCCGACCGTGTCGACCCCGGGCTGGATGCGGCAGCGGCTCACCGTGGCCGGCGTCCGCAGCATCTCGCTGCCGGTCGACGTCACCAACTACGTGATGCTCGAACTGGGCCAGCCGATGCACGCCTTCGACGCCGACCGGATCTCCGGGCCGCTGGTGGTGCGCCGGGCCGAGGCGGGGGAGAAGCTGACCACCCTCGACGGGGTGGCCCGCACCCTGACCGCCGAGGACATGGTGATCTGCGACGACAGCGGGCCCATCTCGCTCGCCGCGGTGATGGGCGGCGAGACCAGCGAGGTCCTCGCGTCCACCACGGACGTGCTGTTCGAGGCCGCGCACTGGGACCCGGTGATGGTCGGGCGCACCGCCCGCCGGCACAAGCTGTTCAGCGAGGCGGCGAAGCGCTGGGAGCGGGGCGTCGACCCGGCCCTGGCGCTGGTCGCCGTCGAGCGGGCGGTCCGGCTGCTCACCGAGCACGCCGGTGGCACCGCCGGGGCGGAGATCCTCGACCTGGACCACGTCCGGCCGCGTACCCCGGTCACCCTGCCGGCGGACCTGCCGAGCCGACGGGTCGGGGTCGCCTACTCCCCGGAGCGGGTGGTGTCCCTGCTGGAGCAGGTCGGCTGCCACGTGACCCGGGGCGCCGACCGGCTGGGCGAGGACCCGGGCGCCGCCGGGGTCCCGGCCGCCGGGGGCGCCGACGTGCTCACCGTCGTCCCGCCGACCTGGCGTCCGGACCTCACCGACCCCGCCGACCTGGTCGAGGAGGTGGTCCGCCTCGACGGGTACGACCGGGTCCCGTCGGTGCTGCCCACCGCGCCGCCCGGCCGGGGGCTGACCTGGCAGCAGCGTCGCCGCCGGGCCGTGGCCCGCTCGCTCGCCGAGCGCGGGTACGTCGAGGTGCTCGCCCACCCGTTCGTCGCCGGTGAGCTGGCCGACCTGCTCGGCCTGCCCGCCGACGATTCGCGCCGGCCGGCGGTGCGGGTGGCCAACCCGCTGTCGGAGGAGGAGCCGCTGCTGCGCACCGCGTTGCTCGGCCCGCTGCTCGGCATCCTCAAGCGCAACCTCGGCCGGGGCCACCGCGACGTCGCCGTCTACGAGATCGGGACGGTCTTCCACCCGCGCCCCGGCGTCGGTGCCCCGCCCGCGATGGGCGTGGACCGACGGCCCACCGCCGCCGAGTTCGCCGCCGCCGACGCGGTCGTGCCCGACCAGCCCCGGCACGTCGCCGTGGCGCTGACCGGTGACATCGAGCCGACCGGCTGGTGGGGCGCCGGCCGGCCGGCCGGCTGGGCGGACGCGGTCGAGGCCGGCCGGGCGGTGCTCGCCGCCGCCGACATCCCCGCCGACCTGGTCGAGGTGCGGGCCGCCGAGTACGCGCCCTGGCACCCCGGCCGCTGCGCCGAGCTGCTGGTCGACGGGACCGTCGTCGGCCACGCCGGTGAGCTGCACCCGACCGTGGTGGCCGCGCTGGAGCTGCCCCGGCGCACCAGCGCCATGGAGCTGAACCTGGACGCGCTGCCGCCCGCCCCGGTCGCCCCGGCCCCGACGATCTCCGGCTTCCCGCCGGCGCTGATCGACGTGGCGCTGGTGGTGGACGAGCGGGTGCCCGCCGCCGAGGTGCAGCGGGCCCTCGTCGAGGGCGCCGGCGAGCTGCTGGAGGGCGTCCGGCTGTTCGACGTGTACGCCTCCGAGCAGCTCGGCGCGGGGCGCCGGTCGTTGGCGTACAAGCTGACCTTCCGCGCCCCCGACCGGACGCTGACGGTCGAGGAGGCGGTGGCGGCCCGCGACGGGGCCGTCGCGCGCGCGGCGGAGCGCTTCGGCGCCACCCTGCGCGGCGCCTGAGGTGCGAGCAGGGCCCCTTCCCGACGCTTCCGCTCCGGGAAGGGGCCCTGCCAACTCGCCTGGGTCGGTCAACCCTCGTGCGGGTCCAGCTTGCCGAGAGCGCGTAGCCGGGGCAGGTCGCGAACGGTGATCCTCCGGTAGTCGGTGTCCAGCAGGCCGTCGGCCCGCAGCTCGCGTAGCGTCTTCTGGATCGACGTCTCCGCGGCCCCGCAGATGGTGGCCAGCTCCGGCTGGGTGAGCCGCACGTCGATGACCACCCCGTCCCGGCTGCGCCGGCCGTGGGTGCGGCACAACTCGGCGACCACCCGGGCCACCCTGATCTTCACCGCGTACGAGGTGAAGTCGATCCGGCGCCGGTTCGACCAGCGCAGCCGGTCGGACACCATCGCCGCGAGCTCGACCGCAGCCTGTGGATGATCCCGCAGGAACCGGTTGAACCGCTCCCGCGGGATGACGCTGTAGCGGATGGACCCACAGGCCGTCACCGTCGCCGAGCGGGGCTTGTCGTTGAGGGCGGACATCTCGCCGACCAGGTCACCGCCCACCCGCAGCGACAGCAGCGCGGAACGCCCGTCGGGCAGGCTCGCCGTGACCTTCGTCAGCCCCTCCTCCAGGAGCACCAGGTGCGACTCATGGGCGCCCTCGTGGATCAGGATCTGCCCGGTCGGCACCCGGCGTCGCACGCCCAGATCGAGCAGGACCGTGCGGACCGACGGCTCCAGCCGCCGCAGGAAGGTTCCGTACGGCCACTCGACGCCGGAGGGCTCGCGGTGCATCGACATTCTCGCCTTCCCCAAGCCACGGAAACCGTCGAAGCGTAGCCGACCCTGCGCGTAGCGCGACGTACCTGCCCGGAGCAGGGCGGTCGCCACCGTCTGCAGGGCCAGCACCGTCAGCACCTGCGCGGGTGACCAGCCGATGGTCAGCAGCAGTTCGGCCACGTCTTTCGTCATGTCCCCAGCACACCCCGGCCGGCCGTTGGGGATACCGGACCTGGGCGGGATGACCGGTGGCCGACAGCGCGCGGGAAGCCGTACTTCTACGGGGTCCCGGTCGGCGCGCGCGGGTTCGATGTCTCCGGCGGCCCACCCGACGGGGGCGGGCCGGGTGACGAAAGGGCGGCACGCTCATGCACCATCCCGAGCGAAGGCTGTTGGTCTCCGTGGACATGGAGCGGTACAGCCGGCGCAGCAACCTTCAGCAATACGAGGCCCAGCAGGACTTCCGACGTCTGCTGCACGAGGCCGCCCGCGACGTCGGACTGGACCGGGTGGCCTGGAGCACCCAGCAGGCCGGGGACGGCGAACTGGCCATCCTGCCCCGGGACGTTCCCGAGGCGCGGGTGGTCGGCCGGTTCGTGCCGGAGCTGAATCGGCGGCTGCGGGCGTACAACGGCAGTCGGGTGACGGCGGCGAGGATCCGGCTGCGCATCGCGGTCCACCAAGGCCTCGTCCACCTCGACGGTGCGAACGGCTTTCCCGGAAACGCCGTCGTGTTCGTCAGCCGGCTCTGCGACGCCGAACCGGTCCGGCGCGCGCTGTCGGCCTTTCCCCACGCGGGCGTCGCGTTGGTCGTCTCGACCGACATCTTCCGCGATGTGGTGTCCGAGTACCCGGAGGAGATGCGTCCGGAACGGTTCCGGCGGGTGCGGGTCAGCAAACCCGACAAGGGCTTCGACGAGCATGCCTGGCTCTGCGTGGTGGACGAGGACCTGTCCTCCGTGCCGCCGCTGGACGGGGACGGACCGGCAATACCACAGACCGATACGGAGGCGGGGACGGCGGACTCACCGGCCGTTCCGCCGCCAGGGCCGTCCCGTCCCGACACCGGCGGGCGCACCGTACCGGGTGACGGCATCCGCACCGGCGACATCCGGGTGCGCGGGCAGAACGCGGTGGGGCCGGGCGCGATGGCGATCGGTTCGGTCGGCCGCGACGCGTTCGGCAGGGGTGGGGGCCAACGGTGAACGAGTCCGAGCCGTGGCCGGGCCCTCGGCGGGCCGGGAACGAAGACGGTTCGAACGGGTCGTCGCCGGCTCCCGACGACGTCGCCGGTGAGGCCCGCGACAGTGCGTCGTTCGCCGACGCCGAGGGGTGGCGAGGCGGCGTCGAGGACGGCTCGGCGGGTCTCCCGGCGGATCCGACCGAGGTCGGGGAGCCCGACGACGCCGACCTGACCGACGAACCGGAGGAGGCGCTGGACCCCGAGGACGTCCTCGCCCGGCTCGCGTCCCTGCTCGGACCCGCGTCCGCGATCGACGTGGGCGATGTGCGGGTGCGAGGTCAGAACGCCACCGGCCCAGGTGCGACGGCGATCGGTACGCAGCTGAACATCACCACGGCGCGGACGGAGGACGGCCTGAGCTGGACCGAGACGCGCAGCGGGACCTGGGTACGGCAGTTGGCCGACGGGTATGCCCACACACCAAGCGATCCGGAACTCGATCGGAACCTCAAGCAGCGCCACCTGGTCTGTCTGTCGGCGGCCGAGGGCACCGGGCGGCACACTGCGGCGTATCTGGCCTCGGCCCGCCGGCACGACTTCGACCGGGTCGCTCTACTGCACGCGGAACAGCCGGCCGACCTGCTACGCCGCGACGCATTGCTGCGTGAGGGGCATGGCTACGTGTGGCCGCTCTCGGAGGCGGTGGTGCGGCAACTGGACGGCATGGCCCTGGTCGGTCTGGCCGCCCGCGCCGAGGCTACCGGGGCCACCCTGATCCTCGTCGGCGACTTCGGCCGCCGAGATCACGAGTTTGCGGGCCACCTGGTCGAACACCGGAGCGCCGCCGCGGCCGACGTGTTCCGGGCCCAGCTGCGTCGCCATCTGCGGGGCCGCTGCGTCGGTTCGTGCGGCCCCGGCTGCGCCGGCGATTGCGTCGACGAGTACGTCGACGAGGAGTGCGTTGTCCACCCGCTGCTGGCGGCCCACCTGGCCGGGAGTTCCCGCCCCGGCGAGGTGGTCCACCTGGCGCAACTGCTGGCCCGCTTCGTCCCGCGGGACGTCGAACTCACCGAACGGCTGGAGCGGTTGCTGCCCCGCCAGCTACGCGAGCGGGCAGCCCGTGTCCTCGCCGCAGACGATGGCGGCGACGCGATCGCCTGGGGCGCCGACCGGCGCCGCGCGTTCCGGCTGTCCTGTGCGGTGCTCGCCGGGCAGCCGGTAGCCGAGATCCACGCCGCGGCCGGAGCGCTGGCCGCGCCGGGCCTCGGCGGTGCCGGGCTGTGGCTGTCGCCGGCCGGCGACACCGCGCAGGGGCTGTCATCCCCCGGCGGCGGAGTGCCGGGATTCCCGGTCGCCGATGGTGGGCCGCCCGGCCTGTTGACTGGGGCGGGTGCGGGTGGGGTGCTCGACACGTTGCTCGGTCCGGTCCTGCGGCAGGCGGTGCTGCTGGTCGGCGACGACCGGGCTCCGGGCGGGCGGCGGATCGAGTTCGCCCCAGGCAACGACCAGCTGCGGGCGAGCCTGCTGGAGGTCGCCTGGACGGACTGGTGGTTGCCGGAGCAGTTGCTCGGCTGGCTGGCCGACCTCGTGCGGGACGGCACGCCCGGGGTCAGGCAGGCCGCCGCTGGGGCGATCAGTTGGTCCGCCGTCCACGGGGTGCACGCCGCGCTGCGCACGGTCGACCAGTTGGCCCGGGAACGTCGCGCCGGGGTCCGGCAGGCAGCCGCCATCGCACTGGTCGGCATGGCCATGCAGCCGGAGCTGCGCCGGCGCGTCCGGGTGGAGTTGGACGGGTGGGCGGCCGGCGGCGCGGCGCACCTGCGCGACACCGTCGCGCGGGCGTACGCGTCAGGCCTTGCCTGGCTCTGGCCGGAGACGGCCCTGGTGCAGCTGCGCCGGGTGGCCGAGGCGCGCATGCAGCGGTGGCACAACTCGGTGGTGCGTGGTCTGGAGGAGGTGTACGTCGCGGGCCATGCGGCGAGCGTGCTGCCGGCGCTGGCCGAATGGGCCACCGCCGACGACCCGGAGGTGCGGCTGCACGCCGGCCGGGCGCTGCGGGTGCTCGCCGACCGGTGGGCCCCCGCGCCCCGGGAGCACTGGCCGGAGCTGCTCGATCTGGTCGGCGCCGGCACCGTGGAGCTGCGGGACCTGGCCACTTGCTGGGCGACCGCGCTCTGCCTTCCCGGAACCGCGTACCGGGCGTGGCGCACGCTCGGCTTCTGGCTCAGCCGTGCCGACGGCCACCCCGAGGTGGCCGCGTATTGCCGGCGTCTGCTCGACCTGGTGGTGGCGGGCCGGGAACCGCTACGCCATCGGCTGGACCACCAGCTCCGGTACGTCTGGGGCCCCCTGATGCCCGGCAACGCCCTGCTGAACGACGTACGACGACTGATCGATGAGGACCCCACATGAGCATCCACCACTACCCCACCACGCGGCCGTTGGCCCAGCGGAGTCGCCGCTGGTGGCAGCCTCTCTGGCACCTGCTCTTGCGTCTCTTCTTCCCGCCAAAGCCGGTCCCCGTGGGGCCGCCACCCCCGCCGCCGCTGCCCCCGGTGGTCACCTACCGCCAGGACGTGCCGCACCCGATCCTCGTGCCGGCAAAGGGGGACGCCTTCGACTTTCGCCTGCACGTCGTCTACACCTGGCGCGCACGGCACATGAGCGTCGAGGAGTTGCGCCTGCGTGCCGAGGGCTATCTCGGTTGGGCAGGCGGGGTCGTCCGGGAACAGGCGATCGATCTGGCCCGCGAGCACGAGCCGCACTGTTCGCGCGACCTGGAGCGGGCGCTGAACAACGTCCTGCTCGGTCAGCGCTGGCCCCGCGACGAGACCCGGCCGCACTTCACGGTCCAGGTGCGGGTGAGCCCCGACGAGCGGATCCGGGAGCGGTTGCGGCCGTACTGGGAGGAGCGGATCAAGCTGGAGTGCGACCACGAGCTGCAGAAGATTCGGGCCAGCCAGGCCGATGACCTGACTCGCAGGTGGGGCGCGGTGCTGCAGGCCTTGGAGGACGACCCGGTCACCGCACACGCGGCCCGGCTGACGGGGGAGCAGTTCGCCGAGGTGTTCCGCCGCTACGCCGAGGAGCGCCGGGGAACGGTGCCGGAGCTGCTCACGTTGCTGCGGGAGGCGGTGCGCGGGCACAACGACCTCGGCCTCGGCCCGTCGGAGTACACCGAGGCGTGGGACGCGGCGCTGCGGACGTACGAGCGGCAGAACGGGATCGGCCCGCGGGCGAACTGACCCGGGTCCCTTCCCGGCGTTCCCCGCCGGGAAGGGACCCGCCGTGCGGTGTCCGTCCAGGCGGCCTGCCCGGTTCGGCCCCGATCGTGTGGAGGTGACGACGGTCACCGTGTCATGTCCATGCGATGGTCCGTATGAACTTGCAGCGCGTCGTCCGGACCGGGTAGCCTTCGCTGCATAGTCATGCGGAGGTAGGAATGGGTATCCGAGTTGCGGTGGCGGGGGCGAGCGGCTACGCCGGGGGCGAGCTGCTGCGCCTGATCGCCGGCCACCCCGAGCTCGACCTGGTCGCCGCCACCGCGCACCGCCAGGCCGGTGCGCCGGTCACCGCCGTACACCCGCAGCTCGTCGGGCTGGACCTGGTGTTCGCGGCGACCGAGCCGGCGACGCTGGCCGACGCGGACCTGGTCTTCCTGGCCCTTCCGCACGGCGAGTCGGCGGCCCTGGCCGCCGCCCTGCCGGAGACGGTCCGGGTGGTCGACCTGGGCGCGGACCACCGGCTGCGCGACGCCGCCGCCTGGACGCGGTACTACGGGGGCGAGCACGCCGGGACCTGGACCTATGGCCTGCCCGAACTGCCCGGCCAGCGTGCCGCGATCGCCGCCGCGACCCGGGTCGCCAACACCGGCTGCTACGCGGTGGCCACCACGCTCGCGCTCGCCCCGCTGGTCGCGGCCGGCGCGGTCGCCCCCGCCGACGTGGTGGTGGTCGCCGCCTCCGGCACCTCCGGTGCCGGCCGGGCCGCCAAGACCAACCTGCTCGGCAGCGAGGTGATGGGCGACCTGTCGCCGTACAAGGTCGGGGCCCACCAGCACGTGCCGGAGATCAAGCAGGCCACCGGCGCGACCAGCCTCTCCCTCACCCCGGTCCTCGCGCCGATGCCGCGCGGCATCCTCGCCACGGTCACCGCCGTGCCGACCGGCGACGCCGACCCCCGGGCGGTGCTCGCGCGGGCGTACGCCGACGCGCCGTTCGTGCACGTGCTGCCCGAGGGGGCCTGGCCGCACACCGCCGCCACCCTCGGCTCGAACTCCTGCCACCTCCAGGCGGGTGTCGACGTCGACTCCGGTCGGGTGATCGTGGTCAGCGCGATCGACAACCTCGGCAAGGGCGCCGCCGGCCAGGCCGTGCAGTGCGCCAACCTGATGCTCGGCCTGCCGGAGACCATGGGCCTGTCCGTCTGGGGGATCGCACCATGAGTGTCACCACACCGAAGGGGTTCCGGGCTGCCGGGGTCGCCGCCGGGCTCAAGGGCAGCGGCGCCAGCGACGTGGCCCTCGTCGTCAACGACGGCCCGGACGCCGGGGTCGCCGGCGTCTTCACCGCCAACCGGGTCAAGGCCGCGCCCGTGCTGTGGACCCAGCAGGTGGTGCGCGGCGGAGTGGCCCGCGCCGTGGTGCTGAACTCCGGTGGCGCGAACGCCTGCACGGGGCCGGCCGGGTTCCAGGACACCCATGCCACCGCCGAGCACACGGCCGCCGCGCTGACCTCGTCCAGCCCTCGGCTGCGGCTCGGCGCCGCCGACGTCGCGGTCTGCTCCACCGGCCTGATCGGCGAGCGGCTGCCGATGTCGAAGCTGCTGCCCGGCGTGCGGGCGGCGATCCGGGGCCTGTCCCGCGGCGGCGGCGCCGCCGCGGCCGAGGCGATCATGACCACCGACACCCGGCCGAAGACCACCGTGGCCGCAGGCAGCGGCTGGACCGTCGGCGGCATGGCCAAGGGCGCCGGCATGCTCGCCCCGGCCATGGCGACGATGCTCTGCGTGCTGACCACCGACGCGGTGGCCGGGCCGGAGGCGCTCGACACCGCGCTGCGCGCCGCCTGCCGGGTCACCTTCGACCGGATCGACTCCGATGGCTGCATGTCCACCAACGACACCGTGCTGCTGCTGTCCAGCGGCTCGTCCGGCATCGAGCCGACGCCGGCGGAGCTGACCGCCGCCGTCACCGCCGCCTGCCACGACCTGGCCCAGCAGCTCATCGCCGACGCCGAGGGCGCCACCAAGCAGATCACCATCGACGTGGTCGGCGCCGCGAGCGAGGACGACGCGGTCGAGGTGGGCCGGTCGGTGGCCCGCAACAACCTGGTCAAGACGGCGCTGTTCGGCAACGACCCGAACTGGGGCCGGATCCTCGCCGCCGTCGGCACCACCGCCGCCGCGTTCGAGCCGGACGCCGTCGACGTCGCCGTGAACGGGATCTGGGTGTGCCGCTCCGGCGCCGCCGCCGAGGACCGCTCCAAGGTCGACCTCGCCGGGCGGGACGTGACGATCCGGATCGACCTGCACGCCGGCGACGCGGAGGCCACCGTGTGGACCAACGACCTGTCGCACGCGTACGTGCACGAGAACTCGGCGTACTCGTCATGAGTCTCTCCGCGGATCTCACCCGGGCCCAGGCGAAGGCCGAGACCCTGATCGAGGCGCTGCCCTGGCTGGCCCGCCTCGCCGGCGCCACCGTCGTGGTCAAGTTCGGCGGCAACGCGATGGTCGACCCCGACCTCAAGCGGGCCTTCGCCGCCGACATGGTGTTCCTGCGCTACGCCGGCCTCAAGCCGGTCGTCGTGCACGGCGGCGGGCCGCAGATCTCCGCCATGCTCGGCCGGCTCGGCATCGACAGCGAGTTCAAGGGCGGCCTGCGGGTCACCACCCCCGAGGCGATGGACGTCGTCCGGATGGTGCTGGTCGGCCAGGTCGGCCGGGAGCTGGTCGGGCTGATCAACGCGCACGGCCCGTACGCCGTCGGCCTCTCCGGCGAGGACGCCGGCCTGTTCACCGCCGTGCGCCGCCCGGCGTACGTCGACGGGGAGCCGGTGGACGTCGGTCAGGTCGGCGACGTCGAGTCGGTCGACCCGTCGGCGGTGACCGACCTGATCGCGGCCGGCCGCATCCCGGTGATCTCCACCGTCGCGCCGGACGTCGACGGGGTGCTGCACAACCTCAACGCCGACACCGCCGCCGCCGCGCTCGCGATCGCGCTCGAGGCCCGCAAGTTGGTCGTCCTCACCGACGTCCCCGGCCTCTACGCGAACTGGCCCGACACCGACAGCCTGGTCAGCGAGATCACCACCGACGACCTGGCGAAGCTGCTGCCGTCCCTGGAATCGGGGATGGTCCCGAAGATGGAGGCCTGCCTGCGGGCGGTGCGGCAGGGTGTGCCCGCCGCGCACGTCGTCGACGGCCGGGTCGCCCACTCCACGCTGCTTGAGGTCTTCACCTCGGAAGGGTTCGGAACGATGGTGATTCCGTCATGAGCACGCTGGTGGACCGCTGGCGGCAGTCGCTGATGGACAACTACGGCACCCCGCCGCTCGCCCTGGTGTCCGGCTCCGGCGCGGTCGTCGTCGACGAGGCCGGCCGGGAGTACGTCGACCTGCTCGGCGGCATCGCGGTCAACGCCCTCGGCCACGCCCACCCGGCCGTGGTGGCCGCCGTGTCCCGGCAGGTCGCCACCCTCGGGCACGTGTCGAACCTGTTCGTCGCCGAGCCGCCGGTGGCCCTGGCCGAGCTGCTGCTGGCCCTCGCGGGCCGGCGTGGCCGGGTCTTCTTCGCCAACTCGGGCGCCGAGGCCAACGAGGCCGCGTTCAAGCTGTCCCGGCTCACCGGGCGTACGCAGGTGGTGGCGACCGTCGGGGGCTTCCACGGCCGGACCATGGGCGCGCTCGCGCTCACCGGCCAGCCCGCCAAGGCCGACCCGTTCCGCCCGCTGCCCGGCGACGTCACCCACGTCCCGTACGGCGACGCGGCGGCCCTCGCCGAGGCGGTGACCGACGCGACCGCCATGGTCATCCTGGAGCCGATCCAGGGCGAGAACGGCGTCGTCGTCCCGCCCCCCGGCTACCTCACCGAGGCCCGGCGGATCACCGCCCGGCACGGCGCCCTGCTGGTCCTCGACGAGGTGCAGACCGGTGTCGGCCGCACCGGGCACTGGTTCGCCCACCAGGCGGAGGGCGTCGAGCCCGACATCGTCACCCTCGCCAAGGGCCTCGGCGGCGGCCTGCCCATCGGCGCCTGCCTGGCCTTCGGCCCGGCCGCCGACCTGCTCAGGGCCGGCTCCCACGGCACCACCTTCGGCGGCAACCCGGTGAGCTGCGCCGCCGCCCTCGCGGTGGTGTCGACCATCGCCAGCGAGGGGCTGCTCGACCACGTCAAGCGGGTCGGCGAGCGGCTGCGCCGGGGCGTCGAGGCGCTCGGCCATCCCCTCGTGGCCGAGGTGCGCGGCGCGGGCCTGCTGCTCGGGATCGTGCTCACCGCCGACGTGTCCGGCGCGCTGGTGACCGCGCTGCGGGAGGCCGGGTTCCTGGCCAACCCGGTGCAGCCCGGCGTGGTCCGGCTCGCCCCGCCGCTGATCCTGACCACCGACCAGGTCGACGCCTTCCTGGCCGCCCTGCCCGCCGCCCTCGACGCCGCCACCACCCCGGAGGCCACCGCATGACCCGCCACCTGCTGCGCGACGACGACCTCTCGCCGGCCGAGCAGTCGGCCGTGCTGGACCTGGCCGCCCGGATGAAGGCCGAGCGGTACACCCACAAGCCGCTGGCCGGCCCGAGGTCGGTGGCGGTGCTGTTCGACAAGCAGAGCCTGCGCACCCGGATCTCGTTCGACGCCGGCATCGCCGAGCTGGGCGGCCACCCGCTCGTGGTGGACACCCAGGTCACCCACTTCGGCCGGGGCGAGACCCTCGCCGACGCCGGCCGGGTGCTGTCCCGGTACGTGGCCGCGATCGTGCTGCGCACCCACGGCGACGACCGGATCGCCGAGGTCGCCGCCGGGGCGAGCGTGCCGGTGATCAACGCCCTCACCGACGGCTTCCACCCCTGCCAGCTCCTGGCCGACCTGCTCACCGTCCGCGAGCGGTTCGGCGGCACTCGGGGCCGCACCCTGGCGTACGTCGGGGACGCGGCGAACAACATGGCGCACTCGTACCTGCTGGCCGGGGCGACCGCCGGGATGCACGTGCGGGTCGCCGGGCCGGACGGGTTCGCCCCCGACCCCGAGGTGGTCGCCCGGGCTGCGGAGATCGCCGCCGGCACCGGCGGGTCGGCGCGGGTGCTGCGCGACCCGGTGGAGGCGGTCCGGGACGCCGACGTGCTGGCCACCGACACCTGGACCTCGATGGGGCAGGAGTCCGACGGGCTGGACCGGACCACCCCGTTCCTGCCGTACCAGCTCAACAAGGAGCTGCTCGGGCATGCCGCGCCGGGCGCGATCGTGCTGCACTGCCTGCCCGCGCACCGGGGTGAGGAGATCACCGACGAGGTGCTCGACGGCCCGCAGAGCGCGGTGTTCGACCAGGCGGAGAACCGGCTGCACGCGCAGAAGGCGCTGCTGGCGTACCTGCTGGAGAGCCGGGAATGACCGCCCCGCTGACCCGCGCCGCCCGGCACGCCCGCATCGTCGAGCTGATCCGCGACAAGGCGGTCCGTTCGCAGACGGAGCTGGCCGACCTGCTTGCCGGCGACGGCGTGGGAGTCACCCAGGCCACCCTGTCGCGGGACCTCAAGGAGCTGGGCGCGGTCACCGCCCGGGGCGGCGACGGGCGCCCCGTGTACGTCATCCCCGAGGACGGCCACCGGCCGCTGCGCGACGCCGAGGCCGCCCCGGCCCGGCTGATCCGGCTGCTTCGGGAGCTGCTCAACGAGGTCGACTCCAGCGGCAACATCGCCGTGCTGCGCACCCCGCCGGGCGCAGCCCAATACCTGGCCAGCGCGTTGGACCGAGCGGGCCTGCCCGAGGTTGTCGGCACCATCGCCGGCGACGACACCATCCTCGTCGTGGCCCGCGAGGCCGTCGGCGGTGCCGCGTTGGGCGAGAAGCTCGCCGCGTGGTCCCGCCGGGAAGAGAACGTTGAAGGGAGCAACACACCATGACCGAGCGGGTCGTCCTTGCGTACTCCGGGGGGTTGGACACCTCCGTCGCGATTCCGTACCTGGCCGAGCAGACCGGCGCCGAGATCATCGCGGTGGCGGTGGACGTCGGGCAGGGCGGTGAGGACCTCGACGCCATCCGGCAGCGCGCCCTGGACTGCGGGGCCGTCGAGTCCGAGGTGGTGGACGCGCGCGACGAGTTCGCCGCCGAGTACTGCCTGCCGGCGATGCGGGCCAACGCCCTCTACATGGACCGGTATCCGCTGGTCTCGGCGCTGTCCCGGCCGCTGATCGTCAAGCACCTGGTGGCCGCGGCCCGCAAGCACGGCGGCACCATCGTGTCGCACGGCTGCACCGGCAAGGGCAACGACCAGGTCCGCTTCGAGGTCGGCCTGGCCGCGCTCGCCTCCGACCTGAAGATCATCGCCCCGGCCCGGGACTTCGCCTGGACCCGGGACAAGGCGATCGCCTTCGCCGAGGAGAAGGGGCTGCCGATCGACGTGTCGGCCAAGTCGCCGTACTCGATCGACCAGAACCTGTGGGGCCGGGCCGTGGAGACCGGCTTCCTGGAGGACATCTGGAACGCCCCCATCGAGGACCTGTACTCGTACACGTCCGACCCGGCGCAGGAGCGCGACGCCGACGAGGTGGTCATCACCTTCGACGCCGGCGTGCCGGTCGCGATCGACGGCGAGACCGTCACCCCGTACCAGGCGATCCTGGAGCTGAACCGGCGGGCGGGCGCGCAGGGCGTCGGCCGGCTCGACATGGTCGAGGACCGCCTGGTCGGCATCAAGAGCCGCGAGGTGTACGAGGCACCCGGCGCGATCGCGCTGATCGCCGCCCACCAGGAGCTGGAGGCGGTCACCGTCGAGCGGGACCTGGCCCGGTTCAAGAAGGGCATCGACCAGCGCTGGGGCGAGCTGGTCTACGACGGCCTCTGGTTCTCGCCGCTGAAGAAGGCCCTGGACGCCTTCATCGACGACGCCCAGCAGCACGTCTCCGGCGAGGTGCGGCTCACCCTGCACGGCGGCCGGGCCACCGTCACCGGCCGGCGCTCCGAGGCCAGCCTGTACGACTTCGGCATGGCCACCTACGACACCGGCGACACGTTCGACCAGTCCCTCGCCAAGGGCTTCGTGCAGTTGTGGGGCCTGCCCAGCAAGATGGCCGCCGCACGGGACGCCCGGTTGAGCGGCTCCTGACCGTGGGAACCACAATGAGCGGCGTGGACGACAAGAGCCTCACCGAGAACAGCGCCGCGACCAACCGTACGAGCCTGTGGGGCGGCCGGTTCGCCGGCGGCCCCTCCGAGGCCCTGGCCCGGCTGTCGGTCAGCGTGCAGTTCGACTGGCGCCTCGCCCCGTACGACATCGCCGGGTCCCGGGCGCACGCCCGGGTCCTGGCGGGCGCGGGCCTGCTCGACCCGGAGGAGCTGGGCCGCATTCTCGCCGCTCTGGACGACCTGGAGGCCGCCTGCGCCTCCGGGTCGTTCCGCCCCACCGTGGACGACGAGGACGTGCACACCGCCCTGGAACGCGGGCTGCTGGAGCGCCTCGGCAGCCTCGGCGGCAAGCTGCGTGCCGGCCGGTCCCGCAACGACCAGGTCGCCACCGACCTGCGGCTCTACCTGCGCGACCACGCCCGGGGCGTGGCCGCCCGGCTGGTCGAGCTGGCCGAGGCCCTCGCCGAGCAGGCCGAGCGGCACGTCGACACGGCCGCGCCGGGGATGACCCACCTTCAGCACGCCCAGCCGGTCACCTTCGGCCACTGGCTGCTGGCCCACGTGCAGCCGCTGCTGCGCGACCTGGACCGGATGCGGGACTGGGACCACCGGGCCTCGGTCAGCCCGCTCGGCGCGGGCGCGCTCGCCGGCTCCGGCCTGCCGCTGGACCCGGTGGCGGTCTCGAAGGAGCTGGGCTTCCGCACGTCCTTCGCCAACTCGATGGACGCCGTGGCCGACCGGGACTTCGTCGCCGAGTTCCTCTTCATCACCGCGATGATCGGGGTGCACCTGTCCCGCCTCGGCGAGGAGGTGGTGCTGTGGACGTCGCACGAGTTCGGCTGGGTCGAGCTGGACGACGCCTTCGCCACCGGCTCGTCGATCATGCCGCAGAAGAAGAACGCGGACGTCGCCGAGCTGGCCCGGGGTAAGTCCGGTCGGCTCATCGGCGGCCTGGTGAGCGTGCTGACCATGCTCAAGGGCCTGCCGATGGCGTACGACCGGGACATGCAGGAGGACAAGGAGCCGGCCTTCGACGCGGTCGACACCCTGGAGCTGCTGCTGCCGGCCCTCGCCGGGATGATCTCCACGATGACCGTCCGGGTCGACCGCCTGGTGGCCGCCGCCCCCGTCGGCTTCTCCCTGGCCACCGAGGTCGCCGACTGGCTGGTCCGCCGCAACGTGCCCTTCCGGGACGCGCACGAGATCACCGGCAGGCTGGTCGCGCTCTGCGCGGTCCGCGACTGCGCCCTCGACGAGGTCTCCGACGCCGATCTGGCGACGGTCAGCGAGCACCTCGACCCGTCGGTGCGCGACGTGCTGTCGGTCTCCTCGGCCCTGGCCGCGCGGACCACCCCCGGCTCCACCGGCCCCGGCCCGGTCGCCGACCAGCTCGCCGCCGCCGTCGACCAGCTCGCCGGCTGGCGGGAGTGGGCCGCCGAGCAGGTCGTGCCCCGCTGACGACGCCGTCCTGACGCGGCGCGCGGGAGCTTCCCGCGCGCCGCGTCGGTCGTCGTGCCGCGCTCAGCCGGCCGCCGGGCGGTCCCGGCCTCAGCCCGCCGCCGGGCGGTCCCGCTTCGGCAGCTTCGCCACCACCGCCTCGTACGAGGCGTCCACCGCCTCGCGCAGCTCGTCGCCGTCGATCGCGCCGGCCAGCCGCAGGCTGTTCCACCCCGACCGGCCGAGGTAGGGGGAGGGGACCGCGTCGTCGGGGAACCGGTGCAGCCACTCGTCGGCCACGTCCCGGGTCGGGCCGCACTTGACGCCTACCCGCTCGCCCGACTCGGGGCCGAGGAAGGCGAAGATGCGCCCGCGCACCTTCACCACCTCGTTGTCATCCCACGGCCGGTCCAGCCACGCCCCCGGCTTCGCCAGGCAGTACGCCAGCAGTTCCGCGCGCTCCGTCACCTCGCCCGCCCGCCGCTGTGGCCCTCGCGGTCGCCCCGCCCGCTGTTCTCGGCCCGGGTGTCGCTCTGGCCTGACTCGTCGCTCTGGCCCCGGGTGTCACTCCCGGTCTCGGCGCCGACCCGGCCCGTGAGCCGCTCGTAGCGCTGCCGGGCGGCCTGGGGTGTGCCGAGGCCCAGCCCGTAGGCGATCGACTGCCAGGTCAGCCCCCGGTCGCGGGCGAGCCGGAGCAGCCCGGCCTCCAGCGCGTCCAGTTCCGCCCGCACGTGCGGCACGAGGGTGAGCGCGGCCACCAGGTCGGCGGAGTCGACCGGCTCCTCATCGGCGGCCAGCTCGGCCCCGCCGGCGGCCAGCGCGGTCACCAGGGCCACCGCCTCGTACGGGTCCGGCACGTACGGGTTGGTGTGGCGTCGGCGGCGCGCGTCGTCGGACGCGTGCCGCTCGGCGATCCGGGTCAGCGCGGCATAGGTGCGGTGCGCCCGGGCGTGCGCCGGATCGGGCGCGGTGAAGAGATCCTGCTCCGCTGCGGTCATGCGCCGAGTCCAGCATGCAAACGAACAGTTGTCAACGAAACGTTCAAAGGCCTTGTGCTTCGTGCCCCGGCCCTTCGCCAATTGTTGATCATTGTTGCTGGGCGCGGGTCGTAGGCTCGCGGGATGGCATTGCAGATCACGGTCACCGTTAGCCCGGAGCGCGTGGACGCTGCCGCGCAGATCTGGGCCGAGACCACGGCGGCGCGGGACGGTGATGAGGACGTCGCGCCGCTTGAGTTGGCTCGTCCGCTGATCCGGGCCGTGCTGGACGGTTCACCGCGGTCGGTGCTGCTCGTGGCTGACGACGGTGGGCTGACAATCGGATTTGCGGCGATGGAGCCGTGGGGGCCGGGTGGTGAGGATCAAGTGATCGCTGAGGTCCGGTATGTCGGGGTCAGCCCGCGTGTCTGGGGTGAAGGTGTCGGACGACAGCTGATGGTGGCGGTCCCGGACGTACTGGCGAAGGCAGGGTACGAGCAGGCGGTGCTGACGGTGTACACCGACAACACGCGGGCCGTGCGGTTGTACGAAGGCCTCGGCTGGCGTGTCCAGGGGGCGCCGGCGCCGCATCCGCGCAGCGGCAAGCTTGAGCAGCTGTACGTCCTCGACGTGGTGCGTTAGGGCGTGTGTCGAGGTGTGGGAGACGCACGGCGACGTCTCCGGCGGCAGTCAAGCGCGATCGCCGCAAACCGAGACCGACCGCTGCCCTGACGATCAGCGGAGATCTACCAGTTCCGGAGCGTTCCGGGGCCGGGCGGCCTACCGGGAACCGCCGGCGATCGGCCAGGCGCGCAAGATCGTGCTCGATCCCGGAAGGTGTGGCCTCCTACCCGCAACGAGGCCACACCTTCCCTGATCGAGCACGATCTTGTTCCTGTGCCAGCGTGCTCGTGTGCGCTCGTACGGGCCCAGACCACGCGTCAGGGGTTCCGCCCGCGCAGGGAGCAAACCTGAACGCCCGGAACGGGCCGGGACCGGCGAACCCCACCCCGCTCTCACCCACGCCGAGTCGAGCTGCGAGTGGAGCGGACTGCTGACCCGGAAGCGGCCGGCGGCGCGCCCAACGTGTCCGTCAGGGTGCTGCCACTCAACGGCACGATCACTCAGGTGGTGGTGTCCGGCGGCTTTGTCATCCTCGACTTCCCGACGAACGGTGCCAGGTCCGCCGAGCCCACAACGGTTTACAGCGAAGGCATTTCGGGTGCGCTCTACCTCGATCGGCTTGATGAGGTCAGGACGTACGCGGAGGTGTGGAACGCCCTCACCGCTCAGGCGTTGAGCGTTGAGGAATCCCGGCAGCGGATGCAGGAAATCAAGGAGAGGCACCATGATTGATCTGACCGGCGCGGCCTGGCGCAAGAGCACGAGGAGCAGTGCGCAGGGTAACTGTGTGGAGGTGGCCGACAACCTGACTGGCATGGTCGGCGTGCGGGACAGCAAGGACGTGGCGGGGCCAGCTCTCGTCTTCGCTCCCGCGTCCTGGTCGACCTTCGTGGACGGCGTGCGGGTGGATGCCCTGAGCTGACCCCACTGGAGTGGAACATCCTTGGGTGTTCTGCAAACAACTTCGGGAAAGGAAAGGGCACCCGTCCGTTGCGGAGGGTGCCCTTTTTGTCGTACAGGTGGATGAGGATGGGCTTGGTCGCCGAGGTTCTCGGTGCGAGAGGAAAGGGCATACCTGTGATCAGAGTGGCTGTGACCAGCGTCTTCGTCGACGACCAGGAGAAGGCGAAGCGCTTCTACACGGACGTGCTGGGCTTCGCGGTGGGGCACGACGTCCCGCTCGGCGGTGGTGCCCGGTGGCTCACCGTCGTCTCGCCGGCCGACCCCGACGGCGTCCACCTGCTGCTGGAGCCGAACGGCTCGCCGGTGGCGCAGGCGTACCAGCGGGGCGTTCGCGAGATGGGGCTTCCGGTGATCATCTTCGCTGTTGCCGACCTGGCGCAGGAGTACGAGCGGCTCGCCGGCCTCGGCGTCACGTTCACCGCCCCGCCAGCCCCGACCGGGCCGGTCCTCTCGGCGGTCCTGGACGACACCTGCGGCAACCTGGTCAGCCTCCAGCAGCCGCTCGGCTGAACAGCCGGCTGCGAAGGCGAGACAGCGCCGAGAACACTGTTCGAGGGCTGTGATCGCGTCATCGAGCGAGGAAGTACTCTGTGTAGAGGTGGGCGGCGGCCAGTGCCGTTCCCGGTTAAATTGCGAGCCACGGCCACCCTGGCACCGGTATGGTCTTGGGCGTGCCGCGGGAGCGTTCACGCTGTCGGAAATCAACTGCCGCACCAGGCGTAACCCCGGCTCAGCCCGGCGGTTGCCGGGTTGGGTTGATCGGGCGAGTGCTCACCGACGTACGGGTCAACCGGCCTCCCGAACCGAGCTGGGCCGTTCGCCAGTGCCCCGATGGCGTCACACCCTGCGGTTGTCTGCCGTCGCCGCTGACGAACTGCCCTGATTGAGGAAACCGTGCCCGAGACAAGCCTTGTCCCCGAGAGCAGTCCCGCGCCGGCACCCACACACTGGAAACGCAACGTCGCACTCTTCCTGTCCGGCCAGACCGTGTCGCTGTTCGGTTCAATGATCGTTCAGTACGTGGTCATGTGGTACGTCACGCTGGAGACCAAGTCCGGCCTGGCGATCGCGCTCTACGCCGTCTGCGCGTTCGCCCCCCAAGGTGTCGTGTCGATCTTCGGCGGGGTGCTGGCCGACCGGATGAACCGCAAGACGCTGACGATCGTCGCCGACGCGGGCATTGCGGCGGCGACCCTGGTCCTGGCCCTGTTGATGTTGAACGGCATCACGGACCTGTGGGTGATCCTGCTGGCGGTCGCGGTCCGCTCGTTCGGGGCCGGGGTGCAGACACCGGCGGTGCAGGCGATCATTCCGCAGATCGTGCCGGCCGACCAGCTGATGCGGGTCAACGGCATGTTCCAGACCATCAGCTCCGCCATGGCCCTGCTGGCTCCGGCGGTGGCTGCCGCCATCTACGCCGGTTTCGGAGTGGTGCCGGTCTTCTTCCTGGACGTGATCACCGCCGTGCTCGGCATCGGGCTGCTGGCCCTGGTCGCGGTGCCCACCCTGGATCGGGTGACCGAGACTGCGACCACCTATCGACAGGACCTGGTCGAGGGCATGCGGTACATCTGGACCCACCGGATCGTCCGCTGGCTACTGCTGGTCTTCGCGATCATCTTCATGCTCACCGTCGCGCCGTCGTTCGTCACGCCGCTGATGGTGGCCCGCACCTTCGGTAGCGAAGAGTGGATGCTGGCCGTACTGGAGATCGCGTTCAGCGTGGGAATGTTGCTCGGCGGAGCGTTGATCTCCACCTGGCTGGCCAAGCGCAGCCGGATCGGACTCATCCTGATCTCCACCTTCAGCTTCGCGATCCTCACCGTGGCGATGGGCCTCAGCACCAACCTGTGGGTCTTCTACGGATTCATGTTCTTGTTCGGGCTCGCGGTCCCCCTGTTCTCCACCCCGTTCATGACCTTGATCCAGGAGACGGTGGAGCCGGAGAAGCACGGCCGGGTGTTCAGCTACGTCGGCATCGTGATGGCCCTGGCCACCCCGATCGGCATGGTGGTGTTCGGCCCGCTGGCCGACGTGATCAGCGTCCAGACCCTGCTGATCGTGGCTGGCCTGGTCACGATCGCCGTGATGATCGTGGCGATCATGGTGCCGTCCGGGCAGGCCGCGATCGCCGCCGCCCGAGCCACGTCGTCGCCGGTGGCCGAGGGCCAAGCTGCCGAGGAGCCGCTGGCAGCCCCTAGCTAGTGCCTCGTCATGCAGCCTTGCACGGGTAATACGTGCTCCGTGGGGGCGGTGGTGGGGGCCGAGGTGGTTCATGGTCAAGGGGTCGTACGACGACGCTTTCGAGACCGTACTCAACGTGTCTCAGCGTGACACCTCGCCACCATCTGGCTACCCGACAGTCTCTGAGCCGCCCGGCGGCCGGGCCCTCGGGAGCCCGACACCACGGACGACACGGTCGCCGGGTGCGCCGGGCCGGCCCCGGATAGGCTCGGGCCATGGTGCCGCCCTCCGATGCGCTGGTGCGCGACGTCGGCCTCGCCGCGCTGGCCGAGCTGCTGGCCGGGCCGGTCGTGCCGGCCGCCCGGGGCCTGCTCGGGTGCCGGCTCTCGACCGACGGGGTCACCGTCCGGATCACCGAGGTCGAGGCGTACGCCGGCACGGCCGGCGACCCGGCCTCGCACGCGTACCGGGGCCGTACCCCGCGCAACGCCGTGATGTTCGGCCCGGCCGGGCACGCCTACGTCTACTTCACCTACGGCATGCACTGGTGCGTGAACGTGGTGACCGGGCCGGACGGTGAGGCGTCGGCGGTGCTGCTGCGGGCCGGCGAGGTGGTCGACGGCCTCGACGTGGCCCGGGCCCGGCGCGCCGCCGTACGCCGGGACGTGGACCTGGCCCGCGGGCCGGCCCGGCTCTGCGCCGCCCTCGGCATCGACAAGGCGGCGTACGGGTGCCACCTGCTCGGCGACGGACCCGTGCGGCTGCGCCCGGCCGCCGGGCCGGTGCCCGACGCGGCGATCGCGGCCGGCCCCCGGGTCGGGGTGACCGGCGCGCACGACGTGCCCTGGCGGTTCTGGATCGCCGGCGACCCGACGGTGAGCGATTACCGCCGGCATGTGCCCCGCTCCCGCCGCTGAACTCGATCCCCGGCCCCGACCCTCACCCCCGCGTGGGCCCCGACTCCCGGAATAGTTGACTCGTCAAATAGGTTGTGCGCTACGTCCGGGGGCCGGGAACGGCCCCGGTAGCCAGCCGAGGAGCGGTCATGCAGTTCGGGATCTTCACCGTCGGCGACGTCACCGTCGACCCGACCAGCGGGCGGGAGCCGTCGGAGCACGAGCGGATCAAGGCGATGGTGACCATCGCCCGCAAGGCCGAGGAGGTCGGGCTCGACGTCTTCGCCACCGGCGAGCACCACAATCCGCCGTTCGTGCCGTCGTCGCCGACCACCATGCTGGGCTGGATCGCGGCCCGCACCGAGCGGCTGCTGCTCTCCACCGCGACCACGCTGATCACCACCAACGACCCGGTGAAGATCGCCGAGGACTTCGCGATGCTCCAGCACCTCGCCGACGGACGGGTCGACCTGATGCTCGGCCGGGGCAACACCGGCCCGGTCTACCCGTGGTTCGGCCAGGACATCCGCAACGGCATCCCGCTGGCCATCGAGAACTACGACCTGCTGCGCCGGTTGTGGCGGGAGGACGTGGTCGACTGGTCCGGCAAGTTCCGCACCCCGTTGCAGTCGTTCACGTCGACCCCACGCCCCCTGGACGGGGTGCCGCCGTTCGTCTGGCACGGCTCGATCCGCAGCCCGGAGATCGCGGAGCAGGCCGCGTACTACGGCGACGGCTACTTCGCCAACCACATCTTCTGGCCCAAGGAGCACACCCAGCGGATGGTCGGTCTGTACCGGGAGCGCTTCGCCCACTACGGGCACGGCTCACCCGACCAGGCGATCGTCGGCCTCGGTGGCCAGGTGTTCATGCGGCGCAACTCGCAGGACGCCGTCCGGGAGTTCCGCCCGTACTTCGACAACGCCCCCGTCTACGGCCACGGGCCGTCGCTGGAGGAGTTCACGGCGCAGACCCCGCTGACCGTGGGCAGCCCGCAGCAGGTCATCGACCGGACCCTCGGCTTCCGCGACTACGTCGGCGACTACCAACGCCAGCTCTTCCTGCTCGACCACGCGGGCCTGCCGCTGAAGACCGTGCTGGAGCAGCTCGACATCCTCGGCGAGGAGGTGGTTCCGGTGTTGCGCCGGGAGTTCGACGCGCTGCGTCCCGCGCACGTGCCCGAGGCTCCCACCCACGCCTCGCTCGTCGCCGCCCGGGCCGCCGAGTCGGCCGCCGCCCGGGCCCCGGAGTCGGCCGCCGCCGGGCACGCCGCCGCCGGGCACACCGCCGAGCCGGCCGCCGCCGGTGCGGGGACGGAGACCGGCCGATGAGCCGCCGCACCCTGGCCGTGGTGTCCGCCGGGCTCTCCCAGCCCTCGTCCACCCGACTGCTCGCCGACCAGCTCGCTGCGGCCACCCGCGACGAGCTGGTCCGGGCGGGCGTCGAGGTCGAGCTGCGCCCGGTCGACCTGCGCGAACATGCCCACGACGTGGTGAACAACCTGCTCACCGGCTTCCCGTCGCCGGCGCTGCGGCAGGCCCTCGACGCGGTCGCCGGGGCCGACGGCGTCGTCGCGGTCACCCCGATCTTCAACGGGTCGTACAACGGGCTGTTCAAGTCGTTCTTCGACGTGCTCGACTCGGGAGCGCTGGTGGACCGGCCGGTGCTGATCGCCGCCACCGCCGGCACGGCCCGGCACTCCCTGGCCCTGGAGCACGCCCTCCGGCCGATGTTCGCGTACCTGCGGGCGGTGGTCGTGCCCACGGCGGTCTTCGCCGCGCCGGAGGACTGGTCCGGGGGGACCGCCGAGGGCGCCCTGCGCGCTCGCATCGTCCGCGCGGGCGGGGAGCTGGCCGACCAGGTGCGGCGGCGGGCCACCGGCGCCCCGCCCGACCCGTTCGCGCTCACCACCAGCTTCGACGACCTGCTCGCCGGCCGCGACCGACCCTGACCGGCCCTGACCGGCACTGGCCCGGAACCCCGCCGGCAGCGCCGGTCCCCGGCCGACGTGATCGGAGCCGACGTGACCGGGGCCGACGTGACCGGGGCCGGGCTGGCCGCCGGGCCGCTCAGCCGGCGTCGGTCGGGTACGGGTGGGCGATCAGCACCGGGCAGTGCGCGTGCTGCACCAGCGTCTGGCTGACCGAGCCGAGCAGCAGCCCGGCGAAGCCGCCGCGCCCACGAGAGCCGACCACCACCAGGGCCGCGTCCCCGCTCGCCTCGATCAGCGCCTGCTCGGGCTTGGCCGCCCGCAGCGACCGTCGCTCGACGGTCAGGCCCGGGTGCGCCGCCTCCACCTCGGCGGCGGCCCCGGCGAGCAGGTCTGTCGAGTCGGCCCGGGCCGCCGCCCCCGACTCCGCGACCTCGTCGGGCGCCGGGCGGGCGTCGTCGGCCGTCGTGACGTGCGCCAGCACCAGGCCGGTGCCCCGGTGGGCCGCCTCGGCGGCGGCGAGGGCGACGGCGAGCCGCCCCGGCTCCGACCCGTCCACCCCGACGACCACCGGGCCGTCGACCGGGATCGGCTGCTCCTCGGGACGGACGACCAGCACCGGGCAGTGCCCGTGCCCGGCCACCTGGGCGCTGACCGAGCCGACCAGCAGGCCGGTGAAGCCGCCCAGCCCTCGGCTGCCGACCACCACCAGCTCCGCCCGGCGGGACTCCTCGACCAGGCTCGCCGCGGGGCCGCCGGCCACCTCCCGCACCTCGACGTCGACGCCGGGCCAGCGCCCGCGCAGCTCGGACGCCATCCGGTCGAGCATCCGTCGGGACTCGTCGGTCGGCGCGGGCACCCCGAGGTCGTACGGGTTGATCGGCACGCCGTAGCCGAGCGGGTGCAGGTAGCCGTGCACCAGCAGCAGGGGCCGGGACCGCCACGCGGCCTCCCGCGCCGCGTGCTCGACGGCGACCAGGCTCGACGGCGATCCGTCCACGCCCACCACGACAGGTCGGTTCATCAGCTCTCCCGGGACTCGATCAGAGGCCATTGTCGACGGGCCCACCGCCGGTCACCGGCATTTGCCCTGACACGCCGCCGGCTACCCCTCGCGGGGAGGGACGCCGGTGGCGGCACCGGGCGGCAGCACCCGCCCGGTGCCTGCACCCGGACGCCCGTCGTGCCCGCGCCGGCCGGGGGAGCGGCTGACGCGGGCACGACACGGGCACGACACGGGCTCAGCCGTGGTCGGCGCCCCGGCGGTGCCGCACGATCGCCAGCGGGGAGCGGGCGTGGTGCAGCACGGCGTGGCTGACCGAGCCGAGGAGCAACCCGCCCCACGCGCCCCGGCCGTGCCCGCCGACGACGGTCAGCTGGGCGGCCGCGGACTCCTCGACCAGCACCGGGGCCGGCGCGCCCCGGACCAGCCGTTGCCGCACCGGCACCTGCGGGTACCGCTCCGACCAGCCGGCGACCGTCTCGGCGAGCGCCCGCTCCTCCTCCTCGATCAGCGAGTCGAGGTCGTACGCCACGGGCAGGATGTCGCCGGGGCCGACCGGCGCGGGGTAGAGCCAGGTGTGCACCGCCACCAGGCCGGTGCCCCGCAGCGCCGCCTCCTCGAAGGCGAAGCCGACCGCCTCGGTGGACAGCGCCGAGCCGTCGACACCCACCACCACCGGCCCGTCGGCACGGGGCTCGCCGCGCACCACGAGCACCGGGCAGTCGGCCCGCGCCGACACCTGGACCGCCGCCGAGCCGACCAGCAGCTCGGCGAAGCCGCCGAGGCCGCGGGAGCCGAGCACCACCAGCGCCGCGTCGCGGGACTCCCGCAGCAGCACCGGGATGGGGGAGCCGTCGACGAGTTCGCCGGTCACGTCCACCTCGGCGGAGATCTTCCTCGCCTCGGCGACCGCCTCGGCGATGACCTCCTCCGCGAGGTTGCGCAGCCCCGCCTCGGGTGGAACACCGGGCACCGGCCCGAGCGGGGTGCCGATCAGCGGCCAGATGAAGGCGTGCACCACCCGCAGCGGGCGGTTGCGCGCCGTCGCCTCCCGGGTCGCCGCCCGGACCGCGTCCAGGGCTGAGGCGGAACCGTCCACACCCACCACTACCGGGGCACCGGACCTGTTGGTCATCGCATCCTCCTTCGTCCGGTTTCAGCCTGCTCCGGCGCGGGCTCGCCGGTCAGGGCCGCCGGACCCGAACCCTGGGCCGT
Source organism: Micromonospora sp. NBC_01412 (assembly GCF_045040215.1). Lineage (NCBI taxonomy): Bacteria > Bacillati > Actinomycetota > Actinomycetes > Micromonosporales > Micromonosporaceae > Micromonospora > Micromonospora sp. NBC_01412. The sequence goes on from NZ_CP109528.1 coordinate 5,820,541, forward strand.
TGGTCCCGAACCACCGTTGCCGGCGACGCCACCGTTGCCGGCGAGGCGGGGAGCCGGGGCGGCGAGGTCGGGGTCCGCGTGAGGCTCCGCCGACGTGGGGCCCGGTCCGGTGCGGGGGGTCGCCCGGCGGTCGTAGGGACGCCTCGTAGGCATGCCGAGGCGCGGGCGCAGCAGGCGCAGCGCCAGCCCTGGCAGCACGGCGACCGCCGCGCACGCCGCCAGCTCGGTCGCCCCGAGCGGGTCGGTGCCGAGCAGCATCCGCAGCGGCTCGACCAGCACCCCGCCGACCTGGAGCAACGCCGAGCCGGCCACGGCGACCAGCAGCGCCGGATTGCCCGCCCGCACGCCAGCCGGCCGGGGCGCCCGGACCGCCAGCGCCACCCCGAGCTGCGCCAGGCCCAGGACCACGAACACCACCGACTGCCAGGGGCGGTCCCACCGGGCGGCGGCCACCCCGGCGCCGAGCACCACGGCCGCGATCAGCCCGCCGGTGACCAGGACGTCCCGGCCCAGGCCGGCGCCCAGCACCGACTCCTGCGGCGAGCGCGGCCCACGGCGTAGCGTCCCCGGCTCGGCGGGCTCCGCCCCGAGCGCCACGCCCGGCACCCCGTGGGTGAGCAGGTTGATCCAGAGGATCTGCGCCGGCAGCAGCGGTACGGGCAGCCCGAACAGCGGGCCGAGCAGCATCACCGCGATCTCGGCGAGCCCGCCGGAGAGGGCGTAGCGCAGGAACCGGCGGATGTTGTCGTAGATGCGCCGGCCCTCGCCGATCGCGGCGGCCACGGTGGACAGCTCGTCGTCGACCAGCACCAGGTCGGCGGCCTGCCGGGCCACCTCCGTGCCCCCGCCCATCGCCACCCCGATGTCGGCGCGACGCAGCGCCGGGGCGTCGTTGACCCCGTCGCCGGTCATCGCCACCACGTGACCCCGGGACTGCAACCCGGCGATGATGTCGAGCTTCTGCTCCGGCTGGGTGCGCGCGTACACCCGGGCCGCCGGGTGCGCGTCGGCCAGCTCGCCGTCGTCGCCCCGGACCAGCGGGTCACCGTCGCGCCAGAGGCCGAGCTGACCGCCGATCGCGGCGGCCGTCGCCGGGTGGTCCCCGGTGACCAGCAGCAACCGGACCCCGGCCGCGTCGAAGCTCGCCGCGAGGTCGGCGGCGCCGGCCCGCAGCGGATCGCCGACAGCGACCAGCCCCGCGAGGCGTAGCCCGGTCGGCGCGGCCGGGTCGGGCAGGGTCTCCACCAGCGCCGTCGCGACCGCGAGCACCCGCAGCCCCGCGCCGGCCAGCTCGTGCGCCCGGGCGGTCAGCGCGGCGACCTCCGCGTCGTCCGCGTCGAGCAGCGGCGTGGTGAGGACGTTCTCCGGGGCCCCCTTGCACACCACCAGCCAGCGACCGTCGCAGGATCGGTGCACCGTGGTCATCCGGCGGTTCGCCTGGTCGAACGGGTGCTCGGCGACCCGTGGCCAGGCGGCCCGGGTGGTCGCCGGGTCCAGTCCGCACCGGGCGGCGAAGGCCACCAGCGCCGCCTCCAGCGGGTCGCCCACCGCGTCCCAGCCCGGCCGCTCGTCCGTCGGTGGGGAGAGCGCGGCGTCGTTGCAGAGCAGCCCGGCCCGCGCCAGGCGGCGCAGCCCGTCCGGTACGGCCACCGCGGCGCCGTCGCGTCGCACCGTCCCGCGCGGCTCGTAGCCCGTGCCGGTGACGTCGTACGCGGACCCGTCGACGGTCACCGCCCGCTGCACCGCCATCCGGCCCTCGGTCAGGGTGCCCGTCTTGTCGGACGCGATCACGGTCACCGAGCCCAGCGTCTCCACGGCGTGCAGCCGCCGGGGGATGGCCCGTGCCGCGGCCATCCGACGGGCCCCGAGCGCCAAGGCCAGGGTCACCACGGCCGGCAGCGACTCCGGCACCGCCGCGACGACGAGGCTGACGGCGGTGACCGCCATGTCCACCACCGGCCGTCCGCTGAAAACGCCGATGCCGAACACGAGCCCGGACAGCGCCACCGCGACCAACCCGAGCATCCGGCCCAGGCCGGCGAGCCGGCGCTGCAACGGGGTGGCCCCGGGCCGGGTGGCGGAGACCAGGGCGCTGATCCGGCCCAGCGCGCTCGCCGTCCCGGTACGGACCACCGTGCCCACCGCCCGGCCGACGGTCACCACCGTGCCGGCGGACACCTCGTCGCCGACGTCCCGGCCGACCGGCACCGACTCGCCGGTCAGCGCCGACTCGTCCAGGCGCAACCGGCTCGCCTCGACCAGCCGTAGGTCCGCCGGGACGACGTCGCCGGCCTCGACGCGTACCAGGTCGTCGCGGACCACCTCGGTGGCCGGCACGATCATGTCCTGGCCGTCGCGGACCACCCGGGCGGTCGGGGCCGCGAGCTGGTCGAGCGCGGCGATCGCCCGGTCCGCCCGGACCTCCTGCACCACGCCGATCGCGGTGTTCACCAGCACGACCAGGGCGATGACCGCGGTGTCCGGCCAGTCGCCGAGCGCGGCGGTGACCACGGCCGCGGCCAGCAGCAGGGCCACCAGCGGGTCGGTGAGCTGGTGCAGGACGCGGGCGGCCAGGTGCCGGCGGGCCGGCGGGGCGACGCTGTTCGGGCCGTCGGCGCGCAGCCGGGCGGCGGCCTCGGCTGACCCCAGCCCACCCGGTTCGCCCAGCCCGCCAGGGCGGGTCCTGGTCTCAGTGTGCATCCGTCCGCTCCCGTCCGACTGATCCCGCCGCCGCCGGTCCCCTGTTGTCCCCGCGGCGCGTCACCGGGCACGCCATCCCCCTCCACCGTCGCCCGCGCGCGCAGCCGGCGGCAGGGGCGTTGCGCCCGACCGGCCCGGGACCAACGGCCCTGCCGCGGGCGGTTTGCGCGGAGTCGGATGGGAGTGGACGATCGACAGGAGGTCGAGGCTGTCCACCGTTGCGAGGTTCGGGGGTGACGCGCCGGGCCTCGCGCCGAGGCGAGAAGAGGCGCCATGACCCCGCTGGACATGCTCCGCGACCACCCGTTCCTGGCCGACGTCCCCGAGCCCTGGCTGACCCGACTGACCGGGTACGCCCGACCCGTCGTCTGGCATCCCGGCCACCGGCTGTTCCAGGCCGGTCAGCCCGCCGAGCGGTTCTGGCTGGTCCGGGGCGGGGAGGTGGCCCTGGACTTTCCGGTGCCCGGACGCGGTGACGTGGGGATCGAGGCGATCGGCCCGGGCGGGGTGCTCGGCTGGTCCTGGCTCTTCCCGCCGTACCGCTGGCAGTTCGGGGCGGTGGCCGTGCGGCGCAGCACCGCCGTCGAGTTCACCGCCGTCGGAGTGCGCCGGCTGATGGAGTCCGACGACGCGTTCGGCCGGCAGCTCACCGCCCGGTTCATGAGCGTGGTGGTGGACCGTCTCCAGGCGGCCCGGGTGCGCCTGCTGGACCTGTACGGCTACCCCGCGGCCCTGCCCCCGACGGGCTGACCGCCCCGTCCCGCGGGCGGGGCGAAGGGCGGCAGCTCCCCGGAGGACTCTCCGTCACCCGTCGTGGGTGGACCCCCGGACGGCAGCGCCGTCGACGCGCCGGTGCACGATCAGCTCGTCGACCTCCAGCCGGCCGATGCGCAGCTCCCGGATGACCGCCCGGCGGATCGTCAGCCGACCGATCGCGACGACGGCCACGGCGACGGCCCCACCGGCCAGCGCCGCGACGGCGAGCGAGCCGGTCGCGGCCGCGCCCACCGCCCGCGCCCCGACCGCGAGGGCACCGGTGGCGACCGCGCCCGTGGCGTGCGCCGGTGCCACCCGGGTCCGGCGCCAGCGGGACGTCCCTGATCCGTTCATGTCCTGATCCTGCCACGGCCACGGCGTCCGGTTCGTACCGTGCCCCCGCCCCCGCCCCCGCCCTCGTCCCGGTGATCAAGAGGTTTGTGTCAGATTCCGGGCTTGGCGTGACGTAAACCTCTTGATCACCGGGGCGGGCGGGGCGGTGGGTGGGCGGCCCGGCGGGCGCTAGCCTGCCCCGGTGACCGCCGAGGATCTGCGCCTGCGACCGGTGCGCGACGACGACCTGCCCCACCTCTTCGCCTTCGAGCAGGACCCGGAGGCCAACCGGGTGGCCGCCTTCGGCCCCGCCGACCCGGCCGACCGGGCGGCGTTCGACGCGCACTGGCGGCGCATCCGCGCCGACCCGGCCATCGTCAATCGCACCGTCACCGTCGACGGCGCGGTCGTGGGTCACGTGGTCGCCTTCCCCGTCGAGGAGCAGACCGAGGTCAGCTACTGGATCGACCGGGCCCGCTGGGGTCGCGGGTACGCCACCCGGGCCCTCGCCGCGCTGCTGGCCGAGCTGCCGCAGCGACCGGTGCACGCCCGCGCCGCCAAGGACAACGCCGCCTCCCTCGCCGTGCTGCGCAAGTGCGGCTTCGTCGTCAGCGGCGAGGACCGGGGGTACGCCAACGGTCGCGGCGCCGAGGTCGAGGAATGGGTCCTGGAACTCGCCGGCTGACCCGGGGCGCGGCAACCGGGCGGCGGCCCAGCAGGCGGGCTGAGCTGGTTACCACTAGTCTCGCAGGGTGAACTGGCTGGACTTGATCGGCTGGATCGGCTCCGCGCTGCTGGTCTGGTCGCTGCTGCAGGCGCGCGTCCTCCGGCTGCGCGCACTCAACCTCGTCGGCTGCCTCGTGCTGATCGGCTACAACGCAGCCCTCGCCGTCTGGCCGATGGTCGGGCTCAACGTGGTGCTCACCGTGATCAACGTGTGGTACCTGCGAAAGATGCTCGCCACCCGGCACGACGAGCAGACGTACCAGGTGGTGGAGGTCGGGGTCGACGACCAGTTCCTGGCCCACACCCTGCGGGTGCACGCCGCCGACATCGCCCGGTTCAACCCCGGCTTCCGCTGGGGCGGGCACGCCGCCCGGCGTTCGGCGTTCCTGGTGGTCCGGGCCGACGAGGTGGTCGGGGTGGTGCTGTCGCACGCCGAGGGCGACGACGTCGCCCAGGTCGACCTGGACTACGTCACCCAGCGGTTCCGTGACTTCACCCCCGGGGAGTTCGTCTACCGGCGCAGCAGCCTCTTCACGGACCGCGGATTTCGCCGGGTGGTCAGCCCGCCCGGCATGGTCGCCCCTTACTACCCTCGGCTCGGCTTCCGCCCCGTGGGCGGCTCGTACGTGCTCGACCTGCCCGCCCCGCCCGTCGCCGACCGGGTCTGACGCATCGCTCGCGGGCCCTGACCAGCCGCGCGGCCCGGACTGACCGGCCCGTTCGCGGGGGCAGGGTTCGCGGACCCTCGCACGGGGCACAGACAGCCCTACGCCGGCCGGGTCCTCGGGCGGCGCCGCCGGTCCTACCCGACCGGGTCGTCCTCGTGAGGGAGAGAACCGGGCGTGCAGAGCTACTGGAGCCAACTGGCCCTGGTCGGAGTCCTGGTCGTCCTCAACGCGATCTTCGCCGGTAGTGAGATGGCGCTGGTCTCGCTGCGGGACAGCCAGATCCAGCGGCTGGAGCGCACCAGCCGGGCCGGGCGGGTGCTGGCCCGCCTCGCCAAGGACCCCAACCGCTTCCTCGCCACGATCCAGATCGGCATCACCCTGGCCGGCTTCCTGGCCTCGGCCGCCGCGGCGGTCTCCCTGGCCAAGCCACTCGTGCCGCTGCTCGGGATGTTCGGCAGCGCCGCCGAGACCGTCGCCATCGTGGTGGTCACCCTGGCCCTGACCTTCGTCACCCTGGTCTTCGGCGAGCTGGCCCCCAAGCGGATCGCCATGCAGGCCGCCGAGCGCTGGGCGCTGCTGGTCGCCCGCCCGCTGGACCTGCTGGCCACCCTCACCCGGCCGGCCGTCTGGGTGCTCGGCGCCACCAGCGACCTGGTGGTACGCCTCGTCGGGCTCAACCCGAAGCACGAGCCGGACGAGATCGGCCCCGACGAGCTGCGCGACATCGTCGCCGGCAACCACGGCTTCACCAAGGAGCAGCGGACCATCATCGCCGGCGCGGTGGAGATCGCCGACCGGCGGCTGCGCGCGGTGCTCGTACCCCGGTTGCAGGTCTTCACGCTCGACAGCGGGACCACCGCGGAGGCCGCGCGGCTGGTGCTGGCCGCCACCGGGCACTCCCGCGCGCCGGTGGTGCGCCACGGCGGCCTCGACGACGCGGTCGGCGTCATCCACCTGCGCGACCTGGTCGGCGTGCCCGACGACCGCCCCGTCGACGAGTGCGCCCGCCCGCCGATGCTGCTGCCCGACTCGCTGTCGGTGGTCGACGCGTTGCGCCAGTTCAAGGCCGAACGCCAGCACATCGCCCTGGTCGTCGACGAGCGCGGCGCGGCCGACGGGATCGTCACCCTGGAGGACATCCTGGAGGAGATCGTCGGCGAGATCTACGACGAGACCGACCGGGACGTGCACGGCGTCCGCACCGAGGCCGACGGCGCGATGCTGCTGCCCGGCACCTTCCCGGTGCACGACCTGCCCGACATCGGAGTCGACCTGCCCGGCCGGCCGGCCGGCGACTACACCACGGTCGCCGGACTGGTGCTCACCCTGCTTGGGCACATCCCCACCGTCGCCGGCGAGGACGTCACCAGCGACGGCTGGGAGCTGGAGGTCGCCGACATCGACCACCGGGCCATCACCGCGGTACGGCTGCGCCGGGCGGCCGCACCGGCCGAGCAGGACGCCGACGGGACCCCGGACGCCGAACCCGCCCTCGACCCGGCGCGCGGCTGACCCGACACCCCGGCGTGCGGGCCGGACCCGACACCTCGACGTGCCGGCCGGGCTCGACGCCTCGGCATGCGGGCCCGGCCCGCACCACCAGGGCTCAGGGCGGGTCCCCGAACGGGAAGCCGGGCACCGGCGGGACCAACCGGATCGTGTCGGTCGGCACCTGTTGGCTGTTCCGGCTGAGCAGCCGGGCCACCCAGCGGATCAGCCACGGCCCCGACGGGTGCCGCTCGGGGCCGATCAACCGGCCGACCACCCGGGTGTACCAGCGCCTCGCGACGACCACGTCGGTAAGCCGCAGCCGCCCGTCCGGGCCGCCCCCGCGCACCACCACGTCCACCACCCGGCCCAATCGCCGCCCGCGCAGGTCGTACACGGTCCGGCCGAGCAGCTCACCCGCTCGCACGGTTCGATCCCGGGATTCGGTCGATCAGGTGCCGCCGCAGCCACTGCTCCATCGGGGAACCGGGCAGCTCGTCGAGGCCGACCCGCAGCCGGACCGCGCTGTCCACCCGCTCCACCAGCCGGTACGGGACGCGCAGCGGCGTCACCGGCGGCTCGTCGACCAACCGGTCCGCCACCGCGAGGAGGAGCCGCCCGGCCAGGCCGCCGATCCGCTGCGCGAGCGCCCCATGCCCGCTCAGCAGGGCGGCCACGTACGGCACCCCGTCGGTGTCGACCCCGAACTCCACGTCGTCGACCTTGCCGACCAGCCGCCCGTCCCGGTCGACGATCTGCCGGTCGAGCAGCTGCCGGCCGAGCTGCATCCTCATCGGCCCGTCCTCACCGCCCCATCCTCGTCATCACCGCCAGCGGGATCGCCGCCACCGACGCGGCGACGATGAGCAGCAGGAACACCGCCCCCAGCAGGTTCAGCACCGGCCCGTTCACCCGGTCGCCCAGGTACGTCCGGTCGTTCGCGACGATCAGGATCGGCAGGTACGTCAGCGGCAGCGCCACCGCGCTGATGATCAGCATGTACTCGGTCAGCGTCACCGGGTCGACCGTGGTCAGCAGCACCAGCACCCCGAGCAGCACGCTGACCAGCAGCACGCCGTGGAACCGGGCCGCCTCCCGCGGGCTCACCCGCTTGCCCCACTGCCAGCCGAAGTACTGCGCGGCGGCGTACGCGGCGCCCAGCCCGGTCTCCAGCGCGGCGCCGAAGGTCACCGCGAAGAACGCCAGCACCGCCACCGCCAGCCCCACGCCCCCGAACGCGAGCACCACCGGCTGCGCCACCTGGCCGAGGGAGTCCAGGGACGTCCCGCCCGGGTGGTACACCACGGTCGCCGTGGCGATCAGCGACAGGGCGAGGAACCCGCCGACCGGGAAGCCGATCAGCACGCTGGTCCGGGCGTCGACCAGGTCCGCGCCGCTCCAGTTCTCCTCCACCCCGCCCGAGGAGAAGAAGAACACCTCGTACGGGCTGACCGTCGAGGCGAACAGGGCCACCGCCACGAACCAGTACGCCCCCCAGCCGTGCCCCGCCGCCCCGCCGTGCAGCGCGCCCCGGCCGAGCGCCGCCCAGTCGGTCGACAGCCAGAACAGCGCCACCGCGAACACCACCAGGGCCAGCCCGGCCAGCCCGAACACCCGCTCCATCAGCTGGAACCGCATCCGCCACAGCACCAGCCAGACGGCCAGGGCGGCGACCGGCACCCAGATCAGGTAGCTCAGCCCGGAGGCGAGTTGCAGAGCCAGCGCCACGCCGCCCAGCTCGGCGGCGAGGGTCAGCACGGTCACCAGGTAGGAGGCCACCAGGTTGAGCAGCGCCACCCGCGGCCCGAGCCGCTCCCGGACCAGGTCGAACACCGCCCGACCGCTGACCGCCGCGATCCGTCCGGCCATCTCCGCGTACGCGCAGATGCCGACCACCCCGAGCAGCAGCACCCAGGAGTGCGCCATGCCGAAGCGCGCCCCCGCCTGGCTCGCCGCCACCAGGTCGCCGATGTCCACGAACCCACCGACGGCGGAGAGCACGCCGAGCGTGGCGGCGAGAAGCTTCTTCACCTCGGGTACGGGTCAGCGGGTGCCATCGCCGCGACGATAACCGGGCGTACGGCCCCTTATGCCCCGAACCGGGCATCCGGCGGGTGGCTCAGTCCGCGGTCAGGTTCTGCAACCGGACCTGTCCCCGGGAGACCAGCCGCCCGGCGTCGTCGGAGATCTCCACCTGCCAGAGCTGCTGGCTGCGGCCCCGGTGCACCGGCGTGCCGACGGCCGTCAGCTCGCCGCCGCGCACCGCCCGGAGGAAGTCCGTCTGGTTCGACACCCCGACCACCCGGCCCCGCTCGCCCAGCCACAGCGAGCCACCGATGCTCGCCGCCGTCTCCACCACCGCGCAGTACACCCCGCCGTGCTGGATGCCGTGGGGCTGGTGCAGCTCGGGGCGGACCCGCCACCGGATGACCACCCGGTCCCCGCTCACCTCGTCGAACTCCAGGCCGAGCAGGGCCACGAAGCCCCCGGTCGGGTCGGGCATCTCCACGACGGCTCCTCCTCGCGTACGGAAGGGGCCAGCCTAGCCAACCGTGATCAGAGGCAAACCCGGTACGGCTCGACCCCGGGGATGGGGGAGAATCGGTGACCGTGACCGACAGCAGCCCCCCGCCGACCCGGCGGGACCCCCTGACCGAAGACCTGCAGTGGCGAGGCCTCATCCAGGACTCGACCGGCCCCGACGAGCTGCGCGCGCTGCTCGACGGCGGGCCGGCCACCTTCTATGTGGGCTTCGACCCGACGGCGGCGAGCCTGCACGTGGGCCACCTCATGCAGGTCGCCACGGCCCGCCGGCTCCAGCTCGCCGGGCACCGGCCGCTGCTGCTCGTCGGCGGGGCCACCGGCCAGATCGGCGACCCCAAGGAGAACGCCGAACGCTCCCTGAACCCGCCCGAGGTGGTCGCCGGCTGGGTGGGCCGCATCCGCGACCAGCTCTCGCCCTTCGTGTCGTACACCGGGGACAACGCGGCGCGACTGGTCAACAACCTGGACTGGACCGGCGAGATGTCGGTGGTCGAGTTCCTCCGCGACGTCGGCAAGCACTTCCCGGTGAACAAGATGCTGGCCCGGGAGGTGGTCAAGGCCCGGTTGGAGAGCGGCATCAGCTTCACCGAGTTCAGCTACCAGCTGCTCCAGGCCAACGACTTCTACGAGCTGCACCGCCGGCACGGCTGCCAGCTCCAGTTCGGCGGCTCCGACCAGTGGGGCAACATCACCGCCGGAGTGGACTACGTCCGGCGCCGGGGGGCGGGGCCTGTGCAGGCCTTCGTCACCCCGCTGGTGACCAAGGCCGACGGTACGAAGTTCGGCAAGACCGAGGGCGGCGCCGTCTGGCTCGACCCGGAGCTGACCAGCCCGTATGCGTTCTACCAGTTCTGGCTCAACGCCGACGACCGGGACGTGGTCCGCTACCTGCGCTACTTCAGCTTCCGACCCCGCGAGGAGATCGAGCAGTTGGAGAAGGACACGGCGGAGCGGCCGGCGGCCCGGCTCGCCCAGCGGGCCCTCGCCGAGGAGCTGACCACCCTGGTACACGGCGAGCGGGAGATGGCCCAGGCGGTCGCCGCCAGCCAGGCGCTGTTCGGCCGGGGGTCGCTGGACGAGCTGACCCCGGAGACGCTGCGGGCGGCGCTGACCGAGGCCGGGCTCGTCCACCTGACCGAGCTGCCCGACGTCGCCGGCCTGCTCAAGGAGTCGGGCCTGGTGCCGAGCATGAAGGAGGCCCGGCGGGTGATCGCCGAGGGCGGTGCGTACGTCAACAACAACCGGATCACCGAGGTCGACGCGACGGTGGTGACCGAGGATCTGCTGCATGGCCGGTACCTGGTGCTGCGCCGGGGCAAGAAGTCCTTCGCCGGCGTCGAGCTGCTCGACCAGCCGAGTACGTCGAGAGTGTGACGCGGGACGCCCCCGGCGGATTTGACGAGCGATCAGCCGGGGGCGTAACTTTCTCTCTGCCAGCGCGGAACGGACGAAACGGGCGGAAGCCCGGTAGGCCGGAGCGCGGGAGTGAGCTTCGGGCCGCGAGGGTGACAATCCTCGGAGCCCGGGCCGGGCGGGGCCCCGGATCTGCCGCAGGGCGGATTTGGTGAGGCGAGACCGACCGGGTATGGTTCATCGCCGGTAGGGCACCGGGCAAGCAGCGGTTCACCGCAGCGGCCGGCCTGCCGGAAATCACGGACGAGTCGGCGCAGGCCGGCGAATGCGTGGTGCCCGTCAATTGGGTGGAAGCGGGTCGGATCGGGTTGCACCGGTTTGACACAGCGGAAATCGGCGGGTAACGTAGTAAAAGTGCCCGGCGCGAGAGCGGCGGGTGCGGGTACGGATTGAATGCCCCGGACGGGGCCCTCCTGGTGGGGGTGCTCGGATGGTGTGTGGTTGTTCTTTGAGAACTCAACAGGGTGCTTGATAAGCCAGTGCCAATTATGATTTATACCCCGTACTGGTCGGACTTTAGGGTTTCGGCTGGTTGGGATTCCTTTGGCAACACTTTTTGTTGTCGGGACAGTTTTTCAACAAGTTTTTGTTGGAGAGTTTGATCCTGGCTCAGGACGAACGCTGGCGGCGTGCTTAACACATGCAAGTCGAGCGGAAAGGCCCTTCGGGGTACTCGAGCGGCGAACGGGTGAGTAACACGTGAGCAACCTGCCCTAGGCTTTGGGATAACCCTCGGAAACGGGGGCTAATACCGAATATGACTGCTGGCCGCATGGCTGGTGGTGTAAAGTTTTTCGGCCTGGGATGGGCTCGCGGCCTATCAGCTTGTTGGTGGGGTAATGGCCTACCAAGGCGACGACGGGTAGCCGGCCTGAGAGGGCGACCGGCCACACTGGGACTGAGACACGGCCCAGACTCCTACGGGAGGCAGCAGTGGGGAATATTGCACAATGGGCGGAAGCCTGATGCAGCGACGCCGCGTGAGGGATGACGGCCTTCGGGTTGTAAACCTCTTTCAGCAGGGACGAAGCGAAAGTGACGGTACCTGCAGAAGAAGCACCGGCCAACTACGTGCCAGCAGCCGCGGTAAGACGTAGGGTGCGAGCGTTGTCCGGAATTATTGGGCGTAAAGAGCTCGTAGGCGGCTTGTCGCGTCGACTGTGAAAACCCGCAGCTCAACTGCGGGCCTGCAGTCGATACGGGCAGGCTAGAGTTCGGTAGGGGAGACTGGAATTCCTGGTGTAGCGGTGAAATGCGCAGATATCAGGAGGAACACCGATGGCGAAGGCAGGTCTCTGGGCCGATACTGACGCTGAGGAGCGAAAGCGTGGGGAGCGAACAGGATTAGATACCCTGGTAGTCCACGCTGTAAACGTTGGGCGCTAGGTGTGGGGGACCTCTCCGGTTTCCTGTGCCGCAGCTAACGCATTAAGCGCCCCGCCTGGGGAGTACGGCCGCAAGGCTAAAACTCAAAGGAATTGACGGGGGCCCGCACAAGCGGCGGAGCATGCGGATTAATTCGATGCAACGCGAAGAACCTTACCTGGGTTTGACATGGCCGCAAAACTCGCAGAGATGTGAGGTCCTTCGGGGGCGGTCACAGGTGGTGCATGGCTGTCGTCAGCTCGTGTCGTGAGATGTTGGGTTAAGTCCCGCAACGAGCGCAACCCTCGTTCGATGTTGCCAGCGCGTTATGGCGGGGACTCATCGAAGACTGCCGGGGTCAACTCGGAGGAAGGTGGGGATGACGTCAAGTCATCATGCCCCTTATGTCCAGGGCTTCACGCATGCTACAATGGCCGGTACAATGGGCTGCGATACCGTAAGGTGGAGCGAATCCCAAAAAGCCGGTCTCAGTTCGGATCGGGGTCTGCAACTCGACCCCGTGAAGTCGGAGTCGCTAGTAATCGCAGATCAGCAACGCTGCGGTGAATACGTTCCCGGGCCTTGTACACACCGCCCGTCACGTCACGAAAGTCGGCAACACCCGAAGCCGGTGGCCCAACCCCTTGTGGGAGGGAGCCGTCGAAGGTGGGGCTGGCGATTGGGACGAAGTCGTAACAAGGTAGCCGTACCGGAAGGTGCGGCTGGATCACCTCCTTTCTAAGGAGCACCATCCGTCGAAAGGCGGTATGGAGCCCGCGACCTGCGTATGTCGGGTTGGGGTGCTCAGATGGCGGAGACACTGGTGAGTTTTGCCCTGGCAACGGCCGGGGGACCTAGTACAGCTGCCCTTTTGGGGTGGTGGGAATGGTTCCTTCTGGTGCGGCTGGGGGAGGGCGGAGAGCACCCTGTTGGGTCCTGAAGGAACAACCGTTGTGGTTGTTTTCTTCGGAGCCATTGCCTCGCCTGTGGGTGGGGGTTGGTTGCCAGGCATGGCCTGGTCTCGCATACCGTCGGCGGTTGTCGGGTTTGGTGTGGGGCTGTGGGTTGTGGGTTGGTCGTTTGTTGAGAATTGCACAGTGGACGCGAGCATCTTTGTGGTCAAGTTGTCAAGGGCGAACGGTGGATGCCTTGGCACCAGGAGCCGATGAAGGACGTGGGAGGCCGCGATAGGCCTGGGGGAGCTGTCAACCAAGCTGTGATCCCAGGGTGTCCGAATGGGGAAACCTGGCATCAGTCATGTGATGTCACCCGCACCTGAATACATAGGGTGTGTGGAGGGAACGCGGGGAAGTGAAACATCTCAGTACCCGTAGGAAGAGAAAACAAGAGTGATTCCGTGAGTAGTGGCGAGCGAAAGCGGATCTAGGCTAAACCGGCTGCGTGTGATACCTGTCAGGGGTTGCGTGGTTGGGGTTGTGGGACCTTGCTGAATGAGCTGACACTTGTTCGAGAAGTTATAAAACCAGTTGCTAGCCGAACAGTCTGGAATGGCTGACCGTAGGCGGTGAGAGTCCGGTAGGTGAAAGTGGCTGGTCTTCTGTGGGTGTTCCCGAGTAGCGGCGGACCCCTGTAATCTGCCGTGAATCTGCCAGGACCACCTGGTAAGCCTAAATACTTCCTGGTGACCGATAGCGGACAAGTACCGTGAGGGAATGGTGAAAAGTACCCCGGGAGGGGAGTGAAATAGTACCTGAAACCGTTCGCCTACAATCCGTCGGAGCCTTGCGGGGTGACGGCGTGCCTTTTGAAGAATGAGCCTGCGAGTTAGTGGCATGTGGCGAGGTTAACCCGTGTGGGGGAGCCGTAGCGAAAGCGAGTCTGAATAGGGCGATTCAGTCGCGTGTCCTAGACCCGAAGCGGAGTGATCTAGCCATGGGCAGGCTGAAGCGCGGGTAAGACCGCGTGGAGGGCCGAACCCACCAACGTTGAAAAGTTGGGGGATGACCTGTGGTTAGGGGTGAAAGGCCAATCAAACTCCGTGATAGCTGGTTCTCCCCGAAATGCATTTAGGTGCAGCGTCGCGTGTTTCTTGCCGGAGGTAGAGCACTGGATGGTCTAGGGGGCCCACAAGCTTACCGAAATCAGCCAAACTCCGAATGCCGGTAAGTGAGAGCGCGGCAGTGAGACTGCGGGGGATAAGCTTCGTAGTCGAGAGGGAAACAGCCCAGATCACCAGCTAAGGCCCCTAAGCGTGTGCTAAGTGGAAAAGGATGTGGGGTCGCATAGACAACCAGGAGGTTGGCTTAGAAGCAGCCACCCTTTAAAGAGTGCGTAATAGCTCACTGGTCAAGTGGTTCCGCGCCGACAATGTAGCGGGGCTCAAGCACACCGCCGAAGCTGTGGCATTCATATTTTATCCTCGCTTGGACTTGATTCCTTGTGCAGGTGTGTGGATGGGTAGGGGAGCGTCGTGCCGGGGGTGAAGCAGCGGGGTGACCCAGTTGTGGACGCGGCACGAGTGAGAATGCAGGCATGAGTAGCGAAAGAAGGGTGAGAAACCCTTCCGCCGGATGACCAAGGGTTCCAGGGCCAGGCTAATCCGCCCTGGGTGAGTCGGGACCTAAGGCGAGGCCGAGAGGCGTAGTCGATGGACAACGGGTTGATATTCCCGTACCCGCGAAAGAACGCCCATGATGAACCTTGTTGTGCTAACCATGTGATCTTGGGGCGGTCTTCGGACTTAACTGGGTGAGTGTGGGAACCTGGCGGGTAGTAGTCAAGCGATGGGGTGACGCAGGAAGGTAGCTGAGCCCGGCCGGTGGTTGTGCCGGGGTAAGCGTGTAGGCCGTACCGTAGGCAAATCCGCGGTGCATTAAGGCTGAGACGTGATGCCGAGCCGATTCAGGTGAAGTCAGTGATCCTATGCTGCCGAGAAAAGCCTCTAGCGAGTTCTTAGCGGCCCGTACCCCAAACCGACACAGGTGGTCAGGTAGAGAATACCGAGGCGATCGGGCGAACTGTGGTTAAGGAACTCGGCAAATTGCCCCCGTAACTTAGGGAGAAGGGGGGCCGGAGACGTGAAGCCCCTTGCGGGTGGAGCGTTGTATGGCCGCAGAGAGCAGGGGGAAGCGACTGTTTACTAAAAACACAGGTCCATGCGAAGAAGTAATTCGATGTATATGGACTGACGCCTGCCCGGTGCTGGAACGTTAAGGGGACCTGTTAGCTCTTCGGGGCGAAGCGGAGAACTTAAGCGCCAGTAAACGGCGGTGGTAACTATAACCATCCTAAGGTAGCGAAATTCCTTGTCGGGTAAGTTCCGACCTGCACGAATGGCGTAACGACTTCCCCACTGTCTCAACCACAGGCCCGGCGAAATTGCATTACGAGTAAAGATGCTCGTTACGCGCGGCAGGACGGAAAGACCCCGGGACCTTTACTATAGCTTGACATTGGTATCCGAATTAGCTTGTGTAGGATAGGTGGGAGCCGGTGAAGTCCATACGCCAGTATGGGTGGAGGCAATCTTGAAATACCACTCTGGTTGATTTGGGTTTCTAACTTCGGGCCGTTATCCGGTTCAGGGACAGTGTCTGGTGGGTAGTTTAACTGGGGCGGTTGCCTCCTAAAAGGTAACGGAGGCGCCCAAAGGTTCCCTCAGCCTGGTTGGCAATCAGGTGTTGAGTGCAAGTACACAAGGGAGCTTGACTGTGAGACTGACAGGTCGAGCAGGGACGAAAGTCGGGACTAGTGATCCGGCACTTGCGAGTGGAAGCGGTGTCGCTCAACGGATAAAAGGTACCCCGGGGATAACAGGCTGATCTTCCCCAAGAGTCCATATCGACGGGATGGTTTGGCACCTCGATGTCGGCTCGTCGCATCCTGGGGCTGTAGCAGGTCCCAAGGGTTGGGCTGTTCGCCCATTAAAGCGGTACGCGAGCTGGGTTTAGAACGTCGTGAGACAGTTCGGTCCCTATCCGCCGTGCGCGTAGGATACTTGAGAAGGGCTGTCCCTAGTACGAGAGGACCGGGACGGACGAACCTCTGGTGTGCCAGTTGTCCCGCCAGGGGCACGGCTGGTTAGCTACGTTCGGAAGGGATAACCGCTGAAAGCATCTAAGCGGGAAGCCTGCTTCAAGATGAGGTATCCCACCCACTTTTGTGGGGTAAGGCCCCCAGCTAGACTACTGGGTTGATAGGCCGGAAATGTAAGCTCGGTAACGGGTTGAGTTGACCGGTACTAATAGGCCGAGGACTTGACTACTAAGCTGCTACGCGTCCACTGTGCAACTCTCGACAAATGAACAACAGACCAGTTGCTGGTGTTGTTTGATATGTCGATAGAGTTACGGCGGTCATGGCGGAGGGGAAACGCCCGGTTACATTCCGAACCCGGAAGCTAAGCCCTCCAGCGCCGATGGTACTGCACTCGGGAGGGTGTGGGAGAGTAGGACACCGCCGGACATTCTTTCCAGTCGAGGGCCGCCCCATCCGGGTCGGCCCTCGACTGCGTAGCGTCAGTTCCGGCGCAATCAGAAAGGATGTACCTGTGAGTTCAGGACCGCACGACGGCGACCGTCCTCGTCGTTACGAAGACCGCTCCGACCGACGTGACGGGGCGCCCCGACGCGACGACCGTCCCCCGTACCGCGGAGACCGCGACGACCGTGCCGGTGGCCAACGTGATGACCGTGCCGGTGGCCAACGTGATGACCGTGCCGGTGGCCAACGCGGCAGCTACGGCGGCCGGGACGGTGGTTTCCGTGGAGGTGAGCGCCGTGAGGGCGGGTTCCGGGGTGCTTCCCGTGACGATTCCCGCCCTGCCGCCGGCGGTGACCGCCGTGAAGGCGACAGCCGTGGGGCACCGCGCAGTGAGGGCCGCGACTTCCGCGGCGGCGACCGCCGTGAAGGTGGCTTCCGTTCCGGTCCCCGTGAGGGTGGCTCCGGTGGTGAACGTCGCGAGGGTGGTTTCCGTTCCGGTCCGCGTGAGGGCGCTCCGCGTGAGGGTGGCTTCCGCTCGGGTCCCCGTGAGGGCGCTCCGCGTGAGGGTGGCTTCCGTGGTGGTGACCGCCGTGAGGGTGGTTTCCGTGGTGGCGACCGTGAGGGTGGTTTCCGTTCCGGCCCCCGCGAGGGCGGTTCTGGTGGTGACCGTCGTGAGGGTGGTTTCCGTTCCGGTCCGCGTGAGGGTGGCTTCCGCTCGGGTCCCCGCGAGGGCGCTCCGCGTGAAGGCGGCTTCCGCTCGGGTCCCCGTGAGGGCGCTCCGCGTGAGGGTGGCTTCCGTGGTGGTGACCGCCGTGAGGGTGGTTTCCGTGGTGGCGACCGTGAGGGCGGCTTCCGTTCCGGCCCCCGCGAGGGTGGCTCCGGTGGTGACCGTCGTGAGGGTGGTTTCCGTTCCGGTCCGCGTGAGGGTGGCTTCCGCTCGGGTCCCCGTGAGGGCGCTCCGCGTGAGGGCGGCTTCCGTGGTGGTGACCGTCGCGAAGGTGGTTCCGGTGGTGACCGTCGCGAGGGCGGTTTCCGTTCCGGTCCGCGTGAGGGTGGTCCGCGTGAGGGCGGCTTCCGTGGTGGTGACCGCCGTGAGGGTGGTTTCCGTGGTGGCGACCGTGAGGGCGGCTTCCGCTCCGGTCCGCGTGAGGGCGCTCCGCGTGAGGGCGGCTTCCGCTCCGGTCCCCGCGAGGGCGGTTCCGGTGGTGACCGTCGTGAGGGCGGTTTCCGCTCCGGTCCGCGCGATGGTGGTCCGTCGCGAGAAGGTGGTTTCCGCTCGGGTCCGCGTGAGGGTGGTCCGCGTGAGGGCGGCTTCCGTGGTGGTGACCGCCGTGAGGGTGGTTTCCGTGGTGGCGATCGTGAGGGCGGCTTCCGTTCCGGCCCCCGTGAGGGCGGTTCCGGTGGTGACCGTCGTGAGGGTGGTTTCCGCTCGGGTCCGCGCGAGGGTGGTCCGCGTGAGGGCGGCTTCCGTGGTGGTGACCGCCGCGAGGGTGGTTCCGGTGGTGACCGTCGCGAGGGCGGCTTCCGTTCCGGCCCCCGTGAGGGTGGCTCCGGTGGTGACCGTCGCGAGGGTGGTTTCCGCTCCGGTCCGCGCGAGGGTGGTCCGTCGCGTGAAGGCGGCTTCCGCGGCGGTGACCGCCGTGAGGGTGGCTTCGGTGGTGGCGACCGGGCCGGTCAGGGCGAGCGTCCGCGCCGCGATGACCGCCGTGGTTCCGATGACCGGCGACGGGAGGGCGGCTACACCGCCGGTCCCGCCCGCGATGACCGGCGGGACCGCGCCGGGTCGGCGGAGGGCGACCGCACTGCGGACGCGCCGGCACTGCCCGACGAGATCGTCGCGACCGACCTGGACTCGACCGTCCGCGCCGAGCTGCTCTCGTTGGCCAAGCCGGTGGCGGACACCGTCGCCCGGCACCTGGTCGCGACCGGCCAGCTGATCGACGAGGCCCCGGTCGAGGCGCTGGCGCACGCGATGGCCGCCCGGCGGCTCGCGTCGCGGATCTCGGCGGTCCGGGAAGCGGTCGGGCTGGCCGCGTACCACACGGGGGAGTGGCAGACGGCCATCGCCGAGCTGCGCACGTACCACCGGATGACCGGGTTGCAGAGCCACCTGGCGGTGCTCGCCGACTGCGAGCGGGCGCTCGGGCGGCCGGAACGGGCGATCGACCTGTTCCGGGGCGCCGACCAGGAGAAGCTGGACCAGGCAGTCTCGATCGAGCTGCTGATCGTGGCCGCCGGTGCCCGTGGTGACCTCGGCCAGAAGGACGCCGCGGTGGCGATGCTCCAGGTGCGTGAGTTGACGAGCGAGGCGACCGAGCCGTGGGCCGGCAGGCTCCGGTACGCGTACGCCGACGCGCTGCTCGCGGTCGGGCGGCGCGAGGAGGCCCGGGAGTGGTTCTCCCGGGCGGCCGACATCGACACCGACGGCGAGACCGACGCCGCCGAACGGCTGCTCGAACTCGACGGGGTGCTGATCGAGGGCGACGACGAGGACGACGAGCCGGCCGAGGAGATCGCCGCCGGGCCGGGGAGCCCGGGCGCGGTGCCGGCCGAGCCGGACGCCGACCTCACCGGCGCCGCCGACCGGTCCGACGACGACGAGGACGACGAGGACGAGGACGACGAGGACCTCGACTCTCCGGACGCCGCCGACCGCGACGCCGACGAGGACGATCGGGACGGTGACGCCGGGCGGCGCGCCGACGAGCTGACCGACGACGAGGCCGGCACCGCCGCGGCCCGGACCGGGTCGGCACGTGGCGAGGAGCCGGCCGGCGACCGCGAACCGGGCGTGGACCAGCGGTGACCGCAGACGCCGGGGGGCGGCTGGCCGACGGGTACTCGCTGGTCGTTTTCGACCTGGACGGGGTGATCTACCTGATCGACCGGCCGATCCCCGGCGCCGTCGCGGCGGTGGGTCGGCTGCGCGCCGAGGGACGGGCGATCGCGTACGCCACGAACAACGCGTCCCGCCGTTCCAGCGAGGTCGCCGACCTGCTCTCCGGGATGGGCGTGCCCGCCACCCCGGAGGAGGTGTTGACCTCCGCCGCCGCCTCCGCCGAACTGCTGGCGGAGCGGCTGCCCGCCGGTGCGGCGGTCCTGGTGGTGGGCGCGGAGGCGCTGCGCGCCGAGGTCGGCGCCGTCGGCCTGCGCCCGGTCTCCCGCGCCGACGAGGCCCCGGCCGCGGTGGTGCAGGGGTACGGCCCACAGGTCTGCTGGGCGGACCTGGCCGAGGCGTCGCTGGCGGTGCGGGCGGGCGCGATCTGGATCGCCACGAACACCGACCGGACCCTGCCCAGCGGGCGCGGCCCGCTGCCAGGCAACGGATCGCTGGTTGCCGTGCTGCGTACCGCGCTGGACCGGGAGCCGGACGTGGTGGTGGGCAAGCCCGGACCGGCGCTGTTCGCCACCGCCGCCCGTCGGGCCGGCGAGGGGCGCACCCTGGTGGTGGGCGACCGGCTGGACACCGACATCGAGGGCGCGCGCCGGGCCGGGCTGGACAGCCTGCTGGTGCTCACCGGCGTCAGCGACGTGCCCGAGCTGCTGGCCGCCGCCCCGGCGCGTCGCCCGACGTACGTCTCGGCCGATCTGGCCGGGCTGTTCGATCCGGCGGCGGTGGTCCGGGTGCCCGGCGACCCGGAGACCGGCGGCTGGTCGGCGACCGTGGCCGGCGACGGCGCGCTGGAACTGACCGGAGCGGGACGACCGCTGGACGCCCTGGCCGCGCTCTGCGCCGTCGCGTGGGCCGCAGACGCCGGCCCGGCGGTCCGGGCGGGCTCGCCGGAGGCCACCGAGGTGCTGACCGACCTCGGCCTGACGGACTGATCCGGGGGCCGGCGCCGCCGCACTCGCGCGGGGCCGGCGCCGCCTGGCCGGCGGTCCACCCCGCAGGGGTGCTGGTGTCCCCGCCGGTCAGAGCAGCTTGCGGAGCTTCAGCAGGTCGAACGGGTTCGCCTTGATCGAGACTCGCTTGGACGCCACCGCCCGGGTGACGTCGAGCTCGCCGCGGACGAGGGCGAGCAGATCGTCGCTGCTGGTGCTCAGCGCGATCTTCGCCTTCGGGTCGTCGCCGTCGGTCAGGTCGAGCAGCCGCCCGTCGGCGAGCCGGCCGTGGAAGGCGGCACCCAGATCGGTCACCCGGCAGGCCAGGGTCCGGTCCAGGTCGATCCGCTCCCGTACGGTCTCGGCGTTGTGGTCCAGCCGGGCGGCCAGGTCCCGCAACGCCTGCCGGCACTCGTCCACGCTGGCCACATCGTCTCCTCACGCTCGCCACGCCCGTTTCCCGGCACCGTACCGCAATGGGCGTCGCGCGGCGCCCGGTAGCGTGACACCTGTAACCCCACCCCCGTGGAAGGACTCAGGCATGCAGGACGCGTGGCGCGCCTACCTCGGACTGGCCATGGGCCTGACGGAGGCCCCCCGGAAGAAGGCCCAGGACGTCGTACGCCGGCTGGTCGGCTCCGGCGAGGCGACGGCCACCCAGCTCCAGGCCCTCGCCGAGGAACTGGTCTCGACCGGTGTGGCCAACCGGGAGGCGCTGACCAAACTGGTGCGCTTCGAGGTGGACCGGGCCCTCGGCGCGGTAGGACTGGCCGCCGCCGACGAGGTGGCCGAGCTGACCCGCCGGGTGCACGAGCTGGAGCGTCAGCTCCGGGAGGCCAAGGCGGGCCCCGCCGCCCCCGTCGGGTCCGCACTGCCGGCCAGCGCGGCGGTACCGCCAGCCCTGCCCACCGCCGGGGCGGCGGAGCCGACGGGCACTGCCCCCGGCATGGCGGAGCCGACGGGCCACGCCGCCCCGGACGCGGTGGCGACGCAGAATGTGGCGAAGAAGACGGTGGCCAAGAAGACCGTCGCGAAGAAGACCATCGCCCGCAAGCCGCCGGCCACGGTGAGTCGTACCGGTGCCGACGAGGGCGGCGCGGAGCCGGCCCGGCCGGTGAAGGCGGTGCCGCGCAGGCAGCAGCCGGGCGGCGCGGAGTGAGCGTACCCGTGACGGGTCGGGGCCGGCGGTGAGCGCGCCGTTCCGGCCGGGCCCGCCGCCCGGTCTCCGGCCGGGCCCGCCGCCGCGCCCGGTCGGCGTCGACGACGACGGGGAGGTCCGGCACCCGGCGGTGGACGCCGCCGTCCAGGCGATGGCGAACGCCGCGGCGCTCTCGCCGGCTGACCAGATCCCGCAGTACGAGGCGGCGTACCAGACGCTGCGCGAGACGCTCGCCACCATCGACCAGGCCTGACCGACCGGAGAACCTTCCCATGGCACGTCGCACCCGGCTCGACGCCGAACTCGTCCGCCGCGGGCTGGCCCGCTCCAGGGAGCAGGCCGCCGCGCTCGTGGAGGCCGGGCGGGTCCGGCTCCGTGGGGTGCAGGCCCGCAAGGCCGCCGCGATGGTCGACCCGGCCGACCCGCTGCTGGTCACCGGTGCCGACCCCGTCTCGGAGTACGTCTCCCGGGGTGGGCACAAGCTGGCCGGCGCGCTGGCCGCGTTCGCCCCGGGCGGGTTGGGGGTGGCCGGCCGCCGCTGCCTCGACGCCGGCGCGTCGACCGGTGGCTTCACCGACGTCCTGCTGCGCGCCGACGCGGCCGAGGTGGTCGCCGTGGACGTCGGGTACGGCCAGCTCGCCTGGTCGCTGCGCACCGACGACCGGGTACGCATCCTCGAACGCACGAACGTCCGCACCCTGACCCCGGAGGTGATCGGCGGGCAGGTCGACCTGACGGTGGCCGACCTGTCGTTCATCTCGCTGCGGTTGGTGCTGCCGGCGCTGGCCGGCTGCACCCGGCCCGACGGCGACCTGGCGCTGATGGTCAAGCCCCAGTTCGAGGTGGGCAGGGAGCGGGTCGGGGCCGGCGGGGTGGTGCGCGACGAGGCGTTGCGCGCCGAGGCCGTCCTCGATGTGGCGGCGGCGGCGGCCACGCTCGGCCTGGGGCTGGCGGATGTGACCGCGAGCCCACTGCCGGGGCCCAGCGGCAACGTCGAGTTCTTCGTATGGTTACGCCGGGGCGCGCCGTCGGCCGACCCGCAGCGGGTGCGGGCCGTCGTGGCGGCCGGCCCGCAGGGCCCGTCCCCGTCCGGCACCATGCCGGACGCGGCCCCGCAGGAGCCGGAAACGGCCCCGGAGGAGGTGGCAGGGTGAGCGTGAGGAGTGAGCTTGCGAGCCCCGCAGTCGCGAACGGAAGGCGGGTCGGGTGAGCGCGAGGAGTGAGCTTGCGAGCCCCACAGTCGCGAACGAAGGGCGGATCCGGTGAGTCGTACCGCGCTGCTCGTGACGCACACGGGTCGGCGCCGCAGCACCGAGCACGCCCGGGCGGTCGCGGCGGACCTGATCGCCGCGGGCTTCGAGGTACGGGTGGTGGCCGAGGAGGCCGAGGACCTGGACCTGCCCGGCGTGGTGCCGGTGACCGGCCCCGAGGCCGCGCAGGGCGCGGAGATCGTCTTCGCCCTCGGCGGGGACGGCACGTTCCTGCGCGCGGCCGAGCTGGCCCGCCCGACGAAGGTGCCGCTGCTCGGCATCAACCTCGGCAAGGTCGGCTTCCTCGCCGAGGCGGAGATCGACGACCTCGACGTGGCGGTGCGCGACGTGGTCGAGCGCAACTACACGGTGGACGAACGGCTCACCCTCGACGTGACCGCGGAGTTCGACGGCGGCCCGACGATCGAGTCCTGGGCGCTCAACGAGATCAGCGTCGAGAAGGGCGAGCGGGCCCAGATGCTGGAACTCCTCGTCGACGTGGATGGTCGGCCGCTGTCCCGGTACGGCTGCGACGGCGTGGTGTGCGCGACCCCGACCGGCTCCACCGCGTACGCGTTCTCCGGAGGTGGGCCGGTGGTCTGGCCGGAGGTGGAGGCGCTGCTGCTGGTGCCGATCAGCGCGCACGCGCTGTTCAGCCGGCCCCTGGTCACCTCGCCGACGTCGACGTTCTCGATCACGGTGGACCCGTTCACCACCCTGGCGGTGCTCTGCTGCGACGGCCGGCGGGTGTACGACCTGCCGCCGGGCGCCCGGGTCACGGTGCGCCGCGGCGCGTTGCCGGTGTGTGTGGTGCGGCTGCGGGCCCGGTCGTTCACCGACCGGCTGGTGGCGAAGTTCGGGCTGCCGGTGCACGGATGGCGGGGCAACCGCAGGTGAGCGAGGTCTCCCCGGCGGCCCGCCGGCGGTGACCCAGCAGGTTGGACGGCGGGCCGGTGGCGGCGCCGGGGCGGGTGTTCGCCCGGGTCGACGCCGCGTCCCGGCCCCGCCGGCTGGTCAACTGTCGGGGCCCGCGTCTACTGTCGGGTGCTGTGTTGGAAGAGCTGCGCATCACCGGACTGGGCGTCATCGAGGACACCACGCTGCCGTTGACCGCCGGGATGAACGTCATCACCGGCGAGACCGGTGCCGGCAAGACGATGGTGGTGACCGGCCTCGGCCTGCTCTTCGGCGGCCGGGCTGACGCCGGCCGGGTGCGCGCCCAGCCGGGCCGCGCGGTGGTCGAGGGGCGGCTGCGCCTCGGCGGACGGGTCGCGGCGGCCGTGCACGCGCGGGTCACCGACGCCGGCGGCGAGCCCGACGACGACGGCACGCTGCTACTGAGCCGGACGGTCACCGTGGAGGGGCGCTCCCGGGCGTACCTGGGCGGGCGGAGCATGCCGGTGGCGATGCTCGGCGAGGTCGGCGAGCAGGTGGTGGCGGTGCACGGCCAGTCCGACCAGCTGCGCCTGCTGCGACCGGCCGAGCAGCGGGCCTCGCTGGACCGGTTCGCCGGGCCGGAGCACGAGAAGCTGATCGACGCGCTGCGCGAGGCGTTCACCCGGTGGCGGACGGTGGTCGAGGACCTGGCCGACCGGCGGCGCAACGCCCGGGCCCGCAGCCAGGAGGCTGACCTGCTCCGGCTGGGGCTGGACGAGATCAGCCGGGTCGACCCGCAGCCGGGTGAGGACAACGAGCTGAAGGCGGAGGCGCAGCGCCTGGAGCACGCCGAGGGGCTGCGCACGGCGGCGCAGACGGCGTACCAGTGCGTGGCCGGGGGCGCGGAGGCGACCGACGAGACGCCGGATGCCACGGCGCTGCTCGGGCTGGCCCGGCGCACGCTGGAGGCGCAGGCCGGCACCGACGCGTCTCTGGGCGACCTGGCGGCCCGGCTGGAGGAGGCGGCGACCCTGGTCGCCGACGTTTCCGCCGAGCTGTCGGCGTACCTGGCGTCGCTGGACGCCGACCCGGCGCGGTTGCAGACCATCTACGAGCGGCGGGCGGCGCTGCGGGGGCTGACCCGCAAGTACGCCGACGACGTCGACGGGGTGGTCGCCTGGGCGGAGCGGGCCCGCGCCCGGCTTTCCGACCTGGGCACCTCCGACGAGCTCCTCGACGAGCTGGACCGGGAGGCGTCCCGGCTGGCCGGTGAGGTGGCCGAGCTGGCCGGGCGGGTGTCGACATCCCGACAGGAGGCGGCGATCCGGTTCGCCGAGCAGGTCACCGTCGAGCTGGCGGGGCTGGCCATGCCGCACGCCCGGATCGAGGTGGCGGTGCTGCCCCGGCCGGTGGGGAAGTCGGAGCCGAGTCTGCCGGTCAACGGCGTCGAGGTCAGCGTGGGTCCGGACGGCGGTGACGAGGTGGAGCTGCGGCTGCTGGCCCATCCGGGCGCGCCGTCGCTGCCGTTGCAACGCGGCGCGTCCGGCGGTGAGCTGTCCCGGGTGATGCTCGCCATAGAGGTGGTCTTCGCCGGTTCCGGCGGCCCGCCCACCCTGGTATTCGACGAGGTCGACGCGGGTGTCGGTGGCCAGGCGGCGGTGGAGATCGGCCGCCGGCTGGCCCGGCTGGCCCGCAGCCACCAGGTGCTGGTGGTCACCCACCTGCCGCAGGTGGCCGCGTTCGCCGACCAGCATTTGGTCGTGGCGAAGGACACCGGGGGCGCGGTGACCACCAGCGGGGTGCGGGTGGTGGAGGACACCGAGCGGGCCCGCGAGCTGGCCCGGATGCTGGCGGGTTTGCCGGACTCCGATCTGGGTATCGCCCACGCGGAGGAGCTGTTGGCCGTTGCGGCTCGGGAAAGGCGGCCCTGACCGCGGCCGATTGTGAGCGCAGGCACACTGGTGTGCGCTGCGGTGTGCTTCCCTGGGTAGGCGGCCCTGCTCAGGCATGTCGCGACAGAAAAGCCTGCCTCACATGCCAGGATGGTCACGATGCGTCTACCCACGTTGCGCCGGATCCGGAGCGCGGAACCGGACACAGTCCTCGGCACCGCGCGCCTCGATCGCCGGACGAAACGCCTGGTCGGCCGGCTGCGCCCGGGCGATATCGCGATCATCGACCACGTCGACCTGGACCGGGTGGCGGCCGACTCGCTGGTCGCCGTCGGAGTCACCGCAGTGCTCAACGCCAAGCCGTCGGTCTCCGGCCGGTATCCGAACCTCGGCCCCGAGGTGCTGGTCGCCGGCGGCATCCCACTCCTGGACGACCTCGGTGAGGGGATCTTCGAGCAGGTCCGGGAGGGCGACACCGTCCGGATCGAGGGCAACACCGTGTACGTCGGCGGCGAGCCGGTCGCGCACGGCGCCCTCCAGGACACCGAGACGGTGGCCAAGGCGATGGCCGACGCCCGGGAGGGGTTGTCGGTGCAGTTGGAGGCGTTCGCCGCCAACACCATGGACTACCTCAGGCAGGAACGCGACCTGCTCCTCGACGGCGTCGGCGTGCCGGAGATCCAGACCCAGGTCCAGGGCCGGCACTGCCTGATCGTGGTGCGCGGCTACGACTACAAGGACGACCTGGACGTGCTGCGCCCGTACATCCGGGAGTTCAAGCCGGTGCTGATCGGCGTGGACGGCGGGGCGGACGCCCTGGTCGAGGCGGGTTACACCCCCGACATGATCATCGGGGACATGGACTCGGTCACCGACGACGTGCTGCGCTGCGGCGCCGAGGTGATCGTGCACGCGTACCCGGACGGGCGGGCGCCGGGACTGCCCCGGGTCAACGGGCTCGGCGTCCCGGCGATCACCTTCCCGGCGGCGGCGACCAGCGAGGACCTGGCGATGCTGCTGGCCGACGAGAAGGGCGCGTCGCTGCTGGTGGCGGTCGGCACGCACGCCACCCTGGTCGAGTTCCTCGACAAGGGCCGGGGCGGGATGGCCTCGACGTTCCTCACTCGGCTCAAGGTCGGCGGGAAGCTGGTGGACGCCAAGGGCGTCAGCCGGCTCTACCGGCAGAGCATCTCCGGTTCCTCCCTGCTGCTGCTGGTGCTCGCGGCGGTGGCGGCGATGGCCTCCGCCGTGGCGGTCTCCACCGTCGGCAAGGCATACCTGGGCGTGGTCAGCGAATGGTGGAACAATTTCGTGTTCCAGCTCGGCCAGCTCTTCTAGCTCCCGACCGATCAAGAGGCTGCAAGCGTGATCAACTTTCGCTACCACGTGGTGTCCCTGACCGCGGTCTTTCTGGCGTTGGCCATCGGCCTGGTGGTCGGCACGGCCGCCCTCAACGGCCCGGTGGCCGACTCGCTCAAGGACCGGGTGAACGAGCTGAGCAAGGACAACCAGCAGAGGCGCCAGATGGTCAACAGCATGCAGAAGGAACTGGAGACGGAGCAGCAGTTCGCCGCCGAGATCGCCCCGATCGTGCTGTCGGGCAAGCTCGCCGGCCGCCGGGTGCTGGTGCTCGACCTGCCCAGCGGGCGGGAGCACACCGACGGCGTGCTGAAGATGCTCCGGACCGCCGGGGCCACCGTCACCGGTCGGGTCGACCTCCAGGACAAGTTCATCAACCCGGACAACAACAGCAACCTGATGGAACTGGCCGTCACCGCGGCCCGGCCCAGCGCCCCCGCCTCCGGCCTGCCCGGCAACGGCCACGGCGTGGAGACCTCCAGCGCCCTGCTGGCCAGCGTCCTGCTGGACCGGGCCGGCGGCACCCCCGTCACCGAGGCCGACCGCCTGGCGGTGCTGGCGTCGTACACCAAGGCCGGTTACCTGACGACCGACGAGAAGGTGACCGGGCCGGCCGAGGCGGTGGTGCTGGTCAGCGGGCAGCCGTACGTGGACAAGGACTCGGCGAAGAAGGACGAGTCGGTGGTCAAGGTCGCCGAGCAGTTCGACCGGGCCGGCGCGATCGTGGTGGCCGGCACCGGCTCGGCCGGCGGGAACGTGGTGTCGGTGGTCCGGAACGATCCGGTGCTGTCGCAGTCCATCTCCACCGTTGACGACGCCAACACCATGCAGGGGCAACTGGTCACCAGCCTGGCACTGGTGCAGCAGGTCGTCGAGAAGAAGGCCGGCCAGTACGGCGTGGGCGACAACGTCACCGCAATACTGCCTAGACTGCCCCAGTGAGCGAACGACGTACCCGGCTGTCCGATCCCGCCCGCCACGCAGGCGGCGTCCTGAACGGGGTGACCGCGTGAGCCTGTTGGGCCGCCTGCTGATCGCCGGGGCCGGCGCCGCCGCCGCCCGGTACGCGCTGCGCGAGGTGCGCACGTCGCCGGTCGCCCCGGCTCTGGACCGCACCAACTTCCGGGGCCGCACGCTCACCCTTGCCGCCGGCCCGGCGCTCGCCGCCGGTGCCGCCGCGGCCGGCGCGCTCGGCGCGCCCAGTGGGCCCGCCGGCGCCGCCGCGCTGGTGGCCGGCGTGGGCGGGGGAGCTGTCGGCGTCTACGACGACATGGTCGGCGCCCGGCCGGAGCAGAAGGCCGCCAAGGGCTTCGCCGGGCACCTCGCGGCGCTGCGGGAGGGGCGGGTCACCGCCGGCCTCGTCAAGATCGTCGGAGTGGGCGCGGCCGGGCTCGGCGCCGCCGCGCTGCTCGCCGCGGACCCCACCGTCGCCGCCCATCCCCGCCGGCAGCGCCACGGCGCGGTCGGTCGCACCGTCGACGTGCTGCTCGGTGCCGGGGTGATCGCCGGCACCGCCAACCTGCTCAACCTGCTCGACCTGCGGCCGGGCCGGGCGTTGAAGTCCGGCCTGCTGCTCGGCGCGCCGCTGGCCCGGGGCCCGCACGGCGGGATCGCCGCCGGTGCGGTGGGCGCCGCAGCCGGCCTGCTCGGCGACGACCTCGACGAACAGGTGATGATCGGCGACGGCGGGGCCAACGCGCTCGGCGCGCTGCTCGGGGTGGCCCTCGCGGCCCGCACCGGGCCGCTCGGCCGGGCCGGCGTGCTCGCCGTGCTCGCCGGGCTCACCGCGGCCAGCGAGAAGGTCAGCTTCACCCAGGTCATCCAGGCCACCCCGGGCCTGCGCGAGCTGGACGCACTGGGCCGGCGCACCGACTGACGTGAAGACCCCGGCACCCCTCGCCGGCACCGGCCGCGTCGCCG
Organism: Micromonospora sp. NBC_01412; assembly: GCF_045040215.1. Classification (NCBI taxonomy): domain Bacteria; kingdom Bacillati; phylum Actinomycetota; class Actinomycetes; order Micromonosporales; family Micromonosporaceae; genus Micromonospora; species Micromonospora sp. NBC_01412. Next base: position 5,849,255 of record NZ_CP109528.1, read on the forward strand.
GAGCGGCCGTCCTCATCGCCGCGCTCACCGTCGTCAGCCGGCTCGCCGGCTTCGGCCGCACCCTGGTGTTCACCTGGACGCTGGACTTCGGCGACCTCGGTGACATGTACGTCGTCGCCAACACCGTGCCCAACATCATCTTCGAGATCGTGGCCGGTGGGGCGCTGGCGAGCCTGGTCGTACCGCTGCTGGCCGGGCCGGTCGCGGCGGGGGACCGGCGGACGGTGGCCGCGACCACCGGGGCCCTGCTGACCTGGACGGTGACCCTGCTGGTGCCGCTGGCCGTGGCGGTCGCCCTGCTGGCCGGGCCGATCGTCGAGGCGTTCAGCTCCGGACGCAGCCCGGCGGAGTTGGCCGCCGGCGCCCGGATGCTGCGGATCTTCGCCCCCCAGCTGCCGCTCTACGGCATCGGCATCGTGCTCACCGGGGTGCTCCAGGCGCACCGCCGGTTCGCCTGGCCGGTCATCGCCCCGCTGCTGTCCAGCCTCACCGTGATCGCGGTGTACCTGGCCTTCGGCGCGGCCGAGGGGCGCCGGGCCACGGTCGCCGGGGTGAGCCGGGGTGGCGAACTGGTCCTCTCCGGCGGCACCACCCTCGGAGTGGTGGTGCTGTCGCTGTCGCTGCTGATCCCGCTACGTCGGATGGGCCTGCGGCCGCGCCCCGGGTACGCCTTCGGCGCCGACGCCCGGGCCCGCGTCGGTGGGCTGGCGACGGCAGGTGTGGTCACCGTCGCCGCCCAGCAGATCGCCCTCGCCGTGCTCATCAAGAGCACCTCCGGCGGACCCACCGGCTCCCTCCAGGTGTTCAACCTGGCCCAGACGATGTACCTGCTGCCCTGGGCGGTGCTGGCCGTGCCGCTCGCCGTCGCCGCGTACCCGACCCTCGCGGCGGCGTCGGCGACCGGCGATGAGGCGGCGTACCGGGGCACCCTCGCCTCGACCACTCGGGGGGTGTTCCTGTTCAGCTGTCTCGGCGCGGCGGCGCTGGCCGGCACCGCCGCGCCGGTCGCCGCGTTCTTCCGCTCGGACGATCCCGCCCCGGTCGCCGCCGGGATCGCCGGCTTCGCCCCGGGCCTGCTCGGCTATGGGCTGTTCGCGGTGCTCTCCCGGGCCCTCTATGCCCGGGGCGACACCCGGGCGGCCACCGCCGCGATCACCGTCGGCTGGCTCGCCGTGCCGCTGGCCGTCGCCCCGCTCGCGGCGCTGCTGCCCCGCGACGACCGGGTGCTCGCGGTGACCCTGGCCAACTCGGCCGGGATGCTGCTGCTCGGCGCCCTGCTGCTGGTCGCGGTCCGTCGCGTGGCCGGTCCCGTCGCGCTGGCCGGCATGCCCCGCGCCGGGGCGGCCGGGCTGCTCGGCGGGGCGCTCGGCGCGCTCGCCGGGGCCGGTGTCGCCCGGGCGCTGGCCGGGGCCGGCGACGGCACCCCGACGGCACCGGCGGCACTCGTGCAGGGCATGCTGTCCGCAGCCGTGGTCGGCGTCGTGTTCCTCGCCATCGTGTACCTGACCGACCGGCGGGACGTCCGGCCGCTGCTGGCCGCCGTGCGCCGCCGGCTGGGCGGGGCGGGCCGGGGAGCCGGGCGGGCCGAAGGGCCTCGGCAGGAGGGCGCGGTCCCCCCGGAGCGGGGCGACGGAAAGGAGACGGTGTCCGGGTGATCGCGACGACGTGCGGCGGGCCGACGACGGTGGCGGGCCGGGGGCGGCCGTGGTGACCGACGCGACGCCGAACGTCCGCCGAAACGGCACCGTGGCGCTGCTGCTCGCGTCCAGCACCGGCGGCGTCGGCCAGCACGTCCGCTCCGTCGCCCGAGGGATCGCCGCGGCGGGCGCCCCGGTGCTGGTCTGCGGTCCGGCCGCCGCCGAGGAGCAGTTCGACTTCACCGGCGTGGGCGCCCGGTTCCGGCCGGTGGAGATCCCGGCCAGCCCCACCCCGGCCGACGCCCGGGCGGTCGCCGCCCTGCGCCGCGCGCTGGCCGCCGAGCCGGTCGCCGTGCTGCACGCGCACGGGCTGCGCGCCGGGCTGGTCGCCGTCCTCGCCCGGCCGGCGGTCCCACTGGTGGTCACCTGGCACAACGCGGTCCTCGCCCGGGGGTTGCGCGGCGGGCTGTCCCGCCTCGCCGAGCGGGTCGTCGCCCGGGGCGCCCGGGTCGCGCTCGGCGCCTCGACCGACCTGGTCGAGCGGGCCGCCGCGCTCGGCGCCGCCGACGCCCGGCTCGCCCCGGTCGCCGCGCCGGCGCTGCCCGCGCCGCGCCGCCGCCGGGCCGCCGTCCGTGCCGAGTTCGGGGTGGCCGCCGACCAGCCGCTGATCGTCTCGGTCGGCCGGCTGCACCCCCAGAAGCGGTACGACGTGCTCATCGACGCCGCCGCCCGGTGGCGCGGTCGGACCCCACCGCCGGTCGTGGTGATCGCCGGCAGCGGGCCGGCGTACCTGCCGCTGGCCGCCCGGGTCTCCGCAGCCCGCGCCCCGGTCACCCTGCTCGGGCACCGCACCGACGTGGCCGACCTGCTGGCCGGCGCCGACCTGGCCGTGGTGACCAGCGACTGGGAGGCCCGCCAACTCTTCGCCCAGGAGGCGCTGCGCGCCGGCGTACCCCTGGTGGCGACCGCCGTCGGCGGCCTGCCGGAGCTGGTCGGTGACGCGGCCGCGCTGGTGCCCCCTGACGACGTGGACGCGGTCGACGCCGCCGTGCGGGGGCTGCTCGACGACGCCACCCGCCGGGCCGACCTGGGCCGGGCCGGCGCGGCGCGGGCCGGGACCTGGCCCACCGAGGCGGACACCGTCGCCGAGTTGGCCGCGCTCTACGCGGAGCTGGCCCCCGACGCGGCCGGCCCGGCCGCCCCCGACGCCCCGTCGACGGGACGCCGGTGATGCTGCGCAGAGTCACGCCGATCCTGCTGACGCTGCTGGTCGTGGTCCTCGGCGTCGCCGCCCTCGCCGCGCGGCCGACCGGGGAGGCCCCCCGGCGCACCGCCGATTTCGTGGTGCTGGCCGGGGTGGCGGGCCTGCGCTGGGACGACGTGGACCCGCAGACGACCCCGACACTGTGGCGGATGGCGCAGGAAGGCTCGATCGGCTCCCTGTCGGTGCGCTCCGCGCACCGGCCCACCTGCCCCGTCGACGGCTGGCTGACCCTCGGCGCCGGCAACTTCGCCGCCTGGAACGGCAGCCGCGGCACGGGTGCCTGCCCGGCCGTCGGGGTGACCGTGGAGCAGCCCGACGGCATCGGCGCGAACCTGCCCGACCAGGGGGGCGTCGTGCGGTACAACCAGCAGCGCCAGTCCTGGGGCGCGGTGCCCGGCGCGCTCTCCGAGTCGGTGCGCTGCTCGGTCGCGGTCGGCTCCGGCGCGGCGGTGGCCGCCGCCCGCCCGTTCGGTCGGGTCGACCGGTACGCCCCGGAGCTGCCCGACGACCCGGCCCCGCTGCTCGGCTCCTGCGTGCTGAGCATCGTCGATCTCGGCGCTGTCTCCGGCGAGGACCCGGCCGCCCGGGCCGAGCAGGCCCGTCGGGCGGACGCCGACCTGGCCCGGGTGCTCGCCGCGCGGCCCCCGCGCTCCCTGGTGCTGGTCGCCGGGGTCTCCGACACCGGCCTGCCGTCTCGGCTGCACGTCGCCGTCGCCGACGGCCCCGGCTGGGAGCAGGGTTGGCTCACCTCGCCCACCACCGGGCGGGAGGGCTACCTGCAACTGGTCGACCTGGCGCCGACCGCCCTCGCCGCCCTCGGTCGGCCGATGCCGGAGCGGCTGTTCCTCGGTCGGCCCGCGGTCACCGTCGGCGGCCGGCCGGCGGACCTTTCGGCCGCGCTCGCCGCACCGGCCGACGCCGACCGGGAGTCCGCCGCCCAGCGGCGGGTCACCGGCTGGTTCTTCGCCCTGCTCGTGGGCGCGCAGGTGCTGCTCGCCCTCGCGGTGCTGCCGCTGCTGCGCCGCGCCCGCCGGCACGCCGGGCCGGTCGGCCCGACGCCGGTGCCCCGGCGGGTGGTGGCGACCGTGGAGTTGCTGCTCGTCGCCGTCGCACTGGCCGTGCCGGCGGCCCTGCTCGCCGACGTCGTGCCGTGGTGGCGCGGCGATCACGCCGGCTGGTGGTTCGCCACCGTGACGGCGCTGCTGGTGGCCGGGGGGACCGTCGCCGTCCGGTTCGTCCCCGGGCATGCCTCGACGCTCGGCCCACTCGGCGCGGTCGCCGGCCTGGCCACCGTCGTCGTCGCCACCGACGTGCTCACCGGGGCCCGGTTGCAGATCAACGGGGTGGTCGGCTACTCGGCCCTGCAGGGCGGCCGATTCGCTGGCCTGGGCACCGTCGGGCTCGGCGTGTTCATCGCCGGGTCCCTGCTCTGCGCCGGCTGGCTGGCCCAGCGGGTCCGCCGCCAGTGGCGGCCCATGGTGGTGGTCGCCGTCGGCGGGCTCGCCGTGGTGGTGGTCGGCAGCCCGTACCTGGGGGCGGACTCGATCGGCGCGATCGCGCTGACCGCCGGGGTGAGCGTGGCTGCGGCGATCAGCACCGGCGGCTGGCTGACGGTCAGCCGGCTGGTCTGGGCCACCATGGCCGGGCTGGCCCTCACCATCGGCTACGCGGTGATCGACCTGCGCCGGCCGGCCACCGAGCGGGGCAGCCTCGGCCGGTTCCTGGCCGCCGTCGGCGACGGCACCGGCGGACTGACCGTGCACCGGTCCAGCAGCGCCAACTTCGAGACGCTGGTCAACAGCCCGCTGACCGTGCTGGCCCTGCTCGGCGCCCTGCTGGTCTGGTTCGCGCTGCTTCAGCCGTGGGGCGGGCTGATGCGGCTGTTCGGCATCTACCCGGCGATGCGGGCCGCGATGGCCGGCACGGCGGTGGCCGCCGTCATCGGTGGGGTGCTCAGTGGCTCCGCGCTCGATGTCGCGGGGGCCGCCGGGGCGCTGGCGGTGCCGATGGCGGCCCTCGCGGCGCTGCGGGTGCTCGACCACTCCGCCGACCGGACCCAGCCAGCCGACGGCGGCCCGGCCAACGGCCGCCCCGGCGGGTCGCCGCGCATCCCGGACCGGGGCGACCTGGACGCGGCGCCGGCCCGGTCGGGTGGCCCGGCACCGGACGGCCCGGCCGACGCTTCGGTGGACGCCCCGGCCGACGGCTCGGCCGGTGACGCCGGTGGCGGGGACCCGGCCCGACGCACGCCGGGTCGGGACGCCCGCGCATCAACCGAGGTCGCGACGGCCTGACCTCCCCGGCGCTGCACTGGCGGGGGACCTCGGGTGCGGCCTGCGGGCCCGGCCCGGGGAGGTGTTAGCGTGGAATCCCGTGGATCGCGTGATCACTTTGCTGATCGGCACGGCGGTCTGCACGACCGCGACGGACGACACGGGAGCAGGCCTTGGCCCCTTCAGCACGGACGACCAGGCACATTTTCGTCACCGGGGGAGTCGCCTCCTCGCTGGGTAAGGGCCTCACCGCCTCCAGCCTCGGCAGCCTGCTGAGCGCGCGCGGGCTGCGCGTGGTGATGCAGAAGCTCGACCCCTACCTCAACGTCGACCCGGGGACGATGAACCCGTTCCAGCACGGTGAGGTGTTCATCACCGAGGACGGCGCCGAGACCGATCTGGACGTCGGGCACTACGAGCGCTTCCTGGACCGGGACCTGTCCGGCAAGGCGAACGTCACCACCGGCCAGATCTACTCCGAGGTGATCGCCAAGGAACGGCGCGGCGAGTACCTGGGCGACACCGTCCAGGTCATCCCGCACATCACCAATGAGATCAAGGCCCGGATCCTCGGCATGGCCGACCCGGACGGCGACGGTCAGGCTCCGGACGTGGTGATCACCGAGGTCGGCGGCACCGTCGGCGACATCGAGTCGCTGCCGTTCCTCGAGGCGATCCGGCAGGTCCGTCACGACCTGGGCCGGGACAACTGCTTCTACCTGCACGTCTCCCTGGTGCCGTACCTGGCCCCGTCGGGGGAGCTGAAGACCAAGCCGACCCAGCACTCGGTGGCCCAGCTGCGCAACATCGGCATCCAGCCGGACGCGATCGTGCTGCGCTGTGACCGGGAGATCCCGGACAAGCTCAAGGAGAAGCTCTCGCTCTACTGCGACGTGGACCGGGAGGCGGTCGTCGCCGCCCCGGACGCGCCGAGCATCTACGACATCCCGAAGGTGCTGCACCGGGAGGGCCTGGACGCGTACGTGGTGCGCCGGCTCGGCCTGTCCTTCCGCGACGTCGACTGGGCCAGCTGGGACGACCTGCTGGACCGCGTGCACCAGCCGCACCACACGGTGACGGTGGCGGTGGTCGGCAAGTACGTCGACCTGCCCGACGCGTACCTGTCGGTCAGCGAGGCGATCCGGGCGGCCGGGTTCGGCCACCGGGCCCGGGTGCAGCTGCGCTGGGTACCCAGCGACGACTGCGTCACCCCGGCCGGCGCGGCGGCGGCCCTGGCCGGCGTGGACGGCATCGTCATCCCCGGCGGCTTCGGTGTGCGCGGCATCGAGGGCAAGATCGGCACCGCCCGGTACGCCCGGGAGAACGGCGTGCCCCTGCTCGGCCTCTGCCTCGGCCTGCAGTGCATGACCATCGAGGTGGCCCGCCACCTCGCCGGCCTGGCCGGGGCGAACTCGCTGGAGTTCGACGAGGAGGCCGCGCACCCGGTCATCGCCACCATGGCCGACCAGGAGGACATCGTCGCCGGCCGGGGCGACCTGGGCGGCACCATGCGGCTCGGGGCGTACCCGGCGCGGCTCGCCGAGGGGTCGCTGGTCGCCGAGGCGTACGGCAGCACCGAGGTCAGCGAGCGGCACCGGCACCGGTACGAGGTGAACAACGCCTACCGTGACCAGCTCACCAAGGCCGGGCTGGCCATCTCCGGCACGTCCCCGGACGGCCGGCTGGTCGAGTTCGTCGAGCTGGACCGCGCCCTGCACCCGTTCTTCGTGGCGACCCAGGCGCACCCCGAGCTGAAGAGCCGGCCGACCCGGCCGCACCCGCTGTTCGCGGCGTTCGTGAAGGCCGCCGTGACGTACTCCGAGGCCGACCAGCTCCCGGTCAACCTGGACGCCGCCCCGGCGGCGGAGGAGGCGGCCCGCCGGGCCGAGCGCAACGGTGGGGCGGCCGCCGAGAAGAAGACGGCGTCGGCGTCGTGAGCGCCGTGGAGCACCGTTACGAGGTGACCGGGCGGCGGCAGGTCTGGGCCGGGCGGATCTTCTCCGTGGTCACCGACGAGGTCATTATGCCCGGCGGCGGCACCTCCGCCCGCGACTACGTGAGGCACGTCGGCGCGGTGGCCGTGGTGGCGGTGGACGACGCCGGCCAGGTGGTGCTGATCCGGCAGTACCGCCACCCCGTCGGCCGGCACCTGTGGGAGCTGCCGGCCGGCCTGACGGACGTCTCCGGGGAGGACCTGGCCGCCGCGGCGGCCCGCGAGCTGGCCGAGGAGGTTGACCTCACCGCCGGCACGGTCGACGTGCTGGTCGACCTGCACAGCTCGCCCGGCTTCACCGACGAGGTGGTCCGGGTCTTCCTGGCCCGGGACCTGGCCGACGTGCCCACCGAGCGGCGCCACCAGCGCAGCGAGGAGGAGGCCGATCTCCAGGTGGTCCGGGTCGACCTGGACGAGGCGGTGCGGATGGTGCTGGCCGGGGAGATCACCAACGCCTCCGCCGTGGCCGGGCTGCTCGCCGCCGCCCGCGCCCGGGACACCGGCTGGTCGGTGCTGCGCCGCCCGGACGCGCCGCTGCCGCGCTGAGCGACCGCGCGGCCGGGCCGGCCGGCGGCCCGTGACCAGGTGCTTGTCATCAGGGGCCGGGACAGGGGCCGGTGGAATCGGGGCCCGGCCGGTGGGTACGACGAGGAGAGGGGCCGTGCGGCGAACCGCACGGCCCCTCTCCGTCGCTGTCGGACGTCAGTCGCGCAGCGGGCGACCCTGCCCGTCGACGCCGCCGTTGACCAGGATCAGGATGCCGTCGATGAGGCCCCAGATGCCGCCGGCGCCGCAGGTCACCAGGCTCACCACGAGCTGGATCACGCCGGTCTTGGTGTCGCCCATGTAGAAACGCCCGGCGCCGAAGGTGCCGAGGAAGATGCCGAGGAGGCCCGCGACGAGCTTGCTCTTGTCGGAGGTGCCCTGCGGGTGCTGCTGATAAGGAGTGGTCATGGGGCGACACCCTAGTGATCCACTCAGGTCCTGTCCGCCCCGGAGTCCGCCCTGTGGGACGATCGGGGTCGAATATGTCCTGATGGATGAGATGTTCTCCACCGTCGGTCCTGTCGATGCCTGACACATCGTCAGCCCCGGCGGGGACCGGATGCCACAGTGTCGGCGCTGCGCGGCGGACTGCGCGCCTAGACTGCCGCCGACGGGACCGGTGGACCGCGGCGGCAACGGAGCCCCCGCGCACCGTGCGGTCGGGGTGGGACGCCCCGAAGAGAGGTGTCTGCATCGTGAAGGTCGGAATCCCCCGCGAGATCAAGAACCACGAGTACCGGGTGGCGATCACGCCCGCGGGCGTCAACGAGTTCACCCGCGGCGGTCACCAGGTCTTCGTCGAGTCCGGCGCTGGCGTCGGGTCCAGCATCACCGACGACGAGTTCGCCGCGGCCGGGGCGAAGATCCTGGCCACCGCCGACGAGGTGTGGGAGACCGCCGAGCTGGTGCTCAAGGTCAAGGAGCCGATCGCCGAGGAGTACCACCGGATGCGCGAGGGGCAGGTGCTGTTCACCTACCTGCACCTGGCCGCGTCCAGGGCGTGTACCGACGCGCTGATCGACCGGAAGGTCACCGGCATCGCGTACGAGACCGTCGAGCTTCCCGACCGGTCGCTGCCGCTGCTCGCCCCGATGTCCGAGGTGGCCGGTCGGCTCGCCCCGCAGGTCGGCGCGCACCACCTCCAGCGGCAGGGCGGCGGGCGCGGCATCCTGATGGGCGGCGTCTCCGGCGTGTACGCGGCGAAGACCGTGGTCATCGGCGCTGGCGTGTCCGGGATGAACGCCGCCGCGATCGCGCTCGGCCTGCAGGCCGAGGTGCTGCTGCTGGACAAGAACGTCGCCCGGCTGCGCCAGGCGGACGCCATCTACCGGGGCCACCTGCAGACGGTCGCCTCCAACGCGTACGAGATCGAGCGGGCCGTGCTCGACGCGGACCTGGTCATCGGCGCGGTGCTGGTGCCCGGCGCGAAGGCCCCGACGCTGATCTCCAACGAGCTGGTCTCCCGGATGAAGCCGGGCAGCGTGCTGGTCGACATCGCCATCGACCAGGGTGGCTGTTTCGAGGACTCCCGCCCCACCACGCACGCCGAGCCGACGTACCAGGTGCACGAGTCGATCTTCTACTGTGTGGCGAACATGCCCGGCGCGGTGCCGCACACCAGCACCTACGCGCTGACCAACGTCACCCTGCCGTACGCGCTGGAGCTGGCCAACCGGGACTGGCGCGACGCGCTGCGCCGCGACCCGGCCCTGGCGCTGGGCCTGAACACCCACGACGGGCAGGTCGTCTACGGCCCGGTCGCCGAGGCGCACGGCCTGCCGGCCCTGCCGCTGGACGAGGTGCTGGCCTGACCGACGACGCGCGGGCCGCGACGACCGACGGGGCCGGTTCGGGCGAGGAGCCCGCGCCGGCCCTGCGTCGCGCCGTGCGCGGCTACCTCGACCACCTCACCGTCGAACGTGGCCTGTCCGCGAACACGCTGTCGTCGTACCGTCGGGATCTGGAGCGCTACCTCGCGACGCTCGCCGCGGCCGGCGTCGCCGACCTGGCCGCCGTGGACGCCGGCCAGGTCGAGGCGCACCTGGCCCGGCTGCGCGCCGGCGACGACGGCCACCCGCCGCTCGCCGTCTCCTCGGCGGCCCGGGCGGCCAGCGCCGTGCGCGGCCTGCACCGCTTCGCGCTGCGCGAGGGGCTGGCCGGCGCGGACCCGAGCCGCGACGTCCGGCCACCGGCCCCGCCGCGCCGGCTGCCCCGGGCGCTCGCCGTCGACCAGGTGGTCCGGCTGCTGGAGACCGCCGGCTCTGTGGCCGCCACCGGCGAGGGCGCCGCGCTCGCGCTGCGCGACCGGGCTCTGCTGGAGTTCCTGTACGGCACCGGGGCGCGCATCTCCGAGGCCGTCGGCGCCGCAGTGGACGACCTGGACGCCGCCGAGGGGACGGTGCTGCTGCGCGGCAAGGGCGGCCGGACCCGCCTCGTGCCGGTCGGCGGGCACGCCGTCGAGGCACTGCGCGCCTGGCTGGTGCGGGCCCGCCCCGGGCTGGTCGCCGCCGGCCGGGGCACCCCGGCGGTCTTCGTCAACGCGCGCGGGGCGGCGCTGACCCGGCAGGGCGCGTGGACCATCCTGCGCCGGGCGGCCGAGCGGGCCGGCCTGCCGGTGACCGGCTCCGGCGCGGTCTCCCCGCACACCCTGCGCCACTCGTACGCCACCCACCTGCTCGACGGCGGCGCCGACGTGCGGGTGGTGCAGGAGCTGCTCGGCCACGCCTCGGTGACCACCACCCAGGTGTACACGTTGGTCACCGTGGAGCGGCTGCGCGAGGTGTACGCCACCGCCCACCCCCGCGCCCGGGGCTGACCCGCTCCCGCCCCGCGGCCGGGCCCCACCCCGGCCGGCCCGAACCGGTACGGGGCGCCGGCCGACACGCCGTACCGGTGCCGATCGCCCTGCTGGCCGGTGGCGTACAGTCGGCAGGGCGCGGACCTCGCGGGGTGGATGACCGGGGTGCGCCGCGGCGCCGCGAGGGACGTCGGACGGCTCCGACACCGGGTGGTCGTCGGGAGGGGGCAACGAGGACATGGCTGGCAACGGTGACCGTGCCGAGACCTGGACGACGGAGCTCCGCGAGCAGCAGGCCACGCTCGGTGCGGATCTCGGCCCGGCGGACCCGGCGGCATACACGATGCGCAGGCCGATCCCCGAGCCGATGCCCACCGACCGGCACGGGCCGGCCCGGATCATCGCGATGGCCAACCAGAAGGGTGGGGTCGGCAAGACCACCACCACCATCAACCTTGGCGCCGCCCTGGCCGAGTACGGCCGCAAGGTGCTGCTGGTCGACTTCGACCCGCAGGGCGCCCTCTCGGTGGGGCTCGGGGTCAACCCGCACAACCTCGACCTGTCGGTCTACAACCTGCTGATGCAGGACGACGTAACCGCCGAGGACGTCCTGATCAAGACGGACGTGGCCGGCCTGCACCTGCTGCCGGCCAACATCGACCTCTCCGCCGCCGAGATACAGCTCGTCAACGAGGTCGCCCGGGAGATGGCCCTGGCCCGGGTGCTGCGCAGCATCCGCAAGGAGTACGACTACGTCCTGATCGACTGCCAGCCCTCGCTGGGCCTGCTGGCGATCAACGCGCTGACCGTCGCGCACGGCGTGCTCATCCCCCTCGAATGCGAGTTCTTCAGCCTCCGGGGCGTGGCTCTGCTGCTCGACACGATCGACAAGGTGCGCGAGCGGCTCAACTTCGACCTGGAGCTGGAGGGCATCCTCGCCACCATGTACGACAGCCGCACCACCCACTGCCGGCAGGTGCTCCAGCGGGTGGTCGAGGCGTTCGGCGACAAGGTCTACCAGACGGTGATCACCAAGACGGTGAAGTTCCCGGAGTCCACGGTGGCCGGTGCCCCCATCACCACCCTCGACCCGGCCTCGTCCGGCGCCCGCAACTACCGCCAGCTCGCCCGCGAGGTGATCGCCCAGCAGGCGGAGCGGTAGCCCCCGTGCGCCGTCGTCCCAGCGTGCGCCCCCGATCCGGGGCGCGCCTTCCCGCCAGGGCCGGGGGAGCGTGGACTACGGTCGTCCGGTGACCGCCCCGCCCCTCGACCCGCCCGCCACGCTCCCGCCCGCCGGGGCCGGGGTGGCCGCCGACGCCGACGTCGGCGCGGCGACCGGGTTCACCGTCCGGCTGGACAACTTCACCGGCCCGTTCGACCTGCTGCTGCAACTGATCGGCAAGCACAAGCTCGACGTCACCGAGGTGGCCCTGCACCGGGTCACCGACGAGTTCATCGCCTACATCCGGGCCATGGGCGACCAGTGGGACCTGGACGAGGCCAGCGAGTTCCTGCTGATCGCGGCCACCCTGCTCGACCTGAAGGCGGCCCGGCTGCTGCCCGCCGCCGAGGTGGAGAACGAGGAGGACCTCGCGCTGCTGGAGGCGCGGGACCTGCTCTTCGCCCGGCTGTTGCAGTACAAGGCGTACAAGGAGGCGGCGGCGCACATCGCCGCGCTGGAGGCGGTCGGCGGCCGGCGGTACCCCCGGGCGGTGACCCTGGAGCCCCGGTACGCCGAGGCGCTGCCCGACCTGGTCCTCGGTATCGGCCCGGAGCGGCTGCTCCGGATCGCCGTCAGGGCGATGACCCCGAAGCCGGCGCCCGAGGTGTCCATCGCGCACGTGCACATGGTCCGGGTCAGTGTCCGCGAGCACGCCGCGATCCTCGCCGAGCGGCTGCGCCGGGCCGGCACCGCGACCTTCTCGCTGCTCTGCGTCGACTGCGAGGCCACCCTGGAGGTGGTGGCCCGGTTCCTGGCCCTGCTGGAGCTGTACCGGGAGGGCCTGGTCTCCTTCGTGCAGGAGCAGGCCCTGGAGGAGCTGACGGTCCGCTGGACCGGCCCCGCCGACGGAGCCGCCGACCTGCACGTCGACGAGTACGCCGGCACCCCGTCCGACCAGGTCGCCGTGCCGTCTGAGCCGGTCGCTGTGCCGTCTGAGCCGGTTGCTGTGCCGTCCGAGCCGGTCGCCGTGGCGGGCGACGGAGCCGCCGAGGCGCAGGGCGGGTCACGGGCCGAGGCGGAGGGTGAGACGCCGGGCCGGGCGCGGGCCGAGGTGGAGGACGAGGCGACGACGGAGGAGCGACCGGAATGAGCGAAGAGGAACGCCACGACTCCCTGGCCGACCAGGCCGCCGCCTGGGTCCCACCCTGGGACCGCCCCGCCCAGCCCCGCCCGGACCCCCCCGCCCCGCCCGGCCCCGACCAGACTTCGGAAGATCTTGGAAGCAGACGGCCCCCCGAGGGGCCGAATCCCTCCAAGATCTCCGACGGGGTCACCGCGGCAGCGGACCCTGGCGCGGATCGGCACCTCCAGGGGCCGGAACCGCCCAGGACCGCCGAGGCGGGCACCCCGGGGGATGACACGGGCATACCCGGGGATGACGCGGGCACCCCGGGGGAGGATGTGGCTGCCGAGGTCCTCGCCGCAGGCGGGACGGGTGGCGGTGCCGGGGCGGGTGGCGGTGGCGGGGCCGGGGTCGGCGGTGCTCCTGAGGGGGGCGTGTCGAGGCGCGGACGGCGGAGGGTGCCCGAGCCGCCCCCGGCCGTGGTGCTCGACGACGCGGAGCTGCGCGGCGCGCTGGAGGCGATCCTGCTGGTGGTGGACGAGCCGGTCGCCGAGCTGACCCTCGCCCAGGTGCTGGAGCAGTCACCCGAGCGGATCGGCCCGGTGCTCGACGACATCGCGGCCGGCTACACCGCCGCCGGGCACGGCTTCGAGCTGCGCCGGGCGGCCGGCGGCTGGCGGCTGTACACCCGGCCGGAATACGCTACGTACGTCGAGCGGTTCGTCCTGGACGGGCAGTCGGTCCGGCTGACCCAGGCGGCGCTGGAGACACTGGCCGTGGTGGCGTACAAGCAGCCGGTGACCCGGTCGCGGATCTCGGCCATCCGGGGTGTCAACTGCGACGGGGTGATCCGTACGCTGGTCTCCCGCGGCCTGATCGAGGAGTGCGGCACCGAACCGGACAGCGGGGCGTTCCTCTACCGGACCACCACGATGTTCCTGGAAAAGCTGGGGCTGAACTCCGTCGACGAGCTGCCGCCACTCGCCCCGTTCCTCCCCGACGACATAGAAGAGCTTGCCGATGCCACGCGATGAACGTGCCCCCAAACCCGACGCGCCCGTCTTCGAGGGGGCCGAACGCCTCCAGAAGGTGCTGGCCGCCGCCGGCGTGGGCTCCCGGCGTGCCTGCGAAGACCTGATCTTCCGCCGTCAGGTCACGGTGAACGGCCGGGTGGCCAAGCTCGGCGACCGGGCCGACCCGACCCGCGACGTCATCCACGTCGACGGCGAGCGCCTCCAGGTCGACACCCGCCTGGTGTACCTGGCGATGAACAAGCCACGCGGGGTGGTTTCCACCATGGCGGACGAGAAGGGACGCGCCGCGCTGTCGGACTTCATCAGCAACCGGGTGGAGCAGCGGGTCTACCACGTCGGGCGGCTCGACGCGGACAGCGAGGGACTGCTGCTGCTCACCAACGACGGCACCCTCGCCCACCGGCTCATGCACCCGTCGTACGGGGTGTCGAAGACGTACCTGTGCGAGGTGGCCGGCCCGATCCCGCGCAGCCTCGGCAGGCGGCTGGCGGCCGGGATCGAGCTGGAGGACGGCCCTGTGACGGTGGACTCCTTCAAGCTGGTGGACACCCTGGGCAAGACCGCCCAGGTGGAGCTGACCCTGCACGAAGGGCGCAAGCACATCGTCCGGCGCCTGCTGGACGAGGTCGGGCACCCGGTGGCCCGGCTGGTGCGTACCGCGATCGGGCCGATCCGCCTCGGCGACCTGCGCGCCGGGCGGACCCGCAGGCTCACCAACGCGGAGGTCGCCGCGCTGTTCAAGGCCGTGGGTGACTGACCCCGCAGTCCGGGGTACCACAACCGGTAGGCTTCCGTGGCGCCCCGGGCGGGGCGTGCGGTGGCGTGGGTCGCCACCGGCGGCGTCGCGCGCGGCCGAAATGTGGGCCGTAGGCATGATTGACGACGACGACAACCGCTTGCGACGGGCCGCCGGGCCCCGCGAGGCACGGGCTGAGGAGGATCACGGTGGAGGAAAACGTACGGGCCGGGCGCTGCGTGGTAGCTGTGGACGGGCCGTCCGGTTCGGGTAAGTCCACCGTCTCCCGGCGGCTCGCAGCCGGGCTCGGTGCCCGCTATCTGGACACCGGCGCGATGTACCGGGCGATCACCTGGGCGGTGCTTCGCTCCGGGGTCGACCTGACCGACGCCGCCGCCGTGGGCAAGGTCGCCGCCGAGGTCGACCTGCGCATCGGCACCGACCCCCAGGGGTACGGGGTGACCGCTGACGGGGTGACCGTCGACCGGGAGATCCGGGGCCCCGAGGTCACCGCCGCGGTCTCCGCCGTGGCCGCCGTGCCGTCGGTGCGAGCGCTGCTGGTGGCCCGGCAGCGGGAGCTGATCGCCAAGGCCGGCCGGATCGTGATCGAGGGCCGGGACATCGGCTCGGTCGTCGCGCCGGACGCGGACCTGAAGGTCTACCTGACCGCCTCCGAGGTAGCCCGCGCCCAGCGGCGCAGCGCCGAGGACGCCGCCGACGTGGCCGCCACGGCCGCCGACCTGGCCCGCCGGGACCAGCTCGACTCGACCCGCAAGGCCGACCCGTTGCAGCAGGCGGTCGACGCGGTGGTGCTGGACACCACCGAACTGGGCATCGACGAGGTCGTCGACCGGCTGCGCGCACTGCTGACCGAACGGGGAGTGGCATGACCACGGACGAGAGCTGGACGGAGCTGCGCGCTCCGGACCTCGACGCCGAGGAGCCGAGCGGCCCGGTGCCGGTGGTGGCCGTGGTCGGCCGCCCCAACGTCGGCAAGTCCACCCTGGTGAACAGGATCATCGGCCGCCGCCAGGCGGTCGTGGAGGACGTCCCCGGGGTGACCCGGGACCGGGTCCCCTACGACGCGCAGTGGACCGGCCGGGCGTTCACGGTGGTGGACACCGGCGGCTGGGAACCCGACGCGAAGGACCGGGCTGCGGCGATCGCCGCGCAGGCCGAGATCGCCGTCGCCACCGCCGACGTGGTGCTCTTCGTGGTCGACGCGATGGTCGGCTCCACCGACGTGGACGAGGCCGCCGTGAAGATGCTGCGGCGCAGCGCCAAGCCGGTCATCCTGGTGGCCAACAAGGCCGACAACACCGCCATCGAGATGGAGGCGACCTCGCTGTGGTCCCTCGGCCTCGGTGAGCCGTACCCGGTCTCCGCGCTGCACGGCCGGGGCTCCGGCGACCTGCTCGACAAGATCCTGGAGGTGCTGCCCGAGGCGCCGCCCATCGAGGAGAACCGCCCGCGCGGGCCGCGCCGGGTGGCCCTGGTCGGCCGCCCCAACGTCGGCAAGTCAAGCCTGCTCAACCGGTTCTCCGGCGAGGAGCGGGCGGTCGTCGACGCGGTCGCCGGCACCACCGTCGACCCGGTGGACAGCCTGGTCACCATCGGCGGGGAGACCTGGCAGCTGGTGGACACCGCCGGGCTGCGCAAGCGGGTCGGCAGGGCCAGCGGCACCGAGTACTACGCCAGCCTGCGGACTGCCGGGGCGATCGAGGCCGCCGAGGTGGCGGTGGTGCTGCTCGACTCCAGCGAGCCGATCAGCGAGCAGGACCAGCGGATCCTGGCCATGGTCACCGAGTCCGGCCGGGCGCTGGTGATCGCCTTCAACAAGTGGGACCTGGTCGACGGCGACCGCCGGTACTACCTGGACAAGGAGATCGAGCGGGAACTGCGCCGCATCCCGTGGGCGCTGCGGCTCAACCTGTCGGCGATGACCGGCCGCGCGGTCGACAAGCTCGCCCCGTCGCTGCGCAAGGCCCTGGCGAGCTGGGAGACCCGGGTGCCGACCGCCCAGCTCAACCAGTGGCTGACCGCGCTGGTGCAGGCGACCCCGCACCCGATCCGCGGCGGCCGGGCACCGAAGATCCTCTTCGCCACCCAGGCGGGCGTCGCCCCGCCGCGGTTCGTGCTCTTCACCACCGCGCCCCTAGACGCCGGCTACCAGCGCTTCGTCGAGCGCAAGCTCCGCGAGGAGTTCGGCTTCGAGGGCAGCCCGGTGGAGATCTCGGTACGCCCGCGCAAGAAGCTCGGCCCGGGCGGCCGGGGCAAGGCGCACGGCTGACCCTTCGTCGTACGACCTAGAGCCGGGCGGGGCCCAGTGCCCCGCCCGGCTCTTTCGTCCCCATCCCACCCACCCTCCTAGGACGCTTTAGGGGGTGTGGGGTGGCGGCGAGGCGGCCGGGGCCGATGCGCGCGCGAGGAAGATCGTGGGTTAAGCTGTATCGGCTATCGCGGGAAGGAAACATCGCGCGGAAGCAATCGGGACGTGGCGCAGCTTGGTAGCGCACTTGACTGGGGGTCAAGGGGTCGTCGGTTCGAATCCGGCCGTCCCGACAGCACGAAAAGAGGCCGTCGACCGGGGCATTTGCCCTGGCCAACGGCCTCTAATTCGTACTGGAACAGTAGGGATTTGCTGATCTAGACGGCGCGTAGCTGGGGACCATCTGGGGACCGGCGGGCCTTCAAGTGGGCGCTGAGCGCCGTTCCGGCATCGGTGATCGACTGCCGGTCGGGGTGCAGGTACCGCTGTGTCGTGGTCAGCGACCCGTGCCCGGCGATCTTCCGCAGGACGTGCACCGGAACCCCGGCATCGGCCATCCACGTCAGCCCGGTATGCCGCAGGTCGTGCCGGCGCAGGTGTTCGTAGCCCAGCTTCGTCACCACCTCATCCCAGTGCGTCGCGTCCCGCAGGACGGCCGTGCTGATTCGTCCGCCGCGCGGCCCGGTGAAGAGTCGGGAGTGCGGCTCGGCGACCGAGTCCAGGCGTCGGGCGATGATCGGTCGTACCTCTTCGATCAGCGGGACCAGGCGTGCGCGTTTTCCCTTGGTGCCCTTGTCGATCAGTCCACCGGGGCCGGGCGTGGTCTGTCGGCGTACCGTCCACATCCACGTTTCCCGGTCGATGTCCTCGGCGCGGACGCCGGAGACCTCGCCGATCCGGGCGGCTGTGCACGCGGCGAAGATTGCCACGTCTCCCCAACCGGGGAACCCGTTCGCGGACCGCTCGACCAGGGCGACGGCAAGCTGTTTCAGCGCTTCCCAGTGGGGCAGGGCCAGCGTGCGCGGGTTGTCCAACTCGTCTTCTGCCCGCTGGTATTCGCGCTGCCACCCGGTCACCTGGGCGGGATTTCGCTGAATGATTCCGTCGCGTACGGCCTGCTGCATCACCCGGACCAGGACGGCAAGACTGTTCTTGACCGTCGATCGACTGCATTCGTCGGCGATCCATCCATGCACGGCCCGGTCAACCGCGCCGTTGGTGATCATCCGGATCGGAATGTGGCCGAGGGCCGGCACTACCCGCTTACGCCAACCCGCAAGGTACGGATCGAGCGTCTTCCGTTCCAGGCCGCGTAGCGCCAGCGTCATCACGCCTTCGCCGTACTCGGCCAGTCGCTTTGTCGCGGCGACCGGGTCGACACCACCTTGCGCCGCACTGACCAATCCGTCGATCCAGGCTTGCGCCTCTTCCGGCGTGGCGACGGTCGTGGACTTGGACAGCCGGCGCTTGGTCGTCGGGTCGACCCACCGGACGCGCGCCCGGTAGGGACGCTCCCGGCCTGCTCGCACCTCTACATCGGATGCGAGCTGTACGCCGATCGGCGGCTGCTGCGGGGCCGCCATCACGCCGCCTTCGGGTAGACCCGGCGGGCGGAGAGCCATTGCTCTACGTCGGCCGTCGCGTACTTCACCACGCGGTCGGAGATCTGGATGAACGGTGGGCCCTGCAAGGGCGGGACGGTACGCCACCGCCGGATGGTCGACGGGTCGACGTCCAGTAGCGCGGCAAGTTCCTCCGTGGACATGAACGGCTTGGACGAGAGCCGGATGGTGTCGTGCGTTTCCGGGGTGGTGGCCGTTCCCGGTGAAGGATTTTGCGTCACGAGTCGCACGGTGAGGGCCTTTCGGTCGACCTGGTGAACCTGTGCAGAGGGGGAGAGGTGTTGCGTAGAACGGCGTAGGGCGGCCCGCTGAGAGCGTCCTAGACCGCAAGATCCGGGAAGGGCGTTGATCCGTCTCCGTGGCTCTCAGCAGCCCGCTTTCGGGGGCCAGCGGGCCGGTCGGTGCCGGTGAGCGTCGGGGAGGGGCCGGGAGGCGTTGACACGTTGACAATCGGCCGGCGAGCGGGTGTTTCCGCAGGTGAAAGCCGGTGCGGAGGTGTCAACGCCCTCCGTTGACAGGCGTTGACACCCGTTGACACCGGAGGGCCGGCGGCTGGATTGTCAACGCCTGTCAACGCCTGTCAACGCGCCCCGTTGACACCTTTGAAGGTGTCCTGAGCTGGGGAAACGTCGTCGTCAGGGGTGGTTGTCAGCGTGTCAACGCTTTCGGGTACCTCGGCGACGGCGCGGGGGTGCAGTTCGTAGCGGCCGTCCGGGCCGTGGCGGACCCATCCGAGGGCGGCCAGCTCGGCGAGAACCGCCGACACCTCGTCGGACTTGGGTAGCCGGCGGGAGACGCGGCGGTGTAGCTCTCGGCGGGTGAAGGTGGTCATGCCCTTGGTGGTGAGCACGCCGAGCACGTAGCGGGCGTTCTCGATCGCGGCATCGCTGCCGATCGTGCTCAGGGCCGCCCGGTAGTGCGCGGCGAAGAACTCCGCGAGGCGGACGGCGTCGGCCATCCGGTCGGCGTCGATGGGGCGGCGCCAGGCGTCGGCGGGGTGGTGGGCGATGTGGAGCAGTCCGGCGAGGCGCAGCGTCGCGCCGGAGAGCTTGTTGCCCCATTCCCGCATGTCGTAGAGGCTGCCGCCGGGCCGTAGTTCGGTCTCGACCTGCTCGGCGGCGGCCCGCCGGACGCGGCTGGCGTCGTCGGTGAGGGTGACCACGGCCGGGTCGGTCCACTCGGTGAGCGCGGCGGCCAGGTCGTGAACGCGGTGGGTGTAGCCGGCGGTGACCTGCTCGGGCACCGGGTCGGTGTCGACGGACCGATATCCGGCCAGTGACCGGGGCAGGGCGAACAGGAACCGGGCCGGTAGTCCTCGGCCGGCGAGGTCGGCGTTTCCGCCGAACTTGCGCAGCACGGTCGGTTGCGCCATCACGCACACGGTCAGCGCCGGCTTGTCCACGCTGGCCCCTTCGCGGGTCTGCCGTTCGTTGCTCATCGGCTGCCCCGCGTGGCCCTTCAAGTACGGGTCAAGGTTCGGCGCACCCGAGTACCGGCCGGCGAGGGTATCGAAGATCCCGCCTTCATCGCTGATGATCGCCATCCGTCCGCCGTTGGCGGCCATCAGCCCGATGAGGGCTTCCGGGGTGGCGTCGTCCACGATCAGTTTCGGCAGGGTCGGCACGGTGATGGCCTCGGCGGCGATGGCGGCGGCGACCGCCTCGGCGGACGCCTCATCGCGCTTGCCCGGGTCGCTGGCTTTCGCGGCCTGGGTCTTGGCTTGCTCGGCCTGCCGGTCGGCGATGTCCCGCAGCGCGGCGGCCTCGGCGATCCTCGGCCGCATCGCCTCAGCGAGCGTCGACTGTGCGGCGAACAGCGGCGCGGTCATCGCCCGATGCACCGGGGACTTGCGTTCGCCGGGGCCGGCGATGACGGCGGCGAACACGTTCACTGGCTCCCGCCACCCGGCGACCGGCTCCACCTCCAGGCGGCCACCGGCGCACGCGGACAGCACGGCGACGGCGAGGGTGCCGGCCATCGCCGGATCAGTTTGGGTGAACCGGGCGACTCCGGTCACCATGTCGCCGAGCCACCGGGGGAACACGTCGGCGGGGAACGGTGGTGGTGCGGTGTTGGGGCCGGTCAAGGGCACTGGAACATCCCACAGTGGGCCGCCCGTGGTCGGCTGCCCGGTGGTGTCGGCCGGGTCGGTGACGAGGTGGAGACGGGCGGCGGTCATGCGGCGACCTTTCGGGGACGGTGGGAGCCGGCGGTGAGCCCGGATCGGACGGTGCGGTACACCTCGGCGGCGGGCAACCCGGCAGCGACGCCCGCCTGTTCCAGCACGCTTTGCACGTCGTCGGCGCTCAGCGCGCCACCGGCCACGAGCTGACCGAGGGCGATAGCGGCGATGTGAAGCGCCCGGTTGCGCTCGCCCGGCGCGGCACCGGTCACCCGTTGCACCTCGCGGGTGACGGCAGCCCGCACGTACGCCCCGGCGCGGTCGGTGGGCAGGTCCACCACCACCGGCCGTTGCGGTGGCAGCGGGGCCGGGGCGAGCAGCCCGGCGAGCCAGGTCGGCAGCGTTGCCGGGTCGGTGTCCAGGCCGACGCCATAGGGGCGGCCGGCGACGGTGGAGCCGGCGGCGACGACGTAACCGCCGTGCGCGCGGGTGTCGACCATCGGGCCGAGCGTGCCGGCGGTGTTGCGCAGCGCCGGCCCGTCGTCTGGGTGCCGGTAGTAGAGGTGCGTGCCACCCCGCCCGGTGTGCACGGTGTAGGTCGGGTCGATGACGGCGGCGTGCGCGGCGGCCAGGTCGGCGAGCACGGCCAGGCCGTCACGCCCGCCCGCCTCGGCGGGGTGCTTCGGGGTGTCCAGGTCGACCACGACCAGTCGGGATGGCCCGCACGCGAGGCCGATGCCGTAGGGGCGGGCCGACCACGCGCGGCGAATGCGGTCGGGGTCGGTGGTGGCGCGGGGTTCCCATCCGAGGTGCCGGCCGGCGGCGCGGCAGCGCGGGTCGCGGCCGGTGCAGTCGTCGGCGGGGTGGTCGGGGAACGCGGGCCGCTTGTCGTCGGGGCGCAGCGGGAAGACGAGCCATCCTCGTTCGGCGTGAGCGAGCGCGGCGGCGAGCAGGTCAGCGGTAGGCATCAGGTGCCTCCCTTCCGGTGAGGTCGGGGTGTGCAGTGGTGTCGACGAGGGGTCGCACCGCCCCGCCAGGGCGGCAGGGTTATGGGCGGGGCAGCGCGGCCCTTGCAGGTAGAGGCGGATGCTGTCCGGGCTGTGGCAGTAGCGGCCGGCGGTGCCGATCCAGTGGCCGCACCGCCCGCCGGTCACCGCGCGGCCCGCCTCGGCCGGGGCCGGGCGGCGATGGCGGCGCGGGTCACGGCCTGGCGCACGTCGCCGAGCAGGCCGACCAACTGGCGGCGGGCGGCCGGCTCGCCGGGGGCGAGGGCGACCCGGACGCGTACCTCGGCGTGCTCCCGCCCGGCGGCGGTCCGCACCCGCACGAGGACGGCGCGGCCGTGGCCGGGCAGGTCGACCACGATCTCTTCGGAGCGGTGTTCGCCGAGGTTGCAGCGGTGGTCGCGCCCGCACCAGTCGGTGTGACCGTCCCTGCTGTTGCGGCGGTGCACTACTTCGCCGCCTTGTACTCGTCCTTGATGTGGTTGATGGCGTGCCGGCCGACCCGTAGCCGGAGGCCGGTGCCGGCGCAACGTCGGCACTCCCGCCGCATACGGATGAGCGGGGAGCGCTTGCGGCTGGTGCCGTGGCAGGTGCGGCACCGCCCGAACGGGTCGATCACACACAACGCCAGGTAACCGAGAGTGACCAGCGCGAGGGTGAGGCAGGGGACGGCGGCTAGCAGGTGACGGGGGGGCATGACAGCCTCCAGAGCCGGTTTCGGGGTGTGTTCGGGGCAGGCCGCTAGATTCCTAGCGTCCTGATCAAGGTTCGGATGGCGTCCTAGGGGCGGTCCTAGGTCTAGGAACCGTCTGGTCCTAGACCTAGGACCAATTTCCGGTTAGCTCGCGTCCCGCTTTCGGTTACGCTCCGCAATCGCGGCGATGATCGAGGCGCGTTCGAATCCGCCCCGGTTGGCGCCCTTGCCGGTGTCCGGGTCGGTGCCCCACGTCTGCCCGACCTTCACCCCGAACGGCTTGAGCGCGACGGTGACCCGCTCCCCGTCCCACCCCGCGTAGACGTCGGGCCGCAGCTCGACCAGCCGGGCGGCCACGGTGCGGCACCACACCTTGGCCTCACCGGCGGGCACCACGGCCGCGATGTCGTCGAGCAGGTGGAACGACAGGGCTTGAGCCTTGGCGGGTTGCTCGCCGAGGGCGTGGCCGGTGATCCGCCCGGCGGCCTCGCGGGCGGTGCGGGCGCGGGCGGCGATCCGCTCGGCCATCGGCCCGTCGATGTTGACGGTGGTGGTGATCCGGGCATCGGCGCCCTCACCGACGAAATAGCCGGTGCCCTTGTCCGTCCAGGCGAACATCGTCGCCCGGACGCCCTGCTTGTACTGCGACGTGCCCAGCACCATGTCGTTCTCGGTCTGCCCCATGACCTTCAGGCAGAACCGGGTGGACGCGTTCGCGCTGATCCCCGTCGGCAAGCTCTTGGCGTCCGGCCGCTGGGTCGCGAACACCGGGATGATCCCGAGCGCCGGCCCTCGCTTCACCAGGTCGGTGCTGATCGCTTCCAGTTCCTTGCCGAACTCCGGGTGCTCGAACCACTTCTGACACTCGTCCACGCCCACGACCAGGGGGTGAAGGCCGAGCACCTTTTTCGACGCCAGTTCCGGGGTGACCTTGTTCTCCGGGCACAGGTCCCGGGGCAGCTCACGGATCACCTTCGCCCGGCGGCGCAGCTCCTCGCGCAGCTCCCGCATCGACGCCACCGCGTACTCGATGTCTTCGTCTTCCTCACCGGCGCGGTAGCGGTGCGCGACCTGCTCCAACGCGGACAGGTCCCCGGTGCCCTTGAGGTCGTAGGCGTGGATCTCCGCACGCGGGTCGAGCGCGGCGATCAGCAGCACCTCCCGCAGCGCGAACGTCTTACCCATACGCGGGATGGAGCCGATGACCATCGCCATGAACATCAGGGTCAGGTCAACCCACCGGCCGCGCGGGTCGGTGCCGAACGGCTGCGGCCGGAACAAGTCCACGCTGCCGGCCTTGAGCAGCGGCCACACCGGCTTACGGGCCTTGGACATGTCCTGGTCGCCCACCCAGAGCACGAGCCGGCCGGGGTGCACTTCGGGCTGTCCCTCGGGCCACACGCACCCGAGCGGGCGGGACAGGCCGGCGGCCAGCTTTTCCCGCTTCTCGATGACCTCGGTGGCTGTGACGCCGTTGGGGAGCTCGACGTCGGCGCGCCAGCCGGGGCCGTCGCGGGTGATCGGGGCGGGGAACCAGTCCTTGCCCCGGTCACCCTTGGCAAGGGCCTGGTTGATGCCGGTGATGCTGAGGTTGCCCAAAGCGCGCACCACCACATCCGAGGTCAGCTTCTGCACCCGGGGCACGACCACAGCGGTGTCGAGCAGCGGCTTGTCCGCCGGCCGCCCGAGCACCCCCAACCCGACCAGCAGACCCGCGACGGTGGCGTAACGGGCACCGGCCGGAGCGAGGGCGTAGGCGATGCCCAACGCGGGCAGCACCCCGAGGACCACCGCGGCGGTGACGAACCCCCGCCAGCGGACGCGCTGGTCACGCAACCGCGACACCTTGAGGTACAACTCGGCGTCGCCCTTGTCGGCCACCGATTGGCGGACGTGTTCGCCTTGCAGGTCGAACAGCCACCGGCCCCAGCCGGTCAGCACCCGACCCGCGCCACGCGGCGCACGCCACGCCAACTTCCCGGCGTACTTCGGCACCCGGGTCAGGTGATACGCCCCAGCGTGGAACAGATGCCCGACCGTCCACCGGGCAGCGTCGCGCAACTCGGCCCGCGACCGCAGCCACGCCGGAACAATCGGCCGGCGCTTCCCGGCCTGCAACCCCGCCACCGTGAAACGCGGCGAACGCTGCGCGGCCAGCGAGTCAACCAACCGCCGGGCGGCGGTGTCGTCGGCCAGGTCGCTTCCGTCGTCGTCGGGGGTGGCGGGAGCGCCCCGGCGGGACCGGGCGGCGTCCAGGTCGACCACCTCGGCATCCGGGCCGTTCGGGTCGGTCAGATCGTGTTCTGCCGCCTGCCAGTCGAAGCGGTTGTTGTCGTCGGGGGACGTCATGATGGGGGTTCCTCCAAGCTCGGGGATGTTCCTCGGGAGGTAGGGGGCCGGCAGCGCGGCGCAGGTTGGTAGCCGGTTGGCCGCGCTGCCGGGCACAGCTAGTCGTGGGCGCGGACGAGGTGCGCCAGTGCGGCGCCCATACCGAGCACGGCGACCGGCAGGACGGATACGGCGGTGGTGATCCACCACGGGGCACCCGTGGCGGGGGCGACCAGCAGGTGATAGGCGACCTGGCCGAGCGCGCCGACCAACAGGGACGCGATGGCGGACCACTTGGCGAACCGAAGCGCCCGAGGCGGCACCCGCCCGGACAGCCACACGTACAGGGCGTACGCGCCGTAGGTTTCGACGCCGATCGGGAGGGTGATCGCGGTGTTGAGGCTGAACCCGTCCGCGATGCCGGGCAGCGGGTGGACCACGCCGAACCCGGTGAGTCCGCCGAGCCCGACCCACCCGGACCAGATCGCGACGAACGCGGGCAGGGCGAGCAACACCACCGGCCAGGCCACCACCGACCGGACCGGCGCGGCCGGTACGGGGTCGGGGGCGGTCGGGGTGGGCGTGTCCGGGTGACTGACCGGCGTGACCTGCCCACCCGGCTCGGCGGGCGTGATCTTCACCGGGGCGGCCGGGGTCGGGTCGAGCACCGGGGCGAACTCGGGCACGACCGGGGCCGGGGCGGGGTCCGGGCCGATCGGCTCGGCGTAGTCCAGCCGGGGCGCGGCCAGGTCGGCGGTGCCCGCCTCAGAGGTCAGCAGCGAGCCGCGCAGGATCAGCGCGGTGCGCAGCGTCTCGGCGCGGGTGCGGCCGTCGTGTTCGGACTTGAGGCGGGCGAGGATGTCGTCGGCCTTGGCCGCGCCGATGCGGAACTCTCGCATCAGCCGGTTGCGGGAGGGGAGCTGCTGGCCGTCGGGCAGGTCCAGGGCGCGGGCGGCCGGAAGCAGCGCGTCGACCGGCTGCGGGAACTTCGTGCCGTTGATGGTCGGGGCGGTCATGACTGATGTCCTCCATCGGAGCAGGTCAGGCACTCGCCGAGCGAGCGCGGGATGTAGTAGGGCCGGACCACACCGCAGGCGGGGCAAGTACGGCGGGCGGTCAGCGCGGCGCGAACCGCGCGGAGCTGGGCGGGGGTGGCGGTGCGCTTCGGCCGGGCCAGGTCGACCCGGTACAGGAAGGCGGCGCGGGTGCCGCCGACACCGCGCCAGAGCACCTGCGCGGCGACCGGCTGCCCGGCGGGGCGCAGGCCGGCGGCACGCAACTGGCGGCGGGTGGCGTAGCCGGCGGGGGCACCCCGCCACCAGTAGGTGGGGATGCCGTACCGGGTCCCGTCCGGATCCCAGTAGGCGGCCCGGATGCGCGACATCAGGCGGCCCGGCGCGGGCTCTGGCCGGCGGGGCAGCCGTAGGCGGCGTGGTGTGTCACCTGCTCCGCACCGCAGTCCTGGCAGGCCATGACCTTGCAGCCATAGCGACACTCGGACGCGAGTCGCACCTCGGTCAGCCGGTAGGGGTGGCACACGTGTCCGGCCCTCCGCGCGGCCACCTCGGCGGCGGTGCGGATGACACGGGACTCGGCCCGGCGCAGCCGACGCCAGTCCAGCGGCGACGGCCCGCCGTTGTCCTCGGCGTAGATCATCGTGATCTCGGCGTCGACCAAGTCCAGCTCGGCCGCGATCAGTGGCCACTCACGTTCGATCTCGGCGAGGTCAGTCCGGTTCGGCTCCCGCTTTGACCAGTAGACAGACGTATCCACCCGACACTCCCTCAGCTTGGGAGGCCCACTTGGGCCGCCCACTTGGTAGGTACCAAGACGATGGCAGTGCGTTGAAGGGCTGTCAAGCCTTGGTCCGTACCAAGCGCTAGACTGTGCTCCTGAACAGCAGGAACCCCGTAACCCACGTCTGGAGCGCAGGTGACCGAGAGTTCAAGTGGCGACGCTGGACGCGGCGAGGAGCCCCGTCACGTCGCCCTGGCGACCAGGTTTCGAGAGGCGATCGCTCGCGGCGACTACTCGCCAGGCGAGCGGCTCCCCCCAGAGCGCGAACTAGCCGAACGGTTCGATGCATCCCGCACCACGGTCCGGCTGGCACTCTCCGCCCTCAAGTCACAAGGGCTGGTCGGCTCCGGGCAGGGCCAAGGCACCTACGTCCGGAAGGCTCGGCCAATCCGGGTTCTGGCCATGGACCAGGACAGGGCCGCTCGACGAGCGGAGCACCACGCGGCCACCTTCAACGTGGAGGCCGCGCGGCAGGGCCGGGTGGGGCGGCAGGACATCCGGGAGGTCACCCGCGTGCCGGCCACGGCCGAGACCGCGCGGTGGCTGGCCGTGCCAGAGGGAACGGACCTGCTCGTGCGACGGCGGATCATGCTGATTGATGAGGAGCCGTACCAGCTCGGAGACAGCTACTACCTGAATGATCTCGTTCAGGAAACCGCAATCGCAGTGCCCGAGCCAGTAGAGGAAGGCGTCTTGTCCGTACTCGAACGGGTGCACGGTAAGCCGATCTCGTACTACATCGATGAGTTGAGCTTCCGCATGCCTTCGCCGCACGAGGCCGAGTTGCTGCGCCTGGATCCCGGGGTATGTGTAGTCCGCACGGTCCGGGTGGCCTACGACGCCGACGAGAAACCGCTCGAAGCGTTCGACCAACTTCTAGCCGGTGACAAGCACGTTCTGGTTTACGAGGTGTCCGCCGAATGAGGCCCGCGCCGATGCGCCCACAACCGACCCGGCTAACCGGTGAGCAGGTGGTCCTGGAGCCACTGACCGAAGCTCACCTGTCCGACCTGGCCAAGGTGGCGCGGCATGACGACATCTGGACCTACCTGGACGAGGCCACGCCGGAGGCAGAGCAGGAGGTGGACTCACTGATCACGGAAGCCCTCCAAGAGCAGGAACAGGGCTCCCGCCTGCCGTTCGCCATCATTAATCGGGACGACGCCCGAGCGATCGGGACCATCAGCTACATCGACATCCAGCCGACACACCATGGCCTCGAAATTGGCTGGGCGTGGATCTCTCCGGCGTACTGGAGCAAGGGGATCGCGCGTGAGTCCTCGTACCTGCTGATGCGGCACGCGTTCGAGGATCTGGGAGCCGTCCGAATCGCCTTCAAGACGGACAGCCGGAACGTGCGTTCTCAGCGGGCGATCGAGGGTCTCGGCGCGACGAGGGAAGGCGTTTTCCGTAACCACCGGATACTCCGTGACGGGTTCCTACGCACCTCGCATTTTTACAGCGTCATCGCTGACGAGTGGCCTGCGGTGAGAGCGAGCATTGAGGCACGTAGCCGATCATCTGCCGGATAGCGCGCAGAAGCGGCGACGGGCCCGAATGTACGCCGATGCCCATCGCCGCTTCTTGCAGGTCTTCACAATCCCCGATGGGCATTGAGGCGCACGAGGCAGGGCTACTGGTCGCGTGCCGATTCATCGGCCCCGGCCAGGTAATCCGGCTGACCGACGTTCCTTCTGCGCTCGTCGACCTGTCATCGCAAGCGCCGTAACCAACATGACTTAAACGGCAGGGATGCCCGGCCAGCTATGCCTTACAACTCGTCATTGCGGGCGTGAAAATGTTCGTCAACTAAGTCCGCAAACTCATCTCCGTCGACGATCGAGATTCGTTCGATTGCTCGTGCTGCACCCAAGGCGGCGTTGGTAACTGTTCCTGTGGTCATAATCATGCCAAATGGAATATTCGAGCGCTTCATCTTTTTGTTGAGCTCAATAACCGTCCCGATTCCCACGCCTTTCACGGTCACCTCTACTGCGAATAGCTCTCCCCCGCGTTCGGCGAGAATGTCAATGCTACTATTCGGGTGGTCTCGTATCGTATAGCCCTCAAGTATGAGCAGGTCGCGGGCAATTATTTCAAGATTCCCTGGGTCAAACTTTCTTAGCCAATGCAGAGTATCTTTCTGACTGGGTCTGTCGTATTCTTCCCTGCGTTCTTCCGCAATCACCTCGCGGGCCTCCGCCACAGTTGAAGGAGAAACATCCTTCTTAAGATAGTTCCGGGATCCCTCAAGGAAGTCGTCTAGGGTAAGAAGTAGTAGTTTTGCGCACGCTTGATCGTGTAGCTCTTGAACCAGTTCAGGGCGGGCGCTAACTGGTTCATTTTTTCCATTAATTTGCCACCAGTCAGCCTTAGCGTCGGCCGTGACGAGCGCGACCAGCGAGCCTTCTACCCTGGTCGCTCCTAGCATCTCGATAAGCTGGGCCCACAAGATGAAGTCTCCGGCTGCCCTCGCTGGCAATTTTGTCTTCAGGTCGAGATAGCCGGGTGGAATCTCGTTCGGGTAGCGAAATTCGATAGCCTCTTTTACTAATTGCCTGACTTTTTCTGCAGGCCACGCCTTTCCGATTCGCCCGGACAGAATTTCTTGCAAATTCCGAAGGACGACATCTTCGCCGTTCTGAATCTCGGAGTGCTTTAGGTCGTAGTCCGACTTGATTCTATCCAATTCCGTGAGTGCAGGTTTCAGCATCTCGGTGACCGTCTTCTTGAGTGCGTCAAGTGAGAGGTTGTGTGATTCTTCTTTCCATTCTTCCGGGGTTACAAGTGCGGCTCGTAGTTTTTGCAGGCTTTCTACCGACGCGTATATCTCGGAGGCTATGCGCTCCGGTGTGCTTTGAATGGCTCGCTTAACCTCTGTAAATCGAGAGTTGCGGTCTGCTATCACTTTCTCTCTATTCCGCATGAACTCAAGTGCGACCTGATGAGGAATCCATACCCTTTCTCTTACCTCTCGGAGGATAGCGAGAAGTTCATCCCGCGCCGTTGGTGAAATCCGATAGAAGGCGAGTAGGACGTTCGCGTCTAGGACGATCGTCGCGGAGGTGAAGAAATTCGCTCGGTCTTCGTCCTGCGGAAGCCAGCCGGGAAAATCTTCGAAGTTGCCAGAATTGCCTTCGGTCTCCATATTCTCCAACCAGTCACTTCGGCGGCGCCAACCCGCCCGCCCCTTCGGCCGTATTCGTCGGTGCCGAAGGTACTGACATGCTGCTGCCCATGGCACCCCTGTCCTGCCATCAACTTCGACCTGAGTGGAGGGTGCGGCACATGTTGCCAGGTTCTGGGCGCAGGAACCGGCAGCTCAAGCTCGGCTGTGTTGCCGACGCCTCCCGCCCCCGTGTGTAGCTGGTGAACCGTGTGGCCGAGGTAACCGCCTACTCGATGACGGGGACCACGTGGGGACCACACGTGGTGCTCGATGCTGAGCGGTGCGCCGTCGGGAAAACGCCTTCATCATGGACGTGCCGTGTGTGACGTGCGGTAACGCTTAGCAAGTCGTCCTGGGAATCAAGGGGTCGTCGGTTCGAATCCGGCCGTCCCGACAGGATGTAACCGCAGGTCAAAAGGCTAATCCGAGAATTCGGGTCAGCCTTTTTGAGTTCCTGGGGACCACTGCGGTCAAGTGCGCCGTCTGGTAGCGCTCCTTGACCGCTGGTCAAGTTTTAGGTGGCTCCCCGGGTCACCTGCCGAATTGTTCGTTCTATGGATCAAGGCGCTGACGCGCGGCGTGGGGCGCGGCAACCGGCTCCTGCGGAGCCGCCGCCCCGGCGCTGACCGCGCCGGGGCGGAAAGTCAGCCGGCCCGCAAACCACGCCCCGCGCGTCATTTCTGGGTCAGTGAGGTGACCCGGTGACGAGCCTGGCTCGACCAGGGCGATACGACGAAGCCCTACCGCCGGTCGCATCCACCCGACGAGCCTTGAAGCCATACCAGGGACGCCCGCAGTGGAGTTGCCGAACGGAACGCGAGGCCGCTCGGGGTTCCGGGGCGGAAGAGGTGAAGGAGGAGGCGGGGTGGGAGAGGGCGGGATGGGGAACTGCCCGCGCGCCACCGCTAGGTGGTGGAGGTGTCCGGCTTGAAGAACCGTGAGGAGTGGTCACCCGCCGGCCCGGTCGAGGTGACTCCTCACGCCGGTCGGACGGCCGCCAGGTACGTCGGGGTTGTCATTCGGTGGCTGATCTGGTCAAGGTGGGATTTGCCGAACGGTTCGACGGACGGTGCGAGCGGTCGGCGGACGCGGGGTTAGAGCGCCTCCGGCGGGGGCCAGACGACTCCGGGATGGAGTTGCCGAACGGTTCCGGGTTGTGGATGGTAGGGGTGGGATGCTATCCCGCCAGCCACCGACCCAGGCAAGCCGAGCAGGTCAGGGCCAGGGTGACAAGGTAAAGCGCCCTACCGGACGAACGACCTTGTCGCCCTGGCCCTGACCTGCTCCACAGAGTGTGGGTCGGCGGCAGACGGGATGGCAACAGCATCGCGGGGCGGCGATGCGGTGGTTGCGTACCCTGCTCGAGTAACCGGACTACGGAGGCCCGATGATCGCGCCTGAACTTGTCCCGATTGTCTCGGCCGGCATCGGAGCAGGAGCCGCGCTCGGTGGTGTCCTCCTGAAGATGCTCTACGACGGCAGGATAGAACGACGGAAGCAGCGACGGGATGAAGCGGCTTTGTTCTTGCCCGAGAGGCGAGAGGCATACGAACGCTTCCTCGAACTCCACAGGCAGCAGGTAGGCCGAAATGAGCGCTTAAGGAAGGTCGGACTAACCATCAGGGACGGTGGGACAACTCCAACAGACGAGGAGATTGCCGCCTTTCCTAGCCCGGTCATGGGAGACCTCGTTGCGGCGCTCGACGCTATACGTCGGCTTGTCCACTCGTACGAGGTCGTCCGAGTCGGAGAGCAAATGATTCGCCTACACGCCGACATGGCCGCCGCCCAGCGCAGAATGTTGGACGCAGTAACGGCAGACGGAGGCAGGCGCGACCTGTCCGCCGAAGATAAACAGACAGACGACATCCTGTGGTTCGTGCTGACCAACATCCTGCGCGATCGAATGCTGGAGTTTACATATGCCTACCGGGTGGATCTAGGCATCGGCGACCCCAAGGGCGGTCCGAAGAAGTATCCGACCGAGCCGCGCCCGTGGCCGCTGGAACACTCGGAGCACATCCTCCGAGCGCACATCTTGCCAAGCCATCTCACAACCAAGGACGAAGGCACCCGCCGTGGGAAGCCACAACCATCGACCAAGCCGCACAGCACCGACGAAAGGTAGCGTCAGCACGAAGGCAGTGAAACGACGGCCCATCGCTGACGGCGCTTGGCGGTGGCTGGCATGGCAGCCTCGCTCAGCGGCACCCTACGGCAGGGGCTGACAGGCGACGGTGTGCCGTGCCGGCGTTCGGAACGAAAGAGTCAAGCTCCGCCAGCAGGTGGCCGGCGGGGCTTGACATTTATCAAAGCATCGGGAGGGCCGAGATGCCAATGAGTGTGATTCAGGAACAGGCGTGCTAGCTGCTCTTGTAGAAGAAACGGCGATAGCCGTCCGGGTGGGTGATCCAATCTAACAAGTACAAATAGCCCAGCAAAGGAAGATCGTGCGGTATGTTACCGTCGTGATGCGCTAGCAGCGCGTTGGTTTGGTCCGTTAGGTGCGCACTCTTTGCGCCATGCCCGTGGGTTGCATTCCTCAGCACCTTGACGTACCGAGCAGCCGCAACATCCTTCGCCAGCCCCGCGATCTGAGCGCTGGCCGGGGATCTGTGCATAAAGAATCCATCTTGGAGTTCTCTCAGGGCGGCAACCGCGCGCTTTGCGAGTGGTAGTAGTACAGAGCTGACCGAAGGGGGAATGCTCAGCTCCAGATCATTTAACTTTCTCTCGGCGAAGGGTAGGTGGCAGAGCCTGCCGATGTCGCGTCCCGATAGCCTCTCGACTGTATCGAGTACGGTAAACAGCAGCACCCTTTGGGCGTGAACATCCCGAGGTGAGGTCAGAATTGAGCTGACTCGACGGAAGAACTGTTCAACCGTCAGCAGGGCCTGCAAATGTTTTCGTGGACTGTAGATGCCGTTGCTGTCCGCAAATACCGCCAGGTCGCTTACTGTTCCGAACAGTTCATCAAGCCGAGCTGCCCACCATGCCACGGCATCGGAGCATGCCAAAGGTGCTAGCTCGGCGATGGACCATGTTCTTCGGGCGGGACCCTGGCTTGGCAGTAGGTGAAGAAAATCACTAGGACCAGATCGTGTTCCGTTGATCGTATGTCCGAGGCTGTAGATGATTGGGCCAGACGCGCGATGAGCTGAGAAAGCCCAAAAAGTTGGCGACAACGCACCAAGGAGCGGGCCGATATAGGTATCAAATAGCATGACGCCCTGAATGAGGTGCTCGCTGCTGGAGAACACTCTTTCCCCTGCCGCATTCAGATCCTTAACGTGGCGTGTATTGCCGCTTGCAAGCTTCTCGTCATGCGTGATGCGTAGCAGCACGCTCGCGAGCCTGGTCCTATGAATTAGCGTGCTTGACCTGCGTACTAGGTGCACCCCGGAGTTCTGGAATATTCTCAGACTTGGATTGCTTTCGGCGGGTGTGTCAACAAGGCGTGCATGTATGTCGGCGACTACCGTAGCGAGAGCTTGGGGAGTGGCAACGGTGGTCATGAGTTGCCAGAAATAAAAGAGATCGACCAGTGTTCCGGATCGTTCTGCGCGCTGGCCTACAGAATCTATCTGGTCGAGGACTACTCTACTCTTCAAGTTCACGCCCAAGGATTCATCCTGTGCTACTCGGGCTAGAGTCTCATATCTGGCCCGCCTTTGCGCCGGTCCAGCGATATGCTCCGCGATTACGAGCCCTGGGCGAACTCGTCCATAGCTTTCCTCGGTCTGCACTAGCCACGACGATGATTGCGCGGCGTTCCGACGAATCCGGATCTCTGCCCTAGCAAAGAATTCAGCGGGTGCGCCGCCCGATAGCCAGGATGGCACTTCAACCACAACTGAGGCGGGAATCTGATCTGACAGGGGCATGAATACAGGCTACGCGCGAAGTCAAGCAGACTTTCGGGCACGATCCACTGCGCTATGGCAACACGCAAGCGCAGACGTGAACGACACGGGTCCTGCGTGGTAGGACCAGACGGAGATAACGGATGACAGACAGCGGTGTTCCATGCCGGGCGTCCGAGGCGATGAGGCTCAGAATTGAGCTTGGTTGTACAGCCAAGCCGGCCGACGGACATGGTCCGGAGCCGACGACCGGCGACAAGGCGAGCAGGCCAGCGACGGTCACCGACAGGGGCCGACAGTAGTCATGATCTTTGCAAGGCAGGGGTAGTCGTTGCGCTTGCGGCCTGCCCTGCGGGCGGCCTCCGGCCGTCCTCGGGCGTCCGCAGCGCCCTGTGCAGAGTACGTGCAACGATCTTGCCGCACAGAGCAGCTGAGCAGCCCCCTCTTGGTCAGGATGGTGTGAGACACCCTGTGTGAGTGAGGGGTGCTGACCTGAGGGCGGGGATCGGAGATCCTTGTGTACGTGTCCACTTCATCTGGCAAGCAGTCGGCGTCTGGCGGGGCCGATCCGGCGCCGAAGCCGTCTCGGCGGGTTTTCAGCCCGGAGTACAAACTCGCGATGGTCGCCGAGTACGAGAACGCCCCGAACGGAGAGAAAGGCGCGATCCTGCGCCGGGAAGGCTTGTACTCGTCTCACATCATCGAGTGGGCACGAGCTCGTGACGCCGGACTGCTCGGCAATCGGGGTAGTCGGAGAGAGGACGCCGCTACGATTCCGGCCGGCCAGCGGGTGAAGAAGTCGGCCGAGCAGTTGGAGTTGGAGAAGCTGCGCCGGCAGAACGAGAAACTCCAGGCGGATCTGAAGAAGACCCGTATGGCCCTCGACATCATGGGAAAAGCACACGCGCTCTTGGAGGAACTCTCCGAGAGCGCGGACAACGACAGCCCGCCGAAGAAATCCTGACCGCCGTCTTCGCGCAACTGCGTGACGCGGGGACAGCGGTGCAACGCGCGTGCACGCTGACCGGAACCTCACGGGCGACCTACTACCGGCAGGCCAAGCCTCGTGGGCCACGGCATGGGCCGTGGCTGGCACGGACCCCGCCGCCGCAGGCGCTCAGCATCGCCGAACGCGACCAGGTCCTGGCCCTGCTGAACTCGCCCGTCTACGCCGATCTGGCAATTCCGCAGGTCTGGGCGAGGGAACTCGACGCGGGCCGCTACCACTGCTCGATGTCCACGATGTATCGGATCGCTCGTGCCGCAGGGCAGAGCCGGGAACGACGCCGACTGGCCAGTCACCCAACGCGGGTGCGCCCAGAGTTGGTCGCGACCGGCCCCAGCCAGGTGTGGTCCTGGGACATTACCGCGTTGAAAGGACCGGTCAAGGGCGTCTGGTTCAAGTGCTACGTCATCATCGACATCTACTCCCGTTACGTCACCGGCTGGCTTATCGCCGCAGGCGAGGACGCGGTCGTGGCCCGCGATTTCCTCGCCGACGCGATCACACGGAACGGGATCGAGCCGCATACCATCCACGCTGACCGGGGCGGCGCCATGACATCGAAACCGGTATCGGAAATGCTCGTGGATCTCGGCGTGCTCCGTTCCCACTCACGGCCCCGGACCTCGAACGACAACCCGTACTCCGAGGCCCAGTTCAAAACCATGAAGTACGTGCCAGATTTCCCAGGAAAGTTCGGATCCCTCGCGGACGCAAGAGCGTTCTGCGACGGCTTCTTCACCGCCTACAACCACGAACACCGGCATTCCGGGATCGGCTGGCACACCCCGGCATCGGTGCACTACGGCACCGCCAACCAGATCCGCGAGCAACGCCAGACCACCCTCGACGCGGCTCACGCCGCGCACCCCGGCAGGTTCAACCACCGGCCACGCGCACCCAAACTCCCCGACCAAGCGTGGATCAACCAGCCAGCCCAACAGGCACAGACCGTCTCAGTTTGACTTGACAACTACCGGCCCGGCCGCCCAGTTCACGGCCACAGTGGTCATACTGAGGCTGTCGCCTTCCTAAACCGTGTGCGGTTCTGGGGACCATGCAGGGACCACACGTAGCGCCCGATAGTGGACGATGCGCGGTCAGGTGCACGGCCTGATCATGGGCATAGCGTGTGTGACGTGCATAAACGTGTGGCGAAGCGTCCTGGGGGTCAAGGGGTCGTCGGTTCGAATCCGGCCGTCCCGACGCAGGTCAAAGGGCTGATCCGGACATCGGGTCAGCCCTTTTCGGCTTCCTGGGGACCAAGATCAGTCAAGTCGGAACTGGCTGGCGCTGCTTGACCAGCGGTCAAGCAAGGCCGAGCGGTGCTCAGCCTTGTTTGGCAGCTCCACCGGAGCCACGTTGAAGGGAAGTGACCCCCTGTTACCTCTGCAGCGGCGGCCTGGGCATCCTGTACCCTCGCGCTGTCGTTGCCCCCGCACCTCTACGGCAGGTGTAGATGTATGACGTCCGGGTGGACCTGCGGGACATCCAAGTGTTGGCGGGTGACGATGCTCCCCTCGTCGGACGGCTATGGATCCGCTTCCCTAACCGGCCCTTTCCTGGTGATGCTTGGTCCGACTTCATCGCTTCCGTAGTCAGTTCAACGGTTACGGCTCTACGCGAGACGGTAAGTGGAGACGGTGAGGGGTTCGCCTACTTTTTCGATGGGCCGTACTACGTCTACTACCGGCTTTTGCCGGCCTCTGCCCCGAGCTTGTATATCGAGGCAAATTGTGACAGAACTGGCGAGCCGGTAAGTGAGTGGGTGGGAGAGGTGCCGCTGGCGCAAGTCGTTGCTTCATGGCTTAGTGCAGTGAAAGCGATTCTTGCCCGATGTGCGGAGGCCGGTCTCTCAGGTGCGTCCGTAGCCGTACTGCAACGTTCTCAATCCGAGTTGGTAGCCATAGCCGCACAGGCTCCGTGGCGTCGAAAGACTGCGACTGACTGAGTTCCGGGAAGTTCGTCGCCTGCTCCATCTGCGGCCCTGACGGCTGGGTCTGCGGAGCGAGCGGCTGGCTAGGTGGCGGGCACGCTGGTTACGTACCACAGCAGCAGGCTTGCCGGTGCGCCGGACTGGGGACCACGCAGGGACCACACGTCGTCCGCGCTGATGGACGGTGCGCTGTCGGCCGAACGGCTTGATCATGGGCATAGCGTGTGTGACGTGCGTGGACGTGTGGCGAAGCGTCCTGGGGGTCAAGGGGTCGTCGGTTCGAATCCGGCCGTCCCGACAAGGTGTAACCGCAGGTCAGAAGGCTGACTCGAGTAATCGGGTCGGCCTTCTTGGGTTTCTGGGGACCACTACGGTCAAGTGCGCCGTCTGGTGGCGCTCCTTGACCGTTGGTCAAGCCATGTGGCCAGCCCTTGTTTCCTGCCGAATTGTTCTCTTCGCTTCGTCAAGGCGCCGCGCAGGCGCAGCGTGCAAGGCTGGGAGACTGCCAGCATGCACGAGAAGGTATCCCAGCTCACGTTGACGCCACGCGTCCACGAGTTGCTAGGTCGGCGTGCTGCCGCCCGTTGGGCAGCGGACCGCCCGATGCCGGTCCTCCAGGTGCTCGACTTCCTGGTCGACGGAGTCTCGCTGTTGGACATGATTCGAGCACGGCTGCCAGGATTCCTGCTCGTCTCGCCGCTCTGGGTCAGTTCACCTCTTGCTGTCGAGTTTCATGCAACCGCTCTGCTTGGCGAGGGTCCGTCGGACCTGCACGAAGGTGACCCCGAGGGTCACGTCGCCCTCTTTATGTGCCCGCACTGCGCGATCGGCGGATGCGGAGTTCTCTCAGCCCGCCTCACACGTGATGACGACCGGGTTGTGTGGACTGACGTGGCGCAGGGTAGGCCCAATCTCGCTGGTATCGGCCCCTTCGTCTTCAAGGCGGACGAGTACGAGCGAGCCTTGCGCCCACTGACCTTAAACAGAACGGCCGGAATGACAGGCAAGACCTCCGTACCCGGCGCTCCGTGACGATCGCGGGGGTGGTTAGCCGCCATCGAGGTTGGGGCGATCGACTGCCGCGCCGCTTCGCGGCTTGCCGCCGGGTACGGGGACCAGGCCGCGGAATGCCGGGCGTCACGCGACGCCGCCCCGGCCCATCGGGCCGGGGCGGGACGCCGTACGACGCCGGACAGCCGCGCCGAGGGCGTTGCCGAAAGCTAGGAGACGTCGAAGAGCCGGAGGCCGTCGTACTCGGCGAAGTCGGCGTAGTCCTTGTCGTTGAAGGTCGCCAGCGGCAGCCGGTCGACCAGGCAGCAGGCCGCGATCCACGAATCGTTCGTCGGCCGGGGCCGCCCACGATGCCGGATCTGGCGCGACTTCGGCCTCAAGCCACACCGGGCCGACACGTTCAAGCTGTCCACCGATCCGCAGTTCATCGAAAAGGTCGTCGATGTCGTCGGTCTGTACCACCACCCGCCGGAACGGGCTGTGGTGCTGTGCGTGGACGAGAAATCCCAGATCCAGGCCCTGGAACGCTCCCAGCCGGTCCTGCCGATGATGCCCGGCATGCCCGAGCGCCGCACCCACGACTACCACCGCAACGGCATCACCAGCCTGTTCGCCGCATTCGACATCGCCGACGGCTCGGTCATCAGCGAGCTGCACCGTCAGCACCGGGCGACCGAGTTCAAGAAATTCCTGATCACCATCGACAAGAGCGTCCCGGCCGAGCTCGACGTGCACCTGATCTGCGACAACTACGGCACCCACAAAACGCCGGCAGTACGTGCCTGGCTGGCGAAGCACCCACGGTTCCACATGCACTTCACCCCGACCGGATCATCATGGATCAACCAGGTCGAACGCTGGTTCGGCTTCCTCACCGACCAGAAAATCCGCCGAGGCACCCACAAAAGCGTCCAGGCCCTCGAAGCCGACATCCGATCCTGGATCGCCGACTGGAACAGCAACCCCCGACCGTTCATCTGGACCAAGACCGCCGAAGAGATCCTCGAATCACTCGCCCGATTTTGTAGGCGAATTTCCGGCGCGGCACACTAGCAGCTCAGCGGCCAACTGGCATCGAGACGAAGAGGCAGGCTGGCACGGCATGCCTGGCGCAGTGAGAATTGGCTAGAGCCCAGCAGCATGACGAGGCCATCAGTAGGCTTTGTTTGTGAACGACCTGCGGGTGTCCGATCGTGACCGGGAAGCCGTCATGGCCCGACTCGGTGCCGCTGCCGGCGAGGGGCGATTGACCTTCGCCGAGTTCGATCATCGGTCAGGGCAGGCCTATGCCGCGAAGACCTACAGGGAGCTGGAGGCCCTGGTCGCCGACCTGCCGTCGACGGAGCGCGATCTGCCATCGGCGGAGCGCGATCACCGAAGCC
Organism: Micromonospora sp. NBC_01412; assembly: GCF_045040215.1. Taxonomy (NCBI): domain Bacteria; kingdom Bacillati; phylum Actinomycetota; class Actinomycetes; order Micromonosporales; family Micromonosporaceae; genus Micromonospora; species Micromonospora sp. NBC_01412. The sequence continues at coordinate 5,888,020 of NZ_CP109528.1, forward strand.
CGGTCATCGATTACACGGGCCTGGCCCTTGCGCTCTTGGCGCTGGCCGGTGGCGTGGTCTGGATGCCGCTGTTTCCGCACCTTGAGTTCGCCGCCCTTACCGGAGCCGTCGGCGTCGTGTTCGGCCTGTTCGGGATGCGTGCAAGCGCTCACGCTCTTTGCCGTGCAGTGGCAGTCTTGGGACTTGTCGGCGGCTCAGTTGGCGTTGCACTGCAAGTCGCCTGGATCGCCTTCTACGCGCTGATGTACGCAAAGGACTCGATCTTGTAATGCGTAGGCTGCCGCGCGCCCTCACCAAGTGGCTGGCTCGGCGAAGCCGACACCCGTCAAGGCAATCACGGGCCAGCCACGGGCCAGTAACTGTGGCATCCAGCGGTCACGAGCGGGCACGAGACGCATTCCAGCGAGCCGGCAGCCGCAGGCGTTTCGGGCATCACGACCGGTTGAGCACGCTCCTTTAAACTGAGGTTGCCGACGCTGGTTAGGTCTACCATCGCCTCCGTGCAGGACGACGACAGCAGCGGGCACGTCTGGCGCGAGGAGGCTGCGAAGAGACGGCCACTTGCGCAGGATGCCGAGGCGCTCGGCCGGCTGATCGAGCACGACCAGGACCCGGCTGAGGTGTCCTACTACGAGGCGTTTGCAGATCCAGATGCTCAGGCGCTGGACGATGCGCAGCGCTCCTACGCGGGGCAGTACCTCCGGCGGTTGCGGCGGCTTCACGAGCGCGACAGGAACGCCAAGACCGGCCCGGAGGCGTGAGCATTGTACAGCCATCCGTACAGCCAAGGCCATCCGCTGACGCGGAAACCAGCCGACACCGGCGGACAGGCCGAGCATGGGGGTGGTCCCCCAACCAGCCATCAGCGATCTTCTTCTAATTCCAAGGCCGCGGCTTGCCTGATAGAACAGGCGGCGTGGAGATTGCCAAGTTGCGCCGAGCGTTGGACGACGTGTTCGACCAGGCCGTGGTGTACCACGCCTACACCAACTACATGCGTGACTACGAGGTCATCGCCTACGCGACCGCCGACCCGAGCACGGGCATCCGGCCGGCGCACCTCCGATACCTCTTCAAGTACTGCGTGCAGGCCGAGGCCAGCACCGCCCTGAGCCCGGATATCTGGCGCGAGTCGTTGGATGAACGGCTGACGGACCCAGAGGTCGGGCCGGATCTCGACGGCCACGTGTGGGCAGTGAGATGGCAACCGCTCTTCCCGGGAGCGCAGCTGGTTGCCGACTCCCGACGGGCAAAAGAATGGGCCGAGCAAGTTGGGATCGACTTCCATGAGGTCCGCATCGAGATGAACGCACACCACCTCAACCTGATCTTCAGCGAGCTAGAGGTGAGAGAGGTTCCCCTCGGCTACACGCCCTACCTGGTTGCCGAGGACTCGTAGGCCGCCCGGCGTGCCCCTTGCGTGCCCGATCTGACGGAAGCAGACGGGCAAGAAGGGCCAACCTTGGTGCGCCGGCCGCGACGACCGATAGCAGGTCACGGCAGGTGACCGACGTGCGTCGCGGCGCAGCGTCGGCACGTCCTTAACCGCGTGCTGGGGTCGCCGAATGTGTCAGCGCCCGGGGACCAGATGGGGACCACACGGTGTGCGCGCTGGTGATCTACGTGCCGTCGACTGCACGGCCTGATCTTGGGGATAGCGCGCGTGACGTGTGTGGACGTGTGGCGAGCGTCCTGGGGGTCAAGGGGTCGTCGGTTCGAATCCGGCCGTCCCGACGCAGGTCAGAGGGTTGATCCGATACGCGGATCGACCCTCTTTGCGTTTCTGGGGACCAAGATCGGTCAAGTTGGAGTTGTCCTGACGCTTCTTGACCGCTGGTCAAGTTTCAGGTGGCTGCTCGGGTCATCTGCCGAATTGTTCGTTCTCTGTATCAAGGCGACGCGCAAGCGCGGCGCATGCCCGGCCGCGCTCGGCCTGCTGGCGGCCTCCGGCCGGCATCGGCCCACGCGGCCGGGCCAGAGCGTTCGTGAGCGTGGCGACCTGCAGAGCCTTTCGCTCGACCGCCAAGACTCCAGTGACCCGGAACCACGGACAACAGGCTCGGTACGCGGTTGCATCATCCGGCGGTGATGTGGGGACACAAGGACCTCTGCTGGTAGCCACCGTCCGCGTTCTTCCCCACGTTCGTCCAGAAGGGCTCAGAGTCGGCGAAGTGTCCGCCGAGGGTGTGCCATGCAACGCCGGGATGCTCCGCGCGCAACGCCACCAAGCCAGCCGTAGCCAGCCCGCATCGCTGGTACTGCGGAGCCGTGTATGGATGCTCGACCCAGCCGAGACGGCACTTCTTGCAGATGCGGTAGTCGACCGCAAACGCAAAGTCTCGCTTGCCATCGGCATCCACGTTGGCAGCTCGTTGGCGCCAGCCGGCGCGCTCCGGAGAGATCGTGTCCTGCCACGGGGTTCCCAGGTCTGGAACTACCGGCCAGCCGTGGCGTTGGCCCAGCCGTCCTCGGGTCAACCACTGAAGTACCTCTCGCAGCGGCTCGCGACCGGAGGCGCGCCCAACGTGGCTAGTTGCCAGCTCGGCGAGCCGGCGTGCGGCCGACCGGTGGTCCTCGGTGTTCACCATTGAGCCATTTTCATCCTGCGTAGCGATTCGCTTCGACGTGGTGCAGGACGAGGATGGCCTGCACGATTGCGGTGGCGCGGCGCGGGCAGCAGCGCAGCTTGGCCAGGATCTTCCAGGTCTTGAGCGTGGCGATGGCTCGTTCGCCACGAGCGCGGATCCTCGCGTGCCCCCGGTTGACCGCCTCCTGCTGGCGCGACATTTTCGGCCGGCAGCGGCGCCGCTTGAACGGCGTGCGCACGCTGCCGCGGGCGCCCTGGTAGCCCTTGTCGGCGAAAGTCATCACGTCCGGACTCGTTAGCGCGTCGATGATGCCGTGGACGCGGGCGGCGGTGAGGGCGTGCGCCGAGCCCGGCAGTGCCGGTGAGGCCCACACCAGCCGACCGGCGGCGTCGGCGATGACCTGCACATTGACCCCATGGCGCTTGTGCTTGCCGGAGTAGTAAGGCCTCTGGTCCGCCACGCGGTCGATCGAAATCAGCGTGCCGTCCAGGATCGCGTACGCCAGTTGCCGGATGCGCCGCATCGCCGTGGCCAGGTCCTCGGCGACCGCTGCGAGCAGCGTGATCGCTTCCTGCACGTAGCGCCAGGCGGTGGCGACACCGACGGCGAACCCGGCTGCGAGCCGGGTGTAGGTGTCACCGTTGCGCAGGTGGGCCAGGGCCAACAGTGCCTGTCGGCCCGGACCGAGGCGCCGCCACCGGGATCGGTGCTGGGTGCGGTGCGCTCGGATGAGGTCCGCGAGGTGGTTCAGGGTGCGGCTGGACAGCGGGATCGTGGAGGGGTAGACAGCACAGGCGAGGCTCCCGGTCGGGGTATCGGATCTTGGTCGACTGCTGTCTTACTTGGAGCCTCGCCCTCATCGATCTCTGGGCTCGCCGCATCCGCCCCAAGCTGCAGGATCAGCTTGGAGAAGGCTCGTTCTCGACTGTCAGTCACGGGGCCTTGGTTCGCGGCCCACCGGCATCCTGACCGTCCTTTGTTCGGCACCGCTCCATCGCGTCGGTACGACGGCGAGGCAGCCGAGGTGTTCGCCGGCCGGATGCAGGCCGACGGCGGACCCGGCGGGTTCGCCGTCGAGGCCGAGGCCGCGGTACAAGCGGTCGATCCGGCGCACGGTTCGGGGTGGTCCGAATTCGATTGACGGATGATCGAGCGGGTTCTACGGTCGCGCGATGCGACCTGGAGAGATCGTCGTCGTTGTCGAGCAGGTACGCGCTCTGATCGACGAGCAGTTCCCCGAGTGGTCGGACCTGCCGATCGTTGCGCAGCCGTTGAACGGCACCGACAACGCGCTGTTCCGGCTGGGTGATTCCCTGACCGCACGGCTGCCGCGGGCGCAGTGGGCGGTCGACCAGGTGGCGACCGACGCGACCTGGCTGCCGCGGCTGGCGCCGCATCTTCCGGTGTCGGTGCCGGTGCCGATCGCGGTTGGCCGGCCGGGCGGGGACTATCCGTGGCCGTGGACGGTCGTCCCGTGGCTGGACGGGCGCAATCCGGAAGCCGGGCAGGACCTCGTCGACCTCGCCGTCGACCTCGCCGGCTTCGTGCGCGCGATGATCGCGATCGACCCGATGGGCGGGCCGGTCAAGGAGGGGATTCAGCGCGGCGTACCTCTGGTGCAGCGGGACGAGCTGACCCGCCGGTCGATCGCGGCGCTGGGCGACCGGATCGACGGGCGGGCGGTGACCGCGGCGTGGGACGAGGCGATGGCGGCGGACGAGTGGCCCGGACCGCCGGTATGGCTGCACGGTGATCTCCTGGAAGGCAACCTGCTGGTCGACCGGGGCAGGCTCACCGGGGTGATCGACTTCGGCGGTCTCGGCCGCGGCGATCCGGCGGTCGAGGTGCGGCCGGGCTGGAGCCTGTTCGATGCCCGCGCGCGGGCCGCCTACCGGGAGGCGCTCGGGTTCGACGAGGCGACCTGGGTACGGGGGTGGGCCTGGATGCTGTCGGGGTCGCTCTACTGGCTGGCGGACCTGTGGGACTCGATCAGCGAGGACAACCGCGAGGACACGATCCGCTACATCGACTACATTGTGCGTCACCGCCACGACTGACCTGCGGTGCCGCTGCGACTGACCTGCGGTGCCGCTGCGAGCAGCATGACCGCTGTCTTACCTGGATCCTCGCCCTCATCGATCTCCGGGCTCGCCGCATCCACCCTGAGCTGCAAGATCAGCTTGGAAAAGGCTCATTGGTCCATCGTCCCGCAGTTCGGCTCGACAGCCCTCTGCATGAAACGGCCGTGACGATTGCGTGGGTGGTCGGCCGGGGTCGAGGGCGGGGCAATCGCTGCCGCGCCGCTTCGCGACTTGCCACCGAAGTACGTGATCAAGGCAAGCGGGACTCGACGCGCCCGACGCCCGTACCGTGGGCGGTCACCGCCACCCGCCGATGACCAGGCACCACGGATAGCCCCAGGCAGCCGAGAAAGGGCGGCCATACTGGGGTTGCCGTCGTTGCTACGGTTCCCTCATGGAGGACTCCGCAACTGCTACCGCTGTCCTTCGCCCACTCCTGGGCCGACCCCTGTCTGCCAGGGTGAGTTGAGGCCAGCGGTTCATAGCAAGTCCGCCGGACAGGGCGAGTTCAGGATCGAGAAGCGTTGAGTACTGCTGTTGACGTCGTGACGGCCCAGGATGGGGTCATGAGTCGCAAGAAGGGTCCGCGTTCGGGCGGGCCGCGGGCGCGCCGGTCGTTCACGCCGGGGCAGAAGCTGGAGTTGCTGGCCGGGTATGAGCAAGCTGTCGCGGCTGGTGAGGGCGGTGCGTTCCTGCGGCGTGAGGGTTTGTACTCGTCGTTGGTGTCGGAGTGGCGCCGGGCTCGGGACGCGGGTTTGTTGCAGGGCAAGCCGGCTGGGGAGACGGTCGGGAGGCCGTCGGCGGAGCAGGCCGAGATCGCCCGGTTGCGTCGTGAGTTGGAGTTGGCGCGGTCGAAGCTGGCGCGTACGGAGACGGCGTTGACGATCATGGGAAAAGCGCGCGAGCTCTTGGAGGACATCTCCAGGAGCGAGCCGGACGGTCCGGACGTGTTCGGGCTCGGCAGACGCTGATGGACACCTACCACCAGCTGACCAGCGCGAGGATCACGACGCGGGACGCGAAGCGGCTGACCGGGATCGCCCGATCCAGCGCTGAGCGCGACCGGCGGCGGCCGACACCGGCCCTGCCGGTGCGGCGAGCGCCGGCGAATGCGCTCACCCCGGCCGAACGTGAGCAGGTCCTGCGGCTGGTGAACAGTCCGGAGTTCGTCGACGCGGCCCCGGCCCAGATCTACGCGGCGCTGCTGGACCAGGGCGTGTACGTCGGTTCGATCGCCACCATGTATCGGGTCCTGCGCGGGCACGCGCAGGTTCGCGAGCGTCGCCGGCTGGTCCGGCATCCGGCCCGCCGGCGTCCCGAACTGGTCGCCGACAGGCCGCGGCAGGTCTACACCTGGGACATCACCAAACTGGCCGGACCGGTGAAGGGCGTCTACTACGACGCCTACGTGATGATCGACATCTACTCCCGGTACATCGTCGGTGCCCGTGTGCACGCCCGCGAGTCCGGCCCCCTTGCCGAGTCGATGATGCGCGAGGTGTTCGGTGTCCACGGCGTCCCGCACGTCGTGCACGCCGACCGCGGCACGTCGATGACGTCGAAATCGGTGGCTGACCTGCTCGAAGACCTCGACGTCACTCGCTCGCACTCCCGGCCGAAGGTGTCCAACGACAACCCGTACAGCGAGGCCTGGTTCAAGACGTTGAAGTACGCGCCGGTCTTCCCGGACCGGTTCGCGTCCCTCGCCCAGGCGCGGGCGTTCATGACCGACTTCGTGACCTGGTACAACCACGCCCACCGGCACTCCGGGATCGGCTTACACACCCCCGCCGACGTCCACCACAGCCGGCACCACACCGTCCGCGCCAACCGCGAGGACACCCTCGCCGCAGCCCGGACGGCGCACCCGGAACGGTTCAGCACCACCCGGCCCCTACCCAAGATCCTCGACCTGCCCGAACAGGTCTGGATCAACAAGCCCGAGCCACAACGACAAGCCGCTTAACTCCCGTTGGCCTCAATCCCTTGACACGTTCCGGACGCCTGCTCGCCGTGACTGAAGCGCGGTCCTGGGTCGACGATGGTCCGGTGACGGGCACTGAGGGCCTGGTCCACTTCTGGCTGCACTTTGAGGGGCAGTCACCCGTCATGGCCCACGGCTGTGGCGAACGGCTTGACCTAGCAGTCGAGGAGCCCTACCCGTCCTACGACATGCAGGAGTTCGGAAGCACGGTGGTTGGACCAGTCCAGCCCTCGGACCTGTTGGGCGGAGTGATCGGACAACGCCTTATTAATGTCGGGCTCATCCAGGGATATTGCAACCCGCCGGATGTCGGTGCAGTCGTGCTGCGCTTCGATCAGTCGGATCTAGTTATCGCGTCCTTATGGGACGAGTGGTTCCTTACCCAGGGACCGATACCGGACAAGCTCCAGCAGTACTTGTCGTTCAAGGGTTGGCTGGGCACCATCAACACCACTGCCGAAAGCCAGCGAGGCCGTAGCCAGGGCCCCACTGAGGATGCGCACAGCCATGGACTATTCACGGACTGATCTTGAGCGGAAGCTGCCGAGCGTGAACCGTTGCAGCAGGTCAGAAGGCCGCACGCGGACTGAGCCGTACTCTATTCCTAAACCATGTGCGGTTCTGGGGACCACGCAGGGACCACACGTAGCGCCCGATAGTGGACGATGCGCGGTCAGGTGCACGGCTTGATCTTGGGCATAGCGTGTGTGACGTGTGTGGACGTGTGGCGAAGCGTCCTGGGGGTCAAGGGGTCGTCGGTTCGAATCCCGCCGTCCCGACGCAGGTCAAAGGGCTGATCCGGATATCGGGTCGGCCCTTTCAGCGTCCTGGGGACCAAGATCGGTCAAGTTGGAGCCGACCTGGCGCTACTTGACCGCTGGTCAAGTTTCAATGATTGATCTCTTCGCCTGCCGAATTGATTTCTCGACGTATCAGAGCCGGCCCGCAAGCGGGCCGGCTCTGATACGCCTGGATGACTCGACCGCGGCTTCTGCCATCATCCGGTGGTGGAGATCTGGTCCCACGGTGCCGAGCTGTACGAGGTGAACTCGTACTACAGCCTGCCCGACGACGCCTGGCAGTACGAGCTGACCGGCATGTCGGAGGCGGGCGGACATGTCGCCGTCGTCATCCCTGACGCAACCCCGGATGACGGCCCGTTCACGCCCCAGCCAGCACATCGCGTGCTGGTGCAGATCGGTGACAGGCAGATTCCCTGGCCGATCTTTCGACGTTTCATCGATCTGATCGAGTCGTCCGGTGACCTCGTTGAAGCCGACAAGGACGAGCCGCATACCAGCGGCTGAGACGATCGCGGGATTGGCTGAGCGACGGTCAACTTGGGGCGATCGGGCTGCCGCCGCTTCGCGGCTTGCCACCGGGTACCGGGGGCCAGGTGCGCGGAGAGCAGGCGACACGCCAAGCCGCCCCCGGCCCGAAGGCCGGGGCGGTAAGCCGTACGCCGCCGGACCACCGCGCACCCATCGGCGCCGTGCCAGCCACGTGCCAGTAGCTGGTGTCCCGGGCGGTCAGCAGCAGTCACGACGGTGCGCGGCATGGGTGCGGCCAGGTGACGGGATCATGGTTGAGAGGCAGCAATGAATGCCTCGATCCGGTCCAGGTCCTCGGGTTGCAAGCCACGGTTTGACTTGGGCGCGATAAGAAGTGCTCGCCCACTGGCAGTCAATTCATCACGTAGAGGGCCTGGCGGGGGCAGTGCCTCGTCATCGGTCCAGACAAGTCTGCGGCCTTCGGCGAGCACGGCGCGCGCCGCAGCAAGCTTCAGCGGCCAACAAGCAGGACCCCTTGGCGTCGGCTCAGCCGTGATCGCCCGAGCTAGCGGGGGTAGGCGCCACAGATACTCAAGCCGGTGCGCGTCCGGGCACCAGGTGGTGCACCAACGGACGGCCACGGCGCCGGATTCATGGAGGGGCCGGATCCGGTCGATCAGGCCTGGCGCCCAACGGACGACGTATGACACCTGGTCGGTGTCCGACCAGACCTGGCTTCTCCTGGGTGGCCCGCTCCAGCCTGGCCGGTTCGCGTTGATGACCCCATCCACATCCAGCAACCACACCAGGCGTTCGGAGGGCAGGTCCATCGCTGCTTCGTCCCTACCCAATCCGGCCACGCCCGGACAGTAGAGCAACGGCAGGCAGGGTCGAACGGCGTGCTCGCCCCAGTCCGCATCCAATGCGCAAGAGGATCCCTCACGGGCTGCCGCCTGGCGGTGTTCGTCTCCAGTCGTCGAGGTCCGTGGACCGGCAAGCTGCTCTGCCGGCCTGCGGCTGTCCTCAGGCACCCGCAGCGCTTCGTGCAGAGTGCGTGCAATGATCTTGGCTCCCGGAGTCGGTGGGCATTCCGGAGGCGCAGGCCAGAGCCACAATGTGCAGCCTGCCTCAGTCGCCTTCCTAAACCGTGTGCTGCGGTCGTCGAGCGTGTCAGCGTCCCGGGGACCAAGTGGGGACCACACGGCCTGCGCGATGGTACGCGGCACGACGTCGACCGCACGGCCTGATCTTGGGGATAGCGTGCGTGACGTGCGTGGACGTGTGGCGAAGCGTCCTGGGGGTCAAGGGGTCGTCGGTTCGAATCCGGCCGTCCCGACAGACAGAAAGCCCTGACCAGCGGAAATGCTGGTCAGGGCTTTGATGTTTATCTATGAAGTTTTGAACCTCCCCCCGAAAACCCCCCACCTACCGGGTCGGCGACCAGGTTTGTCATCCATGGGCATCGTTGTGCGCTCCGGATGCGGGGTGCCCGTTGGGGCCGGCGCCGAGTCGTTCAAGGATGCCGGAGACGTCCGGGGCTTGGAGGGGCTTGGCGATGTAGTAGGTGTCGGTGACCTCTTCGCTGGAGTGCCCAAGCTGTGCCGCGGCGCTTTTGGTGTCCGTCTCTTCCTTGATGAGGGTGGCCACGGTTTTGCGGAAGGTGTGGGGGGTGACCCAGGCGAGGTCGGTGTCGGCGCGGGCCTGGCGCCACTGACGGCGGACGTTGTTGGGCGAGAGCCAGGTGCCGCGTCGGGAGGCGAAGATCGCGTCATGGGGGTTGTCGGCGGCGACGAGCTTGCGGGCCAGGAGCATGCCGACCGCGAACCGGGGCAGGACGACCATCCGGTAGCCGGCCTCGCTCTTGGTCCAGGGCTGCCGGAAGAAGCCCTGGCCTGTGACGAAGACCAGGGTGCCGCAGATCGTCAGGGTGGGGCGTTCGGCGGCGAGGTCCAGGTCTTCCCAGCGCGAGGCCAGGATTTCACCGATGCGGGCGCCGGTGGCGAGCATGAGGTCGACGATGTCGGCCAGGTCGCCGGTGTGCCGAGGTCCGGGCTTACCGGGGACCGGTCGCTGCCAGTCGCAGATCGCCGTACGGACGGCCTGGAGGTGTTCATCGGAGAGGGCTACGACTGTGCGGCGAGGTTTGCGCAGCCGGCCGGTTTCGCGTACGGGATTGGTGGGGATCGCGCCGTGGCGTACGGCCAGAGCGAACATCTGGCTCAGGACGACCTTCGCGCTTTTGGCCGCCGATGGACGGTCCTTGGCGATGTCGCGCAGGAACCGATCCAGGCGTCCGACGCTGGCCTCTCGGATCCTGAGAGGGCGTTTGATTTACGCCTTTTGTGGCTTGTGAGGCTAGTACGTTCCTCGCCAGGTTGGTGTGACTTCGCCCGTTATGCGCTTGGTGGGGTTGTCGATGGAGGCCAAGTGGATCATGGCTTCGGAGCTGGCGGGAAGGGCCTCGTAGTCGCGCGCCAGGCGGCGGTGCAGCATCAGCCAGCCCAGGCTTCTCTCGACTACCCAGCGGCGTTTGACGATGTGAAAGCCGCGTTTCTCGGCGTTTCGGGAGACGACTTCCACGTCGATTCCGAGGGCGGCGCCGTGTTCGATCACGGCGTTTTTGAAGCCGGTGTCCACCCACGCTTTGGTGATCGTCGGGTGAGCCTTCTTGGCCTGGTCGAGCAGGCCTATTCCGATGGTGTTGTCGGAGAGGCTCGCGGCGGTGACGACCACGGCGAGGATGATGCCGAGCGCGTCTGTGATGATTCCGCGTTTGCGACCCACGATCTTCTTGCCGGCGTCTACTCCCTGGCTGGTCACGGGCACGTTAGTGGACGTCTTCACGCTCTGGGTGTCGAGCACGGCGGCGGTCGGTTCGGGTTTACGGCCTTCTTTCACTCGCGCAAGTCCGGCCAGTTCGTATCCGATCTGCGCGAGGATTCCCTCGTCGCGCCAGGCCGCATAGTAGGCGTACACCGTGCTGTGCGACGGAAAGTCGTGGGGAAGGTACTTCCAGGCGATACCGGTCCGGTTGACGTACAGGATCGCGTTGAAGACCTCCCGCAATTCCACTGTGGCTGGCTGGCCGGTGGGTCGCCGGTCAAGCCGGGCCTGTCGCCAGGCGGTCAGGGTCGGCTCGAGCAGCGCCCAGCGGGCATCGGACAGGTCACTGGGGTAGGCCTTGCGCGCACTCATGGAGCAGCATCCACACCAGACCAAGTCATCGGGCCCGGAACTCGTCCAACATGGAGTGTCGACCGGATTTCTAGACTAGACGGAATCCATGTCTTCTTCATGAGCTAAACGGACAGCTTGAGCGCCAATCCGGCGGGCTTGAATGCCCCCTTATCTCTGTGAAACATCCCTAAAGCCGCCACACTCAAAGCCGACAAATTGCCATACGCCTTACCTGAATGCCCTCTGAGGTGAAGGAGTAACCGTCACGGGGAGTCGCTGTGCAGTAAGGGTTGCACGGCCCAGTGGTGAGCCGCGGTCGCCGGCACCGTGCCGACGGCGAGGACCCACTCGTCGCCGCGCGTGCCGATGACGAGGTTGTCGTCGTCCTCGAACCGCAGCACGAGACCGGCGCAGACCGCGTCGCCATCGTGGCCAACGATCACCGCGCCGCCAGCGAGCCGGGCCCCGATGGACCCGGGCAGCACGTCGGGACTCTGTGCCGGGCCGACCCTGGTCTCCCCGAACTCGCTCATGTGGTAGGAACGATACGGATCTTCCTTCGCGAGGATGAGCTGTCCGCAACGGCTGTGCAGGCCGATCGGCAGGGCGTTTTCGAAGAACAGCCAAGCGTGCAGCAGGCTCTTGGCGTCCGACCCGCGCCGTCCCTCATGCCAGTGCCGGGCCTCCTCTACGGCATCGAGCCGTCGGCCGAACATGCTCCTCAGCCACGATGCGACCACATCGGGATCACTGAAGCCCACATATGGCACCCGATGCTCTACGCGCAGCGCCTGCCGAACGGCATGCGCGGTGGCCTCGTAGACATCGCCCACACTCGTGTCGACTTCGGTGACGACCATGTCAGTCACGGTCACCGTCACCGCCATAGGGCGGCGCGCAGCGACCATGAGGAACCCAGCTCGGCTTCCCGGCGACCGCCGTCAGCGCCGGCATCGCCGCGTACCAGATCTGCCCGATACGCCCGCGCCATGCCACGTGGTCGCAACGCCCGCGCGTGCGCGACTCCCAGGTCGTCGGCGAGCCGCCAGATGTGCCGGGCCGTCCGCCAGTCCGCCGACGAAGGATGCGTTCCCCGAGGCGCATCGGCGGTCAGCCCGCTTCCGACGGTACGAGATCCGTGTTTTCCGGCGTCGGCAGGTCGCGTATGCCGCGCAGGGGAGACAGGAGGTTCGGCACGACGCTGATGGTCATGCCGGCCGCACCGATCCACAGCGTCGCGGCGGGACCGATCACGGAGCCGGTCGCCCCGCCGAGCAGGCCGCCGAGGGGAATGCCGCCCCAGGAGACGAACCGGGCCGTCGCGCTGATCCGGCCGAGCAGGTGATCCGGCGTGAGGGCCTGCTGGAAGCTCGACTGCGCCACGACGCGGACGACGCCGCCCAGGGAAAGGCAGGCGAGCCCGACCGTGGCCACGTACACGGACCATCCGGGGTGCGCGAGGGGCATGAGGACGGTCAGTGGGCAGGTGATCAGCGGCGCTAGCCAGATGGTCGGTCCCAGCCCGGCCCGCTTCGAGACCTTGCGGGCCACCAGTGCGCCGAGCAGGGCGCCGCATCCCATGCCGGACAGGATGAGGCCGATGCCGAAGGAGGCGAGACCGATCGTGCGCTCCAGGTGGACCAGGAGCATGGTCTGGTACATGACGAGGAAGAGGTTGAAGATCGCGTCGCCGAGCATGACGGCCCGCAGGGCGGGGTGCCGCAGCACGAACTCGAGCCCCTCCTTGATTTCCCGGACGAGGCGGGGCCGCCGTGTCGCCTCCGGCTTGGGCTCGCGCTTGCGGATGCCGATCGCGAGCAGCCCCGACACGCCCATTCCGGCCGCGCTCACCAGCAGGGTGACGGGAGCGCCGAGCCAGCCGACCAGCGGGCCCGCGATGCTCGGCCCGCCGGTCGTGGTCACCGAGCGGATCGCCGAGAGCTTGGAGTTTCCTTCGACGACGTTGGCCCGGCCCACCAGGAACGGCAGGTAGCTGACGTAGGAGACGTCGAAGAAGACCGAGAGGATGCCGTGGATCAAGGCGGCCGCGTAGAGCCACCAGATCGTCAGCAGGCCCGCCGACCACGCCAGCGGGATCGACACCAGGACGACCGCACGGACGAAATCGGTGCTGATCATCACCGTACGTTTACGCATCCGGTCCACCCACGCGCCCGCCGGCAGCCCGACCAGCAACGAGCCCGCGGTCGTCATCGCGGTCAGCACACCGACCTGGAACGCGTTGGCGTGCAGCGCGAGGAGCGCGACCAGGGGCATGGCGAGGAAGATGATCCGGTCGCCAAGCTGGCCGAGCGCGGTCGCGGCGAAGAGACGGCGGAAGTCGGGGTCGCGCAGGAGGCCGGGCGACTCGGCCGGTTCGGTCCCGCCTTCCTCACCCGTGTGTGGTCTCCGCCATGCCGCTGGCAGGCGCATCGTGGTCACCTCCGAGTCTCGTGCCGCGTCCGCGTGACCCCGGTCGCCGAAGAGCTCTCAGCGTTGTAGTGCGAAAGGGACATTACCCACGGCGTGGCCGAGCCGGTGTTGCATGACGTGCTCAGCACGCCACCGTCCGCGCCCGCAGTTGCCGATGTGTGACGCGCATCGTGCAGATCGATCACAGGCATGCCGGCCACGTGGCGGGCCAGCTTTCACTTTGTCGGGGAATTGCTTCGGGTAGTACGGCTTGCCGCCCTCTCGCCAGAAGACGTAACGGAGGTGCTGACAGGCGATACCCGCTGCGGCCTTCTCGGCCGACTGAGCCTCGCGACGAGCTTCGAGAACCGAGACGACGAAACTCCCGACCGCGATGGGGTGCCCGCTGCTGTCCCTCGGGCTCTTCTCCACGACGCCCGTGCTCCTCGTTGTCCACGGGAGAGCGTGGCCGGGCGGCGCTCCTGGCCAGTCCACGCATCGATGACGGACAGGCCGAGTCCGGTTCGCCCGGCGCGGCGGCCGGTGTCTGACTCGGTGACGGGGCGCAGTATGTAGCGGTTGTAGGTGACCTGCCTGAGGCGGGTGTTCGCGGCCGTCACGTTCCTCACCCGCGCGCTGAAGGCGCCTTTCCTCGCCGCGTCGGTCGAACGTCTGGCCGAGCGGGCTCGGGCGGAATCGCGGACGCGTGGAGTTCCTCGCCGCCGCCTGCTACGCGAGGTCGCTGCCCGGGAAGCTCACGGCGGTGAAGGGCGCATCCGCGCAGCCCGCTTCCCGGTCCGCAAGAGCCTGGAGAAGCCTTGATTCGCTTTGACCGGATCCGCACGCCGGCAATAACTTTCCATACAAAAACCTCTGGCGAAACTTCCCTCCAAGCGGGACAGTGAACGACAACGATGCCTCACCCCTGTGGAGCTGCCATGGCCATGACACCGCTGCGCGCCGTCACCCTCGCGGGTGCCACCGCGCTCGCCCTCCTCGGCACCACCGCCCCTGCAGGGGCCACCAGGCCGGCCACCGGAGCCAGCACGGTCACCCACGACGAGCAGATCACCTGGCAGGGCTGGTCCGGCACCACCATGTCAGCCGGCGCCACCGCCGGCACTACCGTCGCCGCCGCCGGGCTCACCCTCGGCACCCCGGTCGGCACCACCGTCTACAAGGACCCCCACACCAGCATCAGGCGGACCTGGGCGTACGGCACCTGGACCTCGCCGCTGACCGAGGTCGGCTTCGGCGCCAGCGAGCTGGTCGCCTCCTGGAACGCCGACACCCCGGCCGGCACCTGGCTCCAGGTCGAACTCCAGGGCACCTACACCACCAACACCCGCACCCCATGGTACGTGTTGGGGCGCTGGGCCTCCGGCGACGCCGACATCAAACGGACCAGCGTCGACAGGCAGGGCGACAGAACGTCCAGCATCTGGACCGACACCTTCGCCATCGACAACGCGAACACCGGGGTGCTGCTGCGGGCCTACCAACTCCGGCTGACCCTCTACCGCGACCCGGCGCAGACCGCCTCCCCGCTGGTCCGCTCAATCGGCGCGATGAGCTCGAACGTGCCGGACCGGTTCACCGTCACACCCAGCGCCGGCCACATCGCCTGGGGCACCGAGCTGACGGTCCCCCGCTACTCGCAGAACATCCACACCGGCCATTACACGCAGTACGGCGGCGGCGGTGAAGCCTGGTGCTCGCCGACCTCCATCGAGATGGTTATCGAATACTGGGGCCGGAAGCCCTCCGCCGCCGACACGTCCTGGGTGGACCCCAGCTACGCGGATCCGACGGTCGACCACGCCGCCCGGATGACCTACGACTACCAGTACAAGGGCACCGGCAACTGGCCGTTCAACGCCGCGTACGCGGCCGCCTTCCCCGGGTTGGAAGCGAAGGTGACCCGGCTGCACTCACTCGACGAGATCGAGCACTTCATCGCCGCAGGCATCCCTGTGGTGGCCAGTCAGTCCTTCCTAGCCAGCGAGCTGACCGGGGCGGGCTACGGCACCGCCGGGCACCTGATGGTGGTGGTCGGCTTCACCTCCACCGGTGACGTGATCGTCAACGACCCGGCCTCGCCCAGCAACAACGCGGTACGGCACGTCTACTCCCGGACGCAGTTCGAGCAGATCTGGTTGCGAACCAAGCGGACCACGGCCAGCGGCGGCACAGGCAGCGGCTCCGGCGGCATCGTCTACCTCATCAAGCCGACCGGGGTGGCCTGGCCGCAGGTGACGGGCTCCACCAACTGGTAGCGACGGTCGGCACCGTCGCCATCGGGCACCGACACCGGCACGGTTCCTCCATCGGGTGTCCCCTTCGACATCCCTGCCGCGCCTGACAGCAGCCGGCAGGGATGTCCCACCCGCCTCAGTCCGCGGAGTTCCTACGGCCCGCCGCGGCCAAGCAGCGCGGGGAAGGCCGCCGTCCCACTGGGGGTCCGGTCCCCACCAGGATCCGCTCACCCTCGTCCATCACCTCGTCGATCGCCAGCGGAAGCGATCCCGAGAACATCATCTTTGTAAAATGACCGATCCTGCGCACATGATCTCAACGAAGCCGACCACGCTCGCGCGGTGTGGGCAGCAGTGCAGCTTGGTCGGAGTTTCCCGGTCCGTCGGAGGTCCCGGTTAGCATCCGCCGGTGACTCTCACCCCCAATGACCTGATCGGTTACGTCGAGCGCGATCTCGACGCCGACCTCGCACGGTGGTTCTCCGGCCGTTCTCCCGTCACCGTTCCCGTGGAGACCCGGCCGGTGGTGCCGATGCTCGACCGCCTCCCGCCGGTGGCCGCTACGGCGCTGGCGGCGTTCGACCGCCGCGTGCGGTCAGGGCGCATGCCTCAGTTCCTGGACGTGTACGACTGGTCCTACGGGTTCGACTTCGCCGCGAACGACTGCGGAATCCTGGACGCCGACTACCAGACGGCGCTCACCGACGACGACGTCTACTCGATCGGCGCCGACGGCGGCGGCAACCTCTACGTGGTGCTCACCGACGGGCAGGTCGGCCTCTGGTTCCACGAGGAGGATGTCGTTGAGGGCGACACCCGCTTCGACAACCTCGACGTCTTCCTCTGGTCAGCCGTGCGCTACCAAGCGGTGCGGGCGGGAGTGCTCGAGCGGGCCGAGGTCGAGGCCGACTTCCTGTCGCTGGGCCAGGACGGCGCGCTGCGGCCGGACGTCGGGCTGCTCAGTTCTATGAAGTAGGCCGTGGCGTTGTGCGGGGTCACCAGCCGTCCGCGAATCGGGGGCGGCCCTGCCGTCGGGATCGACGCCGCCGGCGGTGATTGTGCACGCGCTCGGCGAGGTGGCTCGGGGCTCGGCTGGACAGCGGGATCGCGGCGGGGTAAGACAGCACGGCGAGGCTCCCGGGCGGGGCATCGGCTCCTGGTTGACTGTTGTCTTACCTGGAGCCTCGCTCCCATCGACCTTGGGGTTGCCCGCACCCTTCGTGACCGGCACGATCGCGATGAAAAGGCTCGATGTCGACACCGTCAGCCGACACGCTGGAGGACCAATGGTTGCAGGTCGCCCGAACGCTCGGCCGTGGTTGCCGTACACCACAGCCATTGTGGCCGGAGTCGCGGTCATCGCGGCGGCCTATCTGATCGTCCGGCCGGCGGCGGACGTGGGGTGTACGGCGCTGGAGGTCAGCGCATCGGTCGAGAAGGACGTGCTGCTCGGCGAGTTGGCCGAGCGCTACAACAAGAGCGACCGGCGGTTCGACGGCAGCTGCGCGACCGTGGCCGTACATGGCCTCACCTCGGGCGCGGCGACGGACGCGTTGGCCGGCGATTGGGCCGTCAAGCAGCCCGGCCTCCCGCGACCGCAGGTGTGGTTGCCGACGTCGACCCTGTGGACCGGGCAGCTGAAGCTGCTGGACGAGGCCGCCGGGCGCCCGGCGCAGACCTCCGGCCAATACCCGTCCATCGCGAACAGCCCGCTGGTCATCGCCATGCCGCGCCCGAAGGGGGAGCTTCTCCAGCGGCAGGGGCCGCTCGGCTGGGGTGAGATTCTGGGCCTGTCCGGGCGGACGGGCTGGGCCGCCTTCGGTCGTCCCGAGTGGGGGCGGTTCACCTTCGGCAAGGTCAACCCGAACCTGTCCACCTCCGGGTTGGCGGCCATCATCGCGACGTACTACGCGGCCATCAACCGGGCCAGCGACCTCACCGAGAGCGACCTGGTGAATCCTGAGGTGACCCAGTTCGTCCGCCGCATCGAGGCCAATGTGTCCCACTACAGCGACGACGTGGTGGACCTGCTGAAGAACCTCGCCGAAGCGGACCTGTCCGGCGCGGGAACGTCGGCCTCGACCGACGTGAGCGCGATCGTGACGCAGGAGGAGTTGGTCTACCAGTACAACGAGGGGGAGTTGAGTCCGACCCGGGGCGAGAAGCCCAAGGTCCCGCTGGTCGCGCTGTATCCGAAGGAGGGCACGTTCAACCTCGACCACCCGTACGTGGTCCTCCCCTCGGCCGACCCCGAGCAGCGTGCCGCCGCTGCCGACTTTCTGGAGTACCTCCAGGAGTCGCCACAACAGCGGAGCTTCAGCCGGCTCGGGTTCCGCGACCACGAGCGGAACGCGTCCGACCCGCTGGTCGCCTCCGTCGGCGGGCGCGGGGCAGCCGATCTTACCTACTTCGACCCGCCGAATCCCGCTGTGGTCAAGGCGATCCTCACCGGCTGGGACACGCTGCGCAAGAAGGCGAACATCCTCGTCGCCGTCGACACGTCCGGTTCCATGAACACCAAGATCGGGGACCAGAGCAGGTTCCAGGTGGCGACCAGGGCCGCAGCCAAGGGCTTCGGCCTGTTGAACTCCGAGGACCAGGTCGCGCTCTGGTCGTTCTCGTCCGAGACGAAACAGCGGCCGAGATCGCCCTACAGCGAGGAGGTCCGACTGTCGGCATTCGACCAGAAGGCCCTCACCGACAAGATCAGCAGTCTCCATGTCGAAGGCGGCACCGCCTTGTACGCGACCGTACGAGCGGCACATCGCTACATGCTCGACCACTATGACGAGTCCCGGATCAACGCGGTGGTCGTGTTGACGGACGGCAAGAACGAGTACAGCAAGGACACCAGGCTCGCCCGGCTACTCCAGGATGTCGCGCTGGACCCGAAACGTCCGGTCAAGATTTTCTGCATCGCGTTCGACGAGCAGTCCGACTTCGTGACCCTGGACCGGATCGCCAAGGCGTCCGCGGGCAAGGCGTTCGACGCCCGCGACACGACGAAGATCGACGACGCGTTCGTCAAGCTGGTCAGCAGCTTCTAACGAGACAATCACGGCGCGTCACCCTGCCGTAGGCGGGCGGGCAAGGACCTATCGGCCCGCACGACGGCCGAGTCACGACTCGTACCGCCGGACCTTCGGGTCGCGGCGGCCAGGCCCAGCGGGCGGGGACGGCGGGGCGGACGTCTCGGGAGACGCACGGGCCCGGCTTCCGGCGTGTTCGACGCGGACACAGCGGCGGGATGCCCGGTGGCACCGAGCACTTCGAAACGGCAAGATACGTGCCACGCGGCGCCGGGCCGGCCGCGCCGGACCGGGGCGGGGCAGTTGCGGAGGTTCGGCATGACGAGTCCCGGCAGCGACCGGCGTAGCCCGATCGCGGCGTGGACGGTGCTGATCATCACCGGTGGACTCACCGTCGGGTCGGTGGTCGCCTGGTGGGTCGCGGCCCCGCCGTGGCACCTGTGGCTGTTTCATTCCCTGGTCGACCTGGTGGTGGGCGCCGTCTACGGCGTGGTCGCGTGGCTCACCCTCCTGCGCCGGGCCCACCTGGCCGCCTGGATCATGGCCGCCGCCGGTGTCGGCGGCTCGGTCTCCGCCGCCGCCACCTGCTGGGCCATGATCGTGCACCGGTGGCCCGACCTGTGGGGACCGGCGCAACTGCTCGGTGCCGCCGACTGGACCCGGGTGCCCGGGTTCTACGCGCTGATCGTCGTCCTTCCCTGGCTGCTGCCGGTGCGGCCCCTCAGCCGGGCCACCCGGATCGCCATCGGCATCGGAACCGCCTTCATCGCGCTGGCCCAGGCCTGCGTGCTGACCCTCCCCGGGGGGAACGCGATCCCGCTCACCGACCCGACCCTGCTCACCGTGCGGGCGGCGATCGAGCCGTGGCGGGAACCCGTGCTCGTCCTGCTCGGACTGGCCGCGGCCGGCGGGGTCCTGGCCCGCCGGCACGCCGTGCCCGCAGGGCAACGGCACGGCCTCGGCTGGCTCGCGGTCGGCACCCTGCTGCTCTCGCTGGCGTTCCTGCCGCTCGCACTCGATCCCGTGCTGCCGCTGTCCGTCCCGGTGTCGTTCGCACCGTTGGTGCTGCTCTGCGCCCAGGCGTTCCTCCCGGCATCGGTTCTGGTGGTGCTACTGGGGCACCGACTGCGGGACCTGGAACCCGCCGTCCGCCGGACCCTGGTCTGGGCGTTGACGACCGGGATCGCGGTCGGCGCCTACACCGGCGGCGTGCTGCTGCTCAGCACGGTGGCACCCGCCTCCTCGGCCGTGCCCGGGATGCTGATGACCGCGCTGTTGGTCGCGGCCTGCCAACCCCTGCGCCGGTGGGTGCGGCACCGGGTCGACCGCCTCGTGCACGGCGACGCGGACCAGCCGTTGATCCGCCAGGTCGCCGACCGGCTGAGCACGACCGACCGAGGACGGCAGATGCTGAACGCCGTCGCCGACGGGATCGCCGACTCGCTGTGGCTGGCGGAGGTGACGATAACGCTCACCGGCGAGCCACCCCCTCCGGCGACACCACGACCACGCCGGCCCCACGGCCCACCGGCCGCCGCCGGGCCGCCGCTGACCATCCTGCTCGCCGGCCCGGACAAGGAGGTGGGCGTACTGCGGGCCTGGCCGCGGGCCGGTGAACGCCTGGCCCGCCGCGCCAACACGGCGCTGGTCGATCTCGCCCCCGTGGTGACCGCCTTGGCCGAGTTGGCGATCGCCCAGGGGGACCTGGAACGGTCCCGCCTGCGGTTGGCCCACGCACGCGACGAGGAGCGCCGGAAACTGCGTCGAGACCTGCACGACGAACTGGGACCGGCGCTCAGCGGGATCGCCCTGGCACTCGCCGCCGGACGCAACATGCTGCACCAGTACCGCCGCTTCCCCGAGATCGCCGCCGCCGACGATCTCCTCGAACGGTTGGTGACCGAGGTGGACCGGCAGGCGGTGGGTGTTCGGGACATCGCCCGGGACCTGCGGCCACCGCTGCTCGACGACGGCGGGTTGCTGCCGGCGCTGCACCGGCTTCGGGAGCGCTACGCCACCGCCGGTCTGACGGTGCTGGTGCGGGCGCCACAGTTGAGCCTGCCCGACGCCGTAGCCACCGCCGTCTACGGCATCGTGTCCGAAGCGGTCCGTAACGCGCACCGGCACGCCGACGTGGACCGGTGCACGATCGAGGTGGGGAGCGGACCGGACGGCCTGGAGGTGTGTGTGGCGGACGAGGGGGTCGGCACCGGGGCCAGCGCGAATGCGGGGGTGGGCACCCGCTCCATGCGGGAACGGGCGGAGGGCATCGGCGCTGAGCTCACCATCGGTCCCGCGAGTACCCGATCGGTCCGTCCGGGTACCCAGGTCCGTCTGGTCCTGCCGGGCGGCACCTGGTGAGACAGGGCGGCCGCCCGGCTCCTGGCCGGGACGTGGGTGGGCGTTGTGGTGATGGTGTGCGGTTCCACGTGCTGGGTCCGCTTGAGGTTGTCCGGGACGGCGAACCGGTGGCGGCCGGCGGCCCCAAGCAGCAGGCGTTGCTGGTCCTGCTGCTGTTGCGAATGAACCGGTTCGCCGCCGCCGACTGGCTCGTCGACGCGTTGTGGAACGGCCGGCCGCCGGTCAGCGGTCAGACGACCCTGCGCACGTACGTCGCCGGGCTGCGCCGGGCCCTGGAGCCACAGCGCGCCCATCGCGGGCCGGGCGGAATTCTCGTCGGCCATCCGAAGGGGTACGAGCTACGGATCGCGCCGGACACCGTCGACGCGGTCCGGTTCGAGCGTCTGGTCGGCCAGGCGGCGGAACTGCTCGCGGCGGGCGATGCCGCGGCGGCCGAGCGGTGCTACCGCGCGGCGTCGGCGCTGTGGCGGGGCGAGCCGCTGACCACTGCGGCTGATCTGGACGCGGTACGTCCCGAGGCGGCACGGCTGGCCGAGTTGCGTCTCGGTGCCGAGGAGGGACGCCTCACGGCGGGCCTTGCCGCCGGCCGGCACGAGACGCTCCTGCCGGAGCTGCGCAGGTTCGTGGCCACGCAGCCGCTGCGGGAGGTGGCCCGGGCACAGCTGATGCTGGCGCTGTACCGGTCCGGGAGGCAGACCGACGCACTCGCCGTCTACGACGAGGGCCGACGGCTGTTGGCCCGCGAGTACGGGCTCGATCCGGGCGGGCAACTACGCGAGGCACACCGGCTCGTGCTGGACCAGGCCGTGCCCGCGGCGACGGCGCCCGCGCCCGCCCCGTCGGAGCTCGTACGGGAAACTCCCCGGACGGTGGCCGGGCCGCCGGTGGCGGGCGGCGTCCGGCACGTCGCCGTGACGTCCGGCGAGGCGCCGGGCAGGCCGGCCGAAGCTGGCGTGGGAGCATGCCCGGTCACGGCCCCCGGCGTCGGGGCATCGGGCGGCATGGCCCCGGGCGGCATGGCCCCCGGTATCGGGGCATCGGGCGGCATGGCCCCGGGCGGCATGGCCCCCGGTATCGGGGCATCGGACGGCACGGCCCTGGGCCTCGGGGCATCGGACGGCACGGCCTCTGGCGTCGGGGCACCGGGCGGCGGGCTGGCCTCGGTCGAGGTGCCGGGCGCGCTCGCGGGGCGTGACGCGGAGCTGGCGCGGCTGGGTGCGGCGCTGGTCGCGGCGGTGCACGGCGAGGGCCGGTTGGTCGCCGTCGTGGGTGAGACGGGGATCGGCAAGACCAGCCTCGCTGCGGCGGTCAGCGCCAGGGCCGCGACGTCCGGGACTCCCGTGGTGTGGGGGAGGTGTCCGAACGTCGGGCAGGCGCCCCCGTTCTGGCTGTGGACCCAGGTGGTGCGGAGCCTGCGGGCGATGCCGCAGGCAGGCGAGACAGGGAAGGCGCGGTCACTGGGCGGGTTCGCCGCCGAGCCGCTCACCACGTCGGGCGCCGAACTCGACCCGGCGGCGCGGTTCCGGGCGTACGAGGCGGTGGCCGACCTGATCCGGGCCGTGGCCCGGCAGCGGGGGCTGCTCCTCGTGCTGGACGACCTGCACGCCGCCGATCCGGACTCGTTGCTGCTGCTGCGGTTCCTCTCCCCGCTCCTGGCGGGCACCCGCGCCCTCGTCCTGGTCACGTCGCGGCCGTACCACCGCAGTGCCGGGCTCCTGGCGACCGTTGCCGAACTGGCCCGGGAACGGAACTTCACCCGGCTGGCGCTGAGGGGCCTGGACGCGTCCTCGGTGGCGATCCTGCTGACGGCCGGCACGGGGGTGCGTCCGCCGGACGAGGTCGTGGCGAGGCTGGTGACCCGTACCGGCGGGAATCCGTTCTTCATCACCGAGCTGCTCCGGTCGGGGGCCGATCCGGCGG
This sequence comes from Micromonospora sp. NBC_01412, assembly GCF_045040215.1. Taxonomy (NCBI): domain Bacteria; kingdom Bacillati; phylum Actinomycetota; class Actinomycetes; order Micromonosporales; family Micromonosporaceae; genus Micromonospora; species Micromonospora sp. NBC_01412. The sequence continues at coordinate 5,911,098 of NZ_CP109528.1, forward strand.
ACGTGGAGTTGCCGGCGACCGTTCGGGACGCCGTCCGGCTGCGGCTCGACGATCTGCCGGAGGCGGCCCGGGACTGCCTCGACCTGCTCAGCGTCGCCGGACACGAACTCGATCTGCACGTGCTGGCGGCGGTCCTCGGCACGCCGGTGGAGAAGGCGGGCGAGCGGCTCGTGCCCGCATACGCCAGTGCGCTCGTCGCCGAGGCGGGGCCGGGCAAGGTGCGCTTCCGCCATCAGCTCTTCGCCGAGGTGGCCTACGCCGAGCTGGCGCCTCCGCGTCGGGCCGCGCTGCACGCCCGGCTCGCCACCGCCGGCGAGCGGGCCGGCAGCGGTCTTGCCCCCGCCGAACTGGCCCACCACTACGGCCAGGCAGTCGGACTCGGCCATGGCGACGACCATCTCCGCTGGTCACTGGTCGCCGCCGACGACGCGACCGGACGGGTGGCGTACGAGGACGCCCTCGGTCACCTCGGCCGCGCCGCGCGGCGGCTCGCCCCGAACTCGGCGGTCTCGCCGGAGACGGCGCGGACCGAACTGACGGTCCAGCTGCACCGGGCAGCCCTGCTCCAGATGACCGCGGGGATCGGCAGCGACCCGGTCGACGAGGTCTGTTCCCGGGCCCGGAAGCTGTTGGCGATGGTAGGGCCGGAGGTGGATCTGCGGCCGGCGCTGTGGGCGTTGGGTGAGCTGGCCGCCAACCGGGCCGACTTCGGGGTCTGCGCCGACCTCGCCCGGCGGCTCCGCGCCGTCGAGGATGACGGCACCGGCCTGATCAGCGCGGCAGGCGAGTACCTCCTGGGCGTGGTCGGCTACTTCGCCGGCCGGCTGCCGGAGGCGGAGCGGCATCTCACGGCTGCGGTGGACCGGCTGAGCGAGGTGGACCTGCGGCTGCTCGGCCGGCAGGTCGGCCGGCGGCCGGCGCTGGCCGCCCACAACTTCCGGGCGTTGGTCCGCTCCCTGCGGGGCCGCAGCGCGGCGGCTCGGGAGGACATCCGGGCCGCCGAGATTCTCGCCGACCAGGTCGACGATCCGCACGGCCGTGCCAACGCGGCACTCTTCGACGGCTGGAGGGCGTTGCAGGAACGCGACGTCCCCGGGGTACGTGCCGCGGCGGAGCAGTGCCGGTCGGCCGGCGCGGCGACCGGGCTGCCGCACTTCGTGACGACCGGCGAGTTCCTCGCCGAGTGGGCCACCGCCTATGGCGGGGACCGTGGTCGGCTGCCGGCGATGAGGGCCGCCGGCGAGGCGATCTACCGTCCTGGGCTGCGCTCGACCCGCACCATCACGCTGTGCGCAGTCGCCGAGGCGTACCTGGTGGCGGGGGAGCGGACCACCGCGGCGGAACTGGCCGAGCAGGCGTTGTCAGTGGCGGAGCAGTTGGGGGAGCGGGTCTGCGTCGCCCAACTGCACCGGATCCGCGGCGCCGCCCGCCATGACCCGGTGGAACTGCGTGCCGGCGTCCGGCTTGCCGTCGAGCAGGGCGCCGGGCTGCTGCTGGACAGCTTCCCCGAGACGGCTCCACCGGCGCCCTCGCGCCGACCGACGCGGGCCGGGCCGGACGACACGGATCGCCACCGGGCCGGCTGACCCGCGGCGGGTGACCTCCACACGGTCTCCACATGACCTCTACGCCCGCCTGGTGTCGTTGACGGGCAGGAGCGCCGGCGGACGTCGCGGGGTCCTGCCGGAAGGAGACGCCCCATGCCCCCGGCTGAGGAGAAGGTCTACGACGTCGACGTCGCGGTGATCGGCTGCGGACCCGTCGGCGCGCTGACCGCCAACCTGCTCGGTGCCCGCGGGGTCCGCACCCTGGTCATCGAGCGAAACCCGTCGCCGCACGGCCGCCCGCGCGCGCTCTTCTGCGACGACGAGGCGCTGCGCATCTACCAGCAGGCCGGCCTCGTCGAGCAGGTGAGTCGCGACATGCACCCGGTCCCGGTCGCCGAGTACGTCAACCGCGAGGGACGAGCCTTCGCAACCGTCGTGCTGGCGGAGGTGGACTTCGGCCTCGGCCACCCTCCGCTGGGCTTCGTCGACCAGCGGTCGCTGGAGCAGACCCTCCGCGCCGGCCTGGGCCGCTTCGACCACGTCGACCTCCGTCTCGGTGTCGAGCTGGTGGCGTTGCGGCAGGACACCGAGGGGGCGACCCTGGTCCTGCGCGACATGATCACCCTCGAGAGCCGGATGGTGCGGGCCCGCTACGTGCTCGGCTGCGACGGCGCCCGCAGCACCACCCGCGCCGCCACCGGCATCGGCCTGGTGGGTTCCAGCTACGTGGAGCCCTGGCTCGAAATCTCAGGGGATGTGGCGCCGGACGGAATCCGCGTCGAGCGGACGACGTTCGTCTGCGACTGGCGGCGTCCGGCCTTCGCGTCACCCGGGGCGAAGGGGAGCTACCGGATGGAGTTCATGCTGCGCCCCGGGGAGACCGCCGACGAGATGCGTCGGCCGGAGACCATCGGCACACTCGTGGAGCCGTACGTCGACCCGTCGCGTTTCGCCGTCACCGGCGCGGTGGTCAACACCTACCACCACTTCGTCGCACGGCAGTGGCGCGTCGGCCGGGTCTTCCTGCTCGGCGACGCCGCCCACCAGATTCCCCCGTACCTGGGTCAAGGGCTCTGTAGCGGGCTGCGGGACGCGGCGAACCTCAGCTGGAAGCTCGCCCTGGTCCTCGCCGGTGACGCCGACGCGACGCTGCTGGAGACGTACGAGATCGAGCGGCGTCCACACGCTGCGGCGATGGCCCGGACGAGCGCACGGCTGGGACGGGTCTTCCGGGTGCGGAGCCGGTCGGCGGCGTGGTTGCGCGACAGCGCACTGGGGGTCCTTCAGACCGTCCCCCGGATACGCCGGTTCGTTTGGCACTTCGAGTTCAAGCCGTTGCCGGCGTACCCGACCGGGCTGATGGCGGGCGGTCGGTGCGACGGCGGTGTCGGGACGATGTTTCCCCAGCCTCGGGTCGCGACGGCGGCCATGCCCGCGCCGCACCTTCTCGACGAGACGCTCGGTGCCGGCTTCGCCGTGCTCGGGTTCGGCGGAGCTGTCGAGCCGTCGCGGGGGGAGTGGCGGGAGCCGGCGGTGCGTTTCGCCGTCGTGCACCAGGCGGGCACCGCGCCGGAAGGTCTGCCGCCGGCCTGCGGGTACGGCGGGGCGGAGCGTGTCGACCTTGTCGATGTGGACGGGACGATCAGTGCCTGGCTGCGCCGGCACCGCGTCGAGGCGGTGGTGCTGCGGCCGGACCGGTTCGTGTACGGCGTCGTGGCGGCCGGGGGGACGGGCGGGGCGGGCCACGCTCTGGCGGCGGCCCTCGGCACGCCGCAGTCCGCCCCCGGACTCCCGGTGGCCCGCCGGAGCGGCACGTGAAGGCCAGGCGCATTGCGGATCATTGCCGCGACCTGCTATAACGTAGCGAATTTGCTGCGAGTGGGGAGAGATACAGTGGACACCGCTCACCGCGTGGGTCCGCTGCTTCCGGTCGACTCCGCCACACTCGGGGGATACCAGTTGGTCGGCCGGCTGGGCGCCGGCGGCCCGGGGGTCGTCTACTTCGCCAAGGACGCGGACTGCAGCGAGGTGGCGATCAAACTGATCGCCGCCGACCTCGCCGCCGATCCCGAGTTCATCGGCCGGCTCCGCAGCGAGGCTGAACGGGCCCGGCAGGTGCCGCCGTTCTGCACGGCCAAGTTCATCGGCGCCGACCTTGACCACGATCCGCCCTACCTGGTGGTGGAGTACATCGACGGCCCGAGCCTGGACGAGGTCGTCGCGGAGCGGGGTCCGCTGCGAGGGGGCGCGCTGCACTCGCTGGCGGTGGGGGTCGCCACCGCGCTGACCGGCATGCACGGCGCGGGGGTCATCCACCGCGACCTGAAGCCGGACAATGTCCTGCTGCCACCGGGCGGCCCCAAGGTGATCGACTTCGGCATCGCCCGGCCGTTCGAGGCGACCAGCCACCACATCCGTACGGACGCCACGGTCGCCTACCTGGCGCCGGAGCAGTTGTCCGACGAGCCGGGGACGTCGGTGACCTCGGCGGCCGACGTGTTCGCGTGGGGCTGCGTCATCGCGTACGCCGGCACGGGCCGCACGCCGTTCCTCGGTGACTCGGCCTCCGCGACCGCAAGCCGCATCCTGACCCAGCCGCCGTGCCTGGACGGGTTGCCGGAGTCGCTGCGCGCTCCGGTGCTGCTGGCCCTGGCGAAGGATCCCGCGGACCGGCCGACCGCGCCGGCACTGCGCGCCATGCTGCTGGGCGAGAAGCCCGTCTCGCGCCCGCTCTCGCAGACGACCGCCGAACCGAGGCACCGCCGGCACCTTCCGCCGAGGCGTCGCCGGCACCTCCTGTTGCCGGCCGTCCTCGCCGCGCTGCTCGTGCTCGCCGGGCTGACGGCCGCCGGCCTCCTGCGCAACCGGGACGCCGATCCGCAGCCAGCCTCTCTGACGCCGATCAGGACCAGCGCCGCTGCCTCCCCGTCGGCGCCGGCCGGCTCTCCACCCGCCCCACCGGCCCCGCTCTCCGCCAGCCCGAGCCCGTCGGTGGACGCGTCCGTCCGGGAGACGCCGCCAGCGTCACCCTCCGCCGGCCCATCCACCTCCACCTCCACCGCCTCGCCCTCCGCCGGCCCATCCGTTTCCACCGTCTCGGCCTCGGCCAACCCGACCGGCCGCAACCTGGCCCTCGGCCGCAGCGCCACCGCCTCCAGTTCGGAGGGTGTGCTCTTCGGCGCGGCCGAGGCCGTCGACGGCGACCCGGCGAGCCGGTGGAGCAGTGGCTTCAGCGACCCGCAGTGGCTAATCGTGGACCTCGGCGCCCGCTGGCAGATCAGCGAGATCGTGCTGAGCTGGGAACGGGCGCACGCCGTGCGCTACCGGGTGGAGGTCTCGACGGACGGCAGGACGTGGAAGTCCGTGTATTCCACCTCCACCGGCCAGGGCGGGGTCGTCAGCGTCACCGCCGGCCAGGTGCCCGGCCGCTACGTCCGGGTGTACTGCACCCAGCGCTTCAACGAGTACGGCTACTCCCTGTTCGAGCTTCAGGTGCGCTGAGGCGACCCTCAGGACCCGGTGGAAACCGGCAGGCTCCAGTCCCCGTCCAGGTCCGCCGGGCGAAGTCGCACCCGCTGTACTCGGCGTGCTCGGAGAGCCGCCGCACCTGTCCGAGCCGCCGCACCGAACCAGGCGGAGCTTGAAATGCAGTGCCAGGTCGAGGCCTTCGCGAAGAGGTGGCGGGCGCGAACGGTACGTCCTCACCATGCCCGCCGGTCGGCGGTAGGACATTGAGGCACTATTCTGGCGGACATGGTGACCGGGGTGTCGTCGGCGCCGTGGCGCTGGGCTCTGTGGGATCTGGTCATCGCCACGGTCGTCGCGACCGTCTCGGTGCAGTACCGATCCGTTTCGCCGCAGGACATGCTGATAGGTCTCGCCATGGCGGTGGCGCTGGTCTTCCGCAGGTACTCGCCGAATCGGGTGATGGCCGGCGTCTCCGCCCTGGCACTGCTGCAGGTGTTCGTCTGTCCCGGCATCTCGACGGGTTACGACGTGGCCGTGCTGGTCGCGATGGCTGCGGTGGTCATCCACGGGCGGGAGCTGTGGCACGGGTACGTGGCTGGCGCGATCATGGTGGTGGGCGTCCTCATCGTCGCCGTCGACCGGGTCGTCATCCGCTCCGGCCCGGCGTTCGGCATCGCGGAGTTCGGCGATTACGCTGCTCTGCTCATCGCCTGTGTGGCGCTGTGGCTGGTGGCATACGTTCTGCGCAGCAATCGGGAAAAGGCGGAGGCGATTGCGGACCGGGCGGCGACCGGCGAACGGGAACGGGCGCACCTCGCGCGCCTGGCCGTCGTCGAGGAACGCGCCGTCATCGCCCGCGAACTGCACGACGTGGTCGCGCACGGCCTCGCAGTGATGATCGTGCAGGCGGACGGGGCGAGCTTCGCGATCGACCGAGACAAGGACCGGGCCCGCGAGGCGATGCGCGTCATAGCCGGCACCGGCCGCGACGCGCTGGAGGACATGCAACACATCGTCGCCCTGCTGCGCGGCACGGAGCCGATCGGGCCCGCCGTCGATCGCCAGGTCGGCCTCGGCCAGCTCGAGACGCTCGCCGGTCGAGCCCGTGCGGCCGGCCTCGAGGTCGATCTGTGCGTCCACGGGGAGCCGCTCGGACTCTCCTTCGTGGACGAGTTGACCATCGTCCGGCTCGCCCAGGAGGGTCTGACGAACTCCCTGCGGCACGCCGGCCCGGGCGCGAAGGTGGCGGTCACGCTGCGGTTCCACGACGACACCGCCGTGGTGGAGGTGGTCGACGACGGCGGCGGCCGAGCGACCGACCCGGGCTCGGCCACTGTGGGCGGTTCGGGCGGCAACGGGCTCGTGGGCATGCGTGAGCGCGTCGCCGTGTACGGCGGTGAGTTCACCGCCGGGCCCCGGTCGGGATCTGGATGGCGAATCCGGGCCGTGATACCGGTCAGGGCGGCAGCGTGAGCATCCGGGTCCTGCTCGTTGACGATCAGGCACTGGTACGGGCCGGTTTCGCGATGGTGCTGGACGCCCGGGCCGACATCGAGGTCGTCGGCGAGGCCGGCGACGGTGCCGAAGCGCTCGCGGTGCTGAAGACGACGCAGGTCGACGTCGTGGTCATGGACATCCGCATGCCGATCATGGACGGCGTGGAGGCCACCCGGCGGCTCTGCGCGAGCCCGGGCGGCCCGAAGGTGCTCGTGCTCACGACCTTCGACACCGACGAGGACGCCTTCGCGGCGCTACAGGCGGGGGCGAGTGGTTTCCTGCTCAAGAACGCGCCGCCGGCGGATCTGCTGACCGCGATCCGCGTGGTGGCCGGTGGACAGGCGGTCGTGGCGCCGAGCGTGACCCGGCGTCTGCTGGATCGCTTCGCCGGGCAGTTGACGCCGCCGGGCCGGGTCGACGACCAGCTCGCCGTGCTCACCAAGCGCGAGCGTGAGGTGCTGGAACTGGTCGCCGAGGGGCTGTCGAACTCCGAGATCGCGCTACGGCTGTACGTCGCCGAGGCTACGGTGAAGACCCACTTCGGTCGGATCCTGGCCAAGTTGGGGCTGCGTGACCGGGTGCAGGCTGTCGTGTTCGCGTACGAGACCGGCCTGGTCCGCCCGGCCCTCTGAGCAGGCAGCCTGTCGCGTCCCGTACGACTGGGGTCGTACTCGGGGTGGCCAGGAGTCAGATCGTGCGTCGATGCGACGGCGTCCCGGGGTGCCGAGAATTGCATCGTTCGCACGACGACTTCTTGGAGATTCCCATGGATGCCGGCACCCGCCCGCAGAAGACCACCAACCGGACCCGAATCCTCACGCTCGGCATGGTGACGGTCGTGATCCTGGCCGCTGTCGCATTCGGCGTCAATTACCTGTGGCAGGAGCGGTTCGGCCCCACCACGGCGTCGACGGACGACTGCGAGCTCGCGCAGCAGCTCATCGACAGGGCGCAGACGCCACCGACCGGCAAGGCCGAGGCGCAGCAGTGGGAGAAGGAGATCCGCCAGATCCGCTACACGCGGATCGAGGACGAGGGCGTCAGCACGGAGGTGGGCCGCTACGTCGCCTGGGCGGTGGTGAGGGCGACCGGTGAAGGAGAGCGGCCGACCGCGGCGGACTTCGAACAGATGAAGAACGAGGCGACCGGCCACTGCGACGGCAGCGGCGTCGACCTCAAGATCCCCGCCATCGCGTTCTGAGTCGACCTCCACGAGGAGCACCACCATGGGCATGCAGGACACACCCGGTGCCACCGCGGTCGCGGCGACCGACCTGGTGAAGGTCTACGGCACCGGCACCACAGGAGTACGCGCGCTCGACGGGGTCACCGTCGGCTTCGGCCAGGGGCGATTCACCGCCATCATGGGGCCGTCCGGTTCCGGCAAGTCGACGCTCATGCACTGCCTGGCCGGGCTGGACACCGCCACGTCCGGCCGGATCACGATCGGTGACACCGAGCTCACCGGCCTGAGCGACCGGGCGTTGACGGCCGTCCGACGCGACAAGATCGGGTTCGTCTTCCAGGCGTTCAACCTGCTGCCACAGCTCACCGCCCGGCAGAACATCACGTTGCCGTCGGACCTGGCCGGGCGGCGCGTCGCCCCGGAGCTCCTCGACCATCTCGTCGGCGTGCTGGGGATCGGGGACCGGCTGGGCCACCGGCCGTCCGAACTCTCCGGCGGCCAGCAGCAGCGCGTGGCGCTCGCCCGCGCTCTGGTGTCGCGCCCCGCGGTCGTCTTCGCCGACGAGCCGACCGGCAACCTCGACTCGCGCTCCGGCGCCGAGGTGCTGGGCTTCCTGCGCGACTCCGTGCACCGCCTCGGCCAGACCGTCGTCATGGTGACCCACGACCCCGGCGCCGCCGCGTACGCCGACCGCGCGGTCATGCTCGCGGACGGCCGCATCGTCGACGACATCGATGACCCCACCCGGGCGTCGGTCACCGACGCGCTGCAGAACCTGGCCGGTGCGCGATGAGCCTGGCCGACATCAGCGTGCTCCGGACCCAACTCGGCGGGATCCTGCGCCGGCCCGGACGGCTGCTCATGACGGGGCTGTCGGTGCTGGTCGCGTCGTTCGTGGTGTTCGGCACCGTGCTCACGTACCAGACGGTCACCCGAACCACCCTGGACACGTTCAGCGACACCCCGAGGGGGGTCAGCCTCGTCGTTCACACCGACGACGACACCCCGATCCCCGCGGCGCAGATGGCAGCGATCCGGCGGACCCCGGGCGTCGTCCAGGCGGTCGGGCGGAACACCGCCGTCCTGGGGGTCGGTGACGCGTCGTCCGGCACGAGCATCGACCTGATCGCCGACCCGGGCACGGGGCCGCTCTCCCGCGTCACGCTCGTCGCCGGCGGCTATCCGGACGGCGACCGGGAGGTGGCGCTGGACCGCCGTGTCGCGGAGCGGCTCGGCGCCGCGCCCGGCAGCACGTTGCGGCTGCGCGGCGGCGCGGAGGGCGAAACGCCGGTGAAGGTGGCGGTGAGTGGCGTCGTCGACGGGCCGCAGGACGGCAACGAGCGGGCGTACGCCCCGGATGTTGTCGTCGCCGCGTTGGGCGGTCTGCCCGACTATCAGCGCATCGATGTGCTCGTCGCGCCCGCCGCCGACGTGGACGCGGTGCAGGAGCAGATATCCGCGATGCTCTCCAGCGATCCGGACAACTACGCCGCCATCACGACCGGCGACAACATCCGGATCAAGGAGGCCCAGGAGGCCGTCGAACAGTACGACCAGATCTTCGCGCTGGTGGCGATGTTCGTGGCGATCGCGGTGGTCGCCGCGGCCCTCGTGGCCACCTCGACGTTCCGGATCGTGTTCGCCCAGCGGTTGCGGCAGCTCGCCCTGCTGCGCACGATCGGCGCCCAGTCCGGTCAGTTGGTGCGGGCCCTGGCCGTGGAGGGGGCCGCCGTGGGACTGTTCGCGGGGGCCGTCGGTGTGCTGCTCGCGCTCGCCACGGGGCTCGCCGCCCCGGCCCTCGCCGCGGCCACCGGGCGCACCATCTCGTCGCCGGGCGTCCCGGTGGGTGCGGGCGTGGCGGTGGTGATCGGTGCGGTGCTGCTGACCGTCGCCGCGGTCCTGGCGCCCGCGTTCTCCGCCGCCGATGTGGCACCGCTGCAGGCACTGCGCAGCGCCGGCACCGTCGCCGCCGAACGCGGCATCTCCGCGGGCCGGCTGCTCGTCGGCCTGCTGCTGGCCGCCGGCTCGTTGGGCGTCGGCTGCTTGGCCGTCGTGGCCCTGCCCGAACCGGGACAGCAGAGCCACAGCTCCTCAACCGGCCTGCTGTACATCGTCGGCGTGGGCGGGCTGGCGTTCGGCGCACTGATCGCGCTCGGACCGGTGCTCATCCGCCCGGTGCTGGCCGTCGCGGGCTGGCCCCTGCGTCGACTCGGCCCGACCGGCGGCCTCGCCGTCAGCGGCATCGGAGGCACGCCGCGGCGGGCAGCCGCCGTGTCGGTGGTCGTCGCGCTCGGCGTCGCACTGCTCGCCGGCACCGTGGTCGGCTTGTCCAGCCTGCAGGCCTGGACGGCCCAGTCACTGGCCGCCCGCAATCCGGCGGATCTGGTGATGTTCGCCGAGGAACAGCCGATCACGGACGACGTGCTCACCCGGCTGCGCGCCGACGCCAGGTTCGGCCATGTCACCCCGTTCCGGACGGCGGACTTCGCCGTGGGAAGCGTGTCGTTCGCCGCGATCGACATCGACATGACGGCGCTGCCCGAACTCGCGAAGCTGACGGCGTCCAGCGGTTCGATCGCCGACCTCGGCCCCGGCCGGGCGCTCCTGGCGCACGGACTCGCCGAGAGCCTCGGTGTGCGGGCCGGCGACGACGTCACCCTGCGAGCCGAGCCGGGGCGTGAGGCCAGGGTCACCGTCGCGGCGATCCTGACCGACGACGCGCCGTTGCAGATGGACGCCGTCCTCGCCCCCGCCGACCTGGACAGCCTCGGTGCCGCGTCGACGGCGCCGTCCGGCGTGCTCGCCGACATCACCGGCGGCGGCGCCGCCCGCAACCAGGCGCTGGCGGCCTTCCGGCAGATCGGTGGCGGCATCGGTGGCGAGGTGGGTGTGCTCGCCGACGCCCGCGACAAGGAGAACGCGGAGGTGTCGTCGCTGTTCGCCGCGGCACTGGGGTTGCTCGGTCTCACCGTTCTGATCGCCGTCGTCGGCGTCGGCACCACCACCGGGCTGTCCGTACTGCAACGCACGCAGGAATCCGGGCTGCTGCGCGCACTCGGTCTGAGCCGGTCGCGGCTGCGGGCGATGATCGGCATGGAGTCCGGCCTGTACGGCCTGATCGGGTCGGTCCTCGGCCTCGTGCTCGGCGTCCCGTCGGCCTGGCTGGCACTCAAGGCGTTGAACCTCGGTCTACCGCTGATGTTCCCGGTCGGGCGGCTGCTGCTCATCCTCCTGATGCTGACGGCGATCACCGTGGTTGCCGGGCTGCTGCCGGCGCGGCAGGCAGCCAAGGTCAGTCCCGTCGCGGCGCTCCAGGCCACCGAATAACAAGTGCATGATCACCGGGCGGTGCGAGCGAGGGTTGTGCTCGCACCGCCCGGCGGACGTGGTGGGCCCGTCAGGTGATGATGGCGATCTTTCTGACCTGCCCGCCGCTGCCCATGGTCAACCACGGGGCGTAGGCGCCCTGCTTGGCGAAGAAGTTGCCGCCGCCGACGAACGCGAACCAGTCCTGACCGCTGACCGCGATGTCGCTGACCTGTCCGCCTGCGGCGATGGTGAGCCATTCGGCGTAGATGCCGTCTTTGGCGTAGAAGTTGCCGGCCTGTTGCCAGCCGATCCAGTTGCCGCTGAGTGCGACCTTGGTGGCTCCGCCGGCGTTGATGGCCTGCCAGGGCGCGTACGCGCCGTCTTTGGCGTAGAGGACGCCGGCTGAGTTGACGAATGCGAACCGGTTGCCGTTTATTGCGATGTCGCTGACCTGTCCGCCTGCGGCGATGGTGAGCCATTCGGCGTAGATGCCGTCTTTGGCGTAGAAGTTGCCGGCCTGTTGCCAGCCGATCCAGTTGCCGCTGAGTGCGACCTTGGTGGCTCCGCCGGCGTTGATGGCCTGCCAGGGCGCGTACGCGCCGTCCTTGGCGTAGAGGACGCCGGCTGAGTTGACGAATGCGAACCGGTTGCCGTTTATTGCGATGTCGCTGACCTGTCCGCCTCCGGCGATGGTGAGCCATTCGGCGTAGATGCCGTCCTTGGCGTAGAAGTTGCCGTCCTGCAGCCAGCCGATCCAGTTGCCGCTGAGCGCGACCTTGGTGGCTCCGCCGGCGTTGATGGCCTGCCACGGCGCGTACGCGCCGTCCTTGGCGTACACCACGCCGGCCGAGTTGACGAACGCGAACCGATCGGGGACCGCATCGGTCGGCGTCAGGTCCTCGAACGCGAGGTTGATGGGAGCACCCTTGGCGACCGTGCCGCCGCAGGAGTAGGCCGGGGTGATGTTGTGCACCGCGCCGTTGCGCCGGATCTCGAAGTGCAGGTGGGGGCCGGTGGAGTTGCCGGTGCTGCCGACGTACCCGAGCACCTGCCCCTGCCCGACCCGCTGCCCGACGGCGACCGCGGGCTGCTGCACCATGTGCAGATATCTGGTCTGGTAACCGCTGGCGTGGGAGATCGTCACCATGTTGCCCCCGCCGGAGGCCCAGCCGGCGAAGGTGACAGTGCCGGTGTAGGCGGCGCCGATCGCCATCCCACTGTTTCCCGCGATGTCCACACCGTAGTGATCGCTGTCGGTGCCGCCGCACCTGTTCGAGAGCACTCCGGTGACCCGTCCGCCCACCGGCTGGATCATCGCTCCGGTCTGAGCGGACGCAGGCTGGGCCGGTACGAGCGCGAGTCCGCACAGGACGGCCGCGGCGACCACGAGCGCTCGCAGCCGTCTCCCCGCTGTCTCTCGAGTCATGCCATGCCCTTCTCGCGATCTTCTCGACATCGATACAAAGCTGTTGATGAATATAGGCGGGCCTGCCTGTGTCCCGGCCGCCGCCCGGCGCCGTACCGGCGCGAACCCGGTCCGGGCCGGCGCACCGACCCGGCGGTCGCGGGTATCTGTCGGCCGATCTCGACGGCCCGCCCTCCTCCATGCCGAAGTGCCGGCGGGGATGGGCGGCTCCTCGATGTCGGGTGCCTTCCGGGCCCCGGCCAGCGAAGACTGCTCATGATCAAGGGCCACCCGGCCGTTGCCGGGGAGCTGATCGAAGGTCACAATGCACACGGCTGCCGCGTTGTCGCGACATCCGCGCCTCCCCGCCGGGCCGCGACCGGGTTCGGCGTACCGCTGGGCAGCGACTGAGGAGGGCCGGGCATGGGTGCCGCTTGGGGGATGGCGGTGGCCTCGGTGGTCGGTGGTCTCGTCGGTGCCTCGATCATGGCGCTACTCGTCCGCCGGACGTCCGCCGCAAGGGCCACCGAGCTGGCGCAGCTCGAACAGTTGGTGGAACGGCGGGCGGAGCAGGTGACCGCGCTCAGCCATGAGCTGCGGACCCCGTTGAGCATGATCAAAGGCGCGGTCGACCTGCTGCGGGAAGGCACCCCGGGGCCGCTCACCCCCGCGCAGGCCCGCTTCCTGCAGGTCCTGGATCAGCAGTGCACGCAGGTCATCGGGCTGTGTGAGAGCCTGCTGATCCAGGCCAAGATCGAAGCCGGGCTGTTCACCCCGCAGCTGGAGAAGGTGGACGTCTCGGTGGTGGTGCGCGAGGTGGTGACCGCGATGCGGCCGTTGTGTACGCAGCGGCAGCAGCGGATCAGCCTCGACCTGCCGCAGGTGATGCCGCGCATCCCGGCGGACCCGATGCTGCTGACCCAGGCTCTGACCAACCTGCTGTCGAACGCGAGCCGGTTCACCACGACCGGCGGGAACCTCGACGTACGCGTCACGCTGATCGACACCGGTGTCGCGGTGTACGTGACCGACGACGGCGCGGGGATGACCCGGGAGGAGCGGCACCGCCTGTTCCGCCGCTTCGCCACGGGCCGGCCGTTGGCCGACGGGACCGGCCTCGGCCTGGTGATCACCAAGACCATCGTGGAGCTGCACGGAGGCGAGATCATGGTGCATACGGCGTCGACCCGAGGAACCACCTTCCTCCTGACTCTGCCGGACAAATCATGACGGGCCCCGGCGAGCAGCCCGGGGCTGGGCCCACCGCGTTGGTCGTCGACGATGAGCCGCAGATGACGATCATCGTGGAGTTCGCCCTGGAGACCCAGGGCTTCACCGTCCTCACCGCCCACGACGGTGCCACCGCCCTGCACCTGCTCCGGACGCACGCGGTCGACCTCGTGGTGCTGGACGTGATGATGCCGACGATGGACGGGCTGACCCTGTGTCAGCGGATCCGGGCGCGTTCGGAGGCGCCCATCATGATCCTCACCGCGATGGCCCAGCGTGACGACGTCATCGCCGGTCTGGAACACGGCGCCGATGACTACGTCACCAAGCCGTTCCACCCCCGGGAGGTGGCCCTGCGTGCCCAGGCTCTGGTGCGCCGCCGCCGCGGCACGGGCGCCACCATTCGGGTCGGGGAACTGGTCATCGAACCCGCCACCCAGACCGCGACGTTGGCACAGCATCGCCTTGACCTGCCGTTCACGGAGTTCAAGCTGCTGCACCACCTCGCGGTGCGCCGGGGCGTGCCGCAGTCGTGGCAGGACCTGCTGCGGGAGGTCTGGGGCACCACGGACCTGATCGGGGGGCGGGACGTCGTGAAGTCCGCGGTGTATCGGCTCCGGTCGCGGCTCGCCGGCATGCCGGGCGGATCGGCGTACATCCGCACCCTGCGCGGAGTCGGCTACCTGATGCCCGAGATGGCCGCCGACTCGCCCGACGGGAAGCCCTCCCCGCCGACCTGGTGACGGCGGCGTCACCAGCACTCACATCACCGTCACCAGTACCCCGTTCACGCGCCCTTAACGTGGCCGTTACATCGCTCACACCGAATTTTGCGGCTTCAGTAGGGAGATACGTCGTGACGACGAACAGATGGCGGGGAAACCGGTCGCTACTGGCGGCGGTGCTGGCAGCCTCGACGGTGCTGAGCGTGGCCGGCTGCGCCCGCGAGGGTGGCAGTAACGGGGCCAGCAAGGACAGCGGCGTGGTGCACGTGGTGTGCGGCGCCACCGAGGACTGGTGCGCCGCCACCACGAAGAAGTTCAGCGAGTCGACCGGGGTGAAGGCCGACTTCGTCCGGCTCTCCAGCGGCGAGGCGCTGGCCCGCATCAAGGCGGGCAAGGGCAACGCCGAGTTCGACGTCTGGTACGGCGGGCCCGCCGACGGGTACGCCGCAGCCGGCGGCGAGGGGCTCCTGGAGCCGTACGTCTCCCCGAACGCGAGCGTCATCCCGGACAAGTACAAGGACCCCCAGGGCACCTGGACCGGCGTCTACGTCGGCGCCCTGGGCTTCTGCAGCAACAGCGAGCTGCTGGCGGAGCGGGGCATCGAGGTTCCCGACTCGTGGGAGGATCTGCTCGTCCCGAAGCTCGCCAAGGACATCGGCATCGCGCACCCGTCGACCTCGGGCACCGCGTACACCACGCTCTGGACGCAGGTGCAGTTGGCCGGCGGCGACGAGGGCAAGGCGCTGGACTACATGCGCAAGCTGCACCCGAACGTGCTGCAGTACACCAAGTCCGGCTCGGCCCCCGGCCAGATGACGGCCCGTGGTGAGGTCGCGGTCGGGATCATCTTCGCGCACGACTGCGTGGCCACCATGGAGGCCGGCTTCCCCGGCCTGAAGGTGAGCTTCCCGGCGGAGGGCACCGGGTACGAGACCGGCGGCGTCGCCCTGGTGACGAACGCCAAGAACCAGACCAGCGCCCGGAAGTTCATCGACTGGGCCCTCACCACCGAGGCGCAGGAGATCGGCCCGACCGTCAAGGCGTACCAGTTCCCGACGAACCCGAACGCGAAGGTGTCGGAGAAGGTCGTCCCGCTGGCCGGCATCAAGATGGTGGAGTACGACGCGGTGGCGGCCGGTAAGGCGAAGTCGGCCCTCAACAAGCGGTTCGACACCGAGGTCGCGCAGGCGCCGAAGTCATGACCACGCTGCTGTCCGACCCCGGGGTGACCGCCCCGCCCGAGGCGATCGCGCCCCGGCGGCGTCGTCGGCTCAGCGCGGGGCTCAGGGTACTGGTCGGGATCTGCGCGGTGCTGGTGGTGATCGGCGCGGCGATCCCGCTCGTGGCGGTGCTGGCCACGGCCTTCGCGCCGGACGCGCTGCCCCGGTACGCGGAGTTCTTCACCTCCGCCGTCGACCTCGGCATCCTGCGCAACACGCTGGTGCTCGGGGCGCTCGTCGGGCTCTGCGGCACCGCACTGGGGTTCCTGTTCGCGTTCGTCCAGGCACGGCTGGACGTACCGGGTAAGAAGATCCTGCACGTCATCGCCCTGATGCCGATCGTCAGCCCGCCGTTCGCGGTGGCCACCGCCACGGTGGTGCTGTACGGCCGGCGCGGCGTGATCAGCAACGGTCTGTTCGGGCTGGAGTACGACATCTACGGCCTCGACGGCCTGGTCTTCGTACTGTCCCTGTCGCTGTTCCCGGTGGCGTACCTGGGCCTGCTCGGCATGATGCGGGCCCTGGACCCGGCGCTGGAGGAGGCGGCGATGAACATGGGCGCCAGCCGCTGGCAGATCATGCGCCGGGTGATCCTGCCGTTGCTGGCTCCCGGGCTCGTCGCCCCGTTCCTGCTGCTCTTCGTGGAGGCGATCGCCGACCTCGCCAATCCGCTGGTGCTCGGTGGCGACTACACGGTGCTGGCCAGCCGCGCCTACCTGGCGGTCACCGGTGAGTACGACACCACCAGCGCCGCCGTCTACTGCGTGATCCTGCTGGTGCCGTCCCTGGCCATGTACTTCGGCCAGCGGCGGTGGCTCAGCAAGAAGGTGCGTACCACCATCACCGGTCGACCGTCCGGCTCCATCCATCTGATCACCGGCTGGGGCCGCTGGCCGGTGTACGGCCTGGCGCTGCTGGCCGCCGCGGTCATCGTCAGCCTCTACGGCACGGTGATCGTCGGCTCGGTGACCAAGGTGTTCGGCGTGGACAACACGTTCACCTGGGAGTACCTCGAAGAGGTGCTGTTCGGGGTGGGTGTCGAGGCGGTCCTCGACACGCTGACCTTCGCGGTCATCGCCACTCCCGTCGCCGCCATCCTCGGTCTGGTCATCGCCTGGCTGGTGGTACGCCACCTGCGCCGTACCGCCTGGCTGCTCGACCTCGGCGGCACCCTGGGTGTCGCCGTGCCGGGCACCGTGCTGGGCATCGGGTTCGTGCTCGCCTACCGGCCCGAGCGGTACATCGGTGACTACCTGGTGTTCCCCAGCCTGGTGGGCGGCAGCGCCATCGCCGGTGGCGCGATGGCCATCGTCGTGGCGTACGTGGTCCGTAGCGTGCCGGCGGGCCAACGCACGGCGGTCGGCGCCCTGACCCAGCTGCATCCGCAGATCGAGCAGGCGTCGACCGACCTCGGGGCCAGTCCGATGCAGACGTTCCGCTGGGTGACCCTGCCGTTGATCAGGCCAGCCCTGCTGACCGGGCTCAGCTACAGCTTCGCCCGCAGCATGACCTCCATGTCGACGATCGTGCTGCTGGTCACGCCCGAGACGAAGATCATCACGTCGCAGGTGCTCAGCGCCGCCAGCACCGGTCGGTACGGGGTGGCATTCGCCTACTGCACGGTGCTGACCGTCCTCGTCCTGGCCGCCTTCGCGCTCATCCACCTCATCGTCGGTGGGGGCGTCGCACTGCAACGCACCGCCAAGTCTGAAAGGCCGAAACGATGACCGTCGCCGCGCCCGCCGAGGCCGCTGCGCTCGACCCTGCCGGACGCCGTGACCCCAGCACCGGACGCCTGCAACTCGAGGCTCTGACCAAGCGCTTCACGAGCCGCGCCGGCACCGTCACCGCAGTCGAAAGCGTCGCGCTCGACGTGCTGCCGGGAGAGTTCATCACCCTGCTGGGCCCGTCCGGCTGTGGCAAGACCACCACGCTGCGCATGGTGGCGGGTTTCGAGGACGCCACCAGCGGGCGAATCCTGCTCGACGGCAAGGCCATCGACAACATGCCGCCCCAGCGCCGACCGATGGCGATGGTGTTCCAGAGCTACGCCCTGTTCCCGCACATGACCGTCGCGGAGAACATCTCGTACGGCCTGCGGCTGCAACGGCGTACCCGCGCTGACATCGCCGAGAGCATGCGGATGGCGGTGACCAGCATGAACCTGGTCGGCCTGGAGAACCGCAGTCCGCACGAGCTCTCCGGTGGTCAGCAGCAGCGGGTCGCGTTGGCGCGGGCCCTGGTCGTGCAGCCGAAGGTGCTGTTGTTCGACGAGCCGTTGTCCAACCTGGACGCGAAGCTGCGGGACGCGATGCGGGCCGAGATCCGGCGCATCCAGAAGATGTTCGGGATCACCAGCATCTACGTCACCCACGACCAGGACGAGGCGATGAGCATGTCCGACCGGATCGTGGTGATGAACAAGGGCAAGGTCGAGCAGGTGTCGACGCCCGGCGAGATCTACGCCCGTCCGGCCAGTGTCTTCGTGGCGGACTTCATCGGCCGGGCCAACTTCGTCGAGACGGTGCCGGAGAGCGTCGCCGACGGTAGGGCGACGGTGACGGTGCTCGGCCGACGGCTGAACGTTCCCGCCCATCCGACGGTGGCTGCCGGCTCGATGGACGCGTACCTCATGGTCCGTCCGGAGACGGTGACGCTCTGTCCGGTCACCGACGGCGGGACCGGCATGGGTGTGGTGCTGCGTTCGACGTTCCACGGGCCGAGCATCGACTACGAGGTGGAGACGACCGGCGGCACCATCACGGTGACCGAGTCGGGCAAGGACTCCAGGGAGGCGCTGGCCGAGGGCACCAACGTGGACGTGTCCATCGCCGCGGACCGGGCGTACCTTCTCAATCGAGAATGATCTTGGTGGCGGCCCGCCGCGCTTCCCCTGCTGCCGGCGGGCCGCCACCAGCCAGTCGTCGCCGACCGGCCCCTCGATCGGTCGCGTGCCGATCTGATCAACCCGAGGGTGAGGACACCATGGCCACCGTCCCCGTAGCCGGTCGTCAGGAGCTGACCACGCACGTCATGGCGGAGCTGGGCGACGGCGGCCGTGTTCTCCTCGTGGGCGACGCGGGCATGGGCAAGTCGACGGTACTCCGCTCGATCGCCACCACGATCGGGGAACGCCCGGGGCTGTCCCTGTCGGCGAGTCCGGTCGAGACCGACGCGCGCATGCCGTTCGTGACGCTGATCGACCTCTTCGCGGACGTGCCCGCCGAGCACTTCGAGAGGTTGCCGGCGGCGACCCTCCGGGTCGTCGAGCTCGCCCTGCGCCGACGCGCCCCCACCGGGCAGGAACTGGACACCCTGGGCGTCTGCCTCGGGATGCTCGACCTCCTGCGACTGATGACCGACGCCGCCCCCGTCACGCTGGTGATGGACGACCTCCAGTGGGTCGACCAGGCCAGCGCGGAAGTGCTCGCCTTCGCGCTGCGGCGGCTGGGCACCGGACGGCTGAGCGTGCTGGCCGCGCAGCGCTCCGGCGAGACACCGAGACTGGCCCTGCCGGACGCGGTCAGCCTGGAGGTCGGTCCGCTGCCGATGGACGCCCTCGTGCCCGTCGTCATGGCACGGGCCGGTGGGCTGGTCGGCCGGCAGATCGCGCAACGGATCTGCACGCTCTCCGGCGGGAACCCACTGTTCGCGCTGGAGATCGCCGCCGCTGTCGCCCGTAGTGGCGTACGGCCGGTCCCCGGCCAGCCGCTGCCGGTGCCGGTGCACCTCGACACCCTGATGCGTCAACGCCTCGCCCTGCTGCCGGTCACCGCCCGCGACACCGTCCGGATGGCCGCCACCGCCTACCGGCCGACGCTGACCCTGCTCGACCAGGCCGGCTGCCACGCCGCCGAGGCGGATCTGACCGCCGCGTCCGAAGCCGGCATCTGCGACCTGGACAGCAGTGGCCGGGTCGCCTTCGGGCATCCCCTGCTGCGCGCCGCCGTCTACGCCGACGCCCCGGTGATCGTCCGGATGGCGATGCACGCGCGGCTGGTCCAGGTCAGCACCGACCCGATCGATCGGGCCCGCCACATGGCGCTGGCCACCGGCCTGGAGGACGAGACCGTCGCTGCGGCACTGACGACCGCCGCCGAACTCGCGGGCCGGCGGGGCGCCTCCGGCGTGGCCCGGGAACTGATCGGCATGGCGGCGCTGCGCACCCCGCCGACGAACCGGGCCGGCTGGGCGACGCGCAAGCTCGCCGAGGCCCGGTACGCCTACCAGGCCGGGCTGCTCAGCGAGGCGCGGGAGGCGGCCGGGGCGGTCCTCGCCGCCGAGGCGCCCCGCCCGTTGCGGATGTCCGCCTGGCTGGCTGTGCTGGAGGCCAGCGGGGACGCCATCGGGCAGCTGGGTGACCAGGTGGCCGCGGCGTGCGCGGAGGCCGAGGCCGGCGGGGAGCCGCAACCGTGGGTGCGCGTCTACGCCGCGGTTCACCACGCGGCTGCCCTGCGCACCGACGCGGCTCTGGCCGACGCCTCGTGGGCGGCGCATGCCGCGGCCACCGCCGGCGACGTCCGGGCTGAACTGCGCGCGCTGCACGTGGTGCTGAGGGTGAAGTCCCGGCTGGGGCAGCCCTGTTACGAGGAGGCGGCCCATGCCAGGCGGCTGCTGGCGGGGCGGACCGACCTCGGCGAGGCCGCCCTGCTGATCCACCACGAGCTGGCCTGGCAGCACTACGACAACGACCGCTACGACGAGGCGTACGACGAGCTGCGGACGGCCGTGCGGTTGGCCGAGGACTGCGGGACGGTCGGCGGGCTCGAACTGGTGCTGCACCTGCTGGCCCGGGTGCAGTGGCGGCGTGGTCGGGGCGCCTCGGCGCTGGCGACCGTGGCCCGGCTCCAGCAACTGGCGGTCGACGTGGAGCCGGCGTCCGCGAACCTGGTGTCCTGGGCCCTGGCCGAGGCGGAGGCGGCCACCGGCAGCCTGCCCCGCGCGGTCGAGCTGGCCGAGCAGGTGATCGCGTCGACGGAACGGGTCGGAGACCTCGACAAGCTCGCGCGGTTCTGCCAGCAGCTCGGCGCCTGGCGGCTCGTCGCGGGCGACCCCGCCGGTGCCGTCGCCGTCCTGCACCGTGCCCACCTGCTGGTCCGGGGCCTTCCGGTCGGCAACCAGACCCGGTTGCTGCTCGCCGACCTCGTCGAGGCGCACGCCGCCGTGGGCGACCTGGCTCAGGCGCGCGGTCTGCTGGCCGAGCTGCACGGTACGGACACGCAGCCGGCCTCCGTGCTGGCCGTGGCCGCCCGGCAACGGGCCGAGGCGGTGCTCGCCTTCGCCGAGGGACGCGCCGATGACGCCATCGACCTGCTCTCCTCGGCGGCCGACCGGTGCCGCGCCCTGGGTACGCCCATCGAGCTGTACCGCGTCCTGCTGTTGGCGGCGGACATCGAGCGACGGCGGCGGCGGCGCGGCGCCGCCCGGGCACTGCTCGACGAGGCGACCGAGGCGTGCCTCGCCGCGGGGGTGACGACCGGCGTCGACCGGCTCGCCCGGGAGGTCGCCCGGCTCATGCCGACCCAGAACCGCCGGGACACCCCGCTCACGCCGATGGAGAAGCGGATCGTGGCCCTCGTGGTGCAGGGGGCCACGAACCGTGAGGTGGCCCGGGACCTGTCCATCGCGGTGACCACCGTGGAGGGCTCGCTCACGAAGATCTACCGCCAGTTCCAGATCCGCTCCCGCGTCGAGCTGGTCCGGGCGTTCGAACTCATCGACTCCGGGGTGGCGTGAGAACGGCGTCCGCGATGCGGATCATTTCGCGATGAACTCTGGATCGGCGGCGTGCGTAGTCACGGCGAAAGGACGCCATGGCGGCGTCGGATCGGCAGGGGGCGGGGATGCGACGGCGGTGCGCGGTGCGGCTGTTCGCGTGGGTGGGGCTGGCTGTCCTGTCGGCCCCGGCCCTGCCGTCCGCTCCGGTGGGCGCGGCTCCGGCGACCCGGTGCACGTCCCCGTCGCAGCAGCTCCTGCCCGAGGTCCCCTGGACGCACCGCCGGCTCGACCCGCCGCGGGTGTGGCCGCTGACCAGGGGCGAGGGCGTGCTGGTGGCGGTGGTCGACACCGGGGTGGACGCGACGGTGCCGCAGCTCGCGGGCAGGGTGCGGCCCGGCACCGACGTGGTGAACCGGGTCGGTTCGGCGAACGACGACTGCTACGGCCACGGCACCTTCGTCGCCGGGATCATCGCCGCCCAGCCGAGGTCCGGCACCGGCATGGTGGGCCTCGCGCCGGGCGCGACGATCCTGCCGGTCCGACAGGCGAACGGTCCCAGTGACGGCACGGCGTCGACGCTGGCCCGGTCCATCCGGGTGGCAGTCGACGCGGGGGCATCGGTCATCAACGTCTCGGCCAGCTCGTTCTTCCCCAACGAGGAACTGCGGGCGGCGGTCGAGTACGCCGCCGGGCGGGACGTGCTGCTGGTCGCGGCGGTGGCGAACGAGGCCCAGCAGGGCAACCCCGTCGCGTACCCGGCTGCCTATCCGCAGGTGTTGGCGGTCGGCTCGGTGGGGCCGGACGGACGGCGCAGCGAGTTCTCCGAGGTCGGGGCGTACCTGGACCTGGTCGCTCCCGGGGTGGACGTGGTGAGCCTGAGCCGGGCCGGCGCCGGGCACCTGGTCGACAGCGGCACCAGCTATGCCACGCCGTTCGTGGCCGCCGCCGCCGCACTGGTGCGTTCCTACCATCCCAGGCTCACGGCGGCACAGGTCAAACGGCGCCTGGAGCTGACCGCCGACCATCCCGGCACCGCGCTGCCCGACCCGCAGCTCGGCTGGGGGGTGGTGAACCCCTACCAGGCGGTCACCGCGCTCCTGGCCGAGGAACACGACCGGGCCGCCCCCCTGCCGCCTGCGACGCTCGGGCCGATCCGGCAGGCATCGGACGGCGCCGGGGGTGAGGACCGCGCCATCGAGTTCGCCCTGGCCGCCGCGGTGCTGGCCGGTCTCGCCGGGTTGGTGGCGTACCTGATCCCGCTCGGCGTCCGCCGTGGCTGGCGTGGCGCCGGTGAGCCCGAGGACGACCGAGACCGCCGAGGAGAGTCGGGATGAGCACGATCCAGGTGGCCCGGCCACCCCGCCGGCCCGCCCCGACGATCGAGAAGGGCGAGTTCGCGTTGCAGGAGCCGCCGGGCCTGCCGGAGGCGGCCGGCGGGCAGCTCGCGAATCTGCTGACCTACCTGCCCATGATCATGGGCTCGGGCGCGCTCGCGCTGTTCTACCTCCAGCCGGGCGAGAACCGGATCATGCTCTACATGACGTCGGGGCTGATGGGCCTCTCGGCCATCGTCATGGCGTTCGCCCTGCTGATGCGGGCGGGTTCGGAGCGCAAGGCCAAACTCAAGGGCGAACGCCGCGACTACCTGCGCTACCTCGGACAGGCCCGCAAGCAGGTCCGGCGCAGCGTCGAGCGGCAGCGGTTGTCGGTGCTGTTCACCCACCCCGACCCGGCCCGGCTGTGGGCGCTGGTGCCCACCGACCGGCTTTGGGAGCGCCGGGCCAACCACGCCGACTTCGCCGAGGTGCGCATCGGTCTCGGCCAGCAGCGGTTGGCGCTGACGTTGCAGGCCCCGCAGACCCAGCCGGTGGAGGATCTCGAACCGCTGTGTGCCAGCGCGCTGCGCCGCTTCCTGCGCGCGTACACGGTGATCGAGGACATGCCGGTCGCCGTGTACCTGCGGGGGTTCGCCCGGGTCAGCCTCGACGGTGATGTCGAGGCGAACCGCGCGCTGGTCCGGGCGATGGTGGCGCAACTGGCCACCTTCCACTCGCCGGAGGACCTGCAGATCGCGGTGCTGGCCAGCAGCGACCGGCTGCGGCACTGGGACTGGGCCAAGTGGCTGCCGCACACCCAGCACGGGGAGCAGACCGACGCCGCCGGCGCGACGCGCCTGGTCTGCGACTCCTGGATGGACCTGGAGAAGCTGCTCGGCGGCGCGGCGCTCGACGACCGTGGCCGGTACGAGCCGGGCGCCATGGCGAGCGCCGGCGAACCCTTCGTGGTGGTGGTCCTGGACGACGCCCCGATCTCGGGCAGCCACCGGCTGGCCGGTGCCGGATACCGCAACCTGGTCGCGATCGACGTGGACGGCGCCCTGCCGTGGGACGGCGCGGCGACGGTGCTGCGGCTCCGGGTCGGCGAGGAGGGGATCGAGAAGGTCGACCTGAGCCGGTCCGGCGACACGAAGTCCACCCACGTCGCCCGGGCGGACGCGCTGAGCGTGGTCCGCGTCCGGGCGATGGCCCGGCAGCTCGCGCCGTACCGGCTCGGTGGCGCCGGCGCGACCACGGACGGCACGGCCGTCGCCGCGGATCTGGCCTCCCTGCTCGGCATCGCCGACCTGCGCAGCTTCGATCCGCAGCGGCTGTGGCAGGCCCGGTCGGTCTGGGAGCACCTGCGGGTGCCGATCGGCGTCACCGACCGGGGGCAGACCGTCGAGCTCGACCTGAAGGAGTCCGCGCAGGGCGGCATGGGGCCGCACGGCATCCTGATCGGCGCCACCGGCTCCGGCAAGAGCGAGCTGATCCGCACCCTGGTGTTGTCGCTGGCGCTGGCGCACTCGTCCGAGAAGCTCAACATGGTGCTGGTCGACTTCAAGGGCGGCGCCACGTTCCTCGGCCTCGACGGGCTGCCGCACGTCTCGGCGCTGATCACCAACCTCGTCGACGAGTTGCCGCTGGTCGACCGGATGCAGGACGCGCTACAGGGCGAGCTGGTCCGCCGGCAGGAGCTGCTCCGCCGGCACAGCCACACATCGGTGCTCGAGTACGAGCGGGCCCGCGCGGCCGGCGCCGACCTCGTCCCGATGCCCACACTGGTGATCATCGTGGACGAGTTCGGCGAGCTGCTGAGCGTCAAGTCCGAGTTCACCGACCTGTTCATGATGATCGGGCGGCTGGGGCGCTCGCTGGGCGTGCACCTTCTGCTGGCCTCGCAGCGCTTCGAGGAGGGGCGCATCCACACGCTGGAGACGCACCTGTCGTACCGGATGGGCCTGCGGATGTTCTCGTCCATGGAGTCGCGCAGCGTCATCGGCGTCAGCGACGCGTACGACAAGCCGCTGGCACCCGGCTCGGGCTACCTGCGCACGGACACCACCACCCTGGTCAAGTTCCGTGGCGCGTACGTGTCCGGGCCCTGCCCGACGCGCGGCAAGCGGGTCGCCCAACCGGTCAGCGAGTCCCGGGTGGTCGGCTTCGAGGCGGGCTACGTGGTGCCGAGCCGCCCGATCGAACCGCCGCCCCGGGAGCCGTCCGTCGACGACGCGCCGCCGGCCGAGTCGACGCTCGCGGTGATCGTCGACCGGTTGCGCGACGCCGGTCCACCGGCGCACCGGGTGTGGCTGCCGCCGCTGGGCGAGCCGGCCACCCTGGACGAGGTGCTGCCGCCGATCGGCCGCGACCCGCAGCGGGGGTTCGGCGCCCCCTACGGCGGCCTGCGGGTGCCGGTCGGCCTCGTGGACCGCCCTCTCGACCAGCGCCGGGAGACGCTGGTCGCCGATCTCGAGGGAGGCAAGGGGCACGCGGCGGTCGTCGGCGCGCCGCGCAGCGGCAAGAGCAGCCTGCTGCGGACCCTGGTCAGCGGGCTCGCCCTCACCCACACCCCACGCGAGGTGCAGTTCTACATTCTGGACTTCGGTGGCGGGGCGATGGCGGCGCTGACCGGGCTGCCGCACGTCGGCGGGGTGGCCAACCGGCGGGACCGGGAACGGGTCACCCGCACCGTGGCCGAGGTGTCCGACATCCTCGACCACCGGGAGGAGTTCTTCGGTCGGCATGACGTCGAGTCGATGGCCGCCTACCGGCGGGCCCGGGCGGCGGGTCAGCACGCCGACGACCCCTTCGGCGACGTCTTCCTCGTCATCGACGGCTGGTTCACCCTGCACCAGGAGTTCGAAGGGCTGGAGACGACGATCCAGGAGATCGCGACCCGGGGCCTGAGCTACGGGGTGCACCTGGTGATCAGCGCGGGCCGCTGGTCGGAGATTCGACCGTGGCTGCGCGACGTGCTGCAGAGCCGCTTCGAGCTGCGGCTCGGCGACTCCATGGAGTCCGAGATCGACTTCCGCAAGGCCAAGACGGTGCCCGAGTCGCCGGGACGCGGCCTGACCGGGGACAAGTTCCACTTCCTGTCGCTGGTGCCGCGGCTCGGCCCGGGCGTGCTGGGCGTCGAGCCCGGGCCGGCCGGCGACGACGCGGCCACCGGGCCGGCCGACGCCGACGACGCGGCGGGCCGCGCGCTGGCCGCGCTGGTCGACGCCGTCCGCGCCGGGTGGAGCGGTCCCGGCGCGCGCGCCGTCCGGATGCTGCCCCGGGTGCTGGCGCGAGACCTGCTGCCGCCCACCCCCGTCGACGGCGAGCTGCGGGTCGCGCTCGGCCTCGACGACCAGCGGCTCCAGCCGGTCTGGCACGATTTCGCCGCCAACCCGCACCTGATGATCTTCGGCGACAACGAGACCGGCAAGACGAACCTGATGCGGCACCTCGCCCAGGCCATCGTCGACCGTTTTCCGCCGGAGGAGGCGCAGGTGCTCGTCGTCGACCCGCGCCGCAACCTCGCCAACGCCTTCAGCGCCGGGCAGACGGTCGGCTACGCCCTGCACGGCCAGGCGATGCGGGAGGTGCTCACCCGGGGCGTGCCGCTGCTCAAGAGCCGGGTGCCCGGCCCGGACATCGGCCCGGACCGGTTGTCGGCACGGGACTGGTGGGAGGGGCCACGGCTCTTCGTCCTCGTCGACGACTACGAGATGGTCAGCGGCACGATGGACTACCCGGCGGAGTCGCTGGTCGACCTGCTGGCCCACGGCGCGGAGATCGGCCTGCACGTCATCGTCGCCCGCAGCACCGCCGGGGCCGCCCGGGGCATGTCCGATCCGCTGCTGCGCCGGATGTGGGACCTCGGCAGCATCGCCGTGCTGCTCTCCTGCCCGCGCGACGAGGGCGGCTTCCTGGGGCAGGTCAAGCCGTTGACCCTGCCCGCCGGACGGGCCCAGTTGGTGCGCCGACGCGCCGACGCGATCCAGTTCCAGATTCCGATGATTGCCGATCGTGGCGGCGACGATGCCCGGAGGGCCACCCGATGAGCGACATCAGCCGCGTCGTCCTGGTAACCCCGCAGCGGACGGTCGAGGTGGCGCTGCCGTCCACGGTCGCGCTGGCCGACCTCATCCCGGTGCTGGTGCAGCGGGCGACCATGTCCGGCGCGCTGGACCAGCAAGGCCAGCGCCGGGCGTTCACCGGCGAGGGTGACTGGGTGCTGCAACGGTTGGGCGGCGAGCCGCTCGACGAGGAACTCACCGTGTCGTCGTTGCAGATCCGCGACGGCGAGACGCTCTACCTGCGCCCCCGTGACGCGCAGTTGCCGCCGGTGCACTTCGACGACCTCATCGACGGCCTGGCCAGCGGGGTGCGTAGCCGACCGGACCGGTGGCGCGACGAACTGACCCGGGTCCTCTTCCTCGTCATCTGTGCCGTCACGCTGGCCACCTGCTTCGCCGTCCTGTTCGACGACGCCGTGCCGGGCCGGGGGAACCTGGCCACCGGCTGCGCCGTCGCGCTGGCCTTCGGGGCGATGATGTGCTCCCGGGCGCTGGCCGACGGCTGGGCCGCCCTTCTGCTCGGGGTGGCCGCCGTGCCCTTCGCGGGCCTGGCTGGTCACGCCGTGCTGCCGGCCTCGGCGGCCCACGCGCCGAGGCTGCTCTGCGCGGCGGTCGCGGCCAGCCTCGCCGCGTTGCTCGTGACCTTCGCCGTCGGGCACCACCGTGCCTTCTTCCTCGCCTGTTGGCTGGTGACGCTCGCCGGCGTCGGCTACGCGCTGCTGGTGGTGCTCGGGACGACCGCACCACAGGCCGCGGCGGCCGGCGTCGCGGCAGCGCTGATCGTCACGGCTGCCGCGCCGTCGGTGGCGTTCCGGCTGGCCCTGTTGCGGTTGCCCCAACTGCCCACCAGCGCGACCGACCTGGCCGAGGACATCGAACCATTCCCGGGAACGAAACTGATCTCCGGTGCGGTCGTCGCCGACACGTACCTCACCTGGCTCCTGGCCGCCGCGGGCGTGATCTGCACGGCGGGCATGGCGGTCATCGCCCCGGTGCCCGGCTGGGCCGCGAGCTGGTTCGTCATCGCGGTCCTCGGCGTCCTCGCCATCCGGTCGCGCGGCCTGAACTCGGGGTGGCAGCGGGCGGCCACCCTGCTGCCCGTGCTCGCCGGCGGCGCCCTGCTCACCATCCGCCTGGCCGGGCGCAGCGACGCGATGGCCAGTGCGCTCTCCGTGATCGGCCTGCTCGTGCTCGCGGTGGCCCTGCTCGCCATGTCGCGGGTCCTGCCCGGCCGGCGCCTGCTGCCCTACTGGGGGCGGGTGGCCGACTTCGTCGAGTACATCTTCGCCATCGGCATGGTGTTGGCGCTGCTGGCCGTCTTCGACGCCTACCAGTGGGCGCGAGCCATCGCCGGCTAGCCGACCGCCACCGCGAACCGTCGAAACAGGAGAGGAGAAGCACCGTGCAGAACCGTCGGGACCAGGCCCAGGCCCACGCCTTCGTGATGGGTCGGCTGGTGTCCGCGCTGCTGCGCGCCGAACCCGACGCGCCGATGTCACCGCTGCGGCGCTTCCTGGTCGGCACGATCTGTGGGCTGCTGCTCGGCGGGCTGGTCCTGGTCGGCTTCGGGGTGTACGGCTTCTTCGTGCCCGGCGGCAGCAGCGCCTGGCGCAAGCCGGGGGTGCTGGTGGTGGAGAAAGAAACCGGCACCCGGTACGTCGCGGTGGACGGCGTGCTGCGCCCGGTGCTCAACTACACCTCCGCCCGCCTGATCCTCGGTGGGACCCCGAAGGTGGTCCGGGTGTCCCGCAACTCCTTGCGCGACGCGCCACGCGGGCTGCCGGTCGGCATCCTCGCCGCCCCCGACTACCTGCCCGACCGTAATCGGCTGAACGCCGACCAGTGGCGGGTCTGCTCGACGACCCGCCAGGACGCCACCGGCACGGGGCAACCGCACGTCACGCTGGACGCCGGGCCGGCTGCGGCCATCCGGTCCACCCCGGCCGACGAGGCCCTGGTCGTAAGGACCCCGGCGAACGAGAGCTTCCTGGTGTGGAACAACCAGCGGCTGCGCGTGCGGAACCCGGCGATGCTCAGCTCGCTGGGCTACTCGGCAGCGACCGTACGGCAGGTCGGCTGGTCCTGGATCAACGCGGTCCCGGTCGGACCGGACCTGGTGGCGGAGCCCATCTCCGGTCGGGGCGACCCCGGCCCCAAGATCGACGGCCGGGCTACCGTTGTCGGCCAGGTCTTCCGGGTGCCCGGCATCGCGGCGGGCGAGGCCGAACAGTTCTTCGTCACGCGCGCCGACGGGTTGTCGCCGATGACAGCCGTCGGAGCCGCGCTGACGCTGGCCGACCCGAGGTCCCGGGCGGCGTACCCGAATGCCCGGGTAACCATGCTGGACCTGAGTCCCGCGACGCTTGCGCAGTCCCGGCTGTCCGCGACCTCCTCGGTGAACGACGCGCTGCCGGCGCAGCCCCCCGGCCTGCTGCGCATCGGCTCGGACGAGATGCCCTGCCTGCGGATCACCATGGCTGCGGACGGGCCCAGGGTGCAGGTCGGGGTGACCGGCGCGGCGGCCGGGTCCGGCGAGCCGCTCGGTGGTGGCGCCGACCAGATCACGATCACCCCTGGCACTGGGCTGCTCCTGCGTGACCTGCCGGGCCCCGGAGTCGCCGGAGGCACGCTCTATCTGCTGGTCGACAACGGGGTGCGGTATCCGATCCCGACCGCGGAGGTCGCCGGAACGCTCGGCTACGGCGGGGTCGCCGCGATGCCGGTGCCCGGACCGATCCTGGAGCTGTTGCCGGTGGGGACGCCACTCGAGCCGGCAGCCGCCCGCGCCGTGGTGCCCGTCACGCAGTCCGGCACGCCGGCCCGGGCCGGGGAAGGCCGGGGGGAGTGATGCCGCTGATCAGCGGTTCGGCCGCGTGACGTCCCCGATCGCCAGCTCAGCCAGAGTCCCGAGTCCGCACATCAGAAGGGTATGAGAAACATGACTTCTCCCATCTCCAATACCAGTGGTGGCATGCAGGCCGCTGGCCAGCAGTTCGTGTCGACCTACGGTGAGATCGACGGCTACATGAAGAGCCTGAGAAATGAACTGAACTCGCTGCGGTCCCAGTGGGACGGCAGCGCGGCGGCGATTTTCGAGAACACCATGGTCCAGTGGGGCGCCGAGTTCGACAAGATCCTCCGGGATCTCGACTCCATGGCCGACCGCCTGATCGGCGGGGCCGGCCACGTCGAGTCCGCCGAGGACTTCGCCGTCCAGCAGGGCTCATTCTTCAAGTAGGCACAGGACAGCCGAATCCCGAAAACCGTCGAGGAGAATCTGATGAGTCAGCCCACCTATCGGTACAGTGACACCGCGATTACCCAGGGCATCGAGGCTATCCGGATCGCGCACAACCGGATCGACACCGCCCTGGATGAACTGGAGCGTTACGCCGACACCCAACTGCAGGCGTGGGACGGCAACACCCGGCAGACCTACAACGAATACAAGGCGAGCTGGGACCAGTCCGTCAACAACATGAAGGACATCATGCTCCGGGGGGCCGTTCCGTCCCTGCAGAACATCCTGTCCAACTACAACCAGACCGAGCGGATCAACTCGGCCGGTTGGCAGCAGGGCTAACTAACACGAGGTGGGGGCGGCCGGCGCCCCTCGCGTCGCCGGCCCACCCCGTACCCGATCGGAGGACGGTCATTCGTGAGTGGCAGCGAATCTGTCATCGCCGATGAGGCCAGCATCCAGAAGCTCGCCGAGATATTCATGGCCTGGGCGGTAAGGCTCGACGAGATGAAGTATCTGGCCAAGAACGCCATCATCACCCCGGGGCACCTCTCCCCGACGGCGACCGACATCAAGGCGCGATACGACACCAGGGTGCATACCGAGATGGTCTTGATCCTGGAGAACATGGACAAGTCGTTCCACGAGATAGGTGTGGAGTTGAAACGGGTCGCCGCTGTCTACGCCAAGGCCGAGAATCTGAACAAGGACGACCTCCTTCGCCTCCGTGGACTGATCAAGTCGATCAACCAGATCTATCCCGACTTCAGTCCGCTGTCGGAGATCGCCGATCCGACGCTGACGCCCTAGACCGCCGCCGCGTCATCTGACAGCCGCGCGGGCGGTCGATCGTACGGCCTGCGCCTGTCCGCTCATCCTGTGAAAGGACGCCCCTCATGCCGGATTACGGCGACTACACCCTCACCCAGGTCCAAGCGGCGATCCAGCCTGGACAGCCGGCCACCATGACCGAAGCGGGCCGGGTCTGCGCCGGGGTACTGGCGGATCTGAGGGCGCTCAGCACAGAGATCCCGATGGAGGTCCGCGCCGTGACAACAGGTGACCGGGCCTGGACCGGGCCGGCTGCCGCCGCACTCGTCGCGGTGGTCAATGGCCTCGTCGAGTTCCTCGACCGGGTGGCGCAGCCGTTGGAACCGTACGGGCCGGCATTGGCGGGCAGCGGCGCGGCGCTGTCGACGGCGCAGGCGGACCTGGCCCAGTTCTCCGAGGAGGTTGCCGCCTACCGGGCGCAGATGACAGCGATCGGCGTGGTCTCCGACGATGCCAGCATCGACGCGGAGGCGCGGAAGATCCTGGTGGTCCTGGCGCGGGCCTACCAGGAAACCGTCCTGAAGCTGCATCCGATACCCACCTCGCCACAGGACGCCAAGACCGTGCCCGGTCACGGCGCGGAGCCGAGGCCGCGCAGCGGGGTATACCTTCCGCAGTCGCCGGTCGAGTCGGTCCTGTCGCTACCGGATCTGTCACCGCTCGCGCGGGCCGCTTTCCTCGCACCGGCCTCGATGGGCGTGCCGACCCTCGGCGCACACCTCAGCTTTGCGGACCCGTCGACGCTGCTGGCCTCGTACACCGGGCCGGTGGTGACCGCCCCGACGGTATCCGGCATCCACGTCGGGACGATGCCCGAGCCGTTGGCCGGCAGTGGTCCGTTGGCTGGCAACGGACCGTCGGCCGGCGGCGGTCCGTCGGCCCCGGTCACCACGATGGCGGGGAGCGTCGGGGTCAACCGCCGGGCTTCCGGGTCCGGTGCTGGCAACCTCGGCGGTTCGGTTGCTCCGCAGGGTCTCACCGCCGGGCCCGCTCCGCTGCCGTCGACACTCTTCGCCGGGCCCGGTGACCGCCGGCCCGGCGACCGGTCGCTGCGGATCGGCCCGGTGCTCGGCCGTCCGGAGGAAGAGGGCGATCGCCAGCCGGGACTGCCATTCGTGGGCGACGAGAAGTGGACCGATGACATCGGTCTGACCGGAGCGATCGGCCGCACCCCACCGCCTCGATTGGGTGAGTGATCGGCGTGGGGAAGCACGTCGACAGCGTCAACACCTGGGTCCAGCAGTTCGACGACGAGTTGGCCCTCCTGCACAAGACGTACGGCGACCCGCTGCTCTTTGAGTCTGCCGGGGAAGCGGCAGCACCCTCCAAACCCGGCAATGCCGAGCTGGCCGCGAAAT
Source organism: Micromonospora sp. NBC_01412 (assembly GCF_045040215.1). Lineage (NCBI taxonomy): Bacteria > Bacillati > Actinomycetota > Actinomycetes > Micromonosporales > Micromonosporaceae > Micromonospora > Micromonospora sp. NBC_01412. Next base: position 5,943,213 of record NZ_CP109528.1, read on the forward strand.
CGCTCGCCGCGCTGCGGAACCAGTTGGACGATCTGCGGGTGGACATGCTGACCGTCGATCTCGGCAGGGAGGTTTACTGGAAGGGACCGGCGGCGAACCTGTTCGGCGAGACGTTGTCCGCCTACCGCAGTTTCATGACCGAAGTCGCCGGGGCGATATCGACCTACGCGACGGTCACCACGGAAATCGCTATTTCGCACGGTGACGCGCAGGCCAGGTATCGCAATGCCCTGGAAGGGCTGCGGACGGGTTGGAAAGCGGTGGAGACCAAGTGGTATAACGATTTGATCAAGCTGGCGCAGTCGCTGGAGCTCAAGGAAAAAATCAAGTGGTGGAACCGCTGGGTTATTCATCTCGAATTTCCCGACAATCTGGGAGAAATTTTCGACAAGGCGTTCACCGACTACAAGACTGATGCGCAGACGGTCTACGACAGAGCCAAGGGTGAGTTTCAGAAAATCTGGGACGAGCTGAGCGGTAAATACGCTGAAGCTCTGATCAAGTACACTCGCCTACCCAGCCCGGAGTTCGCCGGCGTCGTCGCGCCCGACAACAGCCGCGACGAAAAGACCGACGATCTGTTGGGTGGCGACGACCCGCCCAATCTGGACCTGTCTGACCTGTCCAAGCTGCTGGGTGGCGGCGGTTCGGGGGCTGGCGGCCTACCTGATCTGGGTGGCGGTGGCAGTCTGCCTGATCTGGGTGGCGGTGGTGGTCTGACGGACCTGCCGGGGGGTGGTCTGCCTGGCCTGGGTGGCGGTGGTGGTCTGACGGACCTGCCGGGGGGTGGTCTGCCTGGCCTGGGTGGCGGTGGTGGTCTGCCCGGCCTGGGCGGCGGGTTACTTGATCTGCCCGCTGGTAGCCGTACGGTACGCCGGCCGGATGGCTCGATGGGAATCGATCTGAACGGAGACGGTGTCGCCGACGTCGGCATGGACGGCCGGGCGCTGCCCGGGGGTGACGCGCCGACCGGGGGTCGCCTCGTCACTGGACCCGACGGCACCACCGGTTATGACATCACCGGCAACGACGTGCCCGACCTCGGTCTGGACATGCAGCCGCTGCCCGGTGGCGATCTGCCTGCGGGTAGCACGTTGGTCACCGGCCCGGACGGCACCCGGGGGATCGACACAAACGGCGACGGTCGGCCGGACCTGTCCCTCGACGGCAGGGCCCTGCCCGGATCGGGGGCACCGGTCGGTGGCGCGGTGGTGACCGGCCCCGACGGGCGCACCGGGTTCGACGTCAACGGCGACGGTGTGCCAGATGTCGGCTTCGACGGGCGGCCGTTGTCTCCGTCGCCTGAGGGCCTGCTCGATCCGGGTGGCCGCATCCCCGGAGACAACGTCCGGCGGGTGACGGACGGAGGTGGGTCGGACGGTACGGGGCCCGCCGCCGGCCAACAGGTGATCGGGCAGGGGATGGGCTTCCCGCCGCCGATCCCGCCTGCGGTGGGCGGTGCCGGCGCCGGGGCCGGCGGCAATGGCGAGCGTGAGCGTCAGACCTGGTTGCAGGAGGACGAGTCAGTGTGGGCGGACGACCTGACCGCGGTTACCGCGCTCGGCCGGCCGGTTGATGACGAGGACGACGACGAGCCCGTCGACGAGTGGGCGGCTCCGGTGCGCCGGCCTCGCGGGACTCCGCGTGGACAGCGCCCAGCACAGGGCGGTTGGCAGCCGGGCACGGCCCGGCGTTGATCGGAACACTGGCGATAGTTGGAGATGAAAGGAGCGGATTGTGTCGGAGGAGATAAAGGTCGACCGTGAGGCGATCAGGAAGCTCGGCGAGAAGTTCCGCGAACTCGCGACCCTGCATGTCGATCCGGGTCTGGCGAAGGTGCCCAGCAGCACGATAAATCCGGGGGTCTTTGCGGACGCGGACGATCTCAGGCTGGCATTTAATAATCGCAAAGACGCTCTGGGTGAAGGGCTTATGAATATCAAGAAGGCGCTTCATTACATCGGAGACACGCTGGAGGCCATCAGCAAGCAGTACGAGAAGGCCGACGGCGAAACGGGCAGTGTCGCGGCCGAATTGGACGCCCTTGTCGAGCGTGTGCGGAAAGACCTGCCGGGGATCAAGTACTAGGGCTGTGCGTGGGCACCGTCCGGCATGTTCGGGAGAGAGAAGGGCTTGCGGGTGTCAAACTACGAAGGTTGGACGCTGAAGGAGGTGAAGGAGGCGATTCAGCCCGGCTCGGCACCGACGTTTTACACCGCCTCGACCGAGATCGGGAACACCTATCGCGCGCTCGGGACGCTGCTTGATGACATGCCGGCCGCGGTAGGCAAGGTGGTGGGCACATCCTGGGCCGGTCCGGCCTCGACGGCGTTCACCAAGTTTCTGGACAGTGTCTATCCGGTCATCAAGGAACTGGGGACCGCCATCGCCGAATACGAGAAGGAGCTCGCCAACGGCGGTGCGGCACTGGCTGCGGCCCAGAGCGCCGTCGCAGAGCACGTGGAGCACGACGTCTGGGTCCAGTCGACCATCGCGAGCTTCGAAGGAACGGCGGACTACGACGCCGTCCGCCAATCGATACAGGTGCCGTTCGATGCTTCCGTGCGCCAGGTTCTGCTGAATCTGGCGAATGAGTACCGCCGCGTCACGGGGGCGTTGAAACCCATCCCGGAGGCCGTGCTCAGGAAACCCGATGGTGGTTCCGGCTCGGGTGGCGGTGGCGGGGATGAGGACGAGGAGACCGGTGGGGGCGGCGGGGATGAGGACGAGGAGACCGGTGGGGGTAGCGGGGACGAGGACCAGGAGACGGAATCCGGTGGTGGTTCCGGCTCGGGTGGCGGCGGCGAGGATGAGGAGACGGAATCCGGTGGTGGTGCTCCCGGCTCGGGTGGCGAGGAAGAGGGCTCGGGCGGTGGTGGTCCTGGCTCGGGTGGCGAGGAGGAGGGCTCGGGTAGTGGTTCCGGCTCGGGTGGTGGCGGTTCCGGCTCGGGCGGCGAGAAAGAGGGAACCGGTGGCGGTGACCCCGGTTCGGGTGGTGGCGGTCCCGGGAGTCCGGCCGGTTCGGGCAGCCGCCTCAGTGATCAGAACCGCGCCCTGCCGGACGCGCCCCGCGCCAAGGACCAGAACGGCGTAGCCGGAATCGACGTGGACGGCGACGGGGTTCCTGACCTGGGCCTCGACGGCAAACCGCTGCCCGACGCGAAACTGGTCGAGCTCGATGGCCTCAGCGGCGTGGATGTCGACGGCGACGGCCGGCCGGACATCGGGATCGACGGCGAGATCCTCCCCTCCGCGCCCGTCGTGCAGGGACCGGACGGCACGATCGGCATCGACGTTGACGGTGACGGACGACCGGACGTGGGGATCAGCGGGCAGGTGCTCCCGGACGCCCCGATCGTGGTCAAGGACGGGGTCCGCGGTGTCGACGTGGATGGCGATGGTGTCCCGGACCTGGGCATGGACCGCAGGCCGCTGCCCGACGCCACTCTCATCACCGTGGACGGCGTTACCGGCGTCGATGTCAACGGCGACGGCAAGCCCGACATCGGGATGAAGGGTGAGATTCTCAAGTTCGCCCCGATGGTCTCCACCCCGGACGGCATATCGGGTGTCGATGTCAACGGCGACGGTAAGCCTGACATAGCCGCGCTCGGTGGCCTGTCGGTGCCACCGAAACGAGGGGCGGAAGCGATCCCGATCCCGCAACTGCCGATCTCGCCACAGCTCACCCCTACCGCGCCCACGAACCTCACTTCCGCCGGGCTGGGCGGCCATGTGGTGACGTACGCGCCGAATCCCAACGATCAGCCGACGGTGCTGACCAGTCTGGGGGCCGCGCTGGCCGGCCGAGGGCGACCAGCGGGCACCGACGAGGTCCCGGGCGCGGGTCACCAGGGCGGGTCCGGTATATCACCGTTTCAGTCCGGGGCTCATGCCGGCTTCGACAGCAGGGACAGCAGGGCGCGGCGTTGGGCGGCGTTGGCCCGGGACGACGACGCCTGGCACGATGATCACGGAGCGAACTCGGTGCTGGGGCGCCCGTCCTACGACAACGACTGGGAGGACTGACGTCATGGCATCCGGTTTTGAGGCCGCCATCAACGAGATGCTCGCCGAGCTGGCGCAGCAGCGCGACAGCATGACCCGGTTGCAGCAGGGCATGGCGTCGGTCACCGGCTCGGCGACCGCGCCGAAGCGGCAGGTGTCCGTTGTGGTCGACGCGCAGGGCGAGATCACCGAACTGAAGTTCCTCGGCCAGGGCTACCGGTCGATGGCCGCCTCGGAGCTGTCCAACGTGATCATCTCCACCATCAAGGAGGCGCGGCGCGACGCGCGCGCCCGCCTGGCCGATCGGGCCGGCGACGTCGGGGTGGCCGGGGCGAACGTGGGCGACCTGGTCGACGGAGAGGCGGACTGGGGCGCCGCGTTGACCGACGCGTTCACCGTGCCGCAGTCGTTCCTGGATCTGCTCCAGCGCCCGCCGACCGACCTGGTCGACGGGATCGACCTCGACACCGGCGTCCGCAGGTCCGCCGCCGAGGGCGACACCCCGACCCGTAACCAGGAGCCAGGAGACGGTAAGTGACCTCGCGTCGCGTCTACACCGTCTCGGCCACGGAACCCGGCTGTCTGCGCCGGATATCCGAGGCGCTGGCCAGGGCGGAGAGCGGTGCCATCATCGACGTCCTGCCCGGCGAGTACGCCGAGTCACTGCACCTGTCCGTGCCGGTGACCATCACCGCCCGCGACGGCCGGGGAAGCGTGCTCATCGCGCCGCAGGACGGGTACGCGGTGTACATGCACACGGAGACGGCGACGCTGGCGGGCCTGGTGTTGCGGCACCGCGACGACAAGCGGGCCGCGGTGGATGTCGGGGTCGGTCGGCTCCGGCTCGACGGGTGTGACCTGCGGGCCGAGTCCCCGGCGGCCGTGTTCGTCAGGGGCGGCGCGTCGATCGTGATGACCGACTGCGGGATCACCAACTCCGTCGGCGCCGGGATCGTGGCGACCGACAACGCCGGCGGTTCCGTCGAGCGGTGCCGGATCGAACGGGCCGGCACCACCGGCGTGGTGCTGCGCAGCGGCGCCGACCTGGCCATCCGGGACAGCGTGATCAGCGAGGCGCAGGGCAACGGGATCTGCAGCACCGAGGCGGCCAAGGGCGTCGTCGAGCGGTGCGAGCTGTTCCGGATCGGCGGCCCGGCGGTCGTCATCGAGAAGGGCGCCACCACCCGGGTCTCCCACACGAAGATCCATGACACCTCGGACGTGGGCATGTACCTCACCGGCGGCGGCCGGGCGATCGTGGAGGACTGCGAGGTCTCCGAGACGGCGGGCGCCGGCCTGCTCGTGGCCGATGGCGCCGATCCGTTCATCGCCCGTACCCGGCTGAGTCGTACCCGGGGGCACGCCATCCGCGTCGTCGGCCGGTCGCGGGGCACCTTCGAGCAGTGTGAGGTCAGCGACGCCCCGGTGGCCGGGGTGTGGGTCGGCGGACACAGCGATCCGACCTTCACCGGGCTCCGGTTGCGGGACTGCGCTGATGCCGCCTTGCTGATCAGCGACTCCGCGGCGGGCACGTTCGACAATGTCGACATCCAGCGTTCCCGCCAGCACGGGGTGCGCATCGCCACCGGCGCCAACCCGCTGCTGCGTAAACTCATCATCGCCGGCTGCCAGGGGCACGGCATCGTGGTGGCGGAGAACGGACGGGGCCGCGTCCAGGGCGCCGAGATCACCGACACCCGGTTCGCCTCGGTCCGCAGCCTTGACGGCGGCAGCCCCGAGATCACCGACTCCCGCTTCGGGGGCAGCGACGACGTGGGGGTGCTCGTCGGTGCCCAGGGGCGTTGCGTGTTACGCGGCTGCGAGGTCTACGAGGCTCGCAGTGGTGGCGTTGCCATCGAGGACGGTGGCGAGGCGACGGTCACCGACTCGACCGTGCGCGGCTGCGGTGGCGCCGGGATCGGCCTCGCCGCCGGTGCCCGGGGCGAGATCAGCGGCTGCGAGATCGTCGACAACGAGGGCGACGGCATCTGCGTCGACAGCGACCAGCCGATCGTGGTGCGGGACTGCGCCGTGTCGGGCAACGGCGGTGCCGGCGTACGCCAGGGAAAGCCGGCGGCCCGGCTCACCGTCGAGGGCGTGACCAGCGAGGACAACGGCGAGGCCGACTCGTACGGCGAGCAGGCGACCGCGGGCGGCAGGCCCGGCGGCGCCGGCCGGTCGAAGGCCCGGGCCGGCATGTCGCCGGTCGACGTCGTGTCGACTGCGGACCTGCTGGCCGAGTTGCAGACCTTCGTCGGCCTGGACTCGGTCAAGCGCGAGGTGGCGGCGCTGGTCAGCCTGCAGCAGTTGGCCCACAAACGTGCGGCCGTCGGCCTGCCCAGCCCGCCGATGAGCCGTCACCTGGTCTTCGCCGGCCCGCCCGGCACCGGAAAGACCAGCATCGCCCGCCTGTACGGCAAGATCCTCGCCTCGCTCGGCACCCTGCCCAAGGGGCACGTCGTGGAGGTGGCGCGGCAGGACCTGGTGGCCCAGTACGTCGGTGCCACCGCGATCAAGACCACGGAGAAGTTCACCGAGGCCCTCGGCGGGGTGCTCTTCATCGACGAGGCGTACACGCTGGTCACGGAGAGCGGCGGTTCCGGCGCGGACTTCGGCCGGGAGGCGATCGACACGCTGGTCAAGCTGATGGAGGACCACCGGGACGATGTGGTGGTGATCGCCGCCGGCTACTCCCACGAGATGCGCCAGTTCCTCCAGAGCAACCCCGGCCTCGCCTCCCGCTTCACCAGGACCGTCGACTTCGCCAGCTACACCCCGGAGGAGCTCGTCTCCATCGTGGAGAACCTCTGCCGGGTCCACCAGTACACCCTTGAGTACGGCACCCGGGCCGCGGTCGAGCGCTACTTCACCTGGATCCACCGGGACGAGACCTTCGGCAACGGCCGCACGGCGCGCAAGGTCTTCGAGGAGATGGTCAACCGGCAGGCCCAGCGGCTCGCGGCGGAGGGCACCATGTCTCCGCAGGAACTCAGCAGGCTCCTGCCCGAGGACCTCGGCCCGGCCGCCGGGCCGGGCGTGGGCACGTCGGCCGGCAGCACCCGGGAGGAGCTGCCGGGCCTGCTGGAACAGCTCAACGCCATGGTGGGCCTGGCCTCGGTCAAACGCGAGGTCACCGACCTGATCAATCTGATCGGCACGGCCGAGCGCCGACGTCAGGCCGGGCTCCCGGTGCCCACGCTCTCCCGTCACCTGATCTTCTCGGGGCCGCCGGGGACCGGCAAGACCACGGTGGCCCGCCTGTTCGGCCAGGTGCTCGCCGCGCTCGGCGTGCTGTCGTCCGGGCAGCTCGTCGAGGTGTCCCGGGGCGACCTGGTGGCCGAGTACGTCGGACAGACCGCCCGCAGAACCAAGGAGGCCTTCGACCGGGCCCGGGGCGGCGTGCTGTTCATCGACGAGGCGTACAGCCTCAGCCGGGGGGGCTCCGGCGCCAACGACTTCGGCGCGGAGGCTATCGACACGCTCGTGAAGCTGATGGAGGACCACCGGGAGGAGGTGGTGGTCATCGCCGCCGGCTACAAATCGGAGATGGGTGGCTTCCTCGCCGCCAACCCGGGCCTGGCGTCCCGGTTCGCTCCGCCGCTGGATTTCGAGAACTACCGTCCGGACGAGCTGGTGGTGATCTTCAACCAGCATGCCGAGACGGCTGGCTACACCTGCGCACCCGCCACCCTGGCCGCCGTCGCCCGGCACTTCCAGGCGGTGGACAGGGGCCGCGACTTCGGCAACGGCCGGTACGCCCGCCAGGTGCTCGAGCGCATGATCACGAAACAGGCGGGCCGCACCATGACCATGTCCGCCCCCACCACGCAGCAGCTCATCTCCCTGCTTCCCGAGGATCTCCAGTGCTGACCGCCGGGCGGGGAGCCGGAGGGCCATCATGATCAGGGGGCAGCGCCAGGGCGCGGGTGAGGTGCCTCGGCTGCGCGTCGACGAGGTGGGTGACGCGCTGCTGGTCTCGGTCAACGGCGTCCATCCGGCGACGGCGGCGGTGACCCGTGCGCTGCCGACCGAGACCGGCCGGATCTGTGTCGTCATGACCGACCCGGCCCTGGCCTACCACCCCGACCTCGGGTACCGCCTGTGCCGGTGGGTGCCGACGCGCTACGAGGCCGTACGCCTGATCTCGCCCTGCGCGGGCATGGCGGACCAGTCGGGCCGGATACCCGCGCAGCACCTCTGCGAACTGGTCGAAGCCGACGTGATCGCCCCGGTCGGCGAGCTGGTCGCCGTCCCCGGCGGCACGCTGTACGCGCTTGCCGGCGGGGCCGACGGGACGGACGGCCAGTGGCTGCGGTACCGGCCGGGCCGCCCGCCACTCGGCGCCGGACGGCGGTTTCCGTTGCCGGAGTGGGAGCGGGAGCTGGCTGACGTCGCCGATCCGAGCATCCCGGAGGTCACCGTCGAGCAGATCCCGGCCGGCCTGTGGGTACGCCGATCGCACAGCCCGGCCGGCCCGGTGGAACCGACCGACCTGGCATTCGCCGTGCCCGTCCAGCCGGACACCGTGACGCTGCTGGTGTCCCGGCCCGGTGATCCGCCGCTGCCCGCCGCCGACCTGCGCCGCACGATCGAGGCGATCCCCGCCGCGCTGCGTGAGCGGCTCGTCGTCACGCCGTACGGCGACACCCCCGTCGCCGACGGCGCCCTCGGGGCCACGGCGTCCGCCGCCGCGAACCGCACCCTGCGGGTACGCACCGGACTGGCGCTGCACCTGTCCGGCCGGGGCGCACAGGTGGCGGCGGTCGGGGTGGACGGGGCACCGACCTGGATCCCGTTCGCCCGGGAGATCGCGTGGCGTCCACACGGCGGCGGCCGGATCCTGTCCTGGACGGCGCCCACGGACCAGTTGCTGCCCGCCGGTCCCGCCCAGTTCATGCTGAACGAGCGGTGGCTGGTGGAGGTCCTTGAGGCGGGGCTGTGGATTCGTGAGGTGAACCGCACCGAGGGAGCTGCCGTGATCCGGCGGCTGTCGCTGGAGGCCGAGCACTGCACGGTGGTGATCGGGGTGGGTGACGAGGACCAGGCTGCACCGCCCTGGCGGGCCGTCGACCGCCTGCTGCACCGGCTGCCCGGGGAGGCGCTCGCGCGGCTGCGGCTGGCGGTGCCGGCAGCGGCCGGGCAGTGGTTCGCCGAGGACATGACCAAGGGCCTGCGCCGTACCCTGCGAGGTCTGGCACCGCTGGTGCTGACCCCCGCGGGCCGGCTGCTCGGCCCGGCCGGGGAGGAGCCCGGCCGTCGTCCCAGCTCGGCGTCCGAACCGACCGGGCAGTCAGCACCGCCGGCAGGAGCGGTGGCAGCCGGCGTGCCGGGTCGCCGCAAGTCGACCTCCGTCGATGAGATCAGTTCGCTGCTGAGCTACGTCGACCAGATACGCCAGGCACCGGCCTGGGACGAGCTGCCCGGTGAATCCGGGCCGCCCCGCTCGCCGGTGGCTCCCCCCGCTCGGCCGTCGCTCGGGCGAGCGGCGGAGGGGAACGCGCAGGCGACGTCTCCGACGGACGACGGGCAGGCCGTCCTCCGTCCGCCGGCTCCGCCGGTCGTGGTGCCGCAGTCCGCGCCCGTGGTGGTGGTTGCGGCACCGGTCGCCGTGGCCCCGTCGGAGCGGGAGGCGGGTCCTGAGCCCGCTCCCCGTCCCGCGCGCCGGGCCGCGGCTTCCCAGGTGGACGGGGATGCCGACGGAATGGCCAACGAGGAGGCACCGGAGTGAAGAACCCCAGGTCCGGTAACCGGAACGGATTCGCGGGCGGCGCCGTTCTCGTGGTGATCATGACGGTCGTCCTGGTGGTGGTGATGGTCGTCGTGATCCGAAACGACGGCCCGGCGCAGCGACCCCCAGCGGGTGCTGCCGGCCCGGCCGACAGCCCGACGACGGAACCGGAAGCCGCCAGGGAGATCCCGGTGCCGGTGGCATCACCGGAGTGGACGCCGCTGGACCCGGCTCTGGAAACGTCCGCCGAGCCCGTGGTCACAGCGGCGCCCCCCGTCATCGGGGTGGCGCCGGGCCAGACCGCCGATCCGGTCCCGAACCGGCCGGCCAGCCCGGCCCCGAAGCCCACCTCCGCGTCGTCGTACCAGTTCACGGCCCTCGCGGGCAACGGCTGCGCGGAGACCGCCACCTCCGGGTCGTCCGCCGCGTTCCCGGCAGGATCGCCGGTGGCGAGCGTGCGCGGCGGTTGGTCCGGTCCGGGCTGCGCAGGGGGCACCGCCTGGTCCGTGCCGATGTCCGGTACGGCTGACCGGAGCGACAGCGACGTCCAGGTCACCTGGTGGTTCAGCACCGGCAGGCTGGCCCGGGGCAGCTGCGCGGTTTGGCTGTTCGTGCCCAAGCCCGCGCGTGAGCTGGACGCGGCGGGCAGGCCGACCTTCTTCCAGGTGACCCGGGGGCGCAAGGACAGCACCGTGGTCGGGACGTTCAGCATCGACCAGTCCGCCCATCGGGGCGAGTGGGTCCGCGCCGGTTCGTACCCGTTGGAGGGTGGGCGGATCGGGGTCAGGTTGCTCAACCGTGGCGCCGGCACCGGTGGGGCCCGGCACGGCGCCGGTCAGGTCCAGGTGGGCTGCACCACGTAGCCGGCTCGGTGAACCCGCCCCGGCCGGCGTACGTAGCCATGGTATGACCGAGACGATCGTTATCGATGCGGATCAACTTGACCTGGTGGCCAAGGAACTGAAGATTCCGGCAGCAACCGTACGGGATGCGGTGGCGGCGTTCAACACGAACAGCGCGCCGCTCGGTACGCCATGGGGCAACGACGAACTCGGCAAGAAGTGGGCCGAGATCTACGTCCCTGGTGTGGAGAACGTGCAGGCGTCGTTCAAGGCAATCGTGGACAGCCTGTCCAAACTCTCGGACGATTTCGCCAAGATGGGCCGTGTCTACCGCCATGTCGAGAAGAGCAACAGCCGATAGGTGGCTGTGCAGGCCAGGCCCCATCGCCGCGGTTAGGCCCGGACCAGGTCTGAAGACTGTCCCGTGGGCCGGCCATGACGGCGGGTTGGCGGGACGGCGGGCACGTCGCCCGACCGGATGCCGCTTGGTGTTTCGGTGAGTTCACCTCGTTCGAAGGAGTTGTCGTGACCGTTCCTGTCCGCAGTGCCGGTGATCTTGACCAGGTCGCCGGCTGCCATGACATGTTGCTGCGTCTGGCGGGTCGGTTGCCGGATGACCTGATCGCCCAGGCGCGTAGCTGGCTAGCGGAGCGGGCGTTGGTCAAGCTGGCCCAGGTGCTGGCCGGGGCCGTTACGGCGCAGCGGGTGGCTCTGCATCCCGATGATGCCGCCCTGCTGGTCGATCTGCTACGGGAGGTGGAGGTGGACCGTTCCGAGCTGGCGAATCTCGCCCGGGCTGAGCACGACGTGCTGCTCCCGTACCTGTTCCAGCCGGTCACGCCGGCCCAGGCGGACACGGTTCGGCGGCGTGGCGGGGTGCTGCCGGTCGCGCTTGATCTGACGTCCGGTACGCCGCCGCGGTTGGACACGGTGGACGTGGCGGCGGTCGAGACAGTCGCAGCCCGCCCCGGGGCGCATGGTTTGTGGCGGGCGTGGCGGTCGGCGGCCGATGGCTCGGAGTGGCCGTTGCCGCGTCGGGTGTATCTGGTGGAGGTGGCTGACCCGGCGGAGCGGCCCCGGTTGGCCGCCGTCCTCCAGGGCGCGCTCGAGGCTGCGGGCGAGGTGGCGCCTCAGGTGGAGGTGAGTGCGGTGGGTGAGACGCCGTCGTACTACCAGCGCACGGCGCGCGGGTCTGGGGCATTGCTGTGGGCGCACCAGGCCGCGCCGGTGATCGAGAACGCGGCGGTGTTCGATCAGGTTGATCCGGAGCGGGGTGCGGTCTTCGCGCCGGATCATCCGAAGGTGGCCGATGCGGCGGCCCGGGAGGCGCTGCTGGGCTATCTGGATGGCGGTCATCCGTTGATGTGGACCACCGCGACCATCGACGATGTGGTGGATACCAGCCGGGGTGCGGTGGTCCCGTTGAACTTCCGGACCGACGGCACCTGGATCTGGCCGGACGTCGTCGCGTACTACCTGCGGGAACATCACCTGCGGCCGGACGATCGGCTGGTGGAGCACATTGAGGGTGTGGGACATCGGATGGCCACGCTGGACGGGGTGGCGTTCTTCCGTACGCTGACCAAGCTCCAGGAGCCGCCGGAGGGTGAGCCGGCGTGGCGGTTCCACGACGACGAGCCGGAGCAGCCCCCTCTGGACGGCCCGGACCTGGATCGCTGATGTGGGCCGTCCCCGGGCGGCGGGTTGGACTCTTCCTCGACCGGGTGAACCGGGACCGCCGCCCGGACGTGGTAGTCGGGGAACGTTGAGAAGGGGGCTTACAGGTGGGCGACACCGATCCGGATGAGCACGACGACGACTGGGCCGAGGGCAACGATCGGGACGAGCGGCCGGGCAGGTGGGCCCGGCTGACCCGTAACGGGCTACGCCGCCCGAGCATGCCACTGCTCGCTGCGGCGTGTGTCGGTGTGCTGGCGGTGTTGATCGGCATTGTCGTCGGCGGTCGGGGGGAGCCGGGCCCGCCGCCGTCGGCCGCCGCCGCCGGCGGTGGGGTCACCGAGAATCCGATGATCGAGTTCGATCCGGTCTCGGAGGGCGAGGAAATGTCGCCGAGTGCGGCACCTGAGATCACCGTAGCTCCGACACCCACTCCGGGCGCCTCCAGCGCGGCACCGAATCCGACCCCGGGTGCGACCCAGCCGCCGCTACAAACCCCGGCGCCCGGCGTGCCGACCGGTGCGGCCCCTTCCCCCGCGCCCAACGCGCCCAAGTCGACCTTCACCGCAATCGGCGGCTATCACTGCTCGCCGACCGCGACCAGCGGCTTCCGGCACTTTGACTGGTACAAGGACGGGGAGCGGGGCTGGTACTCCACGGGCACCGGTGGCTGGGTGGGTGCCGGCTGCGAAGGCCACTTCGAGTCGATGCCGATGTCCGGCTCCAAGACCAAGGACGACAGCGGTCTCTACGGTGAGTGGTGGTTCGTCGTGGGTGCGTCGACCCGCTCGTGTGCGGTCTCGACGTATGTGCCGGCCACCACGGACAGCCGTAGGGCGGCCGGTGACCCCGCCACCTACCAGGTGCGCGACACCGAGAGCGGGCCGGTCCGGGCGACGTTCACGGTCGCTCAGAAGGCCAACCGTGGGCGGTGGGTGGCGTCCGGGACGTACGCCGTCACCGGCGGCCGAATCGTCATCCGGGTGGTCAACCGGGGCGTCGACTGGGATGACTCCGGGTCCACCCTCGACCACATCGGGATCGCGCAGATGAAGGTGACCTGCCGCTGACGTAGCCGTGGGCCGGGCGTCGTCGGGCGGCTGTCCTCCTTGGCGGGAGGCAGCCGCCCTCATGTCGTTGACGGGAACATCACCGCTACTCCTGCCCCCGTCCGTTGCCGTAGCAGCCTGGACACGGGACCAGTACGTGCAGCTCACCGGCGCTCTGGTGCACGCGGGGACTCGGCATTGGGTGAACCGCGGTGATCCGGGATGCGTAGTCGTAGCAGCGTGGAAACAGCACAGCAACGCTCACCGGCCTCTGTGTACGTGCCTTGAGGCGCCTGCTGGCCGTTGCCGCGTTCAGTGTTTGGCGGTGTCGGTTCGTGACGGGGGATCCCGTCGTCGTTCCGCCGTGGGGCGATTCGACTTGTCTGGCTGGCCCGGTGTGGCCCTGCGGAAGGTGGCGCGATGAGTATTCCAGGTCCGCCGGAGGGGCTTGAGTGGGTCACGTTTGTGTTGGTGGGGGAGAACTGGCCGAAGGGTGATGAGGATGGCATGCGGGCCTTGGCGGAGGTGTGGCTGAGGCTTGGTGAGGACCTTGCTCCGTTGGAGGGGCAGTTGCGGTCGGTGGTCGCGCAGTTGGAGGCGGCTGGGCAGGGGCCGGCGTTGTCGGCGGCGCAGGAGTTCCTGCTGCGGATCAGCGGTGGTGCCGGCGCAGTGTTGCCAAAGCTGCGTAAGGCGATTGATGACGTGGCGGGGGGTGCGAAGAAGGTCGCTTTGGAGATCGAGTACACGAAGCTGATGATTATCGGTTTCGCGGTGATTCTCCTGCACATGTTGATGAAGTTGTTGTTTCTGTCGGTGATGTCGGGTGGTGCGGCGTCGGCGGCGGCGGCGCCGATTGTGGAGACGTTCCGGCAGGTCGTGTTGCGTCTGTTGAAGCGTTTGGTGTTGGCTGTGGTGCAGGGTGCGTTGTTCATGGTGGCTCTGGATGTAGCGGTCCAGGGTTTCCAGGTGGTTGTGTTGAAAACCCGGGACTTGAAGGAATGGGATCTGCAGAAGACCGGGTTCATGGCGGGTATTGGTGCGCTGGGTGGGGCGATTGGTTGGTCGTTGGGTTGGATGCGGCGGCTGCCGTTCGGTAAGAGCTGGTTGGGCACGGTGGTGAAGAACTCCCTGGCTGAGGGTCTGCCGGAGCTGATTGCGGATGCTATTGCACAGGGTCATGCGGATGTGGGGCCGCGTGGCGGGTTTGTCGGTGGCCTGTTGTCGGGTGCGGTGGAGGGTGCGATTGAGCACCCGATGAAGGGCCTGAGTCGCCGCCGCATTTATACGGATAACAGTTTGTTGTACTTGTTGGGGCGGTTGTTCGGTGCGGATGTGACCTTGGGGCCGCCGCCGGACCTGTTCGGGGACCTGCCGAAGGGTCCTGGTGGGGGCGCGGGGCCGGTGGACGCGTCGGGATTGTCGCCGGAGGCGGCGGCTGATGCAGATCCGGTGCCGACGTATCAGGAGAAGCTTCCTGATGGGGAACTGTCGTTGGGGGTGGGCCCGGTCCGGACTCCGGATGTGGACGCCGGCTCGGACCTGGGTTCGGCTCCCAACTCGAACTCGAACTCGAACTCGGGCTCGAATTCGGGTGTGGATTCGGGTGGGTCGGGGTTCGCTGCGGAGGGCCCGAGGTCTTCGGTGGAGTCGCCCGACGCCGGGTGGGTCGCCTGGTCGTCTGTGGACGCTGAGCTGGGAGCTGGGTCGCAGTCTGGTGTGCCGGTTGATACGGGTTCGAACTCCTTGTCAAATACGGGTGTTGGTGGGCTTACCGACGGTGGTGGGGTGTCGTCGGACTCCGGGCTTGTTGGTGGGCCGCCGTTGTCGGGGTTGGGGCAGCAGGACTTTGCGGGCTTGTTGGGTGCTGACGGGAGCTTGGCGCGGGAGCGGCTGTTCGATGAGTGGCGTGGGGCGGAGCTGGGTCGGTTCGAGGGGTTGTTGGACAGGTCCCTGCCGCAGAGGGGTGACCTGTTCGGGTTGTCGGCGGCGGACTTGAGGGCGGAGTGGCTGCGTCAGGCGGAAACGCATTTCGACAATGCTTTCGCTCCGTTGGTGATTCCGGTGGACCCGGTGTCGGGGGCGTCGTTGGTCCCGAACTCGGCGGATCAGGTGCGGGGGTTGCAGTCGCGTTGGCAGGCGTTCGCTGACGATGTGAGTGTGGTGGCGGGATTGGGCGGGAGCGCGTGGGCCGGTGTGTTGTTCGCGCATGTGTTCACCGGTCACGAGGTCGAGGTGGTGGTTGATCGGTGGTTGGGGGCGCGGCCGGGTGTGGTGGTGTCGGCTGTTGACCGGATCGCGTTGCGGGATGCGGTGGTGGCGGGGGTTCGCGGTGAGGTATTGGCCCGGCTTGAGGCGGTGGCCGAGAGTGGGGCGCTGCCGGCTGACCGCGTGGTTCGGGTGGTGCGGTCGGTTCGGGGGGACGGCGTCGGGTTCGAGCGTCGGATTGAGGAGCGGTTGGCGGCGTTGGTTGCGGCCGGTGGGGTTACCTCCCCGGACACCACCGCCAACGCGACGGCGAGTTCCACCGTGAATGTGTCGGCTGATGCGGTTGGCCTGGTGGACACGACGGCGGGTGCGGCTGTCGTGGTCCCGCCGGATGCTCTGGTGTCGGTGGCATCGGACGAGGGTGCGTCTGCTGCTGGTCCCGTCGCGGTGACCGCGACGACGGCCCCGGCTGCTCCGGTGACCATCCAGGGTGCGGCTGCTTCGGTGGGTCAGCCGGCCGCGGTGACGGCCCAGGTTCCCTCCGATGGGGTCCAGTCGCCATCGCCATCGCCATCGCCATCGCCATCGCCATCGCCGTCGCCGTCGCCGGTTGCCGTTGGGGTGGGGGTGGGGGTGCCCGCAGGTCGGTATTTGCCGGGGGCCGGGGACGGCCCGCAGTGGGGGGTGAACGCGGCGGCGTTGCCGAGGTTCGTGGTGGATGGTGTGCCGTGGTTTGCGGTGGTGGGGCATGGGGTGCCGGTTCCCGGCGGTACGGGGTCGGTTGGGATTGACCTGGGTGATCAGGTGCTGGATGCCCAGCGGTTTGCCGATGCGGTGCGGGGGATGCCCGGGTGGGACGGGCGGCCGGTGGTGTTGGTGGTGTGTCGGGCGGGCGCGGCTGACCGGGATGGGGTGTCGTTCGCGTCGCGGGTGCGTGACCTGTTGGGGGTGCCGGTGGTGGCCGCGCCGATGGAGGTGTGGTCGGATTCGGGCGGGTCGGCGCTGGTTGGTGAGTTTGTGGTGTCGCCGTCGGGGCGGGTGTCGTTCTCGTCGGGCGATGCTCGGGCGGCGTGGCAGTACTTCCCGGAGGGCAAGGGCGTTGCCCCGGTTTCCCATGTAGCGGGTCTGGCCGACACGATGAACGCGTTGGCGTCGGCGCCGGCCTCGGTTGGTGTCTCTTCGCCCTCGACGGGTCCGGTCTGGACCCGCTGGGCGGAACCGGCGATTGGCGATGGTTCGTTGCTCACCGCGTCCGGCGTGGAGGCAGGCCACGATGGGGCCGTTAGCAGGCCGCCCGTTGTTCCGCCGATCCCGGCTGAGACACGGACGTTCGGGGATGAGGTGTTCGACGAACTTGATGAGCATGTGGCATCCGAAACACCGATGACCGAGGTGGTGGCGGACGCCGGCCCGGTGACTGCGCCTGGAACCGCCGTAACGCAAACGGACGGCGGAGGAACGCCGGACCTGGTCTCGCCGGACCTCGGGCCCATTGCCGGGGCGGTTCAGTCGAGCGGTCCGCCCACGCCCAATCCGCAGTTGACCAGCAGTTACAGCATCCGCTCCGTTGACGGCGGGATGCGGTTTGAATCCCTGTCGCCGCTCACCGTGGGGGAGCGGGAGCCCGCTGACTCGACCGCCTTCCCGGTGTTCGTCCCACAGTGGCCGAGTGTTGTGCAGGCGCGTCCGCCGCTACGGGTCTCGGCCGACTTTTCTCTGGCGATCAACGGAACCCGTTCCGTGCAGGGCAGCACCAACCCGATGGAGGTGCGGGAGTTCTTCGCCAGCGGGGAGGTGTTGACAGCCGCTCAGGCCGCTCTGCGTCGTACCGGTGGCGACATCGAGCTGGAGGTGTCGGGAATTCAGGTGCTGCTCGACGAGAACGGCACCGAGACCGCACTGTACCGGGTCGTGCCCCGGATGAGGGAACCCCGCAGTGACGTCTGCCGAGACTTCGCCGGAAAGATCCACGGGGAGGTGGCCGACACGGTTTTGTTCCGCCAGGCTGATGGAACAACGGCGTGGGCCGACATCAATGCCCAGGATGGCACCGAGATCACCGGGATGTGGCACCTCGCCGAAGGGCTCGCAAATTTTGTCGAAGCTGGACAGGATCCGGCAGAGGCCACCGGGACGTGGGCGACCTCGCTGGTGGCTCAGGACATGCGAGAGATCGGTGGGGGGGCCGGTCGGCCGATGCCGGGCGACCGGTACGGTGCCGCCCTGAGCTACCGGGCCGGGAACGAACCGACCCGGCAGCGAATGGACGACCTGGCGAGCCGGATCGGCATCAATCAGCACGCCTGGGCCGCCCCCGGTGAGACGTACGCTGCCGTGTCGATCCCCACCCAGGGGCCGGACGGCAACCCGGACTTCAGCCGCGATGTGGCCCGTGGGGCGACCAACATCGGGGGTTCCGGATATCACTTTGCCACCGTGATCGCCGAGAGCGCGGATGGCCGCAGCCAGATCACCCTTGAGAACGCCGCGCACCGGGCGGAGATCCTGTCGGTGGTCGAAGAGGCCATCAGAAGGAATCTGGCGGACCATGGCGCGGACCCGGAGAGAGCCCTGCGTGACCTGGACGCGCGCCTGCGTGATCTGGACGCGCTGCCGGGCGACCCGGCGCAGCGGCCAGCTGGTGCCGAGGGCATAAGCCTGCGAAACAGGAGGGAACTTGCTGCGGCACTCGCCGCCCTTCAGCCCACCGGTTACGACGCCGCGAAAGCGAGGCTGAAGAGCAGGGCCCGCAGCGCGATGCTCGCCGCGGCGGCGCTTCCGTCGCCGGGCGACCAGTGGTATTTCAGGATGTACACCCGGGAGCCGGGGGAGAGTTTCTTCGAGCAACAAGTCCTCTTCTACGAACCCTCGGCGACTGTTCCGAGAGTGAACCCGATGGTCGCGGTCACCACCGGCGGCCATCGCCGGATCGGCCCGGTGACGGTCCACTTCGAGCGGGGTGATCGGAACGTCACGGACCAATCGCTCGGCGGGTTGCGGTGGTCCGGCCGCAGGGTTGCCCGGTCTGTCCTGTGGTGTGCCGACAACGGGTTGCCACTGCCCACCGTCGTGGTCACCGGCCATGCCAATGTCGGACTCCGCGGTGAGAGGCGAGCCAGGATGGCCGCGGCGGAACGGGCCAAGTCCACGGCTACGGCCTTCCGCGCCGAACTCGATTCGGCCCTTGCCCAACTGCAGGGCACCGTTGTGAGAATCCGCGCCGACGAGGTGCTGATGCAAGAGATGGTGGCGGACCCGCACACCGACCGCGGCACCGCCTCAGACAACCGCCGGGTCACCTTGGAGTTCTTCGTCCGGGACGAGACGCCATCCATCGGCGTCCGCCCGGATGACGGTACGACGCCGCGCTCGGCGTCGTACCCACCTGGCGATTCCTCGACGGTCCTGCCGGACCGTGCCGGCGTCCCTGCCTCGGCTACCGGGATCCAGGCCGGTGACGAGCGGGCCCGGCGGCCGGCCCGGTCGAGATCCGTGCCGGCCTGGGCCAAGTGGGACGCGAACTCCGGGGGCACTCCGGCCCCGTCCGGCTCCGGCCGGGCAGCGTCGGACGGCACACCGGTCCTGGTCAGCGACACGGACAGTCGGGCGGTGTACGGCTGGGTTCCGGAGGGACGGACGGTCCCCCTCGTGCTGTACCGCACCGGCGGCGGATCGTCCGAGGTGCCGGCGGCGCTTCGCGCCTGGGCGGCGGAGACGGATCGGCCGGGCGCGGGCCTGACCCTGTTGGCGCAGTCCGGCTTTTCCGCCGAGGAGCTGCTCGAAGCGGTGGAGTGGGCCATGGCTCGCCCCGGTGAAGCGGTGCCTGCCGCCGTCGAGCTGGTCACCGAGCAGGACGCGGCCGGACTGTCGGATCGACAGTTGGCGGAGCTGTGGCAGAAGCACCCGAGCACCGACTTCACCCAGTCCTCCCGGGCGACGCCGCGCACCGAGCCGTCGACCGGTCGGGGCAGCAGGCCTGCATCGGTGGCCGCCGAGGGCAACGACCTCTTCGACGCGCTGATCGGTGCCTTCCCTAAGCACCTCTCGTCGAAGCTCGGGGTGCAGAAGCCGACGGTGGAGATGCTCCGCGAACGGGTCGCCGCCGCACTGGAGGCCGACTTCGCACTCGCTGACGTGACGGGTGCGGTGGCGGCGAAGTGGGCCGGCTTCGTGGCGAGACGCGACGGCGAGAGCAGGGAGGCGGCTCACCAGCGGTACGTGAGGGATATCAGGACACCTGGCAGTTGGCAGCATGACGCCGACGACCTGGTGCCCGCCATCGCTGCCGCAGCCCTCGGACTGCCGGCGACGCTGCTCGTCACCCCGGTCCCCGGGGGATCGACAGCGGTGGCGAGTGTGGGGGTCGCGGCCGGTCGGTACCTGCCGGCGGCGGGTGCCCACGCGAATCCGGCGGTGAACGGTGGTTCGCTGCCGGTCTACGAGGCGGACGGCGTCACGTGGTTCACGGTGGTGGCGCACGGCAGGCCAGGTGGTGTCCAGGTTGGTGACCGGGTGTTGGACGCGGCCGGGTTCGCCGGCTGGTTGCGTAGCGTGCCGGGCTGGGCTGGCCGTCCCCTGGCGCTGGTGGTGTGCGATGCCGCCAAGACGGATGCGAACGGTGGGTCGTTCGCGCAGGAGGTGCGGGACCTGTTGGAGGTTCAGGTGCTGGCGGCCCCGGCGAAGGTGTACACCAGCGAGAGTGGCGCTGTCTCCGCGGGAAACTTCGACCTGGCATCGGGACGACCGCGCTTCACGTCTGACGGTGCGGTGGCCTGGCGGTTGTTCCCCGCCGAGCGGGGTGCCGCGTTGAAGAGTTTGGGCAGTGGCAGCCTCGACATGGCGATGTACCGGGTCGGCGCGATGGTGCGAGCCGAAGGGGAACACACCCAGCGGCAGGTGGAGCCTGCCGCCGGGCCGACCTGGTCCGAATGGGCCGGGGAGCCGGGGACGGCCGTGGTCAGCCCGGGCCCGGTCGAAGTGCTCGAAGTGACCGAGCAGACGGTCGAGGGGCGCCCGGTCGCGGTGCAGGTCGCACTGGCCGGTGGCGGTTCCGCGCCGGCGCTCGACGGTCAGGTCTCGGAAGCGTCCTCGTACCTCAACGCCGACCTGCTGTCCGCATTGGAGGACACCCTCATCGTGGTCGTTGACGATCGCGTGGTGACCCGGCCGGGCGGCCAGGTGAACGCCCAGCGGTTCGCCGACTCCCTCGAACTGGTCATGCAGCCGATCGCTGTGAACCGCCCCTGGGCCGTGGTGGTCGCCCTGAACGGCGCGGCGACCCGATTCCCCGAACAGCTTGGCCTGGTCGCCGATGCCCATCCGGGCGTCTGGTTCCTGGCTGCCCCGGGCCCGGTGTACGCCGCCGGTGGTCTGCTGCACGCGGGTACGTCGGGCCGGCCCGACACGTGGCTGTCCTTCCGCGCCGGGGAACCGGTGGAAGATGCGGTGACCGGTGCGCTGACGCCGGACGCGCTCAGCGACTTCCGGGAGGAGGTCACCTTCGACCTGCCGGCGGGCATCGCCGAGTTGCGTAGGCAGATCGGTGTGCTCGAACAGTCGCTGGACGGCCAGGCGGCGACGGGCGACCCGGGCCAGGCGGTTTGGGACGAGGTGCGGACGTCCCTGGCCAACGCGACGGTCTTGCTCCGTCTCGTCGAGCTGTCCGGGTCAACCCGTGCGGGCCTGCCGGACCTTTTCGCCGCCCATAACCACGTTCTGCGCGCCGAACGGACCCGGTACGCGCCGATGCCAGCCGTTCAGGTGCCGGCGGGACCGGTCCGAACCGGCGAGGAGCCTGTGCCGGAGCCTGTGCCGGAGCCGGAGCCGGAGCCTGTGCCTGTGCCGGAGCCGGAGCCTGTGCCGGAGCCGGTGGTCCCGACCGCCTCGACGGCTACGCCGAGCGACGCCGAGTTGCTTGACGCGGCCTTTGTCGTAGCCATGCAACCCGTCCTGGGGATGCGGCTCCGCCAGGCCCAAGAGCTGACCGCACCGGACGCGCCGGAGGTCCAGGCGGTAGCGGACGCGCTGCGACAGTTCAACCTGCTGATCGAGGAGGCCCGGCAGGCCGGCGAGCTGCCGTCGGCCCCCCTTGCCCGGATCTTGGTCAACGCGTCGCCCGCGCAGATGCGGGCCTGGCAGGAGACCGCGCAGCGGAACGCCACCGCGCTTGTCGAGAGGGCGGCGACCACCAACGAGCCGGAGATGAGGGCCCGGCACCTGCTCGGCAGCGTGTTGTACCAGCACTTTCCGATGCGGACCAGCGCACTGGGTCTTGACCCGGAGGCAGCCGGGGACGCCCAGTTCCTGCCGCTGGTCCAGCAGGCGCTCGACCCGTCCGCTCTGGTGGTGAACGAAGAGCACATGGACCGCCTGACCGGGTACGTCATGTCCCTGGTCGAAGCCAACGAGCCGGTCACCCTGGACGCGCTGACGCGGCGTGCGGGCTTTGACGCGCTAGGGATCCGGCTCGCTGATGGGACCGAGGTCTCGCCTGCCGTAGGGGCTCTTGACGAGAGCATCGAGGGGTGGCGGCACAATCCCCCGCTGTCGCGCGATCGAATGCTTGAGCTGCGCGGACTGGCCCGCGACCTGTTGATCGAGAGCAGCGAGTCCTTCGAACCCACGGACGGGAACCTGGAGACGCTGAACCAGGTGATCGAGTCGGCCTACCGGCGGTACGGGAAGGTCTACGACGGTGCCCGGCCGGACGGGCCGTTGCGGTTGGAGCACCTGGAGGATCTGCTTCGCCACAAGCTCGGTGACCGGGCGGCCCTCACCTGGGCGAACGTGCGGCGGGTCGCTGATGAGAGCGACGCGCGCCAGCACTGGAGGGAGAGGCATCCGGGGCAGGCGTGGATGGCCGGCGTGACCCGGTCCGTCACCGTCAAGCTGCCCGCGTTGGGCAGGTCCGCTGTTTACCAGACCGTTTCCGCCCGGCACACGCGTGACATCCAGAAGGCGCCGGGCCAGGCGGACTCGCCGGCGGAGCGCCAGGCCGAGTTGGACGGCCTGTGGACAGAGGTGTCGGCTGCCCCGACCGCACCACCGCCTGCGGCGTCGTCGCCTGATCCCGATCCGTTGCCCGGGGCCGCTGTGGCCCCGGCTACGCGACAGCCGGCCCCGGTCACCGAGGATGACCTCGCCGGGCTGGTCAACGTCCGACGTCTGCTCTATGCCGACGCGCGGGACCGCTGGTACACCGGGCTGTCCGACTACCGGCCCATGGCGCTCGAGCTGCTGGGCGTGGAGGGCGCGGTGGGTGCGGCCGAGGTGCGGGAGCTGGCCACCCTGGTACGCGACGCGCGGGCAGCCAGTCCACCCCGAACGGGGATCGATGCGGCCGTCGCCGCGGTTCGGTTCCATCGTGCGGTCACCCGGAGGCAGCTCACCGAACTGGCTATCTCGCGCTGGCAGGACGGGAAGCCGGGCAGCCGGCCGAACCCGGAGGGTGTGGCGGAGGACCACAGCAGAATGGTTACCGCGTTCCACGCCATCGAAGAGTTGCCGTTCGTGCCGGAGTTGACCGCCTGGATCAACCGGGCCGTGCCGTTCGGTGGGGGGCAGATCAGCGAGGAGGTCGTCAACCGTACGCTGGCTTCGCTGTTCGGTCAGGTGCTCGACGACGGTGCGGCGCTGTCCGTGACGGCGGGGGGCCGGACGTACGACGTTCGGCTGTGGGCCGTGGCGGCCGGTGAGCCGGTGGTGGAGCCGGCCAGCCTGCTCGGCGGCAAGGAAGCGGGCAGCACCCGGTTCTCCGGCAAGCAGGAGAACCGGATCTACCGCTACCGGGACACCGCGATCTGGCGGTCCGAGGCGCAGGGCAGCAGCCTCGACGTCGGGGTGGCCTATCGGGGTGGCTTCGGTGCTCCAGGCACGGTCAGCGCCGGCCGGGCGGACGTGGCGGCGACCTACGGTCGGGTGAACACCAGGGGCCGGCGTCAGCTCGCCGCCAACGCCACCTCGGACTTCCAGCAGTTACGGATCAAGGAGCCCCTGGGCTGGGTGCACCTGCCGGTCAACTGGGTGCTCCGGGTCCAGGACCGGGCGACCGGCCGGTGGCGGGAGCTCAGTCTCCGCGACGTGCAGGGCACGTTGCGCGAGCACCAGGTCCGCTACGCGGTGGCGCAGTTCCAGTTGCCCTACTCCCTGCCGGAGAGCCAGCGACCGGGGCTGTCGTCCAACATCGACCCCGACTATCGGAGCACAACGACGATCACGAGCGCCGAGCAGTTCCCGGTGTGGAACCTGGACCACGCGGTGCCGAGGGTGCAGCTCGCCGACTCGGTGCTGGACGGGGTTCGGCAGGCGCTCAGCCCGCAGGACTATGCGTTCTGGAAGCCTGTCGTCGAGGCATACCTGTCCAATGACCAGCTCGCCCTCGGCCTGCGGGACATCCTGCGGCCCGCGAGGGGATCCAGCGCGACCGACCGTAGTGGTGACCGCCACTACCAGCAGGTGTTCCGCCAGACGTTGCAGCGTGACGGCCGGCATCTGAGCCTCAGTCTCACTGCCGGCGGCCTGGCCCAACCGGTCCGCGCGGTCACCAAGATCAGTGAGGTGAGTCGGAGCGGCGAGACCCGGTTCGACCGGGTGCTGGCCGTCGTGATCAAGACGTTGCTCAGTCAGGACGCCACGCGGTCGGGCCGCGGCACGCTGACCGGAAGCCTGCGGGTGATCGAGCAGTATCTCAGGATCGGCGGGCGCGGCCAGCTCACCCAGCGCAGCGGTGACCAGCTCATTCGCCATCACCGGGCCATGTTGACCCGGGCCATGCGGGTCGGTGGCCCGTTGCAGGTCGTGCTGGCCGACTTCACCGTCCAGTTGGAGGTCCACCACCGGCACGGGGACGTGGTGACAGCCCCCGCCCCGGTGAACATCGACGGCTTCGCGCACTTCATGATGCACTCGGACGCCCTACGGTCGTTGTCGGACGACACGGCGGCGGCCGACCCCGGGAGCGGGTCGGCGGGCGCGGCGGAGAACCCCACGGCGGCGTCGACCAGCTCGGCCCCGGCCGGCCCGAAATGGTGGACGCCGGGCCCTCGCTTCGGGCTGACGATGGACTTCGTCAAGCGTCTCGACGGCGTGCCGGAACTCTACAACCAGATCGCCGCGCTCATGGTCACCGAGGGGTACCTGCCGAGGCAGGCGGTGGGTGACGGGACAAGGACGCCGTGGGAAATGTTGCAGGGGTTGTCGGTGACCGGCGCGGACGTCAACCAGCCGGGCCAGGCGTACCTGAACTGGCGGTTGCTCGTCAGCCAACTGTCGGAGGAGTCCCTGCGGGCCAGGGCCGACGACGTGTTGAGCGCCGACGCGGGACAACCGGGCGTCACCTGGGTCTTCTCGCATCCCGCGGAGCCGGTCTCCCTGACCCGAGGGCTCACCATCGGTCTGTGGGCCGAGGCCACCGGCGTCGACACCTACCAGCGCGCCACCGACTACCAGGTGCAGTACGGCCACACGAGCGTGGACACCATGGCCGTCAAGGGCGCGAGCAGTCGGATCAGCGACCTCTCCGGGTACGCCGGGGCCGGCGGAACGGGCAGGAGCGATGGCCTGGGGCAGGGGCAGGTTGGCGGCCAACTCACCAGGTCGGCGACCGACAAACTCGGCCGGACCCAGTCCACCGCGTTGACCTCCGACACCGACGGGCAGAAGATGCCGAGCTCGGAGTTCGAGGTGGGGATCCGCTGGCGCTGGTTCGCCAATCATGGCCAGGCGTCGTTGGAACAGCCGGCGCAGGTTCCGGCGACAGCGATCCTGCTGCAACCCAACGCCCTGCACGCCGACGCCGGCCAATCGGCCCTCGCACCGCTCGATGTCGTCGCCGCCCAGCCCGATCCATCCCTGGATCCGATCAGCACCCGCGTCGACCCGCCGGCCGGGCTCCTGGACGACCGGCGGATGCGCTCGGTGCTGACCACCATGACGGCGGCGATCTATACCACGATCGGTGTCCAGGGTGTCGGGGTGCTGCAGGAGAGGCTGATCCGGATGACGGGTCTGCCGGCGACCGCCGTCTGGCAGGGCCTGACGCCGACCGTCTACAAGACCGTCCTGATGCGGGGGCTCTCCGCATCCGCGACGATCCCGATCGGAGACCAGGTCGTCGATTTGACCGTCCGCCCGGTCGGCCGCCCGGAGGTCGTCAAGGATTGGCTCCCCTACACCCAGCAGGTGCTCGAAAGTCAGGTAGGTCACGAGCAGGGCAACGACAGCCTGAGCCAGCACGGCTTGCAGGCGCAGGGGACAGGCGGCGCGACCGCCCTCGGCCCCGACGAAGCCGAGTTCCTGACCGGTAGCGGCGCCGTCACCAGGTCTACCGGGACGGGGGAGAGCGCCGCGTCACTGCGCACGGTGGGCAGCTACCGAGGTGTCTACCAGGACACCCGCATGGCGATCGTTCGCACAGTGGTCGTCAACCGGGTCGAGACGGCGGGCGGCGCCCTCGTCGAGACCTTCGGTGAGGTATGGCTCAACGTGCTGCGGACCGATGTCCTCGCCAACCAGGACGCCTTCGACAACACCGAGCTGCTGAACGACCCCGTCCCCGTCCCGAAGACAAAGGCTTCGGCCCCCGACGAGGCTCCGGCCCCGACACCGCCGATGGCCCGTTCGCTGAGCACCGAGAAGCTGCCACCGGTCAGCCTCCAGGACGGCCTCTCCTGGGCCGTGATGTGGCCGATGCTGTTCAACGGTGGGGGCGCGGAGGCGGGTTTCGGGGGCTTGAGCGAGAGGTTGGCCGCGGAGGCTGCCAGGTTCGGTGAGCCTGAACTGGTCACCCAGGTCCGGTCGCTGCCCTCCTGGTTGAGTCCGTACCTGGCGAAGATGCGCGACGGAGGCGCGGCCTGGACCTTCCAGGCCGGTGGCCGGGTCTTCGAGGTGCTGATGTCCGCCGAGTTGGTCGGGCCGGCCCGGGACAGCCGTCCCGGCGGAAACGGCGTCAAGGTCTACGAACGGGGCAACGCCTATCGCGACGCCACCCGTCGTAACGTCGCCTCGACCGGCGTGGCCGGCGGACTCACCGGAGGGGGACAGCCGGGGGGCCTTGACGGGCACTGGGGTCTGACGGTGACCGGCGGGCGGACCGGGCGGGTCGAGCAGGCCGACACGCGTGGCTCGAACCTGCTGTTCATGGCCGGGCTACGAGCCAACAAGCTGATGGACTTCACCCAGGCGGTCCGGTTCAACGCGACGATCCGAGAGATCACCAGTCTGGGTACCCGGGTCGTGGACGGAACCGTCGGCAGGCTGATGAGCACGGTGCGGGGCCGGGACATGCCGCTCCGATCGTCGAATATCACAGTGGACGAGGACCATGTGGTCAGCGTGCCCGACGAGGGCACGGTCCCCCGGGGAGAACCCATGCCGGACCACACGATCAGGCTCGGGAGGGTGCTACCGCCCACCGCTCTGGTCGAGGGGATCCTCGGCCTACGGGTGATCCACGAGGCGGTGAGATCCACCCGGGTGGGCGGCGTCTCCGATCCGGCGACCGTCCCGCCGGCCACGGATCAGCTCACCTTCGAGACGATGCGGGGCAGTCTCGCCGCGATGCTCACCGAGCAGGGGGCCTGGTTCCGTTCGGTGGCCACCGCCAGCGAGGTGGTGGACCCCGGGCCCGCCGGCTTCCGCGTACGGGCCAGATTCGGCGAGGTCCGCCAGCTCTACTACATGGCGAAGGCCGAGCTGGAGAACTACGACCATGGCACCGATCTCGTCGCCCACAACCGCAGCCAGAACAATCGGGAGAACCTGACCGGCACCTTCACGCTCGGTGTCGAGGTGGCTCCCGGTAACTCGGTCGGGCCGCAGGTCTCCTTCGGCGCGGAGCGGAGCAGAGCCGTCGGCACCGACCAGACCGCGTGGATCGAGCATCGGGCCTGGCTGCGCGCGGACACCTCGGTCTACTTCGTCTACGCCATGCTCGAGTACGAGATCAGGCTGCCCGGGACCGGCCTTGCCCCGATGAGGCGGGCCGGCAGCGTCGAGCTGGTGGTCGACGAGAAGAGCGCCACGGAACTGGGTATCCCCCTCGAGACGCTCAGGTCCGTTGTGCCAGTCAAGCCGAACCCGTCATCACCGGCGGGGGCACCGGCACATTCCCGCCCCGCTGCCTCGCGTTACCACAGGCAACTCTCCGAGATGTTCCACGTCGTGGTCGACCGTTTTCGCTCCGTCACCGAGCTGGGCCCTCCCGGACCGGGTCTCCCGGGCTCTTCCGCCACGACGTCGGACACACCGTCCGGAGCCCCGGCGGCGTCGACACCACCCGTACCGCCCGAGCCGGAGCCGGCCACGCCGCACGAGGCAGCCGTACGGAATGCGGACGACTTCCGGGCGGTGTTCCTCAATACGGGTGAAGGGAGCAGCGGGGTGGGGCCGTCCAGTGTGGGGAACAGATCCTCCCGGAAGGGCAAGGAACGCGCCGAGCCCCGCGCGCCGTGGTGAGCAAGGGTTTTCCAGGGTTCGCGTCACCTCCTCCATCCCTAGGTTTCGGGGTGAAGGAGGTGTGGCTGACGTGGCTGATGGTGCTCACGACGACCGGACGGAGACGCTTGAGCGGCTCTACCGGGCAAGCTTCGCGCCGCTGCTCTCGTACGTGCGGAAGCTGACGCTGGGGGACACCGCGAGGGCCGAAGACATCGTCCAAGAGGCGATGGTGCGTGCCTGGCAGCACATGGACGAGCTGAGTCTCACCCAGGAGACGGCCCGGCCCTGGCTGTTCACGGTCGCCCGGCGGATCGTGATCGACCAGTTGCGCGCGAAGGCCTCCCGCCCGGTCGAGGTCCAGGTGGACGTGGCGGAGTTCTGGCCGGTCACGGACGACGGGATCGACCGTGCGCTGGATGCCCTTGAGGTCCAGTACGCGTTGGCCGGTCTGCCCGCGCACCACCGCGATGTGCTGGTCAACCTCTACCTGCGTGAGCAGACGACAGAGGAGACAGCCCTCGCGATGGGCATCCCGCAGGGCACGGTCAAGTCACGGGCGTACCACGCTCTGCGCACGGCGCGGCGGACGATGGCTCACGCCGGGCCGGACAGGAACCAGGCCAGCACGTCGTGTGTGCCGGCCGCGTCAGCGGTGAAGGCGGCGAACCCCGGGTAGGCAAGCCCCGCACCGACCGTCCTGGCCAGGTCCACCTCGGCGGTGAGCACCGGCTTCGACGGTTTCGCGGCACCGGGCGAGACGAACAACCGAACCGTCTGCGACCTGGCCGAGTAGTCGATCCACACCGTGACCGGGCCACCGCCCAGGTCGACGTCGGTCGCGGCGCGGCCCTGGGTGACCGGCGGGCCGTTACGGACGGTGGTCACCGTAACCGTGCCGGTCGGAGACTTGGCTGCCGGGACGAGGTCGACGTTCAGCCGGGGGCGTAGCTGGTCGAGCGGCAGACCGCTCGTGGGGCCCTCGGCCTGCAACACGAACGAGAGAGCGCCGGAGCGGCCGGCGCTGACGAACTGGAACGCGGTGCTGAAGGACTTCTTCGGGCTCAGCGGGGCTGCCGACCACATCGCCCCGGAGCGCTGCGCCCCGTCGGCGAGCCGGACCGTCGGGGCCGAGTGCACGGCCGCGCCGGTCAGCGTCAGGCCGGTCGCCTCGGCGAACGTCGGATAGTCGATGGGGTGCGTCCCCTGCACCGTGCGGAGCGCCGTGGGCGTCGGCGACCCGGCGATCTGCGTAGCCGCTGGGGGTGCCGGCGGGTGGGGCGCGAGCCGGTCGGGAAGCTCGACGACGATGAACCAGCCGGCCACCGCGGTCGTCATCAACAGGGCGACGGGCGGCAGCCAGCTGCTCACCCGTCGCGGGCGGGTGGCGCGGGCGGGCCCGGGGCCGGGCCGATCAGGGGCACGCCGGGTGGCTGGAGGGTCGGCCACCTGATCGGGTTCGTCCGCCGGTTTCGGCGGCTGCTGTCGTGGTGCCGCTGCCGCTGCCGCTGCCCGTGTCGGTGCCGGCGCCGGTTGCGGTTGCTCGGTTGGCGTTGGCGTTGGCTTGGTTGGCGGTTGCTTGGTTGGCGGTGGCGGTCCGGGTCGGGACGCCGGAGTCGGGGCCCGCGTTTCGGGCGATTCCGGGCGCGCTCCGTCGGGTTCTGGGATCTGACGCCGCGTCGGCCTCGCGCCGCGTGGGATCGACACCAGCAGGCCGGTGGGCGGGACGGTGGCTGGCGGCTCAGCGTGCGCGGTGGGCGGGACGGTGACCGGCGGCTCAACGGGAGCGAGGGGCGACGCCGGTGGACCGCTCGGCGCGCTCCGGGTCTCGACCGGCGTGCGCGTGGGCGGGTCCGGGACCGGCGTGACGGCAGGAGAGGACACATCGGCCGAGGGCGCCGGACCAGCGGCATCGGGCACCTGGGCCGATCCGGGGTCCTCCGTGTCTGTCCCGGGCTGTGCCCGAAGCCAGACGGCTCGGATCGGCCGCAGCGCCTCGGTCGGAGAACTGTCGCGTTTCGCCACGCCGGCCATCGCTCCCTGCTGCATACCCAGTTGTCGTCACCGGCGACAGACCGGAGTTGGCTTCCCGGCCACTACGTAGGAGCCGGAGGTTGGGTTCAACCGTCCGCCGAAGTCGGACGGAACCGTGGTCGCGCTGCTGGCAACTCCCGCTGGGCGGCGCTCTTCGCGGTCGTCGGCCGTGTCGACGCGACCCTGAGCCCCGGGCAGGGCGTCAGTTGCCGGCGGCGATGTCGGCGGCGAGTCGTTCCGCGGCCGAACGCAGCACCGGCGCGATCCGTTCGGCGGCCTGCCGGGTCAGCCGTCCCTCTGGGCCGGAGACGGAGAGCGCGGTCATCGTGGGCGCGCCGACGACCGGCGCGGCGACGCAACGGACGCCCACCTCCTGCTCGCCCTCGTCGATCGCGTACCCGGCCGCGCGGACCCGGTCGAGTTCGCGGTCGAACTCCGCCAGGTCAGTGATGGTGTGCTCGGTCATCGCCGGCATCCCGGTCCGGGCGAGGATGCTGTGCGCCTCCGTCGCCGGTAGCTGGGCCAGCAGTGCCTTGCCCACCCCGGTGCAGTGCGGCAGCACCCTGCGGCCCACCTCGGTGAACATCCGCATCGCGTGCGGTGACGGCACCTGCGCCAGGTACACCACCCGGTCGCCGTCCAAGG
The DNA here is from genome assembly GCF_045040215.1 of Micromonospora sp. NBC_01412. Classification (NCBI taxonomy): domain Bacteria; kingdom Bacillati; phylum Actinomycetota; class Actinomycetes; order Micromonosporales; family Micromonosporaceae; genus Micromonospora; species Micromonospora sp. NBC_01412. The sequence goes on from NZ_CP109528.1 coordinate 5,973,833, forward strand.
TCGCCAGGTTGGCCGTCTCGCCGGTTGCCGCTACGAGGTCGGCGAGCACCGGCCGGGCCCGTTGGCCGAGGTGCCGGTTGGCGGTGTCGCCGAGCCGGATGAGCCGGGCGCCCAGGGCGTAACGGCGGGACGGCTGTTGGCGCACGTACCCCAGCGCGACGAGGGTCCTGATCAGCCGGTGGATGGTGGGCTGGGGGAGACCGGCGACGGCGGCGAGTTGGGAGAGCCCCATCTCGCCACCCGCGTCGGCGAGGTGTTCGAGCAGGTCGAAGGCGCGCTGAAGGGACTGCACGCCGGACCGGCCGGTCGGCGCTTCCTGCGGCACCAAGGCCCCCCTCGTGGTTCTGGTCGCGGTACTGGATGGCCCGGCCTGATGATATGGTACCCACCGACTTCCGCGATGCGGAAACTAGTATTCACGATGTGAAAGGCAGGGGTTGGGGTATGGCCACAGATGCCTCGGTGACGATCGTTGGACCGGCCGTCGTGGGCGGTGCGGAGGTGCTCACCCCGGACGCGCTCGCCTTCGTCGCCGACCTGCACCGCCGGTTCGTCGCCGACCGGGACCGGATCCTCGCCGACCGGGTACGCCGCCGTGCCGAGATCGCCAGCACCGGGCGGCTGGACTTCCTGTCGGACACGGCCGACGTCCGGGCGGCCGACTGGCAGGTCGCGCCGGCACCGGCCGACCTGCGCGACCGGCGGGTGGAGATCACCGGACCGACCGACCGGAAGATGACGATCAACGCGCTGAACTCCGGCGCGCGGGTGTGGCTCGCCGACTTCGAGGACGCCAGCGCGCCGACCTGGGCGAACGTCGTCGGCGGCCAGCTCAACCTGACCGACGCCATCGAACGTCGGATCGAGTTCACCAGCGCCGAGGGCAAGCAGTACCGGCTCACCGGCGACCCGCTGCCGGCGATCGTCGTCCGCCCGCGCGGCTGGCACCTCGACGAGCGGCACCTGCTCGTCGACGGCGTGCCGGCGGTCGGCGCGTTGGTCGACTTCGGGCTCTACTTCTTCCACAACGCCCGCCGGTTGATCGCGGCCGGCAGTGGACCGTACTTCTACCTGCCGAAGCTGGAGGGCCACCGGGAGGCCCGGCTGTGGAACGACGTCTTCCGGCACGCGCAGCAGGCGCTGGGCATCCCCACCGGCACGATCCGGGCCACCGTGCTGATCGAGACCATCACCGCCGCGTTCGAGATGGACGAGATCCTCTACGAGCTGCGCGAGCACGCCTCCGGCCTGAACGCCGGACGATGGGACTACCTGTTCAGCATCATCAAGAACTTCCGCGACGCAGGCGCCGGATTCGTGCTGCCGGACCGTAACTCCGTGACGATGACGGCCCCGATGATGCGGTCGTACACCGACCTGCTCGTCGCGACCTGTCACCGGCGCGGCGCGGTGGCGATGGGTGGCATGGCGGCCTTCATCCCGAACCGCCGCGAGCCGGAGACCACCAGGGCGGCCCTGGCCAAGGTGCGGGCGGACAAGGAGCGCGAGGCCGGCGACGGCTTCGACGGTTCCTGGGTGGCGCACCCGGGCCTGGTCGCGGTCTGCCGGGAGGTGTTCGACGCCGTACTCGGGGACCGGCCGAACCAGGTCGGCCGTCAGCGGGAGGACGTGAAGGTCACGGCCGACGACCTGCTCGACATCGCGGCCACACCCGGCGCGGTGACCGAAGCGGGCCTGCGCAACAACATCGCGGTCGGGCTCCGCTACGTCGAGGCGTGGCTACGCGGCACCGGCGCGGTGGCCATCTTCAACCTGATGGAGGACGCCGCGACGGCGGAGATCTCCCGGTCGCAGGTCTGGCAGTGGGTGCGCACCGGGACGGTGCTGGACACCGACGCGGTGGTCACGGCGGACCTGGTCCGTGGCCTGATCGCCGAGGAGATCGCCGCGCTGAGGGCCGAGCTGGGCGTGGAGCGGTTCGCCGCGAGCCGGTACGAGGTGGCGCGCGAGGTGTTCGAGGAGGTCGCGCTCGGCACGACCTACGTCGACTTCCTGACCCTGCCGGCGTACCAGTTGCTCGACGACTGAGGCGCCCGGCCGGCGGGCGTGGGCTGCCGGGCGGAATGCCCGGCTGCCCCGGCGCTGCCGGACGGGTGTGCAGGAGTCGGCCCTAACGGTGTGACCGAGGGGCCGGCAGTCCGGTGTGGGTGGCGCGGGTCGCCGCGGCGATCACGGACGACGACTGCTGCAGCAGCGGCACGGCTTGGGCGACCAGGCTGTCGTTGATCCGGGCGGTCGGCCCCGACACGGACAGGGCCAGGGTGCCGGGTGGACCGGGAACGGCCACCGCGACGCAGCGCACCCCGACCTCCTGTTCGCCGTCGTCGGTGGCGAAGCCGTTCGCCCGCACGGCCCGCAACTCGCGCAGCAGGTCGTCCAGGCTGGTGATGCTGGTCGGCGTGGTCGCGACGAACTCGGTGTTGGCGTACACGTCGGCGATGACCTGGTCGTCGAGTTGCGCGAGCATCGCCTTGCCGACGGCGGTCCGGTACGCCTCCACCCGCCGACCGACCTCAATGAACATTCGCATCTGGTGACGGGAGGCAACCTGGGCGAGGTAGACGATGTGGGTTCCCTCCAGCCGGGCCGCGTTGGCGGTCTCACCGAGGGCCTCGACCAGCGTCGCCAGGTGCGGCCGGACCAATGGGGCGATCATGGTCAGGGCCTGGTCGCCGAGGTGGATGAGGGCGCTGCCCAGGGCGTACCGGCGATCCGGCTCCTGTCGCAGCATGCCGGCGCTGATCAGCGTCCGAAGTAGCCGGTGGATGGTGGCGATCGGCAGGCCGGTGGCGGTCGCCAGTTCGGACAGTCCGCACGGTGCTCCGGTGTCGGCGATTACATTCATGATCTGCAATGCTCGCTTGACGGACTGGACGCCCCCGCCTCCGCCTGCGCTGTCGCCTTCCCGCTCCATGTCCCCTCGTTCCCGTGCCGCCGTGATCCGCGCTGATGCCTGCGCGGCGCACATCGTATGCCGTGCGGCGGTGTCGGCGCTGCATCCACCCGGGCGCCGTTCGGCTCCGGTGACGGAGTGTCCGCCCGGCCCAATCCAGATCCTCCGAACGAACTCTTGACGTGCGCGATGCGGATACTACTATCCACCATGTGGAAAGAAGCCCCGGTCAACGAACGCCGCCTGGTTTGGTGCGCATGCCGGGGCCGTGCCGGTTAGCCAGCCTGGCCTCCCGGTACCAGCGCATCACCGTCTGATGCCCGACCCCGCGCAGCACGACGAACGTCCACGTACCGGGAGGTCATCCGTGTCTCACCGCAACCCTCACCGCCGCCTCCGGGCGGCGACAGCCGGGCTCGCCCTGCTGCCCCTACTGCTCGCCGCCTGCAGCACCGGCGGGGGCGACGAGAACGTCGGCGACGGCATCAAGGCCGGGCAGGTCGACGCCAACCAGGCCAAGGTCAAGGACGGCGGGACGCTCGCCTACTCGATCGAGGTCGACGTCAAGAACTGGAACATCCTGCACGCCACCGGCGACGTCTTCGGCTACCGGCAGATCCTCAACCCGGTGCTCCCGCACGCGATGATCTCCCAGCCCGACTTCACGATGGCCAAGAACGACGCGCTGGTCAGCGAGGTCAAGGTCGTCAAGGACTCGCCGCAGACCGTCGAGTACCGCATCCGGCCGGAAGCCGCCTGGTCGGACGGGACCCCGATCACCGCCGACGACTTCAAGTACACCTGGCAGGTCCAGGACCCGCAGCAGTGCTCCGCCTGCGAGCCGGCCACCCAGGCCGGGTACGACCAGGTGGCCTCGGTGACCGGCAGTGACAACGGCAAGACCGTCACCGTCGAGTTCAAGAACACCTACCAGCCGTGGCGGCTGATGTTCCCGCACCTGCTGCCGGCGCACATCGCCGCCCAGCACGGCGACCTGGCCACCTCGTTCAACGACTACTTCGCCAGCACGGTGCCGACCTGGTCGGGTGGGCCGTACCTGATCTCCGAGTACGTGCCGAACCAGTCGGTCACCATGAAGAAGAACCCCAAGTGGTACGGCGACGGCCCGCACCTCGACCAACTCGTCTTCCGGATCCTCACCGACGAGCGGCAAGCGGTCACCGCGATGGCCAACAACGAGATCCAGGTCGTCGTGCCCCGTCCGACCCTCGACCTCGTCGAGCAGCTCAAGGGCATCAGCAACGTCACCACGTCGCTGGCCTCCGGGCTGGTCTACGAGCACCTGGACATCAACACCGCCCACCCGGCACTGGCTGACGTCGCCCTGCGCCGGGCGATCTTCACCGCGGTCGACCGGCAGGCCGTCATCGACAAGACCATCGGCCAGTTCGCGGCCGGCACCAAGCCGCTCGGCAACCGCAACTTCATGCCCGGCCAGACCCTCGAAGGCACCGCCGCCTACACCGACACGGTGACCCCGGCGGGGCTCGGCGACGGAAACCTCGACGCGGCCAAGAAGATCCTCACCGATGCCGGCTACGTGCTCGGCGACGGCAAGCTCACCGACCCCAAGGGCAAGCCGGTACCGACGCTGCGGATGCGCTACAGCAAGGGCAACCAGGTTCGGCTGGACACCTCGGTGCTCGTCCAGAACCAGCTCAAGCAGCTCGGCATCACGCTCCAGCTCCAGGAGACCGACAGCCTCGGCACCACGGTCAACACCGGCGACTTCGACCTGATCGTCTTCGGCACCAACCTCGACGTCATCCCCACCGCCACCGCGCAGGCGGTGTTCGGCTCGAAGGGCACCCACACCGGCTACAAGGACCAGGAGATCGACGGCTGGCTCACCGCGGCGGCCCGCACCCTGGACCCGCAGCAGGTCATCGACCTGCTGAACAAGGTGGACACCCGGATCAGCGAGCAGGCCGTGACCCTGCCGATCTACCAGACGCCGACCCTGGTCGCGTACCGCAGCGACCTCGGCAACGTGCGGGTCAACCCGACCCGCTTCGGCACCAGCTACAACAGCCAGGAGTGGGGTGTCAAAGAGTGACGGGTGAACACCGGTCCGGCCGTGACTTCATCGTCGAGGTCCCGGCCCCGGCCGTGGAATTCAACGAGGTCTACCGCAACTTCGTCGGCTCGGCCGGCTACTTCGTGGCGAACAACATCTACAGCCGGCTCGTCGTGTTCGACACCGGATCCCCGGCGGCATATCCGGACCTCGCCGAACACTGGGAGATGGCGCCCGACGCCCGTACGCTGCGGTTCCAGCTCAACCGGCACGCCCGCTGGCACGACGGTGAGCCGGTGACCGCCGAGGACGTCGCGTACACCCACCTGACCGCCCTGGCCAACGGCTACCACGCCGCGTCGTTCCTGCACGACGTGCAGGACATCGAGGTGCTCGGCCCGCACGAGCTGCGGTACGTGCTCCGTCAGCCCAACGCCGGGTTCCTCGCCCAGCTGGGCAACCTGGTGTTCGCCCACATCCTGCCCAAGCACCTGTACGAGGGCACGGACTGGGCGACCAACCCGTACAACCAGCAGCCGGTCGGCTCCGGCCCGTTCCGGTTCGTCGAGCACGTACCCGGCGAGCGGGTGGTGCTGGAGGCGTGGGACGGCTACTGGGGGCCCCGCCCCCAGGTCGACCGGGTCATCCTCGACATCGAGCCCGACCTCGACGAGGCCGTCCGCAAGGTCGCCGACGGGCGGGCCCACTACCTGGTCCAGGACGTGCTCACCTTCCCCCGGCTGCACCTGGCCGAGGGGAGCGAGGTCGCCTCGGTGTGGCGCAAACGCGGCCCCGGAATCGCCGTGCTCGGCTTCAACCACACCCAGGACCGGTGGCACGACCGACGGGCCCGCGCCGCCATCGCGCACGCGGTCGACCGCCGCCGGCTGATCCCGCTGTCCGACCCCGGCTGGTCCGAGCCGTACGCCCACTACCTGCCACGCAGCGTGGACTGGGCGTTCGCCGATGACGCGACCGCACCGGCGTTCGACCCGGCGGAGGCGGTCCGGCTGCTCGACGCGGCCGGGATCACGTCAGCCGGCGCCGACCGGCCGACACTGCGGCTGGCGTACATGAAGAACTTCACCGGCCACGCCGGTATCGCCGCGGCGGTCGCCGAGGACCTGCGTGCCGTCGGACTGGACGTCGAGGTCGCCGGGCTCGACTCGCCGACCTGGGCCCGCCAGGTGGCCGGCGACGCCGAGTTCGACCTCACGATCAGCGGCGGCAACATGGTCCCCGACCCGGAGATCACCGCCAGCCGGTTCGAGACCGGCGGCGGACGCAACCATGGCAGGCTGTCCGACCCGGAGGCCGACGCCTGCTACGCGGCGGCCCGGGCCACCATCGACCAGGCCCGGCGCGGCGAGCACTACCAGGAGTTGCAACGGGTCTGGGCCCGCAACGTCGACTGGGTGCCGCTGTTCTGGTACGCGGCCTACTACCTGCGCAGCGACAGCTTCTTCGGCTGGCCGGACCAGGTCGGCTTCCGGGTGCCGTTCTGGCACTGGGGCCGGATCCGGCCCGTCGAGCGCTGACCCTTTCATCCACAATTCCCACCCCAACACCGAGGACAGGACTTGGACGAGTACATCGTCGTCGTACCCAACGGTACGACCGAGATCAACGAGTCGTACCGCAACTTCGTCGGGGGCGCCGGCTACTTCGTCGCCAACAACATCTTCAGCCGCCTCGTCGTCACCGAGGTCGGCGGCGCCGCGTCCTACCCGGACCTGGCGGAGCACTGGGAGTGCCTGGACGGCGCCCGGCGCTGGCGGTTCACCCTCAACCGGCACGCCCGCTGGCACGACGGCCAGCCGGTCACCGCCCACGACGTCGCCTACACCCACCTGACCGCCCTGGCGAACGGGTACCACGCCGCGTCGTTCCTGCACGGCATCGCCGACATCAAGGTGCTCGACGACCACCTGGTCGAGTACCACCTGGAGGAGCCCAACGCCGCGTTCCTCACCCAACTCGGCAACTTCGCCGCCACCCACATCCTGCCCAAGCACCTGTACGAGGGCACCGACTGGGCGACCAACCCGCACAACCAGCAGCCGGTCGGCTCCGGCCCGTTCCGGTTCGTCGAGATGGTGCCCAACGGGCGGATCGCGCTGGAGGCCTGGGACGGGTACTGGGGGCCGCCGGCCGGCGTGGACCGGGTGACCATCGTCGTCGAACCGGACCTCGACGAGTGCGTCCGCATGATCGCCGACGGCAGGGCACACTTCGCGCCGCAGGACGTGCTCACCATGAAGCGGCTGCCGCTGGCCGAGGGCTCGGAGCACGCCAGCGTGTACCGCGAGCGTGGGCCCGGCGTCGCGTTGCTGAGCTTCAACTACCGGCAGGAGCGGTGGGCCGACCGCCGGCTGCGGTTGGCGCTCGCGCATGCCGTGGACCGCAGCCGCCTCGAACGCTTCGCCGAGCCCGGCTGGTCGGAGCCGTGGGACAACTTCTTCCCCGGCAGCAGCTTCGCCGTGGCCCGCGACGTCAAGGCGGTCGGCCACGACGCGGCCACGGCCGAGAAGCTGCTCGACGAGGCCGGGTACCCGCGCGGCGCGGACGGCCGTCGGCTGTCGCTGCGGATGTACTACATGGCCACCTTCGACGGCCACGGCGGGCTGGCGCGCAGCGTCACCGAGGACCTCGCGGCGATCGGCGTGCACGTCGAGTACGCCGGGCTGGACTCGGAGACGTGGTCGCGGCAGATCGGCCGGGAGGGCGACTTCGACCTGACCATCAGCGGCGGGAACATGATGCCCGACCCGGACATCACCGCCAGCCGGCTGGAGGGCGGCGGGCAGCGCAACCACCTCGCGCTGGCCAATCCCGACGCCGACGCCTGCTACGTCGCCGGCCGGTCGACCACCGACCGCGACGAGCGGATCGCGCACTACCGGCAGCTCCAGGAGGTGTGGGCCCGCGACGCGAGCGTGGTGCCGCTGTTCTGGTACTGCATCTACCTGATGCGCAGCGACCAGTTCTTCGGCTGGGCCGATCAGGTCGACTTCCGGATCCCGTTCTGGCACTGGGGACGTCTCCGGAAGATCACCGGCGGCGAAGGCTAGCCGGCAGAGGGCGCGGGAAGGTTCCTCATGGAGATCGTGGGCTTCGCCCTGCGGCGGCTACTCGTCGCCATTCCGGTGCTGTTCGTGTCGACGTTCCTGATATTCCTGGCCGTGGCCAAGTCCGGTGATCCGCTGGCCGAACTCCGGGAGCGACAACCACCGGTGCCGCCGCACACGATCGCCGCCGAGGAGGCACGGCTCGGGCTGGACCAGCCCGTGCTGCAGCGGTACTGGGACTGGCTGACCGGGGTCGTCCAGGGCGACTTCGGCCCGTCGGTCGACCGCAACGCCGACATCGGCATGGAGATCGCCTCGCGCCTGGGCATCACGATGCGGTTCGTCCTCATCGCGATGCTGATCGCGGCCGTGCTGGCGATCCTGGTCGGGGTCGTCAGCGCGGTCCGCCAGTACTCCTGGCTTGACTACCTGTTCACCTCGACCGGCTTCCTGTTCCTGGCGATGCCGTCGTTCTGGCTGGCCGTGCTGCTCAAGCAGGGCGGCATCGAGTTGAACACCCTCGCCGGCAGCACGCTGATCTACACCGTTGGCGACAGCTCGGTGATCCCGCCACCCACCCTGGGCGGCCGGATCGCCGACCTCGCCGGCCACCTGGTGCTGCCGACCATCACGCTCGTGCTGATCAACTTCGCCGCGTGGAGCCGGTTCCAGCGCTCGTCGATGCTGGACGTGCTCGGCAGCGACTACGTCAAGCTGGCCACCGCCAAGGGCCTACGACGGCGCACCGTGCTGCGCAAGTACGCCCTGCGCACGGCGCTCACCCCACTGGTGACGGTCATCGCGCTGGACTTCACCGCCGTCTTCGCCGGGGCGGTGGTCACCGAGACCGTCTTCCAGTGGCGGGGTATGGGCGACTACCTGCTGGAGTCCATCAACGGGCGGGACGTCAACGCCGTGATGGCGTGGCTGCTCGTCGCGGCGGTCGCCGTGGTCCTGTTCAACCTGCTCGCCGACATCCTGTACGCCGCTCTCGATCCGAGGATCCGTCGTGTCCGTTGAACCGCCACCGGTGTCCGTACCCGCCGCCGTGCCCGGTCCGTGGCGCGGTGTCCTCGCCCGGTTCCGCCGGCACCGGCTTGCCGTGGCCGCGCTGGTGGCCCTCGTGTCCGTCGCGTTGTTCGCGTTCGTCGGCCCGCTGCTGTGGCGCTACAACCACGACGACATCACGCCCGACAACTCGCAGCCACCGTCGGCGACCCACCCGCTGGGCACCGACTCGCTCGGCCACGACCTGCTCGCCCAGGTGATGCGCGGTACCCAGCAGTCACTGCTGATCGCGCTCACCGTGGCGTTGGGCGCGGCGGTGGTCGGCACCGTGGTCGGCATCGTCGCCGGCTACTACCGCGGACGCACTGACGCACTGCTGATGCGGCTGGTGGACCTGTTCCTCACCGTGCCGACGATCGCGGTCGCCGCCGTACTCGGGCACAACTTCGCCGGCAGCGGCGGCGGGTGGGTGCTCATCGCGGTCGTGCTCGCCGCGCTGATGTGGACCAGCGTCGCCCGGGTCGTCCGTGGCGTCGTACTCGGCCTGCGGGAACGTGAGTTCATCTCCGCGGCCCGGGCGTTGGGCTCGTCCGATCTCCGGATCATGGTGCGGCACATCCTGCCCAACGTGGCCGCCCCGATCATCGTGTCGGTGACCATCCTGGTCGCCACCGCGATCCTCGCCGAGACCGCGCTGTCGTTCATCGGCTTCGGTGTCCAGCCGCCGGACACCTCCCTCGGCCTGCTGGTGGCCAACGCCCAGTCCGCGGTCGCCACCCGGCCCTGGCTGTTCTACTTCCCGGGCCTGGTCATCCTGCTCATCGCCCTGTCCGTCAACTTCGTCGGAGACGGGCTGCGCGACGCCCTCGACCCGACCCAGACCAAGGGCCCGCGCCGTCGCCGGTACCTGGCCCGGCCGGCGGCCCGCACCGATGCGGTACCCGACGACGTGCTGCTGTCGGTCCGCGACCTGCGGGTGGTGTTCGCCGCCGACAGCGGCGACGTGTCCGCCGTCCGCCACCTCGACCTGGACCTGCGCCGTGGCGAAGTCGTCGGCCTGGTCGGAGAGTCCGGCTCGGGCAAGTCCGTCAGCGCCGCGGCGCTGATGGGGCTGCTGCCGCCCACCGCCACCGTCAGCGGCTCGATCCACTTCGCCGGCCAGGAACTCGTCGGGCTGGCCGAGCCGCAGTTCCGACGCCTGCGGGGCAGCCGGATCGCCATGGTGTTCCAGGACCCGATGTCCTCGCTGAGCCCGGTGCACACCATCGGCGACCAGGTCGCCGAGGCCGTCCGGGTGCACCAGGGCGGCTCCCGGGCCGCCGCCCGGGCCCGCGCCGTGGAACTGCTGGACACCGTCGGAATCCCGGACGCCCGCAACCGGCTCGGCGACTACCCGCACCAGTTCTCCGGCGGCATGCGCCAGCGGGTGGTGATCGCGATGGCCATCGCCAACGACCCGGATCTCATCATCGCCGACGAGCCCACCACCGCCCTGGACGTCACCGTGCAGGCCCAGGTGCTCGCCGCGCTGCGGGCCGTCCGGGAGCGTACCGGCGCGGCGATTCTGATGATCACCCACGACCTCGGGATCGTGGCCGAGACCGCCGACCGGATCGCGGTGATGTACGCCGGCCGGCTCGTCGAGGTCGGCACCGCCGCCGACGTGTTCGACAACCCCTCGATGCCCTACACCCGGGGCCTGCTGGACTCCGTACCCCGCCTCGACCGGCCCGCCGACGAGGAGCTGTGGGCGATCCCCGGTTCACCGCCGAGCATGACCGCACTGCCGGCGGGGTGCGCGTTCGCCCCGCGCTGCGGGATCAGCATGCCCGACTGCTCGGCCGCCGTGCCGAACCTCGTACCGGTGGCGGCCGGCCACCTGGCGGCGTGTCTGCGCGTGACCCCACCCGGCGATGCCCTGACGGGGACCGCCACCACCTCGTCGATCCCCGAAAGGCCGTGACGACATGACCTCCCGCGCACCGCTGCGAACCCGTGCCGGGGAACGCCAGATCCTCCGGTTCCCCGTACTGACCGATCTGGACGGCTCGGAACTGGCCATCCACGCCCACGTGGTGACGGGCGCCGCCGACGGGCCGACGCTCACCCTGCTGTCCGGGGTGCACGGCAACGAGTGGTTCTCGCACGCGGTGCTGCGCGCAGTGCTGGCCGGCACCGACCCGGGCACGCTGCGCGGAACCCTGGTGGTCGTGCCGGCCGCCAACCCGTACGCCCTGCGGACCGTCACCCGCTACTCCAACGACATCCAGCAGGTCGGCTTCGTCAACATGAACAAGGCGATCCTGCGCGACACCGAGTCGATCACCGGACGGACCGGCCAGGTGCTCGTCGAGCAGATCATCGAGCGCTCCACCCACCTGCTGGACTTCCACCCCGGCCCGTGGGGCACCACCTGGGGTGTCGTGCTCTACGACGCGACCGGCCCGCTGTCGGCCGCCAGCCGGGAGATGGCCGTCGCCTTCGGCATGCCGTACATCCAGGGTGAGGACGCCGCGGTCGCGTTCCCGAACTCGGTGTTCGACGCGGCCAGCGCCGCCGGGGTGTCCGCCGTCGGCGTCGAGGTCGGCGGCCTCGGCTTCGGCTCCCGCAGCGAGGACGACTGGATCGCCCGGAACGTCGACGGCGTCCGCCGGGTGATGGTCCACCTGGGCATGCTCGACGAGCCGGCTCCGCCCCGGACGGTCACCGACGTCGAGGTCGCCTGGGACCTGCGGCCCGGGCACGGCGGCATGTTGGTACCCGAGATCACCGAGGACCGACTGCTGACCGCCACCACCGAGGGAGAACTGCTCGGCCGGTTGCTCTCCCCGGTCGACCTCACCGTCCTTGAGGAGTACCGGTCGCCCGGCGACGGGATCCTGCTGTCGGTTCCGCGCAGCCATCCGGTACATCCGTACAACTTCGGTTTCGTCATCGGCCGGCTCTGCGGGAGCGCGGCATGACCCGCGACCTGCTGCTCGATGTCGAAGGGCTGACCAGGCACTTCCCGGTCCGGCGAGGAAGCCTGATCAAACGGTCGGCGGGGGTGGTCAAGGCCGTCGACGGCGTCTCGTTCCAGCTTCGGGCCGGCGAGACGCTGGGCATCGTCGGTGAGTCCGGCTGCGGCAAGTCGACCCTCGCCAAGCTGCTGACCCGGCTCGAACAGCCGACCGGCGGGCAGGTCCGCTACCGGGGAACCGACATCGCCGGGCTACGCGGCAGGGAGCTGCGCGACCTGCGACGGCGTATCCAGGTCGTCTTCCAGGACCCGTACTCGTCGCTCGACCCGAGGATGACGATCGGCCAGATCATCGCCGAGCCGTTCGCCGTGCACGGCGAGCTGCCCGCTGCCGACAAGCGCCGGCAGCGGGTCCAGGAACTGCTGGAGACCGTCGGACTCGACCCGGAGCACGTCAACCGCTACCCGCACCAGTTCTCCGGCGGGCAGCGGCAGCGGATCGGCATCGCTCGCGCCCTGGCGTTGCAGCCCGAGGTGGTGGTCTGTGACGAGCCGGTGTCGGCGCTCGACGTGTCGGTACAGGCGCAGGTGATCAACCTGCTTCGGCGGCTGCAACGGGACCTCGGCCTGGCGTACGTGTTCATCGCCCACGACCTGTCCGTCGTGCGGCACATCTCGCACCGGGTCGCCGTCATGTACCTCGGCAAGGTGGTGGAGACCGGCACCGTGGCGGAGATCTTCGACCGCCCGGCTCACCCGTACACCAAGGCGTTGCTGTCCGCCGCGCCGGTGCCGGACCCGCACCACGAGCGTGAGCAGATCCTCCTCCGAGGCGATCCACCCAGTCCGGTGAACCCGCCCAGCGGCTGCCGGTTCCGGACCCGCTGTTGGCAGGCCATCGACGCCTGCGCCGAGGAGCAACCCGCCCTGGTTCCGCGAGGTGCCGGGCATCCCGTGGCGTGCATCAACGAGGTTCCCCCGACGGCGCGGCGCCTTCCGGTCATCGCATGACGCCTCGGGTGCCGGCGTTGTCCCGGCACCCGACTCGACTGCTCACGCCACCAGGTGCTGCTCGGCCAGTTCGGCCAGCCGCACGGTGCACAGGCCGTTGCGTTCGGCCCGCACGTCGGTCACCTCGAGCTGCGTGCCGGGGGCGAGGATGAACTCCTCCTCGCCGGTGAACGCGGAGAACCTGCGGATGCCCACCGCCCGCACGGGAAGCACCTCGAAGAGCGTCCGCTTGCCGCGGCCGCCGAGGAACGCCTGGGCCACGCTGAGCTTCGACGTGCACGAGGACACGCCCCACCACGTAACGGTCTGGCCGAGCGGGTACTGCGCCCGCAGGTCCAGTGACACCCCGCGCCACAGCGGCTCCTTGCGGGCCGGAAGCCGCGACACAGCCGAGAACAACAGTCGCAGGTACGGCAGGTACGGGAGGATCTGGCTGCGGTCCGGGTTGCGCAGCGTGGCATTGATCTGCCGATAGAACGCCGACTCGCAGGTGTACAGGTAGAGGGCGGCGACCTCGTCGACGGACAGGTCGTTGGCCCCGCCGTCCACCTGCATCTCGCCGAACCGGCGTGACTGCTCCACGTGCCAGTCGAGCCCCGACAGCAGCTTGGCCACCGGTGCGGCGGCCTCGCGGAAGTCCATGAGCGGGGTGTCGAACACGCCGGTGATCGCGGGAAGTACGAGCCCCTCGTCCTTGACGCTGGCGAGCCGCTCGAGGTAGAGCTTGTGCAGTTCCATCGTGGAGGCGATGAACGCCCCCATCCGGTCGGCCATGTCCGCGTCCGTGCCGCCGGCCTGCCCGGTCAGCTTGCTCCACCCCTTGCTGGGCAGCCAGTCGATCTCGTCGGCCCCCAGCGTCCTGAGCGCCGCGTTCACGTCGGCGAAGTGGTTCCCGTCGCAGAAGATGTCGCCCTGTGCCGCGGGGTTGGGGTGGTCGATGTGCCGGACCTCCACCTCGGGGTACTTCTTCTCGAGCTGGAGCACGATCTTCTTCAGGTTGCGGGCGTGCGCCCCCCACCACGCGAACACCACGCCCCGGTCCTCTTCGTCGGCGTGCTTCTTGGCCCTCAGGATCTCCTCGACGAGCTTCTCGACGACCGGTTGCCAGAACGCGGTGTGCTGGCCGGTGGACATCGCGCCGTCGCTGCTCGCGGTGAGTGCCGCGTTCAGCAGCAACACACCCTGCGTGAGCATTGCCTGGAACCACTCCGGCGGCTGCACGGTGTCGTGTTCTTTCAGCAGGGCGCGGATGTCCCCGATCGGCGTCTTCTTGGGGATGCCGTGCTTCCACATCGCCGCGGCCTTGATGATGCAGCGGATGGTGACGACCCTGCCGAACTGGCTGTCGGCCCAGTCGTGGAAGGTGTTGTCGAACATGGCGATGCCGGTGGCGCTCTCGGGCCGCGGGTACGGGTTCTGGCCGAAGACGACGACCTTCCACTTGTGCGGTGGGTTGGGCTTGAGTGCCTGGAAGGTCAGTTCCCGGACGGGTACGACCTTCGGGGCGCGGCCCGGGCCGATGAACGTGGCCGCGGCCGGCTGCGCCTCGATGACCGGTTTCAGGAGCGGCAGCCACGGCTCGCCGCCGCCCTTGAAGAGCTCGGTGAGGGCCAGCGGATCGGTCGGGTCGGACGGGGTGGGGGCGTCGGCGTCGGTCATCGTGGACTCCTGAGGTGGCGACCCGTGCCGGTGGCGGCACGGGTGATCAAGGTGGGGAAATTGTGCCGTGCGAGAGTTTCGGAGGCGCGGGCGGGAAACAGGAGAGCCCACCCGCCGGTGTCTTCACCCCGGATTCCGTCCGCCCGATGACGCGGTATTTTGATTCACGTCGGATACCCCCTTCCCGCCGCCGGAGTGAGCCACCCATGACTATCGATCTTGAAAAGCCGCTGCTCAAGGTGGTGCTGAAGGACGTCAACGCCAAGGTGGTGCAGGCGTGGCGCGCGGCGTTCGCCGACACCCCTGAAGTCGAGATCCACAAGGGGTCGATCACCGGCCAGCACGCCGACGCCTGGGTCAGCCCGACCAACTCGGCCGGGCGGATGGACGGCGGGGTCGATGCGGTCATCAAGCGGCACCTCGGTGCGGGGATCCAGCTGCGCGTCCAGCGCGCGATCCGCGACCAGTTCGGGGGGTCGCTGCCGGTGGGAAGTGCCGTGTGTGTGCCGTCCGGGGCGACCAACCCGAAGTTCCTGATCTCGACGCCGACGATGGAGCAGTCGGTGCAGGACGTGAGCGAGACGTTGAACGTGGCTCTGGCGTGCGCCGCCGCGTTCCAGGCGATCCACATGCAGAACGAGAAGGAGCCGGGCAGCATCAAGTCGGTGGCGCTCGTCGGCATGGGCGCGGCGACGGGCCGGGTGGTGCCGCGGGTGTGCGCCAACCTGATGTGGACCGGCTACACACTGTTCAACGACTACTACTTCCGGGACTACGACGACCTGCGGAAGACCATCTCAGAGCAGCTCGACGGCATCGAGAGCCGCCCTGAGGAGGAGCGGGTACGGGTGACGCCCCCCACGGCACCCGGCTCTCACCGATGACGATGTGAACGCGGGCCCATCCCCGGCTAGATCCAGCCCTCCTCCCACGCGCGATGCGCGGCGGCGTGCCGCGAGCTGACGCCGAGCTTGGTCATGGCGGCGGACAGGTAGTTGCGGACGGTGCCCGGGGCGAGGTGAACGCGTGCGGCGATCTCGTTGACCGACGCTCCGGTCCGGGACGCGCGCAGCATCTCCAGTTCGCGCTCAGTGAGCGGACAGGCGTCCTCGGTGAGCGCGGACGCGGCGATCTCCGGGTCGACGTATCGCCGGCCGGCCGCGACGTCGCGGACGATCTCCGCCAGCCGGGTGGCCGCCGTGCTCTTCGGCACGAAGCCGCTCACCCCGGCGGACAGCGCCCGGCGTAGCACGGCCGGC
This sequence comes from Micromonospora sp. NBC_01412, assembly GCF_045040215.1. Classification (NCBI taxonomy): domain Bacteria; kingdom Bacillati; phylum Actinomycetota; class Actinomycetes; order Micromonosporales; family Micromonosporaceae; genus Micromonospora; species Micromonospora sp. NBC_01412. The sequence continues at coordinate 5,989,749 of NZ_CP109528.1, forward strand.
CGGGCATGCCGGGTGACCAGCACGATCCGGGTGGGCAGCATGGCCCGGATCTCCTCGGCGGCGCGCAGCCCGTCGGTCGGCGGCATCTCCAGATCCAGTACGGCGATGTCGGGCCGGTGCTCCAGAGCCAGGCGCGTGGCATCCGTGGAGGTCGACGCCTCGGCCACGACGGTGATGTCGGCCTCCAGCCCGAGCAGCGCCGCCAGGGCACCACGGAGCATCTCCTCGTCGTCGGCGAGCAGCAGGCGGATCATGCCGCACCCACCGGCAGCCTCGCCGCGACGACGAAACGGTCCCCGTCGTGCCGCCAGCTCAGATCGCCGCCGGCCGCGGCCAGCCGCTCGGCGAGCGTGGACAGCCCGGTGCCGGCCGCCGTGCCAGGCACCTCGACCGCGCCGTCGTTGCTCACCCGCAGGTGGGCCCGGCCGCCGTCGACCCGATACTCGACGTCGGCCCGCGCGGCGCGGCTGTGGCGCAGCACATTGGTCGTGGCCTCGCGCATCACCAGCCCGAGCAGGTGCCGGCCGGACGCGGACAGGCTCTCGGCAGCCGGCCGCAGCTCCATCCGCGCGTCGATGTCGGCGGCGGCGAGCACCCGGGTCGCGTTGGAGATCTCCTCTTCCAGCGTGGTGCGGCGGTAGCCCTGCACCAGGGCGCGGGTCTCCTGCAGCGCGTCGGTGGACAGCCGCCGCACCTCCCTCATCTCGGCGGCGGCCCGGGCCGGGTCGACCTCGGCCAGCCGCGCCGCCAACTCGCTCTTCACCGCGATCACCTGAAGGTGGTGGCCCTGGATGTCGTGCAGGTCGGCGGCGAACCGCAGCCGTTCGTCCTTGACCGCCAGCTCCGCGGCGAGCCCGCGCGCCCGGTGCAGCCGGCCCGCGACGTCCCACGCCCACAACGGGCCCAGCGTCGTCCAGGCGGTGAAGACCATCAGGCCCAGCGGGAACGCCGCCGCGTAGAACAGGTCACCCTCGCCGGAGAGCAGGCAGACCAGCGTGCCGGGCACCGGTGCGCCCGCCACCGCGCCCGCAACGAGCGCCCGCCGGCCCCGCGCCGACAGGAACGCCGCGCCGATCGCCACCATCATCGCCGGGGCCACCGCCCACAGCCCGTACTCCTGGAAGGCGAGCTGAATCGCGCCCAGCGCCGCGGCGCCCGCGCCCCCGGCGAGCAGCCATCCGGCGGGCCGGCCCCGCACTGCGGCGCCGGGCACCGGCGCCAGCCGCCGGTTGAGCAGCACCACGCTCGCGACGACGGTGACGGCGAGCGCGGCGCCGCCGACGCCGCGCGCCCAGGCCGGCACGCCGCCACCCAGCAGCCAGTCGCCGGTGAAGATGACCAGCATGCTCACCACGGCCCCGGTCAGGGTCCACCAGGTGTACCGGCGAAAGCTGGTCAGCCCCGTCCCGTGCTCGATCGCCTCGTCCACCACGCGGCCATTGTCGCAGCCGACAGGCGTGACAGGTGTCATGAGATCGCGTGACGTACCCACGCCCCCACGTGCGGGTTCGGCACTACCGGCGGCCCGTCGGCTCCTCCAGTGTGGACCTTCGAAGGACACCCCACATCCGTACCCGGAGGAGAACAGTCAGATGAGACGCCACCTCGTTCGGCACTACCTGGAGATGGTCGCCGCGATGGTGGTCGGCATGCTGGTCCTCGGCGCGGCCCGTACCGGGGTCCTCGCCCTCGCCGGCGTCGACCACTCGGCGGCGCGGCACCCCGAGATCGCCGCGCTGGCCATGGCGTTCGACATGTCGGTCGGGATGGTCGTCTGGATGCGATACCGCGGCCACGGCTGGGCGGGCACGCTGGAGATGGCCGGCGCGATGTTCGTGCCCGCCGTCGTCCTCGCGCCACTGAGTTGGCTGAGCGTCATCTCGGGCGACCAACTGATGATCGCCACCCACGTCGTGATGCTGCCGCTCATGCTTGGCGTCATGCTCCGCCGCCGCGAGGAGTACGCGCGATGAGCCGCGCGATCCACACCCTGGGCCGGCGCTGGCCCACGCTGCTGGCCCTCGCGTCGGCCGCGCTGACCCTCGGTGGCGGCGACCGCGCCGGCCAGGTGGCCGGGCTCGGCGAGATCCTCCTGATCCTGCCCCTGCTCTACCTGGTCGTCGCCCGGGCGGAAAGGCGGGGCCTCTCCTGGCCCGTGCTGGTCGCCTGCGTCCTGCTCGTCACGGGTCTCCGGCTGGCGGAGATCCCAGCGACCGCCGCCATCGTCCCGATCGCGCTGGGTGCGCTGATCTGGAGCGCGATCGGTGGGCACGCGCTGCGGCCCGGCATGATCCGGGTCCAGGCGCTGGGCATGCTCGCCTTCGGCGCGCTCGCCCTCCTCGGGCTGGCCGTGGACCCCGACCTGGGCCGCTACCTGGTGGCGGCCGGCTGGTTCCTCCACGGCATCTGGGACTTCGTCCACCTCAAGCTCGACAGGGTCGTGGCCCGCTCGTACGCCGAGTGGTGCGGCGTGTTCGACGTCCTGATCGCGGTCCAACTGGTCGTCCTCGCGTAGCCGACCTCAGGGTGCCCGGCCCACATCTCGGGGGAGGCCCAGCCGCCGGTACACCGACCCGACGAACGCGGGTACCGTGCCGGGCTGACCACGACGACAGGAGTGCGATGGACCAGGAATCACGCCGGGCACGGGACCTTGGCATCACCGTCGGTACGTTGCCGACCGGCCCGCTCAACGCCATCACCGACGTCGCCGACGTCCTGGTCGGTCACGTCACCGTCGACGACGGCGCTGACCTGCACACCGGCGTCACCGCCGTCGTGCCGCGCCAGCTCGGCGCCGGGCGCCGGGCGCTTCCGGCCGCCGTGTGCGTCGGGAACGGGTACGGGAAGCTCGTCGGCTCGACGCAGGTGGACGAACTCGGTGTCCTGGAATCACCGATCGTGCTGACTGCGACCCTGTCGGTCTTCCGCGCCGCAGACGCCGTGCTCACCTACCTGATGGACCGGGATCCGGCCGGAGTGTCGTTCAATCCGCTGGTCGGGGAGACCAACGATGCCCACCTGTCCGACATTCGCCGTCGCCCGGTGACCGAGGAACACGTGCTCGATGCCGTCGAGCACGCCTCGGCCGGGCTGCCGGCGGAGGGGTGCGTCGGCGCGGGAACCGGCACGACAGCCCTGGGTTTCAAGGCCGGCATCGGCACCTCGTCGCGACGGGTCAGCGTCGACGGCTCCGTCCATACCGTCGGCGCCCTCGTCCAGTCGAACTTCAGCGGCATCCTCACCGTGCTGGGAGTCCCGATGCCCGCTGCCGAGCTGGTGCCGCAGCACGACAGGGAGGAGCCGCCCGGCAACTCGTGCATGATCATCGTGGCCACCGACGCGCCGGTGGACGCCCGTCAGCTCGGCCGGCTCGCCCGCCGGGCCGTGTTCGCCATGTCCCGGGTGGGCGCGGCGTACACCAACGGCAGCGGCGACTACGCGATCGCCTTCACCACGACACCGCAACCGCGGCAGCCGCTACCCGACGGGATGATCGATCCGCTCTTCGCCGCCGTCATGGACTCGGTCGAGGAGTCACTGCTCAACTCGTTGTTCATGGCCGTGACCACCACCGGTGTACGGGGCAGGGTGCAGCACGCTGTCCCGCACCACCACGTGCTCCAGCGGCTCGTCACCGCCGGCCGACTGCGCACCGACGCGGGACCGGGCCCGGGCGAGGTGGACGCCGGCCTCAGCGTCAGCGACTGACGTCGTCGGGAACCAGCCGTTCCTGGCAGCCCTCAGGCCCCGGCGCCGCCAGGCATTAGGGCAGGCTAACCTGTCCCTGATCGCTGGGAGGGCGCAGCTCGTGTACACATTTTCCTTCGTTCCCACAGGGTCCTGACGCTCATGGCAGGCGACGAGATCAGCGGCGGGGTGGTGCTGCGCCGTGCCCTGCGCCGCCAGCGCGGCCGCGTGGTGGCCGGCATCGCGCTGCTCTGTACCCACCAGGCCACCGAGGCCCTCGTACCGGTCGCCATCGGCGTGATCATCGACCGCGCGGTCGCCACCGGGGACGTGCGTGCGCTGCTGCTCTCGCTCGCCGGTCTCGCCGTCCTCTTCACCGTCCTCGCCTTCGCCTACCGAACCGGCGCCCGCCTGTCGTACGCCGCGGTGGAACAGGAGGCACACAACGTGCGGGTCGAGATCGCCGAGAGCGCCCTCGACCCGCGCGGACGCCGCTCGGGCATGCGCGATGGCGAACTGCTGTCCGTCACCGCCTCCGACGCCGAGCTGTCCGCCCTCGTCGTACGGGTCGCGGGGTTCTGCGCCGCCGCGCTCACCGCACTCGTGGTCGCGGCCGTCGCGTTGCTCGTCGTCGACGTTCCGCTCGGGCTCGGGGTGCTCATCGGGGTGCCGCTGCTGGTCGTCGCCCTGCAACGGATGGCGCCGCTGCTCACCCGGCGCAGCGCATCTCAGCAGGAGGCCCTCGCCGCCACCACCGCGCTCGCCGTGGACCTTGTCTCCGGCCTACGCGTGCTGCGCGGCATCGGCGCCCAGGAACACGCCGCACGCCGGTACGCGGGTGCCAGCCGCCACGCCCTCAAGGTCACCCTGCGCGCCGCCACCACCAAGGGTCTGCACCTCGGGCTCACCACCACGGTGAACGGCCTCTTCCTCGCGGCGGTCGCCGGCGTCGCCGGCTGGCTCGCGCTGGAGGGCCGGCTCACCATCGGCGAGCTCGTCGCCGTCGTCGGGCTGGCCCAGTTCATCGCCGAGCCCGTGCAGACGCTCGGGTACGGCGTACAGGTGTTCGCCATGGCCCGCGCCTCCGCGGGGCGGGTCGCCCGGGTCCTCGGTGCCGCGCCGCTCACCCGGCCGGGAACCGCCGGGCAGCCTGCCCCGAGCCCGTCGCGACTCGCCCTCGACACGGTCGGGTACGCCGGACTCGACGGCGTCTGCCTGCGCGTCGGCGCCGGTGAGGTCCTGGGCGTGCTCGCCTACGATCCGGGCGAGGCCGAGGCGCTGGTCGCACTGCTGTCCGGCCGGGTGCCCAGAGAGGACTACCGGGGAACGCTGTACGTCGACGGCGTGCCCGCCGAAGAGCTGCACATCGACGCCCTGCGCAGCACAGTCCTGGTCGAACAGCATGACGTGGCGTTGTTCGAAGGGACGCTGCGCGCCAATCTCGCCGCCGGTGCCAGCATCGACGAGACGGCCCTGCGCGCCGCGGTGCGGGCTGCGGCGGCCGAGGACGTGCTCGCCGCGCACCCGCACGGGGTCGACCGCCTGCTCACCGAGCGGGGGGCGAACCTGTCCGGCGGGCAGCGGCAGCGGATCGGGCTGGCCAGGGCGCTCGTCGCCGACCCGCCGGTACTGGTGCTGCACAACCCCACCACGGCGGTCGACGCGGTGACCGAGCTGATGGTCGCCGAGGGGTTGGCCTCGGCTCGCGGGGCGGAAGCCCGCGGCACCGTGCTGATCACCAACAGTCCGGCCCTGCTGCGGATCACGCACCGGGTGGCCGTGATCGACCATGGGCGGGTCATCGCCGAGGGCTCTCACGAGCAACTGCTCGCCAGCGACGCCCGCTACCGGGAGGAGGTCCTGCGGTGACCGACGAGTCGACCACGATCGGCGTGGAAGCCAGGCGACTGCTGCCGACGGCCACCGCCCGGCAGACCTGGGCCGCCGTCCGGGCCGAGTTCGCCCGGCTGCCCGGGCTCAGCGTCACCGCCGCCACGTTGCTGGTCGCCGCGGCCGCGACCGGGCTCGTCGCCCCATGGGTGCTCGGCCGCCTCGTCGATGACGTCATCGACGGGTCCGACACGCCACAGATCGTGACCTGGGCGGGTGTGATCGCGGGCGCGGCGCTGCTCGCCGGGCTCCTCACCGCGGCCGGGGCCGCGGTCGCCGCGCGCCTCGGCGAGACCGTGCTGGCGCGGCTGCGGGAGCGGGTCATCGACCGTGCCCTGCACCTGCCATCGGCGACGCTGGAGCGGGCCGGGACCGGGGACCTGGTGGCCCGCGCCGGCGACGACGTGGCCGTGGCGACGAATGTGATCAGCACCAGCGGACCCGCCTTCCTCGGCGCGCTGCTGTCCATCGTGCTGACCGCGGCGGGGCTCTTCGCCCTCGACTGGCGGCTCGGCCTCGCCGGGCTGGCCGCAGCCCCGGCCTACGCGTTGGCGCTGCGCTGGTACCTGAAGCGGTCGGTTCCGTACTACGCGCGGGAGCGGGTGGCGACCGGCGAGCGGGCACAGGCGATGGCCGGGGCGCTTCGTGGCTCGGCGACCGTGCGCGCCTACCGGATGGAGGATGCCCACGTCGCTCGGATCGCCGACCGATCCGCCGTGGCCCGCGACCTGTCGTTGGAGATCTTCAACTTCCACACGCGTCTTGGGCTGCGGATGAACCGGTCGGAGTTCGTGGGGCTCGCCGCCGTGCTGCTCGCCGGTTTCCTGCTGGTCCGCGACGACCTGGTCACCGTCGGGGCGGCCACCACTGCCGCGCTCTACTTCCACCGCCTCTTCAACCCCATCGGCCTGCTGCTGCTCCAGTCGGACTCCGTGCTGCAGGCCGGGGCGAGCCTCGCCCGCCTCGTCGGCGTCACCTCACTGCCCGCCCCCGCTTCCCCCGACGCCCCTGCTTCCCCCGACGGCCCTAAGCCCGCTCGTCGAGGACCGTCCGCGACGGCGGGGCCGGGCGAGCCTGAGCCTGCGGCGCTGGAGGTGGTCATCGCCCGGCACTGCTACGACGACGGACCCGTGGTGCTGCAGGACATCGCCCTCCGTCTCGCAGCCGGGGAACGCGTCGCTCTCGTCGGAGCCAGCGGAGCAGGCAAGAGCACGCTTGCCGGCATCGCCGCCGGAATCATCGCGCCCACTCGTGGCTCGGTGTGCCTGCGCGGCGTGCCGCTGACGCAACTGGGCGAGCACCGAGTCCGTCGCGAGATCGCCCTGATCAGCCAGGAGGTGCACGTCTTCGCCGGGACGCTCGGCGACGATCTGCGCCTCGCCGACCCGGACGCCACCGACGCCGAGATAACCGCCGCCCTCGACCTCGTCGGCGCCACCGCCTTGCTCCGTACCCTGCCTGACGGCCTTGCCACGAGCGTGGGGGAGGGCGGACGGCACCTCACGGCCGCCCAGGCCCAGCAGCTTGCCCTGGCCCGCCTCGTCCTCGCCGGCCCCGCCGTCGCGGTCCTCGACGAGGCCACCGCGGAGGCCGGCAGCGCGGGCGCGCGCGACCTCGACCGCGCCGCCATGGCGGCCACCGAGGGTCGCACCACGCTGATCGTCGCCCACCGGCTCAGCCAGGCGGCCACCGCGGACCGCATCGTCGTCCTGGAGCACGGGCGCATCACCGAGCAGGGCACGCACGGCCAGTTGCTGGAGGCGGGGGGCGGGTACAGCCGGCTGTGGCGTTCCTGGAGCACGCCCGGTCTCGTGGTCCCGCAAGGACGCGAGAGCGAGGAGTACGTCCAGGTGTCGGCGCCGCGTGAGAACTGACCGTGGGTCCGGGTGCCCACGCGCGGCCTACCGCCTGGCCTCCACCACGACCAGCCCGTTCTGATACGCCGCCGCCACGGCCTGGGCACGGTCGCGCGTCAGACGGTCGGCACCACCATCGGAGTGCCGGTCACCGGGTTCGCCATCACGATGCTCGGCAGGCCGAAGACCTCCTGCATGAGGGCCGCGTCCACCACGTCGGCCGGTGCGCCCTGCGCGACGACCCGGCCGTCCTTCATCGCCACGATGTGATCGGCGAAGCGGCAGGCCTGGTTGATGTCGTGCAGGACCGCGACGATCGTCCTGCCCTCGTCGCGCAGCCGCGCGAAGAGCGCCAGCAACTCGTACTGGTGGGTGATGTCGAGGAAGGTGGTGGGCTCGTCGAGCAGCAGGTACGGGGTCTCCTGCGCCAGCACCATCGCGATCCAGACCCGTTGCCGTTGCCCTCCGGACAACTCCTCGACGGGCCGTTCGGCCAGGGCCGTGACACCGGCCACCGCCATGGCCGACCGGACGGCCTCCTCGTCGGCGGCCGACCAGGTGGCGAGCAGGGACTGGTGCGGGTAACGGCCCCGGGCGACGAGCCGCCGGACGACGATGTTCTCCGGGGCGACCAGGCCCTGGGGCAGGAACCCCACCTGTCGCGCGAACCTCTTCGGGCGGTGGTCGGAGACGTCCCGGCCGTCGAGGCGGACCGCTCCCGACGACGGCGTGAGCAGTCGGACGAACGCCTTGAGCAACGTCGACTTCCCACACGCGTTCGGCCCCACGATGGCCGTGAACGCGCCGTCCGGCACGGCCAGGCTCACCCGCGTCGACACCACCCGCTCCCCGTAGCCGAGCGTGACGTCCTCCGCGGTCAGACGGCTACCCACTCCGTTTCACCTCCATGCCGAGCAACCAGATGAGATAGCAGCCGCCGATCGCCGTCGTGACCACGCCGACCGGCAGCGCGACCGGTGCCAGCAGAAGCTGGGCGACGAGGTCGGCGGCCAGCAGCAGCACCGCGCCGGTCAGCGCCGCCGGGACCAGGGGCACGCCGGCCGCCCGGGCGAGCCGCCGGCCGATCTGGGGCGCGGCGAGGGCGATGAACACGACCGGCCCGGCGACCGCGGTCACGGTGGCGGTGCAGCCCACGCCGGCAAGGACCATCAGCAGCCGGAGCCGGCCCAGGTGTACGCCGGTGGTGCGGGCGATTTCGTCGCCCAGCGCCGCCTGGTGCATCGCGTTCGAGAGCACGACGAGCAGCAGCACGAGCAGGGCGACGATGGCGAACGGCAGCCGCACATCCGCCCAGTCGATGCCGTTGAGCGAGCCGGCGTTCCAGCCGGTCGCGGCGAGCGCCACATCGAGCTCGGCCCGCAGCACGATCCAGGAGTTCAGGGCGGTGAGCATCGCGTTGACGGCGATTCCGATGACGATCAGCCGGAGGCCGCTGAGCCCGGAGTCCAGCGACAGCAGGTAGATCACCGCGGCGGCCAGCAGCCCACCCGTCACCGAGCCCGCCGCGAGCTGCCCGGCGGTGCCGTTCAGCATCGTGATCGCCACCAGGGCGCCGGTGTAGGCGCCCGCGTCGAGTCCGATGACGTCGGGGCTGCCCAGCGCGTTGCGGGTCAGGTTCTGGAAGATCGCTCCGGCGAGACCCAGGGAGGCGCCGAAGACCAGCGCCGCGGTCACCCGCGGCAACCGCCACTCCCTGATCACGAAACCCGACTCGCCGCCGCCGGAGGTCAGGGCGGTGAACACCTCCGCCGGGCTGGCCCAGGCCTGCCCGTAGCAGAGGGCCAGCAGGGCGAGGACCGCCGCGACCGCGACGAGCCCCGACGACACGGCGACCGTACGTCGTTCGACCCGGACCACGACCGGCCCCGCCCGCAGCGTCACCGTGCTCACAGCGCCCCCGCGCCATAGCGGCGGACGGCCCAGATCAGCACCGGGCCGCCCAGGAACGCCGTGACGATCGCGACCGGGACCTCGCCGGTGGGCAGCAGGACCCGCGAGCCGATGTCGGCGACGAGCAGCAGGACCGGACCGAGCAGCATCGAGTAGGCCATGATCCACGGAACCGAGTCGACGGCCAGCCGCCGGGCCAGGTGCGGAACCATGAGGCCGACGAACGCGATCGGCCCCGCGACGGCGGTGGCGACGCCGGTGAGCAGGGTGACGAGCACCAGGACGGTGACCCGGATCCGCGTCACGTGGGCGCCGAGCGAGTGGGCGACGTGCTCGCCGAGGGCCAGGGCGTTCAGCGGCCCGGTCGCGGCCATCGCGGCGACCAGGGCGGCCACGGTCACCAGCACGGGCACGACCAACGGCGTCTGCTCGGTGCCGGCCAGCGCCCCCACCGACCAGAACCGGTACCGGTCGAAGACGTCGGGGAAGGTCAGCCGCAGGCCGAGCGACACGCCCATCAGGACCCAGCTCAGGGCGACGCCGGCGAGGACCAATCGCAGCGGCGAGGTCCGTCCGACGGCGTAGACCACGACCGCGGCGAGGGCGGAACCGGCGACCGCGAGCACGAGCTGTCCGGCCTGTGACCCGGCTACGCCTGCCAGGACACCAAGGTTGATCGCGAAGCCGGCCCCGGCGGTCACGCCGAGGATGCCCGGCTCGGCCAGCGGGTTGCGGGTCAGCGTCTGGATCAGCACGCCGGCTGCGCCGAGGGCGGCGCCGACGCAGACGCCGAGGACCGTGCGAGGCAGCCGGATGTCGCGTACGACGAGGTGGTCGGCGGTGCCGGCGAAGTCGGTGAGGGCCTGCCAGACCTCGCCCACCGCGACGGACCGGGCACCCACCGCCATGCTCGCGCCCGCCGCGACGACGAGCAGCGCGACGGACACGAGCAGGAGGGCCGTGCGGCGGGACGGATCAGTCTTCAAGCCCGGCAACTCCGCGTTTCCAGTATCCGGTGATCAGCGAGTCGATGTGCTCCCTGCTCCAGGCGCGCAGCGGCTTGACGTCGGTCGCCTCGCCGGCCGCGAAGAGGAAACTCCGCCCGGCCGGGAGGCGCAGCGACTGCACCGTCTCCGCCAGCGCCGAGCGGGCGCCCTCGCGGGTGAGCCAGGTCACCGCCACCCCGTCGCGCGGCGCCAGCGGGTAGCCCTGTTCCGCAACGTCGTCGATCTCGACCACGACGTGGGCCGACACGTCGGCGGGGGAGTGCTCCAGCCACCGGCCGACGGCCGGCAGGGCGGTGGTGTCGACCGCGAAGACGTAGTGGTCGTAGTGGTGCGGGAACGCCTTCGCTCCGGGTGGGCCGGCGATCGTGACCTCTTCGCCCACCGCCGCCGAGGCCGCCCACGTCGAGGCGACGCCGCCGTCGTGCAGCACGAAGTCCAGGTCGATCTCACCGGCGGCGGCGTCGTACCGTCGCACCGTGTACTTGCGGGTGGTGGGCAGCGGGCGCGGCCAGTCGAGCATCCCGTCCGCGTTCGGGACGGGATCGCGACGGGTGCCGTCCGGGTCGGGGAAGACGATCTTGACGTGGTCGTCCGCCTGGTAGGTGTGGAAACCAGCGAGGGCCGGGCCGCCGAGGGTCAGTCGCAGCATCCGTGGGGTCAGCTGCTGCCGGGTGAGGACCCGGACGTTACGTACCCCGATCGGATACCCGATCCGCGTGGTGCCGCTGCCCGTGTGGTGGTGGGCCGCGACCCGGGCAGCCGGGTCGCGGCGGTCGACGGTCATCGGTTGAGCAGTGGCGTGAACGCCTTGTCGATCGAGTCGAGGGTCTTCAGAGCCGACTCGTACGTCGCCGCCTCCGTGTACTGCAGCGGAAAGACCCGGCCGGCCTTGACCGCCGGCAGGTTCTTCCACAACGCGGAGTCGATCACCTGCTTCACCGCCTCGGCGGGCGTGCCGTCGGGCTGGAGCGTGTACGTGATGGCGTCGGCCTCGCCGAGGCTCTCCGGCAGTTCCTCGAGCGAGGGATACTCGGTCACGTCGAGTCCGCCGCCGCCCTTCTTCTTGACCTCGCCGTAGTAGGTCACGCCGATGTCCTGCGCGATGTTGGTGCCCCACGACTTGGCGAACTCACGGTGGAACGTGCCCTTGGAGATGTCCCCGTAGGCGCCCAGGTGCCCGAACTTCAGGCTGGAGAGCACGGTGCCGTACTTGGCCTTCAGCTCGGCGGCCTTCTTCTCGTACGCGTCCTTGGCCGCCTCGAAGTGCTCGGTGCGTCCGGCGGCGTCGGCCTGGCGGCGGGAGAGCTCGCGCCAGGCATCCGGAACCGTCGGGCCGATCGCCACGACGGGCGCGATGCTCTCGAGGCGCTTCAAGTCGACGTCGGCGAGGACCGGCTTCGGCACACCGATCACGATGAGGTCCGGCTTGGCGGCGGCGATGGCCTCGTAGTTGGTCTCGGCGGCCGACTCTCCCGCGACCTTGGGCAGCCGCTCGTAGGTAGCGCGGTCCTGCTCGGTCATCATCGCCAGGCCGCGCTTCCAGGTCGAGATTCCCACCAGGGCGGCGTCCGCCTCGATGAGGGCCGGCACCGCATAGCCGGTGGCGACCACGCGCTCGGGGGCGGCCGGGATCTTGATCTCGCCGTTGTCGGCGGAGAAGACGCGGGTTCCGGAGCCGCCGTCGGACTTGGCGGCGGGCTCGGAGCCGGATCCGCAACCGGTCACCACGGCGAGTGCCAGGGCTGCGGCGACGGCCGGACGCCAGTGCTGTCGTACGGACATCTACTGTTCCTTCGAGGGACTGCAGGGGTGGCAACCCCGCTGGGCTGCAAAGCTTAGGCTACCCTTACTGTCGCTTTCGGGATGTCGACGAGAGGTCAACCCATGTCGAGGAGAGGTCAGAGCGTGACCGTTGTGGCCCCACTCGCGGCGGATCCCGTGAGCTGCGAGGAGTTCGGCTACGGCCTTGGCCGGCCCGACGGGATCCTCGTCCTGAGATACCGCTCGGCGGCCCGCATGGCGTTTGGCGAGAACCGGCAGGACTTCCTGCACCAGCTCTACTGGTCGCCGGACGGCGTGCTCTCCGCCCGACACGACCGGGGCGCCACCTTCATCGGCCCCGGCGAGGCCTTCTGGGTCCAGCGGGCGGTGACCCACGAGGTGCAGGCGGCGGACCGGCAGACCGTCTACCGGATCTGCCTGCGCGAGGTGCCCGCCGCCCTCGACGGCCTCCAGGTCGGTGCCGCCCGCATCGACGTCGAAGCGGCGGAACTCGTCCTGGCGATCGCCGACCGGGAGTACGACGAGCGCGGCGCGTCCGAGGCCCGCAGACGGATCATGGCCGGGCTCGACCCCCGTCCCCACCCGGCCGACGACCGGCAGGCCGGCGGCTCGGGCGTCGCGGTGACGGTCGCCATGGCGCTGGCGAACGACCCCGGCGACCCCACTCGCCTCGACGAGTGGGCCGAACGACTGCACGTCAGCGTCAAGACGCTGCAACGCGACTTCGCCCGCGAGTTCGGCATGTCGTACTCGCAGTGGCGGACCAGCCTGCGGCTGCGCGTGTCGCTGACGCTGCTGCAGACCCGCCCGGTCGGCGAGGTCGCCCGTCGCATCGGGTACGCCAGTCCGTCCGCCTTCATCTCCGCCTTCGTCCGGGAGTACGGCTGCACGCCGGGCCGCGCCGCGTCGATGATCCACGCCGGAGACGACGCCGCCGCGTCCCTGCTGTTGTCCCGCTCACACCGATAGCGGGAACCCGAGCCCGTCCATGTCGGCAGCGGAGCCGTCGTCCGAGGTCGGGAGCCGTCAGCTCGTGGTGGGGAAGCTCAGGCTGACCGCCGAGGGGGATCCGCTGGGCCAACGGGTCGTGACGACCTTTCCCCGGGTGTAGAAGTTGACGCCCTCAGGGCCGTGCACGTGCGTGTCACCGAACAGGGAGTTCTTCCAGCCGCCGAACGAGTGGTAGGCCATCGGCACCGGAACGGGCACGTTGACGCCCACCATGCCGACGGTCACCGCACGGGTGAACCGGCGTGCCGCCGCCCCACTCCCGGTGAACAGCGCGACGCCGTTGCCGTACTCGCTCGCGTTGACGATGCGCACGGCATCGTCGAAGCTGTCGGCGCGTACGACGACCAGCACGGGTCCGAACACCTCGTCGCGGTACACCTCGGCGTCGGTGCTGACCGTGTCGAACAGGGTCGGGCCGACGAAGAACCCGTCGCGGGTGGGCGCCTCCCGCCCGTCGACGACCAGGGAGACGCCTGCTTCGGCGGCCCGGGTGACGTACCCGGTGATCCGGTCGCGGGCCTCGGCGGTGATGACCGGTCCCATCTCGCTGCTCTCCGCGTCCCCGGGTCCGACGCGTACCCGGCGTGCCTGCTCGGTGAGCAGGGAGACGAGCTCATCGGCGGCGGAGCCGACCGCGACCACGGCGGAGATCGCCATGCATCGTTGCCCGGCCGAGCCGTACGCCGCGGCGGTGATCTGCCTGGCGGCGTCGGCGAGATCGGCGTCGGGAAGCACGACGGCGTGGTTCTTGGCGCCACCGAGCGCCTGGACCCGTTTGCCCGAGGCGCTGGCCCGCTGATGGACGTAGCGTGCGACCGGCGTGGAACCGACGAACGACACGGCGGCGATGTCGGGATGGTCGAGCAGCCGGTCGACGGCCTCCTTGTCCCCGTGAACGACGTTGAACACGCCGGCCGGCAGCCCGGCCTCGGCGTACAGCTCAGCGATCAGGTTCGACGGGGACGGGTCGCGCTCACTGGGTTTGAGGACGAAGGCGTTGCCGCAGGCGATGGCGATCGGGTGCATCCACATGGGGACCATGACAGGGAAGTTGAATGGCGTGATGCCGGCGCACACGCCGAGCGACTGCCGGAACGTGTACGAGTCGACGGCGGTGGACACCTGGTCGGAGTAGCTGCCCTTGAGCAGCTGCGGGATGCCGCAGGCGAAGTCGATGACCTCCCGGCCGCGGGTCACCTCTCCACGAGCGTCGTCGAGGACCTTGCCGTGCTCGGCGGTGATCATCCGGGCCAGGTCGTCGGTGTGCCTCTCGACCAGGTCACGGAAGGCGAAGAGGACCTTCGTCCGGGCGGTCAGCGAGGTCTCCCGCCACGAGTGCCAAGCCTGCGCCGCGGCGGCGACAGCCGTGTCGACCTCCGCGGAACTGGCCAGCGGCACCGTGGCCTGCGGCTGGCCGGTGGCGGGATTCCAGACGGAGGCGGTGCGGCCCGACAGGGGTTCTGCCGGCTTGCCATCGATCCAGTGCTCGATGCTGCGCATGGTGTTCCTTTCCTAACGGTGGCTGACCGGGGTCCGGGCGGTCGACACCACCCGGACGGATCCGTCAGAGGGTCAGCGTGAGGCCGGCGGTGGCGAGGACGACGGGGCAGGAGCTGTGTCGGGCGGCCTCGGCCAGCAGGTCAGCGGCCCGATCCCGATGCCAGGGCCGGATGTGGGTCAGCACGAGGAGTTGGGCTTCCGCCCGGCGGGCGAGCCTGCCGGCGTCGCCGGCGGTCAGATGGTTCGGCACGGCCTCGTCGTCGAAGCCCGATGCCTCGGCCAGCACGACGGCGCACCCGTGTGCCAGGTCGTCGAGGGCGTCGCAGGGTGCGCTGTCGCCGGTGTAACACAGCTGGTCGTCGAGGCGGACAGCCCAGTTCTCCACCTGGTGCCGAGCAACAGCCGTACGCACCCGGTACGGGCCGATGCGCTCGGGGGCGGGCCCGAAGGCGAACCGTCGGTGGGCGGGAAGCCGGTCCGCCAACCGGCTCTCGACGGCGGACGGCCCGTACACCGGCAGCGCCCCGGCGTCACCCGCGACGGACCGGAGGTAGGCCAGTGCGACGAGGTCGTCGCAGTGGTCTCCGTGCGCGTGGGTGACGAAGACGGCGTCGAGCGCGGTGACGGGGGCGTACCGCTGCAGCGGCCCCACCGCTCCGGTGCCCAGGTCGAGCAGGAGCCGCCATCCGTCCTGTTCGACGAGATAGCAGGAGCACGCCGCGTCCGGGCCGGGCGCGGAGCCCGAACAGCCGATCACGGTGAGCCTCATTCGGTGGTCGGAACGGTGCCGAGGGCGATGGCGACGACGTCGGCGACGGCGCCTTCGAGGCAGGTGCCCGCCACCGTGGAGGCCGCGGCCCAGACGTCCGGGTGTCCGTCGCCGACCGCCACGCCGAATCCGCTGGCCCGCAGCAGGGGCACGTCGTTGGGGTTGTCACCGACGGCAGCGACCTCGGCCAGGGCCACCTGCTCGTGGTCGGCGAGCCAGCGCAGCGCGACGCCCTTGTCCACGCCCGGGGGGAGTAGTTCCACGTAGGTGGCCTCGGACATCACGACGGTCACCTCGGCGGCGGCGCTGTGGGCGACCGCGGCGATGCGGTTCGCGGCGTCGGTGTCGGCGCACAGCAGCATGATCTTGCTGATGCCGTCGATGTCGTGCCAGGTCTCGATGCGTTCGACGGCGATGCGGTCGCGGGCGGCGTAGGCATCGACCCAGGCCGGGTGGTACGTGGCGAGGGCCCGTTCACCGACGAACGCGACGGCGGCGACGTCGGGCGGAAGCGTCTCGACCAACGCGCGGACCGCCGCCCACGCCGTCTCGTCGAAACGGCTCGCGTGCAGCACGTCGCCGGTGTGCAGGTTGGCGATGAGCGCGCCGTTGAGCAGGATCGCCGGTCCGGTGAGACCGAGCTCGTCGTAGTAGCGCCGACACGAGGCGGCGCTGCGGCCGGTGGCGATGACGACCTCGCCGCCGGCGTCGCGGTATGTCCGCAGGGCTGCGCGGCTACGCGGGACCATCGCGAGGTTGCGGTCGACCAGTGTGCCGTCGAGGTCGGTGACGATCCAGCGATACCGCAGGGTGGTGCCCGCGCCCAGGCGGGTGTCGGAGCTGGTCATATCAGCGACACCGGCCGGTGGGTGTCGGCGAACGCCTCGATCGCGGTCGATCCGGCCGGGTCGAGCGTGCCGACGGTGGCGAAGTAGCCGCGCTCGAGCCATGCCGCCCGGTCCGTCTCGACGTCGTTCGGGCGCAGGCCGAGGTAGTGGCCGCCAGCGGCGGTCACCAGCAGCGAGCCGGCCGCGACATCCCAGCTGCTGACACCGATACCGAGTGCCGCATCCGCCCAGCCGGTCGCGACGTGCGCCAGGCTCAGCGCGGCGCTGCCGATGCGACGCAGCGTCTGGTACTCGATGATGAGGTCGGTCTGCCGTCGCACCGCCCGCTCGGGGGCGGCTCTGATCTCGCGTGCGCTCGGGTAGCTGGTCAGCAGCAGCGCCTGCTGCTCGCTGGCGGCGCCGACGCTGGCCAGCGGCCGTCCGTTGTGCCAGGCCCCGGTGGGCGTGGCGGTGAACAGGTCGTCGCGTAGCGGGTCGTAGATCGCTCCGGCGACGACCCGCCCGTCGACCACAGCCCCGATCGAGGTGCAGAAGAAGGGGAGCCCGTGGGCGAAGTTGGCCGTGCCGTCGATCGGGTCGACGTGCCATTCGACGCGGCCCTCGCCGACCGCGCCGCCCTCCTCGCCGACGATGCGGCTGTCCGGCTCGGCGGCGAGCACAATGTCTCGGATCCGCGCCTCGGCCGCCTTGTCGTGCACGGTCACGGGATCGTGCCGATCGCGCTTGTAGTCGACCTCGGGTCGGGAGCGGAACGCCCCCCGGAGCATGTCACCGACTGCGGTGGCGGCCTCGGCGGCCACCTCCGCCAGTTGTGCGGAGCGGGTCACGTCGATCGTGGTCATGTGTGCCTCTCGTCGGTGCGGGTGAGCAGCCGCAGCAGGTCGGCCGGGTCGTCGACGACCGCGTCGGGCGTCTGGGCGACGACGAACGGCAGGTCGTGGGTGGAGCGGGCGGTCATCAGAACGGTCGCTCCGACCCCGGCCCGGATGCCGCAGACGACATCGCGGTCGAAGTTGTCGCCGACGTACCACGCGTCGCTCGGCGCGACCGCGAGCGCGCGGCACGCCAGGCGGATCAGCTCCGGGTTGGGTTTGCGGATGCCGAGCTCGTCGCTGTACAGCTGCAGCGCCAGGTCCTTGTCGAGGCCGGCCCGGGCGAGCCAGTCCCGGTGCACGATTCCCGACATCGCGTTGCTGACGATTGCTACCGGAATGGCCCGTTCCCGCGCACCCCGGAGCAGATCCTCGATGCCGTTGCGGGCGACCCGCGTCGAGCGCAGCTCACCCTGGCGTCGGCACAGGAGCCACGCCTGGCTGGTCACCAGGGCGCGCGCCTGCTCGGGCCAGTCGGCGGCGACGAACTCCGACCAGTACATCCGCCAGGTCAGTTCGGCGGGCGCGGACAGTCGCGACATCGCGTTCTTCCACGCGGAGTCGGCGGCGGCGGCGGCCCGGACGTCGCGGACCACGTCGTCGATGGTCAGCTCGGTGCAGCCGGCCGCGCCGAGCATCGCGACGATCTCGGTGGCGAGTTCGGTGACCCAGGTGTCCCGGCGTTCGGACTGCACGACGACGCCACCGAAGTCCAGCAGCAGCGCGCGAGGCCGCGGCAGCTGTGCGGCGATCACCGGCCGGACCCGGAGGTGATGGCCGGCCCGGCGGCGGGACGCGGTCCGGTCCGCTGTTCCCGCAGGAACTGGTCCCACCCGGTCATCCGGCGGCCGTCGGCATCGAACACGTGCAGGTCGGCCGCTGCGGCCCAGAGGGTCACCTCGGCGCCCGGCGTCGTCTCGATCTTCCGGTAGGACTGGACGTACAGCGGTTCGCCGTGGCACCGCAGTTGCACGGTCCAGGCGGAGCCGGTGGGCAGGACCGTATCGACCACGGCCGGCGCCCGCCAGACGCCGTCGGGAACATCGGCGTCGGCGTACGCGATGTTGAGTGCCTCGGGCCGGACACCGCCCGTTCCGTCGGTGGGCGGGCGGCCGACCCGGGCGGCCACGTAGTCCGCCACGGTGGCGCCGGGACCGGCCACGTCGGCCGACCCGAACGGCATGGTGTTCATCGGTGGGCTGCCGACGAACTGAGCCACGAACACGCTTGCCGGCCGTTCGTAGACCTCCATCGGCGTGCCGGTCTGCTCGACGATTCCCTCGTTCATGACGGTGACGTGGGTGGCCATCGTCATCGCCTCCAGCTGATCGTGGGTGACCAGTACGACGGTGGCGTGCGAGCGCTGGTGGATTCTCTTGATCTCGGCGCGCATCTCGAGGCGGAGCCTCGCGTCGAGGTTCGACAGCGGCTCGTCGAGCAGCATGACCTCCGGGTCGACCGCGAGCATCCGGGCCAGTGCGACCCGCTGCTGCTGACCGCCGGACAGCTGCGAGGGGTAGCGGGCGGCGTAGTCGGCGATGTGCAGCATCTCCATGGCCTCGGCGGCGCGCTGCGCTCGTTGCGCCGTGGGTGTCTTCCGCATCATCAGCCCGAACTCGACGTTGCGGGTGACCGTCATGTGCGGCCACAGCGCGTAGCTCTGGAACACCAGCCCCATGCCCCGCTTCTCGGGTGGCACGAAGAGGCCCTGCCCCACGGAGTCCAGCAGCCGTGAGCCGACCCGGATGTCGCCCCTGGTGGGCTGCTCGAGGCCGGCGATCATCCGCAGGGTCGTGGTCTTGCCACAGCCGGACGGGCCGAGCAGGCACATGAAGCCGCCGTCGGGGATGGTCAGGTGCAGGTCACGCACCGCGTACTGGCCGGCGACGTAGCTCTTGTCGACGCCGATGAGTTCGATGTTCGGCATGTTCAGCCTCCCAGGCCCGTGGCGAGGTTGCTTCTGGTGGCCCGCTGGGCCAGGTAGGTGACGGTGAACGAGAGCGCGGCGATGACGAGTACCGCCGCGTTGGCCTGCTGCCGATATCCGAAGTCGACCAGGTTGATCGACAGGGTGGTCAACAGGGGCGTGCTCGCGGTCGTGAGCATGATGACGATCGACAGCTCTTTGAGCCCGGAGATGAACGGCAGTAACACGCCGGTGGTCAGCGCGCCCTTCTGGATGGGCAACACGATCCGGCGCAGCCGGGTGAGCCAGCCGGCGCCGGCCACCTGGGCCGCCTCCTCCGGTTCGCGGCCCAGTTGCATCATGGCGGAGATGCCGGACCGCGACGAGTACGGCAGGTGGGTGATCGCCATCACCACGACCAGTAGGAGGGTCGTGCCGTAGAGCGCCGGGATCGGGCCGCGCGGGACGGCGAACAGCGTCAGGTAGGCGGCGGCGAAGGCGATGCCCGGCACCAGGTAGGGCAGGAACGAAACCTGCCGCAGGGTGCCCGACAGCCGGCGGCTGGGCGAGCGAGCCACCACGTACCCGACCATCAGCCCGACGAGGCCGCAGACCAGGGCCGCCATGCCGACGATGCGCAGGCTGTTCCACATCGCCTCGTAGAGGTCATCGCTGCGCAGCAGGCCGTGCGGGAAGCCGACCGCCTCCGGGATCGACTCGGCGGTCCAGAACTTCAGCGTGAAGTTGTCGGCCCGGAACACGCCCGGCGCGTAGGTCACCGTGGACAACGCGAGGGTCGCGAGCGGCACGACGACGCTGGTGACGAAGACGGCCATGGCGAGGCCGTAGGCGGGCCACCGCCAGCGGCGCAGGTCGGTGGCCCGGTCCATGCTGCCCTTGCCACCGATGGTGACGAACCGGCGTTGTTCACGAACCAGGCGCATGTCGATGAGCACGACGAGTACCCCGAGCAGGACGATGACGGCGGCGATGACGGCGGCCACGCCGGGAGCCCGGGTGTGGATGCTGCGGTACAGGCTGGTCGACAACATCGCGTAGTCGGTGGGCAGGCCGAGGATGTACGGGGTGCCGAAGGTGCCCAGCACCCGGCCGAGGACGAGGAGCACGGCGGAGGAGAGCGAGGGCAGCAGCAGCGGCAGGACCACGTGACGCATCCCCTGGCGCCGGTTTGCGCCGAGCACCCGCGCGGACTCCTCCAACTGCGAATCGATGCGCCGCAGCGCGTTGCCGAACAGCAGGAACACGAACGGGTAGTAGTGCAGGCCGAGGGTGACGATGATCGGCACGGCGCCGTACGCGAGCCAGTCGGGGGTCTGGACACCCCAGGTCTCCAGGAAGCCCGGGGTCCCGCCGGACCGGCCGTTCTTGAACAGGGTCAGCCAGGCCAAGGCGAACGTCCATGACGGCAGCATGTACGGCACGACGAGGGCGCCGGCGAGGAACTTGCGGCCGGGCACGTTGGTTCGGGTCACCAGCCACGCCATCGAACCGCCGAGCACCACGGCGAACACGACCACGCCGAGCCCGACGACCACGGTGTGTGACAGCGGCTCCCAGAACAGGCTTGCGCTGATCGGTGACCGGAACACCCGCCACAGGTAGTAGCCCGTGAGCGATCCGGCCGGCGCCCCCGCCCGGCTGTCGTCGCCGAACTGCACGCGTGCCGCGTCCGACACGATTGCCACCAGAGGCGCGATGACCAGGTAGCCGAAAATGAGCACGAGGGCAATGCCGATGAGGGTGGTCGGTTCGGCGAGCAGGACTCGTGCCCGGTACCGCATCCGGCCCCAACGGCTGGCCGGCGTCTGCGTGGGCGGCGGCGGCGCTGGCGGTGCCGGGCGGTCGATGACTGCCATCTTGAGTGTCTTGTCCCTTCAAGCAGAGCCATGGTGCCCACCGATCGTGATGACTCGGTGGGCACCCGCCGGATCAGTTGTGCTGCACGCGCCAGAAGTCCTGGACGGGTTGGGTGTTCTGGTAGTCGTCGAGCAGGCCCTTGGGGTCCATGGCGAACAACTGCGTACCCCAGTCGGTGAGGCCCTTCGGGTTGCCGTCGCTGGGCGGCACGGCGGTGCTGCCCGAGACGCCGCCTTCCTCCATCTCGTGCTTGATGCCTTCCTGCGTCATGACGAAGTGGACGAACAGCTTCGCGGCGTTGGGGTGCTTCGTCCCGGTGGCGATCGCGACGTACTTGGAGTAGGAGAACCCGACCCAGGGGCTCAGGCCCTCGCAGACGGCCATGTTGTAGCCCTTGCCCTCGACGTCGCGGAACTTCGCGATCGACACCAGGCCGATGCGACCCTCGGTCTGCTGCGGCGCGGCGACGGCGGCGGCGATGTTCTCGTCCTCGCTGTTGATGATCGGCTTGTTCTTCGCCAGCTTCTTGACCCACTCCCAGCCGGCGTTCTTCTCGGTCGTCTGCAGGGCCTTGCCGGTATGCCGCTGGTAGGCGTCGGCGAGCGGTGCGGCGCCGTGGCCGGCGCTCTGGCTGAGCCACTGCACGATGGTCGCCTTGCCCAGCGGATCCTGTAGCAGCACCTTGCCGCGCCAGCTGTCCTCGGTGAGTTCCCAGACGTTCTTCACCGGGCAGCCGTTCGGGTAGATCTTCGGGTTGTACACCCAGACGTTGGCCTTCGACAGCACCAGCAGTGGGTTGCGGTTGGTCTCCGGGATGTCCTTGATCAGATCCGGCGGCAACCACGTGTAGACGACCTGGCGGGGCAGCAGCTCGCCGGCCAGCAACGGGCCGTCGGAGAAGAGGGTGAGGTCGACGGCGACGTTGCCGGCCTCCTTCTCCCGGACGAGCTTCTCGGCGGTCTTCTGGGTGTCGGACTTCACCCCCTCAGCCTTGATGCCGTACTTGGCGGTGAATGCCTCGGCGACCTTCTTGATGTCGCCGGTCGAGTCGTAGACGAGGACGCTGCCCTCCTTCTTCGCCGCCGCGACGAGGGCGTCGAGATCGAAGGAGGCGTCGACGGAGGCGGACGGGAGCGCGCCGGGCTCGTTGGTTCCGCTGGACGGGGCGCAGGCGGCGGCTGCGACGAGCGCGGCGATGCCGACTGCGGCAGCGGCAAGGCGACGGGTGGGACGGATCGGGGTCGTTATATGGCGGCTGTCCACGTGCGCGAACCTCCTCGGTGGCGGAGCATGCGGGTGAGAGCCTTCTCGTCCGTCGGATGTGGTGAAGACCTGTCGCATCCGCGGAGTGTCCTGAGCGTAATACGGCGGCAATCTTTGTCAAGACATATGTACATCAGCCCTTCAGACGATTCGCTTCAACATCGCGTCGGCCAGCGCGTCGCAGCACTCGGCCAGCCGAAGGCCGACGACGTCGATGCGACGCAGCAGCTCACGCTGCCGCAGCATCTCGGAGGTCACGTCCCCGGCCAGCAACTGCCCGATCGCCTCCTGGTACACGCGACGCACGACACCGGCCCGCTTCCGTACGGCCAGGACGAGGTCGGCGACGTCGGTCGGGTGGTCGACCAGCTGCTGAAGGGCGCGGCGCAGCAGCGCGAGCCCTTCCCGAACGGCGATGAGCGCCGGCACGGCGGCGTCCACGCTGGGCGCACCGAACAGGTCGTTCTCCCGTACGAAGTCCCGTAGGTTGTCCAGCACGTCGTCGATCGACCGGGAAAGCCGGAACAGGTCCTCGCGGTCGATCGGTGTGGTGAGCGAGGCGGCGAGCTCGATGACGAGTTGCCGCCGGTGGTCGTCGCCGGCGTGTTCGATGTCGCCCATCCGGGCCCGGCCCGTGGCCGACGGCACGGCCCTGGTGACCACGTCGATGGCCAGGTCCACCGCCTCCTGATTCTGCTCGAGCTGGCGCAGCAGGATGCCGACGACCCGATGATGGGAGCGACCGGCGAGGTCATCGACGATCCGCCAGACCCGGCGCAGCCGACGGCCGGTCACCGGAGCCCTCGCACGGCCAGCCCGGCCACCGCCGCCATGCCGAAGCTGGCCGGCAGGGTCACCAGCCACGAGATCAGGATCGGCACGGCGTACTGCCAGCGCACCCGGCGTGCGCCCTGGCTGGCGCCGACGCCGACCAGGCCGGCCGCCACGGACTGGGTCATGCTGACCGGCACGCCCAGCCCGGCGGTGCCGAACACCGCCGCGGACGAGGCGATCTCGGCCGAGACGATCTGCCACGGACGTGGCGGAGACAGGCTGAACGTGGCACCGCGCGACATCCGCCGTAGGCTCGTCAGCGCCCCCGCGGCGAACAGCGCTGCCACGGCGGACAACACCGGCAGCGACAGTTCGGCCGAGCCGTGGACGGCGGCGACGGCGACCGCGGCGACCGCGAACATCTTCTGCCCGTCGTTGGCCGCGTAGGCCAGGCACTGGCAGCCGAACGCGCCGACGTGCGCCAGCCGGACCGTGGCCGATGCCCGACCGGTGGTCGGGACCCGCTGGGCCAGCACGCCGAGCAGATAGCCCAGCAGCCCACCGACGAGGGGCGCGGCCGCGCCGATGCCGAGCATCGTCGCAAGAGTGGTCCACGACGGCATGAGCCCGAGCCCGAGCCCGGCGCCCGCCAACCCGCCGATGATCGCCAGGGTCACGCTCGTCGGTACGCCTCGCCACGTCAGCACCAGGACCAGTGCGACCGCCGCCGCCACGCCGATCACGACGATCGGCTGCCCGCCGCGATCGCCGGAGGCGACCAGCCGGCCGGTGAACGCGTGCGCCACATCCAGTCCGAAGAGGCGGGGACCGGCGACGATGGCGGCGAGAAGCAGTCCGAGCATGGCGATGCCGGCGACCTCGCGGTGGCGTAGGGCGAGGGCGAGCAACGCACCGCCGTCGTTGGCACCGCAGACGAAGACGAACACGGCGGCGAGCACGGACAGCACGACGCTCACAGACCTGACCAGTGGCCGCGCTGCGTCGCTTTGCGCTCCACGTACCGCTGCCTGGCCGGTGGGCCGTCCGGCGTGGTCGACACCGCGGCCACCGGGACGTCCCACCACGCGTCGTTGGCCGGGCTCCCCGGTCCGCCGAGCTCGGTACGGACGTGCACAACCGTGGTGGTGGCGGCGGCGCGCGCCTTCACCAGCGCCGCGCGGACCTCGTCGAGGGTGTCCGCGGTCAGGACGTCGGCGCCCAGACTTGCCGCGTTCGCGGCCAGGTCGACCGGCAGCGGCTGTCCGTCGAAGCGGCCGGAGGCAGGGTTGCGGTATCGGTAGACGGTGCCGAACCGGGCACCGCCCACCTGCTCGGACAGCGCCCCGATGGAGGCGTAACCGCGGTTGTCGACCAGCACCACCACCAGCTTGAGCCCCTCCGCCACGGCGGTGACCAACTCCTGCGCCATCATCAGGTAGGAGCCGTCCCCGACGAGGACGAAGACCTCGGCGTCCGGCTGGGCCAGCTTCACGCCCAGGCCACCGGCGATCTCGTAGCCCATGCAGGAGTAGCCGTACTCGACGTGATATTGCCGAGGGCTCGCCGGCCGCCACAGCTTGTGCAGGTCGCCGGGCATGGAACCGGCCGCGCAGACGACCACGTCGGCCGGGCGGGCGGCGTCGTTCACCGCGCCGATGAGCTGGCTCTGGGTGAGGGGGCCGGGCCCAGGGCGGCGGGCCTCGTCGACGGCGTCGTCCCACCGGCGGGTCAGGGTCACGGCCAGCTTCCTGCGCTCCTCGCTCACCTGCCAGCGCGGCAGCGCCGCGTCGAGTGCCCGCAGCCCTTCCCGCGCGTCCGCGACCACGCTGACCGCGCTGAGCTTCGCCGCGTCGAAAGTAGCCACGTTCAGATTGACGAACCGCACCGACGGCTCGGCGAACAACGACCGCGAAGCGGTGGTGAAGTCCGAGTAGCGGGTGCCGATGCCCAGCACCACGTCGGCCTCGGCGGCGAGGGCGTTGGCGGCCGTGGATCCGGTCACGCCGATCGGGCCGACCGCGCACGGATGGTCGTGGGGCAGCGCGCCGCGGCCGGCCTGGGTCTCCGCCACGGGGATGCCGGTGCGTCGGGCGAAGGAGGCGAGCTCGTCATTGGCGTCGCTGTAGGTCACGCCGCCGCCGGCGACGATGAGCGGGCGGCGTGCCTCGCGCAGGGCCTGCGCCGCTCGGGCCAGCGCGGCCGGCTCGGGTACCGGGCGCGGCACGTGCCAGGTCCGCTCGGTGAACAGCTCGTCCGGCCAGTCGTACGCCTCGGCCTGCACGTCCTGCGGCATGGCCAGCGTGACCGCTCCGGTTTCGGCCGGGTCGGTGAGCACCCGCATCGCGGCGAGCAGCGCCGCCGGCAACTGTTCGGGGCGGTTGATGCGGTCCCAGAACCGCGACACCGGCCGCAGCGTGTCGTTGACCGACACGTCGTAGGAGCGGGAATCCTCCAGCTCCTGAAGGACGGGATTGGCCACCCGGGTGGCGAAGACGTCCCCGGGCAGCAGCAGGACCGGCAGCCGGTTGACGGTGGCCAGGGCGGCGCCCGTGACGAGGTTGGTGGCGCCCGGCCCGATCGAGGTGGTGCAGGCGAACGTCGACATCCGGGCGGTCATCCGTGCGTAGGCGACCGCGGTGTGGACCATCGCCTGTTCGTTACGGCACTGGTAGTAGGTCATCCCCGGGTCGCCGTCCAGCTCGGCCTGCCGCAGCGCCTGGCCGAGCCCGGCGACGTTGCCGTGGCCGAAGATTCCGAAACAGCCGGCGATCAGCCTGTGCCGTTGCCCGTCCCGCTCGCTGTACTGGTTGGCGAGGAAGCGGATGGTCGCCTGCGCCACGGTGAGTCTCATGTGCTGGTCCTCCCCAGATGGTTCGTCATCGGTACGCGTGGGTCGACCGGCTGGCCGGACCAGGAGCTACGGATCCACCCGTGGGCGGGGTCGTCGGCGCAGGCCATCGACCGCTCGGCGGCCGGACCGGCCAGGACGTTCAGGTAGTAGAGGTCGTAACCGGGGGCCGCCATCGACGGCCCGTGGTAGCCGTTCGGCACCAGGACGACGTCGCCGGCACCGACCTCGGCCAGCACGTCGGTGGTGCCGTACACCCGCTGGTAGGCAAGGCCGCGCGTCTCGAAGTAGTAGATCTCCTCGAGAACCGCCTCGCCGGGGGCCTCGGTGTCGTGTTTGTGCGGTGGGTACGACGACCAGTTCCCGCCCGGGGTGAGCAGCTCGACGGCGACGAGCCTGTCGCAGTCGAAGGCGTCCGGGGCGCAGAAGTTGTTCACCTGGCGGCTCGCCGCCCCCGCCCCCCGCACCTCCACCGGCACCTGCTCGGCCGGGCCGTAACGCGGGGGCAGCCGGCGCCCGGCCCGCGCCGACGGCAGCGCGAACCGCCCACCTGTCGTGCTGGACACCTCCACCCGTGCCCCGATCGGCAGGTAGCAGAAGTCGCTGACCCGGTCGAAGACGCTGGTTCGGCCGACGAGCTCGAACCGCGTCCCGTCGCAGTCGACCATCGCCGAGCCGGTCAGCGGCAGCACCAGCATCTCGTCGTCACCAGTGGTGAAGACGCGCGTCTGACCGGGCTCCAGGTCCAGCACCCGCAGCCCGCAGTAGGTCCAACCGGCCACTTCCGGTGTCACCTGGACCGTCCACCCAGGTGTCGTCGTGGCGCCCCGGGAAATGTGCACCGCGCTCACCGCCTTCACAGCAGGGCGGTGGCCGCGTCGACGGCGGCCGCCACATCGTCGTCGGCCGGGTAGAGCAGCGCTCGTCCGGCCACCAGTCCGCGCACGCCGGGCAGCTCCAGCGCCTTCTGCCAACCGGCGTAGGCCTGTTCGGGCGGCGCCTCACCGCCGAGCAGCAGCACGGGCAGCGTGGTGGCGTCGAGGACCCGGTCCATCTCCTCGACGACCGGGATCTTCAACCAGGTGTACGCCGAGGTCGCGCCGAGCGCCTGACCGATGCTGATCGCCCGGATGAGCGCCTCGGGGCGCTGGTCGAGCCGCGTCCGGCCGTCGACCCGGCTCACCGGCAGCGGCTCGACCATCGCCATCAGGCCGCGCCCGGCCAGCGCCGTCACCGCACGGCCGCACGCCTCCAGGGTGTTGACCGTGCCGGGGTCGTCGAGGTCGATGCGGCACAGCATCTTGCCGCCGTCGAAGTTCATCGCGGCGATCGTCTCGGCGTCGTAGCCGGTGAACCGGTCGTCCAGCTCGAACACCGAGCCGGTGATGCCGCCACGGTTCATCGATCCGATGACGAGCTTGTCGTGCAGGACGCCGAGGAGCATGAGGTCCTCGACGATGTCGGC
This sequence comes from Micromonospora sp. NBC_01412, assembly GCF_045040215.1. Classification (NCBI taxonomy): domain Bacteria; kingdom Bacillati; phylum Actinomycetota; class Actinomycetes; order Micromonosporales; family Micromonosporaceae; genus Micromonospora; species Micromonospora sp. NBC_01412. The sequence goes on from NZ_CP109528.1 coordinate 6,017,019, forward strand.
GGTGGCGAGCACGCCGTGCACGCCGGGGCGGGCAAGCGCCACGCAGAGCCGGTCGAGCAGGTCGGCCCGGCTGGCCATCGCGTCGGCCCGGTCCCGGACCCCGATCGTGCCGCGGGCCGGGTGGTCCGCGGCGATGATCATCAGCCGCTGGTCACCCCAGTCGGACAGCCGCCGCCGGGACTGCGCGGACTCCGCGATCACCGCGGGCCGGCTGGCGCGGCGCCGGACCAGGTCACCGATCTGGGCACTGGCATCAGACATCCGGATTCTCCCCGAGCAGGGCCGACACCTCGTCGGCGGTGGGCATGGCAGCGGAGCAGGCCAGCCGGGAGGCGACGATGGCGCCCGCCGTGCTGGCGTACCGCAGGGTGTGACGCAGCGGCCAGCCGGCGAGCATGCCGTGGCAGAGCGCGCCGCCGAACGCGTCGCCGGCGCCCAGGCCGTTGACCACCTCGACCGGAGTGGGTGGCACCCGTACCCGCTGGCCGTCGGCCGTGCGGCCGAGCACCCCCTCCGGTCCGAGCTTCACCACGGCCAGGGCGACACCGAAGTCGAGCAGCGCCTGCGCGGCCCGCTCCGGATCGTCTTCACCGGTGGCCACGGCGCACTCCTCGCGGTTACCGACAGCTACGCTCACCGCGCCACTGGCGAGCGCGGCCCGGTAGTGCCCGGTGGCCTCCTCGGCCGAGGACCAGAACATCGGCCGATAGTCCAGGTCCAGCACGGTCGGCCCACGGCGATGGGCGAGCACCGCGTGCAGGGCGGCGCGGCTGGGCTCGGCACACAGGCCGGTGCCGGTGAGCCAGACGATCCGCGCCGCGCCGAGCGCGTCCAGGTCCAGCTCCTGCGCGGCGATCTCCAGGTCAGGAGCCTTGGGCTCGCGGTAGAAGTACAGCGGAAAGTTGTCCGGCGGGAAGATCTCACAGAAGGTGAGCGGCGTTTTGAGGAGCGGTACCGACCGGACGAACCGGTCGTCGACCCCGTACTCCTTGAGCGCGGTGCGCACGAAGTCGCCGAACGGGTCGTCCCCGGTGCGCGTCACCACCGCGACGTGCCGTCCCAGTCGGGCGGCGGCGACCGCGACGTTGGTCGGCGACCCGCCGAGGAACCGGCCGAAGGTGTCCACCTCGGACAGCGGGACACCGGAACGCAGCGGGTAGAGGTCGACGCCGCACCTGCCGACGGTGATGAGGTCGAAGGCGGTCACGACGGCAGTCCCCGCAGATAGGCCAGGCAGGCGGCAACCTCGGTGACCGGTCCGGCCCCGGCCGGCGGGTCCCGGTCCAGGACGAGATCCTGCTCCAGTACGTACCAGCCGGCGTAACCGGCCTCCTCCAGCGAGGCGACGATGGCGGCGATGTCCACGTCACCCTGGCCGAGCGGGCGGTAGAGGCCCTGCGCGACCGCGTCGCGGTAGCTCACCGCACCGGCGCGGACCTTTTGGGCCTGCCCGGCGTCGACGTCCTTGAGGTGCACGTGTCTCACCCGCGCCGCGGCCTGGCCGGTCAGCCGCACCGGATCCCCGCCGCCGGCCAGCACATGGCCGGTGTCCAGGCAGAGCCCGATGTCGGAGCCGTCGAGCAGCCGCTCGATCTCCTCCGGCCCTTCGATCATGGTGCCGACGTGCGGGTGCAGTGTGGCGGTCACGCCGGCGTCGGCGGCCACCCGATCCAGCAGGTCAAGGTTCGACAGCAGGGTCCGCCAACCGTCGGCGTCGAGCTCCGGGCGGGAGTCGTATCCGTCGAGACCGGTCGCCGCGGCGAGGACGAGGACACCGGCGTCCGCCGCCCGGAACTGCCGCAGGGCGGCGGTGACCTCTGGCACCAGATCCTGGGTCGCCTCGTGCAGCACCACCGGCAGGAATCCACCGACGGCCCGCAGGCCGTGCCGTCGCAGTGTCTCCTGGCGGGCCGCGCCGTCTGCGGGCAGGAACCCGTCCGGGCCGAACTCGCTGGCCGTCAACCCGAGGGCGGCCATCTCCGCCAACACCCGGTCCACGTCCAGCTGGTGGCCCCAGCCGGGCACCTCACACACGCCCCAGGAGATGGGCGCGCCCGCCAGCCGCCGCGTCATGCCAGCACCGCCGAGCGCTCGAGCCCGTTCGCGGAGCCGCTGGCGCGGATCTCCTCGACCCGCACGGGCCGGCGCTCACGCCGCGAGCGGTCGGCGGCCTCGGCGATGTAGAGCGCCTCGAGCGCCTCGGCAACCGTGCACGCGCTGCCGCGCCGACCAGCCGCGTAGTCGAGGAACGCGTTCATCTCCGCGGTGTAGGACGCGCCGAAGCGCTGCCAGAAGTCCGGCCACGGATCGCCGCTGGGATAGCTGACGCCCGGTTCGGCCGAGCGCAGCGGCGCCCGGTCGTCAAGACCGACGACGAAGGTCGACTCGGTGCCGGCGAGTTCGGCGCGTACGTCGTAACCGCCGCCGTTGTACCGCGAGCCCTGCAGGGTCGCCAGGGTGCCGTCGGCGAACGTCAGAATGGCTACGGAGGTGTCGATGTCGTTCGCCTCGGCGAAGAAGCTGGCACCCCGGTTCGCGCCGGTGGCGTAGACCTCGACGACCTCCTGGCCGGTCAGCCAGCGGGCGATGTCGAAGTCGTGGATGTGGCAGTCGCGGAAGATCCCGCCGGACAGGGGGATGTACTCGGCCGGCGGAGGCGCCGGATCGGCGGTGAGCAGATGCAGGCGGTGCAGGGTGCCGACCGCGCCGCTGCGCAGCGCCTCCCTGGCCGCTTGGTAACCCGCGTCGAAACGGCGCTGGAACCCCACCTGCACCCGGCCGTCGGCCGCCGCCACCCGCTGGGCGATCTCGACCGTGCGCGCCAGATCGGCCGCGACCGGCTTCTCGCAGAACACGGTCAGCCCGGCGTCGACCCCGCGCTCGATCAGGTCGGCGTGCGTGGCCGTGGGCGTTGCGATGACGATTCCGTCGAGCGGCGTGGCGAACACCTCGTCGATCGGACCGGCAGCGCGTACGCCAAGGTGTTCGGCCACGTCACGAGCGCGCTCGGGCATGACGTCGCCGAGCACGAGCTCGGTCACCTCGGGGTGACTCGCGAGCAGGCGGGCGTGTGTCGCACCGATGCGTCCGACACCGAGCAGTCCAATGCGCATGAACGAATACCTCCCACAGGTTGAACATCGGTGGCGGCGGGCGGGCGCCAGCAGATGCTTGCCATGATTCGTAGTCCCCGACACACACCCACGTCAACACTTTGTCAGGACATTCTGATGTCTGATATGTTGGACGCGTCCACAACCAGGGTCTGCGACGAAGCGTGAGGAACCATTGACCACCCCCCTGTCGATCACGCTCGACCGGACCAGTCCGGTCCCGCTGTACTTTCAGGTCGCCCAGCAGATAGAGGCGATGATCGACGCCGGCACCCTGCCCGCCGGCCACCGGCTGGACAACGAGATCCAGCTCGCCGATCAGATGGGCCTGTCCCGCCCGACGATGCGGCAGGCCATCCAGCACCTCGTCGACAAAGGGCTGCTGGTGCGCAAGCGCGGGGTCGGCACGCAGGTCGTGCACAGCATGGTGAAACGGTCGGTGGAGTTGTCGAGCCTCTACGACGACCTGGCGCTGGCCAGCAAGCGGCCCACCACCACCGTGCTCAACATGGCTCGTGTTCCGGCCGAGGACGACGTTGCCTTCGCCCTGCGAGTCCCACCGGGCACCGAGGTGGTGCACCTGCAGCGGCTGCGGTGCGCGCAGGGGGAGCCTCTGGCGATCATGCACAACTGGCTGCCTGAGGGGCTGACCGACCTCACCGTCGAACGGCTGGAGCAGCATGGCCTCTACGAGATGCTGCGCGCCGCCGCCGTCCACATGCGGGTCGCCAACCAGCGCATCGGCGCGCGCGCCGCGACCCTCGCGGAGGCGAAGCTGCTGCACGAGCGGCGTGGCGCACCACTGCTGACGATGAGCCGCACGACGTACGACGACAACGGCCGTGCCGTCGAATACGGCTCGCACGTCTATCGGGCGACGCTGTACACCTTCGAGATCGCGCTCGTCGAGCGCTGATCGTGACGCACGCGCCGTCGCCCGGCCCCGCGACGCGGGACCGGGCGACGGTTTGTTCAGCTTCGGGGAGTCCAGCCTGTCGGGTCGACAGCCAGATCGAGATCCTCAGCGATGTCATCCCACTCGACGAACTTGAAGTTCGTCGTGGTGCGCGGCTCGCCATTGCCGTCGAGCACCTCAGGGCCGTCGAAGCCGTCCTGGACGACGAACAGACCCTCGTCGAACCTGTCACCGAGCGGCACGTTCATCACCATCGCCCCGTCGCACTCTTCCGAGCCGTCCGGGTGGGTGGGGTCGGCGTGCGGCCCGACCCGGAACGAGCCGAGGAAGGTGTTGGCGCCGGAGCGCTGGTACACCACGAACGTGTTGTCGCCCTGGCTCGACGCCAACAGGTAGCCCTTGCCGTTGGCCCGGTAGTAGATGGTCAGGCCCTCGACGTCGGCCGTGATGTGCGTGCCACCGTAGCCGGGATCGGGGCCGGACTGGAAGCACTCCTCGGTCACCGGGTCGTAGGCGAGCGGGAGGCCGAACTCCTTCACCTTGTCCATCAGGACCGGAGTCCCGGTCAGGGTTGCCGACACCTTCCAGATGCCGACGTCCTCCTGACCGGCGTAGAGCACACCGCTGGTGGCGTCGACCACCATGCCCTCGACCTGCGGCAGGTCGCCGGGGTCGTCGCACGGCGTCCAGGTGCTGCCGTTGGGCAGCGCGAAGCTCTGCGGCAGGGTGAGGCTGCGAACCTTGTGGTAAGTGACGGTCCCGGCCGGGGTGACGGTGAGCTCCAGCAGCGCCACGGTGGTCTCGTGCCGTTGGCTCACCAGCGCGTAGTTGCGCCCGGTCGCGCGGTCCTTCCACGTCGCCAGCCCGTAGGCCGTGCGCTGGTCGTTGACCTCTGCTTCGTTCGTGGCGTACACCATCGGAGCCGACGCGCTCGTCACGTCGGTGAGCGCCGTGCTGCCACCGGCCGGGTTGATCCGGTAGACCCGCAGCTTGTCACGACCACGGTCGGTCGTCACGGCGAGGTCGACGGTGGCGCCACCGACCCGGACCCCGTAGAGCAGGTCCACGTTGTTGAACCGGCCGGGCGAGTCGTCGGGCCCCGGTGCCGCCGGTGCCGCGATGCTCTGCACCAGCCCACCGGACAGGTTGTAGACCCGCAGGCCACCTTCCTTGGCCGTTCCCACCACCAGGCTCTTGGCCGAGTTGGTCGGATGCACCCAGATCGCAGGATCGTCGGCATTGGCGTCGCCGCCTGCGGCATCGTCGAACAGCGTGGGCGTCTCGAGTTCCGCCTTGATGGTCGGGACGGCCATGGCGGCGGCCGGCGTCGAGGTCGACGCCACGACAACTACCGCTGTCAGGCAGAACGAGGTCGCCGTCAGCAGACGGCGACCGGGTTTGAAGCGCATTGTGCCTCCCGGATGTGGGACGGGGATGGGGGAGAACCTTGCGAGGACGGACGTTACATCAGTATGTCATTACAAACAATAGTCACGACATATTGTCGTGCATGATGCCGGCGGGAGCTTGCCCACCTGCCCCGCACGCTGGTGAAACGTCGATGGATCGACCGCTCCGTCGGCGTGGGTTCCGGGCCCGGTGGCTCCCGGGAGGCGGTCACCTGCGTAACTGCCCGCTCGTCGCCGGGTGAGGATCGGCGGGCCCGGGTGGAGTCGGATCGTGACCGGGGTCAGGGAAGAGGGGTGGTTGGCGTAGCAGGGTGGGCTGGCCTCTGCGCAGGGCGACGACGGTCAGCCGTCGTGCCTCGTCGGCCTGCGCACGATCGGGTGGCTGGTCCAGCGCCGGCGACGGGTCCGGATCCATGAGAGGCTGTCCGGGCGGTCGCGGGAGGTGATCCACTGCGTTGTGCCCCGGTCGTAGGTGGCCCGGCACCGTCGGCGTGGTTTCTTTGTGCTTACCGCCGTATTCGGGCCATTGCCGGCCCGGGTGGGGTATCAGGTTGAGCGGCCCGAACTCGGCCATGCAGAAGGTGACTTCGGGCTCGCCGTCCTCGACACCCGGACGGGGTGACCGTCACGCGCCGCTGTGACTGGGCGCCTGAGTTGGCAAATGAACGCGGCATCTGGCGGGACGAGGCACGGTAGGTGGCGAGGCTGGCGCACCGTGCCAGTCCCAGACCCTACTCATGGCTGCTCCGCGCGACCCGCGCGGGCGAGGTGGGCGACGGCGCGGCGGCGCCAGTTCGACATCCACCAGAAGGCGCCGAAGAACAGGACAAGGCCGGGAAACACGAGGATGGGGCTGGCCACATTGTTCTCCGGCTGGGCCCATGCCCTGATGCCGGTTCCGGTCATCAGGAAGCCCGCGGCGCCGCACAGGCCGATCAGGTAGCCCTCGACCCGCATCGGTACGGGCACGTCCTTGGGCCTGATACGCGCCCTGCCGGATTCGATCAGCCGGAGTGCTTCGGCCTCGCCACGGCTGCCGAGGCCTGCGCCCAGCGAGCCCTCGGACCCGGCGGGCTGCCCGTCAGGGCTCTGCCTCGGGGCCTCGTCGTAAGGGATTCCGGCGAACCGAGTGGTGAACACGGCGTCTGGGACGACGAGGACGGCGTTCTGATCCGTCGGTGCAGAGCGCAGCTGCTGAAGTGCCTCCTCGGTGTGCGGCGAGCCGAGCGCGGCGATGTAGCGGGCGAGCGCCTGTCTGGCCTCCGCCTCGGTGGGGTAATCCTCGCCTGTGCTCAGCGGTGCGGAGAACGGGCTGTCGTCGCTGTAGTGCGCCCAGGTCCATTCGGTGTCCACACCCATCAACCTATCCACACCTCCCGCCCGGCACGAGGGAGCCGTGGCAGTGCAGAACCTGTCCGTCAGGGAGTTTCTGACGGGGCCAGGTCACCACCGAACCGGTGGCGCGTCACACCACCAGAGGGCAGAACGTTTCCTGATGCGGCACCAGATTGTCGGGCAAGACCTGGCGCTCTTTCGGGCATCGGGACCGGTGGTGCGTCAGCACGCCGGCAGCCAAACCCGAACGTCCGGACCGGCGGGTTCGGGCCCGCCGGTCCGGACGTCAATAAGGCCGATTGGGCGGCTCAGACCCGGGTGACCCGCACCGCGTCGGCGATCACGTATCCGGCGGCGTTGGTCCAGCGGCTCACGCCGACCAGATTGCGGTCGCCGGCGGCGAGGTTGAAGGTGCCGATCGAGCGCCACGCCCCGCCGCCGGTGCTCTGGTCCACGTTCACCGTCTGGGTGCCCGAGGCGGTGACCACGACGTGCGGCGTCGCGGTGTTGTAGCCGGCGACGGCCGGATACCACACATCGACCCGGTGGTTGCCGGCCGCCGGGATGTTCACCTTGAACCAGGCCGCGTCGCTCTCGAGCACCGGGTTGGCGAAGCGGTAGTCGGCGCCGTAGCGCTGCGCCGAGTAGGCCGAGGTGGACCAGTTGGCGCTCGCGGTGAAGCGGCCCGCGGTCGTGTTGTCCACGATGGTGCTGAACGACGTCGGCGGCGGCGTGGTGCTCAGGCCCAGGTGGGCGGCGATGCCCTGGGCGTGCGCGCGCGCGACGGCGGTGATGAAGTCGGCGCGCTTGAGCAGGTTCGTGTCGGCGACCGAGTCGATGAACAGGTTCTCGGTCAGGACCGCCGGCATGGCGCTTTCGCGAAGAACGTGGAAGTTGGCGGTCTTCTGCCCCCGGTCGGTCACCGACCCGATCGACCGCATGCCGGAGACGATCCGCGGGTGGAGGGCGTTGTGCAGGCTGAGGTCCCCCGAACCCCCGCTGGGATAGCGGTAGCTCTCGAAGCCGGTGCCGCCGCCGGAATTGATGTGGATGCTCACGAAGATGTTCGCGCCCCAGGCGTTGGCGTCGTCCGTGCGGTAGGCGAGGCTGCGGGTGAGGTCGGTCGTGCGGGACATCCGCACGTCGACGCTGTAGTTGGCCAGCAGGATGTCGCGCACCTGGAGCGAGATGGCGAGGGTGAGGTTCTTCTCCTGCAGGCCGTTGCCGACCGCGCCGGAGTCGGTGCCGCCGTGGCCCGGGTCGATGTAGACGCGGGGAAGGGCGGCCTGCGCGCGGCCGGCGAGCAGGGGTGCGGCCAGTACGCCTGCCGCGGTGGCGAGAAGGGTGCGGCGTCGCACGGCGGAGTTACCAAAACTGGACATTGACGCCTCTCGACTACGGAGTGGGGTGGGGTGGCGGCCTGGACCTCGCGTCACGGCCGACGATGTGCTCGGCCCCGACCGGCGCCCCGCCCACCCGTTGCCGTTGTCACCGGCGGGCCGGGTGTGCGTCCGCCTGGCTTGATCCAGAAGACGTTCCTGGCGAGATCGTAACGAGCATCGATGCCTGCGTGAAGAATGTTTACATGAAATTATCCTGATCTTGGAAGATTCCTACGCGCCGGGAGGCTGGTCCCGGCACCTCCCAGCCCTGACCTCCGGGGTGCTCACCGCGTTCGTGTCTCCTCCGCTCCCGTGCGGCGGCGTGCCGCTGGGCGGTGGAACGCGACCCGGTCGGTTTGGTGACCGCATGCTTGCCGTGTGTGACCGAATGGTTGAGGGTCGAACCGCACCCACATCTCCCGCACCTGCGACTGAGGAGTCCCATGCAGCCGTTCGACCTGACCAATGGCGACCAGATCCTCAACCAGAACGCGTTGGCGAACAACGTCAGCGGGCTGAACCTGTCCGTACGCACGGATCTCGGCGCCCGCGTGGAGGCGTGGCGGCCGGGGCCCGACATCGTCGGCGACGAGAGGTTCTTCTGCCACGGCTACTCGTTGGGCACCTTCGGCCCGCACAGGTACACCGTGTGGGGCCGGTTCCTGCCCCGCGTGCTGGCCGACGAGTACCAGACGCTCGGGCGGATCGACATCGCGCGGAACGTCGCGGCCCGCGACGTCTTGGTCTGGTGGCTGGGGGGCACGGACGCGTACCACTCCGCGGTGGTGGAGCAGCCCGTGACCCTGTCCACCGGCGTTCTGGACCCGGCACAGACGGGCGTCAGCTCGAAGACCGGCACCGGTCCGCTGTGGATCGGCATCCTGGCCGAGGACGTGAAGCAGCAGTACCGGTCTGCGGCGTACATCGAGGTGTACCGCCGCAACCCGTGAGGTGCGGCGCGGGACGGTCGAACCGCTGCCGTCCCGCGCCCGTCCGTACCAGTGCGTGAGTGCGCCCATGCCGGCCCCTCGCCGGCCGCGAGCGGAACAAGACCGCGGCCGGACTCGCCGAGCTGCCACTACAGTCCCACGGAATGGGGAACCTGCTCGACTTTCGCGGGTGGCAGCATCGCCGGGCACCGCCGAAACCGTCACGAAGGAGGTCACGTCGACATGCATGTGGGAAACCCCGCCGACCGCCCCGAACCGGGCTTCACCCGGCCCGGGCAGGTGCCGCTCATCGCGAGCCGGGTGGAGTGGAGGGAGATGCCGCATCCCGATCGCACCGCAAATCGATACGACGTCATCGGCACGCTGTTGGCGGCGGGCATCGATGCGGCCCGGATACACATGTATTACGACCACGAGGACGGCGGCGCCTACTGGGTTGTGACCCTGGATGACGGGCGCGCGGCCGTACTGACCGACGACACAGAGGAGTATGTGGGTCACATGGAGGGGCCGTGGCCCTTCAAGGTCATATTCCTCAGCCCGGACGGTGTCCGCACAAAGATCGATTACTCTGTCGACAAGCTGAAGGCCGCAATCGTCACGTGGTGTGCCGAGGCCGTGGGACCTCGGTGAAGGCGGGGGACAAGGACGTTGTTCGAGCCCGGCTCGCGTTCCAAGCAGACCTTGACCTTCATGCTGCCTGAGGACGTCTCCGCGTTCAGCGACGCGGTGGCGCCGTCGATCGGAGGGCTCGCGCAGTGGGCGACGCACGACCGGGAATCGGGCGTCGTCCTTCACGAGTCGCTGTCGTCCGCGACGCGGCACGCCGGCGTCCAGGCGTTCCTGCATCTCCTCGGCCGGGACGGCGGCGTGGTGGGGCCCGCCATCCAGTACCTGCACACGCGCGTGTGGACGACGGACGCCGACGTCCTCGAAGCGACGGGCGGCCGATACCGGCCGGTCAGGACCCAGCCCGAGGAGATGCAGCCCGGCCGGCTGGCCTTCAAGTGGTTCCCGGATGCCGAGGCGGACCGGGTTCAGAAGGACTTCGTCGAGTTGATCGGCCTTGCGTGGAAGGCGCTCAACGGGGTTACCTCCCCGCACCTGATGACGGCCGCCGGCAAGCCGGTCCGCACTGGCGTATCGGGCCGGCGGCGAAGGCATGGGTGCGGCGCGACCCGGGGCGCGTCATGCACGACGGCGCACTGCGCCTGCACCTCAGGGAACCGGGCAGGCGCGGGTCAGCGTGACGACCCCAGGGCGTCCGACCTCACCGACGGCGGCTGCAACCCAGTCGGTTCGCGTCAAGCAGATGACTTTCTACGTCACCATGCTGCTTAGTTTTTGCAGGGGCGTGACGTAGCATTACGGCGTGACGAAGCGACTGACCGAGGTGGCCCGGAAGGCGGGCGTCAGCGAGGCGACGGTCAGCAGGGTGCTCAACGGGCGCGGTGGCGTCTCCGAGTCCACCCGCACCGCCGTGCTCACCGCGCTGGACGTGCTCGGCTACGAGCGGCCCACCAAGCTGCGGGGGGAGCGGGCCCGGCTGGTCGGGCTGGTGCTGCCGGAGCTGCAGAACCCGATCTTCCCGGCGCTCGCCGAGGTGGTCACCGGGACGCTGGCCCAGCGCGGCTACACCCCGGCGCTGTGCGCCCGGACCATCGGCGGCGTGCCCGAGTCGGACTACGTCGAGATGCTGCTCGACCACCAGGTGTCCGGCATCATCTTCGCCGGTGGGTCGTACGCGCTCGCCGGCGCCTCGCACGACCACTACCGCCGGCTGACCGACCGGGGGCTGCCGGTCGTGCTGGTGAACGCGGGCGTCGACGCGCTGGACTTCCCCCGCGTCTCCACCGACGACGCGGTCGCGGTGGAGCAGGCGTACGGGCACCTGCGGTCGCTCGGCCACGAACGGATCGGCATCGTGCTGGGCCCGGAGGACCACATCCCCTCCCAGCGCAAGCTGGCCGCGTTGGCGCGGATCGCCGGCTGGCAGGACCCGGACGAGTGCGTGGAGCGCTCCAGCTTCTCGATGGAGGGGGCCCGGGTCGCGGCCGCCAAGCTGGTCGACCGGGGCGTCACCGGCATCATCTGCGCCAGCGACGTCCTGGCGCTGGGCACGATCCGCGCGGTGCGCCGGCTCGGGCTGTCGGTGCCCGGCGACGTGTCGGTGGTCGGCTTCGACGACTCGGCGTTCATGACCTGCACAGACCCGCCGCTGACCACCGTGCGGCAGCCGATCGAGACGATGGGCCAGGCTGCCGTGAACCTGCTGGTCACCCAGATCGACGGTGCCGGCGTCCTGCGCGACGAGCTGCTGTTCGAGCCCGAACTGGTGGTGCGCGGTTCCACCGCGCCCGCCCCCGGCCGCTGACCCGGGTCCACCCCGGCCGCTGACCGGCCGCTGACCGCCGTTCCCGTCGCTGACCGTCGCGCCGGGCACCGACCGGCCACCCGACCACCCGGCCATCAGCCACGGTCCGTCTCCCTCGACGCCGAGCGCCGCTCCGGCCGTCGACCGCTGCTCGCGGTCGGCGGCCGTTTCGTTGTTGCCGGCCGCGAGCAGCGCCGGCCCGCGATCCGCCGGCCCGTGCGGCCCGGCCAGCCCGACTGCAAAAGGGACCAACGCCTACAATCTTGGGCGCTTTAAGGGCTCTGTCAACTTCTGCCGTATGTCAGTCGCGTCCTTTCACAACGAGATCGATACCTTGCGGAAATGAGTCCACCTCGCTACAGTGACTCCACTCACACCCTGGCCCACCGGACGCAACCACCCGGGTCAGGTCGCATGGCCGATACAGATCAGTAGCAGGGCCGCGGTGACGGTCACCCGGCTCGGCGAGCTCATGGAGACACCCGTTCCCGAAGGGATGGACAGATGTCCGTACCGCAGTACCGGAAGGCTGCGGCGTTAGCGCTCGTGGCCGGCCTGGGGCTCAGCCTCGCGGCTTGCTCCACGAAGAGCGACGACGCAGCGAACGATGCGAGCGGCAAGGTGACCATCACCGTCGACTGCCAGCCGGTCGGCTCCCAGAAAGAGCTCTTGAAGAACTGGAACGACGACGTCGCCGAGTTCCAGCGACAGAACCCCGATATCGCCATCAAGAGCGTCAGCGTCGGCGAGCAGTGCAACAACCCGCCGGACTTCACCGCTCGCCTCGCCGGCGGCACCGTGACCGACGTGTTCTACGGGTACATGACCGATCTCCAGCAGGTGCTCGACTCCGGTCAGGCGATGGACATCACCGAGTTCACCAACAAGGACACGGTCCCGACCTGGGACAGCGTCGACCCCGCGCTCAAGGAGGTCTTCAGCGACGGCGGCAAGCTCTACGCCGTCCCGGTGAAGAACTACTCGATGGGCCTGGTCTACAACAAGGTCCTGTTCCAGAAGGCGGGGCTCGACGCGAACAACCCGCCCAAGACGTGGGGCGAGGTCCGGGCCGCCGCCAAGAAGATCTCCGCGCAGGGCAACGGCATCGCCGGCTACGCGGAGTACAGCGCCGGCAACACCGGGGGCTGGCACTTCACCTCCCTGCTCTACTCCCAGGGCGGCCAAATGCTGACCCCGGACGGCAAGAAGGCCGACTTCAACAACGCGATGGGCAAGCAGGTCCTGCAGAACCTCAAGGACATGCGGTACGGCGACAACAGCATGGGCGCCCGCCAGCTGCTGCAGTGGGGCGACCTGCTGACCAACGCCGGCGCGGGCAAGGTCGGCATGTTCATCGGCGCGCCGGACGCCACCCAGGCGATCGTCAGCCAGTTCCAGGGCAAGTTCCAGGACTGGGCGATGGCCCCGCTGCCCGGCCAGGACGGTGCGGGGAAGGGGACGCTCGGTGGTGGAGAGGGTTACTTCTTCAAGAAGGGTCTCTCTCCCGAGCAGGTCAAGGCCGGTCTGAAGTGGATCGCGTACCAGAAGCTGACGCCGGGTAAGGGGCAGTTCGACTACGTCCGGGCCAAGCCGCAGAACTACCCGGTGGGCCTGCCCCAGCCGCTGCTCTTCGCCAACGGCAGCGACGCGCAGAAGCAGGAGCTCGAGCTGCGTAAGGCGAACGCGAACGTCGACACCGCGAACTTCGCGCTCTTCGAGGCGAACCCGGTGCCGATCAAGGGTGAGCCCCGCAACGCGCAGGCGATCTACGCGGTGCTCGACGCCGCGGTGTCCGGTGTGCTGACGAACCCGAACGCGAACATCGACGCACTTCTTTCCACGGCCGAAGACAAGGTCAACAAGCTCCTCGCCGCCGAGAGCTGATCCGATGGTGTGGGGGCCGGCACGCCGGCCCCCACACCCTCCGCGACGCACCGTCCGGTCACCGAATCACGCAGGAGTTGCCTTGGCGATCACCACCGTCCCGAGGGTCAAGAGGGAACCGGGACGCCCAGCCTCGTCGTACCCGGCAGGGCCGCGGCGTGCGAGCCTCCGCCGCAAGGTACGAGACAACCTCACCGGGCACGCGTTCCTGCTCGGCGCAGTGGCCTGCTTCGCATTCTTCTCCTGGTATCCGATGATCCGTGGCGTCGTCATGAGCTTCCAGCGGACCCGGCGCGGCGTCACGACCTGGGTCGGCTGGGACAACTACGACCGCATCATCGCCGACCCCAGCTTCTGGACGGCCTGGAAGAACACTTTCTATTTCACGGTTCTCGCGCTCGTGCTCGGGTACGCGGTGCCGTTCTTCGTGGCGATCCTGCTCAACGAGTTCCGCCACGCCAAGGGATACCTGCGGATTCTGGTCTACCTGCCGGTGATGCTGCCGCCGGCCTCGGCGCTCTTCCTCTTCAAGTTCTACGCGTACGACCCCAGCGACGCGGGACTGTTCAACTCGATCCTCAAGGCGCTGCACCTGCCCACCTCGCAGTGGATGCAGTCCGCCGAGATGACGATGCCGGCGATGGTGATCGCGTCGACCTGGATGAACATGGGCGGCGCGGTGCTCATCTATCTGGCGGCACTGCAGAACATCCCCGGCGAACTCTACGAAGCGGCCGAGCTCGACGGCGCCGGGATCTGGCGGCGGATCCGCCACGTGACGATCCCGCAGACCCGGCTGATCCTCGGGCTCCTGGCGATGATGCAGATCGTCGCCACGATGCAGTTCTTCGTCGAGCCGCTGATCCTCGCGAACGGCACGGGCGCGGAGGACTCCGCCACCTCGGTGGCGTACCTCATCTACCAGCACGGGTTCTTCCAGAACGACCTCAACGGCGCTGCGGCGCTCGGCGTGATCATGCTCGTGGTGCTGGCCGGCTTCTCCGCCGTCTACGTGCGGCTGAGCGCGAAACAGGACTAGGACGGGGCGAGGAAATGGCACACGACTCCGGGACCCGGACCCTCATCTCCCACGCCCAGCTCAGGCGGGGGCGCGGCAGGATCATCTACTGGACGCTGATCACCGTCGTCGTCGTGGGCTTCACGCTCGTCTTCCTCGGGCCGCTCTACTGGATGGTCACCGGCGCGCTCAAGTCCGGCCAGGAGATCGCGCAGACCCCGCCGTCGCTGTTCCCGAAGGATCCCCAGCTACAGAACTACGCTGACGCGTGGAACAACCTCGACCTCGCCAAGCTGCTGTTCAACACGTTCTATTACGCGGCCGGCGCGCTGCTGTTCCAACTCGTCCTCGACACCGCCGCGGCGTACGCCCTGTCGAAGCTTCGACCGGCGTTCGGCAACGTGATCCTCGGCCTGATGTTGGCCACGCTGATGATCCCGGCGATGGTCCTCATCGTTCCGCAGTACGTGACCGTGATCGATCTGCCGATCCTGCACATCAACCTGCTCGACTCGCCGTTCGCGATCTGGCTGCCCGCCGTCGCGAACGCGTTCAACATCTTCCTGCTGAAGCGGTTCTTCGACTCGATCCCGGAGGAGCTGATGGCGGCGGCCCTCGTGGACGGGGCGACGCCGCTGCGCACGCTGTGGTCGATCATCCTGCCGATGTCGCGCCCCATCCTCGGCGTGGTTTCCATCTTCGCGGTGACGGCGGTCTGGAAGGACTTCCTCTGGCCGAAGCTGGTCATGCCGTCGCCCGAGACCCGGACGGTCAGCGTCGGCATCTACGCCTTCGCGGGTGGCACACCCATGAACGTCGTGATCGCCGCGTCGGTCATCGCCGCGATCCCGACCGTCGTCGTCTTTCTGATCTTCCAGCGGAACATCATGTCCGGCCTGACCGCCGGAAGCCTCAAGGGATAGCCCGAAGGCGCGGACGCCGAGCACCGCAGCCTCAGGCGGGCTCGACGACGGGCCGACGCACCGGCGTACCACCAGCGCGACCTACCGCGGCGAACAACGACCGTTCGCCCGACACACATCCAGGTCCGGCGAACCCGCCGACGTACCGACGCAGAAAGCAGGTGCTCGTGCCCACAGCAGACAACAGTCCGTGGTGGCGTGGAGCGGTGATCTACCAGGTGTACCCGCGTAGCTTCGCCGACGGCAATGGCGACGGCATCGGCGACATCGCCGGCATCCGGTCCCGGCTGGATCACCTGTCCGCGCTCGGCATCGACGCCATCTGGTTCAGCCCCTGGTACCCCTCCCCGATGGCCGACGCCGGCTACGACGTCACCGACCACCGGGACATCGACCCGATGTTCGGCAGCCTCGCCGAGGCGGAGGCGCTGATCGACGAGGCACACGAGCGGGGCATCCGGATCATCGTCGACGTGGTGCCCAACCACTGCTCCGACGCGCACCCCTGGTTCCAGGCGGCGCTGGCCGGCGGCCCGGACGCCCCCGAGCGGGAGCTGTTCTGGTTCCGTCCCGGCCGGGGCCCCGGCGGCGACCAACGGCCCACCGACTGGGTGTCCCAGTTCGGCGGGGACTGCTGGACCCGCACCACCAACCCCGACGGCACCCCCGGCGACTGGTACCTGCACCTGTTCGCCCCGGAGCAGCCCGACCTCAACTGGGACCACCCGAGGGTGCGCGCCGAGTTCGAGGACATCCTGCGGTTCTGGTTCGACCGGGGGGTGGACGGCATCCGGATCGACTCGGCCGCGCTGCTGGTGAAGGACCCGGCGCTGCCCGAGGTGACCGACGACGCCCCGAGCCCCTTCGTCGACCTGGACGCGGTGCACGACATCTACCGCAGCTGGCGGCGGATCGCCGACGGGTACCCGGGCGACCGGGCGCTGATCGGCGAGGTGTGGCTGCCGGACCGGGAGCGGTTCGCCAACTACCTGCGCCCCGACGAGCTGCACTCGGCGTTCAACTTCGACTTCCTCGGCTGCGCCTGGGATGCGGCGGCGCTGCGCCGGTGCGTCGACGACACGATCGCCGCGCACGCCCCGGTCGGCGCCCCCGCCACCTGGGTGCTCTCCAACCACGACGTGACCCGCCACGTCACCCGGTACGGCCGGGCGGACACCACGTTCAGCTTCGCCAGCAAGCGCGAGGGCGTCCCCACCGACCTGGAACTGGGCACCGTACGCGCCCGCGCGGCGGCGCTGCTCACCCTGGCCCTGCCCGGCGCGGCCTACGTCTACCAGGGCGAGGAGCTGGGCCTGTGGGAGGTCGAGGACGTCCCGCCGGAGCTGCGCCAGGACCCGATGTGGGCGCGCTCGGGGCACGGCCGGGACGGCTGCCGGGTGCCGCTGCCCTGGGCCGGCGACGCGCCGCCGTTCGCGTTCAGCCCCGACGGCGCGGCGGGGGTGCCGTGGCTGCCCCAGCCCGCCGAGTGGAAGGACCGCACGGTCCGGGCGCAGACCGACGACCCGCACTCGATGCTGGAGCTGTACCGGGCGGCGCTCGGCGTCCGCCGCGCCGAACCGGGCCTCGGTGACGGGGAGATGCGCTGGCTGGCCGCGCCCGACGGGGTGCTCGCCTTCGCCCGTGGTCCCGCCTTCACCTGCCTGGTGAACCTGGGCGCGGCTCCGGTGCCGCTGCCCCCGCACGAGGCGCGGCTGCTCGCCAGCCGGCCGCTGGAGGGCGACTTCCTCCCACCGGACACCGCCGTCTGGCTGCGCACCGCCGACATGCCGCCCGCCGAGGTTCCGGCCGAGCGGGCGCGGCCCGCCGAGGCGCCGCCGGCTGGTCCCGCGCCGGCAGCCTGACCGTTCCTCTCCGGCGCCGGCCGGTCCGTCCCGACCGGCCGGCGCCACCCTCCATCGGCCGTCCCGCCGGTGGCCCCAGCACCGCTGGCCCACCGCCAGCACGACCGGAAGGAGGAGCAGCCGCAGCGAACCACCCTTCCACGGGGGACCTGGCCTGCTGACGAAACGGAGAGCCACTCACATGGCCCACCACACCACCGGCACCACCGTTGCACCCACCGGAAGACCCGCCCGCGCCGCGCTGGCCGCGTTCGCCGGCGCCGCGCTCGTGGCGACCGCCGTCTCGGTCGTCTCGTTCTCCACCGCGACCCCGGCCCGCGCCGCCGGGCTGTCCCCGTTCGACATCGCCGGCCGGGGCGCGACCGTCCCGTTCGTCGAGCAGGAGGCGGAGAATGCGGCGCACACCGGCACGAAGATCGGCCCGACCCGCTACTACGGTCAGCTGCCGTCCGAGGCGTCCGGCCGGGAGGCGGTCACCCTCGACGCGGTCGGCGAGTACGTCGAGTTCACCCTGACCGCCCCGGCGAACGCGGTGACGTTCCGCTACAGCCTGCCGGACAGCGCCGCCGGCACCGGCCGGGACGCCAGCATCGACCTGCGGGCCAACGGATCCCTGGTCAAGGCCGTCCCGGTGACCTCCCGGTACGGCTGGTACTACGGCGGATACCCGTTCAACAACAACCCGGGCGACACCAACCCGCACCACTTCTACGACGAGACCCGGGCGATGTTCGGGACCACGTACCCGGCGGGGGCGAAGATCCGGTTGCAGGTCTCCTCGACCGCCCAGTCGCCGACCTTCACCATCGACCTGGCCGACTTCGAGCTGGTCGGCGGGTCGATCGCCAAGCCCGCCGGCGTCCTCGACGTGGTGACCGACTTCGGCGCGGACCCGAGCGGGGCCACCGACTCGACGGCGAAGTTCCAGGCGGCGGTGGACGCCGGCAAGGCCCAGGGTAAGACGGTCTGGATCCCGGCCGGCACCTTCACCCTCTGGGACCACGTCGTCGTCGACGGGGTGACCCTGCGCGGCGCGGGCCCGTGGTACTCGGTGCTCGGCGGCCGGCACCCCACCGACCGCAAGCGCGCCGCCGGCATCTACGGCAAGTACGTCCCCGGCGGCGGGTACACCGGGGAGGTCCGGCCGCACGAGGCCGGTGGCCCGAGCCGCAACGTCACCCTGCGCGACTTCGCCATCATCGGCGACATCCGGGAACGGATCGACGACGACCAGGTCAACGCCATGGGCGGCGCGATGACCGACTCGGTGGTGGACAACGTCTGGATGCAGCACACCAAGGTCGGGGCCTGGATGGACGGCCCGATGGACAACTTCACCATCCGCAACAGCCGGATCCTCGACCAGACCGCCGACGGGGTGAACTTCCACTGGGGGGTCACCAACTCGACGGTGACCAACACGTTCGTCCGCAACACCGGCGACGACGCCCTCGCGATGTGGGCGCAGAGCGTGCCGAACGTCAACAACTCCTTCACCCGCAACACCATCGGCGTCACCGTCCTGGCGAACCACCTGGTCAGCTACGGCGGCCGGGACATCAAGATCACCGACAACGTGACCGCCGACTCGGTGACCAACGGCGGCGGCATCCACGTCGCGAACCGCTACCCCGGGGTGCAGGGCGCCACGGCGGTCAAGGGCACCTGGACGATCGCCCGCAACACCCTGATCCGCAACGGCAACTCCGACTACAACTGGAACTTCGGCGTCGGCGCGATCTGGTTCTCCGCGCTCAACGAGGCGATCCAGGGCGCCACGGTCAACGTCACCGACACCGACATCCTGGACAGCTCCTACGCGGCGCTGCACTGGATCGAGGGGCAGAGCAGCGGGATCAACCTCAGCAACGTCCGGATCGACGGCGCCGGGACGTACGCGCTCCAGGTGCAGGCGCCCAGCCAGGTGTCGTTCGCAGGGGTGCGGGCCACCGGGATCGCGCAGAGCAACCCGATGCACAACTGCGTGGGCAGCGGCTTCCAGATCAGCCAGGGCGCCGGCAACTCCGGCTGGTACACCGCCACCCCGTACTGCGGGCCGTGGCCCACGCCGCAGTGGGGCAACGGCCCGACCACCCCGCCAACCGGCACCCCGACCACCCCGCCGCCCACCACCACCCCGCCCACCACCACCCCGCCCACCACGCCGCCCCCGACCACGCCGCCCCCCACCACCCCGCCGCCCACCGGCGGGAACCTGGCCCAGGGCCGGCCGGTGACCGCGTCGAGCACGTCGCAGAACTACGTCGCCGGCAACGCGGTCGACGGCAACCCGGCCAGCTACTGGGAGAGCGCCAATGGCGCATTCCCGCAGACGCTCACGGTCGACCTCGGCGCGACGGTGAGCACCGACCGGGTCGTGCTGAAGCTGCCGGCCGGCTGGGAGACCCGGGCCCAGACTCTCGCGGTCGCCGGCTCGGCGGACGGCTCGGCGTACTCGACCCTCGTCTCCTCGGCCGGCTACACGTTCAACCCGGCGACCGGCAACGCCGTGTCGATCGCCCTGCCGGCCGGCAGCCGGCGGTTCCTGCGGCTGACCTTCACCGGCAACACCGGGTGGCCGGCGGGCCAGCTCTCCGAGTTCGAGGTGTACGGCGGCACCCCGCCCACCACGCCGCCGCCCACCACCACCCCGCCTCCCACCACCCCGCCGCCCGCCGGGAACCTGGCGCTGGGGCGTCCGGTCAGCGAGACCAGCCACGCCGACGTGTACGGCGGCGGCAACGCCGTCGACGGCAACGCCAACACGTACTGGGAGAGCGCCAACAACGCCTTCCCGCAGTCGCTGACCGTCGACCTGGGCGCCGCCCGGTCGGTGTCCCGGGTGGTGCTGAAGCTGCCCCCGGCGACCGCGTGGCAGACCCGTACCCAGACGGTCGCGGTGCTCGGCTCGACCGACGGTTCCTCGTACACCACGCTGAAGCCCTCCGCCGGCTACGCGTTCAACCCGGCCAGCGGCAACACCGTGACCGTCACCTTCCCCGCCGCCACCCAGCGGTACGTGCGGGTGACCGTCACCGGCAACACCGCCTGGCCGGCCGGGCAGCTCTCCGAGTTCGAGGTCCACTCCGCCTGACGGCGCCAGTCTCCGGGCCGGTCGGCCGTCCTCGCGACCCGGCCGGCCCGGCAGCCCCACCCCGCCGCGGCACCCCCCGGCCAGCGGCGGGCACCACCACCCCCGAGAGAAGGTGCAGCTCCGCCATGCCCGGAAACAGCACGAGACGACGTACCCCCAGCCGGTGGCTGACCGCCGGCCTGCTGGCCACCGGACTGCTGGTCTCCGGCGTCCCCGCTCTGCCCGCCGCCGCGTCGACCGCCCCGGCCGGGGCCGGTGGCGGCGCAGCGCCGGCCGCCGCGCCGGCGCCCGCGACCGCGGCGGCCCTCGCCGGGATCTCCGCCACCATGACCGCCAGCAGCGTCAGCCAGAACTACGGCCCGGGCAACGCCAACGACGGCAACCCGGACACCTACTGGGAGAGCGCCAACAACGCCTTCCCGCAGTGGCTCCAGGCCGACCTCGGCGCCACCGTCACCGTGGACCGGCTGGTGCTGAAGCTGCCGCCGGCCGCCGCCTGGCAGACCCGCACCCAGACGCTGTCTGTGCAGGACAGCACCAACGGCTCGTCCTTCACCACCCTGAAGGCGTCCGCCGGGTACACCTTCGACCCGGCGACCGGCAACACGGTGACCATCACGTTCGCCGCCGCCAGCAGCCGGTACGTCCGGCTCAACTTCACCGCCAACACCGGCTGGCCCGCCGGCCAGGTCTCCGAGTTCGAGCTGTACGGGCCGGCGGCCGGGGACACCCAGGCGCCGAGCGCGCCCGCCAACCTGGCCTACACCCAGCCGGCCAGCGGACAGATCAAACTGACCTGGACCGCCTCCACCGACAACGTGGGGGTGACCGGCTACGACGTCTACGCCAACAACGCGCTGCGCGGCAGCGTCGCCGGCAACGTGCTGACCTACACCGACAACCAGCCCGCCAGCGCCACCGTCTCCTACCACGTGCGGGCGCGCGACGCCGCCGGCAACCAGTCGGCGAACAGCAACACGGTGACCCGCACCGGCAGCGGCACCGGCGGCACCAACCTCGCCGTCGGCAAGCCGATCACCGCCTCGTCGTACGTGCACACGTTCGTCGCGACCAACGCCAACGACAACAACGCGGCGACGTACTGGGAGAGCAACGGCCAGCCGGGCACCCTGACCGTGCAGCTCGGGGCGAACGCCGCCGTCAGCTCCGTGGTGCTGAGGCTGAACCCGGACTCCGCGTGGGGCCCCCGCACCCAGACGGTGCAGGTGCTCGGCCGGGAGCAGAGCGCCTCGGCGTTCACCAGCCTGGCCGGCTCGGCCAGCTACCCGTTCAACCCGGCGTCGGGCAACACGGTGACCATCCCGGTCTCCGCCACCGCCGCCGACGTGCGGCTGAGCATCACCGCCAACTCCGGCGCCCCGGGCGGGCAGGTGGCCGAGTTCCAGGTCATCGGCACTCCGGCCGCGAACCCGGACCTGACCGTCACCGGCCTGTCGGCCAGCCCGGCCAACCCCACCGAGACCGACGCCGTCACCGTCTCCGCCACCGTCCGCAACGCCGGCACGCTGGCCTCCGCCGCGACCAACGTCAACCTCTACCTGGGCGGCGTACGGGTCGGCACCGCCTCCGTCGGCGCCCTCGCGGCCGGCGCCTCGACCACCGTCACGGCGAACATCGGGGCCCGCGCGGCGGGCAGCTACCCGCTGAGCGCCAAGGTCGACGAGGCCAACACCGTCATCGAGCAGGACGAGACGAACAACAGCTACACCAGCCCGTCCCCGCTGGTGGTCAGCCCGGTCGCCAGCTCGGACCTGGTCGCCCAGTCGGTCGACTGGACGCCCGGCAACCCGTCTGCGGGCAACACCGTCACCTTCTCCGTCACCCTGCGCAACGCGGGCACCGTCGCCTCGGCGTCCGGGGCGCACGGCATCACGCTGACCGTGCTGAACGAAGCCGGCACCGTGGTCCGCACCCTGACCGGCTCGCACTCCGGCGTGATCAACGCCGGGGCCACTGTGGGCCCGGTCAACCTGGGCACCTGGACCGCCGCGAACGGCAAGTACACCGTCCGGGTGGTGCTCGCCGTCGACGCCAACGAGCTGCCGGTCAAGCAGCAGAACAACACCAGCGAACGGCCGTTGTTCGTCGGGCGCGGCGCCAACATGCCGTACGACATGTACGAGGCCGAGGACGGCGTGGTCGGCGGCGGCGCGGCCGTGATCGGGCCGAACCGGGACATCGGCGACCCGGCCGGCGAGGCGTCCGGGCGGCGGGCGGTCACCCTCAACACCACCGGCAGCTACGTCGAGTTCACCACCCGGGCCAGCACCAACACCCTGGTCACCCGCTTCTCCATCCCGGACGCTCCGGGCGGCGGCGGGATCAACTCCACGCTGAACGTCTACGTCAACGGCACCTTCCACAAGGCCATCGACCTGACCTCCCGGTACGCCTGGCTCTACGGGGCCGAGGCCAGCCCGGGCAACTCGCCGGGCGCGGGCGGACCGCGGCACATCTACGACGAAGCCAACGTCATGCTCAACTCGACGGTCCCGGCCGGTAGCAGGATCCGGCTCCAGAAGGACCCGGCGAACACCACCACGTACGCGATCGACTTCGTCAACACCGAGCAGGTCGCGCCGATCGCCAACCCGGACCCGGCGAAGTACACCACGCCGGCCGGCTTCACCCACTCCGACGTGCAGAACGCCCTGGACCGGGTGCGGATGGACACCACCGGCAACCTGGTCGGGGTCTACCTGCCCGCCGGCAACTACTCGACCGCGTCGAAGTTCCAGGTGTACGGCAAGGCGGTCAAGGTGACCGGCGCCGGCCCCTGGTACACCCGCTTCAACGCCCCGTCGGGTCAGGACAACACCGACATCGGCTTCCGCGCCGAGAACTCGGCGGCCGGCTCGTCCTTCGCGAACTTCGCCTACTTCGGCAACTACACC
The DNA here is from genome assembly GCF_045040215.1 of Micromonospora sp. NBC_01412. NCBI lineage: Bacteria > Bacillati > Actinomycetota > Actinomycetes > Micromonosporales > Micromonosporaceae > Micromonospora > Micromonospora sp. NBC_01412. The sequence goes on from NZ_CP109528.1 coordinate 6,040,194, forward strand.
TCGCGGATCGACGGCCCGGGCAAGGTGTTCGACTTCTCCAACGTGTCGAACATCGTGATCGACAACATCTGGAACGAGCACATGGTGTGCCTCTACTGGGGCGCGAACACCGACTACATGACCATCAAGAACTCCCGGATCCGGAACATGTTCGCCGACGGCATCAACATGACCAACGGGAGCACCAACAACCTGGTCAGCAACAACGACGCCCGGGCGACCGGCGACGACAGCTTCGCGCTCTTCTCGGCGATCGACGCGGGTGGCGCCGACATGAGGGACAACATCTACGAGAACCTGACCTCCACCCTGACCTGGCGGGCCGCCGGGGTGGCCGTCTACGGCGGCTACGCCAACACGTTCCGCAACATCTACATCGCGGACACCCTGGTCTACTCGGGCATCACGATCAGCTCGCTCGACTTCGGGTACCCGATGAACGGCTTCGGGGCCGACCCGCCCACCAGGTTCGAGAACATCTCGATCGTGCGGGCCGGTGGGCACTTCTGGAACGGGCAGACCTTCCCGGCGATCTGGGTCTTCTCCGCCTCGAAGGTGTTCCAGGGCATCCGGGTCAGCGACGTCGACATCGTCGACCCGACCTACAGCGGCATCATGTTCCAGACCAACTACGTCGGCGGCCAGCCGCAGTTCCCGGTCAAGGACACGATCTTCACCAACATCTCGATCACCGGAGCCCGCAAGAGCGGCGACGCGTTCGACGCCAAGTCCGGCTTCGGGATCTGGGTGAACGAGATGCCGGAGGGGGGTCAGGGCCCGGCCGTCGGCTCGGTCACGTTCAACAACCTGCGGATGAGCAACAACGCCCAGGACATCAAGAACACCACGTCCACCTTCACCATCAACCGGAACTGACCCACCAGCGCCGGGCGCCGCCGGAGGCTTGACTCTCCGGCGGCGCCCCGTCACGTAGTGGTCCCGTTCCCTGATCGGGCGCTGATCGTCGCAGGCGGTGACGTCTGTCACCTCCGGGGAGAAGGGGAATCAGCTCGGCGGATCCGGGTTTGCAGCCAGATGTGACTGCTGATCCGTTCCCCGCCCGACGCCGCGCCCACCGGTCGGAGCCGTCCCGGTGACCGCCGCCGGTGTCGACGCCTCCCGGGCGTCGACGACGCCCCGGACACCGGGCGACCTGATGAGCCGGCGGCAGCGCCTGCGACTCGTCCTCGTCCTCGGCTCGCTGATCGCGGTGGGCCCGCTGACCATCGACATGTACCTGCCCGCACTGCCCGCGCTCGTCACCGACTTCGGCACCACGTCGGCGGCGGTCCAGATGACCCTCACCGGCACGCTGGCGGGCCTCGCCCTCGGCCAACTGGTGATCGGCCCGCTGTCCGACGCCGTCGGGCGGCGCAAGCCCCTGATCGCCGGCATCGCGCTGCACGTCGTGGCATCGCTGCTCTGCGTCGTCGCGCCGAACATCGCGGTCCTCGGCGCGCTGCGGGTGGTGCAGGGACTCGGAGTCGCAGCCGCGTCGGTGGTCGCGATGGCCGTGGTCCGCGACCTGTTCGACGGCACGGAGTTCGCCCGACTGCTGTCCCGGCTGCTGCTGGTCATGGGCGCGGCGCCGATCCTCGCGCCGACCCTCGGCAGCGGGCTGCTGCGCTGGACGGACTGGCGCGGCGTGTTCGTCGCCCTGGCCGCCTTCGGAGTGCTGCTCGTCGTGGTCGCCGCGCTCGGCCTCCGCGAGACGCTGCCGGCCGAACGGCGCCGGCGCGGCGGGGTGCGCGCAACGGCACGGGTGTACGGCTCGCTGCTGCGGGACCGCACGTTCGTCGGCCTGGTCGTGGTCGCCGGGCTGGCCATGGCGGCGCTGTTCGCGTACGTGGCCGGGTCGTCGTTCGTCTTTCAGGAGCAGTACGGGCTGAACGAGCAGCAGTTCGGGCTGGCCTTCGGCGCGGGTGCGGTCGGCCTGATCGCGGCGACCCAGGGCAACGTACGACTGTTGCGCCACTACTCGCCGCAGCGGATCCTCGTGGCCGCCCTGGCCGTGGGGACCGTGGCCGGGCTGGCGCTGCTCGTCTTCGCCGCGACCGGGATCGGCGGGCTGCCGAGCCTGCTGGCGTCCCTGTGGGTGGTGCTGGCGGCGGCGGGCCTGGCGATGCCGAACGCGCCGGCCCTGGCCCTGTCCCGGCACGGCGAGGCGGCCGGCACCGCCTCGGCGCTGCTCGGCGCGGTGCAGTTCGGCGTCGGCGCGCTGGCCGCGCCCCTGGTGGGCGCGCTGGGCACCGGCGCGGTGGCGATGGCCGTGGTCGTCGCCGGTGGCATGGTGGCGGCGACGGCGGTCCTGCTGCTGGTGGTGCGGCCGGCGAGGCTCGCCGAACTGGAGCCGGGCGCGGTGGTCGTGGCGGCACACTGAGCCCTCGGGGCCGCCCACCAGCCGGGGACGTACCCGACGTCGGGGCGGCCCGCCGGGGCGGTCAGCGCAGCGTGGCGTACGCCAGCGGCAGGGCGGGCCGGCCGGCCCACGTCCCGGTCAGCCGGTGCCCGGTCAGGCCGGTGTCGGCACCGAGGCAGCGGACGACGGCCAGCTCGACCGGGCCGGCGACGATCCGGGTCGGGTCGCCGTCCTCGACCCGGTCGACCGGGCCGACGGCCGGGACGTCGGCCGTGCGGGGGCCGTCGGCGGCGACCGCCATGCTGGGCGCCCGGTGTTCGCGCCGGCCGTCCACCTCGAGGTACTCCTCCGCCTGGCCGCCGTCGGCGAGGATCGCCCGGGCCAGGGCCCCGGCGTAGACCGGGTCGCCGCAGGCGTCGTACACCCAGCGCCGGCCCAGCACCGAGTGCTCGCAGGTCCCGACGAGCCACGCCTCGGCACCGTCCAGCGGCACGCCCCGGTAGGTCAGCGGCACCTGGTGCACGGGCCCCGCACCGGCCCGGACCAGCAACGTCTCGATCCCGACCGCTCCGGCGGGGTCATCGAACCGGTACGCCGCGACCCGTTCGACCGCGCCCCCGTCGGCCCCCCGGAACCAGGGGCGGCCGGGGAGCCAGGTCGCCAGGAGTTCGAGCTTCGTGGGGCGCAGCTCCGCCCGGTGCAGCAATGCCATAATCGGATCATAGGGACGCCAGGCCGATCCCTGGCCGCCGCCCGGCGGTGAGGACGTGGGCTGGGCGTCGGCGTGCCCGTGACCGTCGACGGGCGGGGAGCCGGTGCGGGCCGGGCCGGCGGCACTGCATTGAACGCGGCAGCCGGACCGGCCCGGGCGCGTCGGCGCGAGCTGGGGAGCAAGCCGGTGGGCGCCGCGACGGTGGCTGCGTCGCTGCCCTGCCGGGCGTGCCACACTGGCAGCCGTCAGCCGCCGGTCGGCGGCGATCCGATGGGCGTCGACGAGGACCCGCTCACCGCCTGCCATCGCCTCTGGAGCGCCTGTTGCCGCCGGAATCCGCGCTTTCCGCCTCCCGTCACTGGCCGTACCTGGCGACCCTGCCCGTGCTGCCCAACGCCGGCAGCGCAAGCGCGGAGGGACGCCGCTTCGTCGCCGAGCACCTGCGCCGGTGGCGGGTGCCGGACCTGGTGGCCGACACCGCCGTGCTGCTGACCAGCGAGATCATCACCAACGCCGTGCGGTACGGGCCGCCCCCGCTGTGCCTGCGGCTGGGCCTGCGCGCCGACCAGGTCCGGGTGGAGGTCACCGACTCGAACCCCATGCTGCCGGTGCTCGCCCGCCCGGGCCTCGAGGCGGTCGGCGGGCGGGGCATGTGGCTGATCGACACCCTGGCCGCAGCCTGGGGCTGCCACCCGGATCCCCAGGGCAAGATCGTCTGGTGCGAGCTGCGCCTCCCCGCCTCCGACGGCAGCTAGGGCCGCATCGGGGAGGGTTTGCCCTGTGCTGGTGTGACGCGCCGGGTGGATGCTGGTTCGGATGCCGCCGGCGCTGCGACCGTCACGTCAGTCCGCGCTCGGTGGCTGCACCCAGCCGCGATGCGCCGCCCGCAGTCCGGCCTGGAAGCGGGTCTGGGCGCCAAGTTGGTCCATCAGACTCCGGACCCGGCGTTGCAGCGTGCGGTAGGAGAGCCCGGTTTGGCGGCTTATCGCCTCGTCGCCCAGGCCTGCGGCGAGCAGTGACACCAGGGTGGCCTCGAACGGGGTGGGCACGGCTCGCGCTGGGGTGAGGTCTTCCGGGCTCGGGTCCGCCGCGCCGAGCTGCGGCAGCTGCGGCAGCGGCACCGCCTGCCGCCACAGGGTGTCGAACAGCGATTGCAGGGCGTCGAGCAGCTCCGAGGGGCGAACGATGGCAGAGGCATGGATGGTGTGATGTTTGGTTTGCAGGGCCACCAGGGCGATCTGGCCATCGATGAGGTACATCTTGACCGGTACTCCGGATGCCACCCGGGCACGCTCGCCCGCGGCGGCGACCGACTGGTAGTGCCCTGACCACCAGCCGGGGATGTCCAGGGTGGCCCGGTCGTAGACCACCCGGAAGTTCACGCCCTTGGCGAGCGCGTCGAGCTCGAGCTGGTTGGTGGCGAGGGGATCGTCGAGGTAAGGCGGCCGGTCGAAGGCACACATTTCCCGTCGCGCGGCGCGGATGAGGCGCTGGCCGCGCTCGTGGACCGCCTTCTGGCCGACGACGATCTCGACCAATCCGGTGGGATGCTGGGTGGACAGCACACGATGGTACGCCTCGTCGAGCTGCAGGGCGGTGGCCCGGACCAACTTGAGTTCGGCTTCCTTGCGCAGGATCAGCGCCTCCAGGGCGACGTCCGGCGGCGCGGGCGGGTACCGCACGACGGGCCCGGGCACCGGACGGACCAGATCGAGCTTTTCGAGTGCGGCCAAGGCGTCGTGGATCTGTTGTGGCGTCAGCCGCGTCATGTCGCCGAGGTCGTCGACCGACGCGCTGGGCTGACGAATCAGGGCCTGGTAGACGAGCTGTTCGGTGCCGTCGAGGCCAAGGGCGTCGAGCATGTATTGATCATGCCTGGTCAGGTCGGCTCCGTCGTTGGCGGGTTCACGCCGGCGACGTGAACACGCCGCGCCCAGCACTTCCGTGCTGGTGGCGCATTGCTCGATCCTCAGACCCACCATCCCCAGTCCCACATCCCAAGGAGCATCCATGAGTCGTCGACGATGGAGATCGCGCGACACGATAGTCGGGGTTTCCGTCCTCGGGCTGGTCCTCTCCGGCGCCGCACCGGCCACGGCGCGCCCGGACCTCCCGACCGTCCCGGCCGTCGTCCCGGCCGTCGTCCCGGCCGGAGCCGACCCGGACGGTGTCGCGCCGGGCGCGCGTCGGGTCACCCTGATCACCGGCGATGTCGTCCACTACCAGGTGGACAAGGAGGGAACGCCGCGCGTCACGCTGGAGCCGGCGCTGCGCTCCGGCCGCGGCGCGATGAGTTTCCTGCAGGTCCCCGACGGTGACTCGTACTACGTCTACCCGTCCGACGCCATGCCGCTGGTCGACGCGGGCAAGCTGGACCGGGCCCTGTTCGACGTCGGCTACCTGGTCAACAACGGCTACACCGACGACCTGACCGACGAGCTTCCGGTGATCGCCCAGTACGGCACCGGCGCCCGCAGCGCGAACTCGCCGAACGCGAGCACGCTGAAGGCGCGGGCCGAAGCCCTGCCGGCCAACACCGACGTGGCGGCGCTGCCCAGCGTCGGCGGTGCCGGGTTCGACGTGACCAAGCAGCAGTCCGGCGACTTCTGGGCCGCGGTGGCGGGTGCCCAGAGCGGCGCGGGAGCCCGTGCGTCGACGTTGGGCGCCGGGCTGACCAAGCTCTGGCTGGACCAGCGGGTCTACCCGACGCTGGACCGCAGCGTGGCGCAGATCGGCGCGCCCGAGGCGTGGAAGGTCGGCCTCGACGGGACCGGGGTGAAGGTCGCTGTCCTGGACAGCGGCATCGACCTCAACCACCCGGACTTCGGCGGTGGCCGGATCGTGGCGGCGGTGAACCACACCTCCACCCCGTCCATCCACGACAACTTCGGCCACGGCACCCACGTGGCCTCGATCATCGCGGGCAGCGGCGCCGCCTCCAACGGCAAGTACAGGGGCGTGGCCCCGGGCGCATCGTTGATGGTCGGCAAGGTGCTCGGCGACTACGGCACGGGCAGCACCCGGAACGTGATCGCGGGCATGGAGTGGGCGGCCGCGGCCGGCGCCGACATCGTCAACATGAGCCTCGGTGGCGGTGGCGACCACACCAGTCCGCAGAGTGTCGCTCTCAACAACCTGACCTCGCAGTACGGGACGCTCTTCGTGGTGGCCGGCGGCAACAGCGGCCCCAACCCGCAGACCCTGGGAGCGCCCGGCGTCGCCGAGGCGGCGCTGACCGTGGCCGCGGTGGACCGCGACGACAAGACGGCCAGCTTCTCCAGCCGCGGGCCCCGGCGGCTTGACCATGGCCTCAAGCCGGACATCTCCGCCCCGGGCGTCGGCATCGTGGCCGCGCGCTCCGAGCCGAGCATCATGGGCGGCGCGGCCGGTGAGCGCTACCTGGCGGCCAACGGCACCTCGATGGCGGCCCCGCACGTGGCGGGCGCCGCGGCGATCCTCGGCCAGCAGCACCCGGACTGGGCGGCCAAGCAGCTCAAGCCGGTGCTGGTCAGCACCGCCAAGGACACCGGAAGCCGCGCCTACGAGCAGGGCGCCGGCCGGGTCGACGTGGCCCGGGCGGTGCGCCAGCAGGTGTACGCGACCAACAGCCTCGACTTCGGTCTGATCACGTACGGGCAGACCGCGGCATCGAGCCGCACCGTCAGCTACGTCAACAACTCGACGACGCCGGTCACGCTGCGGCTGACCGCGACGCTCTCCACCGACAAGGGCAACGCCCCCGCCGGGATGCTCACCCTCGACAGGGAGACCGTGACGGTACCGGCCAACGGCACCGCCGACGTGACGGCGACCGTGCACCCCGCAGCCGGCAGCGAGGCCACCTGGTACGAGGGCGCGTTGCGGGCCAGCGCGGAGGGGATCGAGGTCGGCACCGCCATCGGGCTCTACAAGGAGCCCCAGTCGTTCCAGGTCACCGGCAAGCTGATCCTGCCGGACGGGGTGGACCCGGCGTACTTCTACCCCGGCAACTGGGTGTTCGCCCGCACCGACGGCCGCAAGGACCGCGGCGGAGCGGTGCTCGGCGGCGCGGGGACCGAGACGACGGCCCGCGTCTACGGTGGTGAACACGCCCTGGCGGTGATGGTCGACTGGTTCGACTCGGACGGCCGCAACAGCGCGATCGCCATGCAGCCGGAGTTCGACGTCACCGAGGACACCACGGTGACCCTGGACCTGCGCAAGCTCCGAAAGATCACCGTCGACACGCCGAAGGGCAGCGACAACTACCAGATGGTGTTCGGGGCGCTGCGGTTGGGCGCCAACAACTACGGCGGCGTGCAGGGCTCCGCGATGGCCCGACCGGCCGACGGTTGGGACGGCTGGCTGCTGCCCACGAAGCCGGTGCGGCAGGGCGTGTTCCAGGCGTTCAGCCAGCACCTGCTCGGCGCACCGCAGATCGCCATGTCGGTGCGCGGTCCGCGTGGCCTCGACCTGCACCCGCGCTACCAGGCCGCCGACGCGGTGCTGCCCAAGCTCGACGGCCGGCGCACCCTGCCGGTGGTCCAGGCCGGCACCGGCACCACCGAGGACTTCGCCACTGTGGATGCGAAGGGCAAGCTGGTGCTGCTCGACCTCTCCGACGCCTGCCCGCTGATCGTGTGCGGGGAGGAGGTCGCCACCCGGGTCGGCAACGCCGCGCAGGCCGGGGCTGCGGCGGTGCTGGGCTTCGGCAAGCAGGGCCACGTCATGATCGGCGACACCACCTGGCCGGTCTACCCGATCCCGACGATGAGCATCCCGGTGGCCGAGGCCCGGACGCTGCTCGGACGGCTGAAGGGCGGCGCGGTCAGCGTCAACACCTCCGGTACGGCGGTCAGCCCCTATCGGTACGCACTGGCGTTCCCGGAGTTCGGCCGCGTGCCTCAGAAGCTGACCTACCGGGTCACCGACCGGCAGCTCTACCAAATCGACAACCGGTTCCACTCCGACGCCCCGGCCACCGTCGGCCAGGTATGGTCGGCCCAGCACGCTGACATGCTCGTGTCCGCGATCACCAGAGCGGCGCCACGCCGGGCGCAGAGCACGGTCACCGAGTACGTCGGCCCGATCTCCGGCGACGTGCTGTGGAATCGCACGGCGGACTACACGTACGACGAGCCGGTGAACGGGGTCCAGTACGGGCCGGCCCCCTGGGCGAACGAGATCTTCACCAAGCCCGGACGGCGCACCGAGGCGTGGAACTCCCAACCGCTCGCCACCGGACCGCACGGCTCGCCCGCGAACGTGCTGGCCCACCCGTGGGGCGCCTACAGTTGCTTCACCTGCCGCGCCGGCGACACCATGGTCTTCGACACGCAATCGCTCGACCAGGCCGGCCACAGCACGCAGGGCCGGCCCGGCGAGTGGACGCTGTCGCGGGACGGCCAGGAGATTCCCGTCAAGGAGCGGGGATACCTGGTGAACGCCATCTTCTTCATGCTGCGGTACCCGGTCGACACCTTCGACGTGCCGGCCGAACCCGGCCGGTACCGGCTCACCCACACCGCCACCGCCAGAAACCCGCAGCAGCGGTACGCCACCAAGGAGGACGCGGTCTACACGTTCCGGTCGCAGCGGCCGACCGCCGAGACCGCGGACTTCGCGTCCTGCATCGGCCAGACCCTGCTGGGACGGGCTGAGCTGTGCCAGGCGGAGCAGATCCTGCGGCTGCGCTACGACACGGAGGTCGACCTGGCCAACCAGGCCGTCGCCGGCCGGTCGCAGGAGATCACCATCGGCGGCCACTACGGCAACGGCCTGGCCGCGCCGAAGCTGCGCAGCCTGAAGATGTGGGTGAGCACCGATGACGGTGCGAACTGGAAGTCCGTCAAGGTGGACAAGCACAACGGCAAGTTCACCGGACGGATCAACCACCCGAAGCTGGAGCAGACGACGGGCGCGGTCAGCATCCGCGTCCACGCCGTCGACGAGAACGGCAGCACCGTCGAGCAGACCCTGCACCGCGCCTACGGCCTCCGCAGTGCGCGCTAGGTAGGAAGGTCCACCGTGTGAGGCGGGGCCGGGAGTCATCCCGGCCCCGCTTCGCATGCCGGCCGGACAGTGGCCCGGTTGGGGCTCGCGTGCGGCGGGGGAGGGGCTAGACCACCGCGCCGGCGGTCCCCGGGGAGGCGTCGGTCAGGCGGCGGGGGACCGGTGCCAGCGCACGGTCACCTGGAGCTGCCCCTGCACCCCGGTGCGGGCGATCAGCGCGCCCGCCTCGGCGCTGAGCTGGACCCCGAAGCTGATCTCCACCTCGTCCGGCCGGTCGGCCATGGACCGGAACTCGGTCAACGCGGCGGACGCCGCGTCGCGCGCCTGGCCGATCGCCCGGTTGAAGCTCATCCCGGCCCTGCGCAGCACGTCCTCGGCGGTGGAGGCCGGGGTGATCCCCGGCGTGTCGTCCACGGCGACGAGCACGATGCCGCCGCCGTCCAGGGCGAACTCGACCACCTCGGTCATCAGCCAGTCCTCTCTCGATCGCCCGCCGTCAGGCGCTGAGGCAGGTCAGCCTCAGCCACTGGTCCTTCGGCGTCCGGCCCCGCACGGTATCGAGCTCGGTCAACAACCTGTCGAGCAGCGCGGGATCGTCCAGGTACCGCAGCACGGCGGACTGGAACGCCGCAGTCATCGTCGCCGGCATCATGTCCGAGGCGTCGCGGCAGCGGGTGCCGGTGGTCAGGGCCCGCGCGATGCGGCGCTCCAGGCCGTCCGGGTACGCCGTCGGGTCGGTGCCCGCGTTCAAGGTGAACGCCAGGTGCTTGCTCGCCTCCCGCCACAGCTTGCGGGCCGGATCGCCGGCCAGGTAGCGGATCAACTCCCGGGCCTCGGGCGTGTCCCGGAACATGCCCACCACGTCCTCGGAGACCTCCTGGACCGGAACGGTCGCAGCCGGGCCGGACGCCGGGAACGGGAAGAAGTCGAACCTGCGGGACGGGTCCCGCGACTGGTAGCCCCGGACGATGAACGACGCCTGGTGGTCCAGGTGGCACTTCGGCGGCGAGGCGAACATGCCCAGCCCGGCCGTGTCGAAGTTGGTCAGCAGGGCGTTGTCGGTGCGCCGGCCGGCCGCCACCAGCTCGCCCCACGCCTTCCAGGCGGCCCGCACCCGCGCGGACGTCCACGGCTCGGCCCCCGCCGCCCAGCTCTCGTAGAAGGCGGGCCCGGACTGGTGCAGCAGGATGTCCTCGATCCAGTCGGTGCCGGGCCACCCGGACAGCGGCTGCGCGCCCATCCCGAGGCACCACGGCACGCCCCCGCGGGCCCGGATGTCCCCGGTGAGCCGGACCAACTCCGCCCAGGTTGCCGGGGGGCGCTGCGCGTCGGGACCGCCGGGCGTGCCCCGGACGTGCCAGACCAGGCTCTTGGCGTGGGCGGCGACGGACAGGCCGTACACCCGGGGGTGCCCGTCGCGCGGGCCTTCGAGGTGGAGCAACTGCGGCGCGAGGTCCGCCCGGTCCCGCGCGACGAGGGTGTCGTCGAGCGCGTGCAGGGCGCCGCTCTGGACGTACGTCTGCAGGTCGTTGAGCCGGGGCAGCACCGCCGCATCCGGCGGCCGGTCCCGGTCGACCCCGGACCGCAGCACCTGGCTGACATCCCGGGTGCCCTGGTAGGTGACCCTGATGCCGGTCTCCTTCGTGAAGGCCCCCAGCACCGCCAGGAAGGGTGCGGCCTCGCTACCGCTCTTGAGCTCGGCGTTGATGCGCTTGTCGTCGGTGCTGTCCACTTCGGTCTTGCTGGCGTCGCTCGTGGCCCAGGACGCGACGACGCTCAGGGTGCGGGCCTGCGCGCAGGCGACGAGGCCGCCGGCGGCCAGCAGGACCGGGATCAGGGCGAAGGCTATGCGTCTCATCGCTGCGAAAACCTGTATTCCTCTAGACGGAGCAGGAGGCCGAGGGCGACCATCGCCAGGGCGAACAGGGCCGCGGCGAGTAGGACGACCTCCCCGGCCCGGCTGTCGGCGGCCCGCTCGGCGGATCGGGCGGCGTCCTCGCCGTGCCGGGCACCGGCCTCGGTGACCCCGGGCGAGGACGCCGTCGCCGCGCTGCTCGCGGACGGGGCGGGCGCGGGGGTCGGGCTGCCGGTCGGGGCGGGCGCCGGGCTCGCGTCCCCCCTGACCCGCGCGATCGTGTCCGGGCAGCCCGGCGACCCGCAGGCGGCCGCCAGCAGGGTGGCCAGGCCGCCGCTGTCGCGGGCGGACAGCGCCGCGAGCTGCACCTTTCGGTCGCTGGTGGCCTGGCTCGTGTCGGCCCGGGCGTCGGCGAGCTGGTTCGCCGACCACAGGCTCATCGCGGTGGTGGCGCCCATCACCACCACCGCGAGCGTCGCCAGCAGCAGCGGCACGTTCAGCTGGCGCCGGAACCGCCGGCGCAGGAACCGCTGCGCGGAGAGCAGCAGCGCGAGCAGGGCCAGCACCGGCACGAGCCAGAGGAGCGTCATCTCCCAGCTGGTCCACAGGCCGTCGGTCTGGCCGTTCAGCGCGTCGATCTGCTTGACCCCGAGAGCGTCGAGGCGGCGCAGGATCTCCTCCAGCAGGGTCGACGCGTCCCACAGCGTGGCGGTGCCCAGCACGCTGCCGCCGTCCTGCGCGAAGTACGCGTGGGCCCGCTCGACCAGCCCGGTGTAGGTCACCACCGACGCCTCGACCACCTGGATGTCCCGGCTGCCGCTCTCCCCGGCGGCGTTGTCCTCGGCGGCCTGGGCGAGCTGCTGGCCGGCGCGGGCGATCTGGTTCTGGTAGTCCTCGCCGGGGCTGGCGAGCAGGCGGGTGCCGGCGGAGAAACTGGCCAGGGCCGCGCCGTGCGCCTGCCGGAGGGCGAGCTGGGCGTCGTACACGGCCAGCACCGCCGGCACGGACCGGTCGTGGGCGGCGTCGGCGGTCCGGTGCACCCCGACGAAGACCGCGAGGCAACCGCCCAGCGTGGCCACGATGCCCACGAGCAGCGCGGCGAGGAACCCCCACAGCCTCCGCCGGGTGGTGCTGGTCGGCCGGTCGGCGCTCACGCCGGCACCGGCCCGGCCTCGTCGCTGGTCGGGAACGGTGCGCCGCAGCGCTCGCAGAACCGGGCCTTGGGCGGCGACCGGTGGTCGCAGTGGCAGAGCCGGGGCGGGTCGTCGGGGGCGGGGGCGGGCGGCGGCACCGGCCCGGGCTCGCCGTCGTGCATTGTGAACGTCGACCGCATCGACCCAATGATCACGTCGAGCCGGGCGAGGTCGCCGCGCAGACGTACCGTGCCGGTGTCGACGCCGTCGACGAGCATCCGCAACTGCTCCAGGTGGAGGGCGTCCCCGGCGGCGGTGGCCGCCTCGACCGCGCGGCCGAACAGGCCGACGGCGGCCTCCCGGTCGCCCGTGTCGTACGCGTCGCACCCGTCTGCGATGAGCTGGCTGATCTGCTCCTGCCCGGTGTAGTGGGCGACCCGGGGATCGATCCGGCCGGATAGCAGGTCGGTCCAGTGCGCCAGGACGTTCGCCGGCTTGCCGGCCTGGGCGTCGCCCACCCGCAGGTCGACCAGGGCGACCCGGATGTCCTCGTCCCTCGGCCAGTTCGTCCCGTCCACCTCCAGGCAGAGGTGGTAGTCCCGGCTCTCCTCGCCCCAGGACCCGGTCGGGCACTCCACGGTCCGGTCGTCGACCGGGGTCACCGGCAGGTCCGTCACCGTGGGGTGCACCTGCCGGCAGTACAGCACCCGGGCCGGCGGCACCAGGGCGATCCGCAGCCGGGCCCGGGCCACCTGCTTGGCCATCGCCGCCCGCATGGTCTCCCGGAAGTCGGACTCCAGATCGGTCGGCTGGCGTACCGCGTCGGCGGTGCCGTGCAGCGCCTTGGCGACCCGCATCAGCTCGCGGGGTTCCCATCTGTCGCCGATGCCCCGGGCGTCGCAGACGAACTGCCCCGCGCAGCCGGCCAGCACCTCCGCCAGCCGCTGCGGCGTCTCGTGCTGGTTGCGGCCGTCGGTGAGCAGCAGGGTGTGCCGGATCGCCTCGGGGTGCGCGGCCAGCAGCTCCCGGGCCAGCTCCAGCCAGGTGCCGATCGCCGTGCCGCCGATCGCGACGAGCTTGTTCAGCGCCTGCCGGGCCTTGCGGCGGGTGGCGGGCGAGGAGGTGGCCAGGCCCCGGTGCCGGGGGTAGACCATCCGGGCCTCGTGGGTCCCCTCGACCACGGCGAAGCGGACCCCGTCCGGCAGCACGGCGATGGCGGCGGCGGTGGCCCGCCGGGCGGCGGCGATCTTGGTTGGGGGATACGTCATCGACTCGGAGCAGTCGATGACGATCACCTCGGCGTGTCCCGGCCCGTCCGGGTCTACCCCGGCGCCGGACTGTCCGGCCCGGGCGGTGACGGTGAGGATCGCGTGCAGTTGCCGATCCCCGGGGGAGAGGAACTTGTCGTGGCCGATCGTCAGGTCGAAGTCGAGCCTGCTACGCACCGTTTCGCTCCTCACCGGGGTCAGAGTCTGGTCAGCGGCCGGACCGCGTTTGCCCGGTCGACGAGGACGCCGTGGTCGTTGCGCGTGCGCGCCTGCTGGGCCAGGGCGCGCAGGGACCTCCCGAGCAGCGTCCGCACCGAGCGCTCCGACACCTCGCCGCCGAGCGTCTCGCCGCCGGCCAGCCCGTCGGCCCCGTCGGCCAGCAGCAGGTCCAGGGCCGCCTGCCGGATCGCCGCGGTCATCCGGTCCCGGGCGCCCCCGTCCAGCCGCAGCTCGTCGAGACGGCGGACCGCCTCGTTGAGCTGGGCCGCGTCGTCGGACGGGTCGGCGCCGAGCAGCGTCCCGAGCACCCGGATGGCGGCGATCCGGGCGGCGTCGTAGTGCCGGGAGACGCGGGGGACCTCGTCGAGACGCCGCACCGCCGCCGCGCGGTCACCGGCGGCCAGCCGGAGCCGGGCCAGCCCGAACGCGGCGCTGGCCGCCGACCGGTCCCGGCGCCACACCGTGTGGTAATACCGGCCCGCAGGCTCCGCCCTGCCCTGCTGCTCGTAGCAGTAGCCGAGCGCCAGCTTCGGCGCCACCTCGCCCGGCAGCTCGCGGTACGCCTCGTCGAACCTCCCGGTGGCCTCGGCCACGTCGGACCGGGTCAGCGCCAGCAGCCCTTCGTGCCAGGTCAGCCGCCAGTCGGCCACCGCGTCCTCGCCGAGCAGGGCGCGGGCGGCGGCCAGCGCCTTCCCGGCCGGGCCGGGCTCGGCCAGCTCCAGGTGGGCCCGGCAGCGGGCCAGGTGCAGCTCGACCGACTCCGCCTCGACGGCCGCGAGCCGGGCCAGCAGGCCGCGGGGGTCCAGGGCGCCGATCAGGGCCAGGGCCGGTGTGGCCGGGTCGCCGGCCGCGGGCCGGGGCACCGGCAGGCCGACGGCCACGTCGGCCGGGGCCGGGCGGCCGTGGTGCGGCAGCTCACCGGCCGCCGGCTCGATCCAGGCGGCCAGCGGCGGCACCGCGCCGAGGCCCGCGTCGAGCAGCGCGGCGGTGGGCGCGAACACGGCGGACGGCTCCTGCACCCGGTCCGTCGGCAGATCCCGTAGCAACTCGCGCAGCACGCCCCTGAGCTGCTCGGACATCTCGGTGGCGGACGCGAAGCGGCGCCGCCACCCGGCCTTGGCTCGGCCGACCAGTCGGCGGAAGGACTCCTCCCCGACCGGATCGGGGGCGAGCGGTCGGGCGACGGGCTTGCTCAGCTCCTCCAGCAGGACCCCGACCGCGTACAGGTCCGACCGCACGGTGGACCTGTGCGTCGCCATCTCCTCGTCGCTCACCCGGTACGGGTGGGGGGTGAGGACCCGTGGGCTGGTGTCGTCGTCGGCCCGGCGCGCCCCGCCGAGGTCGATCAGCTTGATCCGGTCCCCGGTCCGGATGACGTTGCCCGGGTGCAGGTCGGTGTAGAGCAGGCCCTTGCCGTGCAGGTACTCCAGCGCGGTCAGGATCTCGTGGCCGTACGCGAGGATGTCCACCAGCGACAGCGTGACGCCCGGCCGGCCGAGGCGGACGGCCAGGAGCAGCTCGTGCAGCGACATCCCGGCGAGGTACTCCATCACGATGTAGCTGGTCTGCCCGCCGAAGAGCCGGTCCTCGGCGGTGACGAAGTTGAAGATCCGGACGATGCTCGGATGGTCCAGTGTGGTCAGGAACCGCCGCTCGGAGACCTCGATCGCCAGCGCCCCCGCGCTGGTCTTGTTGAGCAGCCGCTTCAGGACGACCGGGTTGCGGTCCAGATGGGTGTCCTCGGCGAGGTAGACCTGCCCGAGACCACCCCGGGCCAGGTACCCGACCACCTCGTACTGGTCGGCCACCAGGTCGCCGGGGTGCAGGGCGGGCACGAACGCGAAGGGCGTCCTACAGGTGGGGCAGTAGCCGTGGTCGAGCCGGTCGGCCCCACCCCGACCGACCCGGCCGCCGCACTGGGCGCAGGACCGGCTGTCCTCGGGCACGCTGAGCTGGGGCGAGACCCGGCCGTGCCGGGGGAAGGACAGCACCGGCAGCGGCACGAGGCCGGCCACGATCCAGGAGCTGCCCCCGACCGGCTCCCCGGTCGCCGGACCGTCCGGGAGCGTGTCCTGTGACGCCGGGCGCCCGGGCTTGGGCGCGAGGCCGCAGACCGTGCAGAAGCCGTCGGCGTCGACGGCGCCGGGGCACCCGGGGGTACGCGGGCAGCGCATCAGGACGGCCCTCCTTCCTGCCGGTCGGCGATGGCGCGCCGGACCTGGTCGGCGTACCCGTACACGGCGGCGGTGGCCTCGGTGAGCTCGCACGGGCCGTCCCAGAGCAGGTTGTGGGCCTGCTGGTAGGACGCTCCCAGTTCGTGGTGCTCGGTGAGCCCACCGGCCCCGGCGCGGGCCCGTTGCGCGTCCAGCAGCCCTCGCAGCTCCTGGTGCGCGGACGCCAGCTCGGCCAGCCGCCGCCGCAGCCCCGCCAGCTCGTGCAGGGCCTGGTCGGTGGCCCGCTCCACCGCGGCCAGGTGTTCGGGCAGCGGGCCCGGGTCGGGCTGCCCGGCGGCGGCGCGCAGGGCGGTGAGCCGGACCCGCAGCCGGGTGGCCCGGGCGGGCACCGTCGGCAGCCCGGTCAGCTGCGCCGCCAGCTCGCGGTGGTGCGCGCCGACCAGGCCCTCGGCGGCGCTCAGCCCGGCGATCCGCCGGGCGAGCAGCCCAAGCCGGACGTCGATCGCGGGCCCCCGGAAACCCAGCAGCACCCGCAGGTCGCGTTCGGCCGCCCGGTCGACGATCGGCCCGACCACCTCGGTGAGGAGCTCCTCGGGGTCGGTGGAATCGTCCACGCCGTCGATCAGCACCGACCGCGGCGCCGCCGCGCCGACCAGGTCGGCCACCGGGCCCGCCGCCGGCTCGCCCGCGCCGACGAACTCCAGGATCCGTTCGGCCAGCTCCCGGGGCGGCTTGCCGGAGGCGTCCAGCGACAGGTCGATGCTGCCCAGCGGCGGGACGGTGGGGTCGCCGTCGGCCTCGGCCGGGCCGGCCGAGGCCGGCCGCAGCTCCCGGCTGGACAGCACCACCGCCCGGCGCAGCGCGGCCCACACCGTGGACCCGGGTCGGCCGGTGACGATCACCAGGACGTTCTCGGGCGAGCGGCGGGCGTAGAACCGGGCGATCCACAGCTCGGCCTGGCCGTCCCGTTGGCCCGGGCTCGGTGAGGTGAACCCCTTGTCCACCGAGGACCCGCCGAGGACCCACCGCGCCACTGCGGGCACGTGGCGCAGGATCGTCTCGACCGGGACCATGTACGCGAGGCCGGCGGTCGCGTCGCTGTAGTAGGAGACAACCATGCCGACCACGTGGCCGGTCCGTTCGTCGACGGCCGCCGCCCCGCTGAACCCGCCCCGCACCCACAGCCTGGGGTTCGCCGAGGTCATCTGCACCTGCTCCCCACCGGGCCCGACATGCCCGTCGAGGACGGCGTGGACGGTCTCGCCGTCGCTGAACTCCATCGGGAACCCGAAGGCGTAGACCTGCTGCTGCCAGAGGGGGAGCCGGCGCAGCTCGGCGCCCTGCTGGCCGGGGACCGGGTCCGCCAGTTCGAGCAGGGCGACGTCGCCGTGGCCGTCCTTGTCCAGCGGGGCCCATCCGCCGGGCGTCACGCGCGCCGACCGGGCGGTCAGGTGCGGCAGCCGGACCAGGTCGACCATGACCCGGGTGGCGGGCGGGCCGCCCGTCGCCGCCCCCCGCCGGCCGGCCGAGCGGTCGATGACGTGGGCGCAGGTGAGGACGTGCCGGTCGCCCAGGAGTGTCCCGCTGCCCAGAATCAGGCCGCTGTCCCCACGGATGCGGACCGGCCATGGCTGACGGCCATGACTTTCCTTCACCAGAGCATGGTATTCGTACAATCTTCATTTCGTGGGCCGCGGCATCGACCGTTGTAAGACATGCGACTCGGGTGCGGAACGCTTGTGGCTCCCACTTTCACGCCAATTGTGAATGGCGCAATTCCCGCAGGCCATGGCCAGCCGAAGTGGTCCGTCCCCCACCGCATGGCCGTCGGCACCCGCTCGGCCCGGTGCCGACCGCCGCCGCGTAACCCGGCGCGAACCGGCGCTTCCTACCGTCGCCCCACTCGCATCCGACCGGCCCGACGGTGCCCATCCGCCGCGCGGAGATTCAGGGAGTGGAGGTCGCGACAGACATGACTGAGGTGTACGAACCGACGCGTCAGCCGGCCCGGCTTGGCCCCGAACCGGACGGGTGCCGCCGGGCCCCCACCTCGTTCGCCCAGGGGCGGCTGTGGCTGCTCAGCCAGATAGAGGGGGAGCGCAGCGCGTACAACGTGCTGGTGCCGCTGCGGTTCCGGGGCGACCTCGACGTCGCGGCCCTGACCGACGCGGTGTCCGCGCTGGTGGCCCGGCACGAGGTGCTGCGCACGGTGTATCGGGCCGAGGCCGGCGAGCCGGTGCAGGTGGTTCGCCCCGCCGACCCGGTGCCGGTACCGGTCACCGACCTGTCCGGGCTGGACGACTCCGACCGGGAGGAGGCGCTGGACGCGGTGTTCGAGGATGCCGAGACCCGCCCCTTCGACCTCGCCGACGGCCCGGTGCTGCGGGCGCGGCTGCTGCGCGTCGCCGCCGCCGACGAGCACATCCTGCTGCTCAGCGTGCACCACATCGCGATCGACGCCCCGTCGACCCAGGTGCTCTACCGGGACCTCGCGGCCCTCTACCGGGCCGGGGCCACCGGCGCCCTGGCCGACCTTCCGCCGCTGCCCACCCAGTACGCCGACCACGCCGTCCGGGAGCGGGCGGCGATGGCCGGCCCGCTGCGCGAACGGCAGCTCGGGTACTGGCGGGACCGGCTGCGGGACCTGCCCGCCCTGGACCTGCCGACCGACCGGCCCAGCCCCGCCGCCGCGTCCGCCGAGGGTGGGTTCCTGCGCGCCGCCGTCGAACCGGACCTGCTCGACCGGGTACGCGCGCTCGCCGAATCGTGCGACGCGACCCTCCTCGACGCCGTCGTCGCCGGGGTGGGGTTGCTGATGCGGCGCTACAGCGGCCAGGACGACGTCGCCCTGGGCACCGTCCACTCGCCCCGGGACCGGGCTGACCTCGCCGACCTGATCGGCTTCTTCCCGAACACGGTGGTGCTGCGCGCCGACCTGACCGGGTCGCCGTCGTTCACCGACCTGCTGCGCCGGGCCGCCACCACCACCCGGGACGCGTTCGCCCACAGCGACCTGCCGTTCGACGTCCTCGTCCAGGAGCTGGCCCCGGCCCGCGAGGGCGGCCAGGCGCCGTTCTTCCGGGTGTACGTCAACCTCGACGACACCACCGGCGGGCTGCCGGAGTTCACCGGGCTGACCGCCGAGGCGATCCAGCCGGAGTTCACCAGCGCCCGGTTCGACCTCGGCTTCGTGCTGCGCTGCGGTGGCGCGGAGCCGGAGGTGGACAGCGTCTACCGCAGCGAACTGTTCGACGACGGCACCGTCGCCCGGATGCTCGACCACCTCGTCCGGCTGTGGCGGGCGGCGGTCGCCGAGCCGGACCGGCCGGTCGCCGAGCTGACCATGCTGACCGACGCGGAGGTCGACGACGCGGTGTGGCGGTGGAACGACACCGCCACGGACCTGCCCACCGACCGCTGCCTGCACCAGATGTTCGAGGAGCGGGCCGACCGGCACCCGGACCGCACCGCCCTGGTGTGCGGCGACGCCACGGTCGGCTACGGCGAGCTGGAGCGGCGGGCCAACCGGCTCGCCCACCGGCTCGTCGCGGCCGGGGTGGGGCCGGACACCCTGGTCGGCATCTGCCTGCGTCGCTCCCCGGCCCAGCCGGTGGCGGTGCTCGCGGTGCTCAAGGCCGGCGCGGCGTTCGTGCCGCTGGACCCGGACTACCCGGCGCAGCGGCTGGAGTTCATGTGCCGCGACGCCGGCCTGTGGGGCGTGGTCACCGAGGCCGACCTGGCCGACCGGCTCGACGCCGCCGACCTGGACGCCGCCGACCTGGACGCGGCCCGCCTGGTCGACGTGCACGACGACGCCGGGGACTGGCCGCAGACCCGCCCGGAGGTCGGCGTCACCCCGGACAACCTCGCGTACGTCATCTACACCTCCGGCTCCACCGGCGACCCGAAGGGCATCGCGCTGCGGCACCGGGGTGCGGTCAACAACTTCACCGACTTCAACACCCGCTTCGCGGTCGGCCCCGGCGACGCCCTGCTCGCCGTCTCCTCGCCCAGCTTCGACATGTCCGTCTACGACCTGCTCGGCACCGTCGGCGCGGGCGGCACCACCGTGCTGCCCACCCTCGAGGAGATCCGCCAGCCGGCCGCCTGGGCCCGGCTGGTCCGCGACCACCGGGTGACCGTGTGGCACTCCGCGCCGGCCCTGCTCGACCTGCTGCTGGAACACCTGGAGCGCCACGGCGAGGCGGTGCCGACCGTGCGGCTGGCCCTGCTCGGCGGCGACTGGATCCCGGTCGGCCAGCCGGCCCGGCTGCGCGCCGTCGCCCCGCAGGTGCGGTTCATCGCCCTCGGCGGCGCCACCGAGGCGTCCATGGACTCGATCATCTACGAAGTGGACGAGGTCGACCCGGCCTGGACCAGCATCCCGTACGGCCGTCCCATGGCCAACCAGCGGGCGTACGTGCTGGACCGGTCCGGTCATCCGCAGCCCGTCGGCGTCCCCGGCGAGCTGCACCTGGCCGGCGCGGGCCTGGCCCGCGGCTACCTGGACCGGCCGGAGCTGACGGCAGAGAAGTTCGTCGAGCGCGACCTGCCCGGCGGCCGGCGGGAGCGGCTCTACCGCACCGGCGACCTGGCCCGGTACCGCCGCGACGGGGTGATCGAGCTGCTCGGCCGGATGGACTTCCAGGTGAAGATCCACGGCCTGCGGATCGAGGCCGGCGAGATCGAGTCCGCGCTGCGCGGCTTCCCCGAGGTGACCGAGGCGGTCGTGGTGGCCCGGGGCGCCCCCGGGCACACCACCCTCGCCGCGTTCCTCACCGCCGCCGGGCCGGTCGACACCGAGCGGCTGCGCGCGGCGCTGGGCGAGAAGTTGCCCGCGCACATGGTCCCGGCGGTCCTGGTCGTCCTCGACGCGTTCCCCACCACCCCCAACGGCAAGGTCGACCGCCTGGCCCTCGCCGCCCAGGAGGTCGGCGGGTCCGGCGCCGGGACCGGTGAGGCCCCGCGCGACGAGTGCGAGCGGCGCATCGCCGGGGTGTGGCGCGACGTCCTCGGCGTCGACGAGGTCACCATCGACGACAGCTTCTTCGCCCTCGGCGGGGACTCCTTCGCCGCCGTGCGGACCATGGTCGCCCTGGACAACCCGGTGCCTGTGGTGGAGCTGTTCAAGAACCCGACGATCCGGGGGCTCGCCGACCGGATCCGGGCCGGCGGCGCCAGCACCGAGCTGCTGCACGAGCTGACCCCGCCCGGCGGCGACGCGACGACGACCGTGGTCTGCCTGCCGTACGGCGGGGGCAACGCCATCGCGTACCGGCCGCTGGCCGAGGCGCTGCCCGGGCGGTTCCGGCTGCTCGCCCTCAACCAGCCCGGGTACGACACCGGCGGCGACCCGGCCGACTTCCTCGACTTCGACGAGGTCGTGCGGCGCTGCGTCGACGAGGTGACCGACCGGGTCGACGGCCCGGTGGTGGTCTACGGCCACTGCGCCGGCACGGTGATGGCCACCGCCGTGGCCCGGGGGCTGGAGACCGCCGGGGCGGACCTGCGCGGGCTGTACCTGGCCGCGTCGCTGCCCGCCGACGACCCCGACGCCGCGCTGGCCGCCGAGCGCGTCACCTCCGACGAGGAGTGGGCCGGCTACCTGACCCGGCTCGGCGGCTTCTCCGGCGCCCTGGACTGGGCGGCGGTGGAGCACATGATGACGGCCGGCCGGCACGACCACGTCGGCGCGATGGAACACCTGCGCCGTTGCCGCGTCGCGCCGCCGACCCCGGTGCGGGCCCACACCGTCGCCGTCTTCGGCGACGCCGACCCGGCCACCGAGAACTTCACCGAGCGACACCGCGACTGGTGCCGCCTGGTCAGCGACGTGTCCGTGGAGGTGATCCCGGGCGGCGAGCACTACTTCGTCCGGGACCGGGCCCCGGAGATCGCCGCGCTCATCGACCGCGACCACCCGGCCACCGGCCGGACCGAGGAGGCCTGAGGATGTCCACCGTCGACCCGATGGGCGAGCTGCTCGACGCCGGGCTGCACCAGCTCGCCACCACCGACCCCCGGCTGCACGAGGTGCTGGTGCACGAGCAGCTGCGCCAGGCCGGCACCCTGTCCCTCGTCGCGTCCTGCTCGCCCGTCGACCCGTCGGTGCTGGCCAGCCAGTCGTCCGCCGCCGTCAACGTCACCGCCGAGGGCTACCCGGGCCGCCGCTACCACGCCGGCTGCGAGGTCGTCGACGGCATCGAGCAGCTCGCCGTCGACCGGGCCCGGCTGGCGTTCGGCGCCCGGTACGCCAACGTGCAGCCGCACTCGGCGACCACCGCCAACTACGCGGTGTTGTCCAGCCTCCTGGAACCCGGCGACACCATGCTCGGCATGGCCCTGGACAAGGGCGGCCACCTCACCCACGGCAGCCCGGCCGCGTACGCCGGCCGGTACTTCCGGGCCGTCGGGTACGGACTCGACGACGCCGGGCTGATCGACTACGCCGAGGTGGAACGCCTCGCCGAGGAGCACCGGCCGAAGGTGATCGTGTGCGGTGCGACCGCGTACCCCCGGCAGATCGACTTCGCCCGGTTCCGCCGGATCGCCGACCGGGTCGGGGCGTACCTGCTGGCGGACATCTCGCACACCGCCGGTCTGGTCATCGCCGGGCTGCACCCCAACCCGATCGACCACGCCCACCTGACCACCACCTGCACCCACAAGCAGCTCTACGGCCCGCGCGGCGGCCTGATCCTCGCCGGCCGGGACGCCGACGCCCCCGCCCCACGGGGCAAGGGCACCCTCGCCCAGTTCGTCCAGCGCACGGTGTTCCCCTACTTCCAGGGGGCCCCGGTGCTCAACGCCATCGCGGCGAAGGCGCGGGCCCTGGACATCGCCACCGGCCCGGAGTTCCGGGTCACCGCCCAGCGGATCGTCACGAACGCCCGGGCGATGGCGGCGGCGCTGGCCGACCTCGGCTACGAGGTGGTCTCCGGGGGCACCGACAACCACATCGTCCTGATCGACCTGTCCGCCCGCCGGATGACCGGCCTGGTGGCCGAGCTGGCGCTGGAGGAGTGCCACATCGTGGTCAACAAGAACCGGGTGCCCCGGGACACCACCCCGGCCCTGGTCACCGCCGGGCTGCGGCTGGGCACCAACAGCATCGCCGCCCGGGGCATGGACGCCGACGCGGCGGTCGCCTGCGCCGAGCTGATCGACCTGGTGCTGTTGGCCGTCGAGCCGTACTCCGACCGGGAGTACCACCTGCCGGCGGCCGTACGGGAGCTGGCCCGGGAGCGGGTGGCCCGGCTCTGCGCCGCCCACCCCATTCCCGGCTACCCCGTCCCGGCCCCCGAGCGGGAGCTGACCGTCGCCACCCGCTGAGCGGCCACCGGTGGCGGGCCGGCCGCCCGGTCGGCCCGCCACCGCCGCCCACGACCGAAGGAGGAGAGTCGAAGTGCAGAAGCGGATGAGGTTCGTGGCCGTCAACGGCTCGGAGCGCCCCGACGGCAACACCCGGGAGGTGCTGGCGCACGCCGCCGAGCTCCTGGCCGGGCACGGAGTCGACCTGGAGGTGATCAACCTCGGCGAGCTGAAGCTGAGCGGCTGCGGCCCGTGCGGGGACTGCAACTCCCGTTGCGAGCCGTGCGCCGTCACCGGCGACGACGTTCCCGCGGTGGTCGACCGGATGGCGCTGGCCGACGGGATCATCTGGGCCGCGCCCGTGCACGGCTTCGGCCCGGCCACCACCATGCAGGCGTTCATCGAGCGGGCCGGGGTCGGCTACCTGCGGTTCCAGCGACCGCTGACCAACAAGGTCGGCGGGGTGGTGGTGATCGGCCGCCGCTACAGCCACACCGAGGTCTACAACCAGCTCGTCGCCAACGTGCTGCTCAACCGGATGATCATGGTGGGCAGCGGCTTCCCGGCCATTCTCTACGGCAACCACCGCGGCGAGGCGCTCGCCGACACCGAGGGCGTGGAGATGCTCGACCGGATGCTGCACCGGATGGTCGCGATGGCCCGGCTGCTCGCCGAGCACCGCGAGCTGACCGGCCGGGACGCGCTCGCCACCGAGTACGCCAACGAGCGCGACGACCGGTGGTTCGCCCGCCGGTACGCCACCGTGGGGCAGGCGTGAGGACCATCGCGGCGGATCGGGGCTGGGTGTCGTGCGGGCGGCGCCGCCCCACCGCCGCGGTCCGGCTCTACTGCTTTCCGTACGCCGGGGGCGGGCTGGCCGCGTACCAGCCGTGGGCGGCCCGGCTGCCCGAGGAGATCGAGGTGTGGACGGTCTGCCTGCCGGGGCGGGAGCACCGCCTCGACGAGGCAGCCCGCACCGACCTGCACGGCCTCGTCGACGAGCTGCGATCGGCGCTCGCCCCGCAGCTCGCCGGCCCGCCCGCCCCGGTGGCGTTCTTCGGGCACAGCCTCGGGGCGCTGCTCGCGTACGAGCTGGCCCGCGCCCTGCGCGAGCACGGCGACCGGGAGCCGGCCGCGCTGGTGCTCTCCGGCCGCGCCGCCGCCCACCACCCGCCCCGGCGACGGATGCACACCCTCGGCGACGACGACTTCATCGCCGCCGTGCAAGGGCTCGGCGGGGCACCGTCGGCGGCCCTGGAGCACCCGGAGCTGCGCGAGCTGTGCCTGCCGACGCTGCGCGCCGACATCACCGCCGCCGAGACGTACCGGTACCGCCCCGGCCCGCCCCTGGACTGCGCCATCGCCAGCTGGGCCGGCGACGCCGACGCCGGAGTGCCACCCGACGCCGTCGCCGACTGGGCCCAGCACACCACGGGCCCGACCCGACACCGGCTCTTCCCCGGCGACCACTTCTTCCCCTGGTCCACCCCCAACATCCTCACCCCCCTACTAAAAGACATCCACCCTCCCCAGTAACCCACCCACCCCCCACCCCCACCCCCACCCCCACCCCACCCCCACCCCCACCCCAGCCCCCACCCCCACCCCCACCCCCACCCCCGCCCTCGCCCCCGGTGATCAAGAGGTTTGCGTCAGGATCCGTCTGCCGGCTGACGCAAACCTCTTGATCACCGGGGCATATCCGGGGGGAGGAGGAGGGAGGGGGTCAGGTTAGGAATTCCTTGGTTAGGGTGTGGAAGCAGGCTGGGCGGTCCAGTTCGACGTGGTGGCCGGCGCCTGGTATCACCGCCACTCGCGCCTGCGGCAGGCCGGCGCCGAATGCCGTCATCCGGTCTCCCGTGAGCAGCGCGCCGGGGACGTCCGGGTCGCCCGCGATGGCGAGGGTGGGGGCGGCGACCCGGCGCAGCAGGCCGGCCCAGTCGACCTCGCCCTGCTCGCCGTCGACCATCGCCCGGAAGACCCCGTCGGCGGTGCCCGCCAGGGCCTCGGCGATCATCCGCCGCCAGGCCGAGGTCCGGGTGTCGGTGGCCGGCAGCGCGGCGACGATCTCGTCCAGCGGCCGGCGGGCCAGCCGCCAGGACCGGGCCATGTCGGCGCGCACCGGCGGCCAGTCGTCGGGCAGCAGCACCGGCGGTTCCACGACCACCAGCCGCCGGACCCGGGCCGGCGTCACCGCCCCGGCCGCCACGTGCAGCGCCACCGCCGCGCCGAGCGAGTGCCCCAGCAGGTCCACCTCCGCGCCGAGCGTGCCCACCGCCGCCCGTACGTCGGCCGCGTAGTCGACGAACCGGTACCCGGTCGGCGGGCGGTCGCTGCCGCCGTGCCCCCGCAGGTCCACGCAGTACACGGCGCGGTCGGCGGACCATCGGTGGGCGGAGTCGGCGAACGTGCGCCACGACTCCCAGATGCCGTGCAGCACCACCAGGGGCGGTCGGTCGTCCGGGCCGGGCCAGCGCACCGCGTGCAGCCGTACGCCCGCGCCGGGCAGGTGTACGTGTCGGATCCCGTCAGCCATCGGCCTCTCCTTCGCGTCGACGCGCGGGCGGGGCGCCCGCGCAGGCGACAGGCTGCCCGCGACCGGTCCGCCGCCGGTTACGCCGCCCGTCGCCTGACGCCGCCGGTTACGCCGCCCGGCGCCGACGGGCGTCCCCGAAGGCCGGCGGGCACCCCCGGCGCCGGCGGGCACTTCCAAGGGCCGGCGGCGGGCGTAACCGGGGCCTAACTGCGCCTCCCTACCGTGGCCGGGTCATTCGCACCGGTGCGTGCACCCACGCCTTCCGGCCCGGCCGGCGAGGCGAGAGAGGAGTTACGGTGACGACTTCGCTGCCCATCGGCAACACGTCTCCCGGACGACCCGGGATCGAGCGGCCCGGTACGGCGGCCGGGTCGGCCCGGGAGGAATGGCGACAGCACCTGGCCGGCGGCACCGCCGCGGTCGAGCTGCCGCTGGACCGGCTGCGGCCACCCGAGCGGGAGTACGCCCCCGCCCGCGTACCGGTGCCGGCCTCCCCACGTACCCTCGCCGCGCTGACCGATCTGGACGTCACGCCGCCGGTCGGCTGGCTCGCGGCCCTGGTCGCCCTGCTGGTCCGGTACGGCGCCGACGCCGACCTGGTGGTCGGGGTGCCGGCCGGCGAGGGACAGGCGGTGGCCCGCCGGGTCCGCGTCCCGGTCGGCGCGAGCTACCGGAACCTGATCCGGCAGGTCGAGGCGGCCGAGGCCAACGCCAACCGGCTGTCGCCGCTGCCGCTGGCCGAGGTGGGCCGGCTGATCCGGCCCGACGACGTGCCGGGCGCCGCGGCCCCGTTCGCGGTCGGCTTCCACGCCGTCGCCCCGGGCGAGGAGGGCCAGGTCTGGCCCGGCGCGGACCTGACCCTGGTGCTCGGCGCGGACGGCGCGGCCAGCCTGCACTACGACGCCACCCTGTTCGCCGCCGCCACCGCCGGCCGGCTCGCCGACCAACTGGCCACCCTGCTCGGCTCCCTGGTGGCCGTCCCCGACCTGCCGGTCTCCCGGGCCGCCCTGCTGCGGGCCGAGGAACGCCGTCGCATGCTGCTGGACTGGAACGACACCGGCGTCGACTTCACCGACGAGCGGCCCTGGGCGGCCCGGGTCGCCGACCTGGCGGCCCGCCGCCCCGCCGCGCCGGCCGTGCGCGACCGGGGCTGCCGGCTCAGCTTCGCCCAGCTCGACGAGGCGGCGAACCGCCTCGCCCGGCACCTGCGCGCCACCGGCCTGCCCGACGGCGGTCGGGTCGGGCTCTACCTGCAACGCAGCGCCGCCGCCGTGGTCGCCACCCTGGCCGTGCACCGCGCCGCCGGCACGGTGGTGCTGCTCGACCCCGGGCAGCCCGGCAGCCGGATCGAGCTGATGCTCGCCGAGACCCGCCCGGACCTCGTGGTCACCCTCGACGGGTTCCTCGACGACCTGCCCGGCCAGGTGGCCCGTCGGGCCGTGTGCCTGGACCGCGACGCCGCCGAGATCGACGCCCGGGAGGCCGGCCCGCCCGACGCGCCGGCCCCAGAACCCGACGAGATCTGCCAGATCGCCTACACCTCCGGCTCCACCGGCGAGCCGAAGGCGGTCCGCCAGCGCCACCGCACCCTGGTCAACCTGGCCAACTGGACGTGCCGGGCGTACGGGGTGGGCCCGGCCGACCGGGCCGGGTGGGTCTCCGCACCCGGCTTCGGCATCGGCCTGCTGGAGTGGATGCCCTTCCTCGCCTGCGGTGCGGAGATCACCATCGCCGACTCCCGGACCACGGCCAGCCCGACCCGGCTGCGGGACTGGCTGGTCGCCCGCGGCGTCACCCACGCCCTGGTGCTCAACCGGCTGGCCGAGCGCCTCGCCGGGCTGTTCTGGCCGGACCGGTCCGCGCTGCGGGTGCTGGTCGCGATCGGCGAGCCGATGCGTCACTGGCCGAACCCGGCCCTGCCGTTCGAGGTCGTCGCCTGCTACGGCGCCACCGAGATCGGCGCGGCGACGAGCTGCTACGACCGGGGTTCCGGGGTGCGCTGCACCTCGCGTGCCGTGCCTGAGGACGAGCGCGCGGCCCGGCTGCCCAGCGTCGGCCGGCCCGTCGCCAACATGCGGGTGTACGTGCTCGACCGGCACCGCGAGCCGGTGCCCGTCGGCGTGGCCGGCGAGCTGTACGTGGCCGGCGCCGGCCTCGCCGCCGGCTACCTCGCCCGCCCCGAGTGCGACGCCGAGGCGTTCGTGCGCAACCCGCTGCCCGAGGAGCCGGGTCCGGTGCTCTACCGCACCGGCGACCTGGCCCGGTACCGGCCCGACGGCACCGTGGAGATCCTCGGCCGGGCCGACAGCGTGGTCCGCGTCGGCGGGCGCCGGGTGGTGCTCACCGAGGTGGAGGCCGCGTTGACCGCCGACGGCACGGTCCGCGAGGCTGCCGTGCTGGCCCGCCCCGGCCGGGACGGGCGACCGAAGCTCGTCGCGTACGTCGTCCCCGCCGACGAGGCCGCGTTCTCCAGCCGGGCGCTGCGCGAGGCGCTGGCCAACCGGCTCCCGTCGCACCTGCTGCCGGGCGCCATCGTGCGACTCGCCGGGCTGCCGTGCCTGCCCAACGGCAAGCTGGACCGGGCTGCCCTGCCCGCCCCGCCCGCCCCGGTCAGCGACGCCCCGTACGTCGCCCCGCGTACCCCCCTCGAACGTGACCTCGCCGACCTGTGCGCGGAGGTCCTCGGGGTGGAGCGGATCGGCGTCGAGGACGACCTGACCGGCCCGGGCGTTCCGGAGCGGCTCCGGCAGGCGGTACTCGCCCTGGCCGCCAGCCGGTACGAGATCGAGCTGGCCCCCGACCAGGTCGCCTCGGTGGCCCGGGTGGCGGCGCTGATCGAGGCCGCGCAGGTCGACGAGGACCCGTTCGGCGACCTGCCACCGATCGCCCACCACCCCGAGGACCGGTACGAGCCGTTCCCGCTCACCGACACCCAACAGGCGTACTGGATCGGCCGCAGCGACGCGGTCGAGCTGGGCAGCGTCGGCTGCCACGGGTACTGGGAGTGGCGCAGCGGCGACCTCGACGTGGACCGGTTCCGGGCCGCCTGGGCGCGGGTGCTGGACCGGCACGACATGCTCCGCGCGGTGATCCGCCCCGACGGCACCCAGCGGGTGCTCGCCGACCCGCCGCAGCACGAGATCCCGGTGCTGGACCTGCGCGACCGTACGCCGGCGGAGGCCGACCGGGCGGTGGCGGAGCTGCGCGACCACCTGTCCCACCACGTCGCCCCGGCCGACACGTTCCCGCTGTGGGACGTCCGGCTCACCCTGCTGCCCGACGGCCGCGGGCTGATCCACCTCAGCCTGGACCTGCTCATCATCGACGCCTGGAGCTACTTCCAGATCCTCGTGCCCGACCTGATCACCTACTACGAGGACCCGGCGGCCGAGCTGCCCGCGCCGCGGCTGTCGTTCCGTGACTACGTGCTCGCCGCCGACGTGGCGCTGGAGCGGTCCGAGGTGTACCAGCGGTCGAAGCGGTACTGGCTGGACCGGATCGACAACGGCCTGCCGCCGGCCCCGGAGCTGCCCCGCGCCGCCGGCGCGGCCGACGTCACCGACGTGCGGTTCACCCGCCGCGAGCACCGGCTCGACCCGGCCGCGTGGACGGCGTTGAAGGAACGGGCGCACGCCGCCGGGGCCACCCCGTCGGGCGTGGTGGTGGCCGCCTTCGCCGAGGTGCTGCGGGCGTGGAGCGGCACCGACCGGTTCACCATCAACTTCCCGCTGTTCAACCGGCTGCCGCTGCACCCCGACGTCGACAAGCTGATCGGCGACTTCACCACCACCTCGCTGCTGGCGGTGGAGAAGGTCGACGGCACGTTCGCCGAGCGGGCCCGCTCCATCCAGCAGCAGCTCTTCGAGGACCTGGAGCACCGCTACTTCGGCGGGGTGCGGGTGATGCGGGAGCTGGCCCGGCGGCAGCGGGGCGAGGTGCGCGCCGCGTTCCCGGTCGTGGTGACCAGCCTGCTCGGGCAGCCGCCCCGGCACTTCACCACGGCCCTCGGCGAGGCCAGCCACACCAGCACCCAGACCCCGCAGGTGACCCTGGACTTCCA
This sequence comes from Micromonospora sp. NBC_01412, assembly GCF_045040215.1. Taxonomy (NCBI): domain Bacteria; kingdom Bacillati; phylum Actinomycetota; class Actinomycetes; order Micromonosporales; family Micromonosporaceae; genus Micromonospora; species Micromonospora sp. NBC_01412. Next base: position 6,069,812 of record NZ_CP109528.1, read on the forward strand.
GGTCTCCGAGGTGGCCGGGGCGCTGCACTTCAGCTGGGACACCATCGACGAGATGTTCCCCGAGGGGATGCTCCCGGACATGTTCGACGCGTACTGCCAGCTGCTGGACCGGCTGGTCGCCGAGCCGGAGAGCTGGCGAAGTGTTCGGTTCGCCCTGGTGCCCGAGCATCAGCTCGAGGTCCGGCGGGAGGTCAACCGCACCGACGCGCCGGTACCGGAGCTGCTGCTGCAGACCCCGGTCGCCGCGCACGCCGCGGCGCGTCCCGACGCCCCAGCGGTGATCTGCGGGGACACCGTGCTCACGTACCGGGAGTTGGACCGGCGGGTCAACCAGGTCGGCCGGCGGTTGCGCGCCGACGGGGCCCGGCCCGACCAGCTCGTCGCCGTGGTGATGGAGAAGGGCTGGGAGCAGATCGTCGCCGCGCACGGCGTGCTCGCGTCCGGGGCGGCGTACCTGCCGATCGACCCACAGGTGCCCGCCGAGCGGCTGCACCACCTGCTGCGCGACGGCGAGGTGACCACCGTGCTCACCCAGGCGGGCGTCGACCCCGGGATCGAGTGGCCCGACGGGGTGCGCCGGCTGCGCGTCGACGCCGACTTCGACGACGTCGACCCGGGCCCGCTGGAGCCGGTCCAGGCGGTCACCGACCTGGCCTACGTCATCTACACCTCCGGCTCCACGGGCCGGCCGAAGGGGGTGATGGTCGACCACCGGGGCGCCGCGAACACCATCTGCGACGTCAACCGCCGCTTCGGCGTCGGCCCCGACGACCGCTGCCTGGCCGTCTCCGGGCTGTACTTCGACCTGTCCGTGTACGACGTGTTCGGCATCATCGCTGCCGGCGGGACGGTCGTCGTGCCGACGCCGACGCCGAACCCCGACCCGCAGCAGTGGGCGGAGCTGGTCCGCCGGCACGGGGTCACCTTCTGGAACTCGGTGCCGGCGCTGCTGGAGATCCTGGTCAGCCACGTCGAGGGCACCGGGGAGACCCTCGCCCCGCTGGCGCTGACCGTGCTGGCCGGGGACTGGATCCCGCTGACCCTGCCGGACCGGCTGCGGGCCGTCGCCCCGGGCATCCGGGTGATCGGCTCCGGCGGGCCCACCGAGAGCTGCGTCTGGTCGGTGATCAACCCGATCGGCGAGGTCGACCCGGCCTGGCCGAGCATCCCGTACGGGCGGCCCATGGGCAACCAGCGCTACCACGTGCTCGACGCCCGCCGCGAGCACCGTCCCGTGTGGGTGCCGGGGGAGATCCACATCGAGAGCGGCGTCGGCCTGGCCCGCGGCTACTGGCGCGACCCGGAGCGCACCGACGCCCAGTTCGTCCGCAACCCGGAGACGGGGGAGCGGATGTACGCCTCCGGTGACCTCGGCCGGTACCTGCCCGACGGGACCATCGAGATCCTCGGCCGCACCGACTTCCAGGTGAAGATCCAGGGCCACCGGATCGAGCTGGGCGAGGTCGAGGCGGCCCTGGCCGACCACCCGGCGGTGGACCGGGCGGTGGCCGTGGCCACCGGGGCCACCCCGCAGACGCTGCGGCTGGTCGCGTACGTGACCCCGACGCCCGGCGCGACGCCGGACCCGGCGGACGTGCTGGCCCACGTCGGCGCGCGGCTGCCCCGGTACATGGTGCCGGGCGCCCTGACGGTGCTGGACCGGCTGCCGCTGACCGGCAATGGCAAGGTGGACCGCAGGGCGCTGACCGAGGCGACCGTCGGCCGCGACGACGAACGGGACTTCGTCGCCCCCGAGGCGCCGCTGGAGCAGCTCCTCGCCGAGGTGTGGGCCGAGCTGCTCGGCGTCGACCGGGTCGGCCGGCACGACCACTTCTTCCAGCTCGGCGGCAACTCGGTCATCGCCACCCAGCTGGTCTCCCGGGTCCGCGAGCTGACCGGCGGCGAACTGCCCCTGCGGGCCGTGTTCACCGGTCCGACCGTGGCCGAGGTGGCCGCCGTCCTGCTCGACGACCCGGAGCAGGGCGAGCGGGTGGCCGCCGCGGCGCGGCTGCTCGCCGAGCTGGGCGAGGCCGACGACCTCGCCGAGTTCCTGGAATGACCCGCGCGGGGCGGGCGCGCCGACCGGCCCGCCCGCCCCGACCCGCACCCGACCCTCCCCGGCCCGCCGGCCGGGCGGACCCGCCTGGAGCGTCCCCATGCCCATCACCGGTGTCGACCACGTCATGCTCGCCGTACCCGACCTGGACGCGGCCCGGGCCGCGTTCACCGCCTGCTTCGACCGCCCGTCGCGCCCCGGCAGCCGGCACCCCGGCTGGGGTACGACCAATGCCGTCCTGCGGTTCGCCGACAGCTACCTCGAACTGATCACCGTCGTCGACCGCGCCGAGGCGGCCGGCCGGCCGGCGAGCCGCCGGATGACCGACGTGATCGATGCCGGCGGCGGTTGGGTGTCCGCCGTCCTCGCCGCCGAGGATCTGCCGTCGACCTGCGCCGCCCTGGCCGGGCGGGGCATCCCGGTCAGCCCGCCGATCGGCGGCGAGTCGGTGCGCCCCGACGGCCGGCGTCGCCGGTGGCGGGTCGGCGCGCACGGCGAGGAGTTCCGCACCGGCCGGCTGCCGTCGCTCATCGAGTACCTCGACCCGTGGCCCGAGGCGGCCCCCGACCCGGCCGAGCTGCGCCGCGGCGGCGTCCACGGCCTGGCCGGCGTGGACATCGCCGTCACCGACATCGACGCCGCCGCAGCCGAGTACGGCGTTCTGTTCGGCGGCCCGCCCCGGCGCGGCGAGCGATCCGCCGAATGGACGCTGCCCGACGGGCGGACGCTGCGGCTGCTCGCCCCCGCCGGGCCCGGCGACCCGGTCGCCGCCCACCTCGACCGGCTCGGCCCCGGCCTTTGCGCCGTGGCCCTCGCCGTCGACTCGCCCGCCGAGGCCGCCGAGGCGATCCGCCGCCGGGGGATCGCCGTCGGGGCCGGCGCCGACGGAAGGCCGGTGATCGACCCGGCCGCCACCGGGCTCGCCCCGGTCCGGCTGGTCGCCGCCCGGCTCGCCGGGGCGACGCGATGACCGCGCCGCCGCCCGGCCGTGACGTCGGCCCGCCGTCTGGCCGTGACGTCGGCCCGCCGTCTGGCCGTGACGTCGGCCCACCACGTGAGCGTGATGTCGGCCCGTCGCGTGGCGGTGATGTCGGCCAGTCGCCCGGTCACGGGCCGTGGCCGTCGCCGTTCCGTCCCGAGGACGCGGCGGTGGCCGGTGGGGAGCCCCGCTGGCTGCTGGAGCAGTGGGTGGTCGCCCACGGTGACGCCGTCTGGTTCACCGACCTGCGCCCCGACGAGGGTGGCCGGGCCGTGCTGTGCCGGTGGACCGCCGCCTGCGGCGCCGTCGACGCCGTCCCCGCCGGGTGGAGCGTGCGCAGCCGGGTCCAGGAGTACGGCGGCCGGCCGTTCACCGTCGTCTCCGCCGACGCGGCCGTCGTGTCCCGCGACGCCGACCAGCGGCTGTACCTGGTGACCGTCGGCCCGGACGCCCCGCCGCCCCGCCCGCTCACCCCGCCGCGGGACAGCCGGCACCGGTACGCCGAGGGCACCCTCGTCGACGGGGAGGTGTGGTGTGTGCGGGAGCGGCGCACCGGCCCCCGCACCACCGACGTGCTGCGCGACCTCGTCGCGGTGCCACTGGACGGCGACGGCGACACCGAACCCCGGGTGCTGGGCGGCGGCGGGCACCGGTTCCTCGCCGGCCTGCGGGTCGCCCCGGACGGCCGGCACGCCGCCTGGCTCGGCTGGGACCACCCGGACATGCCGTGGGACGCCGCCCGGCTGCGCGTCGCCCCCGTCGTCGACGGCCGGCTCTCCGAGCACCGGGTGCTGGCCGGCGGCGACACCGAGGCGGTCTGCCAGGCCGAGTGGCTCGACGCGGGCACCCTGCTGGCCCTCACCGACCCGGAGGGCTGGTGGAACCCGTACGCGATCGGCCTGGACGGCGCCCGCCGGCCGCTGTGGCGCGGCGAGCGGGAGATCGGCGGGGCACTCTGGCGGCCGGGGCAGACCTGGGCCGCGCCGCTGGCCGACGGCCGGATCGCGCTGGCCGTCACCGGCTGGTACGGCGGCCAGCGTCCCGGTCAGGCCCCGGGGCGCGGCGCCGGACCGCCCCGGCACGGCACCCGGCTCGCCCTGCTCGACCCGGCCCGGGGCACCCTCGACGAGCTGGACCTGCCGTACACGGTGTGGGGGCCGGTCAGCGCCGCCGGCACGACGGTGACCGGGATGGCCGCGTCGCCCGACCGGCAGCCCGCCCTGGTGCGGGTGGACACCGCCACCGGCCGGGCCGACGCGCTGACCGGGGACCGCTACCGCACCCCCGGCCCCGGGTGGCTGCCGGTGCCCGAGCACCGCCGCTTCCCCGTACCCGGCGCGGAGGTGCACGCCGTGGTCTACCGGCCCCGCAACCCCACCGTCGCGGCCGGGGCGGGACCTCCGCCGCCGCTGCTGGTCGTCGCCCACGGCGGCCCGACCGGTCGGGTCACCGACGCCCTCGACCCCGAGACGCTGCTGTTCACCAGCCGGGGGTACGCGGTGGCGCTGGTCGACTACGGCGGCTCCACCGGCTTCGGCCGGGCCTGGCGGGACCGGCTGCGCGGCGGCTGGGGGATCGTCGACGTCGCCGACTGCGCGGCCGTCGCCCGGGCCCTGGCCGACGAGGGGACCGTCGACGCCGACCGGCTCGCCCTGCGCGGCGGCTCGGCCGGTGGCTGGACCACCTGCGCGGCGCTGACCAGCGTCGACACGTTCCGCTGCGGGGTCGCGTACTTCCCGGTGCTGGACCCGGTGGCCTGGGCCGAGGGGGAGACCCACGACCTGGAGTCGCACTACCTGCACGGCCTGATCGGGCCGCTGCCGGCGGCCCGGGCCGGGTACGCCGACCGGTCGCCCACCCGCCGCGCCGCCCGGCTCGCCGGGCCGCTGCTGCTGCTCCAGGGAGAGGAGGACCCCGTCTGTCCGCTGGCACCGGCCGAACGTTTCGTCGCCGCGCTGACCGAGGCCCGGGCGCCCCACACCTACCTGCGCTTCCCCGGTGAGGGGCACGTGTTCCGGCGGGTCGGCTCGATCGCCCGAGCCCTCGACGCCGAGCTGACCCACTATGCCTCGGCGCTGCGACCCGTGGACCCCGTGCCGCGGCGACCCGCTGTCGCGGCGGCACTGAGTCGACCCCAACCGGAGGTACGAACATGACCACCCACGCGGTTCCCACCGCCACCACACCGCGCCGGCGGGCGCGCACCGTCGCCACCACCGTCGCCGGTAACTTCATCGAATACTTCGACTGGCTGATCTTCGGCCTGTACGCCCCGCTGCTCGCCCAGCACTTCTTCCCGTCCGCCGACCCGCTCACCGCGCTGCTCGCGGTCTTCGTGGCGTACGCGACGGGGATGCTCTTCCGCCCCCTCGGCGGCATCCTGATGGGCTCGCTGGCCGACCGGCGGGGACGCCGGCTCGCGCTGCTGCTGTCGATCAGCCTGATGGGCGGCGGCAGCCTGGTCATCGGGCTGCTGCCCACGTACGTGTCCATCGGGATGGCCGCCCCGGTGCTGCTGTTCCTGGCCCGGGCCGCGCAGGGCCTGTCGGCCGGGGGCGAGTGGCCGGCCGCGGTGTCGTACCTGATGGAGCTGGCCCCGCGCAACCGGCGCTGCCTGTTCGGCAGCATCTTCGCGGTCAGCTCGGCCGCCGGGGGCCTCGCCGCGTCCGCGCTCGGCATGGCGCTCAGCGCGACCGTCGGATCGCAGGCCATGGCCGACTGGGCGTGGCGGGTGCCGTTCCTGGCGGGGGCGGCGCTGTCGGCGGTGCTGCTGGTGCTGCGCCGCCAGCTCGGTGAGAGCGAGGCGTTCGTCCGGGCCCGGCGCAGCGGCCCCCGGCCCAGCCTGCGCCGGCTCTGGCACGACCACCGGGGTGCCGTCGTCGTCGCCGCGCTGTTCGTGGTCGGGGTGACCGTGCAGACCACCACCTGGACCACCGTCGCGCCGGCCCTGGCCCAGAGCCGGTTCGGGCTGCCGGCTGACGCCGTCTACGCCGCGGTGACCGCCTCCATCGCGCTGTCCATCGTGGTGCTGATCCCGCTGGGCCTGCTCGCCGACCGGGTGGGGGTGCTGCCCATGCTCGTGGTCAGCGTGCTCGGCTTCGCGGTGGCCGGCCCGTTCGTCCTGAACGGGATGTCCGGCGGCCCCGGCCGGCTGGTGCTCTGCCTGTCCACGGGGCTGTTCTTCATGTCCTGCCTGACCTCGGTGCTGCCGAAGATCATGGCGTCGATGTTCCCCACCCACCTGCGGGCCAGCGGCATCGGCCTGCCGCACGCGGTGGCCAGCTCGCTGGCCGGCGGGCTCACCCCGGCCCTCGCGACCTGGCTGGCCGGGCACGACCGGCTCGGCTGGTACCTGGGCCTGTTGACCGTGACCGCGCTGCTGGCCGGCGTGGCCGGCGTGCGGGCGGTCCGCCGGGCCCGCCCCGACGGCGAGCTGCCGGAGGAGCTTGGGGCGTCCGCCCCGGAGGCCCCGTCGCCCGCCCCCGCCCTGGTCGGATCGGCCCGCGGCTGACGCCTCCGCCGGCCGGCGTCCCCGGCCGTGGCGGGTCTTCCTGGCCCCGTCGATCGACGCCGGCCGCCGCTCCTCACCGCCGACCGCTCCGCACCGCCGACCGGCCACCGGACGCCCGGTGGCCGGTCGGTCTCTCGCGGCAACGGCGGTCGGTCACCCGATCGGGTGACCGACCGCCGTTGCGGCTCGGGGTCGAACGGTCGCTGCCAGACTCGGCCGCATGTCCAGCACCGGGGAGATCATCACGCTCAGGGGCGGTCGCGGGGCGGTGGTGCACCGGCTCGGGGCGCCCGGCAACCGGGTGGTGGTGTTCTGCCACTCCGCCCCGGGCGCCGGGGCCTTCGACCCGGACCCGGCCGCCACCCGCGCCGCCGGGGTCACCCTGCTCGCCGTCGACCGGCCCGGCTACGGCGGCTCCGACCCGGCCACCGGCTGGGCGGACGTGCCGGCCGCCGCCGACGACCTCGCCGAGGTGCTCGACCAGCGGGGCCTCGGCCCGGTGCCCGTGGTGGGCTGGTCGGGCGGAGGCCGGGTCGCCCTCGCGTTGGCCGCCCGCCGGCCGGAGCTGGTGAGCCGGCTCGCGGTGCTGGCCACCCCCGCCCCCGACGAGGAGGTCCCCTGGGTCGACCCGGGGCAGCGGGACATGATGGCGGCGCTGCGCGGCCAGCCGGTCGACCAGGTCCGCGCCCAGCTCGACGCCGGGCTGGCCGGCATGGTCCCGGCCGACCCGTGGGACCCGCAGGCGTACCGGATGCTGCTCGGGGCGGGCCCGGCCGACCAGGCCGCGCTGGACGCCCCCGGCGCCGCCCGTCGGGTCGGCGACATGCTGGCCGAGGCGTTCGCGCAGGGCGCGCGGGGGATGGTCGACGACATCGCCGGGTACGTGCTGCGCCCCTGGGGCTTCACCCCCGACCAGGTACGCGCGGCCACCCTGCTGCTGTACGGCGCCGACGACGGCCTCGCCGGGCCGGAGCACGGTCGGTGGTGGCGCGACGCGCTGCCCGACGCGCGCCTGGAGGTCGTCCCGGACGCCGGTCACCTGCTGGTGGTGCCGGCCTGGGCCCGGGTCCTCGACCATTTGGTCGGGTCGCCGGCGCGGAGCACCTCCTCCGCCCGGGAGGCGGTCGCGTTCATCCTGCGCGCCCCGTGACCCCCGCGCCCCCGTGCGTCCGTGAGTTCTGCGCGTTCCGTGCTCCCGACGGGGGTCCCTGACCCGGACACGACGGTGGCCGGGACGGATCGCTCCGTCCCGGCCACCGCGTCGGGCCGCGGGTCAGTCCCGCGTGCCCTGCCTCACCGGACGCCGCCTGTGGTCGGCGTCGGCGAGGCCGTCGGTGTGCTCCTGCTCCGCACCGTCGTCCCCGGCCGCGGCCGGGTCGACCTGTTGCGGGGCGGCCGGCCGCACGCCGCGCAGGATCAGCAGCGCGGCGACCGCGCCCACCGCCAGCGCCCCGGCGGCGATCAGGAACGCGTGGTCGTAGCCCCGGACGACGGCCAGGTCCTCGGCCACCCCGGTGGCCTGCTGCCCCCGCTGGTGGCTGAGTGCCAGGGAGACGAAGACGGTCAGCCCCAGGGCGCTGCCCATCTGCAACACCGTGGTGACGATGCCGGAACCCAGCCCGGCGTCGGCCTCGGAGACCTCGTGTAGGGCGGCGTTCTGCATGGCCGGGTTGGTCATGCCGAAGCCCAGCGCGGTCACCACCATGGCCGGCAGCAGGTCGGTCAGGTACGAGCTGTCGACCCCGATCCGGGTGAACAGGGCCACCCCGACCGCCGAGACGGCCAGGCCGGTGGCGAGGGTTGCCCGGGGACCCGCCTTCATGATCATCTTGGTGGAGAGGAACAGGCCGGGCATGAACGCCACGCAGAACGGCAGCCAGGCCAGCCCGCTGCGCAGCGGCGAGTAGCCCAGGATGTTCTGGGTGTAGAGCACGATCAGGAAGAACACCGCGGCCGAGCTGCTGGCCACGAAGACGGTGGCGACGTTCGCGGTGGCCCGCACCCGGTTGGCGAAGAAGCCCAGCGGCACCAGCGGCTGGGCCGTCCGCGACTCCACGACCACGAACAGGGCCAGGGCGACCACGCCCGCCAGCAGCGGGGTGAGCACCGCCGCGGAGTCCCAGCTGTGCCGGGCGGCGTTCAGCACGGCGTTGAGGATCGCGATCAGACCGCCGGTGACGAGCACCGCGCCCAGCCAGTCCGGCCGCCGCCGGCCCTGCGCCGGAGCCCTGCTCTCGTCGGCCAGCTTCGGCATGAGCAGCATCGGGATCACGGCGAGCGGGATGTTCACCAGGAACACCCACCGCCAGCTCGCCAGGTCGGTCAGCACCCCGGACAGCAGCACGCCGGCGGCGGAGCCCAGCCCGGCCAGGCCACCCCAGATGCCGAACGCCTTGGCCCGCTCCTTCGGGTCCTTGAAGAGCAGGGCCACCATGGACATCGCGGCCGGCGCGGACAGCGCCTCGGCGACGCCCTGCAACGACCGGCCGGCCAGCAGCACCTCACTGTTCTGCGCCAGGCCGGCGGTCGCGGAGGCCACCGCGAAGAGGCCGGCGCCGATGCAGAACACCTTCCGGCGGCCGACCATGTCGGCGATCCGGCCGCCGAGCAGCAGCAGGCCGCCGGCGGTGATCAGGTAGGCGTTCACCACCCAGGTCAGCGTGGCCTCGGAAAAGCCGAGATCGCGCTGGATCGAGGGGAGTGCGACATTGACGATGGTGGCGTCCAGGAAAATGATGAACTGGACGAGTGCGAGCAGCGACAACGCTTTCCAGCGTCTCGGATCGGCCTTCGGCGGGTCCTGTTGCGGCATCGTGGCAGCCATTCCTGCCGCCTCCTTCCACATCCTTGGTCATTTACTCCGGCGGCTCCGGCACGGAACCGACGGCGAGGGTCTTCACATTTACCCAACGGCATGCGTCGGCATGTTCAGTCGACAACTTTTCAGCCCCCGGGTCCAACAACCGCCCGGTGCGTTTGACAACGATTGGTTGTCGCCTGAGGATGGCCTCATGGATCTCGACCTCGCGCTGGTACGAGCCTTCGTGACCACCGCCGAGGAACTGCATTTCGGGCGGGCCGGCGAGCGGCTCGGAATGTCCCAGCAGGCGCTGTCGAAGCGGATTCAGCGGCTGGAGGAGATCCTCGACCGGCCGCTGTTCGAACGGTCCACCCGCACCAGCGCGCTCACCGAGGCCGGCCGGCGGTTCCTGGGCCCCGCCCGGGACCTGCTGGCCGCCGGGGACGCGGCGGTGGCCGCGGTGCGGCGCCCGGCCACCCCGTTGCGGGTCGACGTGCTGCACGACCGGCTCGGCCCGGCCCGGCTCGTCGCGGCGGTGCTGGCCGGCAATCCCCGGCTGCGCCTGGAGATCAGCGCCCGCCGCGGGCTCTCCCTGGCGCTGCCGGCGCTGCGCCGGGCCGAGATCGACGCCGTCTTCGGCCGGGTCGCCGGGTTTTCGGCCCCTGTGGGCCTGGCGCACCGGCTGATCCGGCTGGAGCCCCTGGTGGCCGTCGTGGACGCCGGCCACCCGCTGGCCGGGCGCTCGGCGGTGCGCCCCACCGACCTGGTCGAGCACGGCGTCTGGGTGCCCAGCCCGGGCAGCGCCGTGGAGTGGGGGACGTACCTCCAGCTCTTCGCCGACCGGTTCGGCATCCCGCTCACCTTCGAGCAGGTCGACAACGTCGGCGCCGACGAGCTGCTGCGCCGCGGCCGGGCCCTGGGGCGGGCCTTCCTCTCCGCCGCCGACGTGGCCAACCCGAAGGCCGACGACCTGGTCACCCTGCCCCTGGTCGAGCCCCGCCCGGTGTACCCGTGGTCGCTGCTGTGGCGCGGCAGCGACCGCCGGCCCGTCCTGCACGATTTCGTCGACCTGCTGCACGACTATGGCGCGCTGGAGCGGTGGCGCGCCCACGACCTGGCCGACTGTTGGCTGCCCGACGAGGACCGGGAGGCCCTCGCCGACGACTCGCCGGTCCGCGCCGACGACGCCCGCTGAGCCGCCCGCCCGGGCCGCCGCCCCGCCACGCCCCCGCTCGGGCCTCCTGCCCCCGCCCGCCTGCGCTCGGGCCGCCCCGGCCGGCGACCCCGGCGGCATTACCGTCGGGATCGGGGCCGGGTCGGCCGCGCCGCCGGGCACGGCTCAGCGGCTCCAGGACCGGGCGCGTCGGGACGCGCCGCGGGCCGGGCGCAGCGGTGCCGCACCGCCGGCCGCCCGGGCCGAGGCGGCCACCCGCCGGCGGTGCGCGCCGGGCAGGTCGAGGGCCGAACGCCGGGCCGCCGGGTCGGCGGCGAGCTGCCCCACCGCCAGCCGGACATCGTCGAGCAGGGCGGCGGCGGTGGCCTCGTCGAACAGGTCCGCGTTGTACTCCAGCCGCCCGGTCAGCGCCTCGGCGGTGTGCTCGGCGGTCAGCTCCAGGTCCAGCCGGACCGTCCCGTTCGGACAGCCGCGCACCTCCAGCCGGGTCTGCCCGCCGAGGTCGGCCCGGTCGCTGCCCGGCGGCAGGTTGCCCAGGTTGAACAGCACGTCGAACAGCGGGTTGCGGCTGGCGTCCCGGTCGCCCCGGACGGCCTCGGCGAGCTTGCTGAACGGCACGTCCTGACCGGACACCGCGTCGAGCATCGCGTCGTTGGCCCGGGTCAGCACCTCGGCCAGGGGCGGGTCGCCGGTCAGGTCCACGCGCAGCGGCAGGGTGTTGGAGAACGGCCCGACCACGCCGTCCAGCTCCGGCCGTCCCCGCCCGGCCAGCGGCGCGCCGACCACGGCCGCGTCCGACCCGGCGTACGCCGCCACCACCAGCGCGTACGCGCCCAGCAGCACGGCGAACGGGGTGACCCGCACCCGGTCGGCGACGGCCGCCACGCCCTGCGCGGCGGCGGGGCCGAAGTCGAAGCGGAGCATCCCGCCGCGGAAGGTCTGCGTGGCCCCCCGGGGCCGGTCGGTCGGCAGCTCCGCCGGGACCGGGCCGGCGAGCCGCTTCCGCCAGCTCTCCAGCAGCCGGTCCAGCGTCGGCCCGGCCAGCCGTTCCCGCTGCCAGCGGGCGACGTCGCGGAACTGCAACCGCGCCTCGGGCAGCTCGGGATCCCGCCCCGCGCACCGGGCCCGGTACGCGGCGGCCAGCTCGGTGAGCAGGGCGCCGAACGACCAGCCGTCGACCAGGGTGTGGTGGGCGATCCACGCCAGCGCGTGCCGGGTGGGGGAGATCCGCAGCAGCTCCAGCCGCAGCGGCGGACGGGCGGCCAGGTCGAACACGGTGCGGGACAGCTCGGCGATCCGTTCCTCGGCCGCCCGTTCCGGGTCGGGCGTGTCGCCCAGGTCGTGCACCGGCAGCTCCGGGTCGGCGTCGGTCACCTCCTGGGTCAACCGGCCGTCGGCGAGCACCAGCCGGCTGCGCAGCACGTCGTGCCGGCGGACCACGTCGCGGACCGCGGCGCCCAGCGCGTCGGCGTCGACCGGCCCGGTGAGGTGGAAGGCGAACGACACGTTGTACGCCGGGACGCCCTGGGCGAGCTGGCTGACGAACCAGAGCTGCTCCTGCACGAACGACGCCGGCCCCCGCCCGTCCGGACAGGACCCGGGGGCCAGCCGGGGCTCCTCGGCCCCGGCCGCGCCGCTGGCGGCACTGCGCACCTTGGCCAGCACCCTGGCCCGGTCCTCCTCCGACATCGAGGCCAGTCGGCCCATCAGCGTCTTCATGACTCCTCCTCGCCCGACGGTTGCGGCCGGCACGCCCGGTCGGCCCGCCCGGGGCACGGTGGCCCCGACCCGGGCCGGCGCTCGGGCGGCGGCCGGTCGGTCGGTCACCGTACGGGCGGCCGGTTACGCGCCGGTCGGCCTCGCGCGTAACCGACGGCCAACCGGGCGGACCTAGCGTCGTCGGCGACCTTGGCGAACCATCCGAGCACACACCGGGAGCGGACAGTCATGACCAACGCGACCACCGGAGAAGACTTCTGGCGCGACTACCCGCTCGTCAGCGAGCGGTACCAGGCCGGACTGCTGAGCGGGAGGGACTGGGACACCTGGCGCGGCAACCGGCTGCGCGCGGTGCTGCGGCACGTGACGGCCCGGTCGCCGTTCTACGCCCGGCACCTCGCCGGGGTCGACCTCGACACGGTCACCCCGGACACCCTGGACCGGCTGCCCTTCACCACGAAGGACGACCTGCGTCGGGAGATGCACGGCGTGCTCAGCGGCACCCCCGCCGACGCGCTGATCTACTACGAGACCACCGGCACCACCGGGGCGTCCACGCCCTGCCCCCGGGACGCGAAGGACATCATGTCCAGCAACGTGCACGTGGAGTGGGCGTGGCGGCGAATGTTCGACCACTACTTCGACGGCCGCCGCCCGGTGATCGGGCTGATGGGCCCGTCGGAGCTGTACGCCTTCGGCGACACCTTCGGCGACGTCGCCCAGCGGCTCGGCGCCTGCCACGTCAAGATCTGGCCGGAGTCGCCCCGGGTGGGCTTCCGCAAGGCGCTGCGGCTGATCCGGGAGCTCGACGTCGAGGTGCTCGTGGCCGCGCCGGCGCTCTGCCTGAACCTGGCCAAGGCCGCCCTGCAGAACGGGCTCGACCCGGCAACCGACCTGCCCGTCAAGCTGTTCACCGTGCTGGGGGAGATCTGCACCCCGGCGTTCGGGGAGAACGTGCGTTCGATCTGGGGCGCGGACGTCCGCCCGGCCCTGTACGGGTCGCAGGAGGCCCTGGCGATCGGCACCGGCTGCCACCTCGACCGGCTGCACATCTCCGGCCCGAACTACCTGGTGGAGGTGCTCGACCCGGACTCGGAGACCAGCGTCGGCCGGTACGGCACCGGCGAGCTGTGCCTGACCATGCTGGTCGACGGCATCAAGCCGCTGATCCGCTACCGCACCGGCGACCTCGTCACCGTCGCCCCGAACAGCTGCGGCTGCGGTGGGCCGGGCGACGTGGTGGAGGTGCTGGGCCGGGTCGCCGACCGGGTCGCCATCGGCACCGGCCGGTACCGGCCCGCGCAGATCGAGTCGGCCGTGCTCGGCGGGCTGTCCCGCTGCCTCGGCTACCAGGTGGTCATCGACACCGCCCCCGACGGCGGCGACACCCTCACCGTCTACGTCGAGCTGCTCGCCGACGGTGACGGCTCCCGGGACCGCGACGGGCTGTCCGCCCGGCTCGCCGAGCGCTTCGGCGTGCCGGCCCGGGTGGTGGTCACCACCGAACTCGACCCGATCACCAACACCGGGGCGTTCGTGAGCTGGAAGGCCGCCCGGATCAGGGACAACCGGGACGGCTCCGACGACGACGTCGCCGCCGCCCGGGCCGCCGCCGCCGCGCACTCGCTGCGCAGCTGATCCGCTTTCCGACACGGTCCAGGCAAGGAGCAGCGATGACACTCGCACCAGCCCGACCGGACACCGTCGTTCCGGTCGCCACCGAGCGCCACCGGGTCCGGGTCGCCGACCCCTTCGCCGCGTATCTCGCGCTGCGCCGGAGGTTCGGCGCCGAGCAGGTCTACCTGCTGGAGTCCCCGGCCGGCCCGGCCGGGGACACCCGCCACGCGTACGTCGGCTTCGGCGAGCTGCTGTCGGTCTCGGTGACCGGCCGCGAGGTCACCGTGACCGGCCGGCCCGCCCTGGCCGAAGCCGCCCGCCGCCGGGCCGCCGGGGTCGACAGGCTGGAGGAGGTGCTGCGCGTCGTCCACGAGCTGTTCGACGCCCCGGGCGATCCCGGCGACTTCTCCTTCGGCTTCCTGGCCTTCCTCGGGTACGACGCTGCGCGGCACTTCGAGCGGCTGCCGTACCTGATCGAGCGGGGGCCCCGGCTGCCGCACGCCTGCCTCGTGCTGCACCGGGGGCTGGTCCGCTTCGACCTGGTGACGGGGACGGCCGAGCTGCTGCTGCACCGGTCCCCGCTGTGGCCCGACGACCCGGCGGACGCCCTGGTGGCCCTCCTCGACGCCGCCGCGCCGGAGCGGAGCGGGGACGCCGCGCCGGCGGGGGCCGGTGACCCGTCGGCGGCCGAGGTCCCGATGCCGCCGTTCGTGGTCGACGACGACGTCGCCGAGGCCGACTACCACCGGACGGTCGACCGCTGCCTGGGGCACATCGCGGCCGGCGACATCTACCAGGTGCAGATCGGCCACGAGCTGACCATCCGCAGCGACGCCGACCCCGTCCGGGTGTACGAGCGGCTGCGCCGACGCAACCCGTCGCCGTACATGTACCTGGCCCCGCTGGCCGGGCAGACCGTCATCGGGGCCAGCCCGGAGCTGTTCGTGCGGGTCGAGGACGGTACGGCCACGATGCGGCCGATCGCCGGCACCGCCCCGCGCGTCGGCGATCCGGCGCGGGACCGGGCGGTCGGCGAGCGGCTGTCCACCGACCCCAAGGAGATCGCCGAGCACGTCATGCTGGTGGACCTGTGCCGCAACGACATCGGGCGGATCTGCCGGCCGGACACCCTGGACGTCCCGGAGACCCTGGTCGTCGAGCGGTACTCGCACGTGCTGCACCTGGTCTCCACCGTCTCCGGCGAGGTGTCGCCGGAGCTGGACACCTACGACGTGCTCGCTGCGGTGTTCCCGGCCGGCACCATGACCGGGGCGCCGAAGATCCGGGCCATGGAGATCATCGAGTCGATGGAGGCGAGCCGCCGGGGCCTGTACGCGGGGGCGATCGGGCTGATCGGCACCGGCGGGCACGTCAACCTCGCCCTGTGCATCCGTACCGTGCTGCACGACGGGGAGAGCTACCACACGCGGGCGTCCGCCGGCGTGGTCGCCGACTCCCGGCCCGAGCGGGAGTGGCGGGAGACCCTGGCCAAGCTGAGCGCCGGCTACTGGGCGGTCACCGGAGAGGAGCTGCTGTGAAGGTCCTGCTCGTCGACGCGTACGACAGTTTCGTGCACATCATCCGCCAGTACCTGCTCAGCGCCGGCATGGAGGCCGAGGTGGTGCGCTCCGACGCGATCGGCGTCGCCGACGTGCCGGGCACCGGCGCGGACGCCCTGCTGCTCGGCCCCGGCCCGGGGCATCCGGCCGAGAGCGGCCACGTCGAGCTGGTCGAGGCGTACGCCGGGCGGCTGCCCATCTTCGGCGTCTGCCTCGGCCACCAGGCGATCGGGCTGGCCTTCGGCGCCCGGGTGCTGCGGGCCCGGCACCTGATGCACGGCAAGACCAGCGAGATCCGTCACGACGGCCGGGGCGTCTTCGCCGACCTGCCCCGGCCGCTGACCGCCACCCGGTACCACTCGCTCATCGTGGACGGGGCCAGCCTCGACGGCACCGACCTGGTCGCCACCGCGCACGCCGCCGACGACAGGTACGTGATGGCGCTGCGGCACCGCCGGCTGCCGGTGGAGTCGGTGCAGTTCCATCCGGAGAGCGTCCGCACCCAGCACGGCCTGACCATGCTGACGAACTTCCTCACGGCAACCCGCCACCCCACCGCCACCCCGGCCTGACGGCCCGCTCCGACCCCGGCCCCAGCCCTCGGCTCGGGGCCGGGGTGTCGGCGGTGATCCCGTCCGGCGGCGGGCACGGCCCGAACCGACGATCGTGCACGCGGGCAGCCCGGGCGGCCGGCACTGCGATCGACAGGAGTCGCATCGACCCTTACCCTACGGCCAGGCTCCCGCCCTGCACGTGCTCGACCCTGCCACCGGCAACTCCCTGGCCCGGCTCGCCATCGCCATCGCCAAGGGCAGCCTGCTCGGCGGCGTCTACGCCTACCTGGACAGCGACGACCAGGTCGTGATCATCGACGGGAACCGTGACCTGCTCCGGATCGCGCACACCCGGGGACTGTTCGGCATCTGGAGCCTGCGGATCGTCGAGCGCACCCCGCTCGCCGCCGCCATCCAGGCCGACGACGCGGTGGTCGGCGTGCTGCCGGGCTACGACGGCCGGGTCTGGTTCGTCACCGGCGGCGGCACCGTCGGGGTGCACGACCCGGACAGCGGGGCGACGCACACCTACCGTCTCCCGGCCGGCGAGCGGATCGCCAACAGCATCTCGACCGTCCCGGGCCGTGTCGCGATCACCAGCGACCACTCCCTGTACCTGTTCGACGCCGACACCGCCGGAACGCCCACACCCCGCTGGCGGTACGCCTACGACCGGGGCCCCGGCCGCAAGCCGGGGCAGCTGAGCTGGGGCAGCGGCGCCACCCCGGTCTTCTTCGGCCCCACCTCCGGCACCGAGTACGTCGCCATCACCGACAACGCCGTGCCCCGGATGAACCTGGTGGTCGTCCGCGCCGACGGCGCAGCGGCGGGCCCGCAGGTGGTCTGCGTCCAGTCGCTGTTCGCGCGCCAGCCGGCCGGCGGCACCGAGAACACGCCGGTGGCGGCGGGACGCAGCGTCTTCCTCACCAACACCTATGGCTACGACTACCCGGCGCTCCCGCCGGATGCCGGGCCGAGCGTGCCGCAGGACGCGCCGTTCACCGGCGGCCTGACCCGGGTCGACGTACGTGCCGACCGCTCCGGCTGTGACGTCCGCTGGGAGACCGACACCCGCTCGGCGGCCCTTCCCCGGCTCTCCACCGGAGACGGGAAGCTCTACACGGTCGCACAGCAGGGCCCGCTCCGGACGGACCTCGACCCGTTCTACTTCGCCGCCGTGGACGCCCACACCGGCACGGTCACCGACCAGGCACTTCTCGGCGCGGCTCTGGTCAACCCGCTACAGACCGCCGGCACCGCCCTCAACCGGGTCTACTACCAGGGCACCCTGACCGGGGTGGTACGCGTCGCGCCAGGATCTTGATCCCGACAGCCGGAGCGACCCACCTCGCCCACCGGTTGTTCGGATCGCAACGGCTCGCCCGCCGGGGTGACCGCGCCCGCCCCGGCCAGCGGTGACGCGAGCCGGCCGGGAGACCGTTCCCGGCCGGCTCCCGGTGGGACCGGCACCCTGGCGGGGTGGGCTCCCGGTGGCTGGGCCGACCGTCGGCGGGTCGGTGGGCGGGGGACGGTCAGAAAGGTGACGGGCCGGGGTCAGTCCCGGGGGCGCAGCAGCCGGGGGCCGGTCGGGGCCTGTTCCGCCCGCCAGCCCGTGGCCAGCAGTGTGGTGTCGCCGCTCGGATCGGACGGGTCGGGCACCAGCCACTGCGCCGAGCGGACCGGGTCGTCGGCGGCCACCTGACCCAGCCAGGCGGCGCCGACGTGGAGCCGGCCCGTCGGGGCGGGCCGCAGGTCGTCGTCGAGCACCTGCCAGCGGCCCACCGGCAGCGGCCCGACCGTCAGCGCGTCGACCGTGAGGGCCTCGACGAGCGGGGTGTCCACCGTCAGCGCGTCGGCCGTGAGCGCGTCGAGCGTCAGCGCGTCGAGCGGCGGCGGGGCCGGCGGCATGGGCGCGTTCCCGGTGACCGGGTCGAGAGCGACCTCGTCCCCGCGCAACAGCGGACCCCACAGGGCGCCCTCGGCCGCCCCGGGCGCGACGAGTCCCGGGCCCGCAGGCGGGGTCCCCGCTTGCGGGCCCGGGGAGGGGACGGCCGTGGCCGACCGGCCGGCGACCACCAGGTGCCGGTGCGCCAGCAGCAGGCCGCCGAGGGGGACCGCGCCGGTCACCACGTACGCCGGGTCGTCCGTTCGCACCGCCCGGACCAGTGCCCGGCCGGTGGGGTCCCGGTGCCGCCAGGCCAGCACGGGTGCGGCGTGGCGGCGTTCCGACGCGGCCCACTCGGGCTCGCTGAGCACCAGGCGCAACCCGACACGCGCCCTGCCCGCCGGGTGCCCGGCCGGCAGCGGCAGGTACGCGGCTCCGGCCTTGAGCACGGCGAGCCGTCCGACCACCGCGTCCACCCCGGCGCGCAGCCGAAGCCCCACCGTGTCGCGGGGCCGCACGCCGTGCTCGGCGAGCAGCCGGGCCAGGGCGCTGGACCGGCGGTCGAGGTCGCGGAAGCTCGTCCGGCGTCCCTCGTGGACGATCGCCGACGCGTTCGGGGCGTCGGCGGTCACCGAGGCCAGCAGGCCGGTCAGCGTCTGGGCCGCGGCGCTGGTCGGTGGCCGTCCCGCGGCGTCCGGCGGCGGCGGAGGGCGTCCGACGGCATCGGCGGTGGGTGCACCGCGGCCCCGGCTGAGCTCGCCGACCTGGGCGAGGCAGCGGGTGCGGCTGCCGATGAAGTGGGTGTCGGTCCAGCCGGCCGGCGTCGGGCGGGCGTGCGGCCACAGTGCGTACCGTCCGGCGCGGTTGACGACGACGCGGAGGAACTGCGGTGCCATGGGCCGGCCTCCGATCCTTCGTGAACCGGCCCGCCATATCCGTCACGGACCGGCTCCTGGGGATTGAGGGGGAAATGATACGGGCCGCCGGTTGCCTCCCGGTTACCCACCGCCCGTCGTCCCCTCCGCGTCCGATCGTGTCCGGCTGCAGGCCTTCCCCGGGCACCGCCCGGTCGCCCGTAACCGGGGCCTAACCCGGGCTGCCTAGCGTCCGGCCGAGACGGAGAGACATCGACCAGCCTGAGACCGAGAGACATCGACCAGCCAACGACATCCGGCGATCCGAGAGGAATCTCGTCGACTACCTGAAGGAGGCGGCCGTGCCCGACACCGCTGCGTGGGAGCGACATCTGCAGGACGTGCCGAGAGCGGTCAACCTGCCCGCCGACCGGACCACCGGGGCGCCGGACGCCGTGCCCGTCGTACGCGAGGTGCCGGGCGGGCCGTATCCGGCCGGGGACCTGCTCGCCGGGGTCGGCGCGCTGCTGTACCGCTACGGCGGCGAGCCCCGGCTGCTCGTCGGCCGGGCGGTCCCGGCGACCGGGCGGCTGCTCGCCGTCCAGCTCACCGTCGACGGTGGACAGACCGGCGCGGAGCTGCGCGACGCCGCTGCCCGGGCCCTGGGCGCGGCCGTCGACCTCGGCGAGGTCACCGGCGCCGAGCTGGCCGAGGTGCGCGGCCTCGACCCGGCCGGCGGGCAACGCCCCTGCCACGCGGTGGTGACCGACGGGCCGCCCGAGCAGGCCGCCCCGGGCGTCGCCGAGCTGACCGTCACCACCACCGCCCAGGGACGCACCGTCCTCGTCGCCGATCCGCGCTTCGCCCCCGCCACCGTCGAGCGTCTCGCCGGGCACCTCGGCCGGCTGCTCACCGCCCTCGCCGGGGACGCCGACGCGCGCGTCGCCGAGCTGCCCCTGCTCGGCGCGGACGAGCGGGCGGCCATCCTGTACGACTGGAACGACACCGCGCGGGAGTTCCCGCCCGAGCAGTTTCCCGAGCTGGTCGCCCGGGTCGCCCGCGAGGCTCCCGAGCGCCCGGCCGTCGTGTACGGCGACCGCGCCCTCAGCTACGGCGACCTCGACTCCGGGGCGAACCGCCTCGCCCAGCACCTCGCCGGCCTCGGCGTCGGCCGGGGCGACCGGGTCGGGGTCTGCCTGGAACGCTGCCCCGAGAGCATCCTCGCCCAGCTCGCCACGTTCCGGTTGGCCGCCACGGCGGTGCTGCTCGACCCCGAGTACCCGCAGGAGCGGCTGGAGTTCATGGTCGACGACTCGCGGGCCGCGGCGGTGCTGACCCGTGACGGACTGCGCGGCCGGCTCGGGGACGTGGCGTGCCCGGTGGTGCTGGTCGAGGGCGACGAGTGGCGGTCCGCCCCCGCCGTGGACCCCGGCTGCCCGGTGGCCGACGAGGAGGTCTGCCACATCGCGTACACCTCCGGTTCCACCGGCCGGCCGAAGGCGGTGCAGCTGCGCCACGGCCCGCTGCGCAACACGGTGCACGTGCTGCGCGAGCAGTGCGGCCTGGCGCCGGGGCAGCGCGGCACCTGGCTCTGTTCGCCCGGCTTCGGCCTCGTCCAGGTCGACTGCTTCCCGATCCTGTCCGTCGGCGGCACCGTGCACATCCCGGATCCGTCCGTCGCCGCGTCGCCGGAGCAACTGCGGGACTGGCTGGTCGAACAGCGGATCACCCAGTCGCTGGTGCTCACCGCGATGGCCGAGCGGCTGTGGCGGCTGGACTGGCCCGCCGACACGACGCTGCGCTGGATGCGCATCGCCGGTGAGCGGGTGCGCTCCTGGCCCGACCCGGCGCTGCCGTTCCGGGTGCTCAACGTCTACGGCTCGGCCGAGGCCACCGTGGTCGGCACCTGCGACCTGTCCGGCCTGGCCGCCGAGGCGCCCGAGGGCCGCCCCGACCGGATGCCGCCGGTCGGCCGCCCGGTGGCCAACGTCCGGGCGTACGTGCTGGACGCCAACCGCCAGCCGGTGCCGCCGGGGGTGCTCGGCGAGCTGTACATCTCGGGGGAGAGCCTGTCGCGCGGCTACCTCAACCGGCCGGAGGCCAACGGCACGAAGTTCCTGCCCAACGAGCTGCCCGGCGACCCCTACCCGGTGCTGTACCGCAGCGGCGACGTCGCCCGGTACTGGCCGGACGGCACCGTCGAGATCGTCGGCCGCACCGACAACGAGGTGAAGATCCGCGGCTACCGGGTGCACCTCGGCGAGATCGAGAGCGTCCTGGCCGAGCAGCCGGGGGTGCGCCAGTGCGCCGTGCTGGCCCGCGAGGACACCCCCGGGGAGCGTCGGCTGGTCGCGTACATCGAGCCGGACCGGGCCCGGCCGCCGGAGATGACGGCGGTCCGGGGCGCGCTGCGCAGGCTGCTGCCCACGTACATGGTGCCGGCCGCCTACGTCGTCGACGACCTGCCCACCACGGCCAACGGCAAGATCGACCGGGCGGCGCTGCCGCCTCCGCCGCGCACCCGTCCCGAGCTGGACACCCCGTACCGCGCCCCGCAGGACCCGGCGCAGGAGCGGGTGGCCCGGATCTGGGCCGAGGTGCTCGACCTCGACGAGATCGGCGTCGACGACGACTTCTTCGAACTCGGCGGGGACTCGCTGCGGGCGATGCGGCTGCTGGCGCGGCTGCGCGACGAGGCGCAGCTTCGGCTGAAGATGTCCGAGCTGTTCCGTACCCCCACCGTGGCCGCCCTCGTCGACCGGGCCGGCGCCCGGCGGGCCCCGGCGGTCGTGGCGCACGACGAGGCGGGCCGCCACGAGCCGTTCGGCCTCGATGCGGCCCAGGCCGCCCTGCTCGGCGGGCCGGGAGTGCGGTACGTGGAGTGGCGGCGCGACTGGCTCGACGTCGACCGGTTCGTCGCCGCGTGGCAGTGCCTGCTGCAACGGCAGGACGCCCTCCGGCTGGTCCTCGCCACCGACGGCACCCAGCGGGTCGCGCAGTTCGCGCCCGCCCCGCCGCCGGTGCTCGACCTGACCGGGGCAGGCGACGACGAGGCCGCCGACCGGCTCGACCTGGTCCGCGCCGAGCTGCTGGCCGAGCCGTTCGACCTGCGTCAGGGGCCGCCGCACCGGCTGCGGCTGACCCTGCTGCCCGACGACGTCGTCGCGGTCCACCTGGCCGTGCACCCGGCGGTCGCCGACGACCGCAGCCTCGACGAGGTGGTGCCCCGGCTGCTCGCCGCCGGCTACGAGGACCTGGACGGGCCGGCGCCCGAGGTGACCGTCCGGGACCTCCTCCTCGGCGGGGACGCGCCGTCCACCGTGGGTGACCCGGTCGGTGTCCCCGTCGCCCCCGACCCCGTCCGGCGGCAGGGCGCCGTCCCCGACGGGTGGCGTGCCCTCACCGCCGCCGCCCGGCACGCCGGCACGACCCCCGACGAGCTGCTCGGCGAGCTGGCCGCCGGCGCGTACGCCGAGGTCACCGGCGCCCCGGCGGCCAGGCTGCCGGCCCCGGCCGGTGCCCCGGCGGTGGCCCGGGACGTCGTGGGCCCGCTCACCGGCGGGCCGGCGGACTCCGGGCCGGTGGTCGCCGTACGCCTCCTGCCCGCCGACGACGGCGGCGAGGACTGGACGCCGGTGCGGCGGGCGAACCTGCTGCCCGGGGTGGCCGCCGACCTGACCGCCCGCGTCGACGGCGCCGGGCTGTGCCTGGACTGGACCTGCGAGCGCGCCGCCCTGGCCCCGGAGCTCCTCGACCGCGTCGACGCGGCCCTGCGCGCCCGGCTCGCCGACCCGGCGTCCCTGCCCCCCGCCCCCGTCCCGGTCGGCGGCTGACCTCCTCCGGTGTCGGCGGCCCGTCCGCCGCCACCGCCCCGGACCGCGCCGGCCGGCGCGGCCCCCGTCGAAGACTCAGCGAGGTGAACCATGACCGTGATCGTCGTGCTCAGGGAAACAGCCACCGAGAGCGAGATGTCCCAGGTGCTCAACCTGGCCGACCGCGTCGGCTCGGACGTGCGCCGGCACAACCCGTCCCTGCTCTCCCTCACCGGCGACCTGGCCCGGGTGGACCAGGCGGTCGCCCACCTGCCCCAGGTCCGGCACGTGGCCGGGGTGTCGGGGCAGTACCCGTGCGCCTCCGCCCAGTCCCGGCTCGGGCTGCCCAGCAGCGTGCGCCTCGGCGGTGCCACGATCGGTCCCGGCGGGTTCAGCGTCATCGCCGGCCCGTGCTCGGTGGAGAGCCGCGACCAGCTCATCGAGGTCGCGCACGCGGTACGGGACAGCGGGGCGCACGCCCTGCGCGGCGGCGCCTTCAAGCCACGCAGCTCCCCGTACGCGTTCCAGGGGCTGGGCCGGCGCGGCCTGGCCCTGCTGGCCGAGGCCCGCCGCGCCACCGGCCTTCCGGTGGTCTCCGAGGTGCTCGACGTGCGGGACCTCGACGCGATGCTCCCCGCCGTGGACATGCTCCAGGTGGGGGCGCGCAACATGCAGAACTACGCGTTGCTGCGGGAGCTGGGCCGGCTGCGGGTGCCGGTGCTGCTCAAGCGGGGACTTGCCGCGACCGTCGACGAGACGCTGATGGCCGCCGAGTACATCCTCGACGGCGGCAACCCCGACGTCGTCCTCTGCGAGCGCGGCATCCGCACCTTCGAGACGGGCTACCGGTTCACCCTGGACATCGCGGCCGTCCCGGTGTTCAAGGAGCGCAGCCACCTGCCCGTCATCGTCGACCCGAGCCACGCCGCGGGGGAGACCAGCCGGGTGCTGCCGCTCGCGTTGGCGGCGGCGGCCTGCGGCGCGGACGGAATCATCGTCGAGACCCACTGCGACCCGGCCGCGGCGCTCTGCGACGGCAAGCAGGCCCTGCCCACCCACCGCCTGCCGGAGCTCGTCGACGGGGTCCTCGGCGTGGCCCGGGCCGCCGGGCGGGTCACCACCGACCGGCGGGACACGCGGGAGCGGGAGCTGGTGCTGGCGGGAACCCCGGGCGGGCCGGTGGCGCAGGCCCGGACGGTCCGACGCTGACGGCGCCGGACCGGGTGGCCCTGGACCGGGTGGCCCTGGACCGGGTGGCCCTGGACCGGGTGGCCCCGGACCGGGTGGCCGACGGCCGGCGGCCACCCGGCCCGAGGCCACTCGGGGCGGGGCCGGCGACTCAGGCGGTCTCCTCCGGGGACAGCAGCCGGGCGGCCACCGCCTTGCGGATGGCGTCCACCCGGGACACGGCGTCGAGCTTGGCGTAGGCGTTGGTCAGGTGCCGCTTCACGGTGCCCTCGGTGATGCCGAGCCGGCTGGCGATCTGCCCGTTGCTGTACGCCTGCGCGACCAGCCGAAGCACGTCCAGCTCGCGTTGCGACACCAACGCCGGGGTGGTATCCCGGTGGCTCTCCAGGTCGCCGATCGTCTCCCGGGAGACCGACAGCAGCACGTTGTTCCGGCCCCGGCCGACCGAGTGCACCGCGGCGATCAGCTCCTCGCCGGCGATGTTCTTCACCAGGAAGGCGTACGCCCCCCGGGCCAGCAGGTCCTGGACGATGGCCGCGCTCTCGTGCATGGTCAGCACGATCACCCTGGTCCGGGGGAAGTCCCGACGCACCCGGTCGATGACCACCGCGGTCCCGGGACCCGGCATCTCGACGTCGAGCAGCAGCACGTCCGGGTGCAGGTGGGCGACGAGCGCGAGGGCCTCGTCCGAGGTCGCCGCCTCACCGACCACGGCGCAGCCGGGGTCGGTCTCCAGCAGCTCGCGCAGGCCGTCCCGGAACAGGGTGTGGTCGTCGGCGACCACCACCCGGGTCTGCGGCTCCCCGGCCCCCGCGCCCGCGTCGGTCACCGGGACTCCCCGGACAGCGGCACGCAGATCGCGACGGTCGTGCCCCCGGTCGGGCCGGGCCGGATCGACAGCGACCCGCCGACCAGCTCGACCCGCTCCCGCATGGACAGCAGCCCGCCGCCGGCCAGTTCGGCCGGGTCCGGCTCGAACCCGCGGCCGTGGTCGCTGACCGTCGCCGTCAGGGACGTCGCGCCGACCTCCACCGACACGTCCAGCCGATCGCTGCCGGAGTGCAGCAGGGCGTTGCGGACGGCCTCGCGCAGCACGACGTAGATCTCCTCGGTGACGGCCGGCGGGACCACCCGGGTGTCGCCGGCGACCGTGCAGACGACCGTGACCGTGGGCGGCACGCTCGCCTCCAGGTAACCGCGCAGCACGTGCTCCAGCCCGGCCGGCCCCACCGACTGGCGCAGTTCCTCCGACAGGGCGCGGGTGAGCGACAGTGCCTCCCGCATCGCCCGGCCGGCCTGGTCGAGCTTGCCGTCGGCCCGGGGTGACCTGCGCTCGCGGTAGATGCGGTGCAGGTCCAGGTGTTGCAGCCCGACGCCGATCGCGTGGGCGACCCGGTCGTGCAGCTCCCGGCCGATCCGGCGGCGCTCCGCCAGGTGGGAGGTGAACAACCGCTCCAGCAGGAAGCTCACGTAGGACAGGGCGCCGGTCTCGATGCGCGCCATGATCGTCCGGTGCAGGGCGGTGGCGATGTTGGCGGTGGCGTCGCCGTGCGCGGCGGTCCCGCCGTACTCGCGGATCAGCGGGGGCAGGGCGGCCTCGAAGAGCAGGGTCGCCGCGCGCAGCGACTGGACCGGGTGGATGCCCCGCTGCGCGCGGTCCCGGCCGACGGTGAGCGTGAAGGGCGTCGCCACCGGGCCCATCTCCGCAGTGCCGCTGGGGGCGTACCGGCCGACGTCGTCGATGACCGCGTTGGCCTGGTGGAGCGCCTGCCGGCGGGCGTCGGGATCGGTGAGGATCGCGTTACCGGTGGCCCGTAGTCGTTGTTCGTACGCGTCGAGGATCTCGGCCCGGAGCGCTGGTGGCACGCCGCGTCCCGTTGTGCCCGCCGTCGTGCGCGTGTCCCCCACAGCACCCCTCAGCCCAGCATCGCCCCATGGTCCGAGTCATCCCCCGCACACGTAGTGTCCCTGAGCCCAGACGCAGGTCGCAACCGGACCGAGGAGTGCCAGGTGGGCCAGGTACTGCGTGGTCATGAACACCCGGTACGGGCGGCGTCGGCGGGCCGGCCCGCCCCGGCTGCCCGAACCGCAGGCCAACCAGGTCAGCACCACTGCGCCGGCCATGGTGAGCCAGGACGCGATCCGCACGGGCGGCCAGGCGTCCTGCGCCGAGATCAGGAAGGCGAGCGCGACGGTGAGCGCGACGGCCGCGATGGACCGCCGGGCCCACGTCTCGCCGCGCACGATCGGCAGGGTGCGCCGGCCGGCGAGCCGGTCCCCGGTCACGTCGGAGAGGTCCTTGGCCAGCGCCCCGACGGCCATCCACAGCGCCATCGCCACGGGGAACACCCACAGGTGCGGCACCGGACGGGCCTCGGCGCTGCTCGCGCCGGCGAGGTACGTGAGCAGGCCCGCGAGCACCACCGAGCCGGTGGTGCCGGACACCCGCCGCTTCAGCGGTGCCCGACCCATCGAGTACCACCAGCCGAGGGCGAGCTGCCCCGCCCCGAGCAGCACCAGCGTGGGAGCGACCGTCGCGGCCAGCAGCAGGCCGGCGGTCGCCAGCGCGTACGCGGTCCGCAGGGCGGCTCCGGGGTCGAGCAGGCCTCGCGCGATGGGGCGTCGGGAGCCGTTCGCCCGGTCCTCGGTGACGTCCGCGACGCCGTTGATCAGGTACACGCTCCAGGTGAGCAGCAGCCAGGCCGCCGCGCCCCGGACGACCGCGCCGCCGGGGGACCCCCCGGACAGCACCGCCAGGGCCGCGCCGCCGGCGAACCGGAGCAGGAAGATCACCTGCACCACCGGCCGAGCCTCCACGAAGGACAGCCCCAGCGTCCGCCACCACCTCCGGGGCGGTCGCACCACCGTCCGCGCCGTCGTGGTCATCGTCGCCAACTCCCTCCGGTCGTCGTCCGCACCGCGATCGTCCGTTGTGGACACTCTGCCGGTCGTCCGTCGGTGGTCACACCGGGTGGGAGCGGTAGGTAGTAGGCGACTGTCACCTTGGTCGTATCGGCATTACCCACTTCTGAGCGATCCTCTTGTCCGCGCTCGGCCGCATTTCTAGCGTCGAGACATCGGAGATCCCCGGTGTTCCGGAAAGGACGCTCATGCTGTCGAACTCCTCCGCCGCCGTGACGGTCCGTTGTCTGGGTGACTTCTCGGTCACCGTGGACGGCGCGCCGGTCGAGCGCTGGCGTGCCGGCAAGGCGCGCAATCTCTTCCAGTTCCTGATGTTGAACCGGGACCACGTGGTGCCGCGCGAGCGGCTCTACGAGATCCTCTGGCCGGGCTGCGAGACGGACCGGTCGACCTCGCTGAAGGTGGCGGCGCACGCGCTGCGGCAGATCCTCGGCGGTTGCGCCGACGGGTCCCCGGTGGAGATCGTCTACCAGGACGTCGGGTACCTGTTGCGGTGCACCGGGATGTGGGTCGACACCGAGGAGTTCGAGGCGGCGGTGGACGCCGCCCGGGAGGCCGAGCGGGCCGGCGACACCGGCGCGGCGCTGGCCGCCCACCACCGGGCGGTCGGCCTCTACCAGGGCGACTTCCTCAACGGGGAGACTGCCGGATGGGTCGACGAGCAGCGCCAGTGGGCCCGGGCCATGGTGCTGCGGTCCCTGCACCACCTGCGGGCCGACGCCATGCTCCGCGACGACCCCCGGGCGGTGGTCACCTGGTGCCGCCGGATCCTCTCGGTCGACCCGTTCCAGGAGGAGGCGTACCAGAACCTCCTGGTGGTGCACGGCACGCTCGGCGAGCTCGGCCAGGTCCGCAGCTGGTACGACCTGTGCGTGCAGCGGCTGCGCGACGGGCTCGACGTGGCCCCGACCGGGCGTACCCGGCAGATTCTCGACCTCGCCCTCGCCGGGCGGCTGCGTGGCCGCCGGGCCTCCGCCCCGCGTCCGGTTGTCGACGGCCGCCGGGGCGCCCGCAACCTCCAACCGCTGTCGCTGACCGCGTAACCGCCGCCTAACGCCGACGGTCCATCGTCGGCCCACCGGCGCCGACGGCGCGCCGGGGAGATCCCCCGCCACGTCCCCCGAGGAGAGCGAAGATGAGCGAGCAGACGACGACGACCGGGGCCGGCCGTCCCCGGCAGCGGGTGCTGGTCACCGAGGAGCTGGCCACGGCGGCGCTGCGCCTGCTGGCCGAGGAGTACGACGTCCGGCAGGTGGCCGGCGCCGACCGGACGGCCCTGCTGGCCGCCCTGCCGGGCGCGGACGCGGTCGTCATCCGTTCCGCCACCCGGATCGACGCCGAGGCCCTCGACGCGGCGACTCGGCTGCGCGTGGTGGCCCGCGCCGGTGTGGGCGTGGACAACGTCGACGTGGCCGCCGCGACCGCGCGCGGCGTCCTGGTGGTCAACGCCCCGACCTCGAACGTGGTCTCCGCCGCCGAGCAGGCGGTCGCCCTGCTGCTCGCCGTGGCCCGACACACCGCCGCCGCCAACGCCCAGCTCAAGCGGGGCCGCTGGCAGCGGTCCCGGTTCACCGGCGTGGAGGTGGCCGGCAAGACCGTCGGGGTGGTCGGCCTGGGTCGGGTCGGGGTGCTGTTCGCCCAGCGGATGGCCTCCTTCGGCACCCGGCTGGTCGCCTACGACCCGTACGCCACCCCCGAGCGGGCGGCCCGGGTGGGCGTCACCCTGGTCGGCCTCGACCAGCTCCTGGCGACCAGCGACTTCATCTCCCTGCACCTGCCGCGCACCCCGGAGACCGTCGGGCTGATCGGCCGGGCGGAGCTGGCCCGGGTCAAACCGGGGGTGCGGATCGTCAACTGCGCCCGGGGCGGCCTGGTCGACGAGGCGGCGCTGGCCGAGTCGATCGTCGCCGGCCGGGTCGCGGGCGCCGGCATCGACGTGTTCGCCACCGAGCCCTGCGTCGACTCGCCGTTGTTCGCCCTCGACCAGGTGGTGGTCACCCCGCACCTCGGCGCGTCGACCGCCGAGGCGCAGGTCAAGGCCGGGGTCGCCGCAGCGGAGAGCGTCCGGCTGGCGCTGCGCGGCGAGGACGTGCCCGACGCCGTCAACCGACCCGGCCCGCGCCGTACCCCGGTGCCGGCCTGAGCCGACGACGGCCGGCCCAGAGCACCCCGCCTCGTCCCGGCGGCGCCCCGCTCAGCCGTAGACCTCCACGACGTCGGCCAGATGGCGGCGTGGCGCGGGCGGCAGCTCGGTCGCCGGCCGCTCCCAGCCCACCCGGACTACAGGTACGGCTCGCCGACACCGGCCAGCAGGTCGCGCATCATCCGGCGCGGCCGGTCCAGCTCGATGGCGTCGCTGATCGGCGCGCTGGACAGCCCGGCGGTGGCGGCGAGCAGCAGCGCGGACAGCGCCTCGCCGCCTGCGACCTCACGGCCGCGGCATGGGCCGGGGCGACCACTCCGACCAGCAGCCGGGCGCGCTCCGGTGGAAGCCAACGTCAGCGGATGTTGGCGGTGTGGCCGAGGGAGTAGCGGCCGGGCTGGGGCCAGATGGTGAGCCCGTGCGGGCCCGCGCCGACCGGTATCCGGGCGAGCAGCTTGCCGTCGCTGGTGCGGATCACGTAGACCTCGTTGTGGAAGCGGCCGGACAGCCACAGGGTGCCCCCGTCGGCGGAGAGACCGCCCATGTCGGGGCTCCCTCCACCGGGGATCTTCCAGGTGGTTACGGGTTTGAGGGTGGCCAGGTTGAGCACGGTGATGCTGCCGGCGTCGCGGTTGGTGACGTAGGCGAGCTCTCCGTCGCGGCTGAAGTAGATGCCGTGGGCGCCCTTGCCGGTGGGAATGAACGCGGTTTGCCGGGTGGCCTGGGCGTCGAAGACGTACACGCCGTGGGCGTGCATGTCGGCGACCAGGAAGTGCTGTCCGTCCGGGGTGAGCCGGGTGTCCTGTGGCATCCCGTCGGGCGCCTCGGTCAGCGTGAACTCACGTAGCTTGTCGAGCGTGATGCTGTCCAGCACGAGCATGCGGTTGGCGAACTCGCAGCTGAACAGCATGATCTTGCCGTTCGCGGAGTAGTCCATGTGGTTGATGCCGCCGCACGAGGGGAACCGCACTGAACGGGTCCGCTGCCAGGTGCCCAGGTCGTACAGGTCCAGTCGCTGGTACGCCTCGGCGACCACGATGGCCTGCCGGCCGTCCGGGGTGAAGTAGAGGTTGTAGACGTCCTCCAGTTTTCGGAACGTCCCTGGCTTGCCGGTGCGGGGGTCGATGGGCACCAGGCCACCGTCGGGAATCTTGCTGGAGGCCACGTACAGCGTCCGCAGGTCGTAGGCGGGCACGACGTGCTGCGGTTCGGGGCCGCCGGGGAACGTGTCGACCACGCGGTACGTGGCCGGGTCGATCACCGACACGTCGTTGCTCTTGGTGTTGGGCACGTACACCAGGGCCCGGTCGGACCGCACCGGCTCGGCCAGCATGCCCGGCCCCACGGCCGCGTAGACATTGCCCGGCTTCGGGTACGCCGGCATGCCCGCGACCAGCGGGCCGAAGGGCGACTCGGTCGACGCCGGTGCGGCGGAGGGCCGCTTTCGCTGTTCGCTGCCGGCAGCGGTGCATCCGTGGGCCGCCAGCAGCGTCACTCCCAGCAGGGCAACAATCTGTACTCTCCGCACGGATCCAGCGTAGCGACCGATAATGCGCTAAAGGGTGTTTTGTGAACGGAGTGGACCGGTTTGAGGGCTCTCCGGCTGCTGTGCCAGGCTCAGTTGGCCCCCTCCCCAGCGGGGAGGATCGCCAGGGCCAGCGTCAGGTCCAGCACGGTCGCCGGGTCGTGCAGCCGGTCGCCGTACATCTCCCGCACCTTGGCCATCCGGTAGCGCACGGTCTGCGGGTGCACGAACAGGGCCGCCGCCACGTCGTCGCGGCGACCCTGGTGCAGCAGCCAGGCGCGCAGCGTCTCGGCGAGCCGGTGGGCGGTGGCCGGCGGCAGCGACGCCAGCGGACGCAGCACCTGCGCGCGCAGATCGTCCAGGGCCTCCGGGTCGGTGCTGAGCAGCAGCTCGGCGAGGTGCTGCTCGGTGTCCAGCGGCGCGTCGGCTGCGGCACGGGGCAGCCCGAGCAACAGCGCCCGGGTGGCCCGCTCGTACGACCCGACCACCCGGTGCCACGGCCGCGCGGGCCCCAGCACCGCCCGGTGCCCGTGCAGCACCCGGACGAGCTGCCGCCGCCGGCCGCCGTGCACGTCCGGCACCAGCAGCACGGCCAGCTCCTCGGTCGGGTCCACCCCCGCCATGTCCTCGCCGCTCTCCAGCGTGTGCGGGCTCAGCACGGTCAGCACGGTGCGCAGGCTGCTGCGGGGCAGCAGGACGACGGTCAGGGTCTGCGGCACCGGCCAGTCCGCCCGCTCGGCGCCGCGGCGCAGCACGTCCTCGGCCTCGCCGGCCAGCAGCTGCTGGCTCAGCCGCTCCAGGTACCGCCGCCGGGCCCGGCCGACGCTGGCCAGCTCGTCGGCGTGCCCCGCCACGCTGGCGGCGGACAGCTCGTCGATGTAGGCGAACATCAGCTCGGCGAACTCGGCGACCGTCGCCGCGGCGAGCCCACCGCGCACGGTGGTGGTGGAGACCTCCCGCCAGGACACCCGCGCTCCCACCCGGTACGCGGCGAGCAGCGCGTCCATGCTGCGCCCGGAGCGGGCCTCGCCGCTGCCCAGCGCGTACGCGGCCTCCAGGGCCGGGGTCAGCGGGGTGCTCGGGTCCGACGCCTCGGGACGCCCGAGGAGCTGGAGGAACGTGCCCAGCGCGATGCGTACCGCGTTCTCGATCTTCGCCCGCATCTGGCCGGTCAGGGTGCCGGAGTAGGCGGACACCTCGGCGGTGATCGCGGTCACCGTGCGCTCGGCGACGAGGGGCAGCGTGGCGCGCAGCCGGGCGGCCATCGGCTCGTCCAGTTCGAGGTGGGCAGCGCGGCGGCTGGTCCCGGACCCTTCCGACATAGATTGTTCTCCCGGAACAAGACCCTGCGGTTGTTTCACCTTCCTTGGCCAAGATGTTATGCGATCGGGCCGGTCACCCTGGTCTTATGACCACCACCGTCCCGCGCCCGCCCGGCAAGCTCACAGTCCGGGACAGGCTGTTCCGGCTCGCCGAGACGGCCACCACGCCGCTGCTGCCCGAGGACTACCTCGACATGGTCGCCCCGCTGCGTTCCGGGGCCGCCCTGCGCGGGCGGATCGTCGACGTCCGCCCCGAGACGCGGGACGCGGCGACGGTGACCATCCGGCCCGGGCGGGGCTGGCGCGGGCACACCCCCGGGCAGTACGTCCGCCTCGGCGTGGACGTCAACGGGGTCCGCCAGTGGCGGGCGTACTCGCTCACCTCGGTCCCCGGCCACCGCGACGGGCTGATCTCGATCACCGTGAAGGCCATCCCGGACGGCCGGGTCAGCAACCACCTGGTCCGTCGGGTGCGGCCCGGCACGCTCGTCCAGCTCGACCAGGCCCAGGGCGACTTCGTGCAGCCCGCGACCGCCCCGGAGCGGATCCTGTTCGTCACCGCGGGCAGCGGCGTCACCCCGGTGATGGGGATGCTCCGCTCCGGCGCGACCGGCCCGGCCGACGTCGTGCTGGTGCACTCCGCGCCGACCCCGGCCGACGTGGTGTTCGCTGACGAGCTGCGCGGCCTCGCCGGGCGGGGCGCGATCCGCCTCGTGGAGCGGCACACCGACACCGACGGCGTGCTCGGCGTGGCCGAGCTGGCCGACCTGGTGCCCGACCACCTCGACCGGCAGACCTGGGCGTGCGGCCCGGTCGGCCTGCTCGACGCGGTCGAGGCGCACTGGGCCGCCAACGGGGTGGCCGACCGGCTGCACACCGAGCGGTTCCGGCCCACGGTGATCTCCCCGGGCGCCGGGGGCGCGGTCACCTTCACCCGGGCCGGGGTCACCGCCGACGCCGACGGCGGCACCGCCCTGCTCGACGTGGGCGAGGAGGCCGGGGTGCTCATGCCGTCCGGGTGCCGGATGGGCATCTGCTTCGGCTGCGTAGTGCCGCTGCGCCAGGGCGCCGTTCGCGACCTGCGCAACGGCGACGTCACCACCGCCGTTCCCGGCGACGGCGTGCTCATCCAGACCTGCGTGTCGGCGGCGGCCGGTACCTGCGACATCGACCTCTGACAGGAGCCGGACATGACCGTGATGCAGAAGAAGGCCCACAACCCGATCGCCCACCTCACCGCCGAGGACATCGAGACCCTCGGCAGGGAGCTTGACGCCATCCGCGACCGGGTGATCGCCAGCCGGGGGGAGTCCGACGCCGCGTACATCCGCAAGGTGATCTCCACCCAGCGCCGGTTGGAGCTGGGCAGCCGGGCCGTGCTGCTGTTCTCGCTCTTCCCGCCGGCCTGGCTGGTCGGCACCGCCGGTCTCGCCGTGGCCAAGATCCTGGAGAACATGGAGATCGGCCACAACGTCCTGCACGGCCAGTGGGACTGGATGCGCGATCCGAAGATCCACTCGACCACCTGGGAGTGGGACCACGTCTCCCCGGCCGAGCAGTGGAAGCACTCGCACAACGAGCTGCACCACACCTACACCAATGTGATCGGCAAGGACAACGACCTCGGGTACGGCATCATGCGCGTCGACGAGGACCAGCGGTGGTACCCGATGCACCTGGGCCAGCCGCTGTGGAACTTCATCAACGCCTGCTTCTTCGAGTACGGCATCGCCGCGTACGACCTGGAGCTGGGTCGCAACCTGCGCAAGGGCCGGCACAAGGCCCCCGAGTTCCGGGCCCGGGCCCGCGCGGTCGGCCGCAAGATCCGCCGACAGTTCCTCAAGGACTACATCATCCACCCGCTGCTGTCCGGGCCGTCGTTCCTCAGCACCCTGGCCGCCACCTTCACCGCGAACCTGATCCGCAACCTGTGGAGCCACTCGGTGATCATGTGCGGGCACTTCCCCGAGGGGGTGGAGACCTTCGAGAGGCGCTCCATCCAGGGGGAGACCCGGGGCGAGTGGTACGTGCGGCAGATGCTCGGCTCGGCCAACATCAGCGGCAGCCGGCTGATGCACATCATGACCGGAAACCTGTCGTTCCAGATCGAGCACCACCTCTTCCCGGACCTGCCGAGCAACCGGTACCAGGAGATCGCCCCCGAGGTGCGGGCGCTGTTCGCGAAGTACGGCCTGACGTACACCGTCGGCCCCCTGCCGAAGCAGGTCGCCTCGGCCTGGTGGAAGGTCATCCGGCTCTCGCTGCCCAACCGCTCCACCCCGACCCCGCGCCCGGCCGACGACCTGCCCACCCCGGCGCTGGCCCAGGTGTAGCCGTCAGAGCGGCCCCGGCCGGGTGCCACGATGGACCAGCCCCTGCCGGGTGGCCCGGGTCTCGGGGTGGTCGACGCCGAGCACCCGGCACTGCGCCTCGAACACGCTGTCCCGCTCCCGCCGCGCCTGGGCGACGTGCCCGCGCGCCTCCGCCAGCACCGCCAGGTTCGCCCGGATGGCGAGGGTGTCCGGGTGCTCGTCCCCGAGCAGTCGACGTTCGACGTGGTAGACCTCGTCGTACTCGGCCTGGGCCTCGGCGAGGCGGTTCTGGGCGTGCAGGCACAGGGCCAGGTTGTGCCGGGTCGCCAGGGTGTGCCGGTAGTCGGGGCCCATCGTCCGCTGCTGGGCGTCGAGGATGGCGCGGTAGTCGGCCTCCGCCGCGGCCAGCCGGCCGGTGTCCTGCTTCAGCCGGGCGAGGTTGTGCCGGGTCGCCAGCGTGTGGCGGTCATCCGGACCGCGGACCCGGATGCGGTCGGCGAGCACCGCCTCGTACTCGGCCTGGGCCTCCGCGTGGCGTCCCAGCTCGTGCCAGACCAGGGCCCGGTAGTGCCGGCTGCGGATCGTCTCGACGTCGTCGGGGCCGAACACCTCGTGACGCGCGGCGTAGACCTTCTCGTAGGCGTCCAGCGCCTCCCGGTACCGGCCCCGCGCGTGGTGCACGACGGCCTGGTAGTGCAGCGCGCGGAGCGTCTCGCCGTTCCGCTCGCCCAGATCCCGGGTCGCCAGCCGCTGGATCCGCTGCAGCTCGGCGTCCGCCGCCAGGTACAGGCCACGGGCGTGCATGGAGCGGGCGGCGAAGTTGGCCGCGTAGCAGGCGTCCTCGACGACCTGCGCCGGTTGCCCCGGATTCCGCAGCAGCATGGTGATCATGTGCAGGGCGTGCGGGGTGACCGACTGCCACGCCGGCCAGCTGGAGATGTCGTCGGGCGTGACCCCGGTGACGGTGGCGGACCGGCGGACCAGGGTGGTCAGGACGGCCAGGTCGCCCGGCTCGGCGGGCAGCTCCCGCTCGGCGGCGTCGCGCACCAGCGGGTGCAGTGCCAGCGACGCCCGCCCGTCGGACGACAGCAGGTCGATCAGCCCCAGGTCGCGCAGGGCTGCCGCAGCCCGGCCGAGCTGCTGGTTCGTCGTCCCGGGGAGGCCGGTCAGGTTCAGGCACGTGGCGTTGAGGACGTCGGGGCAGGGCATGGGCGCCGGGGCCAGGTGGGCGGCCAGGCGCAGCAGCGTGATGGTCAACGGTGGCTCGCGCCGCCGGAGCAGGTCAAGGGACATGTCCCAGGCGCGGTCGACGAACTGCTGCCCCGGGCGGACGAGGTCCGGGTCTCGCAGGGCGACGCGGCCCGCGTCGACCGCGTCGAGGTAGCCGCGGAACGTCGAGGGCACCGCCGGGTCGGGCCAGGCCGTGTCGCGCGCCTGGCTGAGGTACGCCCCGGCGAGCCGCAGCGCCAGCGGCAGGCGACCGAGGCGATCGACCAGGCGTCGCGCGTCCTGCGGATCGTCGTCGTCGACGCCGACGTGGTCGCGGAGGACGGCGACGGCGTCCGCCTCGTCGAGCATGTCCACCTTGTGCCGCACACACCAGTGGCCCCACCCGCTCGGATCCGACGACCGGCTCATGATCAGCACCATGCCGTTGCTGCCCTGGTAGGGCCGCACCCAGCCCCTCCCGTCGGCTAGCGGCCCGGTGCCGGCGGCCAGCAGCGCGGGATCGTCGGCGTTGTCGATGACGAGCAGCCACCTGGTCGTGACGTTCGCCAACGCCAACCAGAGATGGTCCGCGGGATGGCCGCTGAGCATCTCGACGTCGCTGACGCCGACCCGGCGCAGCAGTGCGCGCATGTGCTCGACCAGGCTCGGCTCGTCGTCCGCCTTCGCCCACCAGGTGGTGACGCCGGCGGCGAGGGCGCGCTGCACCAGTTCCAGCGCGATCGCGGACTTGCCGCTGCCGCTGAGCCCGTGCAGGACGTGCACCCGGGGACCCGATCCGGCGAGCGCGCCGCTCAGCTCCTTCAACACCAGGTCCCGGCCGCGGATGGGCAGGTGCGGGTTCCGCCTGCCCATCGGCGGGGTCAGCGACGCCGCCGTGGCCTTCTGGTCAGCCGCGACGGCACGCTCCGAGCGGTCAGCCGTCACCACGCCGTCCGGCGGGCTGTGACTCTGCTCCACCATGCCCCATCCTCGTCGCCACGGACCGGGCGCCGACAGGCTCCGGCGCGCACCCTGCCAATGATCGTCAACGGTGGACGGGAGGGCCAGTCCTGTCGCGTTTCCGTCAGCGCTCCGTGGGGTGCGTCGACGTACCGGAGCGGGGCCGACCGGCCGTGGGGGAGGGGCATCGTCGACCGGTCCGGTCCGGGACACTGTGCGGATGTCCCTGCTGATCCCTCTGTGGGTGCCGATGGCGGTGGCCGTCCTCGGCGTCCTCGGCACCCTCGCCGCGTCGATCGTCACGCAGGTGCTCACCCGCAGGCGCGACGACCGGAGCTGGTCCCTGGAGCGCGAGGAACGCGCCCGGCAGTGGCAACGAGAGGACGCGGCCCGCTGGCTCGCCGACCGGCGGGCCGCGTACACCGAACTGTTGGTGGTCCTGCACGAGCAGGACCGGGTCCTGGAGGCGGTGCGCCGCCGGCGGGCGCAGGCCCTGCCCCTCGACGGCCCGGTGTCCGCGCGCCTGACGGCGCTCAGCGACCCGTTCGACCGGGCCTGGCACGCCGTCGAACTACTCGCTCCCGGTGAGGTCACCCGGATCGCCGGGGAACTGACCAGGGAGTTGCGGGACGAGGGGGACCAGGTGCTGGGGAGGCTCACCGGTCCGCCCGCCGAGCCGGCTCCGGGAGACCGCCAGGAACGGTTCGCCGCGCTCGGCGCGGCGATGCGCCAGGACCTCGGAGTCCACATCCGTGAGCCTGATCCAAAGGCGCAACACAAAGGAACGAAGCCCGATTGCTGAGCACCTGAGGGTGCCAGTCAGTGTCGTGCCAAGCGTGGCTGCCGGGTGAACGTCGGTGTCCGGCTACGTACCCACTCGCCAATCGTGCCGGCGCATCACCACAACGTGTCCCTCAGCCCATGCCTTTTTGTCCTGCCAGTCGTCAGGCGGCGCCATCAGCACACGTAGTTCCTGGCCGGTGAGCCATTCCAGGGCGAGCACTTGACGGCCGAGCGGGTCTTCGATGAGTGACACCCCGGTACTTGTCTCCAGGTCCAGCAGGAGCAACTGGCCTTCGAAGAAATAGCCGCCGTCGTAGCGACCTGTGCCTACCACCAGGAGGGGAAACGTGGGGTGGAAGGCCATCGAGTGCACGGGGTAGCCCGAGCGGAGAAGAGCGCGGCAACCCAGATCACCGACGTCGTAGACACCTACCGGCGCAGTACCGAACGCGTAGGTGCCCGCCACTGCCAGCAGGCCACGACTCTCGTCGGCGACGGCAAGGGCAGGCTCACCGATCTCGGCGAAGGGCCGACCACCGAGAACCCGGTCGATACGCAACGGACTGGTCACCCCAAAGATCTTCTCGCGGGAGCCTGGCAGGCGCCGTCATCGGTGGAGAGCTTGACCGCCGGGTGGGGTATGTGTGAAGAGGGCGAGGGCAACGGAAAGACATGCTCTCCCTCCACCTCAACGTATAGCCCACCGGGGGGCTTGCGGCAAGACCCGGGTCGTGCCGCAGAATCGTCGGCCGAGGCCAGGACCTGTGGAAATGGGAGTTGCGAAATGCGCGCCGCACCTGATGATGTGAATCCCCTGACCACCAGCCTGTTCGACCTTCCCGACCACCTCCTGTCGAAAGCCGACCCGACGCTGATCGCGGGCGACGAGCAGCACTTCGCGTCCGTCGCGGAGAGGCTTGAGCAGTTGTCCGCCGACCTGTCCGGCCGCCTCGACGCCGCGCGTAAGGCGCCCGGTGGCAAAGGCCGGCAGGCGGTGGACCGGGACACGGAGGTCCGCCGGCTGACGGCTCGCC
The DNA here is from genome assembly GCF_045040215.1 of Micromonospora sp. NBC_01412. NCBI lineage: Bacteria > Bacillati > Actinomycetota > Actinomycetes > Micromonosporales > Micromonosporaceae > Micromonospora > Micromonospora sp. NBC_01412. The sequence continues at coordinate 6,107,730 of NZ_CP109528.1, forward strand.
TGCGCGCGCTGGGTCGCTTCGGTGTGGATCTGTGCCTCGGACGCATGGTCGGCGCGGACAACCGCGAGCCCGTGTACGTCGGGCGACGTGGCCTCACGGACAGCGCGGGTCGTCGGCTGTTGCTGGACTGGCGTTCCCCTGCGGCTGAACCGTTCTTCGGGGCGACCCACGCCAATCCGATGGGCCTGGCGAGCCGCCGCAGGTATCGCTGGATCCGCGGCCGGATCGGCGACTACTGGGATGAGGTGTTCGCCTCGGACGGGCTTGAGGGGCACGCCGCGCTCGACGACCAGTCCGCCTTCATCGCCAGCCTGGGCGGCAGCCGGTCGGCCCGGATGCGGGACGTGCTCGGCACGATCCAGGCCGACCAGGATGCCATCATCCGCGCGGGTTCCCGTGGCGCTCTTGTCGTCGACGGTGGTCCGGGTACGGGTAAGACCGTCGTCGCCCTGCACCGCACCGCCTACCTCCTCTACTCCGACCCTCGCCTCGGGCAACGCCAGGGTGGCGTGCTGTTCGTCGGTCCGCACCAGCCCTACCTGGCCTACGTCGCCGACGTCCTCCCCAGCCTCGGCGAGGAGGAGGTGCAGACCTGCACCCTGCGGGACCTCGTCCCCGAGGGCGCTGCGGCAACCATCGAGACCGACCCGACAGTGGCCTTCCTGAAGTCGTCCGCGGACCTGGTGAAGGCGATCGAGGCGGCCGTCAGGTTCTACGAGGAGCCGCCGGCCAAACCGATGACGGTCACGACCGACGAGTCCGACATCCGGCTGAGCGCCGACGACTGGGCCGAGGCGTTCCAGGCACCCGGGCCCGGTGCCCCGCACAACGAGGCGCGTGACGAGGTCTGGGAGGAGCTGCTCACGATCCTGACGGACAAGTACCACGGCGATGAGCCGGATGACCTGGTCCGCAGGTCGCTGCTGCGGAACAGGGAGCTGCGCACGACCTTCAACCGCGCCTGGCCGCTGCTCGACCCGGCCGACCTCGTCGGTGACCTGTGGTCGGTGCCCGCCTACCTGCGCAGGTGCGCTCCCTGGCTCAGCCCCGACGAGGTCCGCAAACTGCAACGCGGCGACGCCCAGGCGTGGACGGTGTCCGACCTGCCGCTCCTCGACGCGGCACGGCAGCGGCTCGGCGATCCGGAGGCGTCAGGGCGTAAGCGTCGGCACGACGCCACTGTCGCCGTCGAACGCGCGCGCATGGCCACCGTCGTCGACGAACTGATCGAGGCCCATGCCTATGACGACGGTGAAGGTGTGCTGTCGAGCCTGCGCCAACTGGATCTCCAGGATGCACTGGTCGACGAGGCCGCACTGCCCGGCGCCGACCCGGACCTGCTCGCCGGCCCGTTCGCGCACATCGTCGTGGACGAGGCTCAGGAACTGACCGACGCCGAGTGGCAGATGCTGTTGCTCCGCTGCCCGTCCCGGAGCTTCACCATCGTCGGGGACCGCGCCCAGGCCCGGCACGGATTCACGGAGTCGTGGCAGGAGCGGCTCGACCGGATCGGGCTCGACCGGATCAGCCTGGCCTCCCTGACCATCAACTACCGGACGCCGGAAGAGATCATGGCGGAAGCCGAGCCGGTCATCCGGGCCGTGCTCCCGGACGCCAACGTGCCGACCTCCATCCGCAGCGGCGGCGTCCCCGTCGTACACGGACCTGTTTCTGATCTGGGCTCTGTCCTTGATGCCTGGCTCGCCGCGCACGCCGACGGGACAGCCTGCGTCATCGGCGATCTCACGTTCCGGGCGACGTCCCGCGTCCGGTCGCTGACCCCGGAACTGTCGAAGGGGCTCGAATTCGACCTGGTCGTCCTCATCGACCCGGACGCATTCGGCGAGGGCATCGAGGGAGCGGTCGACCGCTATGTCGCGATGACCCGAGCGACCCAGCAACTCGTCGTCCTCACGAGCTCCTGACAAACGCGATCGCCTCGCGCGCCGGGTCGGACGCGCCGAGCCGCGACGGGTAGCTCCCGCTTGGACGTTGTCGCAGCCACCGCGCCTGCCCGACATTACTGGAACTGCATTCGGAACGGGCACCCTGACCTCGATGTATGACAGTACGTCAATGAGCTGCAACAGTCGGTGACTTCATAACTGTTTCGGGCTTCGGTAGCCTGATCAATATTCGGCGCGTCGACTACGGAGGGTATCAATGACGCAAACACACCGCTCCGTCGTTTCTATGGTGGATTCCTTGAGCCACGAGCTCGAAGACCTCGATCCGCGCGAGCGTCGAGAGCTGTTGATGCAGATGGTCCGGCTTCTGGCGGCCACCCCGGGCACGCACCTCCAGCTCGGTGACGGCGTGTCCGACCGGGCCGGAGAGAACCGCGCGGTGGCGCTCTGCGAGTGGGCCCTCGACGCAGGGGCTACGGAGAGCGAGCAACTGCTCAAGGTCGACATGCGACCCGGCGAGATCCAGATCGCCAAGACGCGCGAGGCGACCGGCCGGTCGTTGATCACCAATGGGTTCCTCGGCGCCGACCTCATCCATGTTCCCGCAGGCGAAGGCTTCGCTCCGCACACCCACCCCGGCGATCACCTTCTCTTCGTGGTGGGCGGTCGCGGCACCATCACCGCCGCCGGCGAGATTCTGGAGACCACGCCCGGTTTGGTGTACATGGTGGACGGCGCGCAACCGCACGCGGTCGGCGCGATCACCGACCACGTCCTGCTCTCGGTGGGCGTCGCCCACCAGCCGCTCGACAGCGCGAACCGGCAGGAACTGAGGCCGTTCGAGGACCTGCTGACCGACGACGGGCACATCGTCTGCCGCATCTGCGGTATCAAGGCCGGCGCCGGGGACGAGTTGCGCGCCGCGGGATGCTCGCACGGTCCCGTCGCATTCGGTGCCACCGGTGTCTGACAGTCCAGGGCCGACAACCCTGCGTGGGAGCTTTCTGGAGCGACCCCATGACCGGCACATCCCGCAGCGGGTCGAACTCCTCGGTGGTCGACCGCTGCCGCCGCCCGAGCTCGTGCCGGAGTCCGTGCCGGCCGGGTGGCCGGTGGGCCAGGTCGAGGCGGTGCTGCGGTGCCAGCTCACCGAGCACGGGCTCGGCCTCGTCGACCTCGGTGAGCCGATGACCAGCGCCCAACTGCTGGAGCTCGGCCACCGGTTCGGCGAAATCATGCCGGAGACCGACCCGGCCGTGCAGCCCAACGTCGAGGACGGCCGGATCCTGCACCTGATCAGCGCCGAGGGTGACACCGCCGACGCCACGCGGCAACCGTTCGCCACGAGCGCCCTGAGCCTGCACACCGAGGGCAGCGGTCGGCCGGCTGATGGCCAGCCGCGATACATCGTCCTGATGTGTCTGCACGCCGGGGACGACGAGAACGCCGCGCAGACCGTTCTGGTCCCGTTCGCCGGGGTCGACGAGCGGCTCCGGCAGACCGACCGCGAGATCCTCGCGCACGTCCGGTACGACCGCCCCGGCGTGCCGCCGATCCGGCGACGGGTGGACGGGCGGCCGGTCTTCTCGTTCCGCGACTTCCAGGCCGAGACCCTTCGCTGGGTGTCCGACACCGACCAGTTCGACGCCGTGGCTGTCCGGGACGCCCTCGCCGCACTGCTCGCGGAGATGTACGGGGGTGGCGCCGCGCGCGGGCTCCAGTGGCGCCGTGGGCTCCTCGCGGTCCTGGACAACACGTACGCCTTCCACGGCCGATCCGCGGCGCCGTTCCACGGCTCGACCCGGCACCGGCATCTCAAGCGACTGCGGATCACGGACCGATCGGGGGAGATGGCCGGATGACGGATGTCCAAGGGCTGTTCGGCGACATCGGAGAGCCTCGGCTGTCGGTCGTGCCCGCCGAGGTCGAGATGCTCGCGGCACAGCGCCCCGACCCGTCGCGGGTGCCGATGGCCCTGGACCCGGGCCCCGACGCGCGGCTGCTGGAGGTGTACGCCCGAGCGGTGAACCCGCAGGACCCGATCGAGCTCCGCGATCTCTACCTGGGCCGGGTCGAGTGTGAACTCGGGGTGGAGAGCCACCGTCCCGACCTGGCGGACCGCTGGCGACAGTCCCGGCGCAGACGTGAGGTCGACGCCGCCGCGGTGCTCTCGTCACGGGCGACCGTACGTTTCGTCAAGGAGCTGTTCAACTTCTACTTCCGCGACGACCTCTACGGTGACCTGCGCTCGCAGGCGGGGATCATCCTCTCCAGCGGGTCGGTGGACGAGGAGCACTGGGGTCTGCCCAGCACGTTGAAGGACTGCATCGCCTACGCCCTGAACCGGGACTGGTACGGGTACTCCGACTCCCGGGGGCGCGAGCCGGCCCGGGAAGCGGTCGCGGCGTACGAGTCGGCCCGGCTGCCCAGCGCGGGATACACGGCCGACAACGTCGCCCTGACCATGGGCGCGACGCTGGCGATCAGCACGCTGGTCGACTTCATCCTGCTCGAGGCGAGCCAGGGCGGCGCCGCGTCGCTATGCGCCATCCCCAACTATCCGCCCCTCGTGGAGTCGGTGGCCAGGCGAGGGCCGGTGTCGCTGGTGCCGCTGCCGTCCAGCGCGGACGGTCGGACGTCGCTGCGACCGCTGATCGACGCGCTGCGTCCGGACACGCCGATCGTGCTGCTCCAGACGGCCGCGAACCCGACCGGCGCCCTGGTCTGCGAGGACGAGCTGGAGCTGCTGATCAAGTCCGCCTCGCCGAACACCCTGATCGTGCTGGACGAGTGCCACGAGTGGTTGGGGGAGCCGGTGGCCACCTCACCGGCTCGCGCCGCAGCCAACGTCATCCGGGTCAGCAGCCTGTCGAAGAACTGGTCCGCCCCGGGCCTCAAGGTCGGCTGGCTGATGGCGGACAGTCGCTTCATCGATCGCTACTACGAGTACGCGTCGACCACCTTCGGCGGGCCGCCGTCGTTCTTCTACACCGTGGTCGAGGTGCTGGCCCGGATGGAGCGGTGGCTGGTCAGCGGTGACGAGGAGTTGACCACCGCGCACTGTCGGGAGTTCGAGTCGACGTACGGCCTGCGCCTGCCCGGCCTGCAGCGCGCGTACGACAACTACCGGGTCGAGCGGAGGTCCCGCGAACGGTCCCTGACGCTGATCCGCGACGCCTACCACAACGGCATCCGGTTGCCGGGCGTCTCCGTGCTGCCGGCGCGCTACTCCATCAACCTGACCACGTCGTTCGACGACCACGAGGACTCGTACCTCTGCTTTCGGGAACTGCTGCGGGAGACCAACGTGTCTCTCTTCCCCGGCATCCTGACCTTCTGCCTCTCCGGCGCGTTCATGCGGCTGACGACGTCCCAGCCCTGGCCGGCCTTTGCCGAGGCGATGCCCCGGCTGCGGCGCTACCAGGAGCGTGAGCTCAGACCAGTCTGACCGTCACCGTCTTCGGTCGCTGGAACTCGGTGAGGGCGAGGACGCTCAGGTCGGTGCCGTGACCTGACGATCCTCGCCCGCCGTGCGGCAGCTCGGGGCACTGCTCCAGCACGCAGTTGACCCACACCTCGCCGGCGTCGAGCGCCCGGGCGACGGAGAGCAACTGGCCGGTCCCGGCGCCCCAGACGCTGCCCGCCAGCGCCTGGTCGACACTGTTGGCCAGCCGGACGGCGTCGTCGATGTCCTCGGCGGCCTGCACGGTCAGGCAGGGGCCGAACAACTCGTTGGCGACCGCCGGATCGTCCGGCTCCAGGTCGGCCAGGATCCGCCCTTCGGCCCAGTAGCCCTCCTCGTCGGAGTCGTCGCCGAGCGCCAGCCCGGCGGCGTGGCTCACCCCGGCGGCGGAGCCCGAGAGGATCTGCCGATAGCGGCGGATCTGGTCGGCGTTGTTCAGCGGGCCGAACGAACGGCCCGCCTGCCGCCGGCTCATCGCCTCGGCGAGCCGGTCCACCACCTCGGCGTAGTTCGACCGTAGCGTGATCACCCGAGCCGGTGCGGCGCAGCTCTGCCCGGCGTTGTAGGTGGCCGCGCCGGTCAGGTCGGCGTAGGTGTGCTCGGGCGCGTCCGGCAGCACGATCGCCGGGCAGTTGCCCCCGAGCTCCAGGCTGACCCGGCGCAGCCCCGCCCGGGCGGCCACGTCCTGCCCGCCGGCGACGCTGCCGGTGAACGCGATCGCGTCGATGGGACTCTCCACCAGCAGCCGGCCCGTCGCCCGGTCGCCGGGCAGTGCGTTGAGCACTCCCGGACCGAGTGAGTCCCTGGCGTCCCTGGCCAGCAGCAGCGCGCTGTCGGGAGTGCTCTCGGCCGGCTTGAGGAGCACCGCGTTCCCTGCGGCGAGCGCGGGCCCGATGCGCCAGGCGGCCATCAGGATCGGATAGTTCCACGGCACGATCGCGCCGACGACGCCCAGCGGCTCCCACCGGACCCAGCTCTCCCGGTTCGGGAGGTGATGCCCGGCGGCGGGCGCCAGCGCGGCGCGCACGGCGCCGGCGTAGAACCGCAACAGGTCGACGCTGTCGCGGATCTCGCCCTCGGCCTCGTGGGCGGGCTTGCCGGTGCCGGCCTGTTCGGCGGCGACGTACTCGCTCAGGGCGCCGTCGATCCGGTCGGCGAATGCCAGAAGACGGCGACTCCGCTCGCCCGTCGGCAGCCCCGCCCAGGACCGCTGGGCTTCCCGCGCCGCCTCGACAGTGTCGGTGACCGTTGACTCGCCCGCGCCGGCCAGGTCGGCGCGGGCCCGCCCGGTCCGTGGGTCGGTGAGCCGGAGACCGGTCGGCGAAAGCGGGACGTCAACGGTTTCTGCGGTCATGGGCATGATCCTATCCGGAACGGACGGCCCGGTCCGGATCTCGTGGTGCCGCCTCCCACGCGGGTCGACCGGCCACCTGCAGGCCCCGGCCGCCACCGACTACCCTCGCGGGGGCACGGGAAGCGCGTTGGTGGAACGGCCGACGACAGGGTCCGGCCGGGCTGTGAGGGAGATGCCATGGGACTGCCGGGGCCGACCAGAACCTGTTACGGGGTCGTGCATCTGGCCCCGCTGCCGGGCACTCCGTTCTACGAGCCCAACTCGTTGCGCCACACGCTGGCCCGCGCGGTCGAGTCGGCGCGTGCCCTCGACCGGGGAGGAGCGCACGGCTGCCTGCTGCAGACCGCCGACCGGGTCTACGGTGTCGAGGACGACTGCGACCCCGCACGGCTCGCCGCCGTCGCGGTGATCACCGAGGCCGTCCGGGCGGCGACGGACCCGGCCTTTCAGATCGGCGTCCAGATCATGCGGAACGCGACCAGGGCGTCGCTGGCCGCCGCGAAGGTCTGCGGCGGGAGTTTCGTCCGGGTGGGCGCCATCGTCGGTGAGACGTTGAGTTGGCAGGGCACGGTGCGACCCGATCCCGCCGCGGTGATGGCGTACCGCCGGGCCATCGACGCGTGGGACGTCAAGGTGATCGCCGATGTCGCCAGCATGCACTTCAGCTGGCCGAACGGCGACAAGCAGCCCGGCGAGGTGGCCCGCTCGGCGATGAACGCGGGCGCTGACGCCGTCTGCCTGGGCGACCCGGACGAATCCCGCACCCTCGAGCTGATCTCGCAGGTCCGGCGCGCGGCTCCGGCGGCTCCGATCTACCTGGCCGGTCACACGGACCACGACAACGCCGCTCGGCTGGTCGGCGCCGCCGACGGCGTCTTCGTCGGTGGCTGCGTCACCGTCGGCGGCTGGGCCGGGGATGTGTCCGAGCAGAAGGTCCGGTCGTACATGGAGATCCTGAACTCGCTGCCGCCCCGGGAGACCGCATGAGCTCCTACACGGTGGCGGCGATGCGTGCGGAGGTCGACGGCCTCGCCGCCGACCTGGCCGCCCTGACCGGCGTGCTCGGCACGCAGCTGGACGGGCTGCGCTCCGTCGAGCCGGTCCCCCGCCGGGTCGTCCTGTCGGGCAGCGGGGACTCCCTGTACGCCGCCCAGGCGGCCGAGTACGCCTTCGCCCGGCTGCCGCACACCACGTGTGTGCTCCGCAGCACGCAGCGGCTGCTCGACTACGGCGTCGGCCTGTACCTCTCGGAGCCCGCCACGGCGACCCTGGTGGTGGGCGTCTCGGCCTCGGGCACCAGCGCCACGCTGGCGGCCGGGCTGGAACGGGCCCGGGCGGGCGGCTTCCGTACCCTCGCGATCGTTGGATCCGCCGACACGCCCGTAGGCCGCAGCGCACACCACAGCGTCACCACGGGGCTGCCGAAGCGCCCGCCGTCCCCGGGGATCCGGAGCTACCAGGCCAGTCTTCTCACCCTTCTGCTCCTGGCCGAGGGGTGTGCGGACGCCTCATCGGCCCCCGGCGGGCTCGGGTCCGGCGAGCTCGCCGCCCTGCCGGGCCTCGTGGAGCGGACGGTGCGGCAGCAGGCGCAACCGTGCCGATGGTTGGCGGAGCAGATCCTGCGGACGGCTCCGGTGCAGGTGCTGGGTGGGGGGCCGGCTCTGGGAACGGCACGGTACGCGGCGGCAAAGATCATCGAGGGTGCCGGCGTGCCGGCGCTGGGCCGGGATCTCGAGGAGTGGTGGCACGTCGAGCGGTTCGCCACCGAGGCCGACGCCCCCCTGATCGTGCTGGCGCCGCCGGGGCCCAGCCACGGGCGCGCCGTACGTCTGTGCGCGCAGGCCCGCGGCCGCGGTCACCTGGTGGCCGCGTTGGCCGAGCCCGGCGACGAGGAGATCCGGGAACAGGCGCACCTGGTGCTGCCGCTGCCCGAGGGATGTTCCCCGGCCTGGTCCCCCCTGATCGAGCACGTCTTCGCCGCGCCGCTGGCCGCCGACCTGGCCGAACTGCTGGGCCGGCCACCGTTCCACCGTCGTTGACCGGTTCCGTAGGTGGGCGACGCGGGCGCGCGTCGGGCCGGTGGAGACCCTAGGGTCGTCGCCATGGACGCTGTCAGCCCGGCCCACGACGGCCACGCGCACACCCTGCCCCCGACGAGGCTGTACGGTGACGCCCTCCGGTTCGGGATCCACTCCGGACAGTTACACGGCAGCTACGAGATCTGCCGTGATCTCTGGCGGCGGGCGGAGCAACTGGGCTACGACTGGATCTCGCTGATCGACCATCTGCGGCCGCACCTGTACGGCCCCGACCAGCCCTGCTTCGAGGGCATGACGCTGCTGGCCGCCCTCGCCGCGCAGACCGAGCGGATCCGCTGCGCCATGCTGGTCACCGGCGCGATGTGGCGGCATCCCGCCGTCACCGCCGCCGCCATGGCCACCATCGACCACGTCTGCGACGGGCGGCTCGAGGTGGGCCTCGGTGCGGGCGGACCGGATCTGGCCTACGAGCAGTACGGCATCCCGTTCCCCGCCGCCGGGGAGCGGATGGACCGGCTCGAGGAGACCTGCGAGATCCTCCGGCGGCTCTGGACGGAGCCCGAGACGACGTTCGAGGGGCGGCACTTCCGGCTGGACCGGGCCCGGCTCGCGCCAAAGCCCCGGCAGGCCCACGTGCCCCTCGTGGTGGGCGGGAGCGGGGTGCGGCGGACGCTGCGGACAGCGGCCCGGCATGCCGATATCTGGAACACCCTCGCGACCACCACCGAGGACTACGGTCGTCAGCTCGCCGCCCTGCGTGGGCACTGCGTGGATGTGGGGCGCGACGAGGCCGGCATCCGTCGATCGATCACGTTCCGGGCGGTGCTGGTCGAGCGGGCGTCCGGCGTCGACGCGCGATCGGCGGAGCTGTTGCGCGGAGCGCCGGACGAGGTGCGTGCCGAGTACCTGAGCTTCGGCACGCCCGAGCAGTGCGTGGCGGACCTCAAGCCGTATGTCGACCTCGGTGTCCGGGACTTCCTCCTGGCGGTCAAGCCGCCGATCGACTGGCAGACCGTGGAGCTGATGATCATGCGGGTGGCCCCGGCGCTACGTGAGTACGCGTCGTTGCGGGAGGTCTGAAGATGACCGAGGCCCACACGACGCGCGTGCGACGGCGGCAGGTCGGCGTGACCGGCCCCGACGGACCCGACGCCGGACGCGCCGTCGACGAGATCACGCTCTCGGCGGGCGACATCGACGTGACGGTCTGGACGTACGGCGCGACCCTCGTCGAGGTGGTGGTGCCCGACCGGGCCGGCGACCGGAGCAACATCGTGTGCCGGCTGCCGGACCTGGCCGCGTACGAGGACCGGGCGCTCAACGCCTATGTCGGGTCCACGGTCGGGCGGTACTGCCGTGGCGTCCGGGACGGGACCTTCATCCTCGACGGCACCCGGTACTCGCTGGACCGCAACGCCGGCGGCCACCACCTGCACGGCGGTACGAATGGTTTCGACCACCGCGTGTGGCAGGCCCGCGTCGAGGAGGGCCCGGACCAGGTGGCGGCGGTCCTGACGCTGGTCAGCCCGGACGGGGACCAGGGATATCCGGGGGAGCTGACCGCCGAGGTGGCGTACCGCCTGCACGCTGAGGGCCGGCTCACCTTCGAGTACCGGGCGTCGACCACCGCCCCGACGCTCGTCGGTCTGACCAACCACGCGTTCTGGAACCTGGCCGGTGCGGGGACGGTGGACACCCACCTGCTCGCGCTCAACGCCGAGCGGGTCGTCCCCTTCGACGAGGAGCTGTTCCCGCTGGCCGGCCCGCTGTTGCCGCTGGCCGGGACCCGTCTGGACTTCCGCGCCCCGCGCCGCATCGGGGCTGCCCGGTTGGACAACTTCTTCGTCCTCGACGACCCACGGTGGGCCGCCGAGCTGCACGACGAGCGCAGCGGTCGCCGGATGCGGGTGGTCACCGACCAGCCGGGGCTCGGCGTGTACAGCGGCGACGGGCTGTTCGCGCCCCGCGCGGGGCTGGCCCTGGAGGCCGGCGCGTGGCCGGACGCCCCGAACCTTCCGGACGTGCCGTCGGTCCGGCTGGACCCCGGGCAGACCTACCGGCACCGTACGGTGCACGAGTTCTTCGTCGGTTGACCCGGCCCGCCGCGTCCCGGCCCACCCAGGTGGTGGGCCGGGACGCCGGAACGTCAGGCCTTGCGGAGCCAGAACGTCAGGCCGAGCGACTCGTCGGTGAACGGCTCGGGGTCGGCCCACGACGGTTCCCCGTCGGCGCAGTCGGTGGCCAGCACCTCCTCCGCGACCAGGTCGCGGTGCTCGGCGAGGGCCAGGGCCGTCTCCTCCCGGGTCGCCCGGTACCGCAGCAAGATCCGGTCGGTCACGTCGAGGCCGCTGACCTTGCGTGCCTCCTGGATCTGCCGGATCGCGTCGCGGGCCACCCCGGCCCGCCGTAGCTCGGGCGTCAGGTGCAGGTCCAGCGCCAGGGTGGCGCCGGCATCGCTGGCGACCGCCCAGCCCTCGCGCGGCGTCTCGACGATGACCACCTCGTCCGGGCCGAGGGTGACGGACTCGTCGCCCACCACGACCGTCGCGGATCCGGACTCCCGCAGGGAATCCTTGAGCGCGGAGGCGTCGGCCGCCGCGATCGCCGCGGCCACCTGCTGCACGGTCTTCCCGAACCGCCTGCCGAGGGTGCGGAAGTTGGCCTTCGCGGTGGTGTCCACCAGCGACCCGCCGGCCCCGCCCACGGCGGCGACCGACCCGACGTTCAGCTCGGCGGTGATCTCCGCCAGCAGCTCCGCGGACAGCTCCTCGAAGCCCTGTGCCGAGGCCAGCGCCCGGGACAGCGGCTGCCGGACCTTCATCCCGGAGTCGGCGCGGGCGGCTCGGCCCAGCTCGACCAGCCGCCGCGCGATCGCCGTCTGCCGTGACAGGGCCGGGTCGATCAGGGACTCGTCCGCGACCGGGTACGGGGCCAGGTGCACCGACGGCGGCGCGTCCGGGGCGACCGGCACGACCATGTCCTGCCACACCCGCTCGGTGATGAACGGCGTGATCGGCGCCATGAGCAGCGTGACGGTGGAGAGCACCTCGTGCAGGGTGGCGAGCGCCGCCGGGTCGCCCCGCCAGAAACGCCGCCGGCTGCGCCGGACGTACCAGTTGGAGAGGTCGTCGATGAACGCGGCCAGCAGCCGGCCCGCCTGGTGGGTGTCGAACGTGGACATCGCGGCGTCCACCTGCTGGACCAGCGTGTTCAGCTCGGAGAGCAGCCACCGGTCCAGGACCGGCCGGTCCGCGGGGGCCGGGTCGGCGTCGGACGGGGACCAGCCGGCGGTCCGCCCGTACAGCGCCTGGAAGGCCACCGTGTTCCAGTAGGTCAGCAGGATCTTGCGGACCACCTCCTGGAGGGCGGTGTGCCCGACCCGTCGAGCCGACCAGGGCGAACCGACGGCGGCCATGAACCAGCGCACCGCGTCCGCGCCGTGCTGGTCCATCAGGGGGATCGGTTCGAGGGTGTTGCCCAGGTGCTTGGACATCTTCCGGCCGTCCTCGGCCAGGATGTGGCCGAGGCAGACCACGTTCTCGTACGGCGACCGGTCGAACACCAGCGTGCCGATCGCCATCAGGGTGTAGAACCACCCACGGGTCTGATCGATGGCCTCGGAGATGAACTGTGCCGGGTACCGCTTCTCGAAGAGCTCGACGTTCTGGTACGGATAGCCGAACTGCGCGAACGGCATGGAACCCGAGTCGTACCAGGCGTCGATCACCTCGGGAACCCGCCGGGCGGTCGTCCCGCAGTGGCAGGTGAACGTGACGTCGTCGATGAACGGCCGGTGCGGGTCGAGCCCGGTCACGTCGGATCCGGTCAGCTCACTGAGCTCGGACAGCGAGCCGACGCAGGTCAGGTGCTCGTTCTCGCAACGCCAGATCGGCAGCGGGGTGCCCCAGTAGCGCCGCCGCGACAGCGCCCAGTCGACGTTGTTGTTGAGCCAGTCGCCGTACCGGCCGTACTTCACGGTGGCGGGGTGCCAGGTGGTGCGGTCGTTCTCGCGCAGCAGGGCCTCGCGTACCGCAGTCGTCCGGACGTACCAGGAGGGCTGGGCGTAGTAGATCAGCGCGGTGTGGCAGCGCCAGCAGTGCGGGTAGCTGTGCTCGTACGGGACGTGGCGGAAGAGCAGCCCCCGGGCGGTCAGGTCGTCGATGAGCGGGCGGTCCGCCTCCTTGAAGAAGAGGCCGCCGACGAGGGGGAGCGCCGGCTCGAACCGGCCGTTGGGCTGCACCGGGTTCACCATCGGCAGACCGTACGACCGGCAGTTCACGAGGTCGTCCGCGCCGAAGGCCGGTGCCTGGTGGACCAGACCCGAGCCGCTGTCAGTCGTCACGTACGACGCGAGGATCACGATGTGCGCGTCGGGGATCTCGACCAGGTCGAACGGCGCGCGGTAGCCCCACCGCTCGAGCTCCTGGCCCTTGAACGACTCCCCGGTGAGGTCCCAGCCGTCGCCGAGCACCTGGGCCATCAGAGGCTCGGCGACCACCAACTGCTCGTTGCCGTCGGTCGCCACCACGTACGTCACGTCGGGGTGCACGGCCACCGCGACGTTCGACACCAGGGTCCAGGGCGTGGTGGTCCAGACCAGCAGCGACGCCCGCCCGGCCAGCGGCCCCGAGGCGAGCGGGAAGCGGACGTACACCGACGGGTCGACGACCGTCTCGTACCCCTGGGCCAGCTCGTGGTCGGAGAGGCCGGTCTCGTCCCGGGGGCACCACGGCGCGACCCGGAAGTCCTCGACCAGCAGGCCCTTGTCGAAGATCTGCTTCAGCGACCACCAGACGGACTCGATGTACTCCGGGTCCATCGTCCGGTAGGCGTCGTCCATGTCCACCCAGTAGCCCATGCGCTCGGTGAGGCGGGCGAACGCGTCGGTGTGCCGGGTCACCGACTCTCGGCAGCGGGCGTTGAACTCCGCGACGCCGAACTTCTCGATGTCCTGCTTGCCGGAGAAGCCCAGTTCCTTCTCGACGGCGAGCTCGACGGGCAGGCCGTGGCAGTCCCAGCCAGCCTTGCGGGCGACGTGGAAGCCCTTCATGGTCTTGTAGCGCGGGAAGACGTCCTTGAAGACCCGTGCCTCGATGTGGTGGGCACCCGGCATGCCGTTGGCGGTGGGCGGCCCCTCGTAGAACACCCACTCCGGGCGACTGCCGGACTGTTCGAGGCTGCGCGCGAAGACGCTGTTGGCGTGCCAGAAGTGCAGGACCTCGTGTTCGAGATCGGGCAAATCGACCTGAGTCGGTACGCTGCGGTACATGGCTCCTCCGACGGATGCATGGGGTGAAGCTCCGGCGGAGGGACGAGGCCTGCGGCCCCGCGGTACCACCCTCCTTGGCCGCGTACGGCCCTCTCTTTTCGGGTGCGGTCGGTTCTACTCGGCCTCGCGGCCTTTCCTCCGACGGCTCCGGGGTGATCTTCCCGCCGTGCAACACCCCCGGGCTTCCACCATCCCCGAGTCGCTCTTGGCTGCGTACGGCGGTACTCGTCCCCATCTGCGCCTTGCGGCAATATCGTAACCCACGCGCCACCTCGCCGGAGCGGCCCCGAGGCTGGTGGCACGGGGGTGACCGATGGCGTCGGTCCGGCAGCCCGCCGTCACGCCGGCCCTTCGTCCGCCGCCGGGCGTCGCCAGGTCGGTGCCGAACGACCAGCCGACCAGCCAGCCGGGCCGCGCGCCCAGTCGGCGAGCAGTGACCAGGCCAGCGACGCCCGTGGGGGCAGGGCGAGGAGTCCGCCGGCGACGGTCTGCACCGAGGCGCCGGCGAGGGCCTCGGCGATCTGCCGACGGGTGAACCAGCCGGCGGCGGCGATCTCGGTCGGGTCGGTCCGGATCGGCTCCCGGGGATCCGCCAGGGCGCGGAAGCCCAGCATCAGGCAGCCGGGAAACGGCCACGCCTGGCTGCCCGCGTACCGCAGGCCGGTGAGCGTGACACCGATCTCCTCGGCGACCTCCCGGGCCGCCGCCTGCTCCGGCGACTCCCCGGGCTCGACGAATCCGGCGACGCAGGAGAACTGCCGGGTCCCCGCCACCATCGTGCCCGGCGCCCGGTGCGCCAACAGGCAGCGCCCGTCGGGCCCGGACCCGCCGTCGTGTACCAGCACGAGAACCGCGGGGTCGATCCGCGGCCGGAGCAGGGCGCCGCTGTCGTCGGCCCGGGCCCAGCCGCCCATGACGGGCCTTGTCGCCACCCCGGTGGCGGGGGAGTACGGGCCGGCGGCGTGCCAGTTTCCCAGGGCGGTCGCCACGGTGAGCAGCGCCGCCTCCGTCTCGGAGAGCCGGTGCCCGATCTCGCGCAGGCTTCCCGTGCCCGTATCCGGGACGGAGGGCAGGGGCGCGACGACGGCGAAGACGGGTGCGCCGCCGAAGGCGCCGAGGAACAGCCGTTCTCCCGGCGGCGCCTCGGCGGAGCCCATCAGCGGCAGCGTGGCGGACGCGCCGTCGGCGTCGGGCCGGTCGGAGTCCCGGACCAGGACGTCGCCGCCCCCGGCCACGTCGATGACCAGGACATGCGCTCGCCGCCAGGCGTCGTCGATCCATCGCTCGTCGCCGCGGCGATGGCGGCACCGGTCCCACGAGCTCTGCGGTGCCACCGCGGCGGGCGCCGAGGCGACGGTGCCCCCCGACGCCGTTACGGCAGCGGCGGGCGCCGAGGCGACGGTCCTGTCCGACACCGTTACGGCAGCGGTGCGTCGAGGTGTGCCGCGACCTGTTCGGCCAGCCTCGGCCGGAGGATCTTCCCCGTGGCGGTCCGGGGAATGGCGTCGAGCGACAGGACCCGTCGCGGCACGACGGTGGTGGCGAACGAGGCGCACAGCGCGGTACCGACATCCGGCCGCTCGCCGGGGGCGAACACCACCGCTGCCACGATCTCGTCACCCAGGAACCGGTGCGGCAGGCAGACGCACGCCGCGTCGCGAACGCCCGGCAGCGCCCGCAGCGCCCGCTCCATCTCCTCGAGGGAGACCGTCTCGCCACGTACCTTGGCGATGTTCTTGCCGCGTCCCGTGATGACGAAGTAGGGCCGGTCGTCGTCCGGGTCGCGCACCGCGAAGCCCATGTCCTGCGAATGGAACCAGCCCTGCCGGAAGGCCTCAGCGGTGGCGGCCTCGTTACCCGCGTACCGGCTCATCACGTTGTGGCCGCGCATGCAGAGCTCACCGACCTGACCCGGCTCGGCCACCCTGCCGTCCTCCAGCAGCACGGCCACCTCGTTGCCGGGCATCGCCGCCCCGATGGACGGGATGTCCGCCTCCAGGACCAGCCGGCGGTAGGTGTCCGCCGAGACGTCCGTGGGCACCGTGGTGGAGAAGTTCGTGGTCTCCGTCAGCCCGTAGCCCTGCAGGACCCGCGCTCCGAGACGCCGCGACACCTCCTGCGCGGTCTGGGCGGTCAACGGTGCGGCGGCCGAGACGAAGTACCCGAAGTCTCCCGGCAACCGCGGTGCCCGCCACGTGTGGGTGAGGGCTTCGAGAAGGCTCGGCACCACACTCGCGATCCGTGGCCGGAACCGTTCGAGCAGCCGGGGATAGCCGAACGGGTCGAACGCGTGCGCGAGCAGCACGTGGGCACCCGCCGCGAGCGGACCCAGCACGGTGAAGTGGAGTCCGTTCACATGGTGGATCGGAAGGCACCCCAGGATCCGCTCGCCCGGCCTGATCCCGTGATGGGTGCGCAGCGCGGCGGCGTTCGCCACGACGTTGTAGTGCGACTGCACCACGAGCTTGGAGGCGGCCGTCGACCCGGAGGTGCCGATGAGGAACGCGTCGGTGCCCGGTCCCACCGGCGGGTCCGACTCGCCCCCCGCCGGATCCGCGAGGGTGTCGGGGTCCGGAATGACCACCGGAGCCAGCGACGGGTCGAGGGAGACCGCCGGGGGGTGCAGGACCACCTTCGCCCCGGCGGACTCGACCTGCGGGCGCAGGCGGGCGACCGGATCGGCGGGGCTGAGCAGCAGCACCGCGCAGCCCGCGCGGAGGGACCCGAGGATGCCGATGACCGACCGCGCGTCGTTGACCGGCGCGAGCGCCACGACGTCGCCCGCTCCCACCCGCATCTCCCGGCGCAGCCAGGCGCCCACCCGCCGGCTCAGGCGATCCGCGTCGCGGTAGGAGAGCGTCGTCGTCTCGCCGTCCGCCGTGGCGGTCGTCAGGAAGGCGGCGTCGCCGAGCGTGGCGACCTGGCGGAGGAGAGTCGACACGATGGTGCCGCCGTACTCCCAGGGCGGCCCGAACGGGTGGCCGAGGTAGCTGTGGGCGAGGTCGTGATCCGTGGCCGGAACTGTGCGCATGTCTAGGCGAACCCATTCGGGGAGTGGGGACGATCGGGGTCGCTCGGATCGGGCCCGTCGGTGCCGGTGGGCCCGCGCAGGGCTACGACCGTGTCCGCGATGGACGTGACGGTACGAAAAGTGGACCAGTCGAGCATGTCGGACGCGAACGTGACCGAGAACTTCTTCTCGATCAGGACGATCAGCTCGACGACGGCGAGGGAGTCGACGCCGAGCGCGGCCAGCTCCGCGTCGGGATCGTCCAGGGTGCGCGTGTCGGCAGCTCGGACGTACGGCCGCACCAGTTCGGTGATGGACTTTCTCAACTCATCCACTACAGAGTCCCGTTCCCTTCGGACGACAGCCGTGGGCTGTCCGTACCCGGCGGACCCCGTCGGGTCACGTCGCTGATTCGTCGTCGCTCGTCGCCTGTCGCCCGTCGCCGCGGGCTAGCCGGCGGCGACGGGTCTCTGCAGGTGGACCCGATGCACGCCGCCCTCGGCCAGGGCCGGCCCATGCTGGACGAATCCGAGCGCGTCGAGCATCCGCCGCGTCGCCAGCAGGTCGGGGTTGGCCTCGCAGCGCAGTACGTCCGCACCCCGCTCGTGAGCGAGCTCGACGGCCCGGCGCAGGCACCGGACACCGACGATCGATCCCTCGTACGCCGGCGAGACGGCCAGTCGTTGCAGGTAGACGGGGCTGGTGGCGGGCGGGTAGACGGAGAGGTCCAGGCCGTGCGGGGGCTCCTGGGACAGCGTGAACGAGGCCGCCGCCTCGGTGCCGTGCCGCAGCAGGTGCACCGAGCCCGCCCGCACCCGGCGTTCGGTGGTGTCGAGGTTGCGGCTGGGCGCGACCATCCCGTATCGGGCAGCCTGGTGTCCGTCACTGGCACACAGCAGGGCGTGCGCCTCCGCCGGATCCGTGGCGACCACCCACGTCCACTCCGTCAGCCCGCCGCCTGAGCTCTCACTGGACACAGCGGTGAATCCTGCCCGGCCGGTTCTCCTGTCGTCAAGCATGCCGCAGTGGCCGTACGCCCACGTGATCAACGGTGGATATAGTGATCTCCATGGCTGCCCGCGATGTGTCGACGCACGCCCGGCCCACCCGGGCCGCCGAGCGTCCGGACGACCCGCCGGCTCGGCTCTCGGCCTGCGTCATGGCGCATCCCGTCCGGCAGGCGGCTGCGGAACGCCTCGCCGTGGCGCTCTCTGAGTTCGACGCGGGCGTGGTGACCGACCCGGAGCCGGGCCGGCCCGGAGGTCCGCTCCGCACCTCGCGCATGGCGTGGTCGCGCGTCGCGCCGGGCGCGACGCACCACCTCGTGGTCCAGGACGACTCCGTCCTGGCGCCGGACTTCGTGCGGCACGCACTCGCCGGGACACGCGCGCTGCCGGGGCACGCCCTCGGTCTGTTCACCGAGTGGGGGTCGTTCACCTCGTACGCCCTGCGGGTCGCCGCGCTCGTCGGCACCGACTGGGTCGAGGTCGTCGACGGGTACATGCCGGCCCAGGCGCTCATCCTGCCGGCCGACGTCGCCCGCGAGTTCGACCGGTACGCCGCACGGGCCACCACCGGCGACGAACCGGACGACGAGGTGCTCCTGGGCTTCCTGCGGTCGATGGGCGTGCCCATGGTCGTGTCGGTGTCGAATCTCGTCCAGCACGGCGACGAGGTGAGCATCGCCGGCAACGGCTGGCACGGCCTGCGCAAGGCCGCGTGCTGGCGGACCGACCCGGTGGCGCCGGCCGACACCGTCCTCGACCGGATCGCTCTCGTGCCGTTCTTCTCCTGGTTCACCGGGGACGCCATCTGCCGGTTCCGCGATCAGCCGGCCAGCGACGACTGGCGGCAGGTGCCGGCCGTCGACCTGTTGCGCGCCTATGGCCTCGGGGACGACGACGTGCGGCGGCTGATCGCCAACGGATGCCCGCAACGCCCGAGCGACGCCGCGGTACCGGCCCACCTGACGCAGGCCCTTGTCACGGCGGCGGTCGCCGTGGGGCTCCTGGCGGGTGAGTGTGGCGCCCCCGCCGCCGGCGTGCGGACCAAGGAACCGGTCGCGGCCGCCGCGCTGGCCACGCTCGTGCCGGGTGGCCTACGCAACTTCGTGGACGGCCAAGCCCTTCCCGCGGTGAGCGAACAACTCGCGCCTGTCGTGGAGGCGGCGACGCAGTTGGGGTTGGAAACGGCGCGACGGACGTCCCGCTCCGGCCGTGACCTCCCGGCGGCCCGTCACTTCTCCCAGTAGGAGGTTCGGTGGCACCTCTGGTGCTCGCCATCAGGGATCGGTCCACCCGCTGGCTCCAGATGCTCCGCCTGTTGCCACACGCGGGGCGCGGCCTGGCCCTCGGCGCCCTCGCGCTGAACGTCACGCTCGGCCTGCTGCCGTCGGTGTTCATCGTCTCCACCAGCATGCTGCTCTCTCGCGTGCCGGCCCTCGCCGCGCAGCCCGTGGGGCTCTCGTGGGACGGCATCGTGGTCGTCTTCGCGGTGGCACTGGGCGCGTTCACCCTGCAACAGCTGCTGACGCCGTTCCAGTCCGCGGTCACCGAGGTCATCGCGCGTCGGGTCGACGAGGTGTGTATCGGGCGGCTGCTCGACGCGGCGCTGGACGACGCGCCGATCGCCCTGCTGGAGGACCCCGAGGCGCTGGACCTGCTCGCCGACGCGCGGGCGGCGTTCGAGCGGCAGGCGTACACCCCCGGCGACGCCGTCGGCGCGATCCCCGCGCTGGTGTCCCGCTACTGCCAGCTGACAGCTGCCGTGGTCCTCGTCGGCGTGGTGTTGAGTCCACTCGCGGGGTTGATCATGATGGTCACCGCGCTGGTCATCCGGGTGGGGGTTCGCGGCACGCTCGGGCGGTTCGCGGCGGTGTCGGAGTCCCTGGCCGGGCATCGGCGCAGGGCCGGATACATCGGTGGCCTGGCGACCGGGGCGACCGCCGCCAAGGAGATCCGCGTGTTCGGGCTGCTGAGCTGGCTGCGCGAGCGGCTGCGCTCCGACACCATGGCCAACCTCCGACCGATGTGGGCCGGTAGCCGACGCCTGCAGTTCTGGCCGTTCGTCGGGTTCTCCGCGGTCGGGTTCGTCGGTGGAGCGGTCGCCATCACGATGCTGGCCGTGGCCGCCGGCCGGGGGCAGGTCGACCTCTTTGAGCTCGCCGTCGCCCTACAGGGGATCCTGATCCCCATGCGCTTCGGCGTCTACTTCCCGGAATGCGACGTGCAGACGCAGTTCGGACTGCACTCGTTCCACGCCCTGGAGCGCTTCGAACAACGGGCGGGCGCCGGCTGGCCGGCCGGCGCGCGGGCGACGACGATGCCGGTGCGGCCGAGCCGGGAGATCCGTTTCGACAACGTGAGCTTCCGGTACTCCCCGGGCGGTCCCAACATTCTCGACGGCCTGGACCTCACGCTCCCGGTCGGCCGTTCCACCGCCATCGTCGGCCTGAACGGCGCCGGCAAGACCACACTGGTGAAGCTGCTCGCCCGCCTCTACGAGCCGACGAGCGGACGGATCACCGTGGACGGGGCCGAGCTGGCCCACTTCGACCCGGACGAGTGGCGCCGCCAACTCGCGATGATCTTCCAGGACTACGTCCGCTACGAGCTGACGGTGGCGGAGAACATCGGCCTCGGTGCGCCGAGGCTGCTCGCGGACGACGAGGCGATCACGGCCGCGGCCGAACAGGCCGGCGCCCTGGACGCGCTGCGGGGGGTGCCGGATCCGCTCCGGACGCCGCTGTCCTCGCGCTATCCCGGCGGCACGGACCTGTCGGGCGGCCAGTGGCAGCGGATCGCCCTCGCCCGGGCGCTGCTCGCCGTCCACGGCGGTGCCTCGGTGCTGGTGCTCGACGAGCCGACCGCGCAGCTGGACGTCCGGGCGGAGGTGGAGTTCCACGACCGGTTCCTGGCCACGGCGAGAGGGATCACGAGCGTGCTGATCTCCCACCGCTTCTCCACGGTCCGCCACGCGGATCAGATCGTGGTGATCGAGCACGGCCGGGTCGTCGAACGCGGCAGCCACGACGAACTGATTCGGCACGACGGCCGGTACGCCGAGCTGTTCGAGTTGCAGGCGAGGAGATTCCGGACGGACGCGGTCGAACCGACGGCGGTGGGATGAGAAAGATCGCCCTCGCGGCCGGTTTCCTCTTGCGCCTCGGCTACCGAACCGACCGCCGCAGACTGTTCACCGCGATCGTCCTGATGACCGTTGGCTATCTCGCGACGCCGTTGATCGGTGTTGTCCTCGCCGCCTTCACCAACGCCGCGATCGGCCGGGACGGCACGGTGGCCGTGCTGCTGGCCCTGGCCGCAGCACTGTTGCTGGTCTTCGAGCTGACCATGATGCACTTCGCGCACCTGTCCTACTTCGAACTGGGAGACCTGGAGCAACTCGCCCTCACCGACGAGGTCGCCTCGATCGTCAACGGCAGCGCCGGCATCGACCACTTCGACAACCCGAGGTTCGTCGAGGCCCTGACCCTGGTGACCGAGAACCTGATCCGGGTGCGGAACGCCCTCGAGTCGACGCTGCAGCTGGGCGGGGTCGTGCTGCAGATCGGCCTCACCGCCGTACTGCTGGTCAGCGTCGACCCGTGGCTCGTCATGCTGCCGCTCGCCGCCCTGCCGCCGGTGCTGCTCAGCAACCGAGCGCAGCGGATGATCGACGACGCCCAGGTGGCCGCCGCCGTCGACATCCAGGTGTCCCGGCACCTGGTGAAGGTGGCTACGACCGGAAGCTCCGCGAAGGAGATCCGGCTCGCCGGCGCCCGGGATGCGGTGATCTCGCGGCAGCGAGCGGCCTGGGCGGCGACGACCGGCCTGCTGTGGAGGGCGCACTGGGGCAGCGCCCTACTGCGCGCCGGCGGGCAGGTGCTGTTCGCGGCGGCGTACGGGACGGCGATCTTCCTCGTCGTCCGCAGCGCGGTGCGCGGCGAGGCGAACATCGGGCAGGTCGTCCTGGTGCTCACCCTCGCAGTCCAGGTCAGCGTGCAGGTGGCCGGTCTGCTGGGGATGCTCGGGACGTTGCAGCAGATGGGTCGTACCGTCGAGCGCATCGACGTGTTGCGGCAGTTGACGGCCGGTCCGGGGCGGGCCCCCGCGATCGGCCCGGTCCGTCCTCCCGCCGCGTCGCCGCCGACGTCGGATCCGACGCGGGAGCCGGCCGGCCAGAAGGCGGTGTCGCGGACGCCCGCCCGGCTGCGTCGGGGGATCCGGCTGGAACACGTCTCCTTCGCCTACCCGGGCGCGGACGAGCCTGTGATCCGGGACGTCTCGATGGAGATCCCGGCCGGCAGCACGTTGGCGCTGGTGGGTGAGAACGGCGCGGGCAAGAGCACCCTGGTGAGGATGATCTGTGGCCTCTGCCAGCCGACCTCGGGCCGCATCACCGTCGACGGGATCGACCTGCGCGAGTTGACCCCCGAGCACTGGCGTTCCCGGGTCGCCACGCTGTTCCAGGACTTCGCGCGCTTCGAGCTGCTGCTTCGGGAGAACGTCGGGCTGGGCCGGCCGGCGGCGGTCGACGCCGACCAGGAGATCATGGCGGCGCTCGACCGGGCCGGTGCGCGGGGCATCGTGCGGAGGGTTCCCGGTGGCCTGGACGGTCTGCTCGGGCACAGCTACGGGGACGGAATGGAGTTGTCCGGCGGGCAGTGGCAGACGTTGGGGCTCGCCCGCACCCTGATGCGACGCGACCCGCTGCTCGTGGCCCTCGACGAGCCGGCGGCGGCCCTGGACGCCCTGGCGGAACACGCGCTGTTCGAACGACTCGTGAACACCGCCGCGGACGTTCGCGGCGAGCGCGGAGTGATCACCCTCTTCGTGTCACACCGGTTCTCCACCGTCCGGGCGGCGGATCAGATCGCCGTCCTCCGTGGCGGACGGCTGTGGGAGATGGGCGGCCACGACGCGCTGATGAGCGCGAACGGCCTCTACGCCGACCTGTTCACCGTCCAGGCGAACGCCTACCGGTGACGGTGGCCGCGCGTCGGCGGCCGGGTCGCCCCGGCCGCCGACGGTGGGGCGGCGTCGGATCGACGGCCACCCGGCCGACGCCCTACCTCGTGCCGGCGAATCTCCCGTCCACCGGGTACCGGACCTCGGTGCGGGACGACGCCGCCATGAACTCGCAGTAGGCGAGGTGATAGGCGAGGCCGGCGAAGTGCGGAACCGTCTCGTTGAAGAGATACGTGAAGTGGTCGATCTCGACGCGCCCGCGCCAGTCCTGCAGGAGGAGACCGGCGTTGCGTTGAGCAACCCCGCGCAGAATCTCGGCCGCGGCCTCGTACTCCTCCCTGGCCTGGCGGATCAGCCCGCGGTTGATCTCGGCGTGCAACAGGTCGGGTTCCAGCGCGAGCGCCCCCGTGAAGGCAGCCTCGGCCTCCTCCAGCTCGTTGAGCATGAGGTGCATGACGCCGACCATGTTGAGGAAGATGGAGTCCTCCGGGGCCAGCTTGGCCGCGGTCTGGAACGCCGCGAGGGCGTCGTGCGGACGATCTGCCGCACGGAGCACGTGCCCGTGGTAGGCCCACACCCGCGCTGCCGACGGGTCCGACTCGACGGCCTTGGAACTCCACTCGACCGCCTGCTCGAAGTTGCCGAGGGCGCGGTGCAGGAAGCCCGCGTAGGCGGGCCACAGGCCGAGGTCGGGGTAGTCGGCGATCTGCTTCTCGGTCAGGTCGAGGTAGCGCCGCAGCTTGGCGGTGCGGTCCGCGACCGGCCGGACGTTGCCGGGATGGTTGAGGACCAGACCCGAGGACGCGATGACGCCCCCCATGTCCTGCACCGCCTCCTCCACCGACTCACCGACGAGCCGCCGGTACCGGATGTCCGGGTGGCTGCGGAAGAGCCGTACCGGACGGTCGACCCAGATCGCGCCCACGGCCGTGAGGTTGAAGCGAAGGACGGTGTAGGCGAGGTGGTCGTCCGGCGCCTGCTCGATCTGGGCGGCGACCCGTGGCCACTCGGTGGCGGGAAACTCCTCGTCCACGTCGAGGAACAACACCCAGGGCGTCTTCACCTGCTCCAGGGCCAGGTTCCGCGCGGCCGAGTAGCCGCCGTCCATCGTCGTCTGGATGAACGTGTCCGTGTGGGAACGCGCGATGTCCTGGGAACCGTCGGTCGAGCCCGTGTCGACGATGACGACATCGCCGCAGACGGGGCTGGCCTCCGCGAGGCACCTCGGGAGGAACGCGGCTTCATCCTTGACGATGAGGCACAGCGTCAGCTCCGGAATCTTGATCCTGTTCACCATTTCTCCATATCTCGGATCGGGGCCCCGGCTAACCGCGCCGCATCGCCCGCCGAACCGTCGTCGCCCAGGCCCGCTCGGCCGTCAGGGCGTCCCCGTAGGTCTGCGCGAGTTCGTCATCGAGCTTTCCGCTGCCGGCGAGCGCCCGCTCCACGAGCGCGCGCCACCGGCCCGCTGCGGCTGCCGCCGCGAGCTGGCAGGCCGCCGCGTCGGCGGGGCTCGCCCCGGCCCGGTACAGGACCAGCCTCGCCGCGGCGCCCAGGATGTGTTGGCTGTCCACGTAGCCGAACTGACGCCACGCCGACTCCGGCGCGACCCCGGCCAGGAACTCGGCCTTGGCCCGCACCGGCTCCTCGCCGGCGAGAACCGCGTCGGCCACGTCCGCGAGCTCGCTCGCGGCGTCGCGGATCACTGCGGCGGCAGTGGTCGGCGTCGGCCCGGCCGAGACGGTCAGGACTTGCCCGACCAGGTAGGGAACGCCGTGGGCCGCCCAGGCCACGTGCGCGCGGGCGAGATGTTCGCTCGGCACGTAGGCCGTCGTGCAGACGTCCCCGAGGACCTGCCGGAGGGTGACCGTCGGTTCGAACGGCACCGCGAACCGCAACGGGGTCTCCCAGGGATCGAGCGGCGCCTGCCCGCCCGTCGAGTCGACGTGGAACAGCCTGGCGTTCGTCAGCGATTCGAGATGCAGCCCGTCCAACACGGTGAACATCTCGCGCTGCTTGCGGTAGCCGGTCACCACCGTGACGTGCCCAGAGTGATGGCCGTCGTAGTAGGCGCGGCACGACGGCAGCTCACCCATGTCCATGGGGAGCAGCGGGACGTGGTCGTCGCGCAGGAGCCCGAAGAGGGTCTCCACCACGTTCTCGCCCCCGGAGCTGAACGTGTCGAGACGCAGTCCCAGGTGGGTGCGGAAGATGCGGTCCTGCACCGCGTCCACCTCGGCGCCCAGCCCGGTGTCCCAGCCTGTCGCGCTGTCGGCGCCCCGCCAGCGATCACCGACGTCATAGCGGTCCCACCGGTGGTTGTAGTGGACCCAGAGCTGGAAATGGACGTAGAAGGCGTCGTGCCGCTCCCGGCCCCACCGGGACGCGGCGAGCGCCCGGGGCACCCAGAAGCAGTGCAGCCCGTCGCGGTCGTACATGAGTGGCACGTGGGAGTGGGTGAAGCCGTCCAGGTCGATGTCATCCATGTGTTCCCCCACGCCCGTGGTCGTGCCGCATCGGCTCATCCGATGTCCGATGTCCGATGTCCGGATCCAGTGCCGACGGTCATGCGTTCTCGCTCCGGGTCAGCGGGCGGCGTCGGGACCGTCGTGCGCCGACGCCGCCCGCCCCGATCAGGCCGGCAGGGACTCCTCGCAGAGTTCGAGGTGCCGCCGCCGGTTCGCGTTGGTGCTGGCGAAGCTGCGCAGGTAGATTCGTCGAATGTCGTCGCCGCCCCGTGCGTCCCAGAGCCGCTCGTGGTGCTGGTAGCCCTCGATCCGCAGGGAGAACCTCGCCGGTTCGGCGAGGGCGAAGTCGGCGAGCGGCTGCCTGAAGTTGGAGTTCTTCCATCCGACCAGGTCGTAGCCGGACTCCAGGACCACCGTCTCGGGCACGGGCTCGTGCAGCGGGATGAACGACTGGATCTGCAACTGGGTGATCACGTCCAGCTGCTCCAGGAACGAGTCTGACGGCGCCTCCCCGGTCAGCTCGCGGTGGAGCCGGAGGCCGCTCTGCGCGAACTCGTGGACGACCTGGGCGAACCGGCCCTCGGTGAACAGGTCGCTGAAGACCGCGTACTGGTAACGCATCGCCCCGAACTGGTTGTCGGTGACCTGCTCCGGTTGACGCTCGGCCAGCTCCCGGATGAGCTCGGCGACTTCCTCGCGGGTGTCGCGCATCATCGCCCGGTGGCCGGTGAGGAACCGGCCGGCGAACTCGGCCAGGGTGGGGCACTGCTCGGGGTCCGCCAGCATGGAGCGGATCACGGAGGTCGCCCGGACACCGTTGGTCTCGAAGAAGAAGACCAACTCCCGCAGCCAGCCGTAGAACAGCGCGAAGTTGAAGAAGAAGATGAACTTGAAGAACCTGAGGTACTCCTGCTCCGGAATCGTCGAGGTCGCGACCACGAGTTCGTCCATCTCGAAGGTCTGCACGGAGTCGTACTCGGAGTATCCGTTCTCAGACAGGGCGAAGCGGGTCTTCAGGCCGAACTTCTCGCGGTACTCCGCGAAGGCCATCTCGGCCTGGTCGAGGATGTTGAGCGCGTAGATGACGACGTTGTCGAAGCGATAGTCGAGAACCTTGTCGAGGGAGTTCGTGAAGGACTCGATCGTCTCCCCGGGTAGCCCGAAGATCAGCTCGGTGGAGAGCACCAGGCTGTGCTCCCGGGCGAAGGCGGCGGCCTCCTCGATCGCGGTGTCCTTGACGTTGACCCGCTTGATGTTCTTCAGGACCTGCTTGTCCAGCGACTGGAAGCTGATGTTGAGCGGGATGAGGTCCCGCATGAGCAGGGTCACCTGCTTGACGTTCTTGGTCAGGTGCTTGTCGGTGTAGACCTGCACCACGGAGGGGTAGGAGAACGTGTCCTTCACCTTCCGGATGTGCTCGGCGATCTCGACGTCGCGGGGGAGGATCCCGAAGTTCTCGTCGGCGATGCGCAGCAGGGGATTCGACGTTCGTGCCTGGATGTAGTCGATCTCCTCCTTGACGCGCTCCACGCTGAACGCCCGCAGCTTGGACCACCAGTCGTGACCCGCCACGCAGAACGTGCACCGGTACGGGCAGCCGCGTGAGGTCTGGAGCAACGGGATGTACTCGGGATTCGCCAGGAAGTCGTCGCACAGGCCGGTCAGATACGGCGACGGGATCTCCTCCAGGACGCCTACCCGGTCCAGCGGGTCACCCTGGAGGACCAGCCCCTCTTCCGTGAGCGAGTAGCAACCGTCCACCACCGTCCCCTTGACGTCGCTGGGGTCAGCCAGGCCCAGGCACGTCTCGACGAGGTTGGCGAGCGGGTGCTCGCCCTCGCGGGAGATGTAGAAGTCAGCGGCCCGGTTTCTCCGCAGGCCGGCCTGCGCGATGGGCTTCTCGGTGGGGATGTTCGGCCCGGCCACCGCGACGACGACCTTGGGGTGTCGCTGCTTCACGACACCGATCACCGCGTTGGTCAGTGCGGTGTTCCACGAGTAGTTGCCGAGCGCGAAGACGTCGGGCACCTGCTCGTTCAGCGCCTCGTTGATCTGCTGCGTCGTGGCGAGTTGCCGAATCTGGATCGCGTTGCCGAACCGCGCCTTCAGATAGGAGTGCACGTAGGTCATCCCGAGCGGAACCGTCACGCGCAGGTTCTTTCCGGTCGTGCTGTGGAGGTGCGCCAGGAATACGACGAGCGGCCGGCCGATCGTGGCCGCCTGGGTGCCGCGCCCGAGAGTGCGAGCATTGAGGCTCTCGACAGGAATGAAGGTTTGTCCAGGCTGCTCGATGACCATGTTTGTCTGCCCTCTCGGCATGGTTGACCGCGACTCGTCTGCCAGCTCGGTGGAGTGCCCGAGACGGTCGCTCGGCTAGGGGGATGAAGGACCAGATCGAATCACCGTGGTCGATGCGGGTGTCTACAGTGACCGGCCGGACGAGGTCACGCCGCTCCGGTATGGAGCACGCGACGATCGGCGTGCCGCGTCAGGTGTGCCGACATCAGAAGGGGAGCACAACATCGCACCCGCCACGCGGGTCGATTCCTCGTAGGACTCGCCAGAGGCCGCCGCGCCGAGGCCGGCTGTGTTCGGGCCGGTGGCGGGCTCGGGAGGAGGGTGAACAGGGGAAACCTTCAAGCCGCTTCCTTCCCGCGAACGCCGGTCGGCCCGGTGATCTTGCCGAGGTCGGTTCGACGGTACGCGATCAAACGGCCCGGCACGACCCGTCACGGGCTTCGATTTCCCGAAGGGGGCGCATCCATGACGGTGCGAGACGTAGACGTCGCGAACGGTGTAGCTGGGGCGGGTCGGGCCGTTGCGAACGCGCCCGGCGGCTTCGCCGGCCGTGCCGTCAGTGCCCGGCGAGCAGCCGGTCGCGGACCTCCCGGCGCAGGACCTTGCCGATCTGCGAGCGGGGCAGGTCGTCGACCATCACCACCCGGCGGGGGACCTTGTAGCCGGCCAGGTGCTCCCGGCAGCCGGCCCGCAGCGCGGCCTCGTCGGTGTGGGCGTCGGGGAGCAGGACCACGGCTGCCACGACCTCCTCGCCGCCGCGCTCGCCGGGCAGGCCCACCGCGGCGGCGTCGCGTACGCCGGGCAGCCGGCGCAGCGCGTCCTCCACCTCGGACGGGTAGACGTTGAAGCCGCCGGTGATGATCAGTTCCTTGATCCGGTCGACCACCGTGACGAAGCCTTCCGCATCCATCGTCACGATGTCGCCGGTGCGCAGCCAGCCGCCGGGCAGCAGCACCTTCGCGGTCTCCTCGGGGCGTCGCCAGTAGCCGGCGAAGACCTGCGGGCCGCGGACCAGCAGCTCGCCGGGCTCGCCGGGGGCCCGTTCCCGGGACGGGTCGTCGGGGTCGACGACGCGCACGTCGGTGGAGGGGAAGGGCACCCCCACGGTGCCGGGCCGGCGGGCGGGGGAGACCGGATTGCCCAGGGTGATCGGCGAGGACTCGGTCATGCCGTACCCCTCGACCAGCAGGCCGCCGGTCACCGACTCCCACAGCTGCACGGTGGCCGGCGGCAGGGCCATCGCGCCGGAGAGGGCGTACCGGACGGAGGTGAGGTCGACGCCGCGCTCCCGGGCGGCGGTGGCCAGCCGCTCGTAGATCGGCGGGACGGCGGGCAGGAACGTCGGCGGGTGGCGGCGGGCCGCGTCGAGGACCTGGTCGAGGTCGAAGCGGGGGAAGAGCACCAGCGTCGCCCCGATGCTCACCGAGAAGGTCAGGCAGAGCGTGAGCCCGTACGCGTGGAACAGCGGCAGCACCGCGTACACCGTCTCCGCGCCGTCGCGCAGGCCCGGCACCCACGCGCGGCCCTGCGCGGCGTTGGCCCGCAGGTTGCGGTGGGTCAGGACCGCGCCCTTCGGGGTGCCGGTGGTGCCGCCGGTGTATTGCAGCAGCGCGGTGTCGTCCGGGCCGGGCGCGGGATGGTCGGCCGGCAGCGGCCCGGCGGCGGCGAGGAGGTCCGCCCAGCGCGTCGCGCCCGGGGCCGGGCTGGTCATCGCCGCCCGGGTCGCGCGGGCGCTGGGCAGCGGCAGGCGCAGCGCCCACCGCTTGAGCCGGGGCAGCGCGCCGGTGAGGTCCACCGCCACCACGGTCTCCACCGCGCCCCGGCCACGCACCAGCGGGGCGACCTTGTCCCAGACCACCGCGACCCGGGCACCGTGGTCGGTGAGCTGCTGGTCCAGCTCCTGGGCGGTGTAGAGCGGGTTGTGCTCGACCACCACCGCGCCCAGCCGCAGCGTCGCGTAGAAGGCGACCACGTGCTGGGGGCAGTTCGGCAGCACCAGCGCCACCCGGTCGCCCCGGGCGACGCCGAGCCGGCGCAGCGCCTCCGCCGCGCGGGCCACCTGGTCGGCCAGATCCGCGTACGTGGTGGTGGCGCCGTAGAAGTCCAGCGCGACCCGGGGGCCGAACCGCCGGGCGGCGTCCCGGAGCAGGTCGACCAGCGAGCCCGAGGGCTCGGCGATGGTGGCGGGCACGCCGGGGGCGTAGTTGCGCAGCCAGGGCCGGTCGGCGGTGGGTTCCACTCGGCTCTCCTCGGGCGTCGGGCGGCCGTCGGGGACGTCGTCGACCGGCCGCCAGCTTAACCCTACGGCTCGGTAACCTACGGTTGCGTAGGTCACTCGCCGCCGGTGCCGGCCGGCCGGCCCGGTCAGCGTCGATCGGCCCCGGTCAGCGCCGGCCGGACGACCGGTGGCGTGCCACCTGGCGGCCCTTCACGAACGCGAGCACGATGACCACGACCAGCGCGATCAGCCCGATGATCACCAGCCATCGGACCGCTTCGAGGAGCAGCCCGAGCAGGATCAGCGCGCCGCCGACGACGCCGACGACCCAGAGCATGGCTCGCATGTCCACCTCCCGTGACCGAGGGACCGCCCGTCCTGGACGGCCTTTCCCAGTCCCGCCGCCGCCATGCCTGCCCAGGCGGGCGGGCGGGCCGCGAGTCGGCTACCGGCGGGCGACGTAGACGGTGTTGGCGGACTCCCGGCCCTGCAACGGGTTGGGAAAGCGGACGACGTGGGCCAGCGAGGTCGGGAACACCCCGGTGAGCACCTGCTGGAAGTCGGTGTCCGGCGGGTCGTTGGACCACAGCGCGAACACCCCGTCGGGGTGCAGCAGGTCGGCGAGGCGGCGCAGGCCGTCGGCCGTGTAGAACGGGGCGTGGCTGGGGTGCAGCACGTGCCGGGGGGAGTGGTCCACGTCCAGCAGGATGGCGTGGAACCGCCGGCCGGCGTCGTCCGGGTCGAAGCCCGCCCCGTCGGCCACCGCCGCGAAGAAGTCCGCCCGGACGAACCGGGTGCGCGGGTCGTCGGCCAGCCCCGACGCGAAAGGCAGCAGGCCCCGCCGGTGCCAGTCGATGACGTCCTCGATCGCCTCCACCACCACCAGGGAGCGGACCCGGGGGTCCTCCAGGGTGGTGCGGGCCGTGTAGCCGAGGCCCAGGCCGCCGACCACGACGTCGAGGGCCGTGTCGGCCAGCGGCGCCAGCCCCAGCCGGGCCAGCTCGATCTCCGCCACCGGGAAGAGGCTGGACATCAGGAACTCGTCGTCCAGCTTGACCTCGTACACCTCGCGGTCCAGCGCGGGGTCGTGCCGCCGGCGCAGGCTGATCTCGCCGATCGGGGTCTCCCGCCAGGCCAGTTCCTCGAATCGCACGCCCACGCGGTTTCCTCACTTCGGCCGGGTCCGAGCGGATGCTACCGCCCGCGCGGGCCCGGCCGCCGCAGCAACCCCCATCCGGTACGCCCGCATCGCGGCGAGCGCGGTGGCGGTGCCCACGACCAGCCGGTGCAGGGCGTCGCGGCGCATCCTCCGATCCGTCCCGGGTAACCCCTCCCGGAGGCGATCGTGCCGGGGCGACCGGCGGGAGGGGTGGCGCTCGTGGCGGCGGACATGCTGGCCGGACGGCTGCACGTGGCGGACCGGAGGCTGCGGATGGAGACCGTGCCGGTCCCCGAGCCGGGCCGGGGTCAGGTGCGGATCAGGGTGAAGGCGGCCGGGGTGTGCCTGTCCGACGTGCACCTGATCGAAGGAGCGCTCACCCCGCTCTACCTGCCCGGCGACGTGGTGACCCTCGGCCACGAGGTGGCGGGGGTCGTCGACGCCGTCGGCGACGACGCCGACGGCTGGGAGCCGGGGCAACGGGTGCTGCTCCAGGCGGGGGAGCGGGACCGTACGGGGACCGTCTTCACCAGGGGCGTCGACTACGACGGCGGCTGGGCCGAGTACGCCCTGGCCCGCCAGGACACCGTCGTGCCGATCCCCGACGACCTGCCCTTCGAGCAGGCGTGCATCATCCCCGACGCGGTCTCCACCCCGTGGGCGGCGGTCACCGACACCGGCCGGACCCGCCCCGGCGAGGCGGCCGGCGTGTGGGGCGTCGGCGGCCTCGGCGCGCACGCCGTGCAGTTGCTGCGGCTGGTCGGGGCCGCCCCGGTCATCGCGGTGGAACCCCTCGCGGCGGCCCGCGAGCGGGCGCTGACCCTCGGCGCGGACGCCGCCCTCGACCCGGGCGACGCCGCGTTCCGGGACGCGGTCCTCGAACTGACCGGCGGGCGCGGCCTGGACGTCGCCTTCGACTTCGCCGGGGTCACGCCGGTGCGGGAACAGGCGCTCACCGTGCTGGCGCGGCGGGGCCGGCTGGTGCTCGCCGGAATCGCCGACAAGCCGGTCACCATCGCCTCGGACAGCACCTTCAACTACCTGCAGCAGTCGGTGCTCGGCCACTACGGCTCGGAGGCCGAGCACGTCGAGCAGCTCGTCGCCCTCGCCCGGCAGGGTCGACTCGACCTCGCCGCCTCGATCAGCGACGTGCTGCCGCTGGCCGAGGCGGAGCAGGCCGTGGCCCGGGTGCAGTCCAAACAGGGCAACCCGATCCGCCTGATCCTCCGCCCCTGACCTACCCCGCCCCGCCCGTCCGCCTCGTGCTCTTACAGAGAATCAGTGGCCTCCCACGCAGGGAAGGCCACTGATTCTCTGTAAGAGCGTGATCAGCCGGGGCGGTCAGGTTGGGGTGGTCAGACGGGCTTCGAGCGCGTCGAGGTCGGGCAGGAACCACACGTGCTCGGCCCGGTTCGACTCGTGGACCAGGGCGCGCAGGGCCGAACTGGCCGCCAGGTGCCGTGAGATGTCGCCGAGGACGGCCAGGCGTAGCCGGTAGTTGACGAACTTCTGCATGACCTCGCCCGCGAAGCCGGTGCCCAGGGAGAAGAAGTCCTCGTCCAGCCGGCTCGCCGGCACGGCCACCACCTCGGCGCCGAGGAAGGCCGCACCGATCAGGTCCAGCGCGTCCTGTGCGGTCGCCACCGGCGGGCCGGCCGGGTCACAGACCAGCACGGCCACCCCGGCCAGCTCCCGTACCTCGTCAGGCATGGCCGACCTGCCCGGCGAACAGGCCGTTGTCGCCGCCGAGCACGGCGTCGAGCAGGCACAGCAGGCCGGCGGTGGCGGCGGCGTCGCCCAGGATCACGA
This sequence comes from Micromonospora sp. NBC_01412, assembly GCF_045040215.1. NCBI lineage: Bacteria > Bacillati > Actinomycetota > Actinomycetes > Micromonosporales > Micromonosporaceae > Micromonospora > Micromonospora sp. NBC_01412. Next base: position 6,140,690 of record NZ_CP109528.1, read on the forward strand.
TCTTCATTCGTTCCCGCTCCTCGTCGTGGATGGTCTGGACGCGCAGCGGGCGGGCGGGGTCGTGGCCGGTGTTCGCCCCGGCCAGGACGAGCGTGCCCAGCCGGTCGGCCGCCGCCCGGTCGACGCCGTCGATCTGCACGATGCTGGACACCTCCACCGACGCGCGGCCGGCTCGGGTCGGCACCGGCTGGGACCGCCCGGTCAGCGCGTCGAGGTCGGCGCGGGCGATCCGGTACTGCTTGCCGATCCGCACCGCCGCGAGCCGGCCCGAGCGGATGTAGCCGCGCACCGTGCGCACGTGCAGGCCGAGCAGCTCGGCCACCTGCTCGACCGAGTACATTTCTTCCTTCATCGTTCCCCATCATAGGCACGATGGGGAACGATGGGGAGTCGGGGGCGCCTCGCTGGGTCGCCTAGAGCAGGAAACCGTGGCCTCCTTCGCGCGGAGGCCACGGTTTCCTGATCGTGCAGCGGGATCGTCAGCGCAGGCGGGACTCGATGGACTCGATGATCCGCGGGCGCAGTTCGGCGGCGCGGATGACGGCGTCGACGGAGCCGACCTCGACCGCGCGCTGGATGTTGTGCACGCGGTCGAACTCCGTGGCCACCTCGCCGAGCTTCTCCGGGCGGACCGTCGAGCGGAGCTCGTCGAGCTCGGCGGTCAACGCGGCGCGGTCGGCGCCGGAGGCTGCCGCGACGCGGGCCTCCAGGTCCCGCACGCGCGGGTCGGCCGCAGTGCGGGCGTTGACGTCGCCGGAGAACACCACCGCGGCGGCGGGGGCGCCGCCGAGCACCGAGGCGAACGAGCCCTCCAGCGCGAGCACGGTCATGTTCGGGTTCAGCGCCTTCGAGAACACCACGAACGCGCCGCCGTGGTACCGCGAGATCACGCAGAACACGATGGGCCCGCGGAAGTTCACGATCGCGCGGCCGATCTCGGCGCCGTACTCGAGCTGCAGCTTCCGCATCGACTCCGGCGAGCCGTCGAAGCCCGACAGGTTCGCCAGCACCACCAGCGGCCGGTTACCGCTGGCCGCGTTGATCGCCCGCGCGGCCTTCCTCGACGACTGCGGGAACAGCGTGCCGGCCGTGTAGGTGTCCGGGCCGTCGGTGGGCGGGAAGCCCCGCCGCGGCACCGACCGTGACTCGATGCCGAGCAGGCACACCGGCATGCCGCCGAGATGCACGTCCTGCACCACCGCGGTCTCCGCGTCGGCCATGCCCGCCCAGCGTTCCAGCACCGGGTGGTCCTGGTCGGAGAGCGCCCGCATCACGGACCGGATGTCGAACGGCTTCTTGCGGTCCGGGTTGGCCTCGGCGGAGAAGATCTCGCCGACGGTGGTGAAGACGCTGCCCGCCACGGTGTGCGGGAAGTCGGAGATGTCGCGGTCGACGGGGTCGGTCGTCCTCGCCCGCCGCGGCCCCTCCTCGCCGGGTGCGACGTACGTGTGGTCGTAGTGCGACATCAGCACGGCCCGCGCGGCGGTCAGGTTCGGCGCCCAGTACTGCGCCTGCCCGTTCGGGCCCATCACCCGGTCGTAGCCGCCGATGCCGAAGTTGTCCTCGGCCGACACGCCACCGGAGAAGTCGAGCGACTGCTTGCCGGTGAGCACCATCGCCGAGTCCGGCGTCATCACCAGGATGCCCTTGGTGTGCATGAGCATCGTCGCCTCGGCGTTCCAGTACGGCTGCGCGCCGACGTTGATGCCCGCGACCACGATGTTGATCTCGCCGCCGTCCTGGGTGAACTCGACGATCCGCTTGAGCGTCGCCGCCACCCAGTCCATGTTCTCCGTGCCGGACTCCATGGAGATCCGCGCGCCGGAGGACAACGCGTACCACTCCAGCGGCACCTGCATCCGCTCGGCCAGGTCCAGCGCGGCGATCACGCGGCGGCACTCCGGCTCCGACAGCGCCCCGAGCGACTTCGTCGGGTCGCCGAGCAGCACGACCCTGGTGACGCCCTGCGGGTGCCGCCGGGTCGCCGTGGCGACCACGCCCGCGACGATCGCCGCCCTGTTGCGGCCCTTGGGCCGGTCGACCGGCACCAGCACGTGGTTCTCGTCGAGGTCGTGCTCGACGAAGTCGCCGAGCAGCCCGGTCAGCTCGTACGGGTACACCGTGTTGCGGCTGCTCGCCCGCAGCACCTTCAGCCGGTAGTCGTCGAGCGGCTCGACCGCCTCGTCCGACGGCTCGCCGATGATCAGCTCGCTGCCGCCGGTGGCGTCGAACGAGACGCGTACGGCAATCTTGGTCAGCTCGCCGGTCGTCCGGTCGCGCTGCCGCGCGATGAACAGGATCTCCTCCAGCCCGGCGCCCGCGGTGGTCGGCAGCACGCGCCCGGCGATCGTCTCCAGCTCGGCGCGGGTGATGTGGCTCGGCGGCCAGACGTAGACCACGATCCGGTTGGTGTTGAACCGCTTCTTCGACGGTCGCCGCGACTGCGCGCGGCGGATCGAGTCGAGGCAGGTGGCGACGGTGTCCTCGGCCGTGGGCAGCGCGATCAGCCGGCCGTCGTGCTCGCGCAGCTCGGTCAGGTCGCGCACCTGGGCGAACGCGACGAGCCGGTCGTCCGACGGGTTCTCCCGCGCCTGGCACTGGAAGAGGTAGACCTCCTCGTCCGACGACGGCAGCCGGGTGAGGTCGAACTTACGCAGCCGCTCAAGCTGCATCCGCTGCGCGATGTACGGGTGCAGGCCGCGGATCAGCCGCTCCTCGGTCATCCCGGTGGTCGACGGGCGGAACGTGAAGTGGTGGTGCATCACCGCGCCGCGGCTGCCCGCGACGGTGGTGGTGAGCCTCCTGACGTGGCTCGGCAGCGGGTGCGCGGCGATGGCCTCGTGCAACGCGGCGGCCATCGCGTCGGAGTCCTCGGGCTGCCCCTCCCACGCGAGGTAGATGTCGGCGTCGATGGCCTCCTGGCCGCTCGCCAGCTCGGCGAGCCCGCGCAGCGCGTCGCCCAGCGTCTCGAACCTCACCGCGGAGGTCGCCAGCCGCGAGCCCGCCCGCTCGGCGACCACGAACCTGCAGCCCGAGACGTCGCTGGTGCGGACACCGGTGAGGCCCTTGTTGCCGTAGTACCGCCGGGTCAGCACCTCCAGCAGCACCGAGTTGTCCACGGAGCCGCGGACGAGCCGCTGGCCGAGCAGCCGCACCAGCGGCTCGGTGCTGCGTACCATCTCGGCGATGCGCTCGGCGCGGTCCGGCGTGTCCGGGTGCTCGTCGAGGAAGCGCAGGTGCTTGCGGACGCCGGCGTACACGAGGGCCCGGTTGCGGCGCAGCAGCGGCTGGCCGAACCACGCGAACACCACGCCGCGGGCGAGGTCGGACACCACGGGGAAGCGGACCTGCGTCGCGGCCACCAGCCGTTCCAGCGCGAGACCGGCGGGCTCGCGCAGCGTCTCGTCCGGCGGCGGCTCGCGCAGCCACGCCCGCAGCAGCGTCGTGACGACCATGGCGTCGGTCGACGCCCGCTGCAGCGCGAGGAAGATCCGGAACACCGCGGCTTCGAGCTCGGGCGAGCGCTCCAGGTCGGGTACGCCGTAGTGCCCGAGGGCCGTGGCGAGCTTGGCCTGGAACGCCTCCGGCAACCCGGCCCGCTCGACGTCGAGGCTCTGCAGATAGGTGTGGAAGTGCTCGCGGGCGCTGTGCACGTGGCCGTCGCCGCCGCCGTCCTCACCCGCCGGCCGGTTGCGGCTCAGCTCCGTCAGGTCGGCGAACAGGGAGACGAGTTCGAGCTCCTCGGCGAGGGGGCGCACGCGGTCTTCGGTGCTCTTCCGGCGTGCGGCGAGGTAGTCGTCGAGCACGCGGCGCTCGTCGTGCGGGTCGACGTCGTAGCCCAGCAGCAGGCTGCGGAGGTCCTCCTGGCCGCGCCGGGTGCGCTCCCGGGCCGGGACCTCCTCGGGCGCGGCGGGCAGGTCCAGCTCGACGGCGCTGCCGGTCGAGGTGGCCTCGGCCTCGGCGTCGTCGTCGGCGATCGGCTCCAGTCGCAGCAGCGGGGCGCCGGTCTCCACCTGGCTGCCCACGGCCACGACGCATTCCTTCAGCCGGGCCTTGAACGGCGCCCGCAGCACCGTCTCCATCTTCATGCTCTCCAGCACCAGCATCGGAGCGCCCGCCTCGACCTCGGCACCGACCTTCAGCGGCGTCGCGACGACCAGCGCGGGCGCGGGGGAGCGGACGACGCCGCCCTCGTCGCGGCTGACCCGGTGCGTCACGCCGTCGACCTCGACCAGGTGGATCGGCCCGTACGTGCTGGTGAGCAGGCGGTATCGGGTGCCGTTGACGAGGATCTGCCCGGTGTGCCGGTCGAAGCGGTCGAGCTCGACGTCGGCGGTGCGGACGTCGTCACCCGCTTCGACGCCGACGCGGAACCGGTGCGCGCCGACCCGCGCCACGCGCACGCGGTAGCCGGCGCCGCGCAGCTTCAGCTCCAGCGGGCGACCGCTCTCGTGCTGCACCTGCGGGCGTCCGCCGAACGCCGTCGACACCAGCCGCTGCCGCTCGGCGCGTTCCTCCTCCTCGTACGCCTCGATGGCGGCGGCGGCGAGCGCGACGGCGGAGTGCCGGTGCGAGACGAGCCGGCCCTCGCCCCGGACGCGGTCGATCCAGCCGGTGTCCGCGCTGGCGTCGATCACCTCGGGCTGGTCGAGCAGGTCGAGCACGAAGCTCTTGTTCGTCGCGCCGCCCTCGATGATCACCGTGGTCTGCGCCATCGCCCGGCGCAGCCGGGCGAGCGCCTCGTCGCGGTTGCGGCCGTAGGCGATGATCTTCGCGATCATCGAGTCGAAGTCGGCGGGGATGGTGTCACCCTCGCTGACCCCGGTGTCCACCCGGATGCCGGGCCCGGCGGGCAGGGCCAGCCGGGCGATGCGGCCCGGGGAGGGCGCGAAGTCGCGGTCGGGGTCCTCGGCGTTCAGCCGGGCCTCGATGGCGTGCCCGCGCTCCGCGGGCGGCTCGCCTTCGAGTCGCCCGCCCGAGGCCACGTGTAGCTGCGCCTTGACCAGGTCGAACCCGGTGGTGGACTCGGTGATCGGGTGCTCGACCTGCAGGCGGGTGTTGACCTCGAGGAACGCGAACAGCCTGTCGCCGGGGTGGTAGAGGAACTCGACGGTCGCCGCGCCGCGGTAGCCGACGGCGAGGGCCAGCCGTTCGGCCGACGTCTTGAGCTCGGCCGTCTGCGCGGGGCTGAGCACCGGCGACGCCGACTCCTCGATGACCTTCTGGTTGCGCCGCTGCACCGAGCAGTCGCGGACCCCGAGCGCCCAGGCGGTGCCCTCGCCGTCCGCGATCACCTGGACCTCGACGTGCCGGGCACCGGTGACCAGGCGCTCCAGGAACACGACGCCGCTGCCGAACGCCCGTGCGGCCTCCTGGCTGGTGCGCTCGTAGGCGTCGGCGAGTTCGGCCTCGTTCGTGACCACGCGGATGCCGCGCCCGCCGCCGCCCGCGGTCGCCTTCAGCATCAGCGGGTAGCCGATCCCGGCCGCCGCCGCCAGCGCGGCGTCCAGGTCCTCGACCGCGCCGCGGCTCCACGGCGCCACCGGGACGCCGACCTCCTCGGCGATCAGCTTCGCGCCGATCTTGTCGCCGAGCTTGCGCATGGCCTCCGCGCTCGGCCCGACGAAGGTGACGCCGACCTTCTCGCACAGCTCCGCGAACGCCGGGTCCTCCGCGACGAAGCCCCAGCCGACCCACGCGGCGTCGGCCCCGGTCTCCACCAGCGCGCGTTCCAGCACCTTCAGGTCGAGGTACGGGCGCGCGGACGCGGGACCGAGGTCGTAGGACAGGTCCGCCTCGCGGACGAAGGTGGCCGTACGGTCGACGTCGGTGTGCAGGGCGACGGTCTCGATCCGGGTCCCGGTCTCGGCGGCGATGTCCCGTACGGCGTGGATGAGCCGCATAGCGGCCTCGCCGCGGTTGACGATGGCGACACGACTGAACACCCGACCGAGCCCTCCTGTAGTCCGACGATGGGGGGCACCGCGACACGGCGACCCCCGGCAGTGTTCACCCTTCCGTCTACCGGCGGGGAGCGCCATGTCGCAGACAACGCACGCTGAACGGCGCCGGTTGTAGGAACCCTACAAAGACCGTTGGCCGCACACGCCTAACCAGGGCGTGTGCGGCCGGGTCGGCGGCCCACCCGTGACGCGCGTCGCGTGTGACACGGATCACGATCGATGCGGCCACCGGTGCGTGCCGGATTGGTCAGTCCCACTGGTCCTGGTTGAGGAACCGGGCGAAGCCCCGCCACGAGTTCGGCCCCATCGCCCCGTCGATCGGGCCGGTGTAGCCGTAGCCGGAGGCCAGTCGCTGCACCGCCTTCCACGAGTTCGGCCCCATCGCCCCGTCGATCGGGCCGGTGTAGCCGTAGCCGCGCATGGCTCGTTGCAGCGCCGCGTAGGTGTTCGTCCCCGGCACACCGTCGATCGGGCCGGTGTAGCCGGACGTGATGGACAGCCAGTTCTGGGCGCGCATCCACATGACCGGCCCGGGGGTGCCGTCCTGCTCGGTCGTGGTCTTGGGCAGCGGGTCGTCCGACGGCGGGTCGGTCGGTCCGCCGTTGACGATCTCGAACGCGCTCGGCTTGGCCACGTTCAGGTCCACCGAGGCGATGCCGCCGGCCGATCCCTTCGAGCTGTACTGGTGCGCGCTCCAGGCCGGGTAGGCGCCGCCCAGGTTCGGCTCGCCGGGGTAGCTGCCGTTGTTGGCGCCCCACATCGCCACCCAGAGCTTCACGCCCGCCGCGATCGTTCGGGGCCACGTCTGGGAGCGCAGGTCGCCCGCGCCCATGTACAGCCAGGGCACGTGGTTGCCGATCCGGGCGCGCATCCGCTGGAAGAAGGTCGTGACCTCGGTGTCGTTCCACAGCCTCGTCGAGTCGTCGAGCACCTCGTTGTCCAGCGCGATCACGTCACCGGACCGATAGTCGCGCAGGTGGGCGGCGAAGTAGTCGGCGGCCTGGGTGGGGGTCTGGAAGTCCCCGGCCAGCCAGTAGTGGCCGACCCTGAGCCCCGCCGCCCGCGCGCCGTTCACCTGGATCGCGTACTGCGAACCGATGTACGGGCCCTCTGACAGTTGGGAGCCGCCGGCCTTCACGATCACGAACTGGTGGCCGGCGGCACGGACGTTCGCGAAGTTGATGCCGGCCTGCCAGGTGGCCACGTCGATGCCGGACACCGTGCCGGGCGGCACCGCCGCGGCGGCGGGCGTCGCGGCGGCGGGCGTCGCCCCGACGCTCACCGGCAATGCGACGGCGATGGCGATGGCCACCGCGAGTCGTCCCAGAACGGCGGTCATGCCAGGTCTCCCTCTGGAGCGCCCGTGCCACCGCGTGGCGAGCTGGTCGTTCCGTATACATCGATGATCATCGAGCAATGGTAAGCGTTGGCCAGGCGTGACGCCACCCCTGCGTCGCCGGCGGGGCCCCGCCTCAACCCCTGTTTTGAACATTGATGTACGCCACTTTGAGGGCTATCCTCTGCACGTCAATGATCACCTACGACCGCACGGAGGAACGACTATGGGCCATGAAAACCTGCCCGGCTGCTGCGGCGGTGGCGGAGAGCAGTCGCCGGCCGGCCTCAGCCGCCGTACGCTGCTGCGCGGCACCGCCCTGACCACCGGTGCCCTCGCCGTCGGCGGTGTCTTCGGCCTGCCCGGGATCGCCCACGCCGCGCCATCGATCTACAACCCGTTCGCCGGCTACGCGATCACCGGATCCTGGCAGGACCACCTCAACAGCGGCTCGCTCGGCGGCATCGACTTCGGGATGGGCGTCGGCACCAACCTGCCGGCCTGCGGCGCCGGCACGATCCAGAACATCCCCAACAACGGCACGGGCGGGCACACCGTCACGATCCACCACGCGGACGGATACCGCAGCCAGTACATGCACCTGTCGCAGTTCCTGCTGGGCAACGGCGCCGCAGTCGGCGCCGGTGCGATCGTGGGACGGTCCGGTGGGGCCGTCGGCGCTCCCGGTTCCGGCAGCTCCACCGGCCCGCACCTGCACTGGCACATGATCAACCCGAGCGGGGTACGGATCAACCCGCTCACCTACATCGGCCAGAACCCGGGTGGTGGGCTGCCCAAGACCTCGACCGAGCAGGACGGCATCCCGGGCACCATCTTCTACAAGCGGATGCAGAACTGGCTGCGGATCACCTCGGGCTACACCGGCCCGATCGACGGGGTACCCGGTCCGAACACCTACGCGGCGCTGCAACGGGCCATGCGCGGCTACGGCTACACCGGCCCGATCGACGGGGTGATGGGGACGAACTCGTGGAAGGCGGTCCAGCGACTGGCCTCCGGCTACGGTTACACCGGCCCGATCGACGGGGTGATGGGGCCGAACTCGTGGCGGGGCTTCGCCCGGTTCCTCAACCAGGACCGGTGGAACTGACCTCCCTCGACCCGCGCTGTCGGCCGGGGTCACCGTCGGCGACGGTGACCCCGGCCGCCTCAGGAGCGCCGGGAACTGCGGGCGGGTCAGCCCCGGCCGGCGGCCCGGGTCACGAAGGTGCGCCAGGCGGTCGGGGGGAAGGTGAGGACCGGGCCGGTGGGGTCCTTGCTGTCGCGTACGCCGACGACGCCCGGGAGGTTGTCGGCCACCTCGACGCAGTTTCCGCCGTTGCCGCTGCTGCGGCTGCTCTTGCGCCACCGCGCGCCAGTCAGGCCCATGTCTGCGCCACCTCCGTGATCAGCTCGACCGATTGCCAGTGGGACAGCGCCTCGCCGCGCACGTTCTCCCACGCCCCCAGTATCGCCGCGATGTCGTCCGGGTCGCTGACCACCTGCCCCTGGATCTGGTTGTCCAGGTAGCCGCCGAGGCGGTGGTCCGCGCTGGTCGCGATGACGAACGGCCCGTTCAGCCCGGCGTACGCGCCCACCCGGGACGGCACGACGTGCACCCGCACGTGCGGGTGCGCGCACGCCGCGACCAGGGCGTGCAACTGCTCGCGCATGGTCGCCGGGCCGCCGACCGGCCGGCGCAGCACCGCCTCGTCGACGACGGCGGTGAACTGCGGCGGGTCGTCGTGGCGCAGGATGTCCTGGCGGGCCAGCCGGGTGGCCAGGTGCCGCTCCACGTCGCCCCGGGCGATCAGGCCGGTGCCGCCGAGCACCGCGCGGGCGTACGCCTCCGTCTGGAGCAGGCCGGGCAGCACCATGGACTCGTACGAGCGAAGCGAGACCGCCTCGCGCTCGATTTCCTGCCACGGTCGGAACCAGATGGGCTCCCGACGTCTCGATGTGTCCGCCCAGATGTCCCCGATGTCCCGGCCGAGGACGGCCGCCGCCGCCGCGCGGTGCCGGGGATGGGGGATGCGTTCCTCGTGCAACCATCGCGCGGTCGTCTTCGGATCGACGCCGACCTCTGCGGCGAGCGAGTCGGTGGTGTGGCCGGTGTCGTGCAGCGCGGCCCGGAGAGCGTCGTTCACGGCCCCTCCCAAGGGGATGTCAGGGATGTCTGCTGACCATACCCTTACGCCCTGTATCTGGACCATTACGCGCGGCAGGGTTTCTCCGCAGAGGACGGCGCGGCCGGTGGAGGCGAGGGCCCGGCGGTCGCGCCCGTCGGCCGCCCCGCGTATCCGGCGCGGGGCGGCCTCCAGCGGAGCCGAAGGGGAGAGCCATGCTGCACAGGAGAGGCCGGCACGGATCGCGCCGTGGACCGCGCTGCGGATGCGTACGCTGCCGGGAGCGCCGGGCCAGGAAGCCGAAGCCGGAGCCGGAGCACCCGCCCGTACCGGAGCACCCGCATGCACCGGAGCAGCCGCCCGCACCGGGGCTGCCGGTGAGCCGCCTCCCGCCCAGGACGCACCTGCCGATGCGTCCCGCCTGGCTGTGCCGGTCCTGCGCCGCGTCCTGGCCGTGCGGCCCGGCCCGGCTCGACCTGCTCACCGAGTTCCGCGGCCACTCGATCGCGCTCGCGTTCTACCTGGCGGCGTCCATGTACCAGGCGATGGACGACATGCACCACCTGGGCTCCCGCCCCGCCCCGGGCGTGCTGCACACCCGCTTCCTCGGCTGGCTGTCCCCCCGCCGCAGCCCCCGGCCCCATGCGGGGTAAACGGCCGTGCCGGAGTCCACGCGGGCCGTAGGGTCGATCCACAGGCCCGGAGCCGGCTCCGGGGAGCGACCGTCGGAGTCGAGGACTGGTGATGGCCCGGACGCACCGCCCGTCACCGGCGCTGCTGGTCAGCCTGGTCACCTCGACCGGCCTGCTGGTCGCGGTGAGCCTGGCGGTGGGCCACCATTCGGTCGCCCGCTGGGAGCGGGACCTGTTCACCCTGCTCAACCGCCTGCCGGCCGGGCTGACTCCCGGGCTGGTCGTGGTCATGCAGGTCGGGTCGTACGTGGCCGTCTTCGTCGTCGCCGCCGTGGCTGCGCTCATGCGGCGCTTCGCGGTCGCCCGCGACCTGCTCCTGGCCGGCAACCTGGCGTACTGGCTCGCGGTGCTGGGCAAGGCCGCGGTGGCCCGGCAGCGACCCGCGGCGCTGCTGGCCGACGTACGGACGCACGACACGATCACCGGAGCGTTCGGCTACCCGTCGGGGCACGTCGCGGTCGCCTCCGCCCTGTGCCTCGTCACCGCCCGCGCCGTCGATCCGCGCTGGCGCCGACCGCTGTGGGCGGTGATCGTCCTGGTCGCCCTGGCCCGCGTGCACGTCGGGGCGCACCTGCCCGCCGACGCGGTCGGCGGATTCCTGGCCGGCTGGCTGGCGGTGTGCCTGACCCGCCTGATCGTCGGCGAGGTCGGCCCGGAGCAGTCCACCTCGCGGCTGCGCCGGGTGCTCGCGCAGCGCGGGATCGACGCCGTGCGGCTGGAACCGATCACCGGGGACGCCCGTGGTTCACGGCCCTGGCGGGCGGACACCGCAGACGGCCGCCGGATGTTCGTGAAGGTGACCGGCGGTGAACAGCGCGACGCGGACTGGGCGTACAAGCTCTACCGGCGGCTGCGCTACCGGCATGTGGCGGACGAACCACCATATGCCACCGCCAAGCAGAAGAACGAGCACGAAACCTACATGGTCCTGCTGGCGCAGCGCGCCGGGGCGCGCGTGCCCGCAGTCGTCACCACCGCCACCACCGGGCGCGGTGACGCCCTGCTGGTGCAGGAGTTCACCGACGCCCCCTCGCTGGACGCGACGCTCGGGCCGCTGCCGCTCGACGCGGCGGCCGACGCCTGCCGACAGGTGGCGCTGCTGCACGGCGCCGGGATCGCGCACCGCGACCTGCGCGCGGCCAACATCCTCATCCGTGGCCGGACCGCGTACCTCGTCGACTTCGGCTTCGGCGCCGACGACGCCTCGGCCGACCAGCAGTCCCGGGACGTCGTCGAACTGCTGGTCACCCTCGCCGGTCGGATCACCCCCCGGGCCGCAGTCGACGCGGCCGTCGCGCAGTTCGGCGGCGGGCACGTCGCCGACAGCCTGCCGTACCTGCAGAAACCGGTGCTGTCCCGGGCGGGACGGGGCACGCTGGGCCGGTTCCCCGACCTGCTCGACCAGGTACGCGGCGAGATCCTGCGGCACTGCCCGGACCACGACGACCGACTGGCCCGGGTCGTGCGGGTGACTCCCCACGGCATCGGGCTGCTGCTCGTCCTCGGCCTGCTCGTACACCTCCTCCTTCCCCAGGTCGGGCAGGTACGCACCGCCCTGCACCTGCTGGCCCGCGCGAACCCGGTGGCCGTCACCGCGACCCTGCTCGCCTCCGCGGCCACCTATGTGCTCAGCGCGGTCGTGCTGCGCCTCTCCGTCGCCGACCGGATTCCGCTACGGGAGGCGACCGTCGTGCAGGTCGCCGCGTCCTTCGCCAACCGGCTGGCCCCGGGCAGCGTCGGCGGCGCCGCCCTGAGCCTGCGCTACCTGCACCAGAAGGCGATCCCCACGGCAGAGGCGGCCACCGCCGTCGCCGTGTCCCGCGTCGCGGGCGTCGTCTCCGTCGTGCTGCTGCTGCCCGTGCTGCTGCCCTTCGCCCGCCAGCCCGCCCGCACCCTGACCCACGAGGCCAGCGCGAAGGCGCTGCCCATCCTGCTGACCGTCGTGGCGGTGCTGCTGGTCGCCGCGGTGGCCCTCGCCGTCCCCCGGCTGCGCCGGCAAGGACGCGCCGCAGCCGGTCAGGTGCTGTCGGCCCTGCGCGCCCTGACCCGCCAGCACCGGCTGGTCCGGCTGGTCGTGTCCTCAGTCGCCCTCACCCTCTGCTACGGCGCCAGTCTCTACCTCGCGGTGCTCGCCGTCGGCCACCCGATCGACCTCACCCTGGTGCCCCCGGTGATCCTGGTGTGCGTCGTCGGCGAGGGCGTCGCCACCGCCGCCCCCACGCCCGGCGGGCTCGGGGCCACCGAGGCGGCTCTCGTGTCCGGGCTGCTGCTCTACGGGCTGACCGTGGAGACGGCCGTCGCCGCAGTCCTGATCTACCGGCTCGCGACGTTCTGGCTGCCCGCCGTCCCCGGATTCGTGGCCCTACGGGTGCTCGTCCACCGACGCCTCGTGTGACAGCGCGACCAGGGCGGGCGGCGGCGCGTCGCCGACCAGGTGGAACGCCACCAGCGCGTTGCCCTCGGCCCTCCGGCCGGCCACGGAGGGTCTTCGAGGGATCGACGCAGCGCTTATCCTGTGCCCCGACCGACCCGTCGGAGGGGACCGCATGCCGTCGCGGCAGGACCAGCTTCACTCGTACCAGTTCACCGTCCAGCGGGCGGTCGCCGCCCTGGTGATGCGGGAGACGGACCCGGCGCGGTCGCCGTTCCGGCGGCTGGCCGGGGCCGGGCTGGCCAGCGTGCTGGTCGCCGCGATCGCCCTCGGCGGCTTCGCCCTGTACGGGCTCTTCACCGGCGGCGGCAGCAAGTGGCGCGACCCCGGCGCGGTGATCGTGGAGAAGGAGTCCGGCGCCCGTTTCGTCTACCGCGACCAGAAGCTGCACCCGGTGCTCAACTACGCCTCCGCGCTGCTGATCCTCGGTGCCGAACGCCCGCAGACCGTGCTGGCCGCCCGCCGCTCGATCGAGGGGGTGCCGCGCGGTCTGCCGCTGGGCATCCCCGACGCCCCGGACTCGCTGCCCGAGCCGTCCCGCCTGTCGACCGCCCCGTGGACCGTCTGCTCGGTCGCCACCACCGAGGCGGAACGGGCCGCACCCCGCTCCGCCGTGCTGATCGGGGTGGCCGCCGCCGGCGGCCGGCCCCCGGGCGACGACGCGGTCCTGCTCCGGCACCCCGGCGGTGGCCTGCACCTGGTCTGGCACGCCCGCCGGTACCTGCTGCGGGACACCGGCCGGTCGCTCGCCGCGCTCGCCGCCACCCGGCAGCGGGCTGTGCCGGCCGCCCCCGCCCTGATCGACAGCATTCCGGCCGGGGCCGACCTCGCCCCGCCGGAGCTGCCCGGCCTCGGGCGGCCCTCGGCCCAGGTGTCCGGCGCCCTGGTCGGCGACGTCTTCCTGATCCGCAACTCCGGCGGTGGCCGGCAGTACGCCGTCGCCCTCTCCGACGGCCTCGCCGGCATCACCGAGTTGCAGGCCAACCTGCTGCTCGCCCGCACCGGCCAGGGCGAGCCGGAGGCGCTGACCCTGGGCCGGTTCGCCGCGCTGCCCAAGCAGCCCGACCTCGTGCCGACCGGGCCGACCGCCCCGCCGACCGGCCCGCCCCGGCTGGCCGCCCCGGACGGCGGAGCGCTCTGCGTCGGCATCGGCGACGACGGGGAGGTCCGCGACGTGCGGCTCGGCGCGGCCGTGCCCGACCTGTCCGGCAGCCCGCGTACCGCAGGCGTGGCGGCGGTCGCCGACCACGTGGTGGTCGAGCCGGGGCACGGCGCGGTCGTGGAGTCGGCCGCCGCGCCGGGCGCCACCGGCGGCGCGGTCTCCGTCGTCACCGACCTCGGCCGGCGGTACGTGCTGGCCGACCCCGAGGTGCTCGGCATGCTCGGCTACCGGGACGTGCGAGCCGTCCGGTTGCCGGCCGGCCTGGTGAGCCTGGTGCCCGCCGGCAGCCCGCTCGACCCGGCCGTCGCCCGCGCAGTCGCCGCGCCCGCCTGAGGCGGGGGTAGAGCGGGCACTACCCCGAACTGGGTATCTGGCCGTAGTGCCCGCCACCGCCGCCGCGTGGTCCGCTGTGACCCGGAACAAAACGGGCGAGGCGGAAGGGCAGATCGTGCTGGAACTGGTGGACGTCGGCAAGGTGTACCGGGGCGGCCGGCGGGCGGTGGACGGGCTGACGCTGCGGCTGGGGCCGGGGCTCGTCGGACTGCTCGGCCCCAACGGGGCGGGGAAGTCGACGCTGCTGCGGATCGCAGCCACGGTGACCCGGCCCAGCAGCGGGCGGATGCTCTTCGACGGGGCCGACGCGGTCGCCCGACCGGAGGCGCTGCGCCGCACCCTCGGGTACCTGCCGCAGGACTTCACCGGCTACCCGAAGCTCAGCGGGCGGGAGTTCCTGTCGTACCTCGCGGCGGTTAAGGGGCTGTCCCGGCGCTCGGCGCGGGCCCGGGTCGACGAGCTGCTGGAGCTGGTCAACCTCACCGAGGCGGCCCGCCGGCCGCTCGGCGGCTACTCGGGCGGCATGCGGCGGCGGATCGGCATCGCCCAGGCGTTGCTCGCCGACCCCCGGGTGCTCGTCGTCGACGAGCCGACCGCCGGCCTCGACCCGGAGGAGCGGGTCCGGCTGCGCAACCTGCTCAGCGACCTGGCCGCCGACCGGGTGGTGCTGCTGTCCACCCACATCGTCTCCGACGTCGAGTCGGTGGCCGGGGACATCGCGATCGTGGCCGGCGGGCGGCTGCGCCGCCAGGGCACCCCCGCCGACCTGCTGCGCCCCCTGACCGGCCGGGTGTGGGAGGTCGACCTGCCGCCGCAGGAGGTGCCCCGGCTCGCCGCCGGGCACGTGCTCACCCGCACGCTGCGCACCCCGACGGGGGTACGCGCCCGGGTGCTGGCCGCCGAGCCGCCCGCGCCCGGCGCCGTGCCGGTCACCCCCGACCTGGAGGACGCGTACCTCGACGCGATCCACACCCCGCAGCCGGCCGCGCCGACGGTGGTGTGGCGGTGAGCGCCCCCCGGGTGCCCGCCGGCCTCGCGGCGCAGGCCCACGCGGCCGGCGCGGTGGCCCTGGCCGACCTGCGGGAGCGGGTACGCCGGCCGGCGTACCTGGTGGTGCTGGGCGCGGCGATCGGCCTGGGCCTGCTCGCCGCGCCCGCCGCCGACGCCCGCTGGGTGATCCTCGACGCGGGCGGCTGGCGGGGCCGCTACGACAGTGCCTGGACCGGCACGGTCATCGCCCTCGCGGCGGCCCTGTGGCTGCTGCTCGGCGGCTTCTACGTGCTGCGCGACGGCATCGAACGCGACGAGCGCGGCGGCGTCGGCGAGCTGCTGGCCGCCACCCCGCTGACCCGGGTGGCCTACCTCGCCGGGAAGTTCGGCAGCAACCTGCTGGTGCTGGCGTCGATGACCGGCGTGCTGGCCGGCACGGCGGTGGTGCTGCAACTGGCCCGGGGCGAGTCCCGCGCGCTCGACCCGGTGGCGCTGCTGTCGCCGTTCCTGCTGCTGACCCTGCCCGTGCTGGCGGTCACCGCGGCGGCGGCGGTGCTCTTCGGCACCGTCCGGCCGCTGCGCGCCGGGCTCGGCAACGTCGTCTGGTTCTGCTGCTGGATGGTCGCGGTCATCGTCGGGCAGGGCGCCGGTGCGCCGCTCGGCGGCCTCGGCAGCCACCGGGTCGCCGCATCCATTGCCGCCGACCTGGGCCGCCGGGGGGTGCCGACGGACGGCGCGGAGTTCAGCCTCGGGCTCACCGCCCGGGACGCGCCGCTGCGCGTGTTCGACTGGTCCGGCCTGCACCCGGACGCCGGGTTCGTCGCCGCGCGGTTGCTGCTTCTGCTCCTGGCCGCTGGCCTGGCGGTGTTGCCCGCGCTCTGGTTCACCCGCTTCGACCCGGCCCGGGGCCGGTACCGGCCCGCCCCCGAGGGCCCCGCCGGTCACCCCGACGCCGTCGCGGCTGCCGTCCCGGGCGTGGATCCGGGCGCGTTCGCCGTCCCGGGCCCGTTCCCCGCCCAGGGTGGTGTCGTCGGCCCGGGCCCGTTCGCGGCCCAGGGTGGCGTCGTCGGCCCGGGCCCGTTCGCGGCCCCGGGCGCGGTGCCCGGCCCCGGCGGGCCGGTGGGGTACCCGGCCGCCGTGTTCGGCGGTCGGCCCCGGACCCCGGCCAGCCCCGGGGTCACCGCCGGGCGGCTGCTCACCGGCGAGCTGCGGGTGCTGGTGCAGGGGCTGTCCCGCTGGTGGTGGGCGGGGGTGGCGCTGCTCGCCGTCGGGGCCGCCGTGGCGCCGGCCGCCGTGGCCACCCGGGGACTGCTGCTGGCCGCCTGGATCTGGCCGATCCTGGTCTGGTCCCGGCTCGGCACGCAGGCGCACGCCGAGGGTGTCGAGCCGCTGCTGGCCGCCCACCCCCGGCCGTACCGTCGGGTGGTCGCCCAGTGGGCGGCGGGCGTGGCGCTGACCGGGGTCGTCGGCGGGGTACCGGCACTGCGGATGCTGGCGGCCGGCGACGGGCCGGGGCTCGCCGCGTGGGCCGCCGCCGCGCTGCTGCTGCCCGCCGGGGCGCTGGCGCTCGGCGCGCTCACCCGCAGCCCCCGGCCGTTCCAGGTCGGTTGGCTGGCGCTGTGGTGGGCGGCGGTGAACGGGCTCGGCGGGCTCGACGTCACCGGCGCGGTACGCCAGCACGGGCTGCCGGCCGGCCCCGCGCCGCTGCCGCTGGTCGGGGCCGCCGCCGCGCTGCTGGCCGTCGCGCTGCTCGCCGCCCACCTCCGCGAGACGACCCGCTGAGGCGGACGGACGCACGCCCCGCGCGCTTCCTCATGGGCCGCCCCTTGATCATCTGCTGGTCACCGGCGCGACACGCCGGGCCGACGCCGGTACGCGACAGACGATCTCCGTGGCTGACCGTCGGGCACCACCGGCGTCGGCAGCACTGCGGGCGGGATCGGGCGGGTCAGCCGACGGTCGGGTCGGCGGGGCGGCGCAGCACGGTGACCGCGAAGTCGGTGCCGTCGGTCCAGGGGCGCAGGTCCCAGGTGGCGAAGCGGTGCTCCTGGCGCAGCCCGGCGGCGACCGCGTCGGCGTCGAAGTCGGCCAGCGGGTAGCCCCGGTCGGTGCCGAAGCCGACCACGACGACACCGTCCGGGCGCAGGTGGGCGGCGACCCGGCGGAGCACCTCCGGCTCGGTGCCGGGGGCGACGAACGCCATCACGTTGCCGGCCACCACGGCGGCGTCGAACGGCTCGGCCTCCCCGGCCGCCGCCAGGTCCAGCTCGGCCAGGTCGCCGACCAGGAAGTGGGGGCCGGGGTGGTCGGCGCGGGCGGCCTCGACCAGCGCCGGGTCGGCGTCCACGCCCACCACCGTGTGGCCCCGGGCGGCCAGCGCCGCGCCGACCCGCCCGGTGCCGCAGCCGGCGTCCAGGATCCGGGAGCCCGGCGGGACCAGCGCGTCCAGCAGCCGGGCCTCCCCGGCCAGGTCGGCGCCCTCGGCCGCCAGTCGACGGAAGCGGTCGATGTACCACTGCGAGTGCTCGGGGCCGGTGTCGGTGGCCCAGCGGGTCGGGTTGGCCATGACCCCACGCTAGTCCGGGTCAGTGGTGGCCCGGGCGGCCACCCGGGGAGGCGGCGCGAAAGGTCACCGTCGACTGGTGGGATCAGCAAGGAGGGGATGGTTCGATAGGTTTTGTCCCTTGTAGGGTTGGTTCGATGCGGTGAATGAAAGCCGGTCGATCAGGACGCCGAGTTCGACCCGGGCCGGGTCGGCGTTGACCCGAGTGGCCTCGGCCTGACGGGCTGCCACCTGGTGTCGCTCGGACTCGGTCGATACTGTCTCGAACAGATCGGCCGTCTCGGCGAGGCGGACGCGAAGTGTGGCGATTTCATTCCCGGTGGACGGCATCCGCAGCCGCGCTGGCGGTCAGTTCGCGAAGTTCTTCGGCGGCACGGGTGCGGATGCCGTCCACCTCGGCCGCCGCGCTGGCCCGTGCCTCGGTGACCTCGGCAGCGTCGATCGCCCGTAAGGCTCGGAGGGCGGGCTGAGGATATGACGGGCTGCTGAGACCGCTTCCGGTGAATCAACTGTGGCCGGGTTTTCTCGGTGCCCTGCTGGCGATCTGCGGCGGCCGCCTCGGCAGGGTCATTGCGTTGTCGCGGGTGCGGTTCCTGGTCGGCCCGGGGACCGTGGCGGTGGCGGAGTTGTGGGCGGGGCGGCGCCTGTGGAGCTGAGTCGTTTACGTCATCACCGCCGGTCGGGCCACCGCCGTCGCGTCACCCACCGCTTTCGGGTCGTCGCTTGCGGTCGCCGAGCGTGGCTGATGTCGTATCCGACTCAGCTCCATAGGCACCGGGAGGCACACCTGCCGTGGAGCGGCGCCCACGCCAGGACCCCCGAGACATCCTGATCGAAGCGCTCCCGCCCGACTTCGCAATCGCCCTGGCTACCTCGGTGCTCGCTGGCAGGGACAGCAGCAGCGGGCGAACCTCCTACACGAGGCACGGATAGCTCTCTACGCGGAACTCTTCAGCGACTGCCGCACGCGGAAAACTCATATCTGCGACTCGTCGGGGCCGTACACCTGCTTCGGTGTCGTTGCGGGCCAGGGTGGATCTGCTGGCTTCTCCTGCGGCGAAGGAGGCGTGGGCTCAGATCGAGTCTGCGGAGGAGCACGCCTCTCATCGCGACCTGCGGGGTAGCCGCCCGCCGGACCCTGGCCGCGCTACCGGGGCGTCAACACACAGAACTCGTTGCCGTCGGGGTCGGCCATGACCACCCAGCTGACCTCGCCCTGGCCGATGTCGATTCGAGTCGCCCCGAGGGAGAGCAGACGGTCAACCTCTGCCTGCTGATCACCGTGGGCAGGTGGGGCGAGGTCGAAGTGCAGTCGTTGCTTGCCCGTCTTCGGCATCAGCGGTGGACCACCCCACGTGATCTTCGGACCGCCGAGCGGCGAACGGATCGCGGTCTCCTGGTCCTGATCCCAGACCAGCGGCCACCCCAGCGCTTCGCTCCAGAAGTATCCGACTTCTTGCGAACCGTCGCAGGCCAGCGCTCCGACGAATCCGCAGTCGGCAAGGAAGTTGTTGCCCGGCTCGATGACGCAGAACTCGTTGCCCTCGGGGTCGGCGAGCACCACATGCCGTTCCTCCGGGAGCTGGCCGATGTCGATGTGCTGTGCCCCAAGTTCCAGTGCCCTCGCCACCGTCTGCTGCTGGTCCTCCAGGGACGCGCTCGTCAGATCGAAGTGCATCGGGTTCTGGCCGTCCTTCCGCCGCTGGGTCGGAAGAAAGCGGATTCGGAACCCGGTGTCGTCACTGGGCAGGAGCGCGACACCGTCGTGCGGATCGTCGGCCATGTCCCAACCCAGGACCCCGGACCAGAACCGTGCGAGCCGCAGGGGTTCGTTCGCGTCGAAGCTGAGCGCGAACAGTTGAGTCGTCATTTCTCTGCCCATCTCCGATCCGTTGACTGACCGCTGTCGACAGGACGCCTGACCAGCCGGTCGCACGGGAGCCTAGGGTGAGGCGGGCGCACGCGCAGCCCATTATCAGCCCTTCTCCGCGCCGGCCATCAGCACCGTCTTGGGCACCTCGACGCCGTCGGCGAGCAGCGACAGCCCGAGCGACACCGTCCACCGGTCCGGCTTGTCGACGAGGAAGAGCAGGGCGAACAGGTACCCGTTCCAGGCGATCATGAAGTCGTAGAGGGCGACCGCCATGATCGACGGGGCGGCCAGGGGGAGGCTGACCCGGCGGATGATCCCGAGCCGGCCCGCCCCGTCGATGGCAGCGGACTCCTGGAGGGCACTCCCCTCGAAGGGGTACATGACGGATTCGACATCTTCGATTGATCAATTGCAAGACATATGCCGATATTTTGTTCTACGATGGAGCCCAGTGCTACCGGGATGTGACTCATGGCCAACTGGGTTGTCTCACTCGCCGGGCCCCGACGGATCAGCCTCGAGCCCTGCGCCCCGGACCCGCTTGGCCCCGGCCAGGTCCGCGTCCGCACCTGCTACTCCGGCATCTCGGCCGGCACCGAGCTCACCCTCTACCGGGGCAGCAACCCCCGGCTGAGCAAGGACTGGGACGACGCCACCCGGATGTTCGTCCCCCGCCGGGCGCCGGTGCCGTATCCGCTGGCCGGCTTCGGCTACGAGGAGGTCGGCGAGATCGTCGAGGCGGCCCCCGACGTCGCCGACCGGCACCCCGGCCAGACCGTCTGGGGCATCTGGGGCCACCGCGCCGAGGCGGTCGTCCGCGCCGACGCGGTCCACCCGCTGCCCGCCGGGCTCGACCCGCTCGCCGCCGTGTTCGCCCGGCCCGGGGCCATCGCGCTCACCGCCGTCATCGCCGGCGACCTGCACCTCGGCGACTGGGTCGGCGTCTTCGGCCAGGGCGTCATCGGGCTGCTCGCCACCCGGCTGGCCACCCTCTCCGGGGCCCGGGTGGTGGCGGTGGACCGGCTGGCCGTCCGGCTGGGCCACGCCGCCCGCTGCGGCGCCCGGCTGGTCGTCGACGCGGACGCCGAGTCCGCCGCCGTCGCGCTGCGCCGGGTGAGCGGCGGCCGGGGCGCCGACGTCTGCCTGGAGCTGTCCGGGGCGTACCCGGCGCTGCATGAGGCGATCCGGGCCACCGCCCACGCCGGCCGCGTCGTGGCGGCCGGCTTCTACCAGGGGCACGCCGACGGGCTGGGACTCGGCGAGGAGTTCCACCACAACCGGATCCAGCTCGTGGCGGCCCAGGTGTCCGGGGCCGACCCGGCGCCCGGCCAGGCCGGCCGGTGGACCGGGGCCCGGGTCGCCCACACCTTCATGGACCTGGTGGCCGAGGGCAGCGTCGACCCGCTGCCGCTGGTGAGCCACGTCGTCGACGCGGGCGCGGTGGCCGACGCGCTGGCGTTGCTCGACCGCGGTGACGGTGACGTCCTCCAAGTGGTGCTGAGGTTCTGAATGACCATTCCGCTCGCCTGCCAGGAGCAACTGCTCCCCGGCGCAGACCTGATCCAGAAGCACGCCCTCGCCGCCGCGCTCGGCTTCGACGGGCTCGAACTGCGCGGTCGGGGCGACCTGTCCTTCGCCCGCCGGCTGCCCGAGCTGCGCCGGGCCCGCGCCGCCGGGGTGGCGATGCCGACCGTCTGCGTCGAGATGGACCACTTCATCGGCGACTTCGACCCCGACCGGTCCCGCGACGCCGTGACCAACCTGCGCTCCCAACTGTCGGTCATCGCCGAGCTGGGCGGCGTCGGCGTGATGACCCCCGCCGCCTGGGGGATGTTCTCCCGCCGGCTGCCGCCGTTCGAGCCGCCCCGCCCGCCGTCCGCCGACCGGCGGGTGCTCCTCGACGCCCTCGGCGCCCTCGGCGAGCACGCCCGCGCCGAGGGGGTCACCCTCTTCCTGGAACCGCTGAACCGGTACGAGGACCACATGGTCAACCGGCTCGACGAGGCGGTGGTCCTCTGCGCGGCCGTCGGGCTGCCCTCGGTGCGGGTGGTCGCCGACACCTTCCACATGAACATCGAGGAGGACGACGTGCACGCCGCCCTGCGGGCCGCCGCGCCCTACCTCGGGCACGTGCAGGTCAGCGACTCCAACCGGTGCCAGCCCGGCGCCGGTCACCTGGACTGGCGGGCGCTGGTGCGTACCCTGCTGGAGGTCGACTACCGGGGCTGGCTGGCCCTGGAGTGCCGGCTGCGCGGCGAGCCGGTGCGGGCGCTGCAACAGGCCGCCACCGTGCTCCGGCACGCCGAACCGAAGCGGGCGGCGGCGTGAGCGCCGGCACCGCCGCCGACGACGCGCCCCCGGTCGGCCCGGCCATGGCCCGGGACCTCGGGGCGCTGCGCCGGCTGGCGGTCGCCACCCTCGACGGCAACTGGGAGCACGACCACACCGTCCCGTCGCGCACCCTTTACCCGCACCAGTGGAGCTGGGACTCGGCGTTCATCGCGATCGGCCTGGCCACGGCGCGTCCCGACCGCGCCTGGCGGGAGCTGCGCACCCTGTTCGCCGCCCAGTGGGCCGACGGGCGGGTGCCGCACATCGTGTTCAACCCCGCGCTGCCCGTCGGATCCTACTTCCCCGGGCCCGGGTTCTGGGACTCCGCCCGGGCCCCGGGCGCGCCCGCCGCGGCCACCTCCGGCATCGTCCAGCCGCCCGTGCACGCCCTCGCCGCCTGGCTGGCGTACCGGCGGACGCCGTCCGAGCGCAGCCGGACGGAACTGGCCTGGCTCTACCCCCGGCTCGTCGCCCAACAGCGCTACCTGACCGGCCGGCGCGACGTCGGCGGGGCCGGGCTGGCCTGCCTCGTGCACCCCTGGGAGTCAGGGCTGGACAACAGCCCCGCCTGGGACCCGCCGCTGGCCGTGGTGCCCGCCGACGAGGCGGTCATGCGGGCGTACCGGCGGCACGACACCGCCCACGCCGACGCCGCGCAACGCCCCACCGACCTGGACTACGCGCGGTACGTCGCGCTGGTCGACGCCTACCGGGCGGGCCGGTACGGCGACGACGGGCTGGCCGGGCGGCACCCGTTCCTGGTGGAGTGCCCGCTGTTCAACACCGCGCTGGGGCTCGCCGAGCACGCCCTGGCGGCGATCGCCCGCGCGGTCGGCGCCGACCCCGGCCCGCACCGCGAGCGGGCGGCCCGGATCACCGCGACCCTCGTCGACCGGCTGTATGACCCGGCGACCGGCGCCTTCCACCCCCGGGACCTGCGCACCGGCCGGCTCGTGCCGGCCCGCACCGCGCTCGGCCTCGTCCCGCTGGCGCTGCCCGACCTGCCGTCCCGGCAGGTCGCCACGGTGCTCGCCGAGGCGTGCTCGCCCCGGTTCGGGCTGGCCGCGCGGATGGACCGGCCGCTGCCCAGCCACGACCGGACCGCGCCGGACTTCGAGCCGCTGCGCTACTGGCGCGGGCCGAGCTGGCTGAACCTGGACTGGCTGCTGTGGCGGGGCCTGCGCACCCACCACCGGCTCGACCTCGCCGCCGGGCTGCGCGCGTCCATGGTGGACCTGGTCGCGACGGCCGGCTGCCACGAGTACTTCCACCCGGACACCGGGGTCGGCCTCGGCTCGCCCGCGTTCGGCTGGACCGCCGCCCTGCTGCTCGACGTCCTCGCCGACGCCTCGGCCGTCGACTAGCCGCCGGCGGACGGCCCCCCACCCCCCACACCGCCCGCGCCTGAGGTGCCGAGCGTCGCGGCTTGATCGTCTGCTGATTTGTGAGACGACACGCCGGGCGAGTTCTCCATTTACAGCAGACGATCATGGAGAGCCACTCCGTCCCGCGATCGGGGCGATCGGGCGACAAGGCCGGGCCAGCCGGCGGGGGACCACCGGCAGGTACTCGTCCCCGGCGCGCAGCGCCCCTTGCCGAGATCCATTCACGAGCGTAGGAAGGACACCACGCTCCACGTACCTTCGTCGATGTCCGCATCGATTCACCGTCGAGCATCAAAGGAGATGCGAGTGGCCACCCCCAGACGGCTCCGTCTTGCCGTGTCCGTGCTGGTGACCGCAGGCGCCGTCCTGCTCGGCGGGGGTGCCGCCGCGGCTCCGCCCGCGAATCCCGCACCGGCCGGGCACCGGGCCTGCGACCCGATCGACCCGACAGCCTGCCTGCTGCCGTTCCCGAACGACTACTTCACCGTGCCGGATCGGACCAGCCCGACCGGCAAGCGGGTGCGGTTCGCGGCCTCCGCGATGCCCGCCAACGCGCAGGGGACCCCGATCGACCCGACGGAATGGAACCGGCAGGACGGGTTCAGTCCCGGCTCGCCGATCCTGGTGCGCGTGCCCGGCCTCGACGCCACGGCGACCGGAATCGCGCCGGTCACCGACATCGGCCGCTCGCTGGCGCCGGACGCGCCGATCGTGCTGCTCGACGCCCGGACCGGCAGGCGCACGCCGTACTGGGCCGAGCTGGACGCACACGCGGCCGGCCAGCCGGACCGGCAGCTGCTGATCATCCGGCCGGCGGTGGCGCTGACCGAGGGCACCCGGTACGTCGTCGGCCTGCGCGGCATGCGCGACGGCAACGAGGCGCTGATCCCGGCACCGAAGGCGTTCACGGCGTACGTGACCGGTGCCGGCCTCGGCCATCGGGACCGTCGCGTACCGCAGATGAAGCGGATCCTCACCGACCTGACCAGGGCCGGCGTCAAGCGGCACAGCCTCTACCTGGCCTGGGACTTCACCGTGGCCAGCCGGCACGGTCTGACCGGGCGGATGTTGGCGATCCGGGACGGCGCGTTCGCCGCCCTCCGCCGGGCCGCACCGTCGTTCACCGTCACTCAGGTGACCGACTACCCACCGGAGCAGGAGCCGCTGATCGCCCGGCAGGTGACCGGCACCATCGGCGTACCGTCCTATCTGACGGGCGACGGCGGGCCCGGTTCCCGGCTGCACTACGGCCCGGCCGGCGGCGGCGGAACGCCACCGAAGCCGAACGCCCTGCCCACGCCGTCCGGCGCGACGGTCGCGGCGGACTTCGTCTGCAACATCCCGCGCAGTGCCTCCGCCGCGAAGCCTGCGCACCTCTCGCTCTACGGCCACGGCCTGCTCGGCAAGCCAACCGAGATCAACGCCGGCAACGTCAAGACGATGTCGAACACGTACGACTTCACCTTCTGTGCGACCAGCTGGATCGGTATGTCCGCCGCCGACGTCCCCTACGTGGCCGGCGCCTTCACCGAGCTCAGTGCCTTTCCCGCGGTGGCGGACCGGTTGCAGCAGAGCTACCTGAACTTCCTCTTCCTGGGCCGGGCGATGATCCACCCGGGCGGATTCGCCGCCCACCCGGCGTTCCGGGACGCCGCCGCACGGCCGCTGATCAACGTGGCCGGCGGGCTGCACTACGACGGAAACAGCCAGGGCGGCATCAACGGCGGCGCGCTCACCGCCATCGCCCAGGACTGGACCCGGTCGGTGCTCGGCGTGCCGGCGATGAACTACTCCACGCTGCTGCAACGCAGCGTGGCCTTCGCCCCGTTCCAGACGATCATGGACGGCTACTACCCGGACAAGGTCGACCAGCAGCTGATTCTCGCGCTGCTGCAGATGTTGTGGGACCGTTCCGAGGCCAACGGGTACGCCCAGCACATGACCGACCGGCCGTTGCCGGGCACCCCGGCGCACCAGGTGCTGATGCACGTGGCCTTCGGCGACCAGCAGGTTTCACCCGCCGCGGCGGAAGTCCAGGCGCGCACCATCGGCGCCCGCCTGCACACCCCCGCGCTCGCCGACGGCTGGTCACCGGACGTGCGGCCGTACTGGGGCATCGCGCCGATCCGCAGGTACCCGTACACCGGCTCGGCGATCGTGATCTGGAACAGCGGCGCGGCGTACGCGCCACCGCCGACCAACCTCGCCCCGGCCGGGCCGGAGTACGGCGACGATTCACACGAGTTCCCGCGCGCCCAGGCCGGAGCCCAGAAACAGAAGGCGGTGTTCCTGCTCACCGGCAAGGTCATCGATGTATGCGCGCGGAAGCCCTGCCCGTGACGCGGTAACCGGTCGCGCCCGACGGGCCCGCCGGGGGTCACCACCCCCGGCGGGCCCGTGGGGGACGCTCTGCCTCCGAAGCCGAGTACGGCCCGTCCCCCGATCACCGGCAGCCGTAGCTCACTGTCGTCTGGTGCGACGGCGGTCCGGTGCCGCCGAGCGGCTGTCGGCCGAGGCGGTAAGGCCGCGGAGCGGTCCACCACGGTGGCGTAGCGGCGTGATGTCACAGGACGCCGCCAGCCGGCGTCTCCATGTCACACCGGCGACAAGGAGACGGCGATGACCAGTACCACCCGCGTTCCCCGCACCGAGATCACCGGCCTCTATGGCGGCCTGCTCAAGGTGGCGATGCGCAAGATGCTCGGCGGCGTGCCGGAGGGCGCCGAGGTGATGTGGCACCACCCGCGTGTCTTCAAGGACATGATGAGGTTCGGTGGCCGTACCGAGAAGTGGGACCGGCTGGACCGCAACCTGGCGTCCTTGGCGACCATGGCTGCGGCCGCTGAGGTGGGCTGCAGCTTTTGCCTGGACCTCCACTACTTCATGGCCCACAACAAGGGACTGGACGAGGCGAAGGCGCACGAGGTCCCACGGTGGCGGGAGTCCTCGGTGTTCACGCCGGTGGAGCGCCGGGTGATGGAGTACGCCGAGGCGATGTGCCAGACCCCGGTGACGGTCACCGACGACATGACCGCCGTGCTGCTCGAGGACCTGGGCGCCGCCGGGGTACTGGAGCTGACGGCCCGGGTGGGCGCCATGAATCTCACCGCCCGCGCCAACGTCGCCCTCGGCATCCGCTCGCAGGAGTACGCCGCGTCGTGCGGCCTGCAGCCCCTGGCCAGCAGGGTCGCGCACACATGATCGGCGACCCGTTCGTCCGGCATCGGAGCCTGCTGTTCACCGTGGCCTACGAGATGCTCGGTTCGGCCGCGGACGCCGAGGACGTCGTGCAGGAGGCCTGGCTCAAGTGGGACGGCGTCGATCAGGCTGAGGTGCGCGACCCGCGGGCCTTCCTGGTCCGGGTCGTCACGCGGAAGGCGCTCGACCGGCTGCGGACGCTGGCCCGGCGGCGCGAGGAGTACGTCGGTTCGTGGCTGCCGGAGCCGCTGCTGACCAGCCCCGACGTCGCCGAGGACGTCGAACTGGCCGACAGCCTGTCGATGGCGATGCTGCTGGTGCTGGAGACGCTCACCCCGACCGAGCGCGCGGTCTTCGTGCTGCGCGAGGTCTTCGACCTCGGGTACGACGAGCTGGCGGAGGCGGTGGGCAAGACGCCCGCCGCGGTGCGACAGATCGCACACCGGGCCCGGGCCCGCGTCGCCGAGCGGCGTCCCCGCGGCGTGGCCTCCCCGGCCGAGACCCGGGGAGCGCTCGAGGCGTTCCGGCGGGCGATCGAGACCGGCGACCTTCAGGGCCTGGTCGACCTGCTGGCACCCGACGTGGTCGCGCTGGGCGACGGTGGCGGCGTAAAGCAGGCCATGCCGCGCCCGGTCGTGGGCGCCGACAGGGTGGCTCGCCTGATCACGGCCGGTTTGGCGATCTTCGTCGATCGGATGTCGGCGGAGCTGGTCCAGGTCAACGGCTGGCCGGCGCTGCTACTCCGCTTGGACGGGGAGATCGACAGCGTCATGTCGGTGCGGGTCGTGGAGGGATTGGTCAGCGGCATGTATACCGTCCGCAACCCCGAGAAGCTCTCGCGGATCCTGCGGGAGGCTTCGCTCAGTCGCTGAGTCCGGCCACCCCGGTCCGCTGAACTCGGCCAGGGCTGGGGTGCGGCCCGAGACGGCCAGCAGCAGGGCGAGGGCCGGACCGGTCCCGGCCCGGCCCGCTGGTCGATCTGCTCGTCGGCCGGAAGAAGGTCAGGCCTCCAGCCGGAGACGTGGGGGGTCATTGGGAGTCGCCCCGCGCCGTGGGTGTTGCGCAGGATCGGTCTGCTGTCGCGGTCGTCGGCCGCCCGGCCGATGGCTCTGGCGACAACGGGTGGAAACGGGACGAGGACGCCCTTGCCGCCCTTGCCGCGTACGCGGAGGACGCGTGATCAGGGCTTCGAACTGGAGGTGGCACAGGCCGAGGGTGGGTGATTCGGCTGGTACGACGGGTCTGCGGACGTAGCCGGCTGGCGAGTGCGCCAGGATGGCGTCGACGACGCGGACCCGGTAGAAGCCGACCACCACCAGCACCCCTTGACGGACTGGCGGCGCTCGCCGGGGCCGGGGCTGTCGTTGGCCGGGGGCTGACAGGCTAGTTTGCTCGGATGAGTCTTCTCGATGACGTCGCGAGGCGTGACAGTTGGCGGTGCTGGGTGTGCGACGAGCCGGTCGACGCCGACATGTCGGTGAACGACCCGCGTGGTCCCAGCGTCGACAGCCGCACCGCCGACAAGAAGGCCAAGGTCGCCGAGCGACTCGCGCACCGTGCCTGCAACACCCGCAAGGGCGCTGTCAAGGTGGTCATCGCCTGGCCGGACCGTCTGCACGTGGTGGAGCCCGCGCCGCTGATCGCCGTCGCCGAGCGGCTCGAACGCAAGGGTGGCCGCGAGTTGGTCGCCCGCTGCCCGAGCAGGAAGGACGCCCAGGAGGCGGCGGACTGGTTGGTCGACCGGTTCTCCCGGCTGGTGCCCGGACTGCCGGTGACCGCAAGCGTCGACGCAGGCGGCGGACAGTACCTCGTCGCCCTGGCCGCCGGCCGCCGCTGACCGGTGGCCCCGGTCGGCGGCGGCCCGCCGCCGACCAGGGCAGCCCGGACCCGAGCCACCACCAGCGCTGCCGCACCCACGACGCCCCCGCCGCTTACAGTGCGTCAACGGCGGCGAGTGGCTCGAGCGTTCTCAGCGGCAGATCAGTACACCTGGCCGTCGTCGACGCCAAGCCACGGGTGAGGCAATGCGCCCGGCAGCTCTCCGGACGCATTGGTATCGGCAGGGTCGTATACCGGCTGTCTCCGGCCGGTGGCGTCGGTGGTGATCAGTTTCCTGATCAGAAGGGGGGTGCGTCCTCGCCCATCAACGCCAGCACGACGCCTCCTTTCCCGCTCTTGAGGCTCTGGACCACGACTTTGCCGGTGCTGCCGTCGGGTAGTTCCAGCGTGAAGGTCCTCCCGACGGCGTTTTTGGGGCCGTTGCCGGCGCTGTTGGCGGGTCGGAAGTCTCCTGCCCACGGTGGGGTGCCACCCTTGCGGGCGGGCTCGGCGAAGAGTGCGGCGGTGCCGGGGGTCCTGGTGCCGTCCGAGGAGAGAAGCACTGAGGCGCTGCGATAGGTAGCCATATGCGCCAAGGCTATCCCGGACTGCGCTCGTTTGCGCCACGGCAACTGCCCCGCAAACGCGAACGGCGACGGGGAGCGTCCTTGATCTGCTCTCACCCCTTGGGTCGACCGTGCGTTGGCCGCGGCCCGGGCCAGACCCCCGATCACCCGAACCCGCAGCTTCGGCGGCCGACAGCCCGCCGGCTCGGCCGACGGACGGACGAGACGAGAGACGAGACGCAGCCCTCGGCCAGCACGCATTCCGCGACTTCCTGCGGTGAAAACGCGTGCCCGGCGCGGTGTAGAAGCTCGAGGCCGCTGATCGCCCGTCCCCGATCCAGGTGCCCGATGATGTCCGCGAGCTTCCCCGGGGCGGGCAATGTCATCCAGGGCAACTCGGACAACAGGGCTTATCCCGTCCACCCCGGAATGGGTCCGGGCTGGTTGGTCATCGGGTGGTCTCCGGGCTGCGGTAGTCGGCGACTACGGGCAGGGCCACCGCCACGACCGGAGCGGTTCGTATCGGCAGGACCAGTGCTCAGCGGGGGAATGGTGGGGTCGACTGCTCGTCCCGCGATGACACCGGCAAGCGCCCGCAGCCGGCCGGGCGGGCAGGGCTGCGCCCCGGTGGCCATGCTGCGGAGATAGTCGGCGCCGCCGGCCGCTGCGAGGTCACCGCTGCCGCGTGCCGGTGAGCCGATAGCGCCGCAGGTCCCGGCGCGTACGCAACACCGTCATCAGGAGGAGCAGGCCGAGTCCGGTGCCGGTGAAGCCGTACCCCAGATTGCGCAAAGGCGGGTAGGACTGCATGGTGTCCGGCAGGAACCAGCCACGTGGATCGACCAGCGCCTCCAGCCTGTCGCCGACCTGTAGATCATGCTCGGACTTGTAGGCCATCTCGCCCACGTCCTCGCCGCTCGCGACCGTGGCGACCCGAACCGCCTGGTAGGTGCCGGGTGTGGACTCGCCGGAGCCGTCCTCGGTGATCACGACAGCCACCCGCTCCCCGAACACTTCGAGGTAGGCGAGGCCCACACCGATGGGGGCGACGGCGAGCAGGCAGATCGAAGCGATCGTCATCGGCACGATCCACTGCGGTTCGACGTCCATCTGGTCCTCGCCGATGAACCAGACCATCCCCATGCCGAAGAGACCGAGCAGTATGAACACTGTGCTGAGCACGACGACGATCAGGTTGAGGCCGCGGCTGTAGAGAGCGCCTGCCGCGCCTCCCGCCACGAAGCAGGTGAGCAGGGATCCGAGGGTCAGCAGGATCTGCCGGACAACCAGCCTAGTGCGGGGCACAGGCTCATCGTGCGGGGTTGGCGCAAGCCCTGGCGGAGGTCAGACGCCGAACGCGGCGATGGGCATGCTCGGCGAGGGCGTCAGCGTCGCGACGGTCGGGGCTGCGGTCACCGGCTTCCTTGCCGTACCCGTCGAGGCCATCCTGGTAGAAGCGGTCGAACATCAGGCTGAGGCAGAAGTACACCTCGGCGGCCTGCCCGGTGGGCAGCTCACCCATCGCGCGGGCCACGAGGGCGGCATGGTGGATGGGGAGTTGGAGGGTGATGGTGGCGGGCATCTGCTCGTCGTCGAGGGCGATGTTGGTGACGCGGGGTCCGGGCTGGTCGGTCATCGGGTGCCGCCGGCTGCCTCCTTTTCCCACCAGTTCAGAACATCGTGACAGCTTCTGTGCCGGCGCTGCACGGACGGCGGCCGATGAGGATGCCTGCCGAGGGGCACCGTGGTCGCTTAAGAGCGGCGCTTAACCTACTCGGCAGTGCGCAACCAGACCGGATTTCGGTGGGGAAATAGGCAGAGGCGCGGATCGCGGTCGAGGTGGGTCAAACAAATCTCGGCGAGGCTCCGGGTACGGGGACCGGGCCGGCGGACATAGCCTTCCTTTCCTTGCCCACCATCCAAAGGTACTTGTCGAGGTCCCGCATTGAATACTCCTCAAGGCCGTAGTGCGTGCGAAACCCGCTGATCGAGCGGTGCCAGATCGCGTAGTCCGTTCCCCAGTGTTCGCCAGGCGCGAAGGTGTCGAACCTCTCGCCCTGCCTGAGCAGCGCGCTGAGGACGCCAACTACGAGGGAGTCGTAGATGGGATAGACGTCCGGCCGGTGGAAGTTGCAGTATTTGGTCGCAAAGGAGTAGTTGCGCCGCCTCTTGCCGCCAAAATCAACGTTGGCGATCTTCTCGATGAGGTCGGGGACCACGGTGTTAGCGGCCAGCGTGGCGTCGATGTCCAGGGTGATGATGTGCCGTGCCACCTGGACCACGCCGAAGATGTTGGTTGAGTAGAGCCCGTTCAGCGCTGCGATCTTGACTCCCACCTCGCCGACATCTTCGTTTCTCGGCATTGCTTCGAATGTCATCTTCAGCGCGGCGTCGATCTTTTCATTGTCACCTTCACGCCAGCGCGCGAGGTACTTCCGCACCTGGTCAGGAGAGGGGGTCGGGATGGGTGGCAGGAAGGCGGACACGGGCACCTATTCGTTGTCTGGAAAGAATCCCACTCTGCCGTTCGCAGCGATGGACGCGCCGTCTCGCGATCGTTGCCTGCGCCGGATATGCAATAGCGACCACGCTGAACGCGGCAACTGATTTCACCGAAGCTGGAGCAGCCCACGTCTGGCCATGTAGGCTCGCAACGTCTCGGCATCCTCGGCGGACATCAAGCGGCGTGGGATCACGGTCGCCGGCATCCGGCCGACGTACACGATCCAGAACTCAGGCGTGTCTTTTACCTGGGCGACCCCGTCCCAGGCGATGCCACCGGACTCCAAGCCGCTGCGCATCATGATGTTGTCGTCGGTGATGTCGTAGGCGCCCTCGACAGCGTAGCGACTGGAGCGGCGCCGGGCGCGCAACCGCACCCACGGCCAGTACAGCATCGACAGCAGACCACCCACGACCATCGCCATCCACAGCGGCGACATCTGCTCGCCCCATGCGAACCCCCGCGAGACGGCGAGACCGATCGCTCCGACCGCCGTCAGCACCGCGCCGATATAGCCATACTTACGCAGCCGGACACTGCTGAGCGCAGCGGCCACGCGGCCTGGGTAGGCGGGATCGGCTGGGACGTCAAAACGGATGTGCACGCCAGAACGATAGTGCCCCCACCCGCCCGCGGCAGCGCCTGACTCCCGCTCCGCTGGCCGGATCGTCGGGGCCGCCCGTTGTCAGCGGCAGATGAGCGCGTTCGAGCGGCTCTGTCGGCGACCGATCATTGCCACCTTCCCGGGAATGGGCATGCCCTCGGGGCGCACGAGATGCCGCATCGTCACGCCCTACTCATCCGGATTCCAGGCCCTGAGCAGGTCGAACAGACGTCGGTCACCGTCGAGCTGCAGGGAGTCGATCGGGATACGGTCGTACAGCACGAGGACCACCTCACCAGCCGCGCCCCGGGCGGAGGCGGCGGGCGCGTCCGGGCCCTCGCCAGCGGCGGTTGCG
The DNA here is from genome assembly GCF_045040215.1 of Micromonospora sp. NBC_01412. NCBI lineage: Bacteria > Bacillati > Actinomycetota > Actinomycetes > Micromonosporales > Micromonosporaceae > Micromonospora > Micromonospora sp. NBC_01412. The sequence continues at coordinate 6,172,919 of NZ_CP109528.1, forward strand.
ATGGGGAGACGGGTGGCCCGTGCGCCATCGGCGGAGAGCGACAGGCGCCAGGAGCGGCCCTCGGTGGCGTGGAAGTCGACGGCAGTGGGCTTGTGCGGCCAGGCGCTCGTCGTTGCGCAGCAGGTGGACAGGAACTCGTCGACGCCGTCGAGTGCTACCTCGTCCGGCAGCGGCTGCGGGGCGCCCAGGGTGACCTGGGCGTCGTAGGTGTGCACCGCGACCTCCTGGAGCTGGTGCCGGGCGACGGCACCGCAGGTCTGCGGCGACTGCGACCTACCCCACCACGTCCAGCAACCGCGATCCGGGCCGGCCTCCCGCAGTGCGTCCAGTAGCTCCTGTGTCGATGCGGCCGACCAGGCCAACAGGGCCTCGCGCTCCCGAGGCGCAGCCGGGGCCCCCTCCAATGCGGACTTGGCAGCGGCGGCAGGCCCTGCGGCGATGGTGGCGGCCCAGGAGCGGCGCCCCTCGCCCAGGTGCTGCGCCAGATCGAACAGCGTCCACTCGGGGCAGGTCGGCACCTGCACGTCGAGGCTGGGCGCGGAGGCGACCGCGGCGCGGAAGGCGGTCGATCGTTCGTCGATCAGCCGCAGCAGATCGGGAAACTCCAGAGTCTCTTCCACTCCGGCTGTCTATCACCGTGCTCCGACAACCGGATAGCGATTTTCATGGCCGACGCGGCAAGCGCGTGGCATGGGCCGCGCGCCCTCGGATGACGAGCACCGAACTGTGAGGCACGGTCATCGGCAAGACCGACGCTGTCTCGATTGACAACTGCGACGTCGCGTGACGTGCGGTCAGCGGCTGATGTGCGGGCGTTGGTGTTCTCGGGCCATGGGTGCCACCTTCGCCGCGGAGGGTTGGGCGAGAACGGCTCTGGTGATTCAAGCTGATGGGGTGCCATGATCGGTTCGTGTCGCTGTGGGACGCCACCTGGCGCATCGGAGTACCGCTGGTCGTCGTCGGCGGCGCCGCAGCCGCTGGGTCCGTCGCATTCTCCGCCCCGCCCGACAAATTCCCGCGGCCACGGGGCTGGCAGTGGGCGTGGGTGGGGCTATGGCTGATGACGGCCGGTGAGGCGGCGTTCGGCCACAACAGATCATGGTTCGAGCGTGCCTGGAAGGGTGCCACCGCGCTGCTCGTTGCCGTAGCCGTCACAGTCGCTGTGTGGCGCCACTACCGGTGGCGAAAGCGTGTCCGGCTTGCGGACGACCCGCCTCCGCTCGTCACTCGGCCACCTCGGTCGGACGCGTAGCCCGCTCACCGGCAAGATCAAGCCTCGTCTTGACCGACCGGCTGTGACGCTGCGTGACGTACGGTCTGCGGCAGATGCGGACGCGCGGCGGCATCTCGCGCTGTACGTGGCGGGTTGTGCTGCTCGTGCTCGGCACCACCCCGCGCACCGTCGACAGCGACCTCATCGAAGGTGTAGTACGCGGAATGGGCCGGCACGGTCCTCGACGTCGACGTCGAGGCTCTGCTGGGCGCAGGGTTCGATGTCGACCAGGTCGCCCCCGTCGCAGGCGATGGCGATGGTGACGGCCTTGTCGGTGAACACCCGACCCCGTTCGTGGACCGGGTGAACCCGGCCCTGGCCAGAACCGTCGAGATTCCCGAGGTCAGACCGATCCGGTCGGCGAGCATCCGCAAGCCCGCCGGATGCTCGCCGCGCCAGGTCACGGCAGCGACCGGAGTTTTGGCACGGTACAGGCGATCGGCCGGCTCGGCCCACCACACTCGATCTCGCACCATGCGCCACCTGCTCACGTTGCTGCCAGTCGGGTTCAGCGCCGAGGCAGCCGAGGCCTCAGGAGTTACTGCCACCGCCACCGAGTTGGTGTGCTCCGGTGGCATCTGGGACTACCACGACACTGCCGTGCTGGTTGAAGCCTTGGAACGGATGCGTGCCGCGGGACGGCCGACCCGACTGCGCTTTCTCTACGCCCCAGCCGGCAAGGTTCTGGTCTGCCTGGGCCGCGATGGCGCGACGCGCCCGACTTCGATCAGCGGCAGGCTGTGATCGGCCGACCGCTTTCGGTAGGGTACGGGCGTTGATCGTAGGCGATGGCCGGGGGTCGGAGGGGTGCCGGGATGACTCGACGGGGCGGGCGGTGGACGCGGGTCGCGCTGCGCCTCGCGCTGCTGCTCGGCGGTGTCGTCGTGGCGTGGGGCGTCCACGAGAGCGCCACCACGTCGGTCGCCTACGCCGCCGACCGTCCGCTGGCCGCGCCGGTGGACGCGGCCGTCGACCTGCTCACCGGCGTCCTCCGCCCGATCCTCGATACGACGGCACCACCGCCTGCTCCAGAAGTACCTGCCGACGAGACGGCCCCCGGCACCCCGCCGAGCGGAGCCGACCCTCTCCCGGCGCCAGCCCGACCGCCGGCCCGACCGGCAACCCGGCCGGCCAACCAAGTCACTCCACCGCCGGCCCGGCCCGTCCGGGTCGGCACGCCGAAGCCCGCCGCTGGCGGTGCGAGCCGACCGGCCACCCGGCCGCGTGGCGGGGAGGTGCTGGCACCGGTGGGTGATGTTCTCCGTCCGGTCACGAAGCCGCTCCAGGCCGGAGTGCTCACCCCGGTGACCGAGGTACTCCGCCCGGTCACCGACCCGGTACGCACCGGGGTCCTAGCGCCCGTGGCAGACGCCCTCAGCCCGGTGACCCAGCCGCTCGCCCCGGTTCTCTCGCCCGTCTGGCGAGGGCTGGAGCCGCTGCTCGAGCCGTTGGACCCCGTGCTCAAGCCCCTCGAACCGGTGACAGGCCTCTTGGACCCGCCCACCGGCCCGACGGCCGCGCCACCATCCGCGCCGACCCTGCCGGCGCCGCCGCTACCCACGCCGCCGCAGACCGGCCCGGGCTGCTGCGCCGGTTCCGGCTCCGGATCAGTCGGCGAACCGGCCGGGCCCGTTTCGGGCCCCGCCACCACGAGCACCTCATCACACTCGCAGACGGCAACCGAGCTCTCGTTCCCGCCGCGCCTCGTCGGGCCGGACGGGCCGGACCCGCTCCGGCCGGACGCCGGCTCCGCGCCAGCCGCGCCCTCTCCCGGCACCAGTGGATCCGGCTCGTCCGGCACCGTCCACGGTCACGCCGCCGAAGCCCCCGCTTCGGTGTGGACGCCGCCCAGCCTGGCGGGGCGCCGCTGCCACTCGACCGGTGGCGACGCCCTCCCGTCCCGCTCACCCCGCCCGGGCACCCGGCCCGCCTGACCGGCGGGCCGTTGCGTGCCGTTGCGCGGCACCGGCGGCCTCTGCGTACCCGTATGCCTTGACGGCCCTTGGTGGCCCGCGCCGGCCCGCGCGGCGGTCCCGCGACGACGCCGGCATCCTCCACGACGTACCCGATCAAGATGGTGACCAGGAGTTACCCATGAACATGAGCACGCCTGTCGTCCGGGCCCGCTGGTGCGACATCGGCCGGATCGCCGATCTCGTCACCGAAGCCCTCGCACCCACCGACCTCGGCGCCTGGCTCGTCCCCGACGAGCGACACCGGCCAACCATCCTCGCCGCCGTGGCCCGGATCTGGACCGAACACGCGCTGCTCTTCGGCGACGCGTTCCTACTCCCAGACGGCACGGCCGCAACCGTCTGGTTCCACCGCTACCGGCCGATCCCGCCCCCAGCCCAATACGCCGATCGGCTCACCGACGCGTGCAGCACATACCTCGACCGGTTCCTTCAGCTCGACCAGGCCCTCGCCGCCCGACGGCCCACCGAGGCGCACAACCACTTGGCGCTGCTCGCCGCGCCCGGCCCCGCGGAGCCGGGCCGGGCCGCAGCGGTCCTCGCCGGAGCGCAGCGCTGGATGGACAAGCTCAGCCTCCCCACATACGCCGAGGCCTTCACCGACGCCGACCGAGAACTGTTCCAGCAGCACGGATACACCCACCGAGACACCCTCCCGATCGACGGCCACACGACCGCGCATTCGATGTGGAGGTGGTCGCCGTTCTTGAGCGACCGGTCCAGCCGTAACACCCGCCCACCGGTACGGCGTCCACTCACCCAAAATTCTGTCTCGCGGATCATGAATCCCGCTCGATAGACCCGTGCGGCACGAGGAAATCTGACGAACCACGAGTGGGCTGTGCTGGCGCCGCTGCTGCCGGCACAGCCCACTCCGAGGCAACCAATGGCGGCCTTGCCGGCGCGGCCTGGCAGCGGTGCCGCACCCACTGAAGCTGTAAGAATCAACATGTCGACGTGTCGTCTGGCGTGACGGACGCGATGAGCGCGGCGGCGGAGGTGAAGCGCCGCGCGCCTGGCGCTGGTGTCCAGCCGTGTTGCTCGAGTAGCGGGACGACTTCGGTGAAGGCGTTGCCGATGGTTTGTGGGCTGACGTCGAACAGCTGGGCCAGGACGTCTCCTTTGCATAGGCCGCGTTGGTGGAGGACGGTGGCCAGGACGCGTTCGGCTTGGGTGATCTTCTGGCGGAAGACGCCGCTGCGGGTGCCGGGGAGCCGGTCGCGGCTGCGGCGCTGGTGACGCAGCCGTTCGGTCTGGGCAGCGTGCGGGAGCGTCAGCCGTCGTACCAGGTCTGCAAGCTCTGCCCGGCTCATCCCGGTCAGGGACGGGTGGGACAGCGTGTGGGGCAGGTCGGGCCGCGGCGTTGCGCTGCTGTCGCCGCTCAGGTAGTCGGTGAGGGCTTGGACTGTGGTGAAGCGCAGGGTGGTGGCCGTGGGATCGTTGCTGGCAGCGGCGGGGTTCTGGTGGGGCGGATTCAACCGGTCGTCGCAACAAACGCCACCAGGACACCGGCCACTGATTCATGACAGTGCACGCGACATGACGATGTGGGCGGGGCCGATACGGCCGAACCGCACGACTCCGCGCCGAGGCGCTGCCGACTTCTCCAATACATGCTGTGGCACCCGCTCGGCGTCAGACCCGTGCCCGTCATAAGCGGCCTCACGCAAGCTCGCGAGACGACTTCCCCGTCTCCTCGTGCTCCGGTCGGAGCACCACCCATCCAAGATTCTGGTTGACCAGCGCGGTGGCCAGCCTTCGAAGCACGTGTGGAAACTGATCCGCATCGGCCGAGACCTCGACGTCGAGATGCCATCGCCCCGATCCGCTACCCGCGCCGATCACTTCGCCGTCCGCTCGTAGAGCAGTTGCGAGTAGCTCTTCGACGTCATCGCGATCAACGTCGTCGGGCAACTGATGGTTACCAACGACCTCGATGAACATACGTGCGATCATAGGCAGAGCGCGAGGAGGCGCGCGCTCATCGGCACGAGCGGATGCCGAGTGCCGGCGCGTGCCGTTCCACACCGTGACGCATGGATCGCGGCATGAGCGGACGTCCGCACTACTCGTTGATGAGCTGCTCTCGCAGAATGTCTGCGTGCCCACAGTGCTGGGCGAGCTCGCGCAGCACGTGGAGATACACCCACCGCAGCGGAAGCGGGCCCCGCCGGTGCCCGTGAAGGATGTCGTCCAGACCCAGGGACGACGTCGCGTGGCGTGATGCTTCGCAGGCTTCGCGGTGCGCGTGCTGGACGGTGGCGATCGTGTCGTCGTCATCGAGGATGAACGACTCGCCTGACGTCGCAGGAATGCCGATCTCAGCGCGCGACCGGCACGTGACGGCTTCGTTGAACCAGACCTTCTCGACGAAGGTCGCGTGCTTCACAAGACCCAGCAGCGTGGTCCGGGAGGCCACCAGCGATCGGCGCACCTGTTCCTCTGTCAGCCCGTCCAAGCAGCCATTGAGCGCGCCGCGGTGCTCGTCGAGGAACGCCTCGAACTGGGCACGGGCTGGCTGTGCGACGACCTGGTCGACGAAGGTAGGCGGGTAGGAAGGCATGGGCGAAGCATTCCAGGCCGTCGCCCAGGAGCAACTAGCTGACACGGGCAGTAGAGTGACTCGCTGGCCTCGCTGCGCCCGGCCAAGCCGCGCCGTCCTTGACCCCTTGCTGGGCGTCTGACTGGGCGTCGCCGGGCCGAGCGGTATTTGACTGAAGCGGCGCGAGTGATGGGCCCTCGCCGGGGCGAGGTGACCCACCAGGCCCATGTCCGGACGGGCAAGGCCGCCTTGCTGCTGGTCCAGGAACCGGGTGGATTTGCGGCCAGCGAGTCGCCGACGCCGCTGGCTCGGATCGAAGTCCTTACGGGGACTCGCTCGGCCACGCTGGCGTCCTGGGCCCCTTGTCGTCGGAAGAAGGGTCGTGCGCCAGCGAGGTACGAGCTGTTCGCGCAGGATGAGGCCCGCCCCGGGCCGTTCCCGGGGGAGGGGAACCGGGGCGGGCGGTCGGGGAGGGTTGGGTGCCGGGCCTGCTCCAGACCGAGGCGTACGCGCGGGCGTGGGTGGTGGTCACGGCGTGCCGGCCGTGGTGCCGGCGAGCTGGCGCAGCACGGCCGGGCGGGCTCGGTACCAGAAGTTCAGGCGCTTGTTCCAGGAGGCGCGTCGTCGGATGCTGCTGCGGCGGACTGCTTGCCGAATACCCGCTGCAGTTCGGCCAGGATTGATACGGCCGTGTCCCGAAGCGCCGCGAACGCTTCCGGTTCGGCAGCAGCTAGTTCCTCAAGGTACTGCACGCCCTCGGTCGTCATCGCGACGACATGGTCGCTCGCAACGCCTACGGCAAGTCCTACTACACCCACGTTCCGGAGCGATATGGCGAGGTTGGGCAGGTGGGCGTCGCGGTCGGTGGCGGCCAGTTCCCGGCGCAGGTCGATGGCTTCCTCGATGGCGGTCAGGGCTTCGGTGGGGTGGCCGGTCTCTGCGAGTCGGAGTGCGTGGTTGTTGACGGATGTGGCGAGGTTGGGGAGGTAGGCGTCGCGGTTGGTGGCGGCGAGTTCGTGGTAGAGGGTGATGGCTTCGTTGCTGGCGGTCAGGGCTTCGGTACGGCGGCCGGTCTCCGCGAGTCGTACCGCGTGGTTGTTGACGGATGTGGCGAGGTTGGGGAGGTAGGCGTCGCGGTTGGTGGCGGCGAGTTCGCGGTAGAGGGTGATGGCTTCGTTGCTGGCGGTCAGGGCTTCGGTACGGCGGCCAGCCTCCGCCAGTCGTACCGCGTGGTTGTTGACGGACATGGCGAGGTCGGGGAGGTAGGCGTCGCGGTTGATGGCGGCGTGTTCGCGGTAGAGGGTGATGGCTTCGTTGCTGGCGGTCAGGGCTTCGGTGGGGTGGCCGGTCTCTGCGAGTCGGAGTGCGTGGTTGTTGACGGACATGGCGAGGTTGGGGAGGTAGGCGTCGCGGTTGGTGGCGGCGAGTTCGCGGTGGAGGTTGACGGCTTCGTTGCTGGCGGTCAGGGCTTCGGTACGGCGGCCGGTCTCCGCCAGTCGTACCGCGTGGTTGTTGACGGATGTGGCGAGGTTGGGGAGGTAGGCGTCGCGGTTGGTGGCGGCGAGTTCGCGGTAGAGGGTGATGGCTTCGTTGCTGGCGGTCAGGGCTTCGGTGGGGTGGCCGGTCTCTGCGAGTCGGAGTGCGTGGTTGTTGACGGACATGGCGAGGTTGGGGAGGTAGGCGTCGCGGTTGGTGGCGGCGAGTTCGCGGTGGAGGTTGACGGCTTCGTTGCTGGCGGTCAGGGCTTCGGTACGGCGGCCAGCCTCCGCGAATCGGAGTGCGTGGTTGTTGACGGACACGGCGAGGTCGGGGAGGTAGGCGTCGCGGTTGGTGGCGGCGAGTTCGCGGTAGAGGGTGATGGCTTCGTTGCTGGCGGTCAGGGCTTCGGTACGGCGGCCAGCCTCCGCCAGTCGGAGTGCGTGGCCGCCGAGCCAGGCCGCTCGTTCCTGCGGGGGCGTCGTTGGTGGGAGGTCGATGAGGACCTTGGCGGTCAAGGCCATCGCGACCTGGCCCAGTTCCAGGGACGGATAAGGCACCCGCTCCGCCCACACGCGCGCCCATTCGGGATCGATCGCGGCTGTCATGAGCAGAGTCGCTACCCGGGCGGCGAACCTGCCCGGGAACTGCGTCCCAACCTGTAGCACCGCCTCGGTCATCACCGGCACGTCAGCACTCAACGCTATTTCGATCACCTTGACCGCGTCCGGTTGATGCACACACGCCCGACCCAGCACCGTCAACGCCCGCACGGCTTGCGCCCTGGGCAGCCCAGAGAACACCGCCATCTGCTCGGCCGGCGCGCAGTCGCGTAACACCGCCACCGCCAGGCCCTCCGCGAGCAGGTCCGGCTGCAACGTCCCCAATGCCGTACCCGATCCCGCTGACGGATACAAGTTACGCAGCCAGCGCACGAAGGCGCCCACCACCGGTGCCGGCGTGTCCTCGCCCAGCAGCGGTGCCCGACGTACGAGGCCCGCCGCCTGCCCGTCGTCGTCGGCACCGAGTAGCGCCGCGATGCCCACCACCTGACGCAACGCCGCGTCCCGGGAGGTCGCGTCATCGGCAGCCACCAGCCGGGCGCGGCGGGCACAGCCGCGCCAGTAGCGCGCTTCGTGGCTGATCACCTCGGCCAGCACGTCGTAGCGGCCGCCACCGCGTGGGCCACCGAGGACCGCGACCAACGCCTCGGCGTGCAACCGCAACACCGGCGTATCCGCATCGTGGGCCTGGGGCGTGAACTCCGCCGGCGGCGCGTACCGAAGGTGGTCGGCGAACTGTGCCACTGCATCCGCGACGATCTCGGAGGGGGCACGCTCCTCGACGCGTGCCGGCAGCTCGATCACGTTCGCCGGCATCGTCAAGGCATCCACCAGGTGCGCCTGTTCCGGGTACGCGGCCGACAGGGTGGACCACCACAGCCCGGCCGTGCGGGCCAGCAGCAACACCCGCACACCCTCGGCCCGTTGCGCCGTACACAGCAGAGCCGCCAGCGACGCCGGGTCGCGGGTCTCGGCGTAGTCGACCATCAGCAACAACCGGGAGGGAGCCTCACCATCGGCGACCAGTTGCGCCACCCGTGCTTCCCCCTGTGGCGCGACCGGCCACCACGTCCAGCCCGCCAAGCCGGTCGCGAAGTGTTGGGCCAGCCGGGTCTTGCCCACCCCGCCGCTCCCCACCAGCAGGCGCACCGGTGATGCGTCCGGGTCCGCACACCACGTCTGCAACCCCCGCAGGACCCAGCCCCGGCCGAAGAACCGAATCACTGCCGCTTGGGGATGCAACAACCACGCCACCGAGGCCGGGAGGTCCGCCACCAACACACCGGCCACCGCCCGGCCCTGCCGCTCGTGCCGTTCTCGCCGGGCCGCCACCCACTGCCCCAGGGACGGGCCGAACCCACCCGCAACGGCCGCCGTAGCGCCCGCGACGACCGTCCACCCCGCCTTGTCGTCGGCGACCAACGCCCACACCGCCACCCCGGCCACACCCCCCGGCACCCCCGCAGCCAGGAACCGCCACCACAACCCGCCGCCCCGGCCCCGGACCATTCCCGCACACTACTGAAAGCGATCGAGCCAACACACCGACGAACGTCCGGCGGCGACCTCCGCTTATCGGCGCAGCGAGCCTGTACGAGTGGGATGAGGCCCGCCCCGAGCCGGTCCCGGGGGAGGGGAACCGGAGCAGGCGGTCGGGCAGGGTTACCGTGGCGCGCGGACCCGGGACAGGAAGCGGTTGGTCAGGTCGCGCGGCGGGGCGGACGGATGGAGCCTCGCCGTGCTGTCTTACCCCGCCACGATTCCGCTGTTCAGCCGCCCCGCGTCACGCCGTCGGGCGCGTGCGCGATCACCGCAGGCGGAGCCGTTCCCGGCGGTAGCATCTCCCTGCGGAACGGCGGCGTGTTGGCTACGACAGATGACAATGGCGGCTGAGATGGATGATCTGACCGAAGAGCGGTTCCTGGACCGGTGGCGTCCGGTCCGGGGTCGCACGTTCGAACTGCTGGGCTGGCTGACCGACCGGGAACTGGAGCAGTGTCCGGCGTCGAGGGTCGGCCATCTGTGGCGGCAGTTCCGGCATCTCGGCCGGATCGAGTGCAACTACGCGAGCGCGCTCACCTCGAAGGAGATCAAGTTCGGAGCGCCCGAGATCACCGCGGACGGGTCGTCGAAGGCCGACCTGCTGGCCTATCTGGCGCGGGTGGACGCCGACGTCCTCGTCCCGGCGGTCAGGGCCGCGAACCGGACGGACACCGTGACGTGGCCGGGAGAGGATCCGATTCCCCTCGCCGCGCACCTGGAACGGATGGTGCAGCACGAGGTGCTGCACCAGGGGCAACTGATCGTGGCGGTCAGCCTGCTCGACTTCGAGTTCCCGCCGGGCTGGCGGGTGGCGTGGGGCCTACCCGGCTGAGGCCGCCCGGGCGGCCGCCGGGACGCCCTCCGCCTCCCACCGGGCCAAGACCTCCGCCAGCCGCTCGCGGTACGAGGTCTCCGGCGCGTCGGGCTCCGACCGTCGCCGGCAGGAGCAGCCCGACCAGGTGACCGCGGCATCCAGCGCGTCCGGGCCGGGCCGGAGCCGGAACGCGCGGAGGGTGTCGATCAGCATCGGCCGGCAGGCCGGGCAGCCGTCCGGCCTGGCTCGGACGATGCTGCCGATGTCCGGGTTGAACCAGGAAATGTCGAGGTCACCCGTGCCGTCCTCGGCAAGCCCCTCCTCGACGCAGGCCGACAGCGCCGCGACCAGCGTCCACAACGACGGCGGGGACCACAGCCCCCGGCAGCCGGCCCAGTCCAGCAGCGTCCCGCGCTTCGCGCTCAGTGGGAAGAGCATCTGGATGGAGAAGCCGGCGGTGCGGGTGCCCCGTACGCTCGCCGCCGCGTCCACGAACGCCTGATGCTCGGAGAGGCCGAGGCCGCCGAGCGCGATGTTGGCGATGGGCGCGACCCGCCGGCTACGGAGCATCCGGACCGCCGCCAGGTACGCGGCCTGCCTCGTGGGCTTGAGGTGGCACAGCCGCCGCACGTCCTCGTCCCAGGACTCCACGCCTAGGTGGCACGAGACGGACGTGCCGGGCAGCAGGTCGAGCAGGTTGTCGATGTTCTCCGGCGTGCACAGCTCGGGTCGCGTCTCGAAGGTGAACGCCATCGGCTGGCGGGCGGCGACAGCCCGGAGGATGCGTAGCCGCAGCCGCGGCGGTACCTCGTGCTCGTCGAGGAGGCTGCCGGAGGGCGAGACGTACACCAGGTTGCCGGGCGGGATCCGGGCGAGCGTCGTCTCCACGGCGGCGGCGATCACGTTCGGGTCGATCTCCGGCCCGGTGCCGTAGTTGCACATACTGCACTGCCCCGCGCGGTCGAAGGTGCAGCCACGGGTGCGGAACCAGACCTGGTACAGGTCGACCTGCCGACGAGGCCGGCGCAGCCAGACGGTGCCCTTACGCATGTCGACGTCCTGCCCGGCGGGCAATTGACTACGAACGGAGCGCACCATACGGTTTGCATTAGTCAGCCGGAGTCGCAATTGTCGATCATTAGAGATCATTCTTCCTCCACCGACCGGCACAATGATGGCAGTCGAAGCAATGGCAGTATAGGTGACCCGAGGAGCCTGCGTGGATCTTGAGGATGCGGGGCGGTCGTGGGTCGTGGATCATGTGCTCGGTCCGGCGGAGATTGACGCCGCCGTGCGCGTGCTCACGTCGCGCACCATCACGACCGGACCGGAGGTGCGCCTCTTCGAGCGCGAACTCGCCGACCGGTTCGGCGTGCCCGACGTGCTCGCGCTGGGTTCGTGCACTGCGGCGATGCATCTCGCCCTGATCGCGAGCGATATCGGGCCCGGTGACGAGGTTGTCACGACGCCGCTCACGTTTCCGGCGACCGCGAACGTCATTCTGGCCGTCGGTGCCACGCCGGTGTTCGCCGATATCGACCCAATCACGCTGAATATGGATCCGGAATCCGTCGCTGCGGCGGTCACCCCGAGAACCAGAGCGGTCATGCCCGTGCACCTGGGCGGCGCGGCCTGCGATCTGATCGGCCTGAAAAGTGTCGCCGATCGGTTCGGACTGACCGTCGTCGCGGACTGCGCGCACGCGGTGGATTGTCACGTCGACGGCTTGCACGTCGCCCGCGCCGCTGACATCTCCTGCTTCAGCTTCTACGCCACCAAGAACATCACCTCGGTGGAGGGGGGCGCGCTGGTCGCGGGACCGGACGTGCTGGCCCGCGCCCGGCTGCTGGCGCGGCACGGGCTGGACTTCACCTGGGGCGGCGCGATGACCGCGACCGCGGCCGGCTACACCCCGCGCGAGGTCGGCTACAAGTACAACCTCAGCGACCTGCACGCCGCGATCGGCCGGGTGCAACTCGGCCGGATGGACTCGCTTCAGGCGACCCGCCGCGCGGCCGTCGCGGTCTACGACGACCTCCTTCGCGACCTGCCCGGCGTGGCGCTGCCGGCCCGGACCTCGACCGCTGACCACGGCTGGTACCTGTACCAGCTTCGCCTCGCCGGAACGGACGGTGCCGCCGTGGCCAGCCGCCGGGAACACGTGCGGCGCGAACTCGCCGCGGCGGGCATCGCGACCGGCGCCTACTACCGTCCGCTGCACCAGTACGAGCTGTACCAGCGCACCGCCCGTATCGGGCCGGGCGGGCTTGCGGCGGCCGAGGACGCCTACCCGAGGCTGCTCGCGCTGCCCCTGCACGGGCGGCTGACCACGGTGGAGGCCGCCGTGATCGGCGAAGCGGTGATCGCCGCCCTGGGCACCGCCCCGTGACGGCCGGACCGCCGGGTGCCCTGCCCGACCGGGCACGCTTTCCCATCCTGGCTCGACGCTCCTACCTCAACTCCGCCGCCAAGGGCGCCCTCTGCGTCGCGGTCCGCGACGCGGCCCTGGACAGCCTCGACCAGTGGGACCACGAGGGCGCGCCCTGGGACGTCTGGCTCGGCGAGATCGAGCGCACCCGGGAACAGTTCGCCGCGCTGGTGGGGGCCCACCAGGAGCAGGTCTTCGTCACCGGCTCGGTGTCGGCCGCGTTCACCGCGCTCCTCGCCGGCCTCGACTACCGGGACCGCCCGGATCTGCTGCTGGTGGAGGGGGACTTCCCGACCCTCGGCGACGCCGCGCTCGCGGTCCGTCGGCTCGGCGCCGAGCCACGGTTCCTCCGCCCGACCGCACCGGCGTCCGTGACGCGGACGATCGCCGCCGCGCTTCGGCCCTCGACCCGGGCCGTCGTGGTCAGCGCCGTGCACCACGCTGGCGCCTTCGCGCTCGATCTTCCGCTACTCGCGGAGGCGTGCCGCGCCCAGGGCGCGCTCTGCCTGGTTGACGGCTACCACGGGCTGGGCGCGACCGCGCTCGACGTCCGGACCGCGTCGGTCGACGCGCTGGTGACCGGCAGCATGAAGTACCTGCTCGGGTCGGCGGGCGGCTACGCTCTGGCCTACTGTGGTCCCCGGCTCCTCACCCACGCCGAACCGATTCCCCATGGCTGGTTGGGCTCGGTCGACCCGTTCGCCGGCCACCGCGGCGCGGTCCCCAGGCACACCGGGGCCCGCCGCTACGACGCAGGCCTGCCCTCGATCCTGGCGGCGGCGTGCGCCCGCGCGGGTCTGGACGAGGTGCTGAGCTGGGACCGGGCCGCCACGGCGGATCGGATACGCGGCCTGGTCGAGCACTGCGCCGCGCGACTGGTCGAGGACATCCTGATCGACCCGTCCGAGCTGCGGACTGCCGGCCCGCTGGTCTGCGTCCGCCAACCGGACCCGGCCGCCGCGAGCGAACTGGTCCGGCGACTCGCCGCCGACGGCGTGGTCACCGGAAGCTGGCAGGAGTGGCTGCGGATCTCGTGGCACGCCTACAACGACGCCGCCGACGCCGACACCCTGTTCGCCGCCCTGGCCCGGGCCCTGCCGCGACGCCGATAACCCGCGAGCCGTCCCGCTACACCGTCGCGGCCTTGGCACGCACCCAGCGGAACTCCGACGCCCGCAGGGTCGCCACGATGCCCGGGTACGCCTCGGGTGCCGCCTCGGCCAGCGCGTCGGTCAGCCCACCGAAGCAGGCGCGCTGCAACCACTCGTCGGGCTCGGCGGCCCACGCGCGTAGATGTCCGGCAAGCAGTCGCCCATGGGTGCGTGCCAGGTAGCGTAGGCAGAACGGGACGTTCTTGCGGACGTACGGGGCGGGATCGCTCAGCGGCACGCGAAGCATCCGGGTCAGCTCGGCGACGGCGTCGGGGCGCTGCCGGGACGGCTGCCGGGCGACCACGAGGAACGCGCGGTGCTCCCGGTCGTTGGCGGTCGACCCGGCCCACGCGCGCACCCCCGGCACCACGACGGGATACGCGGCGATCAGCGCGTCCCGCACCCCGAACGTCGCCGCCTCCCGGACCGTCCAGTCGTCGTCGTTCACGAGGCGATGAACCAGGTCCCACGGCGCCGGGTCACCGTCTGGCAACACGTTCGCCATTGCGTACCCGACGGCCGAGCGCGCCTCGGGCACCGGCGCGACGGCCCACTCGCCGAGATCGGCCTGGCTCAGCCGGCGGCCCGCCGCGCGCTGCTCCTGCACCGGCCGCCCGGCCAACTCCTGCGGGTTCACCTTGTCGCCTCCGTACGGAGCATGGGGCATCGCGTCGAGACGTCAAACGGTCGCACCGGTCGACGGTAACGTGATGGCACGCAGCGCCGCGGCCGGCGTGGGCAGCGCGGCGGACGGTGTCGACCCGCCCGGCAGGCCGATCTCGCGGCACCAGGCGAGCGTCCGCTCGACCGCGTCGACCGTCGGGGCGGCGCGTTCGGCGAACAGCGGGCTACGCCAGGTCCGCCCGACCGGCACACCCCAGTCGGCCAGCCGCCCGGCCGACCGCTCCGGCTCGGCGTTGGTCAGGCGCACCGCCTCGGCGTAGGCGTCGAGGAACGCGCCGACCTCCACGCGGCGCTCGGCCAGCCGACGGGTGAGCATGCACAGCGTGGGCGGGGGCGGTGCGAGGTCGCGGTCGTCCGCGAGCAGGACGGCGCGGCGCTCCCGGCACCAGTCGCCGATCGGCGCCGGCAGGATCGCCAGGTCGAGCGCGCCCGCGATCAGGTCCCGGCCGCGGCGGACCAGGTCCGGCACGTCGACCAGGTGCTGCCGGGCGCGGACCAGGCCGGCCCGGGGCAGCAGCACCGACGCGGAGTAGTCGGCGATCGTGTGCCGCGAGTAGCCGACCCGCGCCGGGGACGGCACCGGCGCGGCGCGGGCGAGGAGCTGGAACATGCCCTGCGGGCCCGGGTCGGGGGCGAGCACGGTGAGCACGGTGACCCGCGTGCCGGTGAGCGACAGCACCAGCACGCCGACCAGGTTCATCAGAACGATGTCGAGCCGGCCGGCCAGCAGGTCGGCATCCCGCCGCGCCGCGCTGTCCGCTATCGACAGCTCGACGCCGCCGCGGGCGAGCAGGCCGGCTCGTTCGGCGACGACGAAGGGAAGGATCTTCTCCCCGCTGAGCAGCCCGACCCGGAGAGGCGCACCGGCCATCGCGGGAGCCTAGCCGGCCAGGACCGATGCGGACCGGCGGTCGACGAGTCGCCTGGGCTTGCCCTCCCCGTCGTGCGCGATCAGCTCCTCCGGGGTCACCCACTCGACCACGAACCGCAGCGACTCGCCGGCGGCCGAGATGTCCAGCGACAGCTCGCGCAGCGCCAGGACGACGTCGTCCATCTCGAAGTCGGGCGGGCGGGGCCCGGCCGTGGCGCACCGGATCGTCAGCTGATCGGCGATCGTGAACCACTGCCGGTCAGCCTCGACCTCGTTCAGCTCCGCCCGGAAGTCGACGATACCGGCCTGGCCGAGCAGCACCTCCTCCAGCTGCCAGAGCGACAGCTTCTCGCCGGACTCCAGCACGACCGACGACTCCAAACGCCCCAGCACCCGGGCGTCGAGACTGATCAGCCCGGCCAGCTCCGCGACCGCACCCACCTCCACCAGGTCGCCGGTGCGGTACCGCACGAGGGGCATGCCCTCCTGGAACAGCGTCGTGACCACCAACTCGCCGCGAACCCCCGGCCGCAGGTCAGCGGGCTCGCCGTCGACCAGGATCTCGTATCCGAAGTCGTCGCTGAGCCGGACGCACGTGTCGCCGCGCACGTCGCAGCCGAGGTGGCCGAATTCGGCGGTGCCGTAGTACGTCCGGATCTCCTCGACGCCCCAGGCCCGACCGAGATCGCGCCGGGACACCTCGGAGATCGCCTCGCCGGAGAGCAACAGCATCCGGACGCCCAGCTCGACGCCGAGGTCGCCGGGGCGAAAACCCGAGTTGACGGCGAGCCTGCGGGCGTAGCTCGGCGACGTGGCGATGACCGTGGCACCGTACTCCCGCATGAGCTGCACCGACTGGACGACGCTGGGCCCCTTGCCGATCGGCAGCACCCGCAGCCCCAGTTCCTCGCCGGCTGACGAGAAGTCCGACCCGATGAGCCAGATCCCGAACCCGTGCGCGACCACGAGGGTGTCCGACCCGGTGACGCCAGAACCGATCAGGCTCTGGATCGTCCGGCGAACCGTGCCGGCCCGGTCCCGCGCGGTGAAGAACGCCGGTTTGGCCCGTCCGGATGTGCCGCTGCTGGCGTAGACGGTCACGGCCGGGGTGGCGGCGAACCGTGGGCCGTCGCGCATCAGGTCGCGGGGGAGCGTGCAAGGCACCGACGCCCAGTCGGCCGGCGGCGTGGAGAGGACACGGCGGTAGTAAGGCGACGACCCGGCCGCCCGAGCCGCCGCAGCGAGCAGGACGTGCGCCGGCCGGGTCGCCCTCATGCCGGCGTCCCGAACAGCTCGACCGACAGCAGTTGCAGCTCCGGCTTGTACGGCTGCGGCAGCCGCGCGTTGTCGGCGTTGAAAAAGCTCTTCGAGATGTTGTCCATGTAGTGCACCCCGCGCGGCGTGACGGTGAGCGTGTCGTCGCCGAGTTCGGCCAGCCCATGCCCGGCGAGCCGGTCGATGACGCCGGGGAACGCGTCGGTGACGGTCGTGCCGAACCGCTCCTCGAACGGTGCCAGCGGCACGGCGAGGTGCTTGACGCCCAGCACCCAGTACCGTGACCGGTAATCGGAGTCGGTCAGCCGCCGGCCGGCGAGGACGGCCGGGTCGCCGCCCGAGACCACCTCCAGGTACTCGCGGATCGTGTGCACATTCCAGTACACGTGGCCGTTGAGGTAGCCGACCGCGCCCGGCCCGATCCCGACGTACTCGGACTGCGGCGCGGCCCGGTGGCACATCTCGTACGCCGATTCCGTCCCGGGGCGGCAGAGGTCGAAGCCGGCGCTGCTGCACGAGCCGTAGTGCCGGTAGCCGTCGCCGCCGATCACCTCCAGGCCCAGCGCGGCCAGTTCGAGTTCGAGCGCCTCGCCGCCCTGCGGCTTGGTGCGCCCGAAGCGCACGCTGCGCCCCAGCGGGCCGGCCGGGTCGAGCAGCATCCGGTACAGGCTGATGTGTTCCGGCCCCTGCTCCAGCGCGACGTCCAGCTCCCGCTGCCAGCTGGCGCGATCCTGGTCGGGCAGCATGAACATCAGGTCGATCGCGATGTTGTCGAAGCCCGCGGCGCGGGCGTTGCCGGTGCAGGCGAGGCTCTGCGCCGCCCGGTGGTACGACCCGATGCCGCTCAGCACCTCGTCCTGGAAGCTCTGCACGCCGAAGCTGATCCTGTTGACGCCGGCCGAGCGGAGCCCGGCGAGGTATTCCACCGTCGCGTGGCTGGGATGACACTCCAGGTTGACCTCGGTGTCGTCGAGGTCGAACCGTTCCCGTAGCCGGTCCAGCAGCCGCCGGATCTCGCTCGGGCGAAGCACGGACGGGGTGCCACCGCCGAAGTAGACGAAGTCGAGCTTCCGGACCGACGGCGACACCACCGCGTCGTAGCCGGCGATCTCCCGCAGCATGCCCTCGACCAGCGGACCGGAGTGCGACTCGGCGGGGAACTTGTTGTAGTTGCAGAACGGGCAAATCCGGTCGCACAGCGGCACGTGGATGTAGACGCCGAATCCGGCGGACGCGTCGGTCCGCCCCTCGCGCAGCGCCGATCCGGCAAGCGGCGTGATGTTCAGGGGGAAATACGTCACGTACTCGCAGTCGCGTTGCGGGGCATCGAGCGGCACGTCAGTAGTCCTCTCGTAGGAGTGCCTGGCTGAACGCCTCGGTCGCCGCGTTCACGGTCTTCAGCTCGTGGCCGACGGCCGCGAACCCGAAGTACGGAAACTCCTGGTCGGTGGCGGTGACGATGGTGGGGACGAACCGCACGCCCGACGCGGGGCCCAGTCTGCGGCTGCCCGCGAGGAACCGGTCGAGCATCGCCTGCTCCGTCGCCGGTTCGGGCAACAGCACCCGGTCGTTCGTCCGCACGACGACGGTGGTGCCATCACGGCCGGTGGCGAGGTTCTGCGCGATCGACAGGGCGGCGGTGGGGCCGGTGCGCCGCGCGTTCGTCTCGGTGGGCACGAGCACGTCGTCGTCCGTGCGGATGAAGTCGATGTCGAACCAGCCGACGTACCCGGCCTCACGCATGAGCTGCCCGACCGCGGCGCCGAATGCCTCCATCCGGCGGCGGGCGTCGTGGTCCAGCCCTCCGCCGACCACAGCACCGGCATACTTCGTGTCCACGACGTCCATCACGGCGCACCCGCGAGGTCGCAGTGTCCCGTCGGGGTCGATCTCAGCGTTGAAGGTCATCTGCGACGGCAGCCCCTGCCGATGCGCAACGTACTCCTCGACGATCAGCGGCAGCACGGCGTAGATCGCGTCCTCCTTGATCAGGGCGGCGAGCAGCCGTCGTGCGTCCGTGGGCGTGGCCGCCTGCTCGGGCGCGACCATGGTGGTGCCGAAGCCGCCCACACCGAAATCGGACTTGAGCATCTGGGGCCGGCCGGTCTTGGCGATCCGGCGCGCGAGGGTGACGGCGGCGTCCTCGACCGATCCGCAGACGTCCTGCCTGGCCACGATGATCCGCTCGGTGGCGGCCGCCGCGATCCGGAACCGCTCGTTCGCCCGGACCTTGGACTCGAACAGGGAACAGTCGATTCCACCGGCGTCCCCGCGGCCGGGAACGGGCCCGTTCCCTCCCGCCCCGGCTACCCGGCGACGGACGGCCGCGAAGCCCGGCGTGTGTCCCCAGGGCAGGAGGGCCGACCCGCCCCGGGCCGCGTCGGCGACGTCGGCGAGCAGTCGCTCGTCCGCGAGGATGGCCGCGCAGACCTCGCCAGCCTCGCCCCGCACGCCGGTCCGCAGATCCAGACCGGGCCAGCGCATGACCGCGAGTTGCAGCTCGGTCCACTCCTGCCGAGGCGCCAGCGGCGTGACGACGAGGCCGGGATCGCTGCTGTAGAAGGGCGCGAGGCAGGCGTAATGGTGCCCCTCCAGATCCCAGGTCTCCAGATGGTCGGCCCGGAAGTCCGCCGGAAAGAACTGGTGGTTGAACTCGGCGACATTTCCGATGTTGACGGATGCGCGTAACTCACCCATGTGCCTCCTGCCCGGGTCCGCCCGGCACCGGATCACATTATCGAGACCTCATCGCAGCGAAAGCAATCGACGGGTATGAAAGTTCGGAGTTTCCGGCCGATCGTATGCCGACCCCCTTCCGGAGTGCGGTTCGCCCTCGGCCGACCGGTCGGCCCACGGCGGTCGGGCAGCATAGGACAACAGCGCACTGCCCGGCGGGTCCGGGGACGCCGGACCCGCCGGGCAGCGGGACCGAGCTGCTACGCGGTGTACGTCTCGAACTCGGCGACCTTCGGCGTGCCGGTCGAGCTGGTGATCTCGAAGGTGACCTTGGTCAGCGAGGTCGAGGGGAAGGTGATGGTGCCCGCCCCGCTGCCGGAGGCCAGGACGGCACCGGTCCCGCCGTTGGTGACCCGCCAGGACCCGATGTTGCCCACGGCGCCCGACGCCTCACGGATGATGATCCTGGACACCGTGGTCGGGGAGCCCCACTTGATCGAGATGGAGCCCGTCGAGCCGGCCGGCGACCAGTAGGTGTTCATGTCGCCGTCCCGCACGTTGCCGTAGCTCGTCCCGCTGGCCTTGCTCGAGCCGTCGGAGCCGGCACCGATGCTGAGGTTGACCCCACCGGGGTTCGTCGGCCCCGGAGTGGGAGTGGTCGGTCCCGGAGTGGGGGTGGTCGGTGTCGGCGACGGCGTCTGCGGCGAGCAGTTGCCGTCCGATTCCTTCAGACCCGTGTTGGCGCCTGCCGTCTGGCGGACGATGCCCGGCACGCAGCCGGCCCCGTCGAGGCTGTAGGAGTACGGGATGCTGACGGTGGTGTTGGACTGCGGGTTGGGGCCGGCGGGGTTGTTCTCGCTGCCGGGGCTGGACCAGGTGACGTTGTCGAAGACGTTGCCGCTGACCTGCCAGTAGCCGGCCTCGCTGGTGTAGAAGGTGCCCAGGACGTCCTTGGAGTCCTTGAAGTGGTTGTTCTCCACCTTGGCCTTGGCGCCGGCCCGGGAGTTGATCCCGGACTCGTGCAGGCTCACGTAGGAGTTGTTGTAGATGTGGGCGATGCCGCCGCGCAGCAGGGGCGTGCGGGAGTCGATGTTCTCGTACAGGTTGTGGTGGAACGTGATGAAGCCGTTCGAGCGGTCGCTCTCACTGGAGCCGATGAGGCCGCCTCGGCCGGAGTTGCGCAGCGTGCTGTAGGACAGGGTCACGTACTGGACGTTGTCCTTCATGTCGAAGAGACCGTCGAACCCCTCCGACTCCCCGCCGGAGGCCTCCAGAGTGACGTGATCGACCCAGACGTTGCGGACGGTGCTCTCCATGCCGATGGCGTCGCCACCGTTGGACGTGGGCGAGCCCGACTTCTTGACGTTCCGGACGGTCACGTTCCGGATGATGATGTTGCTGGAGTCGCGGATGTGGATGCCCAACTGGTCGAACACGGCTCCGCCGCCGACCCCGATGATCGTGACGTTGCTGATCTGCTTGAGTTCGATCACGCCTGCGGCGGTGTTGCAGCTGTCACCCGACACCTTGCTGGTGTTGCCGTGGTTGATGGTCCCCGTGACCTCGATGACGATCGGGGTGCTGCTGCTGGTCCGGGTGCACAGGGCCGTGTGGATCGCGGTCCCGGTGGTGGCCCGTACCGTCTGCCCGCCCGCGCCGCCGGTGGTCCCACCGTTCTGGGTCGCGTACCCGGTGGCGCTGCCGGCCGCCGCCGACGCCTGGGGTGTCGGCAGAGCCACGCCGATCGCGATCCCTACGGCCGCCGTGGCCAGCGCCGCCTGGAGTCGCAGTGCAACTGGTCGTCTCATGTCGCCTCACCTTCGTCCTCGAATGCTGGATGTCGCTGCGACGTGCTGGAAAGCGCTTTCCACAGTGAGGATAGGGAGCCGTCTATCTGTGTGGCAAGGGTCTCGTCCGGATTGCGGCACTATGGATCGTTCCACCTGATGTGGCGACTGCCGTACGACGTCGCTCGCCCCTCCCGGCACGCCCTTCTGAGCTGCGACTCAGGACGCGCTGGATGGGAAAACCCCCGGCCAGCAGGGGCTTTGTCCACAAGATTGCTGGCGGGTGCGCCCTTAAATCCAAGATCCTCTACGCGCTAGGGGACTGATCGGGTGAATCTCTCCGGCCGTCCCGGGCGGGCGTCGTCGGCTCTTCGGTCCGACTCCAATCGATGATCTTGCGCCCCAGTTGCCGGCCCATATGCTGCATCCATTGTGTAGTCCTGGGGGGGGATCGTGATCACAGTGACCGGATGTCGCGCGCCCGTCGACGGTGCCGCGGCCCGCGCCCGCTGACATGGAAAAACACGCCATCATCGGTCGATTCGCCCGCCTCGCGGCCGAGGCCCCGGCCCGTCCCGCCCTGCTCGGCGAGGGACCTGCGGTCAGCTACGCCGACCTCGCCGCCGCCGCCGGGGGGCACGCCGCGCTGCTCGCCAGCGCCGGGGTCCGTCCCGGCGAGCGGGTCGCCCTGCTCACCCCGCACGGCGCGCCGACCGTCGCGGCGCTCCTCGGCGCGCTCGCCGCCGGCTGCGCGTACGTGCCGCTGGACCCGGGCTTCCCCGTCGACCGGCTGCGGCACATGCTCGCCGCCGCCGACGTGCACGCCGTGCTGGCCGCCCCGGAACACCGGGAACTGGCCGCCCGGCTCGCCGTCGACCGCCCCGGCACCGCCGTGCTGACCACCGACGCGGTGGCCCCCGGGCCGCTGCGCCCGACCCCGGTCGACCCGGACGCGCTGGCGTACGTGCTGTTCACCTCCGGCTCGACCGGGCTGCCGAAGGCGGTCGGGCAGACCCACCGCAACCTCGCCCACGTCGTCGACAACCAGATCGACACCCTGGCCGTCGGCCCGGACGACCGGCTCAGCCTGCTCGCCTCGTTCAGCTTCGACGCGGCCATCCCCGACCTGTACCCGGCGCTGCTCACCGGCGCTGCCGTCGTCCCGGTCGACCTGCGCCGGCACGGCCTCGCCCACGCCGTCGACCAGCTCGTCCGGCACCGGGTCACCGTCTACCACTCCACCCCCACCGTGTACCGGTTCCTGCTCGACGCCCTCGGCGACCGGCGGCTGGACGCCGTCCGGGCGGTGCTGCTCGGCGGGGAGCAGGCCACCTTCGCCGACGCCGCCCGGGGGCGGGACCGGTTCGCCCCCGACTGCGTCCTGGTCAACGGCTACGGCGCGACCGAGATGACGTTCGCCGCCCGGTACGCGCTGCCGCTGGCCGACGCCGACCCCGCCGCCACCGGCCCGCTGCCGATCGGCACCGCGCTCCCCGGCTACGAGGTGGACCTCGCCGGAGACAGCGGCAAGGACCAGGACAGCGGCGAGGCCCCGGACAGCGGCGAGGCCCCGGACAGCGGCGAGATCGTGGTGCGCGGCCGGCACGTCGCCGCCGGCTACCTCGACAGGGCCGACGACCGGTTCACCCGGGAGCCCGACGGAATCTGGTCGTACCGGACCGGAGACCTCGGCGCGCGACTGCCCGGCGGCGGGCTGGTCTGCCTCGGCCGGCTCGACCGGCAGGTCAAGGTGCGCGGGTTCCGGGTCGAGCTGACCGAGATCGAGGCCGTCCTCGCCGCCCAGAGCGGCGTCGGCGCGGTCCGCGCCATCGCCCGCGACGGCGAGCTGCTCGCGTACGCCCGACCGGCCGGCGGGCCCCTCGACCCGGCGGCCCTGCGCGCCGCCCTCGCCCGGCGGCTGCCGGAGTACGCGCTGCCCCGCGCCGTCGTGGTGATCGACGAGTTCCCGCTCACCGTCACCGGCAAGGTCGACGAGCGGGCGCTGCCCGACCCGGCCCGGGACGCCCCGGCGGGGGAGGAGCCGGCCACCGCCACCGAGCGGGCCGTGCACGACATCTGGTGCGCGGTGCTGGGCCGCCCGGCGGTCGCCCGCACCGCCAGCTTCTTCGACGTCGGCGGCCAGTCGCTGCTGCTCGGCGTGGTCCAGCAGCGCCTCGCCGAGCGGTTCGGGGTGCGCCCGCCCCTGCTGCGGCTGTTCGAGAACCCCACGGTCGAGGCGCAGGCCCGCCTCGTCGACGCCCCGCCCGCGCCCGACCGCGCCCCGGTCGGGCCGGCCCCGGTCGCGCCGGCCGCCCGCGAGTACACCGGCGACGAGATCGCGGTGGTGGGGATGGCCGGCCGCTTCCCCGGCGCGGAGGACCTGGCGACCTTCTGGTGGAACCTCTGCGCCGGGGTCGACGCGATCCACGACCACACCGACGAGGAACTGGCCGCCCTGGGCATCGGCCCACGGCTGCTCGCCGACCCCCGGCACGTCCGGGCCACCGGACGGCTCGACGCCGTGGCCGACTTCGACGCCGACTTCTTCGCCTTCGGCGCGCAGGAGGCCGCCCGCACCGACCCGCAGCACCGGCTGTTCCTGGAGACCGCGTGGGAGGCACTGGAGGACGCCGGGCACGACCCGTCGCGGTTCCCCGGTCTGGTCGGCGTGTACTCGGCCACCTCCGCGAACCGGTACTTCCTGTTCCACCTCATGGACAACCCGGCCGTCGTCGGCGACGTCGACCCCGACGACTGGGAGGCCCGGCTGGTCGGCCGGCAGTCCACCGACCACCTGCCCGGCCAGGTCTCGTACCGGCTCGGGCTGACCGGGCCGGCGATGGCCGTGCAGAGCGCCTGCTCCAGCTCGCTGGTCGCGGTCTGCGTCGCCGCCCAGAGCCTCGCCGACTACCAGTGCGACATCGCCCTGGCCGGCGGGGTCAACGTGACCTGGCCCCGGTACCGGCACACCGCCGGCGGGATGGCCTCCCCGGACGGCCGGTGCCGGGCCTTCGACGAGGCCGCCAACGGCTCCGGCTTCGGCTCCGGGGTCGGCGTGGTCGCGCTGCGCCGGCTCGCCGACGCCCAGGCCGACGGGGACCGCGTCTACGCGGTGCTGCCCGGCTGGGCGGTCACCAACGACGGCGCCGACCGGGCCGGCTTCGCGGTGCCCGGTCCCACCGGGCAGGCCGCCGCCGTGGCCGGCGCGCTCGCCGCCGCCGAGGTCGCCCCCGGCGAGGTCCGGTTCATCGAGGCGCACGGCAGCGGCACCCCGCTGGGCGACGCCCTGGAGGTCGCCGCCCTGCACGAGGTGTACGGGGGAGCCGCGCCCGCCGAGTCCTGCGCGCTGGGCTCGGTGAAGACCAACATCGGTCACCTCGACGCCGCCGCCGGCATCGCCGGGCTGATCAAGACGGTGCTCGCCGTCCAGCACGGCGTCATCCCGCCGAACCTGCACTTCACCCGGCCGCACCCGGAGATCGACCTCGCCGGCGGCCCGTTCCACGTGCCGACGAAGGCCCGGGACTGGCCGCAGGCGGCCCGCCGGGTGGCCGGGGTCAGCTCGTTCGGGCTCGGCGGCACCAACGCCCACGTGGTCGTCGAGCAGCCGCCACCGGCCGAGCCGGCCGACGTCCCGGACGCGGCGGAGCACCTGCTGCCGGTGTCGGCGCGTAACCCGGCGGCGCTGTGGGCGGCGCTGGCCCGGCTGCGGCGGCACCTGGCCGGCGCGGCCCCGGCGCTGGCCGACGTGGCCGCGACCCTCGCGCTCGGCCGCCGGGCCTTCGCCTGCCGGGCGGCGGTCGTGGCGGGCGACCTCGCCGACGCCCTGGCCGGCCTGGACGCCCTGCTCGCCGCCGGCACCCTGCCCGCCGGCGATGCACTGCCCCCGGCGGACGGCATGCTCGCCGCCGACGGTCGGGTCGCCGGACCGCCCGGCGAACTGCGCGACCTCGCCGGTGACTGGGTGGCCGGGCGGGACGTCGACCTCACGGCCCTGCACCCCGAGGGCCGCGTCCGGCGCACCGGGCTGCCCACCTACCCGTTCCAGCGCCAGCGGCACTGGATCGACCCCCCTCAGAGAGGCCTGCGGTGAACTGGTTCGTCTCCGCCGGAAGCCGACCCCAGGCGCCGGTGCGGTTGTTCTGCCTGCCCTACGCCGGTGCCGGCGCGAGCGCGTTCCGCGGCTGGCAGCGGGAGTTCGGCGCCGACGTCGAGGTGCTGCCGGTGCAACTGCCCGGCCGGGAGAACCGGATCAGCGAGGACCCGAACTTCACCGTCGCCGACGTCGCCGCCGCGATCGCCGGGCGGGCCGACCGGCCGTACGCGATCTACGGCCACTCGATGGGCGGGCGGGTCGGCTTCGAGGTGGTCCGCGAGCTGCGCCGCACCGGCGGGCCGCTGCCGCTGCGGCTGTACGTGGGCGGTGCCCGGGCCCCGCACGTCGACGACGCCAGCCTCTTCGACGGGCTGTCCCGGGTGGACGACGACGAGCTGCTGCGCCGGCTCGGCGACGGCGGCGGACTGCCGGCCGGCGTGCTGGAGCACCCCGAGCTGGTGGAGCTGCTGCTGCCGCTGCTGCGCGCGGACTTCGGCCGGGTGGACAGCTACCGGTACGTCCCGGGCGAGCCGCTGCCGGTGCCGGTCGTGGCGTTCAGCGGGCGGTCCGACCGGGCGGTGAGCCACGCGCAGAGCATCGCCTGGGAGCGGCACACCTCCGCCGGGTTCACCCTGCACGAGATCGCCGGCGGGCACTTCTTCCTGCACGACCGCCTCCCCGAGTTGGCCGCGACGATCAGCGCCGACCTCACGAACGCCGTCCGGGTCGCCGGCGCGAACGGGACCGCACCGGCCCCGGACGGCCCCCCGGCGACGGCCGGCCCGGCTGATCCGAGGGACGACCAGCAGGCGGCCGGCGCGGCGACCACGACGGACGCGGCCGGCCACCGGGTGCCGCTGGGTGACACCGGCTGGTCGGTGTGGCGCGACGCGATCCTGCGCACCACCGGTTTCCCCGCCGACGGGCTCACCGCGCTCGGCGCCCCGCAGGCCGCCGCCGCGGCCGACGAACTGATCGCCACCGGCACCGGGGAGGAGCGGTTCGACAAGGAGTTCGCCGAGGCCCTCACCGCCACCGCCGGCCGGCTGAGCGAGCTGGCCGCCGACCCGCTGCTGCGCGAGGCCGTCACCTGGCAGAACCGCAACGCACTGCTCGCCCTCGACGGGCTGGCCCGTGGCGGCGCGGACGCGCCCCGCAACGTGCGCCGCAGGGATCGCGAGCGGGCCCTGCTCAAGTACTGGCAGCGCTACTGCGGCAAGAACGAGACCGTCGGCTTCTTCGGCCCGAGCTGCTGGGTCACCCTCGACCCGGAGCTGGCCGACACCGCCCGGGTGCTCCCCGGCGCGGCGCTGACCCGGCGGCGCTGGGTGTGGTTCGAATCGTGGGCGCTGTCCGCGTACGGCGACCGGATCGGCGCCGACCTCGCGGTGCGGCAGTGGTGGCCGCCGATGCTCCAGCCCCACCTGAGCCTGCGCGGCCGGGCCGTGCTGCGGCCCGGCCGCCCACCGGTCACCCTCACCCCCGTCGAGGCGGCCCTGCTCGCCGCCGCCGACGGCCACCGCCCCGCCCGCGACCTGGTCACCGACCCGGCCGTCGGGCTGCGCCGCGCCGAGGACGGCTACGCGCTGCTGGACCGGCTGGTCGAGCGGGAGCTGATCACCTGGGACGCCGCCCTGCCGGTCGCCCCCGACGCCGAGGACGTGCTCGCGGCCCGGATCGACGCCGTCGGCGACGAGCCCGCCCGCCGGGCCGCCCAGGCCGGGCTGGACCGGCTGCGCGCCGCCCGCGACGAGGTGGCCGGCGCGGCCGGCGACCCCGACCGGCTGCGCGCCGCCCTCGACCGGCTCGACGAGACGTTCACCGAGCTGACCGGCCAGCCGGCCAGCCGCCGCGCCGGCCAGATGTATGCCGGGCGCACCCTCTGCTACGAGGACACCGCCCGCGACCTCGACGTGGCCTTCGGCGCCCCGCTGCTGGCCGACCTGGCCGCCCCGCTCGCCGTGCTGCTGCGGGCCGCCCGCTGGCTGGCCGGCGAGCTGGAGCAGGCGTACGGGGCGACGTTCCGCGAGCTGTACGACGAGCTGCGCGCCGAGGCCGGCGACGGCCCGGTGTCGCTGGCCGACCTGTGGTTCCTCGTGCAGGGCCTGTTCTGGGGCTCCGGCGAGCGGCCCGTCGACGCGGTCGCCGCCGAGTTCGCCGCCCGCTGGGCCGGGCTGTTCGGCCTGGCCGACCTGCCCCCGGGCGGCACCGAGGTACGGCTGTCCGTCGCCGGCCTGGCCGACCGGGCCGCCGAGGTGTTCCCGGCCCGCGCGAGCGAGTGGACCAGCGCACGGCTGCACAGCCCAGACCTCCAGATCTGCGCCACCGACGCCGACGCCCTCGCCCGTGGCGACTACACCGTCGTGCTCGGCGAGCTGCACGCCGCCTGGCCGTCCTTCGACTGCCAGGTGTTCACCCCGTCCCACCCGGACGTCGAGCGGCTGCGCGCGGCGCTGGCCGCGGACCTGGGCACGCACCGGATGCGGCTGCTGTTCCCGGGCGATTGGCCCCGCCGCACCAGCCGCACCGCCGAGGCGCTGGTCGGCCCGACCGACCGGCAGCTCGCGTTCCAGCCCGCGCCGGGCGTCGACCCGGACCGGGTGCTGCCCACCGTGGACCTGACCGTGTCCGATTCCGACGGCCGGCTCGTGGCCACCGCCCGAGACGGGTCCCGTTGGCCGCTGACCGAGGTGTTCGCCGGGCTGCTCAGCGGCCACGCGGTCGACGGGTTCAAGCTGGTCGCCGCCGCCCCGTACACGCCCCGGATCACCCTGGACCGGCTGGTGGTGGCCCGGCAGACCTGGCGTACCACGGTGGGGGAGTGCGGCCTGGCCGACGTCACCAGCGAGCGGGACCGGTTCCTCGCCGTCCGCCGCTGGCGGCGCGAGAAGGGCCTCCCCGAGCTGGTGTACGTCAAGCTCGGCACCGAGACCAAGCCCTGCTTCGTCGACCTGGGCAGCCCCGCGTACGCCGCGATGTTCAGCGCCATGGTCCGGGCGGCCCGCAAGGACGGCGGGGACGGGGTGTCGCTGACCGTCAGCGAGATGCTGCCGACCCCCGGCGACGCCTGGGTGCCCGACGGCGCCGGGCGGCGCTACTTCAGCGAGCTGCGGCTGCACATTGTCGACGACGAGGGGCGGTCCGGCCGATGAATCACCTGCTGCCACTGGGTGACACCGGCTGGTCGGTGTGGCGGGACGCGATCCTGCGCACCGCCGGCTTCCCCGCCGCCGGGCTCGACCGGTTCGCCGCGCCGGAGGCCGCGGCCACCGCCGACGGGCTGCTCGCCGGCCAGTTCACCGCCGAGGTCTGCGAGAAGGCGGTCCTCGAGGCGTTCGCGCGGTCCTCCGCCACGCTCGGCGAGATCTGCGCCGACCCGCTGCTGCGGGAGGCCGTCACCTGGCAGAACCCCGACATGCTGGTGGCCCTGGACGGGTTGCTGCGCACCGACCCGGGGGCGCGCAACTCCCGCCGCCGCAGGCGGGAGATCGCGGTGCTGCGGTACTGGCAGCGCTACTGCGGCAAGGCCGAGACCATCGGCTTCTTCGGGCCGGTCTGCTGGGGCGTCATCGACCCCGACACCGCCGGGACCCGGCTGACCCCGGGGCCCCGCCTGGTCGACCGGCGCGAGGTGCACTTCGAGGCGTGGGCGCTGATGGCGTACGCCGACCGGCTCGCCGACGACCTCGCGGTGCGCCGGTGGTGGGCGCCGGTGCTGCCACCCCACCTGGCCCTCGACGGGCGCCGGCTGCGTCGGGCGCTGCATCCGTCGGTCGAGCTGTCCGCGCTGGAGGCCCGGCTGCTGGCCGGCTGCGACGGCCACACCCCCGCCGGGGAGCTGGTGGAGCGGCTGTGCGCCGACGGCGACGCCGGGCTGCGCCGCGCCGACGACGGGTTCCTGCTGCTCGACCGGCTGGTCGAGCGCGACCTGCTCACCTGGGACGCCGGCCTGCCGAACAGCCCCCGCGCCGAGCAGGTGCTCGCCGCGCGGATCGCCGCGATCGGCGACCCCGCGGTGCGGGCCGGGGTCGCCGGCGACTTCGACCGGCTCCGTGCCGCCCGCGACGAGGTGGCCGCCGCGGCCGGTGACCCCGACCGGCTCGCCGCCGCCCTGGCCGCCCTGAACGCCGAGTTCACCGCCGTCACCGGCCGGCCGGCCAGCCGGCACAGCGGGCAGATGTACACCGGCCGCACGGTGGTCTACGAGGACACCGGGCGGGACCTGGACTTCGCCGTCGGCTCCGCTGTGCTCGACGCGCTCGCCGCGCCGCTGGCGATCGTGCTGCGGGCCGCCCGCTGGCTCACCGCCGAGATCGGCGCCGCCTGCGAGCGGATCCTGGCCGAGCTGCACGCCGAGCAGGCCACCGAGGGGCCGGTCCGGCTGGCCGACATCTGGCCGCTCGCCCAGGGGCTGATCCTCGCCCCCGACGGCCCGGTCGCGGCGGCCAGCGCCAGCTTCACCGCCCGGTGGGCCGAGCTGTTCGGGCTCGACACCGTTGCCGCCGGGCAGCCGGAGCTGCGGCTGCGCAGCGCCGACCTGGCCGCCCGGGCCGAGGCGATCTTCCCGGCCACCGCCCCCGGCTGGCCCTCCGCCCGGTCACACAGCCCCGACGTGCAGATCAGCGCCACCGACGTGGCGGCGCTCAACCGGGGGGAGTTCCTGCTCGTCCTCGGTGAGCTGCACCCGGCGATGGTGCCGTTCGACAGCGCGGTGCTCAGCCCGTTCCACCCCGACCCGGCGACGCTGCGCGCGGGCATCGACGCCGACCTGGGTGCGGCCCGCGTCCGGCTGCTCTACCCGGAGGGGTTCCCGCGGCAGGCCACCCGCACCACCTGGCACTTCGACGGGCCCGGCGACCGGCAGTTCGGCATCGACACCGCCCGCGGCGGCGACCGCGAGCGGCTGGTCGCGGCCAGCGCCGTGCGGGTGGAGGACACCGGGGACGGGCTGATCGCGGTCACCCCCGACGGCGGCCGGTGGCCGTTGGTGGAGGTCTTCGCCCACCTGCTCGGCGTCCTGCTGCTGGACAGCTTCAAGCTGCTCGCCCCGGCCCCCACCACCCCCCGGATCACCATCGACCGGCTGGTCGTGGCCCGGCGCACCTGGCGCACCACCGTCGCCGACAGCGGCCTGGCCGGGGTCACCGGCGACACCGGGCGGTACCTGGCGGTGCGTCGCTGGCGGGAGAGCCTGGGCCTGCCCGAGCGGGTGTTCATCAAGGTGGGCACCGAGGTCAAGCCCTGCTACTTCGACCTGACCGGCCCGCTGTACGCCCAGTCGCTGTGCGCGATGGTCGACGCCGCCGCCCGGACCACCCCGGACGTCTCGCTCACGGTCAGCGAGCTGCTGCCCGCCCCCGCCGACGCCTGGGTCACCGACGCGGCCGGGCACGGCTACGTCAGCGAGCTGCGCCTGCAGATCACCGATCCAGCCACCTACCGGGGAGAACACGGGTGACCGACATCCTGTCCATCAGCGCCGCGCACGGGGAGCCGCTGCCCTGGCCCGACGCCACGCTGGCCGAGCTGATCGCCGCCCAGGCCGCGCGGACCCCGGATGCGGTGGCGGTGCGCCAGTGGGACGAGCGGCTCACCTACCGGGAACTGGTCGGCCGGGCCGCCGGCGTGGCCGCCGCGCTGCGCGAGCACGGCGTCGGCCGGCAGAGCCGGGTCGGGGTGTGCGGCGAGCGCCGGCCCGACCTGGTGGTCACCGTCCTCGGCGTGCTGCTCGCGGGCGGCTGCTACGTGCCGCTGGAGCCGGGCGGCCCGCGCCGGCGGCTGCGCGAGATCGCCACCGACGCCGGGGTGCGGGTCGTCGTCGGCGACGCCGCCGAGGCCGAGTTCGGCGACGTGCCGGGCGTGCAGACCGTCGCGCTGCCCGGCCCCGCCCCGCTCGCACCCTGCCCGGCCCGCCCCGGCGACCCGGCGTACGTGCTGTTCACCTCCGGCTCCACCGGCCGGCCCAAGGGGGTGCTCACCACCCACCGCAACGTCGTCGAGTTCGTCACCGGCTGCGCGGCCCTGTCCGGCGCGGACGCCTCGGTGCGCAGCCTCGGCATCGCCTCGCTCGGCTTCGACGCGGCCGTCATCGACCTGTTCGTCCCGCTGCTGCTCGGCGGCGCGGTGCAGCTCCTCGGCACCGACGACCGGTCCGACCCGGCGCGGCTGACCCGGTTCGTCGCCGAGCACGAGGTGAACTGGGGCTTCATCACCCCGACCGTGCTGTCCATGCTGGACCCGGCCGAGCTGCCCGGCTGGCGCACCGTGCTCTGCGGCGGCGAGGCCGTGCCGGCCGAGTTGGCCGCCCGCTGGGTGCCCGGCCGGCGCTTCATCAACAGCTACGGCCCCACCGAGACCACGGTGGTGGTGGTCAGCGGCGAGCTGACCGCCGCCGAGACGGACCCGGTGCCGATCGGCCTTCCGGTGCCCAACCACCGGGCGTACGTGGTCGACGCCGAGCTGCGCCCGGTGCCGCCGGGGGAGACCGGTGAGCTGCTGATCGGCGGCCCCGGCCTGGCCGACGGGTACCTCGACCGGCCCGGCCTGACCGCCGAGCGGTTCGTGCCCGACCCGTTCTCCGGGCTGCCCGGGGAGCGGCTGTACCGCACCGGCGACCTGGTCACCCAGGCCCCCGACGGGCGGATCGTCTACCACGGCCGGGCCGACCGGCAGGTCAAGATCCGTGGGCAGCGCATCGAGCCGGGCGAGGTCGAGGCCGTCCTCGCCGGGCTGCCCGGCGTCGACCGGGTCGCCGTCGAGGCCGTCGACGGGCCGGCCGGCGCCGAGCTGGTCGCGTTCCTCACCCCCGCCGACGCCCCCGACGACGCGGCGCTGCGCGCGTACGCCGAGCCCCGGCTGACCGCCGCCATGCGCCCGGCCCGGACGGTGCGCCTGGCCGCGCTGCCGGTCGGCCCGATCACCGGGAAGCTGGACCGCCCGGCGCTGCGCGCCCTGGCCGCCGCCGCCCGCCCCGCGCCGGTGGCCGACGGCGGGCCGGCCGACGCCGACCCGGTCACCCGGGCCGTGGCCCGGGCCTGGGCCCGGCTGCTCGGCGCCGCCCCCGGCCCGGGCACCGACTTCCTCGCCGCCGGCGGGAACTCCATCGCCGCGATGCGGCTGGTCGCCGCGCTCCGGGCCGAGCTGGGCCGGCACGTCGACACCCGGGACGTGTTCGCCGGCCGCACCCTGACCGGCCTCGTCGAGCGGATCACCGCCGCCGCCCCGGACCCCGGCGACGGGCTGACCACCGGCAACCCGCCCACCCTGTCCCCGCCGCAGCGCCGGCTGTGGTTCGTCGACCAACTCGCCCCGTCCAGCGCGCCCTACAACATCGCGGTGGCCCACCGGCTGCGCGGCGAGCTGGACGTCCCCGCCCTCGGCGCGGCCCTGCGCGCCGTGGCCGAGCGGCACGACGTGCTGCGCTGGCGCATCCCGCAGACCGCCGGGGTGCCGTACGCGGTGTGCGAGGAACCCACCGACGTGGCGGTGCCGGTGGTCGACCTGACCGGCGGTGCGGACCCGGAGGCGGAGCTGGCCGGGATGCTCGCCGCCGGCGCGGCGCACGCGTTCGACCTGGCCACCGGGCCGCCCTGGCAGGTCGCCGTGTACCGGCTCGGACCGGACGCCCACGTGCTCGCGATCACCTGGCACCACGCCGTGTTCGACGGCTGGTCCGAGGCGGTGTTCTACGACGACCTCGCCGCGGCGTACGCGCTGGCCGTGGTCGGCGCGGCCCCCGCCCTGCCCGCCGTGGCCGCCCGGTACGCCGACTACGCCGTCTGGCGGGCCGAGCGCGACCGCCGGCGCGGCGCCGAGGACCTGGACTGGTGGGCCGGGCACCTGCGCGGCGCGCCGACCGTGCTGGACCTGCCCCGCGACCGGCCCCGCCCCGCCGTGCAGACGTACGCCGGCGTGGAGGCCGCGGTCACCCTGTCCGCCGAGGCGGACCGGGCGGTGCGGGCGCTGGCCGAGCGTCGCGGCACGGGCGTGGCGGCGGTGCTGCTGGCCGGCTTCGGCGAGCTGCTGAGCCGGCTCACCGGCGGCGACGACCACGTCGTCGGCGCGATCGTCGCCGACCGGCGGCTGGCCGCGTTCGACGACGTCGTCGGGTTCTTCATCGACACCGTGCCGGTGCGGGTACGCACCGGCGGGGCGAGCTTCGCCGAGCTGGTCGACCGCTGCGCGGCCGAACTGCACGACGCCACCGCCCACCCCGGCGCGCCGCTGGAGAAGATCGTCGAGGCGCTCGGCGTCGGCCGGGACACCTCCCGGGCGCCGCTGGTGCAGGTGCTGTTCAACGTGCTCAACTTCGCCCAGCCCCGGCTGGCGCTGACCGGGCTGACCGGGGAGCCCGCGCCGGTGCCCAAGCCCGGCTCCCCGTTCGACCTCACCATCTACGTGGCGGAGCGGGCCGGCCGGCTCGGCGTCGAGGTGGTGCACAACCCGGACCTGTTCGACGCCGACCGGATCGACGCGCTGCTGGCCGACCTGGCCGACCTGGTCGGTGCGCTGGTCGCCAGCCCCGACGCGCCGGCCGGCGAGGTCGCCGCCGAGCTGCCCCGGCCGACCGTGCGCACCGCCCAGCTCGGCGCGATGACCGTCGCCGCGACCGCCGAGCCCGCGCGGACGGTGGCGCTGCCCGCCGGCCCGGACGCGCTCACCGACACCGAGGAACTGGTCGCCGGCATCTGGCGGGAGGTCCTGGAACGTGACCGGGTCGGGGTCACCGACAACTTCTTCGACATCGGCGGGCACTCCCTCGCCCTGGCCGCCGTGCACGCCCGGCTGACCGCAGCCACCGGCCGGTCGATCGCGATGCTCGACCTGTTCCGCCACCCCACCGTCCGGGCCCTCGCCGCCCACCTCGACGGCGCGGCCGACCGACCGGAACTGGCCCGGGCCGCGCTGCGGGCCGCAGCCCGTCGCAGCCGGACCCGACGTATCCCTCCCCGCCGCCCCGGCGGCACCGCGTGATGAAGGACGACCTGATGGACAACGCGATCGAAACCGACCACCCCGCCGACGACGGCATCGAGCCGATCGCGATCGTCGGGCTGGCCGCCCGGCTGCCCGGCGCCGCCGACGTGCACGAGTTCTGGCGCAACCTGGTCGACGGCGTCGAGTCGGTCACCGAGCTGACCCGCGAGGAGCAGCTCGCCCGGGGCGTCACCCCCGAGGAGCTCGACGACCCGGGCTGGGTCAACAAGGCCCCGCTGATCGACGGGTACGACCAGTTCGACGCCGGCCTGTTCGGGATGACCGCCCGGGAGACCGAGGTCACCGACCCGCAGCACCGGCTGTTCCTGGAGACCTGCTACACCGCCCTGCAGGACGCCGGCTACGACCCGGCCCGCTACGACGGCGCGGTCGGCGTGTACGCCGGCACCGGCGGCACCGCGTACCTCCACCGCAACGTGCTGCACAACAAGCGGGTCGGCGGCAACCCGCACAACGCCGTCTCCATCGCCACCAGCAACTCGCCCAACTACGTGGCGACCGGCGTGTCGTACCGGCTGGACCTGCGCGGGCCCAGCCTGACCGTGCACACCGCCTGCTCCACCTCCCTGGTCGCCTTCCACCTCGCCTGCGAGGCGCTGCGCAACGGCGAGTGCGACATGGCCCTCGCGGGCGGCGTCAACATCGAGCTGCCGCACGCCGGGTACCTCGGCATGGACGGCTTCACCTCCCCCGATGGGCGGTGCCGGCCGTTCGACGCGGAGGCGAACGGCACCATGTGGGGCAGCGGCGTCGGGGTGACCCTGCTCAAGCGCCTGTCCGACGCGATCGCCGACGGCGACCACATCCGCGCCGTGGTGCTCGGCAACGCCATCAACAACGACGGCGCCGGCAAGGTCGGCTTCACCGCCCCCAGCGTCGACGGGCAGATGGAGGCCGTCGCCCAGGCCGTCGGGATGGCCGCGGTCGACCCGCGCACCATCAGCTACGTCGAGGCGCACGGCACCGGCACCGCGATGGGCGACCCGATCGAGGTCGCCGCCCTGTCCGCGGTGTACACGAAGGACACCGACGACCGGGGCTGGTGCGGCATCGGCTCGGTGAAGTCCAACATCGGCCACCTCAGCCAGCCCTCCGGCATCGTCAGCGTGATCAAGACGGTGCTGGCGATGGAGCACGGGCTGATCCCGCCGACCATCAACTACGAGACCCCGAACCCGGCGATCGAGTTCGCCGACACCCCGTTCTACGTGGCGAACACCCTCACCAAGTGGGACACCGACGGGACGCCCCGGCGGGCCGGGGTCAGCTCCTTCGGCATCGGCGGCACCAACGCCCACGTGGTGCTCGAAGAGGCGCCGGAGGCGTACCGCACCGACCGGCGGGTGCGCCCCGCGCAGCTGCTGCACGTGTCGGCGAAGACCGCCACCGCGCTGGAGACCGCCGTGGACCGGCTCGCCGAGCACCTCGCCGGCAACCCCGACGGGGCCGCGCACCTGGCCGACGTCGCGCACACCCTGCGGGTGGGCCGGCAGCAGTACGCGCACCGGGTCGCCGTGGTCGCCACCGACCTGCCCGACGCCGTCGCCGCCCTGCGTACCCCGCGTCGCCGGCAGGCCGGCGTCGCCGACGGCCCCGCGCCCCGGGTCGCCTTCCTCCTCTCCGGCCAGGGCAGCCAGTACGCCGGGATGGGCGCGCAGCTCTACGCCGAGGAGCCCGGCTACGCCGCCGTCGTCGACGAGTGCGCCGAGCTGCTCCGGGGCGAGTTGGGCCTGGACATCCGCGACCTGATCCTGGGCCGGGACCCGGAGGCCGCCGAGAAGCTGCTCCAGACCCGCTACACCCAGCCGGCCCTGTTCGTCGTCGAGTACGCCCTGGCCACGCACTGGCAGCGCGTCGGCGTCCGGCCGGCGGCGATGGCCGGGCACTCCATCGGCGAGTACGTCGCCGCGACCGTCGCCGGGGTGTTCGACCTGCCCGACGCGCTGCGGATCGTCGTAGCCCGGGGCCGGCTCATGCAGTCCCTGCCGGCCGGGTCGATGCTGGCCGTCCCGCTGGACGAGTCGGTGGTCGCCGGGCTGCTGCCCGAGGGTGTCTCGATCGCCACGGTCAACGGCCCCGGCACCTGCGTGGTGGCCGGGGAGTCCGCCGCGGTCGCCGCGTTCGCCGAGACCCTGAAGACCACCCGCAAGGTCAAGAGCAAGGCGCTGCGCACCTCGCACGCCTTCCACTCGCCGATGATGGACCCGATCCTCGCCGAGTTCACCGCGCTGATGGCCGCCGTGCCGCTGCGCGCGCCGAAGGTCCCGTTCCTGTCCAACGTCTCCGGCACCTGGATCACCGACGCGCAGGCCACCGACCCGGCGTACTGGGCGGCGCACCTGCGCCAGCCGGTGCGCTTCAGCGACTGCGTGGCCACCCTGCTCGCCGAGGGCACCTGGGCGCTGGTCGAGTGCGGCCCCGGCCGGCAGCTCGCCAACCTGGCCCGGATGCAGGTCGCGAAGGGCTCGCCGGAGCAGCGGGCGCTCGTCCCGCTGGGCAGCCTGCCCGGCCCGGGGGAGCCGGCCGGCGACCTGGCCGCCCTGCTCACCACCGCCGGGGCGCTGTGGTGCGCCGGCCTGCCCGTGCGTGCCGGCTCCGACCCGGACGCCCGGCGGGTGCCGCTGCCGACGTACCCGTTCGAGCGGCGCCGTTACTGGGTCGACCCGGACCCGGAGGAGCAGGTCGCCGCCGCCCCTGCCGAGACCGGCCCGCGGGCGCTGCCCGAGTGGTTCGCCGTGCCGGTGTGGCGCCAGGCCGCGCCCGCGCCGGCCACCGCCGCGTCCGGCCGCTGCCTGGTGCTGGCCGACGGCCCGCGCGGCGACGCGCTCGTCGCCGGCCTGCGCGCCGCCGGCGCCGAGATCGTCGAGGTACGCGCCGGCGACGCCTTCGCCGGCACCGACGGCGGCTGGGTGCTGCGCCCCGGCGTGCGCGAGGACCACGACGCGCTGGTCGCCGCCCTCGGCGACGACCTGCCCGAGCGGCTGGTGCACGCCTTCGCCCTCGACGGCGAGCCCACCGGCACCGACATCGCCGCCGGCTGGGCCGCCCAGGACCGGGGCTTCTTCAGCGCCCTGCACCTGGTGCAGGCCCTCGCCGGGGCCGGCCGCACCGCCGAGGACGGCTCGCTGGCCCTGGACCTGGTGACCGCCGGCATCGGCGACGTGACCGGCGCGGACCTGACCCGGCCCGAGCACGCCACCCTCACCGGCCTGGTCCGGGTGCTCCCCGTCGAGCTGCCCGGGCTGACCGTCCGGCTGCTCGACGCCGACCCCGCCGCCACCGGGGCGGACGCGCTGGTCGCCGAGCTGCGCCGCCCGGCCGACCCGGAGCACACCGAGGTGGCGCTGCGCGGCACCCGCCGCTGGGTCACCGGCTACGAGCAGGTGACCGTCGACGCCGAGGGCGAGTCCGGGGCGCTGCGCGAGGGCGGCCGGTACGTGATCACCGGTGGCCTCGGCGGCATCGGCATCACCCTGGCCGAGGACTTCGCCCGGCGGGCCCGGGCGAAGCTGGTGCTGCTGGCCCGCTCTGGCCTGCCGCCGCGCGAGCAGTGGGACGACCACCTCGCCGTGCACGGTTCCGGCCAGTCCGACCGGGCGGGCCGGGCGATCGCCGCGATCCGCCGGATGGAGGCGGCCGGCGCGTCGGTGCTGGTGCTCGCCGCCGACGTCACCGACCCGGCCGACCTGCGCCGGGTCCGGGCCGCCGCCGAGGCCGAGTTCGGTGGGATCGACGGCGTCGTGCACGCCGCCGGCCTGCCCGGCGGCGGCATGGCCGAGATCAAGGAGCGGGCCGAGGCCGAGCGGGTGCTCGCCCCGAAGCTCGCCGGCACCCTCGCCCTCGCCCAGGTCTTCGGCGATCTGCCGCTGGACTTCGTGGTGCTGTGCTCCTCGATCACCGCCGTGATCGGCGGCTTCGGCCAGGTCGACTACTGCGCGGCGAACAACTTCCTCGACGCGCACGCCCGCGCGGGCGCCGGCTGGTCCGCCCCGGTGGTGTCGCAGAACTGGGGCGGCTGGGCCGAGGTCGGCATGGCGGCGGAGAGCACCGCCCCGGCCGGGTTCCGGGCCCTGACCCGGGACACCGTCACCGCCGCCGTCGACCACCCGGTGCTCACCACGAAGGTGACCGGCCCGGAGGGCACCGTGCTGCACGGTCTGGTCTCCGCCGCCACCCACTGGCTGCTCGACGAGCACCGCATCGGCGGGGTGCCGGTGGTGCCGGGCACCGCCCACCTGGAGTCCGTCCGCGCCGCCGTGGCCGCCGCCGTCCCCGCCCCCGGCCCGGGCGCGGCGGTGGAGCTGCGCGACGTGGTGTTCCTGGAGCCCTTCTCGGTGCCCGACGGCTCGGTCGCCCAGTACCGGGTGGCGCTGACCGCCGCCGAGGACGGGTCGACGGAGTTCGTCGTGCAGAGCCTCACCGCCGGGGTGCTGCGCACCCACGTGCGCGGCGCGGCCGGCTGGACCACCGACCCCGCCCCGCCGGTGCGGGACCTCGCCGACGTGGTCGCCCGGTCCCGCCGGGTCGACGACGACTCGTCGTTCGGCCGGGGCCGCACCAGCATGCTGACCTTCGGGCCGCGCTGGCACTCGCTGGCCGAGCACCACCTCGCCGACGGCGAGGAGCTGGCCCTCGTCGAGGCGCCCGCCGAGGCCGTCGCCGACCTGGCCGGGTGGGGGCTGCACCCGGCCCTGCTGGACGTGGCCACCGCGTTCGGCCGGGGCCAGGGCTCGGGCACCTACCTGCCGCTGTCGTACGGGCGGATCGTGGTGCGCGGAACGCTGCCGCAGCGGTTCCACAGCCACCTGCGCCACCGCGACGGCGGAACCGACGAGGTGATCACCGCCGACCTGAGCCTGACCGACGCGTCCGGCCGGGAGCTGGTCGCGATCAGCGACTTCGTGCTGCGCCGGGTGGACCAGTCGGCGGTCACCGGTGGGCTCACCGCCGACGCTGCCCCGGCCGGGTCCGCCCCGGCCGCCGACGTTCCCGGCGAGGACATCCGGCCGGTGGACGGCGCGGAGGCGTTCCGGCGCAGCCTCACCGCCGGGCTCGGTGCCCAGGTGGTGATCGCCACCCGGTCGGTGGCCGACATCCGGCGCCGCGCCGCCCGGGTCACCACCGGGAGCCTGGAGTCGGAGACCGACCCGACCGTGTCCACCGCGATGGTGGAGGCCGGCGGCTCGTCGGCGCCGCGCACCGAACTGGAGGCCACCGTCGCCCAGGTGTGGCGCGACGGCCTCGGGGTGCCGGTGGTGGGCGTGGACGACGACTTCTTCGCCCTCGGCGGCAACTCCCTCGTCGCGGTGCAGCTCATCGCGTCGATGCGCAAGGCGACCGGGGTGCGGCTGCCGATGCGCAGCCTCTTCGAGACGCCCACCGTCGCCGGGCTGGCCGCCCGGATCGAGGAGTTGCGCGCCGAGGCGTCCGCCGCGGCCGAGCCGGCCGTCCCGGCGGCGACCACGAGCATCCCGCGGCTGCCCCGCGCGTGAGGACCGAGGAACAAGGGAGCACAGAGCTATGAGCGACACGATCGCCACGCTGCCGGTGGTCGTCGAAAGCGACGGCCGGGCGCTGACCGACCTGATCGACGCCCGCCGGGCCGAGCTGCGGGCCACCCTCGTCGAGCACGGCGGGCTGCTGTTCCGCGGCTTCGACGTCGGCGGCGTCGATGGCTTCGACGCGGTGGTGCGGGCGCTGGCCGGCGAGCCGCTGGTCTACACCGAGCGGTCCTCGCCCCGGCACTCCATCAAGGGCCGGGTCTACACCTCGACCGACTACCCGCCGGACGAGGAAATCTTCCTGCACAACGAGAACTCGTACCAGGCGCGCTGGCCGCTGACCCTGTTCTTCTGGTGTGTCACCCCGCCCGAGACCCTGGGCGCGACCCCGCTGGCCGACGTGCGCCGGGTGTACGAGCTGATCGACCCGGCCGTGCGGGAGGAGTTCGTCCGCCGCCGGTGGATGCTGGTGCGCAACTTCCACGCCGACTTCGGCACCCGCTGGCAGGACGTGTTCAACACCGACGACCGGGCCGAGGTCGAGGCGTACGCGGCGGCCAACCGGATCGCCCTGGAATGGGTCGGCGGGGACGGGCTGCGCACCCGCGCCGTGCGCGACGTGGTGCACCACCGGCCCGGCTCGGACACCCCGCGCTGGTTCAACCACGCCACGTTCTTCCACGTGAGCACGCTGCCGCAGGAGTACCAGGAGGGGTTGCTGGCGATGTTCGGCCCCGACGGGTTGCCGTCGAACACCTACTACGGCGACGGCGGCGAGATCCCTGGCGACGTGCTGGACCACCTGCGGGCCGCGTACCGGGCCGCCAGCGTCCGCTTCGACTACCAGCGCGACGACGTGCTGGTGGTGGACAACATGACCGCCGCGCACGCCCGGGAGCCGTTCACCGGCCCCCGCAGGATCGCCGTCGCGATGGCCGAGCCGCACACCCCCGAGAGCACTGGAGACAACTGATGGCCGAATCACGCTTCCTGGTCGTGCGCAACGACGAGGAGCAGTACTCGATCTGGTCGGCCGACCGTGAGCTCCCCGCGGGCTGGAACGGCACCGGCTTCGCCGGCACCCGCGAGGAGTGCCTGGCGCACATCGACACCGTGTGGACCGACATGCGCCCCCGTTCCGTCCGCGAGGCGTCCTCATGACGCGGGAGTGGACCTTCCCCGCCTCCTTCGCGCAGGAGCGGGTGTGGATGGCCAACCAGCTCGACACCGGCTCGCCGGTCTACAACATCTCCAACCCGTGGGCGTTCCCGGCCGAGCTGGACGCCGACGCGGTCAGCGACGTGTTCAACCAGGTCGTCGCCCGGCACGAGGCGCTGCGCACCCACCTGCGCATGGACGACGGGGCCGTGGTGCAGGTGGTCCGCGCGCACGAGCCGGTCCGGCTGCCGGCCGACGACCTGTCGGGCCTGCCGGAGGCCGAGCGGGTCGCCCGGTACCTGGCGATCCGCGAGGAGCTGGCCCGCACCCCGATCCCGCTGGACGCCCCGCCGCTGTGGCGGGCCCGGCTGGTCAAGGTCAACACGGCGTGGTCGTTGCAGTTCGTGGTGCACCACGCCGTCTACGACGCCCACTCGGCGCTGGTGTTCACCACCGAGCTGGCCGCGTTCATCACCGCCGCGCTCACCGGCGCCCCCGCCGAGGTGCCCGAGCTGCCCATCCAGTACGCCGACTTCGCCGCCTGGCAGCGCGACCAGCTCACCGGCCCGGAACTGGACCGGCAGCTCGCCTTCTGGACCGGCCACCTGGCCGGGGCCCCGGCGGTGACCGGCCTGCCGCTGGACCGGCCCCGCCCGGCCCAGCTCGGCTTCGCCGGCGACGAGGTGCGCTTCGACCTGCCCGACGGGCTGCTCGACTCCGTCGGCCAGCTCGCCGCGGCCTCGGCCGCCACGCCGTACATGGTGCTGCTGGCCGGGTTCGCCGCCCTGTTGTCCCGGATCTCCGGCGACGACACGGTGGTGGTCGGCGTGTCCACCGCAGGCCGGGACACCGACGAGGTGGCCCCGCTGATCGGCATGTTCGTCAACCCGGTGGCGCTGCGCTGCGACCTGACCGGCGACCCCACCGTCGCCGAGCTGCTCGGCCGGGTCCGGGGCGGCCTGATCGACGCGATGGAGCACGGGCAGACGCCGTTCCAGAAGATCGTCGAGGCGGTCGCCCCGCAGCGGGACCCGTCGGTGCAGCCGCTCTTCCAGACCGCGCTGAACTTCATCCCCGACTCCGGCCTGGACCCGGTGCCGCTGGGCACCACCAAGGACGACCTGGCCTTCGACGTCACCGCGGGGGAGAGCCGGCTGGTCTACCGCACCGACCTGTTCGACCGGGCCACCGCCGAGGCGGTCGTCACCCGGTACGTCCGGCTGCTCGCCGCCGCCGTCGCCGACCCGGGCCGGCGGGTGTCCGAGCTTCCGCTGCTCGACGAGGCCGAGCGGCGGCTCGTCCTGGACGCGTGGAACGACACCGCCCACGACCGGCCGGTCACCACGCTGGTCGACGAGGTGCAACGCCAGGTCGCGGCCACCCCGCAGGCCATCGCGCTGGTCTGCGACAGAGCCGAGCTGACGTACGCCGAGTTGAACGCCGCCGCGAACCGGCTGGCCCGGCTGCTGGTCGCCCGAGGGGCCGGCCCGGAGACCCGGGTGGCCCTCGCCCTGCCCCGCTCGGTGGACCTGCTCGTGGCCATCCTCGCGGTGCTCAAGTCCGGCGCGGCGTACGTGCCGGTGGACACCGGCTACCCGGCCGCCCGGATCGGGTACCTGCTGACCGACGCCGAGCCGGCGCTGGTGCTGGCGGTCGCCGACACCGCCGCCGTGGTGCCCGGCGACGCGCTGGTGCTCGACCTGCTCACCGCCTCCGACCTCGACGCGGCGGACCTGACCGACGCCGACCGGGCCGCCCCGCTGCGCCCGGACCACCCGGCCTACGTGCTGTACACCTCCGGCTCCACCGGCCGCCCGAAGGGCGTCGTGGTGGAGCACCGGTCGGTGACCGCGTACCTGGCCTGGGCCCGGCACACCTACCCGGGCCTGGCCGGCACCGCCCTGCTGCACTCGCCGGTGTCGTTCGACCTCACCGTCACCGGGCTGCTCGGGCCGCTCACCGCAGGCGGCACGGTCCGCCTCGCGGCCATCGACGACCCGGCCGCCCGCGCCGGCGGCCGGCCGACCTTCCTCAAGGTCACCCCAAGCCACCTGCCGCTGCTCGACGAGGCGCTGTCGCCGACGGCCGACCTGGTCATCGGCGGCGAGGCGCTCACCGGCGAGCAGCTCGCCGGCTGGCGGGCCGCCCACCCCGAGGTGGCGGTGATCAACGAGTACGGCCCGACCGAGGCCACCGTCGGCTGCGTCGCCGCCCGGATCGCGCCGGGGGCGGAGCTGCCCGCCGGGGCGGTGCCGATCGGCACCCCCACCTGGAACACCCGGGCGCTGCTGCTGGACGCGGCGCTGAACCCGGTTCCGCCGGGCGTGGCCGGCGAGCTGTACGTCGCCGGCGACCAGCTCGCCCGCGGCTACCTGCGCCGCCCCGGCCTGACCGCCGAGCGCTTCCTGCCCTGCCCGTACGGGCAGGCCGGGCAGCGGATGTACCGCACCGGCGACCTGGCCCGGTGGCGGGCCGACGGGACGCTGGAGTACCTGGGCCGCCGCGACGACCAGGTGAAGGTGCGCGGCATGCGCATCGAGCTGGGCGAGATCGAGTCGGCCCTGCTGGCCCGGCCCGGCGTCCGGGAGGCGGCGGTGGTCGTGCGCACCGACTCCGGCGAGCCGACCCTGGTCGGCTACCTGGTCGGCGACGCCGACGAGGCCGCGCTGGCCGCCGACCTGGGCCGGGAGCTGCCGGCGCACCTGGTGCCGGCCGCGTTCGTCCGGTTCGACGCGCTGCCGCTGACCCCGAACGGCAAGCTGGACCGGGCCGCGCTGCCCGCCCCGGCCAGCGGGACGGTCGACGACGCGTACGTCGCCCCGCGCACCGACGCCGAGGCCCTGGTGGCCGAGGTGTACGCCGACATCCT
This sequence comes from Micromonospora sp. NBC_01412, assembly GCF_045040215.1. Lineage (NCBI taxonomy): Bacteria > Bacillati > Actinomycetota > Actinomycetes > Micromonosporales > Micromonosporaceae > Micromonospora > Micromonospora sp. NBC_01412. The sequence continues at coordinate 6,216,595 of NZ_CP109528.1, forward strand.
CGGCGTGGAGAAGGTCGGCGCGGCCGACGACTTCTTCGCCCTCGGCGGCAACTCGCTGCGTGGCATGCGGGCGATGGCCCGGATCCGGGCCGAGGTGGACGTCGACCTGCCGATGCGGGCGCTGTTCGGCAGCCCCGTGGTGGCCGACCTGGCCGCCCAGATCGAGAGCCTGATCGCCGCGGAACTCGACGGGCTCTCCGACACCGAGGTCGCCGCGTTGCTGGCGACGGAAGAGGGACGTACCACATGACCGACCTGAAGGATCCGGCCCGGGAAGCGGCCCGGCAAGCGCTGATCGCCAAGCGGCTACGCCGGCGCCAGGCCGCCCCGGCCGCCCGGATCAGCCCCCGGCCCGCCGGCTCCGAGGTGCCGCTGTCGTACGCCCAGGAGCGGGTCTGGTTCATGGACCAGATCGCCCCGGGTGAGGCCGCGTACCACATCGCGGTGCCGCTGCGGGTGCGTGGCCCGCTCGACGTCGCGGCCCTGCGCGGCGCGCTGGCCGGGCTGACGGCCCGGCACGAGTCGCTGCGCACCCGGTTCCCGGCCGACGCCGACGGCCGCCCCACCGTGGTCGTCGAGGACACCGTCGAGGTGCCGCTGACCATCACCGGGGCGGCCGACGAGGCGGCGGCGCAGGCGCTGGTCGACGCCGCCTCGATGGAGCCGTTCGACCTGGCCGCCGGGCCGCTGCTGCGCGCCTTGCTGATCCGGCTGGCCGACGACGACGACAATCCGGCCTCCGCGCCGCAAGACGGCACTCCGGACCGGATGAACCTCGACGACCACGTGCTGTTCCTCGCCCAGCACCACATCGTCGGCGACGGCTGGTCGGTGGACGTGCTGCTGCGCGACCTGATCACCCTCTACCACGGCGGCGAGCCGCCCGCCCTGCCCGTGCAGTACGGCGACTTCGCCGTCTGGGAGGCCGGCGAGCTGGACGGCCCGGCGGCCCGGGGCCACCTGGACTGGTGGAAGTCCCGACTGGCCGGGATCACCCCGCTGGAGCTGCCGCTGGACGCCCCCCGCCCGGCCACCCAGACCTACCGGGGCGACTTCGTCGAGTTCCAGCTCGACCCGGCCGACACCGAGCGGCTCAACGCGCTCACCCGGGCCGGCGGCGGCACGCTGTTCATGACGCTGCTCGCCGCGTACCAGGTGCTGCTGGCCCGGCACGCCGGCCAGGACGACTTCGCCGTCGGCGCGTCGGTGGCCGGCCGCTCCGCCCCGGAGCTGGAGAACGTCGTCGGCATGTTCATCAACATGCTGCCGATGCGCGCCGAGCTGGCCGGTGACCCGACGTTCACCGAGCTGCTGGAGCGCACCCGGCAGGGCGTGCTCGACGGCTTCGAGCACGCCGAGGTGCCGTTCGCGAAGGTGGTCCACGAGCTGGGCCTGCCCCGCGACGTGAGCCGGTCCCCGGTGTTCCAGGCCATGTTCGTGCTCCAGAACTACGAGATGGGCCGGTTCACCGGGGTCTCCGACTCCGCCGACGTGCGCTTCCAGTGGACCCCCATGGAGCTGCGGGCCACCCGGTTCGACTTCGAGCTGCACGCCGTGGAGACCACCGAGGGCCTCTGGGGGAAGCTGGTCTTCAACACCGACCTGTTCACCCGGGAGACCGTCGAGCGGATCGCGCGGCGCTGGACCACCCTGCTGCGGGCGGTAGTCGCCGCCCCGGACACCCCGGTCTCCGCGCTGGAGCTGACCGCACCCGCCGAGCGGGAGCTGCTGGCCGGCTGGAACGACACCACGGCCGACTTCCCGCAGGCGCAGACCCTGCACGGCCCGTTCGAGCAGCGGGCCGCGGCCACCCCGGACGCGGTGGCGCTGACCTTCGAGGACCGCTCGGTGACGTACGCCGAGCTGAACGCCGCCGCGAACCGGGTGGCGCACCGGCTGCGCGCCGCCGGCGTCGGCCCGGAGACCCTCGTCGGGGTGTGCGCGGAGCGCTCGGTGGAGCTGGTCGCCGGGCTGCTCGGCGTGCTCAAGGCCGGCGGCGCCTACCTGCCGCTGGACCCGGAGTACCCGGCCGACCGGCTGTCCTTCATGGTCACCGACGCGGCCGCCGGTGTCGTGCTGGTGCAGGAGCACCTGCGCGACGTGCTGCCCGAGACCGGCGCGACCGTGCTGGCCCTGGACGACGAGTCGGTGTGGGCCGACCAGCCCACCGCCGACCCCGCGCCGACCGCCGGGCCGGGCAACCTGGCGTACGTCATCTACACGTCCGGCTCCACCGGCCGGCCCAAGGGGGTGCCGAACACCCATCGGGGCATCGTCAACCGGCTGGACTGGAAGCAGAAGACGTACCGGCTGGGCGCCGACGACGCGGTGCTCCAGAAGACCCCGGCCAGCTTCGACGTGTCGGTGTGGGAGTTCTTCTGGCCGTTGCGCGAGGGCGCCCGGCTGGTGCTGGCCAGGCCCGGCGGGCAGAAGGACGCCGCGTACCTGCGCGACCTGCTGGTCTCTGAGCGGATCACCACCGCCCACTTCGTCCCGTCGATGCTGACGGTGTTCCTCGGCGAGGACGGGGTCGAGGCGGCGACCGGCCTGCGCCGGGTGATCTGCTCCGGCGAGGAGCTGCCGCTGGTCTCGGCGGTGGAGTTCACCGCCCGGCTGCCCTGGTGCGAGCTGCACAACCTGTACGGCCCCACCGAGGCGGCCATCGACGTCAGCGCCTGGCACTGCGACCCGGCCAAGCTGGCCGGGCTGACCAGCGTGCCGATCGGCGGCCCGATCGCCAACCTGCGGCTGCACGTGCTGGACCCGGCCGGCAACGAGTGCCCGGTCGGCGTCGCGGGCGAGCTGCACATCGGAGGCGTCGGGCTGGCCCGGGGCTACCACCGCCGGCCGGCGCTGACCGCCGAGCGGTTCGTGCCCGACCCGTTCTCGGGTGAGCCGGGCGCCCGGCTGTACCGCACCGGCGACCTGGCCCGCTGGGTGGCCTCGCCGGACGGGTCGGGGGTCGTCGAGTTCCTGGGCCGGATCGACCACCAGGTGAAGTTGCGCGGGCTGCGCATCGAGCTGGGTGAGATCGAGAGCGCCCTGCGCGAGCAGCCCCAGGTGACCGAGGCGGCGGTGATCGTCCGCGAGGACACCCCGGGCGACAAGCGGCTGACCGGGTACGTGGTCGGCGACGCCGAGCACGCCGCGCTGAAGGCCGCGCTGAAGGAGACCCTGCCCGAGTACATGGTGCCGACCGCCCTCGTCACCCTCGACGCGCTGCCGCTGAGCCCCAACGGCAAGCTCGACCGTCGGGCGCTGCCTGCCCCCGTGGTGACCCGCGAGGCGTCGGTGGCGCTGGTCGAGCCGCGCGACGACACCGAGCGGCTGCTGGCCGGGATCTGGTCGGAGGTGCTGGGCGTCGACACGCTCGGCATCGACGACGACTTCTTCGACCTGGGCGGGCACTCGATGCTCGCCACCCAGGTGGTGGCGAAGATCCGCAAGGCCGAGCACGGTGGCCGGGCGGTCGGCGTGATGGACCTGTTCCAGAAGCGGACCATCCGGGAGCTGGCCGCGTTCATGACCGGCGACGCCGCCGACGACGGCCCGCGCCGGCTGCTCTACGAGCTGACCAAGCCGATCCCGGCGGGCAGGCGGGTCCGCACGTACGTCTGCGTCCCGTACGGCGGTGGCAGCGCCATCGTCTACCAGCCCCTGGCCGACGCCCTGCCCGCCGGCAACGCCCTGTACTCGCTGGCCATCCCCGGCCACGACGTCGGGCTCAGCGAGGACGGCCTGCCGTTCGAGGAGCTGACCCGGCGGGTCGCCGACGAGATCGTCGAGCGGATCGAGGGCCCGATCGTGCTGTACGGCCACTGCGGCGTCGGCAGCGCGATCGTCGCCGAGGTGGCCCGCAAGGTCGAGGCGGCCGGCCGGGAGCTGGAGGCGCTCTACATCGGCGCGATGTTCCCCTTCGCCCGCCCGAAGGGCCTCTTCGCCGCCGCCCGCAACCGTCTGGAGCGGCTGCGCAGCAACAAGCACTACGCGAGCTGGCTCAAGTCGATGGGAGTGGACACCGACGAACTGGACCCGGAGCAGGCCGACCGGATCATCAGCAACATGCGGGCCGACTCCCGCGCCTCCGAGGAGTACTTCACCGGCCTGCTGGACTCCGGCGCGACGAAGCTGCGCGCCCCGATCGTCTCGGTGGTCGGCTCCGAGGACCCGGTGACCGACTACTACACCGAGCGGTACGCCGAGTGGGGGTTCCTCTCCGACACCCTCGGGCTGGTCGTCCTCGACCAGGCGGGGCACTTCTTCCTCAAGTACCGGGCCGATGAGCTGGCCGAGATCGTCACGGCGGCACACCCGGCGGTGCTCGCCGGCGACACCACGGCGCTGGAGGCGCCGGCCCGGGGCGAGGACGCCGGCTGGGTGGTCGCCGACCACCAGCGCATCGGCGAGGCCACGGGCTCGGAGAAGGCCGTGGTGAAGCCGAGCATGGGCCGGTTCGTCGCGGTCACCGCCGGCCAGTTCGTCTCCACCACCGGTTCGGCGCTGACCGCGTTCGCCGTGCCGATCTGGCTGTTCACCCGGACCGGCTCGGTGGCCGACCTGGGCATGCTCTGGGCCCTCGCGCTGGTCTGCGGCGTGCTGATGCTGCCGATCGCGGGCGCGATCGTCGACCGGGTCAGCCGCCGGAAGATCATGATGATCGCCAGCTCCAGCGCCGGGATGATCCAGCTCGTGCTGGCCGGCCTGCTCTGGACGGACAACCTGCGGCTGTGGATGATCTACATCCTGGTGGCGCTGAGCCAGGTCGCCGGGTCGTTCCAGCGCATCGCGTTCTCCTCGGCGGTGCCGCAGCTCGTGCCGAAGCGGTACCTCGGCCACGCGATGGGCGTCACCCAGCTCACCAACGGCTCCGCCATGCTGCTGATGCCGGTCTTCGCGGCCGGCCTGCTGGCCGCCATCGGACTCAAGGGCATCCTGCTCATCGACGTGGCCAGCTACGTGGTGGCGGTGCTGACCCTGGCGGTGGTCCGCTTCCCGGACCTGCTCGGCTTCCGGCCCCGGGAGCGGCTGCTGGCGGCGATCGCCAACGGGCTGCGCTACTCGTGGCAGCACCGGGGCTTCCGGCTCATGCTGGGCTACTTCGCGATCGGCAACATCTTCCTGGCCCCGGCCCTGGTGCTGACCACCCCGATGGTGCTCTCCTTCGCCACCGCCACGCAGGTGGCGCAGGTGGCCCTGGCCGAGGCGCTCGGCGCGGTGGCGGGCGGCGTGCTGATGTCGCTGTGGGGCGGCCCGCGCAGCCGGCGGATGATCGGCGTGCTGATCGGCAACCTCGGCACCGCCGTGGGGTGTGTCGTGATCGGCCTCGACGCCTCGGTGACGGTGATCTGCGTCGGGGTGTTCTGGCTGGGCATGTCGATGACCACCGCCCAGTCGATCTACGCCACCATCGTCCAGGTGAAGGTGCCCCAGCGGTACCACGGCCGGGTGTTTAGCCTGAACCAGACCATCTCCTGGTCCACGCTGCCGATCGGCTTCGCGCTGATCGCCCCGGCCGCCACCGCCCTGTTCGAGCCGATGCTCGCCCCCGGCGGGGCCCTCGCCGGCTCGGTGGGCGCGGTGATCGGCACCGGTCCGGGCCGCGGCATGGGCTTCGCGTACGTCTGTTTCGGCGCGGCGCTGGTGCTGGTCACCCTGGGCGGCTTCGCGATCCGGCTGCTGCGGCGCTTCGACATGGAGGTGCCGGACTCGCTGCCGGACGACCTGATCGGCGCCCAGGAGCGCGAGCGGCGGCTGGCCGCCCGGGCCGCCGAGCGGCAGGAGGAGAAGGTGCCGGTCGCGGCGTGACGGCGCCGGCGGCGTCGTGAGCGACGGGTCGGAACCGTGACCCCCGACCGACCGCCGGCCCCGCGCCTGGCCGACCGCCCGGCCGGGTGCCCGGGCTCCGCGTCCGGCCGGGTGTGGGCCCCTACGCCAGGGGCGGGTCGGCGAACTCGGTCTCGGGAACGTCGTCGGGCTCGGCGACCCAGCCGGAGAAGACCGGCACCCCGTGCCACGGGCCCACCCCGCCGCCCCGCCGGTCGGTGGCGACGGCCACCACCGCGTACGGGTGGCCGAAGCGCAGCTCGGCGGTGCGGGCCACCCCCTCCGGGGGCAGGCTCACCACCCCGAACGCCCCGGTCACGGCCGCGGCCTCGAACCCGTTCCGGCTGTACCGGGCGACGACGGCCTGCCGTGCCTCGACCTCGGTGCCCCCGACCAGAGGTGCGAGGACCCGGGCGAGGGCGGAGAACCCGAGCCCCGGCCCGGTCAGGTCGTGCTCGGCGCGGGCCGACCAGCAGGGCAGCGCCGCCGCGTGCCGCTCCTCCCGGCGGTCGCGGGCGTGGGTGCGGACGGTCTCCTCACGCAGCGTCCACAGCGGCGTCGCGCCCAGCGGCAGGTCGAACAGGGATCGCCGGCCGGTGGGCTCGTCGGCGTCGGCGTCGGCCGCGATCCGGTACGCGGCGGCGAGCACGTCGGCGGGGGCGACCTCGGGAGCGGCGGCCACCGACACGACCAGCAGCCCGGCCCCGTCCCCGGGTCCGGCGGCCCCGTTCCCGTCCCCCGGCCCGGCCGCCGCCGTGTGCACGGCGACGTCGCCGGCCTCCGGCGTCGCGGCGATCCACGCCTTGTGCCCGTACGCCGGGGTGCGCAGCACCCGGGTCAGCCGCCCGGCCCAGGGGCTGTCCGGCCCCAGCGCCGCGGCCGGGGCGAGGCCGAACGGGTCGGCCCAGGAGATCCGGGTGGCCACGGCCGAGGCCAGCGCGAGCACGACGCGGGGCGAGAGGGTCAGCGGGAACCTGTCGAGCAGGCCAGCGCTGTGCCTGCGCGCCCAGGCGTCCAGGCCGGCCTGGTCCGGCAGCGGGCCGGTCTCCGTGGCGCGGGGGAGGGTGGCCCGCCAGGCGGCCAGCGCGTCGGTGTCCGCGTCCGGCCGGTGCCAGACGGCGGTGGCGGCCGGTGCCAGCGGGTGCGGGGCGTCGAGCAGCGCGGCGGCGGTCCGCGCCGCCGTCGCCGGGTCGGTGCCCAGCGCGTCGGCGAGGCCGTCGGCGTCGGGGACGGCCGACCCGCACAGCGCGAGCAGCAGCCAGGCGCCCAGCGGGGACGCGACGTGGTGCCGGGCGCCGACCGAGCCGTGCAGCCGGGCGGCGTAGCGGGCCAGCGGGCCGTGGAGGTTCGTCGTCATGGCCTCCACTGTGCCCCGCCCGGGCCGGTTCTCACGAGAACAGCTCGAACGGCTCGTCGATCTCGTCCCCGGCCAGGAAGGCGGTGAGCAGCCCGGGCAGCCGGCCCGGGTAGAACCGCTCCTGGCTGCCGACGACGTCGGCGACCGGCCACCAGCGGAAACCGAAGTAGTCCTCCCGCTCGTAGTCCAGCCGGTCGGTCTCGTCGACGTCCGGGCCGGGGCCGTCCAGCCGTACCGCCACGACGACCTCGTCCTGCACGTGGCGCAGCCGGCGGTGGATGAAGCTGGCCCGCCGCCGCCAGCGCGGCGGACCGATCCGCTCCGGGGTCACCCGGATGCCGGTCTCCTCGCGCAGCTCCCGCACGGCCGTGTCGAGGTACGTCTCGCCGGGGTCGACGCCGCCGCCGGGCAGCTCCCACCAGGTGCCGAGCCGGGGGTGGTCCGGGTCGCGGGTGTGGAACAGCAGCAGCCGCCGGTCGGCGTCGAGCACCACCAGCCGTACCGCGCGCCGCTCGACGACCGGCAGGTCGTCGGGGATACCCGTCACGGTCGCTCCTCCCGTTCGCTGCCTCAGGTGGCCCGGTCGCACCCATGGTGCCCGACGGTGGCGGTGGCCCGCACGTCAGCCGGGGTGCGCGGCGGGCCCGCAGGCCAGCGGCGTGCGCGGCGGCCCGGACGTCAGCCGGGGTGCGCGGCGGGCCCGCAGGCCAGCGGCGTGCGCGGCGGCCCGGACGTCAGCCGGGGTGCGCGGCGATCGCGTCGCCCACGCCGGTCGGCAGCGGGTAGGGGCGCTCCGCGGGCAGCATCGCCTCGGCCGAGGCGTCGTCGCCCGCGTCCAGCCGGGCCCGGATCGCCCGCGCCGTCGCGGTGACGTCGGTGATCCCGACGATCCACTCGTCGACGTACCGCCGGGCGGCCTCGCCGGCCAGGCCCATCTGCAGGGAACGGTGACGCAGCGGCTGCGCCCGCACGGTGCGCTCCGGGTCCCACTGCACCCGGACCGGGCTGGTGCGCAGCCGCTGGGCCCAGCCGTCCCGGTCGGCGTGCAGGGCGGGCTCGTAGCCGCTCAGGCAGGCGTGCGCCAGGGCCCACTCGAACCCGGCGCGGTCGATCTCGACGGCGAGCACCCGCTCCTGGCCCGGCTTCCGGGCCCAACCGCAGCGGTACATCATCCAGCGGAACGACGGCTTGATCCAGGTCATTCGGTCCCGCTTGAACGGGGGCACGAACCGGCCCGCCGCCACCGCCGGCCCGGCGATCTCCGGCGGGTACGCCTGGTACACGGTCAGCGTGTCGGCGGTGTACCGGGCGCGGATCTGGTGCAGGGGGATGGTCACGTCGGCATCGTCGCGGATCAGACCACCCGCCTCCACCGCTTTTCGCCTCCGCCGTTCCTGGCCCCGTTGCTCTTCGCCCGACGCGGGTCGGCGGCGGGCCGGGGGAGGGGTTAGGCTGCCCGCCGTGGCAGGTCTGTTGAGGAGTGTGGCGTCCCGGCTGGGGCGGGTGACCCGCGGGGCCGCCCCGGCGCGCACCCCCGGTCCGATCCCGGCCCAGGTCGCGCGGCGCCGGCAGGTCGCGGCGTTGCAGCGGCGGGAGCTCAGCTACGCCCCGGAGCCCGACGGGCAGGCCGACCCGGGCGAGGTCGTCTGGACCTGGGTCCCCTACGAGGACGACCCCCGGCAGGGCAAGGACCGGCCGGTCCTGGTCGTCGGCCGGAGCAGCCGCACCCTGTTCGGCCTGATGCTGTCCAGCCAGAGCGAGCGGGACGGCCAGCGGCACTGGTTCTCCCTCGGCCCCGGCACCTGGGACCGTGACAACCGGCCGAGCTGGGTACGCCTCGACCGGGTGCTCACCATGCGGGAGGACAGCATCCGGCGCGAGGGCGCGGTGCTGGACCGTCCCCGCTTCGACCGGGTCGGCCAGGCCCTGCGTGCCGGCTACGGCTGGCGCTGACCCCACGCCGCTGCCCGGCTCGGGCGGTCAGCACTCGGCGAGGTGCGCGCTGTCCACGAGTTGCCGGGTGGGACTGGACGCGCCGACGCTCTTGGCCCGGTACATGGCCGCGTCGGCGCGGTCGAGCGCCTCGGTGAGCTGGGCGGGGCCGGTCACCGGGGCCAGGCCGACCGAGGCGGTGACCCGGAGGCTGAGGCCGTCGAGCGGGATGGGCGCGGCGAGCGCCTCGCAGAGCCGGCGGGAGGCGTGCTCGATCCACCGCCGGTCGACCGTCGGGCTGGTCAGCAGGCCGGCGAACTCGTCGCCGCCGAGGCGGGCCACCAGGTTGTCGCCGGCGAACGCGGCCAGCCGCTCGGCCACGCTGATCAGCACCCGGTCCCCGGCGGCGTGCCCGTAGCGGTCGTTGACCTGCTTGAAGTCGTCCAGGTCGAGCACCACCGCGATCAGCGGCTTGCCGGCGGCATCGGTGAGCAGCGCGGCGGCCAGCCGGAAGAAGGCCCGTCGGTTGGGCAGCCCGGTCAGCGGGTCGTGGCTCGCGGCGTGCCGTTCGGCGGCGAGTTCCGCCTGGAGGTGCTCGATCTCGGCCTCGGCCAGCAGGGCACGGCGGCGTAGCTGCCACGCGGACGCGAGGGCCCCGGCGGCCGAGATGCCGGACGCGATGGTCAACGGATCCGGCACGAACCCTCCCCTCGCCGCGTCCGCCCGCCTGCCCTGCCCGGTGCCGGCCGACGCCCTGCCCACCCTCGTTTCCCCTGGTGCGGACCCGATTCGAGTAACCCAAAGTGAACGAATGGGTACACCGCACGTGCGTTATCATGCTCGTTGTCCGGTGCAGATGCAATAGCAGATGCACGTGCAGCAGGATCGTTTTTGACCCCGCACCCTCGCCAGCACCGCTCCTCCCCGCGGCATAGGCAGGCTCTTGAAGAGAAAGACGCCCCCATGCAGCAGCCCCACAACGGCGTTCCCGCCGCGCACCTCCCCCCGCTGAAGTGGCAGAAGAGCCGCCGGAGCAACCCCAGCGGCAACTGCGTCGAGTTGGCCGAACTCCCCGGCGGCGCCGGGATCGCCCTGCGCAACTCGCGTCACCCGGAGGGTCCGGCGCTGATCTACACGGTGGACGAGATCGCCGCCTTCGTGCTCGGCGCCCGGGACGGGGACTTCGACGACCTGATTGCCTGACTCAGCGTCACCGGCCGGCTCCGTCCCGTCGATGGGACCAAAACACCCCTCGGGTGGGTTCACCTCACTGTCGGTCCATGGCATGCTTACACGTCGGCCGGGGTCGGGGCCCGGTTGACGGAGGCTGGCAAGCGGAGGTCGGCACGTGACGATGGTTCCCACGGAAGGTGGCCCGGCCACCGGCCCGACCGTGCTGCGCATGCTGCTCGGCGCCCAACTACGCCGCCTACGCGAGGCCGTCGGGGTGACCAGGGAGGGCGCAGGCTGGGAGATCCGGGCCTCCGAATCGAAGATCAGCCGGATGGAGCTGGGCCGGGTCGGCTTCAAGGAGCGTGACGTCGCCGACCTGCTCAGCCTCTACGGGGTCACCGATCTCGAGGAGCGCGAGGCCCTGCTCAAGCTCGCCCAGGACGCCAACAGCCCGGGCTGGTGGCACCGTTACGGCGACGTGTTGCCGTCCTGGTTCCAGTCCTACCTGGGCCTGGAGGCGGCCGCCGCGCTGATCCGCAGCTACGAGGTCCAGTTCGTGCCCGGCCTGCTCCAGACCCCGGAGTACGCCCGGGCGGTCGTCCTGCTCGGCCACCGCGGCGCCGGCGCGGACGAGATCGGCCGGCGGGTGGGCCTGCGCATGCAGCGCCAGGAGCTGCTGCGCCGCCCGCAGCCGCCCCAGCTGTGGGCGGTGGTCGACGAGGCCGCGCTGCGCCGGCCGATCGGCGGCCCCGAGGTGATGCGCGGCCAGTTCGCAGCCCTGATCGAGGCGACCCGGTCGCCGCACGTGCGGCTGCAGATCATCCCGTTCGACGCGGGTGGGCACGCCGCGGCGGGCGGCGCCTTCACCATCCTGCGCTTCGGCGACCAGGACCTGCCGGACATCGTCTACATCGAACAGCTCACCAGCGCCATCTACCTCGACAAGCGCGAGGATCTCGACTACTACGCGGCGGCCATGGAACGCCTCTGCGTGGAGGCCGAGCCCCCGGAACGAACGCCGGAGCTGCTGGCCCGGCTGCGTGACGAGATCCTCCCGCGGTGACGGTTCCCGGGCGCGTAGCCGGCCCGGGATACCTCTACCATGGTCGGAACCGACGACAGTGGACGGACGTCGGTGCGCTGAGGCCAGTGCAGAGCGATGGAGGAGCCTTGACCACCGACCCCCCCGGTGCCCCGACCGACCCCGTCCACCCCAGCGACCGGATCGACACCTCGGTGGCGCATCCCGCCCGCCGCTACAACTACTGGCTGGGCGGCAAGGACAACTTCCAGGCCGACCGCGACTCGGGTGACGCGATGGCCGCGGCCTTCCCGACCATCCGGGTCACCGCCCTGGAGAATCGCCGCTTCCTCCAGCGGGCGGTGCGCTTTCTGGCCCGCGAGGCCGGCATGCGGCAGTTCCTCGACATCGGCACCGGCATCCCCACCGCCGACAACACCCACGAGGTCGCCCAGGCCGTCGCCCCGCAGACCCGGGTGGTGTATGTCGACAACGACCCCATCGTGCTCGCCCACGCCCGTGCGCTGCTGACCAGCACACCCGAGGGCGCCACCGCCTACATCGACGCCGACCTGCTCGATCCGGAGAGGATCCTCTCCCACCCCGACCTGCGGCGCACCATCGACCTCGGGCAGCCGGTGGCGCTGATGCTGGTGGCGATCCTGCACTTCCTGTCCGACCCGGACGAGCCGTACGCGCTGGTCCGACGGCTGCTGGACGCCCTGCCCCCGGGCAGCTACCTGGCCGCATCGCACGCCACCTACGACCACCTCCCGGCGCAGGTCGCCGAGGACACCAGGGCGGCGACGAGGAACGGGGGCGAGTACGGCGCGATCTACCTGCGCGGCCTGGCCGATTTCACCCGGTTCTTCGACGGCCTGGAGCTGGTCGAGCCGGGCATCGTCTCCGCCGCCGAGTGGCGTGCCGACGCGGAGCCGCAGCCCCGGCCCTCGGCGGTCGACGTCAGCCTCTACGCGGCCGTGGCCCGTAAGCCCTGACCGGCCCCGGCGTGCCCGCCCCGGGCCGCCCGCAAGCGGTACCGTCCATATTCGAACATGCCGGCCCCGGCCGGGCGCCGGGGCTGGTGCCCGCCCCGGCCGGCGGGCAGACTGGACCCATCATGTCGCCGTTCACCCCCGGCCTGCGGCTGCACGACCGGTACGTCCTGCGCGAGCGCATCGGCCTCGGCGGGATGTCCGAGGTGTGGCGTGCCGACGACGAGGTGCTGCACCGTCCCGTCGCGGTCAAGGCGCTCGCGGGACAGCCCGCCGCCGACCCGCAGCTACGCGCCACCATCCAGCGCGAGGCCCGGGCCGCCGCCCGGCTCACCCATCCGCACGTCACCCAGGTGTACGACTACGGCGAGGCGACCCTGGCCGGCGGCACCGTGCTTCCCTACCTCGTGATGGAGCTGGTCGACGGGCACAGCCTGGCCGACCGGCTCACCACCGGCCCGCTGCCCTGGCCGGAGGCCGTCCGGATGGCCGGGCAGGTCGCCGCCGCCCTCGCCGCCGCGCACCGCATCGGCGTGGTGCACCGGGACGTCAAGCCGGGCAACGTCATGCTCACCGGGACCGGCGCCAAGGTGCTCGACTTCGGCATCGCCGCGCTCGCCGGCCCGCGCCACCCGCTCGCCGGCCCGTCCTCCGGTCACAGCGGCGAGCTGATGATGGGCACCCCGGCATACTTCGCGCCCGAGCGGATGGCCCCCGGGCCGCCGGACCCGGCCAGCGACGTCTACGCCCTCGGCGCGGTGCTCTACCGGGCCCTCACCGGTGGCGCCCCGCTGCCCGTGCAGACCTGGGAGGACGCCGTCGAGGTGCACGCCCGGCAGATGCCGGTGCCGCCGTTGCGGGTCACCGGGCTGCCCCCGGACGTCGCCGCGCTCACCCTCGCCTGCCTGGACGCCGACCCGGCCCGCAGACCCACCACCGCCGAGCTGGCCGCCCGGCTCGGTGCGGCACCCCCGGCGGAACCGCCGACCGCGCTCCTGCCCGTCGTGCCGCCGACCGCGTCATACCCGCCGACCCTGATCGACCGGGCCGGCCCACGCGCCACCCGCGTCACCCCCGGCCCGGCGACCAGGCCTCCTCCGCCGCTCTCCGCCTCGCCTTCGCCCGCGTCGCCTTCGCCCGCGTCGCCTTCGCCCGCGTCGCCTTCGCCCGCGTCGCCTTCGGGCGCGCCATGGCCGGGCGCGTCGTGGCCGGCCGCCTCGCCTCTGGCCGCGTCCCCTTCGCCCGCGTCGCCTTCGGGCGCGCCATGGCCGGGCGCGTCGTGGCCGGCCGCCTCGCCTCTGGCCGCGTCCCCTTCGCCCGCCTCGTCTTCGGGCGCGCCATGGCCGGGCGCGTCGCCTTCGCCCGCCTCGCCGGGGCGGTCGCGGCACGGAAATCGATTGCTCGGCGTCCTCGTCGTGGCCGGGGTGGCGCTGCTCGTCGGGCTGGTCGGGCTGTTGGCCCCCGGCGGCGGGTCCCCGGCCCCGCCGGCCGCCGTGCCCGGCGTGACCACTCCGGCCCCCAAGTCGACGTCGGCGCGGGCCGCGGCCCTCGCGCCGACCAGCGCCGCGCCGCGCCCGGCCCCTCCGGCCACCACTCGAAGCCGACCGGCCACCCTGCGCGAGCTGGCCGCCGAGCTCATCGCGGTGGTCGACGAGGCACAGGCTCGCGGCGAGATCGACCGGGAGACCGCCGACGAGCTGCGCGACAAGGCCGAGGCGCTGAACCGGGCCAAGCTCAAGGACCGGGTCAAGCGGGTCCGGGACCTGCTCGAACGGGTCACCGAGGCGGTCGAGCGGGACCGGCTCGGCGCGGCGGTGGCGAACCGACTGCGCGACCTGCTCACCGGGTACGACTACCTGCGCGGCGCCGAGGCGGACTGACCGCCCTCAGCCCAGCGCGACGGTGCCCCCACCGCCCCCGGCCGGCCTTACCACCTGCGCGTAGCACCAGGTTGACGCCCACGGTGCCGCCGGGCAACTGCGCGCCGATCCCGTCCAGGGTGGCCGTGGTGAACAGGTGCACCAGACATGGCGATCGGCGGAGACGGTCATTAGCTTTGTCGGATGATCAGCACGCAGCCGCTCCTGCCGTTCCCCCGTACGGTCGCCGTCGGTCCCGAGCCCGGCTCCGACGGGCCCGTGGGGTTCGTCACGGGCCTGGTCGAACGGCTGGGCGGTCCCGGCGCTGGACTGGCGGTCGCGCTTGAGAACCTCTTCCCGCCCATCCCCAGCGAGGTGATCCTGCCGCTGGCCGGGTTCGCCGCCAGCCAGGGAAGAATGAGCCTGGTCGGGGCGATCGGCTGGACCACCCTCGGCTCCGTGGTCGGTGCCCTCGCGCTGTACGTGATCGGTGCCATGCTGGGCCGGGACCGGATGCGCGCCATCGTCGCGCGACTGCCGCTGGTCAAGCTCGACGACGTCGACCGGACGGAGGCGTGGTTCCTCCGGCACGGGGTCAAGGCGGTGTTCTTCGGCCGGATGATCCCGGTGTTCCGCAGCCTCATCTCGATCCCGGCCGGCGTGGAACGGATGCCGGTGCCGACCTTCCTGCTGTTCACGACCCTGGGCAGCCTGATCTGGAACACGATCTTCGTGATGGCGGGCTACCTGCTGGGGGAGAAGTGGCACGTCGTCGAGGGTTACGTCGGCACGTTCCAGAACGTGGTCATCGTGGTGTGCGCGGTGGCGCTCGGCTGGTTCGTCGTCACCCGGATACGGCGTGCCCGCGCCGCCCGGCGGGTGCCCGTCGACGGGGCCGCCCCGGTCGCCCCGGTCGACGCTGCTGTCCACGCGTCGGACGCGGAGGCGTCGCCGCCGGTCGGGCCGGAGTTCGACGGGGCGCGTGAGTACCGGGGGACCATCTACCGCAGCGGGTCCTGGCGGGGAGGCCCCGATCGCTGAACCCGCTGGCCGCCGCGCCCCCTCCGCCTCGCGCGGTGATCAAGAGGTTTACGTCAGGTTTGCGCCCCGAACCCGACGCAAACTTCTTGATCACCGGGCAAAGGCGGTGCGGGGGTGGGGGGGTTTGGGGGGTCTGGGTGTTTTGGGGTGTGGCCGGGGGCATCCGGTCGGCGGAACATCGGGCGGGACGGGGTCGTTACACATGGCAGACGATCGAGTAGCGCACGCCGCTGCTGAGCTGCCCGGACCCGGTGACCTCCTCACGGAATGCGGGTCAGCCTGCGGTCGTTACACATGGTCCCGCCGCCACGAGCACCCCCCGGTGCAGTGAGCGAGGGGCTTTCCCCCTGAATCTTTTGGGCGCCTCGATGTGGTGCTCACACCTCGCCCCTTCCTCCGGGGCGGTGGTGTGTCGACCCCCGATTGGAGTCACCCCTGATGAATACGATCATGCGTAAGAGCGTTCTCGGTATTGCTGGTCTGGCTTTTGCCGGTGGTTTGGCCGCTGGTCCTCTGCATCACGCCGCCACGGCCCCGACCGTGGAGTCGGCCGCCCCGGTTGTTGTGGCCGTGCAGGCTGACAAGCCGGGTGTGGACAAGGGCAAGCTGATTCCGCACGGTGTGCAGGGCGCGCAGTCCCGCATCGAGTTGGGTGACGAGCAGACCGCCAATGTGAAGGCGATTGTGGCGGCGACGAAGAAGGCCGGCTTGGACGAGCGGGCTGCTGTGATCTCGATCGGGACGTCGCTGCAGGAGTCGAAGTTGGAGAACCTGGGTCACCTGGGTGACCGTAACGATCACGATTCGTTGGGTCTGTTCCAGCAGCGTCCGACCTCCGGGTGGGGTACGCCGGAGCAGATCACCGACCCGGAGTACTCGACCCTGGCGTTCCTGAAGGGGTTGAAGCAGGTTGACGGGTGGCAGGACATGCCGTTGACCGAGGCCGCGCAGACCGTTCAGGTGTCGGCGTACCCGGACGCGTACGCGCAGTGGGAGCAGCAGGCCGCCGACCTCGTCGCCGAGCACTGGAACAGCTGACACTCAGCGCACCACGCACCCAGCACCACCGCACCACCGCTGGCCGGTCCCCGACACCTCGGAGACCGGCCAGCGGCGTCTGCGCGTTCGGGGCCAGCGGTTTCCGGACGCTGACGGTGCGGATGAGCGCCGGTGCCAACCAGCTCCTGGTCCGGGTGCCCGGATCGGTCCCGGCCCGGGTGCGGCTCGGCGCCGGTGCCGGTGCCGGCTCGGTCACCGTGTACGACGGGCACCGCTCCGGGGTGGCCGCCGGCACGCTGGTCGGCTCGCCGCAGTGGGACCGCAGCGTGGACCGGGTGTACGTCGACCTGGTGGCCGGGGCCAACGCGGTGACCGTCGAAGGGGCCTGAGCGTACAGTCGGGCGGTGGACCGTACCGAATCCCTGCCGGCGCAGACGCGACCGCCCGGCGTGGCGCCCGCCGACCCGGGCAGCGTGCTGCTGCCCGGGCACGACGTGCCGCTCGGCCGCTACACGACGGTGCGCCGGCTGCTGCCGCAGCGCCGGCGGCGGATGGTCGGGGCCTGGTGCTTCGTCGACCACTTCGGGCCGGACGACGTCGCCGAGCGGCCCGGGATGGAGGTGCCGCCGCACCCGCACACCGGGTTGCAGACGGTCACCTGGCTGCTCGACGGGGAGATCGTGCACCGGGACAGCCTCGGCAACGTCCAGCCGATCCGGCCGGGGCAGCTCAACGTGATGACCTCCGGCCACGGCATCGCCCACTCGGAGCGGTCGCCGGCGGCGCATCCGCCGGTGATGCACGGCGTACAGCTCTGGGTGGCCCTGCCGGACCCGGCGCGGGCGGCGGCGCCCGACTTCGCCCACCACGAGGACCTGCCGGTGTGGCGCGACGGCGACCTCGACGTCACGCTGCTGGCCGGCGAGCTGGGCGGGGAGCGGTCCCCGGCGGTGTTGCACACCCCGCTGGTCGGCGCGCAGCTCACGGCCCGGGGCGCGGCGCTGGCCCGGCTGCCGCTGCGCCGCGACTTCGAGTACGGCCTTTTGGCGATGTCCGGTTCCGCCCAGGTGGGTGGCGTGCCGCTGGAGCCGGGTGCGCTGCTCTACCTCGGTGCCGGCCGGGACAGCCTCACCCTGAGCGGGGCACCGGGCAGCCGGCTGCTGCTGCTCGGCGGGGCGCCGTTCGACGAGCCGCTGGTGATGTGGTGGAACTTCGTCGGCCGGTCGCACGAGGAGGTCGTCGCGGCCCGTGCGGACTGGGCGGCCGGCCGCCGGTTCGGGACGGTGGCCGACGACGACGCGCCGCCGCTGCCGGCGCCCGCGCTGCCGACCACCCGGCTCAAGGCCCGCACCCGGCACGGCGACATCCGGGCCTGAACCCCGGGCCGGGCGGGGCCGGGCGGTACCGGCGGGTGGAGGCGTGGCGGGCGGCGACGCGGGTAGTCGCGGGCATGCCGATCACCGCGATCTCCAGCATCGAGGACAAGAAGCGACTGGCCCGCCGGCTCGCCGGCAGCGGGCGCGGGTTCGCCGAGCAGTACGGGTTCCGGGTCACCAACAACCCGTCCAACCTGTTCCAGATCCTCGTCCTGTCGGTCCTGCTCGCCCGGCGGGGCGACTTCCGGCGGGCCCTGGACACCGCCGCCGCGTTGCGCGACGCCGGCTGGGACAGCGCGGCCCGGTTGGCCCGTTCGCTGCACGCCGACCGGGTTCGGGTCCTGCGGGCGGCCGGGCAGCGCGGCGACGTGGACGCCCTCGCCGACACATTGGGTGACCTCGCCCGTGCCGTGGTGGAGCGGTACCGGGGCGACCTGCGTCGGCTGCGCGCCGCGGCGCACCACGACCCGGCCGGCGAGCGGGCGCTGCTGGCCGAGCTGCCCGGGGTCGACGCCGGGGTGGTCGACCTGTTCCTGCGCGAGACGCAGGCGCTGTGGCGGGAGGTGGCCCCGGTGGCGGACCGGCGGGCGCTCGCGGCGGCCCGCCGGCTCGGCCTGGGGCGGTCCGCGACCGATCTCGCCCACCTGGCCGGCGGCGGCGAGTCGGAGCGGCTGGCCTGGCTGGTCGGCGCGCTCGCCCGGGTGGACCTGGAGAAGCGGTACGCCGAGCTGACCGACTGAAGGTGTGTCGGCCCACAGTTCCTCGAAATCTGACCGTAAGTACGATGGCAGAAGATATGATGATCTCGGCAGTCGAGTCCGCCCGGTTCGGGCGGACATGGCCGCCCGGCGGTGCGACCCGATTCGGGTCGCGGTCACCGCCGGGAGACAGGTTCTGCGTGCGCCCCAGGTCGCGGTTCGTGGCCCGGGGCGCCCGCCTGTCTCCGGCTGGCCCGCTCACCTGCGGCCCCGGTGTCTGACCAGCCCCGGTCACCTGACCAGACCCGCCAGCAGGTTCACCGTCGAGGCGATGATCACCGCCCCGAACAGGTACGACACCAGCGCGTGCCGCAGCACGGTCGTGCGCATCTCGTTGCTGGTCAGGTTCGTGTCGGAGACCTGGAAGGTCATCCCCACCGTGAACGCGAGATAGGCGAAGTCCGAGTAGCGCGGGCGCTGCGCCTGGTGGAACATCACCCCGCCGTCGGGCCCACTGTAGTAGATCCGGGCGTACCGGGCGGTGAAAACGGTGTGCACCACCAGCCAGGACAGCAGCACGCTGGTCACACCCAGCACGCCGTAGGCGTCCCGGGGCAGTCCCGGTCGGGCGCCGTGCGCGGTGACCAGCACGACCGCTACGGCGACCAGGCTGGCCAGGCAGGCGACCAGCAGCAACAGGTCGCGGGTGGGCCGGTTCGGGTCCTCGCGTACGGCGAGCCGGGCGGTCCGCTCGGCGTCCGACGGCCACAGCGTGCGCCAGACCAGCACCAGCCAGCTCAGTGCCGCCGCGTCCCAGCCCACGAGGGGGCCGAGCGAAGGCGGGCCGACGAGGGTGAACAGGCCGCCGCCCAGCCCGCCGGCCAGCCCGAGCACGGCGAGTTGGACCACCGCCGGGGTGTGCCCGTCCCCGCCGCGCACCGGTCGCGCCCTCACCCGCTCCCGCCGGCGCGGGCTCAGATGCCGCGCAGGTGCTGCGCGACCCGGGTGTGCGGCTCCCGGGCCTGTGCCGCGCGCTGCGACCTGCCGATCTCCGGGGCAGCGTCGATCTTGGCGGACCGGGCCACCTCGTTGCCGTTGGCGTAGTCGACCGGGGGCAGGGCCCGCAGCGCGCGCAGCACCTCCGGCGGCGCGCCCTCCCGCTGCGCCTCGCGCACCACGTCGGCCTTCCCAGCCGGGTAGTCGAGGCTGGACAGGTACTGCAGGACGTCGTCGTAACTCGCCATGTGTGGGCTCCCTCGCCGGTTCGATCCGGTTCACGACTTCACGACCGGCCGCGGTTACCCACCCGCAGGCCGCCCACGCCCGTCCGTTGCGGGAAATCGCGGACCGGCCGGTCGCCGTTTCCGGCCCTGCGGGACGGGTACGCGACCGACCCGAGGCAGCGGAAGGAGCACCGCATGAACTACGACACCTTCGTCGAACAGGTGGCCCTGCGGGCCCAGGTCCCCGCGGAGCGGGCCGTGGAACTGACCCGGGCCACGCTGGAGACCCTGGCGGAGCGGCTGACCGGCGGCGAGGTGCTCGACCTCGCGGCGCAGCTGCCGAAGCCGTTGCAGTTGGTCATGCGGCCGAGCCCCGACACCGAGGCCGCCGACCGGTTCGGCGCGGCCGAGTTCGTGGCCCGGGTCGGCCAGCGGGCCGGCCTCGACGAACGGGCCGCCCGGGACGCCATCCGGGCCGTGTTCGTCACCCTGCGCGAGGCGGTCACCGGCGGGGAGTTCGACGACATCGTGGTCCAGATGCCGCGCGACTACCGGGACATGGTGGAGCCGGCGCTCGCCCCGGGGGCCGCCGTCCCGCGCCGCCCCTGACCGACCGTCACCCCCTCGGCGACCCCGCCGCGCGGGGCGGCCGGGTTCAGCGAGTCGGTCGGCGTCGTGCCGCCGGGACCGGCCCCGCGCGGTGGCCTTCAGGCGACCGTGCCGGGCCTCGATGCGGCGGCCCTCAGGCGACCGTGCCAGCCCCCAATGCGGCGGCCCTCAGGCGACCGCGCCGGCGGCGCGCAGGGCGGCGATCCGGTCGGCGGCGAGGCCGGCCTCCGCCAGCACCTCGTCGGTGTGCTCGCCCGGGTGCGGCGGCGGCCGGCGCAGCGCCGTCGGCGTGCCGGTGAACCGGGGCGCCGGTGCCGGTTGGGTCGCCCCGGCGTGCTCCACGAACACCCCCCGGGCCGCGAGGTGCGGGTGCTCCGGCGCCTCCCGCCAGTCCAGCACCGGCGCGACGCACGCGTCGGAGGAGCCGAGCAGCGCCGTCCACTCGTCGCGGGTCCGGGTGCGGAACAGCCGCGCCCACGCCGCGCGCAGCGCCGGCCAGTTCGCCGGATCGTCGCGGTCCGGCGCCTCGTCGCCGGGCAGCGGGAAGCCGGTACGCCGGACCAGTTCCGCGTAGAAGCGGGACTCGAGTGCGCCGACGGCGAGGTGTAGGCCGTCGGCGCACTCGTACGTGTCGTAGAACGGAGCGCCGCCGTCGAGCAGGTTGACCCCGCGCGGGTCCTGCCACAGGCCGAGCCGGCGCAGCGCGTGGACCTGGGTGGACAGCACCGCAACCCCGTCCACGACAGCCGCGTCGACCACCTGTCCGTGCGCTCCGGCCCGGACGGCGTACAGGGCCGAGACGACGCCCAGGGCCAGCATCATCCCGCCGCCGCCGAAGTCGCCGAGCAGGTTCAGCGGCGGCACCGGGCGCTCACCGGACCGGCCGATGCCGTGCAGCGCCCCGGTCAGGGCCAGGTAGTCGATGTCGTGCCCGGCGTACGGGGCGAGCGGGCCGTCCTGCCCCCAGCCGGTCATCCGCCCGTACACCAGGCGGGGGTTGACCGGGTGGCAGTCGGCGGGGCCCAGGCCGAGCCGTTCGGTCACCCCGGGTCGGAAGCCCTCGACCAGTGCGTCCGCGCGGCCGACCAGGGCCAGCACCGCGTCCCGGCCGCCGGTCGACTTCAGGTCCACCGCGACCGAGCGGCGGCCCCGGTTGAGCAGGTCCGGGTGCGGGGTGCCGAAGGCCGACGGGTCGACGTCGGTGGCCCGGTCCACCCGGATCACGTCGGCGCCCAGGTCGGCCAGCATCATCGCGGTGAACGGGCCGGGGCCGATGCCGGCCAGCTCGACCACCCGCACCCCGGCGAGCGGGCCGGCCCCGCCGCCGGCCGCCGACCGGCCCGCGTCGGGGTGGCTCACGCGCTCGTCCATCGGGTCACCATAGGCGTTTCGGGTTTGTCCCGTAAGGCGCCGGGAGTCCGTCCGTGACCGCGAGGCCCGGGAGTCTGCCCGCGACTGCGAGGCGACGGGTGGGTGGCGTGAGTGACCACCCCCGGTACCGGGTGGCCCTCCCGTACGGCCCCGGCCGCCTCACCGCGACCCGGTCGGCGACGGGTCCCGGCCCGATCACCGCTGGTGACGGCCGGGGTCGCGGCTTGGCGAGTGGACCGAGCTGACCTAACCTTGTCGCACGAGGGGAGTACTTCCCACGAATCATTCCGGTCAGTACGGCGTGCCCGGGGCACGCCTCGGGTGGTTGCCCACGAGAACGTGGGTGAAGGAGACCTCGAACATGACACGGTGTTCGAGGGGATTCCATGACCGAATTGTCTTATCTGTCCGCCGGCGAGTTGTCGTCGGTGGGCACGCCCATGCTCTGGGCGGTCACCATCGTCGGCGTGCTCGCCCTGCTGGCGCTGGACTTCCTCGTCACCCGCAAGCCGCACGAGGTGTCGATCAAGGAGGCGCTCGGCTGGTCGGCCTTCTACATCGCCCTGCCGCTGGCCTTCGGCGCCTGGGTCTGGTATCGGTTCGGCTCCCAGCAGGGCGTGGAGTACCTGACCGGCTACCTGGTCGAGAAGTCCCTCTCGGTCGACAACCTCTTCGTCTTCATGCTGCTGCTGGCGGCGTTCGCGGTGCCCGCCGTGCTCGCCCAGCGGGTGCTGCTCTACGGCATCACCGGCGCGCTGGTGCTGCGGGCGATCTTCATCGCCCTCGGCGCGGCGGCCCTGCAGACCCTCGACTTCGCCTTCCTGATCTTCGCGGCCATCCTGATCGTCACCGCCGTCAAGCTGCTCCGTGACGCCCTCTCCGGCCACGAGCAGAAGGTGGACATCAACAAGATGCGGTCGGTGCGGCTGCTGCGCCGGTTCATGCCGGTCGTCGACGAGTACCAGGGCACGAGGATGACCGTCCGGCAGAACGGTCGTCGGGCGCTCACCCCGCTCGCCCTCGTGGTGGTCGCGGTGTTCGCCACCGACATCGTCTTCGCCGTCGACTCGGTGCCCGCCGTGTACGGCATCACCGAGGACCCCTACCTCGTCTTCGCCACCAACGCCTTCGCCCTGCTCGGCCTGCGGGCGCTGTACTTCGTGCTGCACGCCGCGCTGAGCCGGCTGGTGCACCTCAGCTACGGCCTGGCCTTCATCCTCGCCTTCATCGGCGTCAAGCTCGGCCTGCACTGGGCGCACGGGATCTGGCCGGGCGTGCCGCAGATCCCCACGCTGGCCTCGCTCGGGGTGATCATCGGCGCGTTGGTCGTCGTCACGTTCACCAGCCTCCGGGCCACCCGCAACGCCGCACCGGGTGACAAGGAGGCCGTCGCCGACCGGCACTGACCGCGCCGCCGGCCGGGCGGGTCCGGGCGAACGGTGCCGTCGCGATCCGGCAGGTGGTACGACTGACTGGTGGGAATCGTGTCACCGGGCTTTCAGGGCCGCCCCCGCTCGGCGGAGCCGGCCCTGCCACCGGGGCAGTACCTGACCGAGGACTTCCCGGTGCTCTCCGCCGGCCCCACCCCGAAGGTGCGGCCGGACACCTGGGAGTTCGTCGTCACCACCGAGGCCGGCGCGGAGCGCCGCTGGTCCTGGGCCGAGTTCACCGCCCTGCCCCAGGACACCCCGACCGTCGACATCCACTGCGTCACCCGCTGGTCCAAGCTCGCGACGAACTGGCAGGGCGTCTCGCTGGACGTCCTGCTCGACGGCGTCGACACCGACGCGGCGTACGCCCTGGTCCACTCGTACGGCGGGTACACCACGAACCTGCCGCTGGCCGACCTGCGCGGCGGCCGGGCCTGGGTGGCGCACCGCTTCGACGGCCGGGACCTGCCCGCCGAGCACGGCGGCCCGGCCCGGCTGCTGGTGCCCCACCTGTACTTCTGGAAGTCCGCGAAGTGGGTGCGCGGCATCCGGCTCAAGACCATGGACGAGCCCGGCTTCTGGGAGACCGCCGGGTACCACGCCTACGGCGACCCGTGGCGCGAGCAGCGCTACACCGGCGATTGAGCGCCCCGTTGAGCGCCCCGCTGACCTGGCGGGTGGCCCGGCTGGTCGAGCGGCGGGGCGAGACGCCGACCGCGCGGACGCTCGTCATCGACGTGCCCGGCTGGCCCGGGCACCTGCCTGGCCAGCACGTCGACGTCCGGCTCACCGCGTCCGACGGGTACCAGGCAGCCCGGTCGTACTCCCTCGCCGGGCCGGCCGACGGCGACCGGATCGCGCTGACCGTGCAGCGGGTGCCCGACGGCGAGGTGTCGCCGTACCTGATCGACGTCTGGGCGCCGGGCGACCCGGTGGAGGTGCGCGGCCCCGTCGGCGGCTGGTTCGTCTGGCGGCCGACGGAGACCGCGCCGGTGCTGCTGGTCGCCGGCGGCTCGGGCGTGGTGCCGCTGATGGCGATGGTCCGGGCCCGCCGGGCCGCCGGCAGCCGGGCGCCGTTCCGGCTGGTCTACTCGGTGCGCACCCCGACCGACATGTTCTACGCCGAGGAGTTGCGCCGCCGTGCCCGCGACGACCAGGGTCTCGACGTGGCGTACGTGTACACCCGGGCCGCGCCCGACGGGTGGCGGGGCGAGCCGCACCGGATCGGGCTGGCCGATGTGAACGTGCACGGCTGGCCGCCCGACCTGGAGCCGCTCTGCTACGTCTGCGGGCCGACCGGCTTCGTCGAGACGGTGGCGGACCTGCTGGTGGGCCTGGGCCACCAGCCCCGGCGGGTCCGCACCGAACGTTTCGGCCCGACCGGTTGACCCGAGGCCCGGCCGGACGCGGCCGGCACCAGCCGATCCGGCCCCGACCCCGCCGAGGAGACCCGATGACCGAGATGTCCTACCTGGACGGCAACATGCTCGACGGCCCGCTGCGCGAGCTGTTCGCCGTCGACCTGAGCACCGCCACCGGGCGCTGCCAGTCGTGCGGCATGACCGGCCCGCTCGCCGGCCTGCACGTCTATCCGCAGGCCCCCGGCCTGGTCGCCCGCTGCCCGGCCTGCACGGCGGTGATGCTGCGCCTGGTCCGGGCGCCCGACCGGGCCTGGCTGGACCTGCGCGGCACCACCTACCTCCAGGTCCCCATGCCCCTCGACCAGCCCCAGCCCCGGCCCCTCTGACGCGCCTCCACGCTGCCCCCACGTGGCGTCGCCGATCCGCGCGAGGCAGACCGCCTGGTCGGCGGCGGCGGTGGTCCGGTGCCGGGCTCCGCCGCGGTGCCCGTACGGGCGGCTCGGGTACCCGACCGGCCACCGATCGGCCGCCGGGTGTTGCGTTCCCCGGCCAGGCTGCGCGAGGCTGATTCCCGGGACAGCGATCTGCCGTTCGGGGGCGAGGATCGATGGCATCACTGGCGACGTCCGGGTGGTATCCCCAGGTCAAACCCGAGCACGGCCTGCACCTGCTGCCGGGCGGCCGGATCCGTGTCGGTGGCTCGGTCTACGGCATCGCCGCCGAGGTGCTCGACCCCACCGGCGCGATCTGGACGACGCTGTGCGCCGCCGACGGCACCCGCGGCGTCGAGGAGATCGTCCGGCAGGTGCTCGCCGCGCACCCGGGCGAGAAGGCCGGCGCCGTCCGCGCCGCGCTCGACCTGTTCGCCGCCGCCGGGTATCTCGCCGACGCGGCTGCCCCCGACCCGCCGGAACTCACCGACCGGGACCGGGAGCGCCACGACCGCGGCCGCCGGTTCCACCGCTGGATCGACCTGGTCCCGCGCGCCACCTCCTGGGAGCCGCAGCTCGCCTTGAAGCACTCCCGGGCGGTCGTGGTCGGGCTGGGCGGCACCGGCGGGGCCGCCGCACTCGCCCTGGCCGCCGGCGGGGTCGGGCGGCTGCACTGCGTCGACCCCGACGTGGTCGAGCTGTCCAACCTCAACCGCCAGACCATGTACGTCGAGGACGACATCGGCCGGCCCAAGGTGGACGCCGCGGTGGCCCGGCTGCGCCGGCTCAACTCCGACATCGAGGTCACCGGCGAGCGGTCCGAGGTGCGCGGTCCGGGCGACCTGCGCCGGCTGGTCGCCGGCTGCGACGTGCTGCTGCTCTGCGCCGACCGGCCGGGCGCCATCCGGGCCTGGGCCAACCGGGTCTGCCTGGGCACCGCGACCCCCTGGGTGGACGCCGGGTACCACGGCCCGGTGGTGACGGCGGCGGCGTACCTGCCCGGGGTGGGCCCGTGCTACGAGTGCTTCTGGCTCGCCGAGCACGACAAGCGCCGTCGCGACGATCCGTCAGCCGAGTACACCGTGCAGCGGGAGAGCAGCAGCGCGGTCAGCGCGTCCTCGGCCGGCCTCTCCGGGCACCTCGCCGCCCACCTGGCGACTGCCCTGCTGACCGGCGTGCCGGCCGTCCGGCCCGGTCAGCTCCAGGGGATCAACCTGGTCGCCCCCGACCAGCACTTCCTCATCGCCCACCCGCCGCACCCGCGCTGCCCGGCCGGCTGCGGCGGGACACCCGTCGACGCGGCGGTCGTCGCCGGCCCGTCGGCGTGCCGATGAGCGCCGAGGAGGGCGGCTGCTGCCGGGTCCGCCGCACGAGCTGCGCGCCCGGCCCGGTCCCGACCCCCACGGAGGGAGGTGGGACCGGTCCCGACCCCCACGGAGGGAGGTGGGACCGGTCCCGACCCCCTCGGAGGGAGGTGGGACCGGGCCCGACCCCCTCGGAGGGAGGTGAGAACCGTGGAGCAGATAGTCATCCGGAAGCTGGACAAGGTGGAGACGACCAGTGCGAGCAACCCCAGCGGCAACTGAGGCCGGGGCCGACCGGCGTGCCATGGAGCGTGCCGCGCCGTGCCGGCTGCCCGGCGGCGGCAACCGGCTGGACAGTGTCCCGCCCCGCCGGTCAGAGTGGTTGGCCGTGAGATACCTGAGCACCGGTGGGCCCGCCGCGATCCGACGACCCCGACCTTCCGACGAGGCCGAGTTCGTCGCCGCCGCCCGGCGTAGCCGGCAGCTGCACCACCCGTGGCTGTCGGCCCCGGACACCCCGGAGGCGTACGCCACGTACCTGGTCCGGATCCGGCGCCGGAACCATGCCGGATACCTGATCTGCGACCGGGCCGGCGGGGCGATCGCCGGGTACGTCAACATCAGCGGCATCCTGCTCGGCGCGCTGCGCGGCGGCTACCTCGGCTACGCGGCGTTCCTGCCGTTCAGCGGCACCGGGCACGCGTCGGCCGGGATCGGCCTGGTGGTGCGACACGCGTTCGACGTGTTGGGCCTGCACCGGCTGGAGGCGAACATCCAGCCGGGCAACGAGCCGTCCCGGCGGATCGCCCGCAAGCTCGGCTTCCGGCTGGAGGGCTACTCGCCGGACTACCTGTTCATCGACGGGGCGTGGCGGGACCACGAGCGGTGGGCGATCACCGCATCCGACCGGGCCTGAGCCCGCCTCTGACCCGCGGACCCGTTTCACCCGGAGCGGGTGATGACGGATCACGAGCCGCGCTCCTACGGTGGCCCCATGGCGTCCGCGCGTCCGACTCCGGCCGGACTGACTCCTGACGTTTGCCCAGGCCGGCGGTGGGAACGGCACCCCCCATGACGAAGCCTCGGGTGGTGATCGTGGGGGCCGGGTTCGCCGGTTACCACGCGGCGAAGACGTTGAGCGGGATCGCCCGGAACCGGGCCGAGATCGTCCTGCTGAACTCGACCGACTACTTCCTCTACCTGCCGCTGCTGCCCGAGGTGGCCGCCGGGGTGGTCGAGCCCGGCCGGATCGCGGTGCCGCTCAGCGGCACTCTCGACGGCGTACGGGTGGTCGTCGGCGAGGCCGACCGGATCGACCTGCAGAACCGCTGGGTCGGCTACACGATGCAGGAGGGCGACCAGGGCCGGCTCGCGTACGACCGCCTGGTGCTCGCCGTCGGCAGCGTCAACAAGCTGCTGCCCATCCCCGGCGTCACCGAGTACGCCCACGGCTTCCGCGGCCTGCCCGAGGCGCTCTACCTGCACGACCACGTGGTACGCCAGATCGAACGGGCCGAGCTGACCGACGACCCGGCCGAGCAGCGGGCCCGCACCACCTTCGTGGTGGTCGGCGCCGGCTACACCGGGACCGAGGTGGCCGCGCACGGCCAGCTCTTCACCGACCGGCTGGTCGCCCAGCGCCCGCACCTGGGAATCCGACCCCGCTGGATGCTGCTCGACGTGGCCCCCCGGGTGCTCCCCGAACTGGACCAGCGGATGTCGGTGACCGCCGACCGGGTGCTGCGCCGGCGCGGCGTCGATGTGCGGATGGGCACCTCGGTGGCGGAGGCCACGTTCGACGGGGTGCGGCTGACCGACGGCGAGTGCGTGCCCACGTGCAGCCTGGTCTGGTGCGTCGGGGTGCGCCCTGACCCGTTCGTCGCCGAGCTCGGCCTGCGCACCGAGAAGGGGCGCCTGGTGGTCGACGAGTACCTCACCGTCCCCGGCTTCCCCGAGGTGTACGCCTGCGGCGACGCCGCCGCCGTACCGGACCTGACCCGCCCCGGGCAGGTCTGCACCATGACCGCCCAGCACGCCCAGCGCCAGGGCAAGTTGGCCGCGCACAACATCGCCGCCTCCTACGGGCAGGGCCGGCGCCGGCCGTACAAGCACCACGACCTTGGCTGGGTGGTCGATCTCGGCGGCAAGGACGCCGCGGCGAACCCGCTGAAGGTGCCGCTGTCCGGACTGCCGGCCAAGGCCGTCACCCGCGGCTACCACCTGTTGGCCATGCCGGGAAACCGGTCCCGGATCGGCGCGGACTGGCTGCTCGACGCCGCGCTGTCCCGGCCGTCCGTGCGGCTCGGCCTGGTGCCCGCCAACGCCGTGCCGCTGGAGAGCTCGTCGCCGGAGGTCCCGGTCCGGCACGGCTGAGCGAGCGCCCGGCGTGGCGATCAGCCTTCGCCGGAGCGTTCGTCGGCCGGGCGCGGGCGGCGGCTCCTCCTCGGCCCGAACTCGCGCAGCAGCAGCTGCCCGATCCCGGCGACCGGGATGGCCAGCAGCGCGCCGATCAGGCCGGCCAGCTCCGCCGCGAACAGCACGCTGGCCAGCACGGTCAGCGGGTTCAGCTGGACCGCCCGGGCCATGATCACCGGTTGCAGCAGGTGGTTCTCCACCTGTTGGTAGATCACGAAGAACACCAGCACCACGATCCCGGCGGTGGGGGAGTGCAGGAAGCCGGCGCCGCCCGCGAGGATCGCCCCCAGCGTCGCGCCGACCAGGGGCAGCAGGTCGGCGATCGCCACCAGCAGCGCGATCACCCCGGCGAACGGCACCCCGGTCAGGACGAGCACCAGGAAGGTCAGGGCGCCGCAGATCACGCTGATCAGCAGGTTCCCGCTCAGGTAGCCGGTGACCACCCGGGACACGCCCCGGCCGATCCGCCGGGCCCGGCGTGCCGCCCGGTCGCTGAGCAGGGCGGTCACGCCTGCGGTGATCCTCGGGGCCTCCAGCACCATGAGGTACGCCAGCACGATCACGGTGACCAGCCCCGCGAGGGTCTCCAGCACGCGCCGGACCAGGCCGACGGCGGGCTCGCGCAGTTGGTCGCCGTACTGCTCGATCTGGTCGGAGTGGCCGGTCACGTACCGCCGCAGCCGTAGCCGCTCCAGCGCCTCGCCGACCGGGCCCCGCCCCGCCCGGGTCTCCCGCACCAGGTCCGGGGCCCGGTCGGCGAACCGGCCCAACTCGTCCACCAGCGGTAGGAAGATCACCGCGATCAGCGCGGCGAGCACCCCGAACGCGGCCAGGAAGACCACCAGGGTGGCCAGGGCGCGGCGTCGCACGAAGCGGCGTTGCACGCCGTCGACCAGGGGTTTCAGCGCGACGGCGAAGAACGCCGCGACCACGGCCCAGACCAGTAGCCGCCGGGTGGCCCAGATCAGGGACAGCCCGAGCAGGGTGGCCAGCACCAAGCCGATGACGATCGCGGCCCGCCGGGCGGTGGACCTGTCGTCGGCGTCCCTCATCCGGCGCGGCTACCCCCGGCGACGGGCCGGAAACCCGTTCCGCGCCGAGCGGCCCGGACCACCCCCATCCCGCGCGCCCGGGCGGCCCGGACCACCCCCGCCCGCGCCGGGCGGCCCGGGGCGGCTCAGGTGACGCCGAGGGACTCGTCCGTGCCCGGGCGGGCCCCGCCGACGAACTCGTCGAGCGTCGGCCCGTGCAGCACCTGGCCGGGGACCGGGTCGCGGGCCGCCCGCGCGGCCAGCCGGCCGACCGGCAGCCGGCCCGCCCGGCCGGCGGCGGCGAGCACCACGTTGCCGTAGCGCCGCCCGCGCAGCATCCGCCGGTCGGCGACCAGGCACACGTCGGCGTAGACGGCCCGCAGCGTGGCCACCCGGGACCGGGTGAACACCAACGGGGGCAGGTCGGTGACGTTGACCAGCAGGATGCCGTCCGGGCGCAGCACCCGGGCCACCTCGGCGGCGAACTCCACGCTGGCCACGTGCCCCGGCATCCGGGCCGCCCGGTAGACGTCGGCGAGCACCAGGTCGTACCCGCCGGGCGGGGCCGTGGTCACCGCCTCGCGGGCGTCGGCGACGGCGACGCGTACCCCCGCCGGAGGCGCGGGCAGCTCGCGGCGGACCAGCTCGACCACGGCGGGGTCCCGCTCCACCACGAGCTGGGCGGAGCCCGGCCGGGTCACCCCGACGTACCGGGGCAGGGTCAGGGCGCCCCCGCCGAGGTGCAGCGCGTCGACCTGGGCACCGGGCGGCGCCGCCAGGTCGACCACGGCGGCCATCCGGCGGACGTACTCGAAGTGCAGGTGTCGGGGGTCGGCCACGTCGACGTACGACTGGGCCACCCCGCCCGCGAGCAGGGTGCGCCCGGTGCGGCGGGCCGGGTCGACCACCAGGTGCGGGCCGTCGGCGGCGGTGTGCATCCCGGCACCGTAGCCGCCGCGGCCGGGCCTCCACCTCCCGGCGGCGGGCCGGCGGGCACGGTCGCCCGGCCCGCGCCTCAACCGCCGGCCGCTGGGCCGAGCAGGTCGCGCAGCCCGTCCGGTACGTGCAGCGAGGCGACCAGGTCGCCGTCCTGGTCGGCCAGCGCGGCGAGCGTCGCCTCCGCCTGGTAGCGGGCCTGCTCCGGGGTACGGCCGCTGAGCCGGGCCACCTCGGCGAGGAAGCCCGGCAGGTCGTGGTGGCGCTCGATGCCGTCCACCGGGACCACGTCGTGCAGCGACACCGGCACGGCCGTCAGTAGCCGCTCCCGGGCGGCCTGGTCCAGCGCCCAGGCCAAGGCCAGCACGGTCGCCTCGGCCGCCACCTTCGCGGTGCGGAAGTCGACTCCCGCCCGCCGGCCGACGTCATCGACCAGTTCCCGGTAGCCCACGCCGATCGTCCCCGGGGCCCCTCCGGGGCCGCGCTGCGGGCGCGGCTGTGGACGGGCGGCCGGCGCGGGAGCGGCCGGAGGCGGGGCCGGTCCGCCCCGGGTGCTGTCGGGCTTGTGCCGGCCGGCCGGCGGCGGCCCGGCCCGCTTGCCCCGGTCCAGGTGCGTGGGCTGCTTGGACGCGCTGAGGCTCGCGCCGGTCTCGCTGGCCTGCCGGCCGCGTTCGCGGGCCTGGCGGGCCAGCGCCCGGCGGCGCTGGTTGTCACCCTCCATCTGTTTACGCATGGCACACCTCGCCCCTCTCCGGTCCGTTGTCTCGACCGTCGCCTTCCCGGCGTCGTCGGGGCCGAAACGGGCCGCGCCCCGTGGCACGGGGCCGGCCGACGGGCGGCCGGGGCGGCGTCATCCGGGGCGGGTGAGCCGGGCTCACCCGCCCCGGCTTCACGATTGGGTGGGCCGGAGTGCTTCCGACACGCGCGGAAGGGAAGGTCGTCATGAAGAGGATCGTCGAAATCGTCCCCGCCCGTCCCGGCTGGTACGCCCGCTGGCGGCTCACGCCACAGGCGACCAGGTGCTATCGGGTGAGCCTGTGGGCGCTGCTGGAGGAGCCCGACGGCGTCGGCCGCGAGGTGGTCGGCATCGACTGCACCGGGCAATGGCCCGGGGCGGACGACAACGAGGCGGGTGGGGAGTTCGTCCGTTATCTGTTCCAGACGCCCGACTCCGGACCGCCGGAGGACGCGGAACCCCCGCCGGGCGACGCCGATCGGCGGGCCGACGGGCCGCGCCTGCAACCGGTGACCGCCACCTGAGGCCACCCTCCCGGCCCCCGACTCCTGGTCCCAGGGTCGGGGGCCACCCCCTGCACGGGCCCCGGGGTCAGCCGGCGTCGCGGGCGTCGGCGGCCGATCCGGCGGCGAGCACCTCGCTCAGGCTGGCGGTGCCGGCACACCGGCGTAGGGTTTGGGTGGGCCGGGTGGAGGGATCGGACCACATACGCCGTTTCGGGGACGGTCGGGTGTCGAGGAGGAGTGGGGCTCAGCTGGTGATTGCTGCCGACGTCAGGGGCGCGGACCCGGGCGACGGACTAATCTCCACGCCGAGTACCGCGCCGGATCCGGCGCGGCCCGCCGACGTACCGGTGCGACCCGTGGCCGGGCTGCCGCGGCTGACCCTCGACCGCGGCCCACCGGCCCCGGCCTGGTCCGAGGTCGTCGAGCACTTCCGCGAGGGCCTGATCGTCTGCGACGCCCGCAGTGCGGTGCGCTACCTGAGCCCGGTCGCCGGTCGCCTGCTGCCCGAGGTGGTAGTCGGCGCGCTGCTCGCCGCGTCCGGGATCGCGGGCTTCCACGGCGTGTCCGGCGTCGGCGAGTTCACCCACCACGACCGCCGGCTGCGGGTCCGCCGGGTGCCGCTGTCCGCCGCCCGGTGCTGCTGGTACGTCGAGGACGTCACCGAAAGCGTCACCCGGGCCGATGCGTTGCTCGCCGAGCGGGCCCGTTCGGCTTTCCTGGCCGTGGTGGGGGAGAAGCTCGGCAACCCGCTGCACCCCGACCGGGCCGCCGCCGCAGTGGTCCGGCTCGCCGTGCCCACCCTGGCCGAGGTGGCCGTGCTGGTGCTGGCCGCCCGGTCCGGCCGGGCCCGCTGGTGGCGGGCCGCCCGCGCCGCCGACGACGACACCCCGACCGTGGACAGCGGGGTGCTCGACACCATCGACCTGCCGGCCGCCATCGACGAGGCGCTCGCCGGCACCGAGCCGCACGCGCTGGACTGGCTCGTGGAACAGACCGTCGAGGGGGGCTGGCTGTCCGGCCTCGCCGCCGACGCCATCGTCCGGGTGGTGCCGCTGCCGGGGCGGGACCTACCGGCCGGCGTGCTGCTGGTCGCCCGCCGCGCCGCCCGCCACTACGGGGAGGCCGACCTCGACCTCGTCCGTGCCTTCGCGGCCCGGGCGGGTACCGCCATGACCACCGCCGTGCTCTACCGCGACCAGGCCGAGGTCGCCGACACCCTCCAGGTCAGCCTGGTGCCCGTCGAGCCGGCCGAGACGGCCGGCGTGCAGTGGGGCACCGCGTACCGACCGGCGCAGGCCGGGCTGCGCATCGGCGGGGACTTCTACGGCTCGCACCGGCTGCCCGACGGCGGCACGGTGTTCTTCCTCGGTGACGTCTCGGGCAAGGGGGTCGAGGCGGCCGTGTTCACCGGCCAGCTCCGCCAGTGCCTCCAGGCGCTGCACCGGGTGGAGCCGCACCCCGGCCGGTTGCTGGGGCTGCTCAACGACGCGCTGCTGGAGACCACCCTGGCACACGGCCAGGGCCGGTTCGCCACCATGGTGCTGGGCGTGGTCCGCCCCCGACGCGACGGCGGGCTGACCCTGACCATGTCCAGCGGCGGCCACCTGCCCCCGCTGGTGCTGCGCACATCCGGTGAGGTGGAGTCGGTCGGCCTCAGCGGGATGCTGATCGGCGTGGTTTCCGACCCGCGTATCGGTGAGGTGACCGTCGAGCTGGCGCCGGGCGAGACCTGCCTGCTCTACAGCGACGGGGTGACCGAGGCGCGGGGCGGCCGGCGTGGCGACGAGCAGTTCGGCACCGACCGGCTGGTCCAGGCCCTCGGCGGCTGCCAGCGGATGCCCGCCCCGGCGTTGGCCGAGCGGGTCGAACAGGTCACCTGCGACTGGCTGGCCCAGCGCGACCACGACGACATCGCCGTGCTCGCGCTGCGGGCCACCGGGCTGCACGGCCGATCGGCCCGGCACCTGCACGCTGTGTCCGCCCCGTCCTGACCGCCCTGTCGAAGGAGATCGCCGCGTGATCGCCGCCACCGCCGAGACCTCCCCGGCCGACTCGTACCACGGCTTCCTCGGATCACTGGAGGCGGCCGACGAGTATGCCGCGGTCGACGCCGCGCTCGGGCTGGTCGACGCCGGAGTGCCCGCCGAGCGGGTGTTGCTGGAACTGGTCGCCCCCGCCCAGGTCGAGATCGGTGAGCGGTGGGCGCGCAACGAGTGGAGTGTCGCCCAGGAACACGCCGCCACCCACATCAGCGAGCGGGTCGTGGCCGCCGTCGTCGCCCGGGTCAATCCCCGCCCCACCCGGGGGCGGGTGGTCGTGGCCTGCATGGACGGCGAGTGGCACGCCCTGCCGCCCCGGCTGGTCGCCGAGGTGCTGCGGTTGCGTGGCTGGAACGTCACCTTCCTCGGGGCCAGCGTGCCGGCCGCGGACCTGGTGTCGTACCTGCACCGGCACGACGCGTACGCGGTCGGGCTGGCCTGCGCGCTGCCGATGCGGCTGCCGTACGCGCACCGTGTGATCGAGGCGTGCCGCCGCTCCGACGTGCCGGTGGTCGTCGGCGGGCGAGGCTTCGGCCACGACGGGCGCTGGGCCCGCCGGCTCGGGGTGGCCTGGGCCCCCGACGCGCCCAGCGCGGCCGACCTGGTGGCCGACGAGCGGGCCCTGCGCCGCGTCCAGCCGGCGGACCTGTCCCCGCAGTTCGCCGACGGCGAGTACGCCAGCCTGGTGAGGCGGCGTGGTGACCTGATCGACGGAGCCCTGGCCGACCTGCGTGACCGGGTTCCCGGGGTGCGGGAGTACGCGCCGGCCCAGCTCGACTCCACCGTCAGCGACCTCGGCCACATCGTCGACTTCCTCGCCGCCGCGGTCTACGTCGACGACGCCTCGCTGTTCGCCGAGTTCGTGGAGTGGCTGGTCGCCGTCCTGGTCAGTCGGGGGGTGCCGGCCTCGGTGGTCGGGCTCACGCTCAGGCACTACGCGGGGGAGCTGCGGGACTCCCCGCGGGCGGCGCGTTTCCTGGGCGCGGCGGGGGCGCCGCTCGACGCGGGCGCGCGGTCGCGTTGACCGTGCGCAGGTGCGGGGGGACGCGGGTCGCTGCTTATACTTGCTTCACTGCAAGCATCAGCGTGCGGTGGAGCGAGGGGGACCACGTTTGACGTTCACCGTCACGTACGCCCAGCGGGAAGGTGCCGGGGCGTGCCTGCGACTCGCCGGCGAGCTGGACCTGAGCACCGCGCCCGAGTTGAACGCCGTCCTCGATCGGCTGGCCGACCAGGGGGAGCAGCATCTCCTGGTCGACCTCACCGACCTGACCTTCTGCGACTCCACCGGCATCGCCGCGTTCGTCCGGGCCGACAACCGGGCCGCGGCCCGGGGCGGCTGGCTGCGGGTCACCGGGGCCACCGGGCGGGTGGAGCGGGTGCTGAAGGTGACCGGGCTGGCCGAGGTCCTGGGATACCGGTCCGACACGATGCACCCGAGGTCGCAGTCCGCCCCGTGATGGGCTAGATTTCCCCGCCAACAGGCGATCGTGAGGTCGCCGTCCGCGTCAAACCCGAGGCAGGTCACTCATGGCTGGAAACACCCCCGGCCCCGTTCGCATCCTCGTGGTGGACGACGATCCCGGCGACGTTCTGATGATCGAGGAGGCCCTCGCCGACTCCGACGTCGACAAGGTCATCGACGTGGTCAGCGACGGCCAGGAGGCCATGGAGTTCCTGCGCCGCGAGGGGCGGCACACCGAGGCCCGTCGGCCCGACGTGATACTGCTCGACCTGAACATGCCCCGGATGGACGGGCGGCAGGTGCTCGGCGAGGTCAAGCAGGACGACGACCTGCGCACCATCCCGATCGTGGTGCTCACCACCTCCAACGCCGACACCGACATCGTCGGCAGCTACACCCTCCAGGCCAACGCGTACGTGACCAAGCCGATCGACCTGGACGACTTCAACGACGTGGTGCACCGGATCGACGAGTTCTTCGGCCGCGTCGTGGTGCTGCCCAAGCGGGCCTGACCCCCGCCCCGACGGCGGGCGTCGTCGCCCGGATGCCGAACAATTCTCCCGAACCCCCTCGGCGTCCCGCCGGCACCGCCGAGGATCGGCAGGTGGGAAGAAGCACCGGCTGCCTGGGGGCGACAGGATGAGATTTTCCGTCGTGGAGTTCGGCTACGACAGTCGGCAGGTCGACTCCTGCCTCGACGAGCTGGCGGTCCGGCTGAGCCGGCTCGCCGCGCGGGCGGAGGGCGCCACCGGGACGAGCCGTGAGTGGGACCGGCTCCGGCGGGAGGCGGCCGGCCTGTGTGACCTGGTCGAGCGGCGCCGGGCGGACGGGGTCGGGGCGTACCCGGGCCGGTCGTCGCCGCCGGAGGCCGAGCGGGCTGCGGCCGAGGCCCTGGCCCGGGCCCGGTTCGAGCTGGACGCCGCCCGCGAGGAGGCCCGGCAGCTCCGCGAGCAGGCGTACGCCGAGGCGGTGCGGGCCCGCCGGGACGTCGAGGCCGCCCTGGCGGCGCGCCGGCTCCGGGCGACCCGGCTCGACGAGATCCTCACCGGACCGGCCGGTGAGCCGGTGGCCACGGACACGCCGACGGCCGCCGCGTCCGTGCCGCCCGGCGGGGTGCCCACGAGCTGAGCGGTGACCGGTGCCGAGCTGCGGGCGGCACCCGGTGGCCCGAGCCGGCTCAGGCCAGCGCCGCCACCACCGCGGCGGCCCGCTTCTCGTGCTGGGCGTACGCGTCGGGGAACGCCGAGACCTGCACGGACTGGGCGGCGGCGGTGACGCTCATCTCCTGCCAGCCGGGGACCTTCAGCAGCGCCTCGCAGAACACCCGCGCCGCGTACGCGGGGCGCATCAGCTCCCGGACGCTGCCCCAGCCGCTGCTGGGTCGCTGCTGGAACAGCCCGACCGAGTCGTGGTCGGAGCCGGTGCCCTGGTGCGGGTACTCGTAGGACTCGGGCAGCACGTTGCTGGCCAGGTTCCGCAGGTCGCTCTCCTGCATGGCGGTGGACACCGCCACCACCAGGCCCCGGCGGGGCAGCCTCAGGCCCCGTCCCACGTCCACGATGGTCTTCGCGTTGTCCATCTGGAGCTGATCGAGGCCGGCGACCGGGCGGGGCCGGGCCGGCCTGACCGGCGGCTTGCGGCTGGCGCTCGGGCTGGGCTTCGCCGTAGGGCTGGGGGAGAGCGTCGGCGGGGCGGCGGGGGTGCGGTCGAGGGAGCGGGAGGCGCGTCGCTCGGCCTCGGCGGCGACCGCGGCCCGGTCGGCGAGGGCGTCGCGGACCGGTTCCGGGGCGGTGTCGGCGTGCCGGGTGCCGGCGAAGGCGGCCACGCCGAGGCAGCAGGTCAGGCCGGTGGCCAGGGCCGCGCGCATCGGGGTCGACCCGAGCAGCGCGCGGCCGGCGCGGCGCGGCGGTTCGGGTCGGCGGTGCCGGCCGGTCGTCCACCCGGTCGATGTGGCATCGGTCGGACGGTCATCCGGGCGGGTGGCGGTCTGCTTCTGCTCAGCGGGTTCGTCGGGGCGCACCCGCCGAGGCTAGAGAGCCCGACGCGCTTTCCCCATGGGGTGGTTGGTGGCATGCGCCACAATTTGCGGATTTCCGACCGGACATCTCCTTCGGCCGGGCAGCAAGCCGGCTATCCAGGTCTACCGGCTATGTCCGTCATTACCGTCGTGGAGAGACAAGAAAGATCTTTCGCCGGGCCGGCGCGGCCCGTTACGGCGGCATGATCGACTCGTTCTTTCGGGTGATGATCGAATACCCGATCCGACGAGGCGGCAGGGGCCAGCGGTCCCGGGGCGGCGGTTTCCGGCGCGCGTCGTGCCCGGGCGCCCGGCTGATGCCCGGATCACCCGGGCCGGCGGCCGGTGCCGTCGGTACGATCCGGACGGTGACCGGGGGCACGACCGACGAGGCGGCCGGGGGAGCCCGCTTCCGGGCCCCGCGCGGCCCGGTGCTGATGCTGCTCGCGGTTCTGCTCGCCGGGCTGCTGGCCGGGCACCGGGCCGTGCCCAACGTGCGCGGCCTGGGCAGCCTGCTCGACAGCGTCACGCCGCTGCTCGGCCTGGGCGTGCCGGCGCTCGTGCTGGGGGCGCTGCTGCGCCGCTCCCGCCCCGCGCTGGTCGCGGCGCTGCTCCCGGCGACGGTCTGGGCGGTCCTCTTCGGCCCCGCCCTGCTGCCGCCGGCCGCCGGCGCCGGCCCGGTGACGCTGCGGGTGGCCAGCCAGAACCTGCGGGCCGGCAACCCGGATCCGGCCGGGACCGTGGATGCGCTCGTCAGCTCCGGCGCCGATTTGATCGCCCTTCAGGAGGTCAACCGCGACGACCGCGTCGCCGCCGCCCTGCACAGCCGGTACCCGCACCACGCCGAGGTCTCCACCGTCGCCCTGTGGAGCCGGTACCCGCACCACGCCGAGGTCTCCACCGTCGCCCTGTGGAGCCGGTACCCGGTCCGGGAGTCCACCGGGGTCGACACGGGGCTCGGCTGGACCAGGGCCCTGCGGGCCGTCGTCGCCGCCCCCGGCGGAGACCTGGTCGTGTACGTCGCGCACCTCGGCTCGGCCCGCGCCGGCGACACCGCCACCCGTGACGAGACGGTGCGCCGGCTCGCCGCCGCCGTCCGGGCCGACCCGGCCCGGCACCTGGTGGTGCTCGGCGATCTCAACACCGCCAGCACCGACCGGGTCTTCGCCCCGCTGACCCGACTGCTGGGCGACGCCCAGGCCGACGCCGGCCAGGGCTTCGGCTTCACCTGGCCCGCGGAGCTGCCGGTGACCCGCCCCGACCACGTGCTCTACCGGGGGCTCACCCCGACCTCGGCCGGGGTGCTGCACACCCCGGACAGCGACCACCGCGCGGTCACCGCCGGCTTCCGCTGGTGAGGGCCGCGTCGGGCGGAGCGGTTCAGCGCCCGCCGTTCTCCGCCGGGGTGACCGTGAGGCGGTGACGGGTGCTGTCGCCGCTGGAGAACGGCCAGAGCCGGTCCGCATGCTCGACGAGTTGGGCGAGCTGCTGCGGGCTCAACCCGGCCGACGAGATGGAGGCGTGCACGTCGGCCCGGTAGCGTCCGTCGTCGTCGCGGCCCAGCCGGGCCTCGGCGCGCACCTGCACGGTGTGCGCCTCGTCGGTGATCTCCCCGGCGGCCTCGATCGCCGCGTGGTGCAGGCAGGACGCGAACGCGGCGGCCAACAGCTGCTCCGGCGTCAGGCCTGTGCAGTGCGGCGCCAGCGGGGAGGCCAGGGGGCTGGACAGTCCTCCGTCGTCGGTTCGGACGTGGCCACCCGCCGCCGTCGCGGTGGCCTCGTGCAGCCAGGAACTCGGATCCGGCATTCCGTTCCCCCCTCAGTCACCCGCCCGGCTACCCGGCCAGCGCCCGGCGAAACCGCCACCGTCGCGGGGGCGGGTTGGGTCGCCGGCCCCGGGACGGGCGGCCGGGGCCTCAGGACACCCGGTCGCGCCCCGGTTCGGCCGGCCGCTCGCCGAGGCCCGCCGCCTGGGTCGCCTCGGCGGCGGCCTGCTCGGTCCACGGGGACACCAGTTCCTCGCGCTGCCGGGGCGGGGACATGTCGAGCATCGGCACGTACACCCGGGCGTCGACCGCCTCGGCCAGCAGCAGCGCGGCCATCAGGCTGGTCGGCCGGCACGTCGGGTCGTCGGCCATCAGCTGCCCGCAGAGCCCGGCCACCTCCGGCGGCAGGCCATCCACCGCAGGCAACGGGTCCGGCTGCTGCCGGCGGCGTGCCCCGAGCAGCTCGCTGGTGCTGTCGGCCTGGTACGGCAGCCGGCCGGTGAGGCAGTAGTAGAGCAGCACCCCGAGGGCGTACATGTCGGCGGCCGGGGTGGCGGGCCGCCGGTCGAGCTGCTCCGGAGCGAGGTACGCGGGAGTGCCCACCACCATGCCGTCCGGCATCTCGTCGGGCATGCCGGCCGGGGTGGCGATGCCGAAGTCCAGCACCTTGACCCCGCACGGGGTGAGCATCACGTTGGCCGGCTTCACGTCGCGGTGCACGATGCCGTGCGCGTGCGCGGCGGCCAGCGCCGCCGCGATCTCGGCGCAGACCCGCACGGCGATGCGCCAGTCCAGCGGCCCGGCGCGCAGGTGCGCGGCGAGGGTCTCGCCCTCCGCCAGCTCCATCACGATGTACGGCGCCGACCGGCCGGGCAGCGTCGACGAGGCGCCGAAGTCGTGCACGCTGGCCACGTTCGGGTGCACCAGCCGGGCTGCGGAGCGGGCCTCGGCGCGGATGCGTTCCACCGAGGTCGACTCGTCCCGGCCGGGGGAGATCAGCTTCACCGCGACCGGCCGGTCGAGCACCGTGTCGTGGGCCTGCCACACCTCCGACATCCCGCCGATGCCGATGCGCTGTTCGAGCTGGTAGCGGCCGTCCAGCGTCCTCATCGACCGCTCCTCGTCTAGCTCGCCACCATCGGCGGGCGGCAATCCCGTCACTTCCGCCCGGTACCCGGCTCCCGAGCAGGGCAAACCGCCGGGGGGTGTAGACACCGCACCGCCCGCGCCTTCCGGTGCGGTGCGGTAGCTTCCACCGGGAAGGGCGACCCGGGGTGACGGCGGCGAAGCGGAGGGGTGATGGCCGAGGTGACCGTGCGGTTCGTCGGCGGGCCCGCGCACGACCTGGTGCGTCAGGTGCCGGCCGGGCCCGACGGGGCGCCCCCGCAGCGCTGGGTGCTGCGCCACCCGGGCGGCTCCCCGGTGCCGACCGCCGACCACCTCTACCGGCGCGACCGCCCGGACGACACCGGCACCTGGACCATGCGCTTCGTCCGCACCGACCCGCTGGGCATGTCGCAGTGATCCGCCGGGCCCCGACGCAGTGAGCCGTCGAGCCCGACGTGATGAGCGTGGTACCGGCACCGGCCGGCCCGCACAGCTGGTACACAGGGTCTGCCGATGTGGGGCACAGCCGACCGTCCCACGATGGGAGGCATGGTCATGGAGGGGCAGGCCGCGCAGGGCCGCATCGAGCTGCGCCGACCCGACGGGGAACCCGTCCGGGTGTTGGTGGTCGACGACGAGCCCACGCTCACCGACCTGCTCTCGATGGCGCTGCGCTACGAAGGCTGGCAGGTGCGCACGGCGGGCAACGGGATGACGGCGCTGAGCACCGCCCGGCAGTTCCAGCCGGACGCGGTGGTGCTCGACGTGATGCTGCCCGACCTGGACGGCTTCCAGGTGCTGCGCCGGTTGCGCGAGCACACCCCGACCGTGCCGGTGCTCTTCCTCACCGCCCGGGACGCGGTGGAGGAGCGCATCGCCGGGCTCACCGTCGGCGGCGACGACTACGTCACCAAGCCGTTCAGCCTGGAGGAGGTGATCGCCCGGCTGCGGGCGCTGCTGCGCCGCTCCGGGTTCGCGGTCGCCACCCGGGAGGACGCGGTGCTGACCGTCGGCGACCTCAGCCTGGACGAGGACAGCCACGAGGTGCGCCGCGACGGCCAGCTGGTCACCCTCACCGCGACCGAGTTCGAGCTGCTGCGGTACCTGATGCGCAACCCGCGCCGGGTGCTCAGCAAGGCGCAGATCCTCGACCACGTCTGGAACTACGACTTCGGCGGGCAGGCCAACGTCGTCGAGCTGTACATCTCGTACCTGCGGAAGAAGATCGACGCCGGACGGGCGCCGATGATCCACACGCTGCGCGGCGCGGGGTATGTCCTCAAGCCCGCGGACTGACCGGCTGCGCCGCTGGCTGGCCGGCTGGCCGCTGCGTACCCGACTGGTGGCCGCCGTCGTGGCGCTGCTCGCCCTGGTCAGCATCGGGATCGGCGGCCTGACCACGGTCGCCCTGCGGCACTTCCTCATCGGCCAGGTCGACGACCAGCTCACCCTCGAGGAGCACCGACGCGGCGCCAACCGGCCGTCCTGGCTCACCGACCCGCCCGCGCTGCCCCGCGCCGTCGAGCTGCCGCCCGGCTTCCCGGCCGGCTCGATCGTCGCCCGGGTGGCCGACGGCCGGGTCGTCGAGGCGAAGGTCCGCACCTCGGCCGGCCCGGCCGAGGCGCTCGCCACCGACACGGCGGCCCCCCTGGCCGACCTGGCCGCCGACGGCCGGCCGCACACGGTGGACCTCGGCGAGTTGGGCGACTACCGGGCCGTCGCCCGGCAACTCGGCTCCGACAACGACGGCGACGGCATCGGCGGCGGCATGCTGGTCTTCGCCCAGCCGCTGGCCGGCGTCCAGGAGACCGTCTGGTGGATGGTGCTGGCCCAGGCCGGGGTCGCCACCGCCGGGTTGCTCGTCGCCGGCAGCCTCGGCGCGCTGATCGTCCAGGCCACCCTGCGCCCGCTGCGCCGGGTCGCCGCCACCGCAGCCCGGGTCACCGAACTGCCGCTGGACCGGGGCGAGGTGGCGCTGTCCGTGCGGGTCCCCGCCGCCGACACCGACCCCCGCACCGAGATCGGCCAGGTCGGCGGCGCGCTCAACCGGATGCTCGGGCACGTCGCCGCCGCGCTCGCCGCCCGCCAGGCCAGCGAGACCCGGGTACGCCAGTTCGTCGCCGACGCCAGCCACGAGCTGCGCACCCCCCTCGCGGCCATCCGCGGGTACGCCGAGGTGGCCCGCCGGGGCCGCGACCGCGTCCCGCCGGACGTGGCGCACGCCCTGCGCCGGGTCGAGTCGGAGAGCACCCGGATGACCAGCCTCGTCGACGACCTGCTGCTGCTGGCCCGGCTCGACTCCGGCCGCCCCCTGGCGGTCGAGCCGGTGGACCTGACCGCGCTGGTCGTCGACGCGGTCAGCGACGCGCACGTCGCCGGCCCGGAGCACCGCTGGCAGCTCGACCTGCCCGAGGCGGAGCAGGTGGTGCCCGGCGACGCCGCCCGGCTGCACCAGGTGGTGGCGAACCTGCTGGCCAACGCCCGGGTGCACACCCCGCCGGGTACCACCGTCACGACCCGGCTCGCCCCCGTCCCGGCCGGAGTGGTGCTCAGCGTCACCGACGACGGCCCCGGTGTCCCGGCCGACCTGCAGAACGAGGTCTTCGAGCGCTTCGCCCGGGGGGACAGCTCCCGGTCGCGCGCCCACGGCAGCACGGGCCTCGGGCTGGCCATCGTGGCGGCCGTGGTGGACGCCCACCACGGCCGGGTCGAGGTGTCCAGCCGCCCGGGGCGAACCGTGTTCACGGTTTCCCTGCCGGCGGTCACGGACTCCACAGCGCACGCATAGGGCGCTCACGGTGGCCGGGCAAGCGCCTCGCCGGCCCGACCCGTCAGGGACTGAGCGCGGCGGCGAGGAGCTCGACGAGGCGGCGGGCGTGCCGCCCGTCGGGGTCCGCGTCGGCGTCGAGGTCGGCGACGCTCATCCCGATCAGCCGGTCGGCGCTGGCCAGCGGGCCGAGCAACGCCAGCAACTCGTCCCCGTCGGGCCCGCCCGGCTCGGGGTAGGTGACGGCGGGCAGGGCCCCGGGGTCCAGCACGTCGACGTCGAGGTGCAGCCAGGCCGGGGTGTCGTCCTCGGTGGCGAGTTCCCGGGCGACCGCCGCGAAGCCCCGCCGCCGCAGCAGGGCCGCGGGAACCTGGTCGATCCTCGGGTCCACCCGGTCGGCCTCCCGGCGGGCCTCGTCGTCGCGGGGCGGGCGGTGGCCGATCACCCGCACCAGCGCCGGATCGACCAGTGCCCGGCCGAACAGGTCGGGACCGTGCCCGGTCAGGACGGACAGCTCCATGTCGGCCCCCTCGCCGGTGGCCGACGTGGAGCCGTCGAAGAAGTCGACGTGCCCGTCCAGGAACCACAGGGTGGTGCCGGCGGGCAGGCCGAGGAAGACGCCGAGCAGGATCGTGCAGTCGCCGCCGAGGAGCAGGGGACGGTCCCCGCCGGAGCGGACGGCCCGCACCGCGTCGGCGATCGCCCGGCTGGCCGCGCGCACCTGGTCCGCGCCGATCAGCCCGGTCGCCGGGTCCCGGCGCGGGTCGTCGATCCGGGCCGGGACCTCGCCGCCGTCGCGGGCACCGAGCCGCCGCAGCAGGCCGGCGGCCCGCAGCGCGCGGGCCCCGCGCTCCTCGCCCCGGCCCCGGCCGGAGGAATCCAGCGGGGCGTCCAGCACCGTCCAACGCACTTGCGCAGGCTAACGGGTGTGGCGGGCTGGGGCGGATGTATCGGGAACGTCCGGTGGCCCTGCGCGGCGCCGTGCTGTGGACCAGCGTGAGCGACGGCCCCCCCGGCCGGGTGCTGCCGGACGGGTGCCTCGACCTGCTCTGGTCCAGCCGCGCCGGGCTGCTGGTCGCCGGGCCGGACCGGACGGCGCACCCGACCGGTTCGGTGCCGGGGGAGCGGTGGCTGGGGCTGCGGCTGCCGTCGGGCGTCGGCCCGGCCGTCCGGGCCCCGGGTCAGTCGACCGGCAGCGGGGCGAACAGGTCGACGGCCGTGCCGTCGGGGTCGTGCAGGACCGCGTACCGCTGG
Organism: Micromonospora sp. NBC_01412; assembly: GCF_045040215.1. Classification (NCBI taxonomy): domain Bacteria; kingdom Bacillati; phylum Actinomycetota; class Actinomycetes; order Micromonosporales; family Micromonosporaceae; genus Micromonospora; species Micromonospora sp. NBC_01412. Next base: position 6,260,636 of record NZ_CP109528.1, read on the forward strand.
CCCCAGACCGCATCCCACGGCGCCAGGTGGCCGTGGAAGCCGGCCCCGGTGAGCTCGGCCCAGCACCGGTCGACCTCGGCCGGGTCGGCGCAGCGGAACGCGAGGCTGACCCGGGAGCCGCCGGTCGGCGCCGCCCAGCCGGGGTCGAAGCCGCGGATCGTCTCCACCGTGTCCCAGGCCAGCCGCAGGCCGCTGGCCAACGTGAACTCCACGTGCGGTTCGGCCTCCGCGCCGGCCGGGACGTCGAGGCCCAGGCGGCGGTAGAAGTCGAGGGTCCGGGCCATGTCGGTGACCGTCAGGCCGACGAGGTCGAAGCGAGGTGTCATGCCGCCGACCGTACGCGGGGCCGGGTGTCGCGTCTTGAACGGAACGGAACGGAACGGACGCGGTCGGAGTGGGCGGTGTGGCCGCGACACGGTCGGTCGTCGCGTACGGTGGCAATGAGGATAAGTCCGGCCTTTCGGCACAAAACCCCCTGCGCGGCGGGCCGGAAGCTGACTCCGAGACGGCGAGGGGAAGGAGCGGCCCGTGATGCACCTGGCCTACCTGGACGCGGGTTCCGGCAGCCTGATCGTGCAGGCGGTGGTCGGAGGGGTGGCCGGAGCGGCGGTGGCCGCGAAGCTCTACTGGCGCCGGCTGACGGCCCGGTTCCGCCGCCAGCACACCGACCGTTCCTGAGCCGGGTCCGCCGGCATGACCACCCCCGACACGGGCGTCCGGGCCGAGCCAGGCTCGTTCCGCGACCCGGCCAACCGCGTCTTCTACGCCGATGGCGAGGTGCTGCGCGGGCTCGACGCGCGGGCGGCCGAGGACTGGCGTGCCCTGGCCGCCAGCGAGTTCTTCCCGCCGCTGCTCGCCGCCGGCAAGGTCTGCGGCACCGAGCCCGTCGCGTCGGACCGGTTCCGCGCCCCCGACGGAGAGCCGTGGGCCGCGGTCCTGCGCCACGAGCGCATCCCGTTCGTCTCCCACCCGTACGAGTGGTCGTTCGGCATGCTGCGCGACGCCGCGCTGCTGCACCTGGAGGTCCTGCGCGCGGCGCTGGCCGCCGGCTTCACCACAAAGGACGGATCGGCCTACAACCTCCAGTGGCACGGCGTCCGACCGGTCTTCATCGACGTCGGCTCATTCGAGCCGGCCCGCGACGGCGAGCCCTGGGCCGGCTACCGGCAGTTCTGCCAGACCCTGCTCTACCCGCTGCTGCTCACCGCGCACCTCGGCGTGGACTTCCAGCCCTGGCTGCGCGCCCAGGTCGACGGCATCCCCCCGGAGCAGATGCGCCGGCTGTTCACCGGAGCCCGCCGGCTGCTGCCCGGCGTCCCCACCCACGTGCACCTGCACTCCGCGATGCAGCAGCGGCACGCCACCGCGACCACCAGCGACGTGCGGGCGCAACTGCGCACCGCCGGGTACTCCCGGGAACTGGCCCTGGCCGCCGTGCGCCGGATCGAGAAGCTGATCCACCGGCTGGCCCCGCGCCGCGCCCGCAGCCACTGGGTCGACTACCAGCGCACCTGCACGTACTCGGCGGGGGAACGGGCCGCCAAGGAACGCTTCGTCGCCGCGGCGCTGACCGCTGGCCCGCCGCCCGGCCTGGTGCTGGACCTGGGCGCCAACGACGGCCGGTACGCCCGGATCGCCGCCCGGCACGCCCGCTACGTCGTCGCCGTCGAGCAGGACCCGGCCGTGGTCGACGACCTGTACGCGGCGCTGCGCGCGGAGGACCAGCGGCGGGTGCTGCCGCTGGTGATGGACCTGGCCGACCCGTCGCCCGGCGGCGGCTGGCGGGGCGTGGAGCGGGCCGCCTTCGCCACCCGGGCCCGTGCCGACCTGGTGCTGGCCCTCGCCGTCGTGCACCACCTCGCAATCGGGCGCAACGTGCCGCTGGCCCAGCTCGTCGACCAGCTCGTTGCCGCCTGCGCCCCCGGCGGCCGGCTGGTGGTCGAGTTCGTCCATCCGGACGACCCGATGGCCCGGCGGCTGCTGGCCAACCGACCGCCCGGCCTCTTCCCGGCCTACCGGCCCGACGAGTTCGTCCGGCTGCTGGCCGCCCGGTGCCGGATCGAGCGGCGCGTCGAGCTGCCCTCGGGCACCCGGACGCTCTACCAGGCGGTGGTGGGTGGCTGACCCGGCGCCGGCGCCGCCGACCTCCCGGGCCGCCGACCCGGCCCCGGGCCGCCCCACCCCGCCGGCCGGGTGGCGGGCGGAGCGGGGCCCGCTGCTGGAGGTGGTGGCGCTGGTCGGGCTGGTGGTCACCCAGCCGATGCTGGACGTGCTGGGCCACAGCCCCGACTTCTTCCTGTTCCACCGGGCCACCCGGGGCGAGATCCTGACCCTGGTGGCGCTGATCGCGCTGGTCCCCACGCTGCCGGTGGCCCTGCTCGGCGTGGCGAGCAGGCTGGCCGGGCGGGCCGTCCGGACCGCCGTGCACACCGGGACCGTAGGCCTGCTGCTCGCCGCCCTCGCCGTCCAGGCGGGCCGGCACGGCACGCCGCTGCGGGGCGTACCGCTGCTGCTGGTCGCGGCGGTGGTGGGCGCGGCCGGGGCCGCCGCGCACCGGCGGTGGCGCGGCCCGGGGTGGGCGCTGCGGGTGGCCGCGGCGGGGCCGCCGGCCTTCGTGGCGCTGTTCCTGCTCGCCTCGCCGGCCTCGGCGGTGGTGCTGCCGGGTGGCCATGCCGGCGCGGCCGGCGCGGCCGGCCCGGGGGAGCACCCGCCGGTGGTCATGCTGGTCCTCGACGAGCTGCCGCTGGTCTCCCTGCTCGGCCCCGACGCCCGGATCGACGCCGCCCGCTACCCGCACTTAGCCGAGCTGGCGGCCGGCTCCACCTGGTACCGCAACGCCACCGGGGTCAGCGGCTGGACGCCGTACGCGCTGCCGGCCATGCTCACCGGCCGGTACCCGGCCCGGTCGGTCGCCCCGCACTACTCGCAGTACCCGGACAACCTGTTCACCGCCCTCGGCGGCCTGTACGACATCCGGGCGCAGGAGAGCATCACCCGGCTCTGCCCGCCCAGCCGCTGCGCCCAGCCGGCCAGCCCCAGCCGGGGCCTCGGCACCCTGGTCCGGGAGAGCGGCCGGCTGCTGCGCCAGGTGACCGCCCCGGTGGACAGCCGGGTCGCCCCCGAGGAGTCGTACCGCGAGTTGACCGCCGCCGAGGCGGGGCTGGACGCCGCCGAGCCGGTCCCGGCCGACCCGAAGTTCCGCTGGGACAGCCTCGACGACAACCAGCCGGCCCGGTTCACCACGTTCCTGGCCGGGCTGCGCCCCAGCAGCCGGCCCACCCTGCACTTCCTGCATCTGCTGATGCCGCACGCACCCTGGGTGTTCCTGCCGTCGGGGGCCCGCTACGCCGCCCCGGAGGACCTGCCCAACGACGGCGCGGGCTGGGTCGAGCTGGCCCGGCAGCGGCACCTCGCCCAGCTGGGGTACACCGACCGGCTGATCGGCGAGACGCTGCGCACCCTGCGCGCCACCGGCCTGTACGACAAGGCCCTCGTGGTGGTCACCGCCGACCACGGGGTCAGCTTCGACAAGGGCTTCCAGGGGCGCGGGATGAGCGCCGTGCGCGCGGCGGCCGGGCAGGTGGCCTGGGTGCCGACGTTCGTCAAGGAACCCGGCCAGCGGGCCGGGCGGGTCGACGACCGCAACTGGGAGCACGTCGACCTGCTGCCCACGGTCGCCGACCACGCGCACGTGCGGATTCCGTGGCAGGTCGACGGGCGCTCCGCCCGGCAGGCCCCGCGCGAACGCGCCGACAAGCGCTTCTACGACCTGCCGGGCGAGCCGGTCAGCATCCCCGGCGGAGTGCCGGAGCCGCAGCCCCAGCCGCCACCCCACCCGTTGGTCGGCACCGCAGTGGGGCAGCGGCCTGCCGACGGCACCGCCCGGGTCGCCGACCTCGCCGCGTTCCGCGCCGTCGACCCGGACGCCGGCGAGCTGCCGGCCCTGGTCTGGGGCACCGTCGGTGCGTCGGTGCGCGACGGCACGCTGCTCGCCGTCGCGGTCAACGGCCGGATCGGGGCGGTCGTCCCGGTCGTGCCGCCCGATGCCGGCGGGCGGCGGTTCGCCGCCCTCCTCCCCGACGACCGGCTGTTCCGGGCCGGCGTCAACCGGCTGGACGTCTACCGGGTCGGCCCCGGCGACGAGCTGCTCCAACTGAGTGTTTCCTGAGAGTTTCGCCCCTCCGTAGCAAGGGCCCCTGCCGACGCGTGACGCGCGGCAGTGGGCCCTTCTTGGCGCTTTGCCATGGTTCGTCGCCCGGCTCGCGCCCGCCGGGTTTCCCCGCCTGTGGGCCGGGAATCGGGTGACGCATACCTCACCGCCGAACCACGGCGAGCGGTGTTCCCGCAACCGTGTTTACGGTAAAAGCGAAGGCAATTTCAACGTAGATCTGCCGGCGAAGCGAGGAACCACATGACGGAAGTCAAGCTCGATCACCCCGGTGGGCAGCTGTCGATGCCGGTGCACTCGGCGGTCGAGGGCCCCGCCGGCATCGGCGTGAGCAAGCTTCTCAAGGAAACCGGGATGACCACGTACGATCCCGGTTTCGTCAACACCGCAGCCTGCTCCTCCGAGATCACCTACATCGACGGCGACGCGGGCATCCTGCGGTACCGGGGCTACCCGATCGAGCAGCTGGCCGAGAAGTCCTCCTTCCTGGAGGTCTCCTACCTGTTGATCTACGGCGAGCTGCCCGGCCAGCAGGAGCTGACCGAGTTCAGCGAGCGGATCCGGCGGCACTCGCTGCTGCACGAGGAGATGCGCCGGTTCTTCGACGGCTTCCCTCGCGACGCGCACCCGATGGCAGTGCTCTCCTCGGCCGTCAGCGCCATCTCGACCTTCTACCAGGACAGCCTGGACCCGTTCGACTCCGACCACGTCGAGATGTCCACGGTCCGGCTGATGGCCAAGGTCCCCACCATCGCCTCGTACGCGTACAAGAAGTCCATCGGCCAGCCGCTGCTGTACCCGGACAACTCGCTCGGCTACGTGGACAACTTCCTGCGGATGACGTTCGGCGTGCCGGCGGAGCCGTACGAGGTCGACCCGGTCATGTCCAAGGTCCTGGACATGCTGTTCATCCTGCACGCCGACCACGAGCAGAACTGCTCCACGTCGACCGTGCGGCTGGTCGGCTCCAGCAACGCCAACCTTTTCGCCTCGGTCTCGGCCGGGGTTAACGCGCTCTTCGGGCCGCTGCACGGCGGGGCCAACCAGGCCGTGCTGGAGATGCTGAAGAAGATCCAGACCGACGGCGGCGACGTGCAGTCCTTCGTCCGCAAGGTGAAGGACAAGCAGGACGGCGTGAAGCTGATGGGCTTCGGCCACCGGGTCTACAAGAACTACGACCCGCGCGCCGCCATCGTGAAGAAGGCCGCCCAGGACGTGCTCGGCCGGATGGCCAAGCCGGACCCGCTGCTGGACATCGCGATGAAGCTGGAGGAGATCGCCCTCGCCGACGACTTCTTCGTGTCCCGCCGGCTCTACCCGAACGTGGACTTCTACACCGGCCTGATCTACAAGGCCATGGGCTTCCCGACGAAGATGTTCACCGTGCTCTTCGCCCTCGGCCGGCTCCCCGGCTGGATCGCCCAGTGGCGCGAGATGATCAACGACCCGGAGACCAAGATCGGCCGCCCCCGGCAGCTCTACACCGGGTCCCCCGAGCGGGACTACGCCCCCCTCACGGAGCGCTGACCCGCCGGCTCCCCGACAAAGACGGGCCGCCCACCCCCACCGGGGTCGGCGGCCCGTCTCCCGTCTCCGCACCCCCGCCCCGACCCGCCCCTTCCGCCGATCTTGCACTGGCGGCCCCGACATATTCGACAGTCCGGACAAACCAGGGGCCGAAAGTGCAAGATCGACGGGGCAGGGCAGGGCAGGGCAGGGCAGGGCAGGGCAGGGCGGGGCGGGGCGGGTGGGTGGGTTAGCGGAGGCCGGCGGCGGTTAGGAGGTTGCCCTCGGCGATGTGGGCCGGGGAGCGGCCCTCGGTCATCCGGCGCTCGGCGCGCTCCGCGGTGAACGCCGGGGCCTTGGCGATCGCCGCCGCGTACGTGGTGGCGGTGCGGGACGCGATGGCCGCCCAGCCGTACTGCTCGTGCACCATGGCACGGGCCCGGCGGGCCAGTACCCGGGCGCGCTCCCGGTCGGACAGCAGGGCGTGCACCGCCTCGGTCAGCCCGTCCGGGTCCTGCGGGGCGAAGGTCATCCCGGTGACGCCCGGCTCGATGATCTCGGCGAGCCCGCCGGTCGCGGCGACGGCCAGGGGCGCCCCGGCCGCGGCCCCCTCCAGGGCCACCATGCCGAACGGCTCGTAGATGCTCGGCACCGCGAAGCAGTCCGAGGCGGCCATCACGGCGGGCAGGTCGGTGCCGCCGAGGAAGCCCGGCATGCTCACCACGCCGCCGAGGCCGAGCCGGTGCACCTCGGCCTCCAGGGCCGACTTGTACGGCCCGTCGCCGACGATGACCGCGCGCAGCCCGGGGTGCCGCTCGCGCAGCCGGGGCAGCCCGGCGAGCAGGTGCTGCACGCCCTTCTCGTACACCAGCCGGCCGGCGAAGGTGACCAGCGGGCCGTCCCCGGCGAACCGGGCCCGGGCCGAGGCGACCGCCGAGGCCGGCACCTTCCAGCGGTGCGGCTCCACCCCGTTGGGCACCACGTCGACCCGGCCCGTGGGCACGCCGAACAGCGCGTTGACCTCGTCGCGCATGTATCCGGAGCAGGCGATCACCCGGTTGGATTCGCTGCTGATCCAGTGTTCGACGCCGTGGATGGTGCGGTTCATCTCTTCGGGGAGCCAGCCTTGGTGTCGGCCTGCTTCGGTGGCGTGGATGGTGGTGACGAGTGGGATGTCGAGGTGGTCCCGGAGGGTGATGGCGGTGTGTGCGACGAGCCAGTCGTGGGCGTGGATGAGGTCGTAGGTGCCGGATTCGGTGGCGCGTAGGGCGGTGCGGGTGAGGGTGTGGTTGAAGGCCATGGTCCAGGCGAGGAGGCTGCCGGTGGTGAGGGGGAAGGTGACGGGGTCTTCGGTGGCGCGGAGGATGCGGACGCCGTCGGCGTATTCCTCGAGGGGTGCGCCGTGGGTGTGGCGGGTGATGACGGTGACTTCGTGGCCGGCGGTGGCGAGGGCGACGGAGAGGGCGTGGACGTGGCGGCCGAGGCCGCCGACGAGCACCGGCGGGTACTCCCACGACAGCATCAGGATGCGGCGGGTCTGCGGGGGCACCCCGGACCCGGCGGACTGTGGGATCAAAGGCCGGGAGGTGGGCACGAGCCGGCAGGTCCGGTCCGTGGCGGTGGCGGTCTGCTCGCCGGCCCGCAGGGTCGTCACATCAAACTCCGTCCATGCATGGTGGAACGCGCCGGCAACGGTGGCGGCGAAGAGGAAAGTGGTGGGGGTGGCCGAGGGCCGAGTGGTGGCGCGCGCGGGCGCACGCCTCCGCATCAAGGAAAGGGCATCCGGGGCCGAACCGCATCCCGAGAGGGCCCAACGTGACGGACGCCACCCAAACGGACGGCCGGTATCAGGAGGGTGGATTTTGGTTACGGCACGAAATGGTGGATTGGGTGGACGGGCGGCGGGGCACTACCGGCGTGCGCACTCGCCGGGCCGCCCGGTAGGGGCGTTCACAATCATGGGCTGAGGAGCGACATGCAGGTCTGGCCGGGCGAGCGGTACCCCCTGGGGGCGACCTACGACGGGATGGGTACCAACTTCGCGATCTTCTCGGAGGTGGCCGAGCTGGTCGAGCTCTGCCTGTTCGACGAGTGGGACACCGGGGCGGAGCGCCGCGTCGAGCTGCGCGAGGTCGACGCGTACGTCTGGCACGCGTACATCCCCGGCATCGAACCGGGGCAGCGGTACGGCTACCGGGTCCACGGCCCGTGGGACCCGGCAGACGGGCTGCACTGCAACCCGCACAAGCTCCTGCTCGACCCGTACGCCAAGGCCGTGGACGGGGACGTGCAGTGGAACGCGGCCGTCTACGACTACGAGCTGGGCGACCCGGACCGGATGTCCGAGACCGACTCGGCGCCGTTCATGCCCAAGTCGGTGGTGGTGAACCCGTACTTCGACTGGGGCAACGACCGGCCGCCGCGCACCCCGTACCACCACTCGGTGATCTACGAGGCCCACGTGCGCGGGCTGACCATGCGCCACCCCGGCGTCCCGGACGAGCTGCGCGGCACGTACGCGGCGATCGCCTCCCCGGTCATGATCGAGTACTTCCAGCAGCTCGGGATCACCGCCGTCGAGCTGATGCCGGTGCACCAGTTCGTCCACGACCACCGGCTGGCCGACCTGGGGATGCGCAACTACTGGGGCTACAACACCATCGGCTTCTTCGCCCCGCACCACGGCTACTCCGCGCTGGGCCACCTCGGCCAGCAGGTGCAGGAGTTCCGGGGCATGGTCAGGGCGCTGCACGCCGCCGGCATCGAGGTCATCCTCGACGTGGTCTACAACCACACGGCCGAGGGCAACCACCTCGGCCCGTCGCTGAGCTTCAAGGGCGTGGACAACCCCAGCTACTACCGGCTCTCGGAGGAGGATCGGCGGTACTTCGTCGACTACACCGGCACCGGCAACAGCCTCAACGTGCGCAGCCCCCACTCGCTCCAACTGATCATGGACTCGCTGCGCTACTGGGTGACCGAGATGCACGTCGACGGCTTCCGGTTCGACCTCGCGGCCACCCTGGCCCGGGAGTTCTACGAGGTCGACCGCCTGTCCACCTTCTTCGAGGTGGTCCAGCAGGACCCGGTGGTCAGCCAGGTGAAGCTGATCGCCGAGCCGTGGGACGTCGGCCCCGGCGGCTACCAGGTGGGCAACTTCCCGCCGGTGTGGACCGAGTGGAACGGCAAGTACCGCGACACGGTGCGGGACTTCTGGCGCGGTGAGCCGGCCACCCTCGCCGAGTTCGCCTCCCGGATCTCCGGCTCCGCCGACCTGTACCAGGACGACGGCCGCCGCCCGTTCCACAGCATCAACTTCGTCACCTGCCACGACGGGTTCACCCTCAACGACCTGGTGTCGTACAACGACAAGCACAACGAGGCCAACGGCGAGTCCAACCGCGACGGCGAGGGCCACAACCGGTCCTGGAACTGCGGCGTCGAGGGGGAGACCGATGACCCGGGCGTGCTGGCCCTGCGCCAGCGGCAGCGGCGGAACTTCCTGGCCACCCTGCTCCTCTCCCAGGGCGTGCCGATGATCGGCCACGGCGACGAGCTGGGCCGCACCCAGCACGGCAACAACAACGCGTACTGCCAGGACAGCGAGCTGGCCTGGGTCGACTGGGACGGCGCCGACGAGGCGCTGCTGGGCTTCGTCCGGCGGCTGGTCGAGTTCCGCCGCCGCCACCAGGTGTTCCGCCGCCGCCGGTTCTTCACCGGCCTGCCGGTGGGCGGCCGGGCCGCCGACTCGGGCCTGCCCGACCTGGCCTGGTACACCCCCGACGGCCGGGAGATGACCGGCGAGGACTGGGGCAACGACTTCGGGCGCTCGGTGGCCCTGTTCGTCAACGGCGACGGCATCCCCGAGCGCGGCCCGTACGGCCAGCGCCACCGGGACACCTCGTTCCTGCTCTGCTTCAACGCCCACGACGCCGCGCTGGGCTTCACCCTCCCCGGGGAGGAGTTCGGCCAGCGGTGGGAGCTGGTGATCAGCACCGCGGAACCGGAACCGGAGAAGCCGACCCTCGTCGAGGCGGGCGGCACCATCTGCGTCCCGGACCGTTCCCTGGTGGTCCTGGAGAGGACGGTCTGACCATGCCCGACGGCCCACGTTCCGGTGCGACCTACCGGGTGCAGGTGCGCCCCGGGTTCGACCTCGACGCCACCGCCGGCCTTGCCGGCTACCTGGCCGACCTCGGCGTCACCCACCTCTACAGCGCGCCCCTGCTCACCGCCACCCCCGGCTCCGCGCACGGCTACGACGTGGTCGACCACCGGGCGGTCAACCCCGAGCTGGGCGGCGAGGCCGGCCGGGTGCGGCTGGTCCGGGCGCTGCGTGCCGCCGGGCTCGGCCTGGTCGTCGACATCGTGCCCAACCACGCCGGGGTGGCCCAGCCTGCGGCCAACCCCGCCTGGTGGGACGTGCTGCGCCGGGGCCGCGCCTCGGCGTACGCGTGCTGGTTCGACATCGACTGGGACCGCGGCCGGCTGCTGCTGCCGGTGCTCGCCGACGCCCCGGACGCCCTCGACGACCTGAAGATCGTCGACGGGGAGCTGCGCTTCCACGAGCACCGCTTCCCGATCGCCGACGGCACCGCCGAGGGAACCGGCGAAGGGATCGGCGAAGGGACCGCCCGCGAGGTGCACGACCGGCAGCACTACGAGCTGGTCTCCTGGCGGCGCGGGGACCGCGAGCTGACGTACCGCCGGTTCTTCGCCGTGTCCGACCTGGCCGGCCTGCGGGTGGAGGACCCGGAGGTGTTCGCCGCCACCCACGCGGAGGTGCTGCGCTGGGCGGCGGCCGGCGAGGTCGACGGCATCCGGGTCGACCACCCCGACGGGCTGCGCGACCCCGCCGGCTACCTGGCCCGGCTGCGCGCCGCCGCGCCGGACGCGTGGCTGCTGGTGGAGAAGATCCTCGAGTACGGCGAGGAGCTGCCCGACTGGCCGGTGGACGGCACCACCGGCTACGACGCCCTCACCGCAGTCTGCGGGCTCTTCGTCGACCCGGGCACGGAGGGCGACCTCACCGCCCTGGACACCCGGCTGACCGGGCACCACACCTCCTGGCCGGACCTCATCCACGACACCAAGCTGGAGGCCGCCACCCGGCTGCTCGCCGCCGAGCTGACCCGGCTCGCCGCGCTCGCCCCCGAACTGGACGCCGACGACGCCCGGGCGGCCCTGGCGGAGCTGGCCGCGTGCTTCCCGGTCTACCGGGGCTACCCGCCGCACGGCGCCCGGCACCTGGCCGCCGCCCGCGCCGAGGCGGGCCGACGCCGCCCCGACCTGACCGCCGCCCTCGACGCGGTCACCCGCCGGCTGCGCGACCCCGACGACGAGCTGGGGCAGCGGTTCCCGCAGCTCTCCGGCGCGGTGATGGCCAAGGGCGTCGAGGACACCGCCTACTACCGGTGGAGCCGCTTCGTCGCCCTCAACGAGGTCGGCGGCAGCCCCGCCCACTTCGGCACCCCGCCGGCCGAGTTCCACCGGTTCGTAGCCGCCCGGCAGTCCCGCTGGCCGGCGGCGATGACCACCCTGTCCACTCACGACACGAAGCGGGGCGAGGATGTCCGGGCCCGGCTCGCGGTGCTGTCCGAGCTGCCCGAGCGCTGGGCCGAGCTGGTCACCCGCTGGACGGTCGCCGCGCCGCTGCCCGACCCGGCGTTCGCCCACCTGCTCTGGCAGACCGCCGTCGGGGCGTGGCCGATCGAGCGGGAGCGACTGCACGCGTACGCCGAGAAGGCCGCCCGGGAGGCGTCGGTCGCCACGAGCTGGGCCGACCCCGACCCCGCCTTCGAGCACGCCATGCACGCCGTGGTCGACCGGATGTACGACGACCCGGAGCTGCACGCCGAGTTGACCGCGTTCGCCGCCGAGATCACCCCGGCCGGCTGGTCCAACTCGCTCGGGCAGAAGCTCGTCCAGCTCGCCATGCCCGGGGTGCCCGACACCTACCAGGGCACCGAGCTGTGGGACAACTCCCTGGTCGACCCGGACAACCGCCGCCCGGTCGACTTCGCCGTACGCCGGGACCTGCTGGCCCGCCTCGACGGCGGCTGGCTCCCGCCGGTGGACGCCGACGGGGCGGCGAAGCTGCTCGTGGTCTCGCGGACCCTGCGGCTGCGCCGCGACCGCCCGGGGCTGTTCACCGGCTACCGCCCGCTGGCCGCCCAGGGTCCCGCCGCCGGGCACGCCGTCGCCTTCGACCGGGGCGGTGCGATCGCGGTCGCCACCCGGCTGCCGTTCGGGCTGGCCCGCGCCGGCGGCTGGGGCGACACCAGCCTGTCACTTCCCGTTCACGAGGTGACGGACCTGTTCACGGGCCGGGTCTACAGTGGCGGGGAGACTCCGCTGGCCGATCTGCTGGCAGCCTGCCCCGTCGCGCTGCTGGCTCCCACCATCGAGTCCGTGGAGGGTGTGTCATGACCGAGTTCACGGTGTGGGCGCCGGAGGCGGGCCGGGTCCGGCTGCGCCTGCCCGGCGCCGCCGACCACGAGATGCGCGTCGGCCCCGACGGCTGGTGGCGGGTCGAGGTGCCCGCCGCAGGCCCCGGCACCGACTACGCCTACCTGCTCGACGACGACGAGCGGGCCCTGCCCGACCCCCGGTCGGCCTGGCAGCCGGCGGGGGTGCACGGCCCGAGCCGGCGCTACGACCACGCGGCGTTCGAGTGGACCGACCACGCCTGGACGGGCCGGCAACTGCCCGGCAGCGTCCTGTACGAGTTGCACGTCGGCACGTTCACCCCCGAGGGCACCTTCGACGCGGCCATCGGCCGCCTCGACCACCTCGTCGACCTCGGCGTCGACATGATCGAGCTGCTGCCCGTCAAAGCCTTCAACGGCGAGCACAACTGGGGGTACGACGGGGTCTGCTGGTACGCCCCGCACCAGCCGTACGGCGGGCCGGACGGCCTGAAACGGCTGGTCGACGCCGCCCACGCCAAGGGGCTGGGGGTGATCCTCGACGTCGTCTACAACCATTTCGGGCCCTCCGGGGCCTACGCGCCGATGTTCGCGCCGTACCTCACCGAGCAGGACAACACCTGGGGCCGGACCGTCAACCTCGACGGCCCACACTCCGACGGGGTGCGCCGCTACATCGTCGACAGCGTGCTGATGTGGCTGGGCGACTACCACGTCGACGGGCTGCGACTCGACGCCGTCCACGCCATGCCCGACTCGCGGGCCACCCCGTTCCTGGAGGAGGTGGCAGTCGAGGTCGATTCGCTGGCCACCCACCTGGGCCGGCCGCTGTCGCTGATCGCCGAGTCCGACCTCAACGACCCCCGGCTGATCACCCCCCGGGAGGCCGGCGGCTTCGGCCTGCACGCCCAGTGGAACGACGACGCCCACCACGCCCTGCACACCCTGCTCACCGGGGAGCGACAGGGCTACTACGGTGACTTCGGCTCCCTCGACTGCCTCACCGACGTGCTCACCGGCGGCTTCTTCCACGCCGGCACCTGGTCCAGCTTCCGCAACCGCAGCCACGGGCGGCCCGTGGACCGGCGGCGCACCCCGGGCCACCGGTTCGTGGCCTACCCTGCAGAACCACGACCAGATCGGCAACCGGGCCACCGGCGACCGGCTCTCGGCGTCGCTGTCCCCTTCCCTGCTCCGGGTCGGCGCGACGCTGCTGTTCACCGCCCCTTTCACCCCGATGCTGTTCATGGGGGAGGAGTGGGCGGCCAGCACCCCGTGGCAGTTCTTCACGAGCCACCCCGAGCCGGAGTTGGCGACGGCCGTGGCCACCGGCCGTAGGCGGGAGTTCGCGGCGCACGGGTGGACCTCTGATGATGTTCCCGATCCGCAGGACCGGCAGACCTTCGCCCGCTCCCGGCTCGATTGGGCCGAGCTGGACAAACCCGAACACCGCGAGATGTACGAGTTCCACCGGCGGCTCATCGCGCTGCGCAAGAGCCGGGCCGACCTGTCCGATCCTCGGCTGGACCGGGTCGACGTCCGGCACGGGGACCAGTTCCTGGTGATGCGGCGGGGGGAGACGCTGGTGGTCGCGAACCTGGCGGCCAAGCCGCAGCGGATCACGTTGCCGGGGATGGCGCGCCGGGTGCTGCTGGCAACGGGGGAGGGGGTCACGGTGACCCGGGACCGGATCGAACTGCCGGCGGAGACGGCGGCAATCGTGGCGCTGTAGGGCCTGCCAGGCGTCACCGCGTGATCGTTTGCTGATTTGTGAGACGACACTCCGGGCGAGTTCTCCAAAAACAGCAGACGTTCATGGAGCCCCAACCCGGACACCGCGAAGGCCCGCGCCCGTCAGCCGGCGTCCAGCACGTCGCGCAGCCGCGCCGCGAACTCGGCGGGCTTGCCCGCGTAGCCGAAGTCGCCGCCGAGGAAGCCGCCGTGGTGGCTGGGGAACACCGTGGCCTCCTGACCGAGCAGCGCGGCGGTGGCGACGGCCGTACGTGCGGTGTACGTCCCCGCCGACTCCTCGCCGACGGCGATCACGATCCGCGTCGGTGCCGCGGTGAGCAACTGCGCGTCGGGGCGGTAGTCGATGATCGCCCAGGAAGCCTTCGACAGCAGCGGGTCGTCGCGGGTGCCGTCGTCGTCGGTCGGCATACCGAACGCCGCCGGGTCGGGCGCGGGCTGGGCGAAGTAGGCGTCGGTGAACTCGCCCTGCCAGGACGTCATCGCGATGAACGCGGCCATTCCGGCGCCAGTGCCCTTCGCCTGGTACGCCTCGTGGAAGGCGGCCCGGGCTCGGTCAGCGGCGGCGGCGTCGGGGAGCACGGTGTTGATGGGCGGCTCGTGTGCCACCAGCGTGCCGACGTCGCCGGGGTGGGATGCGACCAGTTCGAGCGCGGTCACCGCGCCGCCGCTGCTGGCGAAGACGTCGACCGGGCCGGTGCCTAGCGCCTCGATCAGCAGGTGCAGGTCGCCCGCCTGGGTCTGTGGCGTGTGGTCCGTCCGGCCATCGGTGCGGACGCTGCGGCCCAGGCCGCGGGGGTCGTAGGTGACGACCGTGCGGTCGGTGAAGTGCTCGGCGAGCGAGCCGAAGCCCTCCGCGGTCATCGGCTGGCCGATCATGAGCAACGTGCGGTGCCCGGCGGACGCGGAGAGCGGGTCGCGGACGTCGTAGACCAGGTCGACGCCGGGCGCGGCAAGGGTGCGCTTCTCACTCTTCGTCATGCCGGGAGCGTACGGCCGACGTACGACGTCATGGGCCGTGACGCTGCGAGAGCCGCGCCGGTTTCGCGGGCGAAGGCGGCCGGGCCGACGCCGAGGATCCGCTTGAAGTGGCGGACCAGGTGCGGCTGGTCGTAGAGCCCGCTGTCGGTCGCGACCGACCGCAGCGGTCGACCCCGCAGGATGAGCCGGCGGGCGACCGTTCCTGTCAACTGTTTCCATGCACCCACTGCCGGCTCTCCCCCGGGGAGAGGGGCAAGAAGGCAGGCGGACCCGTCCGCGTTCGCCGTGGAGGTCATCCGTGGAAACGCGGGTTTCGAGGCGGGTTTCGAGGCGGGTTTCGACGTGGTTGTCGCCACGCTCGCGGACACCCTGGCCGAGATCCACAGATCCGAACCACTCTCTCGTGGAGCCGACCTTCCCCGGGCCTGACAGTTGGCGCGGGACCGGGTGAGGCAACCGTCGCCGACGAGGGCTGTCGGGGGGAGGGATCGGTGACGTGCTGGGTTTGACCGGTTTGACGGACGGGGTGGGCGTTGGCGTCGTCGCCGATCTGCTGGTGATACCTGTATCGGCTCCTTTGCTCTGCTGCCCCCTGTGCAACGTGCGCGGCGCGCGGCGTTTCCTGCCGTCCGTTCATGCTGGCCCGTGCCATAAGGCGGCTTCGTGCTGGTGTTGCGGTGACGGCAGCAGAGCAAAGGGGCGAGTGGGCATGACCCGTCTGCTGGTCCGTTGCTCTCCGACGACGGCGTCACCTGGCTGGGCACGGCGGCGCTGGTGCGGGCGTCGGATCCGGACGACGCGCGCGCATTGCTGACCTCGGACCGGTACGCCGACATCGAGGTGCACAACTGGGAGTTCGGCGGCCGGCCGTCCTGACCGGCGGGCGGCTGCGGACCGGTCAGTGTGTTTTCCACGGGCGTGGCGATTGCTAGGTGAGCATCAACTGCCCGAGTTCCTGGGTGCATCGGGTGAGCGCGACGTAGAGACCGTTCCAGCCGCGCGGTTCAGCAGCGATGCCCTGGGGGTCGATGAGTAGCGTCGCGTCCCATTCCAATCCCTTGGACTGGGTCGCGGTGAGCACCGGCACGTCGCTCAGCATGGCTAGGAGTTCGGCGATGCGGTCGGCGGGGGCGATCACCCCGACCATGCCGCCGTACCACCGCTGCTGCAGCTCCCGCACAGCTTGGACGGCGGCGTCGGCAAGCTCGGCGGGCGTGATCCTGAGCTCCCAGGGGGCGATGCCGGAGGAGCGTACCGCCCGGGGCGGCGCGTTGTGGCTGCCTGCCTTCTTCAGCACCGAGTCGGTGAGGTCCATGACCTCGCGCGGGGTCCGGTAGCAGATGGTCAGTTCCGCAGCGGTCCAGCGGTCTCCGAAAGCAGCCCGCACCGCCTGTGCCCAGCTGGTGTGCCGGTGCGCTGCCTCCGCCTGGTCGATGTCGCCGACCGCGGTGATGGAGCGACTGGGACAGCGCCGTAGGACCATCTGCCACTGCATCTCGGACAGCTCTTGCGCCTCGTCGATGACGACGTGGCCGTACACCCAGCCGCGCTGCCGGCGAGCGCGGTCGGCGACGAACTCGCCCTGTGGTTGCGGGGCTTCGACCTCACCCAGCAGGTCGGCGAGGGCATCGAGCAGGGGGATGTCGCTCGATGCCCACGGGGCGGGCTCCGCCGAGACGGCGGTGATCTCCTCCGGGGACAACTGCGGGGCGAACCGGGCCAGCAGGGTGCGGTCGGTCAGGAGATCGCGCAGCAGGTGCTCGGCGTCGAGGGTGGGCCACCATGTCTCGATGAATCGGGCGATGGTGGCGTTCTCGGCGATGCGAGAACGGAGTTGCTCGATCTCCTCCTCGGAGAGTAATCCGTCGACGTCGCTGCCGGTGGACGTCCTGCCGAAGGGTTGGTCGTGCTTCATGCCCCTGTCGAAGCGGGCGAGGATGTCCTCGAAGCCCTCCTCCATCTCGTTCATCAGCGCCTCGCGCTGCTCGACGACGGCCTCGGCAAGGAGGTGGTGCAGCTGCTCGGCGAACGCCGCGCGGGCGCGGTGGTACGGACGTCCCTGCACCGCCGAGGCAAGCGCCTGTGCCACTGCTGCGGCTGCGATGACGTAGAACTCGCCCTCCCAGCGCAGCTTCAGCTCGCGGGGCCGGGGGAGCAGCGACGTGACGTAGTTTTCGAGCGCGGGTTGCCAGAGGGCGCGGCCCTTGATTTCGGCGAGAAGCCTGCCCTCGTCGCGGCCCACGCGGATCTCGGTCAGCAGAGTGTCGCAGGTCGCCGACACGACGGCGGTCTCACCGAGCGCGGGCAGCACCTGGGCGATGTACTGGAGGAACCGCGGCGAGGGGCCGAGGACCAGGACCGCTTGGTCGGCCATCTTTCGGTGGGCGAACAGCAGATAGGCGACGCGGTGCAGAGCGACGACGGTCTTGCCGGTGCCGGGACCGCCCTGAACGATCAGCGGGCCGGTCGCCTCGGCCCGGATGATGTCGTCCTGTTCGCGTTGCAGCGTGGAGATCGCCGTCGACATGTGGCCGGTGCGCCGCTGGTCGAGGGCGGCCAGTAGAGCGCCTTCACCGACGAGTTCCGCCGTCATGGTGCCGTCCAGCGGCTCGTCGTCCACGCCGACGACGACCGATCCCGCCGTGTGTACGTGACGGCGCCGTGCCTGACCTTGTGGGTCGACAGCCGTCGCGGTGTAGAACGGCCGCGCTGCGGGAGCGCGCCAGTCCACCAGCAGTGGCTCACTGTCCTCGCCGTCGGTGCGGAGACCGACCCGGCCCACGTGTCGCACGGTGCCATCGAGGCCGTCGAGGCGGCCGAAGACAAGCCCTTCCCGTGCTCGCCGCAGCTCTTCGTACTGCTGGCGGAGCATGCGCTGCCGGGCCCGCTCCAACGCGTCCAGGGCGTCTGAGGAGAGCTCGGCCTGCAGGTGGTCGGCCAGCCTGTCGCGCCGGGCCGTGGCCACATCGAGAAACTCCTGTTCCTCGGCGATCGCGGCTCGGTGGGCGCCGGCAGCGCCGTTGTGCAGAGCAGAATTCCGGCGCATACGCAAATCCTTGTACTGGTTGTCCCCCTCGACCCGGATGGGCCGGAGTGCATTCCGGCGGCAAGTATAGAACCGGCTCTCCTCGTCAACCAGGAACTCTGTCGGTAGAGATGACAATCTCAATGCCCTTGCAGTTCCGGTCCCCGCGTGGCCTAACCCAATTCTGAGCCGTTTGTTGACAGTTCGTTCTTTATCTGATCTGAATGCCGCCGGTGGGCAGTTTGCTGCTCACCGGGGTTGCGCGCAGTACGGCGCGGAGTGGTGGGTAACGCTCATCTCAGCTCGTACCCTGGCGAGTTCGGCGGTCCGCTCCGGACCAGCAGGGACGAGGGTGAAGTCGGAGTTCTGGATCGGCAACTCTTCGAGATCGGTCAAGTCCGGTGCGTCGTCGAAGCACATCTGCAGCTCAATCTGCCAGTACTCCGGCTATTCGCAGTCCGCGTCGTCGAGCGCCGCGAGTTACCGCGTGAGCGACAGGCAGAGCCGCTCGGCGGCCCAGCCTCGTACGGGGGTCCCAATGGGCGGCGAACCAGCCGAGCACGGTCGAGTCGGGCGTGGCGACGACCCGCTTGCTGAACGGCGACTCCTCCCGCCACCGGCACACGAAATACATCCGCTGACTCTAGGCGAGCGGTCACGCGTGACGTGGTGCCCAGGCGCCGGTCACGACCGGGCGGAAGCACCGCCGGTCATGTACACCGGGGCGTGTTGGGCCCGGGCGCATATCGCCGCGTGGACTCGTGGAGCGACGTTGCCGGGAAGACGCTGCTCGGCCTCCTGGTCTGAGAAGAAGCCGACGTCTTCCAACTCTTGCCCAGACAAGTTCAGGCCGTCGAGGCTGGTGATGGTCCCGCAGTCGAACGTGAAGCTGATAATCGCGCGTGGCCTCTGTTCTGCGGACGGTGCCCAGTCCACGACGAGGAGCTCGCCTACCGCGACAGCCACCCCAAGCTCTTCCGTATGTCTGTGTTCTGGCCGAGGATGATCGAGCCGGCACGGCGAGCTGGGCGCTATTCCGCGACGAACACGCCCACGCCGGGAAGCGTCTCGGTCATGCCCTTGATCCGTAACACCTGCATCGCGCGGTCGATCACCGGCTCGGTGACCCCGTAATGCTCGATGAGTTCCCGCCTGCTGGGCAGCTTCGCGCCTGGCGGGAACTCTCCCGACGTGATGCGCTTGGCGAGGTCGTCGGCGATCTGCTCATAGCGGTAACGCGGTGGCACTGTGTTCCCCTCGGTTGGCAACACGAGTAGACCACCTCTGCCAGCCCTTGACTACCCAACGGTACCTATGGGAGGTTGTTGGAGGAGGTCGCCCCCCTCGGTTGGCGCTGTTGGGCCGTCCTCGCCGGCGTGGATGCCCGTCGCGCTTCGGCCGCCGGGCATCCACGCTTCGGAATATCTGATGACAGCAACGGCTCGATGGAGGCGGCATGCGGGGCCAGAGCGATGAGACGGCACAGAGTCGGGGTGAGCAGGCCGAGGCGGCCGAGCGGGAGGCCGCCCGGAAGCGGCTGCTCGACCTGGCGGAGGCGGAGCGCGTACCGGTGGAGGAGACCACCCGGGCGGTGCCGGACCGGCGGTGGTTACGTGACCAGCGCTGACGAGCCGATCGGCCGCCGGGTGGCGTGCTGGCGGGTGCGGCGGCGGATGACGCAGCAGATGCTCGCGGATCGGCTCGGCCGGTCGAAGAGTTGGGTGGACAAGGTCGAGCGGGGCGTCCGCTCGCTGGACCGGTACCCGGTCGTCCAGGAGGTCGCCGAGGTGCTCCGAGTCGATGTGCTGGCGCTGCTCGGCGAGAACCGCCCGCCGCCGACGAGTGTCGGCCCGCTGGGCGGGGTGGACGAGGTCCGCGCCGCCCTCGCCCGCTACGACATCCGCCGGGCGACGGCGTCGGTGGCGGAGACGGGCCGGCACGTGGAGCACGCCTGGCTGACCTACCAGCACGCGTACTACGCCCAGTTGGTGCGGCTGCTGCCGGGGCTGCTGGATGCCGCCCGGGGCCTGCGCGTGGACGCGCCGGAGCTGCTGGTGCAGGCGTACCGGATCACCTCTTCGGTGCTGGTGAAGCTCGGCGAGGCCGACCTGGGGTGGCTGGCCGCCGACCGCGCGGTGGCCGTGGCCGGCGGCGATCCGGTGCTGACGGCGTCGGCGGCGGTGTCGGTCGGGCAGGCGCTGCGGGCGCTGGGCCGCGACCGGTTGGCGCTGGCGGTGACGGGCGACGCCGCGCGCCGCCTTGCGCCGTCGACGGTGCACGGGGCCCTGCTGATCCAGGGGGTCCTGGCCGCCGCCGGTTGCGGCGATGCCGGCCGGGCGGGGGAGCTGGCCGACCGGGCCGCCGGGGTGGCCGCCTCGCTCGGGGCCGGGGACGACCCGCACCGGACCAGCTTCGGGCCGGTCGCCGTCGAGTTGGCCCGGGTGGTGGCGGCGGTCGAGCTGGGGGAGGCCGGGGAGGCGGTGGGTCGGCACGAGCAGGTGGTACGAGGGAGGCGTGGCGGCGGTTGCCGGCCGAGTATCGGGCCGGGTACCTGGTGGACGCCGCGCGGGCGTACTTGCAGGTGGGTGACCTGGACGGGGCCGGGCGGGTGCTGGTCGACGCGGACGGTGTCGCGCCGGCCGAGGTCCGGTGCCGGCCGGCGGCGCGTACGGTGATCGCTGAGGTCGCGCGGGCGCACCCGGTGCCGGCCGGCGTGGCGCGCCTGGCGACGCTCGTCGGCCTCACCCGGTGACCGAGCCGCCCTGGCGGGCGAGGCCCGTCCCCTACGGCCAGCCACCAGGGCCCCGCCCGACCCACCCGGCTCGGAACGGGTTCAGTTCTTGCGCGCGGTCACCAACGCGAACGTGAGAAGCTCGCCGTTGTCTGCGGTGAGCATGTCGATCACGGGCTGGTGCGATGCCTGGCGAGCCGGCTGCGCCTCGGCACCTGCCCGGGTCCACAGCAGCCAATCCCGCCAGCCGTCCTGTTGCAGTCGCGCTGACGTGACCGTCACCAGTTCGGTGATCTCCCAGTGGAAGCGCCACCACTGCGCCGTGTGCCAGGCGACCGCCTCCCAGCCGACCACCTTCTTGATGTGCGCGGGGATGGCCCCGAGCTCGCGGATCTCCCGGGTCATCGCGGGCGTCGCCATACCCAGCTGTCCACCCGGGCGCAGGAACCGCACCAGGTACGGCAGGTAGCTGTCGGCCGTGCCGAAGTACTCGAAGGCGTCGACGCTCACGATGGCATCGAAGCTCTCCTCCTCGAAGGGCAGGACGTGCGCCTCTGCCCGCACCGCATCCACCCGGTCGCTGACGCCGGCCTCGGCGAAGACGGCCGCCGCCTCGTCCGCGCCGACCCACCAGTCGGCCGCGACGATGTGAACGCCGTACTCGCGGGCGAGGAACACCGACGTCGCGCCCTTGCCGGAACCGAGGTCGAGCACCCGCATCCCCGGGCGCAGATCAAGGTCCCGAGCGAGGTCCTCCAGCAGCCACAGGGGGTTCGGCCCCATGTCGAGCCTGAGCAACCACGCCGGGTCGTAGCGGGATGAACGGGGATAGCGATCCGGCCGCACAAGTTGATCCAGGGCAGTCACGAGGACTGACCCAAGCTGATCACGGGCGCTCGTACAACCTCATTTCGCTACTGCGGACGGCAGGTCACGATCTTGAGCATCCGCAATTCGTGGCGGCGATCACCTGCGATGCGGGCACGCCCACCTCGTTGGGCCGGCGTGCCCGCATCCCTCAGCTGAGGCAAAAGGTCACTTGAAGCGGATGAACTTGGAGAACTGGTTGTTGGCGGTTCCCACCGACACCGTCCGGTGGCTGTACTTGTCCGCGCTGACGTAGTTGTACTCGTCGATCTCGAAGGTGCCGTTGGAGTTCACGCTGGTGACGAAGGCGACGTGACCGTAGGTGCCGCCCAGGCGGACCGCGACGTCACCGGCCTTCGGGCTGTTGTAAACCGGCACCCCGGCGCGCCCGGCAGCGGCCACCCACTGGTTGGCGTTACCCCACTGCGCCTGGCCGGCGTACTGGTTGTGGAAGGGTATGCCGACCCGGCTCCGCACCGCCCAGGCAGCGAAACTGGTGCACTGTCCCTTGTAGAAGTTCCAGGGGTCGATGCCCGAGGTCGCACCCTTGTACGGGTAGTCGTCCTTGGCCGGATAGTTCGTCCCGACGGAGATCAGCTGGTGGGACGCGTTGTTGTTCTTCAACGTGGCGTTCAGGTTCGCCTTCACGCCGGGCGCGAAGTTCTGGTAGGCGTAGGAGGCGTTGTAGTCGCTGTTGTAGTAGACCCGCACCGTGTTGCTGGTGCGGTTCCATACGGAAGCGGCGTTGTTCTTGACGCACTGGCCCTGGCCGCTGCCGGCACCCTTGAACTCGTAGCAGCTCGGCTGGGTCGAGCCGTAGTCGGCCAGTGATCCGGCGTGATCGGAGATCGATCCCGCGTTGTCGCTGTTGTAGTAGTAGCAGAATTCGCCGGCGTCGCAGATTCCGTCGCGGGCCGCAGCCTGAGCAGGCGCGGCGACCGCCAGAAGGCCGAGAGTTGCGCCGAGCACGCTCGCGCCGAGGGCGCCGAGGACGCGAACGGTGATTCTGGGCATGTCCACTTCCCTTCCAGGGGTAGGTGACGACGGGCTCACCCTACAAGTCATCGATCAATTGACATATACCTTGCCCGCATCGAGGCCCGGTGTCGGCCCGGCGCGCGTACGGTGACCGCCGAGGTCGCGTGGGCCCACCCGGCGCCGGCCGGCGTGGCGCGGCTGGCGACGCTGGTGGGCCTGACCCGGCGACCACGCCGACACCATCGGGCTGGCGGCGGCCGGCGGCAAGAACCTCGAGGTGTTCTCGCCGAGCATCGGCCGTCAGCTCCTCGAACTGGGACTGATCGACGAGATCGACCTGCACATCGCGCCGGTCCTGCTCGGCGAGGGCACCCGGCGTCACGACGCCGGGATGTTGTCACCGCCCGCCGCTATCCTTCGCCGGCACGTCGGGGACGGTCCTGGCGGGATTGCCGGTGGACGGGCTGCCGCACCGGGTCTGGAGGGGCACGTGCCGGTCGGGCAGGTAGGCGTCGAGGCGTTCCGGATCGCCGTCCGGCAGGTGACGCAGGCGCGGGGCGCGGAGCGGGAGGGCGCCCTGCGGCGGCTGGCGGAGTTCGGCGCGGCCGACCCGGCGCTGCGCCAGGACGCGGCCGACGCGATCTGCGCCTACCTGCGTACACCCCCTGCCGCGACTGCGGTGGCCGGAGCGGGCGCTGCGGACGGCGAGGACGGCGAGCCGCGGCGGGAGGCCCTGCGGGTGCTCGTCGGGTTGCTGCGCCCCGCCTCCGGGGCGAGTGAGGACGCGGGGGCGGGCGGGGCGTCGCCGGGTGTCGTCGTGGACCTGTCCGGTGCGATCCTCGTGGAGGCCGATCTCGGCGGCTGCGAGCTGGCCGGGGCCCGGTTCGCCGACACCCGGTTCTTCGGGGCGACCTCGTTCGCCGACGCCCGGTTCACCGGCGACGCGGTCTTCGCCCGTGCCGTCTTCCACGGCCCGGCCCGGTTCGACGGCGCCCGGTTCGCCGCCGACGCCGTGTTCGGGCGTGCCCGGTTCCGGGGTCCGGCCAGCTTCGAACGGGTCGGCTTCGCCGCGATGGCCTGGTTCGGGCGGGGCGAGGAAGAACTGTGGGAGGACGATCCAACCTGGGACGCCGTCGAAGGCGTCCGACCCGCGCCCTGGGACGAGCCGAACGAGGACGACCCGGGCTGGCCCGTCGCCGTCCTGATGGGCGACTACCAGGGCTGGGAGGAGGGCGGCGACGGGGCCCGGTTCGGCGGGGCCGTGTCGTTCCGGAGCGTCCGCTTCGACGGCCCCGCCTGGTTCTGGAAGGCGCGGTTCGGCGCGGACGCGACGTTCCGGGACGCCTGGTTCGGCGGGCCGGTGCACCTCGACCAGCCCAGTATCGACCTCGACGGCGCCCGGTGGGCCGGCACGGCCGGCGAGGAGCCGGCGCGCTGGCCCCTCGGCTGGGCGTCCGCGCCGGGGCCGGACGGCACGAGCGTGCTCGTCGCGGACGGCTCGGTCGCGCCCTACTCCCGTCAGCTCGCCGACCGCGATCCCGACGTCCGCCGCGCGGGGCTGCGGGCCCTCGGCGAGCTCGGTGACGGGCGGCCGGAGCTGCGCCAGCGCGTGGCCGACGCCGTGTGCGCGTACCTGCGGGTGCCACTGCTGTTCGACGTGACCGGCGAGCTGACCCCCGCCCAGGCCGGGGAGGTCCGGCTGCGGCGCGACGCCCAGGGGCTGCTCGCCGAGCGCCTGCGCCCGGCACCCGTCAGCGCGGGTGGAGCGGGAGAACGGCACTGGCCGGAGACGGACCTGCCGCTGTGCGGCGCGACGCTGGTCGACCTCGACCTCAGCGGGTGCCAGGTCGGTCACGCGGACTTCACGGGCGCCCAGTTCCACGGCGCCACCCGCTTCGACGCGAGCGCGTTCGCCGGGGCCGCCTTTCGGCTCGGCGGTCCCGAGGGGCGCGCCTCGTTCCACGGCGACGTCACCTTCGCCGGGGCGCGGCTCGACCGTCGGCGCGGGGTCCGGGACGTCCTCGGTGGCGTCGTGTTCCACGCCGGCGCCGTCATCGACGACCCCGAGGCCCCGTCGGCGGGGGAGGGCTGAGCGTCGCGTTCCCCGGAGACGTCGTCCAGCACCACCGTGACGCGGGGCATGCCGGACGCCGAGGGTACGGGACGACAGGGCCGGCCGTGGTGCGGCTACCCGCCGCGCCGGGCCGTTCGCACGACGAACACGATCGCGCCGACGATGAGCACGACGCCCAGGAGTTGGAGGCCCGGCGAGTCGTCGGCCTCCCCGCACACGATGCCGGCGACGCCGATCGCGACGGCGAGGACGGCGACGAAATACCTCATCGTTTCCTCATTCCTCGACCCACTCGAGCAGGTCACCGGGCTGACAGTCGAGCACCCGGCACATGGCTTCCAGCGTGCTGAACCGGACGGCCTTGGCGCGACCGTTCTTCAGCACCGCCACGTTCGCCGGTGTGAGCCCGACGCGCTCGGCGAACTCACCGACGCTCATCTTGCGTTTCGCCAGCTCGACGTCGATGCGGACGACGATGGGCATCAGATCACCGCTTCCATGTCGGTGCGCAGTGTCGTGGCCTGCCGCAGCAGAGCCCGCATCACCACCATCAGGAGCCCCAGCACGGCGACACCCACCAGCATCAGGAACAGCAGGACCGGCAGCCCGGGGTCTGAGGCGTTGATGCCGAAGTAGAGGAACACGCCCAGCAGCACCACCCAGGCGGCGGCGATCGCCCACACGATCGCGTCCACCCACGCCAGGGCGGCGTCGCTGAAGATGCGGTCGCGCTTGACCAGGGTGAGCAACTTCCAGGTGGAGACGATCACGACCTGGATGCACAGCACCCAGAACACCGTGACGGCGGTCATCGGCCACCTGAGGTAGGCCTGGTCCGGGGACTCCTTGGCCATGTGCGCGAACTGCCCGGGCAGCGAGAGGGTCTGGAACATGACCAGGATCCCGAACAGCAGCACCAGAAAGACTCTGAGCGGGCCCACCGCTCGATGCTCTGCCAACATGCATCGACTATCGCTCGCAACCTATCGACTGTCAATAGGATTGCCCGGGTTGGTGGCCCGCCACGTACGGCTCTGAGGCGTTCCGATATCGCTCGCCGTGAGCTGGGCGAGGGTCGGGTCGGCGGTGACGGCGTCTGCGGACGTCCAGCTAGGCCAGGCGGACGCGAACCCCCTCGACGATGAGGCCCAGCCCGTACTCGAAGGTCTCCTCACCGCTGGAGGCGCCGACCTCGTCGATGGCGGCGGAGAGGTGGGGGGCCGGGCGCCCCGATCGCAGCAGGGCCAGCCGGGCGGGGTCCGCCCCGGGCTGCTCCGCCGGGTCGGGCTCGCGGTCCAGTTCGCCCTGCTCCTCGAGGACGAAGCCGGCCACGTACGTGTTGACGGTGACCAGGCAGCGCAGCGCCGTGCCGGGGCGGCAGTCCGCCACCTGCGCGAAGGTGCCGACCGCGGCGTCGAGCAGCGGGAAACTCTCGGCCAGGGGCCGGGTGCCGGCCACCAGACGGGCGCCGTCGCGGCGAGAGAGCAGCAGCCGCCGGTAGTCGCGGGCGCGCGTGGTGATCCACTCGTCCCACGCCCCGGCGGGGACCTCGGGCAGCGCCCGGAGCCAGTCCAGCGTCATCAGGTGCGCGACGTGGTCGAGCAACTCCTGCTTGTTCGCGAAGTGCCAGTACAGCGCGGGCGCCTTCACGTCGAGCTCGGTCGCGAGCCGGCGCATCGTCAGCCCGTCCAGGCCCACCTCCTCGACCAGCCGCAGGGCGGTGCGGACCACGTGGTGGCGGTCGAGCCGGGTCGCCCGGCCGGGGGAGGAGGAGGTCACGCTTGACAGATTAACACCGTTCAAGTAATCCTTAACGCCGTTAGGGGCTTAACGGCGTTAAGGAGTCGTGAGCCCTCTCGAAGGAGAGGAAGCTGATCATGATCACCGCCATCACCGGCGCCCGGATCTTCGACGGCGAACGCGTCATCGAGGAGCGCACCGTCGTGCTCGACGGGCAGCGGATCGTGGCGCTCGGGGGGCCCGTGCCCGACGGCGCGACCGTCGTCGACGCCCGGGGCGCGACCCTGCTGCCCGGTCTCATCGACTCCCACGTCCACACCTCCCCGGCCGGGCTGCGGGATGCGCTGCTCTTCGGGGTCACCACCGAACTGGAGATGCAGGGCCGATTCACGTCGGTGCGGCGCGGGAAGGTCGCCGACAGTGACAACCTGGCGGACGTGCGCTCCGCGGGCTTCGCGCTGACCGCCCCCGGCGGCCACCCCTCCGAGCTGTTCCCCGGGGACGGCCCGCCCCCGGGCGTCGAGCTGCCCGACCCGTCCGAGGGGCCGCTCGTGATGCCGGACGTCAGCACCCCGGAGGAAGCGGCCGCTTCGGTGGCGGCGCTGGTCGCCGACGGCTCCGACTACATCAAGATCA
Source organism: Micromonospora sp. NBC_01412 (assembly GCF_045040215.1). Classification (NCBI taxonomy): domain Bacteria; kingdom Bacillati; phylum Actinomycetota; class Actinomycetes; order Micromonosporales; family Micromonosporaceae; genus Micromonospora; species Micromonospora sp. NBC_01412. The sequence goes on from NZ_CP109528.1 coordinate 6,287,519, forward strand.
TGATCGAAGAGGGGAGCGTGCTGGGCCACCCCGGGCTGCCGATGATGAGCGAGGAAACGGTCGCCGCCGGGGTGCGCGCGGCGCACGAGCACGGCCGGATGGCGCTCGCACACGCCCTCACGGCGGAGGCCACCGCCCAGGGCATCGCGACGGGGGTGGACGGGTTCACGCACGTGTTCATCGACCGCCCGCACCCCCCGGAGCTGGTCGCCGCGCTGGCCGACGCCGGCGCGTTCGTCATCCCCTGCCTGGTGCTGGTCTCGTCCATCATGGGCGGCACCGGCGCGGAGCTGGCGGCCGACGAGCGGGTGCGGTCGAAGCTGAGTCAGCCGTGGCTGGACACCCTGTGCGGCAGCTTCGACGTGTACCCGCAGGGCAAGCTCGATGACGTGCTGGCCACGGTCGGCGCCCTGCACGCGGCCGGCGTCGACGTCCTGGCCGGCACCGACGTGTCGGTGCCGGTGCCGTCCCTGGGCGGCCTCGCGCACGGCGCGAGCCTGCACCACGAGCTGCGGCTGCTGGTCGCGGCCGGGCTCACCCCCGTCCAGGCCCTGCGGGCGGCCACCGCCCTGCCCGCCCGCCGGTTCGGGCTGACCGACCGTGGCCGGGTGGCGCCCGGTGCCCGCGCCGACCTGCTGCTGGTCGACGGCGACCCCACCACCACCATCACCGACACGCTCGGGATCCGGGCCGTCTGGCGCCGCGGCGTCCGGCAGGAGACGGCCTGATCGCCGCGTCCTGCCCGCCGCCGGGCGGGCTCAGGCGATGCCGCCGTTGGGCGGGCTCAGGCGATGCCGCCGCCGGGCGGGTTCAGGCGATGCCGCCGTTGGCGCGGACGACCTGCCCGTTCACCCACCGGCCCGGCCCGGCCAGGAAGGCCACGACCTCGGCGATGTCCTCCGGGGTGCCGAGCCGCTCCAAGGGTGGCTGGGCGGCCATCCGGGCGACGGTCTCCTCGTCCTTGCCGTCGAGGAACAGGTCGGTGGCGGTCGGGCCGGGGGCCACCGCGTTGACGGTGACGTCCCGGCCACGCAGCTCCCGGGCGAGGATCAGGGTGAGCGCCTCGACCGCCCCCTTGGTCGCCGCGTAGCCGGCGTACCCGGGCAGGGCCAGGCCGATGATCGAGGTGGAGAAGTTGATGATCGCCCCGCCCCGGCGCAGGCGGCGGGCGGCCTGCTGGTTGACCACGAAGGTGCCCCGCACGTTGGTGCGGTGCATCCGGTCGAGCGCGTCGAGGTCGAACTCGGCGACCGGGGCGAGCGTCATCACGCCGGCCGCGTGGACGACCACGTCGACGCCGCCGAAGGACGCCTCGGCGGCGTCGAACAGGGCGGCCACCGCCGTCTCGTCGGCGACGTCGGCGCGTACCGCGATGGCCCGGCCGCCGGCCCCGGTGACCGTCGCGACCACGGCCTCGGCCTGGGCCTGGTTGCCGCCGTAGCCGACGGCGACCGCGATCCCGTCCGTGGCCAGCCGCAGGGCGGCCTGCCGGCCGATACCCCGGGAGCCACCGGTGACGACGGCGACGCGGGTGGGGCTGCTCATGGTGCACTCCCTAATGTGTACGCTGCGTCCATATAACCAGCACGCGGAGTCGGCGGCGGCGTTCACCCCCATCGAACGGGCAGCCGCCCGGGCCACGGGTGTTCAGGGGACGGGCCACTCGTGGACCGGGCGGTTGCTGTGCATCAGGTCCACGTAGTGCCGGACCACCTCGCGAAGCGCCGCCGGCCGGTCCAGGTGGTCGGCGGACTCCAGCCGGTGCAGCGTCTCCACCTGCCAGGTGGCCCCGTTACGGCCGGTCAGGCAGCGCTGCTCGATGATGCCGAGCAGCCGGTCCCGCTCGTCCGGGTCCAGCCCCCAGCGGTCCAGGCCGTGGTGGGCCAGCGGCAGCAGCCGGCGCAGCACCAACTCGGTGACGGGCAGGTACCCCAGACCGGGCCAGAACACCTGGGCGTCGATGCCGTGCCGGGCACCGCTGGTGAAGTTCTCCTCGGCGGCGCTGAACGACATCTGCGACCACAGTGGCCGGTCCGACTCGGCGAGGGCCCGGACCAGACCGAAGTAGAACGCGCCGTTGGCCACGGTGTCCAGCACAGTCGGGCCGGCGGGCAGCACCCGGTTCTCCACCCGCAGGTGCGGGCGGCCCTTGAACACGTCGTACACCGGGCGGTTCCAGCGGTAGACGGTGCCGTTGTGTAGTCGCAGCTCGGCGAGCTTCGGCACGTCACCGCAGGCGAGGGCCTCGGCCGGGTCCTCCGGGTCGCACACCGGCAGCAGCGCCGGGAAGTAGCGGACGTTCTCCTCGAAAAGGTCGAACACCGTGGTGATCCACCGCTCGCCGAACCACACCCTCGGGCGTACCCCCTGGGCCTTGATCTCCTCCGCCCGGGTGTCGGTGGCCTGCTGGAACAGCGGGATGCGGGTCTCGCGCCACAGCTCCCGGCCGAAGAACAGCGGCGAGTTCGCGCCGAGGGCCACCTGGATGCCGGCGATCGCCTGGGCGGCGTTCCAGTAGTCGGCGAACTGGGCCGGGCTGACCTGGAGGTGGAACTGGGTGCTGGTGCAGGCCGCCTCGGGGGTGATGGTGTCGGCGGTGACCGCGAGCCGCTCGACCCCGCTGATCGAGATCCTCAGGTCCTCGCCGCGAGCGGCGAAGATCTGCTCGTTGAGCAGCTTGTAGCGCGGATTGGCCGACAGCGTCTCGGCGGTCAGGTGCTCCGGGCGCAGCGTCGGCAGGATGCCGATCATCACCATGTGCGCGCCGATGCCACGGGCCTTCGTCTCGGCGGCGTTCAGGCTGGCCCGGATGTGGTCCTCGAACGCGGCGGTGCCGGCGCCGGCCAGCCGGCGCGGCGCGACGTTGATCTCGATGTTGAACTGCCCAAGCTCGGTCTGGAAGCTCGGGTCCGCGATGGCGGTCAACACGTCGGCGTTGCGCATCGCCGGCATCGAGTCGTCGTCGACCAGGTTGAGCTCGATCTCCACCCCGGTCATCGGCCGCTCGACGTCGAACCGGGACTCCCGAAGCATCTCGGCGAAGACGTCCAGGCACCGCCGCACCTTCTCGCGATAGCGTGCCCGGTCCTCGCGGCTGAATGTCCGTACACCGACGTCCTCGCCCATCGTCACCGCCCTGTCACCGTTGGTCCCCCTAACCTCGCACGGCGGCGCGGGCCGGGGAAGACCCGAAGGTCCCTACACGTACCCAGCCGGGGCCCGCGTGATCCCCGTCGCGTCCGCCCGTCGCAACCCGGATCGGCCGGCCGGGCTGGTTAACATGGCCGGCAACCGGTGGGGGAGTGACGATGCGCGAGAAGATCACCAAACTGTTCGTGGCGGCGGCGATCGCCGAGGCCTGCTCCTGGCTGGCCCTGCTGGTCAGCATGGCCGTCAAGTACGGGCCGCCGGACAACGAGATCGGGGTGAAGATCTTCGGGCCGATCCACGGCGGGCTCTTCGTCGTGTACGGCCTGCTGGTGCTGGCCGTGGCCTGGCTGCACCGGTGGCGGCTGTGGCCCACCCTCGTGGCGCTGGCCTGCGCCGTCCCGCCGTTCGCGACCCTGATCTTCGAGCGCTGGGCCGCCCGGCGGGGCATGCTGCGCACCGCACCCGAGCCGGACCGCCCGCTGACCCCGGTCGGCTGACCGCAGCCGACACCCACGGGGCCCCGGCGCGCTGGCTCGGCTCACCAGCCCCGGTGCCTGTCAGCCGGTGAGAAAGGCGGCCAGCGTGGCGGCGAGTTGCTCCGGCGCCTCCTCGGCCATGTGGTGGCCCGAGTCGATCGCGGCGACCCGTACGTCGTCGGCCCAGTCCCGCCAGATCGCCGCCGGGTCGCCGTACAGGTCGACCATGTCGTCCCGCTCCGACCAGCAGAACAGCACCGGGCAGGCGATCCGCCGCCCGGCGGCCCGGTCGGCGTCGTCGGCCGCCCGGTCCGGGCCGAGCCCGGCCCGATAGTCCTCGCACATCGCGTGCACCGTCGCCGGGTCGTGGATCGCCCGGTGGTAGTCGGCGTACGCCTCCGCGCCCATGACGGCCGGCGAGCCGCCGTACCAGGCGTCCGGGTCGGCGGTGATCACCCGCTCCGCCGGCTTGTCCGACTGGCCGAGGAAGAACCAGTGCCACCAGCGGGCCGCGAACCGGGCGTCGGCGCGGGCCAGGGCCTCGCCGATCGGCACCCCGTCGAGCACCCCCAGCCGGCTCACCCGGCCGGGGTGGTCCAGCGCCGTGCGCATCGCCACGTAGCAGCCCCGGTCGTGCCCGATCACCGCCGCGCGGTCGTGGCCGAGCGCGTCAAGCAGGCCGACCACGTCGCGGGCCATCGCCCGCTTGGCGTACGCGGTGTGGCCGGGGTCGCTCGGCGGCTTCGACGAGCCTCCGTAGCCCCGCAGATCCGGGCAGATCACGGTGTGCTCCCGGGCCAGCAGCGGCGCGACCCGGTGCCACGTCGCGTGGGTGCGGGGGTGGCCGTGCAGCAGCACCACCGGCGGTCCTGACCCGCCGTGACGCACCCGCAGCCGGACTTCTCCGACGTCGATCTCTTCCAACGCGAATCCCTCGAACATGGCACCCCGTTGCCCGCCCCCGCCCCGCCGGAAACCCCGCGACTCGTTGCGGCCCTCCCCAGGCTCACGCTGACCCCAAGGCCACGTGGACCCAGGGGGATTGCGAAGTCGGGCGGGAGCGCTTCGATCAGGAGGTCTGGGGGTTCTGGCGTGGGCGCCGCTCGACGGCGGGTGTGCCTCCCGGCGCCTATGGAGCTGAGTCGGATACGACATCACCTACGCCCGCCGCGCTCGGCGACCGCAAGCGACGACGCGACGGCGGTGGAACACGACGGTGGTGGGTAACGCGACGGTGGTGGGTGACGCGACGGTGGTGGCCCGACCGGCGGTGATGACGTGGACGACTCAGCTCCAAAGGCACCGCCCCACCCCATCGACCGCCCCGCCCACAACTCCGCCACCGCCACGGTCCCCGGGCCGACCAGGGACCGCACCCGCGACAACGCAATGACCCTGCGCCCCACAAGGTCACACTATTTCACGGAATTAGTGGCCTTACGCGGGCGCGAGGCCACTAACGTGAAATGGCAGGCGCGCGGGGGCGCAGCCGGTGACGGTTGTGCCCAGCGTCGTGGTGCTGGCCCGACATGCCGCCGTTCGCGATCCTGGTCTTCGGGCATTGGGGCGCCCGGGGTGGGGATGCGATGCTGCCGATCACCGGCGGCCGGAGCGAACGCTGGTCGGCTGACCGTGCGGCCCGCCGACATGGTCCGGGTGTTCCAGGTGGACCGCCCCGCCGCCGGATGGTCAATAGGCGGCCGGGCAGCCGAGCTTCCGTACGCACGCCTGCGCTATTGCCTTCCGGGCTGGCGGCCGTGTTCGCGGGGCTCCGCGGTCCGTGGCAGAATCCGGCGGCGTGCAGCGCTTTCGCTCCTGGGACGGCACCGACCTCGGCTACCGGCTCGTTGGTTCAGGTCCGCCGCTGGTCTGCATCCCCGGTGGCCCCGGGCAGGCCGTCGAGTATCTGGGTGAGCTGGGCGGGCTCAGCGCGCACCGGACCCTGGTCCTGCTCGACAACCGGGGCACGGGCGGGTCCGGCGTGCCGGCCGATCCGGCGACCTATCGCGTCGACCGGATCGTCGAGGACGTCGAGGCGCTGCGCCGTCACCTCGGGCTGGACCGGATGGACCTGTTCGGGCACTCGGCCAGCGGCGGGGTCTGCCTGCTCTACGCTGCCACTTATCCGCGCCGGCTCGACAGCCTTGTGCTGGTCGACCCGTCGCTACGGGTGGTCGACCTCCAGTCGGACCTCGGGGTTGCGGAGGTGCTCGCCCTGCGGGCGCACGAACCCTGGCACGCGGAGGCTGTCGCCGCGCTGCACGCCGAGGCCGGCACGCCGCAGGAGTTGGCGCGGTACCGCTGGCTGTCCGCGCCGCTGCTGTACGGCGAGTGGAACGCCGCGGCGCGGGCGCAGGCGTCCGCCGAGCCGGACCAGTTCGCCCCGCCCGCGACGGACGGTTTCTACGCCGGCTTCGTCCCTGATCCGGCACTGCCGGGGCGGCTCGCGGCGCTTCCGACGCCGGTGCTGCTGGTGGTCGGTGAGTACGACATCTGGCCGACCCGCACGGCGGTACGCGAGCTGGCCGCGCTGCTCGGCGACGCCGAGCTGGTGGTGCAGCCACGGGCGGGGCACTTCCCCTGGGTGGACGACCCGTCGGCATTCGCGGCCACGGTGGAGCGATTCCTCGCCCGCGGCCGGACGGCGGGCCGCGCCGGCCGGTAGCGCGCCGGCCGGTAGCGCGCCGCCCGCGCCGCGTGGAAATCCGCCAGGGGGTTCCCTCAGGTGAGCACGACGGCGACGGCGATCGCGGCGATCAGCACCGCTCCCAGCACGGCCTGGATCAGCAGCGGCGGGCCGAGATGGCTCCACAGGGTGGCGGTGCGCGGGCGCAGCAGTTGCCCGGTGGTGAGGTTGACGATCCGCTCCACCCGGGGCGGCAGGTCCGGGTCCTGCGGCCGGAGGGTGATCTGCACCCAGTCGGCCGGGTGCAGGGCGCTCTGCGGCAGGTGCCCGTGCAGCTCCACCTCGCAGAGCTGGTCGGCGGCGTCGCGCAGCCGCAGCGGGGTGACCAGGAACTCCGGGCCCTTGCGCAGCTCCTTCCAGCTGCGCCGGGCCCCACCGCCGCCGCTGGACAGCAGGGAACGCAACGCCAGCAGCAGCAGGCCCATCACGCTGGCCGCCGTCACCACGGCGACCAGCACCGGCTGGCCGATCCTCAGCTCGCGGGGATAGCCGTCGAGCAGCCGGACGACCCGGCCGGTGACGATCCGCTGCGTGGGGCGAGCGATCCGCCGGTATTCCAGGTCGCTGTCCATGTGCACCACCGAGAGTCGTTCACCACCGAGAGTCCGGTTCCCTGCACTGATCGTATCCGCACGCTCGGGTGAACGACGTGAATGAACGTGAGTCACGTTCGTGGCGCGGTCAGGTGACAAGGCCACCGGCGCGGGTAAGCGGGGGGCCGAGCTGGAAAGGGGTCGAGCATGCAGCTGTCCTTCCTGCGCCCGCTCTACAACCGTCCCGGGCCGTGGTGCTCGGTATATCTGGACGCCTCCCGGGACACCGAGGACGCCCGTCCGGCGCTCGACCTGCGCTGGCGGGCCCTCAAGGGCGAACTGCTGGCACAGGGCGCCGACGCGCCGACCGTGGACGCCGTCGAGCGGGTGGTCCGTGGCCACGACCCGATGCCCGGCGACTACGGCATCGCCGTGTTCGCGGCCCGGGGCCGGGCGGTGCTCAGCGAGTACCTGTCCGCGCCGCCGCTGCGGGACCTGGCGGCGGTCTCGGAGCTGCCGCACACCATGCCGCTGCTCGCCCAGCGCGGCGAACAGATCGCCTGGGTGCGGGTGCTGGCCGACCGGACCGGCGCCGACGCCGTGGCGGTCAGCGCGGGCGGGGTGCCCCGCCGCGCCCACATCACCGGCCGGGAGGACTTCCAGCTGCGCCGGGTCAAACCGGGCGGCTGGTCGCAGTCCCGCTACCAACGGGCCGCCACGGAGGCGTGGCACCACAACGCCGGCGACGTGGCGGCGGCCACCGTGGAACTGGCCGAGAAGGTCGGCGCGGACGTGCTGGTGGTCGCTGGTGACGTACGGGCCACCGGCATGATCGCCGCCCAGCTTCCCGAGCGCTGGCAGGACGTGGTGGTGCGTACCGACGCCGGGTCGCGGCACGGCGGGGCGGACCCGACGCTGATGGACGACCTCACCGTGCAGACCATCGCCGAGGTGGCCGACCAGCGGGTCACCGCCACACTGGACCGCTTCGGCATGCAGGAGGACGTCGGGGCGGGTCTCGACTCGGTCGTGTGGGCGCTGCAACGCAACCAGGTCGACACCATGCTGATCGTGGACGACCCGTCGTCCACGGAGGAGCTGTGGATCGGCCCGCGGCCGACCGACATCTCCACCGACCCGGGGCTGCTCACCGCCATGTCGGTGCCCGACCCGCACCGGGTACGCGCCGACGCGGCGCTGGTCCGGGCGCTGGTCGGCACCGACGCGGAGCTGACCGTGCTGGCCCCCGAGGAGGCGCCCGAGCTGACCGACGGGGTGGGCGCGGTGCTGCGCTACGTCGACGCCGCCACCCCCGGGCGGGGAAATGGCTGAGCGTACGGGGGCCGACCTGGTGGTGGAGCGGCTGCGGGCCTGGCGGGTGCCACGCGTCTTCGGCTGCCCGGGCGAGGCCATCGCCCCGGTCGTCGCGGCCCTGGACCGCTCGGGCGGGGACCCGGAGTTCGTCCCCGCCCGGCACGAGGAGACCGCCGCCTTCATGGCCAGCGGGCACGCCAAGTTCACCGGCGAGATCGGCGTCTGCCTGGCCACCCAGGGGCCCAGCGCCGTCCACCTGCTCAACGGCCTGTACGACGCCAAACTGGACAGCAAGCCGATGGTGGCGATCGTCGGGGAGGACATCACCGGTCCGCTCGGCGGCGCCCACGAGGAGATCGGGCTGAGCCGGCTCTTCGGCGACGTCTGCAACCAGTTCGTCCGGTACGGGCGCGCGCCCGAGCAGGTGCCCGGCGTGCTGGACCAGGCGTTCCGCACCGCCGCCGCGACCCGCAGTCCGACCTGCGTCGTGCTGCCCCGGGAGGTGCAGACGGCCGTGGTGCCCGACCTGCTGCCGCAGGCCGCCGGGGTGACGTCGGCGACCCCGGGGGAGCCGCTGGCCCGGGTGCTCCCGCACGACGCCGACCTGGCCGCCGCCGCGTCCCTGCTCGGCGCCGGCGGCCGGCTGGCGATCCTGGTCGGTCAGGGCGCGCACGGCGCGGCCGACGAGATCTTGACGCTGGCCGACCGACTCGGCGCCGGGGTGGCCACCAGCCTGCTCGGCAAGCCGGTGCTGGACGAGCGGCTGCCGTTCCACACCGGGGTGCTCGGCGAGGTCGGCAGCACCGCCGCCGCGCAGCTCATGGGTGGCTGCGACACCCTGCTGATGGTCGGCACCAACGATCCGTGGACCGACTACTACCCGATGCCAGGGCAGGCCCGCACGATCCAGATCGACATCGACGGTCGCCGGATCGGCAGCCGCTACCCGGTGGACGTGCCGTTGGTCGGCGACGCCGGTGAGACGCTGCGCGCGCTGCTCGACCGGGTGCCCGACCGGTCCCGGCGGGACTGGCGCCGGACGGTGGAGAGCTCGGTGGACCGGTGGCGGGAGGAGGCGGCGGCCCGGGCCGGGGAGCCCGGCGAGCCGGTCAACCCGCAGCTCGTGCTGCACCAGCTCTCCGCCCGGATGCCCCGCTCGGCCGCGGTCACCGTCGACGTCGGCTCGGTCATCTACTGGTACGCCCGGCACCTGGAGCTGCCGCCCGGGGTGACCGCCCAGCTCTGCGGCACCCTCGGCTCGACGGGCTGCGCCCTGCCGTACGCGGTGGCGGTGAAGCTGGCCCGCCCGGACCGGCCGGTGATCGCGCTGGCCGGGGACGGCGCGATGCAGCTCAACGGCCTGGCCGAGCTGATCACCGTCGCCCACCACTGGCGGGAGTGGACCGATCCCCGGCTGGTGGTGCTGGTGCTCAACAACCGCGACCACTCGGGCACGGGCGGCGGCCGGTCACCCGCCGGGGCGTCCGCCCGCCAGCCCGACGTGCCGTACGCCGGGTGGGCCCGGCTGCTCGGCCTGCACGGCGTCCGGGTGGATCGGCCGGAACTGGTCGGCGCGGCGTGGGACGAGGCCCTCGCCGCGGACCGGCCGAGCGTGCTGGAGGCCGTGGTCGACCCCACCGTGCCGCTGCGCCCGCCGGAGCCGGCGCTGGCCGACCTGCGGGGCCTGTTCGCCGACGGCACCGCGGCCCGGCTGGTCCGGGAGCGGATGCTCGACACCGGGGTCGTCGTCGAGGCCGACGACCTCGTTTAGTCCCGCCGGGCCGGGGCACCCGCCGGGTACGCCGGCACCCGCGAGGAGAGCCATGCCTGAGCCCGCCGACCGTCGCTACGGTCCCGCGCCCCTGCCGAGGGCCCGGGGCCCGGTCTCCGCCGCGCTGGTGGCGGCGCTGCGCCAGCCACCGCACGACCCGCCGGTGGGCCTCGGTGCCCGGTTCGCCCCGGACGACGGCGGGCTCGGCCCGATCATCGACGAGGACCTCCAGCTGACCCTTTTCCTCTGCTACGAGCTGCACTACCGGGGCTGGGCGGGGGTGGCCGAGCACTGGGAGTGGCAGCCCGGCCTGCTGGCCCTGCGGGCCGGGGCCGAGCGGGTCTTCGAGGCGGCGCTGCGCCGGCTGACCGGCCCGTCGCCGGCGGTGCCGCCCGCCGGCGTACCTCGGGCGCTGGCCGAGCTGGTGGCCGCCGACGACGGCCCGGCGCTGGCCGTCACGGTGCAGCACCGGGCGACCCTGGAGCAGTTCCGCGAGTTCGTCGTGCACCGCTCGGTCTACCACCTGCGGGAGGCGGACCCGCACAGCTGGGGACTGCCCCGGCTCGGCGGGCCGGCCAAGGCCGCGCTCGTCGAGATCCAGATGGACGAGTACGGCAACGGGCGGCTGGACCGGATGCACGCCGAGCTGTTCCGGCGCACCATGGACCGGCTCGGCCTGGACATCGGCTACGCCGCCCACCTGGACCGGGTCCCGGCGGTCACCCTGGCCGCCAACAACCTGATCTCCCTGTTCGGGTTGCACCGCCGGCTGCGCGGCGCGCTGCTGGGCCACCTGGCGGCGTTCGAGATGACCTCCTCGCTGCCGAACCGCCGCTACGGCAACGGCCTGCGCCGGCTCGGCCTGGACGAGGCGGCCACCCGGTTCTACGACGAGCACGTCGAGGCCGACGCCGTGCACGAGCAGGTCGCCGCGCACGACCTGTGCGGCGGGTTGGCCAGGGCCGAACCGGCGCTCGTACCCGACCTGATCTTCGGCGCGGCGGCGGCGCTGGCGGTCGACGGCCTCTTCGCGGGGCATGTCCTGGACGCCTGGGCCCGAGGGGAGAGCTCGCTGCGGCCGGTGAACCGCCCGGCGGTCACCGCCGTCGCCTGACCGCTCGCGTTCGCCCCGGCGCGGCCCGGGAGCAGCTTCGTGCGGGCGGTGTCGGCCGGGCGGTCAGCCCTCCCGGTCGGTGCCGGCGCGGAACCGTACCGCCCTGTGCGTGCCGTCGCAGAACGGCTTGAGCGCCGACCTGCCGCACCGGCACAGCGCCACGGTGCCCCGGCGCGCGTCGATGGTCCGGCCCTCGGGGGTGACCAGGGCGAAGTCGCCGCGGACCAGCAACGGGCCGTCCTCGTACGGGGTGATGGTCGCCGCCGGGGCGTCGTCGGTAGCCATGGCGCACAATCCCCGTCGGGGACACGTCGAAACCCGCCCGCCCCGGGCGGCGCGGCCCATCCGGCGCGGCGTCGGACGCCCCGCCCAGCCGGCACGGCGGGGACCGCAGGGGGCAAGTGCCCGTCCAACGGGGAATGCCCCCGGCGGGTGGCGGAGGCCCCGTTTAGACCCCATCGGGACGGGAAGCCGGGCCGCGTGGCGATCGAGCGAAGCGGGCTGGGACCCGCGCACCCGGTGCGTGGGGGACTCACGGCGGACGGGGCCGGACTGGCCGGGGACCGGGTGGTGGCGGTCGGCAGCACCGGCCGCGTCCTGGTCGCCGCCGCGGCCCGGGCCCTGCGCGGGCAGGACTGCGCCGACATGGGCCAGCCGGGCGCGCTGTCCCGGCTCACCGGCGCGCCCGAGCCGGTGCGCCGAGCCGCCGCAGCCCGGGCCGCCGGACGGGTCGCGCTCACCCCCGACCAGACCGCGGAGGTCGACGCCGCACGGGTGGCGCGGTGGATCGTCGACCAGTACCCGCGCCGCCGCTACCCGGGCGTGGTGCTGGGCTCCCCGCACGGCGCGGCGGCGCACCTGGCGGTGGCCCTGGGCGTGCCCTGGCTGCCGGCCGCGTTCGAGACGACGGTGCACTGGAGCCGGGGGGCGGTGGACCGCCCCGGAGCCGCCCTCGACCATGGCGCGGCGCTCGCCGCCCGGCTGGTCGCCGGCAACCCCGACGTGCACGTGCGGCAGGTGCACTGTCCGGCCAGCCGGGGCGCGCTCGCCGGGGCGACCGTCTCGCTCGCCGTGCGCTGGCAGCGCCTGCCGGCGGCGTATGCCCGGTTCCTGGCCGACCGGGTCGAGCCCGGCGCCCCGCTGCTGCTGCTGCGTGACGCCCGGACGTGGCCGGTGCACGACCTCGGGCTGGGGCACAGCTTCCAGGCCGGCTCCCCGGCCAGCGGGCTGGACCCGGTGGACTTCCACCCGGACTCGCACGCGCTGCGCCAGGTGCTCCGCTCCGCCGGTGGCGAGGGCTCCCGCTGGGAGCCGCCGGAGTTCCACGCCCCGCAGGGCTACGCCGAGCACGGCGTGGAACCCGGGTTCGAGCTCGCCGTCCGGGCGTTGGCCGGGCGGAGCGGGCACCGGCTGCACCGGGTGCTGTTCCCCCGGGTGGAGTCGCTCAGCGGCGCGGTCGCGGACCTGTACCGGGCGTGGCTGCGGCGGGCCGGCAAGACCGGCGACCGGCTGGTCGTCGAGTGCGGGCGGCTGCTCGACCCGTGGCAGGTGCTGCGGGCCGGGCTGGTGCCGTACTGGTGCGAGAACGCCACCCGACGCGCCGTCGACGCGGTGGAGTGGTGGCTCGCCGGCAGCGAGCCGTTCAGCTCGGTGGACGTGCTGCCGGAGTCGCCGGGGATGCGCTCGCCGGCCCTGGCCGGGCTGCCGCAGTGGCTGGCGGTGGCCGCCTTCGGCAGCCGCCGCCGGGCGCTGGACCGCACCGCGGCCCGGGGCTATCCGGTCACGGCGGTGCCCACCCGCCGCGCCACCGAGGTGCTGCGGGCCCAGCCGTACGACCTGCCGGTGCCGCCGCCGCTGCCCATCGAGACCGCCGTCGAGGCGCTGCGCGCCGGGGCCGGCCACCAGGGACTGGTGGTCTGCTGACCCGATCCGCCGCGCCTGGAGTGGCGCCCGGCCGGTGTCGAACCGCCCGCCGCGCAGCCACGCCGAGGCCGGTCGCACCAGCCGGCCGAAACATCCTCGCGACCCCGGGCCGCCGTGATTGAGTACCTACGGAGCGGGAACACCGCTGGCTGCGACGGCCCGGCCACGCCGCGCAGCCTGTGGTAGACGCTCCTCGACGATTCACGTCAGGTGACCCACTTCCGGCCCGGTGCGTGGCTCGACCACGCACGCGACCGGCTTTCCCGATCAGGCGGGGACCTTCCTGAGGGAGGCGCGGATGTTCGGACAGACCACCACGACCACACCACCACCCACCGAACGGGGTCTGGAGGACCTCGACGCGGCGGCGCTGGCGTACGCGGCGCGGATCGAGGGCCTGCCCCCCGAGCGGCGGCAGGAGGCGCGCGACGATCTGGTCCGCTTCGCGCTGCCGTTCGCCGGCCGGCTCGCCCGCCGGTACCGGGGGCGGGGTGAGCCGTTGGAGGATCTGGAGCAGGTGGCCCGGCTCGGGCTGGTCAACGCCGTCGACCGGTACGACCCGGAGCGCGGCTCGTTCACCGCGTACGCGGCGATCACCATCGTCGGCGAGATCAAGCGGCACTTCCGGGACCGGACCTGGGGCGTGCACGTGCCCCGCCGGCTGCGCGACCTGATCCTGGAGGTCGGCCAGGCCACCGCGGCGCTGACCAGCGAGCTGTCCCGGGCCCCGTCCGTGGCGGAGCTGGCCGAGCGGCTGGAGACCCCGCAGGAGGAGATCCTCGCGGCCCTGGAGTCCGCCGCCGGGTACAGCCCGGCCTCGCTCAACGCGCCGGTCGGCGGGGAGAGCTCGGCCGAGTTCGGCGACCTGGTCGGCGAGAGCGACAACGCGCTGGAGTCGGTCGACGACCGGGTCACCGTCAGCGGGCTGCTGCACCGGCTGCCCTGGCGGGAGCGGCGCATCCTGGCGATGCGCTTCTACGGCAACCAGACCCAGGCCGAGATCGCCGCCCGGTTCGGCATCTCCCAGATGCACGTGTCCCGCCTGCTGTCGCGGGCGCTGACCTGGCTGCGGCAGGCGATGCTCGCCGACGCCGCGTCGCCGTGGCAGAACGGCGCGGCCGAGTCCGAGGGGGGCAGGGCGCGGGTCTCGGCGCGGCACAACGGCGACCGGGCGACCGCCCCGCAGCCGCCCCGCGACTGAGCGGCGGGGCGGACCGGGTGACCGGCCCGCCCCGCCGCGTGTCGCCCGGGGCTCAGTGCTCGGGTGTGTCGTCCTGGCTGCGCGGGTGGCGCCACCGCTCGTTCTCCCGTTGGGCCGGCTCCGCGCCCGGCGCCTCGGCCTCCGGCGCGTCGGTCTGCTCGAAGCTGGGCCGGCGGATCTCCTCCGGGTCCGGCACGTCCACCGGCCGCGCCCCCGACTGCGGCGCCGGCTGGTACTCGACGGCCTCCTGGGCTCCGTGCGCGCCCTCACCCGACGGGGACTCCGGCACATGTCGTTCGTGGTGCAGCTCCTCGGAGAAGGTCTGCGGCGGCTTCGTGGTGCGCTGCGGCAGGTCCCGGCCGAGGTCGGCGACGAGGTGACCGTACTTGAGGTCGAACGCGGGGCGCTCGGAGCGGATCCGCGGCATCCGGTCGAAGTTGCGCAGCGGGGGCGGGCAGGTGGTCGCCCATTCGAGGGAGTTGCCGAAGCCCCAGGGGTCGTCGACCGTCACCATCGCCCCGAACCGCCAGGACTTCCACACGTTGTACATGAAGAACAGCGTGGACACGCCGAGGACGAACGACCCCACCGTGGAGATCACGTTCAGGGTGGTGAAGCCGTCGCCGGGCAGGTAGTCGGCGTACCGGCGGGGCATGCCCTCGCCGCCCAGCCAGTGCTGCACCAGGAAGGTGGCGTGGAAGCCGAGGAACATCGTCCAGAAGTGGATCTTGCCGAGCCGCTCGTCGAGCAGCCGACCGGTCATCTTCGGGAACCAGAAGTACACCCCGCCGAACGCGGCGAAGACGATGGTGCCGAACATCACGTAGTGGAAGTGCGCCACCACGAAGTACGTGTCGGTGACCTGGAAGTCGGCGGGCGGGCTGGCCAGCAGCACCCCGGTGAGCCCGCCGAGCAGGAAGGTGACCAGGAAGCCGATGGCGAACAGCATCGGCGTCTCGAAGGTGAGCTGGCCCTTCCACAGGGTGCCGATCCAGTTGAAGAACTTCACCCCGGTGGGCACCGCGATCAGATAGCTGACGATGCTGAAGAACGGCAGCAGCACCTGGCCGGTGGCGAACATGTGGTGCGCCCAGACCGTCATCGACAGCACCGCGATCGCGATGGTGGCCAGCACCAGTCCCGTGTAGCCGAAGATCGGCTTGCGGGCGAACACCGGGATGATCTCGGTGATGATGCCGAAGAACGGCAGCGCGATGATGTACACCTCGGGATGGCCGAAGAACCAGAAGAGGTGCTGCCACAGCATCGGCCCGGAGGTGGCCGGGTCGAACACGTGAGCGTCGAGCAGCCGGTCGGCGGCGAGCGCCAACAGCGTGGCGGCCAGCAGCGGGAAGACCAGGATCACCAGCAGGCTGGTGAGCAGCAGGTTCCAGGTGAAGATCGGCATCCGGAACATGGTCATGCCGGGGGCGCGCAGCGTCAGCGTGGTGGTGATCAGATTGACCGCGCCGAGGATGGTGCCGAGGCCGGAGATGACCAGGCCGACGACCCACAGGTTCCCGCCGATGCCGGGGGAGTGCTGCTGCTGGCTCAGCGGGGTGTAGGCGGTCCAGCCGAAGTCGGCGGCCCCGTTCGGGGTGAAGAACCCGGCGACCACCATGGTCCCGCCGAACAGGTACAGCCAGTAGGCGAAGGCGTTGAGCCGGGGGAAGGCCACGTCCGGGGCGCCGATCTGCAACGGGACGATGTAGTTGCCGAACGCGAACACCAGGGGCGTCGCGAACAGCAGCAGCATGATCGTGCCGTGCATGGTGAACGCCTGGTTGTACTGCTCGGGGGAGAGGAACTGCATCCCGGGCTGGGCCAGTTCGGCCCGGATCATCAGCGCCAGCACCCCGCCGATGAGGAAGAAGACGAACGAGGTGACGAGGTACAGCAGGCCGATCTGCTTGGCGTCGGTGGTGCCGAGCAGCTTGAGCAGCTTGGCCCCGGGCAGCGCCGGCCGCAGTGGGCCGGGGTAGCCGCCGAAGCGGGCCGGCGCGAGGATCGCGGGGCCTCGGTCTCGTCCGGGTTCCGTGGTTACCCGCTTGGGCATCGCTTCTCACCCCGTCGTCACGACAGAAAGGACGGGCGTGCTTACCCTGCCCTCCCACCATGTAACCAGGCGAGAGCGGTAATTTCGGTCAATTCCGGGTGAGAGGTGTCAGGTGGCGGGCAGCATCGCCCAGACGACCTTGCCGTCCCCGACCGGCGAACTGCCCCACCGCTGGGCCAGCTCCCGGACCAGCAGCAGCCCCCGGCCGCCCTCGGCGCGCAGGTCCCTGCCCGCGCTCGGGCGGATCGCCCCACCGCTGCCGTCGGCCACGGCGACCTGCAGGTACGACCGGCGCAGCGTGAGCGTCACCTGCATCGGGGTGCCGGCGTGCCGCACGACGTTGCCGACCAGTTCGCTGAGCACCACCGAGGCGGGGCCGACCAGTTCCGGCAGGTTCCACCGCCCGCAGGCGTCGGTGACCAGCTCCCGGGCCCGCCGGCAGGCCCCCGCGACCGGTTCCAGCCGGGCGCGCAGCCGGGGCGCGGCGGCGGCCCCCGCCGTCCGGGTGGCCTCGGCGCAGTCCCGCCGCACCGGCACCACCCGGCCCACGGTCGACTCCGCCAGCCAGCCCGCCGCGTCGGGCGGCGCGGAACAGAGCACGAACGGCACGGCCGGCCAGTCAGCGGCCCGCCGGGCGGCGGCGGTGAACACCGACAGCGCCAACCGGTCGCGCACGGTGACGGAGCCGAGGTCGACCACCAGGGCGTCGGGCTGGTCGGCGAGGCACCGGTCCAGGACCTGGTGCACCGGGCGCATGGTGGCCAGGTCGAGCGCACCGGTGAGCCGTACGACAGTCACCGGCGCCTCGTCGCGGACCTCGCAGGTGATCCGGCTCGACATGCGCGGTCCTCGTTTCCGTGTCGGGGGGTGATCCGCAGATACCCGGCACGGGACGGGGTGAAACGGAGCCCCGTCAGCGCCGGTTCTGGCCCCGGGTGGTGAGCACGCCCAGCGCGATCATCCCGACGCCGAGGAACAGGTGCAGCCAGTTGTCGGCACCGTTGACGGGGATGAAGTTCGCCCCGCTGGAGTGGTCGACCACCAGGCCGTACAGCCACAGCACGAGGTAGATGGCCCCGCCGCCGACGAGGAACGCGCGCGCCCCGGAGACCGTGCGCGCCAGCGCCAGGCCCGCGATCCCGAACAGCAGGTGCACGATGTTGTGCAGGACCGACACCTGGAACAGCCCGAACAGTTTCGCCTCGGAGTCGTGCCCGGCGAAACGCAGGTCGCTGTAGTACGTGGTGACCCCGGGGATGAAGCCGAGCACCCCGATCACCAGGAACACCACGCCGACGGTGGCCGCGACACGGCGCACGGGGGCGCGGCCGTCGGCAGGGTTGCGTCGGGCCCGCGAGTGGGCCATCGGACCGGTCACCGCGATCTCCTCACCGGGTACGGGAAGTCTCGCGGCGCGCGTTCCCGCCGTCGCCGCCCGTAAACCGGCCGCCGGGCCGGGGACGCGCGAGGCCCCCGCCGTCCGCGTACGCCCGGCAGGGGCCCCGATGTCAGGCGGGTTGCAGGTGGCGTGCGGTGGCACCCCGGCGGACCTGCTCGTACAGCCCGACGTACCGCTGCGCCATCACCGCCGGGGTGAACCGCGTCGCGGCCTCCCGCCGGCACTCGTCGGCGTCCAGCGCCTTCGCGGCCAGGACCAGGTCGGCCAGTTCCTCCTCGTCGGTGGTGAGCAGGCCGGTGCGGCCGTGCTCGATCAGCTCCGGCAGGCAGCCACGGGCGGTCGCCACCACCGGGGTGCCCAGGGCCAGCGACTCGACCACCGCCGTGCCGCCGGGCTCCTCCCAGCGCAGCGGGAACAGCGAGGCGCGGGCGCCGGCCAGCAGGTCGTCGCGCTCCTGCCCGGCGACGGTGCCGACCCAGCGGACCAGGTCGCCGTCGACGTGCGGGGCCACCTCGTCGTAGAAGAACCGCACGTCCGGGTTCTGTCGGGCCTCGTCGCCGGCCGCGGCCAGGTCCTCCGGCCGGTGGTACGGCCCGACCGGGCCGGCGAGCACCAGCGGCACGCCGACGCGCTGGGCGAGCCGGGCGCCGACGTCCTGGCCCTTGCCGGGGTTGATCCGGCCCAGGATGATCAGGTAGTCGCCCTTGTCCGGCCGGGGGCGCCGGTCCGCGTCGACCGCGAGCGGGGTGGACAGGTGCACGTGGCCGACCGAGTGGTCGCGCAGCGCCCGGGGGGCGCGGGCGAGCTGCGAGGCGGACACCCCGTTGACCCGGACCCGGTCGCCGCCGTCGAGGTTGCCGTAGAGGGCCGGATGCTTGGCCAGGTCCCAGTGCAGGGTGTGCAGCACCGGCGGGGCGTCCGGGCCCATCGCGGCGAGGGTCGCCAGGCCGACCGCCTCCACGTGGTCGTGGACCAGGTCGATGTCGTCGCGGGTGTGCAGCGCCCGCACCACCCCGCCCAGGTGCGCCTGGGCGATGCCGCAGACCTGGTTGTACGGCCGCTGGAGGGCGTCGAACTGGCCGTCGGGGAAGACGGAGATCTTCTCGTCCACCGGCAGGCTGCTGCTGTCGACGGAGGCGAGGACCACCCGCACGCCGAGCCTGCGCAGCTCCGGCACCAGGGTGGCGATGATGTTCTCGATGCCGCCGTAGCCGGGCGGCGGCACGGACAGCCACGGCCCGGCGTTCATCAGGACGGTCAGGCTCATGCTGGGTTCCTTCCCTCGGCGGGGCCCCCGTCGGCCGACCGCTGTGTGTCACCTACGTGCCCCGCAGCGGGCGTGGTCACGCCACGGCCATCCCGAGCGCTGCGGCGACCCCGTGCGCCACGGCCATCCCGTGCGCCGCAGCCACCCCGTGCGCCGCGGCCACTCTGTGCGAGTGACCGGGGTCGGTCGCCCGGCCGGGACCGGCGAGCCGGACCCGAGGGCGCACCCTCACGCCGCCACCCGGCGGCGCGGCAGCCGGTGGCGCAGCTCCGCCAGCGGGGGCCGCTCCTCGACCGAGACGTCGCTGACCACGATCTCCCGCTCCA
This sequence comes from Micromonospora sp. NBC_01412, assembly GCF_045040215.1. Classification (NCBI taxonomy): domain Bacteria; kingdom Bacillati; phylum Actinomycetota; class Actinomycetes; order Micromonosporales; family Micromonosporaceae; genus Micromonospora; species Micromonospora sp. NBC_01412. The sequence goes on from NZ_CP109528.1 coordinate 6,306,735, forward strand.
GGTTGGGCAGCGCGTCGGAGCCGCCCCGCCGGAACTGGGTGAGCAGGGCCGCCGGCGCGGTGCCCGGGCTGGCCCAGCCGCGCCGCTGCAACCGCGACCACGCGGTCAGCATGATCTGTGCCGACATCCGGCCCAGCGCCGCCGTGTCCTGGTGGCGGTGCTTGCGCTCACCCAGGTCCACCTGGGCCAGCGCGTCCAACCCGACGAGGTCCAGCAGGTCGATCAGCATCGCCGTCTCGACCCCGTACCCGGAGACGAACGGCACCCGCTCCAGCACGCCGCGCCGGCCGGCGTACTCGCCGGCGAGGGGCTGGACGAAGCCGGCCAGCTCCGGCCAGAACAGGTTGAGCAGCGGGCGGGCCATCAGCTCGGTGACCCGCCCCCCGCCGTCGGCCTCCACGCTGGTCGCGCCGACCAGCGGCCGGTGGTAGAAGCCCTTGACGAACTCCACCGACGGGTCGGTCAGCAGCGGGCCGAGCAGGCCCGTGACGAAGTGCGGGCGGAACTCGCGCAGGTCGGCGTCGATGAACGCGACCACGTCCCCGTCGGCGGCGGCCAGCCCCGCCCAGAGCGCGTCGCCCTTGCCGGTCAGCCGGGGCAGGCCCCGGGTCATCTCGTCCTGGCCGACGACCTCCGCGCCGGCCGCCCGGGCCACCCGCGCGGTCCGGTCGGTCGACCGGGAGTCGACCACGATCAGCTCGTCGACCAGGGCCACCCGGTCCATCAGGTGCTCCCGGATGGTCGACACGATCGCACCGACCGTTGCCTCCTCGTTGTGTGCCGGCAGCACCACGCTGACCCGGCTGTCGCCCTTGGCGCGCACCAGCCGCCGCGGCGTCCACTCGCTCGCCGAGGTGGTCCGGTATGTCGCCCACGCCTCCACCACCGGTGAGACGCTCGATTCAGTAGCCCGCACAGACACACCCCCCAAAGATCGCTGCGGAAACACAGGGTGGTGTTTTCCCAAAACCACCCACGCGCTAACCGAATCATCCCTAACAGATTGATCACGGGCCGCACACCGGGCCGTTCACGCAGGTGAACGTTTGGTCGCGCAGCCCCGGGGGGAGTGCTCTACGCGAATACGTGAAACCGTGGTGAGAGGGTTTGTCGATGCGGGTGTGCCGGGTGGGACTTGTCGGGGCCGGCGGGGTGGCGCAACGCCACGCCCGGGTGTTGGGCGGCTTCGAGGACGTGGAGATTCTCGGCGTGACCGACGTGACGCGCAGCGCGGCGGCCGAACTGGCCGACGCGCACGGCGCCGCGACGTTCGCCGACGTGGAGGAGCTGCTCGCGGCCGGCCCGGACGCGGTGTACGTCTGCGTGCCGCCGTTCGCGCACGGCCCGGTGGAGGAGGCGGTCGTCGCCGCCGGGGTGCCGATGTTCGTGGAGAAGCCGGTCTCGGTGGACCTGGACACCGCCGAGCGGATCGCCGACCTGGTGGCCCGGCGGGGGCTGCTCACCGGGGTCGGCCACCACTGGCGGTACCTGCACGTGGTGGACGAGGCCCGCGAGCTGCTCGCCGGCCGGCCGGTGCGGATGGTCAGCGGCGCCTGGCTGGACAAGGTGCCGCCGGTGGACTGGTGGGCCCGGCGGGACAGCTCCGGCGGCCCGGTGGTCGAGCAGGCCGCGCACGTGCTGGATCTGATGCGCGCGCTGGTCGGCGAGGTCACCGAGGTGACCGCGTACGGCGACGGCGCCCCGCCGCCGGTCGAGGGGGCCGACATCGACTCGGTGACCACGGCCGCCCTGCGCTTCGCAGACGGGGCGGTGGGCACCCTCGCCGCGGCCTGCGTGCTCGGCTGGAAGCACCGGGCCGGGTTGGAGATCCTCGCCGACGGGCTGGCCCTGTCGCTGGCCGAGGACGGGCTGACGATCCGGGACGCCGACGGCGAGCGGCACCTGCCCGCCGACCCCGACGGCGCGCGCACCGCCGTCGACCGGGCCTTCGTCGACGCGGTGCGCGGCGTCGGCGACGACGTCCGGGTCCCGTACGCCGAGGCGCTCGGCACCCAGCGACTGGCCCTCGCGGTCGCCGAGTCGGCGGCCACCGGCCGGCCGGTGGCGCTGCCCACCGGCCCGGCCGCGACACTCCGGGCCGCCACCGCGGCGGCCCCGGCGGGGGTGGGCGTCGATGCGTGACCGGGTGGTGGTGGTCAGCGGCCCCGGGAGGGTCGAGCTGGTCGAGCAGGACGCCGGCGAGCTGCGGGACGGAACGTTCCGGGTGGAGACGCTGTACAGCGGGGTGTCCACCGGAACCGAGCTGAGCTTCGTCAAGGGCACCAACCCGTACCTCAACGTCGCCTGGAACGCCGGCCTCGGGCTGTTCCAGCCGGGGGAGGCCAGCACCCCATACCCGGTCGACCGGCTGGGCTACATGCAGGTGGGGCGGGTGGTGGAGAGCCGCACCCCGGCGGTCGCCGTGGGCACCGTCGCTGCGATGACCTACGGCCACCGCACCGGCTACGTCGCCGACCCGATCGCCGAGCGGTTCGTCCCGCTGCCCGACGACCTCGACCCGCTGCTCGGCGTGTACGTCGCGCACATGGGCCCGATCTGCGCCAACGGGGTGCTGCACGCCGCCGCCGAGCTGTGCGGCACCGACGTCCGGTCGCTCGGCGACGGGGTGCGCGGGCGCCGGGTCGCGGTGGTCGGCAGCGGGGTGGTGGCCCTGCTCACCGCTCTGTTCGCCAAGCGGCACGGCGCGGCGTCGGTGGTGGTGCTCGACCCGACCCCGCAGCGCCGGGCGGTCGCCGAGGCGCTCGGCCTGGAGACCCTCGACCCGGACGCCGACGACCCGGCGGTGGTGCTCAAGACCCGGTGGAACCACGCCGCCGGCGACCGGGGCGCCGACGTGGTCTTCCAGTGCCGGGGCCAGGCGTGGGCGTTGCAGCTCGCGCTGCGCCTGCTCCGCCCCCAGGGCACCGTGATCGACCTGGCCTTCTACCAGGCCGGCGCCGACGCCGTCCGGTTCGGCGAGGAGTTCCACCACAACGGGCTGTCGCTGCGCTGCGCCCAGATCGGGCGGGTGCCGCGCGGGCTCGCGCCGACCTGGGACCGGGAGCGGCTCTCGGCCGAGACGATCGAGCTGCTGCGGGCGTACGGCGACGCGATCCGCAAGCACCTGGTGTCGGCGGTGGTGCCGTTCGAGCAGGCCCCGGCGCTGCTCACCGACCTGGCTGAGCGCCGCCGCCAGGAGCTCCAGGTGGTGCTGGCCGGCTGATCGTGGCGGGCCGCGGCGGGCACCTCACCCCGCCGCGGCCCGACCGGGCCACGAAAGCCGGCCGGGGTCGCGTACCGTTGCGGCTCATGGGTGTGTCGCAACGGTTCAAGAGCAGGTTCCGGCGGTTCCTCCAGCGGCCAGGCACCACGGTCGATCTGGGCCCGCTGGAGAAGTTGCTGCCGGCCATCGAGGCCCGCGAGGAGGAGCTGTCGGCGCTGACCGACGCCGAGCTCACCGAGGCCGCCGGTGCCGCCACCGGGTACGAGGAGATCTGCGCCGTCGGCCGGGAGGCCTCCCGGCGCGGGCTCGACCAGCGGCCGTACGACGTGCAGCTGCTCGGCGCGATGGCCCTGCTCTCCGCCAAGGTCGCCGAGATGGCCACCGGTGAGGGTAAGACCCTCACCGCCACGATCGCCGCGTACGGGCACGTCCGGCTCGGCAACGGCCCGGTGCACGTGCTCACCGTCAACGACTACCTGGCCCGCCGTGACGCCCGGTGGATGGAGCCGGTCTACGCCCTGCTCGGGCTGACCGTCGGCTGGGTCAACGAGGCGTCCACCCCGCAGGAGCGGCGCGACGCGTACGCCTGCGACGTCACCTACGTGTCGGTCAGCGAGGCCGGCTTCGACTACCTGCGCGACCAGCTCGTCACCGACCTCGACGACCGGGTCCAGCCGCCGCTGGCCACGGCCATCGTCGACGAGGCCGACTCGATCCTGATCGACGAGGCCCGGGTGCCGATGGTCCTCGCCGGCGCGGTCGGCGGCGAGCAGGACCCGGTGCACGCCGCCGCGGCGCTGATCCGCGGCCTGCGCAAGGGCAGGCACTACACGGTGGCCGAGGACGGCCGCAGCGTCGCCTTCACCTCCGTCGGCCTGGCCGCCGTCGAGGCCAAGCTGGGCGGCATCGACCTGTACGACTCCGAGCATGTCGGGCAGCTCTCCGCGGTCAACGTGGCGCTGCACGCGCACGCCCTGCTGCACCGCGACGTCGACTACATCGTCCGGGACGGCTCGGTGGAGCTGATCGACGAGATGCGCGGCCGGGTGGCCCAGCGCCGCCGCTGGCCCGACGGCCTCCAGGCGGCGGTCGAGGCCAAGGAGGGCCTGGACGCCACCGCCGAGGGCGAGGTGCTGGGCACCATCGCCGTGCAGGCGTACATCGCGCTCTACCCGAAGGTGTGCGGGATGACCGCGACGGCGGTGCTGGTCGGCGACCAGCTGCGCGAGTTCTTCGGCTTGGAGGTGGCGGTGATCCCGCCGAACACCCCCTGCGTCCGCGAGGACGAGCCGGACCGGATCTACGCCACCCGGACCGAGAAGGAGGAGGCGCTGGTCGACGAGATCAAGCGCTGCCACGACAAGGGCCGGCCGGTGCTGGTCGGCACCCTCGACGTCAAGGAGTCCGAGCAACTCGCCGCCGGGCTGAACGCCGCCGGGGTGTCCTGCGTGGTGCTCAACGCCAAGAACGACGACGAGGAGGCGGCGATCATCGCCGAGGCCGGCGCGTACGGCGCGGTCACCGTCTCCACCCAGATGGCCGGCCGGGGCGTCGACATCCGGCTCGGCGGCAGCGACCAGGCCGACCGGGACCGGGTGGCTGAGCTGGGCGGCCTCTACGTGATCGGCGGCGGCCGGCACGACAGCCGCCGCGTCGACGACCAGCTGCGCGGCCGGGCCGGCCGGCAGGGCGACCCGGGCGGCTCGGTCTTCTGCGTCAGCCTGGAGGACGACCTGGTGGTCCGGCACGCCGGCGACGCCGTGCCGGCCTCGCCCCGGATGAACGCCGACGGCCTGGTCACCGACCCGCAGGTCGACTACGCGGTGGAGCACGCCCAGCGGGTCGCCGAGGGCGTCAACCACGAGATCCACCGCAACACCTGGCGCTACAGCGTGGTGATCGAGCAGCAGCGCAAGGCCCTCGCCGAGCGGCGGGAGCGCCTGCTCACCAGCGACGTCGCCGCGCTGATGCTGCTGGAGCGGGTGCCGGAGAAGGCCGAGGAGATGGACGAGGACCTCCTCGCCCGGGTGGCCCGGTGGATCGCCCTCTACCACCTCGACCGGCTGTGGGCCGAGCACCTGGCCGAGCTGTCGGAGGTGCGCGAGGGCGTGCACCTGCGCGCCCTGGGCCGGCTCGACCCGCTTGACGAGTTCCACCGGGCGGCGGTGCCGGCGTTCAACGCGCTGGTCCCGGAGATCGAGACCCGCACCATCGACACCTTCACCGAGACCGATTTCGACGACGACTGGGAGCCGGACGAGTCGACCCTGGTCCGCCCCAGCGCCACCTGGACGTACCTCGTCCACGACAACCCGTTCGGCTCTGAGCTGGACCGGCTCATCGCCTCGGTGGGCCGGCGGCTCAGCTCCGCCTCGCGCTGACCGCCGCCGGGAGGCTCCCCCGCTCGGGGGAGCCTCCCGGCCGCGGCGACCCGGCGTCCACCCCGGCGTTGATCGGGAAGGAGGCCGCTTTTCGGCCGTTTCGACCTGGGTTGGCCAGGGTAGTAGCCCGGGTCGGATTAATCGGGAGAGAGCAGACGATGACACAGCCGAAGGGCGGCGCGCGGCGCCGGTCAAAGGTCGTCCCCACGACGGGGGCGGGGGCCCGGTGAACCTGGAGACGCAGGCACCCGACACCGAGACTCTGAGCGTTCTGGAAACCGCGGCGCTGCTGCGGGAGCTGACCGCCGGCCTCATCGCCGTGACCGATTTCGACGAGGCGCTGAACCAGTTGGTCCGGATCGCCCGCGCCGCCGTCCCTGGGGTCACCTGGTGTGGCTTCACCGCCCTACGGGCCGGGGAACCGGCGGGGGTAGCCGCCTCCGACCCGGCCCTGGCCGGCCTGGACGACCTGCGCCCCGGCCCCGACTCGCCGGCGATGAGCGCCATCCACCGCCGCGAGATGATCCTCTCGGAGAACCTGGTCCGGGAGTCCCGCTGGCCGGCCTGGACGACCCAGGCCCGCGACCTCGGGGTGCGGGGGGTGATCTCCGCGCCCGTCGACGTCGACGAGCAGGTGATCGGCGCGATCAACCTGTACGCCTCGGCGCCGGCGGTGCTGACCACCCGGCACCAGCTCACCGCGATGCTGCTCGCCGAGCATGCCGGGCTGCTGCTCGCGGCGGTGCGGGACCGGGAGCGGCGGGCCACCCAGGCCCACGAGCTGGATGCCGCGCGACTCGTCGACGGGGTGATCGGGCATGCGGTTGGAGTGATCATGACCCAGCGGGGCTGCCCCGCCCCGGAGGCGCTCCAGGTGCTGCGCAGCGCCGCGCTGTCGCTGGGCATCCCGGTGCGGGACGTCGCCGAGCGCCTCGTGGTGACGGTCTCCCGCTCCCGGGAGAACTGACCCACCACCGGTCCGCTCGACGGCGGTCAGCCGGCCCCGTGGTGTCCGATGTGCGTCCCGCTTCGGTCGGCCCGTCGTTTCCCTCCCGTCGTTCAGGGGTAGCACCCTGGATGCTGGTGAGCTGAGACGAAACAGGGGAGGGCACGATGGAGAGCCGGCTGCGGGTGCACGGGCACCCGATCCAACCGATGCTGGTGACGTTCCCCTTCGGGCTCTTCGTCAGCGCTGTGGTCTTCGACCTGGCCGACGTGGCCGGGGGTCCGGCGTTCCTCGGAGAGGTCGGCTACTGGACGTCGGTCGCCGCGCTGTTCGCCGCCGGGCTGTCCACCGTGGCCGGCATGGTCGACCTGTGGGATGCCACCGGTGACCGGACCCACCGGACCAAGATCACCTTTAACCTGGTCAACGTCGCGATGGCTGCGCTGTTCCTGCTGACCTGCCTGATCCGGTCGCACTCGCCGCAGCGCGGCGCGACCGGCGCGATGCTCGCCGCCGAGCTGGTCGCGCTCGGCGTGGGCGGGGTCGGGGTGTGGCTCGGCGCCCGCCTGATGCGCCAGTTCGAGTCCGCCCGCGCCGAGGCGGACACCCTGGACGCGCTGGGCGGCGTGGCCGGCCCGACCGTGGAGATCGCCCGCCCCCGCGCCTGAGCCCCGTCGGGTGCCGCCGGCCGTCCGCCGCTGGCGGTCCGCCGCCGCAGCCGTCCACCACCGGCGGGTGTTGGCGGGTGGCGTCGTCGTGGTGGTGTCGGCGGGTGGGGGCGGCCGGGGCGAATCGGGTTGCTCCACCGTCCGGCGGCGGCCAGGCTGGCCGGATGAGCGGGCGAGGGACCTTCGAGCAACTGGTGGCCGAGGGCGCGGCCGTGCCCGTGCGGGGCTGGGACTTCTCCTGGCTGAACGACCGCGCCTCCGAGGAACGGCCGCCCTGGGGCTACGCCCGGCTGGTCGCCGACCGGATGGCGCGGGCCGACGCGGCGCTGGACGTGGACACCGGCGGCGGCGAGGTGCTCGCCGAGGTGCCGCACCCGCCCCGGGTGCTGCTGGCCACCGAGGCGTGGCCGCCCAACGTCGAGGTGGCCCGGCACACGCTGGGCCCGGTCGGCGCGACGGTCCTGTGGGTCGCCGGGAGCGGCGAGCTGCCGGTGCGGGACGCCACGCTGGACCTGGTGGTCAGCCGCCACCCGGTGAGCACCCGCTGGGACGAGGTCGCCCGGGTGCTGCGGCCGGGCGGGACGTTCCTGTCCCAGCAGATCCGGGGCGGCACCGTACGGGAGCTGAGCGAGGCAATGCTCGGCCCGCTGCCCCCGCCCGTGCGCCAGTTGCCCGAGCAGGCCGTGGCCGCCGCGGAGGCGGCCGGGCTGACGGTGGTCGACCTGCGCGAGGCGACCCTGCGCACGGTGTTCCACGACATCGCCGCAGTGGTCTACTTTCTGCGCAAGGTGGTCTGGACGGTGCCAGGGTTCACCGTCGTGCGGTACCGCCCGCAGCTCGCCCGCCTGCACGACCGGATCGAGCGCGAGGGCCCGTTCGTCGCCCACGCCGGGCGGTTCCTGATCGAGGCGGTCCGGCCCGCCTGACGAGGCACGGCGGCCTCGGGGCGGGGCCGGCCTCCACGTTCAGCGGTGTGCCTCCGCGCGGTGCGCGGCGAGCACGTCCGCGCCGAAGTCGCTGGCCGGGCGGCGCAGCACGGTGTGCGCGTGGTTGCCGTCGTCGCTCGTGTTGTCGTACTCGATCAGCAGGTCGTCGCCCTGCACCCGGTAGTAGTGGCGCTGGCCCGGCCGGGTCGGGCCGGCCCAGGCGAAGTGCAGCGGGCCGCCGGCGAGCCGGCCGGCCTCCCGGACGGCGAGTTCCGGCGGCAGCCGGTCGAGGTACACGGCGACGAGCTGGTCGAGCATGGCCCGGCCGGTGGGGCCGAGCCGGTCGGCCGGCACCCCGAGCGGCGTGATCGACCCCGGCGCGTCCGGCCGGGTGGCGCTGATGATGTCGGCGGGCGCCTCGTCGGCGACGATCGCCGCCGCCCGCCCCGCCGGGCCGATGGCGTCGAGCAGGGCGCGGGCCAGGTCCTCCTCGACACCGAGGGGCCTCGACACCGGGTACCCGGCGTGCCGGACGGTGGCCGGGTTCGCGCCGAGGAACACCGGGGCGGGGGAGACCTGGTCGTCGACCACGGTCATGCTCACCGACAGGTGGTGGCCCTCGAACCGCCACGCCCACCGGTCGTCGCGGGCCGGGTCGCCGAAGACCGCCACCCAGTAGTCGCCGCTGTGCCGCCCGCGCCGCCAGCCCTCGGCCCGGTCCAGCACCTCCTCCAGCGCGACGACGGCCATCGCCTGCGCGTACGCCGCGGGGCTGAGCCCGGTGGCCAGCAGCCGGTGTGCGGCCTTGCGGCCGGCGCGGTCCAGATCGGCCAGGCAGACCCCCGGTCGCGGCCGGGGCCGGTACTCCAGCCACCGCCGGGCGGCGTCGTCGAAGGGGCGGGCCGCGGCGGCCCGGGCCGCCGCGTCGAGCGCGTCGAGCAGCGCGGTGCCGGCCGTGCGCATCTGTTCGGGTACGGGATCCTCCACCGACCCTGTATACCCCGCCCGGGATTGTCCCGGGGTCAGCGGGCGGTGAGCAGGTCGAGCATCTCCGGCAGGTCGAAGAAGCGGGCGGTGTCCACCGCGGACGGGCCGCCGTGCTCGGGGTCGGCGCCGGCGGCCAGCAGCGCGCGGACCGTGTCGGGGTTCTTCCGGAACACCGCGGCGGCCAGCGCGGTCTGGCCCCGGTCGTTCACCCGGGCGTGGTCGGCGCTGCGGGCCAGCAGGGCGGCGACGGTTTCGGGGTGGTTGTGGTAGGCGGCCAGGATCAGCAGCGTGTCGCCTTTGTCGTTGGTCATGTTGACCGGCAGCCCGGCGTCGACGTTCCCGCTCAGCTCCTCGGTGGCCCCACCACGGGCGAGGTCGAACATGCGGTGGGCGAAGGCGAGGGTCTCCGCGTCCAGGTCGTCGCTCATCCGTCCAGGTTAGTCGGCGGGGGCGGCGGGCGGCCTGATAGCTTGCCGAGCCGGCGCGGGGAGGTGCGATGGACGACAGGGCGGAGCCGCCGATCCGCCATTGACCGCCGCCGCGCGGACGACGCCGGACGCGGCGTGAAACCCCGTGTCTCAGCATGCGGTATTACCTACTAAACCGATAGGGTTTGCATCCTATGCTGTCGGGGCACGCGTCACCGATTCCCCGTGAGGTCCCACCATGGTCACCAGCCGCCGCCGTTCCGAGCCCGACCTGCTCGCCGTCGCCGCCCGGTACGCCGCCGACCCGGCCGGCTGGCCGGTCCCGCTGCACTTCGACCCCGACGAGCGGTGGTACACCCGGCTCGCCGTCGCCGCCGACCACGAGGTGTGGGCGCTGAGCTGGCTGCCCGGCCAGGGCACCGACCTGCACGACCACGGCGGCTCCTCCGGGGCGTTCCTGGTCGTCGACGGCGTCCTCACCGAGGAGACGGTCAGCGGCGGCCGGCTGCGCCCGCACCGCCTCGCGGCCGGGTCCGGCCGCCGGTTCGGCACCCGGCACGTGCACGTGGTGACCAACCGCGGCGACCGACCGGCGGTCAGCGTGCACGTCTACCGGCCCGCGCTGACCCGGATGACCCGCTACCGGCTCGTCGACGGGCGGCTGGGGGTGGCGGAGGTCGCCGAGGCCGGCGTCGCCTGGTGAGACCCCAATTGACCCCGACCGGGCGGACGACCGCCCGCCGTCCCTGGAAGGACCGAGAAATGTCGCACGACCACACCCAGGACTGTTCCGTCCCCGTGCCGCCCCCCGGCTCCCGGGGCATCGACGACATCCTCGCCGAAGCCCGGTCCCGACTGCGCCGGCTCGACCCGGAGCAGGCCCACGTGGCGTACCGCGGTGGCGCGCTGCTGGTGGACATCCGGCCGGCCGCGCAGCGTGCCGCGCACGGCACCGTGCCCGGCTCCCTCGCGATCGAGCGCAACGTGCTGGAGTGGCGCTTCGACCCCCGCTGTCCGGCGCGACTGCCCCAGGCCGTCGGCTACGACCTGCCGGTGGTGGTCCTCTGCCAGGAGGGCTACACCTCCTCGCTCGCCGCCGCCGCGCTCCAGGACATCGGGCTGCACCGCGCCACCGACGTGGTCGGCGGCTTCGCCGCCTGGCGGATCGCCGGTCTGCCCACCCTCGGCCCCACGCCCCCGCTCCGTTCCCCGTCTGTCGCGTCGCCGGTGACCGCCGGCCTAGCGCACTTCTGACCGCCGCGCCCCACCGGGCGCGGCGGACGGCATCGCCATCCCAGGAGGCATCATGTCCGTCGTCGCCATCTCCCCGCGTCTCCATCCGTCGGGGCGCGCCGACCGGGCCCCACAGGGCCGCCCCGACCGCGCCCCGACGGGGCGGCCCGACCGCCTCCCGCCGGCCCACCTCCGGTCCGCGCCGACGCTGACCGTCACCGTCGAGCTCACCCCCGGGCAGTTGACGCCCCGCCTCGCCCGGCTCGTCGAGCTGCTGCGGGAGCTGGCCGAGTCGGGGGAGGGCATGCTGCTGGCCGGCCCGTCGGAGCACCGTCGGGTGGTGGTGGAGCCGTGGGCCCCGGCGGAGCGCGGCCGTCCCGCGGAGGCCGGGCCGGAACCGGACGGCACCCCGGCCGGGGCGCGCCCCTTCGCCGTCTCCCCGCCGCCGGAGGACCCGGACGAGGTGCGCATCCTGGCCGCGTCCCGGGTGGTGCGGCAGGGCTCGCGGGTGATCCCGCTGACCCGCATCGAGTTCGACCTGCTGCACTTCCTGGCCGTGCACCCCCGCCGGGTCTTCACCCGCCTCCAGTTGCTCAGCAGCGTCTGGGGCTACGAGCACGCCGTGGCCCGCACCGTCGACGTGCACGTGCGCCGGCTGCGCGCCAAGCTCGGCGACGTCACGCCCCTGGTCACCACCGTCTACGGCGTCGGCTACCGGCTCGCCGACGAGGCCCGGGTCAGCGTCGACCCGCACCGCTGAGCGACCCGCACCGCTGCGCCGGCCCGCCGCCCCCGCGACGCGCGCGGCGTACCCGCAACGGGGTGCGCCACGTCCGCGTGTCGGACGGCGGCGACGCACTGCCGGGCGCCACCGCCGCCGAAACGGCGATGCGGACCCGGCGGGCACCCCCCTATCCCGTCATCGTGATGACTCTGCTGTAATCATCAAACCTCGTACGCAGAGCGAGCATTCGGCTCCGATGTGTTCGTCAATTGTCACATCCATGCAACGCTGCCGCCCCTTGACCCTCACCCGGGCGCCGGGAAGCATCGAGGCAGCGGCGTCCCGGGCCGTGGGATACACCCGGACCAGCCAAGGAGGACCATGTCGGTCAGCCCCGCCTCGTCGCGCGCCGGATGGCATACGTCCCAGCCTGCGGTCCCCGGTCGTCCCCCCGGCGGTCAGCGCCGCCCCGCGAACACCACGGCGCCCGTGCTCACCGTGACCCTCCACATCTCGCTGGCCGCCGAGGAGTCGCTGACCCCGGCGGCCCGCCAGCTGCTCGACGTGGCCCGGGAGCTGCTCGAACGGGGCGAGGCCGTCGTGTCCACCGGCCCCGCGCCGGAGCGCCGGCCGGACCAGGCGCCCGGCGGTCGGTCGCCGTCCCGCCCGCTGGCCTCGATCGTCCCGGCGCTGCACATCCTGGCGTCGTCCCGGTCGGTGTTGCGCGACGGCGAGCCGCTGCCCCTGACCCGGCTGGAGTTCGACCTCCTGCTGCACTTGGTCGCCCACCCGCGCCGCGTGTTCACCCGGCTGCAACTGCTCAACGCCGTCTGGGGCTACGAGCACGCCGGGGTACGCACCGTCGACGTGCACGTGCGCCGGCTGCGCGGCAAGGTCGGGGTCGACGTGCCGCTGGTCACCACCGTCTACGGCGTCGGCTACCGGCTCGCCGACGACGCCCGGGTCACCATCGACCGCAGCGCCTGACCCGCCCGGCCACGCGCCACGCGACCGGGCACCATGGTCGGATGCGGGTACGACCCATCTCCCCCGAGCGGCTCGTCACCGAGCTGACCGAACGGCTCGTCGCCGCCGAGGCGCCCGGCCGGCTCCGGGTAGCCGTGGACGGTGCCCCGGCGGCGGCCCCCGACGCGTTGGCCGCCGCGCTCATCGACCCGCTGCGCGCGCTCGGCCGGCCGGTGCTGCACGTCCGGGCCGAGGACTTCCTGCGGCCGGCGTCGGTCCGGCTGGAGTTCGGCCGGACCGACCCCGACGCGTACTACGAGAGCTGGGTCGACGAGCCCGGGCTGCGCCGGGAGGTCCTCGACCCGGCCGGGCCGGGCGGCACCGGGCGAATGCTGCCCTCACTCTGGGACGCCCGCGCCGACCGGGCCAGCCGGGCCGGGTACGTCACGCTGCCGCCCGACGGGATCGTGCTGCTCAGCGGCGCGCTGCTGCTCGGCGGCGGGCTGCCCGTCGACCTCACCGTGCACCTGGAGCTCTCCCCGGCCGCGCTGGCCCGGCGCACCGACCCCGCGCTGCGGTGGACCCTGCCGGCCTTCGCCCGGTACGCCGAGGAGGTCGCCCCGGCCGGCTTCGCCGACGTCGTGGTGCGCGTCGACGACCCCCGGCACCCCGCCCTCGTGGAGCCGGTGTTCCCCGGCTGACGGCGCGAACCGACACGGTGACCGAAGCCTCGCCGGGCGGGAGGCAGGGACGCGCGCCCAGGGGCCGGAAAACTCGTCGGTTTGACGGCCCGGGAGATGGGGTAATCGCCCGGCTCACAGGGCGCGGGTGATCTCGCTCGCGCGCACGTAAGCGGGGTCCGGGACATCCTCCCGGAGCACCAGGCCACACGAAAGGCAGGCAGCGATGCTCGTCCACGACACGGTAGCCACCGGCCGATCGCAGGCGGACGCCGACCAGATCCGGGCGTCCCTGCGGGAACGCTACGACGAGCTCTCCGCGGAGTACGAGCAGGCGATGCTCCAGAGCCAGGTACTGCGGCTGGTGGAGGTCGGCGACACCGCCGGCGACGACCAGGCCGACAGTGGCACCAAGACGGCCGAGCGGGACACCGCGCAGTCGCTGCTGCGCACCATCCTCGACCGCCGGGCCCAGTTCGAGCACGCCCTGACCCGGCTCGACGAGGGCACGTACGGGTTCTGCGAGGGCTGCACGGTGCCGATTCCCGTGGAGCGGCTGGAGATCTACCCGTCCGCCACCTCCTGCGTGGCGTGCAAGCAGAACCGGGAACGGCGGGCAGCCTGAGCGTGCGGCCTCCGGGCGCAGGTCGGATGTGGACGCGGTGAACCCCGACCGTGGGTGAGATCAAGGTGGGCACCGCGTCCTGGACCGACCGGACCCTGCTCGACTCCGGGTGGTACCCGCCGACGGCGGACAACCCGGAGAAGCGGCTGTCGTACTACGCGAAGAAGTTCCCGCTGGTCGAGGTCGACGCCACCTACTACTCGCCGCCGGCCGAGCGCACCGCCCGGCTGTGGGCCGAGCGCACACCGGCCGGGTTCACCTTCAACATCAAGGCGTTCAGCCTGCTCACCGGCCACCCGACCCGGGTCTCCGCGCTCTACAAGGACCTGCGGCCGGACACCGACAAGCGCAACGTCTACCCCGACGACCTGCCCGCGCAGGCGTACGAGGAGGTGTGGACCCGATTTCTGTCCGCCCTCGACCCGCTGGTCGAGGCGGACCGGCTGGGCGTGCTGCTGTTCCAGTTCCCGCCCTGGTTCACCATCAAGCGGGACAACAAGCAGTACCTGCTGGAGGTGGCCCGCCGCTGCGCGCCGCTACGACCCGCGTTCGAGTTCCGGCACGAATCCTGGTTCGACGGGGCCAACCGGGACGAGACCCTCGGTTTCCTGCGCGAGCACGAGCTGGCGTACGTCTGCGTGGACATGCCGCAGGGGCACCGCTCGTCGGTGCCGCCGGTGCTGGAGGCCACCGCCGACCTGGCGGTGGTCCGCTTCCACGGCCACAGCGACAAGTGGACCAGCAAGGACATCCACGAGAAGTTCGGCTACGACTACTCCGACCGGGAGCTGAAGGAGTGGGCGCCGAGGCTGCGGAAGCTGGCCGACCAGGCGAGCGAGACGCACGCTCTCATGAACAACTGCTACCAGGACTACGCCCAGCGCAACGGCCAGCGCATCCAGTCCCTCCTGGCTACGGATTCGTAGCGGGCCGTCCTCGGTGTCGGTTGTGCCGACGGTCAGCCGGCTGTTCAAGCTGATCACCGCCCTGCAGTTCACCGTCGGGGCGGCCGGCCGAGCCGTGCCTAGGATGCTCGCAAGCTTCCGCCGCAACGCCGGCGATTACCTCCTGGCAGCCCGTGTCCGACGCGCGACCCCTGCGCGATGGCCGTTCTGGGTGATTCCCATCGCCAGTGTGGGCCTCGCCGCCGTGTTCCTCATCGACCTGATTGGCAGCGCCGAGTTCAGCCTCAACCCGGCTGCTCGCCGCCATCAGCACTCTTCTCGCCCTCTGCGGGGCTCGACGCCCCCGGCACGGAGAATCTGCCTGACCCGTTCGCGGGTGTAGCCGGTGGCCCGGACGATGTCCACCTGGCGCATGCCGCCTCGGGCGGCCTCGACGATGGCCTCTGTGGCGTCGGGGTGCATGGCAGCCTGTCGTGATCGTTTGCTGATTTGTGAGACGACACGCCGGGCGAGTTCTCCAAAATCAGCAGACGATCGTGAAGTCCCACCCCAGGGGCGGGAACGCCGACGCTGACGTCGTCGCCGACCGGCGGGCAACGCCGCTAGCGCCCCCTTTGCTCTGCTGCCCCCTGTGCAACGCTCGCGGAGTTGTCGTGGCTCGCGTGCGGCGGTCGCAGCGCTGACACGGGGCTGTCGTCCTCGGGAGGTCGTCCTGTGAGTGTTCTGCCGCCGCCCCCACCCCGGCTCTCGCCCGCGCAACCGTCGCGGCTGCCCCTGATCGTCGACAGTCCCGGCCACGGAGGCTTGATCAAGAGGTTTGCGTCCCCGGAGGCGTTCCCGGGGACGCAAACCTCTTGATCAACCGGCTGAGGCCAGCGTCCTTGAGCGGCGGCCCGACCTACCGTCGCGTGTGAGGTCAGCTCGTCTCGCCGGCCATGCTGAACGAGCGGAGCCGGTCTATCGCGAGGACGGTGAAGCCCACGCTGATCAGCGCGCTCATCACCGCCGCCACCGGCACCGAGACGTCGCCCTGCAACAGCCCCGTGGGGGCGATCCGGTCGGCGAGGGTGATCACGTACTGCTGGATGGAGAGCACCCTGGTGCCGCTGACGACGCTGCCGAGCAACCCCTCCCAGATCAGCACGTAGACCAGGCCGAGCAGCACCGGCCGGCGGGTGAGCAGGCTGAGCGCCAGGAACAGCGCCGAGTACGCCAGCGCACCGACCGCCGACGCGGCGGCGAGCGCCAGGCCGAGACGTACGGAGTCGGCCAGCACGCCCGCCACGAAGAGCGGGACGGCGACGGTGATGGCGGTGACGCCGGCGGCCACCGCCAGCTTCGGCAGCACGATCTGCCAGCGTGGCAGCGGCTTGGTCAGGATGTGCACGACGGTGCCGTCATCGATCTCGGCCCCCAGCACGCCGGTGCCGACGATCAGGGCGACGACCGGGAGCACCACGGCCAGGCCGAGACCGACCAGCACCGGCGGGCCCCACTCGCCCGGATCCACCCCGAGTGACCGGGAGAGCACAGCCAACAGCACCAGCACCACGGGCAGCGGCAGCAGCAGGAGGAACCGGCGACGCCCGAACAGCCCCCGCAGGGTGATCCAGGAAACGGTAGACATGGGTTCAGGCCTCCACCAGGTAGGAGAAGACGCTCTCCAGGGACTCGTCCTGGGGCACCAGTTGTCGCACCCGGATGCCCTCCCTCAGAGCGATCTTCGGCAGGACGCGGGTGAACACGCCGTAGTCGCCGGCGCGCACCGTCAACCCGGCGCGGTCCAGCTCGACACCCGTCACCGACGCCTCGGCCATCAGCGCCACGGCGAGCGCCCGGTCGTCGGCGGAGTGCACGGTGAAGACGTGCGGCCGATTGGTCATCAGCCGGCGGATGGTGCGGAAGTCGCCGGAGGCGGCCAGCCGGCCGGCGACCATCACCTGGACGGTGCCGGAGACCTGCTCGACCTCCTCCAGGATGTGCGAGCTGAACAGGATGGTGCGGCCGGCGTCGCCGAGGCGGTGCAGCAGCTCCATCATGTGCAGCCGCTGACGCGGGTCCATCCCGTTGAACGGCTCGTCGAGCAGCAGCACCTGCGGCTCGTGCACCAGCGCGGCGGCCACCCGGGCGCGCTGCCGCATGCCCTTGGAGTACGTGCCGATCCGGCGGTCCTGCGCGCCCTCCATCTCCACCAGGGCGATCGCCCGGCGGGCGGCCGCCGCCGGGTCCGGCAGTCGGTGCAGCTTCGCGCTGGCCAGCACGAACTCGTACGCGGTGAGGAAGGTGTGCACCGCTTCCCGCTCGCTGACCAGGCCGAGCCGGCGGTAGACCTCGGGGTTGCGCCAGGTGGGCCGGCCGTCCAGGGTCACCACCCCGCGCGACGGGGCCAGGAAGCCCGCCATCATGTGCAGCAGGGTCGTCTTGCCGGCGCCGTTCGGGCCGAGCAGGCCGGTGACGCCCGGGCCGAGGCTCATGCTGACGTCGTTGACCGCCACCACGTTGCCGTACCAGCGGGAGACGCCCGCGAGATCGAGGGTGCTGGTGACGGCGGTCGGTGTCCCCGCCGCCTGGTCGGCGCTGATCGTGGTCATCGCGCGGCCACCTTCCGGTATCGCAGGAGCAGCAGGGCGACGCAGCCGGCCACGAGCAGCACGGCGGCGACCGCGTAGACGGGACCGAAGCCGCCGATCGGGACTCCGCCGCCACTTTGGCCCTCGGGCACCAGCAGGTCACCGAGTGCCCAGGCGCCCACGCTGCCCACCAGCGTCGACGGCGAGGCGAGGAAGGCCAGCTCGTTGACTGTCTGGGAGGGCATGATCGACAGGGTGCCGACGATCGGCGTGGTCATCAGGAACACGGCCACGACCCCGCCGGCCGCGAACGCCCGCTTGCCGGTGAGGGAGGCGACCAGCAGCCCGACCGAGGCGAAGACCGCCGCCCAGAGCCCGGCGTAGAGTAGGGCCGGCAGTAGGTCGAGCAGCTCGTTCCAGACCCCGCGCATGCCTTCACCGCTGGTGAAGGCGGCGCCCAGGAACATCACGAGCTGCGGCCCGCCGAGCAGCAACCAGAGCGCGGTCGCCAGCGCCAGCAGCTTGGCCACCGGGTAGTCCGAGCGCGGCAGCGGCCGGGAGAAGTAGAGCGGCAGCACCCCGCTGCGCAGGTCACGGGAGACCAGTTCGGGCGCGACCACCGCGACGAAGAAGATGACCAGCCAGCTCATGTTGTCGGCGAACTGGGCGTACGTCATCACCGTCTCGCCGATCTGGCTGCGCACGGCGGTGAGGGCGGCGGCGACCGCCGTGACGATGCCGACCACCAGCCAGGGGAAGATCTTGGCCTTCGCGCTGCGCCCCAGCCCGAACGCCGTCCGCAGGCCGTGCAGGTAGAGCGCGCCGAAAACGGCCCGGCGGCCCAGCCGGGGGCCGGTGTAACGCTGGTAGCCGATGTCGTGGATGACGCCGGTCGGCTCAGGCATGGCTGGGCTCCCTCGTGGCGAAGAGTTCGGCCACCCGGTGCCGGCGCTGGTCCAGCCGGTGCAGCGGCAGGTCCAGCTCGGCAACCGCGCCGAGGATCAGGTCGTAGGTGGCGTCGTCGACGAGCTCGACGAGCAGCAGCCGGCCGTCCCGGCGGACCGGCAGGTCGAGCGCGGCCAGCCGCACGGCCAACTCCTCCATGCCCTCGCTGACCTCGACGGCGAGCACGTCGATGGCGGAGGTCATGGCGGAGATGTGGTCGGCGCGCAGCAGCCGCCCGCCGTCGATGGCGACGAGGGTGTCGCAGATCCGTTCCACCTCGCCCAGCAGGTGCGAACAGACCAGCACGGAGATGCCGAACTCGGTGCCGATGCGGTGCACCAGCGCCAGCATGGCGTCCCGGCCCGCCGGGTCGAGGCCGTTGGTCGGCTCGTCGAGCAGCAGCAGGTCGGGGTCGTGCACGAGGGCCTGGGCGAGCTTGACCCGCTGCTTCATGCCCGTGGAGTAGCCGCCGACCGGGCGGTAGCGCTCCTCGTAGAGCCCGACGTGCCGCAGCGCCTCGGAGGCCCGCTCCCGGGCGACCGTACGCGGCAGGCCGCTGACCCGGCCGAGGTGGGTGACCAGCTCCGCGGCGGAGAGGTCCGGTGGCAGGGCGTCGTGTTCGGGCATGTAGCCGACCCGGGCGCGGACCTGGGCGGAGTCGGTGGTCGGGTCGAGGCCGAGCACCCGGGCCCGGCCGCTGGTCGGGGCGAGGAGGCCGAGCAGGATCTTGATCAGGGTCGACTTGCCGGCGCCGTTCGCGCCGACCAGCCCGATGATCCCCGGCTCGACCGCGACGGTGAGGTCGGCCAACGCCGTGACCCCACCCCCGTACGTCTTGGTCAGCGACTCGGTCGCGATGAGTGTCACGTCGTACAGCGTAGGGAGCGGGGGTCACCCAAGGGTGGCTGCCCGCCCCCGGCAGGTCCCTGATCTTCCTGGCCGGGTTCCCCTAAGGTCCCGGGGCCGCGCCGGCCGTTGTTCACACCCGGATCGGCGCGCAGCTCGCAGACCGGGGCTCGATGCCGAAAGAACGTCCGTGGGGAAGTCACCCGGAGAGAGTGAGGCGGGCTCATCCTCGCCGGGCGCAACATGGGCGTGTCCGTGTCCCTGGCCGGTCGGCGGGAGACGGGCGCGACGGCGCACACAGGTACGAAAGGTGCGGAGCGTGACGGTTCGGGACACGGCGGGTCGGCGGCGTGGCGGCGTGCTGCACGTGGTCGGGTCACCCGGTGGCCCCCGCCCCGTTGGGGCGCGGCTGGGCCGGGTGGGCCTCACCTCGCAGTGGCGGGGCCCGGCCGGGCCGCCGCGCCGCGATGACGACCGACGGTGGCATGACGACCTACGGGGGTGCACAGATGGCTGAGCAGATGATCTCGGCGTTCGAGAGCTCGCTGGACAAGACCAATCTGATCCTCAAGGACATCGAGGCGGCGTACGGCTGGCCGAAGGAGCAGCGCAACCAGTCGTACGCGGCGCTGCGCACGGTGCTGCACCTGCTGCGCGACCGGTTGCCGGTGCAGGAGAGCGCGGAGTTCGCCGCGCAGCTTCCCGTGCTGCTGCGGGGGATCTACTTCGACGGCTGGCAGCCGGAGAACGTGCCGATCAAGCTGAACCGGGACGACTTCCTCTACGAGGTCCGCCAGGGCTTCCCGTACGACGTGGAGGGCGGCCCGGAGCGGGTGGTCCAGGTGGTGCTGGACACCCTGCGCCAGCACGTCACCCAGGGCGAGTGGCAGGACGTCAAGTCCGCCATGCCCCGGGACCTGGGCCGGATGATTCCCTGAGTCGTTGCCCGTGAGGGCGTGGAAGCCCGACGCTGGGCGCCTCGGCCGGCCGACCCTGGGGACGGCCGGCCGACGCGTGTCCGCTGGCCGTGGTGCGGACGCGGGCCGGGCCGGCCGCTCCGCCCGGTCGAGCCGCCGTGGCGGTACGGGCCCGTCGGGGGTGAGGCCGTGCGGCACCGCCACGGCGGCGAGCGGGAAGAGCCCGGTGGGCGCGTTGCCCCGGGTCGCCTTCCGCGCCGGCGCAGAGGGGGCAGCCGTGCGGCACGGACTCGTCGCCACAGGTACCCGTCTCGGGTAGGGGTGGTCCAACGTCGTCGTCGTGTGCGGGCCGAGAGTGAGTCGAACACCGCGTTCTGAAAACGCACATGCACCAGAAGTCGCAGACGACTCAGCTCCAAAGGCGCGCCGAACAGCCCCGCCCGCCCGTCGCCCTCCACACCTCCCTTCGGGCCAACTGGCAGATCGCCCGCCATGACCGCCGCGGCAACTGCGCTGGACCTTTCCGGCACCCACCGAGGCGGCCGAGGCGCCCTGGCCACCTGCGGGCTGCCGACGAAAATGGCGAAAAAAGGGCCACTGCGACACTTTCGGCACGTCGCGAAATATTCGCCGCCAGGTGTTGCTATCGAGCAGGTTGTATCTACCCTTCACAGTGTTACAGGCTGCAGTCCAAAAAGGACGGTCCATCCACGTCGCCCACCCGGGCCCACACGCACGGGCTCAGGCAGCGGGTGGACCGCTCGCGTTCACACCGTCAAGGGAACACGAGGAGACACATTGCATGCAATGAATGACCTCGCCGTCTCCGAGTTCGAACTGTTCGCCCGGCGGCTGCGCGGGTGGCTGCGCCGGGAGGCGTACCACATCTGCGGCGACTGGCACGAGGCCGACGACCTCGTCCAGATGGCGCTGTGGAAGATGCATCGGCAGTGGCCGTCCCTCGCCAAGGGCGCCGGGCTGGGTGCCTACGCCCGGCGGATCGTCGTTCGCGACTTTCTGACCGAACGTCGCCACTCGAGGTGGCGGCGCGAGGTGCTCATGCTGGCCCCGGCCGACGCCGGCCCCTCGTTCGAGCAGTCGGACGGGACGGAGGACAGGGCCGTCCTCGTGCAGGCGCTGCGGCGGCTCGGGCCCCGCCAGCGGGCCGTGCTGACGCTCCGCTTCCTGGCCGACCTCAGCGTCCAGCAGACGGCTCGGAGGCTCGGCTGCACCCCGGGAACGGTGACGAGCCAGACCGTCCGCGCGCTGGCGGCGCTCCGCCAGGATCTGGCCCAACAATCTTGAACCCGCGTGCAGTTTTTCGCCGCGGCCACCTCGTGTACCCGAGGAGAGCATCCGCCGGTCGGCTGCAGACTCGCTAACAGCGTTGGGCTGTCAATATATTTCGGCACGCCGCCGTTGCACAGGCATGTGCACGGCTCTTTCCTTACCCAAAAACGAGAAGGGGGACGACAATGCGTTACCTTCACTGATCCGACGGCGGTGCGGCGGCGAGTCTCGCCGCCGCACCGTTCCCATCCGAGGAGAACGGGGGCAAGCGAGATGGGCCAGCCAGATCCGTTGTACGATCCGCTCGCGGCAGACGTCATAGCGGATCCGTACCCTTTCTACCACCGACTCCGCGAGCATGATCCGGTCTACTGGCACGGCCAGTTGGACTCCTGGGTCCTCACCGGATACGAGGAATGCCGGCAGGTGCTCGGGGACACCGGGCATTTCGGGTCCGACTTCCGGCGATGCGGTGTCGACATACCGGCGGCCCAGCTCAGCATTCAGTCGCTCGATCCGCCCGAACACGGTGCGATCCGGCACCTCCTGGTCTCGGCGTTGCATGCCCAGCCGGCGCAGGCGGCGGAGCGGCGGTTGACGGCCACCGCCGAGGCGCTGCTCGCCGCGCTCCCGCGGGACGGCGCCGTCGATCTGATCCCAGGTCTCGCCCGGCCGGTCGCGCTGCGGACCGTCGCGGAGTTCCTCGGCGTCGCACCGCCCGCCGGACCGGTGTTCGAGGAGATGTCCAATGCCATCGTCCGCAGCATGGACGCCGGGCTCGAACCCGAGCGCGCGGGGCCAGGCAACCAGGCGCGCGGCGCACTCGCCCACCTGCTCACGCAGTGGCTGGCCGAGCCGGCCGCGGACGGCTACCTCGCCGCCGTGCTGCGCGCCCGGCAATCCGCCGACGACGTGCCCCCCGAGGTGCTGGCGAACTCGCTGCGAGCGGTGCTGCACGCCGGCTACGAGTCGGTGAGCCGGCTGCTCGGCAATGTTCTCGCCCGCATCGCCACGTCCGAGGACACCGCCCGGATGATCGGCGCGGCCGGGGGAGATCTCGCGCCGCTGGCCGACGAGCTGATTCGACTCGACGGCCCGGTGCAGGCGGACGCGCGGGTGTGCGTGCGGGATCGCGAGCTGGGCGGCCACACCGTGCGGCGCGGCGAGGTCCTCGTGCTCATGCTGGCGGCCGCCAACCGGGACCCGAAGGTCTTCGTCGACCCCGACGTCGTGGACGTGACGCGCCGCCGCGGCGTACACCTCGCCTTCGGCCGGGGCGCGCACGCGTGCCTGGGCGCCGCCCTCGGAACCCAGCAACTGATCGCGGTTCTGAAGGCCCTGCACGCCACGGGAACCTGGTTCCGCTGTGCCGAGGCGCCACGGTACGAGCGGACAGCCACCCTGCGCGGGCTCGCAGCCCTGCCCGTACACGTCATCTAGAGCCGAACAGGCGGTACCGGTCCCATGAAAATCGTTCTCACGGCCATGCCGTGGCACGGACTGCAGACGGCATCGCTGCCGGTCGGGATCCTCAAGGCATGCGCCGACCGCTGCCGGCGCCCGCACGAGGTGGTCGAGCACTACGCCAACCTCGCCTGGGCCGACCTGCTCGACGAGGAGAGCGACGGGGCGATCACGCCCGACGACTACGCGTACATCGCCAATGTCGGGGTCTGGCACTCCATCGGCGAGTGGGTCTTCGCCAGCGCCCTCTATGAGGACCCCTCCTGGCGAACCGACGAGTTCCTCGCCTATCTGGCCGACCGCCGGATCGACCCCGGCAAGGCACTGGTCATGCGGCCGTACGCCGACAGGTTCATCGACATGACCGTGGACCATCTGCTCGGACTCGACCCCGACCTGGTGGGCTTCACCACGACCTTCTCGCAGAACACCGCGTCGCTGGCCGTCGCGCGACGGCTCAAGCGGCGGCGCCCGTCGCTGCCGGTCGTCATCGGCGGAGGCAACTGCGAGGGGCCGATGGGAGCGGCGATGAGCGAGCACTTCCCGTACCTCGACTACGTCGTCAGCGGGGAGGGCGAGAACGCCTTCGTGGCCCTCGTCGACGCGCTCGACGAGGGCGGCGACCTCGCCAAGGTCCCGGGCCTCATCTGGCGCGCCGCCGACGGCAGCCCACGGCGGAATCCGCCCGCCTCGATGATCCCCATGACCCGGGTGCCCCGCCCCGACTACGACGGCTGGCAGTCCGCCTTCACCGCCAGCCGCGCCGCCCGCACGGTGAACCCGGAGTTGACCCTCGAGGCGGCGCGCGGCTGCTGGTGGGGCGAGAAGCACCACTGCACGTTCTGCGGTCTCAACGGGACCGCCATGGCGTTCCGGGCCAAGCCGGCCGGCGACTTTCTCGCCGACCTGACCGACATGGTCGCTCGGCACCGGATCCTCGACGTGGTCATGGTCGACAACATCATGAGCAACGACTATTTCCGGGAGCTGCTGCCGGTGCTGCGCGACCGCGACTGGGACGTGACCATCCGCTACGAGGTGAAGGCGAACCTGCGTGCCGACCAACTGGCCGCCCTCGCCGACGCCGGCGTGCGCCACATCCAGCCGGGCATCGAGAGTCTCAGCAGCCACGTCCTGACGCTCATGGAGAAGGGCGTCCACGCGACCCAGAACATCCAGGTGCTACGGGACGCCGACGACTTCGGGCTCACCGTCGACTGGAACATGCTCTACGGCTTCCCGGGGGAGAGCGACGAGGACTACCAGGTTGTCCTGTGGCAGCTTCCGGCGCTGGTCCACCTGCAGCCGCCCGCCGGGACGACCCGCATTCTGCTCGAGCGGTTCAGCCCGTACTTCGAGCGCCCCGAACTCGGCTTCGTGGCACGACAGCCGGCCCGTCAGTATCACCACGTCTACGCCCTCGCGCCGGAGCAGCTCTACGACCTGGCCTACCAGTTCGAGGGCGACCGCAAGGGGCTGACCGGGGACCTGGAGAAGGAGCTGCGGCTGGCCGTCCGGGCCTGGGCCGAGTCGGGCCCGACGAGCAGCCTGGTGCAGTCCACGACCGAGCACGGCCTGCTCATCGAGGACCACCGGCACGGATGGCCGCAGGGCACGTACCCGGTCAACGATCCGCTCGCCGTCACCGCCCTCCAGGCGCTGCGGAACCCCCGATCCGAGGCGTCGCTGATCGCGCGGCTGGCGGAGCGGGGCGGAGACACGGCGGCTCGGCACGCCGTGGACTATCTGACCGAACGTGGACTCGTTTTCGCCGAGGGCGGCCGCCTGGTCGCGTTGCCGACGGCGGCCCGGCCACTGCGACCGGTGGCGGGAGCGGAGCTGTGACGGCGAGCGCCGCGCTGCCGGCCGAGTGGACCGTACCCGCCGGGCACGCCGTGACGGGAACCCTCGCGGCACACAGCCGGTTGGGGATCGGCGGCACGATTCGGATCGGGAACGACGAGAACGCGCTTCCGGCGCTCGCCCTGCTGCGTGAGGCGAGCGCGCTGGCGGCCGACGTCGGCTGGACCGCCGCCGTGGACGGGCCCGTACCGATATGGCAGCTGACGCACCTGCCGCCGCCGCGGGACGTGTCCGGTGTGGCGCCGGAAGACCTGGCCCGGTGGCGCGAGACGTTCCGGTTCGGGCTCTGCTACTACCGTCGCGGCCCCGGCTTCCTCACCGTGCACGACGCCCGCCGCGGCGTGCCGACCCGCTCGACGATCGCCGATCCGGTCGCGATCGCGGCCGTCGAGGCGCTGCGGACGCCGCGCCCCGTGGCCGATCTCGACCCCGCGCTGCGCGACGCGGTCGCCGGTCTCGCGGACCGCGGCCTCGTCCTCCACATCGGCCGGTCGGCGATGACATTGCCGTGGCGGCCGACCCGATGGCCCGTTCCCTGCATTTTATGAACCCGGAGGCGAAGTGCGCGTCGCACGACTGATCAGAGCCCTGTCCATCAACGCGTTGGTGATGCTGGTGGCCGCGGGGGCGACCAGCACCGTGGTCCGCGCCGCCGAATCGGCGCCATATCCCCTGGCCGAGCGGCTCGCCTCGAGCCTGACCTCCGGCCGCCTCCACGCCCACCTGGCAGCGCTCCAGGCCATCGCCGACCGCAGCGGCGGGAACCGTGGCTACGACCGGCCCGGATTCGCCCGGTCGGCGGCCTATGTCGCCGCCCGGCTGCGCCTGGCCGGATATCAGGTCACGACGCAGACGGTGCCCTACACCAACTTCGAGGTGGCCGAGGAACGACTCGTCGTGGACGGCAGCATGGCCGTTCCGGTTCTGATGACCCGCTTCACCCCGTCCACCCCGGCTGGCGGCGTCGACGCGCCGTTGGCCGCGCTGCCGGGCGGCCGGACCGGCTGCGCCGCGGATGACTACGACGGCGTGTCCGTCGCCGGTGCGGTGGTCGTGCTGGCCCGGGCGGCCTGCGGCTACGCGGTGCAGCAGCAGGTCGTCGCAGCCCTGGGAGCCCGGGCGATGCTGCTCTACTACCCCGTGCCGGAGCTGGAGAACATCTACCGCTTCCTGGCCTTCGACCCCACCATGTTCACCATTCCGGTGGGCGGGATATCCCGGAAGGACGGCGAGGACCTCATCGGCCGGGCTGCGACCGGTGCCCGGGTACGCCTGACGCTGCGTGGATCCGCTCAGCCCCGGACGACGGTGAACCTCATCGCCGAGACCGCGGGCGGCGACCCGGACAACGTCGTCATGCTCGGCGCCCACCTGGACAGCGGCACCGAGGCCCCCGGCATCAACGACAACGGCACGGCAGCCGTCACCGTGCTGCAGACCGCGCTCGCGATGGCGCCGTACCAGACGACCGTGCGGAACAAGGTGCGGTTCGCGTGGTGGGGCGCGGAGGAGGTGGGCAACCTCGGTTCCGCCTACTACGTGTCTCAGCTCTCCGCCGCCGACCGGGCCCGCATCGCCGTGCTGCTCAATGGCGAGTTGCTCGCGTCGCCCAACGGCGGCCGGTTCGTCTGGGATGCGGGCAGCGGCGGCGGCCGGGTAGTCGCCGATCTGTTCGCCGGGTACTTCGAGCGCCGGAACCTGCCGTACGAGCGGCACGCCATCACCTCCATCGGCTCGGACCACCTCGAGTTCGCTGCGGCGGGCATCGCGGTCGGCGGGATCGACACCGGAACCCTGGGCGTGAAGACACCGGAGCAGCAGGTTCTCTACGGCGGCCAGGCCGGGCGGATGTTCGATCCGTGCTATCACCAGCCCTGCGACACCGTCGGCAATCTCGACTCGCCGGCGCTGGCGGCCAACGCGCCGTCCCTCGCCTGGGTCACGGGACGCCTGGCCACGTACGACGAGGACGTGCGGGCGGCACAGGCAGGCTCCGCAGCGACGACCACCCGGAGGTCGTCATGACCATTTCCGCGACGGCGGTCGCCGATCCCCTCGCCGGTCTGCCCGCGGCCGTGCGGCTGACGCCCACCTTCGACACCGACCGGCTCCAGGCGGAGGTGGGTCATCTGACCCGGCTCACCTGGGCGCGCCAGCGCACCTACACCGAGCAGGGCGAGGGCCTGGAGAGTCCCGTCGACTGGCGGGTGCTGGCGCTGCGCAACCAGGGCGGCGACGAACAGCGAACCGATGCCGGCGGCCCGGGCACCGCGCCGTTCACGAACACGCGGTGGCTGGACTCCACTCCCTATCTGGCCGAGGTGCTCGCCTCGCTGCCGCGGGGCATGCGCGCGGCGCGGCTGATGTCCCTGGCGCCGGGGGCGCAGGTCGGCACGCACCGGGACACCCCGATGGGGCTGCCGTACGGCATGGTCCGGCTGCACATTCCGATCGTGACCAACGATGGCGCCGTTCTGGTTCTCGACGGTGACACGCACTGCTGGAAGCCGGGAACATTCTGGTACGGAGACTTCTCGCGGCCCCATTCGATCGCCAATTCCGGCCCGTCGAATCGGATTCATCTGGTGATCGACACGGCATTGACGCCGGAGCTCCTCGACCTTTTCCCCCGGACCTCGGTCGACCGTATCGACGTCGCCGATGTTCTCTTCGAGCGACCGGAGCTGCCATTGCGGCCGGGGGAACTCGCGAGTTTCCGCGGCCGGGTCACGGTGCCCGCCGCATTCGCCAACTGGTCCGCGGAGCCGCTGGACGACACGGTCAGCATCGGCGACCAGCATTCCTCGATAGTGGCGGAGGACGGCCGGCTGGTCCTGGTCGGCCCCGACGCCCGGATCGGGCTGGTGCACGTCGGCGCGGGCGAGTTCCGGTTGCAGGGCTGGACCGAGGAACGAACGATGCACATCGACCGGCGCGCCGAGGCCATCCGGTTCACGATTCGGAACGGTTCATGCTGGTGGACGGAGCAGAGCCCGTTCCTGGCAGGCGCGTAACCATCGGCGCGTGACCGCAGCTCCCAGTGAGGGTGCTGCGGTCCCGCCGCCCGCTATCGGCGCATCCCGCGCCTCGCCCACACGGTCAACGCGAGGGTGGTCGCGATGCCGGCCGCGATGGCGGCTCGACGCATGATCACCCGGTTCATCGCCTTGCGCTGCCGGCGGCGGAAGCTGGCGCGGTCGTTCTCCACGGGAAACGGCTCGGTGGGCTCGGGCCGGCCGAGGAACGCGCACAGCGGCCCCCAACCCTCGCGGACGTTGAAGATCAGCAGCCGCTCGGGAGGCACGTACGCCCGGACCGCGTCGACGTGCCGCTGAAACGCCGCGAGCGCCTCCTCCCGGTCGGTGAACTGGCTGCCTTCCCGCTCGCTGAGCATCTGCTGCGCTTCCTCCAGCAAGCTGTCGCCGGACTTGGCGCGCCCCCACGTGAGCAGGCGGACGAGGGCGGGCGAAGCGGGCGTGTGCTTGATCGTGCTCGCCGTGCTGTCGTACCAGCTCTGCGGGTCGCGGACGGTGAGGACCACCTTCGCCTCGGGGTACGCGTCGACGATCTGTCGCCAGAACGCCGTACCGGGCGAACCGACACTGGACCGGAAGCCGTCAAAGATCTGGTCCCAGTCGGTGGCCTCGGGATCTCGCGCGGCGGCGAGCCAGTCGGCGGCCCGCGCCGGCTCCGCGTTGAGGACTCGCATGTGATAGCTGGGTTCGTAGCCCAGTCGCTCGAGCGCCAGTTTGAGCGATGTGGTGCCGGTGCGCAGGAACCCCGCGCCGATCACGTCCAGGGGCATCACAGTCTCCTTCAGTCAGCAGCCGGATCGGACACCGGCCGAGGTTCCGTGGCCGCAGCGCCGACCGGCACGCGCCAGGCCAACCACAGTGCGCAGGCCGCGGTGACGCCGGCCATCAGGCCGAGCAGCACCCGGTAGTCGACGACGACCGACAACCCCGCGCCGAGGGCGATGGAGATGGTCTGCGGCAGGCTCACCGCGCCCATGGCCGTGCCGAGGGCGCGGCCCCGCAGCTCGGGCGCGGTGCGAAGCTGCACGGTCGTGATGAGGCCGACCGTGGTCCAGCAGACCGCGAGACCGAACACGAACGCGGCGCCGACCGCCGTGGCCACGTGCGGAACGAGATACAGCAGGGCGGCGAGGGTGAGGCAGGCGATTCCCATCGTCACCACCCGGACGTCACCGACGCGACGGGCGAGCAGGCCCGCAGCGAAGCCGGCGGTGATGACGCCCACGCCCTGAACGCTGCTCAGCACCCCGACGAACGCCACCGGGCGGTGTAGCCCCTCGTCGGTGATCGCGAAGATCAGGGTCTGCGAGAAGCCCATCACGAGCATCGTGAGGGCGAGCGCCAGCACGACGTCGCGCAGGGCCGCCGCCCGGAACACGTGGCGGAGCCCTTCGCTGATCTCCTGTCGCCAGCTGGTCGAGGTGGCAGCGTCTCGCTGAGGCTCCTGAACCCGGACTCCGAGCACGCAGAGCGCGGCCATCACGAAGGTCGCCGCGTCGATGACCGCGACCGCCCGCCCGCCGACGACGGTGAACAGGCCCGCGCCGATGAGCGGGGCGAGGAGCCGGACGCCACCCGAGACCGTCTGCAAGAGCCCGTTGGCGTCGGCGAGCTCGGACTTCGGGACGATCGACGCGATGATGGTCGACTGGGTCGGGTCGATGAAGATGGTGGAGAACCCGTAGCAGAGGATGATGAGGTACAGCAGCCACAACTGCCCGGAGCCGTGCACCAGCAGGCCGAGCAGGAGCACGCCCGCCATGATGAGGTTGGCGAACAGGAAGACCCGGCGTCGCGGGTAGCGGTCGATCACGACACCCGCGAACGGCGCCAGCAGGGTGGGGAAGGCCACGAAGAAGAAGGCCACGCCCGCGGCGCCGTCGCTGCCGGTCAGCTCCTTCGCCCAGATGCCGAAGGCGATGATGAGCGCCCGATCACCGAGCGACGAAAGCGTTTGGCCTAAGAGTAGAAATCGAAGGCTCCGGCTTCTGAGCACGACATGCAACCCGTGATCCTCCCCTTCGTCACCCGGCTCGTCATATGCAACCCAAGGGTTGGGGGTGGCAAGCTACGGCGCATTTCCGAACGACGAACCCCCCATGACTGACTATTCGGCGGTCGTAACACCATTGTGGAGTGTCGCGGCTCGGGCACGAGCATAGTCTGTCCGCTCTCGGTGCGACAGACCGAAACAGGTCTTCGTGCGACGATGATCAATTGCTTCACCGATTCCGCGGAGAGAGGAGGCGCGGATTGCCGGGGTACGGAAGGCAGGGGCATTGCGTTGTCGCGGGTGCGGTCCCTGGTCGGCCCGGATCGTGGCCCGGGGCGGAGCTGTGGGCGGGGCGGTCGATGCCGTGGGGCGGCGCCTTTGGAGCTGAGTCGGTTATGTCATCACCGCCGGTCGGGCCACCGCCGTCGCGTCACCCACCGCCGTCGCGTCACCCACCGCCGTCGGGTTACCCACCGCCCCGTCGGGTCGTCGCTTGCGGTCGCCGAGCACGCCGAGCGCGGCTGATGTCGTATCCGACTCAGCTCCATAGGCGCCGGGAGGCACACCTGCCGTGGAGCGGCGCCCACGCCAGGAACCCCCAGACTCCCTGATCGAAGCGCCCCCGCTCGACTTCGCAATCGCCCTGGTACGGAGGAACGCCGCGTGCTCGTTGCGCCGCGGCAGCCTGCCGGCGGCCGGATTGGCGCTCGTCGCCTCCCCAATCGGGCGCTGCCTGTCCGCACCGAACGTCGAACAACTCACCGAACACGTCGGCCGGATGCCGAGACAGGGCGGGGCGAGACGAAGCGAGACGGGGCGGGGCGAGACGGGGCGGAGCAGGGCCGGTCGGCGGGGGCGGCCGCGCCGGCCGGGCCGGGCGAACCGGCCATGTCGGCGGAACCCTCCGTCTACGGTGTGGTTAGAGAAGATCGCGCCGGGGGTACCACCGGCTGTACGACGGACCCCGCCGCACGGCGGGGCGGCACTTCCGAGGGAGCACCGAATGGCACTCAACGACGACGACATCCAGACGACCAGCGGCGGCGGCCCGGAGGGCCCGGCCGACGGCGGTGCCACCCCGGGTCAGCACGACGGTGGTGCGGACGGTAGCGCCGAGGGTCCGGCTGACGGCGGTGCGACTCCGGGTCAGCACGACGGTGGTGCGGACGGTAGCGCCGAGGGTCCGGCTGACGGCGGTGCGACTCCGGGTCAGCACGACGGTGGTGCGGACGGTAGCGCCGAGGGTCCGGCTGACGGCGGTGCGACCCCGGGTCAGCAGGACGGCGGCGCCGACGGCACGGCCTGACGGAACGTCGTGACGATCATCGACCCGCCGGGCGGCCGCCACCGCCCGGCGGTTCCGTCCGCCGCCACCCGGGCGCTCGGCCGCTGTGCCTCCGTCGAGTCGGGCAAGTTCGCCGCCGCCCGGGCGCTCGCCCGCTGCGCCGCCGTCGAGCCGGGCAAGTTCGCCGCTGCCCACTGGGGCCGGGCGCCGCTGCTGTCGCGCGCCGCCGAGCTGCCCAACTCCGACGGCTTCACCGACCTGCTCAGCCCCGCCGACGCCGACGAGCTGCTCAGCCGCCGCGGGCTGCGTACCCCGTTCCTGCGGATCGCCAAGGACGGCCAGCTCGTGCCGGCGGCGCGCTACACCGGCGGCGGCGGCGCGGGCGCCGAGATCGGCGACCAGGTCCTCGACGAGCGGGTGCTGGAGCTGTACGCCTCCGGCGCGACCCTGGTGCTCCAGGGGCTGCACCGCACCTGGCCCGCCCTGGTCGACTTCGCCCGCGACCTCGGCACCGCCCTCGCCCAGCCGTTGCAGGTCAACGCCTACCTGACCCCGCCCGGCAGCCAGGGATTCGCCACCCACTACGACACCCACGACGTCTTCGTCCTCCAGGTCGACGGGCGCAAGCACTGGCGGATCCACCCCCCGGTGCTGCCCGACCCGCTGGAACGCCAGCCCTGGGGCGGTCGGGCCGACGAGGTTTCCGCCACCGCCGAGGGCCCCGCCGCGCTCGACGTGGTCCTCGAACCGGGCGACGCGCTCTACCTGCCGCGCGGCTGGCTGCACAGCGCCCAGGCCCAGGAGTCCAGCTCGCTGCACCTGACCGTCGGGATCCGGGCGCTGACCCGGTACGCCATCGTCGAGGAGCTGCTCGCCCTCGCCGCCTCCGACGCCCGGCTGCGCGCCGGCCTGCCGTTCGGCACAGATGTGACCGACCCGGCCGCGATCGAGCCGGAGCTGACCGAGACCGTCGAGGCGCTGCGGGACTGGCTGCTCCGCGCCGACCCGGGCACCGTCGCCGCGCGGCTGCGCGCCCGATCCTGGCCGGCAGCCCGGCCCGCGCCGATCCGGCCCCTGGCCCAGGCCGCCGCGCTGGCCGCCCTCGACGCCGACACCCGGCTCGCCGTCCGCCCGGGGCTGCGCTGGCAGCTCGAACCGGCCGGGGACGGCACGGTCGCGCTGCGGCTGTTCGACCGTACGCTCACCCTGCCCGACGCCTGTGAGCCGGCGCTGCGCGCGCTGCTCACCGGCGCGGTGACCCGGGTCGGCGACCTGCCCGGCCTCGACGACGACGCCGACCGGGTGGTCCTCGCCCGCCGCCTCCTGCGGGAGGCGGTCGCCATCCCCGCCGACCGGTAGGGAAGGGCCGCGCCGCCCGCCCGCGTCGGCTGCGCCCGCCCGCGTCGGCTGCGCCCGCCCGCGTCGGCTGCGCCCGCCCGCGTCGGCTGCGCCCGCCCGCGTCGGCTGCGCCCGCCCGCGTCGGCTGCGCCCGCCCGCGTCGGCTGCGCCCGCCCGCGTCGGCTGCGCCCGCCACGTGCACCCGGCCCGCCCACCCGCCGGGGTGGTCCCGCTCAGCGGGTGAGGACCAGCAGCACAGCGGGTGAGGACCTGTCGCTCAGCGGGTGAGGATCAGCAGCGCGCCGGTGGTGACCAGGCCCGCCACCAGGACGACGGTTACCGGTCGGGGGGACAGGACCGCGTGCCGGCGGTCGGCGAGCCGCTTGGCCAGGGCCAGCCCGACCAGCGGGCCGAGCAGCGTCACCACCAGCGCCAACACCGGCAGCCCCACCGCCAGGTCGCCGCCGTTGCGGGCGCCGAGCGCGCGGACGCCCGCGCCGAGGGCGGACATCAGCGCCGCCCCCAGCACGCCGCACAGCGCCAGCAGCGGGTTCGCCGACGCGGGCAGCTCCCCGGGCTGCCGGGTCCGGTCCAGCAGCCCGCGCACCCCGTGCAGCAGCAGCAGCGGGTCGCCCGACGCGTCCCGGGCCGGGCCGGGCGGGTCCCCGACGCGGCGGGCGCCGACGCCCAGCCGGGCCCGTAGCTGCTGCCACAGGTGGGCCGACTCGGCGTCCACCCGCTCCACCAGCTCCCGCGCGTCCACCGCTTCCCGCTCGGCGTACCGGAGCTGCTCGGTGGCCTCGGCGACGGCCCGCTCGGCGGCGGCGCACTGCTGCTCGTGCCAGGTGCGCGCCTCGGCCCGCTGGGTGCGCACCCGGTCGGTCAGCTCGGCCAGCCGGCGCACCTGCGCCGCGTACGTCTCGCTGGTCACCGGTTCGTTCATGCCGACGGTCCGTAGGGGATGATGACCTGGCCGGTGCGGTGCGCCGCCCGGTCGAAGAAGAGCCCCCGCCACGGCCGGGGGTACCAGTCCGGCCCCCCGCTGCCCGGGTACAGCGACGAGCCCAACTCGGCGCCCTGCACGTCGAGGGCCACCCAGGCGCCGATCTGGTCGGTGCGGGCGGCCGGCCCGCCGAGGTCCACCCGCATCCGGGCCACGCCGCGCCACCAGGCCAGCACGTGGGTCCGCCGCTCCGGCCCGTCGTGCAGGATCCGGCGCAGCTGCTCCAGTCCGGTCCGCCCGCCGGCCCGTGCGGCCAGCCGGCCGGCCGCCGCGTCGACCGCGTACAGGAGCAGGTAGTGCGGGGTGGCCGGGGTGCCCGGCCGGTCCAGGGCCGAGGCGGTCTCGGCCATCAGCTCCGGCAGGGTCTCGTCGTCGTACCAGGCGGCGTCGTCGGCGAGGTCGGCGTACAGCTCCCGGGCGGCCGGGTCGGCGTCCGGGTCGAGGCAGGCGATGGAGAACCGGGCCGTGCCGGGACGGTGCTGGCGGGCCAGGGACCGGGCGGCGGCGTCCAGCACCGCGCACGCCTCGTCGACCCGGGTGCCCAGCACCGCCAGGTTCCGCCCGGGCGCCCGGGGCAGTCGCAGCACCGCCGAGCGGGCCTGCACGTCGATGATCTCCCCGAGCAGCGCGACCGGGCTGCGCGGCGCTCCGTCGCCCTCGGGCGGGTTCAGCGCCCGGAAGTCCGGGGCGTCGCGCAGCCGGGGGATCGCGTCGCCGTCGAACAGCCGGGCCGGCTTCGCGTCCTGCGGGCGCATCCGCCACAGCCGGTGCTGCAACTCGCTCCAGGCGTCCCAGTCGCTGGCCGACGGGATGCGAGCCACCTCGTTGCCCTCCGCCAGCCCCGACTCGGCGTTGACCACGGCGTGGTGGCGGGGCAGCGACTGGGCGGCGTCGTTGCGCTCGGCGAGGATGCGCAGCGCCTTGGGCAGCGCGATGCGCAGGGTGAACTGGGCGACCAGCGCCGGACGCCCCCACAGGGCCTCGATGCCCCGCACGTCCTGCGACGCCAGCACCAGGTGGATGCCCTGGGAGCGGCCCCGGCGGGCCAGGTCCTCCAGCAGGTCGGCGGCCTCCCGGGCCACCACGTCCCGGCCGGCCAGCAGCGCCTGGAACTCGTCGACCACGGCGACGATCCGGGGCCAGTGCCCGGTCGGGTCCACCGCCCGCAGCTCGGCGAGCTTGGTGACCTCGTGTTTCTTCGCCGCGTCGGCCCGCCGGCGCAGCTCCTCGGCGAGGAAGCGCAGCAGGGCCAGCCCGAACTCCCGGTCGGTGTTGACGTTGATCCCGACCAGCCGCATGTGCGGCAGCCAGCTCGGGTCCCGCCGGCCCTGGGCGAACCGGGCGAAGGACACCCCCTCCTTGAAGTCGAGCAGGTAGAACTCCAGCTCGGCGGGGGAGTACCGGGACGCCAGCGCGCCGATCCAGGCGAAGATCAGGTTGGTCTTGCCGGTGCCCGAGGGGCCGCCGATCAGCGCGTGCGGCGGGTAGTCGCCGAGGTTGAGCAGCACCGGACGGCCGTGCGGGCCCTCGCCGATCGGCGCGGTCAGCCCGGTGGAGGAGTCCTCCCGCCACATCTGCTCCGGCGGCGGCAGCAGGTCGGTGAACGGGGCCGGCGGGGGGCCGGCGTTGACCCGGGCGGCGACCTGCCGGCAGGTCTCGGTGACCAGGGTCGCCGGGGGCGGCGGGTCCAGGGTCACCGGCAGGCCGGGCGGCCCGCCCACCCGGGCGCCGTCCGGGCCCACCACGACCCGGGTCACCGTGGGGTCGTCGGGCACCGGCGCGCCCCGCACCACCAGGTGCACCCCGCAGGCCGCGCCGGTGCGGACCACCCGGTCGAGCTGGCCGCGTTCGTGCCGGGACAGCTCGTCGCCGCCGAGCAGCACCGCCACCCGCCACGGCTCCGGGCGACGGTTGGTCGCGGCGGCCAGCTCGCGCAGCGAGCGGTACTCGCCGGCCAGCACCGTCTCGTTGATCCGGCGGATCTGCTCCACCAGGTCGTCCAGCAGCCGGCCCAGCCCGCCCGGCCCGACGAAGGTGAGCTGCCCGGCGGTGCCCAGCGGGGCGAACCCGGCCAGGCCCCCGCCGAGGTGCTCCGGGTCGTACCCGAACAGCCGCACCGCGCCCGGGTCGGCCCGGCCCAGGCTGCGCAGCAGCAGCGCCGGCACCACGGCGGCCCCGCCGTCGGCGTCGGCCCCGGTCAGGTGCACGTGCCCGGCGTCGAGCAGCGGCACCAGCGCCGGCACCGGCTCCGCGCCGGGGATGCGTACGGTGCCGATCCGGACTGCGCCGGGCGGCTCGCCGCGCCCGGCCGGCGTGACGGTCCACCGTGTCCAGTCGGCGGAGGCCGCGCCGGGGGCCTCCCGGCGGGCGGCGTCGACGGCCCGGTGGGCCAGCTCGGCGATCCGGGCGGCGTGCTGGGCGTCGATCTCGGCCAGCCGCCGGTCCCGCTGCGCCCCCACCCTCGCGGGCACGGCTGCGGCGGCGCGCTCGACCCGGGCCAGCCGGTCCCGGGCGGCGGCGAGTTCGGCGTCGGCGGCGGCGAGCCAGCCCCGGGTGGCACCCAGCGCCTCGGAGAGCATGCCGCGCACCCGGGTCACCAGTTGGGTGCGCCGGTCAGCCATCGGAGTCCCGGCGGGCGGCGCTCCCGGCGGGCGGCGCGGGTGGGCGGCCCTGGGCGGCCCGGTCCCGGGCGGCGCGCTCCCGGGCGGCGCGCTCCCGCGTCGCCTGGTCCCAGGCGTCCCGCTCGGCCTCGCGGTGCTTCTCCCGGGCGGGCTCGCCGGCCGGGTCGGGCTGCCCGGGGTCGCGGGGCAGATACTTGCCGAGGCGGGCCAGCAGCACGGCGGTCGCCACGCCGGCGGTGACCGCCGGGTCGGCGGCGTGCGGCTGCTCCTCGCCGCTGCCGCGCTGCGGCGGGGGCATCCGGCAGATCCTGGTCAGCAGCGTCTCCAACGCCGGCGGGGGCAGCCCGGGGAGCAGGTCGCGGACCCGGCCCTCCAGCTCCCGGCGCAGCCGGGTCAGGTCGTCGGCGCGGGGCGGGTGGCCGAGCAGCTCGCCGGCCAGCTCGCGCAGCAGCGGCGGGGCGACCGCGGCCAGGCCGAGGCCGACGTCGGCGTGCGCGCCGCGCAGCTCCCGGTGCAGCCGGTCCCGGTCGCCGGAACGGACCCCGTCGAGCACCCGGCGCAGCAGCTCGCGGGAGTCGCCGACCTTCTCGTCCGGCGCGTCCGGCGTGCCCTCCCGGCCGCCGGTCAGCTCCGCCACCCGCACCGCCCACCAGCGGCGCAGCACCGGGTTGTCGTCCTGGGCGGGCGGCGGCTGCTCCCCGGTGGCGGGCGGCCCCCCGCGCGGCGCGTCGTGCACCTGCCGGTCGCCGGCCGGGCGGGCCGCGGGGGCGCCGTCGGGGGCCAGCCCGATCGCCGCCAGGTACGCCGACAGCTGCTCCTGCGTCACCCGCAGCGCGTGCCCGGCGGACTCGGCATGCTCGGTGGCGGCGGACAGTTCGGGCACCCCCATCGGGTTGGCGGACTCCTGCCGCACCCAGCGCAGCCGCTCGGTGGCCTGGCCGAACTTCTCCAGCGCCAGGGCGAGCTGGGCGATCGGCAGCTCCTCGGCGGCGGCCCGCACCTGCGCCCCGACGTCCTCGATGATGGACACGCCCGCCCCTACAGGGTCGAGACGTAGAGCTGCGCCTGCTCCACCGCGACGAGGGTCGCCGCGAGGCACTCCTCCAGCTCCTGGCTGGCCTGCGTCAGCGAGGCCTGGGCCGCCTCGACGGTCTCGTGCCCGCTGCCCTCCAGGGCCCCGGCCAGGGTCTGCTGCGCCTCGGCGAGCTTCTCGCCGGCGGCCTGCACGGCGCTCTGCCCGTCACCGATCTGTTGGAGGGCGACATCGATGGCTGCCTTCAGCTCGGCGACGCTCGCCACGTGGACCTCCTGGGGGCGGGGAGATCTCCATTACAACCCATCCCCGTCGGGGAGAGAACAACCGCCCTGTCAGTGTTGCCGCCCGTCCGTCCGCTTACCGCCCTGACGTGCGGGAAGTCCGCTCGGCGGGTCGGTGATAGTCCCGTCCGCGGGTCGCCCAGTCCCATCAAGCGGACCGGTGGCGGGGTTGTCGCCGCGGGCGCGGCCCGTCAGGCCCCGCCGCGCAGCCAGCGCGGGCCCTGCACCTCCGCGCCGAGGGCACCCACCCGGCCGCGCAGTTCCCGGTCGGCGGTGACCACCAGCCGGCGGCGGTCCGCGGCTGCGCCGACCAGCTCGACGATGGCGTCGTCGCCCGAGCCCGGCGCGGCCACCACCCGCACGCCGGGCACCGCCGGCACCGCCCGCGCCGCGCCCTCCACCACCAGCACCACCTCCGCGGGCCCGGGCAGCAGCGGCGGCACACCGCCCTCGGCCACCGGGGTCAGGGCGTCGCGCAGCCGGGCGGCGGCCCCGGCCCGGTCCCGCCACCAGCCGTCGGGGCGGGACCCCACGACGTTGGCGGCGTCCACGATCAGCAGCGGCCTCGTATCCATGCGCCCAGCCTGCCATCCGGGGGCGTTTGTCGCGCCGGCCGCCGGGTAGCCACCGCCGTCCGTGCCGGCGGATTCTGCACCGGCGAGCGCGCCCGACCGCGGGAGGAAAGATATGATGGGATCCGGCGACTTCGGCTCCGACCCGTGGGACGAGTTCCTGGCCCGGTACTTCGGCCGGGGCGAGGGGGGACGCAGGCCGGCGCACCGGGTCGACATCACCCGGCTGATGACCGCCGACGCGCGGGAGATGCTCGCCGACGCGGCCCGCCGGGCCGCGCAGCGGCACAGCAGCGACCTGGACACCGATCACCTGCTCTGGGCGGCGTTGCAGCGCGAGCCGCTGCGCGACCTGGTCCGCCGCGCCGGCGCGGACCCCGACGCCCTGGTCAACGCCCTGGGCGGGCGCGGCGACGGGGCGCCCCGGGGCGAGGTGCCACCGAACCTGTCGCTCACCCCGGCAGCCAAGCGGGCCCTGCTCGACGCCCACCAGCTCTCCCGCGCGATGGGCGCCAACTACATCGGCCCCGAGCACATCCTGATGGCCCTCCCGCTGAACCCGGAGTCGCCGGCCGGCCGGATGCTCGCCGCCGGCCGGATCCAGCCCGAGTCGCTCCAGGCGGCCAGCGCCGAGCGCGGCCCGATGGCCGGCCCGAAGCCCGACCGGGGCACGCCGACCCTCGACCAGTACGGCCAGGACCTCACCGAACTGGCCCGCAACGACCAGATCGACCCGGTGATCGGGCGGTCCGCCGAGATCGAACAGGCCGTGGAGATCCTCTCCCGGCGTACCAAGAACAACCCGGTGCTGATCGGCGAGGCCGGCGTCGGCAAGACCGCGATCGTGGAGGGGCTGGCCGAGCGGATCTGCGACGGCGACGTGCCGCAGACCCTGCTCGGCAAGCGGGTGGTGCAGCTCGACCTCGCCGGCCTGGTGGCCGGCACCCGCTACCGGGGCGACTTCGAGGAGCGGCTGAAGAAGGTCATCGACGAGATCCGCGCCCACCGCGACGAGCTGATCATCTTCCTGGACGAGATCCACACCCTGGTCGGCGCCGGCGGGGCGGGCAGCGAGGGCGGCATGGACGCGTCCAACATGCTCAAGCCGGCGCTGGCCCGCGGCGAGCTGCGGGTGATCGGCGCGACCACCCTGGACGAGCACCGGCGCACCATCGAGAAGGACGCCGCGCTGGCCCGCCGGTTCCAGCCCGTGCTGGTGCCCGAGCCCACGGTGGAGGACACCGTGGCCATCCTGCGCGGCCTGCGCGACCGCTACGAGGCCCACCACCAGGTCCGGTTCACCGACGAGGCGCTGGTCGCCGCCGCCGAGATGTCCGACCGGTACGTCACCGACCGGTACCTGCCGGACAAGGCGATCGACCTGATCGACCAGGCCGGTGCCCGGGTCCGGCTGCGCACCCGCACCCCCGCCTCGGACGTGCGGGAGCTGGAGCAGCAGCTCGACGAGGTGCGCCGGGACAAGGAGCAGGCGGTCGCCGACGAGCAGTACGAGCGGGCCTCCACCCTGCGCGACCAGCTCGCCGAACTGGAGGCGCAGATCCGCCGGGCCAAGGGCGACGAGGGCGACGGCTCCCAGGTGCCGGCCGTCGGTCCGGAGGAGATCGCCGAGGTGGTCTCCCGGGCCACCGGCATCCCCGTCGCCCAGCTCACCGAGGAGGAACGGGACCGGCTGCTGGGGCTGGAGGGGCACCTGCACGAGAAGATCGTCGGCCAGGACGACGCGGTCGGCGCGGTCGCCGAGGCGGTGCGCCGGTCGCGGACCGGGCTGGCCGACCCGAACCGGCCGATGGGCAGCTTCCTGTTCCTCGGCCCCACCGGCGTCGGCAAGACCGAGCTGGCCCGGGCCCTGGCCGAGTCGCTGTTCGGGGAGGCCGACCGGATGGTCCGGCTGGACATGAGCGAGTTCCAGGAACGGCACACCGTCGCCCGGCTGGTCGGCGCGCCCCCCGGCTACGTCGGGTACGAGGAGGCCGGCCAGCTCACCGAGGCGGTGCGCCGCCGCCCGTACGCGGTGGTGCTGCTCGACGAGATCGAGAAGGCCCACCCCGACGTGTTCAACATTCTGCTCCAGGTGCTCGACGACGGCCGGCTCACCGACAGCCAGGGCCGGACGGTGAACTTCAAGAACACCGTCCTGATCATGACCAGCAACCTGGGCTCGGAGCTGATCACCGGCAGCCAGCGCGCGGTCGGCTTCGACACCGGCGCGGGCGGCGCGGCGGGGGAGAACGACGAGCTGCGCGAGCGGCTGATGCGCCGGCTCAAGGAGAACTTCCGCCCCGAGTTCCTCAACCGGATCGACGAGGTGATCATCTTCCAGCGGCTGGAGCAGCAGCAACTGCGCCAGATCACCGAGCTGATGCTGGAGGAGACCCGGCGCCGGCTGCACGCCCAGGACATCGGGGTGGACTTCACCGACGCCGGGATCGACTGGATCGCCGAGCGCGGCTACCAGCCGGAGTTCGGCGCCCGCCCGCTGCGGCGGGTGATCCAGCGCGAGGTGGACAACCGGATGTCGCGGCTGCTGCTGGAGAACGCGATCTCGCCGGGGCAGCGGGTGACCGTGGACGCCCGCGACGACGCGCTCGCCTTCGACGTGACCGCCGGCGACCGGGACTACTCCTCGGCCACCACGTCCCACCCGCGGTGAGCGGGCGGAGGGCGGAGATGACCGAACCCGAGGAGAGCGGCGAGGAGAACCCAGACGACGAACGGGCCGAACCGATCCTGGCCCCCCCGACGGCCAACCCCGCCCGGGTGCGGGTGCCGCCGGAGGGCCTGCATTCCCACACCGGCGAACCGGAACCGTCCGGGCCGCCGCCCGCAGAGGAGGCGTGATGGTACGCGAGGCGCGACTCGATCCCGAGGTCGAGGTGCTCTGGGAGGACTTCCACGCCGAGGTGAACGTCACCTCCGAGCAACTCCGCAGCTGGCTGCTGACCCGAGGCTCCGGCGAGGAGTCGTTCGGGCCGAACCCCTCCCTCGACCTGCCCGAGCCGGGCCGGCAGATCCTCGCGGTGCTGCGCAAGCGCAAGGTCGACCTGACCCCGGAGGACATCGAGGTGATGCGGGACGCCGTCGACCGGATCCGGGCGCTGACCGAGGCCCGACCGAAGGGCGGCACCAGCGACGACGAGTGGCGGCATTCCCTGCTCGACCTCGGCCACGACATCCTCGTGGAACGCTGACGCCACCCGCCGGCCCGCGCCGGCTGCCTACCGGCTCCTGACGGCACGCACGGGGCCCGACGCCCGCACGGGCCCGCTCACGGGGCCCGTGCGCGCCGTTCGACGGCTTCGCCCGCGCCGTATCACCGGTCCCCGCGTGCCGGCCGCACACGGGGACCACGGCGGGCTGCGGTCACTCCGACTCCATGCTGCCGATCTGCAGCCCGACGGCGTCCGCGGCGGCCTGGCGCTCGCCGCGCGCCCGTTCCTCCCGGCTGAGCAGGGTGGCGTACTCGGTGATGTCGGCGGGGTCGGGGACCACGGGCAGGCGGCGCAGGAACGCCTCCACGTCCTGGGAGGCGGCGGTGTGTGCGGCGGCGGCCGCCCGCAGCGTCTCCCGGTCGTCGGCGGTGGGGTAGAGATCGGTCATGTCGCCCAGTTACCCACCGTCAGGCGGTTCGCACCCCGGAACCCGCCCCACCGGGCACCGGGCCGGCCGGGGCGGGCTGGCGCACCCCGAACTCCGGGTGCCGCAGCAGCCAGGCCAGGTAGTCCGGGTGCGCGGCGAGCGAGTCGGTGTACGCCGACACTGCCGTGTCCAGCACCTCGCCGGCGAAGCCCACACCGGCCGAGTCCGGGTGCCAGCCCAGCATCAGCCGCCAGCGCAGCGGAGTCCCGGCCAGCCGGCGGGTCACCAGCCCGGGCACGGGACGGAAGGTGGCCTGGCACAGCGCCACCGCCACGCCGGCCTCCACCAGGTCGATGGAGCCGCGCACGTCGGCCTCGTACATCTTGCTGGGGGTGAAGCCGTCGCGGGCGCAGGCGGCGGCGAAGCAGTCGCCGAAGCAGCCGTCGCCGGGGGCGGCGACCCACTGCTCGTCGCGCAGATCCACCAGGCGCACCTCGTCCCGCTCGACCATCGGGTGCCCCCCGGGCAGCAGCACCTGCACCGGCTCCATCGCCACCTCCCGCCAGGTCAGCCCGTGTCCGGCCGGTGGCAGCGAGTCGCCGCAGACCCCGACCAGGGCGTAGTCCATCCGGCCGCCGCCGACGAGCTGGGCCAGCTCGTCGGCGGACCAGGAGGCGTACGTGGTGATCTGCGCCTGGGGGTACGCCGCGGCGAGCCGATGCACCAGGCGGCCGAGGATGGGGCTGTTCACCCCGCCGAATCGGTACCGGGCGGGCGTCGGGTCGGCGCCGGCCAGCCGGGCCGCCTCGTCCTGCAGGCCCTGCATGGCCGGCAGCAGGACCCGGGCCCGGGACAGCACCAGCTCGCCGAGGGCGGTGGGCCGGGCGCCCCGCCGGTCCCGTTCGAACAGTGGGCCGCCGAGGGTCCGCTCGATGCGTTGGAGCTGGGCGGTGAGCGCCGGCTGGGCCAGGCCGAGCGTGGATGCCGCCTTGGTCACGCTCCCCGTCTCCGCGATGGCGCAGACCACCCGCAGGTGTCGCAGCTCCAGATTCATAGGGTGACGGTATGGCCACTCGGGGGATCGACGGAAGGCCCTGGGTGGATCGGAGTTGACCGATGTCCGGGCCGGCCCGTCCGGTAATCGGTCAGCCCGGCGGTCACGGCGCCTCCGACGCGGTCGCCGGCCGGCCCGTTTCCGGCTCCAGATCCGTCAGGTACGTCGGCCTGCCGCTCACCGCGTCGCGGACCTTGTCCACCACGCCCACCGCCGGCTCGACGATCCGGTTCCAGGGCGGCGCCGCCGGGGTGCCCGGGTGCGGCCGGGTCGGCGCGGCCTCCTCGGCGATCTCCCACCGGTTGCCCAGCCGGATCAGCTCCACGTCCGTGGCCACCTCGCGCAGCGGGCCGACCAGTGCGGCGACCCGGGCGATGTGCCGGCGCACCCGCTCGGCCACGTCGGCCAGCCCGGGATCCGCCGGACCGGCCAGCCCCTTCAGGGCGGTCAGCAGCGCGCCGGCGGCCTCAAGCTCCCGGTCGACCAGCTCCCCGGCCTGCGGCAGGGCGGCCCGCACGGTGGGGAACAGGTACTGCTCCTCCGCCGACAGGTGCCGGGAGACCATGGCGGTGAGCACCTGGACCAGGTCGCCGAGCCCCGGGCCCGGGTCCGGGCTGCCGACCCGGTCGGCCAGGGCCAGCATCTGCCGGTGCTCCTCGTCGACGATGTCGACCAGGCTGGGTCCGCCGGGCCGGTAGCCCTCCTCGGGTACGGGCGGCAACGGGGGCAGGGGAACGGTCATGGTGCCCTCCTCGGTGGCGGGTGCGGCGGCCGACGGGTGCGGCGGGGCGGCCCAATGGGCGGTGCGGGACGCGACCGGCGGTACCCGGCACGGGGCCGCGCGAAACGGAGGGCCGGCCGGGCGACCTGCCCGATGGTCGCTGCTGGTATGAAGAACCGATGACGAGCGACGCCGCTTCCGCCCGACCCGACCCCGCCGACGAGGTCGTCGACCTCTGCCGTGACCTGCTGCGCATCGACACCACGAACACCGGGGACAACGCCACCAGCGTGGGGGAGCGCGCCGCGGCCGAGTACGTCGCGGAGAAGCTGGCCGAGGTCGGCGTCGACGCCGTGATCCACGAGTCCGCCCCAGGCCGGGCCAACCTCGTCGCCCGCATCCCCGGCACCGACCCCGGCCGGGACGCGCTGCTCGTCCACGGCCACCTCGACGTGGTGCCCGCCGACCCCGACGAGTGGTCGGTGCACCCGTTCTCCGGGGAGATCCGCGACGGCTATCTGTGGGGCCGCGGCGCGATCGACATGAAGGACTTCGACGCCATGGTGCTGACCGTGGTGCGGAACTGGCAGCGCACCGGCGTCCGGCCGG
The DNA here is from genome assembly GCF_045040215.1 of Micromonospora sp. NBC_01412. Lineage (NCBI taxonomy): Bacteria > Bacillati > Actinomycetota > Actinomycetes > Micromonosporales > Micromonosporaceae > Micromonospora > Micromonospora sp. NBC_01412. The sequence continues at coordinate 6,350,467 of NZ_CP109528.1, forward strand.
CCCGCGACATCGTGCTGGCGTTCACCGCCGACGAGGAGGCCGGCAGCGACTATGGCGCGCACTTCCTCACCGAGCACCACCGCGGCCTCTTCGACGGCTGCAGCGAGGCGATCGGCGAGGTCGGCGGCTTCTCGTACACGATCGACGAGTCCCAGCGGCTCTACCTGATCGAGACGGCCGAGAAGGGCATCGACTGGCTGCGGCTGCACGCCAGGGGCCGGCCCGGCCACGGTTCGATGGTGCACGACGACAACGCGGTCACCGCCCTCGCCGAGGCGGTGGCCCGCATCGGCCGGCACCGCTTCCCGGTGGTGGTCACCGACACCGTGCGGGCGTTCCTCGAGGAGGTCTCCGACCTGCTCGGCGTCGAGCTGGACCCGGCGGACCCGGAGACCGCCATCGCCAAACTCGGCCCGATCGCCAACATCATCGGTGCGACGATCCGCAACACCGCCAACCCGACCCGGTTCGCCGCGGGCTACAAGGACAACGTCATCCCCGGCCGGGCCACCGCCACCATCGACTGCCGCAGCCTGCCGGGCCAGTCCGAGCTGCTGGAGCAGCAGCTGCGCGAGCTGGTCGGCCCGGACATCGTGATCGAGTACATCCAGCGGCAGCCCGCCCTGGAGACCACCTTCGACGGCGATCTGGTCGACGCCATGTCCGTGGCCCTGCGCGCGGAGGACCCGGGCGCCCGGCCGGTGCCGTACATGCTTTCCGGCGGCACCGACGCCAAGGCATTCTCCCAACTCGGCATCCGCTGCTTCGGCTTCGCGCCGCTTCGGCTGCCCGCCGACCTCAACTTCTCCGGACTGTTCCACGGCATCGACGAGCGGGTTCCGGTGGACGGACTACAGTTCGGCGTGCGGGTTCTCGACCGGTTCCTCCGGAGTTGCTGACCGTGTCCGTCGCCCTACCGTTCGGCGCGGAACATCCCCATTGTGAAGGGAACGCACATGACCGACCAGCACGGTGAGCTGGACGCTGCCCTGGAGCGGGTGATCGACGCCGCCCGCGTGCACCTGGCCGCCGTCCGGTCCGCCCAGGGCCGCATCGACGACGACGACGTCTGGCAGGCGTACGTCGCGCTGAACAACGCCTCCTTCGCGTACGACGAGCAGCTGCTCGACGCGTTCGGCGAGGTCACGCCCTGGGACGTGGAGTCCATCGACCCCGACGAGGCCGACGAGCGCTTCGGCGCTGCTGAGGGCGCCGAGGCGACCGACCCGCACCCGCGGGTCATCTCGGTGCGCCAGCGCCGCGACTACCGGGTGCCCAGCGTCGCCGCGTTGATCAGGGTCGCCGAGGCGGCCCGCCGGGAGGGCACGCCCGAGGACGAGGAGCCGGCACCCGTCGAGGGCGTCGGCGAGGCGGTGCTGGAGCTGCTGCAGAGCGGCGACGGCTCACTCAGCGCGCTGGACGTCCCGGAGCTGGAACCGCTCGACGGCGTGGTCATGGTCAGCGAGGTCGACACCCCGGTCGACCTGGAGTCGTTCGACGACGAGGACGCGGTCGGCCCGTTCCAGCCCGCCGCAGACGACCGCCTCGTGGGCCGCCTCGACGAGCACCCGTTCCTCGACCTCGACGACGAGGATCACGACCACGCGGGGCACCGCCACTAGGCCGTGGCCGCCCCGGGGCCCGAGCATCCGCTCGCGTCCCGGGGCGGCGCTGCCGCACCGTGGTTGCCTCAGGGCCCGAGCATCCGCTCGCGTCCCGGGGCGGCACCGCGCCGGGTCGCCCGGAGGCGACCCGGCGCTCAGTACGACAGGCCCGGCTGGGGTTGGTTGACCCGGCGGCGGCGCAGCATGACCTGCCGCGTGCCGTCCCGGTACAGCCGTACCCGGGCCAGCTCCCAGCCCGAGAACTCCGCCTGGATCGCCAACTGCGCCGCGGCGGTCAACCGGTCGACGTTCGAGGGCAACCGCAGCGGCGCGTATTCGTAGTCCATGGGTTCCATGCTGCCCAGCCCGCCGGCCGTTCGCCACCCCCTCCCGAGGTGACTGCCGCCTCCGCCCCGACCTGCGTGGCGGCCCTCCCCGTCAACCGTCCCGCTCGGGGTAGCCCACCGGCACCGCCGACACGTCGTCGAGCGCGACGACGATCTCGTCGGGCAGGGTCACCCGCTCCACCTGGAGCGCCCCGAGGAGCTGCCCGACCGTCCGGGCGCCGAGGATCGGGGCCGTCACCCCGGGCCGGTCCCGGATCCAGGCCAGCGCCACCTCCAGCGGCGATACCCCCAGCCCGCCGGCCGCCGTGGCCACGGCCTCCACGATGCTGGAGCAGCGCGGCTCCAGGTACGTCGCCACGAACGGCTCGAAGTGCGCCGACGCGGCCCGCGAGTCGGCCGGCCGGCCGTGCCGGTACTTGCCGGTGAGCACCCCCCTGCCCAGCGGTGACCAGGGCAGCATTCCCAGGCCCAGCGCCTCGCAGGCCGGCAGCACCTCCCGCTCCACCCCCCGCTCCAGCAGCGAGTACTCCACCTGGGTGGCCACCACCGGGGCCCGCCCCGGCCACGCCGCCTGCCAGGCCGCCGCCCGCGCGGTCTGCCAGCCGGAGAAGTTCGACACCCCGACGTAGCGGACCCGGCCGCTGGCCACCGCGTGGTCCAGCGCGGCCAGGGTCTCGTCCAGCGGCGTGTCCGGGTCGTACCCGTGCACCTGCCACAGGTCCACGTGGTCCGTGCCGAGCCTGCGCAGCGAGGCGTCCAGCGTGCGCAGCAGGTGGCCCCGGGAGGTGTCCCGGCGCCGGCCGGTGCCCGGCCGCAGCCCCGCCTTCGTCGCGATCAGCAGCTCGTCGCGGGGGACCAGACTGCCCAGCAGGGACCCGATCACCGCCTCCGCGTCCCCGTCGCCGTACACGTCGGCGGTGTCCACCAGGTTGCCGCCCGCGTCGAGGAAGCTCTTCAGCTGGGCGGCCCCGTCGTCGGCGTCGGTGTCCCGGCCCCAGGTCATGGTGCCGAGCGCGAGCCGGGAAACCGCCAGCCCGCTTCGGCCGAGCGGTCTCTGTTGCATGGGTGAACCTTATTTCCAACCTGCCGCCGCCGACATCCTCGCTCCCGTCAAGTTCCTGCTAGCCCCTCCGGCCGGCGGGATTCCCATCGGTCCGGCCGGTCCGCCCCGATGTGACGCCGTTCGGGGTGAGCCGGTGCGTCTCCGCTGCCGGCATTGCGTAACCTGATGCGACCTGTGCTGCGGATGGGGGAGGACCAGTGCGACTCGGGCTCAGCCTCGGATACCAGACGGCGTGGAGCACACCCGCCGACCACCTGGCGCTCGCCCAGGAGGCGGACCGGCTCGGCTACTCGGTGGTGTGGGCCGCGGAGGCCTACGGCTCCGACTCGCCGAGCATGCTGGCCTGGATCGCCGGGCAGACCGAACGGATCGACGTGGGCAGCGCGGTGATGCAGATCCCCGCCCGTACCCCGGCCATGACCGCCATGACGGCGGCGACCATCGACGCGCTCTCCGGCGGCCGGCTCCGGCTCGGCCTGGGCGTCTCCGGGCCGCAGGTCTCCGAGGGCTGGCACGGAGTGCGCTTCGCCAAGCCCCTCGCCCGCACCCGGGAGTACGTCGACATCGTCAAGCTCGCCATCGCCCGCAAGCCGGTCGAGTACGACGGCGAGTTCTACACGCTGCCGCTGCCCGACGGCCCGGGCAAGGCCCTGCGGCTCGGCTTCCACCCGCCCCGCGAGCAGATTCCGATCTACCTCGCCGCCGTCGGCCCGAAGAACCTGGAGCTGGCCGGCGAGATCGCCGACGGCTGGCTGGCCGTCTTCTACGCCCCGGAGTTCGCCGAGGAGCAGCTCGCCGCCGTGCGTGCCGGCCGGGCGAAGGCCGGCAAGGAGCTGGCCGGCTTCGACGTCGTGCCGTCGGTCCCGGTGGTCATCGGCGACGACGTCGCCTCCTGCGCCGAGCTGGTCCGCTTCTACGCCGCCCTCTACGTCGGCGGCATGGGCAGCCGGCAGCAGAACTTCTACAACCAGCTCGCCACCCGGATGGGCTACGGCGACGCCGCCCGCGAGGTGCAGGACCTCTACCTGGCCAAGCGGCAGCGCGACGCCGCCGCTGCGGTGCCGATGGAGTTCATCGACCGCACCTCGCTGCTCGGGCCGAAGGAACGCATCGCCGAGCGGATGCGCGAGTACGCGGCCGCCGGCGTCACCACCCTGTCGGTGACCCTCTTCGTGGCCGACCGGGACAGCGGCGTGCAGACCCTGCGGACCGTCGCCGAGGCGCTGGACCTGGCCGGAGTCGGCGAGTGACCTGGATCGAAGCCATCGTCCTGGGCGTCGTCCAGGGCCTTACCGAGTTCCTGCCGGTCAGCTCGTCGGGGCACCTGCGGATCACCTCGGCGATCTTCTTCGGCCGGGACGCCGGATCCTCGTTCACCGCCGTCACCCAGCTCGGCACCGAGGCGGCCGTGCTGATCTACTTCGCCAAGGACATCTGGCGGATCACCCGGACCTGGCTGGTCGGCCTGTTCGACCGCTCGGTGCGCAGCAGCCTCGACTACCGGATGGGCTGGTACGTGATCGTCGGCTCCATCCCGATCGGGGCCTTCGGCTTCCTTTTCAAGGACCAGATCAAGACCGCCGGCCGGAACCTCTGGCTGGTCGCCACCACCCTGATCGTCTTCGCCTTCGTGCTCGCCTTCGCCGAGTACTGGGGCCGGCAGACCCGCACCCTGGCGAACTTCCGGATGCGCGACGGCATCGTGATGGGCTTCGCCCAGGCCATGGCGCTGATCCCCGGGGTGTCCCGCTCGGGCGGCACGCTCACCGCGGGCCTGCTGCTCAACCTCACCCGGGAGACGGCGGCCCGATACTCGTTCCTGCTGGCCATCCCCGCCGTGGTGATGTCCGGGGTGTTCAGCCTCGGCGACGTCTTCGAACCGTCCGCGCCCGGCACCGCCGCGCCGAGCGGGGCGCAGTTGGTGGTCGCCACGCTCATCGCCTTCGCCATCGGCTACGCCGCCATCGCCTGGCTGCTGCGCTACGTCGCCCACCACACCCTGTACGTCTTCGTGCTGTACCGGGTCGCCCTGGGCACCCTGGTCCTTGCCCTGTTGATGACCGGCACCATCTCCGCCACCTAGCCGGCAGGAGCGAACCGCCGTCGGACGCGCCGCTGGCCGGGCCCCCGTTCTCGGGGACCCGGCCAGTTGGCCGTGCGGTGGTGCGGTGGTGCGGTGGTGTGCTGGGTGTCAGCTGTTCCAGTGCTGGGTGACGAGGTCGGCGGCCTGCTGTTCCCACTGCGCGTACGCGTCGGGGTAGGCGGACACCTGGACGGTCTGCGCGGCCTCGGTCAGCGGCATGTCCTGCCACCCGTCAACCTGCTTGAGGCCCTTGAGGAACGCGAGGGTGGAGTACTCGGGGTCGGTGATCTGTTCCGGGGTGCCCCATCCGGAGGTCGGGCGCTGCTGGAAGAGGCCCTGGGAGTCGTGGTCGTTGCGGTCGCCCAGGTGACCCAGGTTCTCCAACTTCGACTCCTGCAGCGACGTGCCGATGGAGATCACGGCGGCCCGCTCGTCGAGGCCGGCCTTCTTCGTCGCGGCGATGATCGCCTTCACGTTGGCGGTCTGCTCGCCGCCGAGGTCGATGCGGGACTGCTTGCCCTGCACACCGTGGGGAATCAGCTTGCCCTTGTCGACGCCGGGCTTGTCGGCCTGCACGGCGACGGCGGTCGGGGTCGACTCGGTGGTGGGGGTGGCGTGGGCCGTGGCCGGGCCGGCGAACACACCACCGGCGAAGGCCAGACCAGCGATACCGAGAACGCTCTTACACATGATCGTGTTCATGGGGGGTGACTCCAATCGGGGGTCGACACACACCGCCCCTGGGGGAAGGGACGGATGTGTGAGCACCACGTCGAGGCGCCCAAAAGATCAAGGGGGGAAAGCCATCCGACAGCTCACCGCACCGGGGGTGCTGGTGGTGGCGGGTCCATGTGTAACGACCGGCGGCTGACCCTCATTCCCCGGCGGGGGTCACCGGGGTTCGGGCAGCTCAGCAGCGGATGCGTTACTCGATCGTCTGCCATGTGTAACGACCCCGCCCCGCCCGATGTTCCGCCGACCGGGTGCCCCCGACCACACCCCCAAACCCCCCCCAAACCCCCCAAAACCCCCAACCCCACCCACCCCCGCACCGCCTTTTGCCCGGTGATCAAGAAGTTTGCGTCGGGTTCGGGGCGCAACCTGACGTAAACCTCTTGATCACCGCACAAGGGGGGTGGGTGCAGCCAGCTTGGGGTGACCGTTGCTACGGGTGACCCAATAGGCTGGGTGGCGTGGCGACTCTTCTCCTCCTGCGGCACGGCCGCACCACCGCCAACGCCGCCGGTGGCCTCGCCGGCCGGCAGCCCGTCGAGCTGGACGACACCGGGCGGGCCCAGGCCGCGGCGGTGGGCGAGCGGCTGCGCGGGTTGCCCCTCGCCGCAGTGGTGACCAGTCCGTTGATCCGCTGCCGGCAGACCCTGGAACTCGCCGTTCCGCAGGCCAGCCCGACCGTGGACGAAGGGCTGATCGAGTGCGGGTACGGCAGCTGGGAGGGGCAGCCGCTGAAGAAGCTGGCCAAGGAGCCGCTCTGGCCGGTGGTCCAGCAGCACCCGAGCGCGGCGGTCTTCCCCGAAGGCGAGTCGATGGCCGCGATGGCGGCGCGGGCGGTCGCGGCGGTACGCACCTGGGACGCGCGGATCTCCGCCGAACACGGTCCCGAGGCGGTCTGGCTGGCATGCAGCCACGGAGATGTGATCAAGGCCATCGTGGCGGACGCGCTGGGCGTACACCTGGATCTCTTCCAGCGCATCGTCGCCGACCCGGCGTCGGTGACGGCGATCCGGTACACGCCGTTGCGGCCGTTCCTGGTGCGGCTCAACGACACCGGCGGTGACCTGGCCGCGCTGGTGCCGCCGCCGCGCAAGCGCCGGCGGCGGGCGACGAGGTCGACGGACTCCGACGCCGCCGTGGGCGGAGGCGCCGGGGCCCCGCGGTGAGGTGCCCGCCGGGCCGTGCGGTGTGGGGCGCCCTGGGGCCGTGTGGTGAGGCGCCCGCCGGGCCCGCCGGGCCGGGGCGGGCCCCGCGGTACGCCCGGGCGCGATTCACGGTCGGTGGGGTGCGCGACGCCATGGCGGGCCGGATAGGGTCGTGGGTATGAGCCACCAGGTGCACGCCTTCGAGCCGCCGGAGCGGTTCGTCGCCGGGACGGTCGGGGCGCCCGGGGAGCGCACGTTCTTCCTGCAGGCGCGCGGCGGTGGCCGGCTGGTCAGCGTCGCGCTGGAGAAGGTGCAGGTGTCGCTGCTCGCCGAGAAGCTGGAGGAGCTGCTGACCGAGGCGCAGCGTCGCTTCGGTGTGCAACTGCCCGAGCCGACGGTCGCCGTGGGCGACAACGGCCCGCTGGACACGCCGGTCGACGAGGAGTTCCGGGTCGGCACCCTCGGGCTGGCCTTCGACGTCGACACCGCCACGGTGGTGATCGAGGCGATCGCCACCGGTGAAGGGGAGGCCGAGGTCGAACTCGGCGGCCCCGAGGACGACGACGAGGAGGACGCCGACGACGAGGAGCCGGACGAGACCCTCGACCGGCTGCGCGTCCGGTTGACCCCCGAGGCGACCCGTGAGTTCATCGAGCGGGCCCGCCGGGTGGTCAACGCCGGTCGCCCGCCCTGTCCGCTCTGCGGGCAGCCGCTGGACCCCGCCGGGCACCTGTGCCCGCGGCACAACGGTTACCACCGGTGACGTCGTCCGAACTCCAACCCCGTCAGGACGGCGCGGCGACACTGCGGTTGCTGCGCGACGGTGAACTGACCGTCGAGGGTCGACTGGTCGACGCCTCGAACGCCACGCTGCTCGGCGCGCTCACCCTCGACGGGCTGAGCGCGCGCTGCGTCTACAAGCCGGTGCGGGGCGAGCGACCGCTGTGGGACTTTCCCGACGGCACCCTCGCCGGGCGGGAGGTCTCGGCGTACCTGGTCTCCCGGGCCAGCGGCTGGGACCTGGTGCCGCCGACGGTGCTGCGGGACGGCCCGTTCGGCCCGGGCTCCTGCCAGCTGTGGATCGACGAGCCCTCCGACGCGGAGCCGCTGGTCGGGTTCGTGCCCGCCGACACGGTGCCGCCGCGCTGGCTCCCGATCGCGGCGGCCCGGGACGACGACGGCACCCCGTACGCCCTGGCGCACGCCGACGACCCGCGCCTGGCCCGGCTGGCCGTGCTCGACGCGGTGATCAACAATGCCGACCGCAAGGGCGGCCACGTGCTGGCCGGCGCGGACGACCGGATCTACGGCGTCGACCACGGGGTGAGCTTCCACGTCGAGGAGAAGCTGCGCACGGTGCTGTGGGGCTGGGCCGGTCGGGAGTTGCCGCCGGACGCGCTGGAGATGCTCGCCGACCTCGCCGGCCAGCTCGCCGGCACCCTCGGCGAGGAGCTCGGCGAGCACCTGACGATCCGCGAGGTCGCGGAGGTCGCCGCGCGGGTGGGCCGGCTCTGCGACGCCGGCCGCTTCCCGCAGCCGCCGGAGGACTGGCCGGCGATGCCCTGGCCACCCATGTGACGGTGGGTCGGCAAGCCGCCCCGACGCGAGAGGTTGTCGTGTTGATCACGCGTGGGGTGGCTTCGGTGCGCCGGGTGGCTCGTTAGGCTGACGGGCATGGAGTCTTGGGTGGGGCATGAGGTGCCACGGCTGCCCGGCAGAGGCGGCCCGTTGATGTTGTTCGACTCGGCGCGGCGTGGTGTCGAGCCCAGTCTGCCCGACGGCACCGCCACCATGTACGTCTGCGGCATCACCCCGTACGACGCCACCCACCTCGGCCACGCCGCCACCATGATCACATTCGATCTGGTGCAGCGAGTGTGGCGGGACTCCGGCCTGACGGTGCGGTACGTGCAGAACGTCACCGACATCGACGACCCGCTGCTGGAGCGGGCCGAGCGCGACGGCGAGGACTGGAAGGTCCTGGCGATGCGGGAGACCGCGCTGTTCCGGGAGGACATGGAGGCGCTGCGGATCATCCCGCCGGCGCACTACGTCGGCGCGGTGGAGTCGATCCCGGACATCGCCGACAAGGTCCTCGTCCTGCTCAAGGACGGCGCGGCGTACCGGCTCGACGACGGCACCGGCGACATTTACTTCGACATCACCGCCGTCCCGGAGTTCGGCTACGAGTCGAACCTGTCCCGGCCGGAGATGCTGGAGATCTTCCCCGAGCGCGGTGGCGACCCGGGCCGGGCGGGCAAGCGGGACCCGCTGGACCCGCTGTTGTGGCGGGGGGCTCGCGAGGGCGAGCCGTCCTGGCCCGGTGGCGACCTCGGTCCGGGCCGGCCGGGCTGGCACATCGAGTGCACGGTGATCGCTTTGAACCTGCTGGGCGAGACCATCGACGTGCAGGGCGGCGGGAACGACCTGATCTTCCCGCACCACGAGTGTTCCGCCGCGCACGCGGAGCGGCTGACCGGGCGGTCGCCGTTCGCCACCCACTACGTGCACGCCGGCATGATCGGCCTGGACGGCGAGAAGATGTCGAAGTCCAAGGGGAACCTGGTCTTCGTCTCCCGGCTGCGTGCCGACCGGGTGGACCCGGTGGCGGTCCGGCTCGGGCTGATGGCCGGGCACTACCGCGCCGACCGCACCTGGACCGACGACCTGCTGACCGCCGCCCACGAGCGCCTGGCCCGGTGGCGCCGGGCCGCCGCTGCCACCGCCGGCCCGTCCGGGGCCGAGCTGCTGGCCGCGGTACGCGACCGGCTCGCCGACGACCTCGACACCCCCGGCGCGATCGCGGTCGCCGACGCCTGGGCCGAGCGCGCCCTCGCCGGCGAGGGCGAGGACCGGGCCGCCCCGACCCTGTTCGCCGACACCCTCGACGCCCTCCTGGGCCTCCGCCTCTGAGCCCCACGCCCGCCCACCTTTGGCGGCTCAGCCCAGGACGAGGCCGGGGTCCGGGTCGGGGTCCGGCGTGGGGGCGGGGATCCGGTACTCCTCGGTGAGTGTGGTCATCGGTCCCGGCCAGGTGGCATGGGCGACCTCGATGGGCTTGCGCCGGTCGTCGTAGGCGACGTGTAACAGGTGCAGCACGGGGGTGTCGGGGCGGATCTGGAGTGTCTCCGCCTCCTCCCGGCTTGGCTGGCGGGCGGTGATGGTGTCGGTGGCGGTGACGTACCGCCGGCCGGTGGCCTCCTCCGCCTCCTGGTAGAGGGGCCGGCCGAACGCCTCGCCCCGCTCCAGGGAGGTGCCGGCGGTGTCCGCCGGGAGGAACCAGGAGGCGCCCACCTCGACGGGGGAGTCCTCGGTGCGGACGAGGTGCCGGCGGCACAGCAGCTCGGTGCCGTCGGCGACGCCGAACGCGTCGGCGACCTCCGGCGGGGCGGGGGCCCGGCCGACCGAGACGAGCTGCTGGCGGTACCGGGCGGCCAGGTCGGTGTGGTAGCCGCGGAAGCCGCCGTACCGGCCCCGGGAGAGGCGGTTGAGCCGGCGGCGGGTGCCCCGGACGTACGTACCGGAGCCGGGCTTGGTGATCAGGATGCCCTCGACCCGCAGCTGGTCGACGGCGCGTTGCACGGTCTGCTTCGCCACGCCGAACATCTCGGCGATGGCCGGGATGGACGGCAGCCGCTCGCCGGGTCCCCAGTCGCCGCGGCGCACCTGGGCCTTGAGCTGCGCGGCGATCTGCCGGTGCGGGAACTCGGCCGCGCCGGGGTTGATCTGCATGCCCGCCTCCTAGAATGACAGCTAGGTTCCTAGGATGCCGTACGGGACGTGACCTCGCCACCCCGGACACGCGCGAGGGCCCCGGATCATGGGCGGTTTCTGGGGGTCCTCGCAACACCTGATGGCTTAGGTGGCTGTCAGTAGATCACGCAGACGCTCGGCTGGGTTGTCCCAGCCGAGCGTCTGTCGTGGGCGGCCGTTGAGTTCTTGAGCGACGTGCTCAAGGTCTGCGGGTCCGTGGACCGACAGGTCGGTGCCCTTGGGGAAGTACTGGCGGAGCAGGCCGTTGGTGTTCTCGTTGGATCCGCGCTGCCAGGGCGAGTGCGGGTCGCAGAAGTAGACGGGCACCCCGGTGGCGAGGGTGAACTGCTTGTGGGCAGCCATTTCCGCGCCCTGGTCCCAGGTCAGCGATCCGCGTAGGTGGGCCGGCAGTGTGCCGATGAGATCCACCAGCACGTCGCGGACTTCTTCGGCGGTGTGCCCGCCGGGCAGATGCCCGAGCATCACGTACCGGGTGGCGCGCTCGACCAGCGTCACGATCGCGGACTGGTTGCCCGCGCCCATGATCAGTCGGGTAGCCCCGGCGCATTGCTGCGCCGGGGCCCCCTCAGAACCGTGCTTGCGGCGTTAACCGCACACGGCTCAAGCAAGCCCTGGAGGCTCGCTGACGGGCAGAATGCTTGGCCTTTGGCCTTCGCCGGCTGGCTGCCGTCGGAGGCAGTACGCGTGTATGAGACGGGAATGAATAGCGTCCGGCTTACCGTCGATCGGGGCGACGACATGTTGTCTGACGATCGCCTTCCGGATCGTGCGTGTCCACAGTTCCCATTCGGTTGGGGTCTGCGGCGCGTGCTCGGCGTGTAGCAGAAACCCTCGGCAGAGCGAACATCGACCTTGCTGTTTCTTCAAAAGATACAGCGTGGCTTTGCCCGTTGCTGGAGGTCCTTTGCAGCGCCGATCGGCCCAATACTTGCTGAGAGCAGGATCGTCCGGGGACGCCGTGCCCTTGACCAGTTGGTGCCGGACGATCTTCGTCCAGGAAAACTTGATCAGGTAGGAGCCGCTGTCACGGTCACCAAAAACCCACCTGTCCTGCCTGGCCTGGTTGAACCGGCCGAAGTACCTGTCAACGATCCAGTGCTTCGACTTATTCGGGTGGCTGTGTTTCGCCCACTTGTAAAGCAGAATCCACACATAGTTGTCCAGCGCCGTGAATATCTCGCTCGACACCACCGTCCGGTAATAGGCAGACCAGCCCCGGACGATGGGGTTGATCTTGTAAAGCACCGCCGCCGCGTTAGCTCCTCGCAAAGCTATTATCTCGCCGCGTAGCCTTTCCCGGATCCGTCTCAATGCCGCCTTGCTCGGTCTGATCAGCAGTTTCCCGTGATAGCGGCGGACGTTGAACCCCAGAAAATCGAACCCATCGCCAGCATGGACGATACGAGTTTTGCCCTCGTTGAAGGCTAATCCTCTGGACGTCAGCCATTGCCGTAGCCTTTCCTTGGCCTGGTCGGCCCGCTCATGGCTGTGGCACATCACGACGAAATCGTCTGCGTATCTCACCAGCACCGGACTGTCTGTTACCGCACTGCCGGCATCTCTGCCGGCTGTGAGGTAACGGACCCCGGCGGCATTCTCCATTCCATGCAAAGCCACGTTGAACAGCGTCGGGCTGATCACTCCGCCTTGGGGAGTTCCTTCCCCGGTCGGGGCGAACCGGCCATTATCGATCACACCTGCTTTCAGCCATCGTTCCACTCGATCCCTGGCGGGAAACGCGCCAAGCAATGTCAGCAGGTGCCGGTGATCGATCCGGTCGAAGGCTGCCGTCAGGTCAGCGTCGAGGATCCACACCCGCTGCGGGTTCTTACCGTTGAGCGTGGAATAGATGGCCCCGATCGCGTCGTGACAGCCGCGGCCCGGCCGAAATCCGTAGGACTTCGGCTCAAATCGGGCCTCCCATTCAGGTTCCAACGCGTTCGCTGTCAAGGCTTGTAAGGCCCTGTCGGCGATCACGGGAATGCCGAGACCACGCCGTTTCGTGGTTCCGGGCTTAGGAATGTAGACACGCTTGACGGGACGGGCAGTCCACATGGCGCTGTCGTGCTGCATCCAGTCGGCCAGTTCAGCCTTGGATTCCGGGTGCAGCACGACTTTCCCGTCGACGCCCGCCGTCTTACGGCCAGCGTTGATCTCCGTGACTCGCCGCACGCTGATCAGCGTGTTAGCGCGAGAACGGAGCATCAGTTTCTGCAGATTGCGGACCCGTTTAAGGTCCCCCGCCTGCGACGCCGCGAAAATTCTCTGACGCAGACGACCCACGGCATCTTCAGCCTGGCGCCAAGCGATCGACGACCAGTCGATAACATCGCCCTCCGGTCCGTTCACCACGGCAACATACTCACCACGAGCCAATCGGAGTGAACACTTGCGTCACTGTGACGTCCAACTTGTCCTTCGGTTCCGGTGTCATTGTTCAGTGTTTCTCCACAGGCTCACCAGACCCACGTCAGCACCCTTTCGAGTCCGGGCATCGCCCGTATCCGGCCAGTTATACGGAAGAATCCGATGGAGGATCGGATGACTCCTCCGATTTCCTGTTTCCTTTCGGCTACCGGCATTCGCTTCTTGGGCCTTCCTGTCCCCGCTGAAGAATTGAGCTTTCCTCGCAGTCGGCCGACCGGTCATCGAGACCCGGACTCCAACGGGATTTCCACGTTCCGCACGAGTGAGACACGACCGGGGTGGGTGCCCTCTTTATCCCGAGGCGGCGGTGTCCTTCTGGCTGGAGTGACCTCTACCAGCCAGCGCCTGCCGCTTCTCAACGGCCAGCCCTGTACCCCATTACCGCATTCCGTCGACAGGGCTTGGGATCACGAGACATCATCGAGGGTTCATTTGCATTCACCCGTCCGGTCTTCCCCTTAGCCTGTAGCTCCCGGACGGAACGGAAACCCTTGGGCTTGACTCCTGAGCTTCACACCCCGCCGTTACCAGCAACGCATGTCAGGAGAGGGGACGAGCCAACGGACACAGGACCGGGACTTGCCATCAGTAATAGACGAACCTCCAAGCGGCAAATCCACTCAAACTCGTGCGACTTCGTGTCGCACGGTCGCCTTCCCAGTGGCCGGGCACGGCGCGGTCCTCGGCCTCGGCCGGGCGCTCGCTGATCATGACCATGCCGTCGACGAACCGCGGGGTGCGCTGGTCGGGGCGACGATGTGGCTTGCGTCGGGTGCGGCCGGTGCGCAGCGCCGCGGCGACCTCGCGCTTGAGCGCGCCACGGGCCTGGACGTACAACGCCTGGTAGATCGTCTCCGCGCTCACCCGCATCTCCTGGTCCTCGGGGTACTGCCTGAGCAGAGCGTTGCAGATCTGCTGCGGTGACCAGCGTTCGCGTAGCCCGTCGACCACGAAGTCGCGCAGCGGACCGTCCTGCAGAAGCTTGCGGTCCTTAGGCCGGGGCCGGGACGCGGCCCAGGCTCGGTGCGCGGCATAGGCGCGGTAGACCCCGTCGGCGCCGGCGTGGTTGTCGATCTCGCGCTTGATCGTCGAGGCAGATCGCCCGAGCGCTCGCCCGATCGCGTTGAGCGACTGCCCGACGCGGCGCATGTCCGCGATCGTCTCGCGCTCTGCCACGGTCAGGAACCGTGAGTGCAGCTCCTTGTCCAGTGCCGTCAGCGACGGCAGCACCTGAGTGACCACCCCGCTGTTGTAGTCCACCCGGCGCCCATCCCGGTACGTCCGAGAGCTGCGTGTCTTGCGTACTCCCCAGTCCCAGTCCTTGGCGGTGCGCTCGTTGACCCCGACCAGCTGCGCGGCACGGCGCCGGGCAACCCCCTGCTCACGCAGGCGCTCGTACTCATCCCGACGGGGATGACGCCGCGAGATAGGCGTCGAGCGACGCCCTACTCGACGAACCCACCCGTACGCGGTGTTCCGGTTGACTCCGGCTTCCCGCGCAGCAACGGCCACGCTGCCAACGCGATCGAAGATCTCGAAGAACCTTGCCTCGAACTCAGCAGAAACGGACACGGTCCTCGCAACTCCCAGAAGGTCTGGGTGTTGCGAGGACCGCTAGATCCCAAGATGGCGATCCGGGGGCCTCGGTATGCGGTGGGGGGCAGCTACGCGGCTACCAGGAGCCGGCGGTGGGGCCGGCCGAGCCGCCACGCCGACGCAGGTACTTCTCGAACTCCTGGGCGATCTCGTCGCCGGTCAGCGGGGTGATGCCCGCGTCGCCGACGCGTTCCTCCAGCTCGCGGACGTACTCGCCGAGCTCGGCGTCCTGCTCGGCGGCGCCGCGCACCCGCTGCTCCCACTCGGCGGCCTCCTCGGCCAGGTCGGCCATCGGCACCGGCAGGTCGAGCACCTCCTCGACCCGGTGCAGCAGGGCCAGGGTGGCCTTCGGGCAGGGCGGGTTGTTGGCGTAGTGCGGCACGTGCACCCAGAACGAGACCGCGTCGACCTCGGCCCGGGTGCAGGCGTCGTGCAGCACGCCGACGATCCCGGTCGGGCCGTCGTAGCGGGTGGGGGTGAGCTGATAGCGCCGGGCGGCCTCCGCGTCCGAGGCGCTGCCGCTGATCGGCAGCGGCCGGGTGTACGGCACGTCGGCCAGCAGCGCGCCGAGCAGCACCACCCGTTCGACCTCCAGGCTGTGGCAGATCTCCAGCACCTGCTCGCAGAACGTGCGCCAGCGCATGCTCGGCTCGATGCCCCGGATCAGCACCACGTCCCGTTCGGTGCCCTCGGGGCTGGCCACCATGAACCGGGTGGTGGGCCACTCGACCCGGCGGGTCTCGCCGTCGGCCATCGTGACCGTCGGTCGGCTGACCTGGAAGTCGTAGAAGTCCTCCGGGTCCAGCTCGGTGATCTGCCGCGACTCCCAGACCTGCTCCAGGTGCTCGACCGCGGCGGTCGACGCGTCGGCGGCGTCGTTCCAGCCCTCGAAGGCGGCGATGGCCACGGGGGACCGCAGTACCGGCAGTCCGTCGAACTCGGTCACGCCGTCACCTCACCCTGCTCGTCGGGGGCGGCCGCGGGCGACGGCCCTGTCGCCCGCCCGCCGTGCACGGTGGCGTCCCTGTTGTCCTTCACGTCTGTCAGCCTACGTGTCGGCGCGGGATGCGGCCCGTCGGCCGCGCCGTTCCGGTCCCCGCGCGGCCGGCCCGTCCGGCCCGAACCGAACCGGGTCGGGACGAGGTGGTGCTCCCCGCCCGCCGCCCGGGGTGATCCAGCCGACACAATGTGGGAGGGCGCGCGGGCGGTGACCCATCCACGGTTCCTCGCATTACCCTGGATCAGTGCGGACTTCGTTGCTGGATGTGCTGTCAGACCGGATCCTCGTCGCCGACGGCGCGATGGGGACGATGCTCCAGGCCGCCGACCTGACCCTGGACGACTTCGAGGGCCACGAAGGCTGCAACGAGATCCTCAACGTGACCCGCCCGGACGTGGTCCGGGGCGTGCACGAGGCGTACCTCGCAGCCGGGGCGGACTGCGTCGAGACGAACACCTTCGGCGCCAACCTGGCCAACCTGGGCGAGTACGACATCTCGCACCGGATCTGGGAGTTGGCCGAGGCCGGCGCGCGGATCGCCCGGGAGGCCGCCGACGCGTGGAGCACCCCGGAGCGGCCCCGGTTCGTGCTCGGCTCGATCGGTCCGGGCACGAAGCTGCCGACCCTCGGGCACACCGCGTACGCGACGCTGCGCGACGCGTACCAGGAGAACGCGGCCGGGCTGATCGACGGCGGCGCGGACGCCCTGATCGTGGAGACCTGCCAGGACCTGCTCCAGGTGAAGGCGGCGGTGGTCGGGTCGCGCCGGGCGATGGCCGCGGCGGGGCGGACGGTGCCGCTGATCTGCCACGTCACGGTGGAGACCACCGGCACGATGCTGCTGGGCAGCGAGATCGGCGCGGCGCTGACCGCGCTGGAGCCGCTGGGCATCGACCTGATCGGGCTGAACTGCGCGACCGGGCCGGCGGAGATGAGCGAGCACCTGCGCTACCTGTCCCAGCACGCCCGGGTGCCGCTGTCGGTGATGCCGAATGCCGGCCTGCCGCAGCTCACCGCCGACGGGGCGGTCTACCCGCTGACCCCGGTGGAGCTGGCCGACGCGCTGGAGCGGTTCGTCGTCGAGTACGGCGTGTCGCTGATCGGCGGCTGCTGCGGGACGACCCCGGAGCACATCCGGGTGGTCGCCGAGCGGCTGCACGGCGTGCGGCCGGGTCCGCGGCAGCCGCAGGCCGACGCCGGCGTCTCCTCGATCTACCACCACGTGCCGTTCGCCCAGGACGCGAGCGTGCTGATGGTGGGCGAGCGGACCAACGCCAATGGGTCGAAGGCGTTCCGGGAGGCGATGCTCGCCGCTGACTGGCAGGCGTGCGTGGAAATCGCCCGCAGCCAGGCCCGGGACGGTTCGCACCTGCTGGACCTGTGCGTGGACTACGTGGGCCGCGACGGCACGGTGGACATGCGGGAGCTGGCCGGCCGGTTCGCGACCGCGTCCACGCTGCCGATCATGTTGGACTCGACGGAGCCGCAGGTGATCGAGGCCGGGCTGGAGATGCTCGGCGGCCGGTGCGTGGTCAACTCGGTCAACTTCGAGGACGGCGACGGGCCGGGCTCCCGCTACGCCCGGGTGATGCCGATCATCTCCGAGCACGGCGCGGCGGTGGTGGCGCTGCTCATCGACGAGGAGGGGCAGGCCCGCACCGCCGAGTGGAAGGTGCGGGTCGCGGGGCGGCTGATCGAGGACCTGACCAGCCGGTGGGGGCTGCGCCGCGCCGACATCCTGATCGACGCGCTGACCTTCCCGATCGCCACCGGCCAGGAGGAGACCCGGCGCGACGGGGTCGAGACCATCGAGGCGATCCGGGAGATCGCCCGCCGCTGGCCGGGGGTGAACTTCACCCTGGGCATCTCGAACGTGTCGTTCGGGCTGAACCCGGCGGCCCGGCAGGTGCTCAACTCCGTGTTCCTGAACGAGTGCGTGCAGGCCGGCCTGACCTCGGCGATCGTGCACGCCAGCAAGATCCTGCCGATGTCGAGGATCCCGGACGGGCAGCGCGAGGTCGCGCTGGACCTGGTCTACGACCGGCGCCGCGAGGGGTACGACCCGGTGCAGCGGTTCATCGAGGCCTTCGAGGGGGTGGACGCCACCTCGGCGCGGGCCACCCGGGCGCAGGAGCTGGCGGCGCTGCCGCTGGAGGAGCGGCTCAAGCGGCGGATCATCGACGGCGAGCGCAACGGTCTGGAGGCCGACCTCGACGCGGCGATGGCCGGGGGCCGGTCCCCGTTGTCGATCATCAACGACCTGCTGCTGGACGGGATGAAGGTGGTCGGCGAGCTGTTCGGCTCCGGCCAGATGCAGCTGCCGTTCGTGCTCCAGTCGGCCGAGGTGATGAAGACCGCGGTGGCGTACCTGGAACCACAGATGGAGAAGGCCGACGACGACGGCAAGGGCCGGATCGTGCTGGCCACGGTCAAGGGCGACGTGCACGACATCGGCAAGAACCTGGTCGACATCATCCTGTCCAACAACGGCTACGAGGTCGTCAACATCGGCATCAAGCAGCCGATCACCGCGATCCTCGACGCGGCGGAGCAGCACCGGGCCGACGTGATCGGGATGTCCGGACTGCTGGTGAAGAGCACGGTGATCATGAAGGAGAACCTGGCCGAGATGGCCGAGCGCGGGGTCGCCGAGCGGTGGCCGGTGCTGCTCGGCGGTGCGGCGCTGACCCGGGCGTACGTGGAGGACGACCTGCGGGCGCTGTTCCCTGGTCAGGTGCACTACGCCCGGGACGCGTTCGAGGGGTTGTCCCTGATGGACCGGGTGATGACGGCGAAGCGGGGCGGGGCGCCGGTGGTGGACCCGGAGCGGGAGGCGGCTCTGGCGGCGCGTCGGGCGCGTCGGGCGCGGCAGCGGGCGATGGTGACCGAGGTGCTGCCGGAGCTGGACGACGCGTCGGTGCGTTCCGACGTGGCGCGCGACGTGGAGGTGCCGACCCCGCCGTTCCTGGGCACCCGGGTGGTGAAGGGCCTGCCGCTGGCGGAGTACTCGGCGCTGCTGGACGAGCGGGCGACGTTCCTGGGGCAGTGGGGGCTGAAGGGCGCCCGGGGCGGCAAGGGCCCGTCCTACGAGGAACTGGTGGAGACCGAGGGTCGGCCCCGGCTGCGGTACTGGCTGGATCGGCTGACCGCCGACCAGGTCCTTGAGGCGGCGGTGGTGTACGGGTACTTCCCGGCGTACTCGGAGGGCAACGACCTGGTGGTGCTGGACGAGAACGGGCACGCCGAGCGGGCCAGGTTCTCGTTCCCGAGGCAGCGCCAGGAGCGACGGCTGTGCCTGGCGGACTTCTTCCGGCCCCAGGGCGACCAGCTCGACGTGGTGGCGTTGCAGCTGGTGACCGTGGGGCAGCCGGTCAGCGAGTACACGGCGAAGATGTTCGCCGGCAACGAGTACCGCGACTACCTGGAGGTGCACGGCCTGTCGGTGCAGCTCACGGAGGCGCTGGCGGAGTACTGGCACCGGCGGATCCGGGCCGAGCTGACGCTGCCGGGCGGTCGTACGGTGGCCGACGGCGACCCGGCGGACCTGGCGGGCCTGCTGGGCAACGACTACCGGGGCTGCCGGTACGCGTTCGGCTACCCGGCCTGCCCGGACCTGGAGGACCGGGCGAAGATCGTGGACCTGCTGGGCGCGGATCGGATCGGGGTGCAGCTCTCGGAGGAGTTCCAGCTGGTGCCGGAGCAGGCGACCGACGCGATCGTGGTGCACCACCCGGAGGCGAGCTACTTCAACGCCAAGTGACGCCGTCACCCTGCCTGAGCTGCGCAAACACCCTCCAGGCCCCTGCCTGGGCCGTCGTCAGGCCGTCAGGGGCGTCCGGGCCGTGGCCGAAGGCTGCGTCGATCGCCCGGCGGGTGCGGTCCTCGCTGGCCGGCAGCAGGTGGGTGTAGACCCGCAGGGTGAAGCCGGGATCGGCGTGGCCGAGGTAGAGCGACAGGGCCTTGAAGAGGATGCCGTACCCGGATCATTGCCGAGTCTTGGAGGCGATGCTCCCGAGTGGGCTGCCGAGCAGCTTTTCGAGCTGTGGGAGCCAGGGCAGGGCCAGCTGGCCGTTACGCAGAGCCCAGCCGAAGTGACTGGCGACATGGGAGTGACAGCACAAGGGCTGCGGATACATCTGGACTTGACCGAGGAAGACAACCGCGCTGTCGCCCAACGGATTCGAACGGCACGCGGCATCTTTCATGAACATCCTGCTGGTTGACGGGTGGCTGCGGCTGATCCCGTACCTGCCGCTCGTCGATGCTGCCGACTCGCCGGTCCACGAGTCACGTCGATCTGGACGACTTGCGCCAGGAACTTACGGCCTGACACCGAGTGCCCGTGGACAGTCGCTCGGTCAGCGGTCGAGGCTGAGGACCTACGATGCGGCCATGGAGAAGGTGCAGGTGCGGCGACTTCCGGTAACGACGCCTCCGGTTCCTCCTGGAGGAGGACGGATTCAGTCGCCAGCGGGTGAGCTGGCCCAGGTAGTCAACGGCGGTACCTACCGATTCCTCGCCTACCTGGAGTTCCGGCCTGACGCCACCAAGCCACGCGGTAACCACTTCCACAACCACAAGTCGGAGACGCTGTATCTGATCAGCGGGCGCCTGCGAGCGCTGTACCACGACCTGGGCTCCGGCGAACGAGCGGAGATGACGCTTGAGCCCGGCGACCTGGTGACCGTGCATCCGCGCTGTGCACATGTCTACTACGCGCTGGAGCACTCCCAGGCGGTGGAACTGGCCGACCAGCCGTACGACCCGACCGACACACACCCCTACGAGGTCGGGGAAGCGGTCTAGGTTCTGTCTTGCGGATCATGAGTCTCGCTCGTTAAGCCCTGTATGGCGCGAGGTGATCTCATGAACCATGAGTGGGCTGTGTTGGCACCGTTGTTGCCGGCACAGCCCGTGCGGGGTGGCCGGTGGCGGGATCACCGGCAGGTCATCAACGCGATCTGCTGGGTCAAGCGCACGGGTTCGCCGTGGCGGGACCTGCCCGAACGGTACGGGCCATGGAAGACCGCCCACGGGCGGTTCGCTCGGTGGGCGGCCGACGGCACCTGGGCCCGGTTGAAGGCCCACGTCATCGCCCTGGCCGAACTCGATGACGACATCGACTGGAACGCCCAGGTCGACGCCACCATCGTGCGGACCCACCAGCACGCCGCCGGTGCCCGTAAAGGGGGCTGACCCGCGAGGAGTCGCGGGCAGCACAAGCCATCGGCCGATCGGGGGGTGGTCTCACCACGAAGATCCACACCCTGGCCGACGGGCGTGGCCGTTCCCTGGCCAGCCTGATCACCCCTGGTCAGGCAGCTGACACCCGCCAACTGGTCCCCCTGCTGGAGCAGGTCCGGGTCCCCCGACCCGGCGGTGTCGGACGACCCCGCCAGCGTCCGGACTCGCTCACCGGTGACAAGGCGTACTCCTCTCGTGCGAACCGGACCGCGTTGCGGGACAAGGGCATCACCACGGTCATCCCCGAGCCCAACGACCAGATCGCCAACCGGAAGCGGAAAGGACGACGCGGCGGCCGACCACCACGGTTCGACAAGGTCGCCTACCGGCGCCGCAACCAGGTCGAACGCGGCTTCAACCGGCGCAAACACTGGCGAGGACTCGCCACGAGGTACGACAAACTCGCCGCCCACTTCCAGGCCACTCTCGACCTGGTCGAAACCCTCGACTGGCTACGCGCCGTCCCCGACCACCAAGATCCGCAAGACAGAACCTAGGCCCAGGCGGGCTACCGGCGATGTCGGGCTCCGGTTGATGCGTAACGGATTGCACTCAGATGATCCGTTACAAATCCGGCTAGACGATCTTGTTGTTCCTGCTCTCAGGTTGCTGGTCCTCAGTCCCAGAGGTTGAACAGTAGTTCGCCGACGGTGGTCGGCTTCCAGCAGTTGATCTGGTCGTGTTCGCGCGGGTCGAGGGCGCTCAGGTCGACCTGTGGCAGCGGGGTTCGTAGCTGCTTGACGGTGAGGGCCTGGGCGTCGGTCAGGTTGGCGATGGCGGCGGCGAGGTCGCGGTGGTCGACGAACGTGGTGTTGATGTCGCCGCTGGCTCGGGGGCGGGCGAAGGCGACGAACGGCACGGCGGTATGCCGCAGCACGGCGAGGTGGTGCTGGTCGTGGGTGATGTCGATCGTGTGGAAGTTCGGTGTGACGGCGGCAGGCGTGACGCCGGTGACGGTGGCGCCGATGGCGCGGGCGGCGTGGTGGCAGACGGCGGTGAAGGCGCCCAAGTCCGCGTGCCCCCCGGGTGGTGGGGTGAATCCGGTGGCTCCGGGCGGCAGCTTCATGCTCGGGCTTTCTGGTCGGGGTCAAGGGTTGAAGTGCAGCAGCTCACGTGGCGGTGCTGGTTGCCTGGGGATCAAGGAGTCAGGCCGTCAACCCGGTTACAGTTCAACGCCAAGTGACGCCGTCACCCATCCTGAGCTGCGTGAACGCTGGTCTGCCGGCTGCCCGGGCCGTGGGTCCAAGGTCTTTGTGGAACAGGCCATGGCCGGGGTGGGGGCGTTGATCCGGGGTACCTACGTAGCCTCACTTCGTGATCTTCTTTGAAGAGGATGATGTTCGCCCCAACGAGCCCTCGCCTCGCCGTGGCTGGCGATACGTGGCGACGAACGGCACCGTCTTCGCGGTGATGGTGGCGTTGACGGCTGCCGGACTGCTGATACTCGCCACCCTCATGGCGTATTCGCGCGTCATCGTCGGCTGGGCGCTCGCGTTGGTCTACCTGTAATTGATGCCGGTTGAGTAATGATCGGATGACCACGCTGGGACGTCCATGGAGGACGTCGGGCACCCGGATCAGCGCGCGGCGGGAGTCACGGCAGGTCACCGTGAGCTGATCGCTGCCTGGGGCAAGGGCTCAGGCGGTCACCAGGCTGTGGAACGATTTGCTGATGACGCGGCGGCGGTGCCCGGCCGGCGGTGCCCGGCCGGTTCGCCTGGCGGCGGGTCGGCGCTGACCGCGTCGGAGTGAGGGGAGCGAGGGGCGTGCCGGAGGGCTGGGTCTGGGACGAGTCCCTGTTCGAGGGTGCCGCCGTGCACTACGAGCGGGGGCGGCTGCCGTACGCGGAGGGTTTCGGGGCGGCGCTGGCGGAGGTCCTCGGCCTGGACGGGTCGGGTCGGTTGCTGGACGTGGGTTGCGGCCCGGGGACGGTGACGCTGCCGCTGGCCGGGTGGTTCGCGGAGACGGTGGGGATCGACCCGGACCCCGGGATGCTGACGCGGGCGCGGCAGCGGGCCGCCGTCGAGGGCGTGGGCGACGTCCGGTGGGTGCGGGCGCGGGCGGAGGATCTGCCGGCCGGGCTGGGGCTCTTCCGGGTGGCGGTGTTCGGGCAGTCCTTCCACTGGATGGAGCAGGCCCGGGTCGCGACGACGGTGCGCCGGATGTTGCTGCCGGGCGGGGCGTTCGTGCACATCAGCGACGCCAAGGAGCCGTTGTCGACGGCCGGGCTGCCCTGTCCGGTGCCCCCGTACGCGGCGGTGGCCGAGCTGGTGCGCGGCTATCTGGGCCCGGTTCGGCGGGCCGGCCGGGGGTTCCTGCCGCACGGGACGCCGGGCGGCGAGGACGCGGTGCTGGCGGCGGCGGGTTTTGTCGGCCCGCAGCGGTTGCGGGTGCCGTCGGGGGCGGTGGTGCGGCGGTCGGTCGACGACGTGGTGGCGTGGGTGCACTCGCGGTCGGACGCGGTGCCGCACCTGTTCGGGGCGCGGCTGGCGGCGTTCGACGACGACCTGCGGGGCCTGCTCGCGGCGGCGGCCCGGGACGGGTGGTTCGCCGAGCGGGTGCCGGACACGGAGCTGGTGCTCTGGCGGGTTCCCGATGCCGGCATCGTCGGGCGTGATTGAGGGATTCCCGGGCCGTCGTCGCGGTCGGACCCGCTCCCACCTGCGCGGTTACCGCGGGTGCGTGCCGTAGTTCGGGTGGGCGATGATCACGATTTCTGGCAGGGTTGGCGCCATGCCCGCCCTCCTGCGTTCCCGTGTCACCGACTGGACCGTCGTCGTTCCCCTGCTCGCCGTCGTGGTCCTGGTCCTGACCTGGGGCAGGGAGTTACCCCCGGTGGTCGTGGTGATCGTGGCGGTGTTCCTGGCCGGGGCGGTGCTGGCGGCCGTGCACCACGCGGAGGTGGTCGCCCACCGGGTGGGTGAACCCTTCGGTTCGCTGGTGCTCGCCGTCGCGGTCACGGTCATCGAGGTGGCCCTCATCGTCACCCTGATGATCAGTGGTGGCGACAAGACGCAGTCGCTGGCCCGGGACACGGTCTTCGCCGCCGTCATGATCACCTGCAACGGCATCCTGGGCCTGTCCCTGCTGCTCGGCGCGCTGCGCCGCCGGGTGGCGGTGTTCAACCCCGAGGGCACCGGTGGGGCGCTGGCCACCGTGGCCACCCTGGCGACTCTGAGCCTGGTGGTGCCGACCTTCACCACGGCCCGGCCCGGCCCGGAGTTCTCCCCGGCCCAGCTCACCTTCGCCGCCGTGGCCTCGCTGGCCCTGTACGGGCTGTTCGTGCTGGTGCAGACCGGCCGGCACCGCGACTACTTCCTGCCGGTGGGCGCCGACGGGGCGGTGGTCGACGCTGACGGAGACGGGCACGCCGACCCGCCGTCGCCCCGGGCCGCGCTGGCCAGCCTCGCCCTGCTGGTGGTGGCGCTGGTCGCCGTGGTGGGTCTGGCGAAGATGGTGTCACCGGCCATCGAGGCGGGGGTGTCCGCCGCCAACCTTCCGCAGGCGTTCGTCGGCGTGATCATCGCGCTGCTGGTGCTGCTGCCGGAGACCCTGGCCGCTGCCCGTGCCGCCCGCCGCGACCGGGTGCAGATCAGCCTCAATCTGGCCCTCGGCTCGGCCATGGCCAGCATCGGCCTGACCATCCCGGCCATCGCCATCGCCTCGATCTGGCTGGACGGGCCGCTGCTGCTCGGGCTGGGCGGCACGCAGTTGGCGCTGCTGGCGTTGACCGTCGTCACGGGCGTGTTGACCGTGGTGCCGGGCCGGGCCACCCTGCTCCAGGGCGGCGTGCACCTGGTCCTGCTGGCCGCGTTCGTCTTCCTCGCCGCCAGCCCGTGACGGGACGGGACGGGCGGCCTCGCCCGACCCCCCTGGGCGGAGCGCGGGCCGCCGACCGTGCGACGACGGCGAGCCCGGGCGGGGTGGCGTCGACGCGAGCCGATCGGAGGGTCACCGGGAGCCCTCGCCGGCGGCATGATCGAAGCGGGGCCGGGGTACTGCACCGGCGAGGGCGAACCGGGGAGGCACGGTGACGGTACGCGCGGGACGTCGGCCGCGAGGGCCGCTGGTGGGTCTGCTGGCCGTGCTGGTGCTGGCCGGCGGCTGCGTGGTCGGCGGGGTGGACGAGGGTGCGCCGCGGCAGCCCGGCCCGGAGCGGCCCCGCCAGTCCTCGGCACCGGGCGCGGATCGCACCCGCGCCGACGGCACGACCGGCGTCGCGGAGTTCAAGGAGGACTTCGCCGGCGCGGTGGACAAGGCCGAGGTGTACTGGACCGCGCAGTTCCAAGAGTCCGGCCGGCGGTTCGAGCCGATCCGGCGGGTGGTGGCGTACCAGCGGGAGGGCGAGTTGTCCTGCGGCGGGCAGGCGCTGCCGCGCAACAACGCCGTGTACTGCTCGGCGGGCGACTTCATCGCCTACGACGTCAACTGGTCGGTCTCGGCGTTCCGGCAGGTCGGCGACGCGTTCCTGTACTACCTGCTCGGCCACGAGTACGCCCACGGCGTGCAGGTGCGCCTGGGCATCCGCTACGACTTCACCATCCAGCAGGAGTTGCAGGCCGACTGCATGGCCGGGGCGTACCTCGGCGGCTCGATCCGGGCCCAGCAGCTGACGCTGGAGGAGGGTGATCTGGAGGAGTTCCGGGAGGGGCTGCTCGCCGTCGGCGACGACCCGGACCAGCCGTGGTTCGCGGAGGGTGCGCACGGCACCGCCGAGCAGCGCACCGACTCCTTCTTCCGCGGCTACGAGTCCGGCCTGTCGGCCTGCAATCTGGGCTGACGCCGCCCCCGGAAGGGTCGCCGAGGTCACCCCCGAGCGGGTCCGGGCGTCGGCGGGCCGGGCCGGCTGAGAGGATCGCGTCGACCGCGCGACCACTGGAGGACCCGCTGAGCAGCCACCATCCCGCCGCAGTGCTCTTCGACATGGACGGCACCCTGGTCGACAGTGAGAAGCTGTGGGACGTCGCACTGCGCGAGCTGGCGGCCGAGTACGGGGGCACCCTGTCCGCCGCCGCCCGCAGGGCGATGGTCGGCACCAGCATGGCCGACTCGATGCGCATCCTGCACGAGGACCTCGGTCAGCCGCACCGCGACCCGCTGGTCAGCACGGCGTGGATCGACGTGCGGATCCTGGAGCTGTTCCGCACCGGGCTGCGCTGGCGGCCCGGCGCGCTGGCGCTGCTGGGCGCGGTCCGCGCGGCGGGCGTCCCGACCGCGTTGGTCACCTCCAGCGTCCGGCCCTTGGTGGAGGTGGCGCTGGACACCCTGGGGCGGGACAGCTTCGACGTGGTGGTCTGCGGCGACGAGGTGGACGCGACCAAGCCGCACCCGGAGCCGTACCTGACCGCCGCCCGGCTGCTCGGCGTGCCGATCGCCCGGTGCGTGGCGATCGAGGACTCCCCGACCGGGGTGGCCAGCGCCCTGGCCGCCGGCGCGGCGGTGCTGGCCGTGCCGGCGGAGGTGCCGATCGCGCCGGCCGATGGCGTACACCAGTTGGCGAGCCTGACCGGGGCGGACCTGGAGCTGCTCGCCGCCCTGCTCGGCGAACCGCCGGCCTGACCTGCCGGCCGGGGCGGCGCACGCCCCGGACCGGCTGGCCTCCTGGCCGCCCGCCGTGAACGACGAGGCCCCCGGTCACCTGACCGAGGGCCTCGCCCGGCGGGTCGACCCCGCCGTCGGCCAGAGCCCCTGCCACCACCCAGGAAGTGGCAGAGGTGCCCGTGGCTCAGTCGTGAGCGATCGCCCCCAGGATGTTGATCCGGGCGGCGCGGATGGCCGGCAGCGCCGCCGCGACCACCCCGATCAGCGCGGCCAGGCCGAGGAAGATCCCGATCTGGGACCAGGGCAGCACCAGGTCGGTGATCCCCTCGTCCTGGAGCGCCCGGACCACCGCCGCGCCGAGGCCGGTGCCGACGACGACGCCGAGCAGCGCGCCGAACACCGAGATCACCACTGCCTCCACGGTGATCATCCGCATGGTCTGCCCCCGGCGCAGCCCGATCGCCCGCAGCAGGCCCAGTTCCCGGGTCCGCTCCAGCACCGACAGGGCCAGGGTGTTGATGATGCCCAGCACGGCGATCACGATGGCCAGCGCCAGCAGGATCTGGATCATCGTGAGCAGCGTGTCGAAGCCGCTGGTCTGCTGCTCGATGTAGCTGGCCCGGTCGGCCACCGACACCTCCGGGCTGTCCGCGACCAGCGCCTCCAGCCCCGGCTGCACCTGCGACACGGCCGTGCCCGGGGTGAGCTGCACCAGCGCCGTGAACGGCTGCGGGCTGGTGAACTCCGCCCCCGCCTCCCTCGGCAGCATGATCGACCCGATGGTCCGGTCGTCGGGCAGGACCGCCGTCACCGTGTACGTGTGCGGGCCCTCGCCCCGGGCGAACTGGGCGGTCAGCCGGTCACCCACCGACTTGCCCAGCTCCTTCGCGCCGGAGACGCTCAGCGCCACCTGGTCCGGCCGCAGCGTGGCGATCGTGCCCGACTGCGCGGTGGTGTGGTAGATCTGCCCCATCGCGGCCAGGTCGGTCAGCGCGACCACGTACGTCGTCCGGTCGCCGTCGACGATCGCGTTGTCGTTGTAGACGCCCACCACCGCGTTCACCCCCGGCAGCGCGGCGGCCCGGTCGACCACCGCCGGGTCGAACGTCGGCGGCCGGGGTCCGGTCTGCGCCCCGGAGATCACCAGCTGCGCGTCGACGATGCTCTCCGCCGTACCCGCGATGCTGGACTTGGCCGAGTCGAGGATCACCGTCACCCCGGTGACCAGGGCGATGCCGACCATCAGGGCGGCGGCGGTGATGGCCGTTCGGCGCGGGTTGCGCCCCGAGTTGAGCCGGCCGAGCCGGCCGGGCACCGACCAGGCGAACAGCCCGCCGAGCAGGGACACCACCGGCCGGCTGAGCAGCGGGGTCAGCAGCGCCACCCCGATGAACGTGAACAGCACCCCGCCCAGGATCACCGGCAGCGTGGCGCCGTCGGCGTTGCCGGTCAGCCCCACCGCCAGCAGCGCGCCGCCGATGGCGGTGACCACCGCGCCGGAGACGGTGATCCGGGTCAGCGGCCGGTCCGGGGTGGCCACGTCCTGCATCGCCGCGATCGGTGGGATGCGGGCGGCCCGCAGCGCCGGCAGCAGCGCCGCCACCACGGTGATCAGCATGCCGACCGCGAAGGCGCTGACCACCGCGATCGGCGGCACGCCCAGCCCGGCCAGGGCCAGCCCGCCGGCGAACCTGCCGAACGCCCAGGCCAGCAGCGCGCCCACCCCGATGCCCGCGCCGAGGCCGAGGACCGAGGCGATCAGCCCGACCGCGAGGGCCTCCAGCACCACCGAGCCGATGATCTGCCGCCCGCTGGCCCCGATGGCCCGCATCAGGGCCAGCTCCCGGGTCCGCTGCGCCACGATGATCGAGAACGTGTTGAGGATCAGGAACGTGCCGACCAGCAGCGCCACCGCGGCGAAGCCGAGCAGCACCTTGTTGAAGAAGGAAAGCCCCTCCTTGAGGCTGGCCGCGGCGTCGGCGGAGAGCTGCTCGCCGGTCTTGACCTCGTACTGGGGGCCGAGCGCCCGGGTCAGGTCGTCGCGCAGCGCCTCCGGGGTCACCCCGCCGGCGGCCCGCACCGTCACGCTGTTGAACGTGTCGGGCTTGCCGAGCATCAGCCGCTGCGCGGCCGGTGTGGTGAACGCGATCTCGTTCACCCCGCCGACGGAGTCCCGCCCGCCGCTGTAGCCGAAGGTGCCGACGAGGGTGAAGTCGCGGCGCTTGGAGTCGAACGCGGTCAGCGCACCGACCCGGTCGCCCACCTTGACCTTGGCGGCCGTCGCGAGGGCCGCGTTGACCACGATCTCGTCGTCGGCCTGCGGCGCGCGCCCCTCCCGGAGCTTCACCAGGTCGCTCTCGCCGGTCCAGTTCTCGCCGAGCTGGGGCGGGCCGAACGAGGTGACCACCTTGCCGTTGCTGCCGATCAGCCGCGCCCCGTCGGCGTTGACCACGCCGGTGGCCTCGGCCACGCCGGGTACCGCCCGGACCCGGCCCACCACGTCGGCCGGGAACGCGGGGGAGACCTGTTCGCCCTCCGCCTCGCCCACCGCGATCTTCGGCTCGGCGGCGACGTTGACGTCGATGTCGGCGTACGCGTCGGCGAAGACCGAGTCGAAGGAACGGCCGAGGGTGTCGGTGAGCACGAACGCGCCGGAGACGAACATGACGCCGAGCACCACGGCCAGGCCGGAGAGGACCAGGCGCACCTTGCGCGCCAGCAGGCTCTTGAGGGTGGCCCGGAACATCAGTTTCCCACCTCGGTGATGACCGGGGCGTCGAGCTTCTTCATGGTGTCCAGCACCGTGTCGGCGGTCGGCTCGATCAGCTCCGAGACGACCTGTCCGTCGGCGAGGAACACCACCCGGTCGGCGTACGCGGCGGCGGTCGGGTCGTGGGTCACCATGACGATGGTCTGACCGTGCTCGCGTACCGAGTTGCGCAGGAAGTTCAGCACCTCCGCGCCGGAGCGGGAGTCGAGGTTGCCGGTCGGCTCGTCGGCGAAGATCACCTCGGGGCGGGCGACCAGCGCCCGGGCGCACGCCACCCGCTGCTGCTGACCGCCGGAGAGCTGCGCCGGGCGGTGGTCGAGCCGGTCGCGCAACCCGACCGTGTCGATCACGGTGTCGTACCAGGCAGGGTCCGGCCGGCGGCCGGCGATCGACATCGGCAGCAGGATGTTCTCCTTCGCCGTCAGCGTGGGCAGCAGGTTGAACTGCTGGAAGATGAAGCCCACCTTGTCCCGGCGTAGCTTCGTCAGCCCGGCGTCGCCGAGCCCGGTCACCGTGGTCTCGCCGATCGACACCGTGCCCCGGGTGACCGAGTCCAGGCCGGCCAGGCAGTGCATCAGCGTCGACTTGCCCGACCCGGACGGGCCCATGATCGCGGTGAACCGGCCCCGCTCGAACTCGGCGCTCACCCCCCGCAGCGCGACGACCTGCGCCTCGCCGCTGCCGTACACCTTCCACACGTCGCTTGCGCGGGCTGCGGCTCGCGCCTGGTGGCCTACCGTCGCGGTCACGTCATCTACCTCTTCCGTCCGGCTGCTTCCGCACCGCCCCCGCTGGCCGGTGTGTGGCATGTCCTCATCCTCGGTGACCGGCGCCGCCGATCCGTCCGACTCTGGGGGGAGCGTCGGCGGATTTCCCGCTGCGGGTCGGCCCGGAGGACGACTCAGGGTTCACCCTGACCGTTTCCGACCACGGTGCGCGTCGTCGCCGCCGCGCACGGTAGGCCCTCGCGCCACGTCAGGGTCAAACTCCACCAGCCCACCGCCGGTCACGGTAGGCAACGACGCAACACCTGGCCGTCACCCCATGCGACGACCCCGCCGGTACGCGGACCGGCGGGCCCGGCGCCGCCACGGCTACGCCCGGGGGCGCACCAGACCCGACTCGTACGCCAGCACCACGGCCTGCACCCGGTCGCGCAGCCCCAGCTTGGTCAGCACGTGCCCGACGTGCGTCTTGATGGTGGTCTCGCTGATCGAAAGCGCCCTGGCGATCTCCGCGTTGGACAGCCCTCGGGCCACCTGCACGAGGACCTCCCGCTCGCGCTCGGTGAGGGTGTTGAGCGCCTTCGGCGGGGCGGCGGCCGGGTCGGGCAGCACGTCCGCGAAGCGGTCCAGCAGCCGCTTGAGGATCCGCGGCGCCACGACCGCCTCTCCTGCGGCCACCGTGCGGATCGCCGTCACCAGGTCCTCCGCCGGCACGTCCTTGGCGAGGAAGCCGCTGGCCCCGGCGCGCAGCGCCCCCACCACGTACTCGTCGAGGTCGAACGTGGTCAGGATCAGCACTCGCACCGGCAGCCGGGCGTCGACGATGGCCCGGGTCGCGGCGACCCCGTCCATCCGGGGCATCCGGATGTCCATCAGCACCACGTCGGGCAGCAGCCGGCGGGACAGCTCCACCGCCTCCAGGCCGTCGCCGGCCTCGGCAACGATGTCCAGGTCGTCCTCGGTGCCCAGCACCATCCGGAAGCCGGTGCGCAGCAGCGGCTGGTCGTCGGCGAGCAGGATCCGCACCCGCCGCGCCGTCGTCACGCTGTCGCTCATCGCCTGTCCTCCCGTCGCGCCGGGCCCGTCGCGGGCCCGCTGATCGTGGCACGGGCCCCGGTCACGCCGGCACCGCCCCGAACCGCTCCACGGGAATCCTCGCGTACACCCGGTAGCCACCGCCCGGGCGGGCCCCGGTGCGCAGCGTCCCGCCGTAGAGGCCGACCCGCTCCCGCATGCCCACCACGCCGTGTCCGATCCGGTCCGGGGCCGGCCCCGGACCCCGGCCGGTGTCGGTCACCTCGACGGCCAGGAACGCCGCGCCGAAGGTCAGCCGGACCACCGCGGTGGCGTCCCCGGCGTGCTTGAGCGTGTTGGTCAGCGCCTCCTGCACGATCCGGTAGACGGTCAGCGCCACGCCCTCCTCCAGGGGCCCGGGGGTGCCCTCGGTGCGCAGCGTCACCGGCAGGCCGGCCTCGCGCACCTGCTCCACCAGGGCCTCGATGCCGGCCAGGCCGGGCTGCGGGGCCAGGTCGGCGGCCGGTTCGGCGTCGGTGCGCAGCACGTCGAGCAGCCGGCGCATCTCCCGCAGGGTGGCCCGGCTGGTGTCCTCGATCGTGGCGATCGCCTCGTCGGCGGCGTCCGGGTCGCGGCGCAGCACCCGCCGGGCGCCGGTGGCCAGTACGCCCATCACGCTCACGTGGTGCGCCACCACGTCGTGCAGCTCCCGGGCGATGCGGCGCCGCTCGTCGGCGACGGCCTGCTCGGCCAGGGACCGCTGGTTCTGCTCGGCGGAGCGGGCCCGTTCCCGCAGCGCCTCCGTCGAGGTGCGCCGGGCGTGCACCGCCCGCCCCACCGCGTACGCCACCACGGCGGTGAGCAGGTTGTTGAGCACCAGGTACGCCGGGCCGACCCCGAGCGCCGCGTCGTCGGCGGGGGTGAGGACGTTGACCGCCGCCACCGGCAGCCACAGCACGACCGTGGCCGCCGCGGCGGCCCGCACCGGCCGGTGCGCCGCCATCGTGTAGGTGAGCACCACGAAGGTGAGGCTCTGCGTGGTGGGGGCGGGCCCGAGCAGCGCCGGCAGGGCGAGGGTGGCCACGGCGGCGGCCACCGCCGGCCACGGGGCGACCCGGCGCAGCGCCACCGGAGCGGCGCACAACACGCTCCAGCCGACCGCGACGGGCAACGGGCCGAGCCGGAGATCCTGCGGGGAGAGCAGGACGAGCACGGCGTCCACCAGCACCAGGGCGACGGCGGACAGCGCGTCGGCGGCGAGCGGGTGGCGGCGCAGCAACGCCCTCGGCCCTCCGGTCATACCGGAACGCTAGCCGCCGCCACGCGCGATCGATCGTCGCCGACGGTGAACCCCGTCTCCTCCTCAGGGAGGAGGCTCACTCGTCCGCCCCGGGCGGGGCGGGCCGGGACCGGGCGTCGACCAGCGGGTCCGCGCTGCCGGCGGCGGCCGGGAACGGCGGCGGGGTGCCGCCGAAGCTCGGGCACAGCGCCTGGTGGTTGCACCAGTCGCAGAGCCGGCTCGGACGGGGCCGGAAATCCTGCCGGGCGGTGGCCGTCTCGATCGCCTGCCACAGCGCCACCACGGTCCGCTCGAAGCGCAGCAGCTCGTCGGCGTCGGGGGCGTAGTCGCAGACCTCGGCGTCCTTGAGGTAGAGCAGCCGCAGCACCCGGGGCACCACGCCGCGGGTGCGCCACAGCACCAGCGCGTAGAACTTGAGCTGGAACAACGCCCGGGCCTCGAACGCCTCCCGGGGGGCACCGCCGGTCTTGTAGTCGACCACCCGCAGCGCCCCGTCCGGGGCCACGTCCAGCCGGTCGAGGTAGCCCCGGATCAACAGCTCGTCGTCGACCACCGCGGAGATCAGCGCCTCCCGCTCGGCCGGCTCCAGCCGGCGCGGGTCCTCCACCGCGAAGTAGCCCTCCAGCAGCCCCGCCGCCGCGCGCAGGAACTCGGCCGTGCCGGCCGGGTCGCCGGCGTCGAACAGGCCGGCCAGCTCCGGCTGCTCGGTGACCAGCCGGTCCCACTGCGGGCCCACCAGGTCGCCGGCCGCCTCCGGCGTGCGCCCGGCCGCCGGCAGGTCGAACAGCCGCTCCAGCACCGCGTGCACCAGCGTGCCCCGGGCCTGCTCCACGCTGGGCCGCTCGGGCAGCCGGTCGATGCTGCGGAACCGGTAGAGCAGCGGGCAGGTCTTGAAGTCGGCCGCCCGCGACGGCGACAGTGACGCCCGGACCGTGGCCGGCACCCCCGCCGTGGCCTGCACCTCCGCCGTGGCCTGCGCCTGCTGCTGGTCGATCACCGGTTCCGCCGTCATGTCCGGAAGGTTAGGCCACCGGTCCGACAAGCCCGTCCCCGCCGCTCCGAGCGGCGGGCGTCGGCGGCGGGTACGTAGCATCGGGACGATGGAGCAGCAGACGACCGGGCCGCGGCGGCGGCCACAGCGGTCCGCCGGATTCACCGTCGGCCGGGTGTTCGGGGTGCCGCTGCACCTCAACGGGTCGATGCTGCTGCTGACCCTGCTCGTCACCGTCATGTACGCCGAGTTCGCCCGCAGCCAGCTCGACCTGTCCCAGCTCGGCGGCTACCTGATCGGCTTCGGGTTCGTCGTGTCGCTGCTCGGCTCGGTGCTGCTGCACGAGCTGGGCCACGCCCTGACCGCCCGCCGTCACGGCATCGGTGTGCGGGGGATCACCCTGGAGCTGCTCGGCGGGTACACCGAGATGGACCGCGACGCCCCCAGCCCCCGGGTCGACCTGCTGGTGTCGCTGGCCGGCCCGGCGGTCTCCGCGGTGCTCGGCGCCGCCGCCGTGGTCGCCACCCTGGCCCTGCCCGACGGCACCCTGGCCAACCAGCTCGCCTTCCAACTCGCGGTGAGCAACGTCATCGTCGCCGTGTTCAACCTGCTGCCCGGGCTGCCGCTGGACGGCGGCCGGGCGCTCCGCGCTGCCGTGTGGGCGCTGACCCGGGACCGGCACACCGGCACCGAGGTCGCCGGCTGGGTCGGCCGGGCCGTCGCCGTCGGCACCGCCGCGCTGGTCGTCGTCCTGGCGGTGAACCGGCTGCTGGTGCCGCTCGCGCTGCCGCTGATGCTGCTGGTCGCGTTCACCCTGTGGCGCGGCGCGGGGCAGTCCGTGCGACTGGCCCGGATCAGCCGCCGGTTCTCGCTGATCGACCTGCGCCGGCTGGCCCGCCCGGTCTTCCCGGTGCCCACCGGCACCCCGCTGGCCGAGGCGCAGCGCCGCCGCGCCGAGGGCCCCCGGCCCGACGCGGCCCTTGTCGTCACCGACACCACCGGCCGGCCGGTGGCCCTGCTCGACCCGGTCGCCACCGCCGCGGTGCCGCCGGAGCGGCGGCCGTGGATCACCGTCGACGAGGTGTCCCGCTCCCTGGCCGCCCTGCCCGTCCTGCCGGTCGGCCTGGACGGCGAAGCGGTGATGGAGGTCGTGCAGACCCACCCGGGCGCGCAGTACGTCGTGACGGCAGGCGAAGATGTCGTCGGCGTTCTGCACATCGCGGATCTTGCGCAGCTCCTGGAACCCAAACGGAAGATGAATACGTGACCGCACATCCCTCCGCCCTGCCGGCCGACCCCGGCACACCGGTGCCCGCCGACCCCCCGGCGCCGCCGCCCGTGCCGACGACTTCAGGTCCCGGCGCGGCATCAGACGCGCCGGACAGGGGCCATCGCAGGGGGCCGTTCCGCCCCGGCGACCGGGTGCAGCTGACCGACCCGAAGGGGCGGATGCACACGGTCACCCTGGAGCACGGCAAGGCGTTCCACACCCACCGGGGCATCCTGGACCACGACACCCTGATCGGGCTGCCCGACGGCAGCGTCGTGACCACCTCCGGCGGCGGGACCGCGTTCCTCGCCCTGCGCCCGCTGCTGTCGGACTACGTGCTGTCCATGCCGCGCGGCGCCCAGGTGATCTACCCGAAGGACTCGGCGCAGATCGTCGCCATGGGCGACGTCTTCCCCGGCGCGAAGGTGCTGGAGGCCGGCGCCGGCTCCGGGGCGCTGAGCTGCTCGCTGCTGCGGGCCGTCGGCACCACCGGCGAGCTGCATTCCTACGAGGTGCGCGACGACTTCGCCCAGATCGCCCGGCGCAACGTCGAGGCGTTCTTCGACGGCCCGCACCCGGCGTGGCACCTGCACGTCGGCGACGTGGCCGGCTGCGCCGAGACGGGCTTCGACCGGATCATCCTGGACATGCTGACGCCGTGGGAGAACCTCGACATGGTCGAGCGGGCGTTGCTGCCCGGCGGCGTGTTCATCGGGTACGTGGCCACCACCCCGCAGTTGTCCGAGCTGGTGGAGGCGCTGCGCGAGCGCGGCGGCTGGACCGAGCCGCGGGCCTGGGAGTCGCTGGTGCGCGACTGGCACGCCGAGGGCCTGGCCGTGCGCCCCGACCACCGGATGATCGCGCACACCGCGTTCCTGGTATCCGCCCGCAAGCTCGCCCCCGGAGTGACCGCCCCGCCTCGGCGGCGCAAACCCAGCAAGGGCGCCGAGGCGTACGCCGAGCGGCGGCAGGTGCTGCGGGCGGCCGAAGTGGCCCGGCAGGCCGCCGCGGCCACGGCCGCCGGGGCGCCGCCCGAGGCCACGGAGGAGCGGGAAACGCCGTGACCAGCCAGCGAAACGGTCGGGCGTGAGCGGACGGGCGACCGGGCCGGGCGGGGCGCCGCCCGCCGGCCCGGCCCGGTCGGCGGGAGGCGGCATGGGCGAGCGGACGGCCCGGCCCGGCGCGGGCCGGTGCGACGACGGCGGCGAACGGGGGGAGGCGTCGTGAGTCAGCCCGGCTTCGGCGGTCAGGACGTGCCGGCGGTCTTCCCCGACTGGTCGCCCTACACCGACCTGGAATCGGCGGCCCGGGCCTACCTGCGGGACCCGGACGTCGCCCTGGAGGCCCTCGGCGGGGTGCTGCGCGGCGCGTCCGTGCTCGGCTTCACGCTGGAACGCTTCGTCAACGAGGTCAACGGAGTGTGGCAGGAGGTGGTGGTCTGCGACGGCAGCCGCCTCGTGCTGTGGCACGGCGAGGACGTGCCGCCGGGGGAGGGGCCGCCCGGGGCGATGACCTCGTCGCTGCGGGTCGTGCCGGTGTCCACCGTCACCGAGGTGGGCTGCCGGCGGCGGCTCACCCGAGCCGACGACGGCGGGATCCGGGTCGACAGCATCGACGTCTACCTGCTGCTCACCTCGCTGGACGAGGCGCCGCCGGGCGACGACGCAGCCGGGGCGCCCAGGCACGACGCGCTGCGTTTCGGCAAGACTCTCGACGACGGCGGGGCGGGGCAGATCGCCCGGCTGGAGGAGTTCTCCCGGCTGGTCGCCTCGGTGGTCGGCCGTCCGCTGCTCTGAGACTGGGCCGGCCGGGCCGGCCGGGCCCCCGGCGGGGCGGCCCGGTCGGCCCGGCGCGGTCAGTCGTCCTCGGCCTCCGGGCCGGCGACCTCGACGCCGTCGCTGCCGCGCACCACGTGGATGCAGTCGCCCGGGCATTCCTTCGCCGAGTCGATCACTTCCAGGCGCAGGTGCGCGGGCACGTCCACTCGGCTGGCCGGGGCCAGTTGGAGCTCGCCGTCGGGGCCCTTGACGTACGCCAGGCCGTCGACGTCGAACTCGAAGACCTCCGGCGCGTACTGCACGCACAGGCCGTCGCCCGTGCAGAGGTCCTGATCCACCCAGACCTGCAACGTGTCGGTCGCGACCTCGGCCATTGGTGCACCCCCCATGTTCTCCCGTGCCACGTCACGACGGTACCCGAACGCCGGGACCTGCCCCTGCGGCCACCCTGGCGATCAAGGTTCGGTGACGAGGGCGTTGCGTGGGACCGAATCGGCCTCATAGCGGCTAGTGTTAGGGCAGAACGTTCAAGCCCCCCGGGGAGGTGGGACGTGGCACGCAGCGACGACGCGGACTCGCGCGCCGCACGGTGGGAGAAGGAGGCCCACGATCTCTCCACGCAGGTCGCGTTCCTTCAAGAGGAACTCGCTCTGGTGCGGCGCAAGTTGACCGAAAGCCCCCGACACGTCCGGCAGCTCGAAGAGCGGCTGGCGGCCACCCAGGCACAGTTGGCGCGGCTGACCGAGAACAACGAACGGCTCGTCGGCACTCTCAAGGAGGCCCGGGCGCAGATCGTGACGCTCAAGGAGGAGATCGACCGCCTCGCGCAACCGCCGAGTGGCTACGGTGTCTTCCTGGCGGCGCACGAGGACGGCACGGTGGACGTGTTCACCGGGGGGCGCAAGCTCCGGGTCGCCGTCTCACCCTCGCTGGACGTCGCGGAGTTGCGGCGTGGCCAGGAGGTCCTGCTCAACGACGCGCTCAACATCGTCGACGCGTTCGGCTTCGAGCGGGTCGGCGAGGTGGTGATGCTCAAGGAGATCCTCGTGGGTCCCGACGGCGCACCGGGCGACCGGGCGCTGGTGGTGTCCCACTCCGACGAGGAGCGGATCGTGCACCTCGCCGAGATCCTGATCGGTTCGCCGATCCGGGCCGGTGACTCGCTCATGATCGAGCCCCGCTCGGCATACGCGTACGAGCGGATCCCGAAGAGCGAGGTCGAGGAGCTGGTCCTGGAGGAGGTGCCCGATGTCGACTACACCGACATCGGTGGCCTCCAGTCGCAGATCGAGCAGATCCGCGACGCGGTGGAGCTGCCCTTCCTGCACGCCGACCTGTTCCGCGAGCATCAGCTCCGCCCGCCCAAGGGGATCCTGCTCTACGGGCCGCCAGGCTGCGGCAAGACGCTCATCGCGAAGGCGGTGGCGAACTCCCTGGCCAAGAAGATCGCCGAGCGGTTGGGTAAGGACAGGCACACCAGCTTCTTCCTCAACATCAAGGGCCCGGAGCTGCTCAACAAGTACGTCGGCGAGACCGAGCGGCACATCCGGCTGATCTTCCAGCGTGCCCGGGAGAAGGCCGGCGAGGGCACCCCGGTGATCGTGTTCTTCGACGAGATGGACTCGATCTTCCGGACCCGTGGCTCCGGCGTCTCCTCGGACGTGGAGAACACCATCGTCCCCCAGCTGCTCAGCGAGATCGACGGCGTGGAGGGCCTGGAGAACGTCATCGTCATCGGCGCCTCCAACCGGGAGGACATGATCGACCCGGCCATCCTGCGCCCCGGCCGGCTCGACGTGAAGATCAAGATCGAGCGGCCGGATGCCGAGGCGGCCAAGGACATCTTCTCGAAGTACATCCTCGCCGGGCTGCCGCTGCACGGCGACGACCTGGCCGAGCACGGCGGCGATCCCCAGGCCACCGTCGAGGCGATGATCGACGCGGTCGTGCTGCGGATGTACTCCGAGACCGAGGACAACCGCTTCCTCGAGGTGACCTACGCCAACGGTGACAAGGAAGTCCTCTACTTCAAGGACTTCAACTCCGGCGCGATGATCCAGAACATCGTCGACCGGGGCAAGAAGATGGCCATCAAGGCGTTCCTCACCTCCGGTCGCAAGGGCCTGCGCCTGCAGCACCTCCTCGACGCCTGCGTCGACGAGTTCCGGGAGAATGAGGATCTGCCCAACACCACCAACCCGGACGACTGGGCCCGGATCTCCGGCAAGAAGGGCGAGCGGATCGTCTACATCCGCACGCTCGTCTCCGGCGGCAAGGGCACGGAGGCCGGCCGGTCGATCGAGACCGCCAGCAACACCGGTCAGTACCTGTAGACCGACCAGCACGCTGCGGGGCCCGCGACACCACTGTCGCGGGCCCTGTCGCGTCCCGACACCCGGGACCGTCCTCGGGCGACACCCGACGCGGCCCGCCCGCCACGCCCCCGCACCGCGCGGCGCGGACTACGCTCGACGTGATGGGGGACCGGGTCGGCGAGTGGAGCGGGTAGGTCGATGAGCGTAAGACGGATCATGGGCACCGAGGTCGAGTACGGTATCTCGGTGCCCGGCCAGGCAGGCGCCAACCCGATGGTCACCTCGTCCCAGGTGGTCAACGCCTACGGGGCACGCCCGGAACTCAACCGGGGCGGCCGGGCCCGCTGGGACTACGAGGAGGAGTCGCCGCTGCGCGACGCCCGCGGCTTCACCTACTCCGGCGCCGCGTACGACCCCGCCGAGGCCCTCGCCGACGAGGACCTGGGACTGGCCAACGTGATACTCACCAACGGCGCCCGGCTCTACGTCGACCACGCCCACCCGGAGTACTCCACTCCGGAGGTGACCAACCCCTTGGACGTGGTGCGGTGGGACAAGGCCGGGGAGCGGGTGATGGCCGAGGCGTCCCGCCGCGCGGCCACGATCCCGGGCACCCAGCCCATCCACCTGTACAAGAACAACACCGACAACAAGGGCGCCAGCTACGGCACCCACGAGAACTACCTGATGCGCCGGCAGACGCCGTTCTCCGACATCGTGGCGTACCTGACGCCGTTCTTCGTCACCCGGCAGATCGTCTGCGGCGCGGGCCGGGTCGGCATCGGCCAGGACGGCGGTGCCAGCGGCTTCCAGATCTCCCAGCGCGCCGACTTCTTCGAGGTCGAGGTCGGGCTGGAGACCACCCTCAAGCGGCCGATCATCAACACCCGGGACGAGCCGCACGCCGACGCCGACAAGTACCGCCGGCTGCACGTCATCATCGGCGACGCGAACCTGTCGGAGATCTCCACGTACCTGAAGGTCGGCACCACGGCCCTGATCCTCACCATGATCGAGGAGAAGGCGCTCGGGCCGGACCTGGGCATCGCCGACCCGGTCTCGGAGCTGCGCGCGGTCAGCCACGACCCGTCGCTGAAGCACCGGATGCGGCTGCGCGACGGGCGCCGGCTGACCGCCCTGGACCTGCAGTGGGCGTACTTCGAGCGGGCGCGGTCCTTCGTGGACGACCGGTACGGCACGGACGCCGACGCGCAGACCAACGACGTGCTGGACCGCTGGGAGAGCGTGCTGGACCGGCTCGGCCGCGACGCGTTCCTGTGCGCCGACGAGCTGGACTGGGTGGCGAAGCTGCGGCTGCTGGAGGGCTACCGGGAGCGGGAGAAGCTCGGCTGGGGCGCGCACAAGCTCCAACTGGTCGACCTGCAGTACTCCGACGTGCGGCCGGACAAGGGGCTCTACCACCGGCTGGTGCAGCGCGGCTCGATGAAGACGCTGCTGACCGACGAGCAGACCCGCACCGCGATGACCGAGCCGCCGGAGGACACCCGGGCCTACTTCCGGGGCCGCTGCCTGGCGCAGTACGCCTCGGAGGTGGTGGCCGCGAGCTGGGACTCGGTCATCTTCGACGTGGGCCGGGAGTCGCTGGTGCGGGTGCCGATGATGGAGCCGGAGCGGGGCACCCGCGCGCACGTGGGCGCGTTGTTCGACCGGTGCGTCAGCGCCAAGGACCTGCTGGAGACGCTGACCGGCGGCTGACCCGCCGGACGAAAAGCCCGCCGCGTGCCGGAGAAGCCGGCGCGCGGCGGGCTTTTCGTCATCTCCGCGAGGTAAGTTCATCGGAGACGATCGTGGAGGAGGCAGCAATGGCCACTCATGACAGCGGCGGGCAGTCGCAGTCGGGCAAGGCCCGGCAGGGCGAGGAGATCGAGGACGTCACCACCGAGGCGAACCCGGAGGTTGCCGAGCGGCACGCCGAGATCACCGAGGACGTCGACGACCTGCTCGACGAGATCGACTCCGTCCTGGAGGAGAACGCCGAGGAATTCGTGAGGGGTTACGTCCAGAAGGGCGGGCAATAGGGCGTAATGTCCGCTTTGCCTAGGGGTGGCTCACGTCGCCCGAAGGTCGTGGGTGTCGGACGCTGACCGCGCGCCGGGCGTCCGGGCAGCGGCCGGCAGCGTCGCGCGGGGGTGCCCACGTGAGCGGTCGACGACCGGCGGCGGCCGTGCCCCTGCGTGGCGATCCCGACACGGAACATCTGGACCACGATCATCGCGCGGGATCATCGCGCGGGATACTCTGCTTCAACTGCAACGGTGGTCTTGGCCAGTTCCGTGACAGTCCCACGAGGCTGGCCAGGGCGATCACGTACCTGAGAGGAACCACGTGGCAGCGGGCTTTGATCCATCCGGGCGTCTACCAGATGTGTTCACCAACGCGGGGACGTCCTCCTTCACCACATTCCTGAGCAGGGCCGCTCCCGAGATGCTGCCCGGCCGCCGGCCGCTGCCCCCGGGCATGGCCGCCGACCTGGCGCCGCACGCGACCACCATCGTGGCCATCTCGGCCGCCGGCGGCGTGGTGCTGGCCGGCGACCGCCGGGCCACCATGGGCAACTTGATCGCCCAGCGCGACATCGAGAAGGTGCACCCCGCCGACGCCTACTCGCTGGTCGGCATCGCGGGCACCGCGGGCATCGGCATCGAGCTGATGCGACTGTTCCAGGTGGAGCTTGAGCACTACGAGAAGATCGAGGGCGCGATGCTCTCGCTCGACGGCAAGGCCAACCGGCTGGCCTCCATGATCCGCGGCAACCTGGGCGCGGCCATGCAGGGCCTCGCGGTCATCCCGCTGTTCGCCGGCTTTGACCTGGCCGCGAGCGACCCGGCGCGGGCCGGCCGGATCTTCAGCTTCGACGTCACCGGCGGCCCCTACGAGGAGACCGGGTACGACGCGATCGGCTCCGGCTCGATCTTCGCCCGGTCCGCGCTGAAGAAGCGCTTCCGCGCCGGCCTGTCGATCGACGACGCGGCGCGGCTCGCGGTCGAGGCGCTCTACGACGCGGCCGACGACGACACGGCGACCGGCGGGCCGGACCTGACCCGTCGGATCTACCCGGTGGTGATGACCGCGACGGCGGAGGGCACCCACCGGCTCACCGACGCCGAGACGGCCGCCGTCGCCGAGGCCGTGGTCGCCGGCCGGATGGAGAACCCGGGCGGCTGAGCCCGCCCCGCCCCGCCCAGTCAGCAGTCGTCAGCAAAGCGCCCAGAAGGAGAACCGCCGCCGTGGCCATGCAGTTCTATGCCTCGCCCGAGCAGATCATGCGCGACCGCTCCGAGCTGGCCCGCAAGGGCATCGCCCGAGGCCGCAGCGCGGTCGTGCTGAGCTACTCCGGCGGGGTGCTCTTCGTCGCGGAGAACCTCTCCAGCACCCTGCACAAGGTCAGCGAGATCTACGACCGGATCGGCTTCGCCGCCGTCGGCCGGTACAACGAGTTCGAGAACCTGCGCCGTGCCGGGGTCCGGATGGCCGACCTCAACGGCCTGAGCTACGACCGGCGCGACGTCACCGGCCTGGCGCTGGCCAACGCGTACGCGCAAACCCTCGGCGCCATCTTCACCGAGCAGTCGAAGCCGTTCGAGGTGGAGATCTGCGTGGCCGAGGTGGGTGCGACGCCGCAGGACGACGCGCTCTACCGGCTGACCTACGACGGTTCGGTCAACGACGAGCCGGGCCGGATGGCGATGGGCGGGCAGGCCGACGCGATCTCCGGGTCGCTCAAGTCGCAGCACCGTCCGGACATGTCGCTCGGCGAGGCGGTTCGGCTGGCCCTGGCGGCATTGAGCAGCGTCGGCGGCGAGGGCGGCGCCGCCCGCACGATCGCGGCCAACCAGCTCGAGGTGGCGGTCCTGGACCGGCACCGGGTGGGTCGGACGTTCCGGCGGATCACCGGGGCGGCCCTGACCGCCCTGCTGGACGCCGACACGGACGCGGCGAACGGCTCGGCGCCGACCGAGGAGCGTCCGGAGCACCCGGCCACGCCGACCGAGGAGGCGAAGAAGCCGACCACCTCGGCCGGCTCGGCGGACCTGGAGGGTCAGCGGGCGGACGACACGCCCGAGGCGTAGCCCGCCCGTCCCGGCCGACGGCACCGTCACGCGACCGG
The DNA here is from genome assembly GCF_045040215.1 of Micromonospora sp. NBC_01412. Taxonomy (NCBI): domain Bacteria; kingdom Bacillati; phylum Actinomycetota; class Actinomycetes; order Micromonosporales; family Micromonosporaceae; genus Micromonospora; species Micromonospora sp. NBC_01412. The sequence continues at coordinate 6,393,315 of NZ_CP109528.1, forward strand.
CCGTCCCCTCGTGGGGCGGCCGGTCGCGTGTGTCCGGACACCGCCCCAGCGGCCCCGACGCTTCGGCGGGGGCCAGGCCCCGCCCACCGAGGCCCGGCGGGCGGTGGGCGGCCCGGCGGGGGACACACCGGGCGGTCGCGGCATCGGGGTGGTCAGCCCTGCCCATTCGGGGCCTGAGAGGGCTAATGTCACATCATGGAGCGGCGAATCTTCGGCCTCGAGACCGAGTACGGCGTCACCTGTACCTACCGTGGGCAGCGGCGGCTGTCCCCTGACGAGGTCGCGCGATACCTGTTCCGTCGGGTGGTGTCGTGGGGCAGGTCGAGCAACGTGTTCCTGCGCAACGGCGCCCGCCTCTACCTGGACGTCGGCTCCCACCCGGAGTACGCGACCCCGGAGTGCGACTCGGTGGTGGACCTGGTGGCCCACGACCGGGCGGGGGAGCGGATCCTGGAGGGGTTGCTCATCGACGCGGAGAAGCGGCTGCACGACGAGGGCATCGCCGGCGAGATCTACCTGTTCAAGAACAACACCGACTCGGCCGGAAACTCCTACGGCTGCCACGAGAACTACCTGGTCTCCCGGCACGGCGAGTTCGGCCGGCTGGCGGACGTGCTGATCCCGTTCCTGGTCACCCGTCAGTTGATCTGCGGCGCGGGCAAGGTGCTGCAGACGCCCCGCGGCGCGGTGTACTGCCTGTCCCAGCGCGCCGAGCACATCTGGGAGGGCGTGTCGTCGGCGACCACCCGGAGCCGGCCGATCATCAACACCCGCGACGAGCCGCACGCGGACGCGGAGCGGTACCGGCGGCTGCACGTCATCGTCGGCGACTCGAACATGAACGAGGTCACCACGCTGCTGAAGGTCGGCTCCGCGGACATCGTGCTGCGGATGATCGAGGCGGGGGTGGTGATGCGGGACCTGACGCTGGAGAACCCGATCCGGGCGATCCGCGAGGTGTCGCACGACATCACCGGCCGGCGCAAGGTGCGGCTGGCCTCCGGCAAGGAGGTCAGCGCCCTGGAGATCCAGCAGGAGTACCTGGCTAAGGCGACCGAGTTCGTGGAGCGACGCGGCGGGGACCAGACGGCCAAGCGGGTCGTGGAGCTGTGGGGCCGGGTGCTGAGCGCGGTGGAGACCGGTGACCTGGAGCCGGTGTCCCGGGAGATCGACTGGGTGTCGAAGCTGCGGCTGATCGAGCGGTACCAGCGCAAGCACGACCTGCCGCTGTCGCACCCCCGGGTGGCGCAGATGGACCTCGCGTACCACGACGTGCGGCGCGGGCGGGGCCTGTACGGGCTGCTGGAGCGGCGCGGGGAGGTGGACCGGGTGGCCACGGACCCGGAGATCTTCGAGGCCAAGGAGACGCCGCCGCAGACCACCCGGGCCCGGCTGCGGGGCGAGTTCATCCGGCACGCGCAGGAGAAGCGGCGGGACTTCACCGTCGACTGGGTGCACCTGAAGCTCAACGACCAGGCGCAACGCACCGTGCTGTGCAAGGACCCGTTCCGGGCGTACGACGAGCGGGTGGAACGCCTGATCGCCAGCATGTGACGGCCGGGCCCCCGTCCGCGGCGCTGGCTGCGGCGGGCGGGGGCACGCCGGGTAGGCTGGCCCTGCCATGACGACGTCTGAACCCCCCGAGCGCGACCGCGGCGCTGAGAAGCTGAACTGGGTCGAGCGCCGGCGCGAGAAGATCCGGGCCGAGGTCGAGCGCAACCGGCGCGGCGATTACAAGGTGCCGACCTGGGTGCTGGCGGTCGCGCTGGCGGTGATCGTCGGCGGTTGGCTGGCGTTGATCTTCCTGGCCTGACGGCCCGCCGCCCTGCCGCCCTTACGGTCCCCCGCCTCTGACGGTCTGCCGCCCTGGCGGTCTCAGCGGGGGAGCGCGGCGGCGTGCCGGCCGGCGGCGGCGGCGGCCAGGAAGTAGGCGTAATCGGCGTCCAGGCCGCGACCCATCGTGGACAGCGGCACGGCGCTGGCGCGCAGCGCGGCGTCGAGCCCGTCGGTGGGCACCCGGACGATCCGGTGCCGCCCCGCGAGCGGGGCCAGCGCGGCGTCCACCTCCAGGGCCAGGGCCGGGCTCAGTCCGTCGGGCACCACCAGGTCCGCCGGGGCGAGCGCCACCCGGCCGTACGCGGTGAGGCTGTGGTGGGACACCCCCTGGTGCCGGGGGCGGGGATCGGCGTCGGAGATCCGCAGCGAGCCGACCGGCCGCCCGCCGAGGGCGGCGATCGCGTTGACCGCCTCGCCGACGGCCACCCCCGAGTACCCCCACCGGGTGCCCGTGCCGAGGTTGCCGGGGCCCTGGGCGAGGATGACCACGTCGGCGGCGAGCACGTGCCGGGCGGCGAGCAGGCCGCTGTGCACGGTGGTGGCCTCCAGGTCGCCGCCGAACGCCTGCCCGACGCTGACCGTGCCGACGAGTTGGTCGCGCAGCCCGTCGAGGGTGCGGGAGAACCACGCCGGCAACGCCCCGCCGTCGGTGAGCACGTACGCCACCCGGGCGTCGGGGGCGTCGGCGCGGACCCCGGCGAGGATCGCCGGCAGGGCGGAGTGCAGGTCGGCGGTGACCACCGGCAGCCCGGTGACGTCCTCGGCGGCCTCCAGCGCCGCCCGGTGCGGGCTGGCCTCCTCGTCAACGCCGAGCAGGATCGGTTGCAGCGGGGTGTAGCGGGCCTTGACCAGGTGCCCGGCGTCGCGGGTGTCGCCCGCCTCGACCGGATCCGGCGGCAGCCGGTCGGGCAGCGCCACGACCAGCGCGTACCCGCCGGTGCCGAGGCCCATCAGCAGCGCGCCGGCGTTGAGCAGCACCCGGTCGCCGGGGGCGGGCCGGCCGACCAGTTCCGGGTAGGCCAGGGCCCGCATGGCGCTGCCGTCGGTCAGCTCGACGTCCAGTTCCACCGCGCCGGTCCACTCCCGCCGCAGCGCCGTCACGGTTCCCGCCCGCCATCGCACCATGCCCGGCACGCTAGCGACCCCCGGGTGCGTGCCGCCACGGCGGGGTCAGTGGGACGGGTCCTCCTGGGTGTGCCGGGCGCGGCGGTGGCGGGCCTCGGGGCGGGAGGGGGTGGGGTCGAGGAAGACGTAGCCGATCTCCGGGTAGCGCTCGATGAGGCGCCGCTCGGCCTCGTCGGCGGCGGCCTCGATGGCGGCGCCGGTGGCCTCGTCGCGGAAGTCGACCTTCGCGGCGACCAGGATGTCGTCCGGGCCGAGCTGCATGGTGAGCAGGGTGTCGATGCGTTCGACGGCGGGCAGCCCGTTGAGCTCCTGCTCGATCTCCAGGCGCAGCCGCTCGGGGATGGCCCGGCCGACGAGCAGAGAGATGTTGGCCTTGGCGAGAACGACGGCCAGGACCAGCAGGAGCACGCCGATGGCGATGGAGGCGAGGCCGTCGTAGAGCTCTTCGCCGGTCCAGTGCGACAGGGTCAGGCCGGCGGCGGCCAGCAGCAGGCCGACGAGGGCGGCGCTGTCCTCCAGGAAGACGGCCTTGACGGTGGTGTCGGCGGTGAGCCGGAGGAACCGCCGGGGGGTGGTGCGCCAGCGTCGCGACTCGCCCCGGATCTGCCGCACCGCGCGGGCCAGGGAGACCGACTCGATGGCGAACGAGACCGCCAGCACGACGTACGAGATGAGGTAGTTGCCGCTGTGCTCGTGCACCAGGATGGTGGTGACGCCGTGGGTGATGGCGAAACCCGCGCCGGCGACGAAGGTGAACAGCGCGGCGAGGAAGGCCCAGACGTAGCTCTCCTTGCCGTACCCGAAGGGGTGCCGGACGTCGGCGGGGCGCGCGCCCCGGCGCAGCGCCAGGTAGAGCAGCGCCTCGGTGGTGGTGTCGGCGACCGAGTGGGCGGCCTCGGAGAGCATGGCCGCGGAGCCGGAGATCAGGCCGGCCACCAGCTTCGCCACGGCGATGGCGAGGTTCGCCGCGCCCGCCACCACCACGGTGCCGACACTCTCGGCCTTGACGTCCGTTTCCGACATGGGGTCACCATATGGCCGCGCCGAGGTCCTCGCCCGGAGACGGAGAGTCACCGTTGGAGGCGTTGCCGCGACGCGCCCGCGTGGGTGCGCGGGCGTGCCGCGCGGGCTGCTAGCGTTCACCCCGTGTCGCGGACCCGCACCGAACGCCTGGTCAACTTGGTGATCTGCCTGTTGTCGACGCGACGGTTCCTGACCGCCGCGCAGATCGCCGCGACCGTGCCCGGCTACGAGCACGATCCGGATGACGCGAAGGACCACGAAGCGTTCCAGCGCAAGTTCGAGCGGGACAAGGCCGAGCTGCGGGAGCTCGGGGTGCCGCTGGAGACCGGCACGGCGAGTGTCTTCGATGCCGAGCCCGGCTACCGGATCGCCCACCGGGAGTACGCGCTGCCGGACATCCCCCTGGAGCCCGACGAGGCAGCCGCGGTGGGCATCGCCGCGCGGTTGTGGCAGCACGCCGGGCTGGCCGCCGCGGCGTCGTCCGGGCTGGCGAAGCTGCGCGCCGCCGGGGTGGACGTGGACCCGCAGGCCACTCTGGGCCTGGAGCCGATGGTCACGGTCGACCCGGCGTTCGCGCCGCTGACCGCCGCCGCCCGGGACCGCCGCGAGGTGAGCTTCGACTACCGGGTGCCTGACCGGGACGCCCCGACCCGCCGCCGGTTGCAGCCGTGGGGGGTGGTCTGCTGGCGCGGCCGGTGGTACGTGGTGGGTCACGACCTGGACCGGGCGGCGACCCGCTGCTTCCGGCTCTCCCGGGTCGTCGGCGCCGTCCGGGTGGCCGGCGTGCCGGGGGGCTACCAGCCGCCGGCGGGGGTGGACCTGATCAGCCACGTGGCCCGCTGGTCGGGGCCGGTGGAACGCACCGGGCGGGCGACCGTGCTGGTCGCCCCGGGGCGCGCGGCGGGGCTGCGCCGCTGGGCGGTGGAGGCCGCGTCCGGGCCGGACGGCGACCGGCTGGTCCTGCCGTACGCCGACCCGGAGTCCCTGGCCCGGCAGCTGGTGGGGTACGGCCCGGACGTGCGGGTGGTGGAGCCGCCGGAGGTGCGCGAGGCGGTCATCCAGCGGCTCAAGGAGATCGCCGCCCGGCACGAGGAGCTGACCGTGACCGGAGGTGCCCGATGACCCGTCCCGCTGCCCGCTCGGCGGCTGCGCGCCCCGGCGGCAACCGGGCCTCGGCGGACCGGCTGGCCCGGCTGCTGAACCTGGTTCCTTACCTGCTGGCCCGTCCGGGGATCGAGATCGCCGAGGCGGCCGGGGACCTGGGGGTCACCGAGCGGCAGCTGCGGGAGGACCTGGAGCTGCTGTGGGTGTGCGGGCTGCCCGGGTACGGCCCGGGTGACCTGATCGACATGGCCTTCGACGGCGACCGGGTGACCATCACCTACGACGCCGGGATAGACCGGCCGCTGAGACTGACCCCGGACGAGGCCCTCGCCCTGGTGGTGGCGCTGCGGATGCTGGCGGAGACCCCGGGGGTCACCAACCGGGAGGCCGTGGAGCGGGCCCTCGCCAAGATTGAGGACGCGGCCGGCGACCTGGTCGCCGCCCCGGTCGAGGTGCGCCTCCCCGTCGACAGCCGGCGGGTCGAGGAGCTGCGCGCCGCCGTGGCGCGGGGCCGGGCGCTGCGGATCACCTACTACACCGCCGCCCGGGACGAGACCACCGAGCGGGTGATCGACCCGCTGCGCATGCTGATGGTGGGCGGCCAGGCGTACGCGGAGGCGTGGTGCCGCCGCGCGGAGGCGGTGCGACTGTTCCGGGTCGACCGGATCGACGCGGTGACCGAGCTGGACGAGCCGGCGGCCGCGCCGCCGCAGGCCCGCCCGTACGACCTCTCCGAGGGGGTGTTCCGGCCCTCCCCGGACCTGCCGCTGATCACCCTGCGGATCGGCCGGGGCGAGCGGTGGATCACCGAGTACTACCCGTGCGAGCGGGTCGAGGCCGGCGACGGCGACCAGTGGCTGGTGTCGCTGCGGGTGACCGACCTGGGCTGGGCCCGGCGGTTCGTGCTGGGGCTGGGCCCGGACGTCACCGTGGCGGCCCCGGGGGAGCTGGCCGAGCAGGTCCGTGCCCAGGCGGTCGCCGCCCTGGAGGCGTACGCCACTCCCGACGCCGCGCCGTCGGGCGTCCCGGCGGGGTCCGTGGGCTCCCGGTAGGCTGGCCGCCGTGGTGACGTGGATCGTGGTGGCGGTGGTGCTGTTCGCGCTCGTGGTGCTGGCGTTGGCCGTGCGGCCGGTGGTGGCGCGGCTGCCCCGGCTTCGGCGGGCCGCGGTGGCGTTGCAGAGCCGCCAGGTCGAGGCGGAGGCGTTGCAGGTCAGCGCGGAGGCGCTCCAGGAGCGCGCGGAGGCCCTTCAGGGGCAGGTGACCGTCACCCAGCAGCGGCTCGCGGTGATCAAGGCCAAGCGCGGCCACTGACCGGCGGTCGGTCCTGTGCGTGGTCGACGCGCGTTTGGGGCGATAGCGCGCAGGGATGGTCCGCCGCCGATGGTTGACGGGACGCGCGGAGTTGGTCAAGACTTCATCGACCGGCCGTGACCACCAACGGCCCGGCGGGTGGCAAGGGGCCCTCACGCACGTACGATGGGCTCCGGTACACCCCTCAGAGACGACACAGAGCGACTGGAGCTTCCCATGGGTGCCCTCAGACCGTGGCACATCGCCGTACTCGTGGTCGTGCTGATCCTGCTGTTCGGCGCGAAGCGGCTCCCGGACGCGGCCCGTTCGCTGGGCCGCTCGTTGCGGATCATCAAGGCCGAGACGAAGAGCCTGCACGACGACGACCGCGACCTGGCGGAGAAGGCCGACGCCCAGGCCGCCTACCAGCCGATGCCGCCGCAGGCCGGCCAGCAGTCCCAGCAGCCGTACGCGCAGCAGGCCCACGTCCAGCCGCAGCAGCAGCCGTACGCCCCGCCGCAGGCACCACAGCAGCCGGTCATCGACCCGGTGCAGCGCGTCCGCGACAACTGACCGAAGGAAGGGCCCACCACCGTGGCCTTCGCCCTGCGTAAACGCGGCCCGAGCACCTTCGAACGGGCGGCCGACGGCTCGATGACCCTCATCGAGCACGTCCGTGAGCTGCGCAACCGGCTGTTCCGGGCGTCCCTGGCCCTGCTCGTCGGCTTCGGCTTCGGCATCTGGTTGGCGGAGCCGGTGCGGAGGCTGCTGTCGAAGCCGTACTGCGACCTTCCGGCGTCGATCGACCCGGACACGGGCAAGTGCAACTTCGTGCAGCTCGGCGTCGCCGACGTCTTCCTGCTCAACCTGAAGATCGGCCTCTGGGTCGGGTTGATCATCGCCGCCCCGGTCTGGCTCTACCAGCTGTGGGCGTTCATCGCCCCGGGCCTGCACCGGCACGAGCGTCGGTACGCGTACATCTTCACCTCGCTCGCGGCGCCGCTGTTCGCCGCCGGCGCGGTGCTGGCCTTCTTCGTCACCACGAAGGGGCTGGAGTTCCTGCTCAACATCTCCGGCGAGGACATCGCGACGACGCTCGAGGTGACCCGGTACATCTCGTTCGTCACCAACCTGATCCTGCTCTTCGGGGTGGCGTTCGAGTTCCCACTCATCGTGCTGATGCTCAACTTCGTCGGGCTGGCCAGCGCGAAGCGGCTGCTCAGCTGGTGGCGAGTCGCGATCTTCGTGTTCTTCGCCTTCTCCGCCGTGGTCACCCCGACGCCGGACCCGTTTGGCATGACGGCCCTGGCGCTCTGCCTGACCGCGCTGTACTTCGGCGCGGTCGGGGTGGCGTTCCTCAACGACCGGCGGCGTGGGCGGGGCAAGGAGGCCTACGCCGGGCTCGACGACGACGAGGTGTCGCCGCTGGAGCTCGACGACGATCCGGTCGCCCCCGGCCAGCGGGTCGAGGCCGCCGACCCGATCGGCACGCCGGAGCCGGTCGCCGCCCCGACGCCGATCGACCGCCGCTACGACGAGATGACCTGACCGGCGTCGGTCCGCACGCGCGACGACGGAGGCCGCCCCGAAGTGGGGCGGCCTCCGTCGTGCGGGGTCACGGTCAGCGCGCCGCCCTGACCGAACCGGCCGGCGGTGAGGTGACCCGGGCCACCAGGCGCTGGTGAGCCCGCGTCCGGGACTCGCGATATGGTGACTGCGCCCCTGATCGGCACAGACCGCCCCTTCGGCAGGAGAAGCTCTGATGGCCCAGACGCCCCTAACCGTGACCGTCACCGGCGCAGCCGGACAGATCGGCTACGCGCTGCTGTTCCGGATTGCGTCCGGGCAACTGCTCGGTGGCGGGAGGCGGGTGAAGCTCCGGCTGCTGGAGATCCCGGCCGCGGTGCGCGCGGCCGAGGGCACCGCCCTGGAGCTGGACGACTGCGCGTTCCCGCTGCTGGCCGGCGTGGACGTCTTCGACGACCCGAAGCAGGCGTTCGAGGGCGCCAACGTGGCGCTGCTGGTCGGCGCGCGTCCCCGTACCAAGGGGATGGAGCGCGGGGACCTGCTGGCGGCCAACGGCGGTATCTTCAAGCCCCAGGGCGAGGCGATCAACGCCGGCGCCGCGCCTGACATCAAGGTGCTCGTGGTGGGCAACCCGGCCAACACCAACGCCCTCATCGCCCAGGCGCACGCCCCCGACGTGCCCGCGGACCGTTTCACCGCGATGACCCGGCTGGACCACAACCGGGCGATCGCGCAGCTCGCGCGCAAGCTCCAGGTCACCGTCGGGCAGGTGAAGAAGCTGACGATCTGGGGCAACCACTCGGCCACCCAGTACCCGGACGTCTTCCACGCCGAGGTCGACGGCCGCCCGGCGGCCGAGCTGATCGGCGACCGGTCCTGGCTGGCCGACGAGTTCATCCCCCGCGTCGCCAAGCGCGGCGCCGAGATCATCGAGGTGCGGGGGGCGTCGTCGGCGGCGTCGGCCGCGTCCGCCGCGATCGACCACGTGCACGACTGGATCAACGGCACGCCGGAGGGCGACTGGACGTCGGCCGCGATCGTCTCCGACGGCTCCTACGGGGTGCCGGCGGGCCTGATCTCGTCGTTCCCGGTGGTCGCCCGCGACGGCCGGTTCGAGATCGTGCAGGGCCTGGACGTCGACGAGTTCTCCCGGCAGCGCATCGACGCGTCCGTGGCCGAGCTCCAGGAGGAGCGCACGGCCGTGCAGGGGCTCGGCCTGCTCTGACCCTGACAGCACCGATCGTGACGGTGGCCCGCGGAGCCGATGTGCTCCGCGGGCCACTTCCGTCCCGCCGGCGCGGGCGGATGACCGGTCTGGTCAGGCCAGGACGCTGCGGTGGGCGCGGATCAGTTCGGCGTACCGGCGGCCGCTGGTCTTGACGGTGCGCTGCCCGGTGGCGTAGTCGACGTGGACCAGGCCGAACCGCTTGTCGTAGCCGTACGCCCACTCGAAGTTGTCCAGCAGTGACCAGGCGAAGTAGCCGGCCACGTCCACGCCCCGCCGGGCCGCCGCGGCGCACGCCGCGAGGTGCTCCTCCAGGTAGCGGGTGCGCTCCGGGTCGTCGACCGTGCCGTCCGGGGCCACCCGGTCCGGCCAGGCTGAGCCGCTCTCCGTGACGTGCACCGGTCCGGCGCCGTACTCCTCGGCGAGGCGCACCAGCAGCTGCTCCAGGCCCGCCGCGTGGGTCTCCCAGCCCATCGCCGTCTCGACCGCCCCGGGCACCGGCACCTGGCGGACGTACGGCGGGGGACCGTCCGGGTCGGCGACGACCCGCTGCCGGAAGTAGTAGTTGAGCCCGAAGAACTCCAGCGGGGTGGCGATCGTCTCCAGGTCGCCGGGGCGGACCGGCGGCGCGGTGCGGTACACCTCCAGCATGTCGGCGGGGTACCCGCGGCCGAAGAGCGGGTCCAGCCACCACCGGTTGACGTGCCCGTCGGCGCGGGCGGCGGCAGCGACGTCCTCGGGGCGGTCGCTGGCCGGCTCGATCGGGCTGAGGTTGCACACCACGCCGACGGAGGCGGGCTCGGTGGCGTGCGCGCGGATCGCCGCGGTGGCCAGGCCGTGTCCGAGCAGCAGGTGGTGGGCGGCGGGGACGGCCAGCGCCAGGTCCGTGTCGCCGGGGGCCATCCGGCCCTCCAGATGGCCGATCCAGGCCGAGCAGAGCGGCTCGTTGATCGTCGTCCAGTCGCGGACCCGGTCGCCGAGCGCGCCGGCCACCACGGCCGCGTAGTCGGCGAGGGCGTACGCGGTGTCCCGGGCCGGCCAGCCGCCCCGGTCCTGCAGGGCCTGCGGCAGGTCCCAGTGGTAGAGCGTGACGAACGGCCGGATGCCGGCCTCCAGCAGGGCGTCGACCAGCCGGTCGTAGAAGGCCAGCCCGGCCGGGTTGACCCGGCCGGTGCCCTCCGGCAGCACCCGGGGCCAGGCCACCGAGAACCGGTACGCATCGACGCCGAGCTCGCGCATCAGCGCGACGTCCTCGGGCCAGCGCCGGTAGTGGTCGCAGGCGACGTCGCCGGTGTCGCCGTTGTCGATCGCGCCGGGCACCCGGCAGAAGGTGTCCCAGATGGAGGGTGCGCGGCCGTCGGCATCGACGGCGCCCTCGATCTGGTACGCGGAGGTCGCCACGCCCCAGCGGAAGTGGGCGGGCAGGGCGGTCAGGTTGGCCACGGGCGTTCTCCTTGGGTTCCGGTGGGGGTGGCGCGGGACGGCAGGAGGTGGGTGGGACGGGGTGGTCGCGGCGGCGCGCGCCGGGCGGGGTGCCGCGCCGGGGCGTCGGCCGGGCAGGGCCGTCGCCCCGGCCGGTCCGCAGCATACTTCAAAGCTTAGTTCATGGCATTAATCGTGGCGCTGATGCATGCTGGGGTGGGTGCCGGTCGTTGGTGCCCCAGGGGGAGGACCGGACCGATGGACGCCAGACGCACCACCGTGCGCGACATGCGTCGCGCCAACCGCGCGGTGCTGCTCACCCGGATCTGGCTGGACGGGCCGCTGAGCCGGCACGAGCTGGGGCAGGCCACCGCGCTGAGCCTGGCCAGCGTGAGCAACCTGGTCGGCGAGGTGATCGACGAAGGGCTGGTCGAGGAGGCCGGCTCGGTCGAGTCCGACGGCGGCCGCCCCCGGGTGCTGCTGCGGGTGACCCCCAGCTACGGCTACCTGGTCGGCGCCGACGTCGGGGAGACCCGGATCCAGGTCGAGCTGTTCGACCTGACGATGACCGCGCTGGCCAAGGCGGAGTACCCGATCACCGCCGCCGAGCCCGACCCCGGCGCGGTGGTGGCCCACCTGCTGCACGGGCTGACCGCCGTGACCGAGCAGGCCGGAGTCGACCCCGCCGCGGTGCTCGGGCTGGGGGTGGCGGTCTCCGGGACGGTCGAGCGCACCGCCGACGCCGTCGTGCACGCCCAGACGCTCGGCTGGGAGGGGGTGCCGCTGGGCGCCATGCTCGGCGCCGGCACCGACATCCCCGTGCACGTCGACAACGGGGCGAAGACCCTCGGCCAGGCCGAGATGTGGTTCGGCGCGGGCCGGGGGACCCGGCACGCCGTCGTGGCGCTGGTCGGCTCCGGGGTGGGCGCCGCCGTGATCACCGACGGGGTGAGTTACCGGGGCGCGCACAGCAGCGCCGGCGAGTGGGGGCACACCACCATCGCGTACGGCGGTCGCCAGTGCCGCTGCGGCAACCTGGGCTGCCTGGAGGCGTACGTCGGCGCGGAGGGCATCCTCGACCGCTACCGGCAGGCCAACCGGGGGCGGCCGGCGGCCGGCGGCGACGAGGAGAGCGCGCTGGGCGAGCTGCTGCGCTCCTCGACGAAGACCGCCGAGGCGGTGCTCGACGAGACCGTGGGCTACCTCGGCGCCGGGGTGGCGAACCTGATCAACCTGTTCAACCCCGAGCGGGTGGTGCTCGGCGGGTGGGCCGGGCTGGCCCTCGGCGAGCGGTTCCTGCCCGGCATCCGGGAGGCCACCGCCCGGCACGCGCTGCGCCAGCCGTACGCCCAGGCCTCGATCGAGCTGTGCCAGCTCGGCCCCGACGCGGTCGCGATGGGCGCGGCCACGCTGCCGATGGCCCGGCTGCTGCGCGACGGCGGCGTGCCCCGCTCGGCCGCCCCCCGCCCCGCGGCGTCCACGCGCCCGGCCCGCCGGCCGCGCGCCCGCTGACCCGCGCGGTCGCCCGCAGCACATTGCCTGCGCGTCAGTGGCCAGCGCTCAGGGCACCAGGGTCTGTCAAACGAATGTGAGACAGAGCCGTTACTCGGACAGCCCCGGCTCCGCATATTGTCGGGTCCGCACCTCGACCCTGATCGGATCGACCTTGTACTCGGACGCGCTTATCTGCACCCGGCCTGGAAGTGGCTATGCCGTGCGGCGTGTCGGATGGGGAGCCGACCTCGGGCCTAAGCCCGGGGCGTCGGTGTGGACCCCGCCCCGGGCGTCGATGCCCGGGTTAGTCCAAGGCGATGTAGAGCCGCTTGCCGGTGGGACGATAGCCGACACGTTCGTACACCCGCCACGAGTCCTCGCTGGAGGCTTCCAGCCAGGCGACCTCCGCGCCGGCGGCGAACAATCTCCCAGTGATTCCGGCGGTCACTGTGCCAGCCAGGCCGCGCCGGCGGTATTGCTCGCAAACGGCGATGCCAGCCACCTCGCTAACCCCGTTGTTCGGTGGGACCGCCAGGCCGCCTCCGGCGCAGGCGCCGCTGCCGGTGACGGCCATGACCGCGATGCCGCCGTTGGACTGTAGGCGCTGGACCCGGGCGACATCCGCCTCGGAGGCCACCGGCTCGCCGCCGAAGGCCTCATTCTGTGCACTTATCAGAGCGGCGAGCTGAAACTCGGTGACCGGTTCCTGCAGTTCGAAGCCTTCGGGCAGGGGTGGCATCGTGAGCGCGCCGGGAGAGCAGACCAGATAGTCGTGCCGGGCTTCCACGGCGAATCCGGCAACGACCAGGAGCGCTTCGAGGCTGGGTGCGCAACTGGTGACGTATTCCAGACGGGGTTTGCGGCCGGCCTCCCGGAAGGCCTTCACGAGTGCGGTCACGTCGGCCGACGTGATGGGTGCGCCGGGCTGCGGAGTTGCGTAGTTGATACCGGGATTGGCGGTGCCAGGGTCCAGCCCGATGACGAACGGTCCCGCCTCGATGGGCTGGGGCCGGGCGGACAGGTTGGCGACGACGGACTGCTGGATGCGGACATCCATGATCAACTTAGACCTCTGTGATGATGAGAAGACGTTCACGGACGAATGCGAGACGAATACGTCGGGCCGCCGCAGAACGAATCCAGCAGGCGCATACCGGTCGACCGGCCGCGTCGCGGAACTCTCAGGCGGCCGCTTGGCTCACCGAGATCACAGGCTTCATTCCCTCATAAGGAGTGCCCGCACGGAGGGTGCGGGCGCCAAGTCAGGCTGTCATGTGAGCACGCGGCTGTCAACCATCGATCAAGGCGAGCACCTCGGCCCGCACGGATCGCCGACAGCCACCCGCGCTGGGGCGTTAGCCCCGGCCTGCCGGTGGACTGTCCGGCACCATCGGATCAGGGCAACTTGGCAACGGTCAACAGGATCGCGGAATCCTCCAACGCCTCGAGACTGTGGCGTGCGTCGGGCACGATGAGCAGGTCTCCGGTACGTGCCTCCCACGACTGCTCACCAGCGATCATGCGGACCCGGCCGTGGAGCACCTGCACCGTGGCCTCGCCCGGATTCTCATGCTCCGAGAGGCGTGAGCCCCCGCTCATGCCGATGACCGTCTGGCGTAGCACCTTCTCATGACCGCCGTAGACGGTATCGGCGGTGTGACGGCCACCGGCGCCAGCTGCGTGATCGACTTGTTGGCGGGCGAGGGCGGCGAGCGAGATCTTCTGCATGCCGTCATTGTCCCAGTCCGGCGCATCCCTGACACGCCACGATCCCCGGTCACCGAGGGTGAAGGCAACGGGACTGCTGCACGCGTTGTCCGCAGCCCCACCTCGTTGACCAGGCCCTCAATCACGAGCGGGACAGGACCGTCAGCCGATGATTCGTCATGAGCGCATCGCCAACCATGATCGAAACAACGACCATCGATACTCAAGAATTCGCAGCCGTGCACTCTTCCGTCCCGCGCTGCCCGCCGCGGTCGGCGGCACCCCTGTCCCGGGTGCCGCCGACCGCATGGCCCGTCAGGCCGGTAGGTTCCACTTCTGGTTGGCCCCGCCGGTGCACGACCAGACCTGCGTCTTCGTGCCGTCGGCGGAGGTGTTGCCGGTGATGTCGAGGCACTTGTTCGCCTGCGGGTTCACCAGGTCCCGCCCGGAGGTCCACGTCCACTGTTGCGCGGCGCTGCCGTTGCAGGTCCACAGCTGCACCTTCGTGCCGTCGGCGGTGCCGCCGCCGGAGACGTCGAGGCACTTGCCCAGCGACCGCAGCGTCCCGTCGGAGGCGCGGGTCCAGGTCTGGTTGGCGCTGCCGGCGCAGCTCCAGATCTGCGCCGCGGCGCCGTCGGCGCTGCTGTTGTCGGTGACGTCCAGGCACTTGCCGCCGAGGCCGGTGATCGTCCCGGTCGGCCCGGTGGGCGTCCCGGGCCCGGACTGGGTGCCCGCCCAGGTGAACGTGGCGGTGGTGCGGGCCGGCAGGGTGTAGGTGAACGACTGCCCGCCCCAGACCACCTTCACCGACTGTGTGGACGTGCCGCCGTTGTGGGCGAGCAGCGCCTTCGTGCCGTCGGCGTTGCGGTACGCGACGTTCTGCACCGTGCCGTTGGCGGTGGAGGCGATCCGCTGCGCCCCGGGGCGGACGAACTTGGTCAGGTGCCCGGTGGTGTAGTACTCGATCGTGTAGTCGACCTGGCCGGCACGGGAACCGCCCTCCTGCACGGTGATCAGGCCGGTGCAGGTGCCGCAGCCGCCGTTGTGCGGGCCCATGTTCTGGTTGAGCGCCAGGCTCCACTTGACGATGCTCCGGCTCCAGTTCCGGGCGTAGTTGACGATGTCGGCCATGTCCTCGTTGTGCTGGTTGCCGATCCAGGTGCCCCCGGAGTGCTCGGTGCTGAACTGCGGCACCGACGGGTACTGGCCCTGCACCTGGCTGCCGACCGCCGGGTCGCCGAAGTAGCCGTGCCAGGCGATCCCGCCGAAGAGCGGGTCGTTGCGGACGGCGGCGTCGCCGAGCACCCCGGAGCCCATGGTGGCGTAGTCGCCGTAGTTCCAGTCGTGCACCAGCACCTTCGTGGTGATGCCGGCGGCCCGGAACGCCGGATAGACGAAGTTCTTGGTCAGCTCGGCCAGGCCGGAGGAGTTCCAGCTCATCCCGGGGTAGTCCATCGCCGTCGGGTTGCCGGACTGGCAGCAGTTCGGCTCGTTCTGCACCGAGAGGTAGTCGACCTTCACGCCGCGCGCCGCGTACGCCTGGATGGTCTTGACGAAGTACTGGGCGTAGGTGGCGTAGTACTGGGACTTCAGCCAGCCCATCTGGTCCATCCGGCCGTTGTCCTTCATCCAGCCGGGCGCGCTCCACGGCACGACCTTGACCCGCAGGGCGGGGTTGAGCTGCCTGGCCTGGGCGGTGAGCAGCTCGACGTTGGTGTCGTAGCCGCCTGCGCCGAAGTCGTTGAGGTCGCAGCAGGTGTCGTCGAGGGAGACGTGGCCCGGGCGGGACAGGTCGGAGGCCCCGATCGGGTTGCGGACGAAGGACAGCCCGATGCCGTCGGTGGGGCTGAACAGCTTGCGCATCACCTCGTCGCGGGTGGCCGCGCTGACCGGGCCGCCGCGCAGCAGGTACGCGGTGGTGTCCGTGATCGACGCTCCGGCGCCCTCGAACGGCTGGTAGCGGGTGTTCTCGTCGACGGTGACGGTGTGCGTGGCCCCACCGCTGGACGCGGCGAAGCTCACCGGGGTCTGCTGTTGCAGCCCGCGGGTCACGGTGCGACCGCCGGAGTCGGAGGTGGTGGTGAGCCAGACGTTCACGCTCTCACCGGCGGCCTGCGCGGCCGGGGGTGCGAGGATCAGGACGCCGGCGGTCAGGCAGAGCGCGAGGGCGCCGGCCCGCGCGGCGCGGGCCGGCGGGCGGGGGGTGGTGGGTGGGGCGGCGGGGGACACGGAGTGCTCCCTTCGACGGGCGGCGGTGCCCGGCGGCGCACCCGTGCGGGGGGCGTGGACTCATCCGCCGGCACTGGGGACGGGGCGAGCGGTGCGGTCGGTGGGCCGCGACCGTCGCCAGGGTTGCCGTCGTCCGGCCCTGCCCGGCACGGAATCGACGGTTATGGATGAGGAAACACTGTCGTAACTCTTGTGTCAAGCACTGAAAAAAGCGACGGTCCGGCATGGGCGCGGCGCGGCGGCGGCGCCGTCGCTGCCTCCCCGCCGCCGTGGCCCGGTCAGGAGATCGGGTTCCAGCCGTCCGAGCCGGCCAGGTACTTCTGCGCGGCGTACGTCGGTGCCTGCGCGTCGGTCAGCTGCGGACGGTCCACGGTGACCGTCGCCCCGGCACCGGTGTTGCGGTACTCGAAGAACCGGGCGTCCTTCCAGGAGAACCCGGACATGTCGGTCCACGGGGAGTCCTTGATGTGCGCGCCGAGGACGCTGTCGCGGAACACCACCTGGCCGATCGCGTTGACGTCGCCGCTCGGGTGCCACGGCCGACCGAGGTGCACGCTCTGTGCGCCCGCCGAGTCGGTGGTCAGCGTGCACCGGGTGAACAGGAAGCCGTACGGGTTGCTGATCATGGTGGACGGCGCGGTGACGTACCCGTTGTTGCTCGACGATCCCCGGCTGAGCGACCTGATCTCGCAGCGGTCGAAGACCCCGGTGCCCCGGCCGAAGATGAAGTCGACATCACCCTCGACGTGGCAGTTGCGGAAGTACGCCCGGCCGATCGTGCCGCTGTTCACGCTGTTGTGGTACAGCGTGTCCTGATTGCCGAGGAACCGGACGTTGTCGAAGACCAGCCGGTCGGCGCGGGTCAGCACCGCCACCGCCTGCTCGGCGCTGTAGTCGTGCGCCGCCTCGTCGAAGCTGTTCGAGAAGGTGAGGTGCTTCGCGGTGAAGTCGTGGCCGTCGATGGTCACCGAGGCGCTGCCCGAGGTGCCGTAGGTTCCGCCCTCCGGCTTCGGCGTGCCGGAGGCGTTGTCGTAGGTGATCACCACGTCGCCCGCGTTGCCGGTCGAGCCGACGAAGGAGACGTACGGCCGGTCGGCCGGGATGGTGACCAACTCCCGGTAGGTGCCGGGCCTGATGGTGATGGTGTACCGGCTGGAGTTGCCCGACGGTACGGCGTTCACCGCCGCCTGCACGCTGGTGAAGTCGCCGCTGCCGTCCCTGGCGACCACCGACGACTGCCCGGCGGGAGGGGTGCTGGTGGGGGTGGGGGTCGCCGTCGGGCTGACGGTGGCCGGCGGCGTGGTGGGGGTGGTGCCGCCGCTGGTCACCGTCACGTCGTCGTACCGGGCGGTGGCGTAGCGGGTCTGCAGGCCGATCCGGCCGGTCGCGGTGAGCGTGCCGGTGCCCGAGGCGACCAGGGCGCCGTCGACGTAGCCGCGCACGGTCGAGCCGGCGACCTCGATCCCCAGCGTGTACCAGGTGCCGGCGGCGACCGGCCGGGACGCCGAGCCCAGGGCGGTGGCCGTGCCGCTGCGCACCGACTCCAGTCGGACCTGGTCGCCGGGGAGCAGGGCGAGCCGGTAGAAGGTCGTCGAGCCGGAGGCCCGGGCCAGCAGGGCCGTCGCGCCGTTCGCCGGCAGGGTCAGCGGCTTGACCCGGGCCTGCACGGTGTAGTCCGTCCAGGACGAGGAGCCGGCGAAGAGCCGCGCGTTGTCGGTGTCGCCCTTGGCCTGTTGCAGTGCCGGGCTGCCGTCGGTGACGACGGACCAGGTGCCGCCGGACTTCGACCAGCCGGCGGTGTCGCCGTCGGAGAAGTCGTCGCCGAACAGGGTGGCGGCGTACGCGGAATGCGCGCCGCCGAGCTGGGTGAGGGCGAGCAGCGCGGCGGTGGCCGTGGCGGTGGCGGCGGCGAGCAGGGGGAATCGGCGGTTTCTGCGCATGGTGGGGGAACCTCCGGGGGCGGGTGGGGAGGCCGGAAATCGCACGTGAAAGCGCTTTCCTGGCGCACCGTAACTCCCGGACGCATGCGTGTCAATGAATGTCGGCCGGGGGCGCCGCCGTCCCGCGCCCCGGCCGCCCGGCGGCTCAGCCCTGCCCGTGCCCCGGCCGCCCGGCGGCTAAGCCCCGCCCGTGCCCCGGCCGCTCAGCCCCGCCCGCGCACCCGCCGGACGGTGTCGCGGAACCACAGCGCGCTGCGCTTCGGGACGCGTTCCTGGGTGTCGTAGTCGACCCGGACGATGCCGAACCGCTTGTCGTAGCCGTACGCCCACTCGAAGTTGTCCAGCAGCGACCAGGCGAAGTAGCCGCGCACGTCCGCGCCGGCCCGACGGGCCCGGGCCACCGCCCGCAGGTGCTCGGCGAGGTAGCCCACCCGGTCGCCGTCGGCGACGAAGCCGCGCGCGTCCGGGTGGTCGTCGAACGCCGCGCCGTTCTCGGTGATGACCATCGGCAGGCCGGGGTAGTCGCGGCTGATCCGCAGCAGCAGGTCGGTGAAGCACTCCGGGACGATCTCCCAGCCCATCGCCGTGCGCGGCCGGCCCCTGGGGATCACCCGGCGCACCGGACGGCCGTCGGCGTCCCGGTCCCGGCCGTCGGCGTCCACCCCGGAGAAGACCTGCCCGAAGTAGTAGTTGACCCCGAGCACGTCGAGCGGGGCGGCGATGACCGCCAGGTCGTCGTCGCGCACCGGGACCGTCACCCCGTCGGCCGCCAGGTCGGCCAGCACGTCGTCGGGGTACCGGCCGTGCACGAGCGGGTCCAGGTAGAGCCGCGCGCCCAGCCCGTCGGAGGCCCGGGCGGCGTCGCGGTCGGCGGCGCTGTCGGTGGCCGGTTCGGCGGTGGCCAGGTTCAGCGTGATGCCCACCTCGACCGGGGCGGTGGCCGCCGCCCTGATCCGCCGGGTCGCCAGCCCGTGGCCGAGCAGCAGGTGGTGCGCCGCCGCGATGGCGTCGCCGAGGTCGCGGCGGCCCGGGGCGTGCTCGCCGTACGCGTAGCCGAGCATCGCCGAGCACCACGGCTCGTTCAGCGTGGTCCACGTCCGCACCCGGTCGCCGAGGGCGTCGAAGACCAGCATCGCGTAGTCGGCGAACCGGTAGGCGGTGTCCCGCGCCGGCCAGCCGCCGGCGTCCTCCAGCTCCTGCGGCAGGTCCCAGTGGTAGAGCGTGACCCACGGATCGATGCCCCTGCCGAGCAACTCGTCGACCAGCCGGTCGTAGAAGGCCAGGCCCGCCGGGTTGGCCGGGCCCCGCCCGCCCGGCTGCACCCGGGGCCAGGCCGTCGAGAACCGGTACGTGTCCACGCCCAGGTCCGCGATCAGGGCCACGTCCTGCGGCATCCGGTGGTAGTGGTCGCAGGCCACGTCGCCGGTGTCGCCGCCGGCCACCGCCCCCGGGACTCGGCAGAAGGTGTCCCAGATCGACGGTGTCCGCCCGTCCTCGGCGACCGCGCCCTCGATCTGGTACGACGACGTGGCCACCCCCCAGCGGAACGAAGCCGGGAGGGTGTCGATCGGGTCGGCGGTCGCCGACACGGCGGCGGTGGACTCCATGCTGCTCCTCGGTGCGGCGGCGGGTCGGTACGCGGGAACGGGCCCGGGGACGTGCCCGATCACCGGGCGACCACCTCGTCGGCCGGGTGCAGCCAGCAGGCGACCGCCCGGCCCGGGTCGTCGGCCGGCGGGCCGAGCGTCGGCAGCCGGCTGTCGCACGGTGCGAGCGCCCGGGGGCAGCGCGGGTGGAACGCGCACCCGTCGGGCATCGCGCGCAGGTCCGGTGGGGAGCCGGGGATGCCCGTCAGCTCCCGGCGCGGCCCGCGCAGGGCGGGGAAGGAGTGCAACAGCCCGTCGGTGTACGGGTGCAGCGCCGCGCCGTACAACTGCGCGGCCGGGGCCTGCTCGACGATCCGGCCGCCGTACATGATGGCGATGCGGTCGGAGAACTCCACCAGCAGCGACAGGTCGTGAGTGATGAACAGCACCGCGAAGCCGAGCCGTTCGCGCAGCTCGGCGAGCTGGCTGAGGATCTGCCGCTGCATCACCACGTCCAGGGCGGTGGTCGGCTCGTCCATGATGACGACCTGCGGCTCCAGCGCCAGCGCCATGCCGATCATCACCCGCTGCCGCATGCCCCCGGAGAGCTGGTGCGGGTAGCTGTCCAGCCGGTCGGCGGAGATGCCGACCAGCCGCAGCAGATCCCGGGCCCGGGCCAGCCGGGCCGTGCGGCTCAGCCCCGGCTGGTGCGCCCTGATCACGTCGACGAGCTGGGTGGAGACCTTGTGCACCGGGTTGAGGGAGTTCATCGCGCCCTGGAACACGATCGACGTCTCCGCCCAGCGGAACGCCCGTAGCTGCGCGGGGGACAGGGTGAGCACGTCGACCGGCGGACCGTCGACGGGGTGGTAGAGCACCTGACCGCCGCTGATCACCCCGGGCGGCGGGAGCAGCCGGGTCAGCCCGTACGCCAGGGTGGACTTGCCGCTGCCGCTCTCCCCGGCCAGGCCGAGCACCTCGCCCCGGTGCAGGGTGAGGTCGACCTCGCGGACGGCGCGCACGGCCGAGTCGCCGAGGCCGTAGTCGACGCTGAGTCGACGGATCTCCAGCACCGGCTCGCTCATCGACCGGCCTCCTCTCGCTGTCCGGACGCGACCGGGGGCGCCGGCCGGGGCGCCAGCACCGGGGTGAAGCCCACCCGCATCCGCACGGTGCGCCCGTCGGCCGTGCGGATGCGGGACCGACCGGCGCTGCGCAGGCGGGGGCTGACGAACTCGTCGATACCGAAGTTGATCAGTGCCAGGGCGGTGCCGAGCAGCGCGATGGCCAGCCCGGCCGGCACGAACCACCACCAGGCACCCTGCGCCAGGGCCTGCTGGCTCTGCGCCCAGAACAGGATGGTGCCCCAGTTCCACGACGAGACCGACGAGATGCCGATGAAGGCCAGGGTGATCTCCGACATGACGGCGAAGATCACCGTGCCGACGAAGCCCGAGGCGATGATCGCGGTGAGGTTCGGCAGGATCTCGAAGCCGATGATCCGCCAGGTGTGCTCGCCGGTGGCCTGCGCGGCCTCCACGTAGTCGCGCCGGCGCAGCGACAGCGTCTGGGCACGCAGCACCCGCGCCCCCCAGGCCCACGAGGTGAGGCCGATGACCAGGGCGACGACCATGTCGCCGGCCCCCGCGACCGTGGACGTGACGATGATGATCAGCGGCAGCGCCGGAATCACCAGGAACACGTTGGACAGCGCGGACAGGCCGTCGTCGGCGAGTCCGCCGAGGTAGCCGGCGGTCACCCCGACCAGGACGGACAGCACGGTGGCCACCACGCCCGCGGTCAGGCCGACCAGCATCACCCCGCGGGTGCCGGCCAGGATCTGGCTGAACACGTCCTGTCCGAGGTGGGTGGTGCCGAACCAGTGCGCCGCCGACGGCGGCTGGAGCAGGTCGGCGCTGCGGGCGTCCGGGTCGTACGGTGCGATCCACGGGCCGATCACCGCGAGCAGCAGGTACCCGGCGACCACGGCCAGCCCGGTGGCGGCCTTGCCGCCGCTGACGAACCGCAACCGACGGCGGCGGCTCGGCCGGACGCTGGGCTGCGCCATCGCGCCCTGCTCCGGGATGACCTGCTCCACGCTGGAGGTGGGAATGCTCACGGCTCAGCCCTCCTTGCGGGTACGCGGGTCGAGGAACAGGTACACCACGTCGGCGAGCAGGTTGGCCACCAGCACCGACAGCGTGATGACCAGGAAGATGCCCTGCATCAGCGGGTAGTCCTTGGCGCTGACGGCCCGGAAGAGCAGGAACCCGAGCCCCGGGTACGAGAAGACGATCTCCACGAGCAGGGTGCCGCCGACGATCAGCCCGAGCGACAGGGCGAACCCGGCGACGTTGGGCAGCAGCGCGTTGCGCGCCGCGTAGCTCATCGCGACCCGCCGCTCGGGCAGGCCCTTGGCGTGCGCCACCGTGATGTAGTCCTCGGCGGCGACGGTGACCATCATGTTGCGCATGCTGAGGATCCAGCCGCTCATCGAGGAGATCAGAATGGTGGCGGCGGGCAGCAGGCTGTGCTGCACCGCGCTGCCCAGGAAGATGCTGTCCAGGGCGGGAACCAGGCCCGGCTCGTAGCCGCCGGAGGACGGGAAGAAACTGCCCGGCCCGGCCAGCACCGCGATCGCCACCAGGCCCAGCCAGAAGTACGGCACTGAGGACAGGAACGTGGTGACCGGCAGCAGCCCGTCGACCCAGGAGCCGCGCCGCCAGCCGGCCAGCACCCCGAGCCCGGTGCCGAGCACGAAGCTGACCGCGGTGGTGACGCCGACCAGGATGAGGGTCCAGGGCAGCGCGTCGCCGATGACCTCCGACACCGGCGACGGGAACGCCGTGAACGACAGCCCCAGGTCGCCGTGGGCGAGTTGTCGCCAGTAGTCGACGTACTGGTCCCACAGGCTGTCGTCGGAGTCGAGGCCGAACAGCACGTACAGGGAGTGGATGGCGTCGGTGCTGAGCTGCCCCTGGAAGCGGGAGACCAGCGACTTCACCGGGTCGCCGGGGATCATCCGGGGGATGAAGAAGTTGATGGTCAGCGCCGCCCAGGCGGTGAACAGGTAGAAGGCGATGCGTCGCAGCAGGAAGGTCACCGGCCGGCCCCCCCGCCCACCGTGGCCGCCGCCGCGCCGGCCTTGGTGACGTCGGGATGGTAGAGCCAGCAGGCCGTCCAGTGCCCGTCGTGGTCGCCGACCTCCAGCCTCGGGGGCAGCTCCTCGGCGCAGCGCGGCATGGCCACCGGGCAGCGCGGGTGGAACCGGCAGCCGGCGGGCGGCCGGATCAGGCTGGGCGGCTCGCCGTCGCCGCGCTCGGCCACGTCCGCCCCGCCGTCGCCGGTGATCCGGTCCGGGTCGGGCGCCGAGCCGATCAGCAGCCGGGTGTACGGGTGTGCCGGGCGCTGGGTGACAGTCTCGCTGTCCCCGCCCTCGACCAGGCGGCCGGCGTACATCACCAGCGTCTCGTCGGCGAAGTAGCGGGCCGAGGCGATGTCGTGGGTGATGTAGAGGATCGCCAGGTCGAACTGCTCCTTGAGCTCGCGCAGCAGGTTGAGCACGCCGAGCCGGATCGACACGTCGAGCATGGACACCGGCTCGTCGGCGAGCAGCACCTCCGGGTCGGCGCCGAGCGCGCGGGCGATGGCGACCCGCTGCCGCTGCCCGCCGGACAGCTCGTGCGGGAAGGAGTCCAGGTAGCGCTCGGCCGGGGTGAGCCGGACCCGTTCGAGCAGCCGCCGTAGCGCCGCGTCGAGGTCGGCGTCGGTGCGGCCGGCGTTGCCGTGTACGCGCAGCGCCCGGGTCAGGTGGTAGCGCACGGTGTGCACCGGGTTCAGCGACGCGAACGGGTCCTGGAAGATCAGCTGGACCCGCCGGGCGTACGCGCGGAACGGCCGCCCGCCGCGGACGGTGACCGGCTTGCCGTGCAGCGCGATGGTGCCCGCCGTGCGCGGGTAGAGCTGCGCGAGCAGCCGGGCGACGGTCGACTTGCCGGAGCCCGACTCGCCGACCAGGGCGGTGACCCGGCCTCGGCGCAGGGTCAGCTGCACGTCGTCGACCGCGTGCACGGCCGTTCGGGTACGGGAGAACAGGCCGCGCAGCCGCCTGCGGACGGGGAAGTGCTTGGTCAGGCCGATCGCCTCCAGCACCTCCTCGCCGGCGGCCGGGGCCGACGGGGTGGGCGTCGTCATCAGCTTCCTGTCTGCTCAGGGATGGTCGCGGCGTGGCCGCCGGTGGTCCGGGCGGGGGGTGGACCGCCCGGACCACCGGCGCCCGGCTCAGGATCCGGCGGGCCGCAGGTGCTGCACGACGTCCGCCGCGTTGGGCTGGGTCGGCTGCCCCGCGCCGTAGGCGTTCGCGTCGTCCGGCCAGCCGGTCCAGTTCTTCGTGCTGTACGCGGCCCCGACGTTGTCCGCGCCGACCGGGATCATCGGCGTCTGCTCCACGAAGACCTTCTGGAGCGTGGCCAGCGCCGCGGTGCGGGCGGCGTCGTCGGTGGCGTTGGCGTACGCGGTGAGCGCGGCGGTGGCCTGCGGGTTGTCGAAGCGGCCGAAGTTGCCGGCGGGGGAGGGCTTACCGACCGGCTTGAGCAGCCGGCCGTCCATCACCGTCTGGTAGATGTCGTACGGGGTCGCGCCGCCGTTGGTCCACCGGAAGGTCGCGTCGAACTTGCCCTCCTCGACGTTGCGGAACCAGGCGTCCTGGTTGGCCTTGTCCACGGTGGCGGTGATGCCGATGGTGGACAGGTTGTCCTTCACGATCTCCAGGCTCGTCTGGTAGTCCGACCAGCCGGCCGGGTCGGTCAGGGTGAGGGTGACCGGCTTGCCGCTCGGGTCGACCAGCTTGTTGCCGGCGTACCGGAAGCCCGCGTCGGTGAGCACCTTCTTCGCGCCGTCGACGTCCACCCGGTGCTGCTGGCCCTTGAACTCGGCGGCGATGTAGGCGTCGCCGGCCGGGCTCGGCAGCCCGGTCACGCTGGTCACCAGCGGGTGGAAGTACCCGGCCGAGGCCTGCTGGAAGATGTCCTCCCGGTTGATCACCATGTTCATCGCCCGGCGCAGGGCGGGGTTGTCGAACGGCTTGCGGGTGGTGTTGACGTACAGGCCGTGGATGCCGAGCACCGGCGGCGCCCACACCTTGTGGTTGGCCGGGTCCTTGCTGACGAACACCGTCTTGACGTTGGGGATGAAGACGAAGCTCCACTCGGACTCGCCGTTGGCCAGCGCGGTGGTCTGCGCGTTGTTGTCGGTGAACGACGTGTAGCGCAGCTCCTTGACCTTTGGCAGCTCCTGCCAGTAGCCGCTGGTGCGCACCGCCAGGGTGGTGGTCTGCGGGGTGAACGACGTGAGCGTGTACGCGCCGCTGCCCACCGGGTTCTTGTTGACGTTGGTGCCCGGGTCCTTGATCGCCGACCAGATGTGCTGCGGCACGATCGGCACCTGGGCGATGATCTTCTGCTGGTTGACGAACTGCGGCGAGGCGAAGCCGAGGGTCACCTGGTTGCCGGCGGTGGTGACCGAGGTGTACGGGGTGGACGCGATGTTGAGCGCCTCGTTGGCCTTGAGCAGGTTGTAGGTGAAGGCGACGTCGGCGGCGGTGACCGGCTTGCCGTCGGACCAGGTGGCGTTGTCCCGGAGGGTGACGGTGACCGAGCGGTAGTCCGCGGTCCACTCGGCCTTCGTGGCCAGCCACGGCTTGAACGGATCGGCGGGCTTGACCGGGTTCCACATCATCAGCGGCTCGTAGATCTGCCACCGGTAGCCGAGCGACGCCGCCGACGAGGTGGTCAGGAACGGGTTGTGGTTCTCCGTCTGCGGGCCGTTGGGCATGCCGACGTTGAGCACGGTCGCGCCGCTGCCGCCCTTGTCCCGGGCCCGGGTGTTCGCGGTCTCGCTGCACGCGGTACCGGTGGCGGCGATCGCGCCGGCCAGCGCGACGGCGACGAACTGGCGTCTTCTCATGGCGGTCTCCCTCGATGCTCCCGGTGCGGGAGCGGGGTCGGTGGTGGGGGAAGGGTGTGCGGTGTCGCGCCCGGTCGGTTCGAAGCCCCGACCGGTGGCGTGGTTGGTGTGTCTCTCGGGTTGCGGGTGGGTGCGGCCGGCTCAGGCCCCGCTGGTCGAGCCGCGGACGGTGAACGTGGTGGGTATGACGGTCGGCGCGTCGGGCAGCGGGGTGCCGTCGAAGTGGGCGATGAGGGCGCGGGCGGCGGCCTCGCCCATCTGGCGCAACGGCTGGTGCACAGAGGTCAGCGGAGGGTGGGTGTGCGCCGCCAGGGGCAGGTCGTCGAAGCCGACGACCGCCACGTCCTCGGGGACGCGGCGGCCGGCGGCGCGCAGCGCCTGGAGCGCCCCGGCGGCGGACAGGTCGTTGTGGGCGAAGACGGCGTCGAAGGGCGTCCCGGCCGTCAGCAGCCGCTGCGCCGCCGCCCGCCCGCAGTCGAGGGTGAAGTCGCCCTCGACCACCAGGTGCGGGTCCAGCGGCAGGCCGGCCCGGGCGTAGCCCTCGGCGAAGCCGGCCAGCCGCTCGCTGGTGCAGCCGAACCGGTGCAGGCCGGTGACGACCAGGGGGCGGCGCCGGCCGAGGGCGAGCAGGTGCTCGGCCGCGGCCAGGGCGCCGGCCCGGTTGGTGGTCTGGACGGAGGGGAACTGCGGCTGGCGCCCCCGGTCGTCGATGAGGATCACCGGTAGCCCTCGGTCGTGCAGCGCGGTGATGTAGTCCAGAGTGCCCTCCGGCTCGACCACCAGCAGGCCTTCGAAGGACTTCGCGGAGACCTGGGAGGCGAACCGCCGCATCGATTCGTCCCCCCGGTTGCAGGTGAACAGCAGCAGGCCGTAGCCCTCGCTCTCCACCACGTCGACGGCGCCCTGGAGAACCTCGCCCATCCACGGCCAGGTGAGCGAGGGGACCAGCATGCCGACCACCCGGGCCCGGCCCCGGGCCAGGCCGACGGCGCGGTCGCTGGGCACGTAGCCCAGTTCCTTGATCACGGCGCGGACCCGGGCCGCCGTGGCCTGGCCGAGCTCGCCCTTGCCGTTGAGGACCCGGGAGACGGTCGTCTTGCTCACCCCCGCCCTGATGGCGACGTCGGCGATGGTGATCGGCACGTGACGCTCCTGGGTCGGAGGTGTTGAGGGAGTGTTGCGGAACCGGTTGCGGAAGCGGTTCCGGTCGCAGTCAACCGGAGTGATGCGGGCCACGTCAATAACGCCCAGGTAACGAACCATGGCTAATTTCAAGATCTTAAAGAAGCGGCGCGTCGATGCCTGCCCGTCCGCCCGATCGATTCGCGCCGATGACGTCGCCCCGACCGGCCGGAGCCGGACAGCCCAGTGGTGACGACCCGCGACATTTCGCTGCTGCCGCTGACCACGATCAGTACGATCAGCAGGCCGAACCGCGCGGTCGTGCCGGCGACCAGCACCCGCCGTCGACCCGGGGCCGCGCGGCACCAGGCGTCGTCGTCAAACCTGGTCGCCGCCGGCCGCGTCGCCCGGACCGAGCCGTCCCTGTCCCCCGTGCTCCGGGGACGCCAGCACCAGCCTGGCCAGCACCGCGTCGGCGACCGCTGCCGCCCGTTCCCGCTCCAGGCCCTGCCGTACGCCCACCTCGATCACCTGTTGGTGCACCTCGGCGAGCTGCGCCCGGGTCAGCGCGGGGACGACCGCGGCCGGGGACCCGCGGCGGAACAACCTGCGCCAGAGGGCGCCCACGCCCCTGCTCGTGCGATCCGCCACCGAGCCCGCCGCCTGCTGTGCCACCTGGTCCAGCACCAGCCACACCACCGCCGTCACCAGCGGCACGATCTCGCCCAGACCGAACCCCAGCGGCTCACGCCGCCGGGACCGCCGGCCCAACCGCCGCACCACCACAGCGTCGTCGAAGGCCGCCAGCCCCGTCACGACCGGAAACTCGGACGGGGCGACCTCCGTGACGACATCGCGAACCACGTCCCGAACCCTGACGCCCGCCGTGGCGCCCCCTGCGCGATCGTCCTGTTCCAGCCACACCATGCCTCTATATTGGTCGATCGCTACGCGCGGCGCCGCAACGGTTTTCCGACACCGCCGGCCGCCGGGCGCGGTGGGTGGCGAGCCCTCGCCCGAACGGCGTCGGCCGACCTGTCCGCGTTGTTCGACGGCGTACGTCGAGATCGAAACCCGGCGGCGGCGCGCCGAGATGTGCCTCGTCCGTCAAGCCCTCCGTACGGCGCCGCTCGCCGACAGCTGTCCGACATCGCTCCTGTCCGCATCCGGGCAGGCGGGAGGGCCGCGCCTCGCAGCGCGGGTGGTTGGGTCATCGCTCTACCTGCCGCCAGCCGAGGGCAACCCGGAGTACGCGGTCGCCGCAGACACCCGGTCACTCCCCGTGCGTGGTGCTCAACAGGCCTGGGCGGGCAGACGCAGGCACCCGTCGTCCACCTCGGCGACCTGTTCCACGGCGGTGAGGAGGGTGCGGTCGTGGGTGACCAGGACGGTGGCGGTGGCCTGCTGGTGGGTGAGACGGGTGATCAGGTCGATGACGGCCGCTCCGCGTTCGTGGTCGAGGGCGCTGGTGGGTTCGTCGACCAGCAGGACGGTGGGGTCGTTCATCAGGGCGCGGGCGATGTTGACCCGCTGGCGCTGGCCGCCGGAGAGCTGGTGGGGGCGGCGGTTGGCCTGGGCGGCCAGGCCGACGGCGTCGAGCAGTTCCATGGTGCGACCGCGCGCCTTGCCGGGGGAACGGCCGTCGAGGTGGGCGATGACCTGGAGTTGTTCGGCGACGGTGAGGGAGGGCAGCAGGTTCGGCTGCTGGAAGACGATGCCGATCTTGTGGCGGCGCAGGTCGGTGAGTTCGCCGCGGGTCATGCCGGTGGTGGTGGTGCCGTCGATGGTGACGGTGCCGGAGTCGGGGGTGATCAGGGTGGCGGCGACGGCGAGCAGGCTGGACTTCCCGGAGCCGGAGGGGCCGATGACGGCGGTCACGGTGCCCTTGGGGACGTCCAGGCTGACGTGGTCGAGGGCCGTCAGGCGGCCGTCCCCGTCCGGGTAGGTGAGCGTGACGTCGGTCAGGTCGAGGCTCATCGGGCGCTCCCCAGGGCGGTCAGCGGGTCGACGGAGGTGATCCGGCGGATGGACAGGGCGGCCCCGAGCGCGCCGAGCAGGATCATCACGGCGGCGGGGACGAGGATGGTGGCGGGGGTGAGCAGGAACGGTATGGCGGTGCCGGCGAGGAGGGCGCCCAGTGCGACGGCGACGACCGTGCCGACGAGGGTGCCGCCGACGAGCAGGACGACGGCCTGGCCGAGCGCGTCGCGTAGCAGGTAGGCGGTGGAGGCGCCCAGGGCCTTGAGGACGGCGACATCGGCGCTGCGCTGGATCGTCCACACGGTGAAGAAGGCTCCGATGACCAGGGCGGAGATGGCGAACAGGAAGCCCCGCATCAGTTGCAGGGAGCCGTTCTCAGAGGTGTAGGAGCCGATCGCGGACAGCGACTCGTTCGTGGAGACCGTCCTGGTGCCCGCGGCCTCGTCGGTGGCCCGCACGTCGACGCCGGAGGTGGTGTCCAGGGCGATGACGGTGGCGCTGGGGCCGCGGTCGGCGCCGGTGGTGGGCGTGATCTTCTGCCAGGCGTCGAGGCTGACCCAGATCACCGGGGTGTGGCTGAAGGAGGCGTCACCGCTCACGGCCGCGACGGTCAGTTGGTGGCCGGCGACGGTGACGGCGTCGCCGGACCTGAGCCCGAGTTCGTCGGCGGCGTCGCGGGACAGCACGGCCGAGTCGCCGTCGATCCGGTCGCTGTCCGGGGCCAGCGCGGCCCCGGGTCGGACGCCGAAGGCGGACACGCCGATGCTGCTGTCCCCGGCGGTGGCCTTGGTCGTGGTGATCCCGATCGGCTCGGCGCTCGTGACACCGGGGGCTCCGGCCCACTGCCGCCACTGCTCCTCGGTAACCGAGGAGTTGGCGTAGGACAGGGCCTGCCCGCCGCTCGGCGACCCGAAGGCGATCTTGTCCACGGGCAGGCCGGTGATCGCGGAGACGTTCCCCCGTCCCAGTCCGGCGGTCAGCCCGGACAGCAGCCCGACCAGCAGGGTGATCAGCACGATAACGGCCCCGACGAGGGCGAATCGTCCCTTGGCGAACCTGAGGTCTCTCCAGGCGACAAACATGTCAAACCTGCACTTTCATACGGTGGAAGCGGTACTGGTCCACCGTCGCAGCCGGTCCCCGGTCGGGGCATCTGGCCCAGGGGGCCAGTTCCAGGATCGGAAGGTGGTGGCCGGGCTCTAACTTTCGATCGACGCGCCGGCGGTCGGCGTCTCCTAGGATGGAAGGACCGTGAACACGACCGCTCCCGCGCCGACCCCCACCACCCGCACGCTCGAGTGGTGTCTGCACCTGCTGGTCGTCGGCCTGCTCGCCCTGGCCGTGGCCCGGTCCGTGGCCGACGGGGCGCCGCGGTTCACGGCCGTCGTCGTGACGGCCGCCGCGACGGCGGTGGTGTACGCGTCCGGCCGGCTGCTGCCGCGCGTGGCCGCCAACCGTCGCGCCGCAGCGGTGTGGCTGGCCGCCGTCGGCGCGTTGTGGCTGGTACTGCTGGCCCTGTCTCCCGACGGGATCTGGATCGCCTTCCCGCTGTACTTCCTCCAGCTCCACCTGCTGCCGCGCCGCGCCGGCCTGGTCGCGGTCGTCGCCACCGCCGCCGCGGCCGTCGGGGCCTTCGCCGCCCACACCGGCGCCTTCACCCTGGCCATCGCGGTCGGCCCGACCCTCGGGGCGGCCGTGGCAGTGGCGGTGGTCTGGGGGTACCAGGCGCTGTACCGGGAGAGCGAACAGCGCCGGAAGCTGATCGAGGAACTCACCACCACCCGCGCCGACCTGGCCGAAGCCCAGCACGCCGCCGGTGTGCTGGCTGAACGCGAACGCCTGGCCCGCGAGATCCATGACACCCTCGCCCAGGGTCTGTCCAGCATCCAACTGCTGCTACGCGCCGCCGAACGCGCCCTGCCCGGCAGGCCCGACGCCGCCGCCCGCCACGTGGACCAGGCCCGTCAGGCAGCCGTGGACAACCTCGCCGAGGCCCGCCGTTTCGTCGCCGCGCTCACCCCGCCCACCCTGGAGGGCACCACCCTGGCCGGAGCCCTGGAGCGGCTGTGCGCCACCACCTCCACCCGCCACCAGGTCACCGCCCGCTTCCACCTCACCGGCGATCCCGTGCCCCTGCCCACCGCGCACGAGATCGCCCTGCTGCGCATCGCCCAGTCCGCCCTGTCCAACACCGTCCGGCACGCCCACGCCGCCCACGCCGAGGTCACCCTCAGCTATCTCGGCGACCGCGTCGCCGTCGATGTCGTCGACGACGGAGCCGGCTTCGCCCACGACCGGCCGCCCGCTGCCGGCCCGCCCCACGGCGGGTTCGGTCTGGCCGCCATGCGCGCCCGCGTGCACGCCCTGGATGGCTCCCTCACCATCGAGTCGGCAGCCGGCCGCGGCACCGCCCTGGCCGCCCAACTCCCGCTCACCGCCGCCGGGCACCGCGTCGGTGCCGTCGAGGTGGACGGCGACCTGGGCGGGACCCGCCGTGACTGAGGCCCTCATCCGTCTGCTCCTGGCCGACGACCATCCCGTGGTGCGGGCCGGGCTGCGTGCCGTGCTGGAGACCGAGCCCGGCTTCACCATCGTGGCCGAGGCGGCCACCGCCGAGGGCGCCGTCACCCGCGCCGCCGAGGGCGACATCGACGTCGTCCTGATGGACCTGCAGTTCGGCAAGGGGATGAACGGGGCCGAGGCCACCGCCGTGATCACATCCCGACCCGGAGCCCCCCGGGTCCTGATCGTCACCACCTACGGCACCGACGCCGACGTCGTGCCCGCCATCGAGGCCGGCGCCACGGGCTATCTCCTCAAGGACGCCCCGCCCGAGGACCTGGCCGCCGCCGTGCGCACCGCCGCAGCCGGCCGCAGCGCCCTGGCTCCCGCCGTCGCCGATCGGCTCATGAATCGGCTGCGCACCCCCAGGGCCGCCCTGACCAGGCGCGAGGTCGAGGTTCTCGTCCTGGTCGCCGAGGGGCTGTCCAACCAGGCCGTCGGCCAGCGGCTGCACCTCACCGAGGGCACCGTCAAGTCTCACCTGGCCCACGTCTACGCCAAGCTCGGCGTCGACTCCCGTACCGCCGCCGTCGTCGCGGCGACCGATCTCGGCCTCATCCGCCGCTGAGCCGGCGGGGCCCGAGCCCCTGACCGTGCGCCCTGCCGGTCTCGGGCCGGTAAGCCGCTGGCGGTCACCTGGCCCGGTGAGGGCCGGCCGGTAAGCTTCATCCTCCAGCGCGCGTACTGTCAGCGGGTGAGCATGCGCCGGCGGACCGGTCGCCCGGCCGGCCCGGTCGACCCCGGGCGACCCGGCGGAGCCGCCGGCCATGGTGGGTCTGACGCGGGCGGACGAGCCGGGGTGGGAGTGGTCGTGACAGTGGACTGGCAGGCAGGGGGTGCCGGCGTCGCCGGGTCGGGACTGGCGCTGGTGGCACTGCAGGGCCGGCTGAGCCTGCGCGAGGAGGTGGCCCAGGCGCTCCGCGCCGCGATCGTGGCCGGCCAGATCCGGCCCGGCACCATCTACTCGGCGCCGACCCTGGCGGCCCAGTTCGGCGTCTCCCCGACGCCGGTGCGGGAGGCGATTCTCGATCTGGCCAAGGAGGGCCTGATCACGATCGTCAAGAACAAGGGATTCCGGATCAAGTCCCTCTCCGACCGGGAGCTCGACGAGATCACCGAGATCCGCGAGCTGCTGGAGATCCCGGTGGTGGCCGACCAGGTGGGCCGGCTCGGCGAGGAGCAACTCCGGGAACTGCGGACCCTGGCGGAGGCCGTGGTGACCGCCGCGAGCCGGAGCGACATCGTCGCGTACATCGAGGCGGACAGCGCGTTCCACCTGACTCTGCTGGGTGCCGGTGGCAACCTGCGGCTGGTGGGTACCGTGGCCGACCTGCGTAACCGCACCCGGCTGTACGGGCTGGACGGGCTGGTCAAGAGCGGCCAGCTGGTCAGCTCGGCGGACGAGCACGTCCAGCTCGTGGACCTGCTGGAGGCGAAGGACCGGCCGGCGGTCGTCGAGTTGATGCGCCGGCACCTGCAGCACGTACGGGGAATCTGGGCCGCCCGGCCCGAGCAGTAGCGGCGCGGCGGCGTTCCGCGCCGCCCTCGTCCCGGCCGCCGCCCAGCTCGGCACCACGAACCGGGGCGGCGGCGCCTGCGCCTGTCGGAAGACATCCATGGCTATTGGTCGGTCTCGCCAACCGTGTTACGGTGCCATGTAACATACTACTGGAGGTTCGGTGGAACAGATTCCGTGGCGGGGCGTCCTGGTGGCCACCGCACTGCCGTTCCGGCTTCCCGACCTGGGCATCGACCACGAGGCCTACGCTACGCACGTGAGGTGGCTCGCCGAGAACGGCTGCCAGGGCGTCGTGCCGAACGGCTCGCTCGGCGAGTATCAGGCGCTCACCGCAGCCGAACGCACGGAGGTCGTGCGCACCGCGGTCGCGGCGGCCCCGCCCGGCTTCTCGGTGGTTCCCGGCGTGTCGGCGTACGGCGCGGACGAGGCGCGGCGCTGGGCCGACCAGGCCGCCGAGGCGGGCTGCCCGGCCGTCATGCTGCTGCCACCCACCGCCTACCGGGCGGACGACGCCGCCGTGGTGGCGCACTACCGCGAGGTGGCCAAGGCGGGCCTGCCGGTGGTGGCCTACAACAACCCGCTGGACACCCGGGTCGACCTCACCCCGGTCCTGCTGCGCCGGCTGCACGACGAGGGCCTGATCGTCGCGGTCAAGGAGTTCAGCGGCGACGTGCGCCGGGCCTACGAGCTGGCCGAGCTCGCCCCCGGCCTCGACCTGCTGGCCGGCGCCGACGACGTGTCCCTCGAGCTCCTGCTCGGCGGGGCGGTCGGCTGGATCGGCGGCTACCAGAACGCGGTCCCGGCCAGCTGTGTCCGCCTCTACCAGGCCGCCGTCGCCGGGGACCTGGCGACCGCACTGCCGCTCTACCGCACGCTGCACCCGCTGCTGCGCTGGGACTCCCGGCCCGACTTCGTCCAGGCGATCAAGCTCTCCATGGACGTCGCCGGACGCCCGGGTGGGCCCACCCGCCAGCCGCGCCACCCCCTGCCGCCGGCGGTCGCCACGGCCATCCGGGAGACCACCGAACGGCTGCTCGCGGCTGGTCACCGCTGATGCGCAGCAGCCGGGTGATCCACGTGGTCGACTCGCACACCGAGGGGATGCCCACCCGGGTGGTGACCGGCGGTGTCCCGGTGATCCCGGGCGCCACCATGGCGCAGCGCCGGGAACACCTGATCGCGCACCTCGACCACCTGCGGACCTTCCTGATGTATGAACCCCGGGGCCACTCGGCGATGTCGGGGGCGATCCTGCAACCCCCGACCCGGCCGGACGCCGACGTCGGCGTGGTCTACATCGAGGTTTCCGGCTGCCTGCCGATGTGCGGCCACGGCACGATCGGGGTGGCGACCGTGCTGGTCGAGACCGGAATGGTCGAGGTCACCGAGCCGATCACCACCGTACGGCTGGACACCCCGTCCGGGCTGGTGGTGGCGTCGGTGGCCGTGACCGGCGGTCGCGCCACCGCGGTGACGATCCGGAACGTGCCCTCCTTCGTGGTGGCGCTGGACGCCTCGGTGCAGGTGTCCGGCCTGGGTCGGGTCCGCTACGACCTGGCCTACGGTGGCAACTTCTACGCCATCGTGGACCTCGCCGAGGTGGGACTGCGGCTGGACCGGGGTGACCGGCAGCGGCTGCTCGACGCGGGCCTGGCCATCATGGCGGCGATCAACGCCGCCGACCGGCCGGTGCACCCCGAGCAGCCGGAGATCTCCGGCTGCCGCCACGTGTACCTGGCCGGGGAGGGCTCGGACGCGCGGCACTCCCGGCACGCCATGGTGATCCATCCGGGCTGGTTCGACCGGTCGCCCTGCGGCACCGGCACCTCGGCCCGGATGGCGCAGTTGCACGCCAGGGGGCTGCTTCCGCTGCAGCGGGACTTCACCAACGAGTCGCTGCTCGGCACCCGGTTCGTCGGCCGGCTGGTCGACACCGCCACGGTCGCGGGCGCTGCGGCGGTGGTGCCGACGGTGACCGGGCGGGCCTGGCTGACCGGCACGGCACAGTTCTTCCTCGACCCCGATGACCCCTTCCCGGCAGGATTCCAGCTGTGAGCGAACTGATCCGTAGCTGCTCCCCGCAGCGCCCCACCGAGCTGGTTGCCGAGCGGGCGGCGGTCGCCCCGGACCAGGTCCGGGCGCTGGCCGCGCTTGCTCGTACCGCACAGGCCGGCTGGTGCCGGGAGCCGGCGGCCGGCCGCGCCGCCGCCCTGCGGGCCGCCGCCGACCGGCTGCGGGAGCGGGCCGACGTGCTCGCCGACCTGATCGTCCGCGAGGTGGGCAAGCCGGTCGGCGAGGCCCGCGCCGAGGTGGCTCGGGGCGCGGCGATCCTGGACTACTACGCGCAGGCGTGCCTCGCCGCCACCGGCGAGCTGCTACCACCGTCCCTGCCGGCGGACCAGCCCGGCCTGCTCTACACCGAACGCCGGCCGCGTGGCGTCGCCGGGCTGCTCACCCCGTGGAACTTCCCCCTGGCCATCCCGCTGTGGAAGGCCGCACCGGCCCTCGCCACCGGCAACGCGGTGCTGCTCAAGCCCTCCCCGGACGCGCTGGCCTGCGGCGAGGCCGTGCAGCGGCTGTTCGACGGGCTGCTGCCGGACGGGCTGCTGAGCGTCGTCGCGGGTGGGCCGGAGACCGGGCGCGCGGTCGTAGAGGCGAGCGACGTCGTCTCGTTTACCGGCTCCGCCTCGGTCGGCGCGGAGATCGTGGTCGCCGCCGCCCGCGCCGGCCGGCCGGTGCAGGCGGAGATGGGCGGCCAGAACGCCGCCGTGGTGCTGCCCGACGCCGACCCCGCCTCGACCGCCGCGCTGCTGGCCGGCGCCGCCATGGGGTACGCCGGGCAGAAGTGCACCGCGACCCGGCGGATCGTGGTCGTGGGTGACCCCGCGGAGTTCACCGAGGCGCTGGTGGCGGCGGTCGAGGCAGTCCGGGTCGGTGATCCCGCCGACCCGGCGGTCGCCGCCGGTCCGGTGATCAGCGCCGCCGCCCGGACCCGGATGCGCGACGCCGTCACGGCGGCGCGGGAGGCCGGGGCGCGGGTGCTCACCGGGGGCGGGCCCGGGACCGGGGAGGGCTTCTTCGTCGCACCGGTGCTGCTGGACCGCGTCGACCCGACCCACCCGGTGGCCCAGGAGGAGACCTTCGGCCCGCTGGCGACCGTGCTGTCCGCGCCGGACCTGGCCCGCGCCGTCGAGCTGGCCAACGGCGTGCGCTACGGCCTGGTCACCTCGGTGCACGGCCGGGACGTCGGGGCGCTGCTGCACGCCGTACGTGGCCTCGACACCGGCCTGGTCCGGGTCAACGCGCCGACCACCGGGGTGGACTTCCACGCGCCCTTCGGCGGCGAGAAGGCGTCCAGCTACGGCCCGCGCGAGCAGGGCACCGCCGCCCTGGACTTCTACACCGCCACCCGGACCGTCACCTTCGCGGCCCCGCCGAATCCCTGACCGGGCCACCGCCCCGTCCGACAGCCCCCACCCCGACCCGTGAAGGAGTCGCTGTGACCCGTACCGACCTGCGTACCGGCAGCCACGACCTGCCGGTCAGCTCCGC
The DNA here is from genome assembly GCF_045040215.1 of Micromonospora sp. NBC_01412. Lineage (NCBI taxonomy): Bacteria > Bacillati > Actinomycetota > Actinomycetes > Micromonosporales > Micromonosporaceae > Micromonospora > Micromonospora sp. NBC_01412. The sequence continues at coordinate 6,429,522 of NZ_CP109528.1, forward strand.
GCTCGAGGAGTTCATGCTGACCGGCTGGGCGGACACCGAGCACCGCGACCTTCCGGTCGACGAGGTGGCCGACTGGGCTGCGGCGCGCCGCGCCCGGCTGCACCGGATGTTCCCCGGCGAGCGGCTCGTGGTGCCGGCCGGTGGCTACCAGCGGCGCACCAACGACCAGAACCACCGGTTCCGGCCGCACTCGGCCTACGCCTGGCTGACCGGTGACCAGTCCTCCGACGGGGTGCTGGTGGTCGAGCCGGACGGGGAGGTGACGCTCTTCCTGCGTCCCCGCTCCGGCCGCGCCGACGGCGAGTTCTTCCGGGACCGGGTCTACGGCGAGCTGTGGGCCGGTCGGCGCCCGACGCTGGGGGAGAGCAGCCGGCGGCTGGGGTTGCCGACCCGGCACGTCGCCGAGCTGGCCGAGGCGGTGGCCGTGGCCGCGCCGACCCGGGTGCTGCGCGGCGTCGACGGGGGCGTCGACAGCCTGGTGCCCGGCCGCGCCGAGGGCGCCGACGCGGAGTTCGCCTCGGTGCTGGCCGAACTCCGCCTGGTCAAGGACGAGTGGGAGATCGCCCAGTTGGAGGAGGCGGTGGCGATCACGACCCGGGGCTTCGAGGACGTGGTCCGGGCGCTGCCGACGGCGATGCGCACCTCCGAGCGCCACCTGGAGGGGGTGTTCTGGCAGCGGGCCCGGCTGGAGGGCAACGACGTCGGCTACCACTCGATCGTGGCGGCGGGCGCGCACGCGGCGACCCTGCACTGGACCGACAACGACGGGCCGGTCCGCGACGGGGACCTGCTGCTGCTCGACGCCGGGGTGGAGACGCGGTCGCTCTACACCGCCGACATCACCCGGGTGCTGCCGGTCTCCGGCCGGTACAGCCCCCTGCAACGGGACCTGTACGAGCTGTGCCGGCGGGCGAACGACGCCGCGCTGGACTGCCTGCGGCCGGGCGCGGAGTTCCGGGCGTTCCACCGGGCGGCGATGACGGTGCTGGCGCACGGGCTGGCGGACCTCGGGGTGCTGCCCTGCCCGCCGGAGCAGGCGCTGGCGGAGGAGTCCGGCCTGTACCGGCGGTGGACCCTGTGCGGCTCGGGCCACATGCTCGGTCTGGACGTGCACGACTGCGCCGCCGCGCGGGCCGACGCCTACCTGGACGGTCGGCTCGCGGCCGGGCAGGTGCTCACCGTGGAACCAGGTCTGTACTTCCAGCCGGACGACGAGCTGATCCCGGCCGAACTGCGCGGACTGGGCTTCCGCATCGAGGAGGACATCCTGATCACCGACGACGGCTACCGGGTGCTCTCCGACGGCCTGCCCCGTCGGGCCGACGACGTCGAGGCGTGGATGCACCGGATCGGGTCATGAGCGTCACCGGCGCGGATGTCGTCGTCATCGGGGCGGGAATGGTCGGCGCGGCCTGCGCCTACTACGCGGCCCGGGCCGGGCTGGCGGTGACGGTGGTCGATCGGGCCGGGGTGGCCGGCGGCACCACCGGCGCCGGTGAGGGCAACATTCTGCTCTCGGACAAGCCGCCCGGGCCGGAGCTGGCGCTGGCCCGGCACTCCGGGCGGCTCTGGCACGAGTTGGGCGACGCCCTGTGCAGCGAGCGGATCGAGCTGGAACGCAAGGGTGGGCTGGTGGTGGCCGCCTCGGCGGTGGAGCACGCCGCGCTGCGGGCGTTCGCCGCCGGCCAGCGCGCCGCCGGGGTCGAGGTGCTGGAGGTGCCCGCCGAGGCGCTGCCCGAGCACGAGCCGCACCTGGCCCGGGACCTCGCCGGCGGGATGTACTACCCGCAGGACATGCAGGTCCAGCCGATGCTGGCCGCCGCCCACCTGCTGCGCGCGGCCGGGGTGCCGGTGCTGACCGGGACCACCGTGACCGGCCTGCGACGCGACGCGGCTGGCGCGATCCGGGGCGTGGTCACCGACCGGGGATCGCTGCCCACCCCGGCGGTGGTCAACGCCGCCGGGGTGTGGGCCGCCGGGATCGCCGGCCTGGCCGGGGTGGGGCTGCCGGTCCTGCCCCGACGCGGGTTCGTCCTGGTCACCGAGGCGCTGCCGCCGCTGATCCGGCACAAGGTGTACGCGGCCGGCTACGTCGCCAACGTCGGGCGCGGCTCCGAAGGTCTGGAGGTCTCCCCGGTGGTCGAGGGAACCCGGGCGGGCACCGTCCTGATCGGCTCCACCCGGGAGCGGGTGGGCTTCGACCGGACCGTCCCGCTGTCGGCCCTGCGCCAGCTCGCGGCCGGGGCGGTGCGTCTCTTCCCGGTCCTCGCCACGGTGTCGGTGATCCGCGCGTACCGTGGGTTCCGGCCGTACAGCCCTGACCACCTGCCGATGATCGGGGCCGACCCCCGGGTGCCGGGCCTGTTCCACGCCTGCGGCCACGAGGGCGCCGGGATCGGGCTCGCCCCGGCGACGGGGCACGCCGTCGCGGCCCTGCTGACCGGGCGTCACCCACAGGTAGACCTCCGACCGTTCGCCCCGGAGCGCCACGATGTTCACGTTTGACGGCCGGCCGGTGCCCAGCGACGGGGAGCGGAGCATCGCCGCCGCGCTGCTCGCCGTCGGGATCAACTCGTGGCGGCGCAGCCGGGTCGAGGGCCGCCCCCGGGGCGTCTTCTGCGGCATCGGGGTCTGCTTCGACTGCCTGGTGCGGGTCAACGGGGTGTCTGCGCAGCGGGCCTGCCTGGTGGTGGCCCGCCCGGGCGACGTGGTCGACAGCCAGGACGAGGGTGAGGAGCGGGAATGACCGGGTACGACGTGGTGGTGGTCGGCGCAGGCCCGGCCGGGCTGGCCGCGGCGGCCGGCGCGGCGCGGGCCGGATGCCTGGTGGTGGTGCTGGACGCCGCGGCGCGGCCCGGCGGGCAGTTCTGGCGGCACCGCCCCGGGGCCGACGGGGCCGGCCACCATGACTGGCAGACGTTCACCCGGCTGCGCGAACAGCTCGGCCGGGTCACCTACCGGGCCGACTCCGCCGTCTGGTTCGTCGAGGCCGACACCACCGTCGGGGAGCCGGGTTTCGCGGTGCACACGCGGGCCGGGACGGTGTACGGGCGGCGGCTGGTCGTGGCCACCGGCGCCCACGACCGGGTGGTGCCCTTCCCGGGCTGGGACCTGCCCGGGGTGGTCACGGCCGGCGGCGCCCAGGCCCTACTCAAGGGGCAGGGGGTGAGCTTCGCAAGCCGGGTCGTGGTGGCCGGCACCGGCCCGTTCCTGCTGCCCGTCGCGACCGGCCTGGCCGCCGCCGGCAGCGTCGTGGTCGGCGTCTGCGAGGCGAACGACCCGCTCGGGTACGCCCGCCAGCTCCGCCCGGTCGCCGGTGCGGCGGGCAAGCTCGCCGAGGCGGGGCGGTACGGCTGGCGGATGCTGCGGCACCGGGTGCCGTACCGGCGTCGGACCGTGGTGGTGGCCGCGCACGGCACCGACCGGCTGACCGGGGTCACCCTCGCCTCCGTCGACGCCGGCGGCGCGGTGCTGGCCGGCACCGAGTCCGAGGTGGAGTGCGACGGGCTCGCGGTGGGCTTCGGCTTCACCCCGCAGGTGGAGCTGGGCCTCGCCCTGGAATGCGCGACCCGGCTCGACGGCGACGGGAGCCTGGTGCTCACCGTCGATGCGGCGCAGGCGACCTCGGTGCCCGGGGTGTATGCCGCCGGTGAGGTGACCGGGGTGGGCGGGGCCGGGCTCGCGCTGGTGGAGGGGGAGCTGGCCGGTGCCGGCGCGGCGCTGTCCCTGGGCCGCCCGCTGCCCTGGTCGGGCCGTCGGCACGGCCGGCTGCTGCGGACCCGGCGCCGGCTGCGCCGGTTCGCCTCGGCGCTGCACGCGGTGCACCCGGTGCCGGCCGGCTGGCCGGACTGGTGCGCCGACGACACGCTGGTCTGCCGCTGCGAGGACGTGCCGGTCGGGGCGGTACGGCAGGCGGTGCGGGAGTTGTCCGCCGCCGACGCGCGGGGCGCGAAGCTGATGACCCGGGCCGGCATGGGCTGGTGCCAGGGGCGGACGTGCGGTTACGCCACCGCCTGCCTGACCGCGCGGGCGGCCGGCCGCGCCGTCACCGGGGCGGACCTGGCCGGGTTCGCCACCCGCCCGGTCGCGCAGCCGGTCACGCTCGGCCACCTCGCCGCCGGCGACTGACCGCTCCTGCCCGGAAGCTGACCGCTGCGGCCAGGCGGGGACACCGCACGGACCGCGCCGCCCTCGCGGAGGCGGTGGTCCCGCCGGGGCGGGAGTCCACCGGCTCCGAGGAGGACGGCGCGGCGGCGGTGCGGCGTGCTCAGTACTGCGAGGTCACCGTGACCCCGGTGAACGCCTGCCGGGCGTGCAGGCTCACGTAGTGGTAGCCGGCCGCCGGGTTGCTGACCGTGATCGTCTCGCCGTTGCCGGTGTTGACCGAGCGGCGGGTGTAGCTGGTCGTGGTGGCCCAGCCGGTGGAGCTGTAGTACAGGTCCGCGTCGCCGGTGCCCCCGGACGACGTGAGCTTCAGGCTGGTGGTGCCGGCCGGGACGTAGACGTAGAGGTAGTAGAGGTTCCCGGCGGTGGCCTGGAGGCCGCCGCGCTGGCAGTTCTTGCCCAGCGTCCGGATGTCACTCCCGGTGCACTCCGGCAACGGCGTGGTGCCACCGCTGACGGTGACGGTGCGTGAGGTGGTGCCGGTCGCGCCCTTGTTGTCGGTGACCGTCAGCGTGACCGGGTAGGTGCCGGCGGCGCCGTACGTCTTGGTGGGGTTGGCCGCCGTCGACGTGGTGCCGTCGCCGAAGGTCCAGGCCCGGGCGGCGATGCTGCCGTCGCCGTCCGTCGACTGGTCGGTGAAGGTGGCGGTCAGGCCGCTGGTGGCGGCCGTGAACGCGGCGACCGGGGCCTGGTTGGCGGGCGGATTGGTGCCGCCGCCGCAGTCGCCGGCCGCGCAGGCGTCGAGCCAGGCGTACCAGTCGGTGTCGTAGCGGCTGCCGATGGTGCTGGTCAGCAGCGTCCGGGCGGCGCTCCAGTTGCCGGCGCGGTAGTGGCCGAGCAGCGTGGTCATGTCGGCGCGGTGCGACTGGAGCATGTACCGCACGGCGAGGTAGCCCCAGCGGTAGACCCGGGTGCTGTCGTGGTCGTAGGTGGTGTCGAAGAGGGTGCGCAGGGCGTACGTCTTCTTCCCGGCCTCGGTGATCGCGGCCTGGTAGGTCTGCTTCCGGTACGAGTACGACACGTATTCGGCGAAGCCCTCGATCCACCAGATCGTCGGGGTGGAGATGTTCGCGGTGAAGTCGCCGTACATGTCGAACCGGCCGTCGAGGTAGTGGGTGTACTCGTGGTTGAGGTTCCAGATCTCGAAGGTGGGGCGCAGCCACTCCGCCTCGTAGGCGATGAAGCGCGGCTGGTTGCCGGTGGCGGCCGGGTTGCCCTCGAGGTACATGCCGCCGTTGTTGGTGTCGATGCCGAACATCGGCCCGCCGTACGTCTGGTAGTCGGTGCTGGAGTCGAACACCACCACTTCGAGGGTGGTGTTGCGGTCGTCGGCCACCGGTCCGGGGTCCGCCGCCACCGAGTGGAAGTACGCGTCCTGGTCGCGCATGCTGGCGCAGGACCGGTCCAGCTCGGCGGAGGTCATCTGCTGGGCGCGCAGCCGGATGGTGGTGCCGCAGGTGTAGGTGATCGGCAGGACGACGGCGGCCAGCCGCGCCTGGAGGTTGCAGGTGTCGTAGTAGGCGCAGTTGGCCCGGTCGTAGTAGTCGGTCATCTCGGCGACGCCGACCCAGAGAGCGGCGGTGGGGCCGGTGATCGCGCTCAGGTCGAGCAGCCCCCGGGCCAGCGGCCGGGCCTTGGCCTGCAACGCGGTGTGCTGGAGGAAGCGGGCCAGCTCCCGCCCGGCGTTGGAGACCAGGTAACCCTGGTCGGTGCCGAGCAGGGACCGGTGGCCGGAGGCGAAGGCGTACAGCGTGTCCAGCACGCTCGGGTCCGCGGTGACGGCGGTGACGAACTCGGGCACCTGGTGGCCCCGGAACAGCACGAGGTAGCCGTTGTTGACCGCGTTCAGCATCCACCAGGACGCGTTGTACGAGCTGTTGTAGCCGGTGAGCAGGCGCTTCACCACGTACAGGTAGCGGGCGTTCTCCTCGGCGCTGTCGATGAGGGTGACCGCCTCGGCGAGCACCTCGCCGTTGGCGTCGCTGACGTCGCCGGAGTGGCTGTTTGCGAAGAAGGCGTCCAGGCCGGCGCGGATCGCGGTGCGCAGGCCGCTGCCGTACGTGCCGACCGTGGACGGGTAGTACCAGTGCACGTAGTAGCCGGCCCGCAGGTACAGCACGAGGGAGGCGGTGCCGGTGCGGTTGGTGCCGTCGTAGTAGACGGCGTCGTCGCGCAGCGCGTACGCGACGCTGGTCATCTGCGCCTCGCGGAACGCCAGGTAGGCGTCGTTGCCGGTCAGGCTGAACAGGGTGTTGACGCAGTCGGTGGTGGACGCCTTGATCTGCTGCACCAGGGCGCTGCCGGTGCGGCTGGTGAAGTCGCTGGTCGCGCAGGGGGCGGCGGCCAGGGCGGCCCGGCCGCGCATGGACGGGGCGGTGCGTCGTTGCCCGCCGTCGGGCTCGTCGTAGTCGCGGCGCAGCTCGTCGCGGGTGGCGGGCAGCGGGGCGCGTTCGTCCAGCGGCAGCGGGGTCCGCTGGACGTGCCGGTCACCGGCGCCGGTGTCGGCCGGGGCGGTGCCGTGGGTCGGTGTCGCCGCCGGTGCCGCGCTCGCTGTGGCGGGGGCGGCCAGCGGGCTCAGCCCCAGCGCGAGGGCCAGGGTCAGGGGCGCGGCGGCCAGCCGGGCGCGTCGCTTTCGTAACAGTCGGATCATCGGGGGTCGCCTCCTGGGCGGGGTGTCGACGGGGCTTCGGGGCCGGGTCGATGGGGGATGTTGTCGGGTCCGGTGTGGACCAGGCCCGGCCGGGTGCGGAGGTCCCTGCGTGTCTCCACGCACGTCAGGTCGGTTGTGGTGGGTCGGTTCCGCCGCTTCTGCGGGTGGAGCCCGCGTCGACGCTTGTCGATCTGGGTCGATGTCGCGCCGGACGTGGCCAGTACAATGGCACACGTCACACATCGGTGTAAAGAATTGTTGATGATCGATCATGTGGCCGGGATGTCCGGCCGCAGCGGCCCAGCTCCGGCGACCGCGTGGCCGGCGGGAGCCCGACACGGGAACGGTCCGGCGACCCGCGACGCATCGTTGACACGTGTTCGGCCGGTCGCCTAGGGTCGCGGGCAGCACCGCCCACAACTGCACAGACACCGTTCGAACCCGCGCGGGAGAGACCCCGGCCATCGTCGGGGCGCCGAAGGAGCAAACTCCCAAGAAACTCTCAGGCCCCGTTACCGCGCAGGCGAGGTGAACTCTGGAAAGCAGACGATCCGTCGTCTCACCCACGGTGCAAACCGCCGACCGGCGGTGAAGCTCTCAGGTCCATGACAGAGCGGGAGGCAACCGACCGTACGACGCGACCGCGTCGGGACGAAGGAGCGCCTCCATGCATCAGAGTCCGACGACCCTGACTCGACCACCCCTGCACGCCGTGCACGTCGAGCTGGGCGCCCGGTTCACCGGGTTCGCCGGTTGGTCCATGCCGCTGCGCTACAGCAGCGAGGCCGCCGAGCATCGGGCCGTACGAGAACGGGCCGGCCTGTTCGACCTCAGCCACATGGGACAGATCGAGGTCTGCGGGCCGCTGGCCCCGGCCGTGCTGGACCACGCGCTGGTCGGGCTCACCGCCGCCGGCAGGCGCGTCCCGCGCTCCGGCGACCCCGTGGTGCGGCTGTCCGAGGCAGCCGAGCCCGAGCAGGTCGGAGTGGTCACCAGCGGCGCCCCGTCGCCGACACTGCACCGGCCGATCGCGATGGCCCGGCTACGCGCCGACGCCGCGCAGGTGCCGGCCCGGCTGGGTGTCCAGGTCCGGGGGCACACCGAACCGGTGGAGATCGCCCCGCTGCCCTTCTACCGCCGTCCGCGCTGACGCGCATCCCTGCCGAAAAGGAAGAAGTAGTGGACATGGATGTTCCCGCGCGCCTGCGCTACAGCGCCAACCACGAGTGGGTCGACGACAGCGTCGAGCCGGCGTCGGTCGGTATCACCGCCTTCGCCGCCTCGGCGCTCGGCGACGTGGTCTACGTCGAACTGCCCGACCCGGGTACCGACCTGGTGGCCGGGGAGGTCTGCGGCGAGGTCGAGTCCACCAAGTCGGTGGCCGAGCTGTACATGCCGGTGACCGGTCGGATCCTCGCGACCAACGAGGCGGTCGTCGCCGACCCGAGCCTGATCGGCAGCGACCCCTACGGGGACGGCTGGCTGTTCCGGCTGCGGGTGACCGACCCGCCGGCGCTGATGACGGCCGACGAGTACCGCACCTACCTCACCGAATCCCACTGACGGAGGCCACCGTGGCTGTACTCGACGACGACCTGCGCGACGCCGACCCGGAGATCGCCACGGCGGTCACCGCCGAGCTGCGGCGTCAGCAGCGGACCCTCGGCATGATCGCCTCGGAGAACCTCGCGCCCCGGGCTGTCCTGCAGGCGCAGGGCTCGGTGCTCACCAACAAGTACGCAGAGGGCTACCCGGGCCGGCGGTACTACGGCGGCTGCGAGCATGTCGACACCATCGAACGGCTGGCGATCGAACGGGCCCGGCTGCTGTTCGGGGCGGCGTACGCCAACGTGCAGCCGCACTCCGGCTCCCAGGCCAACGCCGCGGTGATGACGGCCCTGCTCACACCGGGCGACGCGATCCTCGGCCTCGACCTGGCGCACGGCGGTCACCTGACGCACGGGATGCGGGTCAACTTCTCGGGCCGGCTGTACCGGGCGGTGGGCTACCGGGTGGACCCCGAGACCTTCCTGATCGACATGGACGAGGTCGACCGGCTCGCCCGTGCACACCGGCCGAAGCTGATCGTGGCGGGCTGGTCGGCGTACCCGAGGGTGCTGGACTTCGCGAAGTTCCGGCGGATCGCCGACGGCGTCGGCGCGTACCTGCTCGTCGACATGGCGCACTTCGCCGGGCTGGTTGCCGCCGGGTTGCATCCCAACCCCGTACCGCACGCGCACGTGGTGACCCTGACCACGCACAAGACGCTCGGCGGCCCCCGCGGTGGCGCCATCCTCAGCGCGGACACCGAACTCGCCCGCCGGCTGGACTCGGCGGTGTTCCCCGGCCAGCAGGGTGGCCCGCTGGAACACGCGATCGCGGCCAAGGCGGTGGCCTTCCGGATCGCTGCCGGGGACGAGTTCCGCGACCAGCAGCGGCGGGCGCTGCGGGGAGCCCGGATCGTCGCCGAACGCCTTGCCGCGACCGACGTGCGCGACGCCGGAATCCGGGTGGTCAGCGGGGGCACCGACGTGCATCTGGTCCTGGTCGACCTGAGGCAGGCCGAGCTGGACGGCGCCCAGGCCGAACGGCTGCTCCAGGAGGTCGGGATCACCGTCAACCGCAACGCGGTACCGTTCGACCCCCGTCCGCCGATGGTCACCTCGGGGCTGCGGATCGGCACCTCAGGGCTGGCCACCCGGGGCTTCGACGAGCACGACTTCGTCGAGGTGGCCGACATCATCGCCACCGCGATGACCGCGCCTGAGGCCGGTGAGGCGCTGCGGGCGCGGGTCGACCAGCTCGCCGAGCGGCGTCCGGTCTACGGAGGACAGCTCAGCTGACCGACCAACGGCGGCCCGCCCGTCGCGGTCAGACGGCTTCCGGTACGACCTCGGCGTACCGCCGGCGCAGCAGGCCGATGATCGGGTGATCGGTCGCGAACGTGACCCCGTCGACGGCGGCGATCGGCCGGATCGCGCCGGCCGCGTTGGTGGCGAAGGCGGTCGCCATGCCGGACAGTCGGGACAGCTCGACCGGCTCGGTGCGCTGCGGGCCGTCGTGAGCCGTGGCGAGCAGCCGCATGGTCACGCCGGCCAGCACGTCGGCGAGGGGCCAGACCACGGTGTCGCCGTCGACGAAGCCGACGTTCCAGGTCGGGCCCTCGCCGACCCGCCCGCCGCCGTCGGTGAACAGCGCGTCGTCGTAGCCGTCGAGTTGGGCGCGGCGGCGTTCGAACAGGGGGCCGAACAGCCCGGTGTGCTTGACCGCGGGCACGTCGCGCACGTAGGTGGTGGAGCGCACCCGGATCGGCGGCTGCGGCTGCGGCGTGGCGGCGCGCGTGGTGACCAGCACGTGCGGGTCGGCCGGCGCGGCGGGCCGGTCGAGCCGCAGGCCGGGGGCGGCCACGGTGACCCGGACCGTCAACGGGGCGTCGGCCTCGGCGATCGCCGCGCGGATCCGCTCCCGGACGTACCCACGGGACAGCTCAGCCCCGAAGACCGTGGCGCAGTCGGTGACCAACCGGTCGAGGTGCAGGCCGAGCCCGCGGACCGCACCGTCCTGCACCCGCATCGTGGTGAAGTGCCCGTAGTTGGTCAGCGCCAGGTTGTCGACCGCCGTCATGGCGGCCAGTCTGGCACCGCCGGGTCCGATGGGGTGCCGCCGGTCGGGGTCAGGCCGGTTGGCGGGACACGACCGCCCGGACTGCCTCGACCAGGCTGGTCGTCCGGGGGTCCGGGGTCATCGTGACGCGCAGGCCGTTCATCACGTACCCGAAGGCGATGCCGCTGGCCGGGTCGGCATAGCCGAGCGAGCCGCCGTGGCCGGGGAAGCCGAAGGCGGTGGGCGACCACCAGGGCTGGTCCGGCAGGGGCAGACCGAAGCCGAGCGCCGGCCGGGTCGGAACCATCAGCACCCGGTCGACACCGCTGGCCTGTTCGGCGGTGGCGGTGGCGAGGGTGGCCGCGTCGAGGATCCGGAACCCGTCGACCTCGCCGATCAGGCCGGCGTAGAAACGGGCCAGTGACGACGCCGTGCAGATGCCGTTGACCGACGGGATCTCGGCCGTCCAGGTCGCCGGATCGGCGAGGTCGAGCGGCGGGTCGGTCACTGCGGCCGACCGGACCACCAGCGAGGTCGGATCGGTGTACCGGGCGAACACCTCTCGCAGCGCCTCGGGTGTCGGAGTGGCGGGCTGCTCCACCGGCTGCTCGACGAGCCTGCTGACCCGGTACGCCTCCGAGGCGGGCAGGCCGATCCAGAGGTCCAGGCCGAGCGGCTTGCCGATTTCGTCCGCGAAGTACGTGCCCAGGCTGCGGCCGGAGACCCGGCGTACCACCTCGCCGACCAGCCAGCCGTAGGTCAGCGAGTGGTAGCCGTGCGCCGTGCCCGGCTCCCAGACGGGTGCCTGGGCGGCCAGCGCCGCGACCATCGGCTCCCAGGCCAGCGCCTCCGCCCGGGGGATCGGACGGTCGAGTACGGGCAGCCCCGCCTGGTGGGACAGCAGCCAGCGGACCGGGATGCCGCCCTTGCCGGCCGCCGCGAACTCCGGCCAGTACTCGGCGACCGGGGCGGCCAGGTCGAGCTGCCCCCGTTGGGCCAGCAGGTGGGCACAGGCGGCGGGCACGCTCTTGCTGGTCGAGTAGACCACCTGGAGGGTGTCCTCCCGCCAGGCGCGGCCGGTGGTGGGATCGGCGACCCCGCCCCACAGTCGGACCACTTCCCGGCCGTGCCGGTAGACGCTGAGGGCCGCGCCGATCTCGGACCGCGTCTCGAAGTTCGCCAGGAACGCCTCCCGGACCGGTTCGTAACCCGGCGCCACGGTGCCGCTGACCACGGACATGCGCTCTCCTCTCGGAGCGTCGGACCCGGACGACGACCAGCCCAGGCGCTTCGGTCAAGATACCCTGACAATCGTCGTCAGGAAACCCTGACATGCATATGCTTGCGGGATGGCGGAGGAAATGGTTCCGGGACACGCGAACCTCATCGGGTTCCGGTTGCCGGACGGGACGCTGAGCACCGACGCCGCAGCACCGGCCGGCACCGTCGGCTACCGGGCCCGGTGCGGTTGCGGTTGGGTCGGCACCAGCGACTATCCGGCCGCCGAAGAGGGGCGTTGGATGGCCACCTCCGAGTGGGGCGGACACATCAGGCCGATCCTGGCCGGCACTCCGCCCGGCTGGCTGCTGGGCCGCTCCGACACCCTCCGGGACAACGTCGCCGAACTGGCCACCACCTGGCCGTTGCAGGCGCTCGGCATCCTCGCCGAGGTGGAACGCTGGCAACGGCCGCTGATCGAACGCGCCGTGGTGGCGGCCCGGGAGGCCGGGCTCTCCTGGGCCGAGATCGGCAACGCGCTCGGCATCAGCCGGCAGTCGGCGCATGAGCGGTTCCGCAACGCCGCACCGTCCAAGCCACCCGTCTGACGGGTCACCCCCAGGGGACGCCTGAACGCCGGGGATGACTCAGCGGGTCACGAGCGCCGGGACGGGCAGCACCAGCTGGACGGTGGTGCCGGGGCGGGTGTGGGCAGGATTCGACCGAACGATGGTGAGCACGGCCCCGATGCCCTCCGCGCGTTCCCGCATCGACGCGGTGCCGACGCCGGCGACCAGCGGGGCGGGGATACCCACCCCCTCGTCGGTGACGCACACGACCAGGCTGCCCGGTCCCAGGGAGACGTCGATGGCGCACCGGTCCACACCGGCGTGCCGGCGCACGTTGCGCACGGCCTCGCCCACGATGCCGTACACCGCGGTCGCCACGGTGTCGGGAAGCTCCACGTCGGGCGCCCGCACCAGCACCGTCAACCCGGCATCGGCGGAGCGCTCCCGCAGCCGGTGCAGCGCCGGCCGCAGCCCGCCACCCTCCAACGGCGGCGGCACGAGATCCCGGGCGATCTCCCGGACTCCCGCCGCCTGGCGGTCCATCTCGGCGACGAGCCGCCCGAGGAGGTCGTCGGCTGCCGCGATCTCGGGCAGGTGGCGGTGCGGGCGCAGCATGTTGCGGCCCGCGGCGAGGGCGAGCCCGACTCCGCTGATCGCCGGCCCCAGGTCGTCGTGCAGGTCACGGCGCAGCTTGCGGCGCTCCTCGTCCCTGCTCTGCGCCAGCCGCACCCGGGAGCGGTCCAGGTCGCGCTGGGCGAGGGCGAGTTGGGTGAGCGCGGCGACGACCGGCCCGAGGTCGTGCAGCAGCGCGGCGGTCCGCCCGTCGAGCCGCTCACCGGGGCGGGGCCAGGCCCGCAGCTCTCCCACCGGCCCGTTTCCGCTGTCCAGACACACCACGAGGGCCGGCCCGCGCGCCGACGGCCCGTCCCAGGCCGGGGCGCGGCGCGGCGGTACCGGGGGGGCTCCCGTGAGGGTTATCGTGGCCGCGGCCAGCCGCAACGAGTCGGCGATGCCGTCCGCCACCGCGTCGAGCATCCGGGTGCTGCGCTCCGCCGCGCGCAGCCGGTCGGCGACCTGCCGGATCAGGCGCGGCCCGTCGTCGCCGTGCACCAGCCGGTCCACCCTGCGTTGCACCCACACGCGTGCGGGTTGGAACCCGGCGGCGAGCAGCGCGGTCACCACGGCCTCGGGCACCGCCGAGGTCGCCGGCGTGACCGTGTCGAGCAGCAGCACACCCATAACGTACGCGCCGATCACCAGCCCGGTCATCAACGCCCAGACCAGTGTCCGGCGGATGGTCAGCTCCAGGCCCCACAGCCGCTGCCGCAGCACCACGACCAGCACGGAGGCGGGGAAGAAGGCCTGGGCGCCGAGCATGAGCAGCGGGGCGAACGGCACCGGGACGGCGACGTGGAAGGCCGGGTCCAGCGCGAGCGGCAGGAAGGCCGCCGCCAGCAGCAGGGTGCCGATGGCGAGCCAACCGAGGCCGTGGCGCTGCTGCCGCGGCAGGGTTCGGCGACGGGCCAGCACGCCGACGGCGGCGGCGACGCCGAGCACGACGAGCGCGGGCTCCAGCCAGGGATCGACCGCCGCGCGGGCCGCGAGCAGGGTGCCGTCCGTGAGCGGGATCGCGTGCAGGCCGCCGGGCAGGGTGAGGGCGCACGCCTGCGCGACCACGATGAGGACGACGCCGGCGCCGACGGCGACCCGGGTGCTCCGGCCGAGCGGCCGTACCGGCAGGAGCCAGGGCAGCAACACGACGAGGGCGTAGAAGCCGGGCACCCAGGCCCAGTACGCGACGCTGGCGAGCTGCTTGGTCATCCACAGGTCGGGCCAGCGGTACACCACCATGCCCCAGCAGGCCGCCGCCGCCGACAGCGCCCCGCCGACGCCCGCTGCGGCCATGATCCAGGCGGCCAGGTGGGTACGGCGCAGCAGGGTCAGCCAGGCGACCACTCCGTAGACCGCGCCGACCACCAGGTCCACCAGCGTGTAGAGCATCCACGGGTGCCAGGGCGGAGCCGCCACGCACCAGGCCACCACGGAGGCGGCGGTCAGCCCGCTGGTACCGGCCAACACCGCCCACGCCACGACCCGCCACCGGAGCCCGGTCCCGGCGGCCGGACCAGCCCCGGCCGGGCCCGACATGATCGCCGGGACCACCTCGCCGTCCACCTGACCGGGCCGGTCAGGCCGGGCCGGCGAGCGTCTGGCAGATGTTGTCCTGCTTGCCGACGGCGACCGCCATCCGGCGGGTTCCGGCGGCGTCGAACGTGATGACGTGCAGCCCGTCGAGCAGGTAGTAGCCCTGCGGATAGTGGTCCCCGGCCCGGAACCCGAAGCCCGCGGGGCCGACGATGGTGTACCGCAGCCACCCGCCGTCCGGGCGGTAGTCGGCCGCGCCGGACCCGCCCGCGTCCCGGCGCGTCATCCGTCCCGTGCTGACGTCGACGAAGTCGACCACGAGCGGACCGGCGAACTCCTCTCGCCTGACGGCCCCGTCGGGATACCGGTCGACCACCCGGACCCGGACGTCCTGCGAGACCACCTGGACCCGCAGCGGAAACGCGCAGTATCGGCCGGCCGGAGCGGTCCACTCCTCCTGCGTCCAGGGCCGCCAGGGCTCGGGCAGGCGTGGCCGGGCGGAACTGTCGGTGCCGGCTGCCGCGGCGGGCGCGGGGCTGGCCGACACCACTGCGGCCAGCATCAGCACGACCCGTAGGACCGGGGACGCGACCTTGGACAGCAACATGTCTCACCTAACCATTCTCGTTGGGTTAACCGGTGTGTTGACAATGTCTGGTTAGTGGACGGTCGGTCAAGGCATACTGGTGTCGTGCATTGGACCGATGTCGACGGCCTCCGGATGCCAGTGCTGCTCGCCGGTCACCCAGGGCTGGAGCTCTGCAACACCTGGGCGGGCTGGGGCCATCCCCCCGGCCCGCACCGGGAATGGCTGCGCGGCTACGACCACCTCGCCACCTGGGCCGGGCACGCCTCGCTGCTCGACGTGCCCGCCGTACGGCGGCTGCGTGCCGCCGCGCGTCGGGAGCCCGCCGAGGCCGAGCTGGCCCTGGCCGCGGCGCGGTCCTTCCGGGCCTCTCTGCGTACCTTCCTCCTCGACCCGGGTGACGCCGGGGCGTTCCGTGCCGTCGCCGCCCAGGCCCGGCGGGCCGCCGCCGCCGCGCGTCTGACGGCGGACGCCGACGGCGTCGTGTCCTGGACCCTCTCCCCGGACAACCCCCTCGACCTGCCGCTGCTCGCGTGCGCGCGGTCCGCCGCGGACCTGCTCTGCACGCCGGCGCGGGCCCACGTCCGCGCCTGTCCCGGGGCCGACTGCGGGTGGCTGTTCCTCGACCCCAGGGGCCGGCGGCGCTGGTGCACCATGGCCGTCTGCGGCAACCGGGCCAAGGTCCGGGCGTACGCCAACCGCCAATGACAAGCAGGTGCCCCTGTGGGGCGTATCGACCCGAGGGGCGAGGCCGGGAATCCGGCTGTCGAGCGTCCCGCCCCGGTCGCGCCGAATCTGCGTGTCCGCCGGGCGCGAAGAGCTGTATGCTGCCCGCGATGAATACCTCCTTCTTCAGATCGGGGGCCCGGTTCGCACAAGGTGAGTGCTGATGCACTCCTTGGCTGCGAACGGGGATTCCCGTCTCTCCTGCTGGCTGCGCGTCCGCAAGTTCGCCGTGCCGCCCTCCATGATCAAGTCTGCGACCGCCCGTCGTGTCGCGGGGGACTGGGCGGGGGCGTGCGCCGCCGCCCGCGTGGACGTCGACCTGAACCTGCGGGCCGTTGCTCGCACCCACGGTCACGAACTCGCCGCCAGGGTCCGTGCCGACCTCCGCCGGCTGGCTCCTGACCTGCTTCGCTGGCACCTGCCGAGGGTCGCTTCGGACGGACTGCTGCGCCCCGGCCTGACGATCTCCCTGGCCCGGTACCACCCGGCCGGACCCGAGGACGGCAGGGCCGTCCACCTGGTGGCCCGGACCCCGCCGGCCTGGGCGGAGGCCGGCCAGCGGATCAGCCTCACCCTGTGGGACGGCCTCCGGTCCGAGGCCGGCCGTGGCCCGCATCCGCATCCCCGTCCCGACCGGCGGTTCCGTCTGGACCTGCACCGCCACCTCTGGGACACCCGCAGGGCCGGTGAGCTGCGGGTGCGGTCCGGTGCCGACCGGCCACCCACGGCTGGCCCGCTGGAGGCGGTGCGGGTCGAGACGGACCTGGGCGTGCCGCGGGAGCACGGCTGTGCCGTGCACCGTTGGGCGGCCGAGGCGGAGCTGCTGCTCCGCGCCGAGGGCAGGCCCCCTGGCCCCGTCGCCGTCCGGCTCGGAGCCCGGCGCCGGCTGGTGCTGAACCTGCCGACGAACGGGGACGCCACCGGGCAGCCGGCCCTCCGGATCGTCGCGACCGCCGCCCACGGCTGCGCCACCCCGATGCCGGTGCTGCCGGACGCGGCGACGTGGGTGCTACCCGACCTGACGTTGCTGCGCGCCGGCCTGATCGAGGCCGATGACCTGCACCCCCTTGTCGCGTCGGCGCTCGTCCCCGACCACCAGGCCGCCGGCGCCGGCCGGCCAGGGAGCGACGGAGCCGTTCCGCGCCTGGTCGAGTGTCGGGGCGCCCAGCACCGGATCGGCCTCGTGGACGGGATCCTCGTACCGCTGGACCACGATCCGACCGAGATCCGCCGCGAAGAACTGCTGGCCGCACTGACCGGCACGCCGATGCCGTGTCTGCGGGCGATCGACGAGGCGCACCGCAACCCGGAGTCCCTCGGCACCGTCCGCGCGCACCTGGACCACGGCGACACCGCCGGCGCCCTGGCCGCCGTCGAGGGCCTCCTCGGGCCGGGTGCGCTGCTACGCGACGGCGCCCTCCGGGAAGAGCTGGAGACGGCGGCGCTGCGACGGGTCGCGTACGGCCTGTTCCGGACCGGCCTCGCCGGCTTCGGGCCCGGGCCGGCCAACCGCCCACCAGGGCACCGCCCCCGCCACCATCGGGCACACCCGCGCCACGCCGTGGCCCGCTGAGCAGCGAGCCCGCTCCTGCCCGCAGGCCCGCCCGCCCGCTCCCCGGCACGTCCCTCTCCGGCCTTCCACGAACCGACAGGTGATCGATCATGCTTACCTCCCTTTCGTCCCCGTCCGCCGCCACGGCTGCACCCGGTGGCCCGACCCACGCCCCTCAGCTCGACGTCGCCGCCGACCTCCTCGTCCTCCTGCACGTCACCAGCACCGAACCGCGCCCCAACGCGCAGCTGGAGGCCCTGACCCTGGCCGTGGCCGCCGACCTGCCGGTGCTGCTGTGGGGAGAGCCCGGCATCGGCAAGACCGCGGCCCTGACGCAGCTCGCCGCATCCCTCGACCTGCCGCTGACCACCGTGATCGCCAGCGTGCACGAACCGTCCGACTTCTCCGGCCTACCCGTCGTCGGCGACGACCCCGCGACACAGGGCGTCCCGATGGCCCCACCGGACTGGGCGGTGCGTCTGGTGCGGGCCGGCCGGGGCCTGCTGTTCCTTGACGAGTTGTCCACCGCCCCGCCGGCCGTCCAGGCCGCCCTGCTGCGCCTCGTGCTCGAACGGCGGGTCGGTGCCCTGCGGCTGCCGCCCGAGGTCCGGATCGTGGCCGCCGCCAACCCGCGATCCTCGGCGGCCGACGGCTGGGAACTCAGCCCGCCCCTGGCGAACCGGTTCGTCCATCTGCAATGGGCCTACGACCACCAGGTCGTCGTACGTGGCCTCGGCGGGACCTGGGCCACGGCACCGCTGCCTCAGCTCGACCCGAGCCGGTTGCCCGAGGCCGTGGCGTTCGCCCGCCGCGCGGTGTGCGGACTCCTCACCGCCCGCCCCGCGCTCGTGCACCGGCTGCCCAACACCGAAGCCCGCCGGGCCGGTGCCTGGCCGTCGCCCCGTACCTGGGAGATGACCCTGCGCCTGGTCGCCTTCGCCACCGCGGCCGGCACCTCGCGTGAGGTGCTGTCCATGCTGGTCAGAGGGGCCGTGGGGGACGGCCCGGGGCTGGAGCTGCTGGCCAGCCTGGACAGGATGGACCTGCCGGACCCCGAAGCGCTGCTGGCCGACCCGGCGGAGGCGGACCTGCCCGAGCGAGGCGACCTGCGCCAGACCGTGCTCGACGCGGTGGTGGAGGCGGTCCGGCAACGTCCGGACCGGTCGCGCTGGGACGCGGCGTGGACCGTCCTGGTGCGGGCGATGGAAACCGGGGCCCCGGACCTGGTGGTCGTCCCCGCGACCACGCTCGCCGCGCTGCGCCAGGCTGACTGGGACGTTCCTGCCGCGATCGACCGGCTCGCCGGGGTGGTGTCGGTGAGCCGGGCGGCCGACCGGGCCGCAGCGCGGATCGCGGCCTCCGCAGGGGCCCGGCAATGACCCCGGGCGTGCCGGGCTCCCCGGCCTTACCGGGCTCGCTGGATCGCGAGAAGCTCTTCGCCGCCCGGCTGCACGCCGCCCGGGTCCGGCCCTACCTGGCGACGGCGCTGTT
Source organism: Micromonospora sp. NBC_01412 (assembly GCF_045040215.1). Taxonomy (NCBI): domain Bacteria; kingdom Bacillati; phylum Actinomycetota; class Actinomycetes; order Micromonosporales; family Micromonosporaceae; genus Micromonospora; species Micromonospora sp. NBC_01412. The sequence continues at coordinate 6,448,226 of NZ_CP109528.1, forward strand.
CGCCCTGCACCCCGTGCCGTCGCGGCTGGTGCCGACGATGGCCGTGGACCGGCACTGGCGGTGCTACGTCTCGCCGGCGTTTGTGGATCGGACCCCGCTGGAGGAACTGGCGGGAGTGTGGGTGCACGAGGTCTCCCACCTACTGCGCGACCATCACGGACGCAGCGACCGGATCGCGGCGCAGCGGGGACTGACCGGGCCGGGAGAACGGCTCCGGATGAACATCGCCGCGGACTGCGAGATCAACGACGACGTGTTCGGGGACGGACTGGCTCGGCCCGAAGGCGCTGTCGAACCGGGGCTTCTGGGGCTGCCCGAGGGGGAGCTGATGGAGGACTACCTGCGCATGTTCCGGCTTGGGTCGTACCCGCAGAGCCTGGTCTGGCTGGACTGCGGCAGCGGCGCCGACGGGCTGGAGCGGCAGTGGGACCTGGGGGCAGACGGCGCGTACGGGCTCACCGACCAGGAGCGCGACGCGGTCAGGTTCCGGGTCGCGCAGGGCATCACCGGTCGCCCGGGGAGCGTCCCACGGGGGTGGCGGCGGTGGGCGGAGGAGGCCTTTCACCCGCCCCAGCCGTGGAGGGACCTGCTGGGGGCGGCGGTTCGCTCGGCTGTCTCCAGCGCCGGCACGGGCGGGGACTACACCTACGGCCGGCCGTCCCGGCGATCCGCGAGCCTGCCCGGGGTCGTCCTGCCGGGCCTGCGGCGTAGGCCGCCCCGGGTCTCCGTGATCATCGACACCTCCGGGTCGGTCAGCGACGCCGAGCTGGGCAGCGCTCTCCTCGAGGTCGCGGCGATCGCCCGTGCCGTGGGCGGCCGGCGCGACCTGGTCAGCGTGGTGTCGTGCGACGCGGCAGCCCGGGCCGTGCACCCGTTGTGCCGCGCCGAGGGAATCCCGCTGCTGGGCGGCGGGGGAACGGACCTACGCAGCGGGTTCACGAAGGTGCTCCGGTCACGCCCCCAGCCGGACGTCATCGTGGTACTGACCGACGGGCAGACACCCTGGCCGGACTCCCGGCCGCCGTGCCGGACGGTGGTGGGCCTGTTTCCCCGGCGGCGGACGGCCCGGTTACGGGACGAGGACAGCCCCGACCATGTGTCGGACACACCGCCCGACTGGGCGCGGGTGGTCGACATCGGGTGAGCCCCCGCCGTGCGTCGAACAGGTGTGACTGTGGTCGCCGATGCTCGGTGCGCGCGGCGGCACCGCGAGCCGCCCGCCTACTCCAGTCCGAACTCCACCAGGTCGAGGTCGTCGCCCTCGCACCAGTTCTCGACCTTCCAGTCGCGCCCCTGCTTCACCAGCAGGAAGACATGATCGGTGCCGGAGCCCTCCCGGTCGACGAGCCGGATCACGAACTTGCCGAGCTTGCCGGATCCCCGAAGCCGGGACCGGTCCCGAACGATCCGCACCCGCCGAACCTCGCAGTCGACCACGTCCCCGGAGAAATGGGTGGTGAGTGACTCCGGGGGCACGATCTGATGCTGCTGCGGGGGCATGTGCCGCACGACGGCCTGGTGGTCGCCCCGGTTGGCCGAGTCGACGAGGTCGGCCACCACGGACCGGGCCGCCGCCGACTCGCGGCGGACGGCAAGTCCGGCTGCGAGGCGGCCCGCGACCAGGGCCAGCCCGACGAGCCCTCCGGTCGCCAGCACGGAGACCGTCCCGGTCAGAGCACCGATCAACCCACCGGCGCAGGCCGCCACGGCGACGGCCCCAGACAGGAGGGCGCCGGCGGCGGCGAGCTGCCCGCCGCCGCGCCCAGACAGCATGTCAGCGATCCTGTGGTTCGCCGTCCTGGTTCCGGCGGATGTCCTCGATCAGTTCCGCCACCAACGCCGCCCGCTCCGGCATGGCCGCCACGACGACGTACTCGCCCTCGGAGTGCGCGCCGTCCCCAACGGCGCCGAGACCGTCGAGCGTGGGACAGCCCGCCGCCGCGGTGAAGTTGCCGTCCGACCCGCCGCCCACGTCGGCGCTTTGCAACGGGCCGAGGCCCAGCGCCGGCGCGAGGGCCGCGGCCCTCGCAAACAGAGCAGCGGTGGAGGACGCAGGCAGCGGCGGCCGGCTCGCCCCACCGGCGAGGAAGACGAACACATCGGGCAGGAATGGCTTGAGGGAGCGCAGTTCCCCGTCCACGCGCTCCGCCTCGCTCTCGACGGCGACCCGGACGTCGACCCCCAGCCAGGCGTGCGCGGGCACCACGTTTCCGGCGGTGCCGCCACCGGCCAGGGTCGGCGTGACAATCGTGCCGAGGTCGGGCCGGGAGAGTTCCCCGACGTCGAGCAGCAGGCGGCCCAGCACGGTCAGCGCATTGCGGCCGAGCTCCGGGTCCAGCCCGGCGTGGGCCGCGCGTCCATGCACGTCGAAGCGGTACCGGCCGATCCCCTTGCGACTCGTCTTCACCGCTCCGTCGACGGACGGTTCGAGGATGAGGGCGGCGTCGCAGCGGCTGGCCGTCTCCTGCACGAGCTTCCGGCTGGTGGGAGAGCCGATCTCCTCGTCGCAGGTCAGCAGGATCTCCAGCCCGGCGCGATCCGGCAGCGCCGCCACGGCGTGGAAGAGCTGCACGATCCCGGCCTTCATGTCGAAGCAGCCGGGGCCGGTGGCGGTCCCGGCCGCTTCGTCGAGGGTGAACGGCCAGCGTTCCAGAGTGCCCAACGGCCAGACGGTGTCGTAGTGGCCGATCAGGGCGACGGTCGGCTGGCCCGGCGCGGCGGGCCAGCGCCATCGCAGGTGGGCCCGTCCGTCGACCTCGACGGGTTCCGCGGGCACGCCGATGATCTCCTCGGCGAGGTCGGACACCGCTTCCGCCCCGGCCCGGCAGGCCGACAGGTCGTTGGACGGCGTCTCGACCGAGACCAGGCGGCCGAGTTGCCCCACCATCTCGGCCGTGCGCGTTCGTAGGGCGCGGAGGCGGGCAGGGGACACACTCGTAGCCATGCATGGATCATTCCCCGGCTGAAGCGCGACGGCAAACCCCGAATCGATCAAAGCCGGTCGCAGAACTCGTCGACGCGCGGTGGCAGTCCCGGGATCCGCAGGTCGAGCCCCCGACGGCACGCGAGCGAATCGAGCGCTGTGATCATCATCAGGCGTGGACCGGATCCACCTGAAGGAGGCGATCTGTAGCCGGATTGTGGATCCGCGGCCCTTGGCGTGGTTCCGTCCGGGGCGTCGGCCGTTGGCGTTCCGAGCCGGGTCAGCCATGTCGATGCGTTTCCGGAGTCTGCCGGAGTTGCGCGGCTGGCAAGGCTTCGTCCTGCTCGTGTTGGACGGATGGCCGGAAGTCGATGACCTCTGCCGCTCGGCGCGACGGATCTTCCTGCCCTGGGCTGTCCCGAAGCGGTTGCGCCGACCGCTCCGGCGGAGTGTGGTGGCCAGGGGTCCGATAGGGGTGGTCGTCGTTGCGGACCCAGCTGTCGCGAGATTGCCGGACCGGAGGTGTGTCGATCGGCCGCCGTTGTAGGGGTTGCCGAGCGTGCTGAACCGTGCCATGCAGTCGAGTTGATTTTCCTCGTGGCCGTAGGCCGGCATGAAGGCGGCCGGTGGGCTTTGGCTTGCCGATTCCGGCCGAAAGCGTCGGCCGCTGTCCTGATAGGACATGTGCCGAGGTTGACCGGCGCGACCCTCGTTCGTCGGCGCCAAGGTGCCTGAGCTTTAGGGGCGGTGTCGGGTCGAATGGGCGCTTGGGCATGCATAGGGGGTTTGCGTGGTTGCCTTGACCGACTGGACCGCATCGACAGCTGTTCAGGCTGCCTGATGACGGAAGGTAGCGTCCCGCGCACAATTTGGCAATTGTCAGCGCCGAGATCGACTGTAGACTGTCGGCGGCAGAGGCAGTGATCTCATTGATTGCGCGGTGTTGCTCCTTCGTCACTAATTTCGGGCAGATTCCGATGTTGTTGTTGCTGCGTCTCCCGTTGAACGCTGCTGACGGCTGAGGCGGGTTGAAGACTTCCGCCCAGGTCGCGGTTCCGGGGTGGATGTGTCGGGTCCAAGTATGATTTGAGTGTTGCGGCCAGCGGCGAGAGTGGGTGTTTGCGTTGATGCCTGCCCTGTCATGCTGCGGCGCCTCCGCGCGCCTTCACTGAATAGTCTTTCTGCGCCAGTCACCCAGCAGGAGGTTCCGCAGTGTCTGTCACTACCGAAATCGGGTTGCTGATATGAAATTCTCGTTGTTCTTCGAGATGCAGATTGCGGAACCGTCCCGACGGACGGAGCGGGAACTGTTCCATCAATGCGTGGAACAGGCGGTGCTCGCCGACCGGTTGGGCTACCACGCGGTCTGGGCGGTGGAGCACCACGGCCTGCGGGAGTATGCACACTGCTCCGCCCCGGAGGTGTTTCTCTCCTACGTGGCGGCCCGTACCGAGCGCGTTCGTATCGGACACGGCGTAACCCTCACTCCCTACCGCTACAACCACCCGATGCGTATCGCCGAGCGGGTGGCCATGCTGGACGTGCTCTCCGACGGGCGCGTCAACTGGGGCTCGGGCAAGAGTGGCAGCCGGACCGAGCAGGAGGCTTTCGAGTCCGACATCCCGGCGCTGCGCGACCAGTGGCTGGAAGCCCAGGCGATGATTCCCCAGATGTGGACCCGGGATGTCTTCGAATGGCAGGGAAAGTTCCTGAACATCCCGCCCACCCAGGTCGTTCCCAAGCCGGTGCAGCAGCCCCATCCACCGATGTTCGCCGCCTGCACGACCCCGGCCAGCACACTCGAGGCCGGTGGCCTCGGGCTGGGCGTGCTGAACTTCGCCGCAGGCACCAAGGCCGAACTGACCAAGAAGGTCGACGACTACCGGGCGGCGGTGGCCGGCGCCGAGCCGATCGGTGAGGTGGTCACCAACCACTACGCCTGCACGCCGATCAGCATCGTGCTGGACGACGATCGCAAGGCCTGTGAGTTCGGGTTCCGGGGCGGCCGATACTTCTGGCGGTCCCAACAGGAGTACTACGCCTACACGAACCGCCCGATCGGACCGCTCGACGCCGATGCCGGCCCCCTGTCGGATGAGGAACTGCGCACGGCGATGGACGGGCGGCACGCCGACGACGCCCCGCTGACCGGGGTCATCGGCTCGCCGGCCGCCTGCCGGGAGCAGGTCCAGCGGTTCCAGGACGCGGGTGTCGACGAACTCATCCTGATCATGCAGTTGGGCACCGTGCCGCACGAGGTGACGATGACCTCCATCAGGACCTTCGCCGAGAAGGTCATGCCGTGGTTCGCCTGACCGCAGAGGAAAGGGGCGCCGCGTGAAGGACACGCTCACGGCGTTGCTGGATCTGCGGGCGCAGGAAGCCCCGGACCGGGTGGCGTTTCAGTTCCTCCGCTACGGACAGGGCCCTGACGAGCAGGTCACCTTCGGCGAACTGCGGGACGACGCACACCGGATCGGACAGCAACTGGCGCACCGGTTCGCCGCCGGTGAACGGGTACTGCTCGTCTACGACAGCGGGATCGACTTCATCCGGGCCATGTTCGCCTGTTTCTACGCCCGACTCGTCGCGATGCCCTCGTCGCCGCCCCGTAAGCCGTACGAGCGCTCGTTGACCCGGCTCGCGGCGATGGCCGACGACGGACAGCCGGTCGCGGTGCTCGCCCCGAGTCGCCTGCGTGACGTGCTCCTCCCGCATGCGGAGGCGGTCACCAGGCTCGCGGGGCTGTCCTGGCTGGACCCCACGGACCTGCTCGGCAGCCCGCCGGAGGCCCCGCCGATCGGTGACTCCGTTCCCGTTCTGGCCGCGGACTCGACCGCCTACCTGCAGTACACCTCCGGCTCCACCTCGACCCCACGCGGCGTGGTCATCACCCACGGCAACGTCATCGAGAACTGTGCGGACGCGTACCGGCGCTGGCACTACGGCGAGGAGAGCGTGATCGTCTCCTGGCTGCCGGTCTTCCACGACATGGGTCTGATCCTCGGCATCATGCAGCCCATCTTCACCGGCTGCCGCAGCGTCCTGATGACGCCGGAGTCGTTCATCCAGCGACCGCTACGCTGGCTGCAGGCCATGTCCGAGCACCGGGCCACGCACAGTATCGCCCCCAACTTCGCATACGAGCTGTGTGTGCGGAAGGTCAGCGAGCAGGACCGGAAACCGCTTGACCTGTCCGCGCTGAGGGTCTGCGCCAACGGCTCCGAGCCGGTGCGGTGGAGCACCGTGCAACGGTTCGCGCAGGTGTTCGGCGACTGCGGGTTCGACGCCGCCGCGCACTGCCCGGCGTACGGGCTGGCCGAGGCCACCCTCGTGGTGTCGGCGACGCCGCCGGGAGCGCTGCCCCGGGTGCTGCACCTGGACGCCGCGGAGTACGGCCTCGGACGGGTGCGGGGTCACCTCGACGCGTCCAGCGACACCGTACCGGTGGTTTCCTGTGGTCCGCCCCTGGACGGCGTGGACATCCAGATCGTCGACCCGGACACCGGCGCCCGTCGCGCGCCCAACGAAGTCGGGGAGATCTGGGTGGCGGGTCCGCTGGTCAGCCCCGGATATCGCGGGCAGCCGGAGGCCACGGCGCGGACCTTCGGCGTCCGGAGCGAGGGCCGGGGGCCGTACCTGCGCACCGGCGATCTCGGCTTCCGGCACGACGGGGAGATCTACGTCTCCGGCCGGATCAAGGATCTGATCATCGTCCGGGGGCGCAACGTCTACCCGCAGGACCTGGAACTCACGGCGGAGGCCGCGCATCCGGGACTGCGTCCCGGGTGCGGCGCCGCCTTCACCGCCGACGACTCGGACGAGCCGTCGGTGGTGTTGGTCCAGGAGGTCTCCCGGGACTTCCCGGCGGATCGGGTGCAGGCAGCCGGCCAGGCGATCATGTCCGCGGTGGCCGTCGAGCACGAGGTGGCGCTGGCCGGGGTCGTCCTCGTCGGACCGGGCACGATCGCCAAGACGTCGAGCGGCAAGATCCAGCGCCAACGGTGCCGTCAGCAGTTCCACGCGGGAAGCCTCACCGAGCGCGGCCGGTGGTTCCCGGGGCGGACCCCGGACGACCCGGCTGACGACACCGACACCGCCGGCCCCGTCGACCAGACCGTGGTCCGACAGCGGCTGCGCGAGCTGGTCGCCGGCCAACTGGGTATGGCGCCGAGCGGTATCGACGACAGGACGCCGTTGCAGTCGTACGGTCTCGACTCGCGTCGCGCGGTGGAACTGTCCGCCCAGATCGGCGACTGGACGGGCATACCAGTGGCCGACACCCTCGTCTATGACTTCCCGACGGTGGCCGAACTGGCCGCGCACGTCACGTCGTCGGTGCCGGCGGCCCGGCTCCGAGAGGTCGAGGCGGGAAGCGGGGACCTCACGGCCGGTGGGCCCGGCGCCACGGCGGGCGCACCGACCGGGGACGCCGAAGGCATCGCCGTCGTCGGCATCGGTTGCCGGTTGCCGGGCGCCGACGGCGTGGACGCGCTGTGGGACCTGTTGCGCCAGGGAGAGGACGCGGTCGGCACCGTACCGCCGGACAGGTGGCGCGATCCCACCGGCGCCGACTGGGACCCACGGTTGCGTGCCGGTGGCTACCTGGCCGGGCTGGGGCCCTTCGACGCCGGATTCTTCGGCGTCTCCGACCGCGAGGCGCGGAGCATGGACCCGCAGCAACGACTGGTCATGGAGGTGGCCTGGGAGGCGATCGAGGACGCCGGCATCGTCCCCCGGTCGTTGGCCGACTCGTCGACCGGGGTCTTCATCGGCGTCGCGACGAGTGACCACTCGACCCTCACCGGGGACAGCGACGAGCAGGACAGCTCCTACGCGGTGACCGGCTCGGCGCACAGCATCGTGGCCAACCGGGTGTCCTACTTCCTCAACCTGCGCGGCCCCAGTGTGGCCGTGGACTCAGCCTGCTCGTCGTCGCTGTTGGCGGTGCACCTGGCCGCCGACGCGATCCGCCGGGGCGACTGCGAGACCGCACTGGTCGGCGGGGTGAACGCGATCCTCTCCCCGGAGCTGTCCCACCGTCTGGCCAGGGCTCAACTGCTTTCCCCCGGGGGCAGGTGCCGGTCGTTCGACGCGGAGGCCGACGGGTACGTGCGGGGCGAGGGCGTCGGGGTGGTCGTCCTGAAGCCGCTGCGCCGCGCGGTCGCCGACGGCGACCGGGTGTACGGGGTGATCCGGGCCACCACGACCAACCACGACGGCCGGACCAACGGGCTGACCGCGCCCAGCCGCGCCTCCCAGGAGGACCTGCTGCGGTCCTGTCTGCAGCGCGCCGGGCTGCGCGGCTCGGACGTGGACTTCGTCGAGGCGCACGGCTCGGGCACCGCGCTCGGTGACGCCATGGAGGCCCAGGCGCTGGGCGCCGTCTACGGTTCCGCCGCTGGACGTGACACCGCGCAGCCCTGCCTGATCGGTTCGGTCAAGAGCAACATCGGGCACCTGGAGGCAGCCGCCGGCATCGCCGGGCTGATCAAGGCATGTCTCGCGTTGTGGCATCGGGAGGTGCCGCCGTCGGTGCACCATCGGGTGCCGAATCGGCACGTCGACCTCCCGGCGTTGGGCCTACGGGTGCCGACTGTGGTCACCCCGCTCGACACCGGCGGCCGTCCACCGCGCGCTGCGGTGAGCTCGTTCGGCTTCGGCGGCACGAACGCGCACGCCATCGTCGAGGCGTACGACGGACCCGCGCGCCGTCCGGCGACGGGCGGCGCCCGTACCGCACACGTCCTGCCGCTGTCGGCGCGGAGCCTGGACTCCCTGCGGCGGCTCGCCGACGGATACCTCGACCACGTGCGGGGCGACCCGGAGCTGGTGCCGGCGGAGTTCTGCGCCGCCGCGTCGCGTCGCGAGACACACCGGTACCGGCTGGCGGTCGGGTTCACCGACCGGGCGGACCTGCCCGGTGCGCTGGCCGACGCCCGCGAGCGTCGCCCCGAGCCGGTCGACCAGATTCCCCAGCCGCCCGTGTTCGTCTACGGCGGGCAGGGGACCCACCTCGGCGACCTCGGACGCCGGCTGCTCGACGAGGAACCGGTCTACCGGGACACCTTCGCCCGGTGCGACGCGGTCGTCCGCGCGGAGGCGGACTGCTCCCTGCTCGACCTGGTGCGCGAGGGAGCCTCCCCGGAGCAGGTCGGGCAGAGCTGGCTCGCGCAACCGTTGCTCGTCGCCCAGCAGTTGGCGCTGACCGAACTGTGGAGCAGTTGGGGCGTGTCGCCGGTCGCGACGATCGGGCACAGCCTCGGTGAGGTGGCCGCAGCCTGCGTCGGCGGGCACCTGACGCTGGAGGCGGCGGTCACCCTCGCGGTACGGCGCGCCGCGGTGCTGCGGCCCGCGCGGGGCACGGGTGGCATGCTCGCCGTCCGGCTCGGCGAGGACGACCTGCGGGACCGGCTCCGGCCCTTCGGCGACAGGGTGTGGATCGCCGCCATCAACGCGCCCACCCGGACCGTGGCGGCCGGCGACGAGGAGATCCTCGCCGAGGTGGAGGCGGCCCTCGCCCGGGACGCGGTGTCGACCCGGCGGCTGTCCGTGGCCTATCCGTTCCACGGACCGTCCATGGACCGGTACCGCGACGAGCTGGAGGCCGCCTGCGATGACCTGGCCGTCCGACGGCGTCCCGCCGGAACGGTCGTCTCCACGTTGACCGGCGAAGTGGCCGGCCCGGACGCCTTCACCGCGGCGCACTGGGGCCGGCACCTCACCGGACCGGTCCGGTTCGCCGTGGGCGTCGCCACGTTGATCAGCGCCGGTCACCGCACCTTCGTCGAGATCGGACCGGACGCGGTGCTCAGCGGCCCGCTCGCCGAGGGTCTGGCAGCCGCCGGCGCGCAGGGTTGGGTGACCGCCACCGCCCGGCGGGACGCCGGTGACGCCGTGCCGTTGGGCGCGCTCGCGGGCCTCTACGAGCGCGGCCACGACATCGACTGGACCCGGGTGAACCCGGGCGGGCACGGGCTGCGCCTGCCCACCTATCCGTGGGACCGGTCGGACCTCCCGGCGGTACCCCGGCGGCGTCGCGATCCGGTCGAGCCGGCCGAAGGACGAGGCGAGGGCGCCGCCCCGAGCGCCGGCACCGTGCCGGCACCCACCGGTCCGCTCGCCGGGACCGACCCCGACCGTTCGGTGCTCGGCTGGGTCTCCGCGCGCGTCGACGTCGAGCAGCCGGCACCCCGGAAGGGCCGCTGGCTCGTCCTGCAGGACCGCGGCGGCGTGGGCGAGCGGCTCGCCGTCCGGCTGCGGGAACACGGCATCGCCGTTCAGGTGGCCCCGGCCCCGTGGCCGGACGAGCTGCCCCGGATGCGGGCCGCGCTCCAGGAGTCGCTGACCGGCGTGGACACGCCGGCGACGATCCTCTACCTCGGCGCGCTGGACGTCGAGGCCGCGGCGACGGCATCGGCGGCGCTGTCGGACCTACGGGTCGGCTGTTCGGCGGTGGTGGCGCTGGCTCAGGAACTCACCGCCGGTTCCGGTGCGCCCCCGGCCCTGTGCTGCGTCACCGTCCAGGCGCAGAACGTGACCGGTGTTGAACTGGTACGCCCCAGCGGCACCGCGCTCTGGGCGGCGGTGCGCTCGCTGTCCCACGAGGTCCCGGACGCGGCCAGCGGCCTGCTCGACCTCGAACGACTCGACGACGACGAACTGGACGCGGTCGCCGCGCTGCTGGCCGGCGGCGGCATGGGCCGACAGCTCGCGCGCCGGGGCGGCGAATGGTTCGAACCCCGGCTGACCACGGTGTCCGGTCCGGTCCCACCGGCCCGGCTCGATCCGGACGCGACGTACGTCGTCACCGGTGGTCTCGGCGCGCTCGGTGGCACGGTCGCCCGCTGGCTCGTCGCGCGGGGCGCACGGAAGCTGGCCCTGATCAGCCGGGGCGCGAGCGCCGAGGCGGCCCGTGAGCGACTCGCGGAACTCGCCGGCAGCGGTGTCCGGGTGGCCACCTTCCGGGCCGACGTCGGCGACGGGGTGGCCCTCACCGCGGCGGTGGAGAAGGCCACCGCGGCGATGGGCCGGCTGGGCGGTGTGGTGCACGCCGCAGGCGTGCTCCGCGACGCCACCCTGCCCAACCTCGACGAGCGGAAGCTGACCGAGGTGCTGGCGCCCAAGGTCGTCGGCGCGCTGCACCTGTGCCGGCTGGCGCGGGCGGCGGGTGCCGACTTCGTGCTGCTCTTCTCGTCGGTGGCGGGCACCGTGGGTTCGGCCGGGCAGACCAACTACGCGGCGGCGAACGGCTACCTGGACGGCCTGGCCCACAACCGGCGTCGGCAAGGTGAGCCGGTGGTCAGCGTGGCCTGGGGACCGTGGGCGGACCAGGGGATGGCCGCCCGCGCCCTGGCTGGTGGCCAGGCGTCGGTGCGGCTGCGCGCCTTCACACCGATGCATCCGCAGGAGGCGATGGGCGTACTGGACGCCGCGCTCGCCGGGCGGCACCCGCACCTGCTTCCGGTGACCGTCGACGGGCGGCGGTTCGCCACCGCCTTCCCCGCCGCGGCGCGGCTGCTCGGCGACGGGATGGTCCCGCGACCCGGGCCGGCGGTCGACCGGTCGACCGGGTCGGCGGTGGCCGAACCGGCCCCGGCGGACGTCGTGCCGGCCGCCGTCGACACGGCGCAGATCCCGGTCGAGGTCAGGAACGCGCTGGCCCAGGCGCTGGGCTGCGAACCGCAGGCGGTGGAACCGGGCCGGCCGTTCATGGACCTCGGACTGGACTCGCTGACCGCCATCGACCTGCGCGCGGACCTTCAGGCCCGGCTGGGCGTCACGTTCCCGGTGACGGTCATCTGGAACTACCCGACCGTGCGTCAACTCGCCGCGCATCTCGCCACCCTGCCGGTGGCGGCCGTACCCGACCCGGAGCCGCCCACCGGGCAGGTCGCCCCACCGCAGGCAGGACCCGGTGCGGCGGTCGCGCGGCCGGACCTGCCCGTCCCGGTCGTGGCCGGCGGACCACCGGCCGACGACGAACGCCGCACCACAGCCGACAGCGGTGCGCTGGGGTCCGCCATCGTCGACCTGCTGACCGCCGTGGAGAGCATGTCGGACGACGAGATCACCCAGCTGTCACCCCGTTCCTGACAACGCTGCCCGTACCCATGGAGGCCACCGAGATGTCCAGCCTGGCCGCGAGGATCCAGCAGCTCACCCCCGTGCAACGCGACCACCTCAGGCGAGAGCTGTTCGGTGACGCGCAGGCGCCCGGCGGGGCCGCCGAGCCGATCGCCGTCGTCGGGATCGGCTGCCGGTTCCCGGGCGGCGTGGAGGACCCCGAGTCCTTCTTCGCCGCCCTCAACCGGGGCTACTGCGCGGTGAGCGAGGTCCCGGACGAGCGGTGGAGCCTTGCCGACTGGTACGACGAGGACTCGAACCGGCCGGCCACCACCCGCTCCCGCTGGGGCTCGTTCCTGCCCGACGTGGCCTCCTTCGACCGGGGGTTCTTCGACATCTCCCAGCCCGAGGCCGAGCGGATGGACCCCCGCCAGCGGCTCGCGCTGGAGGTCTCGGTCGAGGCGGTCGACGACGCGGGGATCCCGCTGGAGTCCCTGCGCGGAAGCCGGACCGGCGTGTTCATCGGTTCGATGGCCGACGAGTACACCTGGCACCAGGTCGCGGCCCCGGAGCAGATCGACGCCTACACCGCGGCCGGTGTCTCCCAGGCCGGGCTCTCCAACCGCATCTCGTTCGAGTTCGACCTGCGTGGCCCGAGCATGACCATCGACACCGCCTGCTCATCGTCGCTGGTCGCGGTGCACCAGGCGTGCCAGAGCCTGCGTACCGGGGAGTCGGACGTCGCCCTGGCCGGGGGCGTCAGCGTGATGATCTCCCCGCTGACCGATGTGATCTACACCAAGCTCGGTGCGCTGTCGCCCACCGGCCGATGTCACACCTTCGACGACCGGGCGGACGGGATCGTCCGTGGCGAGGGGGTCGGCGTGGTGGTGCTCAAGCGACTCGCCGACGCGCAGCGCGACGGCGACCGGATCTGGGCTGTGGTACGCGGCTCCGCCGTCGCCCAGGACGGGCGGACCAGCACCATCGCCGCCCCCAACGGTATCGCCCAGGCCGAGCTGATCCGTCGCGCCGTCGCCGACGCGGGAGTACCGGGCCGGGCGATCAGCTATGTCGAGACCCACGGCACCGGCACCTCCATCGGGGACCCGATCGAGGTGGAGGCGCTCAGCTCGGTGCTCGGGGAGGGGCGCCCGGACGACGATCCGATCGTGCTCGGCGCGGTCAAGGCGAACCTCGGGCACACCGAGGCGGCTGCGGGCATCGCCGGATTCATCAAGACCGTCCTCTGCCTGGCCAACCGGCAGATTCCGCCGGTGGCCGGCTTCGAGCGGCCCAATCCGCACCTCGACCTGGGGGCCGGTCCGTGCGTGATCCCCACCGAATCCCGGCCGTGGCCCCGGCAGCAGGGGAGCGGCTATGCGGCGGTGAGCGCGTTCGGGCTCACCGGCACCATCGCCCACGTGGTGTTGCAGGAGGCGGCCACGCCACCCGTGGTTGACCCGGCCCCGCCGACCAGCGAGCTCCTGGTGCTCTCCGCCCGGGCGCCGCAGGCGCTGACCGACCTGGCGGCGCGGTACGCCGACGCCCTGGCCGCCCTGGCCAGCCCCACCGCGTTGCGGGACTTCGCCCGCAGCGCGGCCAGCCGGACGGCGCACCCCTACCGGCTCGCGGTCACCGCCGAGGACCGGACGCAGGCCGTGGCGCGACTGCGCGCCGCGGCCGACGGGGACAGCACCACGGGGGTACGCCGGTGGGAGGTCGCCGCCGACCGGACGCCGCGAGTGGCGTTTGTATTCCCCGGCAGCGGCACGTTCCAGTCGGGCATGGCCCGCCGGCTGCTCGACGCCGAGCCGGAGTTCCGTTCGATGATGCAGGCGTGCGACGAGGCATTCCGCAAGGTCGCCGGTGGCGACATGTTGGACTCGCTCTACGGCGGGACCGGCCAGCGCCCGGGTGTGCTGGTCAGCTCGATGGGCTCCTTCGCCGTTCAGGTGTCCCTCGCCCACCTGTGGCGGCACTGGGGGATCGAGCCGCACGCCGTGCTCGGGCAGAGCCTGGGTGAGGTCGCGGCGGCCCACGTCGCAGGCGGGCTGTCCCTGCTCGACGCCGCCGCCGTGGTGCTCGCGCGCAGCCGCTGCCTGGAGCGGATCGACGGCACGGGCGCCACGGCCGTCGTCGAGCTGCCCCTGCCCGACGCGGCCGAGGAGGCGGCGCGGCACGGCCTGTCCGTGGCCGGTCAGCTCGCACCGGGTACGACCGCCGTGTCCGGTCCGCGAACGGCCGTCGAGCGGCTGGTGGGCGCGCTGCATGGGCGGGACGTGTTCGCCCGGGTGGTGCCCGGAATGGACTTCGCGTCGCACGGGCCCGAGGTGTCCCCGCTCCGTGCCGAGCTGACGGCGATGCTGCAAGACATCCAGCCGGTTACCGGCCGGATCCGGTTCGTCTCCGGGCACCGGGGATCCCCTGTCGACACCGCCTGCCTCGACGCCGCGTACTGGGGGGACAACCTCGCCGAGCCGTTCCGCTTCGCCGATGGCGTCGTGGCGCTGCGGGACAGCGGTCACCTCCACTTCGTGGAGGTGAGCGGACACCCGGCGCTGCTGCGCGCGGTGGAGTCCAGCGCGGCGCCGACCGAGGTGGCGGCCCTGGCGTCTCTGCGCCGTGGCGAGGACGACCGGGCTGTCCTGCTGGACGCCCTCGGTGCGCTGCACTGTGCCGACGCTCCGGTGCGCTGGGACCGGATCTTCCCCGCCGGTTCGCGGGTGTCCCTGCCGACGTATCCGTGGCGGCGGGAGCGCGCCTGGCTCCACGGTGAGCCGGTGCGGCGTCAGCGCGCCACGGCGGCCCCGGGGGGCGCGTCCGTCGCCGACGCGGCGGACCGTGGGGCGGCGGTGCCCGCACCGGGCCTGCCGACGGCAGCCTGCCAGGCCGCGCCGGTGACCGTACCGGGGGACCGCGTGGCGGAGCGGCTGACCGAGGTGTGGGTCGAGGTGCTCAACGTCGAGCCCGCCCGGGTGGGTCCGGACGTCAGCTTCTTCGACCTCGGTGGCGAGTCGCTCAAGGCGTTCACCATGGTCCGGCGGATCTCGGAGCTCTTCGGGGTGCGCATTCCGCCCGACGCGGTGACCGAACTGGTGACGATCAGACAGATCGCCGACTTCATCCGCGAGCGGACGGGTCCGCCGGCGCCGCAGCCGACCCCGAACCGCCGGGCCACGCCGGTCGGCGCACCGGAGGCCGTCGAGCGGCCCGCCGCCGTCGAGCCGGCCACGCCCGGGTCCACGACGGGGGCCACCGCCGAGTCGCGCCCGGCCCCGTCCGGTGCCAGCGCCGGCCACGAGCCGTTCCCGCTCACCGACATCCAGGCGGCCTACTGGGTGGGTCGCAGCGACGCGCTGCCGCTCGGCCAGGTGGCGACCCACTACTACGGCGAGTTCGACACCGAGGGCCTCGACCTGTCCCGCCTCGAAGCGGCGTGGAACCTTCTGGTCCGACGTCATCCGATGCTGCGGGCGACCATCCGGCCGGACGGGCGGCAGCAGGTCCGGGCGGAGGTGGAGCCGTACCGGTTCGAGGTGGGCGACCTGCGGGGGCTGTCGCCGCAGGTGCGACAGGCGAGGTCGGAACAGCTACGCGAGGAGCTGTCGCACGCCGTGCACCCGTCCGACACCTGGCCGCTCTTCGCGATCAAGGCCAGCCGGCTCGACGAGCGCACCACCCGCCTGCACCTGAGCTTCGACTTCCTCATCCTCGACGGGCACAGCCTGGGCGTGCTGTCGCAGGAGTGGCAGCGGTTGTACCGGGACCCGAACACGCCGCTGGCCCCACTGACGCTCACCTTCCGCGACTTCGTTGCGCAGCGGGCGGCCGAGCGGGAGCTGGCGCGCGGCCAGGAGTCCGACCGGTACTGGACGGACCGGGTGGTCGACCTCCCGCTTCCGCCGAACCTGCCGATCCTGCTCGACGCGACGCGGGACCGCGAGAAGCCACGGTTCGTGCGCCGCAGCGGTCGGCTCGGTGCCTCGGCGTTCGAGGCGATCCGGGTGCGGTCCGCCGAGGCGGGCCTGACCGTCTCGTCGGTCATCCAGGCGGCGTACGCGGACGTGCTGGCCACGTTCAGCACCGAGGCCCGGTTCACCCTGAACATCACCACGTTCAACGAGCGCGCCCTGAACCCGCAGGCCGCGGGCGTGGTGGGGGACTTCACCTCCAGCGTGCCGCTGGCGGTCGACGGCGCCGCCGCCGAGACCTTCACCGAGCGTGCCCGCCTGTTGCAGAAGCAGCTCTGGAGGGATCTCAGCCACGCCGACGTGGGCGCCGCGGGTATCGCCGCGAAGCTGACCAAGCACCGTGTGGGCGAGTTCCCGCTCGGCTTCCCGGTCGTGTACACGGGAATGCTCAACGAGGACGGCGACGAGCCGGTGGCGATGTCCTGGCTGGGCGCGAAGCGCTTCGCGGTGTCGCAGACCCCCCAGGTCATCCTCGACCTGCAGGTCATGCGCGACGGCCGGGACCTGGTCTTCGACCTCGACGCCGTCGAGCGGGTGTTCCGCCCGGGCGCGCTGGACGCGCTGTTCGAGGCGCTGCGGGCGCTGCTGGAGCGGCTGGCCGACGATCGGGCGGCGTGGCGTGACCGGCCGCAGGCGCAACTGCCGGCCGAGCAGGCCACCCGCCGTCGGGCCGTGAACCAGACCGACCAGCCGGTGCCGAACACGACACTGCACGAACCGTTCCTGCGGCAGGTGGAGCAGCGGCCGGACGCACCGGCGGTGATCCGCGCGGACGGACACGCGGTCAGCTACCGGGAGATCGACGGCGTCTCCGCGGCCGTCGCCGAGCGGCTGCTGGCCGAGGGTGTGCGGCCCGGCAGCCTGGTCGCCGTCGACATGGAGAAGGGCTGGGAGCAGGTCGCCGCGGCGATCGGGGTGCTCCGGGCGGGTGCCGCGTTCCTGCCGGTCGACCCGCACCTGCCGGACGACCGGCATGCCATGCTGCTGCGGCAGGGGCGGGTCTCGGTCCGGTTGGCGCAACCGTGGCTGGCCGACCGACCCGTCGAGGCCGGGATGCGCACGATCGTGGTCACGGAGGGCATGCGTCCCACGGATGCCCTGGCCCTGCCGTCCGTACGCCCGGACGACCTCGCGTACGTGATCTTCACGTCCGGGTCGACCGGGGTGCCGAAGGGCGTCATGATCAGCCATCGGAGCGCCGTCAACACCGTGCTCGATGTCAACCAGCGGTTCGGCGTCACCTCCGACGACCGGGTGCTGGGTCTGTCCGCGCTCAACTTCGACCTCGCCGTCTACGACATCTTCGGCCCGCTGGCGGTCGGGGGCGCACTCGTGCTGCCGGCCGAGCAACAGCGGGTGGAGCCGATGCACTGGGCGGAACTGGTGGCCCGGCACCGGGTCACCGTGTGGAACTCAGTGCCGGCGCTGATGCGCCTGTTCACCGAGCACGTGGAGCACAGCGGTGCGGAGGTTCCCGTCGGAGGGCTGCGGTTGGTGATGCTCAGCGGCGACTGGATACCGCTGGAGCTGCCGGACCGGATCCGCCGGTGGTTCCCCGGCGCGGAGGTCGTCAGCCTCGGCGGGGCGACCGAGGCCGCGATCTGGTCGATCTACCACCGGATCGGCGACGTCGACCCGGCGTGGACCAGCATCCCGTACGGCAGACCGATGGCGAACCAGCGCTTCCACGTCCTCAACGAGCAGCTCGCGGACTGCCCGGACTGGCTGCCGGGCGAGCTGTTCATCGGTGGGGTCGGGGTGGCGGAGGGGTACTGGCAGGACCCGGAGCGCACGGCCCGCAGCTTCGTCCACCACCCGCGTACCTACGAACGGTTGTACCGCACCTTCGACCTGGGCCGTTACCTGCCCGACGGGACGATCGAGTTCCTCGGCCGGGCCGACCTCCAGGTCAAGATCCAGGGCTACCGGGTCGAGCTGGAGGAGATCGAGGGGGCGCTGAGCGGGCATCCCACGGTCGCAGCGGCGGCGGTCGTGGCGGTCGGTCCACGCGACGGCAACCGCCATCTCGTGGCCCACGTCGTGCCGCGCTCCGGCGGGGACCTCGACGAGCCGGCGGTGCGGGAGTTCCTGGCGGGCAGGTTGCCCGCGTACATGGTGCCCTCGCGGTTCGTCCGGTGGGACGACCTTCCGTTGTCCGGGACCGGGAAGATCGACCGGAGCAGGTTGGCGGCCACCCCGTCGTCGGCCGCCGCGCCGGTCGAGCCGGTACCCGCGACGCGGCCGGAACCGGCCGTCGCACCGGCCGTGCCGGGCGTCCCGCCGGCCGGCCCCGCCACGTCACTCGCCGACGAGGTCCACGCGCTGCTGCGCCAGGGCATGCACGACGCCCCGCTGGACGACCACCGGACGCTGGCGCAGCTCGGCGCCGCCTCGATCGACATCATGACCATCGGCAACGCGCTGCTGGCCCGCTTCGGACGGCGTCCGGACATGCCGAGCCTGTTCAACCGGATGACCGTGGCGGCGATCGTCGCGTTCTACGTGGGCTCCGACGCGCCGTCGCCGGCCCTCGCCGCCGAGCCCACGCGGGCCGCGTCCCCGCCGGCCGCCGTGCCCGCGGCCACGCTGACCGGCATGGCCGAACGCCAGGCGTACGCCCGCAGCCGGCCCGCCCTGCGGCGTTTCCCGGACGAGAGCACCCGGTTCGCCCTGGACGACACCCCCGCGCCGCCGGTCCCGGCGGCCAGCCGACGCAGTGTCGGCGCCGGTCCGGTGGCTCGGCAGGATCTCGTCACGATGCTGGGCGCGTTGCGGGACACCGGTTCCGGCGGGCGGCCCGACTTCGGTTACAGCTCGGCCAGCAGCCTGTACCCGGTCCAGGTCTACCTGCACGTGGTGGCCGACCGGGCGTCCGGGGTGCCCGCCGGCGCCTACTACTACGACCCGGTCAGGCACGACCTGGTCCGCCTCGATGACACCCCGAACATCGACTTCACCGGCAAGGTGCCGGAGTTGTTCCTCGCCGATGCCCAGGCGGCGGCCTTCTCGATCTACTTCGTGTTGGACGTCGGGGCGATGGCGCCGATGTACGGGCCGCGCAGCCGTGACCTGGGTCTGCTGGAGACCGGTGAGATGGGATACCGGCTGGAGCTGGCGGCCGGGACCGCGATCGCCCTGACCAACGTCGGCAACGACATCGACTTCGCGGCGACGGCGGCGATGTTCGGGCTGGACAGCCGGCACGAGCTGATGCACGCGCTGGTCGGGGGCGCCTCCCGAATGCCGGAGCCCGAGCCCGGTCGGGTCGACACCGCGCCCGAACCGGAGCGGGCACCGGCGGCCGGTGTGGTCGACACCGCGGCCGAGCCGGAGCGGGCACCGTCGTCGCGAACCGAGCCGGAACCAGGCACGGCGGTGGAGCTGACGAACCGGTACGAGCCGTTCCCGCTGCTGGACATGCAGGAGGCCATCTGGGTCGGCCGGACCGGCGATTACGACCTCGGCGATGTGTCGGTGCACATGTACCTGGAGTTCGAGGCGGCCGGCATCGATCCACGGCGACTGGCCGCGGCCTGGCGGCAACTGGCCGAGACCCACGACATGCTGGGAGCGGTGGTCGGCCCCGACGGCCGGCAGGTTGTGCTCCGGGAGATCCCGCCCTACGAGATCGACGTCGTCGACATCGCCCACCTGTCCGCGCCGGACCAGGAACGGGAGATCACCCTCGCCCGGGAGGAGATGTCCCACCAGGTCATGCCGGCCGACCGGTGGCCGCTGTTCGACAACCGGATGTTCCACCTCGGCGACGACCGCTGGCGGCTGCTCAGCAGCGTCGACGAGTTGCTGCTCGACGCGACCAGCTCCAACATCCTGCTGCGTGACCTGCACCGGGCGTACCACGGCATGCCGGCCCGCCACCTCGGGGTGACGTTCCGCGACTACGTGATGTGGGAGCTGGAGCAGAAGCATCAGCCGCGGTACGCCGAGGCGCGCGACTACTGGCTGCGCCGGATGGACTCCCTGCCGTCCGCGCCGCAACTGCCGCTGGCCCGGCAGGCCCGGGAACTGCCCCAGGTGCGCTTCCGGCGGCACGAGGTCTTTGTGTCGTTCGAGGACTGGCAGCGGTTCAAGGACCACGCCCGTGAGGCCGGGGTCACCCCGGCGGCGGCGTTGTGCACCGCGTTCGCGCTGGTGCTCGGGCAGTGGAGCGCCAGCTCGCACTTCACGCTCAACCTCACCCTCTTCGACCGCTGGCCGATCCAGGAGGACATCAACGACGTCATCGGCCAGTTCACCCGTAACCTCCTGCTGGAGGTGGACCAGCGCGGCCCGGGCGGCACCTTCGCCGAGTACGCGCGCCGGTTGCAGGACCAGCTCTGGCACGACCTGGAGCGGCGCGAGTTCAACGGCGTGGAGTACCAGCGTGCGCTGGCCCGTCACCGGGGCACCGCGAACGGTGGGCTGATGCCGGTGGTCTTCACCAGCATGCTGGACCTGCCGGGGATCCGGGAGACCGGTGGCTGGCCGGACTGGCTCGGCGACCCCGTAGAGACCATCACCCAGACGCCGCAGATCTGGATGGAGCACGGCATCCTGGCGCAGGACGAGAGCCCGCTGCACCTGTACTGGGACGTGGTCGCGGAACTGTTCCCCGACGGCATGATGGCGGAGATGTTCGCGCAGTACAGCGCACTGGTGCACCGGCTGCTGGAGTCTCCGGCGGCCTGGACCGAACCACCTCCCGCCATGGTCGCCGCCGGGCCGGCGGAGCTGGCCGGAACGGCCGGCGGACACCGGGCGGACCTGCCGGCGGAAGCGGCGTACGCGGGCTTCCTGGCCCAGGCCGACCGCGCCCCGCAGGCGCCTGCGGTCCTCACCCCGACGGGTGCGCTCTCCTACGCGACGCTGCGGCGGCGGTCCCTTGCCCTGGCCGGGATCCTCGCGGAGCGGGGAATCGGTCGGGGTTCCGCGGTGGTCCTGCTCATCGACAAGGGACTGGAACAACCGGTGGCCGCGCTGGCCGTCGTGCTGACCGGCGCCGCGGTCATCCCGCTGGACACCTCGCTGCCGTCGCTGCGCGTGGCCACCCTGCTGTCGGCCGCCGCCCCGGACCTGGTGCTGACCACCACCGCCACGACGGCGCGCTTCGAACTGCCGGCGGAGCTGGCCGCGGTGAACGTGTCCACCACCGACCTCGACGGCGCGCCCGCCTGGGAGCCGACCGGCGTGCCGGCGGCTGACGACCCGGCCGTGGTGATCTTCACCTCCGGCTCCACCGGTACGCCGAAGGGCGTGACGCTGGCGCACGCGAGCATCTCGCACGTCGTGCGGTACACCAACCGGCGGTTCGACGTGGGCCCGGCCGACCGGGCGTTCGGCATCACCGGTCTGCACCACGACATGTCGCTCTACGACATGTTCGGCATGCTGGCCGCCGGCGCGGCCGTGGTCTACCCGGACGCCGAACGCCTCCGTGAGCCCGACCACTGGCTCGATCTGCTCGACGAGCACCGGGTGACCGTGTGGAACTCGGTGCCGGCGACGATGGGCATGCTGCTGGACGAGGCGGACAGCCGGCGGCGCACGCTGCCCGAATCGCTGCGGCTGATCTTCCTCGGCGGCGACTGGATTCCGCTGCCGATGCCCCGGACGTTGCGTGACCAGTTGCCCCAGGCGCGGATCGTCAGCGTCGGAGGGCCCACGGAGACCACCGTCTGGAACATCATGTTCGAGGTCGAGCAGCCGGACCCGGGGTGGCGTTCGGTGCCCTACGGCTACCCGATCGACGACGCCGGCTACCGGATCCTCAACGAGGACCTCCAGGACCGGCCGGTCTGGGTGCCCGGTGAGCTGTACGCCACCGGTCCTGGCCTGTCGCCGGGCTACTGGCGCGACCCCGAGCGCACCGGGGCCGTCTTCGTCGCCGACCCGGTCGGCGGCGGCCGGATGTACCGGACCGGGGACCTGGGCCGACGCCTGCCGGACGGCAGCATCGAGTTCCTCGGCCGCAACGACGACCAGGTGAAGATCAACGGCAACCGGGTGGAGACCGGCGACGTCGCCGCCGTCCTCAAGGCGCATCCCGGGGTGCGCGACGCGGTGGTGGTGGCCCGGACGGACCGGCCGGTGCCGCAGCTGGTGGGGTACCTGGTGCTGGGTGCCGATCCCCGCCCGGACATCGCGGACATCTCCACCCACCTGCGGGAACGCCTGCCCAGCCACATGGTGCCGGCCGCGCTGGTACCGCTGGACGAGTTCCCGTTGACGGCCAACGGCAAGGTCGACCGGCGGGCCCTGCCCGATCCCGAGCAGGCCGCTCCGCCCTCCGGCGGCAGTAGCTTCACCGCCCCCGACAGCGACGGCGAACGGCGCATCGCGGCCCTGCTGTGCGGGCTGCTGGAGCGGGAGAGCATCGGGCGCAACGACAACTTCTTCGACCTCGGCGCGACCTCCATCCACCTGGTTCGCCTGCGCCGGATGCTGGCCGAGGAGTTCGGGCGGGAGGTGCCCGTGGCCGAGATCCTCCAGCGGCCGACGTTGGCCCAGCTCGCCCAGGCGTTCGGCGCGCCCGCCGCCGGGGGCGGTCCGGGTGACCCCGGCGGAAAGAGCCGCAACGTCCTGACCGCCGCCAAGCAACGCGCGGACCGCCGCCGCCGGGCTCGATAGGCCAGTGAGAGGAACAGCTCGTGTCTGACATCGCCATCATCGGCATGGCCGGCCGGTTTCCCCGTTCCGGCGGCGTCGCCGAGTTCTGGGAGAACATCCGTACCGGCGTGGAGTGCGTGACCTTCGGCTCGGCGGGTGATCTGGAGGCCGAGGGCATCGATCCGGAGGTGCTGCGGGACCCGACGTTCGTCCCGGCCGGTGGCCGGATGGACGGCATCGAGATGTTCGACGCCGCCGCCTTCGGCATCAGCCCGCGGGAGGCCACCACGATGGACCCGCAGCACCGGCTGTTCCTGGAGACGGCGTGGGAGGCGCTCGACAACGCCGGCTACGACCCGGACCGCTACCCCGGGCCGATCGGCGTGTACGGCGGCATCAACATGAACACCTATCTGGCCTTCAAGCTGCGCTCCGACGTGCCGATCGCCGAGGCCACCGGCCGGATCGGCGACATCATCACCAACGACAAGGACTACGCCACCTCCCGGGTGTCCTACAAGCTGGGCCTGCGGGGACCGAGCATCACCGTGCAGACCGCCTGCTCCACGTCGTTGACGGCGATCGCGCTGGCCTGCGAGAGCCTGCACACCCAGCAGTGCGACATGGCCCTGGCGGGCGGATCCTCCGTCACCCTGCCGCAGGTGGGCTACTTCTACCGCGAGGACGGCATCGCCTCGCCGGACGGGCACTGCCGGTCCTTCGACGCGCGCGCCGAGGGCACCCTCTTCGGCAGCGCCGTCGGGATCGTGCTGCTGAAGCGGCTGGACGACGCGCTCGCCGACGGTGACCACATCCACGCCGTCATCCGAGGCACCGCGATCAACAACGACGGGTCGGACAAGGTCGGCTACACCGCGCCGTCGGTCGACGGGCAGTCCGCCGTGGTGGCCGAGGCGTTGGCCATCGCCGACGTGCCGGCCGAGTCGATCGGTTACCTGGAGTGTCACGGCACGGCCACCCCGCTCGGGGACGCCGTGGAGATCGCCGCGCTCCGGCAGGTCTTCGAGGCGGAGACGGACGAGCGGGGCTTCTGCGCGCTCGGCACGCTCAAGGCCAACATGGGGCACCTCGTCTCCGCGGCCGGGGTAGCGGCGCTGATCAAGGCCGCGCTCGTGGTCCGGCACGGTGAGCTTCCGCCCAACGTCAACTTCGAGGAACCGCACCCCAACCTCGGGATCGAGGACAGCCCGTTCACCCTCTCCCCGGTCGCCCGACCGTGGCCGGCCACGAGCCATCCCCGCCGGGCCGGGGTGAGCTCGTTCGGCATCGGCGGCACGAACGTGCATGTCGTGGTCGAGGAGCCGCCGCCCGCCGCCGAACGCGCGCCCGGGGCGGCTTCCAGCTACCTGCTGCCGTTGTCGGCCCGGACCGAGGCGGAACTGGAGCGTGCCGGCTCCGGCCTCGCCGCGGCCCTGACCGGCGAGGCCGGGGAGCACCGCCTGGCGGACATCGCCTTCACCCTGCAGAACGGCCGTCGGGAGCTGGCCCACCGCCGGGTGGTGATCGGGCGCGACCATGCCGACGTGACGGCCGTCCTCAGCGGCGCCGATCCCGCCCGGATGCTCACCGGGGTCGCCGCCGACCAGCCGAAGCGGGTGGCGTTCCTGTTCGCCGGAGGCGGCACGCAGTACCCGAACATGGCCCGCGAGCTGTACCGCCTCGTGCCGGGCTTCCGGGCCCGTTTCGACGAGTGCGCCGAGGCGTTCCTCGGCCGGACGGGCACCGACTTCCGCGAGGTGCTCTTCGTCGAGCCGGCCGGCGAGGCCGACGCCGGCCGGGCGCTGCACCGCACCGTGTACATGTTGCCGGCGCTCTTCTCCACGCAGTACGCCCTGGCCCGGCTCTGGATGGACCTGGGGGTCCAGCCGACCGCGATGCTCGGGCACAGCCTCGGCGAGTACGTCGCGGCGACCCTGTCGGGAGTGATCTCCCTGGACGACGCGGTGCACATCGTGGCCACCCGGGGACAGCTGATCGATCGGAGCCTCAGCGACGCCGGGATGGCCATCGTCGAGCTGTCCGAGGCGGAACTCGGTCCGCTGCTCGGCCCGCACGTGCAGATCGCCGCAGTCAACGGGGTGTCGCTGAGCACGGTGACCGGCCCGGTGGCCGCCATCGACGAACTGGAGACCCGGCTGACCGAACGCGGGGTCACCGTACGACGCCTGCGGCTCAACGCGCTGTCGCACTCACCGGCGGTCGAGCCGATCCTGCCGGAGTTCGCCCGCGCCCTGGAGCCGGTGCGGCTGAACCCGCCGACGATTCCGTACCTGTCCAACGTGACCGGGGACTGGATCGACGCCGAGCAGGCCACCGACCCGGACTACTTCGTGCGGCATCTGCGGCAGACGGTGCGGTTCGCCGACGGTGTCGGCCGGGTCCTGGCCGATTCCGACACGGTGGTGCTGGACCTCTCCCCGGGCGGGGGCATGGCCAGCCTGGTCCGCCAGCATCCGGAGTGCGAACGGACCCGGCTGGTGCTCAGCTGCGTCCGGCGGGCCACCGACAGCGCGACCTCGGACCTCGCGGCGCTGCACCTGGCGGTGGGCCGGCTGTGGCTGGCCGGCGCGCCGATCGACTGGACGGCGTTGCACGAGGGCGACCGGCCGCACCGGGTGCCCCTGCCGACGTACCCCTTCACCCGCAAGCGGCACTGGCCGGACGCCGCGACCGGCGCGCGGG
The DNA here is from genome assembly GCF_045040215.1 of Micromonospora sp. NBC_01412. NCBI lineage: Bacteria > Bacillati > Actinomycetota > Actinomycetes > Micromonosporales > Micromonosporaceae > Micromonospora > Micromonospora sp. NBC_01412. Next base: position 6,473,498 of record NZ_CP109528.1, read on the forward strand.
CGGGCAGCGCGGCGCTGTACGTGCCCACCTGGCGGCGGGCCCCGGCGACGACCGGCGGCCCCGCCGAGGGACAGGCGTGGCTGGTGGCCGGCGCCGACGAGGACCTCGCCCGGGCGGTCACCGACGCGGTGGCCGAGCGGGGCGGCAAGGCCGTCGTCGTGGGCGCGACCGACGTCGAGGCCGAACTGGACCGGCTCGGTGACTTCACCGGCCTGCTGTGGCTGATGGAGCCCGACGGCACCCCGGAGGCGTTGCGGCGGCTCCGCGACGTCCTGGTCGCGGTCGGGTCCCGCCCCGAGTCCGACGCGCTGCGGGTCGTCGTCGCCACCCGCGCCGCCGAGCACGTGCTCGGCGGCGAACAGGGTGCCCCGGCCGATCACGCCGTGATCCCCGTGCTGGGCTCCGCCGCCGCCGAGTTCACCGAGTTCGGCTGGGAGGTGGTCGACCTGCCACCCGACCGCGCCGAGACCGACGCCCGGCAGCTCGCCGCGGCGCTGGCCGGTGGCACCGCCGGCGGGGTCACCGCCGTGCGCGGCGGATACCGGTGGATCCGGGCGTTCGACCGGCTGCCGCTGCCCGCGCCGGACCAGGGCCTGCGGCCCGACGGCAGTTACCTGCTCACCGGCGAGTGGTGCCCGTCGGCCCGGGCCGTGGCCACGGCGCTGGCCGACCAGGTCGCCCGGCTGGTCCTGGCCTGCCGGACCGCGGACGGGGGACAGCCCTCGGAGAGCGACCTCGCGGTGGTGCGGGGACGGCGCGCCGAGGTGGTGGTCCGTGAGTTGGACCTGGACGACGTGGAGAGCGTGCAGAGCCTGGCGGTGGGTGACGACGGCCGCCCGGTCGATGGGATCATCCACCTGCTCGGTGACCCGGGCCGGCGGCGCGGGCTGGAGGACTCCGGCCCGCTGGTGGCGGTGGTGGAACAGGTCCTGGCCGAGCTGACCGCTCTCGATCTCGCCGCCGAGGCGGCGGGGGTGGACTCCTGCGTCCTGCTCGGCTCGTTGCCGGGCTGGCTGGGCGGGCCGGGACTCTCGGTGCCGGGTGTGCGGACGGCGGTGGCCGGCGCGGTGGCTTCCGCGCAGTGGTCGGCGGGTGTCGGCCGGTGGGTCATGCTCGCGATCGAGGCGCCGGCCGGCGGGGGACAGCCGTCGGGCGGGGTGGGCGGTCCGGACACCGTACGGGCCATCGCCGCCGCACTGGCGCAGCGTCCCGGTCCCGAGCTGGCCGTCTGCGCCGTCGACCCGGGGCAACTGCTGCGCGGCCCGCGCGACGAGGAGGAGGCCCCGACCGACGCCGAGTCCCTCGGGGACAGCGCGCTGATCGACCGCGCCCGAGCCAACATCGCCACCCCGTACGAGGAGCCGCGCAACGAGCTCGAGAAGCTGATCGTGGGCCACTGGGAGCAGACCCTGGGATACGCGCCGATCGGGATCCACGACAACTTCTTCGACCTGGGGGGCGACTCGCTCAGCGCCACCCGGCTCGCCGCCCGGTTGCGCGAGGACCTGCCGGTACGACCGCCGCTCAAGCAGATCTTCGAACGGCCCACGGTCAGCGCGCTCGCCGAACTCATCGACGAGCTGCTGCTGCAGAAGGTCGCCGCGATGTCCGAGGAAGAAGCCCAGCGGCTTCTCGACGAGGGCTGACCCCACCCCCCGACACGGCCGGGGTCCCCGCCCCACCAGAGGAAGCGAGTCGATCATGCAGGTCAAGCCCGGTGACGTGAGCGTCGACGCGCTCTCGGACGCCAAGCGGGCGTTGCTCGAACGCCTGCGGGGCAAGGCCGGGGTCGAACGGCCCGCTCCGGCGACGCGGGCGACGCCGGTCACCGCCGCGACCCGTCCCGACCCCGGTCGGGCACCCGCCCTGCCATCGCAGCAGCGCATCTGGTTCGTCGAGCAGCTCGTGCCGGGCACGTCGGCGTACCACATCCCGTTCGTCCTCGACGTCGACGGCGAGCTGGATCCGGAGCTGCTGGGCCGTGGACTGACCGCGGTGGCCGACCGGCACGAGCCGCTGCGCACCACGTTCACCTTCGCCGACGGGCAGCTCCAGCAGATCGTCCGGGACCGCGTCGAGATCACGGTGGCGGTGCAGGACCTGCCCGCCGACACCGCCGAGGCGGAGATCGACCGGATCGCCGCCGAGGAGATCCGCCGGCCGTTCGCCATCGACCGCGACGTGCTGGTACGCGCCCGGCTGATCCGCCGCGCCGGCCGGCGGCAGGTCCTCGTGGTGACCCTGCACCACCTGGTGGGTGACGGCTGGTCCAAGGGGGTGCTGCTGCGCGAGCTGGCGGCCTGGTACGAGGCGACCGAGGCCGGTGAGGCGCCGCAGTTGCCCGCACTGCCTGTCAGTTACGGCGACCACGCCTGGCAGGTGCGCCAACGCGGGGCCGTCGAGCTGCCCGACTACTGGCGCGAGCGGTTCGCCACCGCTCCCGAGCCGCTCGCCGGGCTGCCGGCCGACCGCCCCCGACCGGCTGAGCAGACGCTGCGCGGCGCGCGTCACTGGTTCCAGATCCCGGCGGATCTGTACGAACGCCTTCACACGCTGAGCCGGCGGCACCACGCCACGCCGTTCATGACGCTGCTCGCCGGCTTCTACGCGTTGCTGTACCGCTACGGCGGTCAGTCCGATCTGACCATCGGCACCCCGGTGGCGGGGCGGGAACGCAGCGAGCTGGAAGCGCTCGTCGGCTGCTTCATCAACACGCTGGTGTTGCGTACCGAGGTCGACGGCGACGCCAGCTTCGGCGATCTCATCGCGGCGGTCCGCGACACGGCGCTGGGCGCCTTCGGCGACCCGGACGTCACGTTCGAGCAGCTCATCGACCACGTCGACCCTGATCAGGACCTGAGCCGCAACGCCCTGTTCCAGGTGATGTTCGTGCTGGAGAACACGCCGACCCCGGCGATGCGGATCGGGCGGGCGGAACTGACCGTCCGCGAGGTGGAGCACGCCGCCGCCCAGTTCGACCTGATGCTCTACCTGCTGCCGTCCGCCGATGGTGGGCTGGTCGGCTTCTTCGAGTACGCCACCGACCTCTTCGACGCGCCGACCGTCGCCCGGATGAGCGGGCACCTGCTCACCCTGCTCGACGGGGCCGCCGACGCCCCGCAGTCCCCGGTCAGCGAGCTGCCGGTGCTCGGCGCGGACGAGCGGACCCGGTTGTCCGCGGCGAGCGTCGGCCCGGTACGCGACTACCAGGCGCCGCAGCGGCTGCACGAACTCATCGAGGAGCAGGTGCGTCGCACGCCGGACGCACCCGCCGTCTCCGCCGGTTCCGAGACACTGACCTACCGGGAGCTCAACGGCCGCGCCAACCGGCTCGCCCGGGTGTTGCGGGCCCGGGGTGTCTGGCACGAGTCCCTGGTGGCGGTGCGCATGTCGCGCTCGATCGAGCTGTCGGTGACCCTGCTGGCGGTACTCAAGGCCGGCGGGGCGTACCTGCCCCTGGACCCCTCGTACCCGCAGCCGCGGCTGGCCGCCATCGAGGCCGAGGCGCGGCCGGACCTGGTCCTGCGGGCCGGCGACATCGACCAGGACGAGCTGGCCGCCCACCCGGACGACGATCTCGCCCCGGTCGGCGGGGGCTCGGCCGCGGCGTACGTCATCTACACCTCGGGATCCACCGGCACCCCGAAGGGGGTGGTGGTGGAGCACGCGGCGATCGTCAACCGGCTCTGCTGGGCCCAGGAGACGTACCGGCTGGACGGCACCGACCGGGTGCTGCAGAAGACGCCCATCGGCTTCGACGTCTCGGTGTGGGAACTGTTCTGGCCGCTGCTGAGCGGCGCCGAGCTGATCCACGCCGAGCCGGACGGCCACCGCGATCCCGAGTACCTGGCCCGGGTGATCCAGCAGCGGGGGATCACCACGGTGCACTTCGTGCCGTCGATGCTCCGGGCGTTCCTGGCCGTACCGGACGTCTCCGCGTGCGGGAGCCTGCGCCGGGTCATCTGCAGCGGCGAGGAACTGACCACCGACCTGCAACGGCGGTGCGCCGAGCTGCTCGACGCCGAACTGCACAACCTGTACGGGCCCACCGAGGCCGCGGTCGACGTCTCGGCGTGGCACTGCCCGCCGGAGCCCGACGGACCGTCGGTGCCGATCGGCCGGCCGGTGGCGAACGTCCAGCTGTACGTGCTGGACACGCACCGGCGGCCGACGCCGTTCGGGGTGCCGGGGGAACTGTGGATCGGCGGCGTGCAGGTCGCCCGTGGCTACCTGCACCGACCGGAGCTGACCGCGGAGCGCTTCGTCGAGTGCGCAGTGCCGGGCCTGTCCGGCGGGCGGCTCTACCGTACCGGGGACCGGGCTCGGCTCCGGGCAGACGGCGCGGTCGAGTTCCTCGGCCGGACCGACCGGCAGGTGAAGATCCGTGGCCACCGCATCGAGCTGGGCGAGGTCGAGGCGGCGCTGCGGACCCACCCGCGGGTCGAGTCCGCGGTCGCGGTGATCCGCGGCGCGGCCGGCGGGAACACCCGCCTGGTCGGCTACCTGACCGCGGCCGGGTCGCCGCCGCCGGAGCCGGCCGAGCTGCGCCAGTACCTCATCGAGCGGCTGCCCGAGGCGATGGTCCCGGCGGCGTTCGTGTTGCTCGACGAGCTGCCACTGGGCCCGAACGGCAAGGTCGATCAGGCCGCGTTGCCGGAGGCGGACGGGTCCAGCCTGGCCACCGACGCCGAGCGGGTGGCCCCGTCCGGCCCGGTCGAGGAGCGGCTGGCCGCGCTGTGGCGTACGGTGCTCGGCGTCCAGGACATCGGCGCGCGGGACAACTTCTTCGCGTTGGGCGGCGACTCGATCCTGTCCGTGCAGGTGGTGATGGCCGCGCGGGAGGCCGGGCTGCACCTGGAACCCAGACACCTGTTCGCCCACCCGACGATCGCCGAACTGGCCGAGGTGGTCGGCTCCGCGCCCGCGGCGACGCCGCCCGCTCCGACGGATCCGGTGGACCTGCTGGACGACGAGGCACGCGAACTGGCCGGCCGGCCGGGCATCGCCGGGGTGTACCCGCTGCTGACCGTGCAGGAGCACATGTTCGAGATGTTCCAGGCCGGCGACGAACCGGGGATCTACGACATCCAGCGGGTGTTCCCGCTGGAGGGCGACATCGACGTCGAGTTGTTCGCGCTGGCCTGGCGGGACCTCGTGCGCCGGCATCCGATCCTGCGCGCCGCGATCGCCTGGGAAGGACTGGCCCGTCCGTGGCTCGTGGTGCACGGGGACAACGATGCACACATCGAGGTGCGCGACGTCCGGGAGCTGGACCCGGCGGCGCGGGAGGCGCGGATCACGGAGCTGTTCGAGCGGCACCGGCGCTCCCGGCTCGACCTGACCGTGCCCCGTCCCGCCTCGGTGACGCTCTTCCGGTTCGGCGACCGCGACTACCGCTTCGCGTTGACCTTCAACTACATGTTCCTCGACGGCTGGAGCCTGGCGATCGTCTTCCGGGAGCTGGTGATCTGCTACCTCGCCCGGTGCGGCGGGGAGCAGGCTCAGCTCGACGAACCACCGACCCTGCCCGAGTACCTCGCCGCGGTGCGGGCCGGCGCGCCGGGCGACGAGGAGTCGTTCTGGCGGCGGTGGCTGGGCGGTGCGCGGATGCCCACCGCCATCGTCGGCGGCGCTCCGGGCCGTCCGCCGCGCGCCGGCGACGCGTACCCGCGCCAGCACCGGGTGTTCAGCGTCGAACTGACCAGGGCGTTGGACGAGCTGGCCCGACAGCACCACGTCACGGTCAACACCCTGGTCCAGGCGGCCTGGGGGCTGCTGCTGAGCCGCTACCGGGGCACCTCCGACGTGGTCTTCGGGGTGACCTCCAGCGGCCGGCCGGCTGGCATGCCCGGCGTGGGCCTGATCGCGGGACCGTTCATCAACACGCTGCCCACCAGGCTGCGGATCGAGCGTGGACGCGCACTGGGCGACTGGTTGCGTGAGGTCCAGGTGGCGCAGAAGGAGGTGCTGCCGTACGAGCGGACCCCGCAGCGGGTGATCCGCGCGGCCCTCGGTCTGCCGTCGGGCAGCCCGCTGTACGACCACTACCTGGTCTTCCAGAATCTCGGCGCGTTGATGGACGTGGGGGGAACCGAGCAGATCCGGATCGTCCCCACCCTGCCCAGCTTCTACACCAAGACCGAGGTGCCGCTGCGCATCGACGTCTTCCCCGGTGAGCAGCTCACCCTGTTCATGTCCTACTACGAGCGGCACCTCAGTGCCAACGCTGTGTCGGTGATGCTCGACGACTGGACGCGGGTCCTGGAGCGGATGGTCGCTGAGCCGCAGACCACGGTCGCCGCGCTGGCCGACGCGGTGCCGGTACCGTCGCGACGGCCCGCACGCGCGGAGTCGCTGCTGAGCCGCCTGACGCCGGTCAAGCGGCCCCGGGTCCGGCTGGTCTGCTTCCCGCACGGCGGCGGCAACCGGATGGCGTACCGGCCGTGGGCCGGCCAGCTGCCGGCCGACGTGGAGCTGTGCGCGGTCCGCCTGCCGGGACGCGACGGCCGGGTCGACGAGCCTCTGCTGAGTCACACCGTCGGGATGGCAGCCGAGATCGCCGAGGCGATCGCGCACGAGGACGACGGCACCCCGCTGGTCTTCTTCGGGCACAGCATGGGCGCGTTCGTGAGCCTGGAGACCACCCGCGCGCTGCGCTGGCGTGGCCTGGCCGGACCCGGGCACCTGGTCATCTCCGGCAACCGGGGACCGCACTTCCCGCGCCGGCAGGCGCCCATCCGGAACCTGGCCAAGGCGGAGTTCTTCGCCCACATCAGCGGCTACGGGGGCACCCCGCCCGAGGTCCTCCAGGACGAGGAACTGCTCGACCTGGTGCTGCCGGTGATGCGCAGCGACTTCAACGCGGTGGAGACCTACCTGTGCGCCCCCGAACCGCCGCTGCCCATCCCGATGACCGTGCTCAGCGGCGACCAGGACGACATCACCCAGGAGGAGCTGCACGGCTGGCAGCGGCACACCGCGTTCCCGATGCGGCTGCGGATGCTGCCCGGCGACCACTTCTACCTGGTGCCCGGCCAGGAGCAGGTGCTCGACGAGGTGCGTCGCGCGCTGGACCTGGTGGCGCCGGTCGCCGGGCGGCGGCGGTGACCACCGGTGGCCCGGCGGGCGGCGGCGCGGCGGCGCCCGTGCTGACCGACGCCCGTTACCGCTACGACGAGCGCGATGTGATTCTGTACGCGTTGGGCTGTGGTGCCCGCGACGACGAGTTGCACCTGCTCTGCGAGCTGGTCGGCGGGCTGCGGGTGCTGCCCACGTTCGCCACCGTGCCGATGGGCCGGGCGGTGATCGACGCGGTGGAGCGGCTCGGGGTCGACCCCCGCACCGTCCTGCACGTCGCCCAGAGCCTGCGCTGCCGGGCGCCGCTGCCGGCGGAGGGTGCCGAGCTGAGCACCACCGTCACCGTCGACGGCCGCGACGAGCAGGACCGGGACGTCCTGCTGCGGTTGCGGACCACGGTGTGTGACAGCCGGGGCGTGCCTCTCGCCGACGGGGTGTCCACCCTGCTCTGCCGGGAAGCCGGCGGCCCCGGGGCGGAGCGGGCGACGAGCGCCGTCCCGCCGGCCGTGGCGGGATCACCGGGCTGGCGCGGCGAGGTGGTGACCGCCCCCACCCAGGCGCTGCTGTTCCGGCTCAACGGTGATCGCAACCCGGCCCACGTGCTGCCCGACGCGGCGGCCCGCGTCGGTTACCCCCGGCCGTTGCTGCACGGGCTCTGCGTCTACGGCGCTGCCGCCCTGATGGTCGTACGGCACGCCTGCGGCGGTGATCCGGGGAGGCTGACCGGCCTGGACGTGCGGTTCAGCGGGGCCGCGTACCCCGGGGACACCCTCGTGGGCGAGGGCTGGCCGCTCGATCCGCAGCGGCACGGGGTACGCGTCCGCCGAGCCGCGGACGGACGTCCGGTCCTTACCCATGGACAGGCTCGGCTGGCACCGGCCAGCCCGGTCGCTGGCCCGCTCGATGAGGAGATCTGGTTATGAACGACGGTCGTCAGACCATTGGGGTACTGGGCGCCTACGGGCACGTGGGCCGCAACGTGGTGCGGGAGCTGGCCCGGTACGGCGGCTACGAGTTGCTGCTGGGCGGTCGCGACCCGGAACGCCTGGCCGAGCTAGCCGCGGGGGTGGACGGCAGCCCCGCCACCCAGGTGGTCGACGTGTTCGACCAGACGTCGGTGGCCGACTTCGCCCAGCGGTGCGCTGTGCTGGTGAACTGCAGCCGGTACAGTGACGCGTTCGCCCAGGCCGTGCTGGACAGCGGCTGCCACCTGGTCGACACCACCGCCTTCCGCGCGGAACGCTGGCAGGAGCAGGAGAGCGCGCTGCGGGACAAGGGCATCCGGTGGATCACGTACACCGGATGGCTGCCCGGCCTGCCGGACATCGTGGTCCGCTACCTGGAGACGGTGGGGGCCGCGCGGCTCGGCCCGGTCGCCTCGGTCGAGGTCTACGCGTACGACTGCAACGAATACCTCGGCTACGGCCTGCTCGACCTGGTCGGCGGCATCTTCTACGGCCCCGGGGTGCTCGACGCGGTACAGCGGGTCACCCGACGCCGGCGGCCGACGCCGACGCCGCCGAGTGCGGACATGTCGATCCGGCCGGAGGACCGCAAACGGTCCAAGCCCCGGCTGCGGTTCGCCGAACTGCCCGCGCCGGTCGGCCGCAAACTCGTCATGTCCGACAGCGCCGACCACAACCGCGAGGTCTTCCTGGCCTACGACGCGGAACTGCTCATCCCGGTGGTGCGGTCCTTCTGGCACGGCACCACCAAGGGCGAACAGTGGCTGGCCGACCGGGTGGTCGGCCCGGCCTTCCGGCGGCGGGTGCGGCGCCGGGGCGTCGCGCAGGTGCTGCGGGGGCGGGTCCACGCCGAGAACGGCCAGCAGCTCCAGGTCGACCTCGTCGAGACCCGCCGGGACGGGTACTGGCTGTCCGGGGTCATTCCGGCGACCGCGGCGCGACTGGTCGTCGAGGACAAGGTCGCCGCCGCCGGCATCGCGACCCTGGACAAGATGGCGGACCCGCTGCTGCTGGCCGACGAACTGGCCTCCGTCGGCGTCGACTACCGGGTCGGGTGAGCCCGGTGGCGTCGACGACGGGCCCGTCCGCGGGCCGGGATGGCACCGGACACGCGGTCGTGCTGGGCGGCGGTTCCGCCGGCATGCTGGCCGCCTGGGTGCTCGCCCCGCACTTCGCCCGGGTCACGGTGGTCGAACGGGACGAGCTGCCCGCCGGCCCCGACCAGCGTCCCGGACTGCCCCAGGGGCTGCACAACCATCTCCTGCTGACCGCCGGCTACCGGGCGCTGGAGAAGCTGCTGCCCGGTCTGGGGGACGAGTTGGCTGCGGCCGGCGCCCCGCGCATCTGCTGGACCTCCGACGCGCGGATGCTGCTGCCGGGTGGCTGGACCCCGTCCTTCGACTCCGACCTGGTCAGCTATTCGGCCAGCCGTGGCCTCATCGACTGGGCCGTTCGGCGGCGGGTGACCGCACAGCCGCAGGTCCACGTCCTGGGCCGGCACCGGGCCACCGGGTTGCTGCTGGACACCGCCGCCAACCGGGTACGTGGTGTCGAGGTCGCTCCGGTCGGCGAAGCCTCCGGGCTGGTGCCGGGCCAGCAGATCGAGGCGGACCTGGTGGTGGACGCCACCGGTCGTTCCTCCCGGCTGCCGGAGTGGCTGGACCGCCATGGCCTGCCGACGCCACCGGAGACGGTGGTGAACTCGCGGCTCGGCTACGCCACCCGCTGGTTCGCCGCCCCGGCGGGTTTCCAGGCCGACTGGAAGGCCATCCTGATCAACAACCGGCCGCCGTCGCTGGCCCGGGGCGGGGTGCTGCTGCCGGTTGAGGGCGACAGGTGGGTGGTCACCCTCGGCGGCATGGGACAGCACGCGGCGCCCACCGACGAGGCCGCCTGGTGGGAGTTCGCCGGCAGTTTGGCCAGTCCGCTGCTGGCGGAGGCGGCGCGGCTAGCCACGCCGTGGGGACCGGTGCGGGGCTACCGCCGCACCGAGAACCGGTGGCGGCACTACGAACGGCTGCGGATGCCGGCGAACCTCGTCGTGACAGGCGACGCGGCGTGCGCGTTCAACCCGGCCTACGGGCAGGGCCTGACCGTCAACGCCCTCGCCGCCCTGGCGCTGCGGGAATGCCTGGCCGACGGGCAACCCCGCCCCGAGGACCGGTTCCACCGAAGGTTCGCCCGCATCGCCCGCGTCCCGTGGGACGTGGCCCTCGGCGAGGACGTGCGGTGGCCGGAGACGGAGGGCATGCGGCCGACGGCGGTGAACAGGTTGATGTACCGCTACATGGGCCGCCTGCTCAGGGTCGCACCGGGTGACGTGCAGCTCTGCCGCATGTTCCTCGAGGTCATGCACCTGACCCGGCAGCCGACCGAGTTGCTGCGCCCGAACGTGTTGCGCCGCGTCTGGCGTCCCGCGTCCGGCACGAGGACCGGCACCGATGTCCCGCTGCCCCCGTCCCGGCCGGTAGCCCCCACCGAACAGAACGAGAACGAGGTCCCCCATGAGGTTTAAGCCCCTGCTCGGCGCCGCCTTCGCGGTGTTGATCTTCAACATCGCCTTCAGCGTCCTGGTGCACAACGTCCTGCTCAAGGGCGTCTACGACGCCGCACCCGAGTTCTTCCGCCCCGCCGAGGAACTCAATTCCAAGATCGTCCTGATGTTCCTCGGCTGGATCATCTCCAGCCTGGTGTTCTGCCTGATCGTGGCGGACGGCCGGGAAGGCCTGACGGTGGCCGAGGGCGCCCGGATCGGGCTGTGGATCGGGTTGTTCATGGTCGCCGCCCACCTGTCGCTCTACGCGATCCTGCCGATGCCCTCGTCGGTCGCGGTCAGCTGGGTCCTGACGGACGTGGTCGCCACGATCGGCAGTGGCGTGATCTTCGCGGCGGTGTTCCGCCGCCTCAAGGCCGTACCTGGCACGCCGGCCTGAGCCCCGCATTGGCCGGCCGGTCGTGGCCGGCCGGCCAATGTCCACAGGAGTGCTCACGACCGAACGTCACGACCGGCCGACCGAGGCCCACCGCGTCCACAGAGAACCATTTCCACCGGTGAGCGTGCGGGCCACGGGCGGTGCCCGCGGGGTCTCCGGGAGGGGCCCGGAGGAGTTGAGCATGACAGGCAACATCGGACATCCCGTGGTGATCGGGGCCGGCGTGGCGGGGCTCATCGCCGCCACCGCCCTGGCCCGGCACGGTCTGCCGGTGACCGTCCTGGAGCGGGACGTCCTCGCCGACGTGTTCGGCATCCGGCGGGGCACCCCGCAGAGCCGGCACGCGCACGTGCTGCTCGCCGCCGGGGCGCAGACGCTGGAACAGTTGATTCCTGCCGATCGGGGACAGCTTCTGCGCCTTCAATCCCACCTACGGGCAGGGCATGACCGTGATCGCCCGCGAGGTCGTCGAGCTGGCCCGGGCACTGCGCGCCGGCGCGTCGGTGGACCGGATCACCACCCAGCTGCCTCGGCGCTTCGCGAAGATCGTGCGGATGCCATGGACCACCGCCGCCGTGCAGGACACCCGCCTGCCCACCACCGACGGCGTGCGGATCCCGGGCGCGCGCGCCATGGACTGGTACACCGACACCCTCTGGGAACTGGCCACGCGGGACCCCGCCATCGCCTCCACCCTGTGGAGCTCGTACCAAATGATCACCTCGTCGCGGACGTTGTTCGCCCCGCGGATCGCCGCCCGGGTGACCGCCCGCCGCCTGGCCGGCCCGCCCGTGCCACCCGAGCGGGTCGACACGCCACAGCGGTGAGTCGATGCCGGTCGGAGCGAGTGTCCCGTTCTCGGGCCGCGAGTATCCGAGGTCGACGCGTCCACCCTCCGGGAGCACCTGACGCCCGGTTGCTGGCCAGGCTGCCGTGACCGGCGACCTGGTCCGGCCGGCCCGGGCGGGCGGAGGGCTGTGCGGGTCGTTACGCGGGAGGGGTGGAGCCACCCCGACCTGGCCTGCGGCCGGCGGGCGTGGGCCGACCTGGCGGCGTTGGCCGGAACGGGGGCGGAGGTCATGGTGCCGGGCGGCCCCGACACCGCGTTCCCCGGATGGGCGGTGGTCGGCTCGTGACCAGATGGCCTCGGCAGCGACCGCGCGTTACTCTTGTCCGAGTCGCCGGAGAACGGAGTCAACATGGCAGGTGACGACGACATCTCCGGGTGAGATCCCGGACCGGCCGCCGACAGGCGCGTGATCGCGCTGTCGCCGCGGTCATCTCGTCGTCCCTGTTCCCGCCGGGTGCCCCTCTGTGTGCGCGCCCGGATCACGCGTTCCGAGGTTCTCACCATGTCCAACGGTTACATCGTCTGCTCCGCCCTGTCCTTCGCCTGGCCGGACGACACCCCGGTGTTCAGCGACCTCTCCTTCTCCGTGCCCGGTGGCCGCACCGGCCTGGTGGCGGCCAACGGCGCGGGGAAGAGCACACTGCTGCGGCTGATCGCCGGGGAACTCCGCCCGACCACCGGATCCGTCACGGTGCGGGGCACGCTCGGCTACCTGCCCCAGCACCTGCCCTTCACCGGCGAGCAGAGCGTCGCTCAACTCCTCGGCGTCGACCAGATCATCGCCGCGCTGCACGCCATCGAGGCCGGCGACGCGAGTGAGGAGCACTTCACGACAGTCGGCAACGAGTGGGACGTCGAGGAGCGCACCCGCGCCGAGCTGGACCGGCTCGGCCTCGGCGATCTCACCCTGGACCGGAAGCTGGGCACCCTCAGCGGCGGGCAGGTGGTGTCCCTGGGCCTGGCCGCCCAGCTCCTCAAACGTCCGGACGTCCTCCTGCTGGACGAGCCGACGAACAACCTCGACAGCGAGGCGCGGGATCGGCTGACCGCGGTGCTGCGCGCGTGGACCGGCTGCCTCCTGGTCGTCAGCCACGACCGGGCGCTGCTCGACGAGGTGGACCGCATCGCCGCCCTGGCGAACGGCGAGATCGAGTGGTACGGCGGCACGTACACCGACTACGAGCAGGCCGCGCGGGGCCGGCGCGAGGCGGCCGAACGCCAGGTGCGCAACGCCGAGCAGGACCTCAAGCGGCAGAAGCGTGACATGCAACAGGCCCGCGAGCGCGCCGCCCGCCGGGCATCGAACGCGTCCCGCAACCTGTCCAACGCCGGCCTGGCCCGGATCGTCGCCGGCGGGCTGAAGCGTGATGCCCAGGTCTCGGCGGCCCGGTCGAACGAGACCCACGCGGACCGGGTCGGCGACGCCCAGGCCCGCCTGGACCAGGCCGGCCGCGCCGCCCGCCAGGACGACCGGATCGCGATCGAGCTGCCCGGCACGAACGTGCCGGCCGGGCGCACCGTCTTCCAGGGCGAACACCTGCGGGCCGGGTACGACGGCCGCCCGGTCTTCGCCGGCGAGGGCGTCGACCTGACCATCCGGGGCCCGGAGCGCATCGCCCTGACCGGCGCCAACGGCGCGGGCAAGTCGACCCTCCTCCGGCTGATCAGCGGCGACCGGACACCGGTGTCCGGCACCGCCGCCCGAGCCGACGGCCGCGTCGCGTACCTGTCCCAGCGGCTCGACCTGCTCGACCCCGCCCGCACGGTCGCCGAGAACCTCGCCGCGTTCGCACCCGCACTGCCCGACGCCGACCGGATGAACCTGCTCGCCCGGTTCCTGTTCCGCGGTTCCCGCGTCCACCTGCCGGTGCGGGTGCTCTCCGGCGGCGAGCGCCTGCGGGCGACGCTCGCCTGCATCCTGTTCGCCGAACCCGCACCCCAGCTGCTGCTTCTCGACGAACCCACCAACAACCTGGATCTGGTCAGCGTCGGCCAGCTGGAAAGCGCGCTCGTCGCGTACCAGGGCGCCTTCGTGGTGGTCAGCCACGACGAGCGGTTCCTGACCGAGATCGGGGTGACCCGCTGGTTGAGGCTGGCCGACGGACGCCTGACCGAGACCGGGGCCCCGGAGGCCGGCTGAGGGCTCCCGGCGGCCGCGGGTGTTGCCGCCGCCTGGCCCCTGCTGCCGGCCGGCCGGCGTCGGGCCGACCAGTCGGCCGCAGGGGCCAGGCGCTCGCGCTACGGCCGGTCGGTCAGCGTGGTTCCGGCCGGCCAGCGCAGGTCGGAGCCGCGTCCGGCCAGTCCACTCTGGAACTCGTCGAGCAGGCCCGGTGTCTCGCGTACCCCGTGTGGAGTGGTCCGCCGGGCCAGGCAGAAGGCGGCCAGCGAGCCGGCGGCCTCACCGATCGACCACTCGGACGGATGCACCCGGTAGCACCCGTTGGTGATGTGGGTGGTGCCGATCGCCTTGCCCGCCGCCACCACGTTGGTCACCCGCTGGGGCAGCAGCGCCCCCAGCGGAATCTCGAACGGATGCGCGGCGACGTCGAGGTAGCCGGTGCCACGGGTGCTCGGGTGCAGGTCGATGCGGTAATGGCCGGTGCCGACCGTGTCGTGGTACTTGACCGCGCCGGCGTCGCCCCGGACCGCCACCGACAGGTCCTGCTCGGCCGGCGTGGTCACCGCCTCCAACCGGCGGGACTCCCGGATGTACGGTGCCTGGGCGAAGCCGTCGGTCGTGCCGGTCACGTCGGGACGCAGCCGCAGACCGGGGAAGCCGACCCCGCCGTCCGGCCGGGGCGCCTCGGTCTGGAGCCAGTACAGGAAGGCGCGGCTGAACTCCTTGGCCTGGCGGACGTGCCAGTCCGCGTCCGGCACCCCGAAGAGCGGGCCGTCCAGGTAGTCGTTCATCGGCCAGTTCACGATGGTCACGTCGCTGGGCAGCAGGCCGGGCCGGAACGTCTGCCGGTCCAGGATCCGCCGGTAGGTCCACAGCTCCGGCTCGACCAGCCCCTCCTCCATGGACGCCGCGCCGGCACCGGGGTTCGGGGTGAAGCGACCGGTGACCGGCCGGCCGGTTCGGGGGTCGGGGTAGGTCCAGCTGAAGAGCCGGTTCGGCCAGCCGGGTGGGGAAATGGCCCGCCAGTGCTCGTAGTCGGCCGGCCGGTCGACGGTGTGGTCGCCGTCGACGTGTTCGAGCGCGAAGCAGACCGTGGCCGCCTGCATGTTCAACGGGTCGGCCAGCTCCGGCGCGCTCGGCTCACCGGTCTGCGCCTGCGACTCGGTGCCGGTCCGGTGCTCGATCCCGGCGAGGGCGAGCAGCTCACCGGTCTCGCTCGCCTCCAGCACCTGCCGGGCGCCGATGTGCTGTACCGAGCCGTCGGCCAGGCGGACACTCACCCCGGTCACGGTGTCGCCGTCGGTCGTCGCGCTGAGCAGGGTGGCCTGGGTGTGCACGACCAGCCGGCCGGAAGCGCGCCAGGGGGCGAGCATCGCGCGCAGCACCGCGAGCGCGGCGCGCGGCTCGTGGCAGAGCGCGCTGACCCAGCCGTTACCCGGGTTGAGCAGTCCACCGCCCTGGGCCGGGGCCAGGGCGTACCAGTCCTGGTAGTACGACCGCACGCCCTGCCGGAACCGGCGGTAGCTGGCGGTGGAGCCGTGGGTCTCGATCCAGCGGTGCTCGTCCGGGGGCACCGCCTGCGAGGTGAGCTGACCGCCGATCCACGCGTACGGCTCGATGACCACCACCCGGGCGCCGCCCTCGCAGGCGGCCAGCGCGGCGGCGACGCCGCCCACCCCGCCGCCGACGACCAGCACGTCGGTGTACTCCTCGTTGGTCCGTTCGGTGCGGCTCATCAGCCGGTTTCCCCTCGTCGTGCGGTCAGCGCGAAGTGGTACCGGTCGCCGCGGTAGAGCGAGACCGCCCGCTCCACCGCCCGGCCGCGACTGTCGAAGCCGATCCGCCGCACCTCCAGCAGTGCCGAGGTGGGCGGGATCTCCAGCAGCTTGCACTGCCGCTGGTTGGGCACGACGGCGGCGATCATCTGCTGGGCCACGGTCACCTGGACCTGGTACCGGTCCCGCATGGTCTCGTAGAGCGCCCCGTCGAGGTTCTCGACCAGCAGGCCGGGGAAGAGGTCGGCGGGCAGGTGCACCTCCTCCAGGCACATCGGCGCGCCGTCGGCCATCCGCAGCCGCTCCACCCGGTAGAGCAGGGACCCCTCGGGCAGCCCGAGCTCGACGGCCAGGGCTTCCCGGGCGACCACCGCGTCCGTCTCGATCATCTTGCTGCTCGGAATCAGCCCCCGGGCCCGCATGTCCTCGGTGAATCCACTGAGGCTGGTGCCCTTGGCGATCCGGGTGTCGGAGACGAAGGTGCCCTGGCCCCGGATGGTGTAGATCAACCCGTCGTCGAGCAGTTCGCGCAGGGCCTGGCGCAGCGTCGTCCGGCTCACGCCCAGTTCCTCGGCGAGGTCCCGCTCCCGGGGCAGGGCCGCGTGGGCCGTCAGCTCGGCGACCCGGCGCCGCAGTTCGGTGCGAGTCTGGCTCAGTTTGGTGGTCATCAAGGCTCCACGGGGGAATGCGGGCAGGCGTGCGCGAACCGACGTGTGGTGTTGACCGGGTCGGAGATCGCGGTGCCGACGACGACGGCCCACGCGCCCTCATCGAAGGCCGCCGCGACCTGGGCAGGGGTACGGTACCGCCCCTCCCCGATAACCGGAACCGGACAACGCCGGCTGATCGTGCCGACCAGCGCGATGTCCGGGTCGTCCGGTACGTCTGTGTCGGTGGTGTAGCCGGCCAGCGTCGTACCGACCAGGTCGGCTCCGGCGTCGACCGCGGCGAGTGCGGCGTCCAGACTGTCCACGTCGGCCATGAACAGCGCGCCGCCGGCGTGGGTCGCCGCGACCATGTCGGCCAGCTTCTCCCCACCCGGTCGGGGCCGTCCGGTCGCGTCGGCGGCCACGATTCGGGCACCGGCTTCGGTCAGCGCCGTCACGTCGGCCTCGGTCGGGGTGATGTAGACCGAGCTGCCGGGCGTGCTCCGCTTGACCAGGCCGATCACCGGCACCCCGAGCATGGCCATGCCCCGCACGTGGGCAACCCCCTGACCGCGCAGTCCGGCGGCGCCGCCCAGCACGGCCGCGCTCGCCATCGCCATCATGTGCGGGGTGTCCAGGAACGGGCTGGGTTCCTGGGCCTGGCACGAGACGATCAGCCGTCCACGGATGGCCTCGGCCACGTTCATCGGTGTTCTGCCTTTTCCTCGATGTCGACATGGGTGGTCAGTCCGGTCAGAGCCGGCGGACCGGTGGCGGGTCCGGCCAGGGCCAGCGCCCCGGCGAGTGGATCGCCGGTCGCCGGGACCGGCCGCGCGTTCGGGGCCCCGGCCCGCAGTACCCGGGCGAAGGAGGGCAGCAGCAGGTCGGTGGCCCGGAAGAGGCCGCCGGTGCCGGCGACGGGCACCTCGGCGTCGGCGAGCCCGGCCCGCCGCAGCGCGCCGACCGTCGACTCGGCGAGCAGCCGTCCGGCCGTCCGCCAGATCTGCCGGGCGGCGGGGTCCCCGGCCCGGGCCAGCTCCGCGACCATGACGGCGAAGCCGGCGACCCGTTCCGGGGTCGGCGGGCTTTCCCGCCAGCGGGCCGGCAGGGTCGCCACCGGACCCCAGGCGGCGCTCACCGCGTCGCCCAGCGGCCCGGGCGTGCCCCGGTCGGCGTCGCGTAGGGCGCGGTGGATGGCGGCCTGGCCGATCCAGTGGCCAGATCCCCGGTCGCCGAGCAGGGCGCCCCAGCCGTCGGCGCGGGCGGTGCGGCCGTCGGCCCCGACCGCCAGCACCACCACCCCGGTGCCGGCGGCGACCACCGCGCCGCGGACCGGGCCGAGGGCGCCGAGGTAGGCGGTCACGCTGTCGTCGGCGATCCGCAGGGTGCCGCGCAGGCCCGCCGCCCGCAGCCGGTGCCGCAGCGGCTCGGTGGGCGGCGACTGGCCGTTGAGCCCGGTCATGCCGACCCCGACCCGCACCGGCGCGTCCCGGTCCGGCCCCAGATCGGCCAGCGCGGCGGTCACCGCGTCGGCGACCAGGACGTCCGTGTCGGCACCCCAGAATCCCGGGGTGCTGGCGTGGCCGGTGCGGGTGCCCTCGCATGCGACGGCGCGGCAGCCGCCCTGGCCGAGGTCGACGCCGACCCGGACGGCGCCGGTGCTGCCCGTCATCGGGCCGCCCCCGTCGCGGCCGGCACCGGGCCGGCGTGGCTCTCCTCGGCGTAGTGGCAGGCCACCTCGCGGCCGGCGACGACGCGCAGTTCGGGTGTCCGCTGCGCGCAGAGGGGCTGGGCGAGCGGACACCGGGTGCGGAACCGGCAGCCCGACGGGGGATCGGCCGGTGAGGGCACCTCGCCGGTGAGCACGATGCGCTCGCGCGGTGGCGCAGCCCAGGGTCGGGGCACCGGCGCGGCCGAGAGCAGCGCTCGGGTGTAGGGGTGGGCCGGCTCGTCGTAGACCCGCGCCGCCGGGCCGGTCTCCACGATCCGGCCCAGGTACATCACCGCGATCTCGTCGCTGACGTGCCGGACCACGGACAGGTCGTGCGCGATGAACAGGTACCCCAGGCCCAGGTCGTCGCGCAGGTCACCGAGGAGGTTGAGGGTCTGCGCCTGCACGGAGACGTCCAGCGCGCTGACCGGTTCGTCGCAGACCACGATCCGGGGGCCGACGGCCAGTGCCCGGGCGATGCCGACGCGCTGACGCTGGCCGCCGGAGAGCTGGTGCGGGAACCGGTCGGCCAGTTCGGCGGAGAGCCCGACCCTGGCCAGCAGCTCGACGGTCCGGTCCGTCCACTGGTCACGCGGCACCATGCCCGGGTGCGCGAGCCAACCCTCCGCGATGACGAAGGAGACCTTCTTGCGGGGGTTCAGCGAGGAGTACGGGTCCTGGTACACCATCTGGATCTCGGCGGTGAGCCGGCGGCGCCGTGCCGCGTCGGCGTCGTCGATCCGCTCGCCGTCGTACCAGATCTCGCCGCCGGCCGGGCGGCGCAGGCCGACGATGGCGCGGGCCAGGCTGGACTTGCCACACCCGGATTCCCCCACGAGCCCCAGCGTGCGGCCGGTGGTGACGGTGAGGCTGAGCTGGTCGACCGCGCTGATGTCCGGTGCCGGGCGCAGCAGACGGCGGGTGGCGGGATAGGCGACCCGCAACTGCTTTACCTCAAGCCGGGTCTCGGATGTCGGCACTGGTCATCACCTCCTCGGCGTAGTGGCAGGCCGCGTCCTGGCCCGGGGCGACGGTGCGCAGCACGGGACGGTCGCTGCGGCACCGGTCGCGGGCTAACGGGCAGCGTGGGTGGAACGGGCAGCCGGTCGGGGTCTGCAGCGGCGACGGTGGCATCCCCTCGATCGGGGTCAGCCGTGAGCCGGGCCGGTCCGGCGCGGGGAGCGAGTTCATCAGGCCCCGGGTGTACGGGTGGGCGGGGGCGTCGTACACGGTGCGCAGGGGGCCGGTCTCCACGATGGCGCCGGCGTACATGACGGCCACCCGGTCGGCGATGTCGGCCACCACCCCGAGGTCGTGGGTGATGAGGATCATCGCCATCCCGTCGGCGCGGCGCAGGTCCCGCAGCAGGTCCATGATCTGCGCCTGCACGGTGACGTCCAGGGCGGTGGTCGGCTCGTCGGCGATGAGCAGCCGGGGGCCGAGTGCCAGCGCCATGGCGATGACCACCCGTTGCCGCATCCCGCCGGAGAACTGGTGCGGGTAGTCGCGCGCCCGCTGGGCGGCGTTCGGGATGCCCACCCGGTCCAGCCCGGCCACCGCGCGGGCCCACGCCTCGCGGCGCGAGGTGCCGAGCCGGACCCGGAACAGTTCGGCGATCTGGCTACCGACCCGGACCACCGGGTTGAGCGCGGTCAGTGAGTCCTGGAAGACCATGGCCAGTTCGGTGCTGGACAGCTGCCGGGTGCGGCGCGCCGGCTGCGCGGAGAGGTCCTCCCCGTCGTAGCGGATGGTGCCGCGTTCGATCTGCGCGCTGTGCTTGGGCAGCAGCGCCATCACCGCCCGCATGGTGACCGATTTACCGGACCCGGATTCGCCCAGGATGGCCAGCGTCTCGCCGGCGTCGATGTGGAACGAGACGCCGTTGAGCGCACGGTAGGCGCCGAGCGGGCTGCGGAACGAGACGACGAGGTCGTCGACCGCCAGCAGCGGTTGCCGGGCGTGCGGTGGTGCCGCCATCGCAGGGTCCTCCGGGTCCGGTTCGTCGTGAGCCGATGTGGTGGGCGGGAGAGTCCGTCAGCCGAGCGAGACGTCGGCGAAGTCGGGCAGGTCGTTGGGGGTCGGGGTGAACCCCTGGACGTTCTTGCGCAGCACCACGTTGCCGCTGAGGTCCAGCGGGAAGATGCCCACCGCCTCGTCCCAGACGATCTTGCCGGCCTGGGCGTAGAGGTCGGTCCGCTTGTCCTGGTCGATCTCCTGCCGGGCGGCCAGCAGGATCCGGTCCAGCTCCGGGTTGGCGTAGCCGTTGCGCTTGGCGGTGGAGAGGTAGAGCCGGGCCAGGCTGAAGTCGGCGTCGCCGGTGACCGTGCTGCCGGTGGTCATGGTGCTGTCCCAGTCGAGCTTGAGCAGCCGGTCCAGCCAGGTGGCCCGCTCCAGCTCCTGCGGCTTGACCACGATGCCCACCTTGGCCCAGTCGCTGATCATGGCGTCGGCGAAGGAGTTGCCGTTGGTGCAGCAGCCGGTGCTCCACATCATCGTGGTGCTGAAGCCGTTCGGGTAGCCGGCCTCGGCGAGCAGCTGCTTGGCCTTCGCCGGGTCGTAGCCGTACGGGTTCTGGGCGGCCGAGCCGAACACCGGCTCCGGCAGCGGACCCTTGGCCGAGGTGCCGGCCTGGTCGAAGAGCGAGCCATTGATCTTGCCGAAGTCGACGGCGTACCACATGGCCTGCCGTACCCGCGCGTCAGTGAACGGCTTCCGCGAGCTGTTGAACCAGATGTAGTAGTTGGCGTACGTCGGGAACGACGAGACGGTGAGGTCCTTGTTCTCCCGCAGCCCGGCGAGCTGGTCCGGCGGCAGGCCCCAGGAGACGTCGATCTCGTTGTTGGCCAGGGCGGTCACCCGCCCGGAGACCTCCGGGATGTAGCGGTACGAGATCCCCGCCAGCTTCGGCTTGTCGCCCTGGTGGTTGTCGTTACGGACCAGCTCGACCCGTTGACCGGCGGTGAACGAGGAGACCTTGAACGGGCCGGTGCCGTACGGGGCGTTGAAGAAGGCCGGGTCGGTGAGCTTGGCCGCCGGGGCGACCGAGAGCAGGGCGAGGTTGCTCGGCACGGTGCCGAGGGGGGTCCCGGTGCGGATGGTCAGGGTGTGCCCGTCGGGGGTGCCGACCTCCGTCACGGCCGCCCAGAGGCCGGCCAGCGGGCCCTTGCCGTCGATCAGCGCCTGGAGCGACGCCTTGACGTCGGCGCTGGTCATCGGCGTGCCGTCGGCGAACGTCACGTCCTTGCGGAGGGCGAACTGCCAGGTCAGCGGGTCCGGATTGGTCCAGCTCTCGGCGAGCTTCGGCGTCAACTTGCCGTCGGTGCGGACCACCAGGGTCTCGAAGACCCCCTGCAGGACGGTGAGGGTGGGCTGGTCGGCGGAGTTGGCCGCGAACGGGTTGAGCGAGACGACGGGCGTCGGGTTCGCCACCCGCAGCGTGGCGTCGGCGGAGCCGCCGCCACCGGCCGGGTCGTCGGCGCCGAAGGAACAGCCGGTCAGTCCGAGTGCACCAGCCATGACCAGCGCACCGAGGCGGAGGGGTAGAGATCTCATGTCATCTCATTTCACTGACGGTTACCGGGTGGAGAGGTTCGGGTCGGAGCGGTCGCGCAGTTCGTCACCGAGCACCCCGACGCAGACCACGAAGATGGCCAGCACCAGGCCGGGCAGGGTGGCGATCCACCAGGCGCTGGCCAGGTAGTCACGGCCGTTGGCGATGGTGGTGCCCCAGCTCGGCGTACCGGGTGGAATGCCGAGGGAGAGGAAGCTCAGCGAGGCCTCCGCGACGATGACGAAGCCCAACTGCACGGTGGCGATGACGAGCAGTGGGCTGGCCACCGCCGGCAGTACGCAGTGCCGCACGACGTGCCAGGGGCCGGCCCCGAGGGTGCGGGCGGCGTTGGCGAAGTCGCGGGACGTCGTGGCCAGGGTCTGCGCCCGGGCGACCCGGGCGAAGATGGGCCAGGTGGTGATGGAGAGGGTCAGCACCACGTTGGTGACGCTGGCGCCGAGCACCCCGGCGACGAAGACGGCGAGCAGGATCGACGGGAAGGCGAGCTGGATGTCGGCCAGCCGCATCACCACCGCCTCCACCACGCCGCCCCGGTAGCCGCAGAGGATGCCGAGCGCGGTGCCCACCGTGCCGGCCAGCAGCAGGGTCGCCGCGCCGACCAGCATCGAGACCCGGGCACCCTGCATGATCTGGGCGAGCAGGTCCCGGCCGACCTGGTCGGTGCCGAGCAGGGCCAGGCTGCCGTCGGAGAGCCGGCTGCCCGGTGGGAGCAGCCGGTCGACCACGGAGGTGGCGATCGGGTCGTACCGGGCGACCATCGGGCCGAACAACCCGGTCACCAGGTAGGCCGCGATCACCCCGAGGGGTATCCAGAGCCGCAGCCGGCGCCGGGGTCGGGTGGCAGCCGGTGCGACGGGTACATCGGCGGGACTGTTGCCGGGCGCCGGTGGGACCGGGACGCCGGCCAGCGCGGAGCCGGGAACCGCATCGGACATCTCGACCGCCTCCTCAGACGCTCTCTCGGACCCGGGGGTCCAGCCGGACGTACAGCAGGTCGACGACCAGGTTGATGGTGATGAAGATGGCCGCGACCGTGATGACGCAGGCCTGCACGATGGAGTAGTCGCGGGCGGCGATGGCGTCGGTCATCAGCCGGCCGATCCCGGGCCAGGCGAAGACCGTCTCCACGATCACCGCGCCGCCCAGCAGGCTGCCGAACTCCAGGCCCGCCACGGTGACGACCGGGATCAGCATGTTGCGCATCGCGTGCGAGCCGACCACCCGGAACTCGGAGAGCCCCTTGGCCCGTGCGGTGACCACGTAGTCCTCGTGCAGCACATCGAGCAGCCCGGAACGGACCAGCCGCAGCACCACGCTGAGCAGCGGCAGGGCGAGCGTGACCGCGGGCATGATCATCGCTGCCGGCGAGGCCGAGCCCGAACTCGGCAGCAGGTGCAGGAAGCGGGAGAAGACCAGGATCAGCATGATGCCCACCCAGAACGACGGGAGGGACTGGGTCAGCATGGACAGCACCGAGACGATCCGGTCGGCGAAGCTGTTCGGGCGGGTCGCGGCCAGCACGCCCAGGGCGGAGCCGACGAGCAGGGCGATGACGAACGCGGTCAGCGCCAGCGCCGCGGTCGCGGTCAGGTGCGTCAGCACCAGGTTCATCGCCGAGTCGTTGAGCCGGAAGGAGTCACCGAAGTCGAGCACCGAGGCCCGCTCGAGGAACCGGAGGTACTGCACGGGGATCGTCGCGTCCAGGCCGTACTCCTGACGCAGCGCGTCGACGGCCGACTGGTCGGCGTCCGGCCCGAGCACGGCCCGCGCCGGGTCGCCGGAGACGGCCCGCATCGCGAAGAACACCACGGTCGCCGCGCCGAAGAGGACCAGCGCGGAGATCGCCAGCCGGCGTAGTGCGTAACGCAGCATGCCGGTCTCTCAGTGGCCCGGTGGCGGCGACGTCGGGGTGCCGGCCAGCGCCGCCTCGATGCCCTCGACGACGGCGACCGCCGCGCGGCCGTCCTCGCCGCTGACCGGGGTCGGGCCGCCGACCAGCGCGGCGTCGACAAAGGCCTCAAGCTCGGTACGAAGGTTGTAGGCGCCGCCGCCGTTCCGGCTGGGCCAGAAGTAGGTGTCCAGGTAGTTGGCGGCGCCGTCGCGACGGGCGTACATCAGGTCGTTGTGGGAGAGGTCCATCTCCAGGATGCCGTGTTCACCGACGATCCGTAGGCCCGCGTCGGCCCGGGACGGCCGCGAGTGCGGCAGCGTCCAGTTGTTCTCCATGGTGCCGATGGCGCCGTCGTCGAACCGGACCGTCGCGTGCACCACGTCGTGGCTGGGCGAGAGGACCTTGCGTCCGATCGCGCCGGTGACCTCGACATCCCGGCCGGTGACGAAGCGCAGCAGGTCCGCGTCGTGGATGCCGAGGAACCAGGCGACCGAGGTCCGGTCCCAGATGCCCGCCCCGACCGCCTGGGAGGTGCACCGCCAGACCTTGACGTGCCAGATGTCGCCCAGCTCGCCGGAGCGCACCACCTCCCGTAGCCGGGTGACCCGGGGGTCGAAGCGCAGCACGTGGCCGATCATCAGCGAGTCGGGGTCGGGCCGGCCGGCGAGGATCCGGTCGCAGCTGGCGGTGGAGAGGGCCATCGGCTTCTCCAGCAGCACCCGCTTGCCGGCCGCCAGGGCGGTGAGGGTCGCGGCCTCGTGCAGGTGGTCGGGGGTGCAGATGCTCACCGCGTCGACGTCGTCGAGCAGCGCCTCGATCTCCGGGACGGCCCGGACCCCCAGGTTGTTCTCGGCCCAGCTGCGGTTCTGCGGTGAGACGTCGGCAACGGCCACCAGGTCCGCCTGCGACACGTCGCGCAGCGCGCGGGCGTGCAGCTGACCCTGGACACCGATACCTACCACACCGATCCTGAGGCGGTCCACGCCAAACCTCCCACTGTTGCATACCGATAACCGCTTAGGTATGTACCTAGCCGCCTGTAGTTGTACACCTTGCTCGGGCCCGTGACAAGACCTGTCCCGCCCTGGAATCCGGCGCTGAGCTGCGACGTTGCGGCGATCGGTGTCGGACGGTCCGGTCCCGGTGGCGGGACCGACGTTCGGGCCCGGACGGCGGGCGGAAGGGCCGGTGCGGCGTGGCATGATGGCGCGACCCCGGTCCGAGCCGGGGAGATCCGACGCGCGGACGGGTGAGACGAATGCTGCACTCCGGCCTGAGGCTCGGCGGCCGTTACCGCCTGGACACCCGGATCGGCGCCGGCGGCATGGGCGAGGTGTGGCGGGCGGTCGACGAGGTGCTCGGCCGGGTCGTCGCGGTGAAGGCCATGCTCCCGGAGGTGGCCGACGAGCCGGACTTCGCCCGTCGATTCCTGGCCGAGGCGAAGGCCATGGCCAGTGTGAACCACCCCGCCGTGGCGTCGATCCACGACTACGGACGCAGCGACGGCGTCACCTTCCTGGTGATGGAGTTCGTCGACGGCGAGTCCCTCTCCGGGGTGCTGCGCCGGTCCGGGCGGCTGGCCCCCGAGGAGGTCATGCGCCTGATCGCCCAGGCGGCCGACGGCCTGCAGGCCGTGCACGACTGCGGGATCGTGCACCGGGACGTCAAACCGGCCAACCTGCTGATCCGCCGGAACGGATCGGTGCTGATCACCGACTTCGGGATCTCGCGGACCTGGGACGGCACCCACCTCACCGTCTCCGGCGCGGTCCTGGGCACCCCCTCCTACCTCTCGCCGGAGCAGGTGCTCGGGCAGCCCGCCACCGCTCTCAGCGACGTCTACGCCCTCGGGCTCACTGCCTACGAGTGCCTCGCCGGGCACCGCCCGTTCGCCGGGGACAGCCCGTACGCGGTGGCCCTGCAGCGGGTGCAGTTCGCACCGCGTCCCCTCGGCGCTGACCTGCCCGCCCCGGTGCTCGCCGTCGTCGGGCGTGCCCTGGCCACCGACCCGGCCGGCCGCTGGGCCTGCGCCGCCGAGTTGGCCGACGCCGCCCGGGCCGCCGCCGATGGCCGGGTTGCCGCCAATGGCTGGTCCGCCGCCGACGGCCGGTCCGGCCCGGGTGGGCAGCGACCGTCGCCGGCAGCGGCCTCGCCGGGCGCCGCGGTACCGTCCCCGCCGGGACCGGCCTGGCCCGGCACGGCGCCACCGGCCTCGCCGAGGGCCGCGGTGTCGTCCCCGTCGGGACACGTCTGGCCCGGTACGGCGCCACCGGTTCCCGCCGTCGGCCCACGCACGGCGCGCCGGCGGTGGCCGCTGGTCGCCGCGCTGCTGGCGATCGTGCTGGTCGGGGGAGTCGTGGTCTGGCAGGCCGGCCTCGGCCGTGGCGACGGGCCGGCGTCCGGCACCGGGCCGCAGCGGCCGAGCACCGCGTCGACGGACGACGCCGCCCGGCAGGCCGGGTTCACGCCCTGCGGTGCGGCGTTCTGCCCCACCCGCCCGCTCTGCTGGCGAGGATTGACCTCGGTCAGTGGCAACGCCATGCCGCCCCGCCGGGTCGACTGCACGGCCGACCACGCCTGGGAGACCTTCGCGGCGACGTACCTGCCCGCCGACGCGGTCGATGTCCCCCAGGACGAGTTGATGGCCCGCGCCGACGTCGGTGCCGCCTGCTCGGGGTCGGTCATGGCCGCGCGCAGCGATGGCCGGACCACCACCGCCTGGGTACGCGAGGCGTGGCCGATCCAGCTCACCGGCACCGAGGTCTGGCTCGTGCACTGCCTGGCCCGGCCGGAGACCGGCGACCCGTCCGGTTCCGCCTTCTCGGCCCGCTGACCACGCCCGACTCGTCGACGACGCCTGCTCCCGACCGCGCCTGTTCCCGACGTGCCTACGCCCGGGCCCGCCGGCCCGACCGCGTCTGCCCCCCGGGCGCACCGGAGCGGGCGCACCGGACCGACCGACCGCGCCGGGGCGTGCGCCGGGTTCCCGGGCTCGGCGGCAGCACACGTGGTGCGGCTGGTCCCGTCCTGGTCCACGGGCCCGTAAGTCCTCGGCCGGCGGCATGGATGGCGGGGTAGCGGGAAGAAGCGCTTCGCGCAGTCAGTGACACGGGCCGGGGAGAGCAGTCGTATGGGTGGCATCCGGGGCCGGGGTTGACCGGACCCGGCGATGGGGACGAATCCGATGGGTCGGTCCTGCCCAGGCGGTTGGTGGTCCGGCTGTTGGTGGTGCTGACCGCCGCGTCCGGCTGCCTCGACGTGTTCTGTCTGACCCGACTCGGTGGCTTCTTCGCCAGCGTGATCACCGGCAACCTGGTGCAGTCCGGCCAGGCGATCGCCACGGCGGATGCCCGGGTGGTGGCGAGCGGGGCTGCGGCGGTGGGCGGTTACGCGCTCGGGGTGGCCGGAGCCACCCTGTACCTGCGACGGGTCAGGCCGGGGTGGGGCCGCCGAACCGGGGCCGTCGCGGTGGCCGAGGCGGTGCTGCTGGTCGGCGTGGCGGGCGGCTGGGTGGGCACCGGAGCACGTCCCGGGTACGTCGGCGGGCTGGCGCTGCTTTTCGCCGCCTCGACGGCCAGCGGGATGCAGAGCGTGGTCACCATCAGCTCCGGGGTGCGGGGCGCGTCGACGACGTACCTGACCGGCTCGCTGACCACCGTGGTCCGCAGCGTGGTGCTCGATCCGCACCGGTTCGCGGCGGGAGCGGGCGGGATCAGCCGGCTGCTGGCACTGCTCGGCGGCGCCGTGCTGGGCGGGTGGACGCTGCGGGTGGCGCCGCTGTGGGCGCCCACGCTGGCGGCGGCACTGGTGGTCGGCGTGGTGCTGGTCGCCGCGGCGTGGGCGGGCGTCACCGCCCGGAGGAGGCGCAGGTGAGGGCTGTCGTGTGCTGCGGCCGGTCGCGCGGGTGTGCCCGGCCCCGGCTGCCGGGGTCGATCGAGCGGCGGATGCGGTCGCGGATCACGCCGGAGCACCGCTGTCACCCTCCGCTGACCCCGTCCGCCGCAGCCGTGACAGTGGCCGGTGCCGGCGTGGTCATTCCGGCGACTGCCGCCCACGCCGCCGACAGCGCACTGGGCATCGACGTCGGCAACATCGCCTACAACCAGCTCTACTCGGACAGCGCCGATGTGCAGGAGCGCCTGTCCGAGAAGGGCGCCAACTGCAACTTCTACACCGGTTTCTGGGCCGACCCGAACAACGACCGGTACGACAACAACCCGACCGCCACCTGTGGAAACTCCAGCAAGGGCTACGAGTACCGGGACGGGACGAAGTCCTGGGTGACGGTCAACTGGCGGGCCCGGGCGTGGCGCGCCGACTTCGCGAAATTCGCCTTCTACTGCGGCACCGCGAAGTACACGTCGGCATCGTCACGTCGTACAACGAGAACAACACCGACGGCACCTTCAACTCCGTCGAGGGCAACCGTTCCGACCAGGTGAAGCACGTCCTCAACACGTCGAACAAGGCGGCATCTGTCGTCGGCTTCACCTCGCCCGCGTCGAAGTAGACAACCGAGGGGCACGCTCGCCCGGCGGTGGAGGCGCTGTTGCGATCAGGCGCCGAGCCGCCGGGCGAGCGTGCCCCTGTCCGGCCCCGGGGTCCCAGCGGCACGTCGGGTCCGGAGGCAGGGTCATTGCGTTGTCGCGGGTGCGGTTCCCCGGTTGGCCCGGGGGACCGTGGCCCGGGGCGGAGCTGTGGGCGGGGCGGTCGATGCCGTGGGGCGGCGCCTTTGGAGCTGAGTCGGTTACGTCATCACCGCCGGTCGGGCCACCGCCGTCGCATCACCCACCGTCCCACCGGATCGTCGCTCACGGTCGCCGAGCACGCCGAGCGTGGCCGATGTCGTATCCGACTCAGCTCCATAGGCGCCGGGAGGCACACCCGCCGTGGAGCGGCGCCCACGCCAGGAACCCCCAGACCTCCCGATCGAAGCGCTCCCGCCCGACTTCGCAATCGCCCTGGGTCCAGGGGCCGCCGGGGTCAGTGTCCGAGTCGGTCGAGGATCCGGGCCGCCACGTCGAGGGTGTTCCCCTCCGGGGCGGCGAGGTAGCCCCCGATCGCCCCCCGCCAGGACTCCTCGTGCTCGACGACGCGGGCCCGCAGGAGGCCGACGTCCGGCTCCTGCCCGGCCGTGGTCGCTCGGGCCAGCCAGTTCGCCCACAACTCCCAACGGGGTAGGTAGTAGTCCCGGATGAGGCCCGCCCAGTGCCGTCCGGAGTAGTCGTGCAGTCCGCTCGTCTGGTGTCCCCAGACGGAGATGAGACTGCGGGCGTCCCGCTCCATGACGTCGGCCTCAGCCGGTGACCCGCCCCACGCGCGGGCGTCGGCGATCCACTGGCCGACCCGGGAGTCGGCGCGTGTGCCGGCGAGCTCGTCGAGGTCGAGCAGAGCCATCCTGAACTGGGTGAAGTGGTCCAGGACCGCGTCTCCGTCGCGCGCGGCGAAGGCCGCCACGATGCCGCGGATGTGGACCCGGCACCCTTGCGCCACCACGTGGCCGACCAGATCGACGACGTCCCGCTCGATCTGACCCCGAACTCCCGCCTCCGTCGCCCGGCCGAGGAGCAACCGCGCGGCCTCGGCGATCCGGGGAAGGCCGCCGAGCACCGTCGGGTCGTTCTCGGCGTCGATGTTCGCCGACTGCCGCTGCGGCTCCTCGTCCTGCCGGACGAACTCGCCGGCGAGTCGCTGGGCGGCGAACGGCGTTCCGGCCGACCACGGTCGGGCGATGACCGGGGACGGGATGGATCGGGTACGTCCAGGCGCATACAGCGTGTCGGCCAGGATCTGCCAGGCCTGAGCGAAGTCGGCATGCCCGGCCGCGTAGCGCTGCCGTGCGAACGAGCGCAGCCAGTCGTCGAGCTGCGGAACGTCCCAGGCGAGGTCGGTGGCCAGCTCGTAGAAGACCGTGTTGTTCTCGATCGCCTCCGGGGCGAGCCCGATGCCCGCAAGCCGGGACGGCCGCGTACGCCTCAGCTCGTCGACGTCGCGGCGCAGGCCGCTCAGGTCGCCGAAGAGAGCGAAGCGACCGCCGAAGTTGTGGATCGCGCACCAGACCCAGCGCCGCTCGAACATGCCGTCGCGGCGCCACATGGGTGCGTGCTCGCCCCACAGGTCGAGCAGGATGAGCCGCTCCTCCGGGACGCCGGAGAGGAACGCGCGCACGCGCTCCGGACGCCAGAAGTCGCGCTGGTAGTGGAACGGCCAGCCCTGGAGGACCCAGGTCGCCTCCGGGTCGCCGTCCGTCATCGCCCGGTAGACCGCCCGCCCGACCGACGCCAGGTAGTCGGGCTCGGCCGACGGCGGCACCGACTCGATGAACGGGTCGACGGCGTAGTGGTGGTCGGTGCCGAACAGGCCCCGCTGGATGCTCATGAACTCCGCAGTCAACGACGCGAACCGCTCGCTGTCGGGACCGAGGATCGGGGTGTGCCAGCCCTGCCACTCGATCTCGCCGGCCGACGGGTCGGCGAGCTCCGGAGGCACGTGCCCCCCGAACATCGGCAGGACCGGCGTCATGCCCAGCGAGCGTTGCCGTTCGAGGATCCGCTGCGCCAGCTCGACGTGGCGACTGATCCAGTCCGACGGCAGCGGCCCGCCGAACGAGTTGGTGTTGCCCATCCACGTCCACGGGAAGTGCGCGGCGCTGCCGATCCACTCGTCGATCCGGGCCGCGTCGAGCCCGGCGCGCCGGAACATCTCCGCCAGCACCGCCTCGTGGCCGACCTGCATGAGCGGGTGGGTGACGCCGTGCAGCGCCATCCAGTCGATCTCCTGTTCCCAGCGGTCCCAGTCCCAGTACGCCGCCGAGTAGCCGTAGGTCACGGCGTTGAGGTAGTAGCGGACCGGGAACGGGCTGGTCAGCCGGGTCGGGGGCGCCTCCGGCCAGGGCTGCGGGCGGGGGTCGAGCCGCGGCTGGTCCCAGGTCACCTGGCGGCCGGCGTGGGCCTTGAGGTACTGCGAGAACGCGGACGCCACGGCGACGGCGTCCGAGCCGCGCAGGGTGAGGACGCCGTCGCGGCACTCGTACCCGGCGACGGCGGCGTCCTCGCCGGCGGGAACCCTCTCCACCCGCACGTCGTCGGCGGTGCCGGCGATGCGAGCCACGAGAGCGCTAACCTCGTCCACTGTCACAGCTCCTCGAGGGTGTGGTTCAGCCGCGACCGCTCGGCGGCGAAGGCGACGAAGTGGCTCTCCACGCTCTCCTCCAACGAGCTCGGCGCCGCCTCGACGTCCTCACCGGCCAGCGCGCGCCGGACGCGCTCGGTGAAGTCCTTCATCAGCCCGGCGTCTCCGCCCCCGTGGCCGGTGAAGGCCTCGGTGACATCGTTGACGCCCCCTTGGTCACCGGCGCCGACCTGGAACGTCTCGTCGGCCTGGAGTGTCTCGTCGGCCTGGTGGGCCTCCACGCTGGGCGGCGTCTCGACGAAGGACGTCAGGTTGATCCGGCCCGTGCGCATGTCTGCGGTGATCTGCCCATGGCTGCCCATCAACGTGATCGTCCGGGTGTTCCACGCGGTGAACGCCGAGACCACCAGCGACGCCGTGACGCCGTTGCCGAACCGCAGCGCCGCCGTCTGGTGGTCGACGACGTCGTTGTCCATCCGGTAGACGCACCGCCCGTAGTCGGTCACCCGCAGGGCGTGCCGGCGGCCGGCCACGCTCGTGTCGTTCGTGACGACCGTGACGGGCGGCCCGTTGACGGCGGCGAGTTGGTCGACGTACAGGCGTTCGGCGTTGTAGGGGCAGGTGTCGGCGACCGCGCAGCCGTCGACGCAGCGCTCGGTCGATCCCTTCGGCGCGTGCTCGGCCCGGAAGTGGCGGCGTTCGCCGAATGAGGCGACCGCCGTGCACGGCTCCCCGACCAGCCACCGGAGGATGTCGATGTCGTGGCACGCCTTCGCCAGCAGCATGGGGTTCGACTGGTCGGCACGGTGCCAGTTGCCGCGTACGTAGCTGTGCGCGAAGTGCCAGTACGCGATGTTCTCGATGTGCGAGATGCCCTGCAGCTCGCCGATCCGGCCCTCGTCGAGCAGACGGCGCAGGGTGCGGAAGAACGGGGTGTAGCGCAGCACGTGGGCGACGGTCACCGTGCCGGGGCTGTCGCGGGCCGCGGCCGTCAGCCTGTGCAACTCCTCGGCCGTCGGCGCGATGGGCTTTTCGAGCAGGACGTGGTGGCCCAGTTCGAGAGCGCGGAGGGTGGGATCGACGTGATCACGGTCCGGCGTCGCGACGATGACGGCGTCCCAGGGCCCACGTGCCGAGAGAGCCTGCGGCCAGTCGGCGAACCGTTGGGCAGCCGGGATGGCGTGCGCGTCACCCAGCCGGTCGCGGCGCTCCGCGTCGGGTTCGGCGACCGCGACGACCCGGGCCGCCTCGGGATGCTCCAGGCACCACTGGGCGTACGCGTGGGCGCCGCGTCCTCCCGCGCCGAGTACGAGCAGTCGCACTGGAACCGATCCCGGTGACACAGGGCCTGTCACGTCGATCATCCTTTCGGTGTTCACTTGTCCGCCCCCGCCGTCAGGCCGGCGACCATGTAGCGCTGGGCGAGGAAGAAGATGGCGATGACGGGCACGGTCACCGCGATGGAACCGGCCAGGAGCACGGTCACCGGCACCTGGAAGTCGGTGAGCTGGGCGAGACCGAGCGGAGCCGTCCATCGGGAGCGGTCCTGGACGAGGAACAGCAACGCGTAGAAGTACTCGTTCCAGGCGATCATGAAGACGTAGATCGCGGTCGCCACGACGCCGGGCAGCGCGATCGGCAGCACGACCTTGCGCAGCATCGTCGGCAACGAGCACCCGTCGAGCAGCGCCGCCTCCTCGACGCTCTCCGGCAGGGCGAGGAAGTAGTTGCGCATCATGTACAGCGCGACGGGGACGGTGGCGGCGACGTAGATGACGAGTAGCCCGACGAGCGACCTGGAGAGTCCCAACCGGCTCAGGATGACGAACTTCGGCACCGCGAGCACGATGCCCGGGAACAGGTAGACGGCGAGGATGATCCCGCTCGTGAAGCGGCGGCCCCGGTACCGCAGGCGCGCGACGGCGTACGCCCCGAAGATGCACGCGACGATCGATATCGCGACGGTGGCGAGGGCGACCAGGAGGGAGTTGAGCACGAACCGGCCGAGCCCGAAGCCACCCGCCGACTCGTCCTTCATCGCCGTGACGTAGCTGGACAGGTCGATCTCGCCGAGACCGGGGACGACGTCGAGGGGTTCCAGCAGCACCGCGGAGTAGGGGCGCAGCGAGAGCAGCACCCCGTAGAGCACGGGGCCCACCGCGCAGACGAGCGCGACGGTGATGAGCGTCCACCGCAGGACGTTGACGGGGCGCGAGGGCCGCATGGCTGAACTCACATTGCCTCCTTCCGCCGGGAGAGCAGGACGTAGCCGGCCAGCAGCACGCAGAGGACCAGCGACATCAGCAGTCCGTAGGCCGCGGCGCTGCCGATGTCGGACCGGGTGACCAGTTCGGTGTAGACCTTGATCGCCATGACCTGGGTGCCGCCGGCGCCCTCGGTCAACAGGTAGACGTCGTTGAAGTTCTGGAACGACCAGATGAACCGGATCAGCAGCAACAGCAGGAGCACCCCCCGCAGCTGGGGGAGGATGATGTGGCGCAGGTTCTGCCACCGGGAGGCTCCGTCCAGCGCCGAGGCCTCCTCGACCCCGCCCGGCACGTTCTGCAATCGCGCGGTGACGAAGAGGAAGGCGAGCGGGAACGACTTCCAGATCTCGAAGGCGATGACGACGAGCAGCGACACCGGTACGGGTAGCCCCGCCACGTCGGTCGAGGTGGTGCTGAGGAAGCCGATGGGATTCTGCCAGCCGAGGTACTCCTGGCCGATCGCGTTGACGATGCCGTACTGCGGGTTGAGCATCGTGCGCCAGATCATGGCCGCCGCGATGACCGGCAGCACGTACGGGATCAGCAGCAGCGCGCGGACGATCCCCTGGCCGCGGAAGGGGCGGCGTAGGGCGAGGGCGAGGAGCAGGCCGACGCCGATGGACCCGATCGTGGTCAGGGTCGCGTAGCTGACGGTGGTCCAGAGCGCGTCCCAGAACGCGTCCGACTGCCAGGCGTCGACGATGTTGTCGAACGTCCACTCGATGGTGGACGGGGACAACCGGGGGATGTCGATCAGTCTCGTGTCGGAGAACCCGAAGACGAGGACCAGGAGGAATGGGAGCAGGACGACCAGGGCGATCAGCAGCAGAGTCGGGCCGGTGAGCAGCTGGCCGTTCAGGTTCTCCCGCTGGGAACGGCTGAGCCGCTCCCAGCGGGAGAACCGACCTGTGGGCGTGCTCACAGGTCGGCCTGGACCTTCTTGACCTCCTCGGCCATCCCCTTCGTCACCTGTGCGGGCGACTCCCCGCCGTAGAGACGCTCAAGGAACTGCGCGAGCACGTTCTCCGCGGTGACCGCCCCGGCCAGGGGCGAGTCCTTCGTGCCCATGCCCCACAGGCTCACGGCGTTGACGCCGTCGCGGATCTGGGTGACCATCTCCGGCCCGTACAGCTCGGCGACGGAGCTCTTGGCCTCCGGCCCGATGCCGAGCTTCCCCCACGCGTCGAGGTAGGCGTTCGGGTCGGCCTTGGTCCCGTTGCGCAGCGGGATCCGGCCCTCGGTCGCCGAGGCGAGCGTGTCCGAGTAGCCCTCCTCCATCATAAACTTGATGAACTCCTTCGCCCCGGCCGTGTTGGCGCCCTCGGGGATGCCGTAGCCGAGCGTGGCGCCGTACTGTGCCGGGTGGCTCTGGTCGAGCACCGTGATGAACCCGGAGTTCTTCGAGAGGAACGCCGGGTCGGCCTTGCACTGCGGGCACGTCGTCGGGTTGGCCTTGTCCAGGCCGGCCAGCTCGTCGAGGATGTGGGTCGAGAAGAGGAGCATCGAGGCCTTGCCGGCGAGGTACGCCGCCCGGGCGCTGGTCACGTCGAAGTCACCCTGAGCGCTCGAGTCGCGCAGGACCTTGAACTGCTCGGCCGCCCGGGTGCACTCGGGGGAGTCGATCGTGACGTTGCCGTCCTGCACGAGCTGACAGCCCGCGCTCTGGAACATGGAGTAGATGCCCTCGGTGCCGGACGCGGTGCCGGCCTGGGTGCCCAGGGCGATGCCGGTGACCCCGGTCGCCTTCATCGTGGTGGCGGCCTTCGCCACCTCCTCGAGGCTGGCGGGCACCTTGACGTTGGCGGCCTGGAGGAGGTCCTTGCGGTACACCAGGAGGTGCACCCAGCCGTCGCTCGGCACGGCGCCGACCTTGCCGTCCAGGCTGAACGCCTTCAGGGCGTTCGCGTTGAACGTGTCGGCGCCGAGCTCCTCGACGACCTCCTCGGCGGCCTTCGTGTTCAGCAGCCCCTGGGAACGCCAGGCGGCCGTGGTCGTGGCGCCGTGCAACATCACGTCCGGTACGTCCCCGGAGGCGGCACCGGTCGCCAGGGACTGCTTCTGGTCGGTCTCGCTGAGCGGAATGACCTTCACGGCGATGCCGGTCTTCTCGGTGAACCGGGCCGCGACCTTCTCCTGCGCGGCGACCCGCTGCGGGGTCGTCTGCGGCGTCCAGAAGGTGATCTCTTTGGCCTTCTCCGCCTCCGAATCGCCCGACGCGCCGCAGGCGGCGAGGGTGGTGAGCGCGGTCGCGGCGGCGATCGCCGCCGCGAACCGGCGCTTGGTCAGGTGGGTCATGTCGTGCCTTTCCTTGATGTGCGTGTGGTGACGATCAGGACCGCTCGACTGCCCCGCGCATGACGTGCCCCTGTGAGGTCGCCGGCGGTTGCACGCCGAGCAGGGCGCTGATGGTGGCGGCCACGTCGACCAGGCCGACGTTGCGCAGCGGGACGTCGCGACGGATCCCGGCACCGGAGAGCACCATCGGGACCTGCGCCTCCGGCAGCGCGCCGTGCGAGGCGCGCGGGGCGCCGTCGGCGAGCGTCGACAGGTGGTACGGCTCGACCGGCTCCACGACGAGGTCACCGAGCTTGTCGCTGGCGTTCATCCGGCGC
Source organism: Micromonospora sp. NBC_01412 (assembly GCF_045040215.1). Lineage (NCBI taxonomy): Bacteria > Bacillati > Actinomycetota > Actinomycetes > Micromonosporales > Micromonosporaceae > Micromonospora > Micromonospora sp. NBC_01412. The sequence goes on from NZ_CP109528.1 coordinate 6,509,047, forward strand.
AGGTCCCGCTCGTCACGGACGGCCGCGATCCCCGGGATGCCCTTAATGATCTTGGCGATGCGGCGCGCGTTCTGCGGAGTGTCCGCCCTGCCGCTCAGGGTGATGTCGGCGGTACGTGGCGAGGCCACGATGACGATCTCGCTCGCCGGGTCCGGTACGCCGCCCGAGGAGGAGATGACCTGGACGGTGAGGCCCGTCCCGGACAGCCGGTCGAGCACCTCGGGCAGCAGCGGAACGGTCCACTCCCGGGCGCCGTGGTCGGCGGTGACGAGGAAGGCCGTCCGGTCCAGGATGCCGGCCTCGCGGGCGGCGTCGCGGACCCGCCCGATCTGGGCGTCCACCCGGGCCAGGGCGGCGGGCAGCTCGGGGTCGGAGAATCCGCCGTCGTGCAGCACGCCGTCGACGTCGTCGCAGTAGACGGTGATCAGGTCCGGGATCGCGGCCGGGTCGACCATCGTGCCGCCGGAGTTGACGGGCTCGCCGCGCAGCAGCGCGATCGCCTGGTCGGCGCGGGTCTCGCAGTTTCCGCCCGGCTGGGTGTACAGCGCGGCGGGGTCACCGTACGTGGCGCCGTAGTTCTGCACCGCGTACCACTGGAGATAGGCCGAGGTGCGGTCCTGCCGCTTCAGCGACTGGGCGATCGTCTCGACGCCGGGCTCGATGTACCGCTCCTGGGAGACGCCACGACCGGTTTCGTGGTTGTAGTAGTAGCCGGTGTTTCGGTGCACGGCGGGGTACGCGCCGGTCGCCGTCGTCGTCCGTGACGAGTTGGAATACGACGAGTGCGACCCGTCTGCGACGCCGTGGACGCCGTTCTCGATCAGTGCCCGGATGTTGGGCAGTTCCGCCAGGTCGGCATAGCGCCCATCGAGGAAACGGGGGTCGAAACCGTCGAAATCGAACATGATCACGTGCTGCGCGGGCCGGGTGCGGCTCTTCGTCGTGTCGGACGACGCCGACGCCGTACCCGCCGGCAGCACGGCCGCCGCGAGCAGTACAACCGTGCTCGCCGCGACACCTCTGGCCGCGTTCGAGCGCCTGATCGGATGCGCCACCTTCTGCCTCCTCAACCCTCGGTAGCTGTGGACGAGAGTCTGCCGGAGGCCCGAGGCAGATTGTCAAGATCATGGTGCGAGATGCAAGATTCGAGTATGAAGAACCGCTCAGGTGACGGGATCGACGGATCCTTGGACGAACTCGACCGTCGGATCGTCGGCGCCCTGCTCTCCCATCCGCGGGCCACCCACGCGCAGATCGGCGAGGCGGTGTTCACTTCGGAGGCGACCGTCTCCCGGCGGATCCCGCGGCTTCTCCGCAGCGGCGCGGTACGGGTCATCGGCGTCATGGACGGCGAGGCGACCCGCCGGGCGCGATCGCTGTTCGTCCGGCTGCGCTGCCGCCCGGACGCCGCCAGCCGTTCGGCCGAGCACCTGGCCCGGTGGGAGGAATGCGGATCGGTCAAGCTGCTCACCGGCAGCGTGGACTGCCTCGCCGAGGTCTCCTACACCTCCAACGAGCACCTGCTCCAGCTCATGTTCAAGCAGCTGCCAGGCCTGGACGGCGTCCTCGCCGTCTGGAGCAACCAGGTGATCCGCAGGTTCGCCACACCACACAACTGGAGCCCGAGCCTGCTGCCGGCGGAGGTGGTCGACAGGCTACGGGCGCAGCGGATGGATCGCTGGGACGAGCAGTCGCTCGTCGACGCGCCGTCGCGGCTCAGCCCGCTCGACGAGATGATCGTCGGCAGCCTCGCCGCGGACGGCCGCCAGGGTTGGCAGCAGCTGGCCGAGCGGTGCGGCGCGAGCCCTGCCACCGTACGGCGGCGGGCCGAGGCGATGATGGCGGCCGGGTTCCTGCGCATGCGGACGGTTGTCGAGCCCAGCGTGGTCGGGCTCGCGGTGAACGCGTTCATCTTCCTCAGCATCAACCCCACCCAGCTCGGGCAGGCCGGTGAACTGCTCGCCGCGCACCCGGCCGTCCTCATGATCGCCGCGACGACCGGAGACCGGAACCTGTGCGGCGAGGTCGCGCTGGAGAATGACGCCGCGCTCTACGAGTTCCTGTCCGGCACGATAGGCCAGCTACCCGGCCTACAACACGCGGACATAGCCGTTGCCCTACGTTCCGTCAAGCGGGCGGGGATGATCCTGCCGCTCATGCCGGGCAGTCGTTGACGGGAACGCCAGGACGGCCTACCCGTCGCGGAGGGCTCGGCGGGAGAGCCCGAAGCTGAAGGCGGCGCCCAGCGTCGCCGCGGTGGCCAGGAAGAGCACCCCGCTCCCGTACGCCTCCACCACCAGCCCCGCCGCCACGCCGGACAGCGGGAAGAGGCTCAACGCCGCGAAGAGGATGGCACTCATCACCCGGCCGAGCAGGTGGGCGGCGGTGTGCTGCTGGACGACGGTGATGATCAGAACGTTGGTCACGGTGCTGGCGACCCCGGCGACGACCAGCGCGACGACGGCACCGGCGTAACCGGCGAACGGCACGAGAGCCACCGCCCCGGCCATCACCAGCCCGGAGAGCATGGCCGTGGCACCGCGCCGCCGGAGCCCGGCCAACCCCGCGGTGAAGAACCCGCCGGCCAGCGAGCCGCCGGTGAACGCGGCCAGCAGGCCACCGAAGCCACCGGCCCCGGCGGCCAGGTCGGTGCTGGCCAGCGAGGGCAGCCCCACCCGGATCATCCCGCCGACGGTCAGGTTGGCCGCGGCGGTCACCGCCAGGACGGTCCGCAGCAGCGGCGACCCGCGCAGCAGCTGCCAGAACGTCAACCGAGGCGGCGGTGGCGTCCCGTCGGCGGGCCGGGCGACCGGCGCGACCCGGCGATGGTGCACCCCGATGGCCGCGAGGCAGCCGGCCGAGACCGCGAAGGTGAGCGCGTCGACGCCGAACGCGACGCCCGGCGAGAGCGCGACGACGAGCAGCCCGGCGACCCCGGGCCCGACCAGGCCGGCGGCGAAGCCGGCGCTGCTGTGCAGCGCGTTGCCGGCCGCCAACTGGTCGGCGGGGAGCAGTCGGGGCGTGATGGCGTAGGCGGCCGGCTGGAACAGGCCGGCCCCCAGGCCGGTGCCGGCGACCAGCACCCCGAGCAGGACGAGATCCGGGTCGCCGGCGACGGCGGCCACCGCGATCGCGGCGGTGAACACCAACCGGCCGAGGTCGGATACCAGCATCACCTGCCAGGGGCCGATCCGGTCGGCGAGGGTCCCGCCCAGCGGCGTGGTCGCCAGCCGGCACAGGCCGTAGACCGCGACCAGCAGCCCGAGTTCCCGGGCGCCCCCGCCGACCTGGTAGACCAGCCAGGGCAGCGCGACGGCGTGGAACGCGTCGCCGAAGACCGACACCGACTCGGCGACGAAGAGCAGCCGGTAGTCGCGGGACCGCAGCGGCTCCAGACTGAGCCGGGGCCACAGCCGACGCGGGGTTCGGGTGGCGGAGTCAGCCATGCGTGGCCACCGGCAACGATTCCAGCCCACGGAGCATGATCGTGTTCCGCCAGCGCAGGTCCGCGTCGGTGCCGGCCAACGCCAGCACCGGAAAGCGGCTGAGCAGCGCGTCCAGCGCCACCTCGCCCTCAAGCTTGCCGAGGAACGCGCCGACGCACCGGTGCAGCCCGTGGCCGAAGGCGAGGTGCCCGGCGTCGCCCCGGTCCAGGACGAGCCGGTCGGCGTCGGGGAACCGGTCGGGGTCGCGGTTCGCCCCGCCCAGCGACACCAGGACCAGTTCCCCGGCGGGAATCTCGACCCCGTCGACGTCCACCGGCTCGGTGGTGAACCGCAGGGTCGCCATGCTCACCGGGGACTCGTAGCGGAGGAACTCGTCGACCGCCATCGGCAGCGCGGCCCGGTTCCGCCGCAACCAGGCGTGCTGGTCGGGGTTGCGGAGCAGGGCGAGGGTGGCGGTGCCGAGCAGGTTCACGGTCGTCTCATGGCCCCCGATCAGCAGCAGGAACACCATGCCCACGATCTCGTCGTCGGTGAGCTGACCCTGGTCGCGGGCCGCGAGCAGGACGGTCAGCAGGTCGTCGCGGGGGTCCGTGCGCCGCCGCGCAAGCACGACGGCGATGTGGTCGGTCAGCTCCCGCATCGCCCGCCCGAAGGCCTCCGGGTCGTCGCCGTGGGTCAGGATCGCCGTCGACCAGCTCCGATAGGCGGCCCGGTCCTCCGGCGGGAAGCCGATCAACTCGCAGATGACCAGCATGGGCAGCGGGAAGGCGAAGTCCGTCACGAGATCGACGGTGTCGCGGTCGGCGATCCCGTCGAGCAACGTGGCGGTGACCCGTTCCACCAGCGGGCGCATGGCCGCCACCCGCCGGGCGGTGAAGAACCCGTGGATCAGCCGACGTAGCCGGGTGTGGTCGGGCGGGTCGCTGTTGAGCATGTGGACCATGTCGCTGCCGAGCGTCACGCCCGCCACCCGGTCGTCGGCCAGCTTTTGCGCCCGGCGGGCGTCCTGCCCGAACCTCGGGTCGGCCAGCACCGCCCGCACGTCGCGGTACCGGGCGATCACCCACATGGGCAGGCCCTCGTCACTGTGCAGGATGGACACCGGACCGTTGGCCCGGATCCGGGCCAACGTCGGGTACGGGTCGACGATGAACGGGGCCTGCCGTGGCGGCGTCAGCTCGTCCTCGGCGGTGCTCATGGGTCTCCTCGGGGTGCAAGGTCGGGGGAGCTGGACGGTCGGGGGAGCTAGACGAGCAGGGCGGGGAAGGGCCAGCGGTGGGCGCGGGTCGGCAACCACCACAGGTGGTCGGCCTGCTCGACGACCAGGTGGGCCCCGACGAGGTCCCGGCGCACCTCGGCCGGCACCTCCGTCGCGGCGACGCCCTCCACCAGCGCCGCGATCGCCGTCAGGTGACCCGGTTCGTCGATCGTCACCACCTCCAGGGAGCCGGAGCGACGGTCGCGGACCTCGACGAACCCGGGACCGCGCCGGTAGACGCACCGGCAGAGGAAGAACGCCTCCCGCCAGCGGGTTGTGACCGTGCCTTCGGGGTCCCCGTCCAGCCGTGCCGGCGGGTGGAGGTGGGTGAACAGGTCACTGCCGTGGCACCCGTCCCGGCAGCGCGCCGTCCAGTCCACCGCGATCCCGCGCGCGGTCAGTTCGCGGATCAGCACGAGGGAACGCGCCGAGGTGGCGTCGGCGTCCCGGCACAGGTCCACCGGGTGGGCGAGCCGCGCGTGCCGTGCGCCATCGCGGTACCAGCCGGCCACCGCCGGGCCGCACGGCCCGACGAGCCGGCGCGTGCCGAGCGCCATCCCGGGCAGCCGCGCGGCGGCCGGATCGTAGTCCCGGGACAGCTCGACCCGGATCTCGGTCGCGCTGAAGTCAGCCCGCTGCGACGACATGGCGGTCCTCCCCGCCGCGCGCGGTGGCGTCCGCCGCGGCCCGGTGATGGTCGATCCGGGCCAGCACCTGGTTGTGTGACTCCACGGCGGTGTGCACCCAGCAGCCCCCCTCCCGGAACACGATGCCCAGGTCTGACCAGCGGTCGAGCAGTGGCTGGACCACCGCCGCCCCGCCGGGTGTCCGCGCGGCCAGCGTGGTGGCCGTCCGGGGCTGCTCCAGCAGCCGGAACAGCCCGACCTCGACCGGCGAGGTCAGCTCGCACACCGACCAGTCGTACGCGGCCCGCCGGCTGACCAGCACGATCCGGTCGTCGATCTCCTGGCAGGTGAGCCGGCTGACCGGGTACGCGGCCCGCCACCGCTCGATCGCCGCGTCCAGCGCCGCCGCCTCGTCCCGGCCGATGCCCCGGGCGACGGTGGTGAAGATGTACGCCAGGTCGGCGAGTTCTCCGGCGGGCAGATGGTAGATCTCCCGGTACTGCGGGGCCGGTTCCAGCACCGGGAAGCCCAACTCCGGCTGGTTGAAGTACGGGCTGAACCGCTCGATGGCGATCCGCGCCGCTCCCATCGGCGGATCGAGGTGGTACAGCGTCGGCAGCTGCGCGATGACGTCGGTGTAGTCCTCGGCCGTCTCGCCGGGGAACCCGTACAGGTAGTTCCAGCTCGTCGTCACCCCGGCGCTCTGCGCCTCGCGCAGCGCCCGGACGTTCTGGCAGCCGGTCACGCCCTTGTCCATCAGCCGCAGGACGTGGGTGCTGAGGTTCTCCACCCCCGGCTGGACCTGCACCGCCCCGGCCTCACCCAGCCGTTGGAAGTGGTGCCGGCGCAGGTTGGCCTTGACCTCGAAGTGCAGGCGGACGTCGTACTCCGACTCGGCCAACCGGAGCAGCACCGAGTCGAAGTACGTCATGTCCAGGATGTTGTCGACCACGATGAAGTCGAGCAGCTGGTGCCGGCGGGCCAGGTCCAGCACCTCGTCGAGGAAGCGGCCCGGGCTCTTGCTGCGGAACTGCATCGACGAGCCGTTGAGACCGCAGAACGTGCAGTGGTGCTTCTCGCCCCACCAGCAGCCGCGGGAGCCCTCGACGACCAGCTTCGGCGCCACCCACTCGGCCGCCGCCGAGGCGTCCAGGCGTTCGACGAAGCCGGTGTAGTCCGGGGTGACGATCCGCGCCGGCGGCAACGGTTGCGCCGACATCGGGTTGGCCCGCGCGGTACCCGTCGTGTCCCGCCAGCACAGCCCGGGGATGTCCGCGAGGTCGTCCGCCGCGCCGCCGAGCGCGTCGAGCAGGCGGGGGAAGGCCACCTCCCCTTCGCCCCGGACGACGAAGTCGAGGAACGGGAAGTTGCGGTGCAGCGCCGCGCCCTGCACCCCGTCGCAGTTGGCCCCGCCGAGCACGGTCCGCACCGCGGGCCGTCGCTGCTTGAGCAGGCGGGCGGCGGCCAGGCTGGCGGTGTTCTGCTGGAAGGTGCTGGTGAACCCGACGACGTCCGGCGCGGTGGCGTCCAGCTCGGCGACCAGCGTGTCCACGAAGTCGGGCACCAGCTCGTGCAGCGCGGCGGTCGTCGCCGTCTCGGTCGGGCTCGATCCCGCGTCGGCCAGCAGCCGGTGGAACGTCGCGAAGTCGCGCCGCTCGCCGTAGAGCGCGCCGGCGAACACCCAGTCCCCGGCGCCCTGGAAGTAGGACGTCTCGGAGAAGTACTGGTACTCGGCCAGGCCAAAGGGAAGGCGGTCCACCACCCAGTCGACGAAGTCCAGGTTGGCGTAGCGGACCTGCACGTCGTGGCCGGCGGCGCCGGCCGCGGTGCGCAGGATGCCCAGGGCGAGCGACGGGACGTCGAGCGATCCCCACGGCATGTGCACCAGGACGACCTTCATCGCCGGTCTCCTTTCGACGGGGTGGACATCGTTCCGGGGCATCGCGGTGGCGCCCCGGAACGACGCCTTGGACGTGCCGTCACCGTTGCCGTGTCACTTGCCGGTGGTTCGGGGTGCCTCGGTCACCTGGGGCCGCGCGGCCGGGACCGCCCGGTCAAGATCGAGGAGCATCTTGACGATGACGGCGCCGCGGTCCCGCTCGCCCGTGCTGATCGGGTCGTGTCGCACAGTGCGTCGCTTCATTCCATTCACCTCCCTCCGGTTGGTCCGGGGTCGGACCCCGCCGGTCGCGGTGGTCCTGGCTGGGGGACGCCGGGGTCCGGGCGCCCGGCGGCAGCACCGTGGCGGCGTACCGGAGCAGGGCGGTGAAGACGGTCGTCTGGTCGGCGGCGTCCCCGTGGTGCCCGCCGGTGGTCCAGACCACCTCGTGCGGCACCGACCGGTCCCGCAGCGCGGCCACGTACCGCCGGACCGCCTCCGCCGGGCAGCGTTCGTCGTCGGTCGCGGCGGCGACGAACAGCGGGCCGTGGACCCGGTCCAGGTAGGTCATCGGGTTGGCGGCCCGGTACCGGTCGGGAACCTCGGCGGGGGTGCCGCCGAAGAGTTCCTCGTCCGCCTCGCGCAGGGCGGGGAGCGCCGTGCGGTGGGCCGTGGAGTAGTCGGCCACCGGGGACACCGCCAGCCCGACCGCCCAGTCGTCGGGCTCGACGCCCATCGCGAGCAGGACCAGGTAGCCGCCCCAGGAGTAGCCGCACAGCCCGATCCGTCCCGGCTCCGCGACACCGAGGTCGACCAGGTGTCGGCGTACCGCGCCGAGGTCCTCCAGCTGGGCCAGGCCGACCCGATGGCCGAAGTCGTGCCGCCACTGCGGACCGTAGCCCGTGGACCCCCGGTAGTTGGTGCGCACGACGGCGTAACCGGCGCCGGTGAGCAACTCCACCCGTGGGTCGTAGCTGTCCCGGTCGTGCAGGAACGGCCCACCATGGAGCAGGAAGATCATCGGCCATGGCCCGGTTCCGGGCGGGGTGGCCAGGAAACTGTGGATCCGGCCGTACGGTCGGGAGGTCCACACCTCGCCACGTCCGGACGCGGTCGGCGGGGCCGGTGCCGGGTGGCGGTCGGCGGCCGGGTCGACGACCAGCCGGCGCGGCGGCACCGCCTCCCGGCTCCACACGTAGTGGATCCCGCCCTCGGGCGAGCAGGCCAGGTCGAGGATGGTCCCGGGCGGGGTGGGCAGGACGCTCGGCGCGCCGCCGACGAGGTCGGACAGGAATAGCCGGCTGCGCCCCGACCGATCCTGTTGGACCAGCACCCGGCGGCCGTCGACGTACCAGTGCGCGGTGATCTCCGTGTCGAACGCCAACTGCTCGTGCGGCCGGATGTCGTGCCCCGGCCGCCAGGTGGCGACGGTGTAGCGCCCGCCCGCCTCGACGACCACCAGCAGGGTGGGGTCGTTCCCCGAACCCGGGCGGAACTCCAGTGCCCACACCCGGCGGTGCCGGTCACCGGCCAGGAACTCGGTGCGGCCGTCGGTGAGCCGCACCACGGTGACCGCGGTGGGGCCGTCCGGTCGTCCGGCCAGGGCGAGCAGGGTGCCGTCCGCGCTCAGGTCCACCAGGGGCACGTAGCCCGGGGCGGTCGCCAGCAGGTGCGCCGGCCCGCCGGGCGTCCCGAGAAAGTACCGGGACTCCGCGCCGAACCCGACACAGACGACCGCCAGCTTTCCGGCGTGGTCGAAGGCGATGCCGTACGGCCGGCCTGGAGGCACCCCGGTCAACGCGGGGGCGGCCGGCCCGTCCTCGAACGGCTGGCGTCGCCAGAGCCCCACGCCGTCCGGGTCGGTGTCGAACCACCAGACGTGGCCGCCGTCCGGCTCCAGGTCACAGGCGTCCACCCCGTGCCGCGCCTGGGTCAGGATCCGGCGGCCACCGGTGGCGCGGTCCCAGGAGACGACCTGGGAACGGCCACCGACGTCGTCGAGTTCGATGGCCCGGAGCGAATCGTTGGCGGCGAATGCCGGTGCGCGCAGTGGAATCACGACGACCCCGTTCCTACGGACGGCCGAGGTGCCGATCGTAATCGAAGCCTGACTATGTGTAAACGTCGAGGTCCGTCGCATTGCCTTGAGCGCTACCGACTGAATCGGCTAGGCGGGATGCACCGGAAACCGGACACTTCCGCCCACTCGTCCGCTTCGGCCGGTCGACATGCGCGCTCTTGGTGGGCGGTGGCAGAATCGGCTGGTGTCCTGAATGGAGGAGATCGCGGTGACCGGTGTCGAATTGATCGCGGCGGCGTTGGCGGCGGGGGCGGGCGCGGGGACCAGCGCCGCGGTGGTGGATGTCTATACGGGGCTGCGTGACGCGTTGCGGCGTCGGCTGGCAGGTCGCCGTGCCGCCGAGCAACTCCTGGAGGCCGACGAGACCGATCCGGGGGTGTGGGAGAGACGGATCGGCGCGGAGCTGGCCGATTCCGGGGCCGACCGGGACGAGAAGATCCTGACCGCAGCCGGCAGGCTTCTCGATCTGGTGGACCCGGAAGGCTCCCGGGCCGGCAGATACCCGGTGGATCTGCGCGGGGCGCGGGGTGCGCAGATCGGTGACGGCACCCTACGTGTGGACACCACCTACGGGCCGACCGCAGGCATCATGACCGGCCCGGTCAGCGTCAGCTACGGGCAGCTGCCGGTCCCCCCGGCCCGGCCGGAGGCGTAGCGGGGTCGCCCGCCCCCGGCACCGACCCCACCGACCCCACCGCAGCGGTACATCTCGGCGCCACCTACGGTCCGGTGGGCCAGTTTCACGCACCCGTGACGATCAACGCCGGTCGAGTGGTGCGGTGGCCACACCGCGTCGGGGTGGTCCCGACGGTGGCCGACGGCTACCGTCGCCGGCGGCTCACCACCGAGCTGGAGCAGGCAACAGCGGGTGGCGGGGCAGCGGCGCTCACGCGGGTGCTGTCCGGGCTGGGTGGGGTGGGCAAGACCCAGCTGGCCGCCGCCCACGCCCACCATGTGTGGTCGCGGCAACGGGTTGATCTGCTGGTATGGGTCACCGCCGCCACCCGGCAGGGCGTTGTCGCCGCGTACGCCCAGGGTGCGTACGGAGTCCTCGACACCGCCGACGAGGAGGGGGAACAGGCCGCCACCCGGTTCCTGGCGTGGCTGGCGACGACCGACCGGCGCTGGCTGATCGTGCTCGACGACCTGCGGGCCCCCGCCGACCTCACCGGTTTGTGGCCGCCCGCCACGCCCACCGGCACGGTGCTGGTGACCACCCGCCGCCGCGATGCCGCTCTCGCCGGCGGCGAGCGCCGGCTGCTCGACGTCGACGTGTTCACCCCTGGCGAAGCGACCGCGTACCTGCGGCACAAACTGCCGCACGAGCCCGTCGACCAACTCCACCAGCTCGCCGCCGACCTCGGCCACCTTCCGTTGGCGCTGGCTCAGGCCACCGCCTACCTCACCGACCGGGGGCTGGACTGCGCCGCGTACCGAGCTCGGCTGGCCGACCGTCAACGCGCGCTCGCCCACCTGCTGCCCGAGCCCGAGGCGCTGCCCGACGAGCACCGCGCGACGGTCACGGCGACCTGGTGGTTGTCGATCACCGCCGCCGATCTGCTCCACCCACGAGGGCTGGCCCGGCCGCTGTTGGAGCTGGCCGCGATGTTGGACCCCAACGGGACCCCCGTCGGCCTGTTCACCACCTCTGCGATCACCGACCATCTCAGTGGCCTCGACCGGAACGGAAACGCCGAGCCAGTCGACCGGGAGGCGGTCGCCGACGCCCTGCACAACCTGCACCGCCTCAGCCTCGTCACGCACGGCGCCAGCCGGCTCCAGGTCCACGCCCTCGTCCAACGGGCCACCCGCGACCAACTCACGCCGGGCCAACTCGACACCGCCGCCCGGGTCGCCGCCGACGCGCTGCTGCAGCTCTGGCCGGACCCGGAACGGGACGACCCGGCCGGCAGCCAGGTTCTGCGCGCGAACACCGCAGCACTGTACGAGCACCCCCGCCACGCCCTGCTCGACCTCCACTGCCACGCCGTGCTGTTCCGGGCTGGACGCAGTCTCGGCGACACCGGCCAACCCGCCGCCGCCGTGGCCTACTTCACCGATCTGCACACCGACTGCCTGCGAGTGCTCGGCCCAGACCACCCGGACACCCTGACCGCCCTTCACAACATCGCCCAGTGGCGGGGTGAGGCCGGTGACCCGGCCGGCGCGGTCGAAGTCTTCACGCGGGTGCTGACCGGGCAGCTCCGAGTGCTGGGCCCCGACCACCCCGACCCGCTGACCACTCGCAACAACCTGGCCTACAGTCAGGGCCGAGCCGGCGACCCGGCCGGCGCAGTCGAAGCCTTCATCCAGGTGCTGGCCGATCGCCTGCGGGTCATGGGTCCCGACCACCCCGACACCCTCAGCACCCGCAACAATCTGGCCTACTGGCGGGGTGAGGCCGGTGACCCGGCCGGCGCGGTGGAGTCCCTCCGGCAGGTGCTGGCCGACCGTTCGCGGGTGCTGGGCCCCGACCACCGACATACGCTGAGCACCAGCAGCAACCTGGCCTACTGGCGGGGTGAGGCCGGTGACCCGGCCGGCGCGGTGGAGTCCCTTCAGCAGGTGCTGGCCGACTACCTCCGCGTGCTCGGCCCTGACCACCCACACACCCTGACCACCCGGCGCAACCTGGCCTACTGGCGGAGCGAGGCCGGTGACCGCGCCGGGGCCGTCGAGGCGACCGAGCACGTGCTCGCCGACCAGCTTCGAGTGCTCGGCCCCGGCCACCCCGACACTCTTGTCTCCCGCCGGAACCTCGCCCGGTGGCGAGACAACGATGAGGGCTGACCATCGACGCGGCCCAGGCAGGTCAGGGCCGGGGTGCCGGGGTGGCGGTGAAGAACCGTCGGCGCGCCCACAGGGAGACGTAGACGAGGCCGACGAGGACAGGCACCTCGATGAGTGGGCCGACGACGCCGGCGAGGGCCTGGCCGGAGGCGACGCCGAAGGTGCCGATGGCCACGGCGATGGCGAGTTCGAAGTTGTTGCCGGCGGCGGTGAAGGCCAGGGTGGTGGTGCGCTCGTAGTTCAGGCCGATGGCCCGGCCGAGCAGGTAGGAGCCGGCCCACATGAGGGCGAAGTAGACCAGCAGCGGCAGGGCGATGCGGACGACGTCGAGTGGCCGGTTGGTGATGGCGTCGCCCTGCAGGGCGAACAGGATCACGATGGTGAACAGCAGGCCGTAGAGGGCGGCGGGGCCGATCCTGGGTAGGAAGCGGGCCTCGTACCAGTCGCGGCCCTTGGCGCGTTCGCCGAGGCGGCGGGTGAGGTACCCGGCGAGCAGCGGGAGGCCGAGGAAGATGAGCACGTTGCGGGCGATGTCCCAGCCGGAGACGTTCAGTTCGGCGCCGGACAGGCCGAGCCAGTCGGGGAGCACGGCCAGGTAGAACCAGCCGAGCAGCCCGAACGCGAGGACCTGGAAGACGGAGTTGAGCGCGACCAGGACGGCGGCGGCCTCGCGGTCGCCGCAGGCGAGGTCGTTCCAGATGATGACCATGGCGATGCAGCGGGCCAGGCCGACGATGATCAGGCCGGTGCGGTACTCGGGCTGGTCGGCCAGGAAGATCCAGGCGAGGGCGAACATCAGCGCGGGGCCGACGAGCCAGTTGAGTACGAGTGACGAGACCAGCAGTCGGCGGTCGCCGGTGACGGTGTCGAGGCGGTCGTAGCGGACCTTGGCCAGCACCGGGTACATCATGATCAGCAGGCCGAGGGCGATGGGCAGGGAGATCCCGCCGATCTTGACGGCGTCCAGCGCGGTGTTGAGGCCGGGGATGAGTCGGCCGAGGAGGAGGCCGGCGACCATCGCCAGGCCGATCCAGATCGGCAGGAACTGGTCGAGGCGGGACAGGCGGCCGACCACCGCGGTGGTGGGGTCGGCGTGGGTGGCGGTGCTCACGGACACTCCCGTCGGGATTCGGTGCGGGCAGCGACCCCTGCGCCGAGGCCGCCGAGGCCGCCGCCCAGGTCCGGGGTGCGTCCGGTGGGCAGGGCGCGGCTCACGCGACCGGGGTCGGTTCGACGGTGAGCAGCGCGGCGAGCTGGCGCAGGATGGCTGGCCGGGCCCGGTAGTACACCCACGTGCCGCGCCGCTCGGCGTCGACCAGGCCGGCCTCGCGCAGCGTCTTCAGGTGATGCGAGATGGTGGGCCCGCTCAGGTCGAACGCGGGGGTCAATTCGCAGACGCACACCTCCCCGCCCTCGGCCGAGGCGATCATCGACATCAACTGCAACCGCACCGGGTCGCCGAGCGCCTTGAACGCGGGCGCGAGAACCGCTGCGGTCGCCGCCGGCACCCGCCGCTGCGCCAACGGCGGGCAGCACGGCTCATCGGCGGTGAGATCGACGGCGGGAGGCGACACCCCTTGCTTTGACATGCCTCTAGGTTGACATTCATCTAATCAGCGTGCAAGTCTCTGATTCGACGGGCGTCGAGACAGGCGTCGTGGAGGGGAGTCTTCATGGTGGGCAAGGCTCGGCGGTCGCCGGCAACCCGGCCGGAGTCGGCCTCGCGTTCGACGGGCGTCGAGACAGGCGTCGTGGAGGGGAGTCTTCATGGTGGGCAAGGCTCGGCGGTCGCCGGCAACCCGGCCGGAGTCGGCCTCGCGTCGTCATGGGCCGCCCCGCGCCCACCCGAGCGGAGCCTGCTGATGGCCGACATCACCGTCCGACCCATGACGGCCGACGACACCGAGCGTGTCCTGGCTATCTACCAGGTCGGCCTCGACGGGGGCGACGCCAGCTTCGAAACCACCGCACCCACCTGGGCGGCGTTCGACGCGGGCAGGCTTCCCGACTACCGCCTCGTGGCCGTCGACGGCCACGACACCGCCCTCGGCTGGATCGCCGTCTCACCGACCTCGACCCGCGCGGTCTACGCCGGGGTGGTGGAACACTCCGTCTACGTCGATCCGGCCGCCCGGGGCCGAGGGGTGGCCCGGCGGCTGCTGGACGCGCTGATCGCCTCGACCGAGACCGCCGGCATCTGGACCATCCAGTCCGGCGTCTTCCCCGAGAACGCCGCCAGCCTGACCCTCCACGAGCGGGCCGGATTCCGGGTCGTCGGCGTCCGCGAACGGGTGGGCCGCCGCCACGGTCGGTGGCGCGACGTCGTCCTCCTCGAACGCCGCAGCCCCGTCATCGACTGAACCCTGTCCCCAAAGCGGCTCACCGGCCCACCCCCTTGATCCGACAGTTCTCAGCACAGAGGAGTTACCTGATGAGCGCCATGGACAACCTGCCCGTCGTGGTGATCGGCGCCGGCCCGGTCGGGCTGGCCGCCGCCGCGCACCTGCACGAGCGCGGCCTGCCCTGCACCGTCCTCGAAGCCGGCGAGAGCCCGGGTGCGGCGGTACGACAGTGGGGGCACGTCCACCTGTTCTCCCCGTGGCGGTACAACATCGACCCCGCTGCCCGCCGACTCCTCGCCGACGCCGGCTGGGTCGCCCCCGACCCCGATGCCCTGCCCACCGGCGCCGAGCTGGTCAGCGACTACCTCCAGCCCCTCGCGGAGCTGCCGGGCCTCAAGCCGAACCTGCGCTACGGCGCCCGGGTCGAGGCGATCTCCCGCCTCGGCCTGGACCGGCTGCGCACCGCCGGCCGCGACACCACGCCGTTCCTGATCCGCCTCACCGACGGCGACGAGATGCTCGCCCGGGCGGTCGTCGACGCCTCCGGCACCTGGCACACCCCGAACGTCCTCGGCGCCTCCGGCCTGCCCGCCAGCGGCGAGACGGCCGCCGCCGCGTTCCTGGAGCACGCCCTGCCGGACGTGCTCGGCGCGGACCGGGACCGGTTCGCCGGCCGGCACACCCTCGTCGTCGGCGCCGGCCACTCCGCCGCCAATACCCTGCTGTCCCTCGCGGAACTGGCTGCCGGCCGGCCCGGCACCGAGGTGACCTGGGCGATCCGGACCGCCTCTCCGGCGCGCACCTACGGGGGCGGCGACGCCGACGCCCTGCCCGCGCGCGGCGCCCTCGGCTCCCGGCTGCGCGAGCATGTCGACGCCGGCCGGATCCGGCTGCTCACCGGCTTCACCGTGCACGCTCTCATCCCCACCGACGACCGCGTCGCGGTGGTCGTCCGGCACACCGACGGCGGCGAAGAGGCAGTCACCGTGGACCGGATCGTCGCCGCCACCGGCTTCCGCCCCGACCACTCCATCGCCACGGAACTGCGCCTGGACCTGGACCCGGTGATGGGCGCCACCCGTGCACTCGCGCCGCTGATCGACCCGAACGAGCACTCCTGCGGCACCGTCCCCCCGCACGGCGTGGACGAGTTGTCCCACCCGGAGGCCGGCTATAACGCGGTCGGCATGAAGAGCTACGGCCGGGCGCCGACGTTCCTCATGGCCACCGGCTACGAGCAGGTCCGCTCCGTCGTCGCCGCGCTCGCCGGCGACTGGGACGCCGCCCGCGACGTCCAGCTCGACCTGCCCGAGACCGGCGTGTGCAACACCAACACCGACGACTCCACCGGCGGCGACTGCTGCGGGCCGGCCCCCGTCGCCGAGCCGGCCGGACGGGGCCTGGCCACCGGCATCTCCGGCGGGCTCCTGTCCACACCGCTGAACCTGGTCACCCTCAGCGCCGCCCCCACCGGCCAGACCGGCGGCTGCTGCTCCAACTGATGCCCGCCACCAACAGCGGCACGGTGCCCGCCGGCCACCCGGTCGGCGGGCACCCACCACCCACGGCCGCCGGATCCTCGCCGCGCTCGCCATCACCCAACCGTCGGCCACCCCGCAGGAGATGCAGATCGCGGGGCTGCCGCGCAATGGCTCGGCAACCGTGACATTGCCGAACGTCTATTGTTTCCCTGCGGCAATGATGGCAGCCTGTCCCGGATCCACTGCAAGCTCGGCATGCATTGTTGCGGCGCGTCGGCCCGCGTCGTCAGTGGTCCGCAGTCCTGCCGACGCGGCCCTCGTGAGCCGGTGGTGGGCGGCGTGACGGTTCGACCCCGGTGTGTGGGCATGGTGGTGGCGAGGGGGTGCGGCGGCCATCTCGTGTAGAGGGGAACGTGGATTTCCGCGACGGTCGGTACGTCGACCCTGTCCTGAGGTCAGGAGTGCCTCGCGCTCCGCCATGGACGTGCCGGCCGACCGAAGTGAGCCGGAAATGTCAGTCCGGTCAGGACATTCTGTCGGTACGCACTCCAATCGACCATTTTGGATGCCGATAATCGGAGGACAGCGTACGGCACGGTGAGTCCGAATCATATATCTAAACATCTATGCCTCCTGGCCCTAGCATCTGTGTCAGGCAGATACAAAGTTGTCGGTCGATGTGTCACAAGCCCGTCGGCTGGGGATCGCAAGGAGGCTGGAGATATGACAGGATCGTCTCGGCGCCGTTGGCGCCTTGGAGTGGCGGCCACCGCGGCCACCACCGTGGTGGCCCTCGGGACACCGGCGATGGCGGCTCCGGCGGAGGGGGAGATCCTCCACGCGGGGGCTGCCACCGCCGTCGCGGAGTCGTACATCGTGGTCTTCAAGGACACCGCGGTGACCCGTTCCCTGGTCAGCGACAGTGCCAAGGACCTCGCCGCCCGGCACGGTGGCACGGTGGCCCGGACGTACCAGAACACGGTGCGTGGTTTCGAGGCGCGACTGTCGGCACAGCAGGCCCGTCGACTCGCCGCCGACCCGGCGGTCAAGTACGTCGAGCAGAACCGCACCGTGTCGATCGCGGGCACCCAGACGCCCACCCCGTCCTGGGGCATCGACCGCATCGACCAGCGCAACCTCCCGCTGAACAGCACCTACACCTACCCGAACAACGGCGCGGGCGTGCGGGCGTACATCATCGACACCGGCATCCGGTTCACCCACAGTGACCTGGGCGGCCGGGCGATCACCGGGTTCGACGCCATCGACGGCGGCAGCGCCGACGACGGCAACGGGCACGGCACGCACGTGGCCGGCACCGTCGGCGGAACCGCCCACGGGGTGGCCAAGGGCGTCACCCTGGTCGGGGTGCGGGTGCTGGACAACGCCGGTAGCGGCACCTACGCCCAGGTCATCTCGGGCATCGACTGGGTGACCGGGGACCACGACCCGGGCGAACTGGCCGTGGCGAACATGAGCCTCGGCGGCCCCACCGACCAGGGGTTGAACGACGCGGTCGCCGCCTCGATCGCCGACGGCGTCAGCTACGGCGTCGCGGCCGGCAACGAGACCACCGACGCGTGCACCAAGTCGCCAGCCAGCACCCCGACCGCGATCACCGTCGGCGCCACCACCTCCACCGACGCCAAGGCCAGCTACTCCAACTACGGCACCTGCCTGGACATCTTCGCCCCCGGAACGTCGATCACCTCGGCCTGGAACACCAGCGACACCGCGACCAACACGATCAGCGGCACGTCGATGGCGGCCCCGCACGTCACCGGCGCCGCCGCGCTGGTGCTCGCCGCCAACCCGTCGTACACCCCGCAGCAGGTCCGCGACAAGCTGTACAACGACGCCACCAGCGACGTGGTGACCGGCGGTGGCACCGGCTCGCCGAACAAGCTGCTCTACACCGGCAACATCATTCCGCCGACCCAGGACTTCGGCATCGCCGTGGCTCCGGCCAGCGGGACGGTCAACCCGGGCGGCTCGCTCACCGCGACGGTCAGCACGACCACGACGATCGGCAGCCCGCAGACGGTGGCCCTGACCGCGTCCGGCCTGCCCGCCGGCGTCACCGCGAACTTCAGCCCGTCGTCGGTCACCTCGGGCGGCTCGGCGACCCTGACGCTCAGCACCGCCGGCACGGCGGCACCGGGCACCTACTCCGTGACCATCGTCGGCACCGGCCCGGTGACGACCCAGAGCACCTCGTACGCGCTGACGGTCAACGGCCCGCCGGGCTGCTCGCAGACCAACGGCACGGACGTGTCGATCTCGGACAACAGCACGGTGGAGAGCTCGGTCACCATCTCCGGCTGCGCCGGCACCGCCTCGGCGGCCAGCACGGTCGCGGTGGACATCGTGCACACGTACATCGGTGACCTGGTGGTGAGCCTGGTCGCGCCGGACGGCTCGGTCTACGCCCTGCACAACCGGACCGGTGGGTCGACCGACAACATCAACCAGACCTACCCGGTCGACCTCTCCAGCGAGACCAGTAACGGCACCTGGCGGCTGCGGGTGCAGGACGCGGCCTCCGGGGACGTCGGCTACATCAACAGCTGGACGCTCAAGCTCGACGGCGCCGTGACCCCGGGTTGCAGCGGCACCAACGGCACGGACGTGACGATCTCCGACAACAGCACGGTGAACAGCACCATCGCGATCACCGGCTGCGCCGGCAACGCCAGCGCGACGAGCACGGTCGCGGTGAACATCGTGCACACCTTCATCGGTGACCTGGTGGTGAGCCTGGTCGCGCCGGACGGCTCGGTCTACACCCTGCACAACCGGACCGGTAGTTCGACCGACAACATCAACCAGACGTACACGGTCAACCTCGCCAGCGAGACCCGCGCCGGCACCTGGACGTTGCGGGTGCAGGACGCCGCCGCCGGGGATGTCGGCTACATCAACAGCTGGACTGTGACCCTGTAACACCACGCCGACCGGTTCCCGCCGGTCCCGACGTCCGGAGCTCCGGCCCAGGCCGGAGCTCCGGATCGACGCGTGCGGCACTGTTCGGGTGGGTCAGGCGGCGCCTCCGTTGACATACAGCACCTGGCCGTTGATCCAGCGGGCCGCGCCGGCGAGGAAGGACACCACGTCGGCGGTGTCGGTCGGGTCGCCGAGCCGGTTCATCGGCGACATCGCCGCCATCCGGGCGATCATCTGCTCGTCCTTGCCCTCGAGGAAGAGGGCGGTGGTGGTGGCGCCGGGCGCGACCGCGTTCACGGTGATGTCGCGCCCCCGCAGCTCCCGGGCCAGGATCAGGGTGATCGAGTCCATCGCGGCCTTGCTCGCGGCGTAGGCGGCGTAGCCGGGCAGGGACAGTCGGGGCGTCGTGCTGGAGATGTTGATGATCGCCCCTCCGGGGCGGACCCGGCGGGCCGCCTGCTGGTCGACCACGAAGGTGCCGCGGACATTGGTGCGGTGCACCCGGTCCAGGTCTGCGAGGTCCAGTTCGGCTATGGGGGAGTGGATCACTATCCCGGCCGAGTGCACGACGACGTCTATCCCGCCGTACGTTCGCTCGGCGGTGTCGAAGAGGTCGGCCACCGCGAACTCGTCGGCGACGTCGGCCTGCACCGCGACGGCGTCTCCGCCGGCGGCGATGACCTCGGCCACGGCCTCCTGCGCCTCGACCTTGCTCGTGGCGTAGTTGAGTACAACCGCGTAGCCGTCCGCCGCCAACCGTTCCACGACCTGCCGGCCGATTCCGTGGGAGCCGCCGGTGACGATCGCGACGCGCTGCGAGACGGTCATGATTAGCTCTCCTTGATCCTTGAGGGGCCGTCGCGGTGGGGCTGCTCCGGAGACCGGATTAGATCAAACGAAGACCTTTGATGTGAACCGCCACCCCACCTGCCTCTCCGGCTTGCTCCGCCGGGCACCGGCTGAGCGCCTCTCACGGCGTGCCTCGCCGTATCGCTCGTCGAGGGCGGCGATCGTGGCGCCCAGCGACGAACTCCGCGGTCACCGGCGTGGCTTCTGGCCATCCGGCGAGAGTTAGGATCCGCGTGCGTTGGGTAGGCGGCGGGCGCCCCTACCAGCGGCTGTGGAGGTCGTATGACGGCGATCAGCGCCTTCTTCGAGCAGTTGACGGACGTTGGCAGCGATCCACGGTTCTGCAAGGTGCGCGGTACCGTCCGGTTCGACATCCGGGACGGGGATCGGGTGGAGCAGTGGCTGCTGGATATTGATCATGGGCGGCTGCGGGTGACGCGGGGCGCTGACCCCGCCGGGACCGTCATCACCACGTCTGCGGAGGTCGCAGATGCGATGGCCCGGGGTGAGCTGAACGGCCTCGCCGCGATCACGCGGGGCGAGATCCTGGTCGACGGGGACCTCGGCCTGGCGCTGCGGATCGGTCGGCTGTTCCCGGTGCCGCCCGCCGCACAGCGGCAGGCAGTCCCCCATCGCGGAGGAAAGTGACCCGATGGAGGACACTCCGGGCACCGTGTCGTGCATCGATGGCAGCACCTTCATCGTGTCGGACGCCAGTGGTGATGTGGACGCCTCGCCCGCCACCCCGGTCGGGTTGTTCGCCGCCGACACCCGTTTCCTGTCCCGATGGGTGCTCACCGTCAACGGGGAGCGGTTGACCGCGCTGTCGGTGGATGACAGCCAGTACTACGAGGTGGCGTTCTTCGTGGTGCCGGGCGGGCGGGTCGACTACGTGGAGGCCGACGTGTCGGCGATCCGGCGGCGGCGGATCGGGCCGGATCTGACCGAGTCGCTGACGGTGTTCAACTACGGCGAGCAGGACGTCGACCTCGACGTGCGGTGGGAGGCGGCGGCCGACTTCGCCGACATCTTCGACATCAAGTTCGACATCCGCGACAAGGCTGGCAGCTACTACACCCACGTCGGGCCGGACGAGTTGCGTCTGGGCTACCGGCGCGGCACGTTCCAGCGGGAGGTGTCCGTGTCGGCGAGTGAGCCGACCACCTTCGATCCGCGAGGTCTCCGGTTCAGGCCCCGGGTGCGTTGCGGACAGCAGTGGTCGACGCAGCTGCGGGTGGTCATGCGAGCGCTGCGCCCGGATGGCCACGACCTCCGTTCCGCGCTGCGGACCCTGCGCCCGGACGAGTCCACCCTGCCGGAGAGCGTGCGCGCGTGGGTCGCGGCGGCCCCGCAGCTGGACACCGAGAACACCGCGCTGCAGCAGGTGTACCAGCGCAGCCTGGTGGACCTGGCGGCGCTTCGCTTCGCTCCGCTCTCGCTCGGTGGCGCGACCGTACCCGCGGCCGGGCTGCCCTGGTTCATGACCCTGTTCGGCCGGGACAGCCTGCTCACCTGCCTGCAGACCCTGCCCTTCACACCGTCGCTGGCCCCGCCGACGTTGCGGATCCTCGCCTCGCTGCAGGGCGCCCGGACCGACGATGTCCTGGAGGAGGACCCCGGCCGGATCCTGCACGAGTTGCGCTACGGCGAGTCGGCCGCGTTCGAGGAACAGCCGCACTCGCCGTACTACGGCACCGTGGACGCCTCGCCGCTGTTCGTGGTGCTGCTCGACGAGTACGAGCGGTGGAGCGGCGACGCGGCGCTGGTGATCGAGCTGGAGCAGGAGGCCCGAGCGGCCCTGGCGTGGATCGACCAGTACGCGGATCTGACGTCCACCGGCTACGTCTGGTACGAACGACGCAACCGGGTCACCGGCCTGGAGAACCAGTGCTGGAAGGACTCCTGGGACAGCATCTCCTACGCCGACGGCAGGCTGCCGGGTTTCCCCAGGGCCACCTGCGAGGTCCAGGGCTACGCCTACGACGCCAAGATCCGCGGGGCGCGGCTGGCCCGTACGTTCTGGGGCGACCAAGCCTTTGCCGACCGGCTGGAACGCGAGGCGGCGGCGCTCAAGGACCGGTTCAACCGGGACTTCTGGATCGACGACCGCGGCTACTACGCCCTCGCACTCGACCGCGACGGCACCCCCGTCGACAGTCTGTCCTCCAACATCGGGCACCTGCTGTGGAGCGGCATTGTGCCGCCGGAGCGGGCCCCGCAGGTCGCCGAGCACCTGATGAGCCCGGCGCTGTACTCCGGCTGGGGAGTACGCACCCTGGCCGAGGGGCAACGCCGCTACAACCCACTCGGATACCACAACGGCACCGTGTGGCCATTCGACAACTCGTTCATCGCCTGGGGCCTGCGCCGCTACGGATTCGCCGCCGAGGCCGGCCGCATCGCCGAGGGCGTCATCGCCGCCGCCGCCTACTTCCAAGGTCGGCTTCCCGAAGCCTTCGGCGGCTTCGCCCGCGACACCACCCGATACCCGGTCCGCTATCCGACCGCCGGCAGCCCCCAGGCATGGTCCAGCGGGGCGTCCCTGTTGCTCCTCCGGACCATGCTCGGCATCGACCCCCACGAGAACCATCTCGTCGTGGCCCCCGCGCTGCCACCCAGTTTCAGGCGGATCGCGCTGCTGGACATCCCCGGCCGCTGGGGCAGGGTCGACGCCTTCGCCCGCCACCGCCCAGAGCATCTACCGCCCAACGACACCGGCCACCATCTCGCACCCGCACTGGAGTAGGCCCCGCGGGTGGTCAGAACTCCCTCCCGGCGGATCGTCAGGGGGTCACCGCATACGCTTGCGCCGCGCTCCGGCGGCGCAGCCTGGCGCGTGTCACGGCCTTGACGAGTTCGCTGGTCAACAGGATCGTGGCTCCTACCGCCACGCATGCCAGCCACTGGCCGGAGGTGAGGTCGACGGTGTCGAAGAAGCGGCGCAGGGGATCCATCTCGACGAGCAGGACCACAAGCACGACGACGACCGCGACGGCGATGAACGCCGACGGGTTCCGCAGTGTCTCGCGGGCGAAGACACTGCGGCTGAAGTGCCGGACGTTGAGCAGGTTGAACACCTGGAAGAACACGAAGGTGACGAAGGCCATGGTGCCGGCGACGGTGGCCAGCCCCGGCGCGGGGTCGGGGCCGGGTGCCAGCACCAGAACCGCGAGGGTGCCGGCGGCCATCACCGCACTGGCCAGCAGGATCCGCCCGAGCCGGTGCCGGGTGAGGATCCGCTCGCCTGCGGGCCGTGGCGGCCGGCTCATCGAATCCTGACTGATCGGGTCGACGCCGATGGACATCGCCGGTGGGCCGTCCATGACGAGGTTGACGAAGAGGATCTGCAGGGCGGTGAACGGCGTGCCGCCGGCGATGCCGGTCAGCGACGCGACCAGGAACGTCAGCACGAAGCCGAACGCGGTCGACACCTGGAAGCGCGTGAAGTTGACGATGTTGTCGTAGACGCCGCGGCCCTCGCGGACGGCGCGGACGATGGTGGCGAAGTTGTCATCGGTGAGGACCATCGTCGCGGCCTCGGTGGTGACCTCGGTCCCGGTGCGGCCCATCGCGATCCCGATGTCCGCCCTGCGCAGGGCGGGGGCGTCGTTGACCCCGTCGCCGGTCATCGCCACCACGTCGCCGCGGGCCTGCAACGTCCGAACGATGCGGATCTTGTGTTCGGGGGAGACGCGAGCGATCACCCCGATGTCGTCGAGTCGGCGGGCCAGCTCGGCGTCGTCCTCGATCCCGTCGAGGTCCGTGCCGCTCACCGCCTTCCCCGGGATGTCCAGTTCGGCGGCGATCGAGCCGGCCGTGACGACATGATCCCCGGTGATCATCCTGACGCGGATGCCGGCGGCCCGGCATTCGGCGATGGCCTGTCGCGCCTCGGGCCGGGGCGGATCCACGATCCCCACCAGCGCGACCAGGACCACCCGATCGAGCATGTCCTTGGGATCATCGGTGGGTTTGAACCCGTCCGCCGGAAAATCCTGCGCGCCGACCGCGAGCACCCGCATGCCCTGCTCGGCGAGCATCGCGTTGCTCTGGTCGTAGTGGGCCCGGGCGGCGTCGTCGAAGGGCAGGATCCCCGTGCCGCCGAGGTGGCGGTCGGCACGGGCCGCCAGCACGTCCGGGGCGCCCTTGACGAAGGACCGGACCGTCTCGCGGCCGTGCTCGTCGGTCCATTGGTGGAACGTCGCCATGAACTTGTAGTCGGCGTCGAACGGAATCTCCAGCAGCCGGGGGCGCTCGCGGCGCAGGACGGCCACGTCGATGCCGCCCTTCTCGGCGAGCACCACCATGGCGCCCTCGGTGGGGTCGCCGACCAGGTCGCCGTCACGCAGCACGGCGTCGTTGCACAGCGCCATGGCGACCAACGCCTCGTCGAGGGTCCCGGGCAGCGGCGATCCGTCGGTGGTGCGGATCCGCCCGTCAGTGCGGTAACCCTCCCCGGAGACGGTGAACCGCCGGCCCGCCAGCAGTATCTCCCGGGCCGTCATCTGGTTCAGGGTCAAAGTGCCGGTCTTGTCGGTGCAGATCTGCGAGGTGCTTCCCAGCGTCTCCACCGACGCCAGCCGCTTCACGATGGCGCCGCGTCTGGCCAGCCGACCGGTGCCCATGGCCAGGGTGAACGCCACCACCGCGGGCAGCCCCTCCGGGATGGCGGCCACCGCCAGCGAGACCGCGCTGATGAACAGGTCCCCGAAGTCCTGCCCGCGCACCAGGCCCAGAATGAACACGATCACGATGACCGCGCCGGCGACGAGGGCCAGGGTTCGCCCGAGCGTGTCGATCTGGCGCTGCAACGGCGTCGGCCCCGGCTTCGCCTGCTGCAGCATGCCGGCGATGCGGCCGGTCTCGGTCGCCATTCCGGTCGCGGTGACCACGGCCGCCCCCCGGCCCCGGGTGACCATGGTGTTCATGAACAGCGCGGTCGCCCGGTCGCCCAGCGGAGCCCGCTCGTCGATCTCCGCGTCCGCCGCCTTCGCCACCGCCTGCGCCTCGCCCGTCAGCGACGACTCCTGCACCTCCAGCGAGGCCGACCTCAGCAACCGGCTGTCGGCGGGTACCCGGGCGCCCGCCTCCACCGCGATCACATCGCCGGGCACCAACTGCGCGGCGTCCAGGCGTACCAACCGCCCGTTCCGGCGAACCGTCGCGGTCGTGACCAGCATCCGCCGCAACGCCTCCAGCGACGCCTCCGCCCGCGACTCCTGAACGAAGCCGATCGTCGCGTTGAACAGCACCACCACGGCGATCGCGGCCGGTGTCTCCCATTCCCGACTCACGATCAGGCTGACCAGCGCCGAGACGAGCAGAATCAGGATCAACGCATCCTGGAACTGCCGCAGGAACGCGCGCAACCGCGACTCCCGCGCCGCTTCGGTCAGCCGGTTCGGACCGTGGCGCTCCAACCGGCGGGCCGCCTCGTCCGACGACAGGCCGGTCGCCGGGTCCACAGCCAACTCCCGCACGACGTGCTCGGCGGGAACGGCGTACCAGGCGCGCGCCTGCGTCGCTGACTGAGCCATTGCCTCATTGTTCCTGGCCACAGCCCTCCGCACCCCGCAAAGATCAAGACTGCTGTGGCGGGCATCGGCGACTGCGGTGACCCGTATCGTTTCGTCGGCCCGGGTCCGCTCCAAGCGTTCCCGGTCGCCGGGTGCTGGATCGGGATGGCGTCGGGGCGGGGAGCGTCAGCTGCCGGCGGTGGTTCCCCGGTGGTGGAGGATGGCCACGGGAGAGTGCGCGTGTTGGAGCACGGCGTGGCTGACCGAGCCGAGCAGCAGACCGGCGAGCGCGCCTCGGCCGCGGGCTCCGACAACCACCAGTTGGGCCGTCTTCGACTCCTCCACCAGCACCCCGGCCGGGGAGCCCCGCGTCAGCCGCTGCTGGACCGGCACATCCGGGTACTGCGCCGCGAAGCCGGCGACGGACTCGGCGAGGGCGCGTTCCTCCTCCGCGGCGAGCGCCTCCAGGTCGTACACGAGCGGCAGAATGTCACCCGGGCCGAGCGGCGCCGGGTAGAGCCAGGTGTGCACCGCCACCAGCGGGACACCCCGGCGGGCCGCCTCGTCGAACGCGAACCCGACCGCCTCGGTGGAGAGTTCGGAGCCGTCCACGCCGACCACCACCGGGCCGTCGGCGCGCGACTCGCCGCGCACCACGAGCACCGGGCACGCCGCGCGGGCGGACAACTGCACAGTGGCCGAGCCGATCAGCAGCCCGGCGAAGCCGCCCAGGCCGCGGCTGCCCAGCACCAGCAACGACGCGTCGCGCGACTCGGCGAGGAGCACCGGAGCCGGCGAACCGTCGACCACCGCGCCGGTGACCACCACCTCCGGGGCGATCCTGCCGGCTTCGGTCACCGCCTCGGCGACGTACCGCTCGGCCTGGTTGCGCAGCCCGGCGCCGGCCGGGGCGCCGGGCGCCGGATCGACCGTGACGCGCATCAGCGGCCAGATGAACGCGTGCACGATCCGCAAGGGCCGCCGACGGCTGGCCGCCTCCCGAGCGGCGGTGCGGACCGCGTCCAGCGCGATGGCAGAACCGTCGACACCCACCACGACGGGGGCACTGCTGTCCATGACAGCTCCCTTCCTTCGGCTCCTGCTGTCCCAACCGCCCTGGATCAGGCTGGTGACCCAGCGTACCCAGCTCGCGGGCGGTGACCCGCCGCCGGCCCCGACCGGGGTGACCTGCGTCAACTCGGGCCGTCGCCCGTCGTCGATGTCGGTTGTGGCCACCGGTGAGCCTCCACGAGGCCGGGTGGGGTGCCGGGCCCGAAGCCTCCGGCACCCCACCCGCGGGCTACCGGGGGGCGCTGCCGAACGCGCTGGACAGGTACGCCCGGGAGTCGGCGATGGCTCCCTCGATGATGCGGGCGGCTTCCCGGGCCTCCTCGGGCCGGTGACCGGCCTGCACCTGGAGCCGGAACCGGGACGAGCCGGTCGGCGTGACCGGGAACTCCACCATGAACGCGAGGACCCCCCGGTCGAACAGCAGCCGGTTCGCGGTTCGGGCGAGCTTCTCGTTGCCGATCAGCAGCGGGACGATCGGCGAAGGCTCCCCCATGCAGGTCAGGCCCCGGCTGGTCAGCTCGTCGCGGAGCGCGTGGATCGCGGTGAACAGCCTGGCGCGCAGCGCGTCCCCCTCGGCGGACCGGATGATCCGGGTGGCCTCCCGCACCACCGCGGTCTGCACCGGGGAGAGCGCGTTCGAGAAGAAGTGGCTACCGCCGAACATCTTGATGTACTGCTTCAGGGCCGGCGAGCGGGAGGCCACGAAACCGCCGTTGGAGCAGAACGTCTTCGAGAACGCGCCCATGACGATGTCGACCTCGCCGAGCAGGTTCTGCGTCCCCAGCACGCCCGTACCGCCCGGCCCCATCGAGCCGAGGTCGTGCGCGACGTCGACCAGCAGGGTGGCGTCGTACTCCCGGCAGACCCGCTGGAGGGTCACCAGGTCCGGCCAGTCGGCGTCTACTGAGAAGAGGCCGTCGGTGACCACCAGGATGCCGTTGCGGGTGTCGTGCGACCGGATGTCGACCAGGTGCTGGCGGACCGCCTCGACGTTGAGGTGCTCATAGCGCACCACGTTGCGGGTCGCCGCCCGGGCGCCCTGCTGGAGGCAGGAGTGCGCGAGCCGGTCGATCAGCACGTGGTCGGACTGGCGGACCAGACCGACCACCGCGCCGAAGCCCGCCGCCCACCCGGTCGGGAAGAGCGTCACGTGGTCGAGCCGCAGCAGATCGCCGAGGGCCGCCTCGAGGTCGTCGGAGATCAGGGTGTTGCCGAGCACCATCGGCGAGCCGGCGCTGTGCGGACCGTAGTCGCGCATCGCGCGGGCCGCCGCCTCCCGGATCGCCGGATGGGTGTTGAACGACAGGTAGTCCTGCGAGTTGAAGTTGATGCCCCGGGTCCGCCGGCCCAGGTCGTTGGTGATCTGGGCGATGCTGTCCGGGGCCGCCTCCAGCACCCGGGAGTACTGCCAGGTCTCCGTACGGCGGCGGGCCTGCACCCAGCCGTAGAAGTCCTCGGTGCGGGCGAGCAGGTTCCGGCCGGCGGGGCGGTAGAAGTCGTAGGCGTTCTTGTCCAGCGCGTACTCCTCGTCCGGGTCGACGGGGTTGCGTAGGTGGGCCGGCTCCCACATCTCCGTCAGGTCTGCGACGATCTGGGCGAGTTCGCCGTCGGCCCCGGACCGGTCGAGGGTCGCGAAGTCGTCCCACGGGATGTGGGCGGCCCAGTTGCGGGTCATCTCGGAGACCTCGGCCGCGGTGCGTGCCATGGCTTCGACGTCCCCGTGCTGGGCCGCGTGCAGGATGACCTCGATCAGCTCGCCGTCGTCACGCTGGTGCAGGTCGGTGGTGGTCACGGTGTCGGCTCCCTGGTGCGGCATCAGGCGAAGAGGTTCTGCTGGTACATGCGGGACGTCGCGGCGAAGTCGTCGAAGACCGCGTAGCCGGCCGAGGACTCCTTCGCGGCGTCGTTGAGCAGGAAGAGGTTGGACGCCTGGAAGAACTCCGAGACCGGCGCGACGTCGGCGTGCGTGGCGATGAACCGGTCGGTCTCCTCCTGGTTGCCGCGCAACGCGACGAACAGTTGCAACTCGTCGTGCCGGTACGGCCGCATCTCCGCGAACGTGCACACGTAGTCGTAGTAGGCGGCGGCGTTCTGGCTGCGGCGGCGGCCCTCGTACGCCGTCATCGCCTCGTCGATCGGCACCTCCCCGGTCAGCCACCGGTCCAGGGCGGCACTGACCAGCTCCGCGTCGCGGAAGGCGTGGGTCATGCCGATGGCGGTGCACTGGTCCTTCGCGGACTCGGCGTCGCCGACGAGCACCCAGCCGGGCCCGTGCAGCGGCCGGAGGAAGGCCGACTGGTCCAGGGTGCCGTAGATCCGCTCCTCCCGCGTCCCCCGGGTGCGGACCACCTCGCCCAGCTCGGGGCTGACGAAGTCCAGCGCCCGCTGGTAGTTGCCCGGCACGTCGGCGCGGAACTCCCGGGACCACTCGCTCGGCCCCCAGACCAGGACCATGTTCTGCCCGAAGTTGGTCGGCACCGCCGCGCAGCCGAGCCGGCCACGCCGGTGGATCTGCCCGGAGCCGAGGTCGAAGCCGGACCAGTAGCTCCAGTAGGCGAACGTGCACCGGGGCCGCTCGTCGTACTTGGGCAGGTCGAGGGCGCGCGCGACGAACGAGTTCCGGCCGTCGGCGCCGACCACGATCCGGGCCCGCTCCTCGAACACCTGGCCGTCGGCCGCTCGCCCCCGGACGCCGACGACCCGGCCGTCCTCCACGATCAGCTCCCGTACGGTGCAGTGGGTGCGGACCTCGGCGCCGGCCTTGGCCGCGGCCTCGACGAGGATCTCGTCCAGCACCCGGCGGCGGACGGAGGCGTAGCTCTGCACCACGCCCGAGTCGTCGCCGTGCAGGTCCCGGAAGTGCTCGCGCAGCAGGCCCGCCGGCACCGATCCGGTCAGTCGGATGCCGTCGTTGACGATATCGATGGTCGTGTGCGTGGGGGTGACCGCGGTGACCTGGTCCAACAGGCCCCAGCGGTTGAGGTAGGACATCCCGTGCGGCCACAGGAAGTGTGTCGAGATGACGTCGCTGGGGAACGACGACCGGTCCACCACGAGCACCCGGTGCCCTTGCCTGGCGAGCAGCAGGGCGGTGGAGGCGCCCGCGCAGCGGGCGCCGACCACTATCGCGTCGTACATGATTCGCAGTTCCTCCGATGGGGGATTCGGCTGCCCAGCCGGCCGACAATCCGGCGCGGCAGCGACCGGTGCGGCCCGGCAACCGCCCAGAAGGTCGCCGGCCGAGCGGGATCAGACCGCCACCGTACACAGTGGACTCACAGGGGCCGCCGAGCGGTCGAGGTTGTTGCACCGGGGAATTTCCGCGCTTCCAGGCGGGCCCCCGAGGGGGCCCGAAGCGCACCCGGGCCGATCGCGGACCATGCCTGACCGCCCCGCGACCGGTTCGCGACGCCACGGTTCCCACTCAGGTCGCAAACCGATTGCGTCCCTGCGCCAGATGGCGCGGCGGCGCTGCTCCCGCAGGCTGCCCTAAGGGCA
This sequence comes from Micromonospora sp. NBC_01412, assembly GCF_045040215.1. Taxonomy (NCBI): domain Bacteria; kingdom Bacillati; phylum Actinomycetota; class Actinomycetes; order Micromonosporales; family Micromonosporaceae; genus Micromonospora; species Micromonospora sp. NBC_01412. The sequence continues at coordinate 6,538,826 of NZ_CP109528.1, forward strand.
TTCGGGTGACGCCGAACGGACCTCCTCCGGACACCCGAGAGCCTCGGAAGGCAGCAGATGACCATGACCCACGATGACGCACCCGGACGACTCACCTCACGAACCCGCCCACCCCGATCCGGGTCCCGCCTGCCGCGCCGCGCGGCGTTCCTGGCGACCCTGTTCGCCGTCGCCGCGACGGCGCTCGCGGGCTGCGGCGCCGGCACGTCGCCGGCCAACCCGGCCCCGCCCGTCGGCGCCCCGGCCGCCCCCGGCGCGTCGACCGACCCGGCCGCCCTGAACAGCAGGGACGTCAACGCCTGGCTCGACGGCCTGCTCCCGGCCGCACTCGAACGGACCGGCATCGCGGGAGCCTCGGTCGCTGTCGTCCGCGACGGCAAGATCCTCACCGCGCGGGGCTACGGCCACGCCGACACGGGCACCGACGGCGGCGCGGTCCCCGTGCCCGTCGACCCCGACCGGCACCTGTTCCGGGTGGGATCGGTGTCGAAGCTCGTCACCGCGACCGCCGTCATGCAGCTCGTCGAGAAGGGCGACCTCGACCTCGACGCCGACATCCGCGACCATCTCGACTTCACCCCGCCCCGCACCTTCGACCGGGCCGTCACCCTGCGGCACCTGCTGACCCACACCGCCGGGTTCGAGGAGCGGGTCGCCGGCCTGATCGACCTGACGGGCACCGGCGCCGACCTGCGCAAGGCGCTGGCGACCGACCCACCCGAGCAGATCTACGAGCCGGGCACCGTGCCCGCATACTCCAACTACGGCAACGCGCTCGCCGGGTACATCGTCGAGCGGGTGAGCGGAATGCGCTTCGAGGAGTACGTCGAGCGCAACGTCCTCGGCCGCGCCGGCATGACGTCGTCGACCTTCGCCCAGCCGCTGCCGCCGCACCTGCGGGACCGCCTGTCGAACGGATACGGCGACGCCTCCCAACCGGCCGCACCGTTCGAGACCGTCGGCGTCCCACCCGCCGGGGCGCTCAGCGCGCCGGCGACGGACATGGCCCGCTTCATGCTCGCCCACCTCGGCACGCCGGTCGGCGGGACAGCCCTGCTCGGCGCCCCGACCCTAGAACTCATGCATCGGCCGGCGCTCGACGCGGCCTCGCTCGGCACCCTCGCCGACGGCCCCCGGATGACTCTCGGGTTCTTCGAGGAGAACCGCAACGGCCACCGGATCCTCGGCCACGGCGGCGACACCAACTACTTCCACTCCCACCTGCAGATCTTCCCCGATGACCGGGCCGGCATCTTCATCTCGCTCAACAGCAACGGACGCGGCGCGATGGACAGCCACGAGCTGCGGCAGGCGGTTCTGTCGGGGTTCGCCGACCGCTACTTCCCGCCGACGAAGCCCCTGCCGGCCCGGGCCGTCGACGCGGCGGCCACCGCCGAGCACGCCGCGATGGCGGCCGGCACCTACGAGAGCTCGCGGGCGATGCGCAGCACCTTCCTGACCGCGATCGGCCTGGTCGGCCGTACGACGGTGAGCGTCCAGGACGGCGGCCGGCTGCTGTTCGAGCCCGGCCCGTTGTCCGACTCTCCCGCCCGGTACGAGGAGATCACCCCCAACGTCTGGCGGGAGGTCGGCGGGCAGCGCACTCTCTCGATGCGGGTGGCCGACGGCAGGGTGCAGGCGATCGGCTTCGACTCCGCGTTCGCCCTCCTGCCGGTCGAGCCCGCCCGCAGCTCCGCCCTCGCCGTCCCGGTGATCACCACCTCGACCGTCGTGCTCGTCCTCGCCGTCCTGTCCTGGCCGGTCGGCGCGGTCGTCCGTCGCCGCCTCGGCCGCGCCCCCCGCGACCCCGCCGGGCGCACCGCGCGGGTCCTGAGCCACCTCGCCGTCGCCGGTGCCGTCCTCGCACTCGTCGGCTGGGGGGTGAGCATCGTCAGTATCATGGGCCTCCAGGACGTCCCCAGCGCCGCCCTGCGCGCCGTGCAGGCGCTGCAGCTGATCGGCCTGCTCGGTGTGCTGCCCGCCGCCGTCCGGCTCGTCGGCGACATCCGCCGCCGCTCCGGCTGGCACCGGACCGCCGGCAGCGGCCTGATCCTGCTCGCGCTCGCCGGTACGGGGTGGTTCGCCGTCGAGTTCATGCTGCTCGCCCCGGACATCTCCTACTGACCCGCCGACCCGCGACGATCCCCGACGAAGGATGCTCATCGCCATGGCAGACCACCCCGGCGTCGGCCGAGCGCCCGCCGACATCCCCGGCTCGCCGAGACTGACCCGGCGGATCGACGAACGACTCACGAGGCTCGGAGTGACCGGACGGTTCGCGCGGGACTGCCTGCTGGCGGCCGGTGTCACCGTGGCGACGTTCGCGCTGCTGACGACGTTCCTCCGGTTCGCCACGCCCGTCGAAGGGCTCTCCGTCGACCCGGCGCGGGCCCGGGTGCTCGTCGCCGTCGTCTCCGTGCAGGCGCTGGTGCTGTGCCTGCGTCGGGTACGCCCGCGGCTCTGCCTCGGGCTCGTCGTCGGCCTGCAGGTCGTCGTCACCGCGGTGGTCCCGTCCGAAGCGACGGTCCGTGGCCTCGCACCGCTCGTCGCGGCCTACACCGTCGGCACCCTGTTCCCCGTCCGGACGGCGCTGCTGCTGGCCGGGGCGGCCACGGTGGCCGAGGCGTCGGGGGTGGTCGCGGTCACCGCCGGGGTGGCCCCCGACATCCTCGTCACGGCGCTCGGCCACCTCGCGTCGGGAGCCCTGTCCTACCTGGGGGCGACCTTCGTCGGCAGCTACGTCGCCACCCACCGGCGGTACCTGGAACTGGTGCGGGTGCGGGCGGACGAAGCGCTCCGGGCGCACCGGGAGAAGGTGCGGGCGGCGATCGGCGCGGAGCGCGCCCGGATGGCCCGGGAACTGCACGACGTCGCCGCCCACCACCTGTCCGGCATGGTGGTGCAGGCGGCGGCGGTCGAGCGGCTGATCGACCGCGATCCCGCGGCGGCGAAGGCCGGCGTCGCCTGGATCCGCGGGCAGGGCAAGGAGACCCTCGACAACCTGAGGCTCGTCGTGGGTGTGCTCCGGGGACGGTCGGTGAACAGGGGCGGCGCGGACACCGCCGGGCACGACGACGACAACAACGCCCCGGTGCCGGGGCTGGTCAGCCTCGACGACCTCGTGCGCACCGCACGCGACCTCGGCGCCTCCGTCGAGTTCGTCAGGGAGGGACCGCAACGCGAGGTGCCCCCGATCGCCGACGTCGCGCTGTACCGGATGGTGCAGGAGTGCCTGTCGAACGCCCGCCAGCACGCCCCCGGCGCCCCGGTGCGCGTGGAGCTCCGCTTCCTGCCGCGCGAGGTCGCGCTCGGGGTGTCGAACGAACCCGCCACGCGTGGCCCCGAACCCGCGGCGCGGACCGGCGGCGGAGTCGGGCTGGTCGGCATGCGGGAACGCGCCCAGCTGATCGGCGCGCGGTTCGCCGCCGGCCCGACGCCGCCGGGCGGGTGGTCTGTCACAGTGAGGTTGCCGACGGGGCGCGACGACGCGCCCACCGGTTCGACGGCGACGGCCACGAAGGGGGAGGACCCGGCATGATCACGGTGATGCTCGTCGACGACCAGGCGGTCGTGCGGGCCGGTTTCCGCGTCATCCTGGAGCAGGCGGGGGACATCGAGGTCGTGGCGGAGGCGTCCAACGGATCCTCGGCTGTCGAGCAGGCCCGCCGGCTGCACCCGGACGTCATCTGCATGGACGTCCGGATGCCCGGCGGCGACGGGCTCACCGCGACCCGCCAGATCGTCGCCGACGCCGCCGGGGCGCCGCCGGCCGTGCTCGTGGTGACGACCTTCGACCTCGACGAGTACGTCTTCGGCGCGCTCGAGTCCGGGGCGAGCGGGTTCATCCTCAAGGACTGCGAGCCCGAGGACCTCATCGACGCGGTACGCCGCCTCGCCAACGGATACGGGCTCGTCGACCAGGCCGTCACCCATCGGGTGATCTCGGAGTTCGCGCGGCGCAGGCCGGCGCCCTCGTCCGACGCCGCGGCGGCACACCAGCTCACCGCGCGGGAGAGGGAGATCGTGGGGCTGCTCGCCCAGGGCCTGTCGAACGTCGAGATCGCCGGCGAGCTGTTCATCGAGACCAGCACGGTCAAGTCACACCTCGGGCGGGCCATGGCCAAGATCGGCGTACGCGACCGGTTGCAGACCGTGGTCTGGGCGTACCAGAACGGTCTGGTCCCGCGCTGACCGGGACCTGCGCCAGCAGCCGCGACGGTCAGTACATTTGTCATGGGAGATTCGTATTTGTGGATGTATTCGCTAGGCTGGTCCGGCCTGTCCCGCCGGTTTCGCGAATCTTGAGGGGATGATGACCATGATCGAACGGGCCTGTCGTGGGGTGCTGACCGTCGCCGTGCTCACCACGGCCGGGCTGGCCGTCGCCGCGCCGGCGCGGGCGGCGACGGCCGACATCACTGTCACCTCGGCCAGCGCGGTAACCGTCGACCAGCTGCAGGTCAACGGCACGGTGACCTGCACCGGCTCGACCGGCGCCGCGCACATCAGCGTGTCGGCGACGCAGGTCATGCCGTTCTCGTTCGGAATGGCGGCCATGGACGTGCCCTGCGCGAGCGGTCCGGTTGCCTGGGAGATCTTCATCTTCAGCGGGTTCGGGTGGCAGTCCTTCCACCAGGTCACCGTGAACGCGCAGATGACCGACGACGTCCAGGGCGCCGACAGCGACTCCGGCAACTGGTGGGCGTAGGCCGCCGGACCGGCCGACCGTGGCTGGCCGCGCGGCGCGGCCAGCCACGGGGGCGTCAGGTTCCGTAGACCTCGACCTCGTACAGTCGGGCGGCGGTGTCGGTGGTCTGGGTGGCGGTGAGGACGTTCAGGCGCACATACCGGCCGTCCGTCGAGACCTGGTGGCTGGTGATGTCGGCCGTGTTGCCCCTGACCTGCGCCACGGTCGTCCAGGTCGCGCCGTCGGCGGACAGTTGCAGGTCGAAGTCCCTGGTGTTCCACGCACGGTTCTCGCCGCCGGCGCCGGCGTGGTGGATGTCGATCGACCCGACACGGCGGTTCGCGCCCAGGTCGACGCGGAGGGATCTGGTGCCGCCGCTGGCGCACCACTTGTCGGAGCCGCCGCCCGAGGTGCTGCCGTTGACGGCCTTCTCGGGCCCCTCGCTCGCGGCGCACTGGGAGTCCGCGGTGGCCGGCCGGTTCAGTGCGAGATTGGTCTGGTTGTTCGTGCCGTACACCTCGAACTCGTCGATGCGCGCCGCGTTGTTGCCGTTGTTGGTGGGGGTGGTGACGTTCAGCCGGACGAAACGGGCGGGCGCCGCGAGGATCGGGTGGTAGGTCCGGCTCGACCGGTTGCCGGACACCGAGACACGCGTCGTCCAGGCGCTGCCGTCGGTGCTGGTCTGGATCGTGAAATCGCCGGTGTTCCAGCCGGTGGTCTCGCCGCCGAGTCCGGCGTGCTTGACCACGAACGAGCGGACCGTCTGGCTCGATCCCAGGTCGACCTGGAGGAACTTGGTGCCGGCGGCGAGCGAGCACCACTTGCTGGCGCCGCCGAGCCGGCTGTCGAGGGCCTTGTCGGGGCCCTCGTTGGAGTTGCACCCGGCCGACCCGGTGGCCGGCTTCCCGGCGGCCAGGTTGGGGCCCAGCTCGGGGGCGGCGGCCGGAGGAGTGGACCCGTCGGTGAACGACGGCGGCGCGTCGACGGGACTGGTGCCCCACGCCGAGGGTGCGGCTCCCATCGCGTACGACAGTGTCGCCCCACCGGCGAGGTCGCCGTACCGCAGCCAGGTGCGCTGCGTCGCCGAGCCGTTCCGGGACAGGCTCTGCACGTACTGGTTGCCCTGCCCGGCGTTGGTGGCGTTGATCTGGAGGTCACCGGTCGGACGGTCGACCAGGATCGACGGGAAGATCGGCCCGTGCAGGGCCAGGGTGTCCGCGCCGGGGGTGGGCGGATACATGCCGAGCGCGGACCAGACGTACCAGGCCGAGGTCGCGCCGAGGTCGTCGTTGCCGGGCAGCCCGCCGGCGCCGGTGGTGAACGACTCGTTCATGATCCGCCGGACCGCGGCGCTGGTGCCGGCCGGCGCGGCGGCGAAGTGGTAGGCCCACGGCACGCCGTGCTCCGGCTCGTTGCCGATGTAGAAGTACGGCTGCGACTGGCCGCCGTTGGTCTGGGTGAAGTGGTGGTCGAGCCGCTGGATCGCGGTCTGCCGACCACCCATCAGGTTGATCAGGCCGCCGAGGTTGTAGGGGATCATCCAGGTGTATTGCGACGCGTTGCCCTCGACGTAGTTCGACTGGCTGGCCGGGTCGAGCGGCCACGGCCAGGTGCCGTCGGCGTTGCGCGGGTGGACGTAGCCCGACTCGGTGTTGAACACGTTGCGCCACCACTGGGCACGTGCCATGTGGGTGTCGTACGTGGCCGTGTCGCCCAGGGCCCGGGCGAACTGGGCGACCGCGAAGTCACTCGCCGAGTACTCCAACGAGTCGGAGGGGTCGCCGTCGATGTACTGGCGCTGCACGTAACCGCTCTGCCGCCCCCGGACCGGGCTGCCCTGGGTCGTGCCGCCGGCGGAGCTCTTCTTCATCAGCGACAGCGCGGCGGCGGTGTCGAAGTCGCGCACGCCGAACTGGTAGAGGCTGCCCACGACGATCGGGCCGGGGTCCCCGGTCATGACGAACGCCTCGCTGGTGTTGTGCGACCACTTGGGCAGCAGGCCGCCGTGCTGCCCGTCGAGCACCATGGACTTGGCGATGTCGGCTGCCTCGTCGGGTGCGAGGAACGCGATCAGGGCCGCCCAGGAACGGTAGATGTCCCAGCCGGAGTAGTTCTGGTAGACGGGATGGCCGGCGGTGCGGATGACGTTGTCGAATCCGCGGTACTGCCCGTCGACGTCGTTGGACACGTTGGGGTTGATGAAGACGCGGTACAGGGCGGTGTAGAACTTCTGCAGGTCGGTGCCGGAGCCGCCGGTGACCTGTACCCGGTTGAGCATGGCGTTCCACTGGGCGGCGGCCTGGGCGCGCGTCGCGTCGAAGCCGAAGCCGGGTTGTTCGCCGGCGAGATTGGCCTGGGCGCCGGCCTGGCTGACGAACGATATGCCCACCCTGACCTGCACGACGGGATTGCTGGACGTGTCGAAGGTCAGGTAGCCGCCGGAGTTCGTGCCGCTGGTGCTGGCCGAGCCGGCGTTCACCGTTCCGCCCAACCAGGTTCCGATCCCGGTCGGGGCGCGGTCGAACTCCATCCGGTAGAAGATCTGGTAGGTCTTCGCGCTGCCGCAGAAGCCGCCGCCGGTGACGCTGCCCGTCACGGAGGACCCACTGATGGTGACCGAGCCGTTCCGGTTGCCGGTGGCGCTGCGACTGGTGTTGATCAACACTCTGGCCGTGGTGGTGGACGGGTACGTCAGGCGGAGGGCGGCCGTGCGCGTGGTCGCCGTGGCCTCCACCCTCGTGTTGCCGTAGTTGCTGAGCACCGCCTGGTAGAAGCCGGGACTGGCCTGCTCCTGGCTCTTGTTCTGGGTGGCCCGGTAGGACGTCCAGGACGTCCCGGGTGAGGACCCGAGGGCCCCGGTGATCGGCAGGATGCCGAGGTCCTCGTTGTTGGAGCAGCCCGCGCCGTTGAAGTGGGTGAGGCTGAACTCCTCGATCTCGGTGTCGCTGTGGCGGTAGCCGGAGGGCGAGGCCGTCGGTGTGTCAGGGCTGAGCTGCACCATGCCGAAGGGCTGGACCGGGCCGGGGATCGTACTGCCACCGGCGCCGCCGCCCACCGGGTTGGGGGCGTTGCTGTCGTCGGTGCCGATGAACGGATTGACGTACTGCGTGAGGTCGGCCGCCGCGGCCTCGGCGGGCGGGACGACGGCGGCGAGCACGGACGTGGCGGTGATGGCGGCGGCCAGCAGGCCGAGCAGACGGGACGGGCCTGGTCGGTGCATGCTCCGGGTCCTCCTTGGGCGTGGGGTGGCGCCTTCCGGTGACAACCTTTCAATTTACAACTATCAATGAATTGTTCTAAGCCTTGAACTGCTCGGTGTCAACGGGCTCGTCGCCGCCGAGTGCGCTGCCGATCCAGCGCGCGCCGCACGGCGACCACCGGCCACGTGTCCGGCGCAGGCCCGGGGGATTGCGCATCCGACCCAGCCCGCCGGAGCGCTCTCCCGCGCCGTACCATCCGCTTACTGTTCTGCGGGGGCCCAAGGGTTACGAAAGGCGTGAGACGTGGCGGTAGCAGGGTTCTCGGGGATCCACCACATCGCGCTGAACGTGCGCGACCTCGACGCCTCGGTGCGCTGGTACAGCGCCATCCTGGACTTCTCGCCGCTGTTCCGGTGGGACACCGACAGCTTCGACCGGCAGCTGATGCGCCACCCGAGCGGGGTCGTCATCGGGTTGACGACGCACAAGCACGCGGATGCCGGCGCGGAATTCAGTGAACATCGGACGGGACTCGACCACCTGGCGTTCGCGGTGCGGACGCGGGCCGAACTGGAGGCGTGGGCCTCCCGGCTGACGGGTGCCGGCGTCGCGCACTCCGGGATCACAGTCACGCCACCGATGGGCTTCACGCTGATCGCGTTCCGGGACCCGGACAACATCCAGCTCGAGATGTACCTGGCGGAGAACGCCCCGGATCGCTGAGCGGCGGCGGCCTCCGTCGCGCCGCAGCGGAGCCGGCGCTCGATGGCCGACTGCGTTCGGCCTGACGGCGGAGTGCGGGAGATCTGACGCTGAGTGACCATGGCGGCCCGCAGGACCTCCGTGTTGCCTGAGTCTGTGTCGGTTCCGCCAACCGTTCGACGTCGCCGCCCCGGCGGAGGCCCGGGACGAGGTTCGAGGGCCGGCGGCGCGGTGCGGCGGTGGGGGTCTCGTCCGCGTGTGCCAAGCGCTTGATGCCACGCGACGTGCGCCGCTAGCCTGTCGGGGATCATTCGTCGCGGGCGGCTCGGAGTCGCGCCTCAGGGGGTTCGTGTGCCGGAAGCCGCATTGCTCCACCTGGTCCGGGCGGCGGCCTCTGACGGTGTGCGAGTGGGCCCCGGGATCGCCTCCGATCCGGACGGTCAGGTCACTGACTGTTACCGGCAGAGGCGGCTCGGGCGCCGCTCCGCCAGCCGCTCCGCTTGCGTTCGGTGGGCCGCAGCAGACGACCGCCATGACGTCCTCGACGCCGATCCGGTGAGGTGAACCGTGTTGTCCGCGAAGGAACGGGCACCGCAGCTGCATGAGCAGTCGAATTTCTTCCGCAGCGGCGGTCATTCGCTGCTCGCCGCGAAACTGGCACAACAGGTCACCAGGTCGACCGGGGTGAATGTGCCGTTGGCGGCGGTCTTCTCGGCACCGACACCGCAGGCGCTGGCCGGGTTCGTGCTGAACCAGCAATCGGATGGGGCATGACGATGAGGCTCGGACTCAGTCTCGGTATGTTGCACGACCGGACCAGTCTCGACGATCTGTTGGCGTTGGCGCAGGCGGCGGACCAGTTGGGGTACGACGCGCTGTGGATCGCCGAGGCGTACAGCAGCGACGTGCCGAAGCTGCTGGGCTGGCTGGCCCCGCAGACCGAGCTGATCGACCTGGGCGCGGCGGTCATGCAGATTCCGGCGCGGGCGCCGACGATGACGGCGATGACCGCGGCGACGCTCGATCTGGCCAGCGGGGGCCGGTTCCGATTGGGGCTGGGGATCTCCGGCCCGGTGGTGTCGGAGGGCTGGTACGGGGTGCCCTTCGGGCAGCCGTTGACCCGCACCCGGGAGTACGTGGCCGTGGTCCGCGCGGCACTGACCCGCCGGCCGGTCCGGTTCGCCGGGCGGCACACGACGTTGCCGCTGCCCGGGGCGCCGGGTGAGCCGCAACGGTTGACGATGCGCCCCCTGCGGAGTGACCTGCCGATCTACCTGGCGGCGTTGGGGCCGAAGAATCTGGAACTGGCAGGGGAGATCGCCGACGGATCGCTGTCGCTTTTTCTGCCGCCGGAGGGCAGGGTCATTGCGTTGTCGCGGGTGCGGTCCCTGGTTGGCCCGGGCCGGTGGCTGGTGGCGGTGGCCGGTGGCCTGTGGCCGGGGCGGAGCTGTGGCCGGGGCGGTCGATGCGGTGGGGCGGCGCCTATGGAGCTGAGTCGTCCACGTCATCACCGCCGGTCGGGCCACCGCCGTCGCGCTACCCACCGCCGTCGCGTTACCCACCGCCCCGTCGGGTCGTCGCTTGCGGTCGCCGAGCACGGCGAGGATGGCTGATGTCGTATCCGACTCAGCTCCATAGGCACCGGGAGACATACCTGCCGTGGAGCGGCACCCACGCCAGGACCCCTCAGACATCCTGATCGAAGCGCTCCCGCCCGACTCGCAATCGCCGTGTGAGTAACGCTCCACATCCGCTGAGGCATGGGCGTCGGCACGCCAGTGGACGCGCAGTGATTCCTCGAGGTACGCGAAGTCGTGTTCGGCCGCCCGCACTGCGGTCAGGCGTTCCCGAGCGGGTAGTAGTCGGTGCCCATGAGCCGGCGGACGTCGGTGAGGGTCTGTCGCGCGATCCCGGAAGCGTGTTCGTTCCCCGTTTTGAGGACGGACATCAGATGGCCGGGATCAGTCAGCAGCGCGCTGCGGCGCTCGCGGATCGGGCGGAAGAACTCGTTCACCGCCTCCGTCACGGCCTTCTTCAGCCCGGCACCGCCGCTGTCGGCACAGGCGGCCGCGAACTCCTCGGGACTCTGCCCCGCCGCCAGAGAGCCCAGCAGCACCAGGTTGGAGACCTCCGGTCGCTGATCCGGATCGTAGGTGACCTCCCTGATCGAGTCGGTCTTCGCACCCTTGATCAGTTTTGCGGTCTGCTCGGCCGTGGCACCGAGGTTGATGGAGTTGTTGAGGCTCTTGCCCATCTTCTTGCCATCGACCCCCAGCAGCAGAGGGGCGTTGCTGAGCAGGATCTCAGGCTCAGGGAAATAGGCCTCACCGGCACCGAACCGCTCGTTGAACCGCCGGGCGATGTCCCGGGTCACCTCCACGTGCGGCAACTGGTCCTTCCCGCCAGGCACCAGGTTTCCCTTGCAGAACAGAATGTCTGCGGCTTGGTGAACCGGATAGGTGAACATCAAGCCATTGACCTGCGGCCGGTTGGAGGAACGAATCTCCTCCTTGACAGTCGGGTTCCGCTGCAACTCGCTGACCGAGACCAGGCTCAGGAATGGCAACATCAACTGGTTCAGCTCAGGCACGTAACTGTGCGCGAAGATCGTGCATCGCTGGGGATCGAGCCCGATGGCGAGATAGTCGGCCATGCATTCGAGAACATTCTGGCCGATCTCGGCGCTGATGTCACGATCCGTGAAGACCTGGTAGTCGGCGAGCAGGACGAACAGCTCGACGCCGAGGTCTTGCAGGCGGAGCCGGTTCTGCAGAGTGCCGAAGTAGTGCCCGACGTGCAACCGGCCGGTGGGGCGCTCCCCCGTCAGCATCCGGAACCGCTCGGGATGCTCCGAAATCTCCCGCACGAGGGCGGGGTTACGGGCTATCGCCGCAGCGAGCGGGGCATTTGGGGCCTCAGTCATCGGGCAAGTGTAATCGGGTCGAGGAGGTGTGGTCGACGGGAGGGTGGTCGGGCAGGGTGTGCCTGCCATTCGCGGGCTGGCACCCGGCAGGCTCGCCCAGTAGGGCGGCAGGCGGCGTCGGGAATCTGTTCCCGCCCCAGCACTCAACGTAGAACACCTCGCCGTGACGCCTCCGGTCGCGCAAGTGCAGTGGCCTGCGCGCATCAAGCGGATCGCGCGTAGGGAAAGGGAGCACAGATGCGGTTCCTTGCGGGCGCACGCCCGACCGGATCACTTCACGTCGGACACTACTTCGGCATGCTGGACTCGCTGGTGCGGCAGGCCAACGACGAGAATGCCGAGCTGTTCTTCGTCGTCGCGGACCTGCACATGTTCACGACGAACGCGACCCGATCCTCGACCGCCGTCATCCAGGACCGGATCCTCAACCTGATCGCGGACTGCGTGTCGGTGGGTCTCGATCCGGACCGGTGCACCTTCTACGTCCAGTCCGACGTCCCCAGCCAGGCCCGCCTGTACGCCATCATTCAGAGCCTGGTTCGGGTGCGGGCGCTGCGGGACCAGATCAGCTTCAAGGCCATGCTCGGCGGTCGCGCCATTGAGGACGCGTCGCTCGGTCTGCTCGGCTACCCGGTGCTCGAGGCGGCGGATGTGATCGGGCTCGGCGCGACCGACGTGGCCGTGGGCGACCAGAACGTCGACCACGTGACGATCGCGCGGGAGATCGTCGCGGAACTGGAGCAGGAGTTCGCACTGCGCCTGCCCGCGCCGACCGCGGTGTTCCGCGAGACCAGGGACCTCATCGGCCTCGACGGCGCCAACAAGATGAGCAAGAGCCTCGGCAACGCCATCGAGCTCTCGGCCACCTCCGAGGAGGTGGCCAAGGCGGTGGACGCGATGGCCTACCGGGGATCGGACGGCCAGCTGCTCGCTCCGGCCCTGCTCGACGTCATCGGCTCGCCGGAGTCCGCGGCGGAGGTTCGTGTCGGCCTCGAGTCGGGCACCCTGTCGTGGAACGCCGCTCGCGACCTGGTGACGCGGGCCTTCGAGGCGTTCCTCGAGCCGATCCGCGCCCGCCGTACGGCGTGGGAGCCGGACCACCTGCGTGATGTGCTGCGCACCGGCGCGCAGCGTGCCGAGGTCCTCTCCGGAGCCACGCCCGCGGCGGTGCTCCCGGCGGTCCCGTGGGGGAGTGGACCCGTGGTCGGGCGTCTTGTAGGTGACCAGGGGAACCGTGGCGGCCACGGGGGTGGCCAGGTCGTGGTCGACGAGGTCGGCGATCACCTGCTCGATGCGCTTGTAGGCGGTCGGGGCCAACTCGAAGAGCAGCTGGCGGTCGCCGCACACCACCAGCGACCCCACCGGTGTGCGGCGCAGCTCCTCGACGGTGTGCTTGGCCCGGCCCCGGCGCAGGGCGTCGGCGCGCGACATCTTGCGGCCCGCGCCGTGCGCCACGGAATGGTTGGCGTCCGGTCCGGCGTGGGCGGCGACCAGGTAGGAACGGGTGCCACGCGTGCCGGCGACGAGCACGTCGCGGCCGTCACCCGGCGCCGCCCCCTTGCGGTGTAGGTAGACCCCGTCGCGGACCTCGACCAGGTTGTGGCACTCGTCGACGATTGGCTCGGTGGGCTCGGCTCCCAGGGCGTGGGCGACCCGGGCGGCCATGATCCGCCGGTTGAGCGAGCCCCAGCGTACGGCGTCGTCATGCATCCTCAGGTAGGCGTCGGGATCCGGGGCGGGACCCGCGCCGTGGACCTCGGTGTGCGAACGGAGGATCCGCTCGCCCAGCCCTCGGGAACCACTGTGGACGATGAGCACGAGGTCGCCGGCGGCGAGCCCGAGACGGTTCGCGTGGTCCGGTTCGAGGACGGTGTCGATCCGTGCCAGCTCGACGAAGTGGTTACCCCGACCGACCGTCCCGAGGCCCTCGACGTGACCGGCGGGAACGTCGCCCGTCACGACGGCCCAGGCCGGGTCGTCGGCATCACGCTCGGGGTCCAACGCGCGGTCGAGGTCGGGAAACCGGGCGGCGAGGCGTTCGGGCACGGCGCGCCTGAGCTTGAGTGGGAACACGGCGATGCCGCAACCGATGTCGGAGCCCACCAGGAACGGGTACAACACGGTGGACGACATGGCGGCACCGATGGGTGCGCCCTTGCCGGGGTGCAGGTCCGGCATGGCGGCGACGTGGATCATGCCGTCGAGGGTGGCCACCTGGTGGCACTGCGCGAGGGCGTCGGACTCGATCCAGCTCGTGGGGGAGGCGAACACGGTGACGGTGGCCGAACCCGCGGCCGGGGCGGACCGCGGCAGGGAACCCTGCCGGAAGGATGGCTGAGACAAGGACGCTCACTTTGCTGAAAGCGGTCATGGACGGACGGCATGACGGCGCGGGTCGGCGCCGTGCGGCCGTGGAGCAGCTGGGTGCGGTCCGTCAGAACGTCATGGACCCAGCCTCCCGGAGCCCACCGCGCGCAGCAAACGCTTTTCGGCCGGGTGCGCCGCCCGGGCGGTTGCGCCCGTGGTGCCGCAGTCGTGACCGTCAGCCCGCCCTGCTCGGGGTCATCCGGCCATCGCGCGACGGCAGCGGTCGAGTTCCGCGCGCAGGTCGCGCCGTAGTGCCCGGTCCAGGCCGGGCTGGGCGAGCGCGTGGGTGAAGTCCTGGGCGGCCTCGTCCCACCGTCGCAGCCGCATCAGCGCCGTGCCCCGGTTGTAGCGGGGCACCGGCGCCGCCGACAGCGCCACGGCCCGGTCCAGGTCGGCCACGGCGGCCGCCACGTCGCCGCGTTCGAACCGGACGGCGGCCCGGTTCGTCCACGCCTCGACCAGCTCCGGATCACCGGCCAGGGCCCGGGTGAGCAGCTCGTCGGCCTCGGCGAGGCCGCCGCGCTCCGAACGGATCAGCCCGAGGGTGCACAGCAGCGCCGGCTCCTGCGGGGCCAGCGCCAGGCCGGTTCGCGCGCCCGCCTCGGCCGCGTCGAGCGCGCCGCGTTCCACGTGCAGGTTGACCAGGGCGATCCGGGCGTCGAGGTGCCCGGGGTCGATGGCGAGCACCCGGTCCAAATCCGCACGCGCCCGCTCGGGGCGGCCCCGCTCCTGTTGGAGCACGGCCCGGTTGTAGTACGCCTCGGGCAGGTGCGGTCCCAGGCGGATCGCGGTGTCGTAGTCCCTGATCGCGGCCGAGGCCCGCCCCGCCGCCCGGTGCAGGGCGGCCCGGTCCACGTAGTACTCGCAGTTGCCGGGGTCGTGGGCGATCACGGTGTCGAGATCGGCCAGGGCCTGCGCCGGATCGCCGAGGGCCAGGTGCACCTGCGCCCGGTTGTGGCGCAGCCGGGCCAGATCCTGCGGGCGTTCGCCGGGGCCGAGTACCGCCGTCAGCCTGGCCAGCCCGTCGTCGATCAGCCGCAACGCGCGGGCGGGGTCGCCCGCCCTGCTGTCCAGCAGCGCCAGGCCCTGCTCGTAGAAGACGGTGGACAGCATCCGCTGCCGAGGGTCGTCCAGGCCGGCGGCGAGGTGGACCGCCCGTTCCAGCCACAGTCGGGCCTGCGCCGGGTCCTGGTCGGCCGCCGGCAGGTGCCGGGCGTACAGCATGGCGGTGGCGTACGCGGCCGACATGGTGATCTTCGGGTCGTCGGTGGCGGCGCGGGCCTCGCGGTAGAGGTCGAGCGCCTCGGTGGCCTCGTCCAGCGCCGCCAGGGCGGTGGCCAGACCGGTGGTGAACGCCCACCAGTGGCGCAGGTCGCCGCCCGGGGTCACCGTGGCGCGCCCGCGCCGCGCCACCCGGGCCGCGTGGTGGTAGAAGCCGCGGGCCAGGCTGTCGCCGAGGGCCGTGCGCGTGGCTTCCGGCGTCGGGTCGGCCGCAGCCGGCTCGCGGTCGCCGCCGTCGCGCAGGTCCAGGCGTACCGGGGACGACCCGACCCGACGGGCCAGCGCGTCCAGTAGCTCGCGGGTGGTCTCGTCGGCGCTGGCGACGTGGTCGAACCGGATCGTGACCGGGCGCCGGAGCCTGTCAGCCCAGGCCGCCACGAACTCCGTCGCGCCGTAGGCCAGGCAGGCGGTGCGCCGGGCGGGATGGAACCGGATCGGCTCCTCCTCGGCGGCCGGTCGTGCCGCGTGGTCGAGCCGGGGCGCGATGGCGTACAGCTCGACCTCGTGGCGGGACGCCAGGCGCGGCCGTTCGGCGGCGATCCGGCCGAGGAAGTCCGCGACCCCGGCGTACGGCCCGTAGGCGCGGTGGCAGTCGTAGTGGCCCGGCTCGCCGGTCACGGCCGTGCCCGTCGCCGTAGTGGCGGGCGCCCGAGAGCGCCCGCCGTGCCGGGAACTACCAGCACCACTCGATCCAGAGCCGGCGGGCACCGGACACCAGGCGCAGCGCGCTCGTGCGTCGGACGGTCATCTTCTTCACGGGAACCTCCACTGTGACTCGCTTCAGGACTGAGGCAGAGCGTAAACCCGATCTAGAAGAATATGAAGACCGCTCGCGACCATTCTGGTGCGGCCCGTCCGAGGATCCGCCAGGTGGGGTGAGGTGGGGTGGAGCGCGGTGGGCAGCCGCTGACGATGATCCGCGCCGACCCGGGCGGTCGGCGTGGTCAGGGCCGCTGTTCGTCGTCGCCCACCGTCTCGCTCTCACCGTCGTGCTGGTAGCGCACGGCCAGGTGCTCGTCCGGCTGCCCCGCCTCCGCGAGGGTGTGGTGCGGGTCGCCGTCGGGGGAGAAGAGGACACGGTCGGTCTTGGGGGTCTTCTCCTGCTCTTCCTCCGGTTCGGTCATCAGTCGCCTCCCACTGCTCAGTCTCCGGCCCCGTGACGGAGGGTGCCCACTGACAACGCTACGACGCCGTGCTCGCCCACAGGCGCGATCGGCGACTCTCGCGGGACATGGTTCGGCCCCGGCGGCTCGGTGGCGGCGTACCGCGCCGGCCCCCCTGGTTCCTGACGGGCCCGGTCCGCCTGGTTCCTGACGGGCCCGGGCGCGGCCCCGTCGGCGCCCCGGGCGGCCTCGCTGGCCGTGCGACCCGGCGGGCGGCCCGACCCGCCGGGGGTGCCCGAGCAACTCCCACCGACACCGATTCCCGCCGAATCGATCCTGTCCCGCCATCCGGTCGGGCAGGTGCGCGGACCGGCCCGACCGGGCCGCCGACCTCGGTTGCTGACCTGCGGAGACTCGACGAATAGCCGCTAATCGCCTGACTCGCCACTCGTCGGGCTGTCGGGACCCAAGGTGTGAGAAGTGGTCGAGTCCGGCCAACCATCACTCTTGCAATCATTGTTAAACCTATGAATACTTCGACGCCTCCGATCGGGTGAGCCTCACCAACCGATCGGCTGCCCGGGGCCACCCGAAAGGGTGGCCCGTGCTCAGCTCCATGGAGGTATCCACATGCGACTCTCCGGGTCCCCGCTGCGCCACGTCACCGCTCTTTCGGTGGCCGGCGCCCTGGTCGTCGGAGCGCTGACCAGCGTTCCCGCTCAGGCCGCACCCGCGAAGAACGCCTCCCCCGACCAGGCCACCGCGCTCGCCGCCGCACTCGGCGGGCGCTCCGGCGGGGCGTACGCCCAGGCCGACGGCACCATGGTCGTCACCGTGACCGACGACGCCGCCGCCCGAAAGGTCCGCGCGGCCGGCGCCACCCCGAAGCTCGTCACCCGTGGCGCGGACGACCTGGCCCGCGCCACCGCCACCCTCGAGGGCTCCGCCCGGATCCCCGGCACGGCGTGGTGGACCGACCCGGCGACCAACGAGGTCGTCGTCTCCGTCGACAGCACCGTGACCGGCGCGAAGCTCCAGCGCGTCGAGGCCGTCGCCGGCCGGCTCGGCGGGACTGTCCGGATCGAGCGGGAGGCCGGGAAGCTCAGCACCCGGGCCGCCGGCGGCGAGGCCATCTGGGCCGAGGGCGGCGGTCGCTGCTCGCTCGGCTTCAACGTGCGCAGCGGCGACAGCTACTACTTCCTCACCGCCGGGCACTGCACCGCCATCGCCGCCAACTGGTACGCCGACTCCGCGCAGAGCAGCCCGCTCGGCTCCGGCGGCACCGGCAGCTTCCCCGGCGACGACTACGGCATCGTCCAGCACAGCAACTCGGCCGCCGCCGACGGCAGCGTCGACCTCTACGACGGCACCACGCGGGACATCACCGGCGCGGCCGACGCCTTCGCCGGGCAGTCGGTGCAGCGCTCCGGCAGCACCACCGGCCTGCACGGCGGCGCTGTCGAGGCGGTCGGCGCGACGGTGAACTACGCCGAGGGCACGGTCACCGGACTGATCCGCACCACGGTCTGCGCCGAGCCGGGCGACAGCGGCGGCGCGCTCTTCAGCGGCAGCGCCGCGGTGGGCCTGACCTCGGGCGGCAGCGGTGACTGCTCCTCCGGCGGGACGACCTACTTCCAGCCGGTCACCGAGGCGCTGAGCGTCTACGGGGTGGAGATCATCTGATCGACGTGCCACCAGTGAGGGCCGCCGCGACACGGGCGGCCCGCACTGGTGATTTCGCCGATGCGGGACCGGCGGGGCACCCCTGACACTGATCTACGTCGATATCGCCCCGACCGGCAGGGAGTACCCGACGTGCGATCAACCATCACCCGCCCCCGTCCCGCCGTCCGTGTCCTGGCCCGACTGGCCCTGGCCGCCGTCCTGGCGTCCGTGGGCGTCGCGACGGCCTCGTCCGCCGCCCAGGCCGCGGACAACCCCCACGAGCGCGGCCCGGCTCCGACCAGCGCCATCCTGGAGGCCAATCGCGGCCCCTTCGCCACCGCCTCGCAGGACGTCTCGTCGCTGAGCGTCACCGGATTCGGCGGCGGGGTCATCTACTACCCGACCAGCACCAGCGAGGGCACCTTCGGCGCCGTCGCCATCTCACCCGGATACACGGCCAGATGGTCCAGCCTGAGCTGGCTCGGGCCGCGGATCGCCTCGCACGGGTTCGTGGTCATCGGCATCGAGACCAACACCGTCTTCGACCAGCCGGACAGCCGGGGCCGCCAACTGCTGGCCGCGCTGGACTACCTGGTCCAGCGCAGCTCCGTGCGCGGCCGGATCGACGCCACCCGGCTCGCCGTGGCGGGACACTCGATGGGCGGCGGGGGGAGCCTGGAGGCCGCCGCCGCGCGGCCCTCGCTGCAGGCCGCCGTGCCGCTCGCGCCGTGGAACCTCACCAAGAACTGGTCGAACCTGCGGGTGCCGACGCTGATCGTCGGTGGTGAGTCCGACACCGTGGCCCCGGTCCTGTCGCACTCCGAGCCGTTCTACAGCAGCATCCCGGCGTCGTCGGAGAAGGCGTACCTGGAGCTCAACGGGGCGAGCCACTTCTTCCCGCAGACGGTCAACACGCCCACGGCGAAGCAGGCGGTGGCCTGGTTGAAGCGGTTTGTCGACGACGACACCCGGTACGAGCAGTTCCTCTGCCCGGGGCCCAGCGGCTTCGAGGTCGAGGAGTACCGCAGCACCTGCCCCAGCTCCTGAGCGCGATCGGGGCGGCGGCCACGAGCCGCCGCCCCGCCCCGGGCCCGGGGCGGCGGGCTTTCGTATTGCCCGGCGACGGTTGATGCTGCATTGACAGTGCAAAGACAATTCCGGGGAGTTGTGTGTGCCGGGCGCCATTGCCGACCGGCTGCGGCGCATGGTCGCCGAGCTGCTGCGGCGGCGCGAGCCCGCAGCCGACCGCGCCGGCTTCCTTCGCGCCCGGTTCGACACCGGGCTGGCCTGGGTGCCCACTCGTCGACAGCCAGGCATCGAAGACATTGACGAGACTGCTCGGAAATGTACACTGCCAGTGTAAATAACATTCGCGGGTCTGGGGGTGCGTGATGGAGCAAGGGCTCGCACTGCACCACGTCGGGGTGCGCTTCGGGGGCCTCACCGCCCTCGACGACGTATCGTTGCGGGCGCCCGCCGGCCGGGTGGTGGGCGTGATCGGCCCAAACGGGGCCGGCAAGACCACCCTGTTCAACGTCATCTGCGGCTTCGTCACGCCCCAGTCGGGTTCGTTGACCCTCGACGGCCGGTCGCTGCGGCCACGACCGCACCAGCTCACCCGCCTGGGCATCGCCCGGACCCTGCAGGGAACCGGTCTGTTCGCCGGGCTCACCGTGCTGGAGAACGTCATGACCGGCGCCTCGCACACCGCCCGGGCCGGCTTCCTCTCAGCCCTGCTCGGCCTGCGTCCCAGCGACCGCGACGAGCGCCGGCTGCGCCGGCACGCCCTCGACACCCTCGACGGGCTCGGCATCGCCGGGCACGCCGGCGCCCTGCCGGGAACCCTGCCCTTCGCCGTACGCCAGCGGGTCGCCCTGGCCCGCGCGCTCGCCGCCCGCCCCCGGCTGCTCCTGCTCGACGAACCCGCCGGCGGCCTCGGCGCCGACGACATCGCCGAGCTGGCGACCCTGATCCGTGACCTGCCCCGCCGCGACACCGACCCCTGCGCCGTGCTGCTGGTCGAGCACCACATGGACCTGGTGATGTCGGTCTGCGACGAGATCGTGGTGCTCGACTTCGGCCGGGTCATCGCCGCCGGCACTCCCGACGAGGTCCGCGCCGCCCCGGCGGTCACCGACGCCTACCTCGGCGTCGCCGCCGGCGAGGCGGCGCAGTGAGCGCCGACGCCCTGCTCGCCGTCCACGGGCTGGTCGCGGGCTACGGCGCGGCGCCGGTGCTGCACGCCGTCGACCTCGCCGTCCCGCCCGGCGCCATCGTGGCGGTCGTCGGCGCCAACGGGGCCGGCAAGACCACCCTGCTGCGCACCCTCTCCGGCATGCTGCGCCCCACCACCGGCCGCATCGTCCTCGACGGCGAGGACCTGCGCGGCGTGCCGGTGGAGCAACTCGTCCGGCGGGGCCTGGCCCACGTACCGGAAGGGCGTGGCGTGGTCGGCGAGCTCACCGTGGACGAGAACCTGCGACTCGGCGGACTGTGGCGGCGCGACCGGGCGGACGCCCGTCGCGCCCTCGACGAGGTCTACCAGCTCTTCGATCCGCTGGCCCGGCGGCGCGGACAACTCGGCCACCAGCTCTCCGGCGGGGAACGGCAGATGCTCGCCCTCGGCCGGGCCCTCGTCGGCCGACCCCGCCTGCTGCTGCTCGACGAACCGTCGCTCGGCCTGGCGCCCCGGGTGGTCGGCCAGATCATGGCCCTGCTGCGGCGGCTACGCGACAGCACCGGGCTGACCGTGCTGCTCGTCGAGCAGAACGTCCGCAGCGCCCTGTCCGTCGCCGACCAGGGTGTGGTGATGGCCCTCGGCCGGGTCGTCACCACCGCCCCGGCCGCCCGGCTGCGCGACGACGACGACCTGCGCCATACCTACCTCGGTTTCTGACCACCCCGTCCGCCGGAAGGAGGACCGTTGGACCGCTTCCTCTTCCTCACCCTCGACGGTCTGTCGAGGGGCGCGGTCCACGCCGCGTTCGCCCTGGCCCTGGTGCTCATCTGGCGGGCCGCCCGCATCGTCAACTTCGCCCAGGGAGCGATGGCCGTCGCCGCCGCCTACGCCGCCTACACCGTGTCCGCCGAGACCGGCTCCTACTGGCTCGGTCTCCTGGCCGCGCTCGCGGCCGGCCTGGCCCTCGGCGCGCTCGTCGACGTGACCGTCATGCGTTTCGTCGACCACCGGTCCCCGCTCAGCCCGGTCATCGTCGCGCTCGGGCTGGTCCTGCTGATCCAGGCCGTGCTGGGCATGATCCACGGCAACGAGTTCCTGCCCGCCGAGACCCCGTTCTCCCGGGCCGCCCTCACCGTGGGCGGGCTCGCCGTCCTCTCGCCGTACGACCTGTTCGTCTTCGCCACCGTCGGGGTGGTGGTCGCCGCGCTCGCCTGGACCTTCACCCGCACCGCGGTCGGCCTGCGGATGCGCGCCGCGGCGTTCGCCCCCGAGGTCTCCCGGCTGCTCGGGGTCAACGTCGGCGGCATGCTCACCCTCGGCTGGGCCCTCGCCTCCGGCGTCGGCGCCCTGGCCGCCATGCTGGTCATCCCCACCGAGCTCGGCCTGCACCCGCACGCGATGGACCTGGTCTTCGTCTCGGCGTTCACCGCGGCCGTCGTCGGCGGGCTGGACAGCCCGCCCGGTGCCGTCGTCGGCGGCCTCCTGGTCGGTCTCCTGCTCTCCTACGTCAGCGGCTACGCCGGCAGCGACCTCACCCCCCTCGCCGTGCTCGCCCTGCTGCTGGCGGTGCTGCTGGTCCGCCCCGCCGGCCTGTTCGCCCCGGTCACCGCGAGGCAGGTGTGAGCGCCACCCGGGCGGCGGCCCCACCGGCGAGCCGGAGAACCGCCGCCGGCGTGCGCCCGGCCGAGGGGCCCCGTGGCTCGACCCTGCTGCGCCACCTCGCCGTCGTCGCCGTCGCCGCGCTGCTGCTGGTGGCGGTCAGCTACGGCCTTGAGCCGTTCCGCAACTTCCAGCTCGCCACCGTGGCGGCCTACCTCTGCGCGACCGCCGGGCTGACCGTCCTCACCGGACTGAACGGCCAGCTCTCGCTGGGGCACGGCGCGCTGATGGCCGTCGGCGCCTACACCGCCGCCCTGAGCCAGAACGCGTTCGCCGACCGGGGCGTCACCGGGCAGTGGGTGCTGCCGATCTCGCTTGGCGCGGCCCTGCTGAGCACCGTCGCCGTCGGCGCCGTCATCGGCGTGGCCGCGGCCCGGCTGCGGGGGCCGTACCTCGCCGGCGTCACCCTGGCCGTCGCCGTCGTCGTGCCGGCGCTGACCGTCACCTTCGACGGCGTGTTCAAGGGCGAGCAGGGGCTGTCCGTTCCCGTCGAGCCACCACCGGCGGCGCTCGGCCCCTACTTCCCCTACGAGCGGTGGCAGCTCTGGGTCGCCGGGGCGGCCACCCTGCTCGCCCTGCTGCTGCTGGGCAACCTCGTCCGCAGCCGCTTCGGCCGGACGTTCCGGGCGGTCCGCGACGACGAGGTCGCCGCGCGCCTCGCCGGCATCCACGTCGCCCGCACCCAGGTGCTCGCCTTCGTGGTCAGCGCCGCCGGCGCCGGACTCGGCGGTGCCCTGCTCGCGGTGCTCGCCCAGAGCGCGTCGCCCGGCGCGTTCTCGCTGACCCTGTCGCTCTTCCTGCTCATGGCCGTCGTCATCGGCGGCCTCGGTCGCCTCGCCGGGGCGGTGTGGGGCGCCGTCCTGCTGGTCGCCCTGCCCGACCTGACGCACACCGTGAGCGACCTGCTCACCCTCTCGCCGGCGGTGGCGCAACGGCTGGAGGGGAACCTGCCGCTGGCGATCTTCGGGACCACGTTGGTCGTCGTCATGATCGCCGCCCCCGGCGGCGTGCAGGGCCTGCTGTCCCGCCTCGGCCGCGCTCTGCAGGCCCGCCGACAATCCCGGCGAACCTGAGCTGTTCCTGTCCCACCACGGTCGTCCGGACACCGCCGGCCGCCCGACCACCCGTTCGACCAGAACCAGACCGAGGAAGGTCGATGCCCCACATGCCAGGCCTCGCACCCCGCGCTCTCGCGATCGCCACCTCCATCACCCTGCTCGTCACCGCCGCCGGCTGCGGCGGCGACGCCGGGAGCCGTAGCCCGGTGCCCGGCGTCACGGACACCGAGATCGTCGTCGGCACCCACATGCCGCTCACCGGGCCCGCCTCGGCCGGCTACTCCAAGATCGCGCCTGCCACCAAGGCGTACTTCGACTACGTCAACGCCAACGGCGGCGTGCACGGTCGGAAGATCACCTACAAGGTCATGGACGATGGGTACAACCCGGCGAACACCCAGCAGGTGGTCCGCCAACTGGTCCTGCAGGACAAGATCTTCGCCATCCTCAACGGCCTCGGCACCCCGACCCACGCGGGCGTGGTCGACTTCCTGAAGAGCAACCGGGTTCCCGACCTGTTCGTCGCCTCCGGCAGCCGGAGCTGGGACCAGCCCGACAGGTATCCGGGCACGTTCGGGTTCAACCCCGACTACACGGTGGAGGGCAAGATCCTCGCCCAGCACGTGAAGACCGAGCTGCCCGGTCGCAAGGTCTGCTTCCTCGGCCAGGACGACGACTTCGGCCGCGACAGCCTGGTCGGGGTGGAGAAGGTGCTCGGCGCCGGTGGCGTCGCGGCCCGCCAGACCTACGTCACCAGCAACCCCAACGTCGCACCCCAGATCGGCGCGTTCAAGGCCGCCGGATGCCAGGTCGTCATCCTCGCCACCGTGCCCGGGTTCACCGCGCTCGCCGTCGGCACGGCGGCCCGGCTGCGCTTCAAGCCGCAGTGGCTGGTCTCCAACGTCGGCGCCGACCACCCGACCCTGGCCCGGCAGCTCGGCGCCGGGGCCCCGCTGTTGGAGGGCATGGTCGGCGCTAACTACCTGCCGATGCAGAACGACACCGCCGACCCGTGGATCCAGCTGTTCACCAAGGTCAACATGGCTCACAACGGGGACGCGCCGTTCGACGGCAACACCGTCTACGGCATGGCGGTGGGCTACCTCTTCGTGCAGGTGCTCCTCGCCGCGGGCCGCGACCTCACCCGCGAGTCCGTGACCGAGGCCGTCCGCAAGGGGGGCTACCGGGGGCCCGGGCTTGCCCCGCTCCGCTTCTCCGCCACCGACCACTCCGGCTACGGCGGCCAGCGGCTGACCCGGGTGACCGGGGGAGCGCAGAGCTACTTCGGCCCGGCGTACGAGACCGACGAGGGCGACGGGCCGGTGCGGGAGTACGCGGCCGTGCCGGCGACGCCGCCGGCCAACGGGGTGCCGACCACACCCTGACCGGTCGACGCCGCGCCTCCCGGTCGCTGACCGGCCGGGAGGCGTTGAGCCGGCCCACCGGCCGCCACGCCGTCAGCCGCGCCCGGCCGATCGCCGCGTGCCTAGACTCGGTGCGGTCCGGGGGAGACCACGGTGTGAAGGGGGTGGGCACGGATGGGCGTAGCCGAGGTGCCGGGCCGGGTCGACGGACGGGCTGCCCGGGCCGAACGAACCCGGGCGGCGATCGTCGAGGCGCACCTGGCGCTGATCTCCGAGGGTGACCTGCGGCCGACCGGCGAGCGCATCGCCGAGCGGGCCGGCATCTCCCTGCGCACCCTCTGGACCAACTTCAAGGACATGGAGACGCTGTTCGAGGCCAGCGGGCAGGAGCTGCTCCGGCAGCAGGACGCCGCGTACCGGCCGATCTCGCCCGCGCTGCCGCTGGCCAAGCGGGTCGACGCGTTCTGCCGGCAGCGGGCCAGGCTCCTCCAGCTCATCGCGCCGTCCGCCCGGGCCGCGCAGATGCGCGAGCCGGTCTCCGGGCAGCTGCACCGCAACCGACTCAAGCACATCGCCCGGGTCCGCGACGAGGTCGAGCAGCTCTTCGCCGCCGAGCTGGAGCACGCCGGGCCGGGGCGGGAGCAGTTGGTGAGTGCCCTGGTGGCCACGAGCATGTGGCCGGCCTGGTCGATGCTGCGGGACGGGCTGGGGCTGGGCGTGGACCAGGCCCGCGCGGTGATGACCCGCACGGTGGCCGCCCTGCTGGCCGACCTGGCGGCCCGCTGACGGCCGGCCCGGGCGCCGCGGCGCGACCGTGACCGAGGACGCCTGTGGGTGGCGTAACGGTCATCACCAGCGCATCTGGCTTGGCCCTCCGGAGCGGGGATGCCATGGTGAGGCATGGTCAACCCATCCGGAGCACATCGCACCCCCGCCGAGACGTGGGTGCCGGTCGAGCGGCGCTGGCTGGGCCTGGACCGGCGCAGCCTGGCCCCTGCCCTCGTGGTCGCGGCCATCGCCGTCGTCCTCGTCGTGATCCTGCCGGCAATCGGTCGAGCCGTACCGTCCGACGACCCGATCAGGGCCGGTGACCGGCTCGACCTCGGCGGCGGGATCACCGTCACCCCACCGGTCGGCTGGCAGCTCACCAGCGGCGTACGCGTCGGCGCGAACACGACGGTGCCGACCTCGCCCGGCTCCGCGAACGCGCAGGTGACCCGCAACGGGGTGACGGCCACCATCCACGTGGCGAAGTTCGCCGGCGACCCTGGTGCCCTGCTGGACCAGGTCGAGCGGATCGACGCCGTGTCCCCGGCGCGGCCGAAGTTCGCCGTGGCCGCCGGGCGCGTCACGGTGACCGCGCAGGGCGGGCTCGTCGGGCTGGCCGAGAGCTACGCCAGCGCCTCCTCCGAGGGCGTCGTCGCCGCGTACCAGTTTCCCGTAAGCGGTACCGGAATGACGATCGTCGTAGGCGCGCCCACCGGCCAGTACGCGGCCAACACCGCCGAGATCACCGCCATGCTGCGCAGCGTCACCCCCGAGGAGCCGTCATGACGACCAACGAGACCGGCGACCTCGCCGCCGCGCGGTCCGCGGCGATCGAGGCGTCCGGCTGGGGCGCGCCGTTCCACCTCGTGCAACTGCGCAATGCCTGCTTCTGGGTGTTCGCGTTCGGCATGGCCGCCGGCACGCTTCAGCTCGTCCACTTCTACGTGCCCGGCGTGGGCGCGTACGGCGCCGGGCTCACCATCGGCGTCATCGCGTTCGGCCTGTACACCGTCCCGTGGCTGCTGCTGCTGTCCTACCACAACCGCTACACGTCCCTGCCGCCGAAGCTGCTGTTCGTCGCGTTCGCGTGGGCGTTCGTCGCCTCGACGTACTGGATGGCGGTGCAGGCCAACGGCGCGGTGCTCTCCCTGTACGGCAAGCTGTTCGGCCCCGGCTGGGCCCGCGACTGGGGCCCCGGTCTGACCGCCCCGTTCACCGAGGAGGCGGCGAAGGCCACGGCGCTCGTGCTGCTGCTCGGGCTGGCGCCGCGGCTGGTGCGCAGCCCGTACGACGGGCTGATCATCGGCGCGTTCGCCGGCCTCGGCTTCCAGATCTCCGAGGACGTGTCGTACGCGTTCAACGCCGCCGCCAACGGCTTCGGCGCCGACCAGGTGGCCAGCGCGTGGGGCATCTTCGCGGCCCGGGCCGGTGCCGGGCTCTTCCAGCACGTGCTGTTCAGCGCCGTCTTCTGCTCCGGGCTGATGTGGCTGCTCGGCCGCGGCGGCACCCGGCACCGCG
The DNA here is from genome assembly GCF_045040215.1 of Micromonospora sp. NBC_01412. Taxonomy (NCBI): domain Bacteria; kingdom Bacillati; phylum Actinomycetota; class Actinomycetes; order Micromonosporales; family Micromonosporaceae; genus Micromonospora; species Micromonospora sp. NBC_01412. The sequence goes on from NZ_CP109528.1 coordinate 6,565,300, forward strand.
GGCGGGGTCTGCTGCTCATGCTCGGCGCCATGGTCGTGCACAGCGGCTGGGACAATTTCAGCGCGTACGGCTTGAGCATCGCCGGTGTCCTCGGCATTCCGCTCATGATGCTCCTACTGGCCGTGGGCGGCCTCCTGCTGCTGTGGACCGCGTTCCGGCTGGCCGCGCCGCAGGAACAGGCGTGGCTGTACGCCATCCTCGCCCCCGAGGCGGAGCGCGGCCTGCTCACCGACGCGGAGGTGCGGGCCGTCAGTGGGGGATGGAAGACCAGGCGCGCCTACCACAGGTCGATCCATGGCCACCGTGAACGCCGGAGCGCCGACCACACCCTCGCCGCGGCGCACGACCTGGCGCAGGAACTGGCCCGCTGCGGCGGCCGGGACACCCCGGCCGTCGACCATGCCCGGGGCGAAGTCGAGCGCCTGCGTGGGCGCCCGTAGCGCGGCCGCGCAGGCGGCGGCCCGCCCGGGGTGGCCGGGGTGGGCCGTCACCGGCCTCTTTCCAACGGGTTGACGATGGGTGACACTGGCTGCATGGTTAATGCATCGCCAGTGCAAATAACCGTGTTGCGGGGTCGGGACGACGAGTGCCGGGCGATCCGGGGCCTGCTCGACGGCGTGGCGGGCGGCGGGGCAGCGCTGCTGATCCAGGGCGAGCCAGGCTCCGGCCGCACCGCCCTGGTCAACTACGCGCACCGGCAGGCGCGGGCGTGCGCCGTCCTGTCCGGGGCCGGGCTCGCGGAGGAGGCGACGTTGCCCTACGCGGGACTGCAACGACTCCTCGACCCGGTGCTCGACCGGGCCGAATCCCTGCCCGAACGGCAACGCCGCGTGCTGCGGCACGCCCTGGCCGGCGAGGGCTGCCCGGTCGACCATCGCCTGGCGTTCTCGATGGCCGTGCTCGGGCTGCTCGCCGCCGCCGCCCGGGAGCGCCCCCTGCTCTGCACCATGGACGACGTCGACGTCGGCGACCGCCCCACCGCCGACCTGCTGGCGTTCGTCGCCCGCCGCGTGCGCCACCTGCCGGTCGTCGTCGTCCTCACCGGGGCCACCGACACCGCGCCGGGCGGCATCCCCACCCGGCGGCTCCGGGCCCTCGACGAACGTGACAGCCGCGCGGTCCTCGTCGACCGGCTGCCCACCCGCCCGTCCGAACTGGTCGCCACCGCCCTCGGCACGCTCGCCGGGGGCAACCCGCAGGCGCTGGTGGACCTCGCCGGCTCGCTGAGCCCCGCCCAGTGCCGAGGGGAGGAACCCCTGCCCGCCGCGCCACCGGCCGACGGCGCGCTGGGCCGCGGCTACCGGGCCCGGTTGGGCCGGCTCCCGGACGACACCCGACGCGTGCTGCTGCTCGCCGCCCTCGACAGCGAGCTGGACCCGGCCACCCTGGTACGGGCCGCGCGTGCCGCCGGCACGGTGATCGAGGCGCTCGTCCCCGCCGAGGTCACCGGACTGGTCCGCGTCGAGCCGCACGGGGTGACGTTCCCCCACCCGGTGGCCCGGGCGATGGTCGAGGCCACGGCGCCCCTCGCCGAGCGTCGTACGGCGCACCTGCTGCTCGCTGGCCTGCTCGACGGCCCCGGGCGGCGACTGCGCCGGGCCATGCACCTCGCCGCCGCCGCCGACGGCCCCGATCCCGATCTGGCGGGCGAACTGGAGGCTGCGGCGAGTGGCGGTGGGCGGCCGGCCGCACTGTCGGCGGCGCTGCACCGCGCCGCCGAGCTCAGCGCCGAGCCCGCCCGCGCCGCCGCCCGGCTCGTGGACGCCGCTCACCACGCCTGGGCGGCGGGCCAACCGCACCGGGCCCGGCTGCTGCTGGCGGGCCTGCCCACCGCCGCGCCGGAGCCGGCCGGCCGGGCGGCGCTGCTGCGCGGCGAGATGGCACTGCGCTGCGGCCCGACCCCGGTGGCCCTGACGACGCTGCTGGCCGCGGCGGACGCGGTGGCCGGCGCCGAACCCGCCCTGGCCCTCGGCACGCTGGTGCGGGCCGGCGAGGCGGTCTGCTTCGCCGGCGACCAGTACCGCTACGCCGAGGTGGCGCGGCGTGCGCCGGCACTGTGTCGCCCCGGGCAGGGGCCCGGCGCGGAGTTGCTGGCGACCCACGTCGCCGGGGTCGCGGCAACGCTGCGCGGCGACCACGAACGGGCCGGCCCGGCGCTGCGCCGGGTCGTCGTCCTCGCCGACCAGCTGACCGGCCAGGCCCTTACCCCGGCCGCCCTGACCTGCGCCTCGGTGGCCGGTCTCCTGGTGGCCGTGGACGCCACGGCGCACCGGCTCGCCGACCGGGCCGTCGAGCTGGCCCGTACGAGCGGTGAACTGGCAGTCCTGCCGCGGGCGCTGGAGCTGCGGGCGGACGCCGAGTACTGGTTGGGCCGGCACGAGGCGGCGGCGGAGACCTCCCGGGAAGGGCTGCGCCTCGCCCGGATCACCGGCCAGGCCACCTGGGCCGGCGTCCACCTGGGCATGCTGGCGGTGCTCTGCGCCATCCGCGCCGACCGGGACGCCGGCCTGCGGCTGATCCGCCAGATCGGCGAGGCCCCGGCGCCGGAGAGCCGTCCCGCCGCCCTGGCGCGCTGGGCCCTGGCCGTGCTGGACCTGGTCGACGGGCGACCCGGCGACGCCGCGGCCCGGTTGGCGGGCCTGGCCCGGCCCGGCACCGGCCGCGGGCAGGTCCTCGTCCAGGTGATGGCCACGCCGTACCTGGTGGAGGCCGCGGTTCACCCGGCACACCGGCCGGTGGCCGTCGCCGCCCTCGCCGTCTTCGACCGCTGGGCCGACAGTACGGCGAGCCCGTCGCGTCGGGCGCTGTCCGCGCGGTGCCACGCGCTGCTCGCCCCCCGGGGCAGCGCGGAGGCGGAGGAGGGCTTCCGTGCCGCGTTGCGGCTGCACCCGGCGGGCGGGTTCGAGCGGGCCCGCACCGGGCTGCTGTTCGGCCGGGAGTTGCGGCGCAGCCGGCGGCCCCGAGACGCCCGCGAGCACCTGCACGACGCCCGCGAGACGTTCACCGTCCTCGGGGCGACAGCCTTGGCCGAGCAGGCCGCCGCCGAGCTGCGGGCCGCCGGGGAGGCGGTGGGCGGGCCGGACCTGCCGGCGGCGGCGGTGCTGACAGGTCAGCAGCTGCGGATCGCGCAGCTGGTCGCGGAGGGCGCCACCAACCGGGAGATCGCCAGCCGGATGTTCCTCTCCACCCGCACGGTCGACCACCACCTGCGCAACATCTTCCACCGCCTCGGCATCCGCTCCCGCACCCAACTGGCCCGCGCGTTGTCCTAGAGCGTGTATTCGTTGCCTCGGCTCTGATGCGACGGTCTCCACCCGGTGTCGCTCGGGCCGGCGGGCTATTCCGGCCCGCCGTCCTCCGGACTGGAGCGGGCCAGCGCCGCGAGCGTGTCAAGCGCCCAGGACAGGGTCGGCAGCGGCGGTGCGGCCAGCCCGAGCCGTACGGCGTTGGGGGCGTGGCTGGTCCCGACGGTGAACGCGGCGGCGGGGGTGACCGCGATGCCCCGGCGGGCCGCGGCCGCGACGAATGTCTCGGCGCGCCACGGCTCCGGCAGCTCCCACCAGCAGTGATAGGCGTCCGGATCGGATTGGAGGATCTGGCCGGCCAACCGGGTTCGCGCCAGCTCCTGCCGGGCGCGGGCGTCCCGGCGCTTGCCGGCGGTGATGGTGGCGACCGCCCCGTCGCAGAGCCATCGCGTGGCCGCGTCCAGCGCGAAGCGGGTGGCGGTCCAGGTGCCGGACCGGATCGCGGTCGCGAGCTGGTCGATGAGCTGTGGTGGCGCGGCGGCGAAGCCGACGGTGAGGCCCGGAGCGAGCCGCTTCGAGAGGCTGTCGACGAGAATGGTGCGGGACGGTGCCAGTGCGGCCAGCGGTGTCGGGGCGTCGGTGAGGAACGACCAGACGGCGTCCTCGATGACGTACACCCCGAGTTGGTCGAGCAGGCCGGCGAGCGCGGCGCGGCGGTGCGCCGGCATGGTCGTGCCGAGCGGGTTGTGCAGGGTCGGCTGGAGGTAGACGGCCCGGAGCGGGGCGGCGCGGTGTGCCTCGGCGACGGCCTCGGGCAGCAAGCCGTCCTGGTCGGTCGGCATCGGGACGAGGGTGACGCCGAGCCGGCTGGCGATGGCCTTGACGACGGGGTAGGTGAGCGCTTCGACGCCGAGCCGCCCGCCCACCGGGACAAGGGCGGCGATGGCGGCGGCGATCGCCTGCCGGCCGTTGCCGGTGAACAGGATCTGCCGTGGGTCTGGGGCCCAGTCGGGGCGGCCGAGAAGCCCGGCGACGGCTTCCCGCACCGCGGGCGTCCCGGCGACTCCGACCGGGGGCAGCGCGGTTGCCAGCGCCTCGGGCCGCAGCAGGCCGGCCAGAGCACCGGCCAGCAGCGCGGGCTGTTGCGGCAGCACCGAGAAGCTCAGCTCCAGGTCGACGCGGACGTCACCGGGTTCGGCGAGGGCGGGTTCCGGGGGCGGGGTCGCCGTCCGGACGAAGGTGCCCCGGCCGACCTCCCCGGTCACCAGCCCGCGCCGGGCCAGCTCCGCATAGACCCGGGAGGCGGTGGAGTTGGCGATGCCGTGTTGGCGGGCGAAGGTCCGCTGCGGCGGCAGGCGGTGTCCGGCGGCGAGCCGGCCGGCGGCGATGTCGGTGGCGATCCCCTCGGCGATCCGCCGGTAGTCGTCCACGATCCGCTCCCAATTGCTCCGAGGGCATTGTTCTTATTGCACCTGACTATTGCACCGCATAGCCTTCTTGTCGAGATCAACCTCGGGAGGAGGCGGCGATGGCCACGACACAGGTCAACGGAGTCAGCGTCGGATACGACGATCGCAGCGACGGGCAGACTCTGGTCCTCGTGCACGGGCATCCCTTCAACCGCTCCATGTGGCGTCCACAGGTCGACTTCGCGGTGGCCGCCGGGTGGCGGGTCGTCGCCGCAGACCTGCGCGGGTACGGCGAGAGCACGGTGGTTTCGGGCCGCACCACACTCGACGTGTTCGCCCGGGACGTTGCTGGCCTGCTCGACCGGCTCGGCGTACCCCGATTCGTCCTCGGTGGACTGTCGATGGGCGGGCAGGTCGTGATGGAGTGTCTGCGCCAGTTCCCCGAGCGCATCACCGGCGTCCTGCTGGCCGATACCTCCGCGCCGGCGGAGACCGATCTCGGGCGCGAGCTCCGCAACGAGCTCGCCGACCGGCTGCTCCGGGAGGGCATGGCCGGCTACGCCGAGGAGGTCCTGCCGAAGATGCTCGCTCCGCGGAACATCTCGGCCCTGCCGGAGATCGCCCGGCAGGTCAGCATCATGATGCGTACGACCTCGCCGGTCGGTGCCGCCGCCGCCCTGCGCGGACGTGCCGAGCGCCCCGACTACGTCGAGACGCTGCGCCGGGTCGAGGTCCCCACCCTGGTCGTGGTGGGCAGTGACGACGAGTTCACCCCGATCGGCGATGCCGAACTCATCACCGAGTGCGTCCCGGGCGCGACGCTGGTCGTGGTCGACGGCGCCGGCCACCTGCCCAACCTGGAGCGGGAAGCGGTCTTCAACGCCGCGCTCGGGCGCCTGCTTCAGCAGGTCACGGCGGTGGGGGGACAGCGGTGACGACCATCTTCGTGACCGGGGCCGGCTCTACTGGGGCACGACCACGGTGCGGGCCCCCTCCCCCCGGGCCATCCGGGCGAACGCCTCCGCCGCGCCGTCCAGGGTGGTCCGGTCGGTGATCAGGAAGCCGAGGTCGAGGGTGCCGTCGAGCACGGCCCGGGCCAGCTCCGGCACGTCCCGGTCGGGGTCGGAGGGGCCGTAGACCGACGAGCGCAGCGTCCGGGCCGAGTGGAAGATGTCCATCGCGCTGAGGCTGACGATGTCGTCCTTGCCGCCCATGCCCACCACGATCACCTGCCCGCCCCGCCGGGTGGCCCGCCAGGCGGCGCGGATGGTGCTGCCCCGCCCCACGCACTCCACGGCGTGGTCGACGCCCCGCCCGGCGGTCAGCGCCCGGACCGCCCGGCTGAGGGACTCGTCGGCGACCAGGAAGTCGGTGGCGCCCGCGGCGAGAGCCAGCTCCGCCTTCGCCGGCGACACGTCGACGGCGAGCACCGGGCCGGCGCCGGCGGCTCGGGCGGCGGACACCACCGACAGCCCCACCCCGCCGAGGCCGACGACGGCCACCGAGTCACCGGGGGCCACCCGGGCGGTCCGGCGGACCGCACCGATGCCGGTGAGCACGGCGCAGCCCAGCAGCGCGGCGACCTCCATCGGCAGTTCTGCCGGGACGGGGATCACGGCGTGCTGCGGCACCACCACCTGTTCGGCGAGGGCGCCGAGGCCGAGGGTGACGTGTAGCTGCTCGCCGCCCGAGGTCCGGCCCCGGGCGACGGCGGGCGTCCCGGCGCGCTCGCACAGCCACGGCTCGTCGTGCCCGCAGTGCCAACATCGCCGGCACGGCGGCGCCCAGTTGAGCACCACGTGCTCGCCGGGCACGACCCGGGAGACGCCGTCGCCGACCTCGACCACGACCCCCGCCGCCTCGTGCCCGAGCACCAGCGGGTACGGCGACGCCACCGTGCCGTTGACCATCGACAGGTCGGAGTGGCACACCCCGGCGGCCCGGATCTCCACCCGTACCTGGCCGGGGCCGGGGGCGGGCAGGTCGACGTCCTCCACCCGGGGCGGCTCCCCGACGGCCCGGGCGACCAGCGCCCTCATCGCTGGATCGCCTTGGTCTGCAGGAACTCGTCCAGCCCGTAGCCGCCCAGCTCCCGGCCGAGGCCGGACTGCTTGTAGCCGCCGAACGGGGCGAGCGGGTTGAACGGGGCGCCGTTGATGTCCACCGCGCCGGTGCGCAGCGCCCGGGCGACGCGCAGCGCCCGCTGCTCGTCGCCGGACCAGACCGCGCCGGCCAACCCGTACCGGGAGTTGTTGGCCACCTCGACGGCGTGCGCGTCGTCGTCGACCGGGATCACCGCGAGCACCGGCCCGAAGACCTCCTCCTGGGCCAGCGCGCTGTCCGGGTCGACGTCGCCGATCACCGTGGGGGCGACGAAGAAGCCCCGGTCCGGAACCGGGGCGTCCGGTCCGCCGGCGACCAGCCGGCCCCCGTCGGCCAGGCCCCTGTCGATGTGGTCGCGTACCCGCTGCCGCTGCGCGGCCGAGACGAGCGGGCCGAGCCGGGTGGCCGGGTCGAACGGATCGCCCAGCCGGTATCCCGCCGCGGCCTGCGCGGCCAGGGTGAGGGCCTCCTCGTAGCGGGTCCGGTGCACCAGCATCCGGGTCCAGGCGGTGCAGGTCTGCCCGGAGTTGAGGAAGGCGTTGCCGACGCCCACCTTCACCGCTGCGGCCAGGTCGGCGTCGTCGAGGATCACGTTGGCCGACTTGCCCCCGAGTTCCAGGGCGACCCGGGCGATGCGGTCCGCGGCCAGGTGGGAGATGCGCCGGCCGGTGGCCGTGGACCCGGTGAAGGAGACCATGTCGACGCCCGGGTGGGCGGCGAGGGCCTCGCCGGTCACCGGGCCGGTGCCGGTGACCAGGTTGACCACCCCGGGCGGGAAGCCGGCCTCGTCGATCGCGTCGAAGAGCAGGTACGCCACCAGCGGCGTCAGCTCGCTGGGCTTGAGCACGACCGGACAGCCGGCGGCGAGGGCGGGGGCGAGCTTGGCCACGACCTGGTGCAGCGGGTAGTTCCATGGGGTGATCGCGCCGACCACGCCGACGGGTTCACGCACCACCAGCGAGTGACCCACGGTCTGCTCGGCCGGCCCTCGCGCGGCCAGCTCGACGTAGCCGCCGAGGACCGTGAGGGGGAGCCCGGCCTGCATCCGGGTGGCCACCTTGAGCGGGGTGCCCAGCTCGCACGCGATGGTCCGGGCGATGTCGTCGGCGCGGGCGGTCAGCGCGTCGTGCAGCCGGCCCAGGCACGCCGCCCGGTCGGCCGGCGCGGCGGCGGCCCAGCCGGCGAACGCGGCCCGGGCGGCGTCGACGGCCCGGTCGACGTCGTCCGCCGTGCCGGCCGGCACGGTCGCGATGACCTCCTCGGTCGCCGGGTTGTGCACCGGCAGGGTCCCCGAGCCGGAGGCGGCGGCCCAGCGGCCGTCGAGGTAGAAGTCGGTCCGTGCGAGATCCATCGCGCCCCTCACGTACGTCGGCCCTGAACTAGCAGTGAAAGTTTCGACTTTAGTCCGTTTCGCCGGCCGGCGGGAGGGGCGGTAGCGGGCCTACGGTCCGCTCGTAGGTGCGCGCCAGGCCGTCGACGAGCGCGTCGAGGCCGAGGTCGAAGGCGCCCTCGTCGACGCGCTGCTGGTGCTCGGCCAGCCGGTGGGCCTGGGCGAGGTGCGGGTACTGGTCGGCGTACAGCCCCGGGTCCTCCACGAAGCCCTGGGCGAACGACCCCAGCGCCGATCCCGCGACGAAGTACCGCATGAGCGCGCCGACGTGGGTGGCCCGGGCCGGTGGCCAGCCCGCGTCGACCAGCCCGCCGTACACGGCGTCGGCCATGGCCAGCGCCGCCGGCCGGCGTCCCGGGCCCCGGACCAGGTACGGCACGATGTGTGGGTGGGCGGCGAGCGCGGCCCGGTACGAGTGCCCCCACCGGAGCAGTGCCTCCCGCCAGTCGAGCCTGCCGAAGAACGACACGTCCACCCGCGCGGTGATGCTGTCGGCCACCGCGTCGAGGATCTCGTCCTTGGTGGCGAAGTGGTTGTACAACGAGGGGCCACGGACGCCCAGCTCGGCGGCGAGCCGGCGGGTGGAGAACCCCTCCAGCCCTGCGGAGTCGATCAGCGCGGCAGCGGCCTCGACGATTCGCTGCCGACTGAGCAGTGCCTGCCGCGGCCGGGGCATCGGCTTCCTCCTCTGTTCGATGATCCGTGCAGAACTCTGCCACAGGCGGGTCTGGACAGATTAAAACTTGCACCGCTAGTTTATTGTCATGGACCTGCACCTTTCCACCGAGCAAGCGGCCGTACGCCAGCTCGCCGCGGACTTCGTCGCGCGCGAGGTGGTGCCGCACGCGGCGACCTGGGACCGGCGGGAGTCGGTCGACCCGGGCATCGTCCGCAAGCTCGGCGACGTCGGCTTCCTCGGCCTCACCGTCGCCGAGGAACACGGCGGCTCCGGCGGCGACCACCTCTCCTACTGCCTGGTGCTGGAGGAACTGGGCCGCGGCGACTCCGCCGTGCGCGGCATCGTCTCGGTGTCGCTCGGACTGGTCGCGAAGTCGATCGCCGCGCACGGCACCCCGGAGCAGCGGGCGCGATGGCTGCCCCGGCTCTGCTCCGGCACCGCCCTCGGCTGCTTCGCGCTGACCGAGCCGGGCAGCGGCTCCGACGCCGCCGCCCTGACCACCCGGGCCACCCGCGACGGCGACGACTGGCTGCTCACCGGCGCGAAGGTGTTCATCACCAACGGCACCACCGCCGATGTCGCCCTGGTCTTCGCCCGCTCCGGCGGGCCGGGGCACCGGGGGATCACCGCCTTCCTGGTGCCCACCGACAGCCCGGGGCTGACCCGGCGGGAGATCCACGGCAAGCTCGGGCTGCGCGGGCAGGCCACCGCCGAGCTGGTCCTCGACGGCGTCCGGGTGCCCGACTCGGCCCGTTTGGGCGAGGAGGGCGGCGGCTTCCGGCTGGCGCTGGCCACCCTGGCCAAGGGCCGGATGTCGGTGGCCGCCGGCTGCGTCGGCATCGCCCAGGGCTGCCTCGACGCCGCCGTCGGCTACGCCGGGCAGCGCACCCAGTTCGGCAAACCCATCGCCGGCCACCAGCTCGTGCAGCAGCTCCTCACCGAGATCGCGGTCGACACCGCCGCGGCGAGGCTGCTGGTCTGGCGGGTGGCCGATTTGATCGACCGGGGCGAGCCCTTCGCCACCGAGGCGTCGATGGCCAAGCTCTTCGCCAGCGAGGCCGCCGTCCGCGCGGCCAACAACGCGGTCCAGGTCTTCGGCGGGTACGGCTACATCGACGAGTACCCGGTGGGCAAGTATCTGCGCGACGCCCGCGTCGCCACCCTCTACGAGGGCACCAGCCAGATCCAGCAACTCCTCATCGGACGCGCGCTCACCGGCGTCAACGCCTTCTAGCCCAGGGAGAACCGTGACCAGATTCGTCGCCCGGCCCGCCGTCGTCACGGCGGGACGCAGGGGAGCCAGCGGCGACGCGTCGTACGTCACCGGGCAGACCCCGTACGTCAACGGCTGCGCGCGCTGACCCGCGCCACGTCCGAAGAGATCCGGAGGGGACATGGACTTCGCGCTTTCCGACGAGGAGCGGGCCATCCGCGACACCGCCCGCAGCTTCATCAGCAGGGAGGTCAGGCCGCTGGAGCAGGAGCTGCTGCGGCGCGAGCGGGCGCACCGGCCCGGCCTGGAACGCGACGAACTGCGCGAGTTGCAGCTCAAGGCGAGGCAATTCGGCTTCTGGGGCCTGGCCACCCCGCAGGAGTACGGCGGGATGGAGCTGCCCGCCGTAACCCAGTCGTTGATCTGGACCGAGCTGGGCCGTACCTTCGTGCCGTTCCGCTTCGGCGGTGAGGCCGACAACATCCTCTTCCACGCCAGCGAGGAGCAGAAGCGGGAGTTCCTGATCCCGACCATCGAGGGGGAACGGCTGTCCTGCTTCGCGATCACCGAGCCGGGCGCCGGCTCGGACGCCGCCAACATCAGGCTCGCGGCCCGCCGGGACGGTGACGACTGGATCCTCGACGGGGAGAAGACCTTCATCACCGGCGGCAACGACGCCGACTTCGCCATCGTGGTCGCCGTCACCGACCGGGAGCGGGGCGCCCGCAACGGCGGGGCGACCGCCTTCCTGGTGGACCGGTCGATGGGCTGGCGCTCCGAGTTCATCCAGACCATGGGCGAGGGCGGCCCGGCCGCGCTGGTCTTCGACGGCGTACGGGTGCCGCACCGCAACATCCTCGGCGAGGTCGGCCAGGGCTTCGCGCTGGGCATGGAGTGGATCGGCAAGGGTCGTTACACGATCCCCTCGCACGCCATCGGCATCGCCGAGCGGGCGTTGCAGATGGCGATCGACCAGGCCAACACCCGGGAGACGTTCGGCGCGAAGATCGGCACCAACCAGGCCATCCAGTGGATGATCGCCGACTCGGAGACCGAACTCGAGGCGGCCCGCTGGCTGGTGCTGCGCGCCGCCTGGACGGTCGACCAGGGAATGGACCCCCGGCACGCCTCGTCGATGGGCAAGCTCTACGGTGCCGGAATGGTCAACCGCGTGGTGGACCGGGTGCTCCAGATCCACGGCGGCATGGGCTACACCCGGGAACTGCCGATCGAGCGCTGGTACCGGCAGGTCCGGCTGTACCGGATCTTCGAGGGCACCGACGAGATGCAGCGCCTGATCATTGCGCGGGACCTGCTGCGCGGCTACACGAAGATCGGCGGGCATCTCGGATGAGGACCTTCGCCGACACAGGCGACCTGGCCGCCGCCGTGAAGAGAGACCCTCGCCCCGAGCCCGGCCCGGGGTGACCACGCGCCTTGGGGCGCGATCCGGCCGGCCGCGGTGGGGCTCCCGCCTGTCGGGCTGCCACGCGCGGCCGGCCCACGGCCACCGGGCGAGGGTCAGCCGTCGGCGCCGCCGACCCTCGGCTGTCGGTGATCGGTCAGCCGGAGCCCGACACCGCGCACCGCGACGACGGTGACGCCGGTGCCGAGCTCGCCGAGCTTGCGCCGCAACCGCTTCACCAGGGACTGCACGTCCGCCGTGCGTTGGCGTCCCTCGGCACGCCAGACCGACCGGTGCAGCTCGGCGTAGCTCCAGACCCGGACCGGTTCGGTGATCAGGCAGGCCAGCAGGTCGTGTTCGAGCCGGGTGAGGGAGACCTCGCGGTCCCGGCACCGGGCGGTGAGCCGGGCCGGGTCGATCCGCAGGGTGTCGTCCGGTGCCGCCGGCGCGGCGGCGGGGGTCCGTGCCGGCGGCGCACCGGGCTTCGGCTGCGCCTGTGCGGCCGTGATCAGCCTGCGCAGCTCGTCAAGGTCGGCCACCAGCAGCAGCGGCGCGATGCCGTCGAGGTGTTCGGCGAGCCGGATCCGTTCGGCCGGTGACGGTGTCACCGCGATCACCAGCGGGAACGGGCTGCCGGTCTCGTCGAACCCGGCCGGCGTCGTGCTGTCGTCGTCCTCGGTCACCGCACCCACCCGGAAACGATGGGCAATTTCTGCCCGACTTGGTCATGGCCGTGACAGTAATTGTCAAACCCGCCGCCACGTGAGCAACTCTTAGCGACAAGTTGCTCACGTGCCGTGCTTGATCGTTCATCTTTTTCGATCATAGTGTCCACACAGGCAGCCGGCGTGACCCGCACGGCGCCTGGGGGCCTGGGGGGTTCGTTCATTCCGGTGTGATCCAGACAGGAGATGGGTCTTTTGCACCCTTCGCCATGGCTCGATTAACCGCGGGTCGTTTCTGGAGGAGACAGCACCGATGCTGAGACGTCCACACGGCAGGCGCCTGTTCAGGCGCCTGGCGAGCGCGGGTGCGGCGATCGCGCTCGCCGCGGCAGGTCTGGCGACAACCGGTTCCGGCGTGCAGGCCGCGCCCGCCGCGTCCGCGGACAAGATCCGACCCGACTTGATGAACCAGCTCCAGGCGAAGAGCGAGAGCGACTTCTGGATCCGCTTCACCGACCGGGCCGACCTGAGCAAGGCCAGCGCGATCAAGAACTGGACCGAGCGGGGCGCGGCGGTCGCCGACGCGCTGCGCAAGACCGCGGTCGACAGTCAGACCAAGGTCCGCGCCGAGCTCGACGGCTCGGGCGCCAAGTACCAGTCCTTCTGGGCGACCAACGCCATCAAGGTCAGCAGCGGCTCCCTGGCCATGGCGCAGAACTTCGCCGAGCACGCCGAGGTCGAGGGCGTCTACGCCTCGACGGCCTACGAGGTGCCCAAGGTCACCAAGGACGCCGACGCGAAGGCGGCGAACGCCCTCGAGTGGGGCATCGCCAACATCAACGCCGACGACGTCTGGTCCGAGTACGGCGTCACCGGCGCGGGCATCACGGTGGCGAACATCGACACCGGGGTGCAGTTCGACCACCCGGCGTTGGTGGGCGCCTACCGCGGCAACAACGGCGACGGCACCTTCGACCACAACTACAACTGGTTCGACGCCGCCGGCGAGTGCGCCACCGCGCCCTGCGACGGCGACGGCCACGGCACGCACACCATGGGCACGATGGCCGGCGCCGCCGGCGCCAACCAGATCGGTGTCGCGCCCGGGGTCAAGTGGATCGCGGCGAACGGCTGCTGCCCGAGCGACGCCGCGCTGGTCACCTCCGGCCAGTGGATGCTGGAGCCCACCGATCTCGCCGGCCAGAACCCGGACGCCAGCAAGCGGCCCAACATCATCAACAACTCGTGGGGCACCACGCAGCCCTCCAACGACCCGTTCATGGAGGATGTGACGCTGGCCTGGGAGGCGTCGGGCATCTTCGGGACCTGGTCCAACGGCAACAAGGGCCCGGCCTGCCAGACCAGTGGTTCACCGGGCAGCCGGACCAGCAACTACTCGACCGGCGCGTACGACGTCAACAACAACATCGCCAGCTTCTCCTCCCGGGGGTCCGGGCAGGACGGCGGGATCAAGCCCAACATCTCGGCGCCCGGCGTCAACGTCCGCTCCAGCGTTCCCGGCAGCGGCTACGCCAGCTACAGCGGCACCTCGATGGCCGCGCCGCACCTCGCGGGTGCGGTCGCGCTGCTGTGGTCGGCGGCGCCCGCGCTGGCCGGTGACATCACCGCGACGCGCGCCCTGCTGGACAACTCGGCGATCGACAAGGCCGACGCCCAGTGCGGCGGCACCGCGGACGACAACAACGTGTACGGCGAGGGTCGACTGGACGCGCTCGCGCTGCTCGCCGCCGCCCCCATCGGCGACACCGGGACCCTGGCCGGCAAGGTCACCGACGCGGACACCGGCGCCCCGCTGCCGGGCGCCACGCTGGCCCTCACCGGCCCGGCGGCCCGCGAGCTGACCACCGGGACCGACGGCACGTACTCGACCCTGCTCCCGGCCGGCGACTACCAGGTCGCCGTGACCGCGTTCGGCTACGGGAGCAAGACGGTCCCGGCGACGGTCGCCAAGAACGCGACCACCACGATCGACGTCGCCCTGACCGCCGTGCCGAGCGTGACCGTCAGCGGCTCGGTGACCGACGGCTCCGGACACGGCTGGCCGCTGTACGCCAAGGTCAGCGTCGTGGGCCTGTCGGCGTCCGACTACACCACGCCCGCCAACGGCCGGTACAGCCTCACGCTCCCCGCCGGCGCGACGTACCAGCTCAAGGTCGAGCCGAAGTACGCGGGCTACCAGACCGTGACCAAGGACGTCGTGGTCGGCTCGGGCAACGCCACCCACAACGTCGCCGTGCCCGTCGACTCCGCCGCCTGCACCACGGCGCCCGGATACACGTACGGCTCGGACGGCGTGTACGAGACCTTCGACGGCAACCGCGTTCCGACCGACTGGTCGGTGGTGGACAACGCCGGCACCGGTCAGGTGTGGGACTTCACCGACGCCGGCGACCGGGGCAACCTCACCGGCGGCGCCGGTAACTTTGCGATCATCGACAGCGACAACTACGCAGCCGGTGGTCGGCAGGACACCTCCCTGGTCAGCCCGGTCGTCGACCTCACCGACGTCGCGACCCCGATGATCCGGTTCAACCAGGACTACAACTGGCTGAGCTCGGACCGCGCGGACGTCGACCTCAGCCTCGACGGCGGTGCGACCTGGGCCAACGTGCTCCGGCAGGCGGCGGACTTCCGCGGCCCCCGGGTGACCCAGGTGCCGATCCCGCAGGCCGCGGGCAAGTCGGAGGTCCAGGTCCGGTTCCACTACTACGAGGCCTCCTACGAGTGGTGGTGGCAGGTCGACAACGTGCTGATCGGTAGCGCGGTCACCTGCAAGCCGACCAACGGCGGCCTGGTGCTCGGGCACGTCCGGGACAAGAACGACAACGGCTACGTCAACGGCGCCACCGTCACCAGCGACGACAAGCCGAACGAGACGGCCACCACCGTGGCGACCCCCGACGACACCGAGCTGGCGGACGGCTTCTACTGGCTGTTCTCGTCGCAGACCGACACGCACCGCTTCACCGCGAAGGCCGGCAACTACGTCAGCCAGAGCAAGCAGGTCGACGTCCAGACCGACTGGGCCACCCCTGTCAACTTCCAGCTCGCGGCCGGCCGGCTGTCGGTGCAGCCGGCGGCGGTCGCCGCCACGGTCCGGATGCCCAGCGGCAAGGCCACCAAGACCGTCACGGTGACCAACACCGGCGGCGCCCCCGTCAAGGTCCAGTTCAGCGAGCGGGACGACGGGTTCGAGCTGTTGCGGGCCGACGGATCCCGGCTGACCAAGCAGCAGATCCTGGGCTCCGCAGGCGCTCCGCCGCAGCGGCTCACCGCCGCCACGTCGTTCGCCGCGCAGGCGTCGGGCAAGGCGAGCACGGCCACCCCCGCCCCGGTCGGCCCGCAGGCCGATCCCTGGACGGACATCGCCGACTACCCGACGAACGTGATGGACAACCGGGTGGTCAACCTGGACGGCAAGGTGTACTCGATCGCCGGCGGTAACGGCTCGGCGTCGAGCGCGAAGAACTACGTCTACGACCCGATCGCGCAGAGCTGGAAGCCGATCGCCGACCTTCCCGGCGCGCGCAACGCCGTGACGGCGGGCGTCGTGGACGGGAAGATCATCGTGACCGGCGGCTGGGGGGCTTCCGGCCCCGACGCCGCGACCTGGTCGTACGACCAGGCGGCCAACACCTGGACCAAGAAGGCGAACAACCCCGCACCGCGGTCCGCCGCCGGTCAGGCGGTCGTCGACGGCAAGCTGTACGCCATCGGCGGGTGCACCACGGCGAGCTGCACGCCGATGTCGAACGACGTCGTCCGGTACGACCCGGGCAGCGACGCCTGGGAGGCGCTGCCCGACTACCCGAAGGCGGTGGCCTTCCTGTCCTGTGGCGGGATCGGCGGCATCGTCTACTGCGCCGGCGGCAACGACGGAACGGCGGCGCAGAAGGCCGGCTACGCCTTCGACCCGGGCACCAACGCCTGGACCGCGATCGCCGACGCGCCGGTCGACAACTGGGCCAGCTCGTTCGCCGTCGCCAACGGCAAGCTCCTGGTCGTCGGCGGTTCGCAGGGCGGCGCCATCACCAACGCCGGCTTCGCCTACGACCCGGCCACCAACTCGTGGTCGAACCTGCCCAACGCCAACACCGCCCGGTACCGTGGCGGAGCGGCGTGCGGCTTCTACAAGGTCGGTGGCTCGTCCGGTGGCTTCACCGCCACGGCGGACAGCGAGGCCCTGCCCGGTTTCGAGGAGTGTGCCGAGGCTTCCGCGGACGTCAGCTGGCTGACGATCGACAAGACGGCGGCCACCCTGGCGCCGGGCGAGAAGGTCACGATCACCGTCGGGATCGCGGCCACCGTGGACCAGCCGGGCACCTACTCGGCGTCGATCCTGATCAAGGAGGACACCCCGTACACGGTGCAGCCGGTGTCGGTGAAGATGACCGCACAGCAGCCGACCACCTGGGGCAAGCTGATGGGCACGGTCACCGGGACGAGCTGCCAGGGTGCCAGCGCGCCGATCGCCGGCGCGTTGGTCCAGGTCGACTCGTGGGCCACGTCGTTGACCTTCACCACCGACGCCGAGGGCCGGTACGCCTACTGGCTGGACAAGCGGAACAACCCGCTGACCATGATCGTCGCCAAGGACGACTGGAAGCCGCAGACCCGGCAGACGAAGATCACTACCGCCACGCCCACCGTGGAGAACTTCGCCCTGTCCCCGGTCCGCTGCTGACGACTGACCGCTGACGAACAGATCCGGCCCGCCTGGTCACCCGACCGGGCGGGCCGGACCCGTTCCATGGGTGGGTGGCGAACCGGCCTCGCGGTCAGCACACCGCGAGGCGGAAGCCGACCCCACGTACCGTGTGGATCGTCGCCGAAGTGCCCAACCGGACCAGCTTGCGCCGTACCCTGCGCACCACCGAGTGCAGGTCGGAGCCCCGGCCCAGGTGTTCGGTGCCCCAGACCTCACGGTGCAGCCGCTGGTAGCTCCAGATGTGTCCGGGCGTGCCGACCAGGCAGCGAAGGAGGTCGTGCTCCAGCGGGGTCAGGCCGATCTCGCGGCCCCGCCAGCACAGCACCCGGCGGTCCGAGTCGACGCTCAGCCCCGGCGTCGGCGTACCACCGTCGGCCACCGGTTCGGTCCGAGCGGCCGGTTCGGTCCGTGCGGCCGGTTCGGGCACTACCGGCTCTGCGGCGTCGGGCCGGCGGACCACCCCGAGGAACCGCCGCGCCTGGTCGACGCTCGACACGATCAGGAACGCCTCGGTGCCGCCGAACAGCTGCGCGAGTTGCCGGCGATGCGCCGGTGAGGAGGCGATGCCGATGACCAGGGACGCGATCCCACTCATCCTCCCCCCTTCCCCATCCACCGCTCGCGGGATGGTGTCTTCCTGACGCCGCTCGATCGCCTGGTGGTGGCGGTGTGGGGGGACGGGAACGCAGCCCGTCAGCGCACCGACGGTCCGCAGTGGACCGATGACGCCGTGGTCACTTCCCGAGCATCGGTATAGTAATGCACGTCTATGCAGTCGGCAACGCCCCGCGCCGGATGCCCCGACCTGCCCCGGCGGGCGCGGCCCCGCCCCGAGGCCCGGAACGACGCGCCCGGCACCGCCGCTTCGGCCGGCGTGACTATCCGGGACCCGTTCACCCATCGGTCGCAGGCCCCCGGGAAAACGCCGTGAAACCCCCTGATACCGGAATGGCAACCAGTCGTATAGACGTGGGCCCCGCACCTTGCCGATACTTTTCTGGTAGTGATCAGGCTACATTCCGTGACGCGGGAGATCGCGGCCGCCGTCCGGGGTGAGCGCCATGATGGGGCGGGTGCCGGCATCCGCTTGTAGGAAGGGACAGCTGTGGACTACGCGGAGATCGTTCATCTGGTGAACACCGACCCGGTGGCACAGACGCTGTTGGAGTCGCCGGTCGCGATGCGGCTCGGGTACGTGGGACTGGACGGCCACCCGCGCACGGTGCCGGTCGCCTACCTGTGGAACGGCAAGGCGTTCGTCTTCGCCAGCCCGACGACCGCATACAAGGTCAAGGCGATCGCGGCGCACCCGCAGGTGTCCTTCAGCGTCGACACGTACTCGGCCGAGGTGCGGAGGAAGGTGGCGGCGAAGCTCGGGGCTGACCCGGTCGCCGACTACACGCCCGTTGTCATGCTGGTGCGCGGCACGGCGTCGATCGAGGTTCGGCCGGGGGTCCCGGATGAGCACGTCGAGGCGTCCTGGCGGATGTTCGCGGACAAGGGCCTGGCGCCGGGGTGGGAAAGCCAGAAGCGCGCGCACACGACGGACATGGTGGTGGTCACGATCATCCCGACCCACATCACGCTGTGCGATTTCGTGACGCGCTTCCCGCCGCCGGTCGAGATCAACGCCCCCGCCCACAATCCCGCCCACGGAGGGGCCGGCGGCTCGCCGCTTCCCGTCGACTGACCAGGTGCTGAGCGCCACGGTCGCGGAGGCCGTCGCCGCCTTCGACTCCGGTGCCAGGGCGTGGCGGGCGGTCCTGCTCACCGCGCTGCCGCGCGACCTCTACCGGGCGCGACAGCGTCGACGGGCGCCACCGCGACCGATCCGCACCCCGGGCCGCCCCTGGCCGGGCCGGCGCCGTGACCGGCCGAACGTCGAGGACCGCGCGCTCGGTAGACAATCTTCGATGCGATTGGATACCGTCCCGACACCTGGATAGCAACGATGCCCATCCATGTCTTGGAGGTGCCTGTGTCCAAAAGTCATGCCCGGGGTTCTGTCGGCGCGGCGGCGCTGACCGCGTTGCTCGTGCTCGCCGTCCCCACCACCACCGCCGTCGCGGCGCCGGCCGGGGCCGCGGGTCCCACGTCGCCGACCGGCGATGTCACGGCGGCGGTGACCGCGAAGCTGCTCGACCAGGCGGCGAGTGCCACCGACCCGGAGCTTCGGGCCGCCGGGGCGGACGACACCCGCGTCACGGTCACCCGGCGTGACGGCCGGACGTGGGCGTCCGGTACCGCCGTCGTCGTCGCCCCAGCGAAGGAGGGCGCGTACCCGGCGGGCTGGGTGTTCGTGGCCCACCGGGACAGCGCCGGCTGGCGGGTCGCCTTCGACGGTGAGTCCGGCTTCGCCGCTCTCGCCGCCGATGCCCCGTCCACGGTGGTGTCGCCGCGCGAGCGGGACGTCTTCACCGCGCCCCGCCCGACGTACGCCGGCGGCGACTACCGCACCGGCATGCGGCTGCCGTACGGCGTCGGCCAGTCGTGGTCGTTGACCGGCGGGCCCCACGGCTGGGGAGGGAGCGAATCGCCGTGGAGTTCGATCGACCTGGCCGGCGGAGACCAGCGGGTGCTCGCCGCGCGCGGAGGAACCGCCTACACCATGTGCCAGGGCTGGATCCGGGTCATCCACGACCGCGGTTACGCCACCGACTACTACCACCTGTGGAACAGCATCAGCGTCAACGGGGCGGGCGTCGGGGAGGGGGCCTTCCTCGGCAACACCGGCACCGACGTCACCTGCGGCGGATCCGCCACCGGTCGACACGTGCACTTCGGCCTGCGGCAGAACAACGCCTACGTGCCGTTCGCCGGGCACGGCCTCGGCAAGTGGGCCTTCGCGAACGGCGGCGGGACCTACCAGGGGTACGCCCTGCACGGCTCGGCGCGGGTCAACGTCGGCGGGGCGCTGTACAACTACGGCTCGCAGGGGCTGAACCAGGGCATCATCGACGCCAACGGTGGCGGCACCGCCAACCGGCGCACCGGCCCCGGAACGGGGTACGGGGTCGCCGGCGCGATCGCCGACGGCTCCACCGTGACGATCTCCTGCTCGGCCAACGGCACCACGCACACCGGCCGGTGGGGCACCACGGCGCTGTGGAACAGGCTCACCGACGGCACCTGGGTCAGCGACGCGTACATGTGGACCGGGGTGAACGGACCGGCCAACGGCTGGTGCTGAGAGCGCACCGGTGCGGTTGCGGGCCCGCCGGCCCGGAACCGCACCGGCCCCGGGCCGGCCGGCCCGGGCGATGACGGTGGTGCGGGTCATGGTGCCCGCCTCCTGCCGGTGTATTGATCGAGGACGGCGGCCAGGAGACCGTGGCGGACGCCGCGGGCTCCTGGCCGAGACAACCCCGGCAGGGGCGTCGCAGCCGGGGCTAGACTGCCGGTGCGCGGCAACGAAGCGCCGGGCGTCCGGGCGGTCTCGCCCACCGGGCTGACCGTGGTCGTCCTGGACCGCAGGCGGCGCTGCCGCCGGAACCGCGGCGCTCCTGTGGCGGTCACGCGTGAAGGCGAGGCGGAATGGCGGACAGCATTCGGCGTCCTGAGGCTGCCGCCGCGCCCGAGGACCGTTGGCTGGCCGAGGTGGCGGCGGGCGCGAGCCGCGATGCCGGCGGGGTGGATGTGCACCTGCTGGGGGAGTATCTGCCGATGCTGGCCGACGCGGCGGTGCACGGACGCCGTCCACGGCGCGAGGAACTGGACGTGGTGGAGGCGCTCGGCAGGCGGGCCGCGGAACAGGGCATATCGGCAGGACGGGTGGTGCAGCTGTACCTGTCGGCGGCCCGCCGACTGTGGCACGACCTGCCGGCCGTGGCGCGCTCGCGCGACTGCGAGGCGGTGCGGGTCGCGGCGACCGCGGTGCTGCAGGTGGTCGACGACGCGGTGGCGACCCTGGCCGAGGGCTACGCGGTGGCGCGGCGCGACCTGGTGCGCCGCGAGGAGACGCTGCGGCGCGAACTCGTCGACGACCTGCTGCGCGGCGATTCCGACCTGGGCGCGCTGGTCGAACGGGCCGAGCCGTTCGGTCTGGACCTGGCCCGGGCGCACCGGGTGGCGCTGGCCGCGCCGAGCCGCCGGCTGCCCGACGCCGACGCGGCGATCAGCGCGCTGGAGGCGGTGATCTTCGACCGGCTCGGCGACCGCGACGTGCTCGTGGCCACCAAGGAGGGCCTGCTGGTCGTCATCGCGCCGGCCGAGGCGACCACCGCGCAACGGGTGGCGCCGTCTTCCGAGCCGAGCGGCGAGCTGGGGCGGCTGATGCACCGGGAACTCACCCGGCTGCCGCGCGGAGACGCGTGGCGGATCGCGGTGGGCCGGGCCCATCCCGGGCTGTACGGCATCGCCCGCTCGTACGAGGAGGCACGCGAGGCGTTGTCGATGGCGGGACGGTTGCAGGTGACCGCCCCGGTGGTCGACGCCCATGACCTGCTGGTGTACCGGGTGCTGCTGCGCGATCAGCCGGCGATCGTCGACCTGGTGCAGGCCGTGCTCGGTCCGCTGGTGAACGCCCGGGGCGGCGCCCAGCCGCTGCTAGACACCCTGCGGGAGTACTTCGACACCGGGGCGGTGGCCACCGAGTCGGCCAAGCGCCTGCACGTATCGGTACGCACCGTCACCTACCGGCTCGATCGCGTCCGGCGGTTGACCGGCTACCACCCCGCCGACCCGGCCCACCGGTTCACCCTGCAGGCGGCCGTGCTCGGCGCGAAGGCCCTCAACTGGCCGGCGCAACCCCTGCCGACCTCCGGCTGAACGTCGCCGACCCGCAGGCCGGCGCCGCACCGGGATCCTGGCCCGGCGTTCGGGTCTCCTGACGGGTCGTGGCGGACGGGAGGCGGCTCCCGCCAGCGCAAACGGCGATCGGGTACGGCCCGAGAGGTGGGCTATAGTCGCCGCATGCGCGCCGGGCACGCCCACCTCGGCGTCGACGAGCGTAGACCGCTGTCGACGCTGTTCGTGCTGGCCGTGCTCGTGGTCGTCCTCTGCGCGGCACGGGCGGTGGGCCTGTGCATCGTCTTTCGACTGGGCCGCCGCGCCGTGCCGGGCTGCGTGCCGGCCTGGTCCGCCGACCGCGCGCCGCCGCAGCTCGCCGCCGCCTGACACCTGCTCGCCGCGCACCGACCCACGACCGGGCCGGTCGTCGTCCGGGCCTGCGGCGTCGACGGCTCGCGTCGACACCTGCCCGCGCGCCGCTGCCAGGTGTTCGCGTCCTGCCGGCCCCACGCCTCACCCGTCACACCTTCTGCGGAGTTGCCCCATGGAAGTCGAACGCACCTCACTGCCCGGAATCGGCCTACGTCACTGCTTCACCACGGAGCGCGGGCGCAGGGTCGGTGTCGTCACCCACCACGCCGGCGGCCATCGCGACCTTGTGCACGACGACGGCAGGGACCCGGACAGCACCTGCAGCCTGACCCTGACCCGCTCCGAGGCGCTCGCGCTCGCCGGATTGCTCGGCATCCTGGACATCGTCGACGTGGCTGGCTGCCCGGACCGCGGGGACGCCGACCACGAACCGCGGAACGGATCCGGATCGTGACCGCCGCCGCCCCACGTGCTCCCCGGTGGCCGCGGGAGGAGAACGCGACGCGGATCCGTTCGGTCAGCCGACAAGGCGAGCTCGACGTGCTTCGGATGGTGCTGGAGGAACAGTACGCGCGACACCACACGCAACTCGCCCTGCTCGCCCGGCAGGGCACCCGGCCCGACCCGACGGCCGGCGCGGACACCGCCGCGGCGTTGACGGCCGCGTCGCGGCGCGCGCTCGACGACCTCGCCCGCGCCCTGCGCCACCTGGACCAGGGCCGGTACGGCACCTGCCAACGATGCCGGACCGACATCCCCATCGAGTTCCTGGCCCACCGGCCCGCCGCGAGATTCTGCCCGCGCTGCGACGCCGCGTCCACTCGCCGTTGAGCCGGGCGGCGGCGCCCGGCGCTGCCAGCACAGATTGCCGGGCGTCGGCAAGACGACAGGCCCAGCTTGACCGGCGGCGGCCCTGGCCGGGGTGGGTGGCGCGCGGACATGGTTGGGCCATCTGCGGTCGGGCGGGTGCCCGCCCCAGGAAAGGAGCAGGCAATGTCACCGGAACCCGAGCAGCAGCACGCGCCGGCGTTCGTGGCCGGCGCACCGCGTGACGTCGCGGTCGTCGGGGCCGGGATGGTCGGTCTGGCCACCGCCTGGTTCCTGCAGGAGGCGGGCGTGCACGTCACGGTGTACGAGCGGGACCACGTGGGTGCCGGGGCCTCCTGGGGCAATGCCGGGTGGTTGACGCCGGGGTTGACCGCGCCGCTGCCGGAGCCTGCGGTGCTGCGGTACGGGCTGCGGGCGGTGCTCAGTCCCCGGTCGCCGGTGTACCTGCCGCTGCGTGCCGACCGTAGCCTGTTGCGGTTTCTCACCTCGTTCGTGGCGCACAGCACGGCGCGGCGGTGGCGGCGGGGGATGGCCGCCTACGTGCCGCTGAACGAGCGGGCGCTGGAGGCGTTCGACGTGCTGGCCGCGGGCGGGGTGGCAGCGCAGACGTACCGGGCGAACAGCTTTCTGGCCTGCTTCGCCGGGAAACGCGACGCGCGGGGCCTGCTGGCCGAGCTGGAGCAGATCCGCGACGCCGGCCAGGAGGTCAGCTTCCACCCGGTCACCGGCTGGCGGGCACGCGCCCTGGAGCCGACGCTGACCCACCGGGTGGGTGTCGCGATCCAGATCTATGGTCAGCGCTACCTGGATCCGCCCGAGTTCGTGCGGTCTCTCGCCGAGGCGGTGCGGGAGCGCGGCGGCGAGATCGTCGAAGGCGTCGAGGTGGCCGACCTGCGGCCCCGGTCCGGTGGCGTCTCGGTGCTCTCCGGTGCCGGCGAGAGACAGCACGACGTCGTGGTCGTCGCCACGGGCGCGCTGCTCGGGGGGTTGGCCACCCGCTTCGGCGTGCGGCAGCCGGTGCAGGCGGGCCGCGGCTACAGCTTCAGCGTGCCGGTCCGGCAGATGCCGCGCGGCCCGCTCTACTTCCCGAAGCAGCGGGTGGCGTGCACGCCGCTGGGCGATCGGCTGCGCGTGGCCGGGATGATGGAGTTCCGTCGTCCCGACGACCCCCTCGACCCGAGGCGGATCACCGCCATCGTCGACGCCGTCCGCCCGTTCCTGACCGGCGTGGACCTCGACGACCGGCGCGACGAGTGGGTCGGCTCCCGGCCCTGCACCCCCGACGGTCTGCCGCTGGCCGGGGTCACCGCCTCCCCCCGGGTGTTCGTCGCCGGTGGCCACGGCATGTGGGGCATCGCGCTCGGCCCGATCACCGGGCAGCTGATGGCCCAGACCGTGCTCAAGGGGGAGGCACCGCCGGAGTTGGCGCCGTTCGACCCGCTGCGCTGACGGCCGGCCCCGGACCCCGGGCAGGGGACCGCCACCGTCGCCGACACCCTGTCCGGCTGCGCCGGACGCGCAGTCCTGACCCCGGGCTGCGCGTCCGGCGGCCGATCCGGTTCCACGGGCCCGCCGCCCAACCGGGGCCGATGCGTCACGTCACCGCGGCGCCGCCGGTCGGCGGCCCAGCCCCGGGGGCGTCACCCGTCCAGGCCCGCAGCCGGCGGGGTCGCCATCTTGTGGTTCTGCCCGGGGACCTGGAAGTGGTGGAAGGTGACCGTGGCGCTGACGTCCAGGGCCTGCACCCAGTGCCACCAGCCGACGGGAATGAGCAGCATCTGTCCCGGTTCCAGGACGGTCTCCAGCACGGTGGCCTCGGCGAACCGCGGGTGCCGGGTGAGGTCCGGTCGGGCGGCGTCGACCGCGCTGAACGTGCCGCCGCGCGGGTAGACCAGATGCCGCTCGTACGAGGGCACGAGGCGCACGTGCTTGCGGCCGAGGACCTGGCACAGCAGCACCGTGCTGTTGTCCACGTGCAGCGGCGTCACCGTGCCCGCCGGGCCCAGCAGCAGATGCCCGAGGGCCGTCGGGTCCACGATCCCCTCGGGCGGGCGCACGTCGGCGGCGAGCGGGCGCAGCGCCTGGGACCAGTTCTCGTTGCGGGGCACCATGTAGTAGTCGTTGGTGCGGTTCCCGGACCCGAGCAGCGTCAGGTAGTCGCGGAACGGCATTCTGGTGCGGTGGCGGTCGTACTGCCAGGCGTGGTCGGGGTTGGCCTCCCGCCCGGTCATCACCTCGACGACCGCGTCGCCGCAGGCCGCGGCAAGGCCGTCGAGGGTCCAGTCGAGCGCGGGCCAGTCCGTCATCAGGCCCTCCAGCACGACGGGCCGGTGGCCGAAGTAGTACCGGGCGAAGAACTCCTCCGGCGTGATGCCCGCGCGGCGGTCCAGGGTTTTCCCGCCGTCGCTGTTGCGCAGCGTCCGGTAGGTGTCCAGCACGGACTCCATCCAGTCGTAGCGCAGCGCGAGGCGGCGGCACACGGCGAAGTACGGGTGGGCGGTGAGCTCGCCCAGCTCCGCGTCGACGGCGTCCGCGTCGGCGCCCCCGGCGACGGCGGCGGCCCGCGCCTGCTCGACGGGGGCGCCCATGGCCAGGTTCTCGGCGAGCCACTCCTGCCAGACGCGGTCCAGCCGGGAGGTGGCGAGCAGGGTCATGCCGTGGCGCCCGGGACGGCGGTGAGCTGCGGCTCGCGGGTGTACTCCTCGCAGTTGACGTAGGAGTTCTTCACGTGGGCCGGGAAGTGGTCGGTTTCCGGGACGGCGGTGAGCTGCGCCTCGCGGGTGTACTCGGCGCAGGTGACGTAGTTGTTCTTGACGTGGGCGGCGAACTGCTCCGTGCCCGGGACGGCGGTGAGCTGCGCCTTGCGGGTGTACTCCTCGCAGTTGACGTAGGAGCCCTTGACGTGGGCAGGGAAGTGGTCCGGAAGTGAGGTCATGGACCAGAGTCAACGCGCCGGATCGACCCGGCCGCCAGGGACAGGTGTCCCGTCCGGCCGGGATGCTCCCGGCGGTCGGCGGCGCCGCCCGCACCCCGGGCGAATGGTCGCGGGATTGCCTGACTAAAGTCAGGTATATGGACGTGGACTTGGTCGCCGCGGTGCGGCGGTTCAACCGGACGGTGACCCAGCGGGTGGGGGCGCTCGACGACGAGTACATGGCGCGCGGGCGGCCCCTCGCGCAGGCGCGCCTGCTGTGGGAGATCGGCCCCGGTGGCGCGGAGGTGGCCGCGCTGCGGTCCCGACTCGGACTGGA
Source organism: Micromonospora sp. NBC_01412 (assembly GCF_045040215.1). Taxonomy (NCBI): domain Bacteria; kingdom Bacillati; phylum Actinomycetota; class Actinomycetes; order Micromonosporales; family Micromonosporaceae; genus Micromonospora; species Micromonospora sp. NBC_01412. Next base: position 6,591,317 of record NZ_CP109528.1, read on the forward strand.
CTCGGGGTACCTCAGCCGGCTCCTGCGCGCGCTGGAGGGTGACGGGTTGGTCACGGTGGGGCCGGCCGACCGGGCCGGCGGCGACGGGCGGGTGCGGGTCGCCGCGCTCACCGGGGCCGGCCGGGCCGAGTGGTCCGAGCTGGACCGGCGCTCCGACGAGTTCGCCCGGTCCATCCTCGCCCCGCTTCCCGGGCGGCGGCGGGAACGGCTCGTCGCGGCGATGGCCGAGGTCGAGCGCCTGCTCGTCGCGTCGCTGGTGGTCATCGGGCAATGCCCCCCGGGTGACCCGCGGGCGAGGGCCTGCGTGCGGGCCTACGCCCGGGACGTGGGCCGGCGGTTCGACGGGGGATTCGACCCGGGAGTGAGTAGCCCCGTCCACGACGAGGAACTGGTCCCGCCCGCCGGGGTGTTCCTGCTGGCGTCCCTCAACGGTGAGCCCGTCGGCTGCGGCGCGGTCAAGCTGCACCCCGGCGCCCCCGCCGAGATCAAGCGCGTGTGGGTGTCCGACTCGGTGCGCGGGCTCGGGGTCGGGCGGCGGATACTCGACGAACTGGAACGGTACGCCGCCGAGCGCGGCTGGGCCGCCGTCCGGCTGGACACCAACCGAGCGCTCACCGAGGCGATCGCGATGTACCGCTCGGCCGGCTACCGGGAGGTCGAGCCCTTCAACACCGAGCCCTACGCCCACCACTGGTTCGAGAAGCACCTCGCCCCGTGACCGGTGCCGCGGCGTGGGGCCCACCGGCCCCACGCCGCGGCCGATCAGTGGATCATCACCGGGGTGCGGTCGCCGCCCTGCTCGTCGTCGAGCAGGTGGGACTTCTGCCGCCTGCGCGGCAGGAAGTAGGCCGGGACGAACGTCACCAGCATCAGCGCGAAGCCGACCCAGAACGTGGTGCCGAACGAGTTGGCCACGTACTCCAGGCCCCGCTGGAGGATCCCCGGGTCGACCGGGAACTGCTGGGCCAGGTCCGGGTTCTGCTTGACGGCGATCGCGAGGCCGGCCTCGGTGATCGGTTTGCCGGTGTTCGGGTCGACCGCCCCCGGGATGGCCGGCGAGTTGTTCAGCTCCTTGGTCAGGATCACCGACATCATCGCCGATCCGACGGAGCCGGCGATCTGCTGGAGGATGTTCAGCAGCGTGGAGCCCCGGGCCACCTCGTGGTTCGTCAGCGTCTTCAGCGCGGAGGTCATGACGGGCATCATCGTGCCGCCCATGCCCAGACCCATGACGAAGAGCGAACCGCACAGCACCCAGTACGAGGTGTCGGTGCCGACCTGCGTGAACGCGAAGAAGCCGGCCGCGATCAGCACCAGCGCGAACGGCACCGTCCGGCCGACCGGGAACTTGTCAGCCAGCATGCCGGCGATCGGCATGGTGACCATCGCCCCGATGCCCTGCGGCGCCATCAGCAGGCCGGCGTCGAGCGTCGACTCGCCGCGTACCTGCAGGAAGTAGCTGGGGAACAGCAGGCCGGCGCCCATGAACGCGACCATGAACACGGCCAGCGTCACGGCCGCGACCGTGAGGTTGCGGTCGCGCAGCAGCCGCAGGTCCAACAGCGGGTGCTTCGGCTTGAACGAATAGAGGACGAAGCTGATGACCAACAGCCCGCCCACCAGCATCGGCAGCCACACCTTGTTGTCGGCGAACGTGCCGGTCTCGGGCAGCGACGACACCCCGTACAGGAAGAGGGCCAGGCCCGGCGAGAGCATCAGCATGCCGACGATGTCGAACGACTCGGACGGCTCCGGGTTGTCCTTCGGCAGCGCCCACTGCGAGTAGGCCAGGGCGACGGCGCCGATCGGCAGGTTGATCAGGAAGATCCAGTGCCAGCTGGCCACGTCGATCAGCCAGCCACCCAGGATCGGGCCGCCGATCGGGCCGAGCAGCATCGGGATGCCCAGCACGGCCATGAGCCGGCCGATCCGCGCCGGGCCGGCCGCCCGCGTCATGATCGTCATGCCGAGCGGCATCAGCATGCCGCCGCCGAGGCCCTGCAGCACCCGGTAGCCGATGAGCTGGCCGATCGAGTCGGCGGTGGCGCACAGGCCGGAGCCGAGCGTGAACAGCAGGAGCGCCGCCATGTAGAGCCGCTTCGTGCCGAACCGGTCGGCGGCCCAGCCGGTCAACGGGATCACCGTGGCCAGCGCCAGCGTGTAGCCCGTCATCGTCCAGGCGACCCGGGCGTACGACGCGTCGAATTCGGTCTGGAAGGTGGGCAGCGCGACGCTGACCACCGTAACGTCGAGGATTGACATGATCGCACCGAGGACCACGACCCCGGCGATCTTCAATACGGCGGCGTCGAGCTTGGCCGGCGCCGCGGACTGACTACTCAAAGCGAATCTCCTGGTGAAACTTGCGAATGACGCCGGCCGCGCGCCACACCGCACGCCGCCCCACGTCTGAGTCAGAGGTCAGGCGGAGAGGTCGCAGACGACCGCCCCTGCGCCCCGGGCCCACACGCCGTCTCCCCCCTCGCGCGCCTGGTCCGCCTGCGGACGCACGCCGCGACGGTAACAAGGCCGACGCCCACCTCACCGCCCTTTACCGGTTCATCCGGCTGTGGTTGCGGTCACGGTGCCGGGCGGTCGCCGGCCGCCGCCGGTGCGCGGGCACCGGCCGGTCGGACTCGCGCCGTCACAGGTTGCGGCGGCGCCACTCCGACTGGTCGTGTTCGGTGGCGAGTTGCTCCTCCAGAGCCGTCTGGCGCACCTCGCGGCGAAGTGGATCACCGCTGCGCATTCCACCAAGCACCAGCGCGACGCAGATCAGCGCCAGGAGCGCCAGGCCGATGTTCGCGGGCCAGCCGCTCACGGCCGGCACCGCGACAACGAGCGCCACGAGCGTGACGACCGGCGCCGGCCGCACCCGCCGGACGACGCGCCACTCCAGGGCGAGCAGCGTCGTGAGGTAGATGATCACCCCGCCGAAGAGGACCCCGTCGTCCAGCCCGGCCGGCCGGGCGAGCCAGGCGTCGCCCCGCGCCTCGGCGATGGTGGTCAGGTACCGCTTGAGGCCCAGCGCGAACAGGATGACCCCCGTGATCAGGGGAAGGTGCAGGTAGGTGTAGGCGGTCCGGGCCAGGACGGCCCGCTGCGCGGCGTCCCGGGTGCGGTGCATCTTCTGCTCCAGAGCCGAGGCCAGGACATCGAAGTACATCCACCACAGTGCCGCGATGACGGCGACGCCGAGGACCGCCGCCACCACCACCGGCCAGGTCAACGGCAGGCCGAGGGTCAACTTCGCCCCCGTGCCCAGCGCGATGATGGACTCGCCGAGCGCGATGAGCAGGATGAGCGCGTACCGCTCCGCCCAGTGGCCGGCGGAGACCACCGTCAGGCCCGAGTTACGTGTCCTCGGCCCCACGACGAACTCCACCCCCACCGCGGCCACCCACAGCCCGAGCCGCAGCCAGCTCACCCACGGCCAATGTGTTGACACGGGCGGCAGCAGCGCGGCGGCGAGGATCAGTGCCATGCTGACGATCACCGGCCGGCTCAGCCTCCACAGCGCGCCGCGCTGCTCCCGGCTGCGCGTCACCAGCACGAACACCTGCAGTCCCCGGATGACCAGATAGCAGGCCGCGAAGACCAGTGGCCCCGGTGGCCCGCCCGGCCGGTCGTCGAACGCCTCGGGCAGCGACAGCATCAGCACCAGCAGCGCGGCCACCGTCACCGCGCCGATCAGCGGGACCACTCCCTGGTCGGCCCGCAGGTAGTTGCCCATCGCGGCGAAGCTGACCCAGCACCACCACAGCAGCGCCAGCACCACCGCCCCGCCGAGCAGCGTGACCGGCTTCAGGTTCTCCGACAGGAGCGTGGTGACGTTGAGGAACGCGAACACGAACACCAGGTCGTAGAACAGTTCCAGGCGGGTGACCCGCGACCCGGGCGCGGCAGGCAGGAACCGGCCGGGCTGGCGGACGGCGCTCATCCTGCCGAGTGTGGCAGCCGCCCCGATGGCCACGGGGAGGAACGAGGAATCCTGTCCCGACCACTCGGCCCCGCGACCGCGACTCAGCCGCGTGCGCCGGCAGCGCCCGCGACCACGGGTCCCCGGCGCCCGCGCAGCCGGGCGAGGAGTTCACCGGCGCGTCGCAGCTCGTACGCCACGACGTCGTCGTCGGCGTCCGGCACGCCGAGCCGCGGCACCTCCGTGAGCACGGCGAGTGCCTCGTCGTGGCGGCCCCGACCGTGCAGGTGTTCGCCCAGCACCACGCGCGCCCTTACCTGCCACAGCGGGTCCGACGTCTCGTGCAGGATTCCCCGTAGGACCGACTCGGCGCGTTCGGCGCGGCCGTGGTCGAGCAGCAGTAGCGCCTTCCGCAACGCCGCCCCGGCGCGGTCATCCGCCACGGTGGTCCTCCCGATCTGATCCGCCGGCCGTCACACCCGCCTCCGGGAGCGCGTGCCGCCGGTCCCGCGCGGAAACGCTAGCCCACCCGGTGATCCCCTCGCTGCTCACCGCCGGGTGGGTTGCACCGGTGCGCGTCCATTTCGGAGATGCCCGCTGACCTGCCCGCTTTTGCCCCGGGATCAGGCAACACAATCAACTGTCCGATAGCCGACACTGCCACGCCCGCCACGACCGTTTCGGCCGGTAGGCGGCGCGGTCACCGTGGGTGATCTCGACGGGCCGACCTCCCGTCCACCTGGCGATCTATTCCCGTTGATGGAAACCGCCTACGTTGCCTCCCAGAACGTACCGTCCTGGGAGGCAGCATGTCGGGACCGCTCGGCCCGCGCACCATCCGATCGAGGGTCTGGGCCGGTGCCCGACTGCGGTTCGGCGCGGCCCTCGCCGCACTCGTCCTGCTGCCGGCGCTCGCCGTGCGGGCGGACCTGCCGGACATGGTCCCGGCCTCGGTCTCCTGCGACTCGGTCGGCTACGCCTACGACGCCGCCGGGCAGTTGGCCGGCGTCCAGGACCAGGCCGGCCGGACCGCCCGGTACCGGTACGACGCGGCGGGCAACATCGCCTCCGTCACCGGCGAGGGCAGCCCCGCCCTCGCCCTGCTGTCGGTGGTGCCGGCCCGGGCGGCAGTCGGCGCCGAGGTCACTCTGGAGGGCGGCTGCTTCTCCACCGTGCCGGCCGAGAACACCGTCGCGTTCAACGGCGTCCCGGCCACGGTCACCTCGGCCGCCAGCCGGCGGCTGGTCGCCCGGGTCCCCGCCGGGGCGACCACCGGCCTGGTCACCGTCACCGTCGGCGGGGCCACCGCGAGCAGCCCGCAGTCCTTCGTGGTCGTCGGGCCGGACGAGTCCGCGCCGACCGTCACCGCCGTCTCCCCGGCCGTCGTCGCCCCCGGCGGCACGGTCACCGTCACCGGCACCGGCTTCGCCGCCGAGGCGGCCGACAACGCCGTCACCCTCAACCGCACCCGGGCCTTCCCCTCGGCGGTCGCCGCCGGCAGCCTGACCGTCCAGGTGCCCACCGGCGCCGGCTCCGGCCGGATCGGGGTCCGCACCCGGCACGGCAGCGGCGACGGCGCCGCCGACGTCTTCGTCGCCCCGGCCCCGTACACCGTCGCCGACGTGGTGCACACCTCCCGGGTCGCGCTCGGCGGCACCGGATCCGTGTCGATCCCGAGCGCGGGCGACGTCGCGCTGGTCGTGTTCGACCTGACCGAGGGGCAGCGGGCGAGCGTGCAGTTCGCCGACGGGACCTTCGGCTCCTGCGGCATCTCCACCGCGAAGGTCCTCGACCCGTTCGGGCGCACCGCTGCGTCGTCCGGCTGCGTGGGCGCCACCGGCTTCCTCGACACGGTGACGGCCCGCACGGCGGGCACGTACACGCTGCTGCTGGCCGCGTCGAGCACGGCCACCGGCGCGGTCTCCGCGACCGTGCGGGAGGTGCCCGCCGACGCGGCGGCGGCCACCACGCCGGGCGGGAACCCGGTCACCGTCACCACCACCGTGCCCGGCCAGAACGCCGCCGTCACCTTCGCCGGCAGCACCGGCCAGCGCGTCTCGGTCAAGCTCAGCGGCGGCACGTACGGCACCTACAACGCCGCCGTCACGCTGCGCAAGCCGGGCGGCGGCACCGTCACCTCCAACGGATCCTGCGGCGCCGCCTGCTTCCTCGACACCGCCGTGCTGCCCACCGACGGCACGTACACCGTCGCGGTGGACCCGCAGTCCACCACCACCGGGGCGATCACCGTCCAGGTGTACGACGTGCCGGCCGACGCCGCCGTGGCGACCACTCCCGGCGGGCCACAGGTCACCGCCACCACGACGGTGCCCGGCCAGAACAGCGTCGTCTCGTTCCCCGGCACGGCGGGCCAGCGGGTCCTGGTCCAGCTCACCGGCGGCACGTACGGGACGTACAACGCCTCGGCGGTGGTGCGCAAGCCGGACGGGTCGAGCCTGACCGGCAGCGCGTACTGCGGCAGTTCCTGCCTGTTCGACACCACGGTCCTGCCGGTCGACGGGACGTACACCATCCTGGTCAACCCCGACACCAGCTACGTCGGGGCGGTCACCGCGCAGGTCCACGACGTGCCGGCGGACGCGACGGCGAGCACCACGCCCGGCTCCGCCCCGGTCACCGTGGCCACGGTCGTCGGGCAGAACGCGGTGGTCTCGTTCGCCGGCACGGCCGGGCAGCGGGTGTCGGTGCAGCTCAGTGGCGGCACGTACGGGACGTACAACGCCTCGGGGGTGATCCGTAAGCCGGACGGGTCGAGCCTGACCGGTAGCGCGTACTGCGGTGCGTCGTGCTTCTTCGACACGGTGGTGCTGCCGGTCGACGGCACGTACACCCTGCTGCTCAACCCGGACGGCGCCTACGTCGGCCAGGTCGCGGCGCAGGTCCACCTGGTGCCGTCGGACGCCACGGCGACCGTGAGCCCGGGCGGGGCCGCGGTCACCGTGGCCACCACGACGCCGGGGCAGAACGCGGTGGTCTCGTTCGCCGGCACGGCCGGGCAGCGGGTGTCGGTGCAGCTCAGCGGCGGGACGTACGGGACGTACAACGCCTCGGGGGTGATCCGTAAGCCGGACGGGTCGAGCCTGACCGGCAGCGCGTACTGCGGTGCGTCGTGCTTCTTCGACACGGTGGTGCTGCCGGTCGACGGCACGTACACCCTGCTGCTCAACCCCGACGGCACCTACATCGGGCAGGTCACCGCGCAGGTCAACGCCGTGCCCGCGGACGCCTCGGCGATCGCCACGCCCGGCGGGGCCGCAGTCACCGTGACCACCACCGTGCCGGGGCAGAACGCCGTCGTCTCCTTCCCCGGCACCGCCGGGCAGGCAGTCTCGGTGACCCTGACCAACGGCACCTTCGGCACCTACAACGCGTCCGTGACGCTGCGCGCCCCCGACGGCTCCACCGTGGTCAGCGAGAGCTACTGCGGCACGAGCTGCTCCTTCAACGCGGTCACCCTCCCGGCCACCGGCACGTACACGGTGTTCGTCAACCCGACCGGGACCACCCTCGGCGCCGTCACCGCCCGGGTCTACGACCTGCCCAACGACGCGGTCGCCAACACCACCCCGGGCGGCGCGGCGGTGTCGGTGACCACCACCGTGCCCGGCCAGAACGCGGTGGTCTCCTTCCCCGCCGCCGCCGGGCAGCGGGTCGCGGTGCAGCTCAGCGGCGGCACGTTCGGCGCCGCCGAGGCGACGGTGACGCTGCGCCGCCCCGACGGCACCACGGTCGTGTCCAACACGACCTGCGGGACCTCCTGCCTCCTCGACACCCAGGCGCTGACCGTGGCCGGCACGTACACCGTCCTCGTCGACCCGAAGGGCACGGTCGTCGGCAGCATCACCGCGAAGGTGCACGACGTGCCCGCCGACGCCACGGCGGCCACCACCCCGGGCGGCGCGGCGGTGTCGGTGACCACCACCGTGCCCGGGCAGAACGCGGTGGTGTCGTTCCCGGGCACCACCGGGCAGCGGGTCGCGGTGCAGCTCAGCGGCGGCACGTTCGGCGCCGCCGAGGCGACGGTGACGCTGCGCCGCCCCGACGGCACCACGGTCGCGTCGAACACCGCCTGCGGGACCTCGTGCTTCCTGGACGGCATCCTCCTGCCGGCGGACGGCACGTACACCCTGCTGGTCGACCCGAAGGCCACCGCCGTCGGCGCGCTCACCGCGAAGGTGCACGACGTGCCCGCCGACGCCACGGCGGCCACCACCCCGGGCGGCGCGGCGGTGTCGGTGACCACCACCGTGCCCGGGCAGAACGCGGTGGTGTCGTTCCCCGGCACCGCCGGGCAGGTCGTCACCGTCAGCCTCTCCGCCGGCGCGTTCGGCGGGGGCAACGCGACCGTGACGCTGCGCGCGCCCAACGGCAGCGCCGTCACCAGCTCCTCGTCCTGCGCGACGAGCTGCTCGTTCAGCTCGGTGTCGCTGGCCACGGCCGGCACCTACACACTGCTGGTCGACCCGGTCGGGGTGGCCGTCGGCAGCCTGACCGCGCAGGTGTTCGACGTGCCCGTCGACGCCACCGTCAGCACCACCCCGGGCGGCGCACCGGTCACCGTCACCACCAGCGTCCCCGGGCAGAACGGCGTGGTGACGTTCCCCGGCACGGCCGGGCAGCGGATCCTGGTCCAGGCCACCGGCGGCACGTACGGGACGTACAACGCGACGGCGATCGTGCGCAAGCCGGACGGCACGAACCTGACCAGCAGCGCGTACTGCGGGGCGTCCTGCCTGTTCGACGCGATGGTGCTGCCGGTCGCCGGCACGTACAGCCTCCTGCTCGACCCGGCGTCCACCTACACCGGCTCGCTCACCGTCCGGGTGTACGACGTGCCGGCCGACGCCACCGCCAGCACCACCCCGGGCGGGTCCGCAGCCACCCTCACCACCACGATCCCCGGCCAGAACGCGGTGCTGTCGTTCACCGGCGCGGCGGGTCAGCGGATCGTGGTGCAGGGGACCGGCGGCACGTACGGGACGTACAACGCGACGGCGATCGTGCGTAAGCCGGACGGGTCGAACCTGACCAGCAGCGCGTACTGCGGTGCGTCGTGCTTCTTCGACGTCACGACGCTGCCGGTGGCCGGGACGTACACGATCCTGCTGAACCCCGACGCGGCCTACACCGGCGCGGTGACCCTGCGGGTCTACGACGTGCCGGCGGACGCGGCGGCCAGCGCCACGGTCGGCGGCCCGGCCGTGCCGGTCGCCACCACGGTCCCCGGCCAGAACGCGGTGCTGTCGTTCACCGGCACCGCCGGGCAGCGGATCTCGGTGCTCGGCAGCGCCGGCACCTACGGGACGTACAACGCGACGGCGATCATCCGCAAGCCGGACGGGACGAACCTCGGCAGCAGCGCGTACTGCGGTGCGTCGTGCTTCTTCGACGTCACGACGCTGCCGGTCGCCGGGACGTACACGATCCTGCTGAACCCCGACGGCATGTACACCGGCTCGGTCTCCCTGCGGATGTACGACGTGCCGGCCGACGCGACCGCCGGCACCACGCCGGGCGGCAGCGCGGTCACCCTGACCACCACGGTCCCCGGCCAGAACGCGGTGCTGTCGTTCACCGGCACCGCCGGGCAGCGGATCTCGGTGCTCGGCAGCGCCGGCACCTACGGGACGTACAACGCGACGGCGATCATCCGTAAGCCGGACGGGACGAACCTCGGCAGCAGCGTCTACTGCGGTGCGTCGTGCTTCTTCGACGTCACGACGCTGCCGGTCGCCGGGACGTACACGATCCTGCTGAACCCCGACGCGGCCTACACCGGCGCGGTGACCCTGCGCGTCTACGACGTGCCGGCCGACGCGACCGCGGCCGTCACCCCGGGTGGCCCGGGGGCCACCCTGACCACCGCCGTGCCCGGCCAGAACGCCACTCTCACCTTCCCCGGCACCGCCGGCCAGGTGGTCACCGTGGCGGTCACCGCCGGCACCTACGGCACGTACAACGCCACGGCGGTCATCCGTAAGCCGGACGGGACGAACCTCGGCAGCAGCGTCTACTGCGGAGGCACCTGCACCTTCACCTCGATCACCCTGCCGGTGGCCGGCACCTACACCCTCTTCGTCGACCCGGCGTCCAGCACCGTCGGCGGCCTGACCGGCGAGGTGCGGCTGCCCGCCCCAGCCGCCGCCAGGAAGGCGCCGGCGAAGATCCCCGCCCGCCCGGCCGGCGACGTGACCGAGACCTGGACGCCGGACCGGTTCAACCTGGCCGGCGAGGACTGGGAGAGCCACCGCACCGGCGCGTACGGCAACCTCCAGCCGGCCCTGCGCGCCGAGCGGGGGACGACCGCGCTCGCCGGGCAGGCCCTGCTGCTCAACGGCCACCCGCTCGCCGACGTCACCCTCGCGGTGGGCCGGCGCAGCACCCGCACCGACGCCACCGGCCGGTTCCTGCTCACCGGGCTCACCGCCGGCCACCACGTCCTGGTCATCGACGGCGCGACGGCCAGCCGCCCCGGTCGCGGCTTCGGCCGCTTCGAGACCGGGGTGGACCTGCGGGCGGGGGAGACCGTCGAGCTGTCGTACCCGATCTGGATGACCCGCCTCGACACCGCGAACAGCGTCCGCTTCCCGTCGCCCACCACCAAGCAGACGGTCATCACCACCCCGGCGATCCCCGGCTTCGAGGTGCGGCTGCCCAAGGGCAGCGTGATCCGCGACCGGGCCGGCAAGCGGGTCACCGAGCTGTCCATCACCGCGCTGCCGGTGGACCAGCCGCCGTTCCCGCTCCCGGCCGGGGTGCGCACCCCGGTCTACTTCACCGTGCAGCCCGGCGGTTCGGTGATCCTGCCGAAGGGCGCGCAGATCATCTACCCGAACACCCAGGGCCTGGCGCCGGGCAGCCGGCTGGACTTCTGGGACTACGACCCGGAGCGGGCGCCGTGCACCAGGGCGCCGGTGAAGTCGTACCCGAAGAAGCCCGCCAAGGCGGCGAAGACCCCGGCCGTGTGCGCGGTGACCGGCGCGGAGGCGGGCTGGTACATCTACGGCCACGGCACCGTCACCGCCGACGGCCGGCAGATCGTGCCCGACCCCGACGTGCGGGTCTGGGAGTTCACCGGCGCGATGTTCAACGGCAGCGGCAAGCGCCCCGCCGGCACCGGGCCCGGTGAGGACGGCGACTCCGGCGGCGACCCCGTCGACCTGGCCAGCGGCCTGTTCGTCGACGAGCACACCGACCTGACCGTGAACGACGTGCTGCCGATCTCGGTCACCCGCACCTACCGGCAGAACGACACCCAGAACCGCGAGTTCGGGATCGGCGCGAACTTCACCTACGGCATCTTCGTCTTCTCCGAGCGGGAGTACACCGAGGCCGACCTGGTCTTCCCCGACAGCGGCAAGGTCCACATGGACCGGATCAGCCCCGGAACCGGCTGGACCGACGCGGTGTTCAAGACCGTCGACACCACCGGGCCGTTCCGGGATGCTCTGATGACCTGGAACGGCGACGGCTGGGACCTGGTCCGCACCGACGGCATGGTCTACGTCTTCGGCGAGAACGCCCCGTTGCAGTCCATCCGGGACCGGCACGGCAACCAGATCACCCTGACCCGGTCCACCGGCGGGCAGTCCGGCGACATCACCCAGGTCACCTCGCCCAACGGCCGCTGGATCAAGCTCACCTACAGCGGCGGCCGGGTCACCCGGGCGCAGGACAACGCGGGCCGGGCCGTGCAGTACGGCTACGACAGCTCCGGCCGGCTGACCACGGTCACCTCGCCCGGCGGGCGGACCACCACGTACACCTACGACACCGCGCACCGGATGACCACGGTCACCGACGCCCGGGGCGTCACCTACCTCACCAACACGTACGACGAGGCCGGGCGGGTGGCCGCCCAGAGCATGCCCGGCGGGGTCACCTACGGCTTCGCGTACACCACCGACACCGCCGGCAAAGTCGTTAAGACGGCCGTCACCGAGCCGGACGGCAGCGTCCGGGAGACCAGCTTCGACGGCGACCACCGGGTGGTCGCCGAGACCACCGCCGCCGGCACCGCCCACGCGCGCACCTCCACCACCGCCCGGGACCCGGCGACCCACCTGCCGACCGCGTTGGTCGACCCGTACGGGCGGCAGACCACCCTCGGGTACGGCGCGAACGGGCAGCTCACCTCGCTCACCGCGCTCGCCGGCACCGCCGCCGCGCAGTCCGCCACGGTCACCTCCGGCGGCCCGTACCGGCAGCTCACCTCGGTCACCGACGACCAGGGCCGGACCACCCGGATGGGGTACGACGACACCGGCAACCTCACGGCGGCGACCGACGCCGCCGGCCGCACCCGCCGCTACGCCTACAACACCGCCGGCCAGGTCACCTCGTTCACCGACCCGCTCGGCAACACCACCCACTACACCTACGAGCAGGGCGACCTCGTCGCGGTGACCGACCCGGTGGGCCGGACCACCCGCAGCTTCGTCGACGCCGTCGGCCGCCCGGTGGCGGTCACCGACCCGAGGGGGGTGCTGGAACACGTCCGCTACGACCCGGACAACCAGGTCCTCACCAGCATCGACGGCCTCGGCCGGGCCACCGCCTTCGAGTACGACGGCAACGGCAACCTGACGAAGGTCACCGACGCCCGGGGCAACAGCACCACCGTCGCCTACGACAGCTCCGACCGCCCGATCACCGTCACCGACCCGCTCGGCGAGCAGGCCCAGCAGACGTACGACGTGCTCGGCCGGGTCGTCTCCGCCACTGACCGGCGCGGCAAGACCACCGTCACCGGCTACGACGTCCTCGGCCGCACCACCTTCATCGGGTACGGCAAGACCGCCGGACCGAGCTACGAGAGCACCAAGCAGTTCGGCTACGACACCCTGGACCGGCTCACCACCATCAACGACTCGGCCGGCGGGCTGCTCACCCTCGGCTGGAACGACCTCGACCAGGTGGTCAGCGTGGCCAGCCCCACCGGCACCGTCGGCTACACCTACGACGCCGCCGGCCGGCGCTCCGGAATGACCGTGCCCGGCCAGCCGGCGGTCGCCTACGACTACGACCAGACCGGCCTGATCGAGCAGATCACCCAGGGCGGCACCACCGCCACCTGGCACCGGGACGCCGCCGGCCGCACCGACCGGGTCGAGCAGGCCGGCGTCACCACGAAGTACACCTACGACGCCGCCTCCCAGCTCACCGGGATGTTCTACGAGAGCACCGGCGGGGTGCCGATCGGCCACCTCGGCTACTCCTACGACGGCGCCGGGCGGGTGCGGGACCTGACCGGCAGCCTCGCCCAGGTCACCGTCCCGAGCACCAGCCCGCCGGCCAGCTACGACGCCGCCAACCGGCTGACCAGCCGCGGCGACCGGACGTTCAGCTACGACGACGAGGGCAACCTGACCGGCGACGGCGTGCTCGGCTACACCTGGAACGCCCGGGGGGAGCTGACCGGGGTCACCGGGCCGGGCCTGACCACCGCGTACGGCTACGACGGTGCCGGGCGGCTCGCCAGCCGCGCCGCCGGCGGGGCCACCACCGGCTTCCTCTACGACGGCCCGAACCTGGTCCGCGAGCAGACCGGCGCGACGGCCGCCGACCGGCTCACCGCCGGGCTCGACCAGACGCTGGTCCGCACCGACGCCGCCGGCCCCCGGGTGCCGATCACCGACGCGCTCGGCAGCGTGCTCGGCCTGGCCGACTCCGCGGGCACCCTGACCACCCGGTACGCCTACGACCCGTTCGGCGCGGTCACCGCCAGCGGCGCCGCCAGCGGCAACACCCAGCAGTTCACCGGCCGGGAACGCGACGCCGCCACCGGGCTGAACTACCACCGGGCCCGCTGGTACAGCCCCGAGACGGGCCGGTTCCTCAGTCAGGACCCGGCGGGCTTCGGCGGCGGCAGCGCCAACCTGTACACGTACGCCCTCAACGACCCGGTCAACCTGTCCGACCCCAACGGCGACTGCCCGATCTGCGTGCCGATCCTGATCGGGGCGCTGATCGGCGGCGCCTCCTCGGTCGGCATCGGGGCGGGCCTCGCGGCGCTGACCGGCCGCAAGTACAGCATGGGTGACGCCCTGAAGGACTTCGCGATCGGCGGCGCGCTGGGCGCGGTCAGCGGCGGCCTCGGGGCGTACCTGAAGGCCGGAAGTTCGGTGTGGAAGCTCAACCAGTTCGAGCGCGGCCTGGCCATCGAGGCGAAGCTCGGCGGCAACCTGCCGCGCAGCTTCCCGACCATCGACCGGTTCGCCAACGGCACCGCCACCAGCATCAAGAGCGTCGACCTGACCGCGAAGTCGTACCAGACCGCCGGCCAGCTCACCAGCCGGTTGCAGGGCTACGTCGACAAGGCGGCCGGCTTCGCCAAGAGCAACCCGGTCACCTGGGACGGCGTCACCATCAAACCGGGCCAGGTCGCCGTCCGGGAACTGGAGATCGCCGTCCAACGCGGCGCGGCCACCACCGCCCAGCAGAACGCGCTCAACCAGATAGTCCAGTACGGCGCCCAGAAGGGGGTGACCGTGCGGGTCATCCCGATGAGATAACCGGGCCCCCGGCGGGGACGTCCCGAAGGTACCCTGGGGCGTCCCCCTCCCCACCGAGGACACCGATGACCAGACTCGCCGCACTCGACCTGCGCAGAGGTCGGTACGTCGCGCACTCCTCCTCGCTGACCGGCGACGGCCTGTGGATCGCCAACGGGGCCTTTGAGCTCCTCGACGAGCCGGCCGACGCCCTGCTGGGCGCGGCGGTGCGCCGGATGCTCGACGCCTCGCGCACCGGCGTGCCCACCCCCGACCTGCGGGGCGGGCCCTCGCCGTTCGCACCGGCCCTCGACGCGCTCGGCCTGCGTTCCTGGGCCACGTACGCCAAGGGCGCCCGGCACGTCGACGTCGAGCAGGACGGCGCGACGGTGCTGGTGAGCCCGACCCGCAACGGCGGCGCCCGGGAGGGCTTCGTCGGGCTGACCGGGCAGGCGGTTCGGCTGACCGCGCCCGGCGACGAGGAACTCGGCGGGGCGCTGCGCGCCGCGCTCGACCGGTCGAGCTGAGGCATGGGCGACCAACCCCGGCTGCACCGCCGGACGGTGCTGGCCGGCGGCGCTCTGGCCATGGCCGCGTCCGCGTTGGCGGCCTGCTCGGCCGGCGCCCGCACCCCGGACCGCCCGGCCGCGCCCGACCCGACGCAGGGGCTGCCCGACATCCAGTTCGACGTCGCCCGGTACAGCGCGCCGGAGCAGACCTCGCCCACCGGCGGGCCGTTCGTCATGCCGCCGGTGCACACCGTCTACCTGACCGCCGCGCTGTCGCGTGGCCCCGGCCTCGACGACCAGCGGGAACTGGCCCGGGTGCTCGCCGCCCTGGAATCCCGGTACCCGTTCGGCGCGGCCGGCCTGATGACCTTCGTCTCCTACGGCCTGCCGTACTTCCGGCGGCTTCCGGGCGGCCTGGCAGGCGACCTGGTCGGCGCGCACCTGCCCCGGCTGCTGGCCGACCCGTCCCGGTCGGTGCTGGAGGAGGCGGAGCCGGGGCCGACCGACATCCACCCGGACAACCCGGGGGTCGCCAAGCGGCGGTTCACCGTGCCGGTCCGCATCGAGCAGAACGACCTGCTGTTCACCTTCCGCAGTGACCGGGCCACGGTCATCCAGGACGTGCTGGCCTGGTTCGACGGCAGCGGCACGCTGGCCGGCCGGCCCACGCCCCCGCCGGCCTTCGCCGGGCTGCTCACCGTCACCTCCAGCCGGCACATGTTCACCCAGGCCGGCCTGCCCCGCTCGGTGGCCGAGCAGAACCGGCTGCCGTACGCCCGGTTCATCCAGCCCGACTCGCCGATGTGGATGGGCTTCTCCGACCAGCAGTCCAACGCCTCCGGCCCGCCGGCGATCTGCACCTTCGCCGGCCACCCCTCGGCCCGGCTGACCACCGCCCACCCCGGCGACTACCTGGACACCGGCGGCATCCAGCACCTGTCGCACGTCATCCTCGACATGCTCCAGTTCTACGACATGGCCTCGCCGGACACCCCGCCCAGCGACAACGGCAACTTCACCAAGCGGGTGCAGTACATGTTCCACGCCCCGCCGGTGCATCCCGGCAACGCCGACCAGCTCACCGACGGCGGCGGGCCGTCCTTCCTGCCCGCCGACAACCGGGGCCCGGACTACGCCGAGCGCACCGCCCGGGGCGTTGGCCTGCCCCGGGGCGAGCGCCGGATGGGGCACCTGTCCACCCTCCAGCGCAGCTCCCGGGCGGCCGACGGCACCCCGATGCACCTGCGGGTCGATGGCCCCGGCTTCGACGCCCTGGACGTGCCCGACGGCAGCAGCCAGCCGAAGCTGCACTTCAGCGTGTTCGTGCCGACCGCCGATTTCTTCGCCCGGATGCGGCGCAGCCAGGCGTCGGTGGACCTGGCGCGCAAGCACCGGGTGACCGAGCAGGACAACGGCCTGGAACGCTTCCTGACCTGCACCCGCCGGCAGAACTTCCTGATCCCGCCCCGCCGGCACCGGGCGTTCCCGCTCGCCGAGCTGGCCGGCTGAGCCCGGGCCCCTCCGGCGACCCTCCGGCGACCCTCCGGTCCCGGCTCCTCCGGTCCGCGCCGACCGGGTGGTGGCTCAGGAGAACGCCGTCCTCGGCAGGTCCAGCCGCCGGCCGTCCATGACGAGGTCGACGTGCTCGTTGTAGAAGGCGATCAGCCCGGCGACGGGACCCAGAACGCCGGTCGGGAAGCCGTAGGACCAGGCCAGGTCCGGGTGCACAGCCGCGTCGGTCCGCACCGACCAGTAGCCGGTGGTGCGTCCCTTGTACGGGCAGGCGGTCCACTCTCGATGCGCCGATCTTGCACTTACGGCCCCCTACAAGGGCGTTTCACCCTCTTTGCCCGGGCCATAACTGCAAGATCGCGCAGAATGGGGTGGGGTGGGCGGGGCGGGTGGGTTGGTTTAGGGCCTGCGTCGGAGTCATCGACACAGTCACACCTTGGTGGCGACGATGTTCGCGGTGGCGTCGGGGTGCACGGCCGCCTGTCGTGATCGTCTGCTTGTTTGTGAGACGACACGCCGGGCGAGTTCTCCAAAACAGCAAAACGATCGTGAAGTCCCACCCCAGGGGCGGGGCGGGGGCGGGAACGCCGACGCTGACGTCGTCGCCGACCGGTGGGCAACACCGCATCGCCCCCTTTGCTCTGCTGCCCCCGGTGCAACGCTCGCGGAGCGTGACGGTTCTGCCGACCTCTCGTGCCGGCCCCCGACGCGAAGCGGCTGCGCGATGCCGGTGCCGGTGCCGGTGCCGGTGCTGCGGTGCACGGTGCACGGCGTTGCCGGTGTTGCGGGTGTTGCGGTGGCGGCAGCAGAGCAAAGGGACGGGGTGGCATTACCTGGCTGGTACCTCGGCGGGATGTCCGACGGGACCAGGCGGGTGAGGTCCACGTTCGCGGGACCGCCCACCGTCCGGTTCGGGTGCGTCCACCGACCTTCGAGGGCCGGTCGTATTGACGTACGTGAAATTTCGGCGTAACACTTGGAGAGCGCTCTCCGAGCGTGTGGCCCGGCGGCGATCCTGCCCCGGGCCAGGTGCGGCACGAGCGGGCCCACCGGCCGGCGAGACAGCCGGAGCGCAGTCGTCCTACCCCTGGAGAGGTCATCATGAAGACCGACAGACCACGGCTCAGGAGAACCATCGCGCCGGTCGCTGCCCTGGCGCTGGCGGCATCGCTGCTGGTGGCGGGTGTCCCGACGGCGCAGGCCGCGGAGACCCTGCTGTCCCAGGGGCGGCCGACGCTGGCATCGTCGGTGGAGAACGGCGAGGCACCCGCCGCAGCCGCCGTGGACGGGCGGCCCGACACCCGCTGGGGCAGCCAGTGGGCCGATCCGCAGTGGCTCCGCGTCGACCTGGGCGCCACCGCCACCGTCAGCCGGGTGGTCCTGCAGTGGGAGTACGCCTACGCCAGGGCGTACCAGATCCAGACCTCCGCCGACGGCGCCACCTGGACCACCGTCCACAGCAGCACCACCGGCGCCGGCGGCACCGAGAGCGTCGCCGTCACGGGCAGCGGCCGGTACGTCCGGCTGTACGGCACCCAGCGTGGCACCGGCTACGGCTACTCGCTGTACGAGTTCAAGGTCTACGGCTCCGTCGGGACCACCCCGCCGCCCACCGGCGGACCCGGCTACGTGCCGGCCGACCCGCCGGTCACCGGCGTGGTCCCGTCCACGGCGACCCCGCCGCCCACCAACCCGCCGACCACCCACCACGAGTTCCAGGCGAACTGCTCGGTGAGCCGGTCGAACCTGCCCGACGACCCGATCGTCTTCCCGAACCTGCCGGGCGCCTCGCACTCGCACACGTTCATGGGAAACACCACCACGAACGCCAACACCACGCTGGCCTCCCTCCGGGCCGGCGGCACCTCCTGCATCACGCCCGGGGACAAGACGGGCTACTGGATGCCGACCCTGTACCGGGGCGACACCGCCATCCAGCCGGTGGGCCGGCAGGTCATCTACTACAAGAGCGGCGTCATCGACTACCGCAGCGTCCGCCCCTCGCCGCCCGGCCTGCGGTACGTCGTCGGCAGCCCCGCCACCACGTTGGAGGAGTTCCGCAACGCCCCGGGCGCGGTCGAGGGCTGGGAGTGCGGCGACAGCGTCCGCAACTGGGACTTCCCGGCGTCCTGCCCGGCCGGCAGCCAGCTCAACATCCGTTACCAGGCGCCGAGCTGCTGGGACGGCCGGTACCTGGACACGCCTGACCACAAGAGCCACATGGCGTACCCGACCGTCGGCGTCTGTCCGGCCAGCCACCCGGTGGCCGTGCCGATGATCGAGTTCAAGATGGCCTTCCCGGTCAGCGGTGACATGTCCGGGGTCCGGCTGGCCAGCGGCCGGGGCTACTCCTTCCACTACGACTTCTACAACGCCTGGGACGCCCCGACGCTCAACGCGCTGGTGACCCACTGCGTCAACGGCGGGCTCCAGTGCGACCCGCGCGGCTTCGACCTGTACAAGCCCGAGCGCGGCGCGGCGCTCAACGCCAACTACGAGCTGCCCTGACCGACACCGTGCGGTGACCGGGGGGCGTGACCCGCCCCCCGGTCATCGGCCCGGACGCCCACGCCGGTCCCGCCGGCCGCGACCACCACCACACCAAACACCACCAACACCGCCGCCATCCGCCGCCATCCGCCGCCGTCCCCGCGTCGGCGTCCCCTCTCCGACAGGCAGGCCCATGACCGTTCACCCTCCCGTTCCCCGCCGCCGCCGACCATCGTCGCGGCACCGGCCCGTACTGCTCGTCGTCGCCGTCGTCGCGCTGGTGGCGGCGTACCTCCTCGTCGCCCAACCCGGCGCGCACGCCGCCGACACCTTGCTGTCGCAGGGCCGGCCGGCCACCGCGTCCTCCCAGGAGGGGGCCGACGTCGGCGCGGCCAACGCGGTCGACGGCAACGCCGGCACCCGCTGGTCCAGCCAGTTCAGTGACCCCCAGTGGCTGCGTGTCGACCTCGGCGGAACCGCCACCATCAGCCAGGTCGTCCTCCAGTGGGAGGGCGCGTACGCGCGGGCGTACCAGATCCAGACCTCGGCCGACGGCAGCACCTGGACCACCGTGCACGGCACGACCACCGGGGCCGGGGGCACCGAGACGATCGCCGTCGCCGGCAGCGGGCGGTACGTGCGGATGTACGGCACCGCGCGGGCCAGCGGCTACGGCTACTCCCTGTACGAGTTCAAGGTCTACGGCTCGCTCGGTGGCCCGACCACACCCCCGCCCACCAGCCCGACGCCGGCCCCTGGCAACTGGCAGACCGTCTGGACCGACGACTTCACCGGCCCCGCCGGCACCTCGCCGTCGGCGGCGAACTGGCTGCTGCGCACCGGCACCTCCTACCCGGGCGGCGCGGCGAACTGGGGCACCGGCGAGGTGGAGACGGCGACCGCGTCGACCGCGAACGTCCAGCTCGACGGTGCCGGCCGGCTGAGCATCCGGGCGATCCGGGACGCCGCCGGCGCCTGGACGTCGGGCCGGCTGGAGACCCAGCGGGCTGACTTCGAGCCGCGCGCCGGCGAGCAGTTGCGGTTCACCGCCGTGCTCCGGCAGCCCGACGTGGCCGACGGCCTCGGGTACTGGCCCGGGTTCCGCGCCACCGGCGCCGCCTTCCGGGGCAACTTCACCAACTGGCCTGGGGTCGGCGAGACCGACATCATGACCGACGTCAACGGCCGCGGTCAGCTCGCCCAGACGCTGCACTGCGGCACCGCGCCCGACGGGGTGTGCGCCGAGTACACCGGCCGCTCCAGCGGGCTGGCCACCTGCGCCGGCTGCCGGACCGGCTACCACGAGTACACCCAGGTCATCGACCGGACCAGGACCGACGAGGAGATCCGCTTCTACCTCGACGGGCGACAGACCTGGGTGGTACGCGAGTCGCAGGTCGGCGTCGCCGCCTGGAACGCGGCCGTGCACCACGGCTTCTTCCTCCGGCTGGACCTGGCCGTCGGCGGCTCGCTGCCCAACGCGATCGCCGGCCGGAGCACCCCCACCCCGGCGACCACCTCGGGCGGGGTGCTCAGCGTCGACTCGGTGACCGTGTCCCGGGCCGCCGGCACGGTCCCCGCCGCGATGACCGACCCGCCCACCCCGGCTGGGCCGAGCACGGTGCGGGTGACCGGCACCCAGGGCAACTGGCAGCTCCAGGTCAACGGCGCCCCGTACGAGGTGCGGGGGATGACCTACGGGCCGCCGCAGGCCGCCGCCGACGGGTATATGCGGGACCTGCGGAACATGGGCGTCAACACGATCCGGATCTGGGGCGTGGACGACACCCACACCCCGGCCCTGCTCGACCGGGCGGCCCAGCAGGGCATCAAGGTCGTCGTCGGGCACTGGCTCAACCAGGGCGCCGACTACGTCAACGACACCGCCTACAAGAACACCGTCAAGGCCGAGATCGTCGCCCGGGTCAACGCGCTGAAGAACCGGCAGGGCGTGCTGATGTGGGACGTCGGCAACGAGGTCATCCTGACCATGCAGGACCACGGCCTCCCGGCCGACGTGGTCGAGGCCCGGCGGGTGGCGTACGCGCAGTTCGTCAACGAGGTGGCCCAGGCCGTCCACGCCGCCGACCCGTTCCACCCGGTCACCTCCACCGACGCCTACACCCACGCGTGGACGTACTACCAGCGGTACTCGCCCGCGCTGGACCTGCTGGCGGTCAACTCCTACGGCGCGATCGGCACCGTGAAGTCGGACTGGATCGCGGGCGGCCACACCAAGCCGTACCTGCTCACCGAGGGTGGTCCGAACGGCGAGTGGGAGGTGCCCAACGACGTCAACGGGGTGCCCGACGAGCCGGCCGACCTGGCGAAGCGGGCCGGCTACACGGCGAGTTGGAACGCCGTCAAGGGTCATCCCGGCGTGGCGCTCGGGGCCACCGAGTTCCACTACGGCCTGGAGAACGACTTCGGCGGGGTGTGGCTCAACTCCACCACCGGCGGTTGGCGGCGGCTCGGCTACCACGCGCTGCGCCAGGCGTACACCGGGCAGGCGGCGGCGAACACCCCGCCGGAGATCACCGCCATGTCGGTCAGCCCGCAGACCGCCGTGCCGGCCGGCGGCACCTTCACCGTCGACGTGACCGCCGGGGACCCGCAGGGCGACCTGGTCCGCTACAACCTGATGGCCAGCGACAAGCACATCACCGGAAACCGGGGGCTGACCAACCTGACGTTCACCCAGACCGGGAACGGCCGGTTCACGGTGCGGGCCCCCGAGCGGCTCGGGGTGTGGAAGGTCTACGTGTACGCCTTCGACGGGCACGGCAACGTCGGCATCGAGCAGCGCTCCTTCAAGGTCGTGCCGCCGACCGTCCCGGGCACCAACCTGGCCCGGGGCAGGGCGGTCACCGCCTCCTCGTACCAGCCCACCGGCGCCAACGGCCCGCAGCTGCCCGGGTACGCGGTCGACGGCGACCACGGCACCCGGTGGGCCAGCGAGTGGGTCGGCACCGCCTGGCTCCGGGTCGACCTGGGCTCGGTGCAGTCCTTCGACCACGTCCAGCTCGCCTGGGAGGCGGCGTACGCCACCGCCTACTCGGTCGAGGTGTCCAACGACGGGAACACCTGGACGACGATCTACTCGACCACGGGTGGCGACGGGGGCTTCGACGGCCTGGACCTCTCCGGCACCGGCCGGTACGTGCGGGTCAACGGCACCAGGAAGGCCACCGACTACGGCTACTCCCTCTGGGAGTTCGGCGTCTACCGCAGGTGACCTCGCCGTGGGTCACGGCCGCCCCCGTGGCGCCCGTGACCCACCGGCGCGGTACCGCCGCTCCTGCGGTGGCGACGGCGCGGCCCCGGGAGATCCCGGGGCCGCGCCGGCTGCGTGTCGCGCCCGGCGGGGTGCATGGGCGGCCGGGCGCGCGGGCGGTGCCCCTCAGCGGGGGCGGTCGAAGCCGTTCGCGGCGATCGTCCGGCCGTACCAGTGGGCGCTGTCCTTGACCGTCCGCCGCTGGGTGGCGTAGTCGACGTGGATCAGGCCGAACCGCTTGTCGTAGCCGAGGGCCCACTCGAAGTTGTCCAGCAGCGACCAGACGAAGAAGCCGAGCAGGTCCGCGCCGGCGGTCAGCGCCTCGTGCGCGGCGGCCAGGTGCCGGTGCAGGTAGTCGGTGCGTTCCGGGTCGCGTACCCGGCCGTCGGGGTCGACCTCGTCCGGGTAGGCGGCGCCGTTCTCGGTGACGTACAGCGGCGGCGCGCCGTAGTCCCGGGTGACCCGCAGCAGCATGTCGCGCAGCCCGCCGGGGTCGACGGACCAGCCCATCGCCGTGACCGGCCCGGGCACCGGATGGAACGCGACGCCCTCGGCGCCCGGGTACGGGGTGTCGGCGTCGTGGTGGCCGGCCGGGCCGGCGCCGACCAGGTCGGGCTGGTAGTAGTTGACGCACAGCGCGTCCAGCGGCGCGGCGATCAGGTCGAGGTCGCCTTCGCGCACGAACGACCAGTCGCTCAGGGCCGCGGTGTCGGCGAGCACGTCCGCCGGGTAGGCGCCGCGCAGCAGCGGGTCGAGGAAGATCCGGTTGAGCAGCCCGTCGATGCGCCGGGCGGCGTCGTGGTCGGCGGGCGCGTCGCTGACGGGCCGCACCGTGCCGACGTTGAGCGCCACCGAGACCTGGCCGGTGACGCCTGCGGCGCGCAGCGCGGCGACCCCGTGCCCGTGGGCCAGCAGCAGGTGGTGCGCGGCGCTCAGCGCGGCGCGCGGGTCGCGCCGCCCCGGGGCGTGCACCCCGCTGCCGTACCCGAGGAAGGCCGAGCACCACGGCTCGTTGAGGGTGTTCCACAGCCGGACCCGGTCGCCGAGGCGCGCGGCGACGGCGGCGACGTACTCCCCGTACCGGGCGGCGGTGTCGCGCGCCGCCCAGCCACCGGCGTCCTCCAGCTCCTGAGGCAGGTCCCAGTGGTACAGGGTGGCCGCCGGGCTGATGCCGGCGGCCAGCAGGTCGTCCACGAGCCGGTCGTAGAAGGCCAGGCCGGCGGCGTTGACCCCGCCGCCGGCGGCGCGCACCCGGGGCCAGGCCACCGAGAAGCGGTACGCCGACAGGCCCAGCTCGGCCATCAGCGCCACGTCGTCGCGGTGCCGGTGGAAGTGGTCGCTGGCGTGCTCCCCGGTGTGGCCGCCGGCGATCCGGCCCGGGGTGGCGGCGAAGGTGTCCCAGATCGAGGGGAGCCGACCATCGGCGCGCACGGCCCCCTCGACCTGGTACGCCGCGGTGGCCGCGCCCCACTGGAAGCCGGCGGGGAACCGTAGGTCGACGGGGGGCTGTCCGGCGGAGGTCCGCGCGGCCGCGAGCGTTCGCATCCGATCACCACTTCCCGGAGTTCCGAATCCCGGAGAGCGCTCTCCGAGGCTTCCCGCCAGTCTTTCCCGACGGTCACCCACTGTCAAGTGGCGGGCACTGCGTGAACCGCGAAGCGGCCCTGGGCCCCGCTCCCCGGGGCCGCTTCGGCCGCAGCTCGGAGAGCGGGGCCCGCGCCGCAGCTCAGAGAGCGCTTTCCAGTGCGCATGCTATAACTTCCGGATGGCGGAATCGCCCCAGACGGGCAACCTGTCCCGCCCGGGGGAGCGCGTCCCGGGGCCGACGGGGGAGCGTGGCGCGGCCCGGAGCCGGCTGCCCACCCTGGAGGACGTCGCCCGGGTGGCCGGGGTGTCCCGGGCCACCGTGTCACGCGTCGTCAACGGGGTGCGCAACGTCGATCCGGACCTGCACACCGTGGTCTGGGCGGCGGTGGACTCCACCGGGTACGTGCCGAACCGCGCCGCGCGTTCCCTGGTCACCCGGCGGGCCGGGACGGTCGCGCTGGTCGTGTCCGACAGCGAGGAACACGACGACCCGTTCCTGAGCCGGTTCTTCGCCGACCCGTTCTTCGGCCGGGTCGTCGGCGGCGTGCTGAGTGCCCTGCGCCCGGCGGGTGTGCAGCTCGGCCTGCACCTGGTGGGCAGCCCACCGGCGCGCGTCCGGCTGGTCGGGGACCTGCGCCAGGGGCAGGCCGACGGGGTGGTGCTGCTGTCGCTGCACCCCGACGACGCGCTGCCCGGCCTGCTGGTCGAGGCGGGGGTCGCCGCAGTGATGGTGGGCCGCCCCGCCCGCCCGGCCCCGATCAGCTACGTCGACGTGGCCAACGAGGCGGGCGCGGCGCTGGCCGTCGAGCACCTGCTCGCCCGGGGCTGCCAGCGCATCGGGCTGGTCGCCGGCCCCGAGCATGTGCCGGCCAGCCAGGATCGGGTGGCCGGGTTCCGGCAGGCGATGGCCCGCCGCGGGTACGCGTGGTCGCCGTCCGAGGCGGGCAACTTCACCCGGGAGAGCGGCGAGGCCGCCATGCGTCGCCTGCTGGCCGCCCACCCCGATCTCGACGGTGTCTTCGTCGCCAACGACCTGATGGCGCAGGGCGCCCTGGTCGCCCTGCACGAGGCGGGCCGCCGGGTGCCCGACGACGTCGCGGTGGTGGGCTTCGACGACAGCAGCGCCGCGCAGGCTGCCCAGCCGCCGCTGACCACCGTCCGGCACCCGCTGGAGGTCATGGCGGCCGAGGCGACCCGGCTGCTGCTGGCCCGCATCGAGGAGCCGCAACTGCGCGTCGCGTCGGTCATCCACGACCCCGTTCTGGTGGTGCGCCGCAGCGCCTGAGCGGGCCAGCGGGCGGGCGGCGGGGGAGGCGGTCGGCTCGACACGATCTGCCCCCTTCGGTGGGGTGGTGGGGTGCGGGGGCGGGTGGTCGGCGAAGGCGGCGTTCGCGTGCCCCGGCGGCGCGCCGGCTCGCCCGCGGGCAATTCCTCAACGCTTAATTAATGTCGTCATTAAAGTCTCCACCGGCGGATTCGTCAAGGGTGAGGTGTCCCGAGAGGACGGAAGTCGCGTCGACCGGCAGTGTCGGAGATCGATGCCTTGACGGGGATGCAATCTCGCCGTAACACTCTCCGAGAGCGCTCTCCCATCATGGTGCCGCTCCGGTGGCACCAGCCGCGGCGCCACGGTCCTCTCGTCCTCCCCCGTCGCGCCCGGCGTCCGCAGCCCTCTACCGACAGGCGAAGTCATGACATCTCGCGTCCCATCCGTACGTCCGGCACCGGGCCTCCGGCCCGCCCGGCGGCGTACCCTCGTCGGGCTGGTGCTCGCGCTCGTCGCGGCGCTGGCACCGACCGGCGGGTCACCGGCCCAGGCGGCGCCGGTGCTGCTCTCGCAGGGCCGGCCGGCCACCGCCTCGTCCACCGAGAACGCCGGCACCCCCGCGTCGGCGGCCGTCGACGGCAACACCGGCACCCGCTGGGCGAGCGCGTTCAGCGATCCCCAGTGGCTCCAGGTCGACCTGGGCGCCCGCGCCACCATCAGCCAGGTGACCCTGGTCTGGGAGGGCGCCTACGCCCGGGCGTTCCAGATCCAGACCTCCGACGACGGCAGCGCGTGGACCACCGTCGCAAGCACCACCACCGGCACCGGTGGCACCCAGAACCTGACCGTCACCGGGGCCGGCCGCTACGTGCGGATGTACGGCACCGCCCGGGCCACCGGATACGGCTACTCGCTCTGGGAGTTCCAGGTCTACGGCGAGACCGGCGGCACGACGCCCACCTGCGGCAGCGCCAACGCCGCGCAGGGCCGGCCGGCCACCGCCTCGTCCACCGAGAACGCCGGCACCCCCGCGTCGGCGGCCGTCGACGGCAACACCGGCACCCGGTGGGCCAGCCTCGCGGCCGATCCCCAGTGGCTCCAGGTCGACCTCGGGTCCAGCCGGTCGATCTGCCGGGTCGTCCTGCGCTGGGAGGCCGCCCACGCCCGGGCGTTCCAGATCCAGACCTCGGCCGACGGCAGCGCGTGGAGCACCGCCTGGAGCACCACCACCGGCCCCGGCGGCGTCCAGTCCCTCGACCTCACCGCGACCGGCCGCTACCTGCGGGTGTACGGCACCGCCCGGGCCACCGGATACGGTTACTCGCTCTGGGAGCTGGAGGTGAACGTGACCGGGACCGACGTCCCGCCGGTCGAGCCCACCGACCCGCGCAACCCGAACCTCGGCCCGAACACCTTCGTGTTCGACCCGAGCACGCCGACCGCCACCATCCAGAGCCGGTTGAACACCCTGTTCACCCAGCAGGAGACCAACCAGTTCGGCCCCCAGCGGTACGCGGTGCTGTTCAAGCCGGGCACCTACACCGCCGACGTCAACCTCGGCTTCTTCACCCAGGTCGCCGGCCTCGGCATGAGCCCCGACGACGTCAACCTCAACGGCCACGTGCGGGTCGAGGCGTTCTGGATGGGCGGCAACGCCACCCAGAACTTCTGGCGCTCGGCGGAGAACCTGTCGGTGACCCTGCCGGCGGGCACCAGCGTGGAACGCTGGGCGGTGTCGCAGGCGGCCCCCTACCGCCGGATGCACCTGCGCGGCGCGCAGAACCAGATCCAGCTCTGGAACGGCGGCGACGGCTGGTCCAGCGGCGGGCTGATGGCCGACACGAAGATCGACGGTACGGTCGTCTCCGGTTCGCAACAGCAGTGGTACTCACGCAACAGCGAGTTCGGGGCCTGGACCGGCTCGGTGTGGAACATGGTGTTCCAGGGCGTCACCGGCGCCCCGCCGCCGAACTTCCCCAACCCGTCGCACACCGTCATCGCGCAGACCCCGCAGGTGCGGGAGAAGCCCTTCCTGTACGTCGACGGCACCGGCGAGTACCGGGTCTTCGTGCCGGCCCTGCGCGCCAACTCGGCGGGCACCAGCTGGTACGGCAAGACCCCCGCCGGCTCGTCGCTGTCGCTCAGCGAGTTCTACGTCGTCCGCCCGGGCACCAGCGCGGCCACCATCAACGCGGCGCTCGCCCAGGGCCGGCACCTGCTGTTCACCCCCGGCGTGCACCACGTCAGCGAGCCGATCCAGATCAACCGCGCCAACACCGTCGTCCTCGGCCTCGGCCTGGCCACCATCCAGCCCGACAACGGCACGGCCGCCATGCGGGTCGCCGATGTGGACGGGGTGAAGGTGGCCGGCGTGATGTTCGAGGCCGGCACGGTGAACTCGCCGGTGCTGATGGAGGTCGGCCCGGCCGGCTCGGCGGCCAGCCACGCCGCCAACCCGACCTCGCTGCACGACGTCTTCTTCCGCATCGGCGGGCCGGGCGTCGGTCGGGCCAGCACCACGCTGACCGTCAACAGCGACAACGTCATCGGCGACCACATGTGGCTGTGGCGGGCCGATCACGGCGACGGGGTGGGCTGGGCGGCGAACACCGCCGACACCGGCCTGACCGTCAACGGCGACGACGTCACCATGTACGGGCTGTTCGTCGAGCACTACCAGAAGTACCAGACCGTCTGGAACGGCAACGGCGGGCGCACCTACTTCTACCAGAACGAGATGCCCTACGACCCGCCGAACCAGGGCGCCTGGATGAACGGCGCGACCCGCGGGTACGCCGCGTACAAGGTGGCCGACGGCGTCACCAGCCACCAGGCGTGGGGGCTGGGCAGCTACTGCTACTTCAACGTCGACCCCTCGGTCGTCGCCGACCGGGCCATCGAGGCCCCCACCAACCCGAACGTCCGGTTCACCAACATGGTCACCGTGTCGCTCGGCGGGGTCGGCACCATCAACCGGGTGATCAACAATGCCGGCGGCACGGCCAACGCCGGCACCCAGGTGGTCTACCTGACCACGAATTCGTAACCCGGCCGACGGCCATGGGCCCGGCCGGCGACGCCGGCCGGGCCCGCACCTCGGCGCCGCCGTCAGGCCCGGCTGCGGACGAAGGTCCCAGGACGGTCCAGGGCGTCCGCGCGGGCCCGGGCCAGCGGGTGGAACCGGAAGGCCGCTCCCAGCCGGGCCCACCACCCGGCCGTCCGCGGTCGGTAGCGAGCAGCGCCCGGACGGCCGCGCTGTCGTCGCCGGTGAACCGGGCGTCGGCGGCGAACTCCCGGGCACGCAGCACCGACCACGCCGACACCTGCACGATCAGCGCGAACGCGGCCGGCGGCGGCGTCCCTCGCCGGCCCCGCCGCCGCCCTCAGTTGCCGTCGACATCCAGGGTGGCGACGCCGAACCGTTGGGCGAACGCGTCCCGCACCGCGTCGCGCAGCACCGCGACCTGGTCCTCGGTCAGCTCCCAGCGCGGGTCCCGCGCGGCGGCGGTGACCACCTCCTCGATGCGCAGCAGCTGACCGGGCCCCAGCCGCACGGTGGCGGCCGGCGCGGGTCATCGCGGTCACCGTACGGGGACGGCGGCAACTGGCCGTCGGCAACCGGATAGTCGTGCCCGGTCGACCGGTCGGCCGATTCCACGCGAGCCTCAGTCGCCGGGTCCGCCACCCGGCCGGGACGGCCCGCCCCGGAAATCGACTAGAGTCGCTGCCGAACGGGCATCGGGACGGGGCCGGCGGATCGTCTCGGCCTCGGGGCGCGATCGCACCCTGGGCTGCGGACGGACACACGGGCGGACGGTTGATGGACATTCGGCTGCGCGGGCCGGCCCGGCGGCGGCGGGCGACGGCGGGGGCCGCGCTGGCCGCCGTGATCATCATCGGCGTGGCCCCGGGGGCGGCGGCGGGCCCGCCCACCGTGCTGTCGCCGTCCGCCGGCACCCCGGTGTGTCAGGTCCGCGACGGCCGGCTGAACGAGATCTCCGGGATGGCCGCCACCGGCGACGGGTTCGTGATGGTCAACGACTCCGCCGACGAGGAGGCCCGGCGTCGGATCTTCTTCCTCGACGCCGAGTGCGCGGTGGTGCGGACGGTGCGGTACCCGTCGCGTCCCCGCGACACCGAGGACCTGGGCGTCGGCGCGGACGGCACGGTCTGGGTGGCCGACGTCGGCGACAACGACCGCTCCCGCCGGACGATCGCCCTGTGGCGGCTTCGGCCCGGCGGGAAACGCCCGGTGCTGTACCGCCTGGCGTACCCGGACGGTCCGCACGACGCGGAGGCCCTCCTGGTCGCCGGTGACGGGCGTCCGGTGATCGTGACCAAGCAGGGCGGCGGCGCCGGCCTGTACCGCCCGGCCGCCGCCCTGCGGCCGGGCGCGACGGTGCCGTTGGCCCGGGTGGGGCAGGTGCGGCTGCCGTCCACCAGGACCCGAAACCCGTTCTTCTTCGTCGGTCGGGCGGTGGTCACCGGCGGCGCGACCGCGCCGGACGGGCGTCGGGTGGTCCTGCGCACCTATGCCGACGCGTTCGAGTTCGACGTGCCCGGCGGCGACGTGGTCGCCGCCCTGACCACCGGCACGCCGAGGGTCGTCCCGCTGCCGGACGAGCCGCAGGGGGAGTCGGTCACCTACAGCCGCGACGGCCGGTCCCTGCTCACCGTCTCCGAGACCGCGGACCAGCCGCCCGGCACGCGGCCCACGATCCTGCGCTACGCGCTGGCCCCGGCGCCGGCCTCCGCCCGACCCCGGACCGACCCGGCGCCGGCCGCGCCCCGTGGTGCCGACGCCCCCGACCGCGCCGACCGGGGCGGCCCCACGTCTGCGGTCGTGGGGGCGGCAGCCGCGGTGCTGGCCCTGCTCGCCCTGGTGCTGGCCATGGCGAGGGGCACGGGTCGCGTGGGCCGGTAGGTCGCCGACGGCGCGGGGCGCACCCGCCGCCGGTCTGGCTCACCGTAGTTGACCGAACTCGTCCAGCTACCTCACAGGTGACGTTGCTGGGTTGCCCGACCAGCGGCATCCACCATGGACGCCGCCGATCACGTTGTGCCGCAAGGGATCTGCCGGCGATTCACTGCCGACGGGCGCCGGCACGACCGAAACTGGCGAGGGAGTGGTTCGTGGTGTTCAAGAAGATGCTGGGAGCGTTCGGGGTGGGCGGGCCCAGCGTCGACACGGTGCTGTCCAACCCGGGCACCCGGCCGGGGCTGGTGCTGGTGGGGCAGGTGAATCTGACCGGGGGCGGGCACGATGTGGAGATCGACCACATCACCCTCGGCCTCGTCACGAGGGTGGAGGCGGAGGGCGCGGAGGAGGAGTACGACGCGCTCGTCGAGTTCCACCGCATCCAGGTCGCGGGCGGCCTGCGCCTGTCCGAGGGGCAGCAGTTGTCGCTGCCCTTCCAGGTGCCGGTGCCGTGGGAGACCCCCGTGACGACCGTGTACGGGCAGCACCTGCACGGCATGACCATGGGCCTGCGTACCGAGGTCGCCGTGCGTGGCGCGGTGGACAAGGGTGACCTCGACCCCGTCCACGTGCACCCGCTGCCGGTGCAGGAACGCATCCTTGAGGCCTTCGGCCAGCTCGGTTTCCAGTTCAAGGGCGCCGACCTCGAACGCGGGCACATCGCCGGCCTGCACCAGACCATGCCCTTCTACCAGGAGATCGAGTACTACGCCGCCCCGCAGTACGCCCACGGCGTCAACGAGGTCGAGTTGACCTTCGTGACGAACGAGTACGGGGTGGACGTGGTGCTGGAGTTCGACAAGCGCGGCGGCCTGTTCGCCGGCGGTCACGACTCCTTCGGCCGCTACCGCGTGGACCACGTCGACGCCGACAACGTCGACTGGGTCGCCCAGGTGGACACCTGGCTCCGCCAGGCCCTCGACGGGCACCAGAGCCGGCACGCCGGGCACGGCTACGGCCAGGTCGGGTACGGCTCCCCCGTGCCCGGTGGCTACCCGCCGCCCGGCCACGGCCCCGGCGGGTACGCCCACGGCGACCATCACGAGGAGCACCACGAGCGGCGCGGCCCCGGCATGGGTGCCGTCGCGGCCGGTGTGGTCGGCGGCGCGGCGCTCGGCTTCGCCGGCGGCATGGTCGCCGACGAGGTCTTCGACTCCTTCGGTGACGACGACGAAGGCGGCGACGAAGGCAGCGACGACGAGGACTGAGGACCACGGTCCGGAGTGGACCGTCGGCACGCGAGATGATCTAATTCAGGTGATTGTTCCGTTTAGGCCGGAATTCCCGGCCAAGTGTGAAGGAGTGTGCATGCCCGTCACCGCCGACCTCACCAAGCTGGTCGACAAGGCATACCAGGACAAGACCCTCGCCGAGCTGGTCGACGCCCCGGTGTCCGCCCTCGCCGGGGTCAGCGACGGCGACGCCAAGCTGCTCAAGGACGCCTTCGACATCACCACCGTCGGCGACCTCGGCCGCAACCCGTACTTCCACACGGCCAGCGCCCTCGTCGCTCTGACCGGCACCAAGTAGAACCCCGGCCGGTGCCCGGCGCCTGCGGTCGCCGGCCACCGGCCGGCCGGTGGCGCTCGGGTCGTCCGGGCCCGCGCGTCCCGGTCGGCGGCACCCCGCCGGCCCCGGTGCGGCCTTGGAGCCGTGCGGTCAGGACATGCTGGCCCTCGGGGCGCCCGGACCCGGGTCGATCCTGGTCGGGCCGCCGGCGGACGGGCGTACGTCGAAGTTGAAGATCTCGGTGGGCAGGTAGACCGTCGCGCAGGAGTTGGGGATGTCCACCACCCCGGAGAGCCGGCCCTCGATCGGTGCCGCGCCGAGCAGGAGGTACGCCTGCTCGGGCTGGTAACCGAAGCGGGTCAGGTAGTCGATGGCGTGCAGGCACGCGCGCTGGTAGGCCAACTGCGAGTCGAGGTACCGCTGCTGCCCGTCGAGGGTGACGGAGATTCCGGAGAAGGCCAGCCACTGGCTGAACTGCGGTGGCGTGTTCCCCGGCAGGAAGATGGCGTTCTCGGCGACGCCGTACGTCTGCATGCCGTTCTTGATCAGGTCGACGTGCAGGTCGATGAAGCCGCCCATCTCGATTGCGCCGCAGAAGGTGATCTCCCCATCGCCCTGGGAGAAGTGCAGGTCGCCCACGGACAGGTTCGCGCCGGGCACGTAGACCGGGTAGAAGACCCGGGTGCCCGCGGTGAAGTTCTTGATGTCCTGGTTCCCGCCGTTCTCCCGGGGCGGGGCGGTACGCGCCGCCTCCGCCGCCACCCGGTCGAAGTCGGCGCCGGTGAGCGTGCCGAGGATCGCGTCGTGGGGCTCGGGCGGCAGGGACAGGGGCGGCACCCGATCCGGGTCGGTGGCCCGCAGCGCGCCCTCGCGTTGGTTCCAGGTGGCCAGCAGCCCCGCGGACGGGGCGGTGCCCATCAGCCCGGGATGCGTGATCCCGGTGAACTCGACCCCGGGAATGTGCCGGGAGGTGGCCTGCCGGCCGGTGAAGTCCCAGATGGCCTTGTAGGCGTCGGGGAACTGCTCGGTGAGGAATCCGCCGCCGTTGCCGGTGGGGAACACGCCGGTGTATCCCCAGCCCTGGCCGGCCAGCGGTCCGGAGTCCTCCTGCGGGATGGGCCCGAGGTCGAGGATGTCGACGACGAGCAGGTCGCCGGGTTCGGCGCCCTGCACCGCGAAGGGGCCGCTGAGGGCGTGGACCCTGCTCAGCGGGGCGTCCCGGATGTCCTCGGCCGAGTCGTCGTTGTGGATCGCCCCGTCGAACCACTCCCGGCAGTCCACGCGGAACGTCTGCCCGGGCCGGACGGTGGCCACGGGTGGGATGTCCGGGTGCCACCTGTTGTGGCCGATTTTCTCCTGGTCGGTGAACCTTCTGCTGGAGTCGAGCGGGAACAGCAGTTCGGGCATGTCGTTCTGCCTTTCGGTCGGGCTGGTGGGACCGCCGGTGTTGGCCGGTCACCAGCGGGGCAGGCGGGCGTGGGCCGGGTTCGACGACCGCCGGACCGGATGCCGGCCCGGGACGCGCGTCACGACGTCCGGCGCCTCCGCGCTGCGCTCCGCCCGGTCGATCGCGTGCCGCAGGGGCGCCGGTGTGCGGGTGAGCCGGGGCGCCGAGAAGACCCGGGCGGCCGGACCCCCGCACCGTGGGCAGCGCGCGGCGGTGCCGGCCGTGCCGATCGGCAGCGTGGTGTCGAAGCTGCCGTCCTGCTGGCATCGGTACTCGTACGTGGCCATCTCCACCGCCCCCTCGCAGCGCCTCGCGGGCGGCAGCCGGCTGGCGGCTGAATCGCCCGTATGCCCATCCTCCGCCGCTTTCGCCCTCAAGTGGCATGAAGCCACTAACGGGGGACTCTCGCGGGCCGTCGGTGGCGAAACTCCTGGGCGCGCGGTCCCTTCCGGCCGTCCTGGTGCCTGACGGGCTGCGGCGGGTATCCGGCAGGGAGGTCGGCACCCGGCCGACGGTGACCCTGGGAGGGCTCGCGTGAAGGTCAGGAACTCGTTGCGAGGGCTGAAGCGGAAGATGAACTCGATCGTGGTACGCCGGCGGGGCCGGACGTTCGTGATCAACAAGGCGGACCGGCGGCAGAAGGCGAGGCAGGGCTGAACCTACGGCGCGTCGACGACCTCGCGCCCGAGGGGCCAGAACGCGGCGGGTACGAGCTTGAAGTTCGCGATGCCGAACGGGATTCCGACGATCGTGACGCAGAGCGCGATGCCGGCGAGGACGTGGGACAGCGCCAGCCACCAGCCGGCCAGCACCACCCAGAGGAGGTTGGCCAGGCCGGAGGGGGCGCCGGCGCCGGGCTTGGGCACGAGGGTGCGACCGAAGGGCCACAGCGAGTAGCTGGCCAGGCGCAGGGAGGCGACCCCGAACGGGATCGTGACGACCAGGACGAAGCAGATCAGCGCGGCGATGCCGTATCCGACGGCGAGGACGAGACCGCCGCCGAAGACCAGCCACAACACGTTGAGCAGAAAGCGGATCACCCCTCCATCATGACTGCCGCCCGCCACCGGCGCGATTTGCGCTACCCCGTGGCCGGGGCGCCCGCGAGCCAGCCGAGTTCGGTGGCGCGGGTCCTGCCCACGCGCTCCGCGAGCCCCCGGGTCTGTGCATCGGACCCGTTGGCCCGTTCGGCATCGGCCAGCCGAGCGCCCTGCTCCACGTGCTCGCGCAGGGTCTGCCCGATGGCGCGGTCGAACGCCGGGCCGCGCAGGGAGCGCAGCGCGACGAGATCGGCGGGAACGACCATCCCGGGCAGGTCGTGCCCCTCGTGCTCGTTGACCGCCGGGAGCCCGGCCCTGCCACGCAGCCGCCGCAGTTCGTCCAGCTCCGCGCGCCGGGCCGCCGCGATCCGCCCGGCCGCCTCGCGGACCCCCTCGTCGGTGCTGCGGCCGGGCACCAGGTCGAGCGCCGCGAGCGCCTGTTCGTTCATCGGGATCATCAGCTGGATCCACGCCGCGTCGGTGCCGCCGAACGTCGCGGTGGCGGCGGTCGGGACGCCGGGGGCCGGGATGCCGGGGGCCGGGACGCTGGCGGTCGGGACGCCGGTGGCCGGTGCGGTGGACGGCTCGGCGACGCAGCCGGTCGCCGACGGCCCGGCGACGAGCAGGAGCCCGATGAGGAGGACGGGGGCCCTCGCCGGCCCGTTGCGGGGCCGGCGAGGGGAAACGACCGTCACGGGGTTCCGTTGACGCCGCACTTGACGACCGGGCGGATGCAGTCACGCACCCGGCGCTCCATCTCCGCCACGGGCCAGGCGTTGAAGAAGTCGCCGTGCATCGTGAAGCCGGCGCCGGAGGCGAGCCGGAAGCGGGCCGGGTCACCGTTCGCCGGATACCGGATCACCTGGCGCAGCTTCGGCACGGGCACCGGGTGGGTGGACGGGCAGTCGTTGTTGACCGGGTATGCCATGTGGCTCTGGTGGTTCGCGGAGTCGAGGTTCACGCCGTCCCAACACTGCGGGAAGTCCAGGTACGACTCGAGCATGCTGCCGGCCGGACAGGCGACGAAGTTCTTCGACGGGTTCACCTCGCCGTGGTGCAGGCAGGACCAGCGGGCGATGCTCTGCTCCGGCGCGGTCGCCTTGGCGTTGCCGGCGACGATACGCAGGCCCAGCGGCAGCGGCTGGATCCGTGCGGTCACGTCGGGGCGGACGCCCTCGCCGAGGTAGTAGAAGGTGGCGATCGACGGTTCGACGGGCTGGTTGTCGACGTAGAGCGTCGGGATCCAGTAGGACGAGGTGTCCACCGACGGGCTGCAGTTGCTCCTGGCGTTGATCAGGTCGTTCACGGTGGTGTGCGCGTTCGTCACCTCGCTGCCGAAGAAGCTGTGCATGTGCGAGGCTCCGGGCAGGCCCGGGAAGACGATCGGGTCGTCCGGCAGCCGGTGGCTGAACGGGCAGTCGGCGAGGAACTCGGAGACCCGCACGACCGGGCCGCCGGGCGGCGTCGTCGGCGTCGAGCCGCCGACGCCGTAGACCTGGAACTCCCAGAGCGACACGCCGTACTGGGTGGCCCGCTGGGTCGCGTTGACCCGGACGTACCGGCCGCTGCCGGAGACGGCGAGATCCTGGGTGCCGCCCGGTCCGGTCGTGGTGCTGTAGACGGTCGTCCAGGCGTTGCCGTCGGCGGAGGTCTGCACTGTGAAGGCGCGCGCGTACGCGGCCTCCCAGCGCAGCACCACCCGGCTGACGGTCGCGGTGGCGCCGAGGTCGACCCGCAGCCACTGGGGATCGCTGAACGCGCTGCCCCAGCGGGTGCCGTTGTCGCCGTCGACGGCGTTGGCGGCGGGCGTGCCGCCGTTCTCGGTGGAGGACGCCGTGGCCGGTCGCCCCTGCGAGAGCAGGGGGTCGGCCGCGTCGGCCCGGATGGCGGTGGCGACCAGATAGCCGCCGAGCAGCGCGACGAGTGCCACGGCGAGCGCGGCGGTCCGCAGCGGCCCGCGAGTCGGTGTCAGGGATGTCGGTAGGGACATGGGGACTTCCTTTCGGGCCTGGGCTTACTGGTACACGCGGACGTAGTCGACGAGCATTCGCGCCGGGAACGGGGTGGTGCCGTCGACCGGCCCGGGGAAGTCGCCGCCGACGGCGAGGTTGAGGATCAGGTAGAACGGGTGGTCGAAGATCCACGGTCCGCGGGTCGACTCGACCGTGGCCTTGCTGGCGGTGAAGACCGTCTGACCGTCGATCTTGAAGGTGATGCCGCGGCTGTCCCACTCGGCGGACCAGA
The DNA here is from genome assembly GCF_045040215.1 of Micromonospora sp. NBC_01412. Classification (NCBI taxonomy): domain Bacteria; kingdom Bacillati; phylum Actinomycetota; class Actinomycetes; order Micromonosporales; family Micromonosporaceae; genus Micromonospora; species Micromonospora sp. NBC_01412. The sequence goes on from NZ_CP109528.1 coordinate 6,627,607, forward strand.
CGTGGTAGCCGGCGGACAGGTCCACCCCGCCCGGCGCCGCGTACTTCTGGCCGTACCCGCCGCCACCGTTGTAGGCCGGGGCGTGCAGGGTGGAGTAGGCCTCCTGCGTGTTGCGGCCGAGGACCTCCATGATGTCGATCTCCCCGTTGTACGGCCACGGCCGCCCGGTGAGGAAGTCGGCGCCCATCATCCAGAACGCCGGCCAGAGACCGTTGCCCTTCGGCACCCGGATGCGGGCCTCGATCCGGCCGTACTGCACGTGGAACTTGTTGCCGGTGTTCATCCGGTGCGAGGTGTAGTCGCGACCGTTGACGGTCTCCCGCCGGGCCTCGATGACGAGCGAGCCGGCGCCGTCCATGTTGGCGTTGTCGTTGTTCGTGTAGTACTGGACCTCGTTGTTCTGGCCGGTGCCCGGGTCGATCGTCCACTTGGCCGGGTCGGGCTTGCTGCCGGCGGCGCCGTTGAACTCGTCGGCGAACACGAGCCGGGTGGCCGGGAACGTGGGATCGGCGGGCATCGCCGGCGGCGGGGTGGGGTTGCCGCCCGTGCCGTACACCTTGAACTCCCACAGCGAGTACCCGTACTGACTGCTGCGGGCGGTGCCGTACATCCGCACGTACCGGCCGGTGCCGGTCACGTTGATGGCCTCCCTGAAGCCCTGCCCGGTGGTGGTCGAGTAGACGGTGGTCCAGGTGGACGCGTTCGGCGAGACCTGGATCTGGTACGACCGGGCGTACGCGGGATCCCACTGCAACACGACCTGGGTCACGGTCGCCGTGGCGCCGAGGTCGACGTAGATCCAGCCGGGGTCGACCCAGCCGTTGGTGGGGCTGGTCGCCCAGCGGCTCGCCGGGTCGCTGTCGAACGCCTTGTCCGGCGTGCAGCCGAAGCACGCGCCGTCGTTCTGGCTGGTCGACGCGACCGCCGGCTTGGCGTACGACAGCAGCGTCGCGCCGCCGGGGGGCGGGGTCGTCGGCGGGGTGGTAGTCGGCGGGGTGGTCGGGCCGGTGCTGCCGTAGACCTCGAACTCCCACAGCGACACGCCGTACTGGGTGGCGCGCTGGGTGGTGGTGACCCGCACGAAGCGACCCGTGCCGGTGACCACGAGGTCCTGGGTGCCGCCCGCGCCGGCCGTGGTGGTGTGGATCGTCGTCCAGGCGCCCGTGCCGGTGGGCGACGTCTCGACGGTGAACGCGCGGGCGTAGGCGGCCTCCCAGCGCAGCACCACCCGGGTGAGGGTGGCGGAGACGCCGAGGTCGACCTGGAGCCACTGCGGATCGCTGAACCCGCTGGACCAGCGGGTGCCGGCGTCGCCGTCGACGGCGGCCGAGGCGGGGAACGCCACGGACTCGGCCGACGATGCGGTGACCGGCCGGCCCCGGGACAGTAGCGGGTCGGCGGCCCCGGCGGGTGGCGCCGCGACCGCCAGGTACGCGCCGAGCAGGGTGAGCAGCGCGGTGCCGAGGGCGGCGAGGCGCCGGCCACGGCCGGCGCGTGACGGACGGGTGAGCGGAGGGGCAAGAGTCCGAAGCATCGGTACTCCTTGGGAGGTGGTGGTGGGACCGACGGATCACCCATCGGGTCCGGGGCACGGGAGAGCGCTCTCCCGTGCCACCTACTCTCAGCTCTGCCGACCACGGCTGTCAATGACCTACTGATTGATCCTTGCCGATTGATCTCTCCGGAGCGGCTGGTCGGCCCGTCCCGTCCACCGCCGGTGCGGTGTGCGCGCCCTGCGGCACCGCACGGCCCTGCGCCGCTGCCGTTGGCCTGGTTGCCGCCCGACGCGACGGCCACGGTGAGCGGCTTGCCGTGGCTGTGCATCGCGCTGCTGAGCTGCTGCATGAGCGGGGTGGAGTGCCCGTTGAGGTGCCCGAAGGGGGTCGAGGTCAACTTCAAAGGGCGTTGGTGAATGGACTGCTGCACCGAAACAGCAGATTCGCTTAGCCTTTTCTATATGCTACGGTCTAATCATGGGGCTTCGCCTATCCAGCGGCACTGTTGATTCTGTTCATTGTCGGAATGGTGGTGAACTTGCCGACCTGGCAAGCGGCACTGTTGGGGGCGGCTGGAATGGTCCCAGTTGTTGCCGTCGATCTGCTCCTGGTGCAAGCAAAAAGGAATGAACGGGCATGACAAATGGTAGTGTGGGCTTTTTTGTGGCCGTGTACAAATCCGTGGCGTAGGTGTTCCACCCTGCCGTCAGCGCGGATGACCAGACGCCGCCACTGCACGTGGGATTGCCGCCGCTGGGCAGGCGTCCCACACGTCGGGGACCTACGACCGGCGGTCCACCGGTCGATAGATCTGTCGTAGCGGACTATCTGTATCCGCTGGTCCCGGCGGTCACCTCGGCCGCCGCGCGCTCGCCCGCGCGCACCGCCCCCTCCAGGTAGCCCGTCCAGCCGACCGCCGTCTCGGTGCCCGCCCAGTGCACCCTCCCCACCGGCGGGCGCAGCGCCGGCCCGTACCCGCGCCACGAGCCGGGGGTCAACACCCCGCAGAAACACCCCCGGGTGTACGGGTCGGCCGACCAGTCGTACTCGACGAACCCGTCCGGGTGGGCGGCGTCCGGGCCCACCATGGCCACCAGCGCGTCCAGCACCGCCGCCCGCCTGGCGTCCGGGGACATCCGGCGCAGGTCACGCGCCTCGTCGCCGTAGCTGAACGCGGTCAGCACCCCGCGCGTCGAGTCCGGGGTGCTGTTGTCCACCGTCTCGGTCACCGGGCCGGTGGCGCTCGTGCCGACGCCGGAAAGCCCGTCGGCTCGCCAGAACGGCTCCGGGTAGAGCGCGTGCACCTTCACCGCCGAACCCATCGGCATCCGCTGGGTGAGCCCGTCGCGCAGTGCCGGCAGCGGTGGGTCGTACCGGATCCGGCCGGCCAGCGCCGGGGCCACGGCGACCACTGCGGCGTCGGCGGGGTACGCGTCCCGGTCGGTGCGCACCAGCACCCCGCCGGCGTCCTGCGCGATCACCGTCACCGGCGCACCCAGGCACAGCGCCCCCGGCCCCGCGGTGGCCGCCAGTCGCTGCGCCATCCGCTCGGCCAGCGCGGCCGGGCCGCCCACCACCCGGTCCTGCTGCGCCCCGCCGGCCATCCCCAGCAGCAGGGCGCTGCCGCCGCCGCTGCGCAGGTAGAACAGTATCTGGAGCAGGGAGATCTCGTCCGGGCCCGTGGCGAGCAGGCCGCCGGCCAGCAGCCGGCCCAGGTACCGGGCGGCTGTCGGATCACCTGCGGCGTCGGCCAGCCAGCCGGACAGCGGCAGCCGGTCCCACTCGGGCGCCTCGGCCGCTAGCCAGGGCGCCGCCGGGTCCAGCCGCGCGGCGAGGGCGTCGAGCCGGGCCAGCACCCGCCCGGTGGGCTCCGGCGGCTCGGGGTGGAGCCCATTGTCCCAGCGCAGCACCGGCGTGCCGAGGGCCGCCGACGGGAACGTGGTCAGGCCGTACTCGGCGACCAGGGCGTACATCCGGTCCTGGGTGGGGCCGAGCCACTGCGCGCCCAGGTCGAGCTGGGTGCCGTCGGGCAGCCAGCGGGTGAGCGTCCGCCCGCCCACCCGGTCCCGAGCCTCCACCAGCCGAACGTCCCACCCGACTCGGCCGAGTGCCAGCGCAGCGGCAAGCCCGGAGAACCCACCCCCAACCACCACCACCCGCCCCACCGACCCCACCCCTCCCACCCGCCCCACCGGCCCCTCCCGCCCCACCCCTCCCGCCTGCTCCACCCGCCCACCCCTCCCGCCTGCTCCACCCGCCCCTCGCCCCCCGCCGCATACCCCTAGCCCGGCCCACCACGCCAGCCCGTGCCCCTCCGCCTCCCTTGATCGTCTGCTGAAAAGTGAGTTGACACGCCGGCCGTGGTCTCCGAAATCAGCAGACGATCATGGGCGCCCGTATCAGATCCAATGGTGAGGTGGGGCATCGTCCACAGGCGGCCCATCGTCCACAGGCCGGATTGCGGCCGGGGTGTGCGAGCGGGACCGTCGCGGCGTGAACGCCACGTTGGAAGCACTGCTGGCCCGGCACGGTGGCCTGCTCACCCGGGCACTGGCAGCCCAGGTGGTGCCCGACTGGGTGCTGCGCCAGGCCCGCGATGCCGGGCAACTCCTCCGGGTGCTTCCCGCCGTGTACGTCGACGGACGGTTGGCGCAGGCCAGCCAGCTGACACATCCGGGCGGCTCCTCATCGCTGGCCCGGCTCCCGCCCGAGCTGCGGCACCGCGCCGCGCTGGCGTACGGGGACGGGCTGGCCGCGCTCGGCGGGCCCACGGCCCTGCACGCCTGGGGCGTACGCGGGCAACCCGACGGGGAGCCGGTGCACCTCGACGTGCCGGCCGGGTCGGGGCTGCGTTCCCGGCCCAACCTCGTGCTGCACCACCGGCGCGGGTTCTGCCCCGCACCGCCGCACGCGCTGAACCGCCGGGGTGTGCCCGTCGTCCGGCTGGAACGGGCGCTGGTCGACGCCTGGCCGCTGCTGCCGGCCGTGGGCCGCCCAGCCCCGCTGATCCGCGCCGTCAACGACGGCCTGACCACCCCGGCCCGGGTCCGGGCGGCGCTCGCCGGGGCGCCCAGGCTCACCCGCCGCGCCGAGCTGCGCGCGCTGCTGGACCGGCTGGCCGCCGGCTGCCGCAGCCCGCTGGAGGTGTGGGGGCACGACCACGTCTTCACCGGCCCGGCGATGCCCCGCCTGCGGCGGCAGTTCCGGGTGCGGATCGAGGGGCGCACCATGTACTTCGACGTCTACGCCGAGCGGGAACGGGTCGACTTCGAGCTGGACGGGGCCACCGCCCACGGCGAGCCGGGGCAGCGGGAGATCGACCTGCGCCGCGACGCGCTGCTGGCCACCTGCGGCATCCTCGTCGTCCGCTTCGCCCACCGCAGGCTGGTACGCGAGCCGAACCGGGTGCGTGCCGAGGTCCTGGCCATCCTGACCAGCCGCCGCAGCGGTCGCTGAGCTGCCCGCCGGACCGACCCAGGGGACACTTGAAGATCAACCGTTACGCCGATCGATGCCCGGCTTGACGATTCTGTTCGGCTGAATCGGGCGGCAGGTCAGTCGCGCAGGGTGCGCAGGATGCGGGCCAGGTGGGCCCGGTCGGTCGGGCTGAGCCCGCCGAAGAGGCGTTCCGCCTCGGTGTGCCGGGCCGCCCGGATCGCCGCGCCGACCCGGGTGCCCTCGTCGGTCAGCGTGACCAGGGTGGCGCGCCGGTCGACCGGGTCGGGGCGGCGGGCGACCAGCCCTCGCTCCTCCAGGCCGTCGACCACCTCGGTGGTGGAGCGCGGCGCGATGCGCAGGTGCTCGGCGAGCGCGCTGAGCCGCATCGCCCCGTGCCGGGTCAGTACGCCCAGCGCCCGGGAGTGCCCGGGGTTGATCGCCCACGGTTCGAGGGTCTGCCGGGACAGGTGACGCAACCGCCGGGCGACGGCCCAGAAGCTCTCTGCCAGGCCCTCCTCCTGCGCCCCGGAGCTCTTCTCGTACATCCCGGCGCTCTCGTCGCCAGCTCCGGCGCTCTCCTCACCGGCCCTGGCGCTCTCCACGCTGGCTCCGGCGCTCTCCTCGCCCGACCAGGCGGGGTGCGCCGGTCCGGGCGCGCGGTCGTCGGCGGTCACCGGAACACCGTAGCAGCACTTCCTGTTGTAACCTCATGATGAGGTAACCTCAGCATCATCGTCCCCCATCGGAAGGCACACCCTTGGACACACCCCCTACCCACCGTGAGGGCCGGGGCGGCTCCCGCACCGTCAGCCCTGCGGAGAAGGCCCAGGCCCGACAGGTGTCGCTGCGCCGCATCGGCCGGCTCTTCGCCCCGCACCGCTGGCAGCTCGGCACCGTCACCGCGATCATCGTGGTCTCCTCGGTCGTCGCCATGGCGTCGCCGTTCCTGCTGCGTACGGTGATCGACCGGGCCCTGCCGGAGCGCGACCTGACCCTGCTGGTCCGGCTGGTCCTCGGCATGGTCGCCGTCGCGGTCGTGACCGCGGCCCTCGGCGTGGTCCAGACCTGGCTCTCCACCCGCGTCGGCCAGCAGGTCATGCACCGGCTGCGCACCGACGTCTTCGCTCACCTGCACCGCCAGTCGATCGGGTTCTTCACCCGCACCCGCACCGGTGAGGTGCAGTCCCGGATCACCAACGACATCGGCGGCATGCAGACGGTGGTCACCTCCACCGCCACCTCGATCGCGTCGAACCTCACCACGGTCGTCGCCACCGCCGTGGCCATGGCGGCGCTGTCCTGGCGGCTGTCGCTGATCTCCCTGGTCGTGCTGCCCCCGTCCATCTGGCTCACCCGCCGGGTCGCCCGGATGCGGCGGGAGATCACCGCGCAGCGGCAGCGCGAGCTGGCCGACCTCAACGTCACCATCGAGGAGGGGCTGTCGATCAGCGGCGTGCAGCTCAGCAAGACCCTCGGCGCGGGCGCCGCGCTCATCGACCGGTTCGACGCCTCGTCGGCCCGACTGGTCGACCTGGAACTGCGCTCCGACCTGGCGGGTCGGTGGCGGATGGCCTCGATGAGCGTCATCTTCGCCGCCATCCCCGCGCTCATCTACCTCGGCGCCGGCCTCCCCGGGACCGCCGGCACGCTGAGCATCGGCACCCTGGTCGCCTTCACCGCCCTCCAGGGCGGGCTGTTCCGGCCGCTCATGGGCCTGCTCGACGTGGGTGTCTCACTCACCGCCTCGATGGCGTTGTTCGCCCGGATCTTCGAGTACCTTGACCTCCCCGTCGAGGTCGACGACCCCGATCGCCCGGTCGAGATCGACCCGCGCCGAGTGCGCGGCCACGTCCGCGTTGAGGGCGTCACCTTCACCTATCCGGGCAGCGACACCGCCGCGCTCGCCGGGGTCACCCTCGACGTGCCGGCCGGCACCGGCCTGGCTCTCGTCGGGCACACCGGCTCCGGCAAGAGCACCCTCGCCGCCCTGGTCAGCCGGCTGCACGACCCCACCGCCGGGCGGATCACCATCGACGGGATCGACCTGCGCGACCTGCGGCTGACCGACCTGGCCGCCGTCGTGGGCGTGGTCAGCCAGGAGACGTACCTGCTGCACACCACCGTGCGGGAGAACCTGCGGTACGCCCGGCCGGACGCCACCGACGCCGAGATCACCGACGCGGCCCGCGCCGCCCAGATCCACGATCTCATCGCAGCCCTGCCCGACGGGTACGACACCATGGTCGGTTCGCGGGGGCACCGGTTCTCCGGCGGGGAGAAGCAGCGCCTCGCCATCGCCCGCACCCTGCTGCGGGATCCCCGGGTGCTCGTCCTCGACGAGGCCACCAGCGCGCTGGACACAGAGACCGAGCGGGCGGTGCAGCGGGCGTTCGACGAGCTGGCCCGGGGACGTACCACGATCACGATCGCCCACCGGCTCTCCACCGTGCGGGACGCCGACCAGATCGCCGTGCTCGACCACGGCCGGATCGTCGAGTCCGGCACGCACGAGGGCCTGCTCGACCGCGCCGGCCGCTACGCCGCCCTCGCCACCTGACCAACCGGAATCCCGCCGCACGCCGACCGGCCGCCCACCGGGCGGGCCCTGTCCCGGTACGCGGATCACGGACGGCTGGCTTCGCGCCAGGGCCCTCTCCGGACGTGGACTTCAGCGACTTCGACGAGCGACGGTCGAGGACGAGCGACGGTCGAGGATGATCGCGAGCCTGGTCAGCGCCGGAACATGAGCAAGCCCAACTGACTCACCAACCCGGGTAGCGATCCCACCAGCGTGGATCGGCCGCAGGTGTGTAGTCGCTGCCGGACGGGCCGTCGACGAACTCGCTCAGCAGGTCCCGCGCGAGGACATCGGCGACCCAGCCCAGCTCCAGCCGGTACACCAACTCGATGGGAAGAGCGTCGAATCCGTGGGTCACCCCGAGCAGGGCGCCGACGGTGGGGGCGACATCCCGGCCGTGCGGGCTGGCGGCCGCGAACAGCAAGGCGTGTCGGATCTGCTCGGGGGCGGGGAAGCAGGCGGCCACGTAGACGGCCCCCGCGAGCGCGGACGACGCCCGCGCGTCGGGGGCGAGCCGAGCCAGCTCACCGGGCTGAGCCGGCTTCGACCTGGCGGTGGCCAGCGCGTCGGCAATCTCGGGAAGGCTGACCGGGCGGGCGGCGAGGGTGGCGCACTCCCGCTGCGCCAGCTCCACCGCCGCCTCGACCGGATGCCCGGCCCGGCAGTTGGCCACGGTCGTGGCACCGATCGCGGCCACTTCGGCGGCCTCGACGGCGTGGGTGGTTGCCGCCACCTCCGTGGCGAAACGCACCGACGCCGGACCCCACGGCTCGATCAGCCCGGTCGGCAGCGCACGTGTCAGGGCGTGCGCTCCCAGGCTGGTGCGAATCGGGTGGTCGGGCACACCCTCCTGTCGGCCCCGCAGCGCCGCGACCGTGGCTGGCGCCGAGCCGCGCCGCGCGGCGAGCACCGGCACCTGGGCCAGCCAACCGTCCGGCCAGTCCTCCTCCCGCGACCGATTGATGCCGGGGATGCCCTGCAACGCCGCCCACCGGGTGTAGGCGTGCCTGACGACACTGGGCGGGTGGCAGATGCCCTTGTGGGAGCCGCGAATGTTGGCCCGGATGGTGCCTTCGACGGTGAAGCAGACGAGCTGGCCGGCGCTCGTGGCGCGGAGCGGCCCGCTCGCCGGCAGGTCTGTGCCGGAGGCCCCGAGCGCGTCACCCAGCATCAGCCCGAGCAGGCACCCGCGCGCCTTGGCCAACTGTTCCGCGGTCACCTTGGTCACCCGGCAGAGCATAGGGGCGGGTGGGTGGACTCTGCCGACCCGCACGCGGTGCTTCCGGGGCGGTTGCCGGGCGGAGGCCGGCGAGCTGGACGTAGACCTCGCGTTTGGCGGTGGCCAGGCCGCGATGGTCGAGCACGTAGCCGGACAGCCAGATCCAGCCGTGGTACGTCGGCAGGTCGGGGACCGACACCACGCGGAAGGTGAGGGCCCGGTCCCCGGCGAACTGCACCGAGGCCCGGCCGTCGATGGTCAGCAGGTCGCCGGGGGAGGGGCCCATCGCTACCAGCGGCCCCGGTTGGGTGGCTGCTGCTCCGGCGGGCGGCACTCCTGGGCGTGCATGATCTGCCAGTCGCGCAGCGCCCGCTTGAGCCGGTCGTTCTCCTGTACGAGCAGCCGCACCTCCTCGTACAGCTCGGTCAGCTCGCCGGCCAGCCGGGTCTGGAACTCGCGTACCTGATCGGCGTCGACGCCGCGCCGACGCGGGTCGAACGCCCGGGTACGCACCTCCTGCGGGGTCAGCCGGGCCGGCTGGCCCGTCCCGTAGAGCTGGCCACCTCGATACACCTGGGCCACGACGGTCCTTTCCGGGGCAGACGGAAGCGTGCAGGGTCCGTGCGGTGGGTCGGGAAGGGCGGGCCGCCCGCGCCGGCTACGGGCGGCCCGCCCGCTCCGCCGCCGCAGTCAGGTTCGGCGGTACGACGGCAGAGCGGCCCGGTGGGTCGGGGCGGGCAGGGGGCGCCCGCCCCGACCGGGGGATGAGCCGATCTCGTTGCCACGCGAGGAGCGGCTCGGGTCCAACGGTAACGGCTTAGTCGTTTAAGTCAACCACTGGCTGTTGTCGTCCGTGGGCGTTTCGTGATCGAATTGGCGAGCCACGCAAGGAGCGCCATGCCTACAACACCCGACTACATCCGCATTGCCGACGACATCGTTGCCGGTGTCAAGGCGCGCACACTCAAGCCCGAGGACAAGTTGCCGCCGATCGCGCAGATGGCGGTGGACTACAAGGTCGGCACGTCCACGATCCAGATGGTCTACGTGCGCCTTGAGGCGTTGCGCGTCATCCGACGACACCAGGGCAAGGGTGTCTTCGTCACCGATCCGAAGACCTGGATGCGAGAGCCGTAGGCGGACGAGGTCGGTGCCGGCGTGACGGGTAGCCGACAGAACCGGCGTCGGGGCGTGAAATCTGTCCCCGCCGATCGGCAAGCTGGTGTCCCGTCGTCGGAGGTGCCGCATGCCGTACGTGAAGTCCCACATTCGCCGCGACGGTGCCCGGGTCCGGGCCCACTACCGCAAGCGGCGGCGCGCTCGCGGCGGCGGGGTGGCCCGCCGTGGTCGGTCCGGTGGCGGGGCCGGGAGCGCGGCGGTGCTTGTCGGGGGCGTGTCCGCGCTGGTACTCGTGGTCCTGGCGGTCGGCTTCGTGCGGCGGCACCCGTACTGGTCGGTCCTCCTGGTGGCGGTCGTCGGCCTTGCCGTCGCCGCGTTGCTCTTCGCCCGGGCGAGGCAGCGGGCCCGACAGCGGGCTGAGCAGGCCCGGCAGTGGGCTGAGCAGGCCCGGCGGGACCGGCTGATCGCGGTGACGGATGCGATGTCCGGGCCGGAGTTCGAGCGATGGTTCGCCCGGCTGCTGGAGGCGTCGGGGTTCCGGCAGGTCACGGTCACGGGCGGGTCGGGGGACCGGGGCGCCGACGTCGTGGCGGTCGCGCCGGACGGGCGGCGGGTGGTGGCGCAGTGCAAGCGGCAGGGCATCCGCAACCGGGTGGGCAGCGCCGCCATCCAGCGCTTCGCGGGGACCTGCCGCGAGGTGCACGGGGGTCAGCTCTGCGTGATCGTGACCAACAGCTTCTTCACGGCGGGCGACGGCGTGCGGCTGGCCCAGCAGCTCGACATCACGCTGGTGGACCGGGCGGCCCTGGAGACCTGGGCGTCGACGCACACTCCGCCCCCGGGCCTGTTCGTGGCCCGCTGAGTCTTCCGATCGGCCGTCCGCTCGGGCGGCAAGACCGGTGCTCGCCGGCCGATTCCACCGTTGACGGGTATCTGACTCGGCGGTCGGATCAAGGACGCTCGTCGAAACCGATAGCCTCGCCCTGAGCGCTGCTCCGACTCCGTCTCGTCAGCGCGGGCGGATCATCCAGTGGGGGTTCTGCATGGCGCCGAGCCGGCGGCGGGCGGTTCTGATCGGGGTCAACCAGGGCGGGAGCGACGTTCGACTGCCCGCTCTGCGATACGCGGAACGCGATGTCCAGGCGGTCAGGGGGGTGCTGCTCGACGAGGAGATCGGCACCTTCGACGACGCCGACATCAAAATGTACGTCGGCGCGGAGGCGACCTGGCGTGAGATCAAGGCCGGGCTTCGGGAGATGGCGCTGGACTCCGGCCCCTCCGACGTGCTGCTCGTGTACTTCGCCGGCCACGCGCTGGTGCCCGAGTGGAGCACCCAGCTCGACGCGTACCTCGTCACGGCCGACCTCAACCCGGACGCCCTCCGCCGGGAGCCGGACAACGGCCTGCGGATGGCCTTCCTCAAGCGGGACGTCTTCGAGACCTTCGCCGGCACCTCCTTCCTCGTCCTCGACTGCTGCCACGCCGGGATCTACCTGGACGCCGACCTGCGCCACGCCGAGGCGATGCAGACCTACCGCACCCGGGTCGACCGGCACAGCGCGCTGCTGGCCTGCCGTAACGGTGCGGCGGCGCGGGAGAACGAGGAGTACGGGCACGGGGTGCTGACCTACCACCTGCTCAGTGCCCTTCGCGGTGGCGCCGCCGACGACAGGGGTCGGGTGTCGTTCGGTCAGATGGCCGCCTTCGTGGCCGAGCAGGGGCTCGAACCACCACCGGTCCAACTCGTGCACATGTGGGGCCCGACCACCGTGCTGGTCCAGCCGCCGACCTCGCGGCACGAGCGTCGGTTGCAGAGTTCGCCCGCCAACCCCAGCACCACCCGGCCCTGCAAGAGCCCACTTGAGGACCAGTCCAGCTCGATCGTGCAGCTGCTCGGTCGGGTCTTCCGGTCCGAGGCTCACCCGATGCGGGCGTCCCAGCAGCGCGGGCACGCCGAGCGGGTGGAGATCGTCCGGCACGCGCTGGACGCGAGCTCCGTGGCCGTGGTGGAGTTCTCCGGCTCGGCCATCCGGGTGGCCGACTCCACCGCCCGCTTCGACAAGGAGGAGCTGCGGCCGCTGCTGGAGCTGAGCTCCGCCGACGCGATCCGGTACCGCACGTCGATGCCCGGGCACATCGTCTCGAACGACGCCGGCATGCGGCTGCTCTGCGTCCCGCTCTCCTACGAGGACGATCGCATCCTCACGTTGACAGTCGTCGACCCCGCCGTCGCGCTGCTCGACATGGGCGAGCCGCTCGCCGTCATGCTGCGTGCCCTGTGGGACTCGAATCTCCTCGGCGACCCGCTGCAGGCCGAGATGCAGGTGGTGACCGCCCTGCGCACCGCCTTCGGCCGGCTGCCACTGAACCTGTACGAGTACGCGTTCAGCCTCTACCAGAAGCTCGTCGACTCCATGATCATGGTGTTCCAGCCCGTCGTGGAGCTGGACCTGCGCCCGGCCGGAGTGAGCATCCACAGCTTCGAGGCCCTCGCGCGCCGCAGCGACAAGGAGCTCCGCGCGCCACTAGCCGCGCTGCAGATGGCGTACGTCTGGGGCGACCGCTTCATCATCGAGCGCGACTCGCTGCTGCTCGCCAAGTCGATCCACTCGTACGCCACCGCGGACGCGGATGCCCCGTGGCACGGCACCAAGCCGCTGTCGGTGAACGTCGCGGTCCGCTCGCTGCTCAGCGACTCCTACCTCAACCAGGTGAGCAGGGCGCTCGCCGAGGCCGCCATGCATCCGCGAACGCTCACGCTGGAGATCTCCGAGCAGGACGCGATCCAGCCCGGCCCGGGGGAGCGGTGGCCGCAGGAGCCGCTGCTCTACTTCCACCGGCGCCTCACCGAGCTGGCCCGGGAGCTTCGGATCAGCTTCGCCGTCGACGACTTCGGCGTCGGGTACGCCTCGCTGGCCCGGATGGCGGAGCTGCCGCTGACCCAGATCAAGGTCGACCGGGCGGTGCTGCACCATCCGATGGCGCTGGAGGAACTCGCGCTGGTGGCGCGGGTGTCCCGGCACGCGAGCGACCTCGGGCAGGCCCCCACGCCACGGGCCGTCATCGTGGAGGGGTTCGACGACGCGGCACCGGTGACCCTCAAGCAGATCTACGACCTGGGAATCCACCACGTGCAGGGATTCTTCAGCGGCGCCGTGGCGTCGACGTCGCTGCAACCACTGGATCAAGCCGCCCGCGAGCGGATCGCGGGCCTGGTGAGAGGCGAGGAATGACCACCGTCAAACTGCTGCTGCCGGCCGAGGTCTTCGAGGAACTGGACCTGCCGTACGAGGGCGTTCGTGACCTGTCGGCGATCACCCTTGCCGTCGAAGGGACGGGCCTGCTGGCGAACCTCGCCGCACTCGCCGCGTTGCAGCCCCAACTGGGCGACCTGGTGGCCGCGATTCGCAACTGGCGGCTGCGGGACCCTCGCCCCTCGGTGACCCTGACGGTCACCGGACCCGGAATCGACCTGAAGGTGGACCTGCCGCGGAATGTCAGCCGAGCTCGGCTGTTGGAGCAACTCCGCCCGCTCCTCGAAGAGCAGGACTGACGCCCTTTCGCCGTGCGGGACTATACCCACCTCGACGGAGGAGCGCGTGGCTGAATCGGCACCGACGCCCGGTCAGGACGAGGGGCGATTGCTGTCCCGGTCGTACCGAATCGTCAACGTCAGTTCCGGGGAGTACGCATTCACCGATCTGCGCGAGACGGCGCTCGGCGACGTGCAGAACCGGCAGTTTCGCCTTTTCACGCCGGTCAAGCGAGAGCGGATGCGACTGCCCACCTCCCTTCCGGAGTTCTCCGCCCTCCGGCATGTGGCCAACCTGTCGGACAGCCCGCTCACGGTCGCGGCCGAACTCGGCGGGCACTGGAGCGAGCACAACCTCGCCGCCATCACCCACGTCGCCGCCTGCAACTTCCGATGTCCCTACTGCTACGTCGACTTCGGTCACCTGTCCGGTGCCGACAGTTTCCTCGCCACCGCGGCGGCCGTCGTGGACGAGTTCTCCCTGCTGCGGCGATCGATGGAGGCGTCCGGCCGCAGGCTCAGCCTGCTCCGCGTCAGCGGCGGCGAACCCCTGCTGGCGCCCGCTCTCGTGATCGGCATCCATCGCGAACTGCGCCGGCGTGAACTGCTCTCCTCCACCGTGCTCAAGGTGGAGTCCAATCTCTCGGCGCTTCCGTTTGCCTGGCGGGAGAACTCGGTCCGGCTGACGCGGGACGAGGCCGTCGAGATGCCCCGCGTGAAACTCCACTCCACCCTCCATTTCCCCCCGGGCGCAAGGCTCTGGCCGGCGATCCGGAGCGGCATCGAGTTCGCGCTCGGCATCGGGTTCGACTTGTACCCGGCCGTCGGCGCGAACGACTGGACCGTTGAGCAACTCGAACGGCTCCACGACGAACTGGCCGAGATCAGCCCCGGTCTCCCCGCACGACTGGCGGTTCGGCCGTTCCACCTCGACTATCCCGTCCTGGCCGACCGGCGGCGACTGCCCCGTCCCAGGGAACCCGAGGCGCCGTCCGTGTTGTGGGAGAAGATTCTCCTCAGCAGGTCGGGCGCGAGGTATCTCCAAAGACCTCGGCACCTCGTGCCGTTGAACTGATGATCGCCTTTCGGTAGTGATGGAGAGAGTTTCCGTGATCAGCTCAGTCACGATCTGCAGCAGTTCCAAGTTCTACGACACGGCGCGACGAGCCGAGGACCTTCTCCGCAAGGCGGGTCTGACCGTTTACACCCCGCGCTACGACTACAGCGAGCAGCAGGTACGGGTCGGCGAGTCGGACAAGATCCGGCTGACCCGTGAGTTCCTCGACAAGGTCGCCAGGTCTGATGCTGTCTTCGTCATCGCGAACGGCGGATATGCGGGGGTGAGCGTCTGCATCGAAGTGGGCTACGCCGTCGGCCAGGGTAAGACGGTGGTGTTCTCCGAACAGCCGACCGAGTTTGCCCTGCGGGCGCTGGTCGACGCGGTGGTGCCGGTCGACGAGATCGGTGACGAGGTGCGTCGGATCAGCCGGGACTCACCTGCCGGGGGATCGGCGTGATCGTAGCCGCGCCCGGCTCGTCCAGCCGCCTGCACGGCCCGGTCGCCAATCTCACCGCCGGTCTCTTTCCGGGACTGACGCAGGGCCACCCGCGCTCCCTGTGGCACCGCGCCGCCGCCGACACCCTCGTCCTCTGCCGAGGCTTCGACATCCCGCAGCTGGTCGCGACGGGCGTCGTCGATGTCGGGATCACCGGTTACGACGTGTGCGTCGAATGGTCGCTGGCCCGTGCCGAGAGGCTCGTGTTGCGTGCGCTACCCGCCGTGCGGACGTCCTTCGTCACGTACTGCACGGTGACCGGCCGCGACGTGCGGACGATCTACACCGAGTACCCGGCCGTCACCAGGGCGTGGATGAGGGCGCGGGCCGAAGCCGGGGATCCACGGGTCGTGACGTTGCACGGCTCCACGGAGGGAGTGATCAGGGCGGATCCGCACGGTGCCGGCGTCCTGCTCGTGACATCGGGCGAGACGCTGGCGGTGAACGGGCTGGACCACGACATCCCCCTGATGGCGACGGACGTCTGCCTGGTGACCCGTACCGCTGACTCGCCCGCTCCGGGGATGTTCGATCTCGCGGCGATGCCCGTCCTGGAGATGCCGTCCTTCAGCGGCGGGGCAGCGGCGGCGACGGAAGCGGCGTGGTCTCATGCCGGGCCGGATCGCCGTGAGTGAGCACTGGCTCGACGTCGGAAGACCCGGCCACCTGGGGTCCCGACGTCGGGAGCGGGTCGCGGAGTGGGACGCGACGTACGGGCCGGGTCGCTGGCGCCTCGTCTGGCGCATCGGGTCGGCCGTTCACCCCTGGCATAGCGCGCTGGCCCGCTACGAGGACGCGTACCACCGCCGCCTGTCCGAGGACGAGTCCCTGCTCCGGCAACTCGTGACGACGGCTCGCGACGTGTACGACATCAGTCCCGAGGACGTCGCCGCCGGGCTCGACTACTCGCGCCAGCGGCCCGGTCCGCAACACCTGCAGGACATCGCGGTCCGCAGGGTGCTGGGCCGGCTCGGCGTCGGGTTCGCCGGTGCCGACCTGGTCCGGCTGAGGCGGGAGGGAGCTGCGCACCCGTCTCTGCCCGGAGCCCGGCTGGACTCGGGGGCCGTCGCGTTCCACCGGCCCGACCTGATCATGCGGCCCGAGCTGACGGGCTGGTGGGACGCCGGCAGCGTGGAGGCGTTCTACCAGTCCAACAGGTACCTGCAGCGGGCATCCGGGACGACGACGCGGGACCGGTCACGGGGGTCGCACGGTGGAGATTGAGATCGGAACTGTCGCGTCCGGCTGGCAGGACGTCATCGCCCTGTACTCCGGGCAGCTACCTGTTCGGGTCGCCACGCGTCACGGCGTGTCGTTCGACATTCCCGGCCTGACGGTGTGGCTGCGGAATCCGGCGGACCTGACGCCGCCCCCGGGGTACCCGTACCCCGAGCTGATCAAGGACTACCGGGACCGGGTCTTCGGTGAGCAGCGCGAGTCTTCGCTGCTCTATCAGCGGCTGCGCCGCTGGGTCCCGGCGGGCGGCGCACCGGTCGACCAGTTCGAGCAGGCGGTCGCCCTGCTCCGCCAGGACGAACACACCCGATCGGCGGTCTTCTCGACCTGGCGGCCGGAAGAGGACCTCGGCGGCCCGTTCCCCGTCTCACCGGTGGGCGGCGCGCTGAGGATCGTCGGAGGCGAGCTCCTCCTCTTCCTGACCGCGCGGAGTGTGGACGTCTGGGTGGGCCTGGTGCCCGAGTTGCTGACCTTCGGGCAGCTCGTCTCGGACGCGGCGCTGGACCTGCGGCTCACCGGAAGCAAGGTGTGTTACCAGGCGTGGAGCGCCCACCTGTACGAAGTCGACTACCTGACGTACCTGTCGGGGGCGTGATGACCCGCTCGCTGACGCTGCTCGACAGCGGCGTGATCGACACTCACACGATCGACAAGCTTCTGCAGTCGGTCGTGTTCTTCTCCGACTGTGTCGTGCTGCGCGCCTCCTTCGAGGTCGCAACGCCGCATCGCGAGCGGACCATGGAGATCAACCGGCGGATCGACGACCTGCACGACGCGGGCCTGCTGAAGCTGTGGGGCCACGAGTACGAGGTGGACGACTCGGGCAGGGTGCGGGTGGGAGGCGTCGCGGGGCGCGGCCGGAGAGCTGATCTCGTGATACCGCAGGGCCAGTTGCGCGAGAGCCTGACCCGGATGGACGAGGTGATGCGCGCCGTCCGGGAGGAAGCCTATCGGCCTGCCGAGGGCGGGGCGCGACCCCTGAGGCAGGGAGCGGCGGAGATCGTCAGCCTCCGTAACCACATGGCCTCGCTGGTGATCTCCTCGGAGCTTCAGCAGGACGGAATGCTGACCAACCCCGCAGTCAGGACGCACCTCGCCAACAGCCTCGGGCACCAACCGTCGGAGCGGTTCGAGGCCGCGGTCGTCCGGGACGTCCTCGGGCAGTTGCGAATCGGCTCGCTGAATCAGCTCAGCGTGGCGCAGATCGTCGAGGCGCGGCGGCTCAACGGCGCCTTCCGTGTCCTGTTGGACGACTCGCTGCTGGCAATGGCGCGTGGTTACGATCCGGTGCTGACCCCGGAGGCCACCGCACGCGAGCTGACCCGCCGCTACCGCGAGACGGTGGCGGAGTTCGCCCGGCCGCGGGTCGCCCGGCAGGCCGTGGAGGAGGTCGCCTGGGACATTCTCGGCGCGACCGTCCCCTCCACGGTGGTCTTCAAGTACGGCCTCCGCGCCCTCACGTGGCGCAAGGCGGCCCAGCGCGCCCGCCCCTTCCTGCTGCTCATGCACCTCGAACGGGCGTTCCGGCAGCCCGGGGCGTGACCCGGCGAAGCGACCCTCGGTGGCCCGTTCACGGTGACTCGTCGGCCGCCGTCCGCGTGGCCGAGCGGTGCCTGACCAAGGCGGCCTCCACGTGCTCCAGCATTCGGTGGGTGTGTGGTGGTGACAGCAGCCGCAGGTGCCACATGGCGACCTCCACGTAGTCGCCCGGACTCGCCCGGTCGGCCGGGGTCCGGCTCGCGCCGTACGACCACACCAGCATCAGGGCCATTGCGTAGCCGGTGTCGGCGTGCGCGTACCGCAGGTCGAGCCAGGAGCGGGACCCAGGCGGGAGAAGGAAGAGCTGGCCTTGCCGGCGCGCCCGGGCCAGGCTCTCGGACAGGCCCGGAAGGCCCCGGTCCGGCAGCTCTCTCGCCACTGCCCACCGGAGGCCGGTCGCCGCGCTCAGCGCCGTCGCCGCCGAGACGACCGCGAGGCACCCGGCGCGATCGAGGCGACGCGGGTGTCTCGGTAGCCGTATCCCGCCCGTGGCGCGTCGCATGGCCGGAAGCGTGTCATGCGTTCCGTCGCCGTTCAAACACCGACAGGGTGGGTCAAGTCGACCGGGTGGCACCGGCCTCAGGTGGCGCTCACCGGATGGTCGAGGATGGCGCTGAAGCGCTCCTCGGCCAGGTCGAGCTGGCTGAAGATGTGCGCCTTCACCGCCGGGGCGAGCGGGGTGTCCGGCCGGGCGATCAGCTCCCGGAAGACCGGCACCAGCGGACGGTACTTCGCCGCCGAGGAGAACACCTTCGGGCCGACGGCGTGGATCACGCCTACCCCGTTGTCGGTGAAGTCGGAGACCTTGATGACCCGGGCCCACGGCTCCCGGTCCAGGCTGGCCGCCACGTGCTCCCGGTACTGCGCGTGCCGGTCGCGCCCCGGGTCGTACGCCGGGTTGGTGACCGCGGCGACCAGGCGCGCGACCCGCGGGCCGAACCGCGCGGCGAGCACCGCCAGCGCTGCCGCCGTGCGGTCGCCGGCCGCGACCTCCGGTCCCGCCGGGTGGTCCCCCGCCCGGCCCGCCGGCTCGACCGGGTGACCCTCCGTCAGGGCCGCCAGCTCCGCCGGGTGGTCCTCCACCGCGTCGTGCAGCAGGCCGGCGACGATCACGTCCAGGTCGCGCACCTGGTAGTGGTGCATCATCCGGATCGCCACCCGCAGCAGGTGGTTCAGGTACGGCTCGCGTACGCGCCGGTCGTCGCGGTGCAGTTCGGCGGCCAGGTCGAGGGCGGCGGTGAGCCGGGCCCGCGCGTCGGAGTCGAACGTGCGGATCTCCAGCCGGAACCGTTCCAGCAGGCCGGGCTCGCCGTGGATCTCGGTGATCGCGTGCATCGGCATGGTGGCCAGGTACGGCGGGAAGTCCATGGACCACTTATAGCTGATCTTCACCGTCCGTGGGTACCGTCGTCGGCCTTGCGACGGCAACCGCGCGTCAGCCGCTGCCCGACACCCGCCTGACCAGCCGGACCGTGGTCCCCTCCGGGGCGTCGTGCACGCCGGTCCCCGGCGGCGATCAGCACGGTCTCGACGTCCGAGGAGTCGACGCCCAGCCCGGCGAGCCAGGCGCGCAGCGACGGTCAGGAGCCCCTGCCGTCGTGGCGCGTCAGGAAGAGGCCCCGTCCTCACAGGTTGAGGTGGCCGGGTGGGGGCGAGGGGGAGTGGGTGGGCCGCCGCGCTGAGCGCCGATACGGCGACCCACCTCCCGGGCGCGCCGCGCGGGACGACGCGGCGTGCCGGGGGTCTCTACAGCGGCAGCCGGTTCGCCCCGGCCAGCGCGCCGACCACGAGCGGGACCAGCGGTGCGGGCAGCGCCTGGCCGCTGCGCAGGGCCGGCGTCCAGCCGGCGTCGACGCCCAGGTCGGGGTCGTGGGTCGCGTTGTACGCGGCCACCAGGTCGACCGGCCGGGCCCGGTCGCCGTCGGCGCGGACCCAGTTGCCGCGGGTGGTGGCGGCGGTGCCGCCCCAGTCGTACAGCAGGTCCTCGGCGGCGAGGCCCGCGCCGAGGGTGAAGTAGTTGTTCTCCACGTACGGCGCGGACTGCACCCCGACGCCGACGGCGTACTGGAAGTCCTCGCCGGCCAGCCGGTACCAGTTGTTGTAGACGTCGACCTGGCCGAACCGGACCCGGGGCAGGCGCTGGAGCACCCTGTCGAACAGGTTGTGGCGCAGGGTCACCTTGAGCCGGCCGACGTCCGGCCCGACCGTGTTCGACGAGCCGATCAGCATCAGCTTGTCCCGTCCGACGAACCGGTTGTACGAGGCGGTGACCAGGCTGGCGGTGTGGGTGACGTCCAGCGACCCGTCGTGCACCTGGTACGGCCGGCCGAAGTACACCGGCTGGGCGCTGTCCGGGTTGTCGCCGTCGGTGAACGTGTTGTGGTCGACCCAGACGTGCTCACTGCGCCGCACCGAGATCTGGTCGTACTGGGAGTTCCAGTTGCCGGTGGCGCCGTCCGTCGGCGACCACGCCGGGAAGCAGTCCCTGGCGTCGTCGAAGGTCAGGTTCCGCACGATGACGTTGCTGGCGGTGTCGATCATCAGGGTCAGCCCGGTCAGCGTCGCCCCGCGCAGCCCGACGATGGTGGTGTTCGGGCCGACGTTGATCTGGGTCTGCCGCGTCTGGTTCGCCACCGAGCGCACCCGGGCGGTCTCCAGCGGCCCGGTCGGCGGCGCCATGCCCCACACCGCCGGGTCGTACGCGGCCAGGTAGGCCGGCAGCGAGTATCCCGGGTCGGCCAGGCCGGCGCAGTCGAGCAGGCTGCGGTCGTCGGCCTCGAACCCGTCGACGACGCCGTCGACGACGATCACCTTGGGGGTGGCGTTGGTCCGGTTGGTGGCGTTGTCGCCGCCCAGGGCGCGGACCAACTCGGCGCGGCTGCGGACCAGGTGGACCTGGTCAGCGGCGGCCGTCGAGCCGCCGGTGGTGCCGGCCCCGTCGGCCGCCCAGCCGTCGCCGGCAGGCAGCGCCTGGCGGGCGAGCCGCTCGACGGTGTCAGGCACCGGGCCGGCGGCGTCGGGGGCGGCCGACGCCGCCGCGCCCGGTACGACTAGCAGGGAAAGGGCGACCAGGGCCGCCCCGAGAACGCGTGGACGCATGAGGACCCTCCGGAGTGGGATTGTTTGCAGTGCGTTTTCCGTGGCCCGTCACCGGGCCCCCGCCTCAACCGCCTTCCTTTTCCGTCAGCTCGATGCGCACCGGCGGCACCGCCCACGACACCGCCAGCTCCGACAACAGCGCGCCGGACTCGGCCGCCCGCCGCAGCGCGCCGTTGACGCCGCGGACGCTCAGCACCCGGTCCGGCCCGACCCCGGCGGCGGTCACCAGGTCGCCGCCGAGCAGGGTCGGCTCGGGCGCGGCCCGGACCGCCTCCAGCACGGCGGTGAACGGCGCGGTGCGGGTCAGCGGGGCGATCAGCGGCGTCCCGTCGGCGCGGTGATCCAGCAGGTTCTCCAGCAGGCCGCGCCGCCCCGGAACCTCCCGGGGCGCGTCGTCGCCGGGCAGCAGCAGCCGGTCCGTCGGGTACTCCAGCACCGCCCGGCCGGCGGTGCCGGTCACGATCACCTCACCGGCGACGAAGTCCCCGCCGGCCAGGGTCACCGCGGCGACGATCGGTGGCCCGGAGCGCGGGACGACCCGCAGGGCCGCCGTGTCGTCCACCTCGATCGGGCGGACCCGGTAGCGCTCCAGCTCGATCACGGCCGGCCGCACCGGCGCCCCGGCGACCGCCTCGGCCACCGCCAGGCACTGCATCACCGCGTGCGCGAACGGGTTGGCCAGCGCCCCGTCGAGCACCGGCCGGCCGTTCAGCGTCCGCCGGCCCGCCCAGGGGGCCCGGGCGTAGTAGCCGTCCGAGCGCCGCCAGGCCGCGACCGTGGCGATGCCGGTGACCGCGCCGAGCCGCCCGCCGGTCACCGCCGCCGTCAGCTCGGCCAGCGCGGCCGAGCCGAGGGCCTGGAAGCCGACCTGGCAGGACCGGCCGGTGTCGGCCAGCGCGACGGCCAGCGTCCGGTGTTCGGCCGTGGACAGCACAGGTGGCTTCTCCAGCAGCAGGTCCGCCCCGGCGGCCAACACGTCCAGCGCGATCGGCAGGTGGGTGTGCGGCGGGGTGCAGACCACCACCACGTCCGGCTTCGCCGTGGCGAGCATCGCGGCGTGGTCGGTGAAGACCCCCGCGCCGGCCGGCACCGGTGCCTGCGGTTCCTCCTCGATCGGGCGTACGTCGACGAGGGCGACCAGCCGGACCCGGCCGGCGGCGTGCAGCGGCGCGATCGCCCGGCGGTGCGAGCGGCCGTGCCCGTTCGCCCCGATGACCGCCACCCGGGGCGGCCCCCCGGCCGCCGCGCCGCCGGACCGGCCCGCGCCACTCCCGCCACCCGGGCCACCCGGGGCGGCCCCGGGCCGGTGGTCGCTCACGTCGCAGCGGCCAGGGTCGCGGCCACCCCGTGCCGGTGCAGGGCGGCCAGCCAGGCGGTGACGTCGGCCCGCACCTCGTCGTCGTCGGCCAACTCGGCGGGGAAGACCTCGCGCAGCCCGAACAGGGCGTCGACCACCCCGGCCGGGGTGCCGCCGGCGGTGGCCAGCGCGCCCCGGATCCGGTCGGCGAGCGGGTCGACCAGCGGCAGCGCGCCGCCGTCGTCGGCGTGCCCGCAGGCGAACCGCGCCCACGCGGCCACCACCAGCGCGGACCAGCGCGCCGGACGGCCGGCCGCACGCAGGTCGGCGATGGTGTGCAGGATCCGCTGGGGCAGCTTCTGTGAGCCGTCCATGGCCACCTGGAGGGTGCGGTGCCGGATCGCCGGGTTGGCGAAGCGGCCCAGCACCTCGTCGCCGTACTCGACCACGGACACCCCGGCCGGCGGGGCGAAGCTGACCGCCACCTCCTCGGCGACGAGGCGGCGCAGCGCCCCGGTCAGGCCGGGGATCCCCAGCGCGTCGGCGACGGTCTCCCGACCGGCGAGGGCGCCCAGGTAGGCGGTGGCCGAGTGCAGGCCGTTGAGGCCG
Source organism: Micromonospora sp. NBC_01412 (assembly GCF_045040215.1). Classification (NCBI taxonomy): domain Bacteria; kingdom Bacillati; phylum Actinomycetota; class Actinomycetes; order Micromonosporales; family Micromonosporaceae; genus Micromonospora; species Micromonospora sp. NBC_01412. The sequence goes on from NZ_CP109528.1 coordinate 6,650,325, forward strand.
CGCAGCTTCAGCCGCTCCCACGGCCCGGCGTCGTCGGTGAGCACCGCTCCGGCCCGGTCCCACGCCGGCCGGCCGCCGGGGAAGGCGTCCTCGATCACCCACTGGGTGTACGGCTCGGCGTCCACCGCCGCCAGGTCGGCGAAGCCCAGCGCGTGCCGGGCCACGGCGAGGGTGTCCGCCGTGCTGGCCGGCACGATCCGGTCCACCATGGTCCCGGGGAAGGTGACGTTCGCGGCCACCCAGCCGAGCACCCGCTCCGACGCGCCGGAGCGGGCCAGCGCCTGCTCGACCAGGCCGCGCAGCCGGACCCCGTTCGACGGCAGGTTGTCGCAGCTGACCAGCGCGATCGGCCCGGCGTCGGCCGCCGCCCGGGCGGTCAGCCCGCGTACCAGCAGGCCGGGCACCGTGCCGGGCGGCCCGTCGCCGGCCAGGTCGGCGGCGAGCGCCGGGTCCGGGCGCAGCCGGCCGGTGACCGGGTCGAGCTGGTACGCCTTCTCCGTCACGGTCAGCGTGACCACCCGGATCGCCGGGTCGGCGAGCAGCGCCACGATCCCTGCCGGGTCGCTCGCGGCGTGCCGGACCCCGGCCAGCGACCCGATCACCCGGGTGCTGCCGCCGGTGGCGGCCCTGGTGGTCACGCTGAACAGGTTGTCCTGCGCGGCGAGCGTCTTGACCAGTTCGGTGCTGCGTGGGGCGACCCCGACGATGCCCCAGTCGCCGCCCGCCGCGCCGATCGCGGCCTCGGTGTAGACGGCCTGGTGGGCGCGGTGGAACGCGCCCAGGCCGAGGTGCACGATCCCGGCGGGCACGGTGCCGGGGCGCAGCAGCGGGCGGCTCGCCTCGGGCAGCCGGCGCAGCGCGGCCAGCCCGAGCCGGGACGCCCCCAGGGTCACCGCCATACCGGGCCGTCCGGGAAGCGGAACTCCGCGACCGACTCGGGGCGCATCGTCGAGCTGTAGCCGGGCGCCTCGGGCAGCAGGTACCGGCCGCCCCGGGTGCGCACCGGGTCGACGAAGTGCTCGTGCAGGTGGTCGACGTACTCGACCATCCGGCCGTCGAGGCTGGCGCCGACGCGCAGGAAGTCGAAGATCGCCAGGTGCTGCACGTACTCGCACAGGCCGACGCCGCCGGAGTGCGGGCAGATCGGCACCCCGAACTTCGCCGCCATGACGATCTCGGAGAGCACCTCGTTGACCCCGCCGACCCGGCAGGCGTCGATCTGCATCACGCCGATCGCCTCGGCCTGGAGCAGCTGCTTGAAGACCACCCGGTTGGCGGCCACCTCGCCGGTGGCCACCCGGCACCGCCCGCCGGTCAGCTCGGTCACCGCGCGGGCGATCCGGGCGTGGCCGAGGATGTCGTCGGCGTGCGTCGGCTCCTCGATCCAGTACGGGTCCACCTCGGCCAGCGCCGTCATGTTGGCGATCGCCTCGTCGACGTCCCACACCTGGTTGGCGTCCATCATCAGCAGCGCGTCGGAACCGATCTCCGCGCGGATGATCCGGGCGCGGCGCAGGTCGTCGGCGGGCGGGCCGCCGACCTTCATCTTCATCGCCCGCCAGCCCTGCGCGTACGCCTCGCGGGTCAGCGCCCGGACCTTGTCGTCGGGGTAGCCCAGCCAACCCACGGAGGTGGTGTACGACGGGAACCCGTCGCGCGCCAGCAGGGCGAGCCGGTCGGTCATCCCGTCGCGGCCCTTGTCCAGGATGGTGGCCGCCTCGCCGGGGGTGAGCGCGTCGGTGATGTGGTGGAAGTCGATGCTGGCCACCAGGTCCTCGGTGGGCAGCTCGGCCAGGAACCGCCACATCGGCTTGCCGGCGAGCTTGGCCCGCAGGTCCCACACGGCGTTGACCAGCGCACCGGTCGCCATGTGGATGACGCCCTTCTCCGGGCCCAGCCAGCGCAGCTGGACGTCGGCGGTCAGCGAGCGCCAGAACGCCACCGGCTCGGCGACGATCTCCTCGACCGTCCTGCCCCGGACGTGGTGGGCCAGGGCGCGCACGGCCGCGCAGGTGATCTCGTTGCCCCGGCCGTTGGTGAAGGTGAACCCGGCGCCCACCGGCCCGGCGTCGGTGCCCAGCTCGACGTACGTCGCCGAGTAGTCGCCCCGGTTGATCGCGTCCGAGCCGTCGCCGGCCGCCGCGGTCGGGAAGCGCACGTCGTGCACGTCCACGGAAGTGATGGTGACGCTCACAGCTTCTCCCCGATCTTGAAGACCCTTTTGGGCAGGCGGTACGCGAGGTCGACGATGGTCTCGGCGGCCTCGTCCTCGGTCAGCCGGTGCTCGGCGACCAGCCGGGCGAGGAAGCCGGCGTCGACCCGGCGGGCCACGTCGTGGCGCACCGGGATGGAGCAGAACGCCCGGGTGTCGTCGACGAACCCGGCCGTGTTGTAGAACCCGGCGGTCTCGGTGACCGCCTCCCGGAACCGGCGCAGCACCTCGGGGGAGTCCAGGAACCACCAGGGCGCGCCGAGGTACAGGGCCGCGTAGCCGCCCGCGAGGGGGGCCAACTCCCGGGTGAAGGTGTACTCGTCGAGGGTGTAGACCACCACCCGCAGCCGGGGGTCGTTGCCGTACGCGTCCAGCAGCGGGGTGAGCGCGTGCAGGTACTCGGTGGCCTGGGGGATGTCACCGCCGACGTCGCGGCCGTGCCGGGCGTACAGCCAGCGGTTGTGGTTGCGCACCGAGCCGGGGTGCAGCTGCATCACCAGGCCGTCGTCGATCGACATCCGGGCGAACTCCAGCAGCATGTGCGCCCGGAACGCCTCCGCGTCGGCGGCGTCGGCCGCCCCGCGCCGGCCCCGCTCGTACAGCGCCGCCGCCTCCGACCCGCTCAGGTGCAGGGTGCGGGCGGTCGGGTGGCCGTGGTCGGAAGAGGTGGCGCCGGCCGCGATGAACGCCTCCCGGCGCCGCCGCAGGGCGGCCAGGAACCCGGCGTACGTGCCGGTGTCTTCGCCGGAGACCTCGCCGAGCCGCTCGACGTTGTCGGCCCAGTTGTCGAACTCCATGTCGACGACGTTGTCCGGCCGGAACGTGGTGACCACCTTGCCGCCGGGGCCGCCCCAGCCGTCGGCGGCGAGCTTGGCGTGCTGGGCCAGGTCGTCCAGGGGCGACTCGGTGGTGGCGAGCACCTCGATGCGGAACCGGTCGAACAGCGCCCGGGGCCGGAACTCGGGCTCGGCGAGCCGGGCCGCGACCTCGTCGTACACGGCGTCGGCGGTGGCCGGGGAGAGCGGGGTGTCCACCCCGAAGACCTCGGTGAGGGTCCGCTCCAGCCACAGCCGCGACGGGGTGCCCCGGAACAGGTGCCAGCCGTCGACGAAGCGCCGCCAGATCGTCCGCCCGTCGGTCTCCACGGTGCTGCCGTCCACCGTCGGGACGCCCAGCTCCGCCGGGGGCACGCCCTGGCTGAGCAGCATCCGGGTCAGGTAGTGGTCGGGCACGATGATCAGCCGGGACGGGTCCGGGAAGGGCCGGTCCTCGGCCAGCAGGGCCGGGTCGACGTGCCCGTGCGGCGAGATGATCGGCTGCTCGGCCGCCAGCGCGTAGAGCTGCCGGGACAGCGCGCGCAGGCCCGGGTCGGCGGGCAGGAGCAGGTCGGGTCGGGAGGTGGTCGGCACGTCGGACGGCTCCTCGGGTGCGGTCGGTCGAACAGGGGGCGGACCGGCCGGGCCGCCCGGCCCGGTGGGGTGGCCGCGGCGGCGCGCTCCGGGCGCGGTCGGTCAGGGCAGGGGGAGCAGGTCGGCGACCCGGACGGCCTGCCCGGTCTCGAAGGACCGGTTGGCGGCCAGGCCGGTGAGCAGGGCCAGGGCCCCGTCGCGGGCGCTGGCGGCCCGGTGCAGCGGGTCCGCCGCGCCGCCGAAGAGCACCTTCGTCATCCGGGCGTCCGCCCCGCCGTGGCCCTGCCGGGTGTACCCCTCGACCTCGACCCGTCGCGGCGGCGACCAGAACGGGCGCAGGGTGAGGGTGGCCGAGCCGCCCTCGGCGGCGGCCTCGTCGCCGTGCAGCGCCGCGCCCTTGAGCGCCCCGGCGGCCCCGGGGCTGACGAAGTCGCTCTCCACGACCTCCAACTCGACGCGGCCCCGGCTGCCGTTGACCATCACCCGGTAGCCCTCCCAGGGGGCGTAGGCGGTGAGGTGGTACGTCATGGTCGCGCCGGAGGAGTAGCGGGCCAGCACCGCCATGTCGTCCTCGATGGTGACGCCGGGGGCGAACACGTTCTGGTCGCGGTGGTAGCCGTCCTCGGCCTCGGCGTCGAGGTAGAGCTCACGCAGCCGAGGGTGCTCGGCCATCCGCAGGGCGAACGGGTCGCCGGCGGCGTCCGGGGCGTCGTGTGCCCGGTCGTAGTCCCGGGCGTAGCCGTGCCGGCGGCCGGCGTCGCCGTAGAAGAACAGCCGGCCGGCGGCGTAGACCTCGACCGGGGTGGCGTCGAGCCACCAGTTGACCAGGTCGAAGTGGTGGCTGGCCTTGTGCACCATCAGCCCGCCGGAGTTGGCCTTGTCCCGGTGCCAGCGCCGGAAGTAGTCCGCGCCGTGCCGCACGTCGAGCAGCCACTCGAAGTGCACCGACCCGATCTCGCCCACCGTCCCGCCGGCCAGCAGCCGGCGCAGCTGCTCGTGCAGCGGGTTGTAGCGGTAGTTGAAGGCGACCGTGACCTGCCGGCCGGTCTCGGCGACCGCGTCCAGGATCCGCCGGCAGCGTGGCGCGTCGACGGTCATCGGCTTCTCCGACACCACGTCGCAGCCGGCGCGCAGGGCGGCCACGATGTACTCGTCGTGGGTGGCGTCGACCGTGGTGACCAGCACGGTGTCGACGCGCTCCTTGTCCAGCATCGCGGCGAACTCGCCGGCCCGGTACGTCGGCACGGCCCGGTGGCCCAGCTCGGCCAGCCAGCGGTTGTGCGCGTCCATCCGGGACTGGTTGACGTCGGCGAACGCGACCAGTTCGGCGGTGTCGGGATGGTCCCGGACCAGGGCCCGGACGAACATCTCGGCCCGGGCGCCGGTGCCGACCACCGCGTGACGTGTCCGTTCACCGGATCTCGAAGACATCGCGTCGCCTCCCGGGTGAGACTGCAAAGGTTTGCAGTGAAGAAACCACGATCGATCGCGATGAGTCAACGACGTCAACAAAATCCGTGCGGCTTGTCCGTCTTTGGCGGCTTAACGGGGCATGGAGGGTGACCTCTCGAAACCTGGCTGTCACGTGGGAGCGTTGACAGTGGAGCAACCGTTTGCATTAATTGTCGACACCCACGTGACCGCAGCCACACTGGACGAAGGGGCCGCCGTGCCAGTCACCATCAGGGACGTCGCGCGGGCCTCGGGCGTGCACATCTCCACGGTCTCCCGCACGTTCTCCGCGCCGCACCTGGTCAACCCGGAGACCCGGGTCCGGGTGCTGGCCTGCGCGGAGGACCTGGGCTATCGGCCCAACCGCGCCGCGCGGGCCCTGATCACCGGCCGCACCCACAACATCGGCCTGATCATCGCCGACATCGCCAACCCGTTCTTCCCGCCGCTGATCAAGGCGGCGGAGGGGCAGGCCCGGCAGCGCGACTACCACGTCTTCGTCGCCGACACCAACGAGGACCCGGTGGCCGAGGAGGAGCTGGTCCACGCCCTGGCCAAGCAGGTCGACGGGGTGCTGCTGTGCAGCCCCCGGATGAGCAACAGCCTCATCGAGCAGCTCAGCCGCGAGGTCCCGCTGGTGGTGATAAACCGGCAGGTCACCGGCCTGCCCTGCGTGATGATGGACGTCGGGCAGGGGGCCCGCTCCGCGATCGAGCACCTGGTCGGCCTCGGCCACACCGGGATCGCCCTGCTCGGCGGGCCGCGTGGCTCGTGGACCAACCGGGAGATCCGCCGCTCGGCCGCCGCCGCGGCGCGGGCCGGCGGCGCGGAACTGACCGTGCTCGGGCCCAACCCGCCCACCGAGCACGGCGGCGGCGCGCTGGCCGAACAGGTCCAGCGGGCCGGCGTCACCGCCGTGCTCGCCTACAACGACCTGATGGCGATCGGGCTGATCGAGGGGCTCGACGCCCTCGGGGTCCGGGTGCCGCAGGACATCAGCGTCGTCGGCATCGACGACATCGCCCTGAGCCGGCTCACCCGGCCCAAGTTGACGACGGTGGCCACGCCTACCGCGGCCGCCGGCCGGACGGCCGTCGACATGCTGCTGCAACAGGACACCGATGCGCCGCGGGGACCGCGGGGCGCCGGTCGGGGCACGGCAGCCGGCGCCCGTCGCACCAACGCACAGGTAATGCTCCAGACCGAGCTGGTCATCCGCGACTCCACCGGAGGAGTTCCGTCGTCCGGTAGCCCCGGTGCCGAACGTGTCGGCCCGGGCCCGCATCGCCTTGCGGACCCGGGCCGCCCGACTGCGGCCACCGGTGGCGTCGTCGCCTCCTAACGCCAAGGAGTGAGCGCACATGCACCCCGCCACGCCCCCCACCGCCGGCGCACCCGCCGGGCGTTCCCACCGTACCCCCCGCCGTCGGCTGCTGCGCGGGCTCGCCGCCCTGGTGGTCGCCGCGCCGCTGGTCCTGGGCGCCGCCGCCTGCGGCGGCGACGAGGCCAGTGACGACCCCAACGCCCCCGTCAAGCTCTCCATCTTCTGGTGGGGCGGCGAGGCCCGGGCGAAGCTGACCGAGGACGCCCTCGCCCTCTACACCAGGAAGCACCCGAACGTCACGTTCGAGAAGACCTGGCAGGCCAACCAGGGCTACTTCGACAAGCTGGCCACCCTCACCGCCGGCGGCAACCCGCCGGACATCTTCCAGATCGACGACAACTTCCTCGCCGAGTACGCGTCCCGCAACACCACGCTCGACCTGACCAGCTACCAGGGCTCCGGCAAGCTCGACGTGTCGAAGTTCCCCAAGAGCCTGTGGCAGTACGGCGTGGTCGACGGCAAGCTCGCCGGGCTGGCCGCCGGGGAGAACACCCAGGGCCTGGTCTACAACAAGACCCTGCTGACCAAGAACGGCCTCCCGGAGCCGACCACCGGCATGACCTGGGAGGAGCACATCGCCTGGGCCGAGCAGGTCGCGAAGAAGACCAAGGTCCCCGGCACCCAGGACCCGAGCGCCGACTACAAGGCGTTCTGGGTCTGGCTGCGCCAGCAGGGCAAGGACCTGTACGAGGGCAAGGAACTCGGCTTCACCGTCGAGGACGTGACCCGGTGGTTCGAGCTGTGGAAGGGCGCGCGGGACCGGGGCGCGACTCCGACCTCGGACGTGATCCACGAGGGCAACGCCACCGACATCACCAAGCAGCTCGTGGTCACCGGCAAGGCCGGCACGTCCTGGGTCTGGGTCAACCAGATGCCGGAGCTGAAGAAGAACACGAAGGACGAGCTGGGCGTCGTCGCCTACCCGGGTGACCCCAGCGCCCAGTGGGCCCGCGCCTCGATGTACTGGTCCGTGTTCAAGGGCAGCAAGCACAAGGACATCGCGGTCGACGTGCTGAACTTCCTGGCCAACGACCAGGAGGCGGTCAAGCTCCTCGGCACCGACCGGGGCCTGCCGTCGAACCAGGACCTGCGCCGGCTCGTCAGCGAGGGCGCCACCGACCCGGCGATGAAGCAGTCCATCGCGGTGGAGGCCGAGCTGGCCCAGAGGTTCGGCGAGTCGCCGCAGGTGCCGATCAAGGGCCACAGCAAGGTCCGCGCAGAACTGATCAAGGCGGCGGAGAACGCCCAGTACGGCCGGGCCACCCCGGCCGAGGCGGCGGCCCAGTTCCTCGCCGCCTGCAAGTCCGCCATCGTCTGAGCCGCCGCACACGCTCGGAAAGGAGCGGCTCGTGGCACTGACCACGGCGCCCGACCCGACCCGACGCGGCACCGGATCCGCCCGCGCCCACGCCCCCCGGGACGTGGCCGGGCGGATCCGGCACAGCGAAGGTCTGGCGGGGTACGTCTTCCTCTCGCCCTGGCTCATCGGACTGATGGCCATCACGGCGATTCCCATGCTCCTGTCGCTCTACCTGAGCTTCACCGACTACGACATCCTCACCCCCTTCTCGGAGGTCGAGTGGGTGGGGTTCGCCAACTACGAGCGGATGTTCACCAACGACCCCTCGTACTGGCACGCGGTCCGGGTGACGCTGACCTTCGCCCTGGTGGCGGTGCCGCTGAAGCTGGCCGCCGCGCTGGGGGTGGCGCTGCTGCTCAACCGGGCGTGGCGCGGGGTCGGGCTGTTCCGCAGCCTGTTCTACCTGCCGTCGCTGCTCGGCGGCAGCGTCGCCCTGGCCATCGTCTGGGTGAACATGTTCAACCGCGACGGCGCGTTCAACTCGGTGTTGGCCCTGTTCGGCATCGAGGGCAAGCCCTGGGTCAACGACCCGGACTGGGCCTTGGAGACCCTGATGGTGCTCGCCATCTGGCAGTTCGGCGCCCCGATGGTGATCTTCCTGGCCGGGCTCAAGCAGGTGCCGACGGAGCTGTACGAGGCCGCCTCGGTCGACGGGGCCGGCAAGTGGCGGCAGTTCCGCGCCGTCACCCTGCCGATGCTCTCCCCGGTCATCTTCTTCAACCTGGTGCTGGAGACCATCAACGGCTTTCAGGGCTTTACCGCGGCCTTCGTGCTCAGCAACGGCACGGGCGGCCCGGTCGACTCCACCCTCATGTACACGCTGAACCTCTACATCAAGGGCTTCACCGATCTGGAGATGGGCTACGCCTCGGCGATGGCCTGGGTCTTCCTGCTCGCCATCGGGCTCATCACGGCCATCTTCTTCAGCACCGGACGGTTCTGGGTGCACTACTCCGACGGGGAGGACCGGTGACGGCTACCGCAAGCCCGGTGGTGACCCGGCCGCGCCGCCCGCGTTCCGGCGGCGGGCAGGCCGTGCGCCTGGTCGTCCTGATCGCGATCGTGGTGGTCGTGCTCTACCCGCTGTTCTGGATGATCGGCACCTCGGTCAAGGGCCAGGAGGAGATCGTCAGCAACACCGGCCTGCTGCCGAGGGAGTTCACCCCCGGCAACTACGCCGACGGGTGGGCCAACTTCGACCTCAGCTTCGGCCGGTTCTTCCTCAACAGCGCCATGGTCAGCCTGCTGACCGTGGTCGGCAACGCGGTCTCCTGCCTGCTCGCCGCGTACGCCTTCGCCCGGCTGAGGTTCCGGCTGCGCGGGATGTGGTTCGCCGTCATGATCGGCACCCTGCTGCTGCCCGGGCACGTGCTGATCGTGCCGCAGTACATCCTGTTCCGCACGCTCGGACTGGTCGGCGGCGAGTGGCCCTACCTGCCGCTGCTGATCCCGCAGTTCCTGGCGACCGAGGCGTTCTTCGTCTTCCTGATGGTGCAGTTCATGCGGGGCATCCCGCGCGAGCTGGACGAGGCGGCGAAGATCGACGGGGCCAGCGCGTTCGGTATCTTCCGGCACGTCATCCTGCCGCTGAGCCGACCCGCCCTGGTCACCACCGCGATCTTCTCGTTCATCTGGACCTGGAACGACTTCTTCCGGCAGCTCGTCTTCCTGTCCAGCCTGGAGGACTACACCGTGCCGGTGGCGCTAACCCTGTTCATCGACTCGACCAGCCAGAGCGCGGTCGGCCCGATGTTCGCCATGTCGGTGCTGTCGCTGCTGCCGGTGTTCCTGTTCTTCCTCGCCTTCCAGCGGATGCTCGTCGAGGGCATCAACACCAGCGGAATCAAGGGGTGACGCCGTGACGCGGGACAGACCGGCCCGCCGGGACTGGCGGGACGTGGTCCGGGACGCCGCCGACCTGGCGCTGGTCGGGTTCCTGCTGGTGGCGGGCGCGCTGCCGGTGCTGACCGCCGGCGCCGCGCTCGCCGCCGCCAGCGCCGCCGTGCACGACCGGGTGACCGACGGTGGCTGGCCGAACCTGCGGACCACGCTGCGCCGGTACGTCCGGGCGCTGCCGGCCGGCGTGCCGGTGACCCTGGCCGGGCTGGCCGGCGCGGTCCTGCTCGGGGCCGACCTGGCGGCGCTGGCCACCGGCCGGGTCCCCGGCGGGGCACCCGCCCTGCTGGTCACCGGCGTGGTCACGGCGGCCCTGGCCGGGTACGCCGGGCTGGTCGTCGTCGAGGTCGGGCGGGCCGGCGGGCGGGGCTGGCGGCCCGCGGCCCGCACCGCAGCCCGCTCCTGCGTCGCCCGCCCGGCCGGCTGGGCGGCGGCCAGCGGAGTGTGCTGCCTGGCCGGGCTCCTCGCCGCGCTGGTCATCCCGGTCGCGCTGCCGATCCTCGCCGGGTACGCCCTGGCCGCACTGCACGCGGTCGCCCGCCGCCCGGCCGTCGCCGTGGAGCCGTCGTGACCGACCACGCCCCCCGCACCCGGGTCGACGGGGCCGCCCCCCGGCTCGACCCCCGCACCCGGTCCGACCCCCGCACTCAGGCCGTCCCCGCAGACCGGCCCGGCCGCCGGACCGGCGACTCCGGCGACGATCCCCGACTGCTGGTCGGCGGCGTCGAGGTGGCCCGATACGTCCTCGCCCCGGACCTCGACGCGAGGCACGGCCCCCGGCCCTACCTGCACCCGGTGCGCACCCTCGCCGGCACGGTCGTCACCGACGCGCTGCCGGAGGACCATGTGTGGCACCTCGGCGCGTCCCTGGCCGCGCAGGACGTCGCCGGCACCAACCTGTGGGGCGGGCGCACCTACGTGCGCGACACCGGTTACACCTGGCGCGACGACCACGGTCGGATCGTCCACACCGGTTGGATCGAGCGGGCCGACGACGTACTGGAACACCGGCTCCAGTGGCGCGATCCGGCCGGCGGGGTGTTGCTCACCGAGCACCGCCGGCTCGCCGCCGTGCCCGTGCCCGACGCCCCCGGGGCGTGGCGGCTGGACCTGCGGTACGCGCTGACCGCCCCCGCCGACCGGGACGTCCCCCTCGGCAGCCCGGCCACCAACGGCCGCCCCGGCGGCGCCGGGTACGGCGGGTTTTTCTGGCGGGCCGTCGCCGCCGAGCCGCCCCGTACTTTCACGGCGTGGGCCGACGGAGAGGAGTCCGTCAACGGCTCCGGCGCGCCGTGGGTGGCGCTGGCCGGCACCGGGCCGGGGGGCGGCGCGTACACCCTGGTCTTCACCGGGCTCGGGCCGGGCGACCGGTGGTTCGTCCGGACGGCGATGTACCCGGGGGTCTGCGTGGCCTTCGCGTTCGAGTCCCCGGCCGTGGTCCCGGCCGGGACCAGCCGGCCTGGCCGGCACACCGTCACCGTCGCGGACGGGATCCTCGACCGCGCCGCGACCGCCGCCCTCGCCGCCGCCGCGGACGCGGCGGGCCCGGCGGCCCTCGGGGAGCTGGTGGCCCCTGGCGAGCTGGCGGCTCCGGGTGAGCCGACGGCCCAGGGCGCACCGGCGGGGCGGGCATGACCGGCCCGGAGGCGGTCACCGTCGGCGAGACGATGGTGGTGCTGTCGCCGGTCGACGCGGCGCTGGAACACGCCGACCGGGTCCGGCTCGGCGTCGGCGGGGCGGAGTCCAACGTGGCGGTCGGCCTGGCCGGCCTCGGCCACCGCGTCGCCTGGGTGAGCCGGGTCGGCGACGACCCGTTCGGCCGGATGGTGGCCCGCGAGGTCGCCGACGCGGGCGTCGACGTCGACCTGGTCGCCGTCGACCCGGCCGCCCCGACCGGCGTCTACTTCAAGGACCCCCGGCCGGACGCCACCGGCGTGCACTACTACCGGGCCGGCTCGGCCGCGTCCCGGCTGGGCCCGGAGGCGCTGGACGACCCCCGGCTGGCCGGCGCGCGGCTGCTGCACCTGTCCGGGGTGACCCCGGCGCTGTCGGAGTCCTGCCGGGCGCTGGTCTCCCACGCGGTCGACGGCCGGCCGCTCGGCGACGCGCTGGTCAGCTTCGACGTCAACCACCGGCCCCGGCTCTGGCCGGCCGACCGGGCCGCCGACCTGCTGCGCGACCTCGCCGACCGGGCCGACGTGGTGTTCGTCGGCCTGGACGAGGCCGAGCGGCTGTGGGGGAGCACCGACCCGCAGGCCGTGCGCCGCCTGCTGCCCCACCCGCAGGTGGTGGTGGTGAAGGACGGTGCCGTCGGCGCCACCGCTTTGCCGCGTGCCGGGCCGGGGGTGTTCGTGCCGGCGCTGCGGGCGCCGGTGGTCGAGCCGGTCGGCGCCGGGGACGCGTTCGCCGCCGGTTACCTCTCCGGCCTGCTGCGCGGGCTCGGCCCGACCGCCGCGCTGCGCTGTGGCCACCTCGTCGCGGTCCGGGCCCTCGCGGTGCCCGGGGACTGCGCGCCGTCGCCGGACCGGCGGGACCTCGACGCCGCCGTCGCGCTGCCCCCCGACCGCTGGGCGGCGCTCGACCTGGTCGCGGCGGGCCTCGTCGACCCGGCCCCGGCCGACGGCGGGAGCGCAGTCCCGGCTGCGGCCGGTGCGGTAGCCGGAGGGCTCGACGCGGTAGCCGTGGGGGCCGGCGCGGCCGGCTCCGGAACAGCGGGGGCCGGCGTCGCCGGCTCGGCAGTCGTGGAGACCGGCTGGGCCGGCACCGAGAACGGAAGGAGCGGCCGGTGATGGCGCACGACTTCGGCCCGATCTTCGACGGCGCGCGGGTCATGGTGATCCTGCGAGACCTGCCGCCGCAGGAGACTGTCCGGCTGGCGAACCGGGCCTGGGATCTCGGCATCGACGTGGTGGAGGTGCCGGTGCGTACCCCCGAGGCGATGGACGCGCTGCGCGTCGCCGTGGAGGCCGGCCGGGACCGGGACCGGATCGTCGGCGCGGGCACCGTGTTCGACCCGGCACAGGTGCGGCAGGCGGCCGGCGCGGGGGCCGCGTTCACCGTCGCGCCCGGGCTCGACCTCGCGGTGGCCGACGCCGCGCTCAGCCACGGGATTCCCCACCTGCCGGGGGTGGCCACGCCGACCGAGGCCCAGCGGGCCCGCGACCACGGGCTGGTCTGGCTCAAGGCGTTTCCGGCGGTCAGCCTCGGGCCGCAGTGGTTCAGGGCGGTCGCCGGGCCCCTGCCCGAGCTGCGTTTCGTCGCCACCGGCGGGATCGACGCGGGCAACGCGGCCGGCTTCCTGGCCGCCGGGGTCAGGGTGGTGGCCGTCGGGTCCGCGCTCTCCGACCCCGCCCAGATCGACCGCCTCGCCGAGCTGGCCCGGGGCGGCGGGGAGACCGTTGTCCGCCCCGGCTGACCTGGGCTCAGTCGGGGGCGGGGCCGGAGCTGCCCCGGCGGACCAGCTCCGCCGGCAGCGTCTCGACGCGGGGCTGGCCGCCGGCCGGGTCGAGGGCCAGGGTCATCGCCCGGACGCCCAGCTCGACCAGGGGCAGCCGCACCGTGGTCAGCGCCGGGGTGACGTCGCCGGCGATCGGCATGTCGTCGAAGCCGAGGACGGAGACGTCCCGGGGCACCCGGACGCCGCGCGAGCGCAGCAGGGCGAGCGCGCCGACGGCCATCGAGTCGTTGAGCGCCACCAGCGCGGTGAGGCCGGGGGTCGCCTCCAGCAGCTCGGCCGTGGCCCGGGCCCCGCCGTCGCGGTCGAAGTCGGCGTAGCGGATCCGCTCCTCGGGCAGCTCCACGCCCTCCCCGGCGAGCCCCCGGCGCAGCCCCGTGAGCCGGTCGGTGATGGTGGTCAGGATCCGGGGGCCGGCGACCACCCCGATCTCCCGGTGCCCGAGGCGCAGCAGCTCCCGGCCGATCAGCTCGCCGCCGGCGTCGTTGGCCGGCATCACCGCATCGCCGAAGTGGTCGTGCCGGCCGATCACCGCGACCCGCCCGCCCGTCGCCTCGTACGCGGCCAGCTTCTCGTTGAGCAGGGTGGTGAACGCGGCGTCGTGGTAGCCGGAACCGGCCAGCACGATGGCGGCGACCTGCTGGCCGCGCAGCAGCTCGACGTACTCCAGCTCGCGGATCGGGTCGCGGTAGCTGTTGCAGATGATCAGCAGCCGGCCCCGCTCGATGGCCACCCGTTGCAGCCCCCGGGTCACCTCGGCGAAGTACGGGTCCGAGACGTCGTGCACGACGACGCCGACCACGCTGCGCTGCGGCCGGGCCAGCAACTGGGCGTGCGCGTTCGGCACGTACCGCAGGTCGGCGACGGCGCGCAGCACGCGTTCGCGCAGCTCCTCGGCGACCGGCTTGCTGCTGCCGTTGATCACCCGCGACGCCGTCGCGGGGGAGACCCCCGCCCGTCGCGCGACATCGGCCAGCGTCGCCATCCGCCGCCCCCTGGTGGTCCTCCCGGGCGGTCCCGCCCCGCACGGTCGCGGACAGGTTACCGCAGCGGCACCGAAAGCCCTTGCCCCGCGATGCGGCCGGCCCCTACGCTCTCAGGAAAGCGCTTGCCTGGCGTGTCGGTGACCCCTGCCCTCCAGCCGGGCGCCGGCCCGAGGAGAGGGAAGAGAACATGCGCAGGCCGATCGGCATCATCGTCAACGGCGTCACCGGCCGGATGGGCTACCGCCAGCACCTCGTCCGTTCGCTGCTCGCCATCCGGGAGCAGGGCGGGGTGCCGCTGGCGGACGGCACCCGGATCTGGCCCGAGCTGTTCCTCGTCGGCCGCAACGAGAACCGGCTGCGCGACATCGCCGAGCGGCACGGGCTGACCGACTGGACCACCGACCTGACCGCCGCGCTCGCCCGCGACGACATCGAGATCTACTTCGACGCCCAGCTCACCCAGCAGCGGGAGAAGGCCGTCCGCCAGGCGATCGACGCCGGCAAGCACATCTACACCGAGAAGCCCCTCGCGGAGGACAGCGCCGCCGCGGTGGAGCTGGCCCGGGCAGCCGAGGCGGCGAACGTGCGTACCGGCGTGGTGCAGGACAAGCTCTTCCTGCCCGGCCTGCGCAAGCTCAAGCGGCTGATCGACGGCGGCTTCTTCGGCCGCATCCTCTCCGTGCGCGGCGAGTTCGGCTACTGGGTCTTCGAGGGCGACTGGCAGCCCGCCCAGCGCCCGTCCTGGAACTACCGGGCCGAGGACGGCGGCGGGATCGTGATGGACATGTTCCCGCACTGGCACTACGTGCTGGAGGAGCTGTTCGCCCCGGTCCGCGCGGTCTCCTGCGTCACCGCCACACACATCCCGCGCCGCGTCGACGAGGCCGGGCGGCCCTACCCGGCCACCGCCGACGACGCCGCGTACGGCATCTTCGAGCTCGACGGCGGGATCATCGCCCAGCTCAACTCCTCCTGGACCGTCCGGGTCAACCGGGACGAGCTGGTCGAGTTCCAGGTGGACGGCACCGAGGGCAGCGCGGTCGCCGGGCTGCGCAACTGCCGCGTCCAGCACCGGTCGGTCACCCCGAAGCCGGTCTGGAACCCGGACCTGCCCTCCGGCGAGGACTTCCGCTCGCAGTGGACCGAGGTGCCGGACAACGACGAGTTCGACAACGGGTTCAAGGTGCAGTGGGAGGCGTTCCTGCGGCACGTGGTGGCCGGCGAGCCGTTTCCGTGGGACTTCCTGGCCGGCGCCCGCGGCGTGCAGCTCGCCGAGCTGGGCCTGCGCTCCGCCCGCGAGCACCGCCGCGTCGAGATCCCGGAGCTGGGCCGGTGAGCACCGAGGTCACCCTCCCCGACGGCACCCGGCACCGGCTCTCCGGCGCCGGCGGCTTCGCCCGCCCCGACGCCCCGGCCACCTCCCGCATCGCGTACGCCGCCGCGCACGTGGTCGCCGACCCGCGCGCCGAGAACATTCCCGGCGCCCCGGCCGCCGTCGACTGGGAACGCACCCTGGCGTTCCGCCGCCACCTGTGGTCGTACGGGCTCGGCGTGGCCGAGGCGATGGACACCGCGCAGCGCGGCATGGGGCTGGACCCCCCGGCCACCCGGGAGCTGATCCGACGCAGCGCCGCCGAGGCCCGCGCGTGCGGCGGTCGGATCGTCGCCGGGGTCGCCACCGACCAGCTCCCCGTCGGCCCGGCGAGCATCGAGCGGATTCGCGACGCGTACACCGAGCAGCTCACCGAGGTCCTGGCCGCCGGCGTCCGGCCGGTGCTGATGTGCAGCCGGCACCTGGCCGCCGCCGCCCGCGGCCCGGAGGACTACCAGCGGGTGTACGCCCACCTGCTGGCCGCCACCGACCAGCCGGTGGTGCTGCACTGGCTCGGCGACATGTTCGACCCGGCGCTGACTGGCTACTGGGGCTCGGCCGACCTGGACCTCGCCGCCGACGTGGTGCTGGACCTGATCAAAGACCATGCCGAGAAGGTGGACGGGATCAAGGTGTCGCTGCTCGACGCCGACCGGGAGGTGGCCCTGCGCCGCCGGCTGCCCGCCGGGGTGCGCCTCTACACCGGCGACGACTTCCACTACCCGGAGCTGATCCGCGGCGACGCGGCCGGCCACTCCGACGCCCTGCTCGGCGTGTTCGCCGCGATCGCCCCGGCCGCCGCCGCCGCGCTGGCCGTCCTCGACCGGGGCGACCTCGCCGCGTACGACGAGATCCTCGCCCCCACGGTGCCGCTGGCCCGGCACCTGTTCGCGGCGCCGACCTGGCACTACAAGACCGGCATCGTCTTCCTGGCCTGGCTGACCGGCCACCAGGACCACTTCACCATGGTCGGCGGCCAGCAGGCCGGCCGGTCACCGGCCCACCTGGCCCGGCTGCTCACCCTCGCCGACGCCGCCGGGCTGCTGCCCGACGCGGAGCTGGCCGCCACCCGCGCCCGGGCGTACCTCGCCGTCGCCGGGGTGGCCCAGTGACCGCCGTCGAGGAGCCGGCGGTGGCCGCCCCCGCCGCAGGCCGGCTGGCCCGGTTCTCGTTCAACCAGGCCACCGCCACCGGATGGGGGCTGGCGGAGCTGGTCGCCGGCTGCGTGGCCGCCGGGGTCCCGGGCGTCGGGCTGTGGCGGGAGCCGGTGCGCGAGTACGGGCTGGCCAGGGCCGCCCGGCTGGTCCGCGACGCCGGGCTGAGGGTCACCTCGCTGTGCCGGGGAGGGTTCTTCACCGCCGACGGCTGGCGTGACGAGAACCTGCGGGCGATCGAGGAGGCCGCCACCCTCGGCACCGCCGAGCTGGCGCTCGTCTCCGGCGGGCTGCCGGCCGGCAGCCGGGACGTCGACGGGGCCCGGGAGCGGGTCGCCGACGCCATCGGCGAGCTGGCCCCGCACGCCGCCGCGGCCGGGGTGCGGCTGGCGATCGAGCCGCTGCACCCGATGTTCTGCGCCGACCGGTGCGTCATCGCCACCCTGGGCCAGGCCCTCGACATCGCCGAACGGTTCGACCCGGGCACCGTCGGGGTGGTCGTCGACACGTACCACCTGTGGTGGGACGACACCGTGTACCGGCAGATCGCCCGGGCGGGGGACCGGATCGCCGCGTTCCAGGTGGCGGACTGGGTCACGCCGCTGCCCGAGGGCGTGCTGCTCGGGCGGGCCCTGCCGGGGGAGGGCTGCATCGACCTGCGCCGGTTCCGGGACGCCGTCGACGACTCCGGCTACCGGGGCGCGATCGAGGTGGAGGTCTTCCACGCCGACCTGTGGTCCCGGCCCGGCCCCGACATCCTCGCCGCCGCGATCACGGCCTACCTGACCCACGTCGGCTGACCCACCCCGGCCCCCGCCCCTGGCCCGGCGGCCGGGCCCGCCGGGGAGCACCATGGTGGGGCGGTGCGACGGCGGAGGAGGCGGCGATGGCGCGGTGGGGCTGGTTGCGGGAGGCCGCCGGCAGGGTCCGGCAGGGCTGGCTGCCGGTGGTGGAGGGCACCGTGGCGGCCACCGTCGCCTGGGTGCTGGCCACCCGCCTGGTCGGGCACCCGCAGCCGTTCTTCGCCCCGGCCGCCGCGCTGATCGTCCTCGGGCAGGCCCGGGGGCAGCGGATGCGCCGGGCGGTGGAGGTGGTGCTCGGCGTCGCCGCCGGGGTGCTCGTCGCCGACGTGGTGGTGCAGGCCCTCGGGCCGCACACCAGCTGGACGGTCTTCACGGTCATCCTGCTGACCATCGTCCTGGCCGTGGCGATCGGCGCGAGCAGCGTCTCCGTGGTGCAGGCCGCCGTGTCGGCCCTCTACCTGGTGGTGGTCGCCCCGCCCACCGAGTCGCTGGTCCCGTTCCGGTTCGTCGACGCGCTGATCGGTGGGGCGGTGGCCCTCGTCGCCAGCCAGCTCGTCGACGCCCGGCACCCGCTCGCCCCGTTGGTCGCCGAGTTCCGGCAGACCTTCGAGGACCTCGCCGGGCTGCTGCGCGAGGTCGCCGACGCGTTGGACGAGCGCGACCCCACCGCAGCCCTGGCCGCCCTCGACCGGGCCCGGGGGATGGACGCCGCCGTGGAGCGGCTGCGCACGGGGGTCCTCGCCGCCGGCGAGGCGGTGACCCTGCACGTACGCCGTCGCCGGCACCTGGGCCGGCTGCGCTCGGTCGACGTGTCCATCGGGCAGATCGACTACGCGGTGCGTAACGTGCGGGTCCTGGCCCGGGCCGGGGTGACCCTGACCCGGCAGCCCACCCCCGTCCCGCCCGGTCTGGGGGTCGCCATCCGCTCGCTGGCCGACGCGATGCACGCCGCCGGGGAGGCGTTCGCCGCCGACCTGGACGGCCGGGACGCCGTCGCCGACGAGCACGCCGCCCGCGCCGAGGCCGTCGCGCTGGAGGCGGTCCGGGGCGCCGGCCGGCTGTTCACCGCCGGTCAGACCCTGCCGCTGGCGATGATCGTCGGCTCGGTGCGGGCCACCGCCATCGACCTGCTGCGCGGGGTCGGGGTGGACGACGACGCGACCGTCCTCGGGCGGGTCGACGAAGCGCTCGGCCTGCCGGCGCTGTGACCCGGCCGGCGTGGGCGCGGGTGGTGGTCGGGTCGGCGCGGGCGGTCAGGCCGGGCCGGGCGCGGGGGCGGCGAGCCAGTCCGCCGCGCGGCGGCGCAGCTCCGTCGGCACCTCGTGCCCGCCGGCGAACTCCGCGTAGTCGACCGGGTAGCCGAGCGAGCGCAGCCGGGGCACCAGCCGGCGGCTGCACACGTCCACCGGCAGCACCCGGTCGGCGGCGCCGTGCGAGACGAACACCCGCGGCCGACCGTGGGTGACCAGGGGCGCGGCGAACCCGGGGGAGAAGGCCAGCACCGCGTGGACCAGGTCGCCGTTGGTCAGGCCCAGCGACAGCGCGTACGAGGCGCCGTCGGAGAAGCCGCCGAACGCCACGTCGGCGACCGGGTGGGCGGACAGGACGGTCTCCAGCAGCTCGTCGATCCGGCGCACGTCCGGCCCGAAGCCCGCGGTGATCAGGTCCCACGTCGAGGCGGTTGCCTGCGGCGCGACGAGCAGCAGGTGATGCGTGTCGGCCAGCGGCAGCAGCAGGTCCAGGCCCTGCCGGGCCGAGCCGCCCGCACCGTGCAGCAGCAGCACCAACCGGTACGGCTGCTCGTCGGCGTCGTCCGGGGCGTACACCAGGGCCCGGGGTTCGCCCCCGGGGCCGGTCACCGGCGTCAGTCCCCGCCGGGCCAGGCCGGTCGGTGGGGCCGGGCGGGCGGCCAGCCGGCCGTGCCGGTGGTCCTGCGCCGGCTCCCGGTGTGGCGGCGCGGGCTCGGTCACGTCGTCCTCACCGCCTCGCGTCGGTCGTCGCCGGGGCCGGGATACCCGGTCCGCCGCCGGTTAACCGGTCCGGATCCCGGTAAGGGGTGGGGCCAGTAGGCGGTGCTGTCGCCCCGGGGTGTCCAATGTTCGGGCGACGTACCCCCCGGAGAGGAAACCACCCCGTGAGCAGCACCGCCGACGCCCCGACCGCCGGCCCGGGCAGCGCGCCTCCCGGCGTACCACGCGCGGTCCTGGCCGCCCGCAACGGCGTCGCGGCCGTGTTCGCCCTCAACGGCCTCGCGGTCGCCTCCTGGTTCTCCCGGGTGCCGGCGGTCCGCGAGGCGCTGGGCCTCAGCGCCGGGCAGCTCGGGCTGCTGCTGCTCGCCATGTCCGTGGGCGCGCTGCTGGCGATGCCGACCGCCGGGCTGGTCACCCAGCGCCTCGGCGCGACCCGCACGGTGGCGGTCAGCGTCCTGCTGGTGGCGGCCGGCATGACGGTGGCCGGGATGTCCGCCGGGTTCGCCGGGTTCCTGCCCGGCGTCGCCGTCGGCCTGTTCCTGTTCGGCTACGGCTCCGGCACCTGCGACGTGGCGATGAACATCGAGGGGACGGCCGTCGAACGGCGGCTGGGCCGGACGATCCTGCCCCGGTTCCACGCCGCGTGGAGCCTCGGCTCGGTGGCCGGCGCGGGGCTCGGCGCGGCGGCGGCCCGGGCCGGGGTGCCGGTCGCCGCGCACCTGACCGTGCTGGCGGCGGTCGTGCTCGCCGGCACGCTGCTCGGGGCCCGGTCCTTCCTGGCGGCCGGCGGGGCCGACCCGGGGTCCGCCCGCGACGCCGCCGCCGCGCGCCGAGGCTCGCTGCTCGCCGCCTGGCGGGAGCCGCGCACCCTGCTCATCGGCCTGTTTGTGCTGGTGATGGCGTTCACCGAGGGCAGCGCCAACGACTGGCTCGCGGTGGCGTTCGTCGACGGGTACGGGCTGAGCGAGGCCGCCGGCGCCGCCGTCTTCGGCGTCTTCGTGGTCGGCATGACCGTCGGCCGCACCGCCGGCACGGTGGCGCTCGACCGTTGGGGCCGGGTGCCGGTGCTGCTCGGCACGATCCTGTGCGCCGGGGTCGGCGCCACCCTCGCCGTGCTGGCCGGCTCCGGGCCGGTCGCGATCGCCGGGGTCGCGCTGTGGGGGCTCGGCGCGTCGCTCGGCTTCCCGGTGGGGCTGAGCGCCGCCGCGGACGACGAGGACCGGGCGCCGGCCCGGGTCAGCGTCGTCGGGGTGATCGGCTACTCCGCGTTCCTCGGGGGTCCGCCGCTGCTGGGCCTGCTCGGCGACCAGGTGGGCACGTTGCGCGCCCTGATCGTGGTGCCGCTCCTGCTGCTGCCAGCCCTCGCCCTGGTCCCGGTGATCCGGCCGCTGGCCGGCTCCCGGCCCACCCGCTGACCCACCCCGCTCGGCGCCCCGGGGGTGCCGAGCGAACGCCGGGCCGCCGTCCCCGCCGCCGGAGGTCGCCGGGTCCGCCGGGCCGCCGCCGGGCCGCCGACGCCGGTCACCGGGCGAGCGTACGGCCCGCCGGCCCGTGGTCAGGTTCCTCTCACCCCGCGTCCAGCCGGCTGCCAGGCGGGGGTGCTCCACTGGTGGGACGCCGAGGAGAGGAGCCGGGCATGGGCTGGTTCAGCCGCCGACAGCGCGCCGTCGACGGGGTCCCGACGAAACTCGACCGGGAGGCGACGCCCGACGACCTCGCCGCCCTGGAGGCGTTCGTGGCCAGTCGCCGGGGTGTGGAGTTCTACCTCGAGCCGGAGACCACCGCGACCGACACCACGGTGGTGGCGATCGCCCACGACGGGGAGTGGATCCGGCGGCGGACCGGTTCGCCCCGGGCCGCCGCGAAGATCGCCCAACGGCACGCGGTGCCCCTGTACGAGGCCGCCCGCACCGGGTACCCGGAGCGGATGCGGGCCTGGAACCGGGCGCACCCCGAGCGCCGGGTGCGCTGACCCCGGGCAGGCGGCGTCGCCCCCACGAAACACCGGGACCGGGTCATCCGTTCGGCGCGTGGGTCATCCGCTCAGCGCACGGGTCACCGCGTAGCCGAGCGACGCCGCGGCCAGCCCGGCGGCCACGCTGGTCAGCGCGTTGGCCAGGGCGGTCCACGGGGACTTGTCGCGGGCCAGCCGCAGCGTCTCGTAGCCGAAGGTCGAGTAGGTGGTGAGCGCACCGCAGAAGCCGGTGCCGAGCAGCGCGGCGACGTCCGGCCCGACCGGCGCGGCGACCAGGGCGCCGAGCAGCAGCGAGCCGAGCACGTTCACGGTCAGGGTGCCCCACGGGAACGACGAGCCGTGCCGGGACTGCACGGCCCGGTCGGTGAGGTAGCGCAGCGGCGCCCCGACGGCCGCGCCGAGGGCGATCAGCAGGACCGTCACCGGGCCTCCCGATTCTCGTCGGCCCGGCCGGTCGGGGCCGGCCCACCCGCCTCCCGGGAACCGCCCGCCCCCGGCCGGCCGCCGCCCGCCGCTGCCGGGGCGGCGCGGGCCGCGCGGTGCAGGAACCGGCCGGCGGCGGCGTCGCCGAGCCACACCGCGACCAGCGCCCCCACCAGGGTGGCGACCAGGTACGCCAGTGCGGTGCCGGCCGCCCCGGCGGCCACCGCCAGCCGCACGTCTACCGCGTACGTGGAGAAGGTGGTGAACCCGCCCAGCACGCCGACGCCGAGGAAGGGCCGGGTGAGCGGCCGGGTCCGCCCGGCGGCGACCACCGCCATCAGCGCCCCGATCAGCAGGCATCCGGTCACGTTGACGGCGAACGTCGCCCACGGGAAGCCGGTGGGCCGGTGCGGGAAGGCGGTCTGGAGCCCCGCGCGGGCCAGCGCGCCGAGCACGCCGCCCGCCGCGATCACGCCGAGCACCGCCGCCGGGCGCGCCCGCAGTTCGCCCCGGTCCCCGGGTACGCGCAGGTCGACGTCGGGATCGACCCGGCGCGGGTCCGCTCCGGTCACCTCGCCCTCCCACCAGCACGTCCGCCGCCGGCGGGAACCCTCCGGCGCGCGTCCTGACGGGTGCCCGGCGGCGGCCCCTCGTGGCTTCGCCGGGACGAGCCTATCGTCGGCGGGCCCACCGGCCGCCGCGACGCAGGTGGCGCGTCCGGTCAGCGGACGGCGGCCACCGCCGCGTCGGCGCCGCCCCGCCACAACGTGCCGACCTCGGCGAAGCCGGCGGCGGTCAGCGTGTCGAGGTGCCAGGAGACCGGGGGGTTCCACTCGGGGCTGTGCCCGGTCGGGTAGATCTCGTGGCGCCGCGCGACCAGTGGGCCGAGCACCGGGTCCGCGCCGGCCCGCTGCCACCAGTCGGGCCAGGACAGGGCCGCCCCGGCGGCGTACCGGGCGGCCCGGCGCTCGCGGGCCCGGGCGGTCAGCCTGTCGGTCAGCCCCGGCAGCGCGTCGTCGGGCATCCGGTCGGCGTTGACGAAGAGCCCGCCCGGACGCAGCAGGTCCCGGATCTCTCCGTAGAGGTCGGTGAGCCGGTCGGCCGGCAGCCAGTGCAGGGCGGTGGCGGTGAGCACCGCGTCGAAGTCGCGGTGCGGCAGCCGGTCGGGCCAGTCGGGGCGGCTCAGGTCGGCGACCAGCACCCTCGCCCGGTCGCGCAGCGACGCGCCGGCCAGGGCCAGCAGCGCCGGGTCGAGGTCGACCAGGGTCACCTCGGCCCGGGGGAAACGGGCCAGCGCCCGCAGGGAGATGGTGCCGGTGCCCCCGGCGAGGTCGAGCAGGCGGGGCGCGTCCCCGTCGGTGATCGCGTCGACGGCGTCGAGCATGGCCGCGAGGCGTTCCTCCCGGTCCGGCAGGAACGCCTCCTGCTGCCGGTCCCAGCTTTCCTGAAAGGCCGTCGCCGTGCCGGCGAGCCGGTCCGCAGCCTCGACAATGTAAGGAGTCATATCGAGCAGGCTAGTTACGCCACCGATGCAAGTCCAGACCTTGTTGCAAACTATTGGCATTTGCTGGACGATGGCATTGCGATGATCGCCGGGTGGCCGGCGTGGGTGTCCCGGGCGGTGGCGGTTCCATCCCCGCCCGGGACGTCGCCCCCGTCGCCCCCGTCCCGCCCGTCCCGCCGGGCCGGCAGTCGGAATTTCTCCGGCGCGCTGCTGCGCGAGCGGCGGCTCGACCCCGAGAGCCCGTGACCCACGTCGCTCCCGCCGCTGGTTGACCTCAACGCCGCTTCATCTCCGAGCCTGGTTGGTAAGGGCGAGTCACACGGAGGTACGGCATGAGAGTGATCGAGGTGACCCGGTTCGGTGGACCGGAGGTGCTGGCGCTGACCGAGGTGCCGGACCCGTCGCCGGGCCCGGGCGAGGCGGTGGTCGAGGTGGCCTACGCGAACGTGCTGTGGATCGACACGGCGATCCGCGCGGGCCGGGCCGGGGCGTGGTTCCCGGACCGGCCTCCGTACCGGCCCGGCTCGGGGGTGGCCGGGACGGTCGCCACGGTGGGTGCCGGCGTCGATCCCGCCTGGGTCGGCCGGCGGGTGGTCACGCGGACCGGGCCGGGGGGCGGTTACCTGGACCGGGCCCTGGTGCCGGTCGACGACCTCTTCGCCGTGCCCCCGACGGTGTCGCTGCGAGACGCCGCCGCCCTGTTGACCGACGGACTCACCGCGTTCGCCGTGCTCGACCTGGTCGGCGGCGTCCGGGCCGGCGAGCGGGTGCTGATCACCGCAGCCGCCGGGGGAGCGGGGGCGGTGCTGCTCCAGGCGGCACACGCCGCAGGCGCCCGGGTGGTCGGCGCGGCGCGCGGCGCGACCAAGCGGGACGCGCTGCGCCGGCTCGGCGCCGAGGAGATCGTGGACTACGCGGCCCCGGACTGGACCGATCGGGTACGCACCGTACTCGGCGGCGTCGACATCCTCCTCGACGGCGCCGGCGGGGCGTACGGCCGGGCCGCGTTCGACCTGGTCGTGCCCGGCGGCCGGACGTGCGCGTACGGCGCTCCGGCCGGTGGCTTCGCCGTGCCGGACCCCGCGTCGGCCCGTGACCGGGGCGTGGCGGTCACCGGCATCGGGGACCTGCGGGCCCTCACGGCGCAGGCCCGACGGCGCCACCTGCTGGCGGCGCTGGACGCCGTCGCGGCCGGCCGGGTGACGCCGCTGGTGGGGCAGACGTTCCCGCTGGACCGCGCCGCCGACGCGCATCGGGCCATCGAGGACCGGGAGACGGTCGGCAAGACGTTGCTTTCCGTCTGACCCGGACGGACCGCGGCCGGCCGGGGACCGACGCCCCGGCCGGCCGCCGGTCAGCGACCCGGGTCGGCCGGGGCCGGCGGGACGGGGTCGGCGACCACCGGGGCCGCACTGGCCGGCCCGGCCGGGGCCGGGATTCGGGCCGGCCCGGCCGGAGGCGGGATCCGGGCCGGATCGGCCGGGGCCGGGGCCGGCCGGGCGGCCAGGCCGCCGAGCAGGGCGCCGAGGAGCGCGGCGAGGGTGACGACGCCGCTGGTCACCTCCGGCGTCCAGCCGATCCCGGCGGTCAGCGCGAGCCCCGCCAGGTGCCCGGCGACCACCAGCCCGGCGAGCAGGGCGCCGGCGATCGGCAGTCGCAGCGCGGCGTCCCGCCCACGGATCGCGTCCAGCCGGAGCAGCAGCACGTCGGCGAGGCCGGCGCCGCAGACCGCCCCGAGGGCGGCCCACGCCTGCGGTGTCGGGAACTCGTGCATCACCATGTCGAACAGCGCCACCCCGGCCGCCAGGGCGGCGGCCGCCCCAGGGGTGGCCCGCCTCCGGTGGGCGAACAGGAACGGTCCGACCAGCACCAGCGTGGTGATCAAGTACGCGTCGACGCCGAGGATCGCCGCCTGCTGCGTCCCGACGGCGCCGATCGCCCGGGTCGGCGCCAGGGTGAGGAATGCCGACGCGTAGGTGAGCAGGATCGACGGCGCCATCACGCCCAGGGCCAGGGACGCCACCCCCGTCGCTGATCGTCCGCCGCGTTCCCCGCTGGCCCACCAGGACCGTAGCGGGCTGGTCAGCAGCAGCACCGCCGACGCGTCCAGCAGCAGGTGGCTCGGGCTGAACTCGGCGTCCAGGCCCACCTCCACCCCGAGGATCTCGTGCCAGGCCATGTCGGCCAGGCCGGCGAGCAGGAAGACCACCGCCCCGATCGCCCCGACCCGGTAACCGGCCGGGAAGGCGTCCCGCCACCACCGGGGCGCCGCGTCGCGCCGCTGGTACGCCAGCCAGAACGTCCACGCCGCGGTGGCGACGAAGCCCGCGTAGAGCAGGCCGTGCCACGGGGTGAAGAACCCCTCGATGGTCTCGACGATGTTGCTGTGCGCCCAGCCGTCGGACATCGCCCCGGCCGTCAGGCATGCGCCGAACAGGACGGTGACCAGGTCCTCCCGGCGGGTGGCCGGCGGCACCCGGGGGACGGCCGCAGGGGTGGACGGGGATGGCTCGTGGCGGACTCCGCTGCTCGTCATCGGTGGTCCTCTCGGAGGTCGGTAACTCGATGTCATTGTGCGACTCCGTTGTGTGATGTGGTGGGATCGTCGGGCTCCTGGCGGGTCGCCCGCGTCCACCTGGTGGAACAACCGGTAGGGGCGCGTACGGCACGCAGGCCGCCCGGAGGCCGGCGGGCACCGCCCACCGTCGGCGGCTGTCGGACCCCCGCGCCACGATGACGGGATGAGTCAGATCGCGTTGTTCCACTCCGTCTACGGCCTGCGCCCGGCCGTGCTCGCCGCCGCCGACCGGCTCCGCGCGGCCGGGCACCAGGTCGTCGCCCCCGACCTGTACGGGGAGCCCGCCACCGACACCGTCGAGGCGGGGTTCGCCCTGCTCGACAAGATCGGCAAGCGGACGGTGCTCGGCCGGGCCCGGGCTGCCGTGGCCGACCTGCCGCCCGACACGGTCCTGGCCGGCTTCTCCTTCGGCGTCTGGGTGGCCGCCGAACTGCTCGCCGAGCGTCCCGACGCCGCCGCCCTGCTCCTGCTGCACGGCATCGCCGGCCCGCCGGAGACGGTCCGGCCGGGCCTGCCGGTGCAGTTGCACCTCGCCGACCCCGACGAGTACGAGCCGCAGGACGAGGTCGACGCGTGGCAGCGGGCGATGACCGCCGCGGGTGCCGACCTGTCGGTGTACCGCTACCCGGGCCCGGGTCACCTCTTCACCGACGCGGACGTCCCTGATCACGACCCGGCCGCCGCCGAGCTGACCTGGGAACGCGTGCTCGCCTTCCTCGACGGCCGCTGACGCGCACGCCCGGCTGACCCCGCCCCGTTCGGTCGGCGTCGGTTGTCAGGCGGCTGCGGCCAGTCGGGCCGGGCCGGTCCCGGTGGCCGGGCGGTCGGCCCCCGTCAGGCCCGTCACCCCGACCGCCACGGCCCGGCCCGCCGCCCGAACCGTTGCCGCCTGTCCGGTCGCCGTGCCGCCCGGCGTCGGCCGGCCGCCCGGCCCGGCCCCGCTCCCGGTCCTGGTGGTCCTGGTCCCGCCGGCCTTCCCTGTCGGGCCCACCAAACCTACCGACGTGACCGCCCCGTCGGGTGCCGGCGGCGGCGCTGCCCGCTCGCGTAGGCGGACGACCGCCGCCCACCGGGCACGGGTCCCGTCGGCGCCGCCGGAACCGGTTCGGGCCGACCCGATGTCTCCCGGCCCGCGCCGGATCTCCCATGCGGGCCGGCCGGCCGGCGTGGCAGGGCCGCCCGACGTGCGGGAACCGGGTGTGGGAAGACGGGCGATCGCGAGCCGCGGGGTCCCCGCCGTGGTGGGTGGAACGGCGATCGTGAGGCGTGGGCCCTCGGACGGGCCGGTGGGCGTGGGGCGTGGCGCACCCAGGGCGGGATCGGCGGGCGTGGGACGGGCAGCCACGGTGGGGCCGGACAGCGCGGTCAGGGCCCGAGGGACGGCTTGCGTCCGCACCGGCGGGCCGCCCCGGCGGCGAGGCAGGGACGCGCCGCTCGGGTAGCGCAGGTCCGCGCCGGCCGGTCGCGCCGGGTAGCGCAGGGTCGTGTCGTTCGGTCGCGCCGGGTTCGCCGGGCAATCCAGGGCAGCGCTGATCGGCAGCGGCGCCAGGTGCGGCCCGACCGGGGCCGTCAGGTCGACCCGCCGGGCGATCTCGGTCCGTACCGACCTGGGCAGCCGGTCGTGCGCGACCCGGCGCAGCGCCGGATCGGCGACGCGGTAGCCGTCCCGGGCCGCGCGCTGCAGCAGGCCGCGTACGGCGAGCCGGCGCAGGACCGGCTCGGCCCGCCCCGGCGCCCAGCCGATCGCCCGGTCCACCGTCGCCGCGGGGACCGACGGCCCCAGCGCGGCGACCACCATCGTCGCGGCGCGCTCCGCGCCGTCGCAGGCGTCCAGCCGGGCAGCCGCGCTCGCGCGCACCCGGTCCGGCAGCGCCGCCGCCGGGTCCGCCCCCTCGGGGATCCGCCGCGCGTACGCCTCGGCGGTCCCGGGCAGGCCGCCGACCAGGGGCAGCAGCCGCGTTGCCAGCGCCGTCGGCTGACCGGCCCGGGCGAGCAGTTGACGCAGCAGCCGTCCGGTCTCCACCTGGGACAGCGGCGGCAGCGGCACCTCGGCACGCCGGCCGTCCGGCCCTGGCCGGGTGTCGGCCAACTCCGGACGGTGGGTGGTCACCACCGCCAACGGCAGTCGACGCACGACGGCCGCCGCGATCAGGCCGCGAAGGAACCGGGTCACCGCCGGGGCGGCGCGGTCCAGGTCGTCCACCGCCACCACCAGGGGCTGCACGGCGGCCTGACACAGCAGCAGCCGCTGCCAGACCATCGCGCCGGCCGGGAACGACCCGTCCAGCAGCCCCTCCAGGGCGACGGCCGTGGACAGCGCCCGTACCGGTGGCACCAGGCCGTCCGTCGCCGCCAGCAGCTGTCGGCGGACGGTCGCCGGCGGGTCCTCGGCGCGTACGTCGGCGAACGCGCGCAGCAGGTCGGCCACGGGTTCCATCGGCCGCTCCGGGAACGGCGGGCAGGCGACCACGTACCAGCGCACCGGGGTCCCGTCGGAGG
The DNA here is from genome assembly GCF_045040215.1 of Micromonospora sp. NBC_01412. NCBI lineage: Bacteria > Bacillati > Actinomycetota > Actinomycetes > Micromonosporales > Micromonosporaceae > Micromonospora > Micromonospora sp. NBC_01412. Next base: position 6,678,756 of record NZ_CP109528.1, read on the forward strand.
CGTCGACGGCCCGGCGCAGCTCGTGCAGCATCCGGCTGCGCCCGCTGCCGGCCGGGCCGACCAGCGACACCCAGCGCGGGCTGTGCTCGCGTACCGCCCGCAGCACCTGGTCCCGCGCGCCTGCCAGCTGGCGACGGCGGCCGACCAGCCGGCCGTGGTGGCCGGCCGGCTCGGGGCGGGCCACGCCGGCGGCGATCGAGACGTCCATCGGCAGTGGCTTGCCGGCGACGGTCAGCGGGGGGAGCGCGCGGTGGGCGATCAGGCCGCCGGTGGCGCGGCGGGTTGCCGCGCAGACGACGACGGCGCCGGGCGGGGCGTGCTCCTGGAGGCGGGCGGCGGCGGTGATCACCGCGCCGCTGGCCGTGCCGTGCGCGCCGTCGCGCAACGCGGCGACGTCCACCAGCGCCTCGCCGGTGGCGACCCCGACCCGGGTACGCAGGGCTGCCGCGCCGGGCAGCGTCCGCCCGTCCAGCGCGCGCTGGATCTCCAGCCCGGCCCGCACCGCCCGGTACGCGTCGAAGCCGTCGGACTCCCGCGCCCCGAACAGGGCCATCACGGCGTCGCCGATGTACTTCTCGACCACGCCGCCCCATCGGGCCAGCACCCCGGCGACGGTGTCGAAGTACGCGCGTTGCAGCGCCCGGACCTCCTCTGGGTCGAGCCGGTCGACCAGCGCGGTCGAGCCGACGATGTCGGCGAAGAGCACGCTGACCGTCCGCCGCTCCTCCGGCACGGGCCAGTCCGCCGGTGCCGTGACCTGCGCTTCTGTGACGATCGTGGACATAAGCATCGCACCGTCCTTCCCCCCGTTTGGTGCCTGACGACCTCTGGAGACTCCCACCACCGGCAGGTCGGGGGATCGGCAGAACGACGTATGTCGGCCCCCCGCAACCTTTAGTCGCAATGTCGACGCGAGGCGGACCAGTGGCGGTAAAGACCCGTAGAACGGTCCGGGGACCTGTGACTAGGCTGCGAGCCATGGCCAGCGATGTGGACACCGCACCGCTCGTCGGCCGTGCCGGCCAGGTGGCGACACTGCGGTCCGCGCTGCTCGACGATGTCGGGCCGGGACAGACGGCGGCGGTCTTCCTCACGGGCGAGAGCGGGGTGGGCAAGACCCGGCTGTTGCGTGAGGTGGGCGACCAACTGCGCGCGGCCGACGCGTTGGTGCTCACCGGCGCGTGCCTCGACATCGGGGACGCCTCCCCGCTGCACCCCCTGTTGCAGGCGTTGCGCCGGTTCGACGCGGATCTGACCGCCTCGCACCCCCGCACCTCGTCGGCGGTGCGCGGGCTGTTGCAGATGTTCGCCGAGGAGACCGGCGGCCCGGACGGCGCGGGGGCCCTGTTGGAGCGGGTCTCCCGGGGGCTGCACCTGGTGGCCCAGGGCCGGCCGCTGGTGCTGGTGCTCGACGATCTGCAGTGGGTCGACCGGAGCACCCGGCAGTTGCTGCTCTACCTGCTCGCCGGCCTGGGCGACCTGCAGCTGTCGGTGCTGGGGGCGGTGCGGGCCGAGTCGTTGCAGGGCGCGCACCCGTTGCGCCGGGTGCTGACCGAGTTGCGTCGGCTGCGGTCGGTGCGGGTGCTCGACCTGGCCCCGCTGGACCGGGCGGACACCGAGCGGTTGGCGGCGGAGATCGTGGGCGGGCCGCTGGGGGTGGAGGCGGCGGAGTCGGTGTGGCAGCGCAGCGGCGGTAACCCGTTCGTGGTGGAGGAGTTGGCGCGGGACCTGCGCGACGGCCGGGACGGGCTGTCGGACACCGTGCGGGAGGTGTTCCTGGCCCGGGTGGACGCCCTGCCCGAGCCCGCGCACGCGGTGGTGCACGCGGTGGCCGCCGGGGTGGAGCCGGTGGCGCACTGGCTGCTGGCCGAGGTGACCCGGCTGCCGGAGCAGGAGCTGATCGACGCGGTCCGGGCGGCGGTGGCGCACCGGCTGTTGGTCGGCGACGACGACGGGTACCGGCTGCGGCACCGGCTCGTCGCCGAGGTCCTCGCCCACGAGCTGCTGCCCGCCGAGCGGTCGGCCCTGCACCGCCGGTACGCCGAGGCGCTGACGTCGGCCCCGGCGGAGCTGCACCAGGCCCGGCTGGCACACCACTGGCGGCTGGCCGGCGAGCCCGCCCGTGCCCTGCCGGCGGCGGTGGCCGCCGCCGAGGAGGCCGAGCGGCTGCACGGCTACGCCGAGGCCCACCGGCACTGGTCGGTGGCCCTCCAGTTGGCCGGCGTCCAGCCCACCGGGGCGTCCGCGGCGACCACCGGGGCGTCCCCGGCGGACGGCGGCCTCGACATCGACCGCGCGGACCTGCTGCGGCACGCCGCCGAGGCGGCGCACCACTGCGGCGAGCACGCCCGGGCGTTGGCCCTGCTGGAGGAACTGGTCACCACCACCGCCGACGGCGGGGCCCCGGCCTGCGCGCTGCACATCCGGCGGGCCCGCTACCTGGCCGCCGCCGGCCGGTCCGCCCCCGCGGAGGCGGAGTACCGGCGGGCCCTCGCGGCGGCCGACTGCACCTCCCGGGAGCGGGCCACCGCCGCCGCGCACCTGGCCGAGCTGCTGCTGCACCTGGGCCGGTACGCGGACGCCGGCGACCGGGCCCGGGAGGCCCTGGCGCTGGCCGCCGAGGTGGACGGCTCCGTCCCCGAGGTCGTCATGGCCAGCATGGCGCTGGGGTTCAGCGAGGCGTACCTGGAGGACCCGGACACCGGGCTGGCGGTCATGCGGGAGGCCCTGGACACCGCCGAGCGGGCCGGCCGCCCGGAGGACGTGGCGTGCGCGTACCTGCACCTGGCGGAGCTGCTCACCGGGCCGCTGAACATCCTCGAGGAGGGTGTCGTGGTGGCCCGCCGGGGCGCCGAGCGGGTCGCCGAGCTGGGGCTGGGCCGCACGTACGAGACCCGGCTGCTGGCCATCGCCACCAACGGGCTGTTCCGGGTCGGGCAGTGGGCCGAGGCGGAGAAGGTGGTCGCGGCGGCCCTGCGGCACCGCCCGTCCGGCGCGGACGCGGTGGAGCTGCTGCTGGCCCGCTGCCGCCTCTCGGTGGGCTACGGCGACATCGAGGCCGCCGACCGGGACCTGGAGGCGGTCGCCACGGTGCTGGCGGGCGGCGGCGCCCGGCACGTCATCCCGCTGCTCACCCTCCGCGCCGGCCTGGCGATGTGGCAGGGCCGGCACGACCTGGCCCGCCAGGCGGTGCAGCGGGGGCTGACCGAGAGCCGCTCCGACGACGTGGGCATCCTCGCCGCGCTGGTCTGGCACGGGCTGCGGGCCGAGGCCGAGGCGTACGCGTCCCGCACGGTGCCGGTCGACCGGACGGCGGTACGCCGGCTGCGCGAGGTGGCCGAGCGGGTGGCCCGCAAGAGCGAGCACGCCGTCCGCTCGGTGCGGGACGTGGTCGACGGGTTCCTGGCGTTGTGCGACGCCGAGCTCAGCCGCCTCGACGGGAGCGACCCGGCGCTGTGGGCCCGGTCGGTGGTCGAGTGGGACCGCCGCCATCACCCGTATCCGGCGGCGTACTCGCGGCTGCGGCAGGCCGAGGCGCTGCTGGCCCGGCGCAGCCGCACGGCGACCGCCGGCAAGCTGCTGCGCCAGGCGTACCAGGTGGCGCAGGGGCTCGGCGCGGTGCCGCTGAGCACCGAGATCCGCATCCTGGCCGGCCGGGCCCGGGTGCAGCTGGAGGAGCACGGCGCGTCGGTCGAGGGCCGGTCCCCGGCCGGCGCCGAGTCGGCCAGCGACGAGCTGGCGGTGCTCACCGCCCGGGAGCGCGAGGTGCTCGCCGCGGTGGCGGAGGGGCTGACCAACAAGGAGATCGGCCAGCGGCTGTTCATCAGCGAGCGGACCATCGGCGTGCACGTCTCGCACATCTTCGACAAACTCCAGGTTCGCACCCGGGTGCAGGCCAGCGCCATCTTCCTGCGTAACCGTTCCGAGTAGCCGACGACGTACGTCGGTCGGCTGTTTATACGTCGTTCTACTGATCCGCCGCACGGGCCGTGGCTGGGAGGCTGTGCTCCGATGACGGCGGCACGGGGGTGCCTCGGACCACAGTGGAGGAGAAATGGGCGAACCGGTCTGGGGCCCTGTACACGAGGACATCGCCGGCCTGCTGGCCGACCACCCGGCGGACGTGCCGGCGGTGGTCGACCACCTCACCAAGCTTCAGGACATGCTGGTCCGGCTGCCGCCGCTGGAGCGCAGCTGCCCCCTCGCGGACTTCAACGAGCTCTACCTGACCATCACCACCAGCGTGCTCAACGGCCTGTACGACGACCGCTTCGCCGACCCGGTCTTCCTGGCCCGGCTCGACGTGGAGTTCGCCGCCCGCTACTTCGACGCGCTGCGGTACTGGACCGAGTCGAGCCCGGTCACGCCGCGGGCCTGGTCATGCCTGTTCCGGCGGATGCGTGGCCCGGACGCCCGTCCGCTGCCCTCGGCCGCGGCCGGGGTGAACGCGCACATCAACTACGACCTGCCGTTCGCGTTGGTGACCACGTTCGACAGCCTGGAGTCCGAGCCGGTCGACGGCAGCGACCAGCACCACGACTACCTGGAGATCAATCAGATCTTCGCGGAGCGGATCCCGGAGCTGCGTCGCGGCTACCTGGACAACTGGCAGCTCATGATCGACATGCTCAACGGCGACATCGACGACTGGTACCAGGGCGAGCTGGTGGAGTACACCCGGAACGTGGCCTGGCGCAACGCGCAGAAGATCTGGCGCTGCCGGCACGATCCGGAGGCCCGTGAGTGTGAGCGCGAACGGCTGGACGACAACGCCGCCGCGCTCGGCCGGCTGCTGCTGTCGCCCCTCGGGGCGTTCCTGCAGTAGCCGGGACGGGGGGTCCCCGCGCTACCGGGGGGAGCGCGGGGGCATCCCCCTGTCCCGGGCAGGATGGCCGGAGGGTGACCGGCGAACAGCCCCTGCCCGGCAACGCCACCGCCGGCGTCGTCCGGGTCGGCGACACCGCAGGCACGTAGCCGACGCCGCACCGTGGAACCTGGTCCGGTCGTCGCGCGGCTGAGCGTTGATCGACTGGGACGCCGCCGGGCCGGGGTCGCGGCTGTGGGAGCTGGCGTACGCGGCGCAGAGCGCGGCCGGGATGCGTCCGGGCCGGCCGGTGCGGGAGTCGGCGGCGCGGCTGTGGGCCCTCGTCGACGGCCGTACTGCTCCCCGTCGCCGCGTGGCCCGCTTCGCTGGCCTCGGTACCCCAGCCGGGTCCGCGCCAATCCGCCGGCCTTCCTCACCGTTCCGGCGGGCGACGCCGCCGGCACCGCCTACCGTCGGAGCAGGGCGTGAAGGGGTGGCGTGGCATGGCGGAGCGGCGGGACGGTGCGCGGCCGAGGCGGGCCCGGGAGCACCGGCGTGCGCCGGATCCCGACCGGAAACCCCGCGCGCCCCGGGACCCGTCGGACGTCGGGGACGCCGCCCGGGAGCCGAGCCGGTCGGAGCGGGCCGCCCGGGACCCGAGCCAGGGGGAGCGGCCTGCCCAGGATCCGAGCCCGGCCGAGCGGGCCGCCCGGGACCCGCGCCTGGGTGGACACGGCGGCCCCGGCGCGGCGGCGATCCCGGAGCGCGTCGGGCGCCCCGGCCCCCGGGACGAGCCCGCGGGCCGGCTGCGCCGCTGGCTGTTCCAGCACCGGGTGCAGCCGGTCGGGCCGGAGGCCGGGGAGGCGCAGGCGAAGACCCACCCCTGGTGGCAGGTGATGTGCCTGACCGGGGTGGACTACTTCTCCACCCTGTCGTACCTCCCCGGAATCGCCGCGCTCGCCGCCGGGGCGCTGTCCCCGCTGGCCACGCTGCTGATCGTGGCGCTGACCCTGTTCGGGATGCTGCCGATGTACCGGCGGGTCGCCGGGGAGAGCCCGCACGGGCAGGGCTCGGTGGCGATGCTGGAGCGGCTGCTGCCGTTCTGGCGCGGCAAGATCTTCGTCCTCGTCCTGCTCGGCTTCGTCGCCACCTCGTGGATCATCACGATCACCCTGTCGGCCGCCGACGCCACCGTCCACCTGCTGGAGAACCCGTACCTGCCGGCGTCCGCCCCGCACGGCGATCTCGCGGCGGTGGCGGTGACCGTGGTGCTGCTGCTCGTGCTGGGCGGGGTGTTCCTGATGGGGTTCAGCGAGGCGGTGACCGTGGCCATCCCGCTGGTCGCGGTCTTTCTCGCACTGAACGCGGTGATCGTGGTGGCGGGGCTGGCGCAGATCGTCGCCGAGCCGGGCACGGTGGGCGACTGGTCCAGCGCGCTGACCGCCGGCGGCTCCGGGTTCGCCGACGTGGTCGGCCCGGCGGTGCTGGCCTTCCCGCTGCTGGTGCTGGGGCTCTCCGGATTCGAGACCGGGGTGAGCATGATGCCGCTGGTACGCGGGAACGGCCCGGACCCCGCCCGGCGCCTGGCCGCCCGGATCCGCAACACCCGTCGGCTGCTCACCACCGCCGCGCTGATCATGTCGGTGTACCTGGTCGGCACCACCTTCGTCACCACCGTGCTGATCCCGGCGCGGGAGTTCCAGCCCGGCGGCGCGGCCAACGGCCGGGCGCTGGCCTGGCTTGCCCACGAGCGCCTCGGCGAGGGGTTCGGCACCGTCTACGACGTCAGCAGCGTGCTGATCCTCTGGTTCGCCGGCGCCTCCGCGATGGCCGGCCTGATCAACATCGTGCCGCGCTACCTGCCCATGTACGGGATGGCTCCGGAGTGGGGGCGGGCGGTGCGCCCGGTGGTGATCGTCTACACGCTGATCAGCATTGCCATCACCGTCGCCTTCCGCGCCGACGTCAACGCCCAGGCCGGCGCGTACGCCACCGGCATCCTGGCGATGATGGTCTCCGGCGCGGTGGCGGTGACCGCTTCGGCGGCCCGCGCCCGCCAGCGGTCCGCCGCGGCCGGCTTCGCCGTGCTCACGGCGGTGCTGCTCTACGCCCTGGCCGAGAACGTGATCGAGAAACCGGACGGGATCGCGATCTCCGGTATGTTCGTGGCCGGCATCGTCGTCGTCTCGCTGGTCTCCCGGGTCACCCGCACCACCGAGCTGCGCGCCGAGCGGATCGAGTTCGACGCCGCCGCCCGCCGGTTCGTCGCCGAGTCCCTGGCCCATGACGGCCGGTTGCACCTGATCGCCAAGAAGCGCGACAGCGGCACGGTCAGCGAGTACCGGGTCAAGGAGCGCGCGCAGCGCGGCATGAACCCGGTCCCGGGGGCCGCCGACGTGCTGTTCCTGGAGATCGACGTGGTCGACCCGTCGGAGTTCAGCCGGGTGCTGCGGGTGCACGGGGTGGAGGCCGGCGGGTTCCGGGTGCTGCGGGCGGCGAGCCCGGCCGTGCCGAACGCGATCGCCGCGATCCTGCTCGCGTTGCGCGACGCCACCGGCGTACGCCCGCACGCCCACTTCGAGTGGTCCGAGGGCAACCCCATCGCCCACCTGCTGCGGTACCTGATCCTCGGCCGCGGCGACACCCCGCCCGTGGTACGGGAGATCATCCGCAAGTCCGAGCCGGACCCGTCCCGCCGTCCGGGCATCCACGTCGGCGGCTGACCCTCGGCGGCTCCGGAAGAACTCGTCCCAAAGAAAACCAGCCTCCTAGGACGCCTTAGGGGTGGTGTCCCGCTCTCCCAGGGGCCGAAGTGTCCCCGGGAGGGCGGAGCGGGGGCGGGCGGGCATACAACGGCCCGCGCCCCTGGAGGTGGGGGCGCGGGCCGGATGCGGGCGGGTCTACTTGGACGGCTCTGGAAGATCGCAGTCGACCTTCGGGTTGGCGCCGATGTAGTTCAGTGGGCCGGCCACGATGGTCACCAGGATGGTGCCCGCCTCGGCGCAGTTCGTGTCGTCGCCTTTGTAGTAGCCACGCTGGCCTGCGGCGATCGCGCCGATGACGAGCCAGATGACAAGGATGATTCCCAAAATCGACGGGCCACGCCGCATGGCTTCCTCCCGGGTTGTGGTAAGTCGAGGTGAGCCCCGTTGTACCCACATGCGACGACCGGCTAAACGGCGTCCAGGCCGAGCAGGCGGGGCGGTTGTCCGACTTCGGTCAGTGCCCCGGGTGGCTGACCCCGGCTGCGCCGGTGCTCGGTCACGGCGACGTAGGTGAGCGCCGGGGGCACAGTGACCTGCGGCGGCGGGTGGCGTCCCCGAGTGCGGCGGTGAACAGGGCCGGTAGGCCGTCGGGACAGGACTGCGAGACCAGGTCGGGCAACCCCGTGCCCCAGGCCGGCCCGATCGACCGGGAACGGCGCCGGACGCCCGAGTCGACCGTCGCCCGGGCCGGCGGGGACCGTCAGCCGGGTTGCCCGCCTTCGCTGACTGAGGCTGAACATGGCGCCGGCGGCCAGAGCGCCGTTGCCCAGGGTGATGACGAGGAACGGTCGGCCGCGCGCCGGTCGGTGGCCCCACACGGGGCCACCGACCGGCGTCGTCGGTCAGGACAGGTCGTCGGCGCCGACCGACGCGGGGAGGACCCGGTCGGCCTCAGCCGGGGCGCCCGCGAGCACCCTGGCCTGCTGGGGCCAGGTGGCCAGGCTCGGCGCCCCCCGGAGGCCGGCGGCACGGATGGTGTTCCGCAATCCGGCCTCGTCCAGGTCGGCGAGCTGCCGGTAGGTGCGGATGCCGGCGTCCTGGAGCGCGGCGGCCATCTTCGGCCCGATGCCCTGGATGCGCCGGAAGTCGTCGGCGGTCGCACCGGCCGACGGTGCGGCGACGGGGGTCGCGTCCGGGGCAGACGGGCTGGCCTCGCCGACGCTGTCCAGGGACTCGGCTTCGGGCGCCTCGGCGTCGCGGGGAACATCCGGGGTCGGCTCGGCGTCGCCGGGAACGGCCGGGGCAAGCTCGGCGTCGTCGGCGGCCCGGGGGGCCGGCACGACCGGCCCGGCGGCTGCGGGGACCGGGACCTCCTCAGTCGCCGGGACCGGGACCGGAGCGGTTTCCTGCGTCGCCTCAGCCGGGACCGGAGCATCCTCAGCCGCCGAGGTCGCGACAGGAGCGGTTTCCTCCGTCGAGACCTCGGCGGGCGTGGTCTCGACGGGAGCGGCCTCGGTAAGGGCGGCCTCGACCGGAGCCACCTGCGCAGGGGCGGCCTCGACCGGGGCGGCCTCGGCGTCGGTGGCCACCGCGTGGGTGGCCTCGACCGGGGCGGCCTCGGTGTGGGTCGGGGTGGCCGGCACGGCCGGGCTGGCCTCGTCGTCCGTCCGGCCCTCGTCGACGGACGGGTCGGTCTTCGGCGTTCCGTTGTCGACGGCGGCGTCGGCCGAGAGCGCTCCGGTCGTGACCGCGTCAACGGGGCTCGGGTCGGTGGCGGGAGCAGTGGCGGGGTCGGTGGCGGAGGCCGGGCCGGGCTCGGTGGTGGCGGTGTCGGCCGGGGCGAAGGCGGTCGGGTCGCTGTCGCCGAGGACCGTGCCCGGCCGGGTCGCCTCGGCGGTCTCCGGAGCGGGGCGGTCGACCACGGCGGCCGGGACCACGGCCGTGGCGACGGTCGCCTCCGGCCGGTGCGTGTCGACGGTGGCCTCGGGGGTCGGGCCGGACACCACGGCCACCCCGGCGACGGGGTCGCCCTCCACGATGGGCGTACCCGTGGCCGGGGTGGCCTGCCGGCCGCGTAGCACCCATCCGGCCGCCGCACCCAGCAGCAGAGCCAGGATCATGATCAGCCATTGCCCGAAAGTCGACGGCACGGCCAACCTCCCTCTTATTGAGTTGGTCGGTGAAAAGTCGCGAGAAAAATCCGTCGCAGCTTCGCACACGCGCCGTGTCGGCGACAGGGAGGACCGTGGGCTTCCAGCGCTGGTGAGATGCTCCGCACCCGGGGTGGCAGCAGGGTGACCGAGCGTAGTGCGGTGCGGCGTCCGCGCTCCGACGCGTCGCCCTGCCCCGCCGTCCACCGAGGGCACACGAATGGCCCGGACAGCGTGGGCCCGGCACCCGTAGGTCGGTGCCGGGCCCACGCGGACTGGGTCAGTCGGCCTCGCCGCGGTAGGTGTAGAAGTCGTCGACGAACCTGCGGCGCAGCGCGGGCACCCGGCTGGTGACGCCGAAGTAGCTGCGCGCCCCGAACAGCGCGAGCCGGCCGATCACCGGCCGGTACAGCGCGTCGTCGCCGCTTGTGCCGCTGCTGCGCAACGAGTCGGCGACCCGGGCGAAGCCGTACGGGATCATCGCGGCCTCGTAGTCGGCGACGGCCTGCACCAGGGTCTTGTCGCCGGAGGCGGCCAGCCTGATCTGGCGGCTGAGCAGGGCGGCGTCGCGTAGGGCGGTGTTCGCGCCGACCCCGCGGCCCGGGGTCATGCTGTGGATCGCGTCGCCGAGCAGGGTGACGGTGCTGCTCTTCCACGGTGGGACCGGCTCGGCGGTGGACACCTTGACCGGCAGGGCGCTGCCCGGGTCGCAGCGGGCCAGCAACTCGCGTATCCGCGGATGCCAGCCGCGGGTGAGTGCCCGGGCGACCTCGACCAGTTCGCCGCCTCGGCGCCGCATGATGTCGGCGGGGAACCGGCGGGCGGTGCTCCACACGATGAGGTTGATGTTGTCGCGGGTGGTGTCGTGGCGCAGGCCCGGCCAGCGGCGCAACAGCGCGGCGTCGGCGTCGGCCACCCCGGGTTTGATCTCGCCGTGGCGGTCCCACTTGAACTCCATCACGTGCAGCACGCCCATCATCCCACCGGCGCCGAAGATCAGCGAGATGCCCTGCTGGAGCCGCTCCGGGATCAGCTCGCGGGTGTGGTCGGTCAGCGAGATCCGGGTGGCGATGTTGATGGTGCCGGCGTCCCGGCTCGCGGCGTGCGGCAGGTACTGGCGGCGGACCGCGGAGTGTGTGCCGTCCGCGGCGACCAGCAGATCGCCGGTGGCGCTGCTGCCGTCGGCGAAGTGGGCGGTGACGGTGCCGTCGTCGCGTTGTTCGTACCGGGTGAAGGTCCGGCCGAAGTGGACGACGTCCTCCAGGCCGGTGAGCAGCACCTGGCGCAGGGTCATGCGCGCGACGGAGCGTTCGGTGTCGACCGGGTCGGTGTCCGGGCGCAGCTCGAACGACGCGGTCTGGTGCATCCGTTCGGTGATGACGTTGAAGTAGCGGGGGGCGCGGGCGCAGGTGACGACGAAGGTGTCGAACAGTTCCGGCGGCAGGCATTCGCGCAGCGCCCTGCTTCCGGTGGGGCTGATGCCGACGCGGTAGCCGAGCAGTCCGTCGGCGCGGGTGGTGTGGCGTTCGTACACCGAGACGTCGAGGCCGGCCTGGCGCAGCCCGTGGGCCAGGCACAGGCCGCCGGTGCCGGCCCCGATGACCAGTACGTGTGGAGCCTTGGCTGACACGGGGCCGGCTCCGGTTCAGCCGGCCGTGCCGGTGGCGCTGACCGACGAGGTGGCGTCCCAGCTGTAGAAGCAGCCGGCCATCGCGTCGCGCGGTGAGCGCCATGTCGGCAGGTACGGCGAGGTGTGCGCGGAGAGCCGCTCGTTGACCTGGAGGTACAGCGGGTGGTTGCGTGCCTCGGCCAGGACGTCGGGGTCGACGTCCTCGGTCTCCATCAGGTGTACGCACAGGTCGTGCAGGCAGTACAGGGAGCGGTGCCGGACCCCGGTGAGGCCCGGTAGTTCCGTCGCGTCGGCCTCGGCGAAGATCTGCGCCACCCGGCCTTCCGCGCCGGGGATGATCCGGCTGACGATTAGTAGACGACTCATGGGACCCCTCCCGCCGGTGGTGCTCCTGGATCAGGTCGGGTGACCGCGTGCACCGTTGCCGCCCACCTTGCCGGCCACCCTGTCACGTCGCCGTCACTGTCCGTGTGGCGATGGTGACGGGGCCGCCCGGCGCGGGGCGGGGTCGGCCGGTGCCGGGATCGGGTGGGCGCTGGCGCTGGCGCTGGCGTGGTGTCCGTACGGGATCGGGCCAACACCGGGCGAGGGCCGTGTGGGGGCGGGGCGGCGTGGGCGGGGGTCAGCGTGGGCGGGGGCCGGTGCGGGGGAGCGGCTCGCGGCGCGGCTCGGGCGCGGTCGGCCGGGTGGCCCGCCGGATCGGCGCGAGCGTGTCGTGCAGCAGGGCGGACATCGCCGGGGACGGCTCCAGGCGCAGCTCCCGCAGGAGCATGTCGCGGTAGGCGTAGAAGGCGTGCACGGCCTCGAACACGTTGCCCTCGGCGAGGTGGATGCGGACCACCAGCCGGTGCGGCGTCTCGCGCAGCGGTTCCGCCGCCATCGCCTCCAGCGCGGCCTCCAGGGCCTCCCCGTGCCGGCCCGCCGCGATGTGGTTGCGGGCCATCTGTTCCAGCATGTGCAGCCGTAGCTGGCGCAGTCGTTCCCGGTCGAGCAGTACCCAGTCGTCGTACCAGCCGGGCAGCAGGTCGTGCCGGCCGGCGGTGCGGGCGGCGCTGGTGGTGCCCGGGTCGTCGCCGTCGCGTACCCGGGCGGCTGTGGTGGTCAGCTCGTCGACGTCGAGCCGGACGCGGGGGTGCAGGCGCGCGGTGTCGCCGGTGGTGACCAGCGGGCAGCACGGGTCCTGGCGCAGCCGCCAGAGCGCGGTCCGCAGGGAGGACAGGGCGCGTTCCTCGGGCGCCTCGGGCCAGAGCAGGCCGGCGAGGTGGCTGCGGGTGGCGCCGGGGCGCAGCCCGAGCAGCGCGAGGACCCGTTGCAGCCCGCGGGGGACGACGACCGGGGTTCCGTCGTGCAGCAGGCGGAAGCCGCCGAGCAGGTGCAGCGAGACCTGTGGGGAGGCGCCGTCCTCCGTGGTCGGCGTGGTCGGATCAGCGGTCACGGCGGCACCCCCTGCACCGGACCTCGTCCGGACTGTCGTGTGTCCCGGTGCGGCATACCCGGGACGCCACTGTCGCCGGTGGCTCCACAAGGCATCGGACCGAGCGCCGCGACCACCGGGCTGGCCCTCTCGGAGATTAAACCCACTGATTACAGTGAGTCAACATGCGGTCTGTGGTGACGCGAGCCATGTCACCTGATTGACACCTTCCCAACTGCGAAAACTTGTCGTCACCGTCAAGGTGGTTCAAAGGTGCGGCATGGATTATTCACAGCTTGCATCAACGCACCGTCACCGCAGGTCGTGTCCGGTCGGGGTTCGGTGGTGACGCCGCCGTGACGGCGACACGCGCACCGTGGCGGCAGTCGTCCCGCGTGACGGACGGGCCAGGCCACGCCCGCCACGCGCCCTAGGGAGGCACGTCCATGGATCGTTCGCTGATTGTCGACCCGGTGGTCCCGATCGCCGGGGAGCAGGCCGCCGGGGTCTTCGCCGGGCCCGGCGCGACGGCGCTGCCGCGCCCGGCCGGGGACCGCCACCGGTCGCCGTGCCGGCCGTACGTCCGCCACGTCCGCCCGGGGGATCCCGGGTGGCCGGGGTGGGAGCCGGTGGCGGGCTGCTGCCACCGCTGGGAGCCGACAGCCGGGCGGCGGCCGTGACCGCCACCGTCGGTCACGGCGAGCAGCTCTGGTCGCGTTGCGACGGGTGCGAGGCCCTGCTCTACCGCAAGCGGCTGCGGCGCAACCTGGACGTCTGCCCGGAGTGCGGCTCGCACGTCCGGCTCGGCGCGCCGGAGCGGCTGCGCCAGCTGGTGGACCCGTCCTCCTTCGCCGCCCTGCCGGACCGTCCGGACGACGTGGACCCGATCGGCTTCGTCGACGTGTTGCCGTACCCGCACCGGCTGGTGGCTGCCCGGGCCGGCACCGGCCTGCCCGAGGCCGTGGTCTGCGGCACGGCCACGATCGGGGGTCACCCGGTGGCGCTGGCGGTGATGGACTTCCGGTTCCTCGGCGGCAGCCTCGGCTGTGTGGTCGGCGAGCTGATCACCTGTACCGCCGAGCGGGCGCTGAACGACGGCGTCCCGCTGGTGCTGGTCACCGCCTCGGGCGGGGCGCGGATGCAGGAGGGCGCCCTGGCGCTGATGCAGATGGCCACGGTGAGCCAGGCGGTGGCGGCGTTGCGCGAGGCGGGGCTGCTGACGGTGAGCGTGCTGACCGACCCGACGTACGGGGGTGTGGCGGCGTCGTTCGCCACCAACACGGACGTGGTGCTGGCCGAGAGCGGCGCGCGGATGGGCTTCGCCGGCCCCCGGGTGATTCGCCAGGTCACCGGGCGGGACCTGCCTGAGGGGTTCCAGACCGCCGAGTTCCTGCTGCGGCACGGTCAGGTCGACATGGTGGTGCAGCGGCGGTCCCTGCGGGCGCGGCTGCTGGTGCTGCTCGCGGCGGCCCGTTCGGCCCGTGCGGACCGGCGGGCGGCGGACCGGCGGCTGGTGTGCCGGCCGGAGGCCGTGCAACTGATGCCCCGCCAGCTGGCCGCCGTGCCGGCCGGCCACAGCCGTGTCGGGCTCACCGCCCTGTCGGGCCCTGCCACGAGCGACGGGCCGGACGGTCGCGCCGGGGGAGAAGTGTCGCCCGGCCGGCTGAGCGACGCTCCGGACGGCCGCGCGGCGGCGAGCCGGAGCGACGGGGTCCGGGCCGACGGGGTCCAGGGCGATGGAGTTCGGGCCGACGGGGTTCGGGGCGGCGAGGGCCGGGGCGACGGGGTCCGGGCGGGCGCGCGCGACCCGTGGGACACGGTGCGGACGGCCCGGCACCCGGGCCGACCGACCACCCTGGACTACCTCGACACCGCGTTCGACGGCTTCGTCGAGCTGCACGGCGACCGGCTCGGCGCCGACTGCCCGGCCGTGGTCGGCGGGCTGGCCCGGCTCGGCGACCGGTACGTGATGGTCATCGGCCACCAGAAGGGGCACAACACCGCCGAGCTCGTCGCCCGCAACTTCGGGATGGCCAGCCCCGCCGGGCACCGCAAGGCGCTGCGGCTGATGCGGCTCGCCGCCCGGCTGGGCCTGCCGGTGGTCACCCTCGTCGACACCCCCGGGGCCGATCCCGGGGTGCGCGCCGAGGAGCAGGGACAGGCGGCGGCCATCGCCGAGAACATCCTCACCCTGAGCAGCCTGCCGGTACCGGTGGTCGCGGTGGTCACCGGTGAGGGCGGCAGCGGCGGGGCGCTGGCCCTCGCGGTCGCCGACCGGGTGCTGATGCTCCAGCACGCGGTCTACTCGGTGATCAGCCCCGAGGGGTGCGCCGCGATCCTCTGGCCGGACAGCTCCGCGGCCCCGCTGGCGGCCCGGGCGCTGCGGCTGACCGCGCCGGACCTGTGCGCGCTCGGCATCGCCGACGACATCGTGGCGGAGCCGGAGCCGGCGGCCCACGGGGACCCGGAGGCCGCCGGGGAACTGCTGCGCCGGGCGGTGCTGGCGAACCTGACCCCGCTGCTCGACGTGCCGCCCGCGACGCTGGTACGCCGCCGCCGGCAGCGGTTCCGCCGGTACGGCGCGGCCCGGACCGGCGGCGCGGGCGCGACGGTGGGGGTCGTCCGGTGAGCGCCGAGACGATGCCCGACGACGCCGTGCTGGCGGGGCTGCGCCGGCACGCCCGGGCCCTCGTCGCCGAGCTGGCCGGCCCGGTGCGCCGGGTGCGGCTGAGCAGCGGGCAGACCGCCCTGGAGGTGGAGTGGCACGGGACGGCGGAGCAGCCGCCCGCCCCGCGCGCCGAGCCCGCGCCGCCGCGCGAGGAGACCGACCGCGCCGTCGTGCGGTCGCCGATCGTCGGCACGTTCTACCGCGCGCCGGAACCTGGCGCCGCGCCGTTCGTCGCGGTCGGGGACCTGGTCCGGCCCGGTCAGGTGGTCGGGATCGTCGAGGCGATGAAGCTGATGAACGAGGTCACGGCCGACCGGGCCGGCCGGGTGGCGGCGGTGCTCGCCGACGACGCGGCGCCGGTCGAGTACGACCAGCCGCTGGTCGCGCTGGAACCGGCCTAGGTCGGGTGGGGACATGTTCGAGAAGGTGCTGATCGCCAACCGGGGCGAGATCGCGTTGCGGGTGCTGCGGGCGTGCCGGGAGTTGGGCGTGCGGACGGTGGCCGTCTACTCCAGCGCCGACGCCGACTCCGCCGTGGTGCGACTGGCCGACGAGGCGGTCCGGATCGGGCCGGCGGAGGCCCGGCGCAGCTACCTCAACGCGGCGGCGATCGTGGAGGCGGCCCGGCGCACGGGGGCGCAGGCCGTGCACCCGGGCTACGGGTTCCTCTCCGAGGACGCCGACTTCGCCGAGATCTGCGCCGACAACGGGCTCACGTTCATCGGCCCGCCGCCGTCGGTGATGTCCGCGCTGTCGGACAAGGCCACCGCGCGGGCGTGGATGCGCCGGGCCGGGCTGCCGCTGCCCCCGGGCAGCGTGGAGACCCTGCCGACGGCGCAGCGGGCAGCCGAGATCGCCGCCGAGGTCGGCTACCCGGTGATCGTGAAGGCCGCCGCCGGTGGCGGCGGGCGGGGCATGACCGTGGTGCACACCCCGGGCGACCTGCCCCGGGCGTACGCGCGGACCCGGGCCGCAGCCCAGGCCGCCTTCGGCGACGACCGGGTGTACGTCGAGCGGTATCTCACCGACGCGCGGCACGTCGAGGTGCAGGTGCTCTGCGACGGCAACGGCAGCGGCGTGCACCTGGGCACCCGGGACTGCTCGGTGCAGCGACGCCACCAGAAGCTGGTGGAGGAGGCACCCGCCCCGTCGCTGCCGGCGGCTGTCGCGGACAGCATCGCGCGGGCCGCGCTGCGGGGGGTGCTGGAGGTCGGCTTCACCGGTGCCGGCACGGTGGAGTTCCTGGTGGACGACGCCGACCGGTTCCACTTCCTGGAGATCAACTGCCGGATCCAGGTGGAGCACCCGGTCACTGAGATGATCACCGGGATCGACCTGGTGCACGAGCAGCTGCACATCGCCGCCGGGGTGCCGCTGAGAATGCGACAGTCCGACGTCCGCCCGCACGGCGTCGCGGTGGAGTGCCGGGTCAACGTGGAGGACCCGGACCGCGGGTTCGCACCCACCCCCGGCCGGCTGGAACGGTTCCACCCGCCCGGGGGGCCGTTCACCCGGGTGGACACCCACGGCCGACCCGGCTACGTCGTCGGCCCTCACTACGACTCCCTGCTCGCCAAGGTCGCCGTGTGGGCGCCGGAGCGGGAACTGGCGCTGAACCGCCTGGAACGGGCGCTCGGCGAGTTCGACATCGGCGGACCGGGTGTGCGGACCACCATCCCCTTCGTCCGGCGGGTGCTCGACGACGCCGCCTTCCGCAAGGGGCGCTACTCGACCGGCCTGGTCGACCGGCTGCTGCGGGCCGCCGACCCGGCCGACGACGCCGCGGCCGGTGCCGCCGCCCCGACCGCCGACGGCGCCGTGCCGTCCGGCCCCGACCAGAGGAGGAACTGATGACCGTCACCCACGGCCGACCGTTGACCACCGAGATCACCGAGATCCTGGTGGCGCACTGCGGCCTGGACGCCGAGGCCGCGGCCCGGGAACCGGCCGCGTCCCTGGAGGAACTCGGCATGGACTCGCTCGCCCTGCTCGAACTGTCCGCCGTGCTCGCCGACCGGTACCGGGTGCGCATCCCGGAGGAGGCCGGGCAGCTGAGCATCGACGCCGTCGCCGACCTGGTCGCCCGGGAGACCGACCCGCCCGGGCACACCGAGAACAGCATCGTCATCGCCGCGCCCCTGCCGCTGGTCTGGGAGCTGACCAACGACGTGGCGAACTGGCCGGACCTGTTCACCGAGTACGCCGCGGCGGACATCCTCGAACGCGACGGCCGCACCGTCCGGTTCCGGCTGACCATGCACCCGGACGAGAACGGCACGGTGTGGAGCTGGGTCAGCGAACGCACCACCGACTGGGAGAACCGCGAGGTGCGGGCGCACCGGGTGGAGACCGGCCCGTTCGAGTACATGCGCATCCACTGGCGCTACGACACCGAGCCCGACGGCACCCGGATGACCTGGGTGCAGGACTTCGCGATGCGCCCGCAGGCGCCGCTGGACAACGCGGGGATGACCGCGCGGATCAACGCCAACAGCCGCGTCCAGCTCACGGTGATCAAGGAACGGATCGAGCGGGCGGCCGGGATCCGCTCCACCACCAATGGAGGCGACGATGAGTGAGACCACCGACCAGCGGCCGGCGGCCGGCGCACCGGCGCACCGGCCCGTCGCCGGCCGGGACGTGCCGGCCGACCGGCGCCGCGGCGGCGAGCTGCGGGTGCTGCTCGGCCCGAAGACGGTCGGCAGCACCTCCGGGTTCATGGGGGTGGCGGCCCTGGCCCCGGGGGAGCGGATCGCCGAGCACTACCACCCCTACAGCGAGGAGTTCCTGTACGTGACGCGCGGGGCGATCACCGTCGACCTGGACGACCGGCCCGTGCCGCTGGCCACCGGTGAGTCCCTGTTCGTGCCGGTCAACGTCCGGCACCGGCTGCGCAACACCGGCGCCGAGCCGGCCGAGGTGGTGTTCCACCTGGGTCCGCTCGCGCCCCGCCCGGAGCTCGGGCACGTCGACACCGAACTGGCCGAACAGCGGGGCGCGTCGTGACCGCGCGCCGCACGGTGGTGACCGGCATCGGGGTGGTCGCCCCGGGCGGCGCGACCCGGGACCGGTTCTGGAAGACGATCACCGAGGGGCGGACGGCGACGCGGCGGATCAGCTTCTTCGACCCGTCGCCGTTCCGCTCCCGGATCGCTGCCGAGTGCGACTTCGACCCGGTCGCCGCCGGGCTCACCGAGGCCGAGCGGCGCCGCGCCGACCGGTACGTGCAGTTCGCGCTGGCCTGCTCGATCGAGGCGGTCGCCGACAGCGGGCTGGAGCTGACCGATGCCGAGCGGGACCGCGCCGGGGTGGTGCTCGGCACCGCCGTCGGCGGCACCATGGCCCTGGAACAGGAGTACGTCGCCGTCAGCGACTCCGGCAGCCGCTGGCTCGTCGACCACGCGCGCGGCGGGCCGTACCTGTATCAGGCCCTGATCCCCAGCAGCCTGGCCGCCGACGTGGCCTGCCGGCACGGGCTGCACGGCCCGGCGCAGGTGATCTCCACCGGCTGCACCTCCGGCATCGACGCCATCGGGTACGCCCACCAGCTCATCGCCGACGACGAGGCCGACATCGTGCTGGCCGGGGCGGCCGACTCGCCGATCTCCCCGGTCACCGTCGCCTCCTTCGACGCGATCAAGGCGACCAGCCCCGACAACGACGACCCGGCGCACGCCTCGCGCCCGTTCGACGCCGACCGGCACGGCTTCGTCCTCGCCGAGGGCGCGGCCGTGCTGGTGCTGGAGGAGTACGGGCACGCCCGCCGCCGGGGCGCGCACATCTACTGCGAGCTGGCCGGGTACGCCAGCCGCAGCAACGGCTACCACATGACCGGGCTGCGCCCGGACGGGCTGGAGATGGGGCTGGCCATCTCGGCCACCCTGAAGCAGGCCCGGCTGAACGCCTCGCAGGTCTCCTACATCAGCGCGCACGGCTCCGGCACCCGGCAGAACGACCGGCACGAGACGGCGGCGTTCAAGCGGGCCCTCGGCGAGGCCGCCCACCGGGTGCCGATCAGCTCCATCAAGTCCATGGTGGGGCACTCGCTCGGCGCGATCGGCTCCATCGAGATGGCCGCCTGCGCCCTGGCCGTCGAGTACGGGGTGGTGCCGCCGACGGCCAACTGGGCCACCCGCGACCCGGAGTGCGACCTGGACTACGTGCCGAACGTGGCGCGGGAGCTGCCGGTGGACGTGGCGCTGTCGGTGGGCAGCGGCTTCGGCGGCTTCCAGTCGGCGATGGTGTTCCGCCGGCTGTCCCCGGCGGTGGCCGGGTGACCGCCCGGGCGGTGATCACCGGCATCGGGGTGGTCGCCCCGAGTGGCGTCGGCGCCGACGCGCACTGGTCCACGGTGTCAACGCGGACCCGGCGCACCGGCCCGATCACCCTGTTCGACCCGGCGTCCTACCCCACCCGCCTCGCCGGTGAGGTGCCCGGCTTCGAGGCGCTGACCTGGGCGGACAACCGCCGGCTGGTGCAGACCGACCGGTGGACCCACCTGGGGTTCGCGGCCACCCGGCTGGCGCTGGCCGACGCGGGGCTGCCCGAGCGGGCCCCCGACCCGTACGGGTACGCGGTCACCCTGGCCAGTTCCTCGGGCGGGAACCTGTTCGGCCAGCGGGAGCTGCAACGGCTCTGGGGCGGCCCGTCGCGCACCGTCGGGGCGTACCAGTCGATCGCCTGGTTCTACGCGGCCAGCGTCGGGCAGCTCTCCATCCACCACCAGTTCAAGGGCCCGTGCGGGGTGCTGGTCAGCGAGTCCGCCGGCGGGCTGGACAGCCTCGCGCACGCGGTGCGCACCGTGCGCCGGGGCACCCCGGTGGTGATCGCCGGGGCCACCGAGTGCCCGCTGAGCCCGTACGCGCTGGCCTGCCAGCTTGCTTCCGGGCTGCTCAGCGCCGAGGACGACCCGCAGCGGGCGTACCGGCCCTTCGACGCCGACGCCGCCGGGTACGTCCCTGCGGAGGGCGGCGCGGTGTTCGTGGTGGAGGAGCTGGGGCACGCCCTGGCCCGGGGCGCCCGGGTCTACGGGGAGGTCACCGGGTGGGGGGCCACCCACGACGCCGCGCACACCGGCCCCGACTCCGCGGGCGACCCCGCCCAGTACGCCCGGGCGATGCGGCTGGCCCTGGACCGGGCCGGGGTCGCCCCGGAGGACGTGGACGTGGTGCTGCCCGACGCGCTGGGCACCCCCCGCCACGACCGGGCCGAGGCCGACGCGCTGCGCGCGGTGTTCGGGGCGGGTGGAGTCCCGGTGACCACCCAGAAACCGCTGACCGGCCGGGCCCACCAGGGCGGGTCGGCGCTGGACGTGGCCACGGCCCTGCTCGCCTTCGCGCACGACACGCTGCCCGCCTCCGCCGGCCCGGACCGCCCCGCCGACGGCTGCGAGCTGGACTTCCTGCGCGAGCCGCGCCGGCCCGCCTCCCGGGTGGCGCTCGTCGGCGCCCGCGGGTTCGACGGTTTCAACAGCGCGCTGGTGCTGCGCGGCGCGGCGGGCCGCCCGGCGCCACAACCTCGCCGGGCGGCCGAGTCCGGTGTGACGAGAGGAGCGGACGGATGATCGAACAGCGGGCCCGGGTGGTGTTCCTGGTGCGGGTGCCGGACGACCGCACGGGGGACTTCCTCCGCGCGTACCAGTCGATCCGGCACTTGGTCGCCGAGGGGACGCCGGGGCACCTGGTGGACCAGGTGTGCCGCTCGGCCGCCGACCCGGAGCAGTGGCTGATCACCAGCGAGTGGGTCAACCTGGCCGCGTTCGAGGCGTGGGAGCGCAGCGCGCAGCACCGGGACCTGGTGCGACCGCTGCGCGAGTGCTTCAGCGAGGAGGAGTTGTCGCTGCGCTTCCTGGTCTACGCGCAGACGCCCGCGCTGGCGTGACCGGAGCCCGCGCGGGACGGGCCGCAGGGCGTGGCCGAGACCGGCCTCGCCTCAGCCCGGGCACAGCTTCCCCTGGTAGGCGTCGTCCGGCACGAGTTTGCGTACGGCGTTGTCGGTGTTCGGGTCGGCCAGCAGCCCGCAGAGCCGGTCCATCACGTCGTCGACGGAGTGGCGGCGCGTGTCGGCGGTCTGCGCCAGCCGGCGCAGCGGCGGCGGCTTCCCGGCCGCCGGTAGCGCGACGCCGATCGTGCTGTTGTCCAGCACCGCCACCGGCCCGTCCGGGCCCCGGCCCAGCGGCACCACCGCCGCCCACTCGCCGGAGTGGGTGCGATGCTCACCGGAGCGCGCCCCGTCGGGCAGCGACCACACGCTCACCTCGGGGGTGTAGCCGGTGGCCAGCTCCCCGATGTTGCTGGTGGTGGCGCTGAGCAGGTCGCGCCGCCAGGACAGCACCAGGGTCGACCCGGTCGCGTCCAGGGCGATGGCCCCGCTCCGTTCCTCCGGCCGTAGGTCGATCGTCGGGGCCTTCGGGCGCAGCGAGGCGGTGTCCAGGACGCTCACCCGGGCGTTGTCGCCGGTCCGGTCCCGTGTGGTGGCGGCGACCGTGCTCCAGTCCGCGCTCATCGCCACGTCGCTGATCCCGTCGACCAGGACCCGCCGGGCGGTCGCCCCGGTCAGGTCCGCGGCGGACAGGGCGATCCGCGGACCGAGCGTGCCGCCGTCGCCCGAGGGCCGCTCGACCAGCAGCGCGCTGCGCCCGCCGGGGCCCAGCCAGAGCCTGGCGACCGTGCTGCGCCAGGCCAGGGTGACCCGGCCGCGTTCCGCCCCGGTGCGCAGGTCGTACAGGACGACGGTGTTCAGGTCCGCGCCCGGGTCGCCGAGCTTTCTGCTGGCCGGCGTCACGAGGGCGAGCACCTCACCGGTGGGGTCGATGCTCATGGCCCGGACCCGCAGGCCGGCCGTCATCCCGTCCAGCGGCACCGCGTGGCTCACCCGCCGCGCCCCGGTGTCGTAGACCACGAGGCAGCTCAACGCCTCGAACAGCGAGGCGGGCCGGCAGGTGGGGTAGTCGTCGGGGTCGGGCTTCGGCAGCCCTCTGTCGTCCACCGGCGCCCCCGTCCGCAGGACGGGCACGACCGACTGGACGAACGCCACCCGATCCCCGGAGCGGCTGACGACCGGCCGGCCGGTGCCGACGCTCGATCGGGCCAGCCAGGTCAGGGTGGCGTCCCGGCTGACCGCGTCGGTCAGGTGCCACAGTGCGGGGCGGAGCGCCGCGTCCTGGGTGACCAGGCGGGTGCCGTCGGCGCTGAGCTGCTGCGACAGGTCGCTGCCGAACCACTCGCCGGGGGGCGGCTTGCCGGTCGCGCTGCTGGAGGTGGGCTCCGCCGTGCTGCTCCGCGCACCCGCGTAGTGCGGCAGCAGCGCGTCCACCCCCTCGTACCAGTCCGGGGCGCCGGATTCGAACGACACGTCGGGGTCGGTGCGCCAGGCCCGCAGCGCGAGCTGGTTCGCCCCGTAGCTGTCCACCCCCGCCCGGGCACTGGCCTCCGTGGCGAGGTCGGCGGCGGCGATCTCGGCGCGCTGTTCGGCGGTGGTGCGCCACGCGCCACCCACCGCGCCCACGACGACCAGCAGGACGAGGAGGGCCGCGAGGACCCGCCGGTTGCGCCGGCGCAGGCTGTCGGCGACGAAGTCGCGTTCGGCGGGGGCGAGCTGGTCGCCGTGCGTGCCGGCCCAGCGCCGGGCGTCGTGCAGGTCCCCGCCGGTGAGCCGCCGCCGCCCCGCCGCGTCACCGGCCGGCGTGCCGGCCATCCGTAGCCGCAGCATCTCCTGCCAGGTGCGGAAGTCGCGGTGCCGGTCGGTGAGCGCGCGCAGCCGCTCCCACCCGGTGACCAGCGACTCGTGGGCCAGCTCGACGCCGGGCGTCGCGCCGGCCGTCCGCAGCGCCAGCAGCCGGGTGGTGGCCAGCCGCTGGGCGACCGCGAGCTGCGCGTCGTCCAGGTCGGCCAGGGCGGCGGTACGGCGCACCGACAGCCCGGACTCGGGCAGCGGCCGGGTGAGCTGGGCCAGCAGCCGCTCCGCCGCGGCCCGGGCCGCCGGGTCGAGGTTGCCCCACACCCGCTCGGCGTAGCCGGCCAGCGCGCCCCGCACCCCACCCAGCTCGTCGTACGCCCGGTGGGTGAGCAGCCCGGCGTGCCGGCGCTGCCACAGCTCGGTCAGGGTGAACTGGACCAGGGGCAGCGCGTTCGGCGCGTCCCGCACGTCGTCGACGATCCGCCCGACCAGACCGGCCTCCGCCGTCACCGTGCCGGTCCGGGCCAGCGGCCCGGTCACCACCTCGCGCAGCTGGGACGGGGTGAGTTCGGCGACGGTGGCCGGCAGCCAGCGGGCGGTCAGCTCCGTCATCGTCGGGTCGCGCAGGCACGCCCCGAGGAAGGTGTCCCGCAGGGCGAGCAGGACCGACACCCGCGCCCCCGGGCGCAGCGCCGCGCCCAGCGCGTCGGTCAGGGCACGGCGGGCGGCCTCCGGTTGGGCGAGCACCTCCTCGAACTGGTCCACCACGAGGACCAGCCGGTCGGCGCCGGTGGCGGCGAGCACGGTCGCCAGCACGTCGGCGCCGCCCGCGTCGGCCAGCCGGGCGGCCAGGGCGGCCACCCGGTCCACCCGGTCCGTCGGGCTCCGGACGGGGGCGGCCGTCCCGTCCACCGGGTCGGGGTCGGTCAGCCGGTCCAGCGCCAGGGCGAGGGCGTGGAGCCCGGTGGCCGCGTCCGACGGGCGCAGGACGGCGACGGCGAGGCGCGGCGTGCGGCGTAGCCGGGCGAGCACCCCGGCGTGCAACAGTGAGGTCTTGCCGACCCCCGACGGCCCGACCAGGCAGAGCACCGGCACGGACAGCGCCTGCCGGGCGAACTGCTCCGCCTGCTCGGCGCGGCCGAAGAAGAGCGCCTCGTCCTGCTCGCCGAACGCCCGCAACCCCCGGAACGGGGACTCGCCCTCGGCGACCCGGGCCAGCTCCGGCCAGGCCGGCAGGAGCCGGTCGGTGGGGAGCAGGTAGCCGATCCGGGGCGGGGTGCCGCTGGCCTTCTGCACCACCATGCCGATCACGGCGTCGACCTCGGTGTCCCACACGGGTGACCCGGAGAAGCCCTTCTCCAGCGTGGACGGCCGGCGGTCGTCGCTGAGGATCTCCACCCAGCCGGTGGCGACCGCGCCGCCGGTGCGGCCGTACACCCAGCCACCCATCCTCAGGGCGGCCGGGAAGCCCACCATGACCAGTTGGGCGTCGGAGAGGCTGCGGTGCCGGGCGAAGGTGAGCGGCCTCGCCCCGGGTGGGGGCGGGGAGAGCAGGCGGAGCCCGGCGACGTCGCCGGTGTGTTCGGGGGCGACCGGCTGCCAGGCGACGACCTCGGCGGCCAGCCGGCGGCCCGGGGCGAGCAGCGGGAAGTCCACCTCGACCGCGTCGGTGGGCGGGTCGCCGTCAGCCGGGCAGCCGAGTGCGGTGGCCACCACGTGGGCGGCGGTGAGCAGGTGGGTCGGCCCGGCGAGGAAGCCGGCGCCGACCGGGATGTCGCCCTTCCAGATCCGGACCAGAGCGGCCTCGATCGGGATGCGGCGCGTTCCGTCCACGGTCAACCCGTTCCCGTCGGTCGATCGGCAGGGGCCGGGCCGGCGGCGGCCCTCCGACCATCATGCCGGGTCCGCGCCGCCACGTGGACGAGGCCGGGCCGCTGCCTCGGGCCCGTGCGCCGGGCAGGCTGCCGCCCTGGTGGGCCCGCTCTCAGGTGGGCAGGCTCACGCCCCCGCCGGACGTCGGGTGTACGCGGGCAGGCTGCCGCCGGCCACCGCGTCGCGGCCGATCCTGCCCGCCGAACCGGCCGACCGGCAATCGGGCCGGCCGACCTTTTTGATCTAGCCATTCGCATCTAGTAATGGTCTCGGCGCTTGTCGTACTGTTCCGTCAGCACCCCGAAAGACGCACCATATTGGGCGGTTGCGCCCTTTTTCGATGCTGGGCGGTAGACCACAGTGAGCATGGATCGTTCGGCAGCAGCATCCACAGTAGATGACGCTTCCTGGGTTGACGAAACGTTGTTGGCCGGCCCGTCGACCGACGTCTGTTTCCGGCTGCCCGACCCGGTGGACCGGGGCACCCTGCGCCGGCTGGTCGGCGAGGCCCAGGCCCGGCTCGTCGAGGGCGGGCTGCGCCCCGGCGGGGCCGCCGCGCTGCGTCTGCCTCCGTCGCTGGCGTACGTGGTGAACCTGCTGGCCACCTGGCGCAGCGGCGCGCAGGCCATCCTGCTGGACCACCGGCTCACCGACCACGAGGTCGAGCAAGCCCTGGAGCGGCTCACCCCGCAGGTCGTGGTGGCCCCGGTGCGCACCGGCCCCGGTGCGCTGAAGGTCTTCGTCGACGTGACCGAGGGTGTCACCCCCCACTCGGACCGGCCGGCCGGCAGCCCGCACGCGGTGATCCAGCTCAGCTCCGGCTCCACCGGACCGTCCAAGGTGATCGGTCGCAGCGCCGCCTCGCTCGTCGCCGAGGTGCGTCGCTACACCCGGATCGACGGGGTCGCGCTGCCCGGGGAGCGGATCGTCCTGCTGCCGTCCATGGTGCACGTGCTGGGCCTCGTGGGCGGCCTGCTCTACGGCCTGCACGCCCGGATCACGCTGGTCGCACCGGACCGGCTCAGCGGCGATGCGGTGCTCGCCGCCGTCGCCGCCGACGACAGCCCGGCCACGGTGCTCGGCGTGCCCTTCCACATCGGACTGCTGGCGTCCACCCGGTCGGCCGGCCCGCTGCCGCAGCTCAAGCGGATGACGACCGGCGGCGAGCTGGTCCCGGCGGCCGTCGTCGCCGCGTTCACCGACCGGTTCGGGGTGCCGCTGGGCAACATGTACGGGATGACCGAGGTCGGGGTGATCGGCACCGACCTGCACGGTCGGCACCGCCCGGCGATCGCCCCCGCCCCGGGCATCGAGGTGCGCGAGTCCTCCACCGGCGAGCTCTGGGTGAGCTGCCCGGAGTCGCCCTACGTCGGGCTCTCCGACCCGGACCGCTGGTCCGACGGCTGGCTGCACACCCGCGACGCCGGCACCGTCGACCCGGACACCGGCCTGGTGACCGTGCGCGGCCGGCTCGACTCCCAGGTGTCCGTGGGCGGGATGAAGGTCGACCTCACCGAGGTCGAGGCGACCCTCGCCGGGCTGCCCGGCGTCGGAGCCGCCGTGGTGGTCTACGACGCCGGCATCACCGCGTACGTGCAGCCGGACGGGCCGCTGTCGGAGGAGGTGCTGGAGAAGCTGATCGCCGAGCGGCTCGCCGGCTACAAGCGGCCCCGGACGCTGCACCTGCTCGACCGGCTGCCCCGGACCATTACCGGCAAGCTGGTCCGTTCGACCGAGGCGCTGCGGGCGGCCACGCCGTGATCAGCCCGCTCCGGCGGTCCTCCGTCGCGCCCCCGACCCTGACTGATCAATCAGTCGGCGACGATCTCGATCCCGTCGACCGGCCCGCCGACCGCCACCGCCAGCACCAGGCCGCCGGGCCCCGCCGCGGCGTCGAACGGCGCCGGGCCGCCGGTCAGGGCGGCGGCGACCCGGTAACCGGCGGCGTCGCCGCTCAGCCTGGGATGGCCGACCCACAGGCAGCCCGGCCCGGGGACCGGGCGCAGCGGCCCGCCCGGCCCGTCGGGCCGGGGCATCCGCCGGCCCAGGCCGCCGTCGCGCAACCCCCGGCCGAGGGCCTTGCCGACGGCCTCCTTGGCCGTCCAGAGCAGCAGGAACGCCTCGGCGCGCCGCTCGGCGGGCCGGGCGGCCAGCCACGCGGCCTCCTCCGGGGCGTACCAGCGGCGGGCCAGCGCCACCGCGGGCAGCTCCCGGCGCGTCTCCACGTCGACCCCGACCGGGCCGACGCGGCGGGCCGCGACCACCACGGCGTCGCCGGCGTGACTCACGCTGACCGGCAGTTCGGCCGCGTCACCGGCGTGGACGAAAGGCCGCCCCGCGGCATCGCGCCCCACCCGGATCTCCGCCTCCGCCCGGCCGAGCAGCGCGCCACCCGCGCGCAGCAACAGCCGCCGGGCCGCCTCCGGCCGATCGCCGGTGGTACGGCCGAACCACAACCACACGGTGTCCCGACCGGGCACCGCTGACTGGCTCACGGAAAGAGGTTAACCATGCGCGACGAGGTCCGTGCATTCGTCATCGAGCAGCTCACCGACATGAACTACGACATCGACGACATCGACGACGACACCACCCTCGGCCCCTCCGGCGTCGACCTGGAGTCGCTGGCCCTGGCCGACCTGTCTGTGCGGGTCGAGGACCGCTACGGCCTGAAGTTCGCCGACGACGAGTCCGAGAAGCTGGCCCTGATGACGGTCGGCGAGTTCACCACGATGATCGCCGACCGCGTCGCCGCGTCGGCCGACGGCAACTCCTGATGTCCGGTCAGCCCGACCTGGGGCGAGCTGACCTGATGACCATGCTCGCCGAGATGACCGCGAAACCGGTCGACCAGGTGTCCGACCGGGTGGGCTCGATGGAACTCGCCTGGCTGGTCCACCTCGTCGAACAGCGCTACGACCGCCGGCTCGACCTCACCGACGACCAGCTCGCCGGCATCCGGACGGTCGACGACGCCCTGGCGGTGTTCCACACCTGCCTGACCGCTCCCGCAGATGGCTGAGCGGCCCGGCGTACGGATCACCGGCGTCCACGCGCTCAGCGCCCTCGGCAGGGGAGCCGAGGCGCAGCTCGCCGGGGTGCTCGCCGGCGCCCCGGCGTTCCGGCCGGTCGGTCGCTTCGACACCACGGCCCGCCGGGTCGCCGTGGCGGCCACCCTGCCGGACGTCGGCCCGCTCGCCGACGAACTGGCCGAGGCGGTGGACGCCGCCTGCGCGGCGGCCCGGCTCGGCGCCGGCGACCGGGCCGGCGCGCCGCTGCTGCTCGCCGCGCACGGCGGGGCGGGCGTGCCGGCGCTGGCCGGGGAACTGGCCCGCCGGTGCGGGCTGGCCGGCGCCCCCCGGGTCTACACCACCGCCTGCGTGTCGGCGTCCACGGCGGTGGCCGACGCCGCCGCGATGATCGGACGCGGCGACGTCGACCGGATCGTCGTCGCCGCCGGCTACCTGGTCGAGCCCGACCAGTACGCGCTGTTCGACGCCGGCCGGGCGTTCGCGACCGACGGCGCGGTGCGTCCGTTCAGCGCCGGCCGCCGCGGGCTGCTGCTCGGCGACGGGGTGGCCGCCGTGGTGCTGGAGTCGGCCGCGGCGGCCCGGCGGCGGGACGCGCCGACGCTGGCGTCGGTGCTGGGCTGGGGGCGGGCCGGGGACGGCCACCACCCCTGCCAGCCCGACCCGCAGGGGCGCGGGCTGGCCCGGGCGGTCGGCGCGGCCCTGCGCCGGGCCGGGCTCGACCCCGAGGAGATCGGATACGTCAACGCCAACGCCACGGGCACCGGGTACAGCGACGCCGCCGAGGCGGCGGCCCTGCGGCTGGCCTGGGGCGAGCACGCCGGGCGGGTGCCCGTCAGCTCCACCAAGGCGCTGCACGGGCACGCGCTGGAGGCGTCCGGGCTGCTGGAGCTGGTGGTGACCGTGCTCGCGGTGCGGCACGGGAAGCTGCCGGTCAACGCCGGCTGGCTCGGCCCGGACGAGGCGTGCCCGCTGGACGTCATCCTCGACGCGCCGCGTCCGGCCGCCACCGCCTACGCGCTGAGCCTCAACTCCGCGTTCGGCGGTGCCAACACCGCCCTGCTGGTGGGTGCGACGTGACCGGGGGGGCCGACCGGGCCGGCGGGGGAACGCCCGGCGCTCTGCGGGTGCTCGCGCAGGCACGCTGGCCCGAGCCGGGCGACGGCGCGCCGCCGACCCTGCCCGGCTTCGTGCACTCGACGTTCAGCCCGGTCGTGGCGGCCGTCGCCGACCGGTGCCTCACCCGGCGGCACGGCGAGCGGCCGGCCCCGGAGCCGGTCGGCGTCCGGACCGCGGTGGTGCTGGTCAGCGCCGCCGGGGACCGGGCCGGCGCCGACCACGTGCACGCCACGGTCGCGCGGGGCGGGCGGCCCGGTCCGCTGTTCTTCTTCCAGTCGGTGCCCAACAGCGTCGCCGGGCACGTCGCCGCGCGCTGGGGGCTGGGTGGGCCGGTGGTCTGCGTCGCCCCGACCGGGGACCCGCTGGCCGAGGGCACGGCCGAGGCGGAACTGCTGCGGTACGACGGCGACGCCGACGAGACATTGTTGATCATGATTGAGCAGGCACCCGACGACGCCGGTGCGGGCGTCGCGGCCGGGGAACCGGGCGAGGCGCCCGGGATCCGGGCCGCCGCAGTGCTGCTGGGGGGAGAAGACACGCGATGAGGACCAGGGGACTGCGCGGCGTGCTGGCCGCCGACACCGAACTGGGCGCCGGCAACATGCTGGCCCGGGTGCTGGCGCACGGCGCCGACCCGGACGGCCCGGGGCTGACCTTCGACACGCCGGTCGACGGGCACCCGGCCGAGCACCCGCTGACGCTGGGGCAGCTCGACGGGCTGGTCGCCGCCCGGGCGGCCTGGCTGCACGCCCGGGGCGTCAAGCCGCGCGACCCGGTTGCCGTCTGGGCCACCGCCGCCGCCGACATGGTGCTCAGCTTCCTGGCGCTGACCCGCATCGGCGCGATCCCGGCGCTGATGAACGGCAGGCTGCGCCCCGAGATCGCCGCCGAGTACATCCGCCGGCTGCGCGGCGCGGGCGTGCTCGCCGACGCCGCGCACACCGACCTGCTGGCCGGGCACGACCTCGGCGCGCCGCTGATCGGCACCCCCGCTGAGGCCGGCGCCGGCGACCCGGCCGCCGCCCCGGCGCACTACCGGCACCATCAGGACGACCCGATCGTCATCACCCACACCTCCGGCACCACCGGCGTGCCGAAGGCGGTGCTGCACTCGCACGCGAGCCTCTTCGCCGCCACCCGGCACCTGCTGTCCATGCCGCAGGCGCAGGGCACCCGCCGCATCCTCAACGCGCTGCCAGCCCCGCACACCGCGACCGTGCTCATGGTCAACCAGGCGCTGGGCAACCGGGCGGAGATGTTCCTGCTGTCCGAGCAGGGCGGGGAACGGGTGCTCGACGCCATCCAGCGGTGGCGGCCGGACGGGGTGTTCGGGTTCTCCGTCACCTGGGCGGAGCTGGCCCGGTTCGACCTGTCCGGGTACGCCCTGGACTCGGTGCGGCTGTGGTTCAACACCGGGGACTGCTCGCACGAGCCGCACGTGCGCCGGCTCGTC
The DNA here is from genome assembly GCF_045040215.1 of Micromonospora sp. NBC_01412. NCBI lineage: Bacteria > Bacillati > Actinomycetota > Actinomycetes > Micromonosporales > Micromonosporaceae > Micromonospora > Micromonospora sp. NBC_01412. The sequence continues at coordinate 6,709,277 of NZ_CP109528.1, forward strand.
GCCGTCGGCTCGCGGGACACCGTCACCCGCCAGGGAGTGGTCCGGGTGCCCGGGTCCGTCTTCATCGACGGGCTGGGCTCCAGCGAGATGGGCCACTCGATGTTCCACATCACCCACACCGCCGAGACCAACCGGTACGGCCGCTGCGTCGGCCGCCCGTACCGGTTCACCGGGGTCGCGGTGCTCGACGCCGAGGGCAACGAGTTGCCCCCGGGGCAGGTCGGCTGGCTCGGCATCGACTCCCCGTCGCTGTTCCGGGGCTACTGGAACGACTCGGTCACCACGTACCGGTTCCGGCTGCGCGGCTGGTACCTCACCGGCGACCTGGTGTACGCCGACGACGAGGGCCGCTACTACCACATGGACCGGGCGGCCGACTCCGTCGAGGTCGGCGACGGCCGGCGGTACTTCACCGCGCTGTCCGAGGAGCGGATCCTCGCCGCCTGCCCCGACGTCACCGACTGCACGGTGGTCATCGTCAAGGAGAACGACACGGTCGTCACCGACGTGCTGCTGGAGCTGGCCGCCGGCGCAGACCCGGACGCCGACCGCACCGAGGCGGTGCGCGCCGCGCTGGGCGAGGACGTCGGGCCGACCCTGCGCCGGGTGGTGCCGGTGCGCTCGGAGGACATCCCGGTCACCGTGACCGGGAAGGTGCGCAAGGTGGCGCTGCGCGAGCGCTACCTGACCGAGCCGCCGTCATGACCGCCGTCATCACCGGGATGGGCCTGTTCACCCCGGTCGGCCGGGGCGTCGCGGAAACCTTCGACGCCCTGCTCACCGGCCGGTCCGGGCTGACCCGCCCGGCCGACGACCACCCCGCACGGGAGTCCCTCGAGGTGGCCGGGCTGCTGCCGGACATCGACCCGCGCACCGTCGCGTCCGGCCCGGAGACCCGGGTGCTGGACCGGATCGTGGTGCTCGCCCTGCTCGCCGCCGCCGACGCGCTCGCCGACGCCGGCATCGAGGTGGGCCGGGACGTCGACCCCGGGCGGATCGGGGTGATCGTGGGCGGGGTCGGCGGGATGTCCACCCTGGAGAGCCAGGTGCTGGCCCGGGCCGCCCGGGGCCGGGCGGCGGTCAGCCCGTACCTGCTCACCGGGATCCTGCCGAACATGCCGGCGGCGCGGATCGCCATCGCCCACGGCATCCGCGGCTACAGCTCGTCGGTCGGCACCGCCTGCGCCTCCGGTGCGCAGGCGGTGGCCGACGCGGTCCGGCTGATCCGGGCCGGTGAGGCCGACGTGGTGGTCTGCGGGGCGAGCGAGGCCCCGCTGTTCCCCACCTTCGCCGACACCTTCGGCAACGCCCGGGCCCTCGCGCGGGGCTGGGCCGACCCGGCCGAGGCGAGCCGGCCGTTCGACGCCCGGCGCAACGGCTTCGTGCTCGCCGAGGGGGCGGCGCTGCTGGTGCTGGAACGCGCCGAGCACGCCGCCGCCCGGGGCGTCACCGGGTACGCCGAGGTGGCCGGCTACGGGGCGAACACCGACGCGTACCACCCGACCGCGCCCCGGCCGGACGGGTCGGGGGCAGCGGAGTGCATGCGCCGCGCCCTGGCCGGCGGGGGAGTGACGGCTGGCGACGTCGGTTATGTCAACGCGCACGGCACGGCCACCAAGCTCGGCGACATCGCCGAGACCGCCGCGCTGACCGCGGTGTTCGGCGAGGGCGGGGTGCCGGTCAGCTCCACCAAGGCGCTCACCGGGCACCTGCTCGGCGCGTCCGGGGTGCTGGAGGCCGCGGCCACGGCGCTGGCGCTGGGCCGAGGGCTGCTGCCCCCGACCTGGAACCTCGACGACCCGGACCCGGCCTGCCCCGCCGACCACATCAGCAAGGAACCGAGGGTGGCCGCCCCGGAGCACGCGCTGACCAACTCGTTCGGGTTCGGCGGCCAGAACGTCAGCCTCCTACTGCGGCGCAGCACCGGTGCGGGTGTGCGCGCCGCCGGTCCGGGGAGGTGATCGTCGTTCCACTCCGGGCGGTGCACCGCCCGGGCGGCAGTCACGGGGGGACATGGGGAAGGGCTGGAAAATGGACATCCGTTCTATAGATCACATCGAACTCTACGTGGGGGACGCCCGGCAGGCAGCCTTCTACTTCGGCACCGCCGTCGGGTTCCGGCTCCGCGGCCAGGGCGGCCCGGAGACCGGGCTGGCCGGGCAGCGCTCGCTGTTGCTGGGCCAGGCCGACATCCGGATGGTGCTCACCTCCGGGCTGACCGCGCAGCACCCGGCGTCGACGTACGTACAGCGGCACGGCGACGGCATCGCGGTGGTGGCGCTGGAGGTCGACGACGCCGCCGGGGCGTACGCCGAGCTGGTGGCCCGCGGGGCGACGCCGGTGACCCCACCGACCACCTTCACCGGCGCGGACGCCGAGGTGGTGACCGCAGAGGTGGGGGGCTTCGGCGACGTGCTGCACCGGTTGGTGCAGCGCCGGGGCGACCGGCACGAGTTCCTGCCCGGGGCGATCGAGATGGACCCGCCGGCCGGCGGGGACGACGGCCTGCTCGCCGAGATCGACCATCTGGCGATCTGCGTGCCGCCGGGGCAGCTCGAGGACACCGTCGCCCACTACGAGCGGGTCTTCGGCTTCGCGCAGATCTTCACCGAGCACGTCGAGGTCGCCGGCCAGGCGATGAACTCGACCGTGGTGCAGAGCCCGTCCGGGCGGGTCACCCTGGTGCTGCTGGAGCCGGACCGCGGTCACCGGCCGGGGCAGATCGACGCGTTCCTCGCCGGGCACGCCGGGGCCGGGGTGCAGCACCTGGGGCTGCGCACCGACGACATCGTCAGCGCCGTCGGCGCGCTGCGCGGGCGGGGGGTCCGCTTCGCCGGCACCCCCGGGGCCTACTACGACGACCTGGAGCGGCGGGTCGGCCCGGTCGACGCGCCGCTGGACCAGCTGCGCGAGCTGAGCATCCTGGTCGACCGCGACCACGGCGGCCAGCTCCTGCAGATCTTCACCGAGTCGATGCACGTGCGCCGCACGCTCTTCCTCGAACTGATCGAGCGGCGCGGGGCGCTGACCTTCGGCAGCGGCAACATCAAGGCCCTCTACGAGGCCAAGGAACGGGAGTTGGCCGCAACGGCCACAGCACAGGGGGTGGGAGCGTGACGACCGTCGACTTTCAGCCGGCTTTGACCGCCGAGGAGGAGGCGCTGCTGCCGTCCGACTCCGACGTGCGGTTCTACGCCGAGCACGGCTGGTACCTGTCGAAGAAGCTGTTCACCGACGACGAGGTGGACGCCCTGGTGGCGGCCACCGACCGGTACTACGACGGCGAGCGGGACCGCACCCTGCCGGTGCGCCCGCCGAAGCTGGCCTACTGGGACCCGTCGAAGGGCCCGGTGCAGCGGCACAACGACTACGTCCACCACGAGCACGACGGGATCGCCGCGATCCTGCGCAAGCCGCTGCTCGGGGCGGTCGCCGCCCGGCTGGCCCGGGCCGCCGAGATCCGGGTGTTCCAGTCCACGCTGATCTACAAGCCGCCGATCTCCGGCGAGCCGTCGAACATCGTGCCCTGGCACTTCGACAAGCACTACTGGTCGTCATCGTCCTCGGAGGACATGCTCACCGCGTTCATCCCCTTCCACGACTGCGGCGAGGAGATGGGCACCATCACCATGGTCGACGGGTCGCACCGGTGGAAGGAGATCGGCGCGAACGACACCGTCGTGCGGCACTTCGCCGAGCGCGACCGCAGCCAGCTCGAGGAGATGCTGGCCGAGAACGCCGCCCACAACGGCGCCCAGATCAGCAAGATCCCCATGGTGATCCCCAAGGGACACGTGAGCTTCCACCACTGCCGGACCTACCACGGCAGCGGCGCGAACGTCAGCGGCCGTCCCCGCCGGGCGATCTCGCTGCACCTGCAGGACGGCGCGAACGCCTACCGGGAGTTCCCGCTCTCCGACGGCACCCTCGCCGCGTACAACCACGACGTGCTGGTCCGCCGCACCGACGACGGGCGGCCGGACTACGCGGACCCCGAGTACTGCCCGGTCATCTGGCGCGACCGCGCCCATCAGGAAGGCTGAACAAATGTCACGGTACGACTGGGGTAAGACCCACCCGGGCATCGAGCGGCTCGAGCAGGCGGTGAGCGACCGCCGCGAGGCGGTGGTAAAGCACCCGCTGTACGCCAACCTGGACACCCACGAGGCGCTGGTCACCTTCATGGAGCACCACGTCTTCGCGGTCTGGGACTTCATGTCCCTGCTGAAGTCGTTGCAGCGGCAGCTCACCTGCGTGACGGTGCCGTGGATCCCCACCGGGCCCACCGGCAGCCGCCGGCTGATCAACGACATCGTGATGGTGGAGGAGAGCGACGAGCTCGGCGAGGGCTACATCAGCCACTTCGAGCTGTACGTGCAGGGCATGCGGGAGGCCGGCGCCTCCACCACCGCCATCGACGCGCTGATCGACCTGCTGCGCGGCGGCGCGTCGGTGACCGAGGCGCTGGTGAAGGCCGGCGTGCCCGGCCCATCCACGGCGTTCGCCGGCACCACCTGGAAGATCATCGAGTCGACCCCGGTGCACTGCCAGGCGGCGGCGTTCGCCTTCGGCCGCGAGGACCTGATCCCCGACATGTTCACCCAGGTCGTCGCAGTCAACGAGCGCAGCCAGAAGCTGCACAAGTTCGTCGACTACCTGGAGCGGCACATCGAGGTCGACGGGGAGCAGCACACCCCGATGGCCATGCAGATGCTGGCGGACCTGTGCGGCGACGACGACACCAAGTGGCAGGAGTGCGCCGACACGGTCAACATGGCGCTGGCCGCCCGGGCGCAGCTCTGGGACGACATCCTCGACACGATCAAGGAGGGTCACCCGGCGTGATCCCCTCCGATCCCGTCCGGCTGTACCGGACGGTGCGGCTGATCCGCCGGTTCGAGGAGCGGGCGATCGAGCTGGTCCGCTCCGGAGCGATCGTCGGCGGCATCCACCCGTACCTCGGTCAGGAGGGGATCGCCGTCGGGGTCTGCGCCGCGCTGCGCGCCGACGACCTGGTGACCGGCACCCACCGCGGGCACGGCCACGTGCTCGCCAAGGGCGCCGACCCGGCCCGCATGCTCGCCGAGCTGCTGGGCCGGGTCACCGGGCTCAACCGGGGCCGGGGCGGCTCGATGCACGCCGCCGACCTCGGCGTCGGGGTGCTCGGCGCCAACGCCATCGTGGGCGCCGCCGGGGCCATCCTCACCGGAGCGGTGTGGGCCCGGCGGCGCCGCGGCGACGACATCGTCGGGGCGACCTTCTTCGGCGACGGCGCGGTCAACGAGGGGATGCTGCTGGAGGCGTTCAACCTGGCCGCGCTGTGGCGGGTGCCGGTGCTGTTCGTCTGCGAGAACAACGGCTACGCCACCACCATGCCCGTCGAGGGCGCGGTGGCCGGCACCATCGGCGGCCGGGCCGAGGCGTTCGGCATGCCGGCCGCCGTCGTCGACGGCCAGGACCCCGAGACGGTACGCCTGGCCGCGTCCGCCGCCGTCGACCGGATGCGCGCCGGCGGCGGGCCGGAGCTGATCGAGGCCCGCACCTACCGCTTCGACGCCCACCACACCTTCGAGCACGCGGTACGCCTCGACTACCGCGCGCCCGAGGAGGTGGCCCGGGGCCGGTCCCGGGACCCGGTCAAGATCCAGGGCGGACGGCTGGCCGACGCCGACCGGGCCGCCGTCGACGCCGAGGTCGAGGCCACCCTCGACGCGGCGGTGGAGTTCGCCCTGGCCAGCCCCGAGCCCGACCCGGCCGGCGCGCTGGAGCACCTGTACGCCAGCGGGCTGGTCGCCCGGACGGGAGGTGGCTGATGCCACGGCTGTCGTACCGCAAGGCGCTCACCCGGGCGCTCGCCGACGAGATGACCCGCGACGAGTCGGTCTTCCTGCTCGGCGAGGACATCCGGGTTGCCGCCTCGAACGTCACCTCGGGGCTGCTGAAGAAGTTCGGGCCGGAGCGGGTGCTGGACACCCCGCTGTCGGAGCAGGCGTTCACCAGCTTCGCCACCGGGGCGGCCCTGGCCGGGCTGCGCCCGGTGGTGGAGTTCCAGATCCCGTCCCTGCTGTTCCTGGTGTTCGAGCAGATCGTCAACCACGCGCACAAGTTCCCGCTGATGACGGGCGGGCAGTGCGCGGTGCCGGTCACCTACCTGGTCCCGGGCTCCGGCTCGCGGACGGGGTGGGCGGGGCAGCACTCCGACCACCCGTACAGCCTGTTCGCCCACGTCGGGGTGACCACCCTCGTCCCGGCCACCCCGCAGGACGCGTACGGGCTGCTGGTCTCGGCGATCCGGCACGTCGACCCGGTGGTGCTGTTCGCCCCGGCCGGGGCGATGGACGTCCGGGCCGACGTGGACTTCGCCACCCTGGCCCCGGTGCCGATCGGCCGGGGCAGGGTGCACCGGGCCGGCGACGACGTCACCGTGGTCGCGGTCGGGCACCTGGTGCACGACGCGCTCGCCGTCGCCGACGAACTGGTCGACCAGGTGTCCGTGGAGGTCTTCGACCCCCGCACGCTCTACCCGTTCGACTGGGACGGGCTGATCGAGTCCGTGGCCCGCACCGGCCGGCTGGTCGTGGTCGACGACTCCAACCGGTCCTGCGGCATCGCCGGGGAGATCATCGCGACCGTGGTCGAACGGGTGCGGCTGCTCGCGCCGCCCCGGCGGGTCACCCGCCCCGACGGCGCGGTGCTGCCCTTCGCCCCGGCGCTGGACCGGGCCGTGCAGCCCGGCCGCGAGCAGCTCACCGCCGCCATCCAACTCACCATGAAGGACGGATGATGATCGATCCGAACTACCCCTGGCCCCGGCTGGACCAGGCGTGGAACGACCTGCCGGAGTCGACCCGCGCGGCGATGGTGGCCGCCGGTGCCGCCGCCTGGAAGGAGGTCTTCTACGGCTGCGCCACGTACAACCAGACGTGGCGGCTGGCCCGCCCGCCGGTGATGCCGGCGGACGCCTTCCGCGAGCTGAACGAGGTCTGCGACCGGCTCGCCCAGCTCATCCTGGAGGCGTGCCAGCGACGTGCCCGCACCGCGGGGGAGCTGACCCGGCTGCTCGGCGTGCCGGCGGAGGAGACGAAGCTGCTCGACGAGTCCGAGGAGCTGTCCGAGGCGCTGCTCGCCGCGTACCGGCCGGACGTGCTGATCTCCGGCGGGGTGCCGAAGTTCGTCGAGTACAACATCGACAGCAGCCTCGGCGGCGGCTTCGACGCCGACACGGTCGTCTACCGGTACACGAAGATCTACCAGGACCAGGGCATCCTCGACGGGCTGCCGGTGCGGCCCGCACCGTCCCTGCTGGACCAGCGGTTCGTGGCGATCCGGGACGAGCTGGCCCTGGCCGACGGGGCCCGGGTGGCGCTGCTGCTGGACTTCGACGCCGACTACCCCGGCCTGGAGAGCCCGGAGGACTTCATCAGGATCCTCTCCCCGTTGGCCGACCGGGCCAGGCACTTCGGCATCGACCTGGTCATCGCCCAGCTCAAGTACGCGACCCTGGACGAGGACAGCCGGCTCGTCGTCGACGGCGCCCCGGTGGACGGCCTGTTCCGGCTCTTCGTGCCCAACCGGGTCCACGCCAGCGCCGGCCTGGACGCCGTCGCCGGGGCCCTCGCGGCCGGCACCCTGCCGATGTTCGTCAGCTCCGCCGCCTGGCTGCTCGGCAACAAGATCAATTTCGCCTGGCTCTGGGAGGATCTCGACACCCTGCCCGAGGCCGACCAGGCGCTGATCCGCCGGTACGTCCCGCGCACCAGCGCGCTCACCGCCGCCGAGCTGCCCCGGGCCCTGGCCGACCAGCACGACCTGGTCGCCAAGCCAGCCGACGGCTCCGCCGGCATCGGGGTGCTGCTCGGCCGGGAGACCGACGCGAAGGCGTGGGAGGAGGGGCTGCGCGCGGCCATCGACGAGGGCGGCTACATCCTCCAGGAGTACATGCCGGCCGACCGGGTGGCGATGGACTTCGTCCGGATGGAGACGGGGGAGACGGTCACCGCCGACGTCCCGTACAGCCTCGCCCCCTACCTGTTCGGCCGGCAGGGCTCCGGCGCCCTGGCCCGGGTCGGCTTCCCCGGCTGCGAGAGCATCCTCAACCTCGCCCGCGGCGTCCTCCTCACGGGCATCCTCCTCACCGACTGACCCACCCCACCCCACCCCACCCCACCCACCCCCCGCCCGGCCCCGCCCCGGCCCACCGGCGTCGATCATGCACTTGCGGCCCGCCTAAAGTGGACATAAGTGAATGAACCAAGGGCCATAAGTGCATGATCGACGTCGGTCAGGCGGGTCAGGCGGGTCAGGCCGGTCAGGCGGGTCAGGCCGGGGGCGGGGTTGTGGGGGGTCGGGCAGGATTGGCGGGTGGACGGGGCTCGGGTGGGGTTGACGGTCGACGGGTTGCGCGCGGTGGGGTGGGCGGCGTTCGGGCGGGAGCGGGCGCTGCTCTCGGTCGGACGGCTGACCGGCGGCACGAAGAAGGGCGTCTACCGGTTGACCCTCGACGACGGGTCCACGGGCATCGCCTACGTGTGGCACCCCACGGAGGACTACTGGCCGGCACCGTCTGCCCCGGACCCGGATGACCCGTTCGGGCACGCGACCGGGGCCGGCCTGTTTGCGGCGGCGTACCGGGAACTCACCGCCGCCGGGGTGCGGGTGCCCGGGCTGCTGCTCGCCCCCACCGCACGGCTCGTGCCCGGCGAGGTGGCGGTGGTGGAGGACGTCCGGGGCGGCACCCTGCAGGACCTGTGTCGACGTGATCCGCGACGCGCCGGGGTGGTGCTGGACCGGCTCGGTGACGCCGTGCGGGCCATGCACGCCCGCCGCCGCGACCGGCACGGCCGACCAGGGCTCGACGGGCCGACGGCGGGCCGGTCGGTGCAGCGGATCATCCTCGACCGGGCGCTCGGCGACCTGGCCGATGCCGCCGCCCGGGTCGAGCGGATCGCCGCCGTGCGGGACCGTCTCGCCGGGGCCCTCGCCGAGCGGTACGCCGCCGTGGCGCCCCGTTCCCGCTACGGCCTGATCCACGGGGAACTCGGCCCGGACCACGTGCTCGTGGACGCGCGGGACCATCCGGTGCTCGTCGACATCGAGGGTGCGGTCTTCCTCGACGTGGAGTGGGAGCACGCCTTCCTCGAACTGCGCTTCGGCGACGCCTACCCGGCGCTGGCCGTGCAGGGTCTCGACGAGGACCGGATGCGCCTCTACCGGCTCGCGCTGCACCTGTCGCTGGTGGCAGGCCCGCTACGCCTGCTCGACGGCGACTTCCCCGACCGGGCCGGCATGCGCGCGATCGCCGAGCACAACGTCGCCCGGACGCTGGACCAGCTCGCCTGAGCCGGTGGCGGCGAGGACCGTGCGGGCGGGTGTGAACCCGGGGATCAGGCGTTGTTGAGGTAGGTGAGGACGGCGAGGACGCGGCGGTTGTCGTCGGAGGACGGGGGGAGACGCAGCTTGTCGAAGATGCTCGCGGTGTGCTTGCCCACGGCGCTCTCGCTGAGGAACAGCCGCTGCGAGATGGCGGCGTTGGAACGCCCCTGGGCCATGAGTTCGAGGACGTCGCGTTCGCGCGGCGTGAGGCGGGTCAGGGGCGAGGCGGTGCCGCCAGCCGTCAACAGCTTGGCGATCACCTCGGGGTCCATCGCGGTGCCGCCGGACGCGACTCGGCGTACGGCGTCGATGAACTGGTCCGCGTTGAGGACCCGGTCCTTGAGCAGATAGCCGACCGCGCCAGCCCCGTCAGCCAGCAGTTCCCGGGCGTAGAGCTGCTCGACGTGCTGGGACAGCACCAGCACCGGCAGGCCGGGGACCTCCCGCCGGGCGGCCAGCGCCGCCTGGAGGCCCTCGTCGGTGAAGGTCGGCGGCAGCCGCACGTCGACGATGGCCACGTCGGGCCGGTGCCGGGCCAGGGCGGCGCGCAGCGACGGCCCGTCACCGACGGCCTCGGCGAGGGTGAAGCCGTGGCTTTCGAGGAGCAGGACCAGCCCATCCCTCAGGATGTGGAGGTCCTCGGCGAGGACAACGCGCACGGGATCTCCATCGTGACGGTGGTGGGTCCGCCGGGCGGACTGTGCAGGGTCAGGGTCCCGTCGAATGTAGCGAGCCGCCGTTGGATGCCGCGCAGCCCGGTCCCAGCGGCCGGGTCGGCCCCGCCGGGACCGTCGTCGGTCACGACCATCCGGAGCACCCCGTCGCGGTGCGCCAGCGAGATGGAGATGTGGGACGCGCAGCGGGCCGCGTTGGTGAGGGCCTCGCAGGTGACGAAGTAGGCGGCCGACTCGACCGGCGCGTCGAGCCGGCCGGGCAGGTCGACGTCCACGTCCACCGGTAGTGGGGTGTCGAGCGCGATCGCCCGGATCGCGTCGCCGAGCCCGCGCTCGGCGAGCACCGGCGGGTGGATGCCGCGTACGAGGCCGCGCAGCTCGGCCAGCGCGGCGGCGGACGTCTCCTGCGCCTGTTCCAGCACCCGCCGCGCGCGCACCGGGTCGGTCTCCATGAGCCGTGCGACGGCCGCCAGGCCGAGCCCGACGGCGATGAGCCGGGCCTGGGCGCCGTCGTGCAGGTCGCGTTCGATGCGGCGCAGTTCGGCCGCCTGCACGTCGACGGCGTCGGCCCGGGTGGTGGCGAGGTGCGCGACCCGCGAGGCGAGCACGGTGGCGGCCGTGGGGGTGAGCAGGAGCCGGTCCCACGACAGCCGCAGCCTCATCAGCGGGCTGGCCAGGCCGAGCCCGAGCAGCGCCATGGCCAGCCCGACGGGCATGCTCGCCCAGTCCGGGAACCACGGCGCGACGAGGCCGACGTGCTCGATGCCGAACCACAGGTAGAACGGGGTGACCCAGTAGCCGGTGAACAGGCCGATCGGCGCCGCCCAGCCCACCCACGTCAGGGGCTGGCAGAACAGGCCGTAGAACCCGAAGCCGACCAGGACCGCCGGGACGAACGAGAGCGGGGCCAGGGCGACCGAGCCCAGTGACCACAGCTGGTCCCGCCAGGTGGCCGGGTCGCCGAACAACCACCCTGGCCGCTGACCTTGGACGGCCGCCGGGAGGTCGGTGTACAGGACCCGCCCGACCCGGTAGTTGCCGTCCTCGCCGGGGCTGGGCGACGGCGGGTACGGCCGGTACGGTGCGGGCAGTTCGGTGCCCGTCCACCGGCCGACGTGGCGCCGGTAGAGCTCCACCAGTGCCCGCGTGACCGGCAGGGTGTACGGCAGCAGCCCGCCCCACGACAGGGCTGCGGCGAGCAGGTTGAGCAGCAGGCCGCCGAACGCGGCGAGGGAGAGCCCGGCCAGGCCGGCCCCCCGCCAGGTCGCGGCCGACGTCCGGGTGACCCACCGGCTGACCGCCGTCTGCGGCAGCTCCCCGGTCCCCAGCAGCACACCGGCCCAGAGCCCGTACGCCCGCAGCGCACCCGGAGCGAGCAGGAACGCGGCCACGACGGCCACGACGGCCGCCGGCACCGACCACGCGAGTGGCCAGGGGGGCGAGACGAGCAGGAACACGCCGGCCGCGATCAGTGCGGGGGGCACCAGGACCGGGACCGCGCCGGTGACCGGGGTGAGGATCAGCCACAGCCATTCCCGGACGAGCGTCGGGTCCTTCGAGTGGTGCTCCATCTTCAGCAGGAACGCCGGCAGCCGGGGCGACTTGAACAACGTGCCGTCGTGGGCGTACCAGCCGTCCTCGCGCCGGTGCGGTGTGGGTGGCGGCGACCGGACGGGGGCGGGGAGGTCGGCCCCAGCCCAGGCGCGGGCGAGCCGGCGAGCCAGCGCGGTCAGCCGGACCTGGCCGGAGACGGCGAGCGGATAGGCGATCACCAGGGTGGCGCCGACCACGAGGAGATGCGCGTAGGCGAGCCCCGCCACGGCCAGCACGACCAGGGCGACGCAGCGTGGTACGGCGAGCGCGAAGCGAGTCACGGGCCGAGTCTTCGCTGCACCGACCGCCGCCACACTGGGGCAGGCTACCGACCAGGGGTGGGGCTGGGTACACCCCCACCGGGCAGCTGGACCCATTATCCGCGGCCGGTGAGATTCCTAGCGTTGTCGGCATGCCAGTCATCGAGGTGCGGAACCTCCGCAAGCAGTACGCCGATCAGGTGGCCGTCGCCGACGTGTCGTTGAGCGTGGACGAGGGCGAGATCTTCGGGCTCGTCGGCCCGAACGGCGCCGGCAAGACCACCACGGTGGAGTGCATCGAGGGGCTCCGGGTCCCGGACTCCGGATCGGTACGGGTGCTGGGGCTGGACCCGCGCCGGGACCGCGCGGCGGTACGGCAGAAGCTGGGCATCCAACTCCAGGAGAGCCAGCTGCCGGACCGGATCAGGGTGTGGGAGGCCCTTGACCTGTACAGCTCGTTCTATCCGCACCCGGCCGACTGGCGGGCGCTGATGGACGAGCTGGGCCTGGGCCCCAAACGGAACACGGTGTTCGCGAAGCTCTCCGGCGGCCAGAAGCAGCGGCTGTCGATCGCGCTGGCACTGGTCGGCAACCCGTCGGTGGCGATCCTGGACGAGCTGACCACGGGGCTGGACCCGCAGGCGCGGCGGGACACGTGGGAGCTGGTCCGGCAGGTCCGGGACCGCGGCGTCACGGTCGTGCTGGTGACCCACTTCATGGACGAGGCGGAGCGGCTGTGTGACCGGTTGGCGGTCGTCGCGGCCGGCCGGGTTGTCGCCGTCGACACGCCCCGCAACCTGATCGCCGGTGCTGCGCTGCCCGGCGTCGCACAGCCCACCCTCGAGGACGCGATCCTCTCCCTCACCTCTGCCAGGAGCAACTGATGACCGCCCTAGCCAAGATCATTCGAGTCGAGGCGAAGCTGTTCCTCCGGGATCCGGTCGGCGCGTTCTTCGCCATCGCCTTTCCGGCCCTGCTGCTCCTGGTGCTCGGCCTGGCCATGCCCGGGTTTCGGGAGCCGACGGACGAGCTGGACGGCCGGCTTCCCATGGAGGTCTACCTGCCGATCACCATGACGCTGGCCATCGCGACGGTGACGATGGTGACGCTGTTGGGCGTGGTGGGCAGCTACCGCGAGCGGGGCGTCCTGCGCCGGCTGTCGACCACCCCGGTCTCCCCGGCGGCGCTGCTTGTCGCGCAGGTGGCCGTGAACGTCGGAGCACTGCTGGTCGGTTGCGCCCTGGCCTGGCTGGTGGCGGCGACTGTCTTCGACGTCCCGCCGCCCGGCAACGTGGCCGGCTTCGTGCTGGCGTTCACGCTCGGGTCGTGCACGATGTGCGCCCTCGCACTGCTCGTGGCGGCGGTCACGCCCAGCGCCCGGGCCTCGTCGGGGGTTGGCCAGCTGATCTACTTCCCGATGATGTTCTTCGCCGGGGTGTGGACGCCGGGGCCGCTGATGCCCGACGTGGTGCGGGAGATCGCCGACTTCACCCCGCTGGGGGCCGCGTCCCTGGCCGTGCAGGACGCCTGGGCGGGCGCCTGGCCCACGTTGCTGCACCTGGCCGTGATGGTGGGGTTCACCGTGGTGCTGGGTGGGTTCGCGGCCCGCTACTTCCGCTGGGAATGAGCCGCGACCGGGTGCCATGACGGGGTGAGGGGCGGGTGGGGGCCGGCGGTCAGGGGCCCTCCGTCTTTCCCTGGACGGCGGCGAGGTGGGCGCCGAGGCGGCGGATCGTCTCGGCGGCGGCGATGGCGTCGCTGCGGGCGCTGCCGTGCCGGCCGTCGCCGCTGTACAGGCCCGGGTCGGCCACGGCGGGGTGGTCGGTCAGGTGCACGTGCAGGGTGCCCAGCCGCTCGCCCAGCGCCCGGGTGCGCGCCGACAGCCGGCGCATCCGCTCGCCCAGGGGTTCGCGCAGCCGCTCGGGCACCGCCGGGCTGTGCGACACGTCGAACATGCCCACCGTGATCACATCGGCCCCGGCCGCCCGGAGGCCGGTGACGATCGCGGCCAGCTCGGCGTCGACGGCGTCCGCGTCGTACGCCTGGCGGAACGCGTCGTTGCCGCCGCAGACCACCAGCGCCAGGTCGGGCCCGAACTCCACCGCCGGGCCGAGCTGCGCGGCCCGCACCTCGTGCGCCCGCAACCCGCGCAACCCCAGGTTCCGGTACGCCAGCCCGGGCCGAACCGCGTCCAACTCGGCGGCGATCCGGTCGGCCCACTGCACGTCCGGGTACCCGTCGACCGGCTCGCAGAGCCCCTCGGCGACGCTGTCGCCCAGCACCACGAACCGCCGCCACGGGTGGCCGGCCAGCAGCCGCGCGCTCTCCCCGGCGCGCAGGCAGTGCGGATCGGTCGCTTCGGTCAGGGTCGATGTCATGATCGGCACGCTAGCCGAGCCCCGCCCGGGCGTCGACACCACGACCGGCCCGGGAATCGCCGTGGTCGCGCAGGAGCGAGCCCTCCCGCCGGTGCTGCGCTGCGGAACTGGGTGATCAACCTGCACAAGGAACTCGAACCCGAAGGCATCCAGGCAGCCCACGTCGCAGTCGGCGTCTGGATTGGTGACCGCGCCCCGAGGGCGCTCCGGCCGCTACTGCGGACCAGATCTCGCCCGTCTATTGGGAGCTGTACACCTACCGCGATCAGGCCGAGCGGATCTTCACCGTCTGACCACCGCCGGAGCCAGAAACCGGCACCACCGCACACCAACAGGCACGAGCCCTGGGCTCGGCATGACCCCCGAGCATCTGGAGCCGTCCGAAGCGCACCGCTGGGCTGCCACCGCCCGCGCGTTCACCCCAGGGACGCCACGACAGGCCGCTGGCCCGAAGCCCCGCCCGACGAACCGTCAACCTTGGACAGTTCTCGTCCACCATAGACGGGAACTGTCCAAGGTCCGGGCGGGGCGCCGCGGTGGGTGGGCGAGACGGGCGCCACGACGGAAACACGACGGGGCTCGGCGCGCGACGAAACCCATTGGGGGCAGCCCTGGCGGGCCATAAGTTTGCCGCCCGGTGAAATCGGCACCAGATGGTCATGATTTCGGTAAGCGAACCGGGGGAGTGCGATTCCGGCGGTCCCGCCGCTGGGTGCTGCTGTACCTGGCCGGATCAGTCCTGGTCGGCATGGCGGCCGGCTGTTTGACGGTCCACCTCCTCTTCGGCGCCGGAGCCGGCCTCTCCCCGAGCCTGATGGTCCTTCTGCTAGTGGTGAGCGGCTGGCACTCCTGGCGCCGACCCCGCTCACCCCGCCCCGCTCTCCGGCGTCGATCATGCACTTGTTGCCCCGCCTAAAGGGAACAAAAGTGAACAAACCAAGGGCCGTAAGTGCATGATCGACGCCGGTCGGGGCGGTCAGGCCGGTCAGGCCGGTCGGGGCGGTCGGGGCGGTCGGGGCGGTCGGGGCGGCGGTGCGGGCCGTGCCGAGCGACGGCGGCGAAGCCGCCGGGCAGACTGCCGGCCGCCACGCGGGGACGACACCCACTGTCCCGGACGCTGTGGAGCTGATGTCGTCTACGACATCACCCTCGGTTGAGTCGTTGACGACATCAGCTCCACAGGACGCGAAGGGCACCCCCCCACAGGAGGAACCTCCCCCACCGGCCTCCGGTAGCCACGGATCGCCGTCACCCCCGCCCGGTCCAGCGCGGGGGCCCGGGTCGCCGCCGCCGTAGCCGCCCCCAGGGTCAGCAGCGTCGAGAACAGGTTGAGGTCGCAGCAGTCGCAGCAGCCGTCCGGGTTCTTCGACTTTCTCATCGACCGCGCGAACCTGTCCTGCTCCCGGCGGTTTTCCCGGGCCTTCGCCCACATTCGTCCGAACACGTTGATCATCATCCGTGGCGGCCGCAAGCGCCGCCCCGAGGGGGTAACCGTTCGCGCCGGCCCGGCCGGCGTCAGCCCGCCGGGGCCGGCCGGGGCCGTGACCGGCCCGCCCGCAGCGGGCCGACGAGCAGCGGCCCCACGGTCAGCGCCGCGCACACCACCGACATCACCAGCAGCGCCGGCTTGAGCCCGAGGGCCGCCACCGACCAGCCGCCGAGCAGGCCGCCGATCGGCAGCCCGACGAAGGCCAGCGAGCCGGCGATGCCGAGCACCCGGGTCTGCAGCGCGTCCGGCACCCGTTCGTAGAGCGTCGCCCCGAGCAGCGGGTTGACCGCGGCGATCCCGATCCCGGACAGGAACGTCACCACCAGCACCACCACCAGGTGGTCGGTGACGGCCATGGTGAGCATCCGGGGAGCGCCGCTCAACGCGGCGCCGACGGCGAAGACCAGCGTCCGGGGCAGCCGGGGGCCGATCGCCGTGAAGACCAGGTTGCCCAGCAGCGCCCCGGCGCCGAACACGCCGAGCACCAGGCCGAAGCCGGCGGGGTCGCCGAGCACGTCGCGGATCCAGACCGGGAGCCACACGGTCGTGTTGGCCGCGGCCATCATGTTCAGCGCGGAGACCACCAGCAGCATGGCCAGCAGCACCCGGTCGGTGCGCAGGTAGGCGAAGCCGGTGCGCAGCGCCCGGAAGTAGCTCTCCCGGGGCGCGGCCGGCGCCTCGGCGGCCGGTGGGCGCACCAGCGCGCCGACCAGCAGCGCGCAGAGCGCGAAGCTGCCCGCGTCGATCCAGATGGCCCGGGTCACCCCGACCCAGTCGATGAGCAGCCCGCCGATCACCGCCCCGAACAGGGTCACCCCGCGGGCCAGCCCGTCGTAGGCGGAGGTGAGGCGGATCAGCTCCACCCCGGCGCGCTGCGCCGCGGGCCGGAACATCACGTGCTTGACCCGGTCGCCGATGCCGCGCAGCCCACCGGCCACCGCGACCAGGGCGACCAGCGCCCAGAAGCCGAGCCACGGGGTCATCGCCACCACGGCCATCGCCACCGCGCTCGCGGCGTCCACCACGATGGAGGTGCGCCGCACCCCGAACCGGTCCGCCCACGGCGTGGCCAGGGAGCTGGAGAGCATGTACGGCAGGAACTCCGCCGCCGCGACGATGCCCATCTTCGCCGGGCTGCCGGTGGTGGTCAGCACCAGCCACGGGATGGCGATGACCGAGATCCGGCTGCCCAGATTGGAGATCAGGTCGGCGGCGACCAGGGTGACCAGCTCCCGCCGGGCGGCGGCGACGCCGGGCGGCCGGGGACCCTTCACGCCGGGCGGTCCTTCGGCGTCGGCCGGCACGTCAGCCTCCCGTGCGGCCTCGGACGGTGCCGTGGCCCCGGGCGCGGCCTTGGTCTTCACCACGGGCTCGGGGGCGGCGTCGGTCGTCACGCCGGGCTGCCGACGGGGTCGGCCGGTCGGCGGGCGGCGTACCGTTCGCGCAGCGCCCGCTTGTCCACCTTCGCCGAGCGGTTGAGTGGCAGCGCGTCGACGAACTCCACCGCGCCGGGCGCCCACGTGTCGCTCAGCTCGGCGATGACCAGCTCGATCAGCTCCGCCCCGGTCACCGTCGCCCCCGGCGCCGGCACCACGTACGCGTACGGCAGCTCGCCGGCCACCTCGTCGGGCACCCCGATCACGGCGGCGGCGCGCACCTGCGGGTGGCCCGCCAGCACGTCCTCGATCGGCCGCGAGTAGATCGGCCAGCTCCGCTGCCGGGTGAGGATCCGATCCTGGAGCCGGTCGACGAGGTAGAGGTACCCGTCGGCGTCCAGGTGGCCGATGTCGCGCGTCCGCACCCAGCCGTCGACCAGGGTCTCGGCGGTCAGCTCGGGCTGGCCGTGGTAGCCGGCGAAGCTCAGCTTCGTGCGCACCCACACCTCGCCGTCGACGCCCGGCGGCAGCACCGCTCCGTCGGCGTCGCGGATCTCCACGGCCACGTCACCGTACGGCCTGCCGCAGGAGCGCAGCCGCTCCGGGTGCTCCGGGTCCTCGGTCAGCCCCGGCTGGGCGGTGATCACGACGGCCTCGCTGAGGCCGTACACGATGCGCAGGCACGGGCCGAAGCGCGCGATCGCCTGCCGCAGCCGGGCGGGCGCGGCGGGCCCGGCGCCCACGTTGAACATGAACATCGCGGAGAAGTCCGCGCCGTCGGAGTCGGGGTGGTCGAGCACCTCGTAGAGCATCGGCGGGGTGACGAACGTCGAGTTGACCCGCTCCCGGCCGACGGTGGCGATGAACGTCGCCGGGTCCCACTGCTCGCGCAGGAACAGCACGCCGCCGCTGAACAGGTTGACCAGTGTGGTGATCTGCCCGCTGGCCAGCCACATCGGCGAGTGGGACAGGTGCCGCAGCAGCGGGACCCCGCCGGCGCGGAAGCCCGCTGCCAGGGTGAGGATCTGCCGGTAGAAGCTCTCCCGGTGGTGCACCAGCTTCGGGGTGCCGGTGGTGCCGCTGGTCTGCAGGAACGACTCCGGCTCCGGCACGTCGCCGGGCAGCCCGACCGCCGCGTCCCGGTCGGCGGCGGTCAGGTCCGGGCCCGCGCCGGCCGGGCCGAGGCAGAGCACCGGTACGCCGGCCAGCCCGGCGGCGATCTCCGCGCCCAACCCGTCGCCGGTGCGGGCGTCGTAGACGAACGCCTCGGGGCGGGACAGCCGGACGAAGTCGTCGACCTCGCGGCGGGAGGTGACCGGGGCGATCCACATCGTCCGGCAGCCCAGCAGGTGCAGGGCGAGCTGGAGCAGCGGGCCCTCCACCGCGTTGCCGAGCATCACCAGCACCGCTGCGCCCGGCCGAACCCCGCCCCGGGCGAGCGCGCCGGCCATGCCGCGCACCTCGGCGGCCACGTCCAGGTAGGTGTATCGGCGTCCGCCGCCCACCAGCGCCTCCCGGTCGCCGAAGCCGGCGAACAGTTCCAGCGCCTCGTGGACGTAGGTGGTCGGTCGGTTGGACCCATCAGTCATCGCCAGCCCCCATCAGCTTTTCGGCGGCGATCGGTGGCGACCCGGCGAGGCACCCGCGATGACCGGCCGCGAGCGACGTCCGGGCAGCTCACGGCCAGGACGCGGCGACGGCGGGGCGCTTCGACGACCGCACCGCCGCCGCTTCGAGCCTAGGCCGCGCGGGCCCGCCCGGCACAGGGCCGATCGGTGCCCCGCCATACCTCGACGTCAATTGATCTTGTCGATCAGGTTGATTGACGCCTGTCAGGGGCGCCGCTAGGTTTCTGGACCATCGTCCAGGCAACTGTCGTCAGTGGACGACCCTGGGCCAACATGGAGGTTCAATGTCGACTCCGAAGAGATGGCACTTGACTAAGGCCCCGAAGAGATGGCAGATGATCGCGGCCGTGGCCACGGCACTGGTCGTGGGGGCGCCGGCCGTCGTGGCGACCGCCGGCCCGGACACCGGGGAGCGCCGCGGCGCCCCCGTGTGGGCGGGTAGCTGGGCCGCCGCGGTGACCCGGGGCAACTCGGTGGGCCTGACCAACACCGGCCTGAACAACCACAGCATCCGGATGATCGTGCACACCACTGTGGGCGGTCCGCGGCTGCGCATCCGACTCAGCAACGTCTACGGCGAGCAGGCCGTGAAGGTCGGCCGGGCCACCGTCGCCCGGCCGGACACCTCGACCCCGACGGACCTGTCGGACGTCACCGCCGCCAGCGTGCGGGAGCTGAAGTTCAACGGCTCCGCCACGGTCACCATGAACAGGGGCGCCGAGCTGCTCAGCGACCCGATCGACTTCCCGGTCGGTGACCAGGAGGACCTGGTCGTCACGCTGTACTTCCCGGTGCTGACCGGGCCGGTCACCTTCCACGGCCAGTCCCGGCAGACCACGTTCATCGGCGCCACCGACCTCACCGGTGCCGCCGCGGGCACCGGTTTCACCACCCGCCCCGACTGCTGCTGGATGTTCCTGTCCGGTGTGGACGTGCAGCGGCGGCAGAGCCCCGGCTCGGTGGTCGTCCTCGGCGACTCGATCGCCGACGGCAACGGCAGCTCGGTCAACTCCAACAAGCGCTGGCCGGACCTGCTCGCCGACCGGCTGATCGACGGCCGTCCCGAGGTGCGCACCCCGGGCGTGCTCAACCTCAGCCTGGCCGGCAACCGGCTCAACCACGAGGGCACGGAGCCCGGCACGGGCGGCTTCCCCGGCTACTACGAGCTGGGCCCGAACGGCCTGGCCCGGCTCAACGAGGACGTATTCCCGCAGACCGGCGTGCAGACCGTCGTCACCCAACTGGGCATCAACGACATCTGGATGTCCGGCGACTCCGCCGAGAACATCATCGCCTCGCTGCGGCAGATCAACCAGCAGGTCAAGGCCCGCGGCCTGACCAGCGTGGTGGCCACGCTGACCCCGTACGAGGGGCACGGCGTCGCGGGGGTGTGGACGCCGGAGAAGGAGGCCACCCGCCAGGCGGTCAACGCGTACCTGCGCGGCAGCCAGGAGTTCGACGGGGTCCTCGACCTCGACAAGGTGCTGCGCGATCCGGCGCAGCAGAGCCGGCTGCTCCCGGCGTACGACTCGGGTGACCACATCCACCCGAACGACCTGGGCAACCAGGCGATCGCCGACGCGGTGCCGCTGCGCCTGCTCGGTCTGTGACATCGGCGGGGCGGCGGGGGTGATCCCCCCGCCGCCCCGTCTGAAGATTCCTGGGGAGGAAGCACCACCGTGGACGTCCAAGAGCTACTCGCCGGCCTGTACAGCGAACAGGGCCGGCAGAACCCGTACCCCTTCTACGCGGCCCTGCACGAGCTGGGCCCCATCCGCGAGATCCCGAACCGCGCCGCGCACAGCACCGTCGCCGCGGTCGCCGGGGGATACGACCTGGTCGACCAGGTGCTGCGCGACCCCGAGTGGTCCAAGCAGTCCCCGCCGGGCTGGGAGCAGCACGAGATCCTGCGTACCTTCGAGTCCTCGATGATGTTCATCAACCCGCCGGACCACACCCGGATGCGGGCCGTGTTCGCCAAGACGTTCACCCCCCGCCGGCTGGGCGCGCTGGAACCGGTGATCGACCGGATCACCGACCGGCTGCTGGACCAGATGGCCGAGGCCGGCGCCGGTGGGGCCGAGGTCGACTTCGTGGCCGACTTCGCCTACCCGATCCCGGCGCTGGTGATGGCCGAGTTCATCGGCCTGCCCGAGGCCGACCTGGCCTGGTACCGCGAGCGGGTCGAGCGGATCGACGACTTCCTGGACATCGCCGGGGCGACCCCGGAACGGCTGGCCAAGGCCGACACCGCCGCCACCGAGCTGCGCGCGTACTACCGGGAGCTGATCGCCGACCGCCGCCGCGCCCCCAGCGAGGACCTCATCAGCGGCCTGGTCGAGGCGCTGGACTCCGGCGGCGTGGACCTCACCGAGGAAGAGCTGATCAGCAACCTGATCGTCCTGTTCAACGCCAGCTTCGTCACCACCGTCTACATGTTCAGCAACGGCTTGCCGCTGCTGCTCGACCACCCCGAGGTGACCGCCGCCCTGCCCGGCGACGACGCGCTGACCATGGGCTGCGTCGACGAGGTGCTGCGGATGCAGAGCCCCGTGCACTTCCTGGCCCGGGCCGCGCCCCGGGACACCGTCCTGAACGGCGTCCCGGTGGCCGAGGGCGAGAACGTGATGCTGCTGATCGCCGCCGCGAACCGGGACCCCGCCCGCTTCCCCGACCCCGACCGCTTCGACCCGCGCCGGGGCGGCCCGCCGTCGTTGGCCTTCGGCGTCGGCCTGCACTTCTGTCTCGGCGCGGCGGTGTCCCGCCTGGAGGGCCGGCTGGCCCTGCCCCGGCTGTTCGCCCGCTTCCCCGAGCTGCGGATCACCCAGACGCCGGTGTACAGCGGCAGTCTGTTCCTGCGCGGCATCGACAAGCTGTTCGTCACGACCGGCGGTTAGGAGACCAGCATGCCCCTGGACCCGCAGGTGATCGCGTACCGGGCCGCCCGCGCGGCGGCCGGCGTCACGCCCCTGTACACCCAGTCCCTCGCCGAGGCCCGCGCCGCCGACCTGGCCGCGATCCGGGCCGGCGGCGGCGACGTCGAACCGGTGCACGAGGTGTACGACGGAGTCGTCCCCGGCCCCGCCGGGGACCTCCCGGTCCGCGTGCACCGGCCGGCCGGGTCGGGCCGGCTGCCCACGCTGGTCTACTTCTTCGGCGGCGGCTGGACGCTGGGCAGCGTCGACACCGCCGACGGGATCTGCCGTCGGCTGGCCAACACCGCCGGCTGCCAGGTGGTGACCGTCGGCTATCGGCTGGCCCCCGAGCACCCGTTCCCGGCGGCCGTGCACGACTGCCACGCCGCCGTGCGCTGGCTCGCCGGGCACGCCGACGAGTTCGGGATCGACCCGGACCGGCTGGCCGTCGGCGGCGACAGCGCCGGCGGCAACCTCGCCGCCGCGGTCACCCTGCTGGCCCGGGACACGGGCGGGCCGGCGCTCGCCGCCCAACTCCTGATCTACCCGAACACCGACCAGCGCCGGCGGGACGAGCCCGCCGGCGAGCAGGACCCGCTGCTGTTCAACCGGCACTCGGTGGCCTGGTATCGGGGGCACTACCTGCCCGACCCCGCCGCCGCCGAGGACCCGCTCGCCTCGCCGCTGCTCGCCGAGGACCTGACCGGCCTGCCGCCGGCCCTGGTCGTCACCGCCGAGTACGACCCGCTGCGCGACGAGGGGGAGCAGTACGCGTCCCGGCTGCGCGACGCCGGGGTGCCGGTCGAGCTGGCCCGCTACGACGGGATGATCCACGGGTTCTTCGCCATGCCGGGCGCGTTCGACGCGGGCCGGCGGGCCCAGGACCGGGCCGCCGCGTTCCTGCGCGAGCGGCTCGGGACCGCCCCGGGGCTCCCCTCCGACCAGGGCGCCGTCGATGGCTGACCCGGCCACCGCCCCGGGCGGGGTGCCGCTCGCGGCGAGCCTCGCCGACTTCGCCGCCCTGGCCCGCGACGTCCTCCCGCCCGAGGTGTACGACTTCGTGGCCGGCGGCAGCGGCACCGAGACCGCCCTCGCGGCGAACCGGGCCGCGCTGGACCGGATCGCCGTGCTGCCCCGGATGCTGCGCGGCGTCGACCGGCCCCGCACCGACGCCCCGCTGCTCGGCCGGCCGCACGCCCTGCCGGTGGCGGTGGCGCCGATGGCGTACCAGCGGCTGGTGCACCCCGACGGCGAGCCGGCGCTCGCGGCGGCGGCCCACGCGGCCAGGGTGCCGTACGTGGCGAGCACACTGAGCAGCACCACCGTTGAGGAGATCGCGGCGGCCGGCGGCCCGGTCTGGTTCCAGCTCTACTGGCTGCGCGACCGGGGGATGGTGCGGGAGCTGGTGGACCGGGCGCACCGGGCCGGCTGCACCGCCCTCATGGTCACCGTCGACGTGCCGACCCTCGGCCCCCGGCTGCGCGACGTGCGAAACGGCTTCGCCCTGCCGCCGGAGGTGAGCGCGGCCAACCTGCCGGGCAGTCGCGACGACCTCGCGCACGCCGGCATCCCCGGCACCTCCGCCGTGGCCCGGCACACCAGCGCCGCCTTCGCCCCTGCCCTGACCTGGTCAGACGTCGGCTGGCTGCGGGGGCAGACCGACCTGCCGCTGGTGGTCAAGGGGATCCTCGACCCCCGCGACGCGGTGCTCGCCGCCGACGCGGGCGCGGACGCGGTGGTGGTGTCCAACCACGGTGGGCGGCAGCTCGACGCGGCCCCGCCCGGCATCACCCTGCTGCCGGAGGTGCTGGCCGCCGTCGGCGACCGGTGCGAGGTGCTGGTCGACGGCGGGATCAGCGGCGGCGTCGACGTGCTGCGCGCCCTGGCGCTCGGCGCGACCGGGGCGCTGGTCGGCCGGCCGCTGCTCTGGGCGCTGGCCGTCGGCGGACGGGCCGGCGCGGACGCCGCGTTCGCGCTGCTCGCCGCCGAGCTGCGCGACGCGCTCACCCTCGCCGGGTGCGCCGACCCGGCCGAGGCCCGCGACCTGCGGACGATCACGGGAGGCTGAACGTGGACGGTGGACGACCGGTGGAGGTGGCCATGGACGTGGACCTGGACGTCGCGGACCTGCACCCGGCGGTGGACGATCCGGCGCTGAACTCGATGAACTTCCTCAACGAGGTGGCCCAGCGCTACCCGGCGGCGGTGTCGCTGGCCGCCGGCCGACCGTACGAGGAGTTCTTCGACGTCGCCGACCTGCACCGGCACCTGGAGACCTTCCGCGCGCACCTGGTCGACGACCTCGGGTACGGCCCGGAGCAGGTGCACCGCACCCTGTTCCAGTATGGCCGGACCAAGGGGATCATCCACGACCTGGTGGCCCGCAACCTCGCCGTCGACGAGCGGATCACCGTCGACCCGGAGTCGATCGTGGTGACCGTCGGCTGCCAGGAAGCGATGCTGCTGGTGCTGCGCGCGCTGCGCGCCGGCCCCCGGGACGTGCTGCTCGCGGTCGCCCCGACGTACGTGGGGCTCACCGGCGCGGCCCGGCTGGTGGACCTGCCGGTGCGCCCGGTGGCCGGCGGCCCGACCGGGATCGACCTGGCCGACCTGCGTGAGCAGGTGCGCCG
Organism: Micromonospora sp. NBC_01412; assembly: GCF_045040215.1. Taxonomy (NCBI): domain Bacteria; kingdom Bacillati; phylum Actinomycetota; class Actinomycetes; order Micromonosporales; family Micromonosporaceae; genus Micromonospora; species Micromonospora sp. NBC_01412. The sequence continues at coordinate 6,733,592 of NZ_CP109528.1, forward strand.
GGCCCGCGCCGAGGGGCTGCGCCCACGCGCCTGCTACGTGATGCCGGACTTCGCCAACCCGTCCGGGACCAGTATCGACCTGGCCGACCGGCGGCGGCTGCTCGACCTCGCCGCGGAGGAGGACCTGCTGCTGATCGAGGACAACCCGTACGGGCTGTTCCACGCCGACGGCGCGCAGCGGGTGCCGACGCTCAAGGCCCTGGACACCGGCCGTCGGGTCGTCTACCTCGGCTCGTTCGCCAAGACCGTGCTGCCCGGGGCCCGGGTCGGCTACCTGGTGGCCGACCAGCGGGTCCGCGACTCCGACGGGACGGTGGGGCCGCTCGCCGACCAGCTCGCGAAGATCAAGAGCATGGTCACGGTGAACACCTCGGCGATCGCCCAGGCGGTGGTCGGGGGCGCGTTGCTCGCCCACGGGGGCAGCCTGGTGGCGGCGAACGTCCGAGAGCGCGCCGCGTACGCCCGCAACCTGCGCCACCTGGTGGCGGGCTTGGAGCGGCGGTTCCCGGCGCCCTCCCCGGTGTCCTGGAACGTCCCGGCCGGCGGCTTCTTCGCGGTGCTGACCGTCCCGTTCCCCGTCGACGACGCGCTGCTGCGCCGCTCGGCGCAGGAGTACGGCGTACTGTGGACCCCGATGGCGCACTTCTACGACGACACCGCACCGGTGGCCGCGCTGCGGTTGTCGATCAGCGCCGTCACCTGCGAGCAGATCGACGTCGGCCTGGACCGCCTCGCCGCGCTGATCGCCGACGAGCTGGCCCGGGCGGCGGCCCCGGCGGCGCTGGCCTGACCCCGCACTGTCGCCGTTCCGCCACCCCCCGTGCGTCCGCCGCCCGGACGCACCGGCCATAATGGATCGCATGGTCGCATGGGAGTACGCGCTGTTGGTCCGCCGCTACCAGGGGCAGGGACGCAATTTCCACGTCTCGTTCGTCTGGTACGGCCCGGACGGGTCCCGCACCGACATCACCGCGTACGGCGACACCGCGATCGCCCACCTCAACCGCGCCGGCCGGGACGGCTGGGAGCTGGTCTCCGCCGCCGAGGACGTGAACAACGTCCAGGGCAGCACCGAGGTCCACCGCTACCACCTAAAGCGCCCCCTAGCCTGACCCTAACCCCCGCCCCGCCCCCGCCCCCGCGCCTCGCCCTCGCCCCGGTGATCAAGAGGTTTGCGTCAGGATCGGCCTCGCCGCCGACGCAAACCTCTTGATCACCAATCAGTCGGGCGGGTCAGGTCAGGGTGACCGAGGGGTAGAGGGGGAAGGTCGACAGGAGGTCGGTGGCCTGGCGGCTGACCTTGTCGGCCAGCGCCGGGTCGAGGACGTACTTGGCCTTCGACGGGGTGCCGTCGGCGTTCGAGCCGGAGACGGTCTGGTTGAGCACGGTGTGGATCAGCTCGGCGGTGGCGTCCATCTCGGCGACGCCCAGGCCCCGGGTGGTCAGCGCCGGGGTGCCGATCCGGATGCCCGAGGTGTACCAGGCGCCGTTCGGGTCCTGCGGGACGGAGTTGCGGTTGGTGACGATGCCCGAGTCGAGCAGCGCCTGCTCGGCCTGCCGGCCGGTCAGCCCGTACCCGGAGACGTCGATCAGCACCAGGTGGTTCTCGGTGCCGCCGGTGACCAGCTTCGCGCCCCGGCGCAGCAGCCCCTCCGCGAGGGCCTGGGCGTTGTCGACGATCCGCTGGGCGTAGTCGGCGAAGTCGGGGCGACGGGCCTCGGCCAGGGCGACCGCCTTGGCTGCCATCACGTGCGGCAGCGGGCCGCCGAGCACCATCGGGCAGCCCCGGTCCACCTGGTCGGCCAGCTCCGGGCCGGAGAGCACCATGCCGCCGCGCGGGCCGCGCAGCGACTTGTGGGTGGTGGTGGTGACGATGTGCGCGTGCGGCACCGGGTCGAAGTCCCCGGTGAAGACCTTGCCCGCCACCAGGCCGGCGAAGTGCGCCATGTCGACCATGAACGTCGCGCCGACCGAGTCGGCGATCTCCCGCATGATCCGGAAGTTCACCTTCCGCGGGTACGCCGAGTAGCCGGCGACCAGGACCATCGGCTTGAACTCGCGGGCCGCCTCGGCGACCTTGTCGTAGTCGACCAGCCCGGTCACCGGGTCGGTGCCGTAGCTGCGCTGGTCGAACATCTTGCCGGAGATGTTCGGCCGGAAGCCGTGGGTGAGGTGGCCGCCCGCGTCCAGGGACATGCCGAGCATCCGCTGGTTGCCCAGCTCCCGGCGCAGCGTGAACCAGTCCTGCTCGGTCAGGTCGTTGACGTGCCGTACCTGGGCCTTCTTCAGAGCCGGGGACTCCACCCGGTCGGCCAGGATCGCCCAGAACGCCACCAGGTTCGCGTCGATCCCGGAGTGCGGCTGCACGTACGCGTGCGCGGCGCCGAACAGTTCCTTGGCGTGCTCGGCGGCGAGCGCCTCGACGGTGTCGACGTTCTGGCAGCCGGCGTAGAAGCGGCGGCCGACGGTGCCCTCGGCGTACTTGTCGCTGAACCAGTTCCCCATCGCCAGCAGCGTGGCGGGGGAGGCGTAGTTCTCGCTGGCGATCAGCTTGAGCGACTCGCGCTGGTCGGCCAGCTCCGCCCCGATCGCGTCGGCGACCCGGGGCTCCACGGCCCGGATCACCTCAAGGGCGCTACGGAAGGCGGTGGACTCGGCATTCGGCGACGACATGCGACCTCCTGGTGACGTGCGGAAGGCCCAGGCGCTCGGCAAACGTCCTGATGACGGGACCGCTTCCCGATGGTTTTCCATCCCCACGCGCCAGTCACGGCCCGTGCTGATCGTACCCGGTCCGCCCCCGCCGCCCCGGCCGACCTCCGTGGCCCCATCGGCGGGGGAGCGCAGAGGCGCGATGAGCGCATGACCCGGCCGTCGCCGCCGCGCCTCCCGGCCGGGAGCCGCCTCCCGTACGATCGACGGATGGCGAAGGAAGACGGCGCGCTGCTCGCCATCAGTGACCTGCATGTGGGGTACGCGGAGAACCGCGACATCGTCGAGGGCCTACGGCCCCGCTCGCCGGGCGACTGGCTGCTGGTCGCGGGCGACGTGGGCGACACCGTGGCCGACGTCGAGTGGGCGCTCGGCGTGCTCAGCCGCCGCTTCGCCAAGGTGGTCTGGGCGCCCGGCAACCACGAGCTGTGGACGCCCCCGGCCGACCCGATCGCCCTGCGCGGCGAGGCCCGCTACCGGCACCTCGTCCAGGTCTGCCGCGGGCTGGGCGTGCTGACCCCGGAGGACCCGTACCCGGTGTGGCGGGGCCCCGGCGGGCCGGCGCTGGTGGCGCCGCTGTTCCTGCTGTACGACTACGGCTGGCGGCCCGAGGGGCTGGACACCCGGGAGGCGGCGCTCGCCGAGGCGTACGCCACCGGGATCGTCTGCACCGACGAGTTCCTGCTGCACCCCGACCCGTACCCGAGCAGGCAGGCGTGGTGCGCGGCCCGGGTGGCCGGGACCGCCCGGCGGCTCGACGCCCGCGACCCGGCAATACCGACGGTGCTGGTCAGCCACTGGCCGCTGGTGCGCGAGCCGACCCGGGTCCTGCGCTACCCGATCTTCGCCCAGTGGTGCGGCACCGACGCCACCGCCGACTGGCACCTGCGCTACGACGCCGTCGCGGCCGTCTACGGCCACCTGCACATCCCCCGCACCACCTGGCACGACGGGGTGCGCTTCGAGGAGGTGTCGGTGGGCTACCCCCGGGAGTGGCGCCCCCGCGCCACCCCACCCGGCCAGCTCCGCCAGATCCTCCCCCCGCCCCCCACCACCTGACCCCGGGGTGGCCTCCCGCTCGCCGGCCTCCCGCGCCGGGGCCGGCCAGTCGGGGGTCAGGAACTCGGCCCACACCCGCGCGTGCGGCAGCTCCATCGAACCGACCCCGGGCGGGCGACGCGGATGCGCGTCGATCCCGTGTCAGGCCCCCAACTCCCGGACGTGCCGCAGCCCGGGACGCCCGTCGAGCAGCACCTCGCCGGCCGGGACGAAACCGGTGCGCCGCAGCACCCCGAGCGAACCGGCGTTGTCCAGCGCGGCCGACGCGACCAGCCGGCGCAGCCCGTACCCGGCGCGGGCCAGCTCGACCACGCGGCGCACGCCGTCCGTCGCCACGCCCCGCCCGGCCGCCCGTTCGGCCACCCGGAAGCCCAGCTCCGCCCCGCCGTCCGCGACGTCGACCAGGTTGAACCGGCCCAGCACGACCCCGTCGCCGTCGACCAGGACGTGGAAGTGGCACAGGCCGGCGGCCTGCTCCGCGAGCAGGCCCGCGTGCCGCGCGGCGAAACCGGCGAAGTAGTCGTCGCCCCGGTCCGGCACGGACCGGGCGAAGTACGCCCGGTTCTCCCGCTCGAAGCGGAGTAGTGCGGCGGCGTGGTGGACGTCGAGCCGCTCAAGTCCGGTCACCCGCGCGACCCTAGCAACCCGCCGTCGGGCCGGCCGACGCGACCCTGGGCGGCTGTGCCGGCGAAACCTCCGCCCGGACGGTACGGTCCTGGGCTCAGAGCGGCCCACGGACCGCCACGCTGGTGCTGGAGAGGTCGATGATCGCATCTATCCGGGTGGGGCTCACGACCGCGCCGTAACCCACCGGCAGGAGCAACGCCCGGGCGATGTGTTCGTTGATGCCGAGCAGTTGGAACGCCGGCCAGCGGACGAACTCGTTCGCCTGCCGGGATTCACGGGGTTGCGGGAACACGTCGATGTACCACCCGGAGTCGTCGGCGTGGTCCTTGCGCGCGGTCCGGCTCATGATCAGCCGTTCGGCGTTCTCGATGCCGCGACAGCACAGCACCGTGTCGTTGAAGTGCACGGGCTGCGGCTCGACTCCGGGCAGCCTGCGGGCGACCGTCACCTGGCCGTTGAGCACCCAAAGCGCCAGCGTGAGGTCCCCGACCCACCCCACCTGGTCCGGGGTCTTCGTCGCGAAGTCCGGCGCGACGACACCGAACCGGTCCTCACCACGCGCGACGAGCACGAATGGCCCCCACCCCGCCTGAACGCTGAACCCGTCCCTCAGCTCGTCGGCGTAGGCGGCGACGATGTCCAGCAGCGCATCCGCCTGCGTCCTGAGATGCTCCCCGGCGTCGACCGTGACGGTCGCCGAGCCGATCCGACGGGAGAACTCGCGGAGCGGTGCCCGCCCGGGCGCGGATCCTGCTGCGGGCGTCATCCCGCGAACTTCTCGGCGGGCGTACGCTGCCCGGACCGGAACAGTTCGAGCGCCTGGTGCGGCGGCACGGCGGACGGCGCGAACAGCACGCTCCCGTCGTGCGCGACGTAGATCGACCCGCCGCCCCGGACCGGGCGGACGACGAGCACCGCGTCGTCCTCCGGCAGCAGGTGGTGGACGAGTTCGGCGCCCGGCGCGATCCGGCCGAACAGTTCGGTGCCCCGCTCGATCAGGCGCTGCGGCAGTTGCGCACGCCCCTGCGCCAGGCGCTGGCGCAGCCACGGCGGCTGGTGCGTCTCCTCGCGGGGAAAGGACCGCTGCTCCGCCACGTACGCGGTGGGATCGAGGGGTTCCGACCACCACACCGGCTCGTCGTCGCGGTCGAACCGCATCGTCACGTCGCCCGCTGACGTCACGGTCAGCTCCAGGCTGAACCACGTACCCAGGCCCGGCCGGTAGGAGGCCCGCCGCGACGCGTGGAGCGCGTCGCGGAGCGCGGGGTCGTCCGGGCGGTGAATCTCCTCGCGCCGTTCGCCCCACGCCGCCCACCACCGGCAGCAGTCGACCGTCGCCAGGACGCCGGCGCGCATCGTGAGGCGGTCCGCTCCCGCCGGCAGCTCGCGGCGCACCAACCGCACGATCTCCCGCGCCGCCACCCGCTGCTCCTCGGCGTCGGCGTCGGCGCCGGCAGGGGCGGTGCTGCCGGGCGGCAACGCGTTCGACGCCGCCCCGCCGCCTCCGCCGAACCGCCGCACGATCGATTCCTCCGACAGTTCGGCGTACCTGGCGAACCGTACGGCCTTGTCACGCCACGAGCCGGGCGGGAAGCTGGCCGACCGCTCGCCGGACGCCTCGCGCCAGGACAGCACGAGCCCCGCCGGCCCGAGATCGGTCAACGTGAACCCGTCCCGAAGCGGCTCGTCCGGGGATGGCCTTCGATGTCCCCGTTCCACGAAGGCCCGCACCCGGACGCCGATCTCCCCGATCACGTAGCGGCGCGCGACCGCCAGCGACTCGGTGGACATCTGGGGCCGCCACGCCCCGCCGCGGTCCTGCTTCTCCACCACGAACCGGCCGTCCCGCTCGACGATCCTGAGCAGGGTCTCCGCGTCACCGATCTGCAGCAACGCGTCGCGCGCGGGCCATACCGTGACCCGCGCCGGCTTGCCGAAGGCGCGAAGCCGGTCGTCGTCGAGGTGTCCGATCATGGCGCAACCCTTCCCCGGCCACCGAGGGCTGTCAACGAGCGTCGTCACCGCCCGTGCCGCCCACACCTCGGCGGACGCAAGTCGAAGAGTGGGGTGGACAAGGTCGAGCGGGGCGTCCGCGCGCCGGCCGAGGTCCGGTGCCGGCCGCTGGCGCGTACGGTGACCGCCGACATGGCGCGTGGCGGCCCGACGCCGGCCGGCGTGGCGCACCTGGTGATGGTGGTCGGACTGGCCCGGTGACCGCACGGGTGGGGCCCGGCACACACGCGCCGGGCCCCACCACTGGTCGTGCGGTCAGGCGGTCACTTCACCACGTTGTACGCGTTGACCATGCCCGAGCCGTAGAACGCGTTGTAGTACTTCCCGCCGGAGCAGGTCGAGTCGTACGCGTGCGGGCCGGCCGCGATCAGCGGCACCGGGTTGTACACCGCGCCCGCCGGGCATGCCTGTGCCACCGCCGTGAGCTGCAGGAAGAGCGTCAGCTGCAGCGGCCCCATCCTCGGGTGGGCCGACAGCGCCAGGGCGGCGACGCCGGTCGCGTGCGGGGAGGACATCGAGGTGCCCTGCTTGTAGCCCCAGCCGTTGGTCCGGGTGGCCGTGTTGAAGGTGGTGGACAGGATGCTGTCGGCGATGGTCGACTGCACGCCCTGGGTGCGGAACCGGGTGTCGCCGCCCGGGGCCGTAACCTCGACGACGCCCTTGCCGTACGACGAGTAGTAGCTCTTCTGCCCGGTCGGGCCGACCGCCGACACCGTCACCACACCCGGCACCTCGGCCGGCAGGACGCGGCACTCGTTGCCCAGGTCCGGGCGGGTCTCGGGGGTCCCGTTGTTCGGGCTACCGTCGTCGGTGATCTTGCCCGCGAGGTCCCAGTTCGAGTTACCCGCGGACGCCACGTTCAGCACGCCCTTGCTCTGCGAGTAACGGATGGCCCGGTGGATCGCGGTCCACGCCGGACGCTGACGCGGGTCGTTGCGGCAGTTCAGCTCCCACGGGTCGACGAAGTAGCTGTTGTTGGTGAGCTGCATGCCGTGATCGGCGGCCCAGATGAACCCGCAGACCGCGGACTCCGGGAAGATGAAGCCCTCGTCGTTCACCACCTTGACCGCGGCGACCTTGACGCCAGGGGCGATACCGGTGACGCCGACACCGTTGACGGCGGCGGCGATGGTGCCGGCGACGTGGGTGCCGTGGTCGGAGGAGGTCGGGTTCCAGGCAGCCTCGGCGGTGTCGACGACACCGCCGACGCAGGACGCGCTCTTGTCCTTGGCGATCTGGCCGGCCAGGTCGGGGTGGCTGCTGGAGATGCCGCTGTCCAGTACGCCGACGACCACGCTCGGGCGGCCGTTGTTGACCGCGTGGGCCTGCGGAACGCCGATCATCGGCATGTCCCACTGCTGGCCGTACATCGGCTCGGCGGTCGGGTCGCCCGTGGAGTTGACGACGTCGGCCGCCGGGACCTCCACGGTCTCGCCCTCTTCGAGGGCGGTACCGAGGCCGGCGGTGGAGGCCGCCGCCTCGACGCCGGCACCCTTCACATCCGTGACGAAGTTCGGGTTGGTGGATCGGGCGACAATCACACCGATCTGGTCGTAGCGGGCCACCACCGTGCCGTTGGCGGCGGCCACCCGGGCGGCAGCCCTGTCGGCCTTGCCGCCCAGCGGGGCGACGACGAGGTAGGTGGCGTCCGGGCCGGCGGCCGCCGCCGGGGCCAGTCCGCCGGTGAGGGCGAGACCGACGCCGAGCGTCACGGAGGACGCGGCGGCCAGGGTCTTGCGACGGAGGTTCTTCACACAGACTCCCAGGGGGCTGTATCCGGCCGGCTCGCGCCCCTGGTGGAGGCGCGGCTCGGCGGGAAGCGGACGGGGCGCCCGCTTCCGATGCACAGCGTAGGAACTCGTCGCGGCGTTACAAACCTCCGTCCGGCCAGACAGGAACTGTCAGACGGTGACAATGAGGGCCGTCCGTAACGGGCGCGGCTGTGGCCGACGCTCTCCCGGTCCGGACTGGACGGGACAGGGGGCAGCGCCGAGGGGTGCCGACCGGCAGAATGTCACCGGCGTCGCCGGGTCCCCGGCGGCGGGGTGTCGGTGCGACGCCGGCAACCGGCCGGCCAGAGGAGGCGGCGAGCGATGACGGTGGTCAGGGGCCTGCGGGAGGCTCTCGTGCTGTTCGTCATCGCGCTCGTGGCGGTGGCCGTCGCGGTGGGCGTGTGGACGGTGGTGGGCGGCGGTGACTTCGTCTTCCGGTTCGGTGTCGCGCTCATCGTGGTCGGCACCCTGCTCGGGCTGACCGGCGACCTGACCCTGAGCCGGATCGGCATGCTGCCGGCCCGGGCGACGTTCGGGCTCGCCCCGGAGCGCGAGGACGCGGGCGGCGGCCGGGTGCTCACCGGGGTCGGCATCTTCCTGTTCGTCTCACTGCCGCTGATGGTCGTCGGCGTGACGGTGCTGGCCTGACCGTCCACACTGTCCTCCGTCGACGCGGCGGCCACGGGCTCGGCTACGCTGACCGGACAACAGCGACAGTCGAGGAGTTTTCGTGTCAGAGGCCGGCGACGTCGGGGTCCGCAACGGGGAACGGGCGGAGCGCATCGACACTTCAGTGGCGCACAACGCCCGGGTGTGGAACTACTGGCTCGGCGGTAAGGACAACTTCGAGCCGGACCGCCGGGTCGGGGAGCACGTCCGCACCATGTTCCCGGTCATCCAGGAGGTCGCCCGGGCCGACCGGCGCTTCCTCGCCCGCGCGGTGCGACACCTGGCCGGCGAGGCGGGCGTCCGGCAGTTCCTCGACATCGGCACCGGCCTGCCCAGCGCCGACAACACCCACCAGATCGCGCAGGCCGTCGCCCCCGACTCCCGGATCGTCTACGTCGACAACGACCCGATGGTGCTGGTGCACGCCCGGGCCCTGCTGACCAGCTCCGCCGAGGGTGCCACCGACTACCTGGAGGCCGACGTGCACGACCCGGCGTCGGTCCTGGCCGGCGCCGCCCGGACACTGGACCTCGACCGGCCGGTGGCGGTGATGATGCTGGGCATCCTCAACTTCGTGCTCGACACCGACGAGGCCGTGGCGATAGTCCACCGGCTGATGGACGAGATGCCGCCGGGCAGCTTCCTGGCGCTCACCCACCCGACCGTCGAGCTGGGTGGCGAGGCGAACGTGCCGGCGATGAAGTTCTGGAACGAGAACGCCGCCCCGCCGATCCGGTCCCGCACCGCAGCCGAGATCGCCCGGTTCCTCGACGGCCTGGAGCTGATCGACCCGGGCCTGGTGTCGTGCGGGCGGTGGCGGCCGGCCGACGGGGAGGAGCCCGTCACCGTCCCGCAGTACGGCTGTGTGGCCCGCAAGCCCTGACCGCGGGCCGACCGGCCGGCGGCCGGGTGGCGCCGACCCGCCCGCGCGTGTCGGTGCCACGTCGTACGGTGTCAGGCATGGCGGCGGCGCAGGAGATCCGGGTCGGGGAGCGGGTCGTGCGCGTCTCCAGCCCCGACAAGCCATACTTCCCGGAGCGCGGGCTGACCAAGCTGGACGTGGTGCGCTACTTCCTCGCCGTGGGCGACGGGATCCTGCGCGCGCTCCGCGACCGCCCGACCATGTTGGAGCGCTGGCCCAAGGGCGTCTTCTCCGGCGCGCGGATCGGCACCCGGCAGGACAACCGGGGCGACGCCTTCTACCAGAAGCGGCTGCCGGCCGGCGCGCCCGACTGGGTCCGCACCGCGCACCTCACCTTCCCCAGCGGCCGGACGGCCGACGAGGTCGCGCCGAGCGAGCTGGCCGTGGTGGTCTGGGCGGCCAACCTGGGCACCCTGCGGTTCCACCCGTGGCCGGTCACCGCCGCCGACGTGGAGCGCCCCGACCAGCTCCGCATCGACCTCGACCCCATGCCCGGGGTCGGCTTCGACCAGGTGGTGCCGGTCGCCCGGGAGGTTCGGGCGTTCCTCGCCGAGCTGGGCCTGACCGGTTACCCGAAGACCACCGGCGGGCGCGGCCTGCACGTCTACCTGTCGATCGAGCCGCGGTGGGGTTTCGCCGACTGCAGCCGGGCGGTGCTGGCGCTCGGCCGCGAGATGCAGCGCCGGCTGCCGGAGCTGGTCACCACCACCTGGTGGCGCGACCAGCGGGACCGGCCGGTCTTCGTCGACTACAACCAGATGTCCCGGGACCACACCATGGCCTCGGCGTACTCGATCCGGCCCACCCCGCAGGCCCTGGTCTCCGCGCCGCTGGACTGGTCGGAGCTGGACCACGCCCGCCCGGAGGATTTCGACGTGGTCGGTATGCCGGCCCGGTTCGCCGAACGGGGCGACCCGCACGCCGGGCTGGACGGGCAGCGGTTCTCCCTGGAGCCGCTGCTGGAGCTGGCCGACCGGGAGGGCCTGGAGGCCCCGCCGGAACGCTGAGCCGGGCGCGGGTTCACTCCCAGGGGCTCTGCGCGCCGTCGAACTCCTCGAAGACCAGCCAGGTCCGGGTCGACAGCACCCCGGAGATGCTCTGCACCCGGCCCAGCACCACGTCCCGCAGGGTGGCGTTGTCCGGCGCCCGGACCAGCGCGAGGACGTCGTGCTCGCCGCCGAGCAGGGCCGCGTGCTCGATGTAGCGCACCCGGGCCAGCTCCGCCGACACCTCCCGCCAGGTGTTCTGCTGGATGGTCAGCGCGATGTACGCCGAGGTGCCCAGCCCGGACGGCTCCGGCGCGACCCGGGCCCGGAACCCGGTGATCACGCCGTCGCGCAGCAGCCGCTCCACCCGCGCGTACGCGTTGGTGCGGGAGACGTGCACCCGCTCGGCGAGGGTGCGGATGGAGATCCGGCCGTCGCGGACCAGCTCGTCGAGGATGCGCCGGTCGACCTCGTCCAGCGGCCCGGCCGAACGTCCCGCCCCGCCCGTTCCGCCCGGCTCCGGATTTGTCTCCTGGCTCAACTTAGGCCCTCCCGAGTGCCGTTTGTCCCACGTTCATCGTGAATCTTGAGTCAATCATCCAACAGCAGGAGCATAGGGCCACCACACGTCCAGGAGGTCCCCGCCGTGACGAGCACACCCCAGGCGGTCCGCAGGGCATCCCCGCGCACCCGCCCGCCGGCCAAGAAGCCCACCAAGGCCCCCGCCCGCGGGCAGGCGACGACCGACCCGACCGCCGGCCTGCTGCCGCAGACGGAGCCGGTACAGCTGCTCGACGCCGACGGCACCCCGCTGCCGGCCCGCGCCGACTACCCCGAGCCGCCCGCCGAGGCGCTGCGCGAGCTGTACCGCCGAATGGTGGTCGGCCGCCGGTTCGACACCCAGGCCACCGCCCTGACCAAGCAGGGCCGGCTCGCCGTCTACCCCTCCTCGCGGGGCCAGGAGGCCTGCCAGGTCGGCGCCGTGCTCGCCGTTCGGGACACCGACTGGGTCTTCCCCACCTACCGCGAGTCGATGGCGCTGGTCTCCCGGGGCATCGACCCCGTCGAGGTGCTCACCCTGCTGCGCGGCGACTGGCACTGCGGGTACGACCCCGCGCAGCGGCACACCGCCCCGCAGTGCACGCCGCTGGCGACCCAGTGCGTGCACGCCGCCGGGCTCGCCTACGGGGAGGCCCACCAGGGGCGGGACACCGTCGCGCTGGCCTTCATCGGCGACGGCGCCACCAGCGAGGGCGACTTCCACGAGGGGATCAACTTCGCCGCCGTGTTCAAGGCCCCCGTCGTGTTCTTCGTGCAGAACAACAAGTACGCCATCAGCGTCCCGCTGTCCCGGCAGACCGCCGCGCCGTCGCTGGCGTACAAGGGCGTCGGGTACGGCGTGCCCAGCGAGCAGGTCGACGGCAACGACCCCGTCGCCGTGCTCGCCGTGCTGACCCGCGCGGTCGAGCACGCCCGCGCAGGTCAGGGCCCGTTCCTGGTCGAGGCGCACACCTATCGGATGGAGCCGCACACCAACGCCGACGACGCCACCCGCTACCGCGACGGCGCCGAGGTCGACACCTGGCGCGACCGGGACCCGGTCGCCCGGCTGGAGACGTACCTGCGCACGCGCGGGGTGCTCGACGACGCCGCGATCGCCGCGGTCGCCGAGGAGGCCGAGGCGTACGCCGCCGACCTGCGGGAGCGGATGCACATCCAGCCGGAGGTCGACCCGCTCAGCCTCTTCGACCACGTCTATGCCGAGCCGACCCCGCAGCTCGTCGAGCAGCGCGAGCTGGTCCGCGCCGAGCTGGCCGCCGACCGGGAGTCCGAGGGGAACGGCTGATGGGCGCCACCACCATGGCGAAGGCGCTCAACGCCGCGCTCGCCGACGCGTTGGCCTCCGACGAGCGGGTGCTCGTCTTCGGCGAAGACGTCGGCAAGCTCGGCGGCGTCTTCCGGATCACCGACGGGCTCCAGGGCCGGTTCGGCGACCGGCGCTGCTTCGACACCCCGCTCGCCGAGGCCGGCATCGTCGGCTTCGCCGTCGGCCTGGCCATGTCGGGGATGCGGCCGGTCGTGGAGATGCAGTTCGACGCGTTCGCGTACCCGGCGTTCGAGCAGATCGCCTCGCACGTGGCCAAGCTGCGCAACCGCACCCGGGGCGCGCTGAGCGTCCCCATGGTCATCCGGGTGCCGTACGCGGGCGGCATCGGCGGGGTCGAGCACCACTGCGACTCGTCCGAGGCGTACTACGCGCACACCCCGGGCCTGAAGGTGGTCACCCCGGCGACCGTCGCCGACGCGTACTCGCTGCTGCGCGAGGCGATCGCCGACCCCGACCCGGTGGTCTTCATGGAGCCGAAGAAGCTCTACTTCTCCAGCGCCGAGGCCGAACTGCCCACCCGCACCGAGCCGTTCGGCCGGGCCGTCGTGCGCCGCCCCGGCCGCGACGCCACCCTGGTCGCGTACGGGCCGGCGGTGCCCGTCGCGCTGGAGGCCGCCGAGGCCGCCCGCGAGGAGGGCTGGGACCTGGAGGTGGTGGACGTGCGCACCATCGTCCCGCTCGACGACGCCACCATCGCCGCCTCCGTGCGCAAGACCGGCCGGTGCGTGGTGATCCAGGAGGCGCAGGGCTTCGCCGGGGTCGGCGCCGAGATCGCCGCCCGGGTGCAGGAGCGCTGCTTCCACGCCCTGCACGCCCCGGTGCTGCGGGTGTCCGGGCTGGACATCCCGTACCCGGCGCCGATGCTGGAGCACACCCACCTGCCCGGGGTGGACCGGGTGCTCGACACGGTGGCCCGGCTCCAGTGGGACGACCAGCCCGACCCGCGCTGGCTGGCCCAGGGCAGCGCGGCATGACCACCGTCGACCGTACCCAGGTCTTCCTCCTGCCGGACCTGGGTGAGGGGCTGGCCGAGGCGGAGATCGTCGAGTGGCGGGTCGCCGTGGGCGACACCGTGACCGTGGACCAGACCGTCGTCGAGGTGGAGACCGCCAAGGCGGTCGTGGACGTGCCCTGCCCGTACGCCGGCCGGGTCGTGACCCTGCACGGCGCGGCCGGCGAGACGCGCCCGGTCGGCCAGCCACTGATCACCATCGCGCCGCTGGACGGCGACGGCGGCGAGCCCGCCGGGCACGCCGCCTACCGGGAGGAGGAGCGCGCCGGCTCCGGCAACGTCCTCATCGGGTACGGCACCGGGCACGGCGGGACGGGCCGGCGGCGTCGCCGCCCCCGCCTCGCGATCGCCCCGGAACCGCCGGCCGTCACCCCGGCCGTGGCCCCGGCACCCGCGCCCGGGCCAGTCCCGGCCCCGGCCCCGGCGGTGGCTCCCGCGCCGTCCCCCGTGCAGGCCGGCGCTTCCACGCCAACTGCCCATCCGGCGGTGGCTCTCGCGCTCGCCCCGGCGGCGGGCACCGGGACCGGGTCGGCGCTGGTCATTTCGCCGATCGTCCGGAGGCTGGCCCGCGAGCACGGCATCGACCCGGCCACCCTGCGGGGCACCGGCCCCGGTGGGGTGGTCCGCCGGGCCGACGTCGAGGCAGCCCTCGCCACCCCGGCCACGCCGCTGGCCCCGGCCCCCCGACTCGCCCCGGTGCCGACCCGGCCCGAGCCCGCCCGGTCGGCCGGCGACGAGGACCTCGTCATCCCGCTCACCGGCATCCGCAAGGCGATCGCCGACAAGCTCTCCCGCAGCCGGCGGGAGATCCCCGAGGTGACCATCTGGGTCGACGCGGACGCCACCGCGCTGGTGCAGACCCGGCGGGCGATCAACGCCGCGACGCCGGACCAGCCGGTGAGCATCCTGGCCCTGCTGGCCCGGATCTGCCTCAGCGGCCTGCGCCGGTTCCCACAGCTCAACGCGCGCGTCGACACCGAGGGGCAGCGGATCGTCCAGTCCCGTGGAGTGCACCTGGGCATCGCCGCGCAGACCGACCGGGGCCTGGTCGTCCCGGTGCTGCGCGACGCCCAACTGCTCACCACCCGGGAGCTGTCCGTGGCCCTCGCCGAGACCACCGCCGCGGCCCGGGCCGGCGCACTGCCCCCGGCCCGCCTCACCGGCGGCACCTTCACCCTCAACAACTACGGGGTGTTCGGGGTCGACGGCTCTACCCCGATCATCAACCACCCGGAGGCGGCGCTGCTCGGGGTGGGCCGGATCGTGGACAAGCCGTGGGTGGTCGACGGGCAGCTCGCCGTACGAAAGGTGACGCAGCTCAGCCTCACCTTCGACCACCGGGTCTGCGACGGAGCGGTGGCCGGGGGCTTCCTGCGGCACGTCGCCGACTGCGTCGAACAGCCGGCCCTGCTGGTGGCGAACGTCTGACCGTGCCGGTCCCGGCGCGCGTGCCGCGCCTTCGGGTGCCTCTCTTGCCGCCCAGGCAACGAGAGAGGCACCCGAAGGGCGGCGGGACCCGGGCGCGCGGCCTGCCGGTGACGGCGCCGGCTGGGCCGGGCACCGGATAGGCGCCGGACCACGGCCCGGCTCGGTCGCAGCAGTCGGTCCGGTCCGCACGCGAACCCGTCGGTCACGGCATTCGACGCGCCTTGTCGCGAAACCACCTCGCCCGGCCGACGACGTCCTTTCCGGCGAAAACGGGTTTCCGAGCCCCGGCCGGCCCACTGCCCCGACAATTCCGCCAACCTGTCACGGCGGGGAATACCGTGCGCGATCCGGCGAATAACGGTCGCGCGGTGCGATGAGGGAACTGTTTCCCGAACGAGCGCAATCCTGACTGGGGCGCCGGGGACAGGGCGGCGCCATTCCGTTTTCCGGAGCGGCGGCCGGGAAATCGGCGCCGTGGGCGGCCACCCCGGTCGTCCGTGGCGGTACGGGTGCGAGCCGCGCCCCTCCACCGCCCGTCGTTCGCCGTCCGAGAGGAGAGCGCAGTGCCGTTCCAGGGAGTGCCGGTCAACGTCCGGGACCGTCGTCCCGCCGTCGCCGGAGCGCCGCTGCACTGCGACGCCACCGAGTACGGGCTGTGCGGTGACGGGGTGACCAACGACCAACCAGCGCTGGCCGCGCTGGTGGACCGCCTCGGTGACGGGTACGCCGCCGACGGCCGGGCCCGGGTGATCTACTGCCCGCCCGGCATCTACTCCATCCGGGACGCGGGCACGGTGTGGCGCAGCGGGGTGTCGCTGATCGGGGCCGGACCGGGCGCGACCCGGTTCCTGCTGAGCAACGAGGGCAACCGCTCCGAGCCGACGCCGCTGGCCTTCTGGACCACGGTCCAGCACGGCGCCGACCGCGACCGGCACATCGCCGACTGCACCTTCGCCGACTTCGAGATCGACGGCTCCGGCGTGGCCATGGCCGAGTACAACTACCTGGCCAAGGGGCTCGGCCTCCAGTACGTGGTGCGTGGGACGTTCCGGAACCTCTACATCCACCACACCGCCGCGACGGGGCTCGGCTGCGACTTCCTCCAGGACAGCCTGATCGAGGGGGTGGTGGTGGTCGGCTGCGGCCGACTGGACAACGGCGAGGAGATGGGCGGCGCCGGGATCGGCGTCGGCATCGGCGGCTGGGGCACCGTGGAGCGGCTCACCATCGCCAACTGCACCACACTGAGCAACGGCACCAACGGCATCTTCCTGGAGCTGCAGAAGCCCTACTGGCCGCCCCCGCGTGGCTACCGGATCATCGGCTGCCACAGCCAGGGCAACCGGTTCGGCATCTCCGACTGGGGCGCCGACGGGCTGGTCGTCTCCGCCTGCACCATGATCGGCAACCTGGAGGCCGGCTTCGACGTCTCCGCCGAGGGGACGTCCGGCATCGCCGGCCGGGGCGGCCTGCTGGCCGACTGCGTCATCGACGGCAACATCCGCGACGGCGTCAGCATGGGCAACACCCCCGGCCCGTACACGCTCCGGGGCAACCGGATCAGCGGGAACGGGGCGTACGGGTACCACGGGCACGATCTGGGTCACGGCTACGAGGGTGCGGCCATGGACGTGGTCATCGACAGCAACGACTTCTGGGGCAACGGCCTGGACGGCATCCGGATCGACCGCCCGATGGCCGACGCCGTGCTGCTCAACAACCGGATCCGCAACAACGGCCGGCAGTGCGCCGACGAGTACCGGGGCAGCGGGGAGTCCGTCCGCTGCAACGACCGGTCGCTGGTCGACCGGGCGGCGGACTGGCCGCACGACGGGCACCGGGGCAAGGTGCTGCGGGTGGACAGAAGGGTTGCCGTGGTCGCTGCGAACGACGGCAACGAGCTCAGCCTCGCCCCGGTCCGCCCCGACGCCTACAGCGCGTGGAGCGGCGACACCCCCCTGCCCGGCGTCGCGTACGAGCTGTCGGCGGCGCCGGAGTGCCGGGCCGGGATCACGATCAACGCGCCGTTCGACTCCGCCACCGTCCGGGGCAACCGGATCTGGGACAACCACGACAGGCGTACGCAGACCCACGGGCTGTGGATCACCGAGCGGGGCAGTTGCGTCGCCTGCCGGGTGGAGGACAACGACCTGGCCGGCAACGCCGTGGCCCCCACCCGGCTCGACACCCCGCCGGTCGGCGGCCGGTGGGACCGCAACCACGGTGACCAGGACTGGGACTGCTGACCGCCGGTGGACGGTTCCGGTCGGGCGCACGGCGGGGCGAACCGGTCGTCCGGGGTGACCCGGCCGAACCGTGACACCGGGTCCTGTCAGGTCGGCGGGAACACTTTCGCCCCGGTGCCGCCGAAACTGCCGAAAAATGTTTCACGTAATTCCCGGAAAGATGCGCCGCGCCTCCCGTCGGGCCGTACAGAATGTGGCCAAGGGGAAATGGGAATGGGGTGCGGAATATGAACGTGAGGCGGCGACTGACGCTATTTGCGGTAACCATCGCAGCCACGCCACTGGTCATCGGCGGGTGCACCGCCGAGCGGAAGGCAGCCGGGGAATCGGCGCCACCGCCCGCGGTCGAGCTGACGCCCGCCGACCGGGCCCGGGACATCCCGGTCAGCGCCGAGGTGGGCACCAGCGTGACGAACGGGAAGGTCAGCTCCGTCCGGCTCACCGACGACAAGGGGCGGCAGGTGGGCGGAGAGCCCCGGGATGACGGGTCGAGCTGGGTGCCCAGCGGGCCCCTGGCGAACGGGCGGACGTACACCGCCGAGGTGACGGTGACCGGGGACGGGGGGCGGACCTCCACCCGGAAGACCACCTTCACCACGGCGACGAAGCCGACGAAGCCGGCGATCACTAGCACGCTCTACTTCGCGGGCAACCAGACGTACGGCACCGCGATGCCGGTGACGGTGGCCTTCGAGCCGGCCGTGCCGAAGGAGGCGCGGGCGGCGGTGCAGAAGCGGCTGTTCGTCAAGACCGATCCGCCGCAGCCGGGCACCTGGTCGTGGCTGGAGGACGGCAGCCAGGTGTACTACCGGGCGCCCGACTTCTGGCGGCCGGGCACCGCGATCAGCGTCCGGGCGGCGCTGGAGGGGCTGCCGATCGGCAAGGAACGGATGGGCGACGCCGACCGCAGGGCCACCTCGAAGATCGGGCGACAGGTCGCCGTCGACATCGACAACGCCACGAAGCAGATGTCGGTGTTCCGGGACGGCAAGCTGGTCCGCCGCATCCCGGTCAGCCTCGGCAAGCCGAGCACGCCCAGCTCCAGCGGCAAGATGGTGATCATGGAGAAGCACGAGCGGACGACGTTCGACACCCGCGGCGAGCCCGACGGCGGCTACGTGGTCGACGTCGACGACGCGCAGCGGCTCACCTGGGGTGGTGAGTTCATCCACTCGGCTCCGTGGTCCGAGGGCGACCAGGGCTACACCAACGTCTCCCATGGCTGCGCCAACGTCTCCGCCACGGCGGCCGACTGGCTGATGGAGAACACCCAGGTCGGCGACCTGGTGACCGTCAAGGGCACCGAGGTGCCGCTGCAGGCCGGCAACGGCTGGACGGCCTGGAACGTCGGCTGGGACGAGTTCGCGAAGGGCAGCGCGTTGCCCGTACCGGCCGGGCTGCGGCCCAGCCCGCACGCGGCGCAGCACCCCGGCGCGGTGGCCGGCGGCAGCTCGCCCGCACCGGCCCCCTCGGCCAGCGGCGGCTGAGCACGGGAGGAACGACCGCCGGACCGGTCCGCCACCGCACGGTGGCGGACCGGTCGCCGTTCTCACCGGGTGCGCCCCTGTCGCCCAACCACGCAGGGGACGCCCCCCGGTCGGCCCTCAGGCGAGCGGCACCCGGGCCACGCCCGGGCCGACCAGGCTGCCGAGCCAGAGCCGGTCGCCGTGCTGACGTACGCCGGTGATCATCCAGTAGGCGCCGCGCGGGCCGTGCAGGGTCCGCAGCACCGTGCCCGCGCCGTCGACCAGCGCGACCAGCCCGTAGCGGCGCGGCTGCGGCCGGACCGCGTCGGGCAGCAGCGCCACCAGCTGCCGCAGCCGCGGGTGCGGCAGCAGCCGCTCCACGGCCGGCAGCCGCGGGCTGGGCAGGGCTATCCAGTACGTCCCGTCGCCGACCGCGGACAGGTTGTCCGGGTAGGCCGGCAGGTCCGTCAGCACGGTGGCCGCCCCGCCGGGCAGGTCGACCCGCAGCATCCGGTGGGTGGTCGTCTCCACCAGGATCAGCGCGGACTCGTCCGGGGTGAGCGCGATCCCGTTGGGGAAGTAGAAACCGCTCGCCACCACCTCGGTGCGCCCGGTGCCCGGGGCGTACGCCAGCACCCGCCCGTTGGGCCGGTGTTCGAGCAGGTCGTGCTTCCAGTGCGAGAGCGGGAACCGGTCGGAGGAGTCGGTGAAGTAGATCGTGCCGTCCCGGGCGACGGTGGCGTTGTTCGCCAGGTGCACCGGCGGGGCGGTGCCCGTCAGCTTCCGTACCGCCCCGTCCGGGGTGACCCGCAGCAGCCCCCGGTAGGCGTCGCAGACGACGAGGCTGCCGTCGCGCGGGTCGACCTCGATGCCGAGCGGCCGGCCGCCGGTCTCGGCCAGCAGTTGGGAACGGGTGCCCGCGGGCGCGTCCGCCGGCCACCACCAGAGCCGGCCGTCCTCGTCGCCGCTGACCACCCGGCCGTCCGGGTCGACCACGACGTCCTCGGGGCCGTGCGCGCCCTCGGCCAGCGGCAGCAGCTCCGCGTCGTCGAGCCGCAGGTCGGTCGCCGCCCACGGCCCGTTCAACGGGGGCGGCACGGTGGCCGGCTCGCGGACGGGCCGGATGGGCCGGGGCACACGGGGACGGGGTACGACCATCGGGTCATTGTCACCCGCCGCGCGCGCCGGCCTTGTCCCCGCCGCGCGTGTCGTGCAGGCCCGCCCGCCCGGCACCCCGCCCGCCCGCGCCCCGACGGTCGCCGGGCCCCGCCCGGGTCGCCCGCCAGCCGCACCGGGTCGGCCGGGTCCGCCGGTGCCACCGGGGCGCCCGGCGTTGCCGCAGCTCCTGCTCAGGGTGGACCCGGAGTGACTCGGGGTCAGACCCTGGGTGTACCCGGAGTCACCCCTCGGCAGGGTGGAATTGTCGGGGGGTGGGGCTAGATTCGTGGTCATGGAGCAGCGCAGCGATCGGTTCCACGTGCAGGTCAGCGTGGAGGATCACGTGGTGGAGATGAGGGCGACCGGCGAGGTCGACATCGCCACCGTCGGTCTGCTGCGCGCCGCGTTGTGGGCCGCCCCGGCCCGGCCGCTGCTGCGGCTCGACATCTCCGGCGTCCGGCTGCTCTCCGCAGCCGGGGTCCGGGCGCTGATCGCCGCGCACCGGCGGGTCCGCGCCCGCGGTGGGGAGCTGGTGCTCGTCGACCCGGCCCCGGTGGTCGCCCGGGTGCTGCACGTCACCGGCCTGGACCGCGTCATCCCCGTCCGGGACGGCGCCGCCACTGCGACCTCGTCTGCCGCCGCTGTCTCTTCCCCGGCAGTGCCGCGTGTGCTGGCACCGCTCGCCCTCGCCCCGGCGGGGGAGTCGTCGGCGCGACCGGGTCCGGCGGTCACCCCGCCGGAACCGGCCGCGCTCGGGTCGCTGGCCCGCGCCCTGGGGTCGCTCGTGCCCGTGGCGGAGGCGTCCTCCGCACCCATGCTGGCCTGCGTCTGACGGCCTGTCGTCGGGTGGGGCCGCCGGCACCGGCCGGCGACCCCACCCGGGTCAGCGGACGCCGAGCAGGTCGACGACGAACACCAGGGTCTCGCCGGGCTTGATGAGGCCGCCGGCGCCCTGGTTGCCGTACCCGAGGTGCGGCGGAATGGTGAGCTTGCGCCGGCCGCCGACCCGCATGCCGACCACGCCCTGATCCCAGCCGGCGATGACCCTCCCGCCACCCAGCGGAAACTCGAACGCCTCGCCGTGGTTCCAGGACGCGTCGAACTCGCGACCCGTGGAGTGGGCCACCCCCACGTAGTGCACGGTGGCCCGCTGACCGCGCTGGGCCTCCGGGCCCTCGCCGACCGTGAGGTCCTCGATGACGAGATCGGCGGGCGGCGCGCCCTCGATCGGGCCAACCTGGGGCTTGTCCATGTCGTACGCCTCCTGCTCGGTGCTGCGGCTAACTGCGGTCGCCGTCGATCCTGCCGGATCGTGATCTGCCGATGCCCGGCGGTCCCGCACCCGGCGGTCCCGGCGCGGCCCGACATGCGGCGGCGGGCGCCACCGGGAAGGTGGCGCCCGCCGGGGCCGTGCTCGTCCGACTAGATCAGCCAGGGGAACCGCTGGACGATGGGCAGCCGCTTCCAGGCCCGGCCGAGGCCGAGGGTGTCGCCCGCGCCGAGCAGGGCGAGGACCACCAGGACTGCGGCGTAGATGAGGTGGTCGTCCATGAAGGGGTTGTTCTCGGGGGGCAGGACGGCCGTCCACATCATCACCAGCAGCAGGCCGCCGGCAACGGTGGCGATCCGCATCCCGATGCCGAGAATCAGGGCCACGCCGATGGCGGCCAGGCCGGCCATGAACAGCCAGTCCGCCCAGGCCGCGCCGGCGATCTCGGTGTAGAACCCCTTGAACGGGCCGGCCGTGCCGAAGGCCAGGAAGCCCTTGGTGGGGCTGCCCCCGTCGATCCAGGCGTTCTTCGCCTCGGTCCCGTGGCCGAGGCCGAACATCTTGTCCAAAAAGGCCCAGAGGAAGGTCCAGCCCAGGGCGATCCGAATTCCAGCCAGGACGTACCGGGTGGCCTTCTGCCGGGTGGTCTCGCCCGATGGAGCGATAGTGTTGGCGGTGGTCCGCTCGATCGTCGCGGCCATGGTCTTCACGTCCCTTCCTGTGCTTCGCACCGCGTTCCCGGTGGCAGTTCCATTGGACATCGTCACCGTTGTCCCCGTCAGGGCCGATGGGTCCGCTTCCGACCGGGACCTTTGACCCCGATTGCTCGGTCCGGTGGCCGTCCCGGCCGGGACCGTACCCCGCCTGCCTCGTCCGACCGTAGTCGATGATCACGCAACCGCAACCGCAACCGATGGGACCGGGAGACCGGTGACCACGCCGGCTACCGGTCCGCAGGGGTCATTCGGGGCGGGACACCGGCCGGTCGAGCTGCCCGGCCAGCAGCGCGGGCGCCTCTGCCAGCGACGGGCCGTACCAGGTGAGGTGCCGGCCCGAGAGCAGCGCGCACGGCGTGCCGGGGAACGCCTCCGGGCCGTCGTCGGCCGTGAACCGGTACGGCTCGTCCGGCAGCACCACCAGGTCCGGTTCCCGGCTCCGCAGCTCGGCCAGTTCCGGGCGGGGGTAACGCTCGGGGTGCGCGGCGTAGGCGTTCGCGACCCCAAGGCGGCGCAGCACGTCACCGGCGAAGGTGTCGGCGCCGAGCACCACCCACGGTCGACGCCACACCGGCACGACCGCCCGCCGGGTGAGTGCCGGCGCGGGCGCCGCCCAGGCCCGCCGGGCCGCCCGCAACCAACCCGGATCGTCGGGTACGCCGAGCGCGGCGAGCAGGTCCGCCAGCTCCCGCAGTGCCTCGGGCACGGTACGGGGGTAGGTGACCCGCACGGGCACCCCGGCCGCCCGCAGCGCCTCCGCGTCGGCCTTGCGGTTCTCCTCGACGTTGAGCAGCACGAGGTCGGGCCGCAGCGCGCGTACCCGGTCGAGGTCGGGGTACTTGCTGCCGCCGACCCGGGCCACGTCGAGCCCGGCGGGATGGGTGCAGTAGTCCGTCGCGCCGACCAGCAGCCGCGGCGCGGTCACCGCCACCGCCTCGGTCAGCGACGGCACCAGGGACACCACCCGCACGCCCGACACCCCCTTCGCCTGCTCAACGAGCTGCTCGACCGCCGGCAGGGGGAGCGGGGCAATCTGATCGTCCCGCGTTACCCGACCGGCACCTCGGCCATCTCGGGGGCCAGCCGGGCCACCGGCACGCCCTCCCGGGCGGCCCACCCGACGGCGTGCTGGACGTCGGCCACGGGCAGCGGCCGCCGGGCCGTCACGGTGACCGCCGCGTGCACCGCGAACGCGACGAACGGGTACGACCGGACCAGGCCGCCGACCGCCTCGTGCACCTGACCGGCCACCGTCACCGCCTGCTCCTCGGTCAGCGCCGGCAGCAACAGCAGGTACTCCTGGTCCGACAGGCGTACGGCCCGGTCCACCGGGCGCAGCGGCGCGGTCACCGCCCCGATCACCGCCTGTGCCTCGCGGGCCGCGCTGCGCCGGCCGAAGCGCTCCGGCGCGCCGGCCGGCTCGTCCACCCGAACGCCGATCAGCGCCACCGGCAGCGTGCCCGACGCGGTGATCCCGTCCGCGCCCGTCCACCGCCGCATCCCCGACTCGTCGAGCAGCGGGGCGGCGCCCTCGGCGGCTCCCGCCTCGGCGCCCCGGCCGCGGTCACCCGGCCCCGACCCGGTCGCCCAGCGGTCCCGGGCCGCCCGCTCGGCGCGGGAGAACATCAGCCGCAGTGCCGCCTCGCCGCGTGTCTCCCCGGGCGTCGAGGGCAGATCACGCACCCGGGCCAGCACGTCGTCCACGGCCGCGCGGACCGCGTCGGGAAGCCGGTCGGCGAGCCGGTCGCGCAGCCGCAGGACCTGGTGCAGCGCCTCGTCGCGGCGGAAACACCACTGGCCGTCGAAGAGCCGGCCGGCCTCCAGCGTGGCCGCCGGCTGCACCTCCGCCCGGTCGTACGCGACCAGCGCCGCGCCGAACCGGGGGGTCAGCGCGAGCACGCTCCACTCCCGCGCCAGGTCCTCGGTCTCCTCCAGGGCCACCCCGTACGCGCCGTCGGGGAGCCCCGAAGGGCGCTGCCCGACCACGCCCACCACCGCCACCGCCCCCGAGGCGGCGATCCGCTCGTAGACCGCCCGTTCCCGTTCGAAGTACGGCATCCGCTGGAAGAGCGCGATGACCACCAGCGGCCCGTCCTCGGCGGTGGCCATGGCGGCGCATTCGATGGCGTGGGAGACGGCGACGAGGCTGCGCTTGGTCATGAGTTCCGGGGGCCGTCCACTGTGCAGCACCCGCTGAGCCTAGAGAATCGGACCATGGACCACTTCCGCCGGCCCCGTCCCGCCGGCACCGTGGCAGGACGGGCCGGGTGGCGTACCCCGGGCCGACCGGCGGCCGGGCGCAGGCCGCACCGGCGAGGTGGGAACCATGATCGACGGCCTAGACTCGGGCCGGTCGACGGCCCGATGGATGGACAAGGCGGATGACGAGTACCGGTAGTGACGACGGCTCCCTGCTGCGCCCCGTCGCGGCGTCGAACGGCCGTGGCCCGGCCCTCGCCCGGGGCGGCCAGGTGGTGTACGCCGCCCGGCGGCTCGGCGAGCTGCTGCACGGCCGCCCGCCGGGGGTCACCGGCCACCAGTGGAGCTCGGCCGGCCGGGAGTGCTTTGACCACGTGGTGTGCGCTGCCCCTACTGGCCGCCCGCTGTTCGCCGTCGAGGTCGGGCCGCCGGTGCCGCCCGGGTCGGCGGCCCAGCGCGCCGAGCGGATGAAGGACGCCGTGTGTGCGGCGGTCGGCCTGGCGGTGCTGCGGATCGCCTCGCCCACCCTGCGCGCCGCGGACCATGGCCGGCGGATCGTCGAGTACGTCATCGACGCGCGCGCCTACGCCGAGGCCGTCCGGTCGGACCCGGGGCACACCGATCCCGGGGAGGCCACGCCGGTCGCCTTCCGGGACATCGTCGGCCGGCTGCCGGACGGGCGCAGCGGGCACGTCAACGACCTCGGTGCCCTGGCCCGGGCGGCAGCCGTGGAGGCCTACGTCTCCCGTCGGCTGGTCGACCCGATCGTTCGGGGCCTGCACGTGTGCTGGGCGGACGGCCCGGCCGAGGGCTGGAGCTGGGTCGAGGTGCGTCCCGGCCGGTGCCTGGTGGAACGGGTGCGGGTGTCAGAACACCGCCTCTCCTGCGGGGTGGACCCGGGACGGCTCGCCGAGGATCTCGCCGCCGTGGCGGTGGGCGAGCGGCTGCGTGGCCTCGACGGCGGCGAGCCGGAGCTGATGGACCGCGAACAGCTCGACGGGGACATCCGCCAGTTGCGGGCGCGCCGTGACGAAATGCGGAACGGCTTCGGTTTCGATCACCTCTGTGCGGACTGACGCCCCTGGAACGGGGCGGTCGACCGGCCGTCCCCGGGCGGGCTGACGCCCTTTGTGGGACGGCCGTATACCGGCCGTCGGTGGCGACCGTACGCCTTTGGAACGGCGGTGGCGCGACGACCGGTGGCGCGACTGCGCGTCCCGGCCGGTCTCACCGTTCACCGGGGCGGTCGCTCCCGCAGAATTCCCATATTCGGGTTGAACCTTCGCGTCACGGTCCCGACTTCAGCGGGAATGGACAGGATCTCTCCCCCCACCGCGCCTGCGGGCGTGGATGACGGTGCGGAAAAACGCCGTCGACGACCAGCGACTGCGCCCGCACGTCGCAGTGATCCTCACCGAGGCGGCCCTCCCGAATTGATCGGTCCGACGGGGTCACGTGACGGCTACCGGATCGAGAAGGAGAGCAATTCGACGCGCAGGTCCACCCGGGCACGCCGTCATCCGGTATCGCGCGGAGCCGGCGGCTGCTGGCCGTTGTCGGCACGCTCGCGGTCTTCGGCGGAATCGGCAACAAGTGCGGTCAGCACGGCGGGAACAACGGCGGCGGCCAGAACGGAGGCGGCGAGAACGGTGGCGGTAGCGGGCTGGAGGTCCTCGCGAAGGGCTGCGGCAACAGCCGGTTTCAGCCGCACGCCGGCTTTCCAGGTCGGGAACCGCTGCGTCAACACCTCGTTCGGCGAGGTGGGCGCGGCGGCCAACAACCCGTCGCTGCTGATCACTCAGTTCCCGAAGCGGGCCCAGCGTAGCCAGGCGCTCCAGCTGCCGGGTGCCCCCGCAACCTGGTGCGGGACCGGTTCCTCGCCGCCGGTCAGGCGGCGCGCAGCCCGGACCGTGATGATCATCCGGATCCCCGGCCTGCCGCAGCCCGGTGCCGCCCAGTGCGCGGTCTGGGCCGGTGGCGGCCCGCACCGCATCGCGATGACGGAGCGGGCCAACCAGACCCCCGCCTTCGACGTGTGCGGATCCAGGTCAACTGAGTCGCGCGGCGGTGCCGCGACCGTCGGAAGATCCGGGGTCGCCCGGGGGCGATCGGCCCCCGGGCGACCCGTCACGCGGTTCGGGCACCGGCGGCGCCGGGGCCTGCGGGCCTGGGCCGGTGGGCGTGGGACGCGGGTCGGCATGGGCGGCTGTCACCTCGGCGGACCGGCGCTTCGGTACGGCGGGAAGCGCGGACGCCCGGCGCTCGGGTGGGCCGTACCTCGGGCGGCTCGGCCGTCGGGTGGAGCGGACGCCGGTGCGGGCCGGCCGGGCCCCGTCCGCGCGCCGTTTACCGAGGTGCCGACCGGCGTCCCCGGAGTGCCTGGTGTGCCCGGCCCGGCCGCTGCTCCGCCGCGTGCGCCGACCGGCCGGGAACGGCCAAGTAGCTGACCGGCCGGGTCGCGGGGCGGCCCGCTCCGGCACCGGCCGGCGCTGTGGGAAATGCGACCGGAAAGGGGCCAGCGGGTGCCGGCCTCCACGGCGCGACCGGGATCCTCGGATCACGGCCCCGCCGCCGGATCAGCGGTTCTTGTAGGCCTCGACGACCGACACCGGGATGCGCCCGCGGTCGGAAATCTCGTGGCCGTTGTTGGCGGCCCATTCCCGGATGGCCCGGTTCTGCTCGCGGTCCATTCCGGAGACCGGGGCCCTTCCGGGGCGGCGGGCGGTCCGGCCGGTCTCGACCGGTCCCCGACCGATGCGCCGGCCGGCGTTGATGTAGGGGTCGAGTGCTTTGCGTAGGGTGCCGGCGTTCTCGTCGGAGACATCGATGGTGTACGCCACGCCGTCCAGGCTGAACTCGACGGTCCGATCCGCCTTCCCGCCGTCGAGGTCATCAGTCAGAACGGTGATTACTTTCCGAGCCATCGCCAATTACTCCTTGTGTGGGGCGGGGTGTGCTAAGAGTTTGACGTATCAACTGGCAATTCCGCAAGAATATGCCCGGTTCTGCATTCGGCGAGTCGAGTTACGCGGGATGGAATCCCGCTCGACCGGTGGAATTTGCTGGTGCCGCTCAAGCGGTTGAGCAGGCCCGAGGCCCTGCGGGACGGGCCGTCCGATTCGGTCCGACACCCGTGGCCGGCGCGGCGATGTTGTCGTCATCCGCCACGCCTTCCCTTCGGTAGCAGGCGGTTTCCCGGAGATCTCGACGGCCCCGGCCCCGGCCGCGATCGGGTGCGGGGATTGCCGTCGCTCCTCGTCGGACGCCCCGGGTCGGCGAGGGAGACCCGCTCCCGGGCCCTGCGCCGGGGTCACCCGAGCGGCCGCGTGAGTGGCCTGAATCACGCTTCGGAACAAGGGGAACGCTTTGTTACTTGAGTGAATCAGGCTCAACTTCAACGCGATAGCAGGTGTTCGATGGCAACTCTTCCGGTACTTCCGCTGACCGACGACGTCCTGCTGCCCGGCATGGTCATCCCGGTGACCCTCGACCCGACCACCCAGGCCGCCGTCGACGCGGCCCGCGCCACCGGCGACAAGCAACTCCTCGCCGTGCCCCGTATCGACGGCGAGTACGGCCCCATCGGCACGGTCGCCACCATCGAGAAGGTGGGTCGACTGCCCAGCGGCGAGCCGGCCGCCGTGGTCCGAGGGCTGTCCCGGGCCCGGATCGGCTCCGGCGTACCCGGACCCGGCGCCGCCCTCTGGGTCGAGGCCACCGAACTGCCCGAACCCGTCCCCACCGGCCGGGCCCGGGAACTCGCCCGCGAGTACCGCGCCCTGATGACGTCCGTGCTCCAGCAGCGCGGTGCGTGGCAGGTCATCGATGCCATGGAGCGGATGACCGACCTTTCCGAGTTGGCCGACGCGGCCGGCTACGCGCCCTGGCTCACGCTGGCGCAGAAGACCGAACTGCTCACCGCGCCGGACGTCACCGCCCGGCTGGAGCTGCTCGTCGGCTGGGTGAAGGAGCACCTGGCCGAGCAGGAGGTCACCGAGCAGATCAACAGCGACGTCCGCGAGGGGCTGGAGAAGTCCCAGCGAGAGTTCCTGCTCCGCCAGCAACTCGCCGCCATCCGCAAGGAGCTCGGCGAGGACGAGCCCGACGGTTCCGCCGACTACCGGGCCCGGGTCGAGTCCGCCGAGCTTCCCGAGAAGGTCCGCGAGGCGGCGCTGCGCGAGGTCGGCAAGCTGGAGCGGGCCAGCGACGCCTCCCCGGAGGCGGGTTGGATCCGCACCTGGCTGGACACGGTGCTGGAGATGCCGTGGACCACGCGTACCGAGGACAACACCGACCTGGCCGCGGCCCGCGCCGTGCTCGACGCCGACCACGCCGGCCTGGCCGACGTGAAGGACCGCGTCCTGGAGTACCTCGCGGTGCGCAACCGTCGGGCCGAGCGCAACCTCGGGGTGGTCGGCGGGCGTGGCTCCGGCGCGGTGCTCGCCCTCGCCGGCCCTCCCGGCGTCGGTAAGACCAGCCTCGGGGAGTCCGTCGCCCGGGCGCTCGGCCGGAACTTCGTCCGAGTCTCCCTCGGCGGCGTCCGCGACGAGGCGGAGATCCGGGGCCACCGCCGCACGTACGTCGGCGCGCTGCCCGGCCGGATCGTCCGCGCGCTGCGTGAGGCCGGCTCCATGAACCCGGTCGTGCTCCTCGACGAGGTCGACAAGCTTGCGGTCGGCTACGCCGGCGACCCGGCCGCCGCCCTGCTGGAGGTGCTCGACCCGGCGCAGAACCACACCTTCCGCGATCACTACCTGGAGGTCGACCTCGACCTGTCCGACGTGCTGTTCCTGGCCACCGCCAACGTGGTGGAGACCATCCCCGGCCCGCTGCTGGACCGGATGGAGCTGGTCACCCTCGACGGCTACACCGAGGACGAGAAGATCGCCATCGCCCGCGACCACCTGCTGCCCCGGCAGCGGGAGCGGGCCGGCCTGACCGCCGAGGAGGTCACCGTCGCCGACGACGCGCTCGCCCGGATCGCGGGGGAGCACACCAGGGAGGCCGGCGTCCGGCAGTTGGAGCGGGCGCTGGCGAAGATCCTGCGCAAGGTCGCGGTCGCCCTGGCGACCGACCCGACGCCCGTCCGGGTGGACACCGACAACCTGGCCCGCTACCTGGGTCGGCCCAGGTTCACCCCCGAGTCGGCGGAGCGGACGGCGGTGCCCGGCGTGTCCACCGGCCTCGCGGTCACCGGCGCGGGCGGGGACGTGCTCTTCATCGAGGCCACCAGCATGGAGGGCGAGCCGGGGCTGACCCTCACCGGTCAGCTCGGCGACGTGATGAAGGAGTCCGCGCACATCGCGCTGTCGTACCTGCGCTCCAATGGGCGTCGGCTCGGCATCGACCCGAACGTCCTCGCCGGGCGGCGGATCCACCTGCACGTTCCGGCGGGCGCGGTGCCCAAGGACGGGCCGAGCGCCGGCATCACGATGGTGACGGCGCTGGCCTCGCTGGTGACCGGCCGGCCGGTGCGGCCCGAGTTCGGGATGACCGGCGAGGTGACGCTCTCCGGCCGGGTACTGCCCATCGGCGGGGTGAAGCAGAAGCTGCTCGCCGCGCACCGGGCCGGCCTGACCGAGGTGATCATCCCGGTCCGCAACGAGCCGGACCTGGACGACCTGCCCACCGAGGTACGGGAGGCGCTGACCGTGCATATCCTCGCCGACGTCGCCGACGTGCTCGCCCTGGCCCTGCGTCCGGCCGACGCCGACACCCTCGCCGGCCCCACCCTGACGGCCGCCTGAGGGGCGAACAGAGGCCCCTGTCATCGCTTCACGCATGGCAGGGGCCTCTGTCCACGCGCGCCCGGCAAGGCCCCCGCCGTCACGACCCGTCGGCCGCGCTCCCGCGTCGCCGGGCATTCGCCGGGCAGTCGCCGGTCGGGCTGAGCCGGGCCAGCAGTGCGGCGGTGATCTCGCCGAGCTGCGCCATCTGCGTCGGGGTGAGCGCGTCGAAGACCAGCGAGCGGACCAGGGCCACGTGCCCGGGCGCGCTCGCCGCCAGGTGCGCGTACCCGGCGTCCGTCAGCACCGCGACGGAGCCCCGGCCGTCGTCGTCGGCCCGTTCGCGGCGTACCCAGCCCCGGCGCTCCAGCCGGCCGACGAGGTGGGACAGCCGGGACTGTGAGCCGTTGACCAGGGCGGCCAGCTCGCTCATCCGGCGGGACCGGCCAGGGGTCTCCGACAGCAGCGCCAGCACCCCGTAGCCGAAGTGGGTCAGGTCCGCGTCGCGCTGCAACTGCCCGTCGAGTTCGGCCGGCAGCAGGGTGAGCACGGCGAGCATCCGTTGCCAGACCTCCTGCTCGCCGTCGGTCAGCCAGCGGGTGGGTTCCATCGCCCCAGCGTACCGATACTTGACGCTTCAAGTATCCGGCCGTACGGTGATGCTTGAAACGTCAAGTAAATTACCCGCCCGGATGGGCGGCAGCCCTTCGGAGGCACCCTCATGAACGTCGTCCTGTGGATCCTGCAGGTTCTGCTCGCGCTGGTCCTCCTCGGAGCCGGGCTGACCAAGGTGGCCCAGCCCAAGGAGAAGCTGCGCGAGAGGATGGGCTGGGTGGACGGGGTGCCCCAGTCCGCAGTGAAGGCGCTCGGCGCGCTCGAGGTGCTCGCCGCCGTCGGCCTGATCCTGCCGGCCCTCACCGGCATCGCCACCGTGCTGACCCCGCTGGCCGCCGTCGGCGCGGCGATCGTGATGGCCGGCGCCGTCGTCGTGCACGCCCGGGCCAAGGAGTACCCGGGCACCGCGTTCACCGCCGTGCTGCTGGTCGCGGCGCTCGTCGTCGCCTGGGGCCGGTTCGGCCCGTACGCGTTCTGACCCGACCCGCGCCGCGGATCGATTCGGCGTCGGTGACCCAGCGGTGTGCCCCGGAACGCGGGGCCGCGATGGTCACCGACGCCGAATCGATCAAGAGGTCAGGGGCGGTCGCGGTCCCGGCGTACGGTCGTCTTGCGGCCCTTGATGGTGCTGCCGCGCAGCGCGGCGATCACCTCGTCGACCGCCCCGTTGGGGACCTCCACCAGCGAGAACCGGTCGGCGATCTCGATCGAGCCGATGTCCCGGCCGCTCACCCGGGTCTCTCCGGTGATCGCCCCCACCAGGTCCTGCGGGCGCACCCCGGCGCGTCGTCCCAGCCCGATGAACACCTGCGTGGCGCTCCCCGAGCGGGGCCGGGTCGGACGACGGTCGCCGCTCCGACCCTCGTACCCCGGGCGGGTCTCCCGCTGCGGGCGGACCGCGACCTGGGGGATCTCCTCCTCGTCGTCCGAGCCTGGCGAGGCGGCCTCGTGGGCCAGCTTCACCGCCGCGAGCGCGACCTCCATCAGGTCGAACTCGTCCGACAGCGACTCCACGATCACCCGGAACGGATCCAGGTCGTCCTCCAGCAGCGACTCCCGCAGCGCCGCCTGGGTCAGCTCCAGCCGTCGGGTGCGCAGGTCGGCCGCCGTGGGGATCTTGTCGATCGCGATCCGCTGCCCGGTCACCCGCTCGATGGTCTTGAGCATCCGGTGCTCGCGCGGCTCGGCGAGGGTGATCGCCACGCCCTCGCGGCCGGCCCGGCCCACCCGGCCGATCCGGTGCACGTACGACTCCGGGGCCGACGGCACGTCGTAGTTGACCACGTGGGTGAGCTGCTCGACGTCCAGGCCCCGGGCCGCCACATCGGTGGCCACCAGCAGGTCGGCGGTGCCGGCGCGCAGCCGTCCCATCACCCGGTCCCGCTGCTCCTGGCTCATCCCGCCGTGCAGCGCCTCGGCCCGGTAGCCCCGGCCGTTCATCGTCTCGGTGAGCCGGTCCACCTCCTCGCGGCTGCGGCAGAACACGATCGCCGCGGTCGGCGACTCCACGTCCAGCACCCGGCCCAGCGCCGCCGGCTTGTGTGCCCGCGCCACGATGTACGCGCTCTGCCGGACCAGGGGGGCCTCGCCGGCCACCTGCTGCTCCCGGCCGATCTGGATGCGCACCGGGTCGGTCAGGTGCTGGCGGGCCATCCCGTCGATGCGCGACGGCATGGTCGCCGAGAACAGCACCGTCTGCCGCTGCGCCGGGGCGTGCTCCAGGATCGCCTCGATGTCCTCGGCGAAGCCCATGTCGAGCATCTCGTCGGCCTCGTCGAGCACCACCGTGGCCAGCTCGCCCAGCCGCAGGGTGCCCCGGGCGATGTGGTCCAGCGCCCGCCCCGGGGTGGCCACCACCACGTCCACGCCCAGGTCCAGGGCGCGTAGCTGCCGGCCGATCGGCTGCCCGCCGTAGATCGGCAGCACCCGGGTACCGAGGTCCTTGCCGTACCGGTGGAACGCCTCGGAGACCTGCACCGCCAGCTCCCGGGTGGGCACCAGCACCAGCGCCACCGGGTCGCCACCGGGGCGCCGGTCCGGCAGGCGCTGCAACAGTGGCAGCGCGAACGCGGCGGTCTTGCCCGTGCCGGTGGCCGCCTGGCCCAGCAGGTCACGACCGGCCAGCAGGGGAGGGATGGCCTCTCGCTGGATCGGGGTCGGCTCCTCGTAGCCGAGGGCGGAGAGGGCGCCGAGCAGTTCGGCGCGCAACCCGAGATCCGTGAAGGCGGTCGCCTCGTCGGTGCTGGGCGCGGCGGTCGGGTCGGTCGGTGTTGGTGCGGAGCTCATGGGACAAGCCTTTCATCACCCCCGCCGGCCCGCTCGGGCGACCGGCACAACAGTAGGCTGGGGCACCCGCGGGCCCCGACTGGCCTGGCCGGGTGCGTCCCGTCGAGCTGCTCTGCTCCCCGCCGCCGGAGCCTGCCGGCTCCGCCGGCCCAACCCTCGGCACCGTCCCGGCCCGGGCGTCTCCGTCCACGTGACGGAGCATCCGGTCGCCGGTGTGTCGGCGGCCACGGCCACGGCTGCGGCGACCGCGACGCAGGGCTTCCGGGTCGGCGGAGGGGGCTGCGGGATCGGCTGGCTTCGGCGAAACTGGGACAAGGGCCTCTTCCGATCGGAATCGAGGCCCGGGCGGACGGCCGGGGTGCCGCACCCACCCCGGCCGTCCAGCTTCACCCCGTCGGCGGTGGAAGCGCGGTAGTCGAACTCGGCGGTCACCGGGCGGCCATGGACTGGCCGAGCTGGGCCGGCTCAGGGTGGCCCGGGTGAGCACCGGCTCGCTTCCGTACCGGGCCACGCTGGGTGCCGCGCTCGCCGCGGTGGCGGCCGACGCCGCCGTGCCCGGACCGGCCGTGCCCACGTACGCCGAGGTGCAGGCGCTGGCGGAGCGGTAGCCGGGCTGGCTGGGCCGAGTGCCGACCTTCGGGGGAAATAGGAGAACTGTTCGGGCTTTTACCACTCAGGGCGCTTACGGTGGGTTTCATGTCAGCCGCACCGTGTCGTACCGGGAGAGAGGACCCGACCATGCGAGTGCCCAGCCGAAGCCCCGGCCAGCAGCCCGGCACGTCCGTCGCGTCCGCCACGGCGGTGCGGCGGGTGCCCCGGGGAGTCGTCCCCCGACCGGTCCCGCCGGCCGCCCCCGACCTCGACGCCTACCGGGCGGCCGTGGCGGACCTGCTGGTGGAGGTCGGCGCGCTCGCCGCCCCGGAGTCGGCGGGGGCCCGCCAGGTGCTGCTCGACGAGCGGCTGCGCGAGCCGGCGATCGCCGCGGTGCTCGACGCCACCCCGCAGGGCCTCATCGGCGCTCGGGAGACGCTGCTGCTGGAGATGGCCCGCTACCGGCCCAACCCGCGCAGCTCCGCCGCCGACCTGACCGCCCTGGTCCGGATCTACCTGCTCTCCCGCATCGACGTGCTGTGGTGGCGCGGCGCACCCACCTTCATGACCGACGCGGAGGTGAACGCCAGCGCCGACCTGGTGGACCTGGAGTGGCTGCGCCGCCGCGACCTGCTCCGCTTCCGGTACCAGCAGCAGCCGGCCACCCTCGTCGGCCGGGGCGTGTGGGCGGTGCGCCGCCGGTTGCTGCCGGAGGCCCGGCCGCACACCGCCGGGCTGAAGTTCCGCCGCGCCCGGCGCGAGGTGGTCGGCCTGCTCAACGACATCGGCCGCGAGTTCGACCGGATCACCCTGCCCGGCACCCCGCCGCTGTGGGTGACCAGCCTGGTCCGCAGCGCCGAGCACCAGCACCAGCTACGCCGCCTCGGCTATGCCGCGATGGTGCCCAGCGGGCACTGTCTCGGCTACGCCGTCGACGTGGAGCTGGACTGGTTCGAGCGGTTCGGCGCTCGGGACGCCCTGGCCGGCCTGCTGCTCGCCCGGCAGCGGGCCGGGGAGGTCAACGTGGTCGACGAGGGACAGGCCTGGCACCTGTGTCTCGCGCCCGCCGCCGGGCTGCGGTTCCGTCGGTCGTACGAGGCCGAGATGGGGGTCTGAGCCGTGTGCGGCATCGCGTTGAGCATCGGCCCGGAGGCCGACCCGGCCACCTTCCGCCGGATGCTGGCCGTCCTCGCCCCGCGCGGCGAGGTGACCGAGACCCGCCGGGAGGCCGGGTTGCTCGCCGGCACCCGCCGGCTGCGGATCGTCGACCGGGACCGGGCCGTGCAGCCCTGGGTATCCGCCGACGGGCGGTTCCTGCTCTGCCACAACGGCGAGATCTTCAACCACCACGAGCTGCGCGCGGAGCTGACGCGACTCGGCCACCCGTTCCGCAGCGAGAGCGACACCGAGGTGCTGCTCGCCGCGTTCCTGGCCTGGGGCGAGGACGCGGTGCGGCGGCTGCGCGGCGAGTACGCGTTCGTCGTCGTCGAGCGGACCACCGGGCGGGCCTACCTGGCCCGTGACCCGATCGGGGTCAAGCCGCTGTACTGGTCCCGGGTGCCGGGCTGCCTGCACCTCGCCAGCGAGGTCAAGGCGCTGGTCGGGCACGGCGCGCCGGTGTGCGAGGTCCCACCGGGGCACCACGGCTGGGCCGAGCCGGGCGGCGACGTCCGACTGCGCCCGTACGTCGACCTGCTGACCCTGGGCGAAGGGCTGCCGATGGTGGACGACCCGGACGAGGCCGCCCTGCTCGTCCGTGCCGCCCTCACCGACAGCATCCGGATGCGGGTGGACACCGACCTTCCCCTCGGCGTGGTGCTCTCCGGCGGGCTGGACAGCTCCCTGGCCCTGGTGCACGCCCACCAGATGCACCCGGACTGTGTGGCGGTCACCGTCGGCGTGCCGGAGAGCCCGGACGTGGCGTACGCCCGGCGGCTCGCCGCCGACCTGGGGGTGCCGCACGAGGTGGTCGAGCTGCGCCCCCGCGACGTCCGGCTCGCCGACGTGCGGGAGGCGATCCGGATCTCGGAGCTGACCGAGTACGGGGACATCATCAACGCCGTGGTCTCGGTGCCGATCTTCCGTCGGCTCCGCGAGCTGGGCGTGCGGGTGGTGCTCACCGGGGACGGCTCCGACGAGCTGTTCGGCGGCTACCCGATGTACCACCAGGTCGGCCCCGAGCGGGCCCGCCGGCTCTTCCTGCACCGGATCCGCAACCTGTGTCGTACGGAGTTGCAGCGGGTGGACCGGGCCAGCATGGGCCACGGGGTCGAGGCGCGGGTGCCGTTCCTCGACCTCAGCGTGGTGGAGCTGGCGATGCGGCTGCCGCTGGAGCTGAAGCTGCGCGAGGGGCGGGAGAAGTGGATCGTGCGGCGGGCCTTCGCCGACGTGCTGCCCGACTACGTGCTGCGCCGGCCGAAGAACCCGATGTCGTACTCGTCGGGGCTGCACGAGCGGGCCCGGCTCTACAAGCCGCTGTTCGCCCGGCTGCACCGCTCGTTCGGCTACCACCTGCTCGAACCCGTCCGGCGGGACTTCGACAGCGTGCTCAGCCGCTGCGGCAACGACCTGGACCGGGCCATCGCCGACGGGCTGGCCAGGCCGGACTACACGGTGCTGGAGCACGCCCGGGACCTGGTCGGGGCGGCGAGGTGGAACGCCGCGCCGGTGGTCCGCCGGCTGGTCGGCCCGCGCGCCACGCGGCGTACGCCGGTCGGCTGACCGCTGCTGGTCGCCCGCCGGGCCCGCCCCGTCCGGTTGACTCTGACACCGTGTCAGGGCCGAACGTGTGAGGGGCCGGAGCCGTGGTGGGCGAGAAGACACCGGCGCGGCTTCTGCGCGGCACCACCACCCCATGATCGACGTGGCGGTGGCGGTGGCGGGGCGGCCGGTCCGGCCGCCCCGCCCCGGGTCACCGCAGGTAGGGGCCGGTCTCGCCGATCTTTCCCGGTGCCGGGTTGCCCGGCAGGTCCAGCACGTACACCCGCAGGTTGCCCTTGCCGGTGACGGTCGCCGTCAGCGTCCCGTTGGTCACCGTTCTTACGTCGCCGGTGACCGCGTCGACGTACCGGCCGTTGGGCACCCCGGTGAACGCCGCGCTGCCGGAGACCGTCACCAGCGCGAAGCTGTCCACCGCGCCGGAGGTGAACCGGCGCTTGTACGCCATCGAACCGCTGATCCCCTCGGTCGAGTACTGCCCCTTCTGCAGGGCCGGCACCGCCCGGCGGATCTGGTTGAGCCGCTGCACGTGCTTGACCAGCGGCTGGCTGAGCGTGGTGGCCACCGGCCCGGTGGCGGAGCTGACCTTGCCGAAGTCCGCCGCGGTGACCGTGCCCTGGAGGTGGTCGCCGTAGTAGGCCCGGCCGGTGGTCGCGAGGGGACAGGTCGGCCCGCAGTCGATCTTCGCGCCCTTCTGGAACTCGATCTCCGAGCCGTAGTAGAGCGTCGGGATCCCCCGGAACGTCCACATCAGACTCATGTTCTCCGCCCAGGCGTCGGTGCCCCCGGTGTACCGGGTGTTCGACTTGTTCGGCCCGTAGTCATGGCTGTCGACGTAGACGACGTTGTAGGTGGCGTCGTTGTAGCTGTCGTCGGAGTCCCTGCCGTTGCCGTATGCGTTGTTGGCGTCGCCGAAGTTCATGTGCATCCGCATGTCGATGACGTTCATGCCGGAGAACTTCGAGTGGTCCGGGGCGTGGTAGGTGTTGCCGCGCAGGAACGCGTTGTCGGTGGTGGGCTGGCCGCCCGGGCCGGCGAGCTGCTCGTAGTCGAACTGCTCGATCGCTGCCCTGACGTCGTCGGGGCTGTACTCCTTGCGCTCCTTCCAGGTGAAGAACTGCGCCGAGTGGTTGACCGAGCCCCGGTTCCACTTGTCGTTGACGAACGCGGCGACCTCGCCGAAGACGTAGAAGTCCTTGCCCTTCTCGCCGTGCTTGGCCAGGGCGTGCTGCTGGATGGCGGGCAGGAAGCGGCGGTTCCAGGTGACCCGGGGGATGTGTACGGCCGTGTCGATCCGGAAGCCGTCCACCCCCATGTCGATGTACCGGTTGTAGGCGTCGATCAGGTACTGCTGCACGGTGGCGTTCTCGGTGTTGAAGTCGGCCAGGTCCTCGTGCAGCCAGCAGCTCCGGGCGTCCTCGCCTTCCCAGTTGCCGATCCAGCACTGGTGGTAGAGGTCGGCCGGGAACAGCTTGTTGGTCGGGGCCGGCCACTGGCACCCGTAGAGCGTGAAGCCCTCCGGGCTGGTCCCGTTCGGGGTGCCCCAGCGCAGGCACTGGTTGCCGGCCGGTGGGGCCGTCGACCAGACGTCCCCGTTGTACGGGCGGCCCTTCGCAAGGGCGTTCTGCGCCGGGGTCAGCTCCGGGTCGGCGCCTGCGTGCTCCACCATCGGGTCGTACTCGCGGCCCGGCTCCTGCTTGCTGTACATCCACTTCCACTGCTCGTCGCGGACGCCGTACACCGTGGGGGTGAACAGGCCCTTGGCGCCCCACCGGGAGCTGTGGTTGTAGACCACGTCCTGGAAGATCTTGATGCCCTTGCCGTGCGCGGTGTTGATCAGGTCCTGGTAGCTCGCGCCGGGGCTCTCCAGGCGCGGGTCGACGCGGTAGAAGTCCCAGCCGTGGTAGCCGTGGAAGTCGTAGTCGGACCGGTTCAGCACCACCGGGGTGATCCACAGGGCGGAGAAGCCGAGCCCCTTGATGTAGTCCAGCTTGTCGACCAGGCCCTTGAAGTCGCCCCGGAACATCGGGTCGTTGTTGGCCGCGTTGCCGGACCTGACGTGCTGGCTGCCGCCCCGGTTGTTGGCGCTGTCCCCGTCGGCGAACCGGGCGGTCATCACGAAGTAGATGCTGTCCTCGCGGGGATCGCCGCCGAGCGGGCTGCCGGCCGTCGCCGGGGGCGGGGCGTCGCCGGTGGTCGCCGCCGCCGGGTCGCTGGCCGGCGAGGTGTTGCCGGCCGCGTCGTACGCCCGCACGGTGTACTCGTAGCGGGTGTTCGCGGTCAGCGCGCCGTCGAGGTAGCTGGTGGCGGCGGTGGTCATCGTGACCGTGCCCTGCGGCCCGCCGGTGCGGGTGAGCCGGTAGCCGGTGACCGCCCGGTCATCGGTGGCCGCAGCCCAGGACACCGCCACCCGGACCCCGTTCGCGGTGGCGCCCAGCCCGGTCGGGGTGGAGGGTGCGGTGGTGTCCGGCGTCTCCGGTGCGCACGGCGCGGTTGCCCCGGCGGTCACCACGCCGCCCTTGACCGTGGTCACCCCGGCCCCGATGGAGTAGTCCGCGCCGTTGTTGTTGTCCCAGTTCCCGGCGCCGTTGTTGAACGCCGCCTTCATCGTCGCGGCGCTGCCCAGGTCGATCGCCCGGCGGGCCCAGCCGGTGCAGACGGCCTCCATCGGCACGCCGGGCACGGCGGTCCAGGCGCCGCCGGCGGGCTGGTAGTGGATGTTCGCGGTGGTCCAGCCCCGGGTGGCGACGTGGTACCAGACGTCGGCCGTCCGGCCGGTCGACGGGGTGGGCGAGGGCGGGGTGGGCGACGGGGTGCCGGCGCAGGGGTCGCCCGTGCCGACCACGCCGCCGGAGACGGTCACCGCACCGGTGCCGAGGCGGTAGTTGCGGCCGTTGTTGTTGTCCCAGGTCCCCGCGTTGTTGTTGAAGACCGCCTGGATGCCGGCGGCGGACCCGGCGTCGACGGTCCGCTTGCGCCAGCCCGTGCAGGCCGGCTCCATCGGTACGCCCGGCACGGCCGTCCACGCGCCGCCGTCGGGGGCCCAGTGGAGGTTCACGGTGCCGGTCCACGCGGCCGGGGGCTGGTAGTAGACGGTCACGGTGTTCGCGGCGGCGGCGATGCTGAGCGGGGCCAGCCCGACGAGCAGACCGGCGGCCGTCGCGGCCCCGATCATCCGTCGTCGTCGCCCGGTTCTGCTGCCCATCAGGGCTCCTCGGGGGTGAGATGTCGGCGCCTGGGCCGAGGGGGGACGGGACCCTTGCGGGACAGCCGTCGGTTCGGGGGTGGCTGTCCGATCCGGACAGTGGCATGACGCATAGCGTCAAGAAAGGCCGAATCTTTCTGCAAGGTCTTGCAAGTATCGAGAAAGTTACCACCATCAACGTCCCGACACCAGATGTTCACAACAGGCGGGAAAACACCCTGCCGGCACTCCCTGCCACGCGAGCGCGACGACCGATTCCCGCCAGCGTCCCGGCCGCCGGGGGCGCAGGCTGGCACCATGACGACGACCCACGCCTTCCGGGTCCGGGCGCTGCCGCCCGAGGTCCCCGCCGCCGTCCGCGCCACCGGCCGGGACGCCTCCGGCCTGCCGGCGCACCGCTCGACCGCAGTCGGCGGTGAACCGCTGCGCTGCTGCCTGCGCGACGCCACCACGGGCGAGGAGATCATGCTGTTCGGCTACGCCCCGCCGATACCGTCGGGCCCGTACCGGGAGGTCGGCCCGGTCTTCGCCCACGCCGGCCCGTGCGCCGCCCCGGCGTCGGAGTACCCGCCGGCCTGGCGCGGGCGGGCACAGGTGCTACGCGCGTACGACCGGCGGGGGTGGATCCACGACGCCCGGGTGCACGACGGCGCCGACCCCGAGGCGGTGATCGCGGAACTGCTGGCCGACCCGGCGGTGGAACGGCTGCACAGCCGGAACGTGGCGTACGGGTGCTTCATGTTCACGGTGGACAGGCTCGACTGACCCGCCCCGGCTCCCCGGGCGGCGACCCCGGCGCGTCGGGTCAGCCGGTGAGCAGCAGCGCGCCGACGGCGGCGAGCGTGGCGGTCACCGCGAGGGCGATCCCGATCTCCACCCCGGCGAGGATCCCGGCGACGAAGAGCAGGCAGCCGGCGAGCGCGGTCCGGTAGAGCACCCGGTCCACCGGCGCGGACCGCTCGGGCGCGACGAACCGGGCCGACCCACGCCGACCCCGCCG
This sequence comes from Micromonospora sp. NBC_01412, assembly GCF_045040215.1. NCBI lineage: Bacteria > Bacillati > Actinomycetota > Actinomycetes > Micromonosporales > Micromonosporaceae > Micromonospora > Micromonospora sp. NBC_01412. The sequence goes on from NZ_CP109528.1 coordinate 6,773,876, forward strand.
CCAGTACCCGGCCCAGAGCAGCGCCATGGTGACCCCGATCGCGGCGAGCTGCGGCAGCGCCATCCGGGCCGCGTACGGCAGCGGGTCGAGGCCGACCCGGTCGGCGGCGAGTAGGTTGGTCAGGTTGGACACCGGCAGCAGCAGGCTCGCGGTGTTGGCCAGCCACACCGTGGTCATCGCCAGCGGCAGCGGCGGCATGCCCAGCCGGCGTGCGAGCGCCAGCATCACCGGGGTGAGCAGGACGGCCGTGGTGTCCAGGTTCAGCGCGATCGTGGTGACGGAGGCGAAGCCGACGCAGAGCACGAACAGCGCGGGGTAGCTGCCCCGGGCGGCGATCGCCAGCCGGGTGGCCAGCACGTCGAACACCCCGGCCACCGCCGTCAGCTCGGCCAGCACCACCACCGTGCCGAGGAACAGCAGCAGCGGCAGGACGCGTGCCAGGGTGGCCGCCGTCTCGGCGCGCGGCAGCAGCCCGGTCAGCGCGCAGGCCGCCCCGAGCAGGGCCAGCCCCAGCGCCACCCCGTCGAGTGGGTGCAACCCACGCAGCCGGGTTCGACCGGCCGATGCGGGTGGCTCGCCGACGTCAGGGATCACGGCGGCTGATCCTCGCACAGCGGCCGGGCCGCCCCGGCGGCTCGCTGTACCCCTGTGACCAGCCACTCGATGCCGCCAGGATCGGACGGACCTGACGGACGGCGGCGGCGTTCCCGCCGCCGATTCTTCGGGCCGCCAGCCGTGGTGGACAACGGTCGATGGCTGATTTAGCGTTCAGGAATTATGCGTAGGACCCTCCTCGGCGCCGGCCTGACCCTGCTGCTCGCCGTCACCGCTTGCTCCGGACCCGAGCCCACCGCCGCCGGGTCGACGCCCGGCGGCCCGTCGACCGGCACGCCTACCGCCTCGCGGCAGAGCGCGGCCGAGGCCGCGCAGACTTTGGCCAGCCTGCGCAAGGTCGACGACCTGCCGATGTGGGAGATGACCTTCGTCGGCGACTACGACCCCACCGTGGGCACCGACGCCGCGCCGCCCAGCCCGTTCGGCTGCTCGCTCTTCGCCGCGTGGGGCGACCGGAGCCGGCCGCTGTTCGCCCGCAACTTCGACTGGGAGGCCAACCCCGCCCTGGTGCTGCGCACCGACCCACCGGACGGGTACGCCACGGTCTCCCTGGTCGACATGTCCTACCTCGGCGTCGGCGCCGACCCCACGGGGGATCGCCGGCTGCTCGACGCGCCCCTGCTGCCCTTCGACGGGATGAACGAGCGCGGGCTCGCCGTCGGGCTGGCCGCCGACGACGCCGCCACGGCCCGACCCGAGGCGGGCAAGCCAACCGTCGGCTCGGTGCGCATCCTGCGGCTGGTGCTCGACCAGGCCGCCACCGTGGACGAGGCCGTCGCCGTGTTCGGCCGGCACAATCTCGACTTCGAGGGCGGGCCCCCGCTGCACTACCTGCTCGCCGACGCCACCGGAGCCTCGGCCGTGGTCGAGTTCGTCGACGGCTCGATGCGGGTCGAGAAGGGGCGGGGGAGCTGGCAGGCGCTGACCAACGTGCCCGTTGTCGGCGTACCCGAGGAGAAGCGGCGCACCGACCACCGCTACGGCGTGCTCGCCGCCGCGCTGGCCAAGGCCGGTGGGGTGGTTGACGACCGGGCGGCGCTGGAACTGCTCAACGACGTCCGGCAGGGCCACACCCGCTGGTCGATCACGTACGGCCTGCGCACCGGCGAGATCCACCTCCGCACCGCGTTGGCCACGGACCGCACGTACCGCCTCCCGATCACCCTCCCGTAGATCTTGGAAGATTTCGGCCCCTGGAGGGGCCGTTTCCCTCCAAGGTCTGTCCCGGCGTGCAGTGGCCGGCGTGGGAGGAGGGAGGCGGCGGGGGCGGACAGGGGGTGGGCAGACGGGGGGCATGCCGGTGGGCCGGGTGCCGTGGGGTGTGATCCCCGGCCCCGGCCCACCGCCCCCTCGATCAGCGTTTGGCGGGCTCGAAGGTGTAGTCCACCCCGCCGACGTCGTACTTCTCCCCGAGTTCCTTGGCCGGGCCGACCTGGACGACCTGGAGCACGTACGACCTCTGCAGGACCTGGTCGGTCGAGAAGCTGAGCGACAGCACCGGCCGCTCGTCCGGGTTGATCAGCAGGTCCTTGATCTGTGCCTTGGCCGGGTCGACGATCTGGATCGAGGTGTTGCCGACGACCCGGATGCCCTCACCCGGCGCACCCGCGGCCCGCCAGCGCTGGAACATCTCCGGACCGAGGTCGGCGATGATCTTGGCACCCGGCACCGGCTCGCCCAGCGGCCGGAACGCGAGGTCGTACTTGGCCGGCACCGCCAGGCCGTTCGCCAGGGCGTACGGCCGGACCACGACGCCCGTGCCGCCACCCGCCGGGACGGTGTTGGCGTTCTTCCAGGCGATGTTGTTGTTGTACTGCGTGTTGATGGACGTCGACGTGCCCTCGAACAGCATCGGGTCGGTCGGCGACTCCCAACGCAGCAGGAGGCAGAAGTGCCCGATGGAGGGCACGTTGTTCCACGCGATCGACGTCGTGGTGACCCCGGAGGCGGCGACCACCAGCGGCTTCGCGCCGATCTCCGTCCAGTTGAGCGGCCAGTTCGCGGCGCCGCCGGAGGTGGTGTAGTACGCCTTCAGCGTTCCGGTGCTGATTCCGGAACCGTAGGGGCCGTGCTGGTTCAGCTTCGCGAAAACGTAGCTCGTCGAGCCGACGACCGGATTCGTGGACGCGGCGCACTCCACCGCGGTGGGGCAAATCTTGATGTCCGGGCTGTTGAAGAACGACGAGTAGATGGCGCCGTGCGGCTCGGAGCCGATGTCGCTCGCGATGTCCCGGATGTAGACGTCGGTGCGGGCGTTGGCGGACATGCCGCTGCCCGCGTCCGCTGCGACTGCGGCGGTGCCGCCCACGGCGAATGCCATGACGGCGGTCAGGACGGCACCGAACAGCAGGCGCGCCACGCGCGGCCGTGGACGTGTGCGTGCGATTCTCATGCTGATTCCCTTTCGACGGGGCGGTGGAGGTCCGAGTGCTTTTGGTGTTCCAGGCCACCCGGCTCGATTACTGTAGGGCAATGGCCGCGAACAATGAAACACTCAAGAATGTCGATTACTGAAAGGGTGTCCGCATATGCCGGGGAGGCGGTAATTCCCGGATACGGCGGAACATGAATCAGATAGTCACGCGTGATCGTGTATCAACGGCGGCCCACGACACTCCTGTACGCCTACCCGTTCGCGCCCCACCCGGCGGGGCCCACCGGTAGCCGGGTGCGCCCGCAGCCCGGAGCCGGCCGGCGATGCCCGGATCGCACGCCGGCCCGTACGCTGGGTGACCGTGAAGCGGATCCTGTTCGGCCGGCCGCTGCGCAGCGTGGCCTTCGACGTGGCGGTCTCCGGCTTCGTGGTGCTGTTCGGCCTCGCCGGCGCGGTCAACCAGCCCGGCGGGTGGTGGGCCGGCGGAGTCGGCGCGGCGATGGCCGGGGCGCTGCTGTTCCGGCGCAGCCACCCGTCGGCGGTGACGGCGGCCATCGCCGCGCTCGCCCTGGTCCAGGTGGTCGCCGGCTGGGGACCGCTGGCCTTCGACATCGCCGTGCTGATCGCCCTGTACAGCGTCGTGAAGTACGCCGAGCGGCTGCGCGACGGCATCATCGCCGGGATCGTCGCCGCCGTCGGGGTGCTGCTGGGCGCGTTCCAGATGCAGGGCACGGCCGCCTGGTGGGCCACGGCGATCTGGTTCGCCCTGGTCACCGGCGCGGTCTGGCTGATGGGGCTCAACGTGCGTACCCGCCGGCTCTACGTGTTCAGCCTGGAGGAGCGGGCCGCCACCCTGGAGCGCGAGCGGGAGGCCGAGTCACGGGCGGCGGTGGCCGAGGAGCGCACCCGGATCGCCCGGGAGCTGCACGACGTGGTGGCGCACAGCATGGCCGTGATGATCGTGCAGGCCGACGGGGCGCGGTACATGTTCGACCGGGACCCGGAGACCGCCCGGGAGGCGGTGAAGGTAGTCGCCGACACCGGCCGGCAGGCGCTGGAGGAGATGCGCCGCCTGGTGGGCGTACTGCGGGAGCCGAGCGGGCCCGACCCGGCGGCCGGGCCCGCCGCGGCGGCCGGGACGGACGGCCCGGGGCCCTCGGGCCTGTCCGCGGAACCGGTGCACCGGCGACCGGCGCTGGTGGGGCTGCCGGACCTGCTGGACCGGTTCCGCGCCGCCGGGCTGCGTATCGACTGGACGGTCACCGGCGAGCCCCCGGCGCTGCCGCCCGGCCTGGAGCTGACCGTGTACCGGGTGGTGCAGGAGGCGCTGACCAACGCCCTCAAGCACGCCGGGGTCGGCGCGACGGTCGCGCTGGGCATGGACCACCCGCCCGACGCCGTCGTGGTCCGGGCCGTCGACGACGGTCGCGGCCGGCCGGTGGTCCGGCCCGCGCCCTCCGGCGGCCACGGCCTGGTCGGCATGCGCGAACGGGTGACGGTGTACGACGGCAGCCTCACCGCCGGGCCCAGGCTGGCCGGGGGGTGGCAGGTCGAGGTACGGCTGCCGCTACCGTCGAGCACCGTGACGGAGGTGACGGCATGACGATCCGCGTGGTGATCGTGGACGACCAGGCGCTGGTGCGGGCGGGATTCCGGATGGTGCTGGACTCCCAGCCGGACCTGACCGTGGTCGGCGAGGCGATCGACGGCGCGGACGCGCTGCGGGTGCTCGACCGGATCGAGGCCGACGTGGTGGTGATGGACATCCGGATGCCGACCATGGACGGGGTGGAGGCGACCCGGCGGATCTGCGCCGGCCGTCCCGGGGGCAGCCCCCGGGTGCTGGTCCTGACGACCTTCGACACCGAGTCCGACGCGTTCGCCGCGCTCCAGGCCGGGGCGAGCGGGTTCCTGCTCAAGAGCGTCCCCCCGGAGGAACTGCTGGCCGCGATCCGGGTGGTGGCCGAGGGCGACTCGGTGGTCGCCCCGCCGATCACCCGCCGGCTGCTGGAACGGTTCGCCGGCCAGCTCGGCCCCGGCCCCACCGGGGACCCCCGGCTGACCCAGCTCACCGAGCGGGAGCGGGAGATCCTGCTGCTGGTGGCGCAGGGCCTGTCCAACGCCGAGATCGCCGCCCGGGTGCACGTCGCCGAGGCGACCGTGAAGACCCACGTCGGGCGGATCCTGGCCAAGCTCCGGCTCCGCGACCGGGTCCAGGCCGTGGTGCTGGCGTACGAGAGCGGCCTGGTCACCCCCGGAGGCTGACCGGGGGTACGACCTGAGGCGTACGGGACCGCCCCGTCGGGGACGCCCTGCGGCGCACCGAGGTCGAGCGCGCGGGTGGACGCGGGCGCACCGGCGCCGGCCATAGCGTCGGAGACGTCCCAGCCACCCTCTCCACGGGGAGCACCGCGTGTCCGTACCACCTCCCGCGTTCGCCGCTGCCGGCGTCGCGGTCACCGCCCGGGGCCTGCGCAAGGAGTACGGCGCCGGCCAGGCGCGGGTCGTCGCCCTCGACGGCGTCGACGTCGACTTCGCCGCCGGCCGGTTCACCGCCATCATGGGCCCGTCCGGCTCCGGCAAGTCCACCCTGATGCACTGCCTCGCGGGCCTCGACCGGCCCAGCGCCGGCACGGTGCGCATCGGCGACGCCGACACCGGACGGCTCGACGACAAGCGGCTGACCCTGCTGCGCCGGGACCGGGTCGGCTTCGTGTTCCAGAAGTTCAACCTGCTGCCCGCGCTGACGGCCGAGGAGAACATCGTGCTGCCGCTGGCCATCGCCGGCCGCCGCCCCGAACCGGGCTGGCTGCGCCAGGTGGTCGCCGCCGTCGGGCTGACCGACCGGCTGCGGCACCGGCCCGCCGAGCTCTCCGGCGGCCAGCAGCAGCGGGTCGCCGTCGCCCGCGCCCTGATCACCAAGCCGTGGGTGATCTTCGCCGACGAGCCGACCGGCAACCTCGACTCCCGCTCCGGCGCGGAGGTGCTGCGGCTGCTCCGCGAGGCCGTCGACACCCTCGGCCAGACCGTGGTGATGGTGACCCATGACCCGGTCGCCGCGAGCCACGCCGACCGGGTGGTGTTCCTCGCCGACGGTCGGCTGGTCCGCGAGCTGACCGCGCCGACCGCCGAGGCGGTCCTCGACGCCCTCGCCCGCCTCGACCCGGCCCCGGCCGGCGCGACGGGGGCCCGTCGATGATCCGGCTGACCCTGCGGATGATGCGCGCCGACGCGCTGCGGCTGATGCTCTCCTCGCTGGCCGTGGTGCTCGGCGTCGCCTTCATCGCCGGCACCCTGATCTTCACCGACGGGATGAAACAGGGCGCGTACGACCGGGCCGGCACCTTCGACCGGCACACCGACCTCGCCGTGTACGCGGAGCAGACCCCGATCCCGCCCGCCCTGGTCGACAAGGTGCGCGCGGTCGACGGGGTGCGCGCCGCCGACGGGGAACTGACCGGCACCGCTGGGGTGGTCGGCTCGGACGGCCGGCCCGTGCTCGGCTTCGCCGTCCTCGCCGCGATCCCCACCGACCCGGCCCTCCAGTCGTACGACGTGGTGGCCGGGCGGCTCCCGCAGCGCCCCGGCGAGCTGGTGCTCGACGCGCCGACGGCGGCCGAGGAGGGGTTCACCCTCGGGTCGCCGGTGAGCGTGGGCGGCAGCGGGGGAGCGGCCCGCCCGTACACCCTGGTCGGCACGGTGGACGTGGCCGGCACCTCCCGGGACGTCGGCGGGCCGTTCATCGGCCTGGCCGGGCCCGACGCCCTCGTCGTCGCCGCGGAGAAGGGCTACGGGCGGATCATGGTGGCCGCCGCGCCCGGCGTGCCGGCGGCGGAACTGGCCGACCGGCTGGCGGCGGTGACCGGCGCCGGTGTCACCGTGCAGGACCGGCAGGAGATCCTCGACGCCGCCGTCGAGGACTCCGTACGCGACGTGAAGCAGTTCAACCTGCTCCTGCTCACCTTCGCCGGGGTCGCCGTGGTGGTGGCCGGGTTCGTCATCGCCAACACCTTCACCATCGTGCTCGCCCAGCGGACCCGGCGTACCGCGCTGCTGCGGCTGGTCGGGGCGACCCGGGGGCAGGTGTTCCGGGCGATGCTGCTGGAGGCGGCGGTGACCGGGCTGGCCGCCTCCGCGCTCGGGGTGGCCGCCGGGACCGGCCTCGCCGTCGGGATGGACGCGCTGCTGTCCGCGTTCGACGTGCCCGTCTCCGGCGGGCTCGCCGTCACCGCGTCGACCGTGCTGACCTGCCTGCTGCTGGGCACCGCCCTCACCGTCGGGGCCGCCGCCGTGCCGGCCTGGCGGGGCACCCGGATCGCGCCGGTGGCCGCGCTCACCGACGCGGCGGTGCAGCCCACCCGCCGGGCCGGACGGGTCCGGCTGGCCGCCGGCGCGCTGGTCTTCGGCTCGGGGGTGGCCGCGCTGGTGGCGGCGGGGACCAGCGGCCAGGTGCCGCTGGTCGCGGCGGGCGGGGTGCTCACCTTCTTCGGCATCGTGCTGTTCGGCCCGGTGCTGGTGCCGGCGCTGGTGCGGGTCCTCGGCTGGCCGGCGCGCCGGCTGTTCGGGGCGACCGCCGGGCTGGCCGTGGCGAACGCGGTGCGCAACCCGCGCCGGATCGCCGCCACCGCCACCGCCCTGGTCATCGGCATCGGACTGGTGTCCGCGTTCATGGTCGGGGCGCGCAGCGTCAAGACCGGCATCGAGCGGGCCGTGGACCAGCAGATCGGGGTGGACTTCCTGGTCACCGGCGTCGGCGGGGGCCTGCCGCCGAACCTCGCGGACGAGCTGGCCGCCCGCGCCGAGCTGGGCGTCGTGCACGAGCAGCGCAGCCGGGTCAGCGGCGGGATCGAGCTGCGGGCCGCCCACCCGACGCTGGTCGGGCGCACCCTGACCGCCGTGGACGCCGGCGACGCGGGCCGGCTCGGACCGGGCCGGGTGCTGGTGCACCGGGAGCTGGCCCGGGCGAAGGGCTGGGCGGTCGGCGACACCGTCACCCTCGCCGGGCGGCCGTTCGAGGTGGCCGCCGTCGTCGACGCCGAGGGCCCGTTGCTGGCCGGCAGCCCGGTCCCGGCCGGGCACGTGGTCGACGTGGTCGACGCCGACTTCACCCGCCTCTTCCCGGCCGAGCGCGGCTACCTCGTCGAGGTCGACCCGGCCGCCGGGGTGCCCGCCGAGCGGGCCCGGGAGGCCGTCGAGTCGGTGGTGATCCGCTACCCGACGGTGAACCTGATGGACCAGGCGGCGTACAAGAAGATGCTCACCGGCGCGGTCGACATGCTGCTGGCGTTCGTCACCGCGCTGCTCGGCCTGGCCGTGGTGATCGCGCTGGTCGGGGTCGCCAACACGCTGAGCCTGTCAGTGCTGGAGCGGACCCGGGAGAACGCCGTGCTGCGCGCGGTCGGGCTGACCCGGGGCCGGATGCGCGCCATGCTCGCCGTGGAGGCGGTGCTGATGGCGCTGGTCGGCGCGGTGCTCGGGGTGGGCCTCGGCACCGGGGTCAGCGCCGGGGCGATGGCCGTGGTCGCCCGGATGGGCGGCGACTTCACGCTGGTCATGCCGTGGGGGCAGCTCGGGCTGATCCTAGCGGTGGCGGTGCTCGCCGCGCTCGCCGCGTCCGTCCTCCCGGCTCGGCGGGCCCTGGCCCGCCCGGTCGTGGAGTCCCTCGGCGCCGAGTGACGACGTGGGGTCCCCGCCCTCGGGCGGGGACCCCACGCGATCCCCTGGTCAGAGCCGCTCGACGGCCGGGCCGTGGCACCGGTTGCGGGTGTCGAAGACGTACCGGGCGTGCCGCACCACCAGGTCGTAGTCGAGGCAGTCGTGGTCGGTCACCACGACCACCGCGTCGGCCTGCCGGACCTCGTGCTCGGTCAGCCCGACCACGGTCACCCCGGCGGGCACGTGGTGCGGCTCGGCGTACGGCTCGACGGCGCGCACGTCCGCGCCGAGGGCCTGCAGGCGGCGGGCCACGTCGACGGCGGGGGAGTCCCGCATGTCCCCGGTGTTCGGCTTGTACGCCAGCCCGAGCAGCAGCAGCCGGGCCCCGCTGACCGCGCGGCCGACCCGGTTCAGCCCGCCCATGATCCGCTGGGCGACGTGCTCGGGCATCTCGTGGTTGACGTCGTTGGCCAGCTCGATGAACCGGAACTGCCGCCCCAGCCGCCGCTTGACCTGCCAGGACAGGTAGCACGGGTCGATCGGCAGGCAGTGCCCGCCGACCCCCGGCCCGGGGCGGAACGGCATGAACCCGAACGGCTTGGTCTCGGCCGCCTCGATCGCCTGCCAGACGTCGATGTCGAGGTGGTGGCTGAGCATCGTCAGCTCGTTGATCAGCGCGATGTTGACCTGGCGGAAGGTGTTCTCGATCAGCTTGGTCAGCTCGGCGACCCGGGTGGAGTCCACCGGCACGGTCCGCTCGACCAGCCGCCGGTAGAACGCGTCGACCCGGTCGCGGGACTCCGCGTCCACCCCGGAGACCACCTTCGGGGTGTTCTCCAGTTTCCAGGTGGGGTTGCCGGGGTCGATCCGCTCGGGGCTGTAGCCGAGGTGGAAGTCGCCGGGGCTGGTCAGCCCGCTGGCCGACTCCAGCAGCGGCCGGAGCAGCTCCTCGGTGGTGCCCGGGTAGGTGGTCGACTCCAGGACCACCACGCAGCCCGGCCGTACGTACGGGCCGATGCCGACCCCGGCCCGCTCGACGAAGCTCAGGTCGGGGACGCCGTCGCGCAGCGGGGTGGGCACGGTGATCACGCAGACGTCGAAGCCCTCGGCGTCGGTGTACTCCGTGCTCGGCCGGTACCGGCCGCTGCCCAGCGCGCGGCCGAGCCGGTCGGTCGGGATGTCCTCGACGAAGGACTCGCCGGAGGCCAGCCGCTTGACCCGGTCGGCGTCGACGTCGAGGCCGACGACGTCCATTCCCGCCTCGACCGCCCGCACGGCCAGTGGCAGGCCGACGTATCCCTGGCCGATGACGACCAACTTCTCAGCGCTCACCCGCGCTCCCTCAGACGACGGAACATGCATCCTCGTCAGCGTAAGGGAGTATCTGCGTTTAAAGTCCGGTTTGGGGATGACGGGGCTGGTGGGAAAGCCGTGACCCCGGCCGGATCGGTCATCCGGACCGGGGTCGGTCGGCGCGTGGGGTCAGCCGTTCAGGGCGGGCGGGTCGGCCGGGGTGCTCGCCGTGGTGGGCGGCGGATCCGCCGGGGTGCTCGCCGTGGTGGGCGGCGGGTCGGCCGGCGTGCTCGCCGTGGTCGGGGGGTCGACCGGCGGGCTCGTCGTCGTCGGCCCGTTGGACGGCCTCGGCGCGGGCGACCCGCTCGGCTGCGGGGTCGCCGTCGGGCTGGCCGGGGCCGAGGAGCGACCCGGGCCCGGCCGGTCGGTGCGACCCTCGTCGACCGCGGCGTCCTCGGTGGCGGCCGAGTCGCCGCCCTGCGTCGGGACCTCCGCCGGGGCGGTCGGCTGGTACTTCGTCGCGGGGGCGTCCTCGCCGTGCGTAGCGCCCAGGGCAGCGGTGAGCCCGGCCAGCGCCACCAGCACCGCCGCGAGCGCGCCGAGCAGGGTGCCGCGCCGCCCGCCGCGCCGGGTGGAGAAGGGGATGGGTCGCCGTACCGGCTGCAGGTCGTCGCGGGTGGTGCCGCTGGCTCCCGGGGCGGTGGTGCCGCCGGTGGCCCCGCGCAGCGGGACCGGCACGGTGCTGGTCGGCGCCGAGCCGTCCGCGATGGTGGCCCGCGCCGCCTCGGCCATCGCCGCGCCGGTGGCGAACCGCTCCGCCGGATCCTTCGCCAGGGCGCGACCCACCAGCTGCCGCACCGACGCCGGGATCTCCTGCGGCAGCTCCGGCGGCTCGTCGTCCAGGTGCCGGACGGCCACCTGCAACGGGTTGTCCCCCGTGAACGGCGGGCCGCCGGTCAGGCAGCAGTACGCCACCGCGCCGAGCGCGTAGATGTCGGTGGCTCCGGAGACCGGCCGGCCGGCAGCCTGTTCGGGGGCCATGTAGAGCGCGGTGCCCGGCACGGCGTTGGCGCTGGTGATGCTCGTGACGTTGGCCGACCGGGCCACCCCGAAGTCGACCAGCACGACGGTGCCGTCGTCCTGCACCAGCAGGTTGCTCGGCTTGACGTCGCGGTGCACGATGCCGCCGATGTGCGCCGCGTGCAGCGCCTGCGCCGCCTGGGCGACCATCGACATGGTCTCGGTGACGCCGAGCTGCCCGGCCGCCTCGATCCGCCGGGACAGCGACTGGCCCTCGACGAACTCCATGACCAGGTAGTCGGCCCGCCCGCCGTCGGGCAGGTCGTCCTCGCCGCAGTCGTAGACCTGCACGATGCCCGGGTGTCGCAGGGCGGCCATGATCCGCGCCTCGGTCCGGAACCGGGCGATGAAGTCGGGGTCGGAGACCAGCGCCGGAAGGAGGACCTTCACCGCGACCTGGCGGCCGAGGATCTGGTCCGTGGCCCGCCAGACGTCACCCATGCCGCCGGTGGCGACACGGTCGTCCAGGCGGTACCGACCGCTGAGCACGACTCCCGAAGACAACACGGCACTACCGTACCCAGAGCCGGCGCGGAGCACTTCTCGTGATCTGGCCCAATCGGACCGGCCGTTCGTGGCGACGGGGCTGCGGGTGGCTCTCCGGGTCGGATATTCTGTGACCATTTAGCGACAGATGGTCACGGGATCCGCTCAGGCGGCCCGGTCAAGCGGGCCGTGGCCTGCGTCAACCGGGGCGCCCACGTCGATCGCGGGCGGCCACGCGCGTGGTTCGGTCCCGACGCGTTACCCCGACACGCCGGATGCGCGGGTTGAGAATTCTCACTCTTTTCCCGGCAGTCGGTGACTTGTCCACCCGACCCTCCACTCCTAGCGTTAGCCCGGCTCGGGCCCACCCGGCGGCGTTGGCACGGCGCGTCCGCCGGCTGACGTGCCGCGCGCTGCGCCCGGGCGTGCCGTCCGCGCCAGTGCCGGCGCGGGGCGTGATCTGGTCAGCGGGGGGCTGATGGTGCGGAAGGAGGTCCGGCCGCCGGGCCGGGCGGGCGCCGCGTGTGCCGCGATCGGCGTACGCGGGTCTTCGGGGACCGGGCGGCGGAGCCGTGGCCGGTGAGCTGAACGAGGCGGTCGTCGCGGCGCGGGCCGGCGACGAGGACGCGTTCCGGTTCCTCTACCGCAGCCTCCAGCCCGGCCTGCTGCGCTACCTGACCACGCTGGTCGGGGCCGAGGCGGAGGACGTCGCCTCCGAGACGTGGTTGCAGATCTCCCGCGACCTGCCGACCTTCACCAGCGGTGAGTTTCGCGCCTGGACCGTCACCATCGCCCGGAACCGGGCCATGGACCATCTGCGCCGCCAGCGCCGGCGGCCCTCGACGCCGGTGCCGGTGCAGACGCTCAGCGACCTGGCCGGTGACGCCGACACGGCCGAGCGGGCCGGCGAGACTCTCGGCACCGAGGCCGCGTTGGCGCTGATCGCCACCCTGCCGCCTCGGGAGGCCGAGGCGGTGCTGCTGCGTGCGGTCGTCGGCCTGGACGCCGAGACCGCCGGCCGGGTGCTGGGCCGCCGGGCCGGCGCGGTGCGCACGGCAGCCCACCGCGGTCTGCGCCGGCTCGCCGCACTGGTGCAACGTCACGATCCACCGGCGAGCGCGGTGCTGTCCGCCACCCCGCCCCTTCCCCGGACGGATCGGTCGGCCCCGGACGCGCCGCGCGTCGAGCCGGCGGACGGTGACGTGAGGGGAAACCGATGAGCTTCCGCCAACCCGATCGCCCCGGGCTGTACCCCGCCGACCGGTCCGAGTCCGACCGGCTCCTCGACGCGGCCCGCGCCGCCCGGGACGCCGCGGCACCCGGTCCGGACCAGGCGGCTGAGCGCGGAGGCGACACCGCTGCCCGACGAGACCTGGCCGGCGACCGAGGGGGCTCCGGAGGCCCCGGCCGTCCCGTCGGGGATCCACTGGCCCGCCTGCTCGCCGCCGCGGCCGGACCGACCCGCCCCGGCGAACTGGCCGGGGAGGAGGCGGCGCTGGCGGCCTTCCGGGCCGCCCGGGTTGCCCCGGCGGCGGTCCCGGCGGCGGTCCCGGCGCGGACGCCCCGCCGGCTCACTGTCGGCGCGGTCGCCTGGATCGGCGCGCTGGCCGTCACCGCCACCGCAGGCGTCGCCGTCGCGGCGGCCACCCTGGACCGGGCGGAGGAACCGGCACCCCCGCCGGCGTCGTCCACCGCGCCGGCCAGCCCCACAGACCCGGGTGCCACCACGCCCGGCCTCACCGGGTCCGGCCCCGGCGGGTCCCCGTCCCCCGTCCCTGCCCCGACCGTCCCGCCGGGCGGCTCAGGCCCGTCCGGCCCGGCCCGTCCCGGGACGCCGGGCGCCGACACCCGCAGCCCCGGCCGGACCACCGGCCCGGGCCACTCGGGCGCCGGCGCCCAACTGCCGGGGCTGTGCCGGGCGTACCTGGCCAAGTCGGCCGCCCAGCGGGAACGGGCGCTGGAGGAGTCCGGCTTCGCGCCCCTGGTCGTCGCCGCCGGCGGGGCCGCCGAGGTGGAGAGCTTCTGCCGGGACCTGCTGTCCGGGGCGGATTCCGGCCGGGCCCCCACCGTCAGCCCCTCCCACCCCGGCCAGCCGGACAGGGGCGGGGCGGAGGCGGCCGGCGGCGAGATCCCGGACGCGGCCCCGGCCGCCGCGACGCCCCCGTCCTGACCCGGGCCGACGGCCCCGGCGCCCCGACCGGGACGACCGACCACGAAACATCTGTTACGGCAAGGCGAGCGGATTTCGTCTGCTAGACAGAGGATGGGGGCATCGTGGACGCCCGGACCGGTCTCGGTCACGAAACGCCGTCACCGGTTCGGTCGTCAGTCAACCAGCGCGGGAGGAATCGTCTCGTGGTGACATCACCGGAGCTGGACCGGAACATCCGATTGCTGGAGGCGGCCGACGCCGCCCGGCACATCGCCCGGATCTGCTTCAAAACCGGCCCACCCACCCACACCGGCGTCGAACTGGAATGGACCGTGCACGACGCCGCCGACCCCGCCCTCCCCGTCGACCGGGAACGGCTGCTGGCGGCGCTGGGGCGACACAGCCCCGTCACCATCGACGACTCCAGCCCAGCCGCACCGCTCCGGCACGGCAGCGCCGTGACCGTCGAGCCCGGCGGCCAGCTCGAGATATCCACCCCGCCACGACCCTCGATCACCGCGCTGATCGAGGCCACCGACGCCGACATCGCCCAGGTCACCGACCTGCTCCGGGCCGCCGGCCTGGCACTCGGCCGCACCGGCATCGACCCGTTCCGGGCACCGCGCCCGGTCGTTGACACCCCGCGCTACCGCGCCATGCGCTGCGTGTTCGACCGGGGCGGGACGGCCGGCCGGACCATGATGTACAGCACCGCAGGCCTCCAGGTCTGCCTCGACGCGGGCGAACCGGACCAGGTGGCGGCCCGCTGGGCGGCGGCGCACGCGGTCGGCCCGCCGCTGCTCGCCGCGTTCGCCACCGCCGGCCGGCACGCCGGGCGGCGCACCGGCTGGGCCTCCGCCCGGATGGCGGCCTGGCTGGCCATCGACCCCGCCCGCACCCGGCCGGTCTGGTCCCCGGTCCGGCCCGACGCCGACCCGGTGGCGGCCTGGACGGCGTACGCGCTGGCCGCGCCGCTGCTCTGCCTGCGCGACGACGCCGCGGACTGGACCCCGCCGCCGGGGGTGACCTTCGGCGACTGGCTCGCCGGTGCGCTGCCCCGCCCGCCCACCCCGGACGACCTGGACTACCACCTGAGCACCCTGTTCCCGGTGGTCCGGCCCCGGGGGTACCTGGAGATCCGCTACCTGGACGCCCAGCCGGGGCCGGACTGGCGGCTCCCGCTGGCCGTGCTGGCCGCGCTCTTCGCCGACCCCGGCACGGTGACCCGCGCCGCGAGCGTCGCCGCCCCGGTGGCCGACCGGTGGGACGCCGCAGCCCGACACGGGCTGGCCGACCCCCCGCTGGCGCGCGCCGCCGCCGGCCTGCTCGACCTGGCGCTGGCGGCCCTGCCCCGGCTCGACCTGCCGGCCCAGCTGCACGACGAGACCACCCGCGCACTACGGCGGCGACTGGCCGCCACGGAGAGGGGACCGAGGTGACGACCATCCACGAACTCGGCACGGAGCGGCTGCGCGACCGGATCGCCGCCGAACTGGAGCGCACCCGGACGCGGACGACCCTGCTCACCGAGGCGGTCGACGACGCCGACCTGATGCGCCAGCACTCGCCGATCATGTCCCCGCTGGTGTGGGACCTCGCCCACGTCGGCAACCAGGAGGAACTCTGGCTGGTCCGGGACGTCGGCGGGCGCGAGCCCGTCCGTCGGGACATCGACGACCTGTACGACGCGTTCAAGCAGCCCCGCAGGGACCGCCCGGCCCTGCCGCTGTTGCCGCCCGCCGAGGCCCGCGCCTACCTCGCCACCGTCCGGGACAAGGTGCACGACCTGCTCGACCGGGTGCCGTTCACCGACCGGCCGCTGGTCGCCGACGGGTTCGCCTTCGGCATGATCGTCCAGCACGAGCAGCAGCACGACGAGACCATGCTCGCCACCCACCAGCTCCGCCTCGGCCCGCCGGCGCTGCACGCCCCGCCCCCGCCGGAGCCGCGCGCCCGGGTCGCCGACGAGGTCCTCGTCCCGGCCGGCGAGTTCACCATGGGCACCTCCACCGACCCGTGGGCGCTGGACAACGAGCGCCCCGCGCACACCGTCCACCTGCCCGCGTACGTCATCGACGCCGCCCCCGTCAGCAACGGTCGGTACGCCGAGTTCATCGCCGACGGCGGCTACGACGACCCGCGCTGGTGGAGCGAGGCCGGCTGGCGGCGCCGCACCGAGGCCGGACTGACCGCCCCGATGCACTGGCGGCGCGACGGCAGCGGGTGGGCGTACCAGCGGTTCGGTCGGTGGTCCCCGGTACGCGCCGACGAGCCGGTGGTGCACGTCTGCTGGTACGAGGCGCAGGCGTACGCCGCGTGGGCCGGCAGGCGGCTGCCCACCGAGGCCGAGTGGGAGAAGGCCGCCCGCTGGGACCCGGCCACCGGCCGGTCCCGCCGCTACCCGTGGGGCGACGAGGACCCGACCGCCGAGCACGCGAATCTCGGGCAGCGGCACCTGTGGCCGGCGCCGGTGGGCGCGTACCCGGCCGGCGCGTCGCCGCTCGGGGTGCACCAGCTCGTCGGCGACGTCTGGGAGTGGACCGCCAGCGCCTTCCGGGGGCACCCCGGGTTCGCCGCGTTCCCCTACCGGGAGTACTCGGAGGTGTTCTTCGGCGAGGACCACCGGGTGCTGCGCGGCGGGTCCTTCGGCACCGACCGGGCCGCCTGCCGGGGGACGTTCCGCAACTGGGACTACCCGATCCGGCGGCAGATCTTCAGCGGCTTCCGCTGTGCCCGCGACGCCCGGCCGGAGGAGTCCCCCCGGTGACGCCGCACCCGGCGGCGACCGCGCCCCGGCGGACGTCCGGCGGGGCCGCGCGCCCGGCCGGCGGGGCCGCCTGATGTGCCGGCACCTGGCGTACGTCGGGCCGCCGGTGAGCCTGCGGGCCCTGTTGTACGACCCGCCGCACTCCCTGGTGCGACAGTCCTGGGCGCCCCGGGACATGCGCGGCGGCGGGACGGTCAACGCCGACGGCTTCGGCGTCGGCTGGTACCCGCCCGGCGGCGGCGAGCCGCTGCGCTACCGGCGGGGCACGCCGATCTGGGGCGACGTGACGCTGCCGGAGCTGGCCGCGGCCACCACCAGCGGCGCGGTGCTGGCCGCCGTCCGGTCGGCCAGCGTCGGCATGCCGGTGCTCGACACCGCCGCCGCCCCGTTCGCGGAGGGTCCGTGGCTGTTCAGCCACAACGGGGTGGTCCGCGGCTGGCCCGACGCGGTGGCCGGGCTCGCCGGCCGGCTGCCCGTACGCGACCTGCTCACCCTCGACGCGCCGACCGACGCCGCGCTGCTCTGGGCCCTGGTGCGGCACCGGCTGCGCGCCGGGGACGACCCGGCGCGGGCGGTCGCCGACACGGTGACCCGGGTCGCGGCGGCGGCGCCCGGGTCCCGGCTCAACCTGCTGCTCACCGACGGGCGGACCGTCGTGGCCAGCGTCGCCGGCCACGCGCTGTCGCTGCGGCGGACCCCGGGCGCGGTGCTGCTGGCCTCGGAACCGCACGACGACGAGCCCGGCTGGCAGGCGGTGCCGGACGGGCGGCTGGTGGTCGCCACGACCGCCGGGGCCCGGGTCGACGCCCTGGCCGTCGACCGTCCGGCAGGTGGGGAAACGACTGAGTGACGGAGGGGGAGACCTGATGAGCGCCGAACCGCTGGAGATCTACCTGGAGGAGCAGGACCTCGGCCGCGGGCTGCGGGAGGACGTACGGACCGGGCTGGCCGCGGCGCCGAAGTGGCTGCCGCCCAAGTGGTTCTACGACGCCCGGGGCAGCGAGCTGTTCGAGGAGATCACCCGCCTGCCGGAGTACTACCCGACCCGGGCCGAGCGGTCCGTGCTGGCCGAGCGCGCCGGTGAGATCGCCGAGCTGACCGGGGCGAAGACGCTGATCGAGCTGGGCTCCGGCTCGTCGGAGAAGACCCGGCTGCTGCTGGACGCCTTCACCCGCCGTGGCGGGCTGGGCACCTTCGTGCCGCTGGACGTCTCGGTCAGCGCCCTGCGCCGGTCCACCGAGCAGATCGCCGCCGACTACCCCGGGCTGCGGGTACGCGGCATCGTCGGGGACTTCACCCGACATCTCGACCGGCTGCCCGCCGGTGGGCGCCGACTGGTGATCTTCCTCGGCGGCACCATCGGCAACCTGCTCCCCGCCGAGCGGGCCGGCTTCCTCGCCGCCATGCGCGCGGCCCTGGAACCCGGCGACTGGCTGCTCCTCGGCACCGACCTGGTCAAGGACCCGGCGGTGATCGTTCCCGCGTACGACGACGCGGCCGGGGTGACCGCCGAGTTCAACCGCAACGTGTTGCGGGTGGTCAACCGGGAGCTGGGCGCCGACTTCGACCCGGAGGCGTTCACGCATGTCGCGCTCTGGGATCCGGAGCGGGAGTGGATCGAGATGCGGCTGCGCGCCGAGCGCCCGCAGCGGGTCCGGGTGCTCGATCTGGATGTGGCGTTCGCGGCGGGGGAGGAGCTGCGCACCGAGGTGTCGGCGAAGTTCCGCCCGGAGCGGATCGCGGCGGAGCTGGCCACCGCCGGCTTTGCCGCCGACGAGTTCTGGACCGACGCCGACGTCCTGTTCGGCGTGACCCTGGCCCGCGCCGACTGAGCCGCCCCCCGCCGGCCCGACGCGGGTGACGCAGTCCACCCGCGTCGGCCCCTGCCACGCCGGTCGGCTAGGCTACCGGGGCGAAGGGGAGTAGCCCTCAATGTCGTGGTCGACATACTGGTGCGTCACGCATCCGGCCACGCGGCCCCACCTTAGGTGGGGCGGGCGAGACTTTCGATCCAGGCTGTGCACAACGGCCGGGTCGAGGGCGCCCCGACACCCCGGCCCGGCCCCATCGGGAAGGGTGTCATGGAAGGTTTCCTCGTCGCGCTGGTCGTCAGCTTCGGCGTCATCTTCGTCGCCGAACTGGGCGACAAGTCCCAGCTCATGGCGCTGACGTTCGCCACGCGGTTCAAGACGGTCCCGGTGCTGATCGGCATCACGATCGCCACCGCCCTCGTCCATCTGGTCTCGGTGGCCATCGGTTACGGGCTGGGTGCCGCCCTGCCCACCGGCTGGATCTCCCTCATCGCCGGCATCGCGTTCCTCGGCTTCGGCGCGTGGACGCTGCGCGGCGACAAGCTCACCGAGGAGGAGAAGCGCAAGGCCGAGCGGAGCGGCAAGTCCGCCGTCATCGCCGTCGGCGTCGCGTTCTTCCTCGCCGAGCTGGGTGACAAGACGATGCTGGCCACCATCACCCTGGCCACCAAGTACGGCTGGTTCGGCACCTGGCTGGGGTCGACGATCGGCATGGTGGCGGCGGACGCGCTGGCGATCGTCGTCGGCCGGATGCTCGGCCGGCACCTGCCGGAACGCGCCATCCGGTACGGCGCGGCGGTGCTCTTCGCCATCTGCGGTCTCTGGCTCATCTTCGAGGCTGTCGCCGACCTCAACTGATCCCGACTACCGCCTGCCGGGGCGGGTAACGGCCCGGGGTGAGGTGGGAGGAATTCCTGCGCCAGGGCGACCAGGTGCTGGTCGCCCTGGTGGAGGTCACGGGCGCGCTGGTGATCTTCGTCGGCGCGGTCTGGGCGGCGCTGCGGTTCGTGGTCGAGGGACTGCGCCACCGCAGCGCCGCCGTCTTCACCCCCATCCGGCTCTCCCTGGGCCGGTTCCTCGTCCTCGGGCTGGAGTTTCCAGCTCGCCGCCGACATCCTGCGCACCGCCGTGTCGCCGACCTTCGACCAGATCGGCCAGCTCGCGGCCATCGCCACCATCCGGACCGCGCTGAACTTCTTCCTGCGTCGCGAGATCGCCCAGGAGCAGCGACAGGTAACCCCGGATCGATGACCGCGCCGGGGCGGTCGAGTCGGTGTCGTGTCGACAATCCGTAGCGCGCTGCGCCGAGGAAGATCACGGCCTACCGTGGGCCACGGGAGACAAACCGGAGAAATCGGGAGGATGACGGTATGAGCCGGCACGACGAGCCCAACGAGTACGGTTTCGCCGGTGGCGCCACCGCGCCCCAGCCGCAACCCGGCGGGCGGCCCGACGAGCAGGACCTCGCCGAGGAGGTGGCCGTCCCGGGCGATGACCTCACCGAGCCGTTCAACGAGGCGATCAGCGAGGAGACCGAGCAGTCCGAGGAGGACGAGCCGGCCGAGCGCCGCCGCTGAGTCCACCGGTGGGGGTGACGGCAGCCGGCCCCACCGCCGCACCCGGGAGGCGGGGCCCGCCACGTCGCGAGGGCCGCCGGCCCCGCCCCGGGCCGCCTCGGGCTGACCGTCCGCCGGGCTGGTTCCCGGCCCGCCGTTGCCAGTCGCCCTGCCCGGCGGGCCGCCGGGCGACACCCGTCCGCCGCGTCGTACGTCACTTCCCGGGTCCCGGGGCAGTTGTTCCGAACGAATTCGGCGATGCGTGCGGCCCTATTAATGGCGATGCCTTGTCGAATGGGCCGTTTGCGACATTTTGACCGCTTACGTCCTCTACAGTCGGTGGAACCGAATGCGCTGGGTGGGGGTGTCGGAGCCGGTGACCGCCCCGTGACTGCTGAGGAGCTCTTGTGCTTGACAAGTCGACCGCACGGACCGGACGGGGGCTTCCCGGCTGATGGACGTTCGTGATTACCTCCGGGCCGTCCGACGCAGCTGGTGGCTGGTCCTGCTCGCCGTCATGGTGGGCCTCGGCGTGGCCGCTCTGGTCACGGTCCAGACGAAGCCCCGGTACGTCGCCTCGGTGACCTACTTCGTCACCGTCCCCAACCAGGGGGTCAGCGAGGCGTACCAGGGCGGCATCTTCATGCAACAGCGCGTCAAGTCGTACGCCGACCTGCTGGAGAGCGACCGGCTGGCGCAGAGCGTCGTGGCGAAGAACCCGCTCGGGCTCACGGCGGAGGAGGTGCAGGCCAGGATCGGCGCCAGCACCGTCCCCGACACCGTCCTGTTGCGCGGCACCGTCACCGACACCGACGCAACGCGGGCGCTGCGGCTGACCGAGGCGGTCTCCGCCCAGTTCGTCGAGCTGGTCAAGGCGGTGGAGACCCCCCCCGAGGGGCGGACCGCCCCGATCAAGGTGGAGGTGATCAGCGGACCCAGGGTCAGCTCCGTACCGGTGTCGCCCAAGCCGCCGTTGAACCTCTCCGTCGGCGGGCTCGCCGGCCTGCTCGTCGGCATCGGACTGGCCGTGCTCCGGACCCGGTTCGACAACCGGCTGCGGGACGCGGTCGGCCTCCAGCGCGCCACCGGCAGCCCGCTGCTCGGTGAGATCCCGTTCGACCCCGCCGCACGCACCGCGCCGCTGATCGTCGGGGACGCGGCCAGCTCGCCGCGCGCCGAGGCGGTCCGCAAGCTGCGGACGAACCTGCGCTTCGTCGACGTCCACGAACCGGCCCGCGTCATCGCCGTGACCAGCGCGTTGCAGGGGGAGGGCAAGACCACCCTCTCCTGCAACCTGGCCATCGCGCTCGCCGAGGCCGGCTGGCGGGTCGCGCTGGTCGACGCCGACCTGCGCCGGCCGAAGGTGGCCGAGTACCTGAACCTGGAGGCGAGCGTCGGGCTGACCGACGTCCTGCTGGGCGACGTCAGCGTGGGGGACGTGGTGCAGCGGTGGGGCGACAAGTCCCTGCTGGTGCTGCCCGCCGGGTCGGTCCCGCCCAACCCCAGCGAACTGCTCGGCTCCAAGGCGATGGCGGACCTGCTGCTGGTGCTGCGGGAGTCGGCGGACATCGTCGTCATCGACACCGCCCCGCTGCGGACCGTCACCGACGGCGTCGTCGTGGCCGTCCAGGCCGACGGGGCGCTGGTGGTCAGCCGGTACGGGCGCACCGACCGCGGCCAGATCGCCGCCGCCGCGCAGGCGCTCCAGTCGGTCTCCGTCCGGATGCTCGGCTGCGTGCTCAACATGGCCAAGCTCGGCCGCGCCGAGACCGACCAGTACGAGAGCTACCGGATCGACGTGCCACCCGCGCCCGCCGCCGCCCCGGCCGAGCGGATGGGCCCCCCGGCGGCCGCCACCAGCAGCAGCGGGTTCTTCGGTCAGGAACGGGCGGCCGACCCGACGCAGGAACTCACCCGGCTGCGTCGATGAGCGCCGCGACCGGTGTCAACGACCGCTCGATCTCCTGCGCGCAGCGCCGGAAGTCCGTGGGCGTGCCACCGATCGGGTCGACGAGGTCGTCCTCGGCCGTGCTGGTCGGCTGCAACCGTCCCCGGGCCTGGGCCGCCGCCCGCGCCGCCGCGCGCAGCGCCCCGGCGTCCGTGGTGTCCGGCGCGTCGGCCAGCCCGGCGAGCCGACCGAACTGGCGCAGGGTGAAGGTGCGGTGCAGCGCGGCGGGAGCCAGCGACACGCAGGCCGCCCGCTGGCGACGGGTCGCGGTCAGCACCAGCGCGGCGTCGGTCAGCTGGCCGACCGTCAGCGCCCGGCTGCGGAACGCCGCCGGGTCCCGGCCGGTCCCGGCGGCCACCTGCGCCGCGTACGGATGCATCGACCGGCCGTCCACGGCGGCCGTGCCGGCGCTGGCCACCTCGACCGGCAGCTTCGCCAGCAGCCAGCCGGCCAGGTACTCGGCCATCGGCGAGCGGCACAGGTTGGCGTGGCAGACGAACAGGATCCGGTCGGCCATCGGAGACTCTCCCAGCGGTCTGGGCGCGCGGCGGCCTGGCGCCGTGCCGGCGCCGGTGGGCAGCGCGCTGCCGGCATCGTACGCAGGTGCCACCACGCAGGGTGGCTGCGCCGCGCCGGAAGGTGACATCCGGGGTGGGGGCGTCCGGTGAGGATCGGCATCCTGGCGTACCACTTCCCGCCGGAGCCGGCGTTCATCCCCGGCAGCCTCGCCGAAGGGCTGGCAGCCCGCGGCCACGAGGTCCGCGTGCTGACCGGCTTTCCCGACTACCCGGGCGGCCACGTCTATCCGGGCTGGCGGCAACGGTGGCGCTACGAGAGCCGCAGCGAGCGGCTGACCGTGCGTCGGGTGCCGCGGTGGACCGGCGGGGACGCCTCCGTCCGCGCCCGGATGGCGAACTGGCTGTCCTTCGCCGCCAGCGTCGGGACGATCGGCCGGGGACAACTCGCCGGCGTCGACGCCCTGTACGTCCACCAACTGCCGCCGACGACCTTCGCCGCGGTCGGGCTGCTGCGCCTGCTGGGCGCGGTTCCGACGCTGCTGCACGTCCAGGACGTGCACCCGGAGCTGCCCGGGCCGGCGGAGGCGGCACGTCCCTGGGCGGGCCGGGTCGCCGCCGCCACCCGGCGGCTCTACCGCTCCGCGGACCTGGTCGCGGTGGCGGCCCCCGCCATGCGTGACCTGGTGGTTGCCGGCGGTGCCGACGCGGACCGGGTGCGGGTGGTGCTCAACTGGACCGACGAGCGACTGTTCCACCCCGCCGAGCCGACCCGGGAGGCCCGCCGGCTGGTCCGGGGCGACGGCCGCTGCTCGGTGATGTACGCCGGCACCATCGGCGCCCGGCAGGGCCTGGAGACGGCGGTCCGGGCCGCCGCCCCGCTGCGCGGCACGATGGACCTGGTCCTGGTCGGCTCGGGTCCCGACGAGGGGCGGGTGCGGGGGCTCGCCGAGGAGTTGGGGGCCCGCAACGTCCGGTTCGTCGCGCGTCGGTCGCCGCTGGAGATGTCCGACCTGTACGCCGCCGCGGACTACCAGCTGGTGATGCTGCGCGACCTGCCGGAGCTGCGCGGGAGCGTCCCCGGGAAGCTCCAGGCGGCGTTCAGCTCCGCCTCGCCGGTGGTGGCCTCCGCCGGGGGCGACACCGTGGAGATCGTGGAACGGGCCCGGGCCGGGCTGTCCTGCCCGCCCGAGGACTGGGCCACCCTGGCCGACCGGTTCTGGCTGGCCGCCACCATCCCGACGTCGGCCCGGCTGGAGATGGGGCGACGCGGCCGGGAGACGTACCTGCGCGACATGTCCACGCGCGGCGGGGTGGACCGCGTCGAGGAGCTGCTGTACGAGGTGGCCGCGCTGCGCCGCGGTTCGGACTCGACGGAATAAAACTCTCGTACGGGACTCGATGCCTGAAAAAGCGTGATACTGCCACACGGCCTGGGTCATGCGTGCTAGAAAACGATGAATCGTCATTTCTGTCCGCTTTTTGACGGGAGAAGGTGTGATCGAAACTGTGCGGCCCCACCGCCGTCGGCGGAGATCCCGACGGCGTACCAGGGCGCGGGTACGCCGCGTCCTGCTCACCGGCCTGATCGTCGGCTCGCTCGTCGCGCTCAGCGGCGGCTGGGTCGGCTTCCGCGGCTGGCAGGCCCGGGCCCACCTGCTCAACGCCGCCGGGCTGGCACGGCAGCTCAGCACCGAAGTGGTCGGGGCCGACGCCGACCGGGCGCAACGCACCCTCGCCGCGCTCCAGGAACAGGCCGCGGCGGCCCGTGACGCCACCGCCGACCCGGGCTGGTGGGTCGGGCGGCACACCCCGTACGCCGGGGACGACCTCGCCGCAGTCCGCGAGATCGCGGTGGCCGTCGACGAACTCGCCCGGGACGCGTTCCCGGCCCTGCTGCGCACCGACCTGTCCACCCTGCTGCCCGGCAAGGGGCGGCTGGACGTCAACCAGCTCCGGGCCGTATCGGCCCAACTCGCCGACACCGACGAGGTCGTCCGGCGCACCAACGCCCGGCTCGCCGCCGTGTCCACCACCGGACTGGTCGACCAGGTCCGACAGGCCGTGACGGACCTGCGGGCCGAGACCGACCAACTGGCCGCCCTGACCCGGTCCGCCGACCAGGCCGCCCGCCTGCTGCCGAACCTGCTCGGCGCGGACGGGCCGCGCAGCTACCTGCTGGTGTCGCAGAACCCGGCGGAACTGCGGGCCACCGGCGGCATGTTCGGCGCGTACGCGGTGATCAAGGCCGAGGACGGCCGGCTCCGGATGGGCGCACAGGACGCGGCCAGCAGCCTGGGCCGCTTCGACCTGTCCGCGAAGTTGAGCACCGAGGTCCGCAACCTCTACACCAACCTGGTCGGCACGTATCCGGCGGACGTCAACCTGACCCCGCACTTCCCGACCGCTGCGGCGCTCTTCCGGGAGATGTACCGCAAGCGCAGCGGCACCACGGTCGACGGGGTGCTCGCGGTCGACCCGGTGGTGCTGTCGTACCTGCTCAAGGCCACCGGACCGGTGCCCGTGCCGGGCAACGCCACCCTGGTCAGCGACAAGGTGGTGCACACCCTGCTCTCCGACACGTACCAGCGGCTGGACCAGGCCAGGCAGGACGAGTACTTCGCGGCCTCCGCGGCGGCGGTGTTTAGCACCTTCTTCGCCCGGGAGGTCAACCCCCGGGCGTTGCTGTCCGCACTGGACCGCGCCATCGACGAACGGCGGATCCTGTTCTGGAGCGCCCACCCGGCCGAGCAGCGGGTCATCGCCGGCAACCGGTTGGGCGGGGCGCTGCCCGAGCAGGAGAACGTTCCCACCGTCGGCGTGTTCCTCAACGACGGCAGCGGCGCGAAACTCGGCTACTACCTGCGGCCGTCGGCGACCCTGACCGTGGGACAGTGCCGCCCCGACGGCCGGCGGCAGCTACGGCTGAGCTTCACGCTCCACTCGACCGCGCCCGCCGCAGGGCTGTCTCCCTCCGTCCTCGGCCTGGGCCTGGCCGGGGACCCGTATACCGCCCGCACCCTGGTCTCCGTCTACAGCCCGGCCGGCGGCGCGGTGCTCGCCAGTCGGCTCGACGGAGCCGACCTGCGGGTCGGCAGCGGCCTCGAACGGCGGCGACAGGTCGTCATCGCCAACGTCGAGGTACGGCCCGGTGCCACCCGGACCCTCGATGTCGACGTGCTGACCGGCAGGACCGGCAGCGGAGACGCCGACCTCTGGCTCACCCCGACCGCCACCCCATGGACCACCCAAGTTAAGTCCGCACCACACTGTGACCAGTAGGAGGGAACCAATCATGCGGCTATCCCGCATCATCATGGCGCTCACGGTCGGCCTTGCCGTCGTGGCGGCGCCGACCGCGGCGGGGGCGGCGCAGCCGCAGCCGACACCGTCGCCGTCCGGCCCACAACAGCCGCCGCAGTACCCGCCGCAACCCCCGGCGCTGACGGTCAACCCGTCGACGATCGTCCTCGGCCAGACCGTCACCCTGACCGGTGCCGGGTTCGGGCCGAACGAGTCCGTCGAGCACACCGGGGCGACAACGCCACTTGCCGCCGGCCTGCCCGGTCAGGCGCCGGCCCGCCGCAGCGACGGCAGCACCGTCGCGATGGCTCCGGTGGCCTACCAGGCGGCGGCGCCGTTGCAGTTCACGGCGAAGGCCGACGCGGCGGGGAAGTTCTCCGTTCGCTACACGCCGAGTGTCACCGGCCGGCTCGCGTTCACGGCCGTTGGTGCCAACACGGGCTGGACGGCCGCCGCCACCCTGACCGTGCTCCCACGCGAGCGGCCCACACCGACCCCGACCCGCAAGCCGCACGGAGGGCTGCCCGTGACCGGTGACAGCATCAGCACGCCGCTGGCCGTCGGTGGCGGGTTGGTCGGCGTCGGCGTGGTGCTGACGCTCGCCGGGCTGGCCTGGCGTCGCCGCAACCGTTTCGGCACCGGGTCGACGCGCTGACCGCTCTGAGCCGGGCAGTGCCCGAGCCACCGCAACGGTGCCCGCCGGGTTGTTCCACCGGCGGGCACCGTCATGCGGCCTGCGCGGCGTCGGCGGGCTCGGGTCGTACCCTCCCGGCTGGGTCCGGTCGCGTCGAATGTCCGATTTGCCGGCCTCGGCTGAGTGGCTGTGACCGGGGGCATCCGGTCGGCGGAACATCGGCCGGCCCGGGGTCGTTACACCTGGCAGACGATCGAGTAGCGCACGCCGCTGCTGAGCTGCCCGGACCCGGTGACCTCCTCACGGAATGCGGGTCAGCCTGCGGTCGTTACACATGGTCCCGCCGCCACGAGCACCCCCCGGTGCAGTGAGCGAGGGGCTTTCCCCCTGAATCTTTTGGGCGCCTCGACGTGGTGCTCACACCTCGCCCCTTCCTCCGGGGCGGTGGTGTGTCGACCCCCGATTGGAGTCACCCCTGATGAATACGATCATGCGTAAGAGCGTTCTCGGTATTGCTGGTCTGGCTTTTGCCGGTGGTTTGGCCGCTGGTCCTCTGCATCACGCCGCCACCGCCCCGACCGTGGAGTCGACCGCGCCGGTTGCTGTGGCCGTGCAGGCTGACAAGCCGGGTGTGGACAAGGGCAAGCTGATTCCGCACGGTGTGCAGGGCGCGCAGTCCCGCATCGAGTTGGGTGACGAGCAGACCGCCAATGTGAAGGCGATCGTGGCGGCGACGAAGAAGGCCGGCCTGGACGAGCGGGCTGCCGTGATCTCGATCGGGACGTCGCTGCAGGAGTCGAAGTTGGAGAACCTGGGTCACCTGGGTGACCGTAACGATCACGATTCGTTGGGTCTGTTCCAGCAGCGTCCGACCTCCGGGTGGGGTACGCCGGAGCAGATCACCGACCCGGAGTACTCGACCCTGGCGTTCCTGAAGGGGTTGAAGCAGGTTGACGGGTGGCAGGACATGCCGTTGACCGAGGCCGCGCAGACCGTTCAGGTGTCGGCGTACCCGGACGCGTACGCGCAGTGGGAGCAGCAGGCCGCCGACCTCGTCGCCGAGCACTGGAACAGCTGACCCACCCGAACAGCCAACTGGCCGGGCCCTCGACAAGAGGGCCCGGCCAGTTGGCGTCTGCGGAGTCCGAGAGGGGCGAGCCCCGCCGGGCGTGGGGTGGTCAGAGGTGGGTGGGAGGCTGGGGGTCCCGGCGGCTGCGGTGGATGTCGATCAGGGCCGCGATCAGGGCAAGCCCGATGATGCCGGTGGCAAGCAGCAGCGAGTGTCGGAACGCCGTCGACCAGTTTCCGCCGGTGTCCGCCAGGGACGAGAAGAAGACCGCGCCGACGGCGGCGATGCCGGCGGCGGAGCCGATCCGCTGACCGGTCTGGAGCATCCCCGCGCCGCTGCCCGCCTGAGCCACCGGCACCTGGGACAGGGTGAGAGTCTGGTTCGGGGCGATGACCAGGCCGCTGCCCAGCCCGGCGATCAGCAGTGGCACCGCCGTGAGCAGGGGCACCGAGCCGTGCGGGTTGCCGCGCAGCACGAACACCACCGCGCCGAGACCGAGCACCACGGCGAGCAGGCCCACGGCGACCAGCGGGCGGCCGTACCGGTTGACGATCCGGCCGCCCAGCGCGGACGCGGCGGCGGAGCCGAGGGCGAACGGCGTGATCGCCAGGCCGGCGACCAGCGCGCTGTAGCCGAGGCCGTTCTGGAGGTACAGGGTGAAGATGAAGAAGATCGCGGTGAAGCCGCCGAAGTAGACCAGCGCGATCAGGGCTCCGAGGGTGTACGAGCGGAACCTGAACAGTCGCAGGTCGAACAGCGGAGTGTCGTGCCGGGCGTACCACCGCTCCCAGAGGCCGAAGCAGGCGAGCACGACCAGGCCGGCAGGGACCAGCGCCCACTTCCACGGGCTGTGCCACTGTTCCCGCTGCACCAGCGGCAGCAGCAGGAGCACCACCCCGACGGCCAGCAGCAGCACCCCGACCGGGTCGAGCCGGTGGCGGGACGGGCCGCCGGACGGGCGGGCGGGCAGCAGCCGCCAGCCGAGCAGCACCGCGACGATACCCACCGGCACGTTGACGAAGAAGATCCACCGCCAGCCGTGCTCTTCGCCGCCCGCCTGGATCAGCAGCCCGCCGAGCAGCGGGCCGACCGCGGTCGAGATGCCGATCGTGGCACCGAGCAGGCCGAACGGCCGGGCCCGTTCCGGGCCCCGGAACAGCTGCTGGATCAGGCCGGTGACCTGCGGGTTGACGATGCCGGCGGCGGCGCCCTGCACCAGCCGGGCGGCGACCAGCCACTCGGGCGATCGGGCCAGCCCGGCCAGGGCGCTGGTCAGCGTGAACAGGGCGATCCCCAGGACGAACGCGTTGCGGCGGCCCCGGGCGTCGCCGAACCGTCCGGCCGGCACCAGCACCAGGCCGAAGGTGAGCGCGTACCCGGACAGGACCCATTGCAGGTCGCTCGGGGTCGCGCCGAGCGCCCGGTCGATGGACGGCACGGCGACGTTGACGATGCTCACGTCGAGCAGCGTCATGAAGGCGGCGACCAGGCCGACCCCGAGGGCCTGCCAGCGCCGTCGGTTGTCGACGTTGTCGGCCCCGCCCGCAGCGTCCGTCGACCGGTCCGGTGGGTCCGGCCGCCCTGGGCTCATGCTGGTGCCCTCCGTCGGCCGTCGATCACGTACCAATGATCGCTACCCGGGCCCATGAGGGGCAATCCGGGACCTCGCGCCGGTTCACGCCATCTGGCGGGCACACCAGCGCGGGCCGAAGTCCAGCCCCGCCATCGGTGAATCCTCCCGATGCAGGAGGTTCTTCTCGGTCAGCATGTGCAGTGGCGCGTGGATCTCGTCCTGGGGCAACCCCGACTCCTGCGCGATCATGTCGGGATAGGGAACCTGCCCACGGGACTCCAGTGCGGCCACCGCCTGGTAGACCCGCTTCTCGACATCCGACAGCCGTACCTGCTGCATGACTTCCTCCTCGGCGTGGCCGCCCGGCTGGGGGCGGGGACTGCGCCGCGCGGTTACCCGCCACCCCGCCGTTGATGCCCGCCCGATCGAGCGGTTCCCGCCGTCCCGTACCCGCTGCGCCGCCCGGCCTTCCGACGGGCCGTGCCCTAGGCTGCATCCGTGATCATCTGGGACCTCGCTGTCGTAGGTGGCGGCCCCGCCGGGCTCTCCGCCGCCCACGTCGCGGCCCGCGCCGGCCTGAGCACCCTGGTCGTCGAGCGGGCCGCGCACCCCCGGTACAAGACCTGCGGTGGCGGCCTGATCGGCACCTCCCTCGCGGCGGTCGGCGACCGGATCGACGTGCCGGCGCACGACCGGGTGGACCGGGTGACGTTCACCCGGGACGGGCGGCGCGAGTTCACCCGCCGGCACGCCGACGGGCCCCTCGTCGCGATGGTGCGCCGCGACGAGTTCGACGACCGGCTGCGCGCCGCCGCGGTCGCCGCCGGGGCCGAGGTGCGCGAGCGGGTTGCCGTCCGTGCCCTGGAGCAGGACCCCGACGAGGTACGCCTGCGGCTCGCCGACGGCGACACCGTGCGCGCCCGTGCGGTGATCGGCGCGGACGGTTCCTCCGGCGTGACCGCCCGGCACGTCGGCGTCCGGTACCGGCAGGTCGACCTGGGGCTGGAGCTGGAGCTGCCGGTGCCCGAGGAGGAGCAGCGCCGGTGGCGCGGCCGGCTGCTGCTGGACTGGGGGACGATCCCCGGCTCGTACGCGTGGGTCTTCCCCAAGGGGGACAGGTTGACCGTGGGGGTGATCGCCGGCCGGGGCGCGGGGGAGCGGACCCGGGAGTACCTGCGTGACTTCGTCGACCGGCTGGGCCTGTCCGGGGCGACGCCGGAGCACGACTCCGGTCACCTGACCCGGTGCCGCGCCGACGACTCACCGCTGCGCCGCGGCCGGGTGCTGGTGACCGGGGACGCGGCCGGCCTGCTGGAACCGTGGAGCCGGGAGGGGATCAGCTACGCGCTGCGCTCCGGCGCGCTGGCCGGCGCGGCGGTCGTCGACGGCGAGCTGGACGGCTACCCCCGCGCCGTCGACCGGGACCTGGTCCCGTCGATGTGGGCCGGTCACCGGCTGCTGGACGTGTTCGCCCGCCGGCCGGACGTCTTCCACGCCCTGCTGGCCACCCCGCCCGGGTGGCGGATGTTCGTCCGGTTCTGTCAGGGACAGGCGAGCTTCGCCGAGACGCTGGACCGGGCGCCGGTGCGGGCGGCGCTGGCGCTGCTGGACCGGCTCCCACCGGCCCGCCAGGTCCGCCCGGACCCGGTCGGCTCCCGGTGAGTGAAGGGTCCGCGTCGATGGCGGCCGGGCGCACGATGGAGGTTCGTGGAGGGAGTAGCCATGACCGCGTCCGACGCCTCGTTCACCGACGAGGAGTACGCCTTCCTGCTCCAGGTCCGTTTCGGGGAACTGCCAACGGGGGGTGCGCCCCGACGAGCGAATTGCGTCGACCGAGACCGACCCCCGGCGGGACCGCCCCGGCTGATGGTGCCGACGGAGCATTCGTACTGCTCGGCGAGTTCAGGCGGCGAAGGTAGCTTGTCGCCCTCACCCAGCAAGTGCCTTGCGTGACAGGGGTTCAGCAAAGTCCTGTCTCTCCTGATCAGAGCGCGCCTCTTCTTCCTTCGCCCGGCCCTTGGGCACTCGTTACCGAAGGCGCGAGGCATGGGCACCTGAATGATCGTCAGAAGACCGCGCTCTTATCCGGAATTCCACCTTGCGAAGACCTTGACGGGTCTCCCGTGCCCCTCACCGAACGACGATGCGGAGCTGTGATGTGGCAGCAATGGCCCCATTAGCTCTCGTGCCCCAAGGCTGGTGACGTAGTTGCCTGGCAAGAAGTCAGCCACCCGACGACGGCCGGATATTCGAGACAGCGAGTCGACCTCGCGCGAGAAGTGGCTGTGGCGCACGCTCGTGACGGGCGCCATCACCGTGGTCTTCACCGTGGTCGGCACCCTGGGAACCACCGCCGGCCAGGAGTGGCTCGGCCTCGGTGGGGACAAGCCGACGCCGCCGCCTGCTCCTGCTGGCGATCCGATCAAAATCAACAAGATCACCCTCGTGCCCAGGGAGAACGACAACACCTGGGTGTTCCCCGGTGTGGTCAGCGCGCAGACCCTCGGGCACATCAATGGCGAGTTCCGAGCGTACGAGAAGAGCAGCCATGACATCATGCGCTCGCACGGAGGCGTCGAAGCTGGCGTCTCCACGGTAGAGCTGGAACTCGAGGGCAATCGAGTGAAGGACGTGCGGCTGACCAATATCGCCATCCGCCCGAACTGCCATGAGCCGCTGACGGGCGCGCTCTTCGACAACCCACCGGAGGGATCTGCGGAAACCGTCCAGATCGGCTACGATCTCGACCGCGATCCCGTTTTCGCGCAGGAGTCCAAGACGAACGACGGCGATCTGCGGCCGCAGTTGACCGGCAACTATTTTGCCGACCGAAAATACGTGCTGAAGCTGGGTGAGCAGGCCACTTTTCGCCTTTCCGCCGTGACCAGCAGACGATACTGCGAATACGCCTTCGAGCTGGAGTACATTGCCGACGGCAAACCCGAGTCGATGACCGTCGACAACCAGGGCAAGCCGTTCCGGGTAACGGCCCTGGTCGTCCAGGGCGGCCACCTTGACTGCTCCGCCTACCGACAAGTGCACCAACCTTCAAAACGGGGCTGGACCAAGGTGTCAACTTCCTCCGCGTGCGGCGGGTGAGCGAACATGAGGCGCACCTCTCTGGCTGGGCTCATCTGCGTGGCGGCAGTCCTTCTCGCAACGAGCACGGCCTGTTCAGCAGGCAAGGCCCCGAGCGGGGCCGCGAACTCGCCAACTGCCCAGCCACCGAAGAAGGACTTTCGAGTCACCCTTCTGTCGGAGCAGACGAACATCGCCCACGGTGTCGCCATGAGCAGTAACGGCGAACGCGCCCTTACGAGTTCCGTGGAAGAAATGGCCGATCCTCCGCACGGATCCGTGTCGCTCTGGGACCTGAGCGATCCGCTGCAGCCTCGTGCTTCCGCACTCGTACCTGATCGCGGGGGCACGGCGCGCGAGGTGGCCCTGAGCGGCGACGGCAGACATGCGGCGACCTTCAACCTGCGGGGAGAGCTGACTCTCTGGGACCTCGCAGACCCTTCGCACCCGTCTCCCCGGAAACTGGCCGCCAAAGGGGTAACGTCACTGGCCTTGAATTACGACGGCCGCTACGCCATCTCCGGCGGCGACGAGGGCGTCCATTTCTGGGACCTCGCCAACCCGAACCAGGTGCGGAAAAAGATGCTCCTGGGTATGGGCAAGTACTCGACCGACTGGTACGAGGTGGCGATAAGTGACGACGCGAAACGCGCTCTGGTCAGTCACCAGTCCGGCAACGGCGATGGCGGCGTGATGGTTTACGACCTGTCGAACCGGGCCGACCCGGAGGGGTATTCGCTGATACGCAATGCCGGGTACTACTCCTCGAACACGGTTGCCCTCAGCGGCGACGGAAACACCGCACTCGTCGGCTACCACCACTGGACCACCTACAAGAATTTCGTCACCTACTGGGACCTGCGCACGTGGGACAAGACCGAACTGAGGCCGATGACCGGGTGGAAGATCGTCCCGGACACCAGCGGCGGCTCCGCGTTGCTGTGGGAGATCGCGCTCAATCACGACGGCAAACGCGCGCTCATCGCTCGACACGAAGTGCCTGCGCCGGAAGTCGAGCCGAACCCCCCACCCTCCGAAGTGCAGTTGTGGGCACTTGACACCCTGACTGGCTTTCCCCGGTTCCCTTCCCCCGGCTGAGCGGCCACCTCCGCCGGTCGTCCGAGGACACCCCGCGTAGTCGAGGGAGGCACCGGCTCGTGGTGCCCCCCTCACGCGTTCTTCCCTTCGCCCCTGACGTGCGGGGCGCCGGGTCAGAAGACCGGTACGCCCTCGCGCACCAGCTTCCAGTTCGGCACGTAGAAGTCGGCCGGGTCGATGGTGCCCCGGGCCTGCGCCCAGTCGATGAGGAGCTGGCGGATCTCCTGCTGCGCGTTGTAGACCTGGGTCTTCACGATGCCGGGGAAGTTGCCGCCGCCGCTGCGCCGGTAGTTGTTCACCGCGACCACGAACTGCGCGCCGTCGGCGACCGGGGTGTCGGTGCCGGGCAGGACCAGGTGGGTGATCCGCTGGCCGATCGGCCTGCTGATGTCGATGTCGTAGTCCAGCCCGGAGAAGACGTCGTAGTTGTAGTCCGGGACGGCCGGGTCGCTGATCGTCGCCGGGTCGACCGACGCGCCCGGGGCGAGGGTGGTGAAGTACTTCGCCGAGTACTCCAGGTAGGCCCGCACCTCGGCGCCGGTGAGAACCACCGCCTCCAGGGTGTTGTCGAAGACGTACAGCCCGGCCACGTCGCGGATGCGCACGTCACCGGCGGGGAAGACGGCGGTGCGGCTGAACGGCGCCGCGATCGACAGCACCGGCAGCCCCGCGTACGCGGTACCGGCCAGCGCGTCCGTGACGACCTCGGTCTGGACGTGGTTGATGAAGTCCAGGATCGGGGTGTCCTGGTACCGCGACTCGGCCGCCGACAGCTCCACGGTCGACTGGGCGACCACCGTGTTGACGTACGCGATGGTCTTGCTGTGCTGGCCGCGCACGGCCGCGAGCACCGCCGGGTCCTCGACCACCGTGTTGGTGTTCAGCATGGTGGCGTGCTTGGTGGCCACCTTCCAGCGGCCCCGCTCCCGGGTGAGGGTGAAGTCCATCCGGGTCAGCCGCTGGCCCCACTTGGACGGCTCGGAGAGCAGCACCTCGACGCCGGTCCTCGTGTTCGTCACGAACTTCTCGACGACCTCGTTGTGCGCGTGGCCGAACAGGATCCCGTCGATGCCGGGGACCTGCTCGGCGATCATCGTGCACGGGTTCTCGTTCGGCAGCTCCGGGCCGTAGCTGGAGGTGCCGCTGTCGCCGCCGTGCGCGGAGACGATGACGACGTCGGCGCCGCGCGCCCGCATGACCGGTACCCACCTGGCGGCGGTCTCCACCATGTCGGCGAAGATCAGCTTGCCCTCGACGTTGGACTTGTCCCAGATCGCCACGCCCGGGTTGGTCAGGCCGAGGATGCCGACCTTCAGCTTCGGCGCGCCGTGCCCGCCGAGCCGGACCTCCTTGATCACGTACGGCAGGTACGCCGGCTTGCCGGTCGCCTCGTTGACCGCGTTCGCGGCGAGGGCCGGGAACCCGAGCTGCTTGATCCACTTGGCCAACAGGGGCAGGCCGTAGTTGAACTCGTGGTTGCCCAGCGTCACCGCGTCGTACTTCAGGATGTTCATCGCGTTGGCCATCGGGTGCGTCGCACCGGTGGCGGTGATCGGCTCCTGCTTGGCGTAGTACGTGGCCAGCGGCGTGCCCTGGATGGTGTCGCCGGAGTCGAGGACCAGGGTCGCCCTGCCCCGGCGCTCGGCCCGGATCTGGTTGACCAGGGTGGCCAGCTTCGCGACGCCGATGTCGTTGTGCTTGCTGTCGTCGTACTCGGCGTCCTTGTAGTAGTCCCAGTTGTACACGTTGCCGTGGGTGTCCGAGGTGCCCAGGATCGTCAGGTCCCAGGTCTTCGGGCCCTTGGACCCGGCCGCCTGCGCGGGCGCGCCCGCGATCAGGGGTGCGGTCGCTGCGGCGGCGGCGACGGCCAGCACCTGGCGGCGCGACGCGCCGGAGGAGGAGGTCATGGGGTGCCTTTCCATGGGGGTGGGCGCGCCTCACAGGCGCCGTTGCGCACCCTAACGAGCCTCTGTCACTCCCGCCACAGAGGCCCGACATGTTTCACACCACGATCGCTGGCGGTCACCTCGCGTAAGACGGGGCCACCCGCCAGCGCCGCCGTCCGGCCACCCACCAGCGCGGCGGTCGACCGCCACGACGACCCGTACCGGCCCCGGGGGGTCGTCAGCGGGGCCAGGCGGCCAGCCGGGCCCGCAGCCGCGCCACCTGCGCCGCGTCCAGGCCGTACCGGGCGAAGCGTCGGTCGGGCAGGCGGTCCAGGTAGCGGCCGGCGGCCCGGACGTCCTCCGGTTCCAGCGCCGGGTCGAGCTGCCGGGCCAGGCCGAGCAGTTCCGCGACCGAATAGTGGTCGAGGGCGGCCCCCACGTCGATGAAGTCCCGGACCTCCCGCCGGTTGACCAGCGCCGCCGTCTTGTTGGCCACCAGGTCGCGGATGTCCATCACCGGTCCGAGGTCCATCACCACCGGGCTGCGGTACCGGTCGAGCCGGGCCAGGCTCAGCCGGATCTGCCGTGTCCCCCGGCTCACCACGAAGTCCTTCATGTCCCGGTCAAACCCGGCGAACAACTCGGCCAGGTCACTGTCCGGGTCCGCGTCGGTCACCCCGAAGCCGGCGCGCTCCAGGGCGGTACGCACGCCGGTCGCCGCCGCAGCGGCTGCCCCCTCGACGTCGGCGAAGAGGTCCACATCTTCGGTGGGACGGGAGAACAGCCCGTGCGCTGCCCAGGCGACGCCGCCGCCGAGCACGAACCGGTGCCGGCCGGCGACCGACAGGGCCACCCGGGCGACCTCGCGGTAGAACTCGTCCGGCGGTGCGGCGTCGTTCACGCCGTGCGGAGGGCCAGGTCGTCCCGCAGGGCCCGGTGGCGGTGCTCCCACGCCGCGCGGACCCCACGGGGGAGATTGAGCATGGGCCATACCTGTCGCAGCAGGTGACCGTTGACCAGGTTCCGCAGGTCGTCCGCGTGGGTGGTCTCGCGCAACACGTTCTCGTACATCCAGAGCAGGTCGTCCGGGTCGCCGAGGTCGAAGGTGCGGTGGGAGTTCCACATCAGGCGTACGGGCAGCTCGACGATCCCCCGCGTGGGGCCGGTCAGCTCGGCCAGGGTGGGGGTGACGACGGCCGGGCGGCCCGGGCGGGCCAGGAAGGCCACGCCGGCCGAGGTGGGGGAGGCTACGCCCTGCATGGTGTCAGGGTAACGCCTGGTCCG
Organism: Micromonospora sp. NBC_01412; assembly: GCF_045040215.1. Classification (NCBI taxonomy): domain Bacteria; kingdom Bacillati; phylum Actinomycetota; class Actinomycetes; order Micromonosporales; family Micromonosporaceae; genus Micromonospora; species Micromonospora sp. NBC_01412. The sequence goes on from NZ_CP109528.1 coordinate 6,810,053, forward strand.
GCTGTCACGCCCCCACCGCCCCACCCCACCCCCACCCCGCCCCCACCCCGCCCCACCTCACCCCCACCCCGCCTTCCGCGGTGATCAAGAGGTTTACGTCAGGTTGCGCCCCGAACCCGACACAAACCTCTTGATCACCGCGCAAAGGGCGGGGCAGGCGGGGGCGGGGTGGGGTGTTTGGGGGTTCTGGGGGGTTTTGGGGTGTGGCCGGGGGCATCCGGTCGGCGGAACATCGGGCGGGGCGGGGTCGTTACACATGGCAGACGATCGAGTAGCGCACACCGCTGCTGAGCTGCCCGAACCCCGGTGACCCCCGCCGGGGAATGTGGGTCGGCCGCCGGTCGTTACACATGGACCCGCCACCAGCACCCCCCGGTGCAGTGAGCGAGGACCTTTCCCCCTTGATCCTTGGGCGCCTCGACGTGGTGCTCACACCCCTGTCCCTTCCCCCGGGACGGTGATGTGTCGACCCCCGATTGGAGTCACCCCCCATGAACACGATCACGCGTAAGAGCGTTCTCGGAATCGCCGGTCTCGCCTTCGCCGGTGGCATCTTCGCCGGCCCGGCCACGGCCCACGCCACCCCCACCACCGAGTCGACCCCGACCGCCGTCGCCGTGCAGGCCGACAAGCCCGGCGTCGACAAGGGCAAGCTGATTCCCCACGGTGTGCAGGGCAAGCAGTCCCGCATCGACCTCGGCGGCGAGCAGACCGCCAACGTGAAGGCGATCATCGCCGCGACGAAGAAGGCCGGCCTCGACGAGCGGGCCGCCGTGATCTCCATCGGCACGTCGCTGCAGGAGTCGAAGTTGGAGAACCTGGGTCACCTGGGCGACCGCAACGACCACGACTCGCAGGGTCTGTTCCAGCAGCGTCCGACCTCCGGGTGGGGTACGCCGGAGCAGATCACCGACCCGGAGTACTCGACCCTGGCGTTCCTGAAGGGGTTGAAGCAGGTTGACGGGTGGCAGGACATGCCGCTGACCGAGGCCGCGCAGACCGTCCAGGTGTCCGCCTACCCCGACGCGTACGCGCAGTGGGAACAGCAGGCCGCCGACCTCGTCACCCAGCACTGGAACAGCTGACACCCAGCACCACCGCACCACCGCACCACCGCACAGCCAACTGGCCGGGTCCCCGACAACGGGGGCCCGGCCAGCGGCGTCTGCCGGGCCGAGAGGCGTAGGGAAGGAAGCCGCTGACAGCGGACCTTCCCTCCGGTCGGACAATAGGGGGCATGGACGAGGTGACGGGATGGGACGGCAGCGTCGGGGTGGTCGTACTGCCGGGCGGGTCGGCGGTGCGCGGACGCCGGATCGGTGATCCGGCCTCGCCCGCCGACTTCGCGCTGCTGCTGGCACCGGGCCCGGCACCGGCCTGGGCGCACCGGCGGATTCGCTGGCCCGACTTCTGGGTGCCGCTGGACCGGGCCGACGCGCTGGACGCGCTGCGGGAGGCGCTGCGTCGGTCGCACGCGGGGGAGCGGGTGGAGGCGGCCTGCCTGGGCGGGATCGGCCGGACCGGGACGGCGCTGGCGGCGCTCGCCGTGCTCGACGGGCTGCCAGCCGATCGGGCGGTGTCGTGGGTACGCGAGCACTACCACCCGCGGGCGGTGGAGACAGCCTGGCAGCGGCGCTGGGTGCGACGGGTGCCGCATTGATCCGCAGCGACGCCGAGGCGTGGGCCCCGGCGCTGGTCATACGTCTCGCCGCCGCCGTTCGGGTTCCGGCCGGTGTCGATTGCCGACAGTCAACGCCCGCATCCAACAGGTATACATGTCGATACGCGTGAAGTGGAGCTCGCCAGTGGGCTCGTCCAGGCGTTGACGGTCGGTCCCGTCGATGTGGCGGGCCCGGACAGCGGCGAGCACGGGGGGACGACGGCGTGACCGGTTCGCCCCATCCGCAGGCGGGAGAGCGGGTGGTGGCCGCGGGCACGACGCTGCGCTTCGCGTTGCTGATCGCCCTGCTGGTGGTGGCCAGTTCGTCGATGATGGACAGCGCGCTCTGGGTGTTCAGTGACTCGTCCGGTAACGGCTGCTCACTCGCGGCGGGCGTGGATTCCAGCCGGAGCAGCGACCTGACGGCCACGGCCGCCGTCCTCGACCAGGCGGACGCCTTCGAGGCCTGCGTGGCCCGCTACTCGTCGGTGTCGGGCTGGTGGAGCCTTGCCTGGCCGGCCGCGCTGCTGGTCGCCGCCGCCGTACTGTTCCTCGGCCTGCCGGCCTGGAAGGCGCGGCGCGGTCGGGTCGTACCGCTGGCCGCAGTCGACCAGGACGGTGAGATCCTGCGCGCGTTGGAGGGTCTCGCGGCGGCGGCTGGCCTGGCGCGTATGCCGCGTGTCGTCGTGGATCCGGGGACGGCCTCGACCGGCGCGGTGGTCTTCGGCCGCAGTCGCCGGCCGACGATGTGTCTGCACGGTGGCCTGCTCGCCCGCCGGACCACCGACCCCGACGGCTTCCGGGCGGTGCTCCTGCACGAGCTGGCCCACATCCGCAACGGAGACGTCACCATCACCTACATCACCGTCGCCTTGTGGCGGGTGTTCGTCGGCATGGTGCTCCTGCCCTACCTGGCGATCGAGATGACCATTTTCGTCAACGCCATGCGATCGCCGTTCTTCGTCGGTGAGCTGCCCATGCTCGCCCGAGGGCTCCTGCTGACAGTCGTCCTGGTCGGGCTGGTCCACCTGGCCCGGGCGGACGTGCTGCGCAGCCGTGAGGTCTACGCCGACCTCGCCGCCGTCCGCTGGGGTGCGGCGCCCCGAGCGTGGGCGGTCACGGCGGCGCCTGATCCGGTCGGGGGCAGGCTGAGGCGGATCGGCGGCCGCTTCGTCGAACTGTGGCGGACCCATCCGCGATGGGATCTGCGTCGGGACGCCCTGGCGGATCCCGCGGCGCTGTTCGGCGTACGGGCGCTGCCGATGTTCCTGACCGGGGTCGCCGCCTCCCTGTTGACCTTTCAGGCCTCGGACATCCTGGGGGCGCGCGGCCTGACCGACGCGTGGGCGCTCCAGGCGATGGCGCTCGTCGCGGCGGTCCTGGTCACCGGGTCGGTGGGCGTCGTGCTGTGGCGGGCGGTCACCCACGCCGTGCTGACCGCGCGGGCCGTGCCCTCCGGGGTGCGGGCAGGGCTGTGGCTGGGCGTCGGGTTGGCGGCGAGCAATCTGGTCATGAGTGACCTGTCGCTTCTCCAGTGGCTGCCCACCCGGCCGGCGATCCTGCTGCTGGTCGTGCTCGTGGGAGTGGTGTTCGCGTGGTGGACCGCGCAGTGCGCCCAACTGTGGGCCGGGCTGGGGCAGGGGCGGACGACCCGCCTGGTCATGGCCCTGACCCTGACGGCCGCCGGTCTGGTGCTGTCGTCGTGGTTCGCGTGGTGGCGGCTCAACGGTGTGCTCTTCGCGTACGAGTGGCCGTTCGACAGCGCGGGCCTGCGCCAACTGCTGGAGCAGGGGCAGACGCCCGGCGACATCGCGGAGCACGGCGCCGCCCTGTCGGTGATCGCCACCGTGGGATCGCTGCTGAACACCCTGCCCACCCGCCCCCTCGAGCTGTTGGCGTTCGCCGCTCTGTGGGTCGTACCGCTGTTGGCCTGGACGGTCCGCCCGACCGTCGCCACGCCCGCCCCGGCGAGCGGCGCTCCGGCCGGTGCCGTCGACGACGCGCAGGCCGCCGGGGAGGCTCTGCCACCCCTGCGGCGGGCCCTGCTGCCGGGCCTGCTGACAGGGGCCGTCTGCTGGGTCGCCGTCGCGGCCGTGATGGCGTACCTGCACGGCTGGCAACCGCCGCCCGGGCAGCGCGGCCTCCTCCACGTCTGGATCTACCTCGCCTGGGTGCTCGTGGCCTTCGTGGCGGCGGCACTGGCCGCCGCCGTCGTCGCGAGCGTGTCGGCGAGGCGCCATCGGCTGATCATGGCGCTCATCGCCGCCCAGACCGCGACCGTGGTGGGCGCCGCCGGGCTGATGCTCCTCGCCTCCCTGGACGGATGCCTCGGGCCGCTCGACACGATCCGGGCGACCTGTCACCGTGGCCCCGCCGACGCGCTGTGGCAGGAAATCCCGTTCGTGCTGACGGCCGGCCCCGTACTGGCCGTGATCGTCGCCGTGGTGGCGGCGGGTGTTTCGGCAGTCCGCGCGGCGTGGCGCTCCACGGAGCGGCGTGCGGCAGACGCCCCGTCGCGGGTCCCCCGACGGGGCGGGCTGGCCATCCGCCGCATCGGGGTGGGCGTGCTGTGCGCCGCGACGCTGGGAGTCGTCGCGCTGGAGGTGGCGCACCCCGCCCCCGAGCGCTCGACGGGATTCGACGCCAGGGCCTCGCAACGGCTGAGCGCCGCCGAGCCCCAGGTGGTGTCCGCCGAGATCAAGGCGAGACAGGTGTCCGCCTGGATGCAGTACGGCGGGACCGACCTCCTCAAGCGGTTCCTTGCCGAGGCGGGCGGCTTCGCAAAGTACCTGGCAGCGCCCGAGCTCGACGCTTCCGGGAAGCCCAAGCTCGACAGCTCCGTCGTGCGCTCCCACTGCCTGAACCTCAACGGGATCGTGCCGGACGCCCGCGCCTACTTCCGCATCCCCGACGCGGAGGCCCAGTCGCTCTGGCGGACGTTCATCAGCCAGCTGGAGCAGAGCGTCCAGGACTGTGAACGCGCCGTGGACGAGGACAACGGCCAGCTTCTCCTTCTGGCGGTCCAGAAACTCGACGCGGCCCAGAAGGCCCTCGGCGCGGCCGTCGCCCGGATCAAAACGGTGCTGGACGCCGGCCGCCGCTAGGTTCCGCGTGGCCGGAACGGGAACTCCGGCCGGCGCGTTCGCGGGTGCGTCGACGACGGGCCGGGTCCACCGTGGGCGCGGTGGACCCGGCCCGGACCTCACTGGGCGACGTACTCCCGCAGGTGGGTGGCGGTCAGGGTGTCGCCGTGCGCGACGAGGTCGGCGGGGGTGCCGGTGAAGACGATCCGGCCGCCGTCGTGACCGGCGCCCGGGCCGAGGTCGATGATCCAGTCGGCGTGCGCCATCACGGCCTGGTGGTGCTCGATGACCACCACGGTGTTGCCGGCGTCCACCAGGCGGTCCAGCAGGGCCAGCAGCTTGTCGACGTCGGCCAGGTGCAGGCCGGTGGTGGGCTCGTCCAGCACGTAGGTGTGCGCCTTCTCGCCCATGTGGATGGCCAGCTTGAGTCGTTGCCGCTCGCCCCCGGAGAGGGTGGTCAGCGGCTGGCCGAGGCTGAGGTAGCTCAGGCCCACGTCGGCGAGGCGGTCCAGCACCGACCGGGCCGGCCCGCCGGGGAAGAAGTCCCGGGCCTCGGTCACCGACATAGCGAGGACCTCGCTGATGTTCCTCCCCCGCAGGGTGTACGTGAGCACCTTCGGGGTGAACCGGCGGCCCTCGCACTCCTCGCACGTGGAGGCGACCCCGGCCGTCATGGCCAGATCCGTGTAGATCACCCCGATGCCCTTGCAGGCCGGGCAGGCGCCCTCGGAGTTGGCGCTGAACAGCGCCGGCTTGACCCCGTTGGCCTTGGCGAAGGCGGCCCGGACCGGGTCGAGCAGGCCGGTGTAGGTGGCCGGGTTGCTGCGCCGGGACCCGCGGATCGGGGACTGGTCGACGACCACCACCCCGGCGCGGCGGGGGAGTGAGCCGTGGATCAGCGAGCTCTTGCCGGAGCCGGCGACGCCGGTCACCACCGTCAGCACCCCGAGCGGCACGTCGACGCTGACGTCGCGCAGGTTGTGCAGGTCGGCGCTGCGGATCGGCAACTGCCCGGCGGGTGGCCGGACCCGGTCGCGCAGGGTGACCCGGTGGTCGAGGTGCCGGCCGGTCAGGGTGTCGGAGCGGCGCAGCCCGGCGACGTCGCCGGTGTAGCAGACCCGGCCGCCGTCCGGACCGGCTCCCGGGCCGAGGTCGACCACGTGGTCGGCGATCGCGATGGTCTCCGGCTTGTGCTCCACGACGAGCACCGTGTTGCCCTTGTCGCGCAGCCGCAGCAGCAGGCCGTTCATCCGGGCGATGTCGTGCGGGTGCAGCCCGACCGTCGGCTCGTCGAAGACGTACGTGACGTCGGTGAGGCTGGAGCCGAGGTGGCGGACCATCTTCACCCGCTGCGCCTCGCCCCCGGACAGGGTGCCCGACTCGCGGTCGAGGCTGAGGTAGCCCAGGCCGATCTCGACGAGCGAGTCCAGCAGGTCGCGCAGGTTGGCCACCAGCGGCGCCACGGACGGATCGGTGACCGCCCGGACGAACGCGGCCAGGTCGCTGATCTGCATCGCGGAGCACTCGGCGATGTTGCGGCCGGCGATCAGGGAGGACAGGGCGGCCCGGTTGAGCCGGGCGCCGCCGCAGTCGCCGCAGGTCGTGAACGTGACGGCCCGCTCGACGAACGCCTTGATGTGCGGCTGGGCCGGCTCCTTGTCCTTGCTCAGGTACAGCCGGCGGACCTTGACGACCAGGCCCTCGTACGTGAGGTTGCCGCCGCCGACCTTCATCTTGGTGGCCGGCTTGTGCAGGAAGTCCTGCCACTGCTGGGGCGTGTAGTCCTGGAGCTTGGCGTCGGGGTCGAACAGTCCCGAGGTGACGAAGGCCTGCCAGTACCAGGAGTCGACCGCGAAGTTCGGCACCGTGATCGCCCCGTCGTTGAGCGACCGCTCGACGTCGACGAGTTCGCGCACGTCGAGGTCGGAGACCCGGCCCACCCCCTCGCAGGTGGGGCACATCCCCTCGGCGAGGTTGAAGCTGAACGCGCCGGCCGACCCGACGTGCGGCTGCCCGAGCCGGCTGAACACGATGCGCAGCATGGCGTACGCGTCGGTGGCGGTGCCCACCGTGGAGCGCGAGTTCGCCCCCATCCGCTCCTGGTCGACGATGATCGCGGCGCTGAGGTTGTGCAGCGAGTCGACGTCCGGCCGGGCCAGGCTGGGCATGAACGACTGGAGGAAGGCGCTGTAGGTCTCGTTGATCATCCGCTGCGACTCGGCGGCGATGGTGCCGAAGACGAGCGAGGACTTGCCGGAGCCGGAGACCCCGGTGAAGACGGTGAGGCGCCGCTTGGGGATGTCCACGGAGACGGACGCGAGGTTGTTCTCCCGGGCACCGCTTACCTCGATCATGTCGTGGCTGTCGGCGACGGTCCGAGTTGGTTGCTGCATGCGAACCCTTCGGGCGATCGTGGCAGGGTGAATCCTGCCCGGCTGCTGCTTGCTGGGCCTGGCCGGGTCAATCATCTCATTGACCCTCTCGTTGAGACTTGTCGCGACGATGCAGCGTTAGCGGCGACGGAAAGTCTCAAACAGCGCGTAAGCAGGACGGTGGACGCCGTGGCGGAGCGGGCAGCGGAACGGAGGCTGCGGGCGGGTCGTCCGGCGCGGGCGTGGTCCGCCCGCCGGGGCCGGGTCCTGCCGGTTAGGGTGCTGGGCATGAGAGCCTCGGTGCTGGCCGCCGCTGCCGTCCTCCTCCTCACCGCCGGAACGGCCGTCCCGGCCGCCGCCGCGCCGGCCGTCCCGGCCACTGGGGCGGTGCCCTGCCCGAAGGCGGTGGCGCCGAAAGTGCCGCGCTCCCCGAAGCCGACGCCCCCGCCGTCGGTGCCGGAGCAGCAGGCGGTGGGCGGCGCGGCGCTGGCCGCCCCGGGCCTCGTCGCGCCGGCCGGGGCGGCCCCGCCGCCAGCGGTCACCGCCACCTCCTGGCTGGTCGCCGACCTGGACACCGGGGCGGTGCTCGGCGGCTGCGGCCCGCACGGGTACGCCACCCCGGCCAGCGTGCAGAAGCTGCTGCTGACCGCCACCGCGCTGCCGAGGCTGGACCCGAAGCAGGTGGTGACAGTCACCCACGCTGACCTCGACATCGCCCCCGGCAGCTCCGCCGTCGGCCTGCTGGAGGGTGGCCGCTACACCGTCGAGACGGTCTTCCTCGGGCTGCTGCTCCAGTCCGGCAACGAGGCGGCCAACGTGCTGGCCCGGCTCGTCGGCGGTCCGGCCGGGGCGGCCGGCGGGGTCCGGGCCATGAACGCCGAGGCGGCACGCCTCGGCGCCCTCCAGACCCACGCCGTCACCCCCTCCGGGCTGGATGGCCCCGGCCAGTTCACCAGCGCGTACGACCTGGCGCTGATCGCCCGGGCCTGCTTCGCCGACCCCACCTTCCGCCGGTACGCGCTGACCGAGAGCACCCGGATCCCCGCCCAGCCGGCGCTGCGGAAGAAGGGCTTCCAGATCCAGAACGAGAACCAGCTCATCTACCGCTATCCGGGGGCGCTGGGCGGGAAGACCGGCTTCACCGACTACGCCCGGCACACCTACGTCGGCGCGGCGCAGCGCGGCGGGCGCCGGCTGGTGGTCACCCTGCTCGGGGCCGAGCCCAGCCCGATGCGCGGCTGGGAACAGGGCGCCACGCTGCTGGACTGGGGCTTCTCGCTGCCCCGGGACGCCTCGGTGGGCCGTCTCGTCTCCCCGGGGGAGACGGCCGCCAACGGCTCGCCGTCGGCGTCCGCGTCGCCGGGCCCGGCGGTCACGCCCGAGCCCCGGGCGATGGCCGCCCACCGGGTCGCCCGCCCCGGCCTGGCCGCGTCGTGGCCGGTCGTCGCGGGGGCCGCCGCCGCTGCCGTCGTCGTGGCCGCGCTGCTCACCACGGCGCTCCTGCGTCGCCGGCGCCGCCAGACCTGAGTCCCCGCCCGCCAGACCTGAGTCCCCGCCGCCAGGCCTGAGTCCCCGCGCCGCCGCCGCTGCCACCGGAGTAGGCGGCCGGCTTCGCGCGCTGTCCGCCCGGGCCGGGCCACCGGAGTAGGCGGCCAGCTTCGCGCGCTGTCCGCCCGGGCCGGGGGAGTCAACCCGCGGCGGGCGGGTAAGCGCGGGCGGTGACCGCGGAGCACCGGGGGCGGATCGTCGTGGTGTCGGCCGATGTCGGCGCCGGCCACGACACGGCCGCCGCCGAACTGACGCGCCGGCTCGCCGACCAGGGTTTCGTCGTGGACCGGGTGAACTTCCTCGACCTGCTGCCGCGCCCGTTGCGGTGGATCTGTCGGGAGGCGTACCGGGGCGCCCTGCGCTGGGCTCCGTGGGGCTACGGCGCGCTGTTTGCCGTCACCGGTCGGTCCCGGCTGGTCGCCGCCGTGCTGCGAGGGGCGCTCACGCCGCTGCGGAGACGGGCCCGGCGGGCCGTCCCACCAGGCACCCGGGCGGTCGTGACTACGTACCCGTTCGCGAACCAGCTGTTCGGGCCGCTGCGACGCAGCGGCAGGCTGGCCGTCCCGCTGGTCACCTACGTCACCGACTTCGTCATCCACCCCACCTGGGTCGCGCCGGGCGTCGACGTCTACTGCGCCCTGCCGCATGCCCACCCCCGCACAGCCATCCCCGACCTTGACGTCCGGACGGTCGAGCCGCTGGTGTCGATCGACTTCCGGGCGGCCACGGGGACGAGCCGCAGCGAGGCCCGGCGGCGTTTCGGCCTGCCGGAGCGGGGCCGGTTGGCGCTCGTCGTCGCCGGGGCGTGGGGGGTGGGTGACATCGAGGCGACGGTCGCGGACGTCGGTGCCGTCGACGGCGTGCGCACCGTGGTCGTCTGCGGCCGTAACGAACCCCTGCGCCAGCGGCTGCGGCGGTCCACGCAGCACGCCCTCGGCTGGGTCGACGACATGCCCACGCTGATGCGGGCGGTCGACGTGCTGGTGGAGAACGCGGGCGGGCTGACCTGCCAGGAGGCGCTCAGCTGCGGACTGCCCGTGGTCACCTATCGCCCCATACCGGGTCACGGCCGGGTGAACGCCGCGATCCTCGCCAAGGCCGGTCTGACCCGGCTGGCACCGTCCGCCGACCACCTGTGCCGGGCGCTGGCCGCGCTGTCCACGGCCGGCCTGGAGTCCACCGATGGGGGGATGACCCGCTGTGCCGACCCCGCCGGTCTGGTGGCCGAGGTGGCTGCCCGGCCGTCGGCCGTCGCCGAGCCCGAGGCGTACCGCCGCAGGTCGGTGCTGGACGCGGTGGGCGAGGCGGTCGCGGTGCTGGCCACGGTCCTGCCGTCGATCCGCTGGACGGGCCGGCGGTGACCGCCCCTGTCGGACGTCTGCCGCGAAGGCGGTCCACCGCGTTGGTCGGCGCGGCCACCGTCGCGCTCGCCACCGCCCAACTCGCCCCGTCGGTCACTGCGGTGCCGGCGGTGCGCCGCCGGCTGTTCCCCCGGCTCGCCGGGACGGGCGGGCCAGGGCGGATCGCCCTGACCTTCGACGACGGGCCCGACCCCGAGTCCACCCCCCGGTTCCTCGACATGCTCGCGGAGCACCGGGTGCGGGCCACGTTCTTCCTGCTGGGCGCGATGCTCGCCCGGTCGCCCCGGCTGGCCGGGGAGATCGCCGCCGGGGGGCACGAGGTGGCCGTCCACGGCTGGGCCCACCGCAACCTGCTGCGCCGGGGCCCGCTGGCCACCTACCGGGACCTGGCCCGGGCCCGCGCGCTCGTCGAGGCCACCAGCGGTCTGACCCCCCGCTTCTTCCGCCCACCGTACGGGGTGCTGACCGGCCCGGCGCTGGTGGCGAGCGCGCGGCTGGGGCTGGCGCCGGTGCTGTGGACCTGCTGGGGCCGGGACTGGACGGCGACGGCGAGCGCCGACTCGGTCTTCGACACCGTCACCGCCGGGCTGGCCGGCGGTGGCACCGTCCTGCTGCACGACGCGGACTGCGCCGCCGCCCCCGGGGCCTGGCGGGCGAGCCTCGCCGCCCTGCCCCGGCTGCTGGCCGAGTGCCGCAGCCGGGGGTGGACCGTGGGCCCGCTCGGCGAGCACCGGGACCCGGCGTGATGGATCCCGGCGGTGGCCGGCGCCCTGGCCGCCGCGCCCTGCTTCGCGTGTCGCCATCGACAGGAGGACCGCCGGATCCATAGACTGCGATCTTTCTGGATTCATCAGCCCAGGAGGACGCCCCGTGTCGAGGTCACCCCGTCGGCAGTCGGTCCCGCCGTTCCCGGCCCACCCCCGCAGGACACGTACGCTGTCCCGCCTCACCGGTGTCGCGCTGCTCGCCACCGCCCTGATCGGCGGCAGCGGCGTCGCCGCCGTGGCCGCCCCGGCCGCCGCCCCGAGCGGTGTGGTCCCGGCCGCCGCCGCAGGCGGTGCGGTCCCGAGCGGTGCGGTCCCGGCCGCCGCCGCGCCGCCGAGGACGACCCCGGGGCCGTGCGCGTACACCGAGACGCCGGACGAGCCGGCCGCCCGGCCCGTCCCGCTGCCGCCCGACCCCCGGCGGACGCCGGGTCACGGCACCGTGCGGGTCACGCTGCGGACGAACCAGGGCCCGATCGGGCTGACCCTTGACCGCGAGCAGGCGCCCTGCACGGTGCAGAGCTTCCTGCACCTGGTCCGGCACCGGTTCTACGACCGCACCTCGTGCCACCGGCTGACCGCGTACCCGACGCTCAGCGTGCTCCAGTGCGGCGACCCGTCGGGCACCGGCGAGGGCGGGCCCGGCTACCGGTACGCCGACGAACTGCCCACCGACCTGCCGCCCGCCCCGACGGACCCGACGGGCGTGCGCAAGGTGTACGCCCGGGGTGTGCTCGCCATGGCCAACGCCGGCCCGGACACCAACGGCAGCCAGTTCTTCCTGGTGTACGCCAACTCGGCGCTGCGCCCCAACTACACCATCTTCGGCGAGGTGGACGCCGCCGGCCTGGCCACCCTGGACCGGATCGCCGCCGGCGGGATCGCCCCCACGGCCGAGGACCCGGCCCCGGTCGACGGCGCACCCGCGCTGCCGGTGGAGATCTGCCGGGCGGCCCGCCGACTGTAAGCGTCGGCCCCCTCACCCAGGACAGATCCCACCGGTTCCCCATGAACCGGACCGGATGCTGCTAGAACGGGTGCATGGGACAGCGCCACCGGCCGACCCTGCCCACCGACCCTCGCCCAGGCATCCTCCCTTGCGGGTCGATCAAGAGGTTTACGTCGGGATCGGGGCGTACACCTGACGTAAACCTCTTGATCACCGCCGCGGGGCGGGTGGGGGTGGGGGGTTGGTGGTGGGGGGTTGGGGGGCTGGGTCGGGTTGTTGTTGGGGTGCTGTTGTTGGCGGGGTGTTCCGCGTCGGGGCCTGCCGGGGTGGGGGCGTCGGGTGGGGGTGGGGTGGGGGTGCCGGGTGGGTTTGTGGTGTTGTCCGATGTGGATCCGAGTATTGGGTCCGACATTCGGTACGCCACCGCGCACAACTTCGTCGGCCGGCCGATCGCCGGGTACCGGGAGCCCCTGTGCCTGCTCACCCGGCCCGCCGCCGAGGCGCTGAGCCGGGTGCAGCAGGCCGCCCGCGCGACGGGCCACAGCCTCAAGGTGTACGACTGCTACCGCCCGCAGCCTGCCGTGGACGACTTCGTGGCCTGGGCGAAGCGTCCCGGCGAGGAGCAGACGAAGGCCGAGTTCTATCCCGGGGTGGCCAAATCGCGGCTGTTCGCCGACGGCTACCTCGGCGCGCCCACCGCACACAGTCGGGGCAGCACCGTCGACCTGACCCTGGTCGACGACCCGCCGCCCGGCCAACGCCCCTACGCCCCCGGCGAGCCCCTGGTCGCCTGCACCGACCCGAAGGACGACCGCTTCCCGGACAACGGCGTCGACATGGGCACCGGCTTCGACTGCTTCGACCCGCGCGCCCACACCGCCGACGGTCGGGTCACCGGAGTCGCCCGGGACAACCGTGAACTGTTGAAGCGGCTGATGGCCGACGGCGGGTTCACCAACTATCCGCGTGAGTGGTGGCACTACCGGTACGACGACGAGCCGTACCCCGACACGTACTTCGATTCTCCCGTGGCCCGCCCGTCCGGCTGACCCGGCGGGCCCTGTCCGACCGCGCCGGCCGGCTCCGGCGGTTCCGGCGCTAGGCTCGCCCGGCGAGAGCAACGCCCCTCGGCGGCCTCCGGTCGCCGGTCGTGGGACCCGGCCGGCGGTGATCGGAGAGGACCCGGACATGACCACCGAGCGGATCGGCCCGCCCCTGATCGCCGACGAGCGCGAGATGCTGCGCGCGTTCCTGGACTTCCACCGTGCCACCCTCGCCCTGAAGTGCGAGGGTCTCACCGACGAGGAGCTGCGCCGGCAGTCGTCCCCGCCGTCCACGCTGAGCCTGCTCGGCCTGGTCCGGCACATGGCCGAGGTGGAGCGCAACTGGTTCCGCCGGGTGATCGGCGGCGAGGACGTGCCGCTGGTCTGGTCGGAGAGCGGCGACTACCAGGAGGCGTACGACGCCCGCACCGCCGGCGCGTCCGAGGCGTTCGAGGCGTGGCGGCGGGAGGTCGAACACGCCCGGCGCATCGAGCGGGAGGCCGGGTCGCTGGACGTCGTCGCCCACAACCCCCGCTGGGGCGAGGACGTATCGCTGCGCCTGGTGATGCTGCACATGATGCACGAGTACGCCCGGCACAACGGCCACGCCGACCTCCTGCGCGAGGCCGTCGACGGCTCGGTCGGCGTCTGAACCGCCGCTGCGCCAGGTCGAGGGGCTACCCGGAGGTCCTGGACCGTTTCGAGGACCTACGGGACCCGGCCGTCACGCCCCGCTGGGCGTGCGCAGCGGCAGCCAGGCGAGCACGTCGCGGATCTTCGCGTCCCAGTACGCCCAGTCGTGGGCACCGGGGGAGAAGTCCACGGTCAGCGGCACGCCGCGCCGCCGCGCCGTCTCGACGAACCGGGTGTTGTCGTCGAACAGGAAGTCCTCGGTGCCGCAGGCGACGTAGAGCGCCGGCAGGTCGTCCCCGGCGCGTTCCAGCAGCGCCATCGTGTCGTCGTCGCTGCCGGGGACGTGCCGGTCGCCGAAGACGGGGTGCCACACGGCCGGGTCCACCGGGCTGGTCGGGTGGTCGCGCCGCCGGGCGAAGTCCAGCGCCCCGGAGAGGCTGGCCGCCGCCGCGAACCGGCCCGGTTCGCGTAGCGCCCACTTGACCGCGCCGTACCCGCCCATCGACAGGCCGGCGACGAAGGTGTCCTCGCGCCGGTCGGAGAGCCGGAAGAACGATCGGCACAGCTCGGGCAACTCGGCGCTGAGGAAGGTCCAGTACCGGTTGCCGTGCTCCTCGTCGGTGTAGAAGCTGCGCCCGGCCTGTGGCATCACCACGGCCAGCCCGAGCGGCGCGATGTACCGCTCGACGGAGGTGCGCCGGGTCCAGACGGTGTCGTCGTCGCTGAGGCCGTGCAGCAGGTACAGCACGGGCGGGTCGCCGGCCGGCGCGCTGCCGGCCAGGCCGATCCCGGAGCCGGCCGGGTCCGGCAGGAGCACGGTCATCGAGGTGCCCATGCCCAGCGCCTCGGAGTGGAAGTCGCAGCGGATCAGCGCCATGGGCGTGGATGCTACGCGGCGCCGGCCGGCACCCCGGCTGGCGCGGCGGCGTCCCGGGCGGGACCGGCCACGGAGGAACGATTTTGTCCTGGGGTGTCCATGAGGCTAGATCAAAGGTTTACCAGGCTGTAACGTCCGCGCTGCTGGACCTGTCACAGAGAAGTGGGAGTCAGTGATGAGCGACGTGTCGACGGCCCTGGGTGTGCGCCTCTACCCCGACCTGGTCGAGCTGGGCGGGCTCGCGTCCGCGCTGGCCCTGACCGCCACCCGGTGTCAGGTGGACGTGGGCCGGATCAGCGCTCCCGAGCAGGGGCGGAGCCGGTTCACGTGCGCCGAGCTGACCTCCGAGCGGGGGACGATCTGCGTGGGTCTGGGATCCCAGGCCCGCTACTTCATGGTCGACATCTCGGGCTCGGACGGGTCCCGGGCCGACGGCGACACCACCGACCTGGACCAGGTCGTGCGGATCGCCGACGCCTGGCGCGGCGGCGCGGGGTTCGCCGAGCTGCGCGCCCGCTTCCCCTTCCTCGACCACGTGACCGAGCCGGTCGGCGAGGACGCCGCCCTCGCCTGACCGGCCCCGACCGCCCCGGCGCGCATTCGGCCGCCGGGCCGGGCCTCGGACCTGCGACGGCGGGGCCGGACGATGTTGTCCGGCCCCGCCGCCCTACATGATCAGGTCAGTTGACGCTGATGATGGTGCCGGCCCCGTTCGGGTACTCGATGTAGCCCGTGTGCCGCCCGGCGGGCACTGCCGACCACTTCGCGGTGACCGTCAGCGGAGTGCCCGGGGTGACCTTGGGGTTCTTGGGGGACACCGTCAGCTTGCCGACGCCACCCTCGCCGGTGACCAGGTTCGCCTTCACCTTGAAGGGCGTTTCCGTGGTTCCCGGCAGGTCCGCCAGGGTGATGATCGTCATCTGGTATAGGCCGGGTTCCGGCCTCGCAAAGGTGAGGTGCACGTCATTGGCCGGCACGGTCCAGTCGTGGAAGACCAGATTGCCGTTCACCACCCGGAAGACGATGAGGGCGATCTCCGCCTGAGGGTGGTCCGCGCGTGCGGTGAACTCAACGACCTTGGTGCCCTTGGCCACCGTGACCGGGAAGTCCTTGCCCCAGATGTCGCTGATGTTCACCGTGCCGGGCGTCGACGGCCCCGACACCATCCCGTAGGTCTCGATCGGGAGCTTCTTGACCGCCGGGGTCACCTCGAAGGACACCGAGCCGGCGGCGCCGGTGCCCCGGAGCTCGGTCGGCGCGAGCACGCTCTGCGGGGTCACCACGATCGGGCTGCGAACGGCGGTGCCGCCACCATGCCAGGTCAGCGAACCGACGGTCGGCACGCCGGCGGGAGCCGTCTTGAGCTCCATGGTGACGGTGAACTGCTTGGTCTCTCCCGCCTTCTTGAAGCGCAGGGTGGATGGGCTCACCTTGGCCTTCAACCCGGGCAGGTCGACCGTGGCGTGGTACACGCCGGGGGTGACGGCGGTGACCTTACGGGTGACCGTCCGGGTGCCGAAGAGATTGCCGACGCCGATGGACGGGTAGTTCAGGTCGCTGCCCTGGATCGGCTCGACCCCGGAACCGGTCCGGACGCCCAGCCCTTCCAGGTAGCCCAGCCAGTCCTGCTCCGACGCGTCGTAGACCAGACCGGGGTTGAGCATCTTGGCCGGGTCGACGTGACCCGCGCCCTGGGCGAAGACGTCGCTGGTCCGCTTCCCGGTGGCGGTCTTGGTGGGGAAGGTGGTGGTCATCATCGCGGACTTGACCCGCGCCGGCGACCAGTCCGGGTACTTGGCGAGGTAGAGCGCGGCCATGCCGGCGATGTGCGGCGCGGCCATCGAGGTGCCGGAGTAGAAGTCGAAGTTCTTCCCCTCGGCGCCCGGCGGGGCCACGGCCGCGAGGATCGCGACGCCGGGAGCCGCGATGTCCGGCTTCAGGAGGTCCGGGTTGCGCTCCGAGGGACCACGCGAGGAGAACGCCGCCACCTGTGGGTACGGCATGGTCGGGCCGGTCGGCAGCAGGGTCACCTGCGCCCCCGCGGTCGCCGCGTAGTCCAGCACGGCCTGCGTGTCGGGCGAGTTGATGTGCACGGTCGGCACGCTGTGCAGGTCCCCGCTGAGGTCCTGGTCACTCGGGTTGGCCAGCACCATCCCGACGCCGCCGGCCCGTTTGACCTCGGCGGACTTGATCGGCCGTGCGATGACGCCACGGAGGCAGACGACGACCTTGCCGGCGACCTTCGCCGGGTCGAGGCTGCCGGCCATGCAGTTGTCCGCCTCGGTGTCGTCGGCGGAGGCGGCCTTCGCCGCCCGGGAGGCGATCAGGGGCTTGGGTCCGAACGCCGCCGCGACGGTCGTGCTGGTGCCGTTGAAGCGGGCCCCGTTGCCCAGCTCCACGCTGGCCGGGTACGGAGCGACCGTGCTGGCGCCGACCGTCATCGTCCACGGCACGGTGTTGTCCATCGTCGACGCGTCCGGACCGGAGTTACCGGCGGACGCGGAGACGAAGATGCCCGCCGCCGCCGCGTTGAGGAAGGCGAGTTGGGTCGGGTCGTCGGGCCACGACTCGCTTCCGCTGCCCACCGAGTAGTTGATCACATCGACGCCGTCGGCCACCGCCTGGTCGATGGCGGCGACGATGTCCGACGTCTGCCCGCCGGTCGTGTCGTCGTCGATGCCCTGCCAGAGTGCCTTGTAGACCGCGATCGCCGCACCCGGCGCGACTCCGGTGATCTCCCCGAAGTTGACGCCCTGCTCGGTGACGGGGACAGCGGTGTTGCCGGCCGCCGTGCTCGCGGTGTGTGTGCCGTGTCCCTGCGCGTCCCGGGGAGAGACGTAGTCCTTCCGCTTCTCCGCAGGAACGCGCCTCAGCCAGCCGTCGCCGAAGTACCGGGCGCTGATGACCTTCTCGTTGCAGAGGGTCGCGGCGAACTGCTCGCCGGTCTGGCAGGTGCCGGTGAACGTGCCACCGTCGGACTTGTGCATGACGGTGGCCGTACCCTGACGGTACGGCCGGTACGGATCGGCCGCCGTGGGCGCGGTGGCGTCGAGCGCCGGCGCGGTGAACGACGCGCTCTCCGGCCAGACCCCGGTGTCGATCACACCGACGACGACGCCCTTGCCGGCGTTGGCCGTGCCGCCGAGCTTGGACCACACGCCCCTGCGGCCGGAGAGACCGAGGAAGTCGACGGAGTTGCGGTCGTCGGTGGTCTTGAGCAGCCTGTCGGGCACCACGGAGAGCACGCCGCCGGTGACCAGCAGCTTTATTGCCTGCGCCCGGGTCAGTTCCGCGACGAAGCTGTTCGAGGCGACAGAGTTGCTCCTGAGCGGTTTGGCGCCCACGCTGCGCGCCACCTTGGTGTGCTTGTCCGTGAGGTGGCTGCGGTAGCGCTGGGCGTTGGCGGTGCCCACGTCCACCTTCTTGCCCCTACCGGGCTTGGTGCCGGCGATTCCGGCGACCCCGCCCTCGTAGGTCGCCAGCGGCTTCTCGGCCAGGGTGACGATGTAGGTGCCGCTGCCTCCGGTGCCCGGGGGCAGGACGCTCGGCGACGCCGGAGGCGCGGGCTGGGCGGATGCCGGGACCGGGCTGATCGTGATCGCCAGGGCAGCAGCAACTATCGCCGCGCCACGGAGGGAGGTGTGTCGGGGTCTGCGCGCCATTGCTCCTCTTTGGGGGTGTTCGAGACGACGAGGGTCTGCCCTGTCGGCAAGATCGCCAGGTGGGATGGTGAGTAGTGAACGTCTCAGGCCGAAATAAGTCGAGATATCTTCATGACGTCTTCGGTCACGTGGCGAATCACGCCACGCGCCGGGGGCGTGGATGCGGGCGGGTGGGATGTGCGGAACGATCCGGTGCTGGGCGCGCTGGGCATCAGCGAGTTCGACGAACAGGTCTACCGTCTGCTGCTGCTCCGGCCCGGCCAACCGCTGTCGGAGACCGCCGGCGCCCTGGGCGTCAACACCGCCCGGCTGCGCGGCGCCGTCGCCCGGCTCAGCAGGCTCGGCCTGCTGAGACGGACAGCGCCCGGCAAGTACGAAGCCATGGGGCCGCAGGCGGCACTGACGGCACTCGTCGCCCGGCACCGGCTGGAGACGGAAGCGGCGCTGGACGGCGTACAGGCTGCCGTCGCGGACTTCGCCCAACTGTTCCAGGAAGCCCGGCTCCGCGATCCCGGGCGTTGGGTGGAGGTGCTGTCGGGCCGGGAGACGGTCAACCGCCGGGTGGACGAACTCACCCGGTCCGTGCGAACCCACCTGTGGGTGCTCGACCGGCCGCCCTACATGAAGCACGTGGACGGCACCCCGGACACCAACGAGGCGGAGATCGCCGAGACCGAGGACCTGATCGCCAGAGGGGTGGACATCCGCACGGTCTACTGCCCGGAGTCCATGGGACGGCCGGGTCGCTTCGAGTTGCTGGTCAGGCTCGCCGAGGCGGGTGAACAGGCCCGGATGCTCCCCAGCCTGCCGTTCAAACTACGGATCATGGACCTGCGGGTGGCGGTGGTCTCGCTCACCGGCGGGGCCTATGACAACATCGCGCTGATCCATCCCTCGGGGCTGCTCGACGCGCTGACCGAACTGTTCCAGGCGTACTGGGGTCGGGCCACACCGCTCGCCGGCGCCCACCCGCCGGCCGACGACAAGCCGAGCGACGAGGATCTGCTGCTGCTCCGGATGCTCAAGGCCGGCCTCAAGGACGAGGCCATCGCCCGCCAACTCGGGGTCAGCGCCCGCACCGCCACCCGCCGGATCGCCTCCGTCATCGAACGACTGGGTGCCACCACCCGGTTCCAGGCCGGCGCCGAGGCGTCCGCGCGCGGCTGGCTCTGACCGGCTGGCCGACCCACCGACCCGCCGACCGGCCGACTCGCCGAACCGCCGACGTCGGGCGGGCGTGTCGGTGGGTGCTGAGGGCGGCCGAATATCCATTTGCGACCGTCTTGGCCCTCGCCTACGGTCATTGGGCAAGGTCAACCCGAGCTGATTCAGGGAGCATGCCGTGTCGCAGCGCAAACGCACCACAACCTCGCGGCCCACGCCGCGCGGCGGTGCCCCGCTGCTCACCGGCGAGCAGACCCTCGGCCGGTGTCAGCGCCGACAACTCGGGTGGTGGCGCGGATAGCGCCAGCGCGACATGCGCAGCCGCCCATCCCGAGTCCGGGACCGGGCGGCTTTTTCGTCCCCGGTGCCCGCCCGTCGGACCGTGATCGCCCACGTCCGTCCCGCCGCCGGTGGACCGGACTCGCGGCTGTGGCGCAGCCCGGCAGCGCGTCACCCCGCCACGGTGAAGATCGCCGGTTCGAATCCGGCCAGCCGCTCCGCGAAAAACGAGACCGAACGAGGAGAACACGATGGCATTCACCCCGCTTCCGGGCACCCGCGCGCCCGTCCGGGTCTGGACCGACCCGTACGCCATCGAGGAGCAGGCCGCCCGGCAGCTACGCAACATCGGCGCGCTGCCCTGGGTCGAGGGCGTCGCCGTGATGCCCGACGTCCACTTCGGCAAGGGCGCCACCGTCGGCTCGGTGATCGCGATGCGGCAGGCGGTCTCCCCGGCCGCCGTCGGCGTGGACATCGGCTGCGGCATGTCGGCGGTGCGGACCTCGCTCACCGCCGCCGACCTGCCCGACGACCTCGCCGGGCTGCGCTCCGAGATCGAGGCGACCATCCCAGTCGGCTTCGCCAAGCGCGACGCCGCGATCGACCCGCGCCGGGTACGCGGGCTGGAGCAGCGCGGCTGGGCCGACTTCTGGGGGCGCTTCGGCACCCTCGACAAGCGGGTGGCCCAGCTCGAGACCCGGGCCCAGCAGCAGATGGGCACCCTCGGCGGTGGCAACCACTTCATCGAGGTCTGCCTGGAGCAGGGCGGCCCGGACGCCGGCCGGGTCTGGCTGATGCTGCACTCCGGGTCGCGCAACATCGGCAAGGAACTGGCGGAGCGGCACATCGGCATCGCGCGGCGGCTGCCGCACAACGCCGAGCTGCCCGACCGGGACCTAGCGGTGTTCCTCGCCGACACGCCGGAGATGACGGCGTACCGGCGGGACCTGTGGTGGGCGCAGGAGTACGCCCGCCGCAACCGCGCGGTGATGCTGGCCCTGCTCTGCAACGTGGTCCGTGACCGGTTCCCGCAGGTCGGCTTCGACGAGCCGATCAGCTGCCACCACAACTACGTCGCCGAGGAGACGTACGGCGGGGTGGACGTGCTGGTCACCCGCAAGGGCGCGATCCGGGCCGGCGCCGGGGACCTCGGCGTCATCCCCGGCTCGATGGGCACCGGGTCGTACGTCGTGCGGGGGAAGGGGAACCCGGACGCGTACTGCTCCGCCTCGCACGGGGCCGGGCGGCGGATGTCGCGCGGGCAGGCGAAGCGGACGTTCAGCACGGACGACCTGGCGCGGCAGACCGCCGGGGTGGAGTGCCGCAAGGACGCGGGGGTGGTCGACGAGATCCCCGCCGCGTACAAGGACATCACGGAGGTGATGGCGCAGCAGGAGGACCTGGTCGAGGTGGTCGCCCACCTCAAGCAGGTGGTCTGCGTGAAGGGCTGAGCCGCGCGGGTCAGCCTGATCGAAGGCTCAGCGGGGTACGTCGGATGACGTCCATGACCTGCGCCGCCGCGGCGGAGGGGCGGCGGTCGCGGAGGTCCAGGACGGTGCCGGGGAGGCTCACGCGGTGGGCCACGAGCAGCCGCATGATCGCCAGCAGGGGGTCGAACCGGCCGGTCAGGTCGAACTGCCGGCCGTCGGGACCGATCACGACGGCGGGGCTGACCCCGGCGGCGAGGTTGGTGCGTTCCCAGTCGATCTCGTACGACCGGCGGTCCCCGCCGACCTGCACGACGAGCTGCTTCGTTCGGTGCAGCAGCGCGAGGTAGTTCATCGGCACCGTCAGCTTCTTCCCGACGTCGAACGGGGCGCCGCCGTCGGGGAACAGCCGCAGGACGGTCTCCAGCACCGGGCCCTCGTACTGGAAGGTGTCCGTGCCCCGCAGCTCCAGGAACCGGCCCCGGACGAGCTGCCCGCCGTGGCGTGCCCACCGGCGGTCGACGCCACCGAACGCCCCCTCCGCACCGGGCAGGCGGTCGATCACCCACCTGGCCCTGCCGTCCGGCAGCGGCTCGGGCGTCGGTCGACCGGCTGCGGCCCGCTCGACGAGGCTCTGCAGTCGTGTTGCCACGGCGGGGTCGACGCGTCGCAGGTCGATCGTGTCGCCGTCCAGGGCGATCCGGCCCGTGGCCCTCGCGCTTCTCATCTGCTCCAGGAGGAGATCCGGGTGCCCGGTCAGGTCGACGCGTCGGCCGTCGAGCCCGACCAGCCGGAAGGTCCGGGCGCCCGACAGCAGGGCGCTGCGCGGCCAGTCGATGCCGAATTCCGCGGGGACGCCTGGGTGGGTGACGGCGACGAGTCGCCCCGCAGTGACGGCAGCCAGGCACAGGGACGGCACGCGCCACGTGGCCGTCGACTCGAACGGCTCGCCGCCCTCGGGGTGAACCCACAGCCTGAGCCGGATGCGCGCCTTGGGCTCGTCGGGGTCGAGGTCGCCGCCGTAGCTCTGGTACGTCGCCTCCCAGTCCTGGCCGTACGTCACGAACGTCGCCTCGCGCACCTCGGCCGTGGCCAACCGGCCATCCTGGATCGGGATCCGGGCCGTGGGGGTCCACATGGCGAAGCTGTCGTCGTCGCGCCGGTGCGCGTCGTACACCTGGTTGCGGTCGGTGATCACCCGGAAGTGCGCCCGGGTGAACAGGAAGGCGCCGATCGGGATCGCGAGGGTGAACACCAGGCCAGTGATGAGGAAGGCCAGCGGGACGCCTTCCTCGCCCGAGCCGACCTCGCTGACGCCGAGGGCGCCCACGACGAGGAAGACCGGCCCGGCCACCCCGCAGACGGTGAAGATCACGAGATTGCGGACGAACGCACGGGTGAAGCTCTGCACGGCCCCTCCTCCGCGGACTCCGGTCCTTGATACCACCGCGCGGGGTCGGTGTGGCCACGCGGCGCGTACCGGAAGAGGAAAGGCCGGCCCCGGCGGCGCGCGAGGTGCGCGGTGCCGGGACCGGCCGTGGCCCCGGGCGGTCTCAGCCCATGTGTACGGTGCCCCCGGCCGGGATGTCCTCCCGGCGGACCTTGATCAGCAGCAGGGTGGCCAGGCCGGAGAGCAGGATCAGCCCGGCACCCCAGGCGAACGCGACCGTGTAGCCGTGCACCAGCGCGTTGACCTGGGTCGCGGGGCCGGGGACCCGGGTGGCCAGGTATCCGGCGACCGCGCTGGTGTACATGGTGTTCAGCAGGGCGGTGCCGAGCGACCCGCCGATCTGCTGGGTGGCGTTGAGCGTGGCGCTGGCCGCGCCCGCGTCGTGGTTGGGCACCCCGACCAGGGCGAGGCTGGACACCGGTACGAAGGTGAACCCGAGGCCCATGCCGAGGACGACCTGGGCGGGGAGCAGGTGGCCCACGAACGAGGTGTCCACGTCGATCTGGGTGAGCCACAGCATGGCGGCGCCGGCCAGGACCGCGCCGGCCAGCATCAGGGGCTTCGCGCCGATGCGGGGGAGCAGGACGCTGGCCGCGGCGGCGGCGACCAGCACGCCGGCGGTGACCGGCAGGGAGGCGAGGCCCGCCTCCAGCGGGGTGTACTGGAGCACCACCTGGAAGTAGAAGGCGAGGAACAGGAACGCCCCGAACAGGCCGGCGCCGATGAGCGTGGAGGCGATGTACGCGCCGCCCCGGTTGCGGTCGAGCAGGATGCGCATCGGCAGCAGAGGGTGGCTGGAGCGCAGCTCGATCACCACGAACACGGCGAGCAGGATCACGCCGGCGGCGATGAAGGCCAGGGTGGCGGTGGCGTCCCAGCCGTCCTCGGCGGCCTTGGTGAACCCGTAGACGAGGGAGACCAGGCCGGCGGTGACCACGACGGCGCCGGGTACGTCGTACCGGGTGTCGCCGTGGGCGCGGCTCTCGGGCACCAGCGGGACGGCGGCGATGATCGCGATGATCGCGACCGGGATGTTGACCAGCAGGCACCAGCGCCAGTTGGCGTACTCGGTGAGCACGCCGCCGAGGAGGAGGCCGACGGCGGCGCCGCCGCCGGAGATGGCCCCGTAGACGGCGAACGCCTTCGCCCGTTCCTTCGTCTCGGTGAACAGCACGGTGAGCAGGGCCAGCGCGGCGGGGGCGAGCAGCGCGCCGAAGGCGCCCTGGAGGGCGCGGGCGGCGAAGAGCAGCCCGCCGCTCTGGGCCAGGCCGCCGAGGGCCGAGGCGAGGGCGAAGCCGGCCATGCCGACGAGGAAGGTCCGCTTGCGGCCCCAGTAGTCGGCGATCCGGCCGCCGAGCAGCAGCAGGCCGCCGAAGGCGAGGGTGTAGGCGGTGACGACCCACTGCCGGTCGGCGTCGGAGATGTTGAGGTCGATCTGGGCGTTCGGCAGGGCGATGTTCACGATGGTCGCGTCGAGGACGACCATCAGCTGGGCGATCGCGATGATCGCCAGCGCGATCCAGCGCCGCGGGTGCGCGGACGTGGCGGTCGCCCCGGGCGACGCGGGCGCGCTGGACGTGGATCCGGGCATGGTGGAGCCTTCCGTGGAGGGGTGTCGGTGCGCGGGCGGAC
Source organism: Micromonospora sp. NBC_01412 (assembly GCF_045040215.1). NCBI lineage: Bacteria > Bacillati > Actinomycetota > Actinomycetes > Micromonosporales > Micromonosporaceae > Micromonospora > Micromonospora sp. NBC_01412. The sequence goes on from NZ_CP109528.1 coordinate 6,833,957, forward strand.
CGCCGCGTCAGCCGGCGTGGTACCGCAGAACGGGAAGCAGTACCTGGTCGACGAGATGAGTGAGGAACGTGTCGTCGGCGGGGAGCCCGTGGGAGAGGATCCGGGACATCACCATGGCGGGTGCGAGGTCGTGGAAGAGATCGCGCTCGCCGGCCTCGGGCGGGATCTCGCCGCGGGCGGCGGCGCGGACGATGACGGCGGCGCTGAGGACGCGGCCGGCCGGCATCACCTGATGTCGGATGAGCTTTTCCAGCTCCGGGGCGGTGCGCATGGCCAGGGTCAGCGCCTGGATGAGGTCACTGTCCGCGGTGCAGATGGCAGCGGTGACGCGGAGCATCTCCAGCAGGTCGCCGCGCAGCGAGCCGGTGTCGGCGGGGATGTGCCGGTCGACGTGGCGCTCGTGCAGGGCCGCGGCGACCAGTTCGGGCTTGCCCGGCCAGTGCCGGTAGATGGTGGCCTTGCTGACCCGGGCCCGGGCGGCCACGGTGTCGATGGTCAGCCGGTCGTAGCCCACCTCGCGCAGCAGGTGGATCACGGTGGCGAGCAGCTCCGTGAAGCGTTCCGTCCGCGCCGGTGCCGGGGCGGTCCGCGCCGCCGGAACGGCCGGTGCCGGGCTGGTCCGTACCGGTGCGCTGGTCCGTGCCGGTGTCGGTGCCGGGGCGGTCCGTGCCGGCGGGACGGCCGGGGTCGTCGGGCTCTGCTGCTCGCTCGTCACTGGCCCTCCTGCGAAACGGTGTCGTACCCGAGCGTAGTGAAGACTCGGCGTTTGCAAGCCGGGATGCGATCTGTATCGCATTGCGGGGGCGAAACGAGGTCGTTTCGTGCTGGTATGGTCGATTATCTGGGGCCGGGCACGATGTTCCGGGATCGGGCACGGCGGGGCCCGGTGACGAGGCGGCGGGTGCGGGTCAGGCGCGCCGGGCGCGGGCGCCCTTGAGCCGGCGGCCGAACTCGCGGGCGATCTCCCGCTTGGCGTCCCGCTCGGCGATCGCCTGCCGCTTGTCGTACGACTTACGGCCCTTGGCAAGGGCAAGCTCGACCTTGGCCCAGCCGTCGGCGAAGTACAGCGACAACGGCACGAGAGTGAGACCGCCCTCGCGCGTCCGGTCGAGAATCCGGTCGATCTCGACGCGACGCAGTAGCAGCTTGCGGGTGCGGCGGGGCTGGTGGTTGGTCCAGCTGCCGAAGCCGTACTCGGCGATGTGCAGGCCGTGCAGCAGCAACTCGCCGTCGTGCTCCTGGGCGAAGGCGTCGACCAGCGAGACCCGGCCGGCCCGCAGCGACTTCACCTCGGTGCCGGCGAGCACCATCCCCGCCTCGTACGTCTTGAGGATGTCGTAGTCGTGCCGGGCCTTCTTGTTCGAGGCGACGAGGGTGCGTCCGGTCTCCCTGGGCACGGTCGGCCTCCCGATGCTGGTTCCGCGTCAACGCGAGAGGCTAGCAGCCGGCCCCGGCACCGCGCCGAGCTTTCCCTGCCGGCGGCCTGTCCGGCCGGGTGGTTGTCCCCCGGTGTCGACCACCGGATGTTTCCGGCACCGGCACCGGCACCGGCGGCGGCGGTTGTACCGGGGCGCACCAGGGCGATTGCGAAGTGGGGCGGGAGCGCTTCGATCAGGAGGTCTCGGGGGTTCTGGCGTGGGCGCCGCTCCATGGCGGGTGTGTCTCCCGGCGCCTATGGAGCTGAGTCGGATACGACATCAGCCGCGCTCGGCGTGCTCGGCGACCGTGAGCGACGATCCGGTGGGGCGGTGGGTGATGCGACGGCGGTGGTCCGGCCGGCGTTGATGACGTGGACGACTCAGCTCCATAGGCGCCGCCCCACAGCATCGACCGCCTCGCCCCCAGCTCCGCCCCCAGTTTCGCCCCGGCCACGGTCCCCAGGCTGACCAGGGACCGCGCCCGCGACAACGCAACGCCCCTGCCGTCGTGGCCCCGGACGTCGCGTGGAAAACGGGTGGAACGGCGGGGCCACCACCGGCCACAATTCCGGGATGGATCACCGCGCCACGGTCAAGCTGAGCAAGCGGATGTCCCGGGCGTTGCGGCACGAGCCGCACCGCCTTGGCCTCACGCCGGACCGAGCCGGGTGGGTCCTGGTCGACGACCTGCTGGCCGCCCTGCGGGTGGGGCGGGACGCGCTCGACGTGGTGGTCGCCGAGAACGACAAGCAGCGCTTCGCGGTGGAGCGCGGCCCCGACGGGGCCGAACGGATCCGGGCCAACCAGGGCCATTCCATCCCGGTCGATCTGGGGTTGCCGCCGGCGGTGCCGCCCGACCTGCTGTACCACGGCACCGGCGCCGCCGCCCTCGACCCGATCCGGGCGACCGGGCTGCACCGGGGCGGCCGTCACCACGTCCACCTGTCGCCGGACGTCGAGACCGCCCGCCGGGTCGGCGCGCGGCGGGGCGGGGCCGTGGTGGTGTTCACCGTGGACGCGGCGGCGATGGCCCGCGACGGGCTCGTCTTCCACCGCAGCGCCAACGGGGTGTGGCTGACCGACGCCGTCCCCGCCCGTTATCTCACCCCGGGACGGTAGGGGCACCCCGCAATCCCGACTGCGCCATTGAAAGTCGCCCGGCCGGCAGGCAGGATCGGCGGTCCGGAGGCATCGACAGTGGTGGGGACCTTCAGTGGTGGATGGGGCCGACGGGGGGCGTCCGGCGCGCGACCTGCGGCTGGTCGTGGCCGCGCACGCGGCGTCGACGTACGGCAGCTACCTGAATTTGGTGGCACTGGGCCTGTTCACGCTGGAGGTCACCGGCTCCGCCGTGCAGACCGGCCTGTTCATGGCCGTCCGGATGACCGCAGGCTTCCTCATGGGACCGGTGAGCGGGCTGCTCGCCGGCCGGTGCCGGCGTACCCGCCTGATGATCGGCGCCGACGTGCTGTCGGCCGTGACCCTGGCGCTGCTGGTCGCGGCCCCCGACGGGGCGCGAACCGGGATGCTCTACGCGCTCGCCGTGGTGCTCGGCTGCGGGCAGACCCTGTGGGGGGTCGCGCTGCGCAGCGAGCTGCCCGAGCTGGCCGGCCCCGACCGGCGGGCCCGCGCCAACGCCCGGCTCGTCGCGGCCCGGTCGGTGGCGATGCTGCTCGGGTTCGCCTCGGCGGGAATCCTGGTCGCCCAGCTCGGCTACGAGGTGGCGTTCCTGCTCGACGCCGGCACGTACGTGCTGTCCGCCGGGCTGCTGGCCCGGGTGGCGGCCCGCCGGCCGGCCACCGCCGAGCCCGGGACCGCGCCGCCCGCCGGGCCGCGCGCCCTGGCCGGCTTCGGGATACTGCGGACGGTCGCCCCGGTGGTGGTGGCGATGATCGGGGTACGCGCCGCCGACGCGTTCGGGTCCGCGTCGCACAACGTGGGCATCCCGGTGCAGGCCAGCCTGGTCCGCCCCGACTCGCCCGCCGGGTACGCCGCCGTCTTCCTGACCTGCTGGGCGGTGGGCAGCCTCGTCGCCGGCCGGTGGTGCGCCCGGCTGGCCGCCCGCACCGGCGGGGTGGGCTCCCCGCGCTCCTTCGGCGTCGCGACCTGCCTGATGTCGGTCTTCTTCGTGCTCGCCTTCACCGATCCTCCCCTGTGGCTGCTGGTCCCGCTGACCGTGGCGGCGGGCGCCGCCGACGGCTACGCCGAGATCAGCTACACCACCCGGCTCCAGGCGGTCGACGAGCCCCGGCGCGCCCGGCTGTTCGGGTTCGCCAGCGCGGCGCAGAACGCCGGCTTCGGCCTCGGCATGGTCGGCTGCGCCGCCGCGCTGGACCGGGTGGCCCCGCTCACGGTCGTCGTCGTGGCCCACGGGGCGGCCTTCGCCACGGCCCTGGCGTTCCTCCTCGTCCAGACGTTCCGACCGGCCCACCGGCACGGTCCACCGAGCCCCCGACCCGTCGAGGTGACGCCGTGACCGCCGTACCGCCCGCCCGCCGCCCGGCCGTCAGCCACGGCGGCGACCTGCCCGCCGACCCGGAGCACCCGCGGACGTTGGGCTACGCGCTGCGGCGGGCGGCGCGGGATTTCCCCGACGCCGGCATCCGGGTGGTGGACGAGGACGGCCGCAGCGTGTTCCTCGACCATCCGACGCTGCTCGCCCGGGCTCGCGTCGTGCGGGCCGGCCTGCGGGCGCGGGGGGTCGCCGCCGGCTCGTCGGCGATCCTGCGGGTCACCGCCGGCGCGGAGTACTGGCCGGCGTTCTGGGGCTGCGTGCTCGGCGGCGTCGTGCCGCTGACCGTCGGCGCCCCGGCCGGCTACGACGCGGACAGCCCCGCCCTCGCGGCGCTGCTGCACGCCTGGCGGGCCCTCGACGCCCCGGTCGTCCTGGCCGGGGCGGAGGACGTGGCGGGGCTGGCCGGTCTGCCGCTGGCCGGCCGGGTGCTCGCCGTGGCGGAGCTGGCGGCGGGGGACACGGACCCCGCCGGGGAACTGCCCGACGTCGCCCCCGACCCCACCGGGGTGGCCGTCCTGCAACTGTCGTCGGGCAGCACCGGCACCCCGAAGATCATTCCGTTGACCCACCGGGGCCTGTCCGAGTACGCCGTCGGCGCCCGCGAGATGCTCGACGTCCGCCCGGGCGACGTGCTGCTCAACTGGCTGCCGCTGGACCACGTCGCCGGCCTGCTCCTGTATCACCTCGGCGGGGTGTTCCTCGGCGCTACGTCCGTCCACGTCGCCACCGGGCTGGTGCTGGCGGACCCGCCGCGTTGGCTGGACCTCATGCGCCGGTACGGGGTGACGCACAGCTGGGCGCCGAACTTCGGCCTGCGGCTGGTCGTCGACGCGGTGGCGCGCGCCCCGGGCCGGCGGTGGGACCTCGGCGGGGTGCGGCGCATGGTCAGCGGCGGCGAGCAGTGCCTGCCGGAGACGTTCGAGGCGTTCGTCGCCGCGACCGGGGTGCCGGCGGCGGCCATGACCCCGGCCTGGGGGATGTCCGAGACCTGCACCGGGATCACCTTCGCGTCGTTCACCGCGCCCGGCTGCCGGCAGCGGGTCGGCACGGCGAGCCTCGACGGCGACCTGGAGTGGGTCGACGACGACCCGACGGCCGACTGCACGGAGTTCCTGTCCGTCGGCCGGCCCGCGCCCGGGGTCACGCTGCGCATCGTCGACGCCGACGGCGCGGTGCTCCCCGAGGGCCGGATCGGCCGGCTGCAGGCCCGCTCGGCCCGGGTCACCCCCGGCTACCTCGGCGACCCCGAGGCGAACCGCACGGCCTTTCCCGACGGCGACTGGCTGGAGAGCGGGGACCTGGCCTACCTGCGCGACGGCGCGGTCACCGTCACCGGGCGGGCCAAGGACCTGCTGATCCTCAACGGGCAGAACATCCCCTGCCACGAGATCGAGCGGGCCGCCGCCGGGGTCGCCGGGGTACGCGCCGGGCTCGTCGCCGCCGTCGGCGTACCCGACTCCCGCACCGGCACCGAGTCGCTGGTGCTGTTCCACGTCCCCGATCCCGACGCGGCCGAGCCGGCGCAGGGGGTGGCGGAGGCGCTCACCGCAGTGGTGGCCCGGCGCTGGCAGGTCGTCCCGGCGCGGGTGCTGGCCGTGCCCGAGGAGGAGTTCCCGCGTACCTCCGGGGGGAAGCTCCAGCGGGCGGAGCTGCGGCGGCGGTTCCTGGCCGGCGGCTTCCCGCCCGGCGGCCCCGGCCCCGGCCCGGTGGCCGTCGCCGGCCCGGCGGGTGCGGGCGCGGAGCCGGCGGGGGGCGGCGCGGATCCAGCGGGGGAGCCGCCGCCGGCCGGGCCCGGGCGGGCGGCGATGCGGACCGTCGTCCGCGCCGCGCTCGCCGACGTCCTCGGCCGGCCGGTCGACGCGGACCGGCCGTTCTACGAGCTGGGCGTCGGCTCCGTCGAGATCGTCCGGTTCCGGGCCCGGCTGGAGCAGGCCCTGGGCCGCCCGGTCCCGCAGCCGACGCTGTTCGCCCACCCCACCGTCGACGCCCTCAGCGCGCACCTCGCCGCCGCCGGCCCGACCGCCGGCCCGGCACCGACGCAGGCACCCCCGGCGGACCGGCGGGTCGCGATCGTCGGCATGGCCGCCCGGTTCCCGGGCGCGGGCACCGCCGACGAGTACTGGGAGCGGCTGCTCGCCGGGGTGGAGAGCGTCCACTTCTTCACCCCGCAGGAGCTAACCGCGGCCGGGGTGCCCGAGGAGGCCGTGCGCGCCCCCGGCTTCGTGGCGGCCAGCGGCGTCCTGGACGACATCGCCGGCTTCGACGCCGGCTTCTTCGGCGTCAGCCCCCGGGAGGCCGAGCTGCTGGACCCGCAGCACCGGCTGTTCCTGGAGACCTGCCACCACGCCCTCGAGGACGCCGGCTGCCCCGGCGAGACCGACGGCCGGCGGATCGGCGTGTACGCGGGCGGCGGGATGAACCTGTACCCCCACCACACCTACCTGCGTCACCAGCTCCCGCAGGCCGTCGGCTCGGCCGACCCGGCCACCACGATCGGCGCGGCGCTGGGCAACCAGCCCGACTTCCTGGCCACCCGCGTCGCGTACCGGCTCGGGCTGACCGGCCCGGCGGTGACCGTGCAGACCGCCTGCTCCACCTCGCTGGTCGCGGTGCACCTGGCGGCGCGCGCCCTACTCGCCGGCGACGCCGACATCGCCCTGGCGGGCGCCGTGGCGGTGCACGTCCCGCAGGTCACCGGGTACCGGCACACCCCCGGGTCGATCCTGTCCGCCACCGGGCGGTGCCGGCCCTTCGACGCCGACGCCGACGGCACCGTCGGCGGCAACGGGGTGGCGGCCGTCGTGCTCAAGCCGCTCGACCGGGCGCTCGCCGACGGCGACCGCATCCACGCGGTGCTCCTCGGCTCGGCGGTCAACAACGACGGGGCCGGAAAGGTCGGCTACACCGCGCCCGGGGTGTCCGGACAGGTGGACGTCGTCCGGCGGGCCCTGCGCGACGCGGGGGTGCCGGCCGCCTCCGTCGGGTACGTCGAGGCGCACGGCACCGGCACCGCCCTCGGCGACCAAGTCGAGCACCACGCCCTCGCCGAGGCGTACGCGCCCGCGCGGGCGTTCCTCGGCTCGGTGAAGGCCAACATCGGGCACCTGGACAGCTGCGCCGGGATGGCCGGCCTGGTCAAGGCCGTGCTCACCGTCCGCTCCGGCCGCGTCCCGCCGCAGATCAACTTCACCCGGCCGAACCCCGCGCTGGGCGTGGCCGACGGGCCGTTCACCGTCACCACCGTCGCCGCCGACTGGCCGGCGACCGGGTCGCCCCGGCGGGCCGCGGTCAGCGCCCTCGGCGTCGGCGGCACCAACGCCCACGTGATCGTCGAGGAGCCGCCGCTCCCGCCACCCCCGCCGCCCAGGCCCGGCGACCGGCCCGCCCCGGTCCCCGGACTGCTCCCGGTCTCCGCCGCCGACCCGGCCGCGCTGGCCGCGCTCGCCCTGGCCCACCGGGACCGGCTCCGCGCCGACCCCGCCCTGCCGTTGGCGGACCTGGTGCTGACCGCCGGCACCGGTCGCCGTCACCTGCGCCACCGGCTCGTCGCCCTCGGCGACTCGACCGCCGCGCTGGCCGATGCCCTGGACCGGCACGCCGCCGGTCTCCCGGCCGACGTGGTCGCCGGCGAGACCAAAGGTGACGCCGCCGGGCCGGTCGCCCTCGCGTTCCCCGGTCAGGGGGACGTCCGCGAGGCGCTGCTCCCGCTGGCGGCACGGTTCCCGGTGGTCCGCGCGGTGCTCGACGAGGCCGCCGACGCGTACCGGGAGGCGGTTGGCGGGGACCTGGTCGTCCGGCTGAGCGAGGAGCGCCCGCCCGCCGGCCGGCCCACCGACGTGGCCCAGCCGGCACTGGTCGTCGTCGGGGTGGCGCTGGCCGAGCTGTGGCGGTCGTGGGGCCTGGCCGTGGACCACGTCCTCGGGCACAGCGTCGGCGAGTACGCGGCCCTGGTCGTCGCGGGCGCGCTGTCCCTCGCCGACGCCGTCCGGCTCGCCGCCTGCCGGGGCTGCCTCATGGCCGACGGCCTGCCGCCCGGCGCGATGCTGGCGGTGCTGGCCGACCGGTCCGTCGTGGCCGACCTGCTCGCCGGCTCGCCGTTGGAGCTGGCGGCGGTCAACGGGCCGGCCCGGCACGTCCTCGCCGGCCCGCCGGCCGAGATCGACGCCGCCGTGGCCCGGGCCGCCCGGCTCGGGGTGGTGACCCGGCGGCTCCCGGTCGACCGGGCGTTCCACTCGGCGGCCGTCACGCCGGTGCTGGACCGTCTCCGGCAGCTGGCCGACGAGGTCGCGTTCCGGCCCACCCGGCTGCCGGTCGTCAGCGCCCTCGACGGCCGGATCCGCCCGCCCGGCTGGCGGCCCGACGCCGACCACCTGTGCCGGCACGCGCGCGAGCCGGTGCGCTGGCACGACGCCGTGTCCGCCCTGGCCGCCGAGGGCTGCCGGACGGTGGTCGAGGCGGGCGCGGACGGCGTGCTGACCGGCATCGCCGCGGCGGCCGGGCCGGTGCCGCGCTGGGTCCCGTCCCAGCGTCGCGGCCTCGACCCGGCCGCCGGACTGTGGCGGGCGGCGGCGGAGCTGCACGTCGCGGGGACGCCGCTGGACTGGGCAGGACTCGTGGACGGCTACGGCGGCCGGCGGGTCACGCTGCCCGCGTACCCGTTCCAGCGCCGCCGGTTCTGGGCCGACCCGGGCGCCGCCGACCCGCGTGCCGCCGTGCCCGCATCGGTCGTGTCCGCATCGGTCGTGTCCGCGTCCGTGGGGTCTGTCGCCGCGCCGGGTCCGGCGGCCGGGGTGGACTCGGCGGGGGTGGACTTGGCGGTGCTGGAGCGGGTGCGGGCGCTGACCGCCGAGCGGCTCGGCCTGGCCGTCGCCGAGGTCGACCCGGACCAGAGCTTCTTCGCCCTGGGTGCCGACTCGCTCCTACTGATCACCATGTCCCGGGAGATCGACCGTGCCTTCGCCGTCCGGGTGCCGGTGCGGGACCTGTTCACCGCCGTCGACACCCCCCGCCGCCTGGCCGCCGCGATCACCGCCGCCGCCCCGGCGGCGAAGGACCCGGGGGCGACCGTGCCTACCGGGCCGTACCGGGCAACGGCCGGGTCCCCCGCGATCGGGCCGGAGTCGACCGGGCCGGAGGTGGCCGCGCCTGTTCCGGCCGGCCTCGCCGCCGGCGGGGGCCGGCCGGGGTCGGGCGAGCTGGCCGGCATCATCCATCGGCAACTGGACCTGATGCAGCAGCAGCTCGCCCTGCTCGGCGCCGCTTCCGGGCTCGGCGACGGCCCGCCGGCAGGCGCGACCCAGGCCGTGTCGTCGGCCGTGTCGTCGGCCCCGCCGCCCGCCGCCGTGTCACTCGCCGCCGAGCCGGTTGCCGCCGTGCCCCGCGCCGTCGTGCCGGTGGTCGTGCCGGTCGCCGCTCCCACGGACGCCGTCGCGCCGCCGGCGGCCGCGCCGGACACCGCCGACTTCAGCCTCTACTTCTTCGGCGACTACCCCGACCAGGACCGGGAAGACAAGTACGGGGTCGTCCTCGACGCGGCGGAGTTCGCCGACGTGCACGGCTTCCACGCCGTCTGGATGCCGGAGCGGCACTTCCACTCCTTCGGCGGTCTCTTCCCCAACCCGTCGGTGCTCGCCGCAGCCCTCGCGGTGCGTACCCGGCGGGTGCGGCTCAACGCCGGCTCGGTCGTGCTGCCCCTGCACCATCCCGTCCGGGTCGCAGAGGAGTGGTCCATGGTGGACAACCTCTCCGGCGGCCGGATCGGGCTCGGCTGCGCGCCCGGCTGGCACGCCAACGACTTCGTCTTCCAGCCCGACCACTTCGGGCGGCACAAGCAGGTGATGTACGAGCACCTGGACACCGTCCGGCGGCTGTGGCGCGGGGAGACGGTGCCGGCCCGGTCGGGCAGCGGCGAGCGGATCGAGGTACGCCTGTTCCCCCGGCCGGTCCAGGCGGAGCCGCCGGTCTTCACCGCGATCGTCGGTAACCCGGACAGCTACCGGGAGGCGGCCCGCCGCGACGTCGGCGTGGTGACCAACCTGATGACGCAGGACGTGGCGCGCCTCGCCGAGAACGTCGCCCTGTACCGGCGTACCCGGGCCGAGCACGGGCTCGACCCGGCCGGCGGGCGCGTGGTGGTGCTGCTGCACGCCTACCTCGGCGAGGACGCCGAGCGGGCCCGGGCCGAGGCGTTCGAGCCGTTCTGCGCCTACCTGCGCTCCTCGTTCAGCCTGCTCGGGCAGGTGGTCAACAGCCTCGGCATGAACGTCGACCTGGCTGACACCCCGGACGACGACGTCCGGTTCGTGCTGTCCCGGGCGTACGAGCGGTACTGCGCCGAGCGCGCGCTTATCGGGTCCCCGGAAGGCTGCCGGGCGGTTGTCGAGGCGGTGCTCGACGTCGGCGTCGACGAGATCGCCTGCTTCGTCGACTTCGGACTCCCGGGGGACGCGGTCCGTGCCGGCCTGCCGGCGCTCGACGCGCTGCGCCGGGCCACCCCGCGCCGGGTCGCCGCCCCCACCGGACCCCCGGCGGGCAACGACGCACCGGCGCCGGACCCCGGCAGCCCGGTGCCCCCGCCGCCCGCAGAAACCGCAGGAACCGCAGGAACCGAGGGGGCCGAGGGGGCCGACGGCACCGACGGAACCGACGGGGCAGGCGGGACCGTTCGGACCGCGCCGCTGTCGTCCGCGCAGCGCCGGCTCTGGCTGGTGGAGCGGCTGCACCCGGGCACCCCCGCGTACCACGAGGGGGTGGCCGTGCGGCTGCGCGGCCCGCTCGACCACGCCGCGTTGCGGCGCGCGTTGCGGGATGTGGTCGACCGGCACGCCCCGCTGCGCACCAGCTACGCCGAGGTCGACGGGGAGCCCCGGCAGGTCGTACACGCGTGGGTGCCGGTGGAGTGCCCGGTGCGCGACCATGCCGGCGAGGCCGAGGACGCGGCGGTCCGGGCCGCGCTGGCCGCCGGGAGCCGGCGGGTGTCCGACCTGGCCCGCGGCCCGGTGTTCGCCTTCACGCTGCTGCGCTTCTCCGCCACCCATCACGTGCTGGTGCTGACGTTCCACCACCTGGCCACCGACGGCGGGTCGTACGCCGTGCTGACCCGGGAGGTCTCGGCCTGCTACCGGGCCCGCGCGGCCGGCGCCGCCCCCGACCTGCCGCCGCTGCCGGTCACCTACCCGGAGCTGGCGGCGGCCGGCGCCGGCGAGCCCGATGACGAGGACCTGGCCTACTGGCGGGGCCGTCTCGACCCGCCCCCGCCCACCCTCGTCATCCCGTCCGACCTGACCCGCCCGGCGCTGCCGTCGGCGGCGGGGGAGAGCGTCTTCCGGGAGTTGCCCGCAGAGCTGGCGGAGCGGGTACGGCGGTTCGGCCGGGACGAGCGGGTCACCCCGTTCACCGTCCTGCTGAGCGCGTTCGGGGTGCTGCTGTTCCGGTTCACCGGCCAGGCCGACCTGGTGATCGGCACCGGCACGGGCGGCCGGGACGAGCGGACCGCCGACCTGATCGGGTTCTTCGTCCGGACCCTCCCGCTGCGGCTGGACCTCACCGGCGACCCGACCTTCCGGGAGCTGCTCGCCCGGGTCCGGGTGACCGCCGCCGACGGGTACGAGCACGACCGGGTCCCGTTCGACGCCCTGGTCCGCGCGGTGGCCCCGAACCGCGAGGCCGGCCGTCATCCCCTCTTCGACGTGGTCGTGGAGTACGAGAGCGGCCCCGAGGCGTTCGCCTTCGACCTGCCGGGCGTCACCGCCGAGCCCCTGCCGGTGGGCCTGGACAAGGCTCCGGTCGACCTGATGGTCTACCTGTCGCACGGCGGGACGCTGCGCTGCCACGTCGAGTACCGCACGGAGGTGCTCGACCGGGCCACCGTGGACCGGCTGCTCGACCACCTCCACCGGCTGCTGGATGTGCTGACCCGGGAGCCGGGCCTGCCGCTGTCCCGGTTGGCCGACCGGCTCGACGACCCGGTCGCCCGCCCGGTCGGGCCGCAGCCCGAACCCGCCGCCGACCGGCTGCACGACCTGTTCCTCCGGCAGTCCGCCCGGACCCCCGACGCGGTCGCCGTGGTCTCCGGAGAGCGCCGGTGGACGTACCGGGAACTGCGCGACCGGGCCCGGGAACTGGCCCGGCGGATCGCGGCGCACGGCGCTGGGCCGGACGACCTCGTCGCCGTGCTCCTGCCGCGCCGGCCGGAGCTGGTTGCGGCGCAGCTCGCCGTGCTGATGGCCGGCGCGACCTTCCTGCCGCTGGACCCCGACCTGCCGGCGGCCCGGCTGCGCGACCTGCTCGCCGACAGCGGCGCCCGCCTGCTGCTGACCGCCGCCGACGTCCCCGACCCAACCGGGCCCGCCGCCGACGTCCCCGACCCAACCGGGCCCGCCGCCGACGTTCCCGACCGCGCCGGGGTGGTCCGGGTGCTGGTGGACGGGCCTGCCGAGCCGGACCTGCCCGACCCGGTCGACACGGCCGGCCCCGGCCACCTCGCCTGGTGCGTGTACACCTCCGGCTCGACCGGCCGGCCCAGGGCGGTGGGCGTGCCGCACCGGGCCGCCGTGGACATCGTCGACTGGCACGCGCGCGCTCTGGCCCTCACCGGCGCGGACACCGTGGCGCACGCCCTCGGCCTCGGGTTCGACGCGAACCTCGCCGAGATCCACCCGGCGCTCGCCGCCGGTGCGACCCTGCACCTCGTGCCGGCGCGGGTGCGCGCGGACCCGGCGCGGCTGGTCGCGGAGTGGCACCGAGCCGGCGTCACCGTCGCCTTCCTGCCGGCGCCCCTCGCCGAGCTGGTTCTCGCGCTCCCGACGCCGCCCGCCCCGACGGTCCGGACCCTGGTGGTCGGCGGGAGTCAGTTGCGCCGCCGGCCACCCGCCGGGTACCCGGCGGCGGTGCTCAACGCGTACGGCCCGACCGAGGCCGCCGTCGTCACCACCGCCGGCCCGGTGCCGGCCGACGGCCCCGGTCCGATCGACATCGGCCGGCCCGTGGACCACCGCCGGCTGTACGTGCTGGATCGGCGGGGCGGGCCGGTGCCGCCGGGCGCGGCCGGCGAGCTGCACGTCGGCGGCACCGGGCTCGCCCGGGGCTACCTGGGCCGGCCCGCGGCGACCGCGGCGGCGTTCCTGCCCGACCCGTTCGCCACGACGCCCGGGGGCCGGATGTACCGGACCGGGGACCTGGTCCGGCTCCGCGGCGACGGCGCGGTGGAGTTCCTCGGCCGGGTCGACGACCAGGTGAAGATCGCCGGGCACCGGGTCGAGCCGGGCGAGGCCGCCGCCGCGCTCGCGCTCCTGCCGGGGGTACGGCAGGCCACCGTCGTCGCCCGGCACGACCGGGCCGAGCCGTACCTGGTCGGGTACGTGGTCGGCGGCGGCGACGACGGCGAGCCGCCCGCCGCCCGGACCGCCCGGCTGGCCGCCGAGCTGGGGGAGCGGCTGCCGGCCCACCTCGTCCCTCGGGCGTGGGTGACGCTGGACGCCCTGCCCACCGGGGACACCGGCAAGGTCGACGTCGCCCGGCTCCCGGCGCCCGACCAGCCGCCCGCCGGGGAGGAGCCGCGCCCGGGCCGGGAACGGCTCGTCCACGATGCCTGGTGCGCGGAGCTGGGCGTGGCCCAGGTCCCGCTGGACGTCTCCTTCTTCGCCGCGGGGGGCGACTCCCTGGGCGCGGTCCGCCTGGCCAACCGGCTACGCGAGGCGCTCGGCGTCGAGGTCGGGGTGGACCGGGTGCTGCGCAGCCCGGGCGTCCGCGCGATGGCCGCCGATCCGCCGCCCGCCCCTGCGGCCCCGGCCGTCCCCGCGGCCCCGCCCGGGCCCGGCACCCCGGCCGTCCCCGCCGCCCCGGCCGGGCCCGGCGGCCCGGCAGACCCTGGTGACCGGGCCGGTTCCGTGGCTCCGGTCCCGCACGCCGGCCCGGCCCCGGCGGTGTGCGACGTCGCGGTGCGGGACCGGGCGCCGGCGACGTACCAGCAGGAGCTGATGTGGCACAGGCAGCGCCTGGCCCCCGACCCGGCGGCCGTGCACATGGCGGTACGCGTCGACCTCGCCGGCCCGCTCGACGTGCCCGCCCTGGCTGCGGCGGTCGACGCCCTCGTCGCCCGGCACGAGGCCCTGCGTACCCGCGTCGTGGCGCGCGACGGCGCGGTGGTGCAGGAGGTGCTGGCCCACCGGCCGGTCGCGGTGCCGGTGACCGACCTCGCCACCGCCGACCTCGCCGGGGCGCGGGCGTGGTGCGTGGCGGCCGGCCGGGAGCCGTTCCCGACCGACGGGCCGTGGCTGCGGGCCCGCCTCGCCCGGCTGGCCGGCGACCGATGGGTGCTCCTGATGGTCGTGCACCACCTGTGCGGGGACGGTTGGTCCATGCTCCAGCTCCTCGACGAGTTGGGGCGGGGCTACTCGGGTACGCCGCCCGCCCCGCCGGCGCTGCGCTACGTCGACCACGCGCGCCGGCAGCGGGCGACCGGGGTTCCGCCGGCGGTGCTGCGCCACTGGCGGGACCGGCTCGCCGACGCGCCCCGGGCCGTCCCGCTGCCCACCGACCGGCCCCGGCCGGCCACGCCGTCGGGCCGCGGGGCGGAGTACGCCTTCGACGTGCCGGCCGAGCTGACCGGCCGTCTGAACCGGCTCGCCGCCGACGCGGGCCTCACGTTGTTCCCGCTGCTCGCAGCCGCGTACGCGCGGTTGGTCGGCGAGCTGACCGGGGCCCGGGACGTCCTGCTGTCCTGCCCGTACGCCCACCGGGACGGGCGGGAGCTGGAGCCGGTGGTCGGCCTGTTCGCCAGCACCCTGCTGCTGCGGGTGCGGCTGCGCGACGGGGAGCCCCTCGTCGACCTGGCGGCCCGGACCGACGCGGTGTTCCTCGACGCGGTGCGGCACCAGCCCGCCCCGTTGCCGTTCCTCCACGCCGTCGTCGACTCTGCTTGGCGGATGGGGGATCCGCCGCCGGTGACCGGCGCGGCCTTCGTCTGGAATCCGGGGATGCCGCCGCTGCGCCTGGCCGGACTGGTGACGGACATCACCGACCAGGAGTTGGACTGCGCGCGCCGGGACTGGGTGGTGATGGTCATCCCCGCCGGCGGGGGCCTGCGGGGTGTCGTCGAGTATGCGACGGACCTGTTCGACGAGGCGACCGTCGCCGGCCGGTGCCGCCGGTACGTCGACATCCTGACGTGCGCGGTCGCGGACGCCCGGTGAGCCTGTGGCGCAACCGCGCGTTCAACCTGCTCTGGGTCAGCCAGTGCCTGTCCGATCTCGGCACGGCCATGTCCGGCCTGGCCCTGCCGCGACGTTCAGCACCGGGATCAGGACGATGCGTGCAGAGTCCTGACCTGCGACGACGCCCATCGTGGACGGTCGGGGACATTTATTGTCGTACCCCGTCGTCAGCATGGACGCATGGCTGCCCCCGCCCTGGCCCACGAGCCCACCCCGCCGCGTGCCCTGCCGTTGCGCGAGGCCCGCACCCGACTGACCCAGCTCATCGCGATGGCCGAGCTGACCGACGCGGTCACGCTGGTCACCCGCGACGGCGACCCCCGCCCGATCGCCGCGATCGTGCCCGCCTCCGCCGCCCGCTCGGCGGCGCAGGCCCGGGCCGACGCCGACCGGCTGGCCACGGTGACCGCCGGTTGGGCCCGCCGCCTCGACGAGCTGCACCGGCAGAGCAGCCGGCGGCACGCCGTCGAACTGGGGGTCCTCACGGCGGCGCTCGCCGAGGTCTGGGCCGAGCTCGACCGCCGGGTCGTCCCCGGCGGCGACCCGGCCCTGGCCCGGCTCCGCGCCGCCCACGCCGACCTGCTGCGCGACTGACCCGCCCGGCTCCCCGCCGCCGGCCGGGCGCCCCCGGGTGGCCGATTGCGATCAGTCTGTGGTCTGCTAGCCGGGTCCCTGACGTCCGTCGACCCCAGGAGGCTCGGTGTTCGCCCGCGCCCTGACTGCCGAAGCCGAGTTGCGCCCGCTGGAGCCGTGGCGGGCCGAGGAGTTCCTGCGCAACCTGGACCGGGCCCGGGAACACATCGCGCCGTGGGTGGGCGCGTCCTTCGTGGCCACCGACCTGCCGTCGGCCCGCGCGGTGCTGCAACGCTATGCCGACCTGTGGGCCCGCGACGCCGGGGGAATCTGGGGGATCTGGCTCGACGGGGTGCTGGTCGGCGGGGTGATGTTCGTGGCGTTCGACGCCGCGCTCGGGGTGTGCGAGGTGGGCTGTTGGCTGGAGCCGGCCGCGGAGGGGCGCGGGCTGGTCACCCGAGCGGTCGGCGTCGTCGTCGACTGGGCGGTGGGGCAGCGGGGGGTGCACCGGGTGGAGTGGCACACCAACGCCGCCAACGTCCGCAGCCTCGCCGTGGCCCGACGCCTCGGCATGTGCCACGACGGCACCCTTCGGCAGGTGTACCCGGGGCCCGTCCGGCGCATCGACATCGAGATCTGGTCGGTGCTGGCCGACGAGTGGCGCAATCCGTCCACCACCGTGCCGCCCCCGGCGGCGATCTGACGGGCATCGGACCCGGACAGGTTTCCGACCGCCGCGCCGCCGGTTCCCGCCATCCCCTGAGGACGGTCGGCGGCGCGTAGCACCCGGCGGCGTATCCGGCATGTCGTATCCATCCCCGCAGGTCGCAGCCCCGGGGGCGCCGCCGACCCGGGTGATCGCGGTCCCACGACCGATGGCGTCTTCCTGACAGGAGCCGCCCCGGCGGAGACGGGCCGGGGCTCGCGCGGGCGGGCATCGGTGCTGGTGGACGCGTCGGAGGCGACCGCCGGCCTGAGTGCGCGGTCGAACACCCCCGTTCCGGGTTTCGCCAACGCCGTCCCGTATTTCGGGAGGGCTCTTGGCAGCGCCGTCGATGCTCGTGGAACCTCTCACCGGAGAGCGATCAATTGATCGCTTTAAGTAGCAGAGCGTGAAGGGCCCGAGGCGTTGACCTGCCGAGGGGTCATCCGAAGCACACGTACCGTCACGATCCTTGGGGGCGTTCGGTGTTTGGCTGCATGCGTACGACGAATCGCGGGCGGGAGTGACCACCTCCGTCCGGCCCACCGGACCGGTCCGCCGGTCCACCGCTCCCCGCGCCTCCGGCATCCCGGTCATCGTCGACTGTCTGCACCGGATGGTCGAGTCCCAGGTGGAACGGACCCCCGACGCGGAGGCGGTGCGCCACGGCGACCGCGCGCTGACCTATCGTCAGCTCGACGAGTCCGCCAACCGGCTCGCCCGGGCCCTGCTCGCCCGGGGCGTCACCGGGCAGGACCGGGTCGGCGTCTGCCTCACCCGCGACGTCGACCTGGTCGTCGCGCTGCTCGCCGTGCTCAAGGCCGGCGCGGCGTACGTGCCGCTCGACCCGGCGTACCCGCCGGCCCGGGTGGCGTTCATGACCGAGGACTCCGGTGCCCGGGTGGTGCTCACCCGCTCCGGCCTCGCCGACCGGTTCGGCGAAGCGGCGCTGCCGCTGGACGCCCTCGACCTCGCCGACCAGCCGGCCGACCGTCCCGACGTCGGGGGCGACCCGTCCGACCTGGCCTACGTGATCTACACGTCCGGCTCCACCGGCCGCCCCAAGGGAGTGGCCGTCGAGCACCGCTCCGCGTCGGTGCTGATGCACTGGACCCGGTCCGCCTTCGCCGACGAGGAACTCGGCGGCATGCTTGCCGCCACCAGCGTCTGCTTCGACCTGTCGATCTTCGAGATCTTCGGGCCGCTCTGCTGGGGCGGGCGGGTCGTGCTGGTCGACACCGTTCTCGCGCTCGCCGCGCCGGACGCCGCCCGGCTGTCGGTCACCGTGGTCAACACCGTCCCCTCGGCGATGAGCGAGCTGCTCGCCGCCGACGCCCTGCCGGCCGGCGTGCGCACCGTCTGCCTGGCCGGCGAGCCGTTGACCGCCGCCCTCGCCGCCCGGGTCCTGGCCCGCCCGGGGGTACGCCGGCTGCTCAACCTGTACGGCCCGTCCGAGGACACCACCTACTCGACCTGGGCGGAGGTCACCGCCGACGGGACAGTGCCGCCGATCGGCCGGCCGCTGCCGCACACCCGGACGTACGTGCTCGACACCGACGGCCTGCCCGTTCCGTCCGGCGCCCCCGGCGAGCTGTACCTGGCCGGCGCCGGCCTGGCCCGGGGCTACCTCGGCCGCCCCGAGGAAACTGCGGCCCGCTTCCTCGACGACCCGTTCCGCCCCGGCGACCGGATGTACCGCACCGGGGACCGGGTGCGGCTGCGCCCCGACGGGCAACTGGAGTTCCTCGGCCGCCTCGACGACCAGGTGAAGCTGCGCGGGCACCGGATCGAGCTGGGCGAGGTCGGCGCCGCCCTCGCCGCCGTGCCCGGCGTACGCGAGGCCGCCGCCGCAGTGCGGACCGGGCCGAGCGGCGACCCGGTGCTGGTCGGCTACCTGGTCGGCCAGCGTCGCGACGACGTGCCGGCCCGGCTGCGCGAGCGGCTGCCCGCCCCCATGGTGCCGGCAGTGGTGGTCTGGCTGGACCGGATGCCCACCACGCCGAGCGGCAAGACCGACCGGGCGGCCCTGCCCGCGCCGACCTGGGCCGATCCCGACGCAGCTCCCGCCACGGTCGATCTCGACGCAGGCCCGGCCGGTGAGGTGGCCGCCGTGTGGCGCGACGTGCTCGGCGTGCCGGTCACCGGGCCGGACGCCGACTTCTTCGACCTGGGCGGCGACTCCCTCCTGGCGGTGCGGTGCGCGGCCCGGCTCACCGCCGCCACCGGCGTACCGGTGCCGCCGGCCGCGCTCTTCGACCACCCCACGGTGGCCGCCCTCGCCGCCCACCTCGCCACCCCCGGCCGTCCCGGTGACCCGGGAGACGCGCCGAAGTCCACGGGGAACCGGCCGACGCGGGTCGGGACGGCGACCGGTCCCGCCACGGCCAGCGGATCGGCCGCCGCCGGACGGTCCGCCGCCCGCCAGGACGTGCCGTTCGACGCCGGGGCCGGGCCGGACGCCGGGCCGACGGGGGACGCGGACGCGCCGCTGTCGGCGGCGCAGCGCCGGCTGTGGTTCCTGCACCAGCTCGACCCCACCGACCCCTCGTACCTCGTGTCCTACGTGGTCGAGCTGCACGGGCCTGTGGATCGGGCGGCGCTGGCCCGGGCCCTGCGCCGGGTGGTCGCCCGGCACCCCGCGCTGCGCACCGTCTTCCCCGGCTCGGTGGCCGGCCCGGTCCAGCGGGTGCACGACGACCCGCAGGTGGAGCTGGTCATCGAGGCGCCCCTGCCGGGGGTGTCGCTGGCCGAGCGGGTCGCCCGGATCGCCGCGACCAGCGCCCGCACCCCGATGGACCTGGCTGCCGGGCCGCTGCTGCGCGCCCACCTGGTCGGCGACGGGCGGCGGCGCTTCGCGCTGCTGCTGGTCGCCCACCACATCGTCTGCGACGACTGGTCGTTCAGCGTCCTCGTCCGTGACCTCGGCCGCTGCTACGACAGCGAGCGCGAGGCCGCCGTGCGGGTCACCCGGCCCCGGCCGCCCTGGCCCGCCCACCCCGCGCCCGGCCCGGCCGGGTTCGCGGTGGCGCAGCGGGACTGGCTGGCCGGCCCGGCCGGCCGCCGGGCCCTCGACGAGGTCGTCGCCGGGCTGCGGGGCGCGCCCACCCTGCTCGACCTCGCCGCCCGCCCGGCCACCCCCGACGCCGCGCGGCCGACTGGGGGCCCGACCGCGCGGCCGGCCGAGGCCCAGACCGCGCGGCCGACCGTGGGCCCGACCGCAGGACCGGCCGAGGGCCCGACCGCGGGGCGGGGAGCCGGGGCCGCGGACCGGCCCGACGGCGCCAGCCTGCGCGTCCCGGTCGACCCCGACACCGCCGACGCCGTCCGGCGGCTCGCCCGGGCGCACCGGGCCAGCCTCTACATGGTCGGCCTGGCGGCCTTCGCCACCCTGCTCGGCGCGGGGACCGGGCGCACGGACCTGCTCGTCGGCACCGCCTTCGCCGGCCGGACCAGCGTGCCGGCCGAGGAGAGCCTCGGCTGCTTCGTCAACACCATGCCGCTGCGGCTGCGCCCCGCGCCGGGCCGGTCCTTCGCCGACCTGCTCGCCGAGGCCCGCGACGCCGCCCTGTCCGCCGCCGCCCGCCAGGACGTGCCGTTCGACGCCGTGGTGGAGCGGCTGCGCCCGGCCCGCCACCCGCACCGCAGCCCTCTCGTCCAGGTCGCCTTCGGCGTGCAGAACGCCCCGGCGGCGGCCTGGAACGGCTCCTGGGGGCTGGATTTCGCCGGCGTGGAACTCGCGCCGGACGCCGCCCGGCTGGACCTGACCCTCTGGCTGGACGAGCGCCGGGGCGACCTGGAAGCGCTCTGGACCTACCGCACCGACCTGTTCGACGGCGGGCGCGTCACCGCATGGCACCGACGCTTCACGGAGGTGCTGCGCCGGGCGGCCGCCGATCCGCAGCGCAGCCTCGCCGAGTGTGTCGACGACCCTTGGGGGAACGAGAGATGACTGAGCAGATCCGGGTGGCGCCGGTGATCCCGCGCCGCAACCGGGAACGAGCCCTGGTCGACGTGCGTCCCGACTGGCCCGGCGGGCCGCTGCCGGTCCTCGTCCAGGCCAACCTGCCCGACCTGGACCTGGCGACCTGGCTGGCCG
Organism: Micromonospora sp. NBC_01412; assembly: GCF_045040215.1. Classification (NCBI taxonomy): domain Bacteria; kingdom Bacillati; phylum Actinomycetota; class Actinomycetes; order Micromonosporales; family Micromonosporaceae; genus Micromonospora; species Micromonospora sp. NBC_01412. The sequence continues at coordinate 6,854,475 of NZ_CP109528.1, forward strand.
GCAATCGGGCCACCGTCGACGAGTTGGCCCGGCGGCACGCCGCCGTCCTGTTCCGGGGCTTCGCCGTGGCCGATGCCGCCGACTTCCGCACCGCGATGGCCACCCTCTCCGGCACCGTGCTCAGCTACGGCGAACGCTCCTCGCCGCGCAGCGAGGTGACCGAGGGCGTCTACACCTCCACCGAGCACCCCGCCGACCAGCCGATCGTGCTGCACAACGAGCAGTCGTACACGCTGAACTGGCCGCTGCGGATCGTGTTCTTCTGCGAGACCGAGCCGGCCGCGGGCGGGCGCACCCCGCTGGCGGACAGCCGGCGGGTGCTGGCGCGGCTGAGCCCGGCCACCGTCGCGGAGTTCGAGCGCCGGGGCGGGGTCGGCTACCAGCGCAACTACCTGCCCGGGATCAGCCTGTCCTGGCAGACCGCGTTCCAGACCGACAGCCGCGCCGAGGTGGAGGCGTACTGCGCCCGGTCGGCGATCGAGGCGCAGTGGGTCGGCGACGAGCAGCTGCGCACCCGGCAGGTCCGCCCGGCGGTACGCGAGCACCCGGTCACCGGGGAGCGCACCTGGTTCAACCACGCGCTGTTCTTCCACGTCACCTCCCTGCCCGAGGAGGTCAGCGCCGGGCTGCGCCGGGCGCTGGCCGAGGAGGACCTGCCCTACCAGACCACGTACGGCGACGGCACCCCGATCGGCGACGACGTGCTCGCCGAGCTGCGCGCCGCGTACGCGGCGGAGACCCGGTCGTTCCCCTGGCGGCGCGGGGACGTGCTGCTGGTGGAGAACATGCTCGCCGCGCACGCCCGGGAGCCGTTCACGCCGCCCCGGCGGATCCTCACCGCGATGTCCGACCCGATCGCCGCCCCCGAGGCGGCATCCGTGTCCACGCCCGTCCCCGGGGCCGCGTCCGCCCCGGCGGGCACGGCGACAACGGGGGACCGGTCGTGAGCGGGCCGGGACCGCGCCGCCGCGGCGCGGGTGCCGCCGCCACCGCGCCGGTCACCCGCCGGGTGCTGGTCGACGACATGTTCGTGCTGCTGGTCGAGGCCACCGTGCCGGACCTCGACCTCGCCGGCTGGCTCGCCGGGCGCCACGACGAGCTGCTGCGCGACCTCGACTCGTACGGCGCGGTCTTCTTCCGCGGCTTCGAGGTGGGCACCCCCGACGACTTCAGCCGCGCCGCCCGCGCCGTCACCCCGGACCTGCTCGGCTACCTGGAGCGGGCCGCCCCCCGCAACGAGGTCGCCGACCGGGTCTTCACCTCCACCGAGTTCAACGCCGAACAGTGGATCCCGCTGCACCACGAGATGTCGTACTCGCACAACTGGCCCACCCACCTGTACTTCTGGTGTGCCCAGCCGGCCACCGGCGACGGCGGGGCCACCCCGCTGGCCAGCGAGCGGGTGGTGACCCCCCGGATCCCGGCGCAGGTGCGCGAGCGGTTCACCCGCGACGGCCTGTGCTACGTGCGCAACTACGGCCCGCACCTGGACCTGCCCTGGCAGGAGGCGTTCCAGACCACCGACCGGGCCGAGGTGGAGGCGTACTGCGCCGCGGCGGCGACCGAGTTCACCTGGCTCGGCGACGACGGGCTGCGTACCCGCGCCCGCCGGCAGGCCATCGCCACCCACCCGCGCACCGGCGAGACCGTGTGGTTCAACCACGCCCACCTGTTCCACTCCTCGAACCTGCCGGCCGAGGTCGCCGCCGCCCTGCTGCGCGAGTACGGCCCGGAGGGGCTGCCCCGCAACGCGTACCACGGCGACGGCAGCCCGATCGACGACGAGGTGGTCGCCGGCATCCGCGACCTGTACCGCGAGCACGCCGTCTCCGTCCCGTGGCAGCGCGGCGACGTGCTGGTGGTGGACAACTTCCTCGCCACCCACGGCCGGGAGCCCTTCTCCGGCGACCGGCAGATCCTGGTCGCCATGTCCGACCTCTACGTCAACCGGAGCGTGGTGTGAACGGTTACCGACTCTCCCCGGTCCAGCGGCTCGCCTACACCGGCGCGCGGGAGCTGGTCCGGGCCCGGGTCCGCCTGGACCGGCCGCTGGACGCCGCGCGCCTGCAGGCCGCCGTGGACGCGGTGGTCGCCCGGCACGAGGCGCTGCGGCTGACCCTGGTGCACCACCCCGGCCTGCGGGTGCCGTTGCAGGATGTCGACGACGCCCGTTCGGTCACCGTGGGCGCGGCCGGCGAGCTGTCGGTGACCCTCACCGACGACACCCTGGAGCTGGCCGCCACCCCGCTGCTCGCCGACCCGGCGAGCCTGCGGCTGGTGCTGACCGACCTGGCCGCCGCGTACGCCGGGCAGGGCCTCGCCGACGACCCGGACGGGTTGCAGTTCCTCGACGTCTCCGAGTGGCAGCTCGGCGAGCGCCAGGAGGCGCAGCCGTCGGCGGCCCCCGCCGCGCCGGCCGCCCGGCTGGTCGCCCCGCACGGCGACGCCGACGACGGGCCGGCGGAGGCGGAGGTGCCGCTCGGCCCGCTGGCCGCCGCCGCCGAGGCCGCCGGGGTGGGCGTGCCCAGCCTGCTGCTCGCCGCGTGGGCGCTGACCCTGTCCCGCCGGACCGAGCCGCCCGCCGGGGCCGACGACGCCGAGCTGGTGCTCGCCCGGTGGACCGACGGCCGGCACGCCGACGGGACCGCCGCCGTGGTCGGGCCGCTGGGCGGCTACGCGCCGGTCCGGCTCGGCCTGCCCCTGCCGGCCGCGCCCAAGCAGCTCCTCGACGAGGTACGCGGCGCGGAGCGCCCGGCCGAGGAGGCGTTCCACCTGCTGGAGCCGGTCGGCGTCGACTCCGACGCGGTGGCCGGCTTCGCCGCCGTGCCGGCCGTCGACCTGTCGACCCTGGCCGGCCTCGGCGCCACCGCCGTGGACGTCGCCGTCCCACCGCCGCCCGCCGGGCCGCACCTGACCGCCGTGTGCGGCCCGGACGCGGTGACCCTGCGGGTGACCGGCGGCCGGGCGCTGCGCGACGGGCTGCTCGCCGTCCTCGGCACGCTGCCCGGTGCGCTGACCGACGGCACCCCGCTGGCCCTGCTCGGCGCGGCCGAGGCGGGCTGGCTGGTCGAGGCCGCCGGCAGCGCGTCCGACGCGCCCACCCGCACCCTCGCCGAGCTGCTCGACGACGGGCTCGCCGCCGCCGACCCGGACGCCGAGGCGGTGGTCGCCGCCGACGGGGCGTACACGTTCGGGGAGCTGCGCGAACTGGCCGCCGGGGTTGCCGCCGGCCTGGTCGAGCGCGGCCTGCACGGCGGCCGGCGGGTCGGCGTGCTGGCCACCCGGTCCCGGGACACCGTGGTCGCGTTGCTCGGCGTGCTGCGGGCCGGCGCGGTGTACGTGCCGCTGGACCCGGCCGCCCCGGCGCAGCGGCTCGCCGGCCTGGTCCGCGCGGTCGACGCCGGCCTGGTGCTCGGCGACCGGGCCGTCGGGGACGTGCCGCACGCGGGCGTCGCCGAACTGGCGGCCACCGCCGCCACCGCCGCCGTGCCCGCCCCCCGGCCGGCCGACCCCGCGTACGTCATCTTCACCTCCGGCTCCACCGGGGCCCCGCGCCCGGTGCAGGTCTCGCACGGTGCCGCCGCCCACCTGGCGCACGCCCTGGAACGCACCGTCCACGCCGGTACCCCGGCGGGGGCGCGGGTCGCGGTGAACGCCCCGCTGACCTTCGACGCCTCGATCAAGCAGCTCGTCCAGCTCGGCCACGGCCGCGGCCTGTACCTGGTGCCGGAGGAGGCCCGCCGCGACGGCGCCGAGCTGGCCGACGTGCTCGCCACCAACGAGGTCGACGTGCTCGACCTGACCCCGTCGCAGCTGCGCATCCTGCTCGCCGCCGACGGGGTGGCCACGGGCCGGACCCGGCTGCCGGGGCTGCTGCTGCTCGGCGGCGAGGCGGTCGCCCCCGACCTGTGGGACGCCCTCGCCGGGCTGCCCGGGGTGCGCGCGGTCAACCTGTACGGCCCGACCGAGTGCACCGTGGACGCCACCGCCGCCGAGATCACCGCCGGGGTCGCGCCGACCATCGGCCGGCCGCTGCCCGGGGTGGGGGCGTGGGTCCTCGACGAGCAGCTGCGCCCGGTGCCGCCCGGGGTGGCCGGCGAGCTGTGCCTCAGCGGCCCCCAGCTCGCCGACGGCTACCTCGGCGACCCGGAGACCACCACCCGCCGGTTCGTCACGGTGACCCTGCCGTCGGGACGCGCCGAGCGGGTCTACCGCACCGGCGACCGGGTGCGCTTCGACGCCGACGGGCGGCTGGCGTACCTGGGCCGGCTCGACGACCAGGTCAAGGTCAACGGCTTCCGGATCGAACCGGGGGAGGTCGCCGCCGCCCTGCGCCAGCACCCCGGGGTCGCCGACGCCGCCGTGGTGGCCCGCGACGACGACGGGCACGGCGCCCGGCTGGTCGGCTACGTCACCCCGGCCGAAGCGGGCGCGACGGTCGACGTGGACCGGGTCGTCGGGATCAACCCGCACGAGACCCGCTACCTGTACGACGAGATCTTCGTCCAGCAGGTCTACCTGCGCGACGGGGTGGTGCTGCGGCAGGGCGCCACGGTCTTCGACGTCGGCGCGAACATCGGCATGTTCTCCCTGTTCGCGCACGCCGTCTGCCCGGACGCCACCATCCACGCGTTCGAGCCGGTGCCGTCGGTGGCCGACGCGTTGCGCCGCAACGTGGCCACCTTCGGCGTCCCAGCCACCGTGCACCCGTACGGGCTCGCCGCCGGCCCCGGGCAGGTGAGCTTCACCTACTACCCCGGCTACGCCATGATGTCCGGCCACGCCGAGTACGCCGACCCGGACGCCGAGCGGGCCGTCATCAAGCGGTTCCTGACCAACGAGCGGGACCGGGGCGAGGCCGACCGGGACGCCCTGCTCGACCGGGTCGACGAGCTGCTCCAGGAGCGGTTCGCCGGTGACACGCTGACCGTGGACGTCCGGCCGCTGTCCGACGTGATCGACGAGGTGGCCCCCGAGCGCATCGACCTGCTGAAGATCGACGTGCAGCGGGCCGAGGCGGACGTGCTCGCCGGCCTGCACGAGCGGCACTGGCCGCTGGTCGCCCAGGTCGCGATGGAGGTGCACGACGGCGTCGGCACCGCCACCGAGGGCCGCCTCGACGAGCTGATCGCCTTCTTCGAGGAGCGCGGCTTCGACGTGGTCACCCGCCAGGACGACCTGCTCGTCGGCACCGACCGGTACACCCTGCACGCCGTGCGCCCCGAGTACGCCGACGACCCCCGCCCGGTGGTCACCGCCCCCGAACCGGCCGGCGGCGAGCCGCTGGCGGACCGGCTCGCCGGGTGGCTGGCCGACCGGCTGCCGGCGCACCTGGTCCCGGCTGCTGTGGTGGTCCTCGACGCGCTGCCGCTGACCCGCAACGGCAAGCTCGACCGGGCCGCCCTGCCGGCCCCTGAGCTGGGCCGCCGGCCCGCCGGCCCGCAGGTGGCCCCCGCCAACCGCGCCGAGGAGATCCTCGTCGAGGCGTGGCAGGAGGTGCTCGGCGTGCCGACGGTCGGGGTGACCGAGAGCTTCTTCGCCCTCGGCGGCGACTCGATCCGCAGCATCCAGATGCAGGTCGCGGCCAACCGGCGGGGCCTGTCGTTCCGGCTGCGGGACATCTTCGTCCACCAGTCGATCCGGGAGTTGGTCACGCACGGCGAGATCAGCCTCGCCGACCCGGACGCCGCGACGGCCGAAGCCGCCGGCCAGCCGGCCGCCGAAACCCCCGACACCGAGGCGTTCGCGCTGCTGGCCGCCGCCGACCGGTACCGGCTGCCGGCCGGGCTGGTCGACGCGTACCCGATGACGGCGCTGCAACAGGGCATGCTCTACCACTGCGAGCTGACCGGCGACCCGGCGACCTACCACAACGTCACCGCGCACCGGGTCGACGCCCCGCTCGACGCCGACGCGCTGCGGGCCGCGTTCGCTGCCCTGGTGGCCGCGCACCCGGTGCTGCGCACCGGATTCGCCCCCGGCGGGTACGCCGAGCCGCTGCAACTGGTGCACGTCGACGTGCCGGTCGAGGTGCCGGTGCGGGACCTGGCCGGGGCCGACGAGGAGACCCGGCGGGCCCAGGTCGACGCCCTGGTCGAGGCCGAGCGGACCCGGCCGTTCGACGTGGCCCGCCCGCCGCTGGTCCGGCTGTACGCCCTCGACGAGGGCGCCGACGGGTTCACCCTGGTCGTCGCCGAGCACCACGCCGTCCTCGACGGCTGGAGCCTCGATGCGTTCGTCCGCGCCCTGCTGGCCGACCACGACCGACGCCGCGCCGGCCGGTCCGCGCCGGCCCCGGCGACGTTGCCGTTCCGCGCCTACGTCGCCGCCGAGCGGGCCGCCCTCGCTGACCCGGCCGCCCGCCGGTACTGGCTGGACGGCGCCGGGGCGGCGGCGCCGCTGCTGCTCGGCGGCCCGGCCCCCCGGATCACCGTCACCCGGCGGGTGCCGTTGGAGGCGGACGTCACCGACCGGGTCACCGGGGCCGCCCGCGCGGCCGGGGTGCCGGTGAAGGCGTACCTGCTGGCGGTGCACCTGCGGGCGCTCGGCGAGACGACCGGCCGGGACGAGGTGGTCTCCGGCCTGGTCGTCGGCGGCCGGCCCGAGGGCGAGGGCAGCGACGCCACCCTCGGGCTGTTCCTCAACACCCTGCCGGTCACCGCGACCCTGCGCGACCGGCCGCTGGCCGAGCTGGCCGGCGACGCGTGGCACGTCGAGCGGTCCCTGATGGGCCACCACCGGTTCCCGCTCGCCGAGATCGTCCGGGCCGGCGGCGCCGGCCCCCGCTTCGACAGCTTCTTCAACTACACCCACTTCCACGCCGCCGCCGACACCGCCGGCCCCCGGATCGTGGCCAGCCGGGGGATCACCGTCGACGTCGCGTTCAGCCTCGCCGTCGACGTCGAGGTGGCCCCGGACACCGGCCGGCTCGCCCTCACCCTCCAGTACGACGGCCGGCACTTCGACGACGACTGGGCCGACCGGCTCGCCGGGACGTTCACCCGGCTGCTGGCCGCGGACCCGACCGCGCCGCTGCCGCCGGTCGGGTCGGCCGAGGCGGTGCCCACCGACGCCCGGTCCCGCTGGTCCGCCCGCGTCGCCGGGCTGTGGCGGGAGGTCGTCGGGGTGACGCCGCGCTCCGACGACACCGGGTTCGTCGCCGCCGGCGGGGACTCGCTGCGCGCCCTGCGGCTGGTCGCCGGGCTGCGGCAGCGCTACGGCAGTGACCTGACCCTGGCCGAGTTCGTCGCCCTGGACGACTTCGGGGCGCTCGTCGACCGGATGGCCCGGCATGGCTGAGCACACGCCCTGGCTGGTGGTCCGCGCGCCGGTGCCCCGCCCCGCGCTGCGGCTGTTCTGCCTGCCGTACGCGGGCGGCAACGCGGGGGCGTTCGAGACCTGGCGGGCCGGGCTGCCCCGGTCCGTCGAGGTCAACGCCGTGCAGTACCCGGGCCGGCGGGAACGGGCCGACGAGCAGGCGCCCCGCCGGATGACCCCGCTGGTGCAGGCCCTGGAGGCGGCCCTCGCCCCCCACCTGGACCGCCCGTACGCGGTCTACGGCGACTGCCTCGGCGCGTACGTGGCGTTCGAGCTGGTCCGGCGGCTGGCCCGGCGCGGCCACCGCCCCGCCGACCTGCTGGTGGTCTCCTCGGCGGTGCCCCCGCACCGGGCCGGCGTCGAGCCGGACTGGTCCGCCATGGACGACGCCGCGTTCCTCGCCGAACTGGTGGCGCTGGGCACCATGCCACCGGCGGTCGCAGGGCACCCGGAACTGGCAGCGGCGGCACTGCCGGCGGCCCGCGCCGACTTCGAGCTGGGCCGCAGCTACCGGCTGCGCGACCCGGACCCGGTGGGCGTCCCGGTCACCGCGATCGTCGGCGACGCCGACCCGCACGTCCCGGCGACGCAGGCGGCGGCCTGGGCCGACCTGACCACCGCCGGCTGCACCACGTTGACCGTTCCCGGCGGGCACGACCTGCTCGCCCGGGCCGATGCCGGGCTGCTGCGCGCGGTCCGGTCCGCCCTCGTCGGCAAGGAGCCGTCTTGACCCGCACGACACTGCTCTGCTTCCCGTACGCCGGCGCGGGCCCGTCGGTGTACCAACCGTGGCGTCGCCTCGCCCCGCCTGAGCTGGAGGTCGCCCCGGTGTCGCTGCCCGGGCGGGAGAAGCGGTTCGTCGAGGAGCCCTACCGCCGGATGGAGCAGGCCGTCGACGGGCTGCTCGACGAGGTGCTGGAACTGGCCGCCGGGGCGGACCGGGTGGCCCTGTTCGGGCACAGCATGGGCGCGGTCCTGGCGTACGAGATGACCCGCAGGCTGACCGGGACGGCCGGGGTGACCGTGGCGCACCTGTTCGTCAGCGGCTCGCCCGACCCCTGGTCGGGCCGGGACCGCACGGCCGCCGACCTGCCCGACGACGAGTTCGTCGCCCGGGTGGAGGAGTTCGCCGGCTACACCCACCCGGCCCTGGAGGACCCGGACATGCGGGAGCTGCTGCTGCCCGGGCTGCGCGCCGACGTGGAACTGCACGAGACGTACCGGCCGGCGTCCGACAAGCGGATCGAGGTGCCGGTCACCGCACTGCGCGGCGCCGACGACGCCCTCGTCGCGGACGCCGCGCTGATCGGCTGGGAGCGGGTCACCTCGGCCGGCTTCGCCGCGCAGCGGCTGCCCGGCGGCCACATGTACCTGGCCGACTCCCCGGCGGTCCTGCTCGACCTGGTCCGGCGGGAGCTGGCGGGATGACCGACGCGCCGACCCGGCCCGCTCCGGTGGTCACCGGCGACCGGCTGGCCGGCAAGACCGCCATCGTCACCGGCGCGGCCCGGGGGCTGGGCCGCGCCTGCGCGGTCGCGTTCGCCGCCCAGGGCGCCGACGTGGTCCTCGTCGACCTGGCCGCCGACCTGCCCGGGGTGCCGTACCCGCTCGGCTCGGCCAGCCAGCTCGGGCACACCGCCGACCTGTGCGCCGGGTACGGGGTGGCCGCGTACCCGGTGCGGACCGACGTGCGGGACTCCGCCGCCGTCCGGGCCGCCGTCGCGCTGTGCCTGGACCGGTTCGGCCGGGTCGACGTGCTGGTCAACAACGCCGGCATCGCCGCGCCGTCGGGCAAGCCGACGCACGAGATCACCGAGGCCGAGTGGCAGCTCATGCTGGACGTCGACCTGTCCGGGCCGTGGCGGATGATCAGCGCGGTCGGCGAGGTGATGTGCCGGCAGCGCGCCGGCAGCATCGTCAACGTCGCCTCCACCGCCGGCCTGGTCGGCTACCGGCACTTCGCCGGCTACGTCGCCGCCAAGCACGGCCTGGTCGGGCTGACCCGCGCCGCCGCGCTCGACTACGCCCCGCTGAAGGTGCGGGTCAACGCGCTGTGCCCCGGCTCGGTCCGCGACGACCCGCACGTGGAGGGCCGGATGCTCGCCGAGATCGCCCGGTCGCTGGACGTCCCGGTCGCCGAGCACGAGGAGACCTTCGTGCAGGCCCAGCCGATGAACGCGCTGATCGAGCCCGGGTCCGTGGCGCAGGCCGCCCTCTGGCTCGCCTCCGACGAGTCGGCGCAGGTCACCGGTGCCGTCATCACCGTCGACGGGGGGTTCACCACCCGATGAGCGCCCAGCACAGTGCACAGCACCCGGACCCGGCGCGGCTGTGCCACGCGGCGGCCGTCCGGCTGGCCGCCGAAGCCGACCCGGACCGGCTGGCCGACCGGTTCGCCACCGTCACCCGGCGGCACCGGCTGGCCGCGGGGCGGCTGTGGGTCGAGCGGGTCCCGGCGGGGCTCGCGTCGACCCGCCGGGACGCCGAGCTGGCCCGGCCCCTGCCGGTCGGCGGGCCCGACCTGCGGGCGGTGCTGCTGCGTCACGACGACGGCGCCGACCTGGTGCTGGTCGCCGGCCGGCACGCCGTCGGCCGGCACCGCCTAGGCACCCTGCTCACCGAACTCACCCAGCTCACCGACCCCGCCATCGCCGTTGAGCCGTCGGCCGTTGAGCCGTCGGCCGTTGAGCCGTCGGCCGGCGACGACGCGGGCGACGTCGGGTGGCTGCGCGGCGACCCCGGGGTGGACCGGACCGCCGTGCACACCGTCGCCGTGCCGGCCGGAACCGACCTCACCGCCCTGGTCGCCGCCGTCGGCGCGGTGCTGGCCCGGTACCGGGGGGTGCGCCGGCCCCGGGTCGGCGCGGTCGTCGGCGAGCGGCTGACCGCCGTCGCGGTGCCGGTGGACGGCGGCGCCCGCGACCTGCTCGCCACGGCGGGGCCCGGGTCGTCCTGGCCGGCCCCCGGGACCCCGGCACCGGCCGGGCTGCTCGACGTCGAGGTGGGCGCGCTCGACGCGGACAGCACCGCCGACGCGTACCGGCCCTGCCTGGCGCCGGTGTGGCCGCTCACCCTGGCCCTGGCCGGCACCACCCTCGCCTGCCACCACCGCACGGCCGGGTGGGCGGCTGATCTGGTCGAGGCGTTCGCCCGGCAGGTCGTCCGGGTCCTCGGGCGGGTCCTCGCCGACCCGGACCGCCCGCTGGACGACTGCGACCCGCTCGGCGACGCCGACCGGGCCGCGATCGTCGCCCTGGGCCGGGGCCCCGGCGAGCTGCCCGCCGCGAAGGACACCATCCACGACAGGATCGCCCGGCACGCCGCGACCCACCCGGACGCGCCGGCCGTCTCCTGCGTGGGCGAGCGGCTGACGTACGGCGAGCTGGACGACCGCGCCCGGAAGGTGGCCCGCGCCCTCGCGGCGCGCGGGGTCGCCCCCGGCGACCGGGTCGGGGTCTGCCTGGACCGCTCCGTGGACCTGGTCGCGGTGCTGCTCGGCGTGCTCCGCGCCGGGGCCGCGTACGTGCCGGTCGACCCGGCCTACCCGGTCGACCGGATCCGCTACACCGTCGAGGACTCCGGCGTCGCCCTGCTGGTCGGCACCGGGGGCGTCGACGCCGCCGAGCTGACCGCCGTCGAGTCGACCGCCGCCGACCTGAACGTCGAAGGGTCCGGCCCGGCGGAGCCGCACGTCGGCGGCCCGGACGACCCGGCGTACGTCATCTACACCTCCGGCTCCACCGGCCGGCCCAAGGGCGTGCGGGTCCCGCACCGCAACGTCCTGGCCCTGGTCGACGCCACTGCCGCCGACTTCGGGCTCGGCCCGCACGACACCTGGACGATGTTCCACTCCAGCGCCTTCGACTTCTCCGTCTGGGAGATCTGGGGCTGCCTGCTCACCGGTGGGCACCTCGTCGTCGTCCCGCACCTGGTGGTGCGCTCCCCGGGCGAGTTCCACGCCCTGCTCGCCGCCGAGCGGGTGACCGTGCTCAACCAGACCCCGTCGGCGTTCGCGCAGCTGCTCGACGTCGACCGGCGGGCCGCCGACCCGCTCGCCGTGCGGCTGGTCGTCTTCGGCGGCGAGCCGCTCGACGCCCGGATGCTCACCGGCTGGTACGACCGCCACCCGGAGCCCGACTGCCGGGTGGTGAACATGTTCGGCATCACCGAGACCACCGTGCACGTCACCGCGCAGACCCTCGACCGGGGGCTCGCCCTGGCCGGCAGCCGATCGGTGGGCCGGGCCCTGCCCGGCTGGCGGGTGTACGTGCTCGACCCGGCCGGCCGGCTGCTGCCCCCGGGCGCGGCGGGGGAGATCCACGTCGGCGGGGCCGGGGTGGCCGACGGCTACCTACACCGCCCGGAGCTGACCGCCGAGCGGTTCCGGCCCGACCCGTTCTCCGGCGGGCGGATGTACCGCAGCGGCGACCGGGGCCGGCTGCTGCCCGACGGCCGGCTGGAGCACCTCGGCCGCCTCGACAACCAGGTGAAGGTGCGCGGCTACCGGATCGAGCTGGACGAGATCCGCCAGGTGCTGCTGGACGACCCGGCGGCGCTCGCCGTGGCGGTGGTGGTGGCCACCGGCGCGGAGGCCGCCGACACCCGGCTGCACGCGTACGTGGTGCTCGCCGACGCCGCCGGCTCGGTGGCCGAGCTGCGTCGCCGGGCGGCCCGGCTGCTGCCCGACTACATGGTCCCGGCGACGATCACCGCGCTGCCCGCACTGCCGCTGACCGCCAACGGCAAGCTCGACGCCGCCCGGCTGCCCGCCCCCGCCCCCGTCCCCGCCGCCGAGCCGGTGTCCGCGCCGGCCGACGACGCGGGGCTGGACGAGCGGATCCGGGCGATCTGGCAGCGGGTCCTCGGCGCCGAGGTGGGGCCGGAGGACAACTTCTTCGACCTCGGCGGCAACTCGCTGCTGGCCCTGCGGCTGCTCAGAGAACTGCGCGACCAGGGCCTGGCCGACCTCACCCCCCGCCACCTCTACCTGCACCAGACCGTGCGCGGGCTGGCCGAGGCGATCGGAGCGGCCCGATGACCCCCGACGTGGACACCCTCGCCCGGCTCTGGCCGCAGGTCGGCCAGGTGGCAGTCAAGGACGGCTGCGTGTACGTCGTCGCCGAGGACTTCCTCGACCCGCTGGTGCTGCGCGGCCAGCTCGCCGCGGAGCTGACCGACGAGGAGCTGCCCCGCCACGTCGTCCAGGTCGACTCGCTCGACCCGGCCGACCTGGTCGCCCCCGACGACCGGTACGGGGCGTACCTGCCGCCCCGGGACGACACCGAGCGGGTGCTGGTGCGCGTCTGGGAGCGGGTGCTCGGGGTGCCGAAGCTCGGCGTCCTCGACGACTTCTACGCCGTGGGCGGGGACTCCCTGGCCGCCGCCGGGCTGGCGGTGGAGGCCCAGCGGGTGTTCGGGGTGGCGGTGTCACTGGCCGCCGTGTTGCGCCACCCGACCGTGGCCGCCCTCGCCGACGAGATCCGCCGGTCCCGGGCCGCCGCGCCGCTGCCCCCGGCCGCCGTCGGCGTGGCGCACCCGCTGTCGCCGCAGCAGCGCCGGGTGTACCTGGCCCAGTCCCGCGACCCGGCGTCGGTGGCCTACCACCTGCCGCTGGTGCTGCCGCTGCCGGCCGACGTGGACGCCGGCCGGCTGGCCGGTGCGTTCCGGCACGTCATCGCCCGGCACGACGTCCTGCGTACCGCGTTCGGCACCGAGGCGGGCCGGCCGGCGCAGCGGGTGCTGGCGGGGGTGACGTTCGAGCTGCCCGAGGTGGCCGCCCCCGCCGACGCCCCGGTGCCGGTCAGCCCGTTCGACCTGGCCGCCCCGCCGCTGCTGCGCGCCGAGCTGCGGCGTACCCCGGCCGGGCCGGAGCTGGCCCTGGAGCTGCACCACATCGTCACCGACGGGCTCTCCCTGGCCCTGCTGCTGCGCGAGGTCGACGCCCGCTACGCCGGCCGGGACCTGCCGCCCGTCCCCGCCCAGTACGCCGACTACGCGGCCTGGGTCGACGGGCGGGAGTCGCCGGGGCGGGACTGGTGGCTGGCCCGGTTCGCCGCCCCGCCCGCCCCGCCCCGGCTGCCCACCGACGCCGACCGGCCGGCGGGCGACGAGCCGGCGCCGACCGCCGGCAGCGGGGTCGTCGAGTTCACCGTGGACGCCGCCCGCACCGCCGCGCTGCGCGCCCTGGCCCGGCGCGAGGGGGTGACCCTGTTCCAACTGCTGCTCGCCGTCTACGCGACCTTCCTCGCCGCGACCACCGACGGCGCGGCCATGGGCGGCGCGGCCTCCGACGGCGCGGACGTCACGGTCGGCACCCCGGTCGCCGGGCGGGGCGCGCCGGGCCTGGACGCCGCGATGGGCATGTTCGTCAACACGGTCTGCCTGCGCCACCGGGTCCGCCCCGACGCGCCGTTCCGGGCGCTGCTCGACGAGGTGGCCCGGGACGTGGTGGACGCCTTCGCCCACCAGGACTTCCCGTTCGACAGCCTGGTCGAGGCGGTGCTGCCGGTCCGCGACCCGCACCGGCATCCGCTGTTCGACACCCTCTTCGCGATGCAGCACGACGAGGTGGCCCGGGTCGACTTTCTAGGCCGGCCGGTGGAGCTGGCCATCGCCCCCACCGGGCAGGCCATGTTCGACCTGGACATGCAGGTCTACGAGCGGGCGGACTCGCTGCGCGTGCACTGGGCGTACCACGCCGGGCTGTTCCTGCCGGCGACGGTGCGCGCGTTCGCCGACCTGTACCTCGAACTCCTCGACGCCGTGCTGGCCGACCCGGGCCGACCGGTCGGCGCGCTGACCGGCGCGCGGGCCGCCGCCGACCCGGCAGCCACCATCGATATCGACATCGACCTGTGAGCCGGAGAGCGAGATCATGCAGTCTCTGATGACCCGGGGCCAGCTCAGGATCGCCGCGGCGCGGCGGCCCGACCACGCCCGGCACTGGCGCGACGTGCTCACCGCCGGCGCGGACCGGATCGGCTTCCCCGCCGACCGCACCCCCGCCCCCGGCGCCCCGGCGCGCCCGCAGGCCGTCACCGTGCCCCTCGGCGCCGCGCTGGCCGACCGGCTCGCCGCCGCCAGCCGGGGCGCCGAACCCGCCCGGTACGTGCTGGTGGCCGCCGCCGTGGCGGCGCTGCTGCGCCGCTGGACCGGCGCGTCGGCGCTGCTGGTCGGCCGCCCGGCCGACGCCGACGCGCTGGCCGGCCTGCTGCCCCTGCCGGTGACCTGCGGCCCCGACGCCAGCTACCGGGACCTGCTCGGGCAGCTCCGCGCGGCGCTGCCCGAGGCGCAGCGGTACGCCGACTACCCCGTCGAGCTGCTCGCCGAGGACCTCGCCCCGCACGCCGAGGCCGACCGGCACCCGTTCCTCGACGTCGCCGTGCACACCACCGATGCCGCCCCCGATCCCCGCATCGGCGTCACCGTGGCGGTCTCCGCCGCCGAGCTGACCGTGCACCACGACGCCGCCCGCCACGACCGGGCCACCGCCGACCGGATCGCCGGGCACCTGCTGCTCCTGCTGACCGCCGCGCTCGCCGCCCCGGACGCCCCGATCGACGACGTCGCCCTGGTCACGCCCGCCGACCGGGCGGTGCTCGACGCGATGAACGACACCGCCGTGGACCCCGGCGACGCCCTGCGCCCCGACGCCTGGGTGGCCCGCCGGGCCGCCGAGACGCCCGACGCCGTCGCCGTGCGTACCGACGACACCACCTGGACGTGGGCGGAGCTGGACCGGCGGGTGGCCGCCCTCGCCGCGACCGTGCGGGCGGCCGGCGCGGGCCCGGAGGCCGTCGTCGGCGTGCTCGCCGAGCGGTCGCCCGCGCAGCTCGCGGCGATCCTCGCCGTGCACCGGGCCGGCGCGGCCTATCTGCCGGTCGACCCCGGCTACCCGCCGGCCCGGATCGGCTACCTGCTGGCCGACAGCGGCGCGGCGCTCGTGCTGGCCACCGACCCGGCGGCCGTCCCCGAGGGCGTCCCGGTGCTCCCGCTGCCGCCGGCCGACGCACGGCCCGACGCGACGGTGTCCGCGCCGCAGGCGGTGGCCGACGGGCGGGACCTGGCGTACGTCATCTACACCTCCGGCTCCACCGGCGCCCCGAAGGGGGCGATGATCGAGCACCGGTCGCTGGCCAACCGGCTCGCCTGGATGCAGCGGCTGCACCCGATCGGCCCGGACGACGTCATCCTGCACAAGACCCCCACCACGTTCGACGTGTCGGTGTGGGAGCTGTTCTGGTGGGCCCGCGAGGGCGCCTCGGTGTGCCTGCTGCCGCCCGGCGCGGAACGCGACCCGCAGGCCATCGTCGCGGCGGTCGCCGCGCACGGCGTGACCACGCTGCACTTCGTCCCGTCCATGCTGGGGGCGTTCCTCGACTGGCTGGCCACCGCCGACACCGCGCCGCTGGCGGGGCTGCGGCGGGTCTTCGCCAGCGGCGAGGCGCTCGGCCCGCACCACGTCGACCGGCTGGCCGCGCTGCTGCCGCACGTCACCCTCGTCAACCTGTACGGCCCGACCGAGGCCACCGTCGACGTCACCCACCACCGCTGCGTGCCCGGCGGGGAACGGGTGCCGATCGGCCGGCCGGTGGACAACACCCGGCTGCACGTCCTCGACGAGCGGCTGCGGGTCCAGCCGGTCGGGGTGCCCGGGGAGCTGTGCATCGCCGGGGTGCAGCTCGCCCGGGGCTACCTCAACCGCCCCGAGCTGACCCGGGACCGGTTCGTGGCCGTCCCGGACGCGGGGGAGGAGCGGGTCTACCGCACCGGCGACCTGGCCCGGGTGCTGCCCGACGGCACCATCGACTACCTCGGCCGCCTCGACCACCAGGTCAAGGTGCGTGGCCACCGGGTCGAGCTGGGCGAGGTGGAGGAGGCGCTGCGCGGCCACCCGGCCGTGAAGGACGCCGTGGTGGTGGCCCGAGACGGCAACCTGCTCGGGTACGTGCTGACCCACTCCCCGGTGGCCGAGCGGGCGCTCACCGAGCACCTGTCCGGCCTGCTGCCCCGGTACCTCGTCCCGGCCCGGGTGGTGGAGCTGGCCGAGTTCCCGCTGTCCGGCAGCGGCAAGCTCGACCGGCGGGCGCTGCCCGACCCGCCCGCCGACGACCGCCCGTACGTGCCGCCGCGCACCGACGCCGAGCGGATCCTCGCCGAGGTGTGGGCCGACGTGCTCGGGGTGGACCGGGTGGGGGTGGAGGACAACCTGTTCGCCCTCGGCGGCAACTCCATCCACTTCGTCACCGTGCTCGCCCGGGCGCACGCCGCCGGGCTGGACCTCACCTTCCAGCAGATGTTCCGCCACCCCACCATCGCCGCCCTCGCCGCCGCCCCGGCGACCGGCGAGCGGCCCCCCACGTATGCGCCGTTCGACCTGGTGTCCCCGGCCGACCGGGCGCTGCTGCCCGACGGGGTGGTCGACGCGTACCCGCTGGGGCAGCTCCAGGCCGGGCTGATCTTCCAGAACGAGCTGGCCCGGGGCGCGGCCCAGTACCACGACATCATCAGCTTCCTGATCAGCGCGCCGTTCGACGAGGCCGCGTTCACCGGGGCGGTGCGGCGGCTGGTCGCCGACAACCCGATCTTCCGCACCAGCTACCACCTCACCGGGTACGGCGAGTACCTCCAGCTCGTGCACGCCGACGCGCCGACCCCGCTGTGGGTGACCGACCTGCGCGGCCTCGACCCGGCCGAGCAGGAGCGCCGGTACGCCGACTGGCACGACCGGGAGCAGTCGTACCGGTTCGTCTGGCGGGAGCCGGGGCTGGTCCGCGTCCACGTGCACCTGTTCGCCGACGACCTGTACCGGTACAGCCTCAGCCAGCACAACTCGGCCCTGGACGGGTGGAGCATCACCCTGCTGCACACCCGGCTGTTCGACACGTACCACCGGCTGCGCGACGGCCGGCCGCTGCCCGAACCGCCGGCCGGGAACCACTTCCGCGACTACATCGGCCTGGAGCGGCGGGCCGTCGCCTCGGCCGCCGACCGGGAATTCTGGCGGGACGTGCTGGCTGGCGGCGGGGTCACCGAACTGCCCCGCTGGGAGCCGCCGACCGTCGAGGCGCAGCGCCCGGTGGTCTTCCACGAGGTGGACGTGTCCGCCGGGCTGTCCGAGCGGCTGCTGCGGCTGGCCGACCGGCTCGCCGTGCCGCTGAAGACCCTGCTGCTCGCCGCGCACGTCAAGGTCATCGGCGCGCTCGCCGCCGAGGCGGCCGTCGTCACCGGGTACGAGCAGAGCGGCCGGCCCGAGTCCGAGGGCGCCACGACCGCGATGGGGCTGTTCCTCAACACCGTGCCGCTGCGCGTCGACCTCGGCGACGGAAGCTGGGCCGACCTCGTCGGCCGGGTCTACCGGGCCGAGGCGGACCTGCTGCCGCACCGGCGCTACCCGATGGCCCAGATGAAGGCCGACGCCGCGACCACCGACCCGCTGTTCGAGACGGTGTTCAACTACACCCACTTCTACCTGCTCAAGCAGTTGCGCGAGCGGCCCGGCTTCGACCTGCTCGACGTGCGGGTCAGCACCGAGACCGAGTTCGCCCTGCGGGCCGAGTTCATGCGGGACTTCTTCACCGACGAGGTCCGGCTGAGCCTGCACTACCACTCCGCCGAGTTCAGCCCGGAGCAGGCGGCCGGGATCGGCGAGGCGTACCGGCGGGCCCTCGCCGCGCTGGCCGACACCCCGGACGCCCCGCACGGCGGGTACGCCGCCGGCCTGCCGCCGGCCCGGGTCACCCCCGCGCGGCGGACCTTCGGCCGGACCGTGCCCGCCCCGGCCGCCGGCCCCGCCGGGCGCACCCCGCCCGCCACCGACGTGGCCCGGCGCATCGCCGAGGTCTGGGCGCGGTCCCTGGACGTGCCGGTCGACGACATCGCCGAGGAGGACAACTTCTTCGACCTCGGCGGGAACTCCCTCGCCGCGATGCGGGTCGTCGCCGCGCTGCGCCCGCTGGTCACCCTGCGGCAGCTGATGACCCACTCCGACCTCGGCCCGCTGGCCCGGGTCGCCGAGGCCGCCCAGTCCGCCAAGCCCGCCCAGTCCGCCGAGGCCCCCGCCGGCTCCGGCACGGGGTCCGGGTCCGGCGCGGCGGTCGCCTCCGGGTCCGGCGCGGCGGTGGGGGTCGGGGTCGCCCGGTCCGGCGACGACCCGCTTCTCCAGCCGCTGTCGCCGTCCGGCGTCGCCGCCGACCGGGTCCTGGTCTGCTTCCCGTACGCCGCCGGCAACCCGCTCGCCTTCCGTCCCCTCGCCGAGGCGCTCGCCGGGCACGGCGTGGCTGTGCAGGCGGTGGCCCTGCCCGGTCACGACCTCGGAAACCCCGAGCCGCTGGCCGAACTCGACGAGGTGGCAAGGCGGGTGGCCGACGAGATCCGCGCCGACGCCCGGGGCGAGGTGCTCATCTGGGGGCACTGCGTCGGCGCGGCCCTGGCCGTCGAGGTGACCCGGCTGCTCGACGCCGCCGGGGCCCCGCCGGCGCGGCTCTTCCTCGGCGGCAAGCTGCTACGCGACGCGGCCGACATCGACGCCAGCATCGCCGAGGTGCGGGCCCTCGACGAGGCGGGGGTGGTGGACTGGCTGGTCGGGCAGACCGGCTTCACCGACCTCGACGGCCTCGACGCCGACCACACCTCGGCGCTGGTCGCCGCGTTCCGGCACGACGCGCTCGGCTCGCACGCGTACCTGCGGGACCGGCTCACCCCGCTGGCCGACCGGCCGCTGACGGTGCCGGTGACGGTGGTGCTCGCCGGCGACGACCCGCTCACCACCGGTTCGGCCGACGAGCACGCCGCGTGGCGGAGAATCGCCGCCGACGTGACCCTCGAAGAGATCGACGGTGGGGGACACTACTTCTGCCGTACCCGCGCCGGGGAGGTGGCCGCCCTCGTCGGCGCCGCCGGCCCGGCCGCTCCGCGTGCCCGCCGCCCCGGGGAGGACCATGTCTGACCGCACGCCCACCAGCGCCGCCGCGCGGCCGGCAACGCCGCGCGGCGAGTTCGTCGCCGGGGCCCGCTCGATGGTGCCGTTCCTGCTCTCCGCGTTCCCCCTCGGGGTGATCGGCGGGACGCTCGGCCTGGCCAGCGGACTGTCCTACCTGGAGACGTTCGGGCTGGCCATGGTGGTCAACTCGGGCACTGCCCAGTTCATCGGCTTCAAGCTGATCTCCGAGGGCGCGGCGTGGCCGGTGATCGTCCTGACCACGCTGATCCTCAGCCTGCGCATGCTGATCTACTCGACGCTGCTCGCCCCGCACGTGCGGGAGTTGCCGCAGCGGTGGCGGCTGCTGCTCGGCTTCGGGCTGATCGACGCGGTGTTCTTCGTCGCGTTCGACCGGATCAAGGGCGACGAGCCGGCCCGCCGCAAGAGCATGTACTACTTCGGCGCGTCCGCCATCATGTACGTCAACTGGGCGATCGCCACGGTCGTCGGCATGGTCGCCGGGCACCTGCTGCCGGAGCGGCTGCGCCACGGCCTGGACTTCCCGATGACCGCGGTCTTCCTGGTCGTGCTCGCCGGGGCGCTCGCCGGCTGGAAGATCTGGACCACCGCCGTCTCGGCCGGCGCGCTGGCCATGCTGACCCTCGGCCTGCCGTACAACCTGGGGCTGATCCTGGCGGCGCTCGGCGGCGCCTGCGTCGGTATGGCCTGCGAGCGGATCGAACGCCGCTGGTTCCCGCCGAAGCCCGCCGACCCCGCCGACCCGCCGGACCCGGCCGACCCCGCCCGCCCGGTGGAACCGGAGGTCGCGGCGGGTGCCGGGGCGGCGCCTGCCGGGCCGCCGGACGGGCCGCCGCCTGGCTCCGTGCCGCGCGGGCGGCCCGGTGAGCCCGTGCGGGCCGGGGACCGGGCGGCCGACGCCGCCGCCGACGTGGACGGAAGGTGACCGCGATGTCGATGCTGCTGCTCATCCTCGGGATGGGGCTGGCCACCTTCGCCCCCCGGTACGTGCCGCTGCTGGTCTTCCGCGACCGGGAACTGCCCGCCGACGTGAAGACGTTCCTCGGCTACCTGCCGCCCGCGCTGCTCGCCGCGATCGCGGTGCCGTCGGTGCTCGCCCCCGTCGACAACCGGGTGGAGATCACCGTGGTCACGGTCCCGTACCTGGTGGCCGGGGTGGTGACCCTGGTGACCGGGCTCTTCGTCGAACGGTTCATGATCGTGTGGACCGTCGGGCTGGCGGTCTTCTTCGGGCTGCGCTGGTGGCTGGGGGCGATGTGACGACGACGGGCGACGCTCCGCTGCGGCAGCCGCTGCGGGTGGCGGCGGCGCAGATCGAGGCGGTCGGCGGCGACCTGGCCGGCAACGCCGCCGCGCACGCCGCCGCGATCGCCGGGGCGGCCGACCTGGGCGCGAGCCTGGTCGTCTTCCCCGAGCTGTCGCTGTGCGGGTACGACTACCCGCTGCTCACCGCCGACGTCGCCCGGTGCGAGGTCGCCCCCGGCGACCCGGCCCTGCGTACGGTGGGCCAGGCCTGCCGGGAGCGCGGGGTGACCGCCGTGGTCGGCGGCTGCGCCCGGCGGGCCGACGGCTGGGCCATCGCCGCCCACGTGGTCGGCCCCGACGGCGCGGTCGCCGCGACCTACCACAAGCGGCACCTCGACGCCGACGAGCGGGCGGTGTTCGTCCCCGGCACCACCGACACCCTCGTGCGGGTGCGCGGCTGGCGGCTCGGCCTCGGCGTCTGTTACGACGCCAGCTTCCCCGAGCACGCCCGGGGCCTCGCGCTGGCCGGCGCGGACGCCTACCTGGTGTCCGGCGCGTTCACCGTCGGCGACTCCGACCACCGCCGAAGCGTCTACTTCCCGGCCCGCGCCCTGGAGAACACCAGCTACGTGGTGTTCGCCAACTTCGCCGGGGCGCACGGCGGGTGGCGGTTCGCCGGCCACAGCGCCGTGTACGCCCCCGACGGCCGTCCCCTCGCCGACGCCGGGGCCACCGCAGGCCTGGCCGTCGCCGCCCTCGACGCCGCCCGGCTGCGGCACCAGCGCGACAGCCAGCGGATGCTCGCCGACCGGGCCGCCCCCGCGTCCGCCCCGGCGCCGGTCGTCGTCGTACCCTGACCATTCGCAGCAGACAACCGAAGGAGCACCGGTGACCGGCATCGGCACGACCGCGATCCACGGCGACGACGGGCTGAGCCCCACGGGTGCGGTGTCGCCTCCGATCGTGCAGAGCGCCACCTTCAGCGCCGAGACCGACGAGCAGTTCACCGAGATCGCCACGCAGACGCGCGGGAACGCCTTCTACACCCGCTACGGAAACCCCAACCACGCCCAGGTCGCCGCCGTGGTGGCCGAGCTGGAGGGCGTCGAGGCGGGCCTGGTCACCGCGTCCGGGATGGGGGCGATCACCACGATCGCCCTGGCCCTGCTCAACGCCGGCGACCACGTGATCGTGCAGCGCAGCACGTACGGCGGCACCACCTCGCTGACCACCGGGCTGCTCACCCGGTTCGGGGTGACCTGCACCCAGGTCGACCAGACCGACGTCGACGCGTTCGCCCGGGCGCTCACGCCGCAGACCCGGCTGGTGCTGGTGGAAACCCCCAGCAACCCGCTGCTGGAGCTGACCGACCTGACCGCCGTGGTCGACCTGGCGCACGCCCACGGCGCGTACGCCGTCGTGGACAACACCTTCGCCACCCCGGTCAACCAGCGCCCGGCGGCCTTCGGCGCGGACCTGGTCTGGCACAGCGCCACGAAGTTCCTCGGCGGCCACTCCGACGTCTCCGCCGGGGTCGTGGTCGGCCCCGCCGAGCTGGTCGACCGGGTGTGGCAGACCTCCGTCGTCACCGGGGCGACGCTCGGCCCGATCGACGCCTGGCTGCTGCTGCGCGGCATCCGGACGCTGCCGCTGCGGATGGCCCGGCACAACGACAACGCCCTCGCGCTGGCCCAGGCACTGGAGGAGCACCCGGCCGTCGCCCGGGTGCGCTACCCCGGGCTGGCCAGCCACCCCCAGCACGACCTGGCGACCAAGCAGATGAGCGGGTACGGCGGCGTGTTCAGCCTCGACCTGGCCGGCGGCCGGCCGGCGGCGGCCACCCTGCTGGCGGAGCTGCGGCTGGCCAAGCGGGCGGCCAGCCTGGGCAGCGTGAGCACCCTGGTGGTGCACCCGCGCTCGATGTGGGCGGGCATCGTCGACGCCGAGCAGCTCGCCGAAACCGGCATCGGCGAGGGCCTCGTGCGGGTCTCCACCGGCATCGAGGAGACGGCCGACCTACTGGCGGACTTCACCCGAGCCCTGGACGCTATCGCCGGCTGACCCGCCGCCGGCGGTCCGCCCGTTGACCCGCCGGCGCACATTCACGGAATTCGTGGCTATTGCATGCTCCGAAGGCCGCACATTCCGTGTAATTGCGCGCACCAGAGGCCCGGGAGGGGCAGCGTGGAGATGGGGTACGGGCTCGGGGAACCGTACGAACAGGGCATGCTCGACGTGGGCGACGGGAACCTCGTGCACTGGGAGGTGTCCGGCAACCCGGGCGGCACACCGGCGCTCGTCGTGCACGGTGGGCCCGGGGCCGGCTCCGGTGCGGGCGTCCGCCGGCTGTTCGACCCGGCCCGGTACCGGATCGTCCAGTTCGACCAGCGTGGCTGCGGGCGCAGCACCCCACACGCCAGCGACCCGGCCGCCGACCTACGGCACAACACCACGCCGCACCTGCTGGCCGACATGGAGCGGCTGCGCGAGCACCTGGGCATCGACCGCTGGCTGCTGTTCGGCGACTCGTGGGGCTCGACCCTGGGGCTCGCGTACGCCCAGCGGCACCCGGAGCGGGTCAGCGCGATCGTCCTCGTCGGGATCACCATGACCCGCCGTTCCGAGATCGACTGGCTGTATCGGGGCGTCGGCCGGTTCTTCCCCGAGCAGTGGCGGCGGTTCGCCGACGCCGTGCCGGCCGCCGACCGCCCGGCGGTCGAGCCGGGCCAGGGTTCGGCCGTCGCCCTGCTCGCCGCGTACGCGCGCCTGCTGGAGCATCCGGACGCGCGGGTGCGGCACCGGGCGGCGAACGCCTGGCTGGAGTGGGAGGACGCCGTCGTCTCGCTGGAGCCACAGGGCAGGCCCGGCGTGTACAGCGACCGGCCGTCGGACGCCCGGCTGGCGTTCGTCCGGATCTGCGCGCACTACTTCTCGCACGGGGCGTGGCTCGACGACGATGCCCTGCTGCGCGACGCCGGGCGGCTGGCCGGCATTCCCGGGGTGCTCGTGCACGGCCGCCTCGACCTCGGTTCGCCGCTGGAGACGCCGTGGTCGCTGGCCCGCGCCTGGCCCGACGCGGAGCTGATCGTGGTCGACGACTCCGGCCACACCGGCAGTGACACCCTGCGCGGGCACCTGCGCGCCGCGCTGGGCCGGTTCGCCGCCCGCTGAGCCATGCTCAATCAGTTCCGGTGCGGCCGTTCTGCAGCGGCGGTTCGTCTGCTGTGGCCGAACGCCCCGGCCTTTCGATAGCGGGGGCGAGAAGGGTCCGCCCTCGCTGTCGACACCCCGCTGACCGGGGGGCTACTGGACGGTGACGGAGGGTACTGTCGATGGTGGCGGCCCGCCGGTTGTAGCGGTCGGCGGCCGCCGCCCAGACCGTTACCTGGGAGCCAGCGATGACCGAACCGTCCTTTGCGGCCCGCCTGCGACAGATCCGCGACGACCGCGGCCTTTCACTGCGCGGCCTGGCCAAACTCGTCCACCACGGGAAGTCGTACCTGCACGAGCTGGAGACGGGGCGAAAGCCCCCAATCCGCAGGTCGCCCAACGGCTTGACAAGATTCTTGAGGCCGGCGGGGAACTCGCCGCACTTGCTGCCGCCCATCCGGGACTGCGCCGCCGCGAGTTCGTCGCCGCCGCGGGTCTGGCCGTCACGCTGCCCCACCGCCACCCCCCGGGTCCGGGCGCTGCTGCACCTGCGCGCCGCTTGGGCGCACGCCCTCGCTGGCGACAGCGCAGCCACAGAGCAACACCTCAACGTCGGCACCATTTGCCTGACGGAACACGACGACCGCCCCGAACCTGACTGGGTGTACTGGGTCGACCGCACCGAGGGTGAGATCATGACCGGCCGGTGCTGGGCGGTGCTGCACCGGCCGATGCGGGCGATCCCCGCCCTTGAACGGGCGCTGGCTGAGTTCGACGACACTTACGCCCGGGACAAGGCGCTGTACCTGTCGTGGCTGGCGGACGCCTACTTCGACGCGAACGAGGTTGAGCAGGCGTGTGCGACCGCAGTCACGGCTGTGCGGCTGGCCGGTGGTGCCGGGTCGATCCGGCCGGGCCAGCGACTGGACTCCGTCCTCAACCGGCTTGAGCCGCACGCCGATCTGCCCTGCGTCGTCGAGCTCCGCGCGCTCGCAGCCGAGATGTCTAGGCGTCCACCGACCGGGCCAGCCACGCCAGGTATTCGGTAGAGCCCTGCACGATCGGCACCGCGATCACCTGCGGGTTGCTCCACGGGTGTGCGTCGATCAGGTGTCGCTCCAGCTCCGGATACCTGGCGGCGGTGGTGAACAGCAGCACCTGCCACTCCTCACCGGTACCTTGCTCGCCCTGGTGCCAGAACACGCTCGTCACCGGCCCCACCACCTGCGCGCCCGCAGCGAGTCGTCCAGCGACTGCGCCTTCGGCGAGACGTATCCCCGCGTCGCGGCTGTCCGTGGCGGTGGCCACCTGCATGTAGTCAGTCACCCGGGCCACCCTACTGGGGGTGGTCCGCGGACAGCGCGGACAGCCAGCGGACGGCGCGATGCTGGTCTCCGACCGACCCACCCACAAGTCTCATGTAAGTCACTGGTCACCCCCGCCCTGATGGTGTGGTCCGGGCCCTGCGGGTGGCGGAGGCGGTTGCTGGTTGGGACGGGCACATCAACGCTGAGTTAAATGGCGTGGCTGTCGGTGTATCGTCCGATGTGGTGGCTCGCCGACGTAGAGGTCGGCGATGCTGCCGCTCAGACCTCTGCTGGGAGTCTCCGCCATGTCTGCATCGTCGCGCTTTTCCGTGCGTCTACGAGAGTTGCTCAGGGACCGAGGTGTCAGCTACCGCGCGCTCGCCGCCCGTACCTACTACGGCAAGAGCTATCTCCACGACCTTGCGCATGGCCGCAAGCCGCCGACCCCGGAGACGGCCGAGCGGCTGGACGCCGCCCTGGATGCCGGCGGCGAGCTGGCCGCCCTTACGGGCATCCTTGACGGCGGGCGATGGACGATCGCCTGCGGCACGCACTGGCGGCACCACGACGCCGAGCAGCTCGCCGATCTGCTCGTCACCACAGTCCCGGCCTCGAACAATGCTGCCGAGTTGGCGCACCAGTGGTTGATCGCTGATCCTCCGCAGCGCTATGAGCTGAGCGCCGGCCGGGGGGTGGGCATCGAGACCGTGGATCGCGTCGAGCGCCGGGTGCGGCAGCTCCGTCGTCTGGACGACCACGTCGGCGGGGCTCAGATGTACGCGATGATGGTCGCCGAGTTGGACGCCACCGCCGGCCTGCTCCGTGAGGGCACCCACTCCGAGGCGGTCGGCAGACGGCTGCTTGCCGCAGCGGCGGACCTGTGCCAGCTTGCCGGATTCGTCGCCGAGGATGCCGGTCGGATCGTCGACGCGCGCCGGTACTACCTGGCCGGCATGCGGGCCGCGCACGCTGCCGGGGATGCTGCCAGCGCGGCCAACTGCCTCAGCACGTTGAGCTACCTGGAAGCGAGCATCGGGGACCGACGTGAGGCGGTGACCCTGGCCAGGTCCGCGTACACCGGGGGCCGACCGGGGGCCGAGGCGACCGGTCAGGCGCTGCTGCTGGAACGGGTCGCGTGGGCGCATGCTCGCGCTGGCGAGGCGAGCCTGGCCGAGCGGGCGCTGGGCATGGTGGAGGAGGTGTACGCGACTCGCGACCCGAGCGCCTCGCCGCCGTGGGCGTACTGGTTGACCTCGGACGAGGTGGAGATTATGGCGGGCCGGGTGTGGACGGAACTGTGCCGGCCGCTGCGTGCGGTGCCGATCCTGGAACGGGTGATCACCGGCTATGGCCCGGAGGTGCCCCGGGAGTCATCGCTGTACCTCACGTGGTTGGCCGAGGGCCTGCTTCAGGCGGGGGAGGTCGAGCGGGCGGCGGACGCGGCGGGGCGGGCGCTGGACATGGCTCGGCGGGCGCAGTCGCACCGTGCGGCCCGGAGGGTGGCTGAGG
Organism: Micromonospora sp. NBC_01412; assembly: GCF_045040215.1. Lineage (NCBI taxonomy): Bacteria > Bacillati > Actinomycetota > Actinomycetes > Micromonosporales > Micromonosporaceae > Micromonospora > Micromonospora sp. NBC_01412. The sequence continues at coordinate 6,880,962 of NZ_CP109528.1, forward strand.
TACGCCGGCTCCTGGTCGAGGCTGCTCCGAACTCGGTGGCTGTATGTGAATTCCTGGACAGCTCCGCTGACCTGTCCGCCATCGGCTCGGTACGTCCGAGCGGACAGTAGCGGACGGCGTCCGGCTGGATCACGCAGCCGAATCATCACAGGCTGTGGTCGGGGCGCGACGGGTGTGGACCCGTCAGTACCGGTTCGGCTGCGAGCCGCGTCCTTTAGCCGGGCGCGGCGGTGTCGGTCCTTCCAAGAGCACGCCGCCGCGCCCCTACCAGCGGAGGTGGGGATGAGCGACGCCGGTGCGGTCGATGACAGAGGCGAGCAGATCCAGGCGGCGGAACGGGAAGCCGCGAAGCAACGCATCCTCGCGCAGGCCGATGCGGACCGAATACCAGCCGAGGAGACCACCCGTGCGGTACCGGACCCCGCTGACCGGCTGGCCCGGCAGGTCGCGCACGCCTGGACTACCTTCCAGCACGCCCGCTACCCGCAGGTGGTTGGTTTGGTGCCGCAGTTGCTCACCGATGCGCAGCGCACCCACGCCCGCGACCCCGGGGAGGGGCGGGTGCCGCTGGTGGAGGCGTATCGGGTGACCGCTGCGCTGCTGGTGAAGCTCGGCGAGGCGGATCTGGCGTGGCTGGCTGTCGACCGGGCCATGTCCGCTGCGATCGGCGACCGGATGCTGGTGGCCGCCGCTGCGGTGCAGCTCGGTCCGGTGCTACGGGCGTCGGGGCGGGTGCGGGCGGCGAAGTCGGCGGCGCTGGCCGCCGCGTACCGAATCGCCCCTCCCGACCCCGACGCTGGCACGCCCGCGGAGCTGTCGTTGTGCGGGACGCTGCTCGTCCAGGCAGCCCTCGCGGTAGCCCGCCACGGCGGCGACCACGCCGCCGCCGAGCTGCTCGGCGAGGCCGCCGGCATGGCCGCCCGGGTGGGCGAGGGCCACGACCACCACCGGACCGGGTTCGGGCCGACGGCCGTCGACCTGGCCCGGGTCGCGGCAGCCGTCGACCTGGGCGAAGCCCGTGACGCCGTGGCCTGGCACGAGAAGACGACCCAGCGGGACGCCTGGCGGTGGCTGCCGCCTGAGCACCGCGCCGCCCACCTGCTCGACGCCGCCCGCGCCTACCTCCAGGCCGACGACCCCACCAACGCCGGCCGGACACTGATCGAGGCCGACCGTACGGCACCGGCCGAGCTACGCCACCGCCCCGCCGCCCGGGAAGTCGTCGCCCAAGTGGCCCGCGACCCGCACGCCCCGGCCACGATCATCCAACTCGCCCTCACCCTCGGCGTGACCTGAGCATGACCGCGCCATTCCTGTCCCTGACCCAGATCCACAACCGACTGATCCTCACCGTCCGAACCGTTCTCCGCGACCACCGACCCGGCCGGACGCTCGCTGCCCGACCTGCCGGACACCACGCCACCGTGCACATCGCCACGATCAATCAATGGCTCCGACCCGGCTTGTGAAACAGGGCCTGAATGCGAGCTCTGGGTCGGCCGCTGGCGCCTTCGGTTCGCCGAAGAGGTCACCAGGCAGGAACCCCTGGTCTGCGCGCTGTTGGAACGGGCTGTCGACCTCGGCTTCACCTCAGATGAGGTGGCGGCCTATCGCGATGGATGGTGTCAACAACAAGTGCAACGTCCCACTTGAACTTATATCGCACTGGGGGGCTTGCCGCAAGACCCGGGTCTTGCCGCAGAATCGTCGGCCGGACCCAGGAATGGACGAAGAATTGGGGCAAGACGTGCGTGGTGATTCACCCGGTCAGCGAAGTGCGGTGGACGACGGCGGCCTCGGAGGTATCGCGATGATTGAGCAGTACGTGTTAGGTCTCCAAGAGGTCGACAAGACGCAGGGCGCGATCGTTGGCGGCAAGGGCGCGCACCTGGGGGCGTTATCGCGGATCGACGGCATCCGGGTGCCGGCTGGATTCTGCGTGACGACGGACGCCTTCCGACGGATCATGGCCGAGGCGCCGTTGATCGACGATCAGCTCGATCGGCTGTCGCGCCTGAACCCGGACGACCGGGAGGCGATCCGTACGTTCAGTGCGGAGATCCGCCGGACCATCGCAGGGGTCGTCCTCCCCGACGATGTGGCTGCGGCGATCACCCGGGCTCTCACTGAGCTCGGTGAGCGAGCTGCCTACGCCGTCCGATCCAGCGCGACGGCTGAGGACTTGCCGACGGCCTCCTTCGCGGGCCAGCAGGACACGTACCTGAACGTCATGGGGCCGGCGGCGATCCTGTCGCACGTCAGCCGGTGCTGGGCCTCGCTCTTCACGGAGCGCGCCGTGACCTACCGTCAGCGGAACGGCATCGACCACCGCACGGTCCACATGGCCGTGGTCGTGCAGAAGATGGTCTTCCCGCAGGCGGCCGGCGTCCTGTTCACGGCCGACCCCGTCACGTCCAACCGGAAGGTCGCCTCCGTGGAGGCCAGCTTCGGCCTCGGTGAGGCTCTGGTCTCCGGGCTGGTGAACGCGGACGCCTACCGGGTGCGCGACGGCGAGATCATCGACAGGGCGATCGCCACCAAGCGGCTTGCCGTCCACGCCCTGCCGGGTGGCGGGACGAAAGAACAGGCGATCGACCCGGAGCGGCAGGAGCAGCCGGCGCTGACGGATGCACAGGTCGTGCGGCTGGTGCAGCTGGGCCGGCGGATCGAAGCCCACTTCGGGCACCCCCAGGACATCGAATGGTGCCTGGTCGACGATGACTTCCAGATCGTCCAGAGCCGGCCGATCACCACGCTGTTCCCCGTCCCCGAGGCAGGCGACGGAGAGAACCATGTCTACGTTTCCGTCGGCCATCAGCAGATGATGACCGACCCCATGAAGCCCCTGGGGCTCTCCGTGTGGCAGCTGACGGCCCTCGCGCCGATGCTCCACGCGGGGGGACGGCTCTTCGTCGACGTCACCCGGCACCTGGCATCGCCGTCGAGCCGCGCCGGCCTGCTCGACGCCCTGGGCACGTATACCGATCCGCTGATGAGGAACGCGCTGGAGACCGTCATCGACCGCGGCGACTTCATCCCGTCGCTGCCCGATCAGGTGCAGGTGTGGACGCCCGCCGGGGGTCCGCCCGCCCCGATCGAGACCGATCCGGCCATCGTCACCGACCTGGTCGAAGGCAGCCGGGCGTCCATCGCCACCCTGCGGCACGCCATCCGGACGGCCTCGGGGCCGGCGCTCTTCGACCTTCTCCTGGCGGCCTTCGAGGAGCACAAGCGGTCCCTCGGTGACCCCCGGAGCATGCAGGTGATCATGGCGGGGATGGATGCCACCCGGTGGCTCAACGAGCAACTGCGGGCGTGGCTGGGCGAGAAGAACGCCGCCGACACCCTCACGCTCTCCGCGCCCGACAACGTCACGTCGGAGATGGGGCTGGCGCTCCTGGATGTCGCCGACGTCATCCGCCCGCATCCGGAGGTGGTGGCGTTCCTGCGGGAGGTCGAGGACGAGGGCTTCCTGGAGGAGCTGGCCAAGCTCCCGGGCGGCGGGGAGGCGCGCGACGCCATCCGGGCCTACCTCGACAGGTACGGCATGCGCTGCGTCGGCGAGATCGACATCACGAGGCCGCGCTGGAGCGAACGCCCCACCACGCTCGTGCCCGTCATCCTCGACAACGTCAGGAACTTCGAGCCGGGCGCCAGCAAGCGGCGCTTCGAGCAGGGGCGGCAGGAGGCGGAGAGGAAGGAACAGGACGTCCTGGAGCGCCTGCGGGCCCTGCCGGACGGGGAGCGTAAAGCCGAAGAGACCAAGCGGATGATCGACCGGGTCCGAACCTTCATCGGGTACCGGGAGTACCCGAAGTACGCCATCGTCAGTCGCTACTTCGTCTACAAGCAGGCCCTGCTGGAAGAGGCCGAGCGCCTCGTGCACGCGAACGTGCTTCGGGAGAGGGAAGACGTCTTCTACCTCACGTTTCAGGAGCTTCACGACGTCGTACGCACGCATCGGGCGGATGACCAGCTCATCCACCGCCGGAAGGAGGCGTTCCGGTCGTATCAGGCGCTCACCGCGCCCCGGGTGCTCACGTCGGACGGTGAGTGCGTCGCCGGGGCGTACCGACGCGACGGTGTGCCGACCGGCGCGCTGGTCGGCCTCCCGGTCTCCGGCGGGGTCGTCGAGGGGCGGGCCCGCGTCATCCTGGACCTGGCCGAGGCCGATCTCGAACCGGGCGACATCCTGGTGACCGCCTTCACCGACCCGAGCTGGTCACCCCTGTTCGTCGCGGTCGAGGGGTTGGTGACGGAGGTCGGCGGCCTGATGACCCACGGGGCGGTGGTCGCCCGGGAGTACGGCCTGCCCGCCGTCGTCGGTGTGGCGCATGCGACCAAGCTGATTCGCGACGGGCAGCGGATTCGCGTGCACGGCACCGACGGGTACGTCGAGATCCTGTCCTGACCGACCACGGCCGAGCTAGGGCTGCGGCTGATCCACGCGCGATCGCCGGGCACGCCTCGACAGGCGTGCCCGGCGCCAGAGTAGGAACGCGGCGCCGAGGACGACGGCGCTCACGATCATCGGCAGGGGGCCACGCTGCGGGCGACCGGCGCTCCGGACGGTCAGGTCGGGCAGCAGACCCGTGGCGAGATGCAGGTCGGAGATGTGGCAGATCCCCATGCCGAGCTCGCACGTGGAACCGGTGTCGAAGCGGGACAGCGTTCGGCGGGTGCCGTCGTCGAGTCGCACCTCCGCCAGCGACGCGTGCTCGTCGGCGTCGGAGGTCATGACGATCACGCTGCCCGCGGAACGCCAGCCGAGCAGTCGCACGACGCCCTGCACCGGCGCCGGTGGGGTGCTGGCGCCTGTGACGGGCACGAAGTCGACGTCGCCGACCGTCGACAGGAACACGCCCTGGCCGGTGTCGCCGCCGGTGGTGCCGGTGAACGGTCCTTCCAAGAACCATGGCACGGTGGCGAGGAAACTGCCGTCCGGCGACCAGCCGACGTTGGCGGCCAGCTCGCGTCCGGACGGGATGTCGATGCTGCCGGTTCCGCGGCCTTCGAGGTCGACGAGGTGGGCCTTCTGGCCGACCTGCGCGGCAAGGCGGCGACTGTCCGGCGCGAACGCCGCTGTCCACGCCGGGGTGATCGCCGGCACCTCGGTGCTGCGCCCGGTCGACAGGTCGAGCAGCCGCAGCGTGCCGGTGCGGGCCACCTCGCCGTCGACAGTCCCGAACTCGTCGTAGCCGACAAGGGTTGTGGCGCTGTACGCGACGTGCTGGCCGTCGGGGGACCAGGCCAGCAGCCGCACGCCGACCGGGTCGCCGAGCGGGATCGAACGGCGCCTGCCGCTGGTCAGGTCGACGAGGATCAGGTCGCGGGTCGCGCCGCGATTGTCGCCGAGCAGCACGCGGGTGCCGTCCGGAGCGAGCAGCGCCGACGGACGGTCCCGCTCCTCTGCGGCGTCGACCTGCCGGTACGTGTTCCCGTCGGCCCCGACGACCAGCGACTGGAACATGTTGAACGACTCGCCGTTGCCGTAGGTGTAGAGGGCGATCGCGCGGCCGGGCGGCGCCTTGGCGACGGTGCTGGTGAGAATCGAGTAGCCGGCAAGGCGGTCCGGCAGGCCGGGCTTCGGCGGCGAGGCCGCTGTCTGGACGGGAAACTGGACGCCGGGCACGACCAGGGCAGCGACGAGGAGCACGATGACCATCCACACCGCAGCGGTGCCGAGCCGTCGGCGCCGAACCGAGCGGCGGCCCCGGGTGAGCACGGTGTCCAGGTAACCGGGCGGCAACGGCGGCGGATCGTCCGGCAGAGTGGCGAGCAGCTCCCTCATGGCGTGTTCGACCCTCCCAGAACGTAGTTCGGCAGTAGGCGGCGCAGCGTCGCGATGGCGTACGAGGTCTGGCTCTTGACGGTCCCGGTCGAGCAATCCAACGCCGCCGCAGTCTGTGCGACGTCGAGGTCCTCCCAGTACCGCAGGACCAGCACCGCGCGCTGCCCGCGGGACAACTTCGTCAGCGCAGCCAGCAGGTCGACGCGGCCTTCGGCGCCGGCCAGCGGCGCCGTCGGGGGCCCGACAACGTCGGCCACGGGCCGGACCCGTCGGTTCCAGAACCGTTCCCGCTCCGCCAGGTAGGCGTGCACCAGCATCGTCCGGACGTACGCGTCGATCGAGTCCGCCGCCGACGCCTTTCGCCAATGCCGGTACAGCGCGACGAGGCACTCCTGCACCAGGTCGTCGGCGGCTGACCACTGCCCGCACAGTCGGTACGCCAGCCGCCGCAACCACGGCATGCGTGCGCGCACGTACTCGACGTACTCCTGTTCACTCCGCAACCCGGCCTCCCACCACACTATGAGTGGCCCGCGACCCGTTTCGGTTGTGGCGGTTGGTAATCAAGCCGCATGGTGGTGGAGCAGGTTCAGGTGGGGCCAGCCGGCCAGGTCGTCGAGCAGTTGACGGTCGTGGGTGGCGACAACGACAGCGGCCGGCGTGGTCAGCAGAGCCGCGGTCAGCTCGTCGACCAGCGCCGCCGACAGGTGGTTGGTCGGCTCGTCGAAGAGCAGCAGATCGGGCCGGGCGGCGAGTCGCACAGCCAGGTCCAGGCGCCGCTGCTGGCCCTGGGACATCCGCTGCACGGGGGTACGCAGCGCTTCGCGGTCCAGCAGGCCCGTCGCGCTCAGCGGCACCGCCTCGCTCTCGCGGAGGCGACCGGAGGCGATCAGCTGACCGATGTGCTGCTCGTACACCTGCCGCGCGGTGGTTTCGGCCGGCCAGCCCGGCACCTCCTGCCCCACCAGGGCGATGCGCGCGCCCGGGAGGCGGTGCACCGATCCGCTGGTCGGTCGCAGGCTACCGGCCAGCACCGACAGCAGGGTGGACTTGCCCGCGCCGTTCGCGCCGGTGATCAGGAGCCGGTCGCCACCGTTCAGGCTGAGCGTGTGTGGCTGCTCCAGGCGCCCGGCGAGTCGCACGCCGTTGACGCGCACCAGCCCGGCGCCGCGACGGGTCGTCAGCTCCGGCCAGCGCAGGTGCAGCGGTGGCTCGGGCACGGTGATGCGGTGCGACTCCAGGGCGTCCCGCTCGCGGTTGAGCGCCTGCACCACCCCGGGGGCCCGGGACTGGCGCTGGTGCTTGCCGGTGCCCTTGTCCGGGCGCCAGCCGGTGCTGAGCCGGTCGCGGGCCTGCTCCACGGCTGCCGTGAGCCGGTGCTGCTCGGCCTGCTGCGCCGCGTACTCCTGCTCCCACCGTTCGCGCTCCCGGCGGCGCCCCTCCTGCCAGCCGTCGTAGCCACCGGCGTGCAGGTGCGCCATGCGGTCCTGGCTGGGGTCCAGGTCCAGGAAGTCCCGGGCGACGTCGCGCAGCAGAGCGCGGTCGTGGCTGACCAGGGCGACGCCACCACGGCGGGCGCGTAGTTGCGCGGTGAGGAACGCCAGGCCGTCGGCGTCGAGGTGGTTGGTGGGCTCGTCCAGCAGCAGGACGTCGTGCTGGGCGCCGAGCAGGCAGGCCAGGCGCACTCGGTGGCGCTGCCCGACCGAGAGGGTGCTCAGCTCGCGCGAGCGGTCGGTGCACGCGCTCAGCGCCTGCAGGGCGATGTCGACCCGGCGTTCGGCGTCCCAGGCGTCGAGGCGGGTGGCGGCCTCCAACGCGGCGGCGTAGCGCTCCTCCGCGCCGTCCACCCCCGCGGCGAGGTCGTCGGCCGCCTCGTCGAGCGCGCCCAACGCCGCGTTGGCGGCGCGCAGCGCCTGATCGGTGAGGGTGCAGACGGTCAGGCCCGGTCCGGCGCGCAAGGCCTGCTCGGCCAGCCCGATGGTGCCCACCCGGCGCACCGAGCCGGCGTCGGGATGGACCATGCCGGCCAGGACGTGCAACAGAGTCGTCTTGCCGCAGCCGTTCTCGCCGACGATCGCCAGCCGGGACCGGGCCGAGACGGTGACCGACACGTGGTGGAGGACCTGTCGCCCGCCGAGGAGGACGCTCACGCCCTCGGCGCGCAGGTGCGCGTGCTCCCCGGCCGGGACCGCGCCGTCCGCCGACAGCCGTTCGTCCACGCCGACGTGCTCGTGGTGGACGGGCTCGTGGTGGACGGGAGAGCCGCCTCGCGGCAGGAACGATGGATTCGTGGGAAGAAAGGACACAGGAACGCTCCGCAGCTCGCGATGGAGCCGGGCAGCCTGAAGGTGCCGCCCGGCAGGAGACCGGAACGGCGGGCAGGGAGGTGAGGATCGCTCGGTGCGCCGCCGTCAGCGGCGGATGCGGAGCCTCATCGACGCGATGCCTGTGTGAGTCACGGTGCCAACCCTACCTCGTTCGCTACCTCGCCTCCCAGCGAGGAGAGCAGTGGGGGCTGTCATCCGGACATGATGGCTGCGCCGGCACCTTCACTGCAGGGAAAGTTACCCGGTCCCTTCGCCGGGCCGGGCGGGTGACGCGACCGCGAGCGACGGCTCGTATCCTGTGCGCGAAGGTCGGACGTAACTGAAGGGGGTCGGTGTGAGCAACCGGATCGAGACGCTGGAATTCCAGGCGGAGGCGCGCCAGCTGCTCCAGCTGATGGTCCATTCGATCTATTCGAACAAGGACGTCTTCCTGCGCGAACTCATCTCCAACGCCTCCGACGCGCTGGACAAGCTGCGCCTGGAGTCCCTGGTCGACAAGGATCTCGTGGCCGACGCCTCCGACCTGCACATCGAGATCGAGGCCGACCGCGAGGCGCGCACCCTGACCGTCCGGGACAACGGCATCGGCATGTCCCGCGACGACGTCGTCGGCCTGATCGGCACCATCGCCAAGTCCGGCACCGCCGAGCTGCTCGCCAAGCTGCGCGAGTCGAAGGACTCGGCCGGGTCCGCCGACCTGATCGGCCAGTTCGGGGTCGGGTTCTACGCGACCTTCATGGTGGCCGACAAGGTCACCCTGGTGTCCCGCCGCGCCGGGGAGACTGAGGGCACCCGCTGGGAGTCCACCGGCGAGGGCACGTACGTCGTGGAGACCATCGACGACGCGCCGCAGGGCACGGCCGTCACCGTCCACCTCAAGCCGGAGGACAGCGACGACAACCTGCACGACTACACCGTCGACTGGAAGATCCGCGAGATCGTCAAGCGGTACTCCGACTTCATCGCCTGGCCGATCCGGATGACCGTGGAGCGTCCCGGCGAGGACGACGCGGTCACCCGCGAGGTGCAGACCATCAACTCGATGAAGGCGCTGTGGGCCCGCCCGCGCAGCGAGGTCGACGAGGCTGAGTACAAGGAGTTCTACAAGCACGTCAGCCACGACTGGGCCGACCCCCTCGAAACCATCCACATGCGGGGCGAGGGGACCTTCGAGTACGAGGCGCTGCTCTTCCTGCCGTCGCACGCCCCGGTCGACCTGTTCGCCCCGCAGGCCCGTCGCGGCGTGCAGCTCTACGTCAAGCGCGTGTTCATCATGGACGACTGCGACGCGCTGATGCCGAACTACCTGCGCTTCGTCAAGGGCGTCGTCGACGCGCACGACCTGTCGTTGAACATCTCCCGGGAGATCCTCCAGCAGGACCGCCAGATCCAGGCGGTGCGCCGCCGGCTGGTGAAGAAGATCCTCGCCACCGTCAAGGAACTGAAGGCCAACGAGGCCGAGAAGTACCGCACCTTCTGGTCGGAGTTCGGCCCGGCGCTCAAGGAGGGCCTGCTCGACGACCAGGACAACACCGAGGCCATCCTCGACATCGTCTCCGTCGCCTCCACTCACGACCCGGCGGAGCTGACCGGCCTGCGCGACTACGTCGAGCGGATGAAGGACGGCCAGGGCGACATCTACTACATGACCGGCGAGTCCCGGCCGATGATCGAGAACTCGCCGCACATGGAGGCGTTCCGGGCGAAGGGCTACGAGGTGCTCGTCCTCACCGACCCGGTGGACGAGGTGTGGGTCGAGCGGGTCGGTCAGTTCGACGGCAAGCCGCTGCGCTCCATTGCCAAGGGCCAGGTCGACCTGGACACCGAGGAGGAGAAGAAGGAGGCCGAGTCGGCCCGCGAGCAGCAGCGCCAGGAGTACGCCGACCTGCTGACCTGGATGACGGGCCGGCTCTCCGACAGCGTCAAGGAGGTCCGGCTCTCCACCCGGCTGACCACCTCACCGGCCTGCGTGGTCGGCGACGCCCAGGACATCACCCCGACGCTGGAGAAGATGTACCGGGCGATGGGGCACGAGGTGCCGCAGGTCAAGCGGATCCTGGAGCTGAACCCGGGGCACCCGCTGGTCGAGGGGCTGCGCAAGGCCCACGAGCAGGACGCCGGGGCCGACGCGCTCGGCGACACGGCCGAACTGCTGTACGGGATGGCGCTGCTGGCCGAGGGCGGCGAGCTGGCCGACCCGTCCCGGTTCACCCGCATCCTCGCCGACCGGCTGGCCCGCACCCTGTAGCCGCCGCGCCGCGCTGCGCGCCGGGCTCCCGGTCGACCCCGTCGACCGTGGACGCCCGGCGCGCGCCGTTGCGCGTCCCGTCGGGTGCACGCACTTCGGGCCGGGGCGTCGGCCACCCCCGGTGGGAAGCCGACAACGTCAGGCCACCCGCCGTTCGGCGAGCGCGGCCACCCGGGTGAAGTACTCGCGGAACAACCGCTCGTCGCCGGGCGGCACCCGGACCGCGGGCGAGTTGGCGAACCGGAAGGCGAGCCGGTCGGTGCCGTAGATCGGGGCGTTCGGGTCGCGCACGACACCGAAGAACAACTCGCCCGGCTTGTCCGGCTTTTTGTAGTACACCAACGCCCCGAGCCACCGCAACGGAACCCGGAACGTGTGCTCGGAGCTGTCCAGGTTGAACAGCTCGAACACTCCCCGGTCCACGCGCAGGTGCAGGTTCTCGTAGTCGAACGCGAGCGGCTCCATCCGGAGAAGGTATCGCGGGAGCACCGTCGGACGCGCCGTCGCCGCCCCGAGAAACAGGTCGGCCGCCGGACCCGGCGCCGGGCACAATGGCGCGATGCCGCGCCGAGCCGCCGCCCTGCTCGACGACCTCGACGAACTGCCGTACCGGGACCGGATGACAGCCCTCGCCGCCCGGGCCCGGGCCCTCGCCGCCGCCGGCCGGCTGGCCGGGGCGCTCGCGGACCTGCGCGCCGGGTGGCTCACCGCCGACGACCTGCGCCCCCTGCTCGCCGACGCCCCGGCCGAACTGGACGCGGGGCGCGCGGCCAGGTGACCCGGTTGAAGGTCCGGGTCGTGCCTGGCGCGCTGACCGTGTGCTGCCCGGACGAGCGCCCCTGATCTCAGGACGGGCCGCTTCCTCGGACAGGGTGGACTGACCCAGGGCGACTGCGAAGTCGGGTGGGAGCGCTTCGATCAGGAGGTCTCGGGGGTTCCTGGCGTGGGTGCCGCGCCACGGCAGGTGTGCCTCTCGGCGCCTATGGAGCTGAGTCGGATACGACATCAGCCGCGCTCGCCGTGCTCGGCGACCGTGAGCGACGACCCGACGGGGCGGTGGGTGAGGCGACGGCGGTGGCCCGACCGGCGGTGATGACATGGACGACTCAGCTCCATAGGCGCCGCCCCACCGCCTCGACCGCCTCGCCCGCAGCCCCGCCCCGGCCACGGTCCCCGGGCCAACCAGGAAACACACCCGCGACAACGCAATGACCCTGGGACTGACCACGCCCGAAGGCCACCCAGACTATTCGGCGACCCGCAATGCCAGGGATCCCGTCCCGCTGGTTCGCGTCGCATTGATCGTCCAGCAACCAGAGGTGGGAAAGACCCAGCCGGTGCCCCACTCGTCGCCCGGCCGACCCCAGTTGCTGCTGCCATGGGGCTCGGGACCCCAGACAGGCTTGACGACTTTCCCGTCGGGGCCGGTGGCGCTGATCGAGAAGTCGCCACTGCCGGTCATACGCCAGGCGACCTTGAGTTCCCTGCTGGCCCTCAACACACCCTCTCCTGAAGAAAACAGCATCGCCCACAGCGTTGCGCCATCGCCGGTGCCCTGCCGGTCATAGGACGTGTCGGGCCCGTTCAACTCGGCGGTCGGCGGACAGGCCGGGGCGGTAGGCGGTGCCGACGGGTTGGCTGCCTGCAGTTGCCCGGAGGCGGATGCCTGGGCCGAGGGCTCGGACGGGGTCTCGGGTGTGGAGTCACACCCGGCCATCGCGATCGCTGAGATCAGAGCCAAACAGCAAACCCGGTTGGATGGGAGATTTGAAGGCATGGACAACTCTATCGCGGGCCCCCCGAGGGTGTGGTCCGCGTCAGTCTGCGGCGCCGTTCAGTATTTCATGACGCAGTAGACGACAGTCGGGTTCACGAACCGGTACCACCGATTCCATTTGCGGTCCCGCGTGCACCTGTCTCCGTTGGAGGCGCCGGGGACGATGTCGATGATGTGGACAGTGCCCTTCGCCTTGCATTTCGGCGCACCGACGATCCAGCCATCGCCCTTCGGGAACTTGTAACAGTAGAAGCGCACCAGGTGAGGCTCCACGCACAGCCGATAGCCGGCCTCGGTGATCCACGAGGAATCAGGGTCAGCGCATTCGCCCTGGGCGCGATCCACCGAGACCACCCGGTAGGTGCCACGGGTGCCGTTGCAGTTGCCGATGCCCTGAAAGCTGCCCTTCTCGCTGACGACGATGCACTGCCCGTTCTTTGCCGGTGGCGGTGGCGGAGCCGCCTCGGTCGTGGGGACGGTCTGGGGCGGCGAGTCCGTCGGCTCAACCTGCGGAAGTGCTCCTGTCGTCTCCATCGGCCCGGGCGAGGAGTTGACCGCGGACCGGTCCTGCGGGCCGCTCCTGGCCTTGAAGATGACCACCCCGCCCACTGCGACCCCGCAGACTCCGACCAGGCACAGTGCCAGCGCTGCGGCGACCACGCCGATGATGAGGGGCGTGTTGCGTTTCGGTGGCGGTGGCTGCGTCGGTGGTGGTGCTGGCCGCTGAGGTGGTGTCGCCCCGGGGCTTGGTGGTGGCAGACCCGGTTGGTCGGGCATGCTCGGCGGCGGAGGCAGCGTCACTCATGGAGTGTTCCACATAGGCCTGTTCCGGGTTTGCCTGAGGATGTCTCAAGTGGTGGGTGACTTCGACCGGCGTGGAGCCGACCGGCCGCCGGGCAGCGTCGCGCGGCGACCGCCGGTACCGTCCCGGAAGAGCGACGACCCGGAGGAGCACATGCCCCCGTCCACCCCTGCGCAACCGGACCCGCCCATCGACGCGGACAGCGCCGCGCTGCGCGCGATCCTGCGCCACCAGGCCAGCACCGTGACCGTGGTGACGGCCCCGGGGGCCCCGCCGGTCGGCTTCACCGCGACGTCGTTCACCTCGGTGTCGCTGGAGCCGCCGATCGTGTCGTTCTGCCTCAACCTCGCCTCGTCGAGCTGGCCCACGGTGTCCCGGTCCCGTCACGTCGCAGTGCACCTGCTCGCCCACGACCAGCGGGAGCTGGCCCGGAGGTTCGCCACGAGCGGCGTCGACCGGTTCGCCGGCCCGACGCGATGGCGTCCGGGGCCACAGGGGGTGCCGATCCTCGACGGCGTCCTGGCGTGGCTGCTCTGCCGGGTGGTGGACCGGGTGACCGTCGGCGACCACGCGATCGTGCTCGCCGAGCCCGAGCTGCTGCACGCCGACGTGGGCACGCCGCTGCTCTACCACCGGGGCGGCTACGCCGGCCTGGACCCGGCGACTGGCCCTGAACCGCCCCACGGCCCCGGGGCTGCCGTCGTGACCGCCCCCGCCCGGCCGACGGGGTGACCGTCCGACCGGGCGGGTGACGCCCGGGGTCACGATCGGTCGGGTCGGATCCCCAGCGCGGGCAGCACGGTCTCCGCCACCCGGTACGCCTCCTCCAGCAGCGGGTTGCCGGAGAGGATGAAGGTGTCCACGCCGAGGGACCGGAACTCCTCCAGCCGCTCGACGACCTGGCGGGTGCTGCCCACCACGGCGGTGCCCGGGCCGGGCCGGAACAGCCCCATCCCCGGCCACAGGTTGGGGTACGTCTCCAGCTCCCGGGCCTTCGCCGGCACCCGCCCGCCGTGCTGGCGGAACTGCCGCTGCCAGCCCACCCCGGCGTCCTCGCCGTGCGCGGCGAGCTGCCGGGCGTACGTCTCGCGGCTGGTGACATCGAGCAGGTGGTCGGCGGCGGCCCATGCCTCGTCCTCGGTGTCCCGGACGATCAGGTGCAGCCGCAGCCCGAGCCGCAGGGTGCGCCCGTGGGCGAAGGCCCGCTCGCGCACCCGGTTCAGCTTCTCGGCGAGCTGGGCGGGCGGCTCGCCCCAGGTCAGGTACACGTCGACGTGCTCGGCGGCCATCTCGATGCCGGCCGGCGAGGAGCCGCCGAACCACAGCGGGATGCCGCCCTTCTGCACCGGCGGCAGGTCCCGCAGGTCCGCCCCGGCGCCCGGCAGGTCGTAGAACTCGCCCTTGTGGTCGAAGACCTCCCCGGCCGTGAGTCGCCGGACGACCTGCCAGTACTCGGCGCTGAGCCGGTAGCGCTCGTCGTGCTCCAGATGCAGGCCGTAGCGGTGCAGCGTGTCGGTGGAGCCGTTGACCACGTTGAACCGCAGGCGCGGGCCGAACAGGTGGTCGAAGGTGAGCGCGGACTTCGCCAGCAGGGTCGGGGAGATCAGCCCGGGGTGCACCGCCAGCAGCGGCTTGAACGCCGGGCTGGTCGCCGCCGCCAGGGCGCTGCCCAGCGGCCACACGTCGTACTGGTCGGTGGCCAGCAGCGCCCCGGTGTAGCCGAGCCGGTCCACGGCGGCGGCCAGGTGTTGCAGGTAGCCCAGGTCGACCGGCCGCCGACCGGCCGGCTCCCACGGGTAGCGCCCCTCCCGGGGGATGATGTACCACAGGACCTCGGTGTCCACGCCGCTCACCGCGCGCCCGCCGGGGTCACCGCGGCGAGCGCCGCGTCGACCAGCGGGGCGAGCGCCGGCACCCGGGCGTCGGCCACGGTGATCGGCCGGTCGAGGTAGCCGGCCGCGACGAAGATGTCCGCCGCCTCCTGCTGCTCGGCGACGAAGGCGGCGGGGACGCTCTCCAGCCGCCAGGGCAGCCCGGCCAGCGCGGTGTGCCAGTCGGCCGCCTCGCCGCCCAGCTCGGCGGCGGCGTGGCCGGCGGCCTCGTCCAGGTGGGCGGCCACCCAGTCGTCGGCCCGCTGGAGCGCGCCGACGAGCGCCGCGACCACCTCCGGCCGCTGCTGCGCGAGGTCCCGCCGGGTGAAGAAGACCGACCGGTCCGAGATCACCGACCCGGTCTCCACCAGGACGCGTACGCCCCCGGCGCGGCGGGCCGCGGCCAGCTCGGCCTCCTGGGCGACCCAACCGGCGATCTCCCCGGCCGCCAGGCGCTCCGCCGGCGGGGTCGGGTCGTCGGCGGGCCGCCGCGCCACGAGGTCGGCGTAGGACAGCCCGGCCTCGTGCAGCGCCTTGGCCAGCAGGTGCGTCTGCCACGACCCGACCCCGAACACCACGGTCCCGCCGGCGAGGTCGGCCACCGTCCGGACCGGACCGTCGGCGGCGACCAGCAGCGCGCCGTGCCCGGGGCGCGGGGCGGACACCGCGACGTACACGATGTCGTGGCCCTGTGCCTGCCCGGTCAGCGGCGGGGTGGAGCCGGTGCCGCCGAGGTCGATGACGCCCGCGGCGAGCAGCCGGGCGGTGTTCGTGCCGTCGGTGTAGTGGTGCCAGGTCACCGTCTCGCCCAGCGGCGCGAGCGCCCGTTCGGCCAGACCGAGCCGGGCCAGGTGGTACAGCGACGGGTTGCTGCGGTGCACTCCGATGGTGATGCTCATGTCAGTTCTCCTTCTCGAATGGTCGGGTCGGCCCCCGCGCCGGGGCGGCGGACGCCCAGGTCGACGAGGAGCCGGTCGCGTAGGGCGCGGAAGGCCGGATCGGCGGCGTCGCGGGGCCGGGGCACGGTGACCCGCTCGTCGCGGACCAGCGCGCCGCCGCGCAGGACCGTGACCCGGTCGGCGAGCCGGATCGCCTCGTCGACGTCGTGGGTGACCAGCAGGACGGCGGGGCGGTGCGCGGCGCACAGCTCGCCGACCAGGTCCTGCATGCGCAGCCGGGTCAGCGCGTCGAGGGCGGCGAAGGGCTCGTCCAGCAGCAGCAGCTCCGGTTCGCGGACCAGCGCCCGGGCCAGCGCCACCCGCTGCGCCTCGCCCCCGGACAGGGTCGCCGGCCAGGCCCGGGCGTGGCTGTCGAGGCCGACCTCGGCCAGGGCCCGCAGGCCGACCGCGCGGGTGGCCTCGCCGCGCGGCATGGCGACCGTGACGTTGGCCAGCACCCGCTTGTTGGGCACCAGCCGGGGCTCCTGGAACACGATGGTCCGCCGGCGGGGCACCAGCACGGTGCCGTCGTCGGGGTGGTCCAGCGCGCCGAGGATGCGCAGCAGGGTGGTCTTGCCGGTGCCGCTCGCGCCGAGCAGCGCGAGGAACTCGCCCCTGGGCACGTCCAGGTCGAGGCCGTCGAGGACGGCCCGGTCGCCGAAGACCCGCCGCAGCCCGCGGACGTGGATCGCCGGGGTCGGCCCGGTGCCGGTCTCCGTGGCGGCCGGGGTGGCCGCGCCGGCGCTCACCGGGTCCGCCCCGCCCGCCGCCACGGCATCAGCAGCCACTCCAGGGCACGCACCGCGGCGTCGGCGGCGAGCCCCAGCAGGCCGTAGATGATGATGCAGAGCGCCAGGATGTCGGTGCGGGCGTAGTTCTGCGCCTGGGTCATCAGGTACCCGATGCCGGCGGTGGCGTTGATTTCCTCGGCGGCGATCAGCGCGATGACGCTGAGGGTCATCGACAGCCGCAGGCCGACGAGCAGCGCGGGCAGGGCGCCGGGGAGGACGACCTCCCGGACCAGCCGCCAGCGGCCCATCCCGAACGACCGCATCGCCTCGACCGTCTTCGGGTCCACGGTGCGCACGCCGCTGACCGCGTTGACGTACATCGGGAAGGTGGTGGCGACGGCGATCAGGATGATCTTGGCGCTCTCGGTGATGCCGAACCAGACCATGAACAGCGGCACCAGGGCGAGGAACGGCACCGTGCGCAGCACCTGCACGGTCGAGTCGACCAGCTCGTCGCCGAGCCGGGTCAGCCCGGTGGTCACGCCGAGCACCAGCCCGGCGGCCAGGCCGCAGGCCAGCCCCAGCGCCGAGCGGGTCAGCGAGGTGGTGAGCGCGTCGGGGAGCTGGCCGTTGCCCCACAGCTCGCCGGCCGCCCCCAGCACCTGGCCGGGGGAGGCGAGCAGCGACGGCCTGAGCAGGCCGGTCGCCGAGGCGGCGTACCAGGCGAGCAGGAGCGCGACCGGGCCGAGCGCGCGCAGGGCGGTGGCGGCCCACCGGGGCCGCTCGCGGCGGCGGCGCACCGGCGGCTCGACCAGCCCGGCTGCGCGGGCGACCCCGGTGGCGTCGGGGTGGGCCCGGGCGGGGCCGGCCGGGCCGACGCTGGCCCGACCGGGCGCGGTGGGTGCCGTGGTCACGGTCACGCCCCACCCGCCGGCAGCTTCGCCACGTCCAGCACGTGCGCGGCGACGTCCACCTTCTTCGGGGTCACCCCGGCGTCGACGAAGAACCGGGCCACCGTGTCGAAGCGGGCCAGCAGGTCGGCGCCGATCGGCTCGACCGGCGAACTCTGCCGGGCGAAGTCGATGGTGATCTCCCGGGCCCGGCCGCTCACGGACTGCGGGCCGGCGTCGGTGAAGACGTTCACGAACGGCGCCGGGTCCGCCTGGGACGCCGCCCCCTTGTCCCGCAGGTACGCGTACAGCGCCCGGACCACCTCCGGGTGCTCAGTGGCGAACGCGCTGCGCACCGCCCACACGGTGGCGTTGTCCGAGCCGATCGTGCGGCCGTCGACCAGCAGCCGGGCGCCACCGGCGAGCGCGGACACCACGTACGTGCTCCAGCTCGCCCAGGCGTCCACCTGGCCGGACTCGAACGCCGGAGCGGACTGGTCGGGGCGCAGGTAGACCCGTTCCACGCGGTCGACGGGCACGTTCGCGGTGACCAGCGCCCGCAGCAGCAGGTACTCGCCGGTGCCGCCCTTGTTGACGGCCACCTTCCGCCCGGCGAGGTCGGCCACGCTGCGGATCGGGGAGTCGCCCCTGACCAGGATGCCCTCGCCGACCGGGTCGGGCTGGGCGGCGGCGAACAGGGTGAAGCCGGGGCTGCCGGCGAGCGCGCCGACGGCCGAGGTGATCGAGCCGAGGGCGACGTCGAGCTGGCCGGCGTTGATCGCCTGCGCCGCCGGGGCGAACGGGCCGGAGCTGCCGGTCCACGCCACCCTGGCGCCGACCGTGCTCAGCGCCGCGTCGAGCGAGCCGTCCCTCTTGCCCAGGGCGAGCACGCCCGCGTTGCCCGGGTCGGGGATGCGTATCTCGATCGTGCGTCCACCGGCGGCGTCGGCCGGCTCGCCGGACGTGCCGCAGCCGGCGACGCCCACCAGGGCGGCGACCATGCTGGCGGCGGTGGCGACGGTCAGGAATTGCCGGCGGGTACGGCGAGGTGTCGGTGCTGTGCTCATCTCATTCTCCTGTGCGGTCCGTCGGCGGGGGAGCGGTGCTCCCGGCCGGTGCGGGGTTCTGCCGGCGGCGGGCGACCAGCTCGTGGGCGCGCCGCAGCGGTTCGGGGTCGGCCCAGCCGCGCACGTCCACGGGCGCGGCGAGGAAGTCGTGTGCGCGCAGGAAGTGCTCCTGCGCGGCGAGCAGGTCGAGCCGCTCCTCGGACAGGTCGAGGTGCAGGCCGAGGTGCTGGCCGGCGCGGTACGCCCCGGCCACCCCCGCCCTGCCGGCGCCGGTCTCGGCGGACAGGATCCGGCCGACGTCGGCGGGGTGGGCGGCGGCCCAGTCGGCGGCCTCGACCAGCACGGCGAGGAGCCGGACGACCACGTCGGGCCGGTGCTCCAGCAGCCAGCCGGCCACGGTGACCGGCCGGGGCGTGCCGTTGTTGATCCGGCTCCGCAGGTCGGGTTCGTCGTCCAGCTCGATGCCGACCTCGACGCCGTGCCGGCGCGCCGACTCGACCGCGAGGGCGCCCTTGGCGTAAACGGCGTCGACGTCGCCACGGACCAGCGCGGCCAGCTCCGCCTCCCACTGCCCGGGGTGCTCCGGGCCCGCCGGCACGTCCACCGGGCGGGCGTCGGCCGGCCGCAGTCCGGCGACGCCGAGCGCCCCGGCGAACCCGCGCAGCGCCATCGCCGCCCAGAAGTCGACGGCGATCGGGTGCCGGGGCACCGCGAGCCGCCGGCCGCGCAGCTCGGCGGGGGAGCGGGGACCGTCGCCGGGCCGGATCAGGATCACCTGGCGCTCCTCGATCCAGGTCAGGCCGATCAGCCGGGTGTCCGCGCCGCGCGAGTGGGCCCACAGCGCCGGGACGTTGCCGCCCTCCCGGATCAGGGTGGGGTGCTCGTGGGTGAAGTGCCGTTCGTTGAGCCCTCTCCCGGGGTCGTCCTGGAAGGACCGCACCCGGATTCCGTCGGCGGCGAACTCGGCGCCGAGGGTGCCCCGGTCGGCGGCGATCCCGGTGGCGGTGGGCACCGGGCAGCGGGTGAACCACAGCTCGTCGAGGCGGACGGTGGCCGGGGCAGTGGACATGGCTGTTCTCCGGTTCTGGCAGGCAGGCGTGGATCACGCGCGGGACGGCCACCGTCTCTGTGGTCGGGGCGCGCGGCGGGAACGCGCGGGCCGACGGCGTGCCGGGTCGGGGTGCGCGCGGGTTCGGGGCGACGGGGCGGTGCGGGAGGGCGGTGCGGCGTCAGCGACAGCGACAGCTGCCGAACAGCCCGTGGTCGATGTACCGCCGGGTGGTCAGCGCGGGCCCACGGAAGGCGGCGGGGAGGGCGGCCATGGCCGACGGCTCACGCGTCATTGGCGCCACACCTCCCCGATTTCCCGACTAACCCTACAGGTCTTGTAGGAATTGCTGTGGAGGAGCGTGACACGGGCGCGGCGGGAAAGGCAAGGAGCTTCCACCATGCGGTAGCTCACGTCGTGGCCGGCAATTCGTGGGCGGGTCCGGACCCGGTGCGGCGCCCGACCCGCCGGAACCCGCGCCGCTTCTCTCGGCGGCCCACCCGGCGGGCGGCCTGGCCACCCCCGGCGGCGCGCGTCACCGCGGGGCCCGCAGCGCTGGTGCAGGCGCTGCGGGCCCCGCGGTCACGCCCCGGCCGGGTCGCTCCGGCGGGGCCGGGCGGCGGCGCGAGGGCTCGTGGTCACCGGCGCGGGCGCCCCGGCTCGGCCAGCCGTAGGACGTTGCAGACGTCGACGACGTCGGTGACCTCCCAGGCCAACTCCCCGGCGGCCCGTCGGGCCCGCGGGTCGGCCACGGTCCCGGTGAGGATGACGACCCGGTTCTGCACACTGACCCTGACCCGCTCGTGGCGGACTGTCGGGTCGCCGCCGAGCCGCCGGGCGACGACGGCGGCGAGCCGGGCGTCCTCGTCCGCCGGCCCGGGCCTGTCGGGCTCGGCGGGCCAGGAGTGGTCGTCGGGCGACGGCCAGGGGATGACCACGGGGGACGGTCCCTTCTCGGTGCGCGGTGCGCGGTGTGCGGTGTCGGCGGGTCTAGGCGGAGTCGGAGCGGCCGGCGGTGGCCGCGACCAGGACGACGCCGACCCCGGCCAGCCCGACCTGCACGAGCACGTCCTGGAACCGGAAGCCGGCCCCGGCCACGCCGGCGAGGCGGGCGAGGATGGTGCCGAGCAGGGCGGCGACCACGCCGACGACCAGGGTGAGCCAGAGCGGCGCGGTCCGCCGGCCGGGGACGACGAGCCGGCCGAGGGCCCCGACGACGAGCCCGACGAGAAGGGCGCTGACGAGCCCGGCGACGGTCACGATGGCTGCCGGGTGACGAGGGTACGGAGACTCACCGTGGCCCGCCGGCCGGCGTACCGTCGGGCAGTCCCCGCACCGGCACGGCCGCCCGGCCGGCGGGCGTCGGCGCCGTCCGGTGGGACCCCGACGGAAGGGACCGGTCGGACCGGTCGGGCCGGTCGGGCCGGTCGGCGTCCGGCGTCCGGCCGGCGACGATCGGCAGGACCTGGTCCAGGCGGGCGGACTGCAGGATGCGCCAGATCCGGGGGTTCGGGTCACGTACGGTGAGCACCGCGTCGGCGCGGGTGAGCCGCCGGTGCACGTCGAGCAGCAGCCCGATCGCGGCGGCGTCGATGTGCCGGCAGCCGGACAGGTCGACCACGACCTGGGCGGGGTGCAGGGCGAGCAGCCGGTCGAACACGGCGCCGGTCGCCGACAGGCAGGCCAGGTCGAACTCGGTCACGGCCACCTCGACCAGGGGAATCGTGCACTCCCGACGTGCCAGTGGCGTCGTCACGGCCGTACCCCTTCCCCTCGCGACCCGGACGCCCACCACCGTGCCGGTCGGGGTTGGCGGGCACCACGCGGACGTGTGACAGTTGCGTGACAAATCCGCCATCCGTGGGACACGGTTGGCCGTCGGCGGACGGCCTTGGAGATGATTCCGGTATGACGTCCGTACTGGTGATCGAGGACGACGACCGCATCCGGCTGGCGCTGCTGCTCGCGCTGGAGGACGAGGGCTACGACGCCCACGGCGCTGCCACGGCCGAGGAGGGGCTGCGCGCCCAGCGCCGGAACCCGGCCGACTACGTCCTGGTCGACCTGATGCTGCCGGGCCTGGACGGCTTCGAGTGCATCCGCCAGCTACGCCGCGACGACGACGTGCCGATCGTGGTGGTCAGCGCCCGCGACGACACCCACGACATCGTGGCCGCCCTGGAGGCCGGCGCCGACGACTACGTCGTCAAGCCCGTGGCGATCAAGGAGCTGACCGCCCGGCTGCGCGCCCTGCACCGGCGTGCCCGCGCCGTCGTCCCGGCCCTGGCCGAGCCGGTGCCGGTGCTGGCCTTCGGTGACCTGGAGGTCAGCCCCGAGGCGGGGGAGGTGCGCCGGGCCGGGCATCGCGTGTCGGTGACCCGCACCGAGTTCCGGCTGCTGTGCGAGCTGGCCGAGCACGCCGGCCGGGTGCTGTCCCGCCAGCAACTGCTGCAACGGGTCTGGGGGTACGACACCGGCGACGAGCGGCTGGTCGACGTGCACGTCGGCCGGCTGCGGCAGAAGATCGAGCCGGACCCGGCCAACCCCGAGCATCTGGTGACCCTGCGCGGCCTCGGCTACAAGCTGCAACGTTGAGCGGCCCCCGCCGGCCCGCGCGGCGTCGCCTCGGCCTGCGCGCCCGGGTCACCGCGGCATTCGCCGCCGGGGCGCTGCTGCTTGCCGCCTCGATGGCCCTGGTCTCGTACGAGCTGACCCGCCGGTCCCTGATGGACGAGCGGGAACGCACCGCGGTGCGGGCCGCGTACTTCGACGCCGCCGTGGTGCGCAACGGCCTGGACACCGACGACCCGGACGTGGTGGAGGTGCTGCGCTCGCTGGACACCGGCGGCAGCCGCCGGGCGCTGCTCAACCTCGACGGCGACTGGCACGCCCGCACCGCCGACGTCGGGCTCACCGCAGCCGTGCCTGAGGAGCTGCAACGGCTCGTCGGCGCCGGGGAACCGGCCGTGCAACGGGTCCGCGTCGACGGGCAGGCCGCCCTGCTGGTGGGGGTGCCGCTGTCCGGCTCGGCGACGTACTACGAGGTCAACTCGCTGGGCGAGCTGGAGCGGACGTTCCAGGCGCTGGCCCTGACGCTGACCGCCGTGGCCATCATGGTGGCCGGCTCCGGCGCGGCGCTGGGCTGGTACGCCACCCGGCACGGCCTGCGTCCGCTGACCGCGGTCGCCAACGCCGCGGAGAAGATCGCCGCCGGTGAGCTGACCGCCCGCCTCGACCCGGCCACCGACCCCGACCTCACCCGGCTGTCCACCTCGTTCAACCACATGGTCGACCAGTTGGCCCGCCGGATCGAACGGGACCGCCGGTTCGCCGCCGACGTCAGCCACGAGCTGCGCTCGCCGTTGCAGACCCTCGCCGCGGCGGCCAGCGTCCTGCAACGGCGGCGGGAGCACCACGACGAGCGCACCGCCACCGCAGCCGGTCTCGTCGCCGACGAGATCGACCGCTTTCAGCGGCTGGTCAACGATCTCATCGACCTGGCCCGCAGCGACCAGCCCGCCCACCGCGCCCTGGTCGACGTGGCGGAGCTGGCGCGGCGGGCCTGCGCCGAGCGGGACCTGCCGGCCTCGCTGGTAAGCCTGGCGGCCGGCACGCCACGGACGTGGCGGGTGGAGCGGCGGCGCGTCGCGCAGGTGCTGGTGAACCTGCTCGACAACGCGACCCGCTACGGGGCCGGCCCGGTCGCGGTGCGGCTGTCGCGCGACGGCGACGCCGGCGTGATCGAGGTCGACGACGACGGCCCCGGGGTGCCGGTGGAGGACCGGGAGGCCATCTTCGACCGCTTCGTCCGTGGCCGGGCCGCCCACGCCCGGGGCGCCGGCGACGGCACCGGCCTCGGCCTGGCTCTGGTCGCCCAGCACGCCACCGCGCACGGCGGGCGGGCCGGCGTGCGCGACCGCCCCGGCGGGGGCGCCCGATTCCACGTCACCCTGCCCGGGAGCCTGCCGTGACCGGCCGCGCCGCAGCGCCCGCCGCAGCCTGGGCCGTAGCCCGCGCCGCAGCCTGCGTCGGAGTGTCCGCCGGAGCCTGCGTCGGAGTGCCCGCCGCAGCCCGCGCCGGAGTGCCCGCCGCAGTGCCCGCCGTGGGCGGCGGCCAGGCCGGGGGAACCGACCGGGTCGGCCTGCCGGGCTTCGCCCGGCGCGTCGTCGCCCCGGCCGTCCTGGCCGGCCTGCTCGTCCTGGCGTCCGCCTGCGGGGTGCCCGCCGAGGACCGGCCCCGGGTGGTCGAGGTCCCGCCCGGGCCGTTCCCGTCCCCGGCGACGGCCGGCAGCACCGCCCCGACCGGCCGGGTCACCGAGACGCTGTGCTTCGTCCGGGACGACCGGCTGGTGCCGGTGCCGCGCCGCGTCGACCCCGCGCCCGACGCCGACGCCCAGCTGCGCGACCTGCTCGCCGGCCCCATCACAGTCGAGCGGGACGCCGGGCTGACCAGCGCGTTGCCGGGGGCGATGAGCGCCGTCGTCGCGGACGTCGCGGGGGGCCACGCCCGGGTGACGGTCGGCCAGACCGGCGACGAGACCGGCCGCAGCGACGAGGTCCTGGCGTTCGGGCAGATCGTCTGCACCCTCGACGCCCGGGACGACGTCACCACCGTGTCGTTCCTGCGCGACGGCCGCCCCCTCGGGGTGCCCCGGGCGGACGGCTCGCTCTCCGCCCAGCCGCTGACGGCCGCCGACTACACCGCCCTCACCGCCGTCCGCTGACCGCCCTGCGGTCGAGCGGTCATGCTCACCCGTGGAGCCCGGCCCGCCGCCGCGTGCGTCCCGTGCCTCGGTGAGCCGCGGGCTGGCCTGCGGCCGGCCGCCGTGCCCTCCTCGCAGGGGCGTCAGCCCGGTGGCGTCAGCGGGGAAGCCGATCAGCACGCTGGGCCCTCCAGTCCGGCCCGGCTGGTCGTCAGCCCCAGGCCGGGGCCGCTCGCCCGTACGCCGGCGGCAGCCGAGGCCAGCGCAGCGGTCGCCCGTCGACGCTGCCCAGCGGGCTGATCCCGCTCCACCCGTTCCCCAGGGCGGTCCGGTACGCGTCGGCCTGCCGGCCCGCCTCGTCATCCCCGCCCGGGACCGGTGACCGGGAACCCTGGTCGAGCAGCCACCGCGAGGTGCGGGTGAGGGAGACCGACACGTGGCTCGCCGCGCCGGTGCGGGCGCGTCGGGTCAGGGCGGTGAGGATCCCGGCGGCGAGCAGGTAACCGGTGGCGTGGTCGAGGAGTTGGCACGGCAGGGCGCCGGGGCGTCCGTCGTCCGCGCGTACCGTCCAGCCGATCCCGGTGGCGACCTGCACCAGGCTGTCGAAGCCGCGGCGCGCGCCCCATGCCCCGGTGGTGCCCCACGCCGACAGCGTGGCGACGACGGTGCCGGGGTGCCGGTCGGCGATCTGGTCGGGGTCCAGCCCGAGCCGGCGCAGAGCGCCCGGACGGTACCCGGTTACGACGACGTCGGCCCCGTCGACGAGGCGGTGCAGCGCCTCGCGGCCGGCAGCCGTGCGCGCGTCCAGCAGGGCGCTCGCCTTGCCGACCACCCCGTCCAGGGCGTGCAGCGGCAGCTCCGGCCGGAGCGGATCGTCGACCCGCAGCACCTCGGCGCCGAGCGCCCCCAGCATCCGGGTGCCGACGGGGCCGGCGATGACCCGGGTCAGGTCCAGCACCCGTACCCCCGACGCCGGTAGGCGACCTGGTGCGGGCAGCGGCGGCGCGGCGCCGTCGAGCGGGTCGACGCCCACCAGCGGCGAACCGGTGGCCGTCTCGCTCGGCGCGACCGCCCACCAATGCTCCGGCGCGCGTGCGGCCACGGCCAGGCCGCCGCCGCCGTACACGACGGTCTCGACGTCGGCAGCCGGGCGGGCGGCCACCGCGTCGGCCAGCCGCCCCACGACCTCGACGTCCGGGCCGTCGGCGACGCCGAGGGCGGCCAGCAGCGCCGCCCGGTGCCAGGGGTAGTTGGCGTGGGTACGCACCCAACCGTCGGCGGCCCGCCAGAGCCGCGACAGCGGCGCGAAGCCCTCGAGGCTGCGCCCGGCGGCGTCCCGGAGCCACACCTCTCCGCGCACCGCCGCCGCCACGTGTGCCGTGTCGAGGGCGACGGCGGGCCGCCGGCCGGTGCGGGCGTGCCCCAGCTCGGCGGCGGCGGCGAGGCACGCGGCCACGGAGGCGACGGCGCACTCGGCGACCGCCAGCGGCGCGGAGAGCGCCGCCGGGTGGGGGTCACCGATCAGCCGGGGCATGGTCCCGGCCGGGAGACCCAGCTCCGCCAACACATCGGTCGACACTGTCATACGGCCCATCGTCCCCCGCGCCCCGCGCCCCCGCGCCCCCGCGCCCCCGCGCGGCGGCCCCGATCATGGAGAGTCACAAACGGGGAGTACGTCCAGCGGTGCGGGGCGCGGTCAGGCCGGGTCCTGTCGCACCGGGTAGCCGATCCGGGCCAGTTCCCCGGCGAGCTCCTCGGGCGCCTGCCGCGCGTCGAGCCGGCGCAGCAGGTCGGGGGTCACCGGCCGCAGCGCGAAGACCTCGCGCACGGCGTGCAGGTCGACAGGTCGCCCGTAGTAGCCCTCGGCCCAGTCCCGGTACGCCTCCGGCGTCCCGTCGGTGAGCAGCCCGAAGAGGAAGTCGGCCCCGTCGTCGCCGTCGGCGGGGAGCGCGACGTCGCCGTGGCGCCACCGGTCGTCGCCAATCTCCCGCCACAGGCACACCGTGGCCGCCAGCGTGCCGTCGAGGCTGAACGCCGGCTCCCGCACGCAGGCCGCGAACGCCTCCGGCACGGTGTCGACCAGGCCCGGCCACAGCTCGCCCGAGTCGTTGCCGGCGGGGCTCAGCGGGGACTCGTGGTCGAAGCCGCGCACGAAGACCCCAGCGGCGGCGAACACGATCGACCACTGGTCGCCGGCGCCGTTGTCCATCGACGCCAGTTCCTGCCCCGGCCCCCAGCGCGCGTCGAAGCGGTAGGTGAAGGGCGGGCTGCTGACCAGGGCGGCGTCGAGCACGGCCAGCGCCCGGCACCGGTCGCGCAGCGTAGCCGGGTCGGGCAGGACACGGGCGACGTCGTGAACGCTCATCCCGACATCCAACCCCACCCTGGGCGGGGCCGGCCCCGGGTGCCCGGCCGGGAACTCTCGCGACCCGCCGCCCTCCGGGTGGCCTGTCGGCCGGGCCGCTGTCGCTGCCGGCCGTTGCGGGGCTGGGGTGGGTGACGCGTCAGGTGACCCGGGACGGCCCGCCCGGCACCCGCTCCCAGGCGTGCCTCTCGGCGATGTCCCGGAGTCGGTCCATGGCGTCCCACACGTCGACGAACCGGGTGTACAGCGGCGCGGGACCGAGGCGGAGCCGGTCCGGAGTGCGGTAGTCGCCCACCACCCGGCCCTGCTCGGCCAGGGCCCGGGAGATCCGCAACGCCTCCGGGTGGTGCAGCGAGACGTGGCTGCCGCGCCGGCCCGCCTCGCGCGGGGAGGCCACCCGGAAGCCGTACGGGGTGAGCCACGCGTCGGTCAGCGTCACGATCAGCTCGCTGAGACGGCGGCCCTTCTCGCGTACCCGGTCGATGCCGGCCTCGGCGAGGACGTCCAGGGCCGGGTCGAGCGGGGCCAGCGCCAGGATCGACGGGGTGCCGACCAGGAACCGGTCCAGGCCGGGGGCCGGATCGTACCCGGCCGCCATGAGGAACTGGTCGCGCTGGCCGAACCAGCCCTGGATCGGCTGGCGCAGCCGGGACTGCAACTCCCGCCGGACGTAGAGGAAGGCCGGGGCGCCGGGGCCGCCGTTGAGGTACTTGTAGGTGCAGCCGACGGCGAGGTCGGTGCCGCTGGCCTCCAGCTCGATCGGCACCGCCCCGACGGCGTGCGACAGGTCCCACAGCACGACCGCGCCGACCTCGCGGGCGGCGGCGTTGACGGCCGCCATGTCCAACAGCGCCCCCGACCGGTACGACACCGCCGACAGCACCACCAGAGCCACGTCCCCGTCGAGGGCGGCGCGCAGCTCGTCGAGCCCGAGCCCCTCGTCGAGGTCGGAGGGCAGCATCCGCAGCGTCAGCCCGCGTGAGCGCGCCAGCCCCTCGATGACGTACCGGTCGGAGGGGAAGTCCTCGGCGTCGACGAGGACCGTGCGGCGGTCCCCGGCGGCGTCCAGTGCGGCGGCTGCCAGCTTGTACAGGTTCACCGACGTGGAGTCGGAGATCACCACCTCGCCGTCGCGCGCGCCGAGGGCGTGGGTGGCCAGCCGGTCGCCGAGCCGCCGGCCCCACTCGATCCAGCTGGGCCAGGAGCGGACGAGCCGATCGCCCCACCCCTGCCGGACCAGCCGGTCGAGGTGCGCCGGGGTGGCCGCAGGTAGCCGCCCGAGGGAGTTGCCGTCGAGGTAGATCAGGTCGTCGTCGGCGATCACGAACCGGTCCCGCAGGTCGGCCAGCGGGTCGGCGGCGTCCAGCTCCTTGGCCAGGTACCGCGGGAAGTCATCTCGCATGTGCCGCTCTCTCCTCCGACGTGCACCGACGGCCAACCTAGCTGATCGGTGGCGTCGGGGGGACGGCCGCGTACGCCGGTCCCACGGTCGGGCGTGGGCGGGGCGCCGACGCTCGGCGCCGCAGCAGCAGCGCCACCAGCAGCACCGTCACCGCGGCCAAGCCCGACATCCCCCAGAGCGTGAGGTGCAGTCCGCGGGTGTAGCCGGGGTCGGCCAGCCGGCCACCGGTCGTGCTGGCCAGCACTGCGCCGAAGATGGCGATGACGATCGTTTCGCCAGCGATGCGCGCGGTGTTCAGCATGCCGGCGGCGGTGCCGGCGCGGCGGGTGTCGATGCTGGCCAGCGCGACGCCGTCGATCATTCCGGTCGTCACGCCCATGCCCACGCCGATGCACAGCAGTGGCCCGGCCAGGGCGATCGTGCTGATCCCCGGCTCGATGATCGTGAGCCACGCCGCGCCCACCCCGACGAGGATGACCGCCGTGACGACCACCGCGGTCGGCGGAATCCACCGGGTGATGAAGCTGCCGACCAGCGGCAGCGCCAGGGCCGGCGAGGTGAGCAGGATCAGCGTCGCGCCGGCCTGCCCCGACGTCATGCCCAGCACCCCGGTGAAGTACGAGGGCAGGTAGATCAGCAGCGGGATCATCACGCAGATGATCGTGGCGGCAGCCGCCGAGAAGGCGACGAAGTGCCGGCTGCGCAGCAGCCCGAAGTCGAACATCGGGTTCTCCTGGCACCGCTCCACCACGACGAAGCACACGAGCAGCGCCGCCGAGGCGACGAACGCGCCGACGATCCACAGGCTGGTCCAGCCCTGCCGTGGGCCCTCCACCACGGCGAAGATGAGCGCCAGCAGGAAGAGGGTGAACGACAGGGTTTCCGGCACGTCGACCCGTCGGCCCGCCGGATCCCTCGACTCGGGCAGTCGGGGCACCATCGCCAGCACGGCCAGTGCGACCAGGGCCGGCGCGGCGAAGGCGGCCCGCCAGCCGAACGCGTCGACGAGCACCCCCGCGATGGTCGGCCCGAACGCGAGACCGACACCGATCGCGGTGCCGAAGAGCCCGAACGCCCGGGTCCGGGCCGCTCCCTCGAACGAGGCGGCGAGCAGCGCGGCGCCGCTCGCCGCGGCGGCGGCGGCCCCGATGCCGGCGATCGCGCGGACCACGTCGAGCACCATGATGTCGTTCGTCACCGCGCTGATCAGTCCGGTCACCACGAACAGGGCGAGGCCGAGGGCGTACATCCGGCGCCGGCCGAGGATGTCGGCGAGCGAGCCGCCGGCGAGCATGAAGCTCCCGAAGGCGGCGTTGTAGCCGGTCACCACCCACTGCACCGGGGTCAGGTCGGCGTTCAGGTCGGCCGCGATGTCGGACAGCGCGACGGACGCGCCGGTCAGGGTGATCGGCAGCGACACGGTCGACAACAGGACGGCCGCGAGTACGATTTTGGGATTCCTGCGCATCTTTCTCCGGTTCGTTGAGCTCATCCGGCCGTCCTCGCCTTTCCGGCTGGGTCCACCCGCCGCTGACCGGGCCGACCGTGCCATCCGAATGTCGTCATCCGGCACCAGACTGCAACCTGAACAAATGTTGAGGTCAAGTCCGGCGGGCTCGGCCGGCACACGGGGCGGTCCGCCCGGCGGCCAGGCGGCCGGCCGCTGCCTGCGTCGGCTGCCGGCGGGCGTCAGCGGGGCAGGTAGGTGAGAGTCTTGACCCGTCGGAGGATGAGGGCGGTCTCCGCGCTCTGGACCCCGGTCAGGGCGCCGATCCTGTCGCTGAGGTACGCGTACAGGTCGCTGCTGGTGCGGCAGACCATGAAGAGGGCGACGTTGGCCGGGCCGGTCACGGCCCCGGCGAAGCGCACCTCCGGGTGGCCTGCCAGCGCCCGTCCGGTCTGGGCGAGGGCGTGCGGAGCGACGGTCAGCCAGCACATCGCCCCGACGCCATGCCCGAGGGGTTCGTAGTCGTACTCGACGGCGAGGTACAGCACTCCCGTGGCGCGCAGCCGCTCCAGGTGTCGCCGGGTCACCGCCTCGGACTGGCCGGTGGCCTTCTGCAGCTCGGCGAGGGCGGCGCGGCCGTCACGGTGCAGCGCGGCCAGCAGCGCCTCGTCGACGGCGTCCAGGACGAGCGTCGCGGTGGGGGCGGCTGCGGCCGGGGGACGCAGTGCGGCCTCCTGGTCCGGGTCGAGGGCGCTGATCTTGCGTAACCAGCCGAGGGGTCCGCCGTAGAAGGAGTGCAGGATGCAATGGGCGCTGACCGAGGTGACGCGCGGGGTGCGGTGGAGACGTTCCAGGAGCAGATCGTCGCGTTCCTGGCGGGTGCGCGGCCTCATCGCGCACAACACCTCGGTGCCGCCGGAGACCAGGTCGACGTACTGGGTGTCGGGGCGTTTGGCGAGCGCGAGCGCCAGTTGCTCGGCCACGTTGGGGGTGCAGCCCAGCCGGACCATCCATATGTCGCGGCCCAGGCGGCTGTCGTCGGTCATGCCGGTCACCCGCAGGTACCGTGGTGCGCAGCCGCCGGAACCGGCGGGCGACGGTCTGGTCGGACACCCCCAGCACCTCGGCGATCCGGCTGAACGACGCCCGCCCGTCGAGCTCCAGCGCCTGCAGCAGCCTCAGGTCGAGCAGATCGAGCGTCTGGGGCACCACAGGCTTCTCCTGAGCGGGGCGGCAACGGGGCACGGCGCGGCCGGGTGCGGCGGGCGTTCAGGGCTGGTCGGGCTCATTGTAGGCATGATCGTGGCGTCCCGGATGTGAAGACCGCGCCGCCTGCGGCGTGGTCAGCGCCGGCTGCGGCACCGCGCCGGCGGAGGTGGGGTGGTTCGCCACGGCGGGGGCCGTCGTGGCCGGCCGCCGTCGTCGCAGCAGTACGGCGGCAGCCAGCGCGGCGAGCACCAGCAGGGTCGCCGAGACGAACAGACACAGCCGTAGGCCGTCGAGGAACGCCTCGGACATCGCGCCCAGGGCGCGTTCGGTGTCGGCGCCCAGGTCCAGCCCGGCGACGGCGCCGATCCCGCTCGCGTCGGCCGTTTCCGTGATCTGCCGTGCCCGCTCACCGGTCAGCCCCGCGTCGGCGAGGTGGCCCGGCAGGGTGCCCACCGCCTTCACGGTCAGCAGGGCTCCCATGAGGGCCGGTCCGAGCGCGCCGCCGACCTGCCGGAAGGCGTTGTTGCCCGCGGCCGCCATGCCGGCCCAGTGCGGGGGCACCGAGGCGACGGCGATGTTCGTGATGCACGGGAAGGCGAGGCCGAGGCCCAGCCCCAGCAGGGCCAGGCGCCAGGCCACCGAGACGAAGGACGTGTCGGGGCCGACCGTGGTCAGGCACAGCAGCGCGACCGCCGCGACCAGCAGCCCGACCGTGATGAGCACCCGGGCCGGCACGTGACGCATCACGCGCCCCATCACCAGGCCCAGGAACATGGACACGACGTTGACCAGCACCATGCGGATGCCGGACTCCAGGGTGGTCAACTGCTGCACCAGGCCGAAGTACAGGCTGAGCACGAAGAAGAAGCCGATCAGCCCCAGGAAGCTGATCATGGCCGCCAGCGTGGAAGCGGCGAAGGCCGGGCTGCGGAACAACGACAGGTTCAGCATGGGCGCTTTGCTGCGCAGCTCCACCCGCACGAAGGCGGCGGCACTCACCACGGCCACCGCCAGGGCCGCGAGTGCCCGCGGATGCGTGAACGACTCGGCCCCACCCTCGATCACCCCGTAGATCAACGCGGTGATCGCCAGCGCGGCGGTGACCTGTCCGGGCCAGTCGAGCCTGCGCTCGCCCGGCGCCCGGGACTCGTCCAGCAGCCGTGCGGCGAACACCATGGTCAGAAGCGCCACCGGCACCGGCAGCAGGAAGATCCACCGCCAGCCCACATGTTCGAGGAGCACCCCGGCGAACAGCGGCGGCACCGCCATGGCAGCCATCATGCAGGTCGTCCACCAACCGATGTACTTGCCGCGCTCACGGTGATCGGGTACCGCGTGACTGATCAACGCCAACGTCACCGGCAGCAGCGCGGCGGCTCCCGCACCGGCCAGGGCCTGCCCGACCCAGAGCACCTCGACCGAACGGGCGCACAACGCCACCAGGGCGCCCACGGCGCACAACGCCAGGCCCACCTGGAAAACCCTCTTGCGGCCGTGCACGTCCGCGAACACCCCGGCGGTGAGGATCAAAGCGGCCACCGGCAGCACGAAGGCGTCCGAGACCCACGACAGCTGCGCGGTGGAGGCGCCCAGCGCCTGCTGGATCGCCGGCAGGCTCACCGTGACGGTGACCACCGGCAGGTAGGCGACGAAGACCCCCGCGCACGCCAGCGCGATCGTGGCCCCCCGCCCGCGAGCCGTCATTCCCCCACTTGACACGTTCAAAGGACGCCCTTTTCTCCAGCACGACACGACACGACACGGCACGGCACGGCACGGCACGGCACGACACGGCACGTCGCGGTTGGTCACCGCACGCCCACGATCCGTCGAATCCACGCCACCGGGCCAGCCAGATCCCGCCACCTCGCGGGAACTCGACATCAGGACCCGGTCGGCCCACGATTTCCGACACGGCCGCCGGGACCGGAGCCGGCTGTGGTGCGGCGGAGGGCTGGCCCACGACGGGCGCTTCCGCTTCGCCGACGCGTACCGCGACGCCCGCTTCGCCGACGCCTATCGGCAGCCGCCGGGCCGCACAGCCTGCGGGCCTGACCGCCGGGCGGCCGGAGTCAGCCGTGCGGCCAGGCAGCCGGGATGCGTTCCAGCAGGCCGCCGGCGAACACGTCGCGCAGCCCGAGGGGCTTGAGGTGGACGTACCCGATGTGGCAGTCGCAGACCGCGTTGACGCACGTGCGGGGCCGTAGCGCGGCCCGCCACGACCCGTCGTACAGGTTGCCGATCGGCTCCGGGACGAAGTGGCAGCGGCGCACCGTGCCGTCGCCGAGCACGGAGATCGCCGTCTCCCCGGCGTGGCACGGCCGGTCCAGCGACAGGTGCGGGCGCACGCTGTAGCCGAACAGCGGGTCCAGCGCCGTCCAGGTCGTCTCCTCGGCGGCGTCGTAGCGGCGGCCCTCGGCGGCGTTCACCCACAGGTACACCTCGGGCGGCAGCGCGGCGCGCAGGGCCCGCGCCTCGTCGAGGTGCTCCGGCAGGCCGACCACCCCCACCGAGAACCGGACCCCCAGCTCCGCCAGCCGCGCGCAGCGGGCCAGGAACCGCTCCCGGGTGACCTGCCCCGGGTGGTACGTCGTCCACAGTGCCGCCCGGGCCGGGTCGGCGTCGGCCAGCCAGTCCACCCGGGCGGCCAGGTTGGTCTGGATGACCACCCGGTCGACGTGCGGCAGGTGCGACAGCGACACCATGGCGTCCCGGTACCAGCGGCGGGTCAGCCCCTCGCCCCACGGGGTGAACAGCACCGACAGCCGCACGTCGGTGCTGGCGGCCACCCAGCCGGTGAACCGGGCGAGCGCCGCCCGGTCCTCGGCCAGCAGCTCCGGCGGGTCGCGCCGCTTCGCGAACGGGCAGTACGGGCAGTCGTAGTTGCAGCTCGCCAGGGGCCCCCGGTAGAGGATCGCCAGGCCCGCCTCCCCGCCGCACCGATCGGCCGGGTTCACCGTGGCACGTACCCGGTCATCGCGCTGCGCACCTGCGCGGAGGTCAGCCACGGGCCGACCGCGTCGGAGCGGGCCAGCCCTGCCGGGGTGAGCCGCAGCCCGCCGTCGGTGGCCCAGCCCCGGTCGACCAGCCGCCCCAGCTCGGGGAAGTCCTCGCCGGCCGGGCGGCCGAACCGGGCCCGGTACGCGACCGGGTCCACCCCCTCGGCGCGCAGCAGCGACTTGAGCAGCCAGCGGCGGCGCTGCTCGGTGTCGTCGAGGGTGAACCCGAACTCGGCGAACCGGAAGTCGTCGGCCGGCCGGGCCAGGTAGTCGTCGAGCACCACCCGCACCTCGGACACGCTCACCGCGTAGTCGAACGAGTAGTGCAGGCCCGTGGTGTAGGAGCGGGCGCCGCAGCCCAGCCCCACCATCCCGTCGTCCTGGCAGCAGTAGTCCGGGCCGTCCGGCGCCGGCACGTCGGCCCGGCGGAACTGCCGCATCGACTCCTGCCGGTACCCGGCCGCGCCGAGGGCGTCCACCGCCTGCTCGTACAGGGCGAGCCGCTGCGCGTCCCAGTCCGCCCGGCCGTGCGCCCGCCGGCCCAGCCCGGTCAGCGGTCGCACGTACAGCGGGTACAGGTACAGCTCCTCCGGCCGCCACGCGAGGGCCGCGTCCAGGCTCTGCCGCCACGTGTCGGCGGTCTGCCCGTCGATGCCGTAGATCAGGTCGATGTTGAGCACGGGGATCCGCGCGTCGCGAATCGCGCCGAGGGCGGCCTCCACCTCCGTGCGGCGCTGCGGCCGGCCGGCGGCGCGGGCCTCGACGTCGAGGAAACTCTGCACCCCGATGCTCACCCTGGTGGTGCCGTGCGCGGCGAGCACCGCGAGCCGGTCCGGCGTCGCGGTGGCCGGCGAGGTCTCCACCGACAGCGGTACGCCGGGCAGCCGCGCGCCGAGCGTGGACGTGGCGATGTCGAACAGCTCGGTCAGCTCGTCGGCGGTCAGGTAGGTCGGCGTGCCGCCGCCGAGCGCCGTGCGGGCGTACCCGGTGTCGCCGCCGAGCGCGTCGGCCACCCGCTGGGCCTGCCGGCGCAGCTGCCGCAGGTACGCGGTGACCTGCTCGGCGGGGGCGTTGGCGCGGGTGAACAGGTTGCAGAACCCGCACCGCATCTCGCAGAACGGCAGGTGGACGTAGAGGAAGAGCGCGTCGCGTGCCTCGGCCCGCCACACGTCGGCCAGCAGCGGCCGGGGCCGCAGCGCCCGGTACGAGGTCTTGTGCGGGTACGCGTACAGGTACTGCTGGTACGGCGAGCCGTCGAGGCCCGTGTCGGTGCTGGTCACCATTCTCCCGGTTGCAGGGTGAAGTGGGCGTACGGGACCGTCCACACCACGTCGTGGCCGATCCGGTGGCCGGTGTGGCCACCCTCCCCGTACGCCGTGCCGTGGTCGGAGCAGATGATCGTGAACACCGGTCGGCCGCGCCCGGTGAGCAGGGCGAACAGCCGGCCGATGCGGCTGTCGACGTACTCCAGGGCGGCGGCGTGGCTGGCCGGGTCGTCGTGCGCGGCGCCGGGGACGTAGTGCCGGTTGGGCTGGTGCAGCGCCGCGACGTTGAGGAACGTGAACAGCGGCTGGGCGGCGGGGACCCGGGGCAGCACCTCGGCCAGCCGGTCGAGCTGCGCGTCCAGGCAGGTGGGGGAGGTGACCCCGAACTCCGGCTCCCAGTGCGCCTCGGCGAACAGGCCGGGCAGCACCGACCCGAGCGGGCTGCGCCGGTTGAAGAACCCCACCCCGCCCAGGCAGAGCGTGTGGTAACCCGCCCCGGCCAGGGCGGTCGGCAGGTCCGGCGCGTCGAACACCCAGGTGTCGGAGCCCGACGTCTCGCTGCCGGGGAACGCCGCCGCGTACAGCCGCTCGTGTCGGCCGTGGCTGACCGGGGTGGGCAGGAAACCGGCGAAGAACGCGTGGTGCGCCGCGTAGGTGAAGCTGGCGGGGGAGTGCCGGCGCTCCCACCGGCCGCCCGGCAGCGCCCGCGCCAGCTGCGGGGTGCGCCCGGCGGCGGCCAGCCCGTCGGCCACGTCCCAGCGCAGGGTGTCCAGGGTGACCAGGCAGATGTCGTGGCCGCCGATCAGGCTCCGCACGCGATGACCTCCCGCCCGGCCGGGCGTCCCGGCGCCGCCGGCCGCGCGGCCTCCGGGGCCGTCGCCGGAGTGGCCCGCCCGGCGGCCTCCCGCCAGCTGTCCCACCGGCCGCTGGTCAGGGCGTGCACCTGCTCGGCGTAGGTGTCCCGGCCGTCGACGAGCACCCCGGGCAGCAGGTCCCCGAACGCGTTGACCTCCGCCACCGCGTGCCGCCGCCAGCCGAGCAGGAACATCAGGTCGACGCCGACGTGCAGGCTGCGCGGGAAGCACGCCGCCGCCCGCTCGCAGGTCTCCATCGCCGCCGCCCACGCCGCCGGCCCGGCCGCCGATCGCAGCTCGGCCAGGTCGCCACGGGCGTTGCCCAGGTGCAGGTTCGTCATCGGCCCCCGGGAGGCGCGGACCACCGCGTGGGTGGGCCGGCCGGCGACCACCACCACCCGCAGGTCGACGACCCGGTCGCCGAGCCCCGCCTTGGGCAGCCACCGTTCCACGTGCAGCCCCTCCGGGGCGAGCCGGTCGACGAGCCCGGCGACGGTGGCCTCGTCGTCGTAGTGGCGCACCCGCAGCGAGTTGAACAGCCCGTCCGGGGCCACCTCGATCGGGGTGACCGCCCGGACCCGGCCGGGACCGACCGCGAGGGCGATCACCCCGGCGGCCGACGAGCCGTGCGCGGGCTTGACGAACACCCGCGACCAGCCCGCCTCCGTCATCGCCGCGCGCAGCCCCGCGTACCCGTCGACCGGGGGCAGCGCGCCCGGCACCGGGACCCCGGCGGCGTCCAGCAGGGCGTGGCAGCGCCGCTTGTCGCACAGCGCGGCCACGTCGGCCGGGTGGTTGAGCAGCTCCGCACCACCCGCCGCCACCAGGCCGAGGCCGTCGACCAGGCCGGCGTACGTGTCGGCGAGGCCGACCAGCTCGCCGTGCCGGGCCGGGGTGGCCGCCCGCCGCAACAGCCGGTCCACCTCCGGGTCCTCGCCGGGGGAGTCGACGCGCACCAGGGCGCCCGCCGGCGGCGGGGCTGCCCCGGTGAGCACGTCGGCCCAGGGCAGCACCGCCGGCCGGGGCAGGCCGGCGGCCAGCACGGCCCGGGTGAACAGGCCCACCCGGCGGTTGTCGGGGTTGCCGACGACGGTCAGCCGCATGTCACTCCGACACCGCCGTGTACCGGTACGTCTCGTCGTCGTCCTCTTCCTCCTCCTGCGGGTCGGAGAGGTCCACCTCCACGCCCGGCAGGGCCGCCTTCACCGCCGCGACAACCTCGTCGGAGACGAAGTGGTGGCTCAGGTCCAGCTTGGCGAGGTGGGCGAGCGGCTGCCCGCCGGCCAGGGCGAGCGCGCCCCGGTCGCCGAGGGTGCCCAGCGACAGGTCCAGCTTCTCCAGCCGCCTCACCACCGGCGCGGCGGCGAGGGCCTCGGCGATGTCGTCGGCGATCTCGGAGTTGCACAGCCCGAGCCGGCGCAGCGCGGGGAACCGCTCCCCGGCCAGCAGCGGGGCCAGGTCCGCCACGGTGGTGTCGCCTCCGTACTCGTCGACCCCCAGCCACAGCTCCAGGTCTTCCAGGGCGGGCAGTTCGGAGTCGAGCACGGCCCGGACGAACTCGGCGGGCAGGCCGCCGCTCTCCACCTCCAACCGGCGCAGCCGCTCGTGGCGCACCGGCGAGAACCGGAAGTCCTCCCCGCCGCGCACCCGCAGCAGCTCCAGGCCGGGGTAGGCGGTCAGCAGCGGGCTGACGTCGCCCACCCGCATCCAGGAGATCTCGCACTCCTCGCCGACGATGTCGCCGAGGAACAGCGCCTTCAGGTTCGGCAGGCGCGGCGCGGCCTCGCAGAGCTGGGCGATCGGGGCGCCGTTGAACGCCGCGTACCCCCAGGAGCCGATCACCAGCGCCTCGACGGACTCGTCGGCCCGGTCGAGGAAGTGCTCGAACGCGTCGCGGAACTCGGGGGAGAGCTTGTGGTCGCGGCCCCGGTCCCACTCGCGCGTGGCGATCCGCCAGGCGGTGGGGCCGTCCACGGTGGGCAGCGGGCCGTCTGCGGGGACCTCGACGACCGTGCGACCGGCGAAGAACTCGGCGTGGGATCCGACGGTCATGGCCTGCTCACTCTCCGACCGCGGTGAAGCGGTACTCGCGGCCGTTGTAGACCTCGGCGGTCTGCGGGTCCGACAGGTCGACCTCGACGCCCGGCAGGGCGGCGACGACCCGCTCGCGCGCGGACTCGGAGAGGAAGCTGTGGTGCAGGTCGAGGCGGCGCAGGTGGGTCAGCGGCTGCCCGGCCAGCAGCGCCTCCGCGCCGACGTCGGTGAGGATCCCCTTCGACAGGTCGAGCACCTCGAGCTGGCGGACCACCGGCGCGGCGGCGACCGCCTCCGCGATCCGGTCGGCGAACTCGGCGTTGCACACCGCGAGGTGGCGCAGCGCCGGCAGCCGGGTGCCGGCCAGCACGTCGGCCAGTTCGGCGCGGGTCGTGTCGCCGCCGTAGTCCTGCCGGCCGAGCCACAGCTCGAGGCGCTCCAGCGCGGGCAGGTCGCAGCCGCCCACCGCGGCGGCCACCGACCCGGGCAGCCCGCCGGTCTGGAACACCAGCTCCCGCAGCCCGGTGTGCCGCACCGGGTCGAGGCGCAGCTCGTTGCCCCCGCGCACCCAGAGCACCTCCAGCGACGGGTACGCCGCCAGCAGCGGGGTGATGTCGCCCTGCGTGAGCCAGGAGATCTCGCACTGCTCGCCGACCAGGTCGGCGAGGAAGACCGCCCGCAGCGACGTCCACTCCTCCGCCGCCTCGACCAGCAGGTCGACCGGCAGCGCCCGCTCGTACGCCGAGCCCCACTCGCCGATCACCAGGGCCCGGACCGCGTCGGCGGGCACCTCGGCGCGCAGGGCCGCCACCAGGGCGGCGAACTCCTCCGGGTCGGCGTCGAAGTCCTCCACCTCCAGCCGCCAGGCGACCGCCGACGGGTCGTCGGGCAGGGTCATCCCCGGGGTGAAGGGCAACACGGGTAGCCCCGTGAACGACGACAGATGGGAGTGGATCACGCCAACCTCCGATTCGACTGGTGCAGCGGCGGCGCGACCGTAACAGTCCGTACCGACAGAAAGATCACCGGCGGTCGGCCGACCCCGACCACGACAGGGGCATCTAGTCATGAACGTCGATACCTGGTAGAAATTCTGCAAGACCGGCCCCTGAACCGCAGAAAATCAACCCCCAGGCGAACCGGGAGAACCATGTCCACGCCCCGTTCCACCCTGCGCCGCCGAGCGGTGACTCTGCTCGTCGCCTCGCTCGCCGCCATCGGCATCACCGTCGGTCTCGCCGGCCCGGCCCTGGCGGTCACCCACTCCAGCGCCACCTCGCAGCTCGCCGCCGCCGGCATCTCCTGGACCTCCAGCGGCGGATGCAGCGACCGCAACAACCCCACCTGCACGTCGTTCGACGGCGTCCGGCAGGCCACGATCGAGGGCATCATCACGTTCAAGCGGGCCAGCGGCTGTGCAATCACCGTCACCGCCGGCACCGAGACCGGCCACATCGGCGGCACCTACAGTCACTGGAACGGCTACAAGCTCGACATCGCCCTGAGCACCTGCGTGCAGAACTACATCTCGGCGGCCTACACCTACGTCGGGTACATCTCCGGCTTCGGCTACCAGTACCGCGCGGGCTCCGGAAACCTGTACACCAAGGAAGGCAGCCACTGGGACATCCTCTTCTACAGCTGCGGCGGCTGCTGACCGCGTACGACGAGGAAGGCCGTCACCCACGCATGCGGGTGGCGGCCTGCTGCGCGCCGTTGCCGTTTCCCTCGCCGACCGGCTTTTCCCGCACTGCTTCAATGAGCGGATGCCCACACTTGGTCATCGTCTGCGCGCGGTGCGTGCCGCGTGGGTCGCGCCCGAGCCGCCGCCGTCCCGCCCCTCCGGGGGCGGGCGGCGACCGCCCGCCCCCGCCGCCCGTGTCCCTGCGACGCCGCCGCCCCGCCGGTTGCGGACGGGCCGCCCCACCTCGGTCGAGCTGACCCTCGCCGCGCCGGTCGACCTGCGTCCCGACCCGTGGCAGCGGCTGATCGCGGTCGGCAGCATCCTGTCCGTGCTGGTCGTCGCGGTCGGGCTGTGGATGACCAACGAGGCGAATCGTGACCAGCAACGACTGAGCGCCCAGGGGCAGATCACCGAGCGGTACGCCACGAGCGTCGAACAGCTCGGCTCCGAGAAGCTCGACGTCCGCCTCGGCGCGGTCTACGCGCTCGAACGCATCGCCCGGGACTCCGCTCAGGACGAGGGGCCGATCATCGAGGTCCTCTGCGCGTTCCTGCGTACCCACGCGCCCGTGCAGCCCGCGCTGCAGGGCAGGGCCGAGGAGTCACCCCCGGACGTCCGCGCCGCGGTGACCGTGCTCGGCCGCAGACCCCGGCCGACGTGGCCGGAGCACCGGGTGCTCGACCTCACCAACGTCTACGTCTCCATCCCGAGTGCCGCCCTGCCCCGCAGCTGGTTCGCCGGCACCGAACTGGCCCTTTGGGACCTCACCGACACCGACCTGACCGGGTCGACGTTCACCGGCGCCCTGCTGCACCGAGCTCATCTCGACTCGGCGAGGCTCGTCGACGCCGACCTCAGCGACGCGGTCCTCACCGAGGCCACCGCCACCCATGCCAACCTCGCCGGCGCGAACCTGTCCGGCGCCGACCTGCGCGACGCGAACCTGTCCCGCGCTGACCTGTCCGGGGCTGACCTGCGCGACGCTGATTTGCGCGACGCTGACCTGACCGGCGCCAACCTGCGGGGCGCCGACCTGACAGGGGCCAAGTTGCGGGGCGCGGACCTGACCGGTGCCGATCTGAGCAGGGCCAAGCTGAGCGACCCGTACGTGCTGGAGCACGTCACAAGGCCGAGCCCCTGACCTGACCGGGACGGTCAGGCTACGCGCTCGCGGCCACCTCGGGCGCGGGCTGTTCGCCGGCCCTCTCGGCGGGCCGGGGCGCGCCCGGTCGGCCCCGCACCGTCGGGTACTCGGCGGTCTCGCCGCCCCCGGCCGCGGCGGCCATCACGGCGGCGGCGGCCAGGTCGGCCACCCGCTTCGCCTCCCGCTGCACCCGGGCCCGGACGTCCTTGGCGTGCTGCTCGACCGAGTCCGCCGAGCGGCGCGCCTCCTCCAGCCGGTTCGTCTCGGCCGCCAGCTCCTGCCGGAGCTCACCCAGGCGCTGCTGCAACTGGTTGACCTGCTGCTCGACCGCGGCCCCTTCCTGGCGGACCCGGGCGAGCTGCTGCTGGGTGGCGTCCAGCTCGGCGTGCAACTGGGTCAGCGCCTGCCGCTGGCTGCCGACCTCCTGCTGCACGGCGGTGAGCTGCTCCTGGTGCGCGGTCGCCTGCTCGTCGGCGCGCTTGCGCACCTCCGTCGAGTACTGCTGCGCCTCGGCGATCAGCGTGGCGATCTTCTCCTCGGCGGCGGTGAGCTGACCCGCCACCTCCCGTTCGGCCGCCGCCCGGTGCTCGGCCAG
The DNA here is from genome assembly GCF_045040215.1 of Micromonospora sp. NBC_01412. Lineage (NCBI taxonomy): Bacteria > Bacillati > Actinomycetota > Actinomycetes > Micromonosporales > Micromonosporaceae > Micromonospora > Micromonospora sp. NBC_01412. Next base: position 6,922,152 of record NZ_CP109528.1, read on the forward strand.
CTCCTGCTCGGCCGCCGCCCGCCGCTCGTTGATCTCCCGCTCCACGTTGACCCGCCACTGGGTCAGCTCCTGCTGACTCTGCGCGCGCGCCGCCTGGACCTCCTGCTGGATCTGCGTACGGGCCGCCTTGGTCAGCGCCTCGGCCGCGGCGCGGGCCTGCTCCACCTGCTGGGCGGTCAGCTCGTTGATCCGCTTCGCCTCCTGCTGGGCGTGCTCGTGGGCGGCCTCGCCGTCCACCCGCAACTGCTCCACCAGCTCCTGGATGTCCGCGAGCTGCGCCTCGGCAGCCGAGCGCCGCTCCTCGTACGCCTTCTCCTGCTCGGCCCGCCGCGCCGACAGCTCCGTCTTGAGTTCGTGCAACGACTGGGCGGCGTGCTCCTGTGCCTCCAACAGGGTCCGCTCCGCCTCGGCCTGCAACTCCCCGGCCCGCTGCGTGGCGGCCTCCGCGATCAGCCCGCCCTGCTTCTCGGCCAGCGCGAGGATCTGGTCGACCACCGGCCCCAGGTCCCTGAACGACGCCCGGTCCACCTGTGCCGGGCGCTGGCGCAGCTCGGACACCTCCGCCTGGAGCTGCTGGAACTGGAGGGTGAGGTTGCGCAACTGGTGCTGCGCCCGGTCCCGCTCGGACGACAGCGACGCGGCGGCGCCGTCGACCTGCTGGACGTACCGGTCGACCTGCCGCTTGTCGTAGCCGCGCAGCGCCTGCTCGAAGCTCGGCCGTTGGGCCGCGTCCCCCCGCATCGCGAAAGAATCACCAGCAGTGGACATGCGTCGACCTCCGTACTTCCGGGACGCTGCGGGCGGACCACCCCTCCGCCGAACGTGATGCCGCGCAACGTTACCGCCGCTGGCCGCACTCGGTCACCCCGCCCCGCCCGGGTGTCCACACTGGCCCGCCTGCCGGGCGTGAGCCGCCGGTGGGGCCCGCCCGGCGAGCACACACCGCCTATGCTCGGCACCCGATGGACGGTAGTCAGGCGGAGCCGGTGCGTTACCAGACGACGGTCGGCCGCCCGGGTGAGGCGGATGCGGTGACGGAGGGGGAGGGCGTCCCCCCGACCGACGCGCCGGAGGGAGACCTGGGCCGCCGCGAACGGGCACTCGTCCGGCGCATCCGCAGGCTGCGGGATCACCACGCCCGGTCCGAACAGGAGCTCGTGGACCTGCGGTACGTCCTGGACACGAGGGCAGCGGAGCTCGATCAGCTGCGGCACGACCTGAGCGCCGCCCTGGACCGGACCGCCCTCCTCGACGCCCGCCTCAGGGACTTCGGGGACGTCACGCCCGAGGAGTTCGCCGCCCGGGTCCGCCGGACGGAGCGGGACCTCGCGGCGCGCGAGGAGGAGGCCGCACGCCAGGCCGCGGAGGCCGAGCAGGTCGTCGCCGAGGCCCGGCGGCAGGCGGCGGAGCTGCTGGCGAACGCGAGAGCGGAGGCCGAGGCGCGCATCGAGCGGGACCGGCGGACCGCCCACCGGCACGCCGAGGACGCCCACCGGGAGATCGTCGCCCGCGCTGAGAACAGGGCCGAGGCGATCCTCGCCGAGGCCGCGCTGCAGGCACGCCGGCTGCGGGGCGAATCGCTCGCGGCCGTCGCCCTGCCGGCGCGGCCGGCCTTCCGGACCGTCAGACACGGGTACGCCAAAGGCCAGGTGAACAACTTCGTCGGCTGGGCGAAGAAGGCGGCGGCGGATCCGGCATCCGCGCCCGAGCCTCCGAGCACGGAGTTCCGGGCCGCCGATTCGGGCTACGAGCACGCCGCGGTGGACGCCTGGGTCCGCACGGTGCTCGGGCTGATCCGGCGGGGCCACGCCGACGAGCCCGGAACCCCCGGCGGTGCCGCGTGACGGGCGTCCAGCCGCGCCGCCGCCGCGCGATCAGCATCGGCGTGCCGACCTTCGGCGTCGCGCCCGGTGCGGATCCGTTCGCCCCCGCGCCGCTGCCCTTCGTCCACGAGCGGGTGCCCGCCGTCACCGCCGCCCTGCGGCGGTTCGACTATACGGTCACCGAGTGCCTCGACCCGGTCCACCTGTCCGGGGCTGCGCTGCCGGAGCTGATCTGGCGGGAGGCCGAGGAGTGTGGACCGGACGGCCTGCTCGTCGTCCACATCATCAGCCACGGGGTGCTCACCGACGACGGCGCGCTCTACGTCGTCGGCGCCGACGGCCGCCACCACCCCGAGGGCCAAGTGACCGAGTGGATACGCCGCTTCGGTCACTTCCCGCACCTCCCGGCGGCCCTGTTCCTGCTCGACCTCTGCCACGCGGGCGCCGCCGCACGCCAGCCCTGGCACCTGTCCACGGCCGACGGCGCCGGTCGGGCCTGGGTGATCGCCGCGTCCGCGCCGCACCAGCAGGCGTTCCGGGGCCGCTACTCCGCGGCCGTGGCCAACGTGCTGACCATGCTCGCCGGCGCCGACGCGCACACCGATGCCGAACAGCGGCACCTGCCTCTGGAGCGGGTGGCGGCGGCGCTGCGCCGTGAGGTCAGGCGGCTGGTGGCCCGCGACGGGGCACTACCCCAGGAGGTGACCGGAAGCCTCTGGGACATCGCCGCCGGCTCACCCGACGTCGCGTTCTTCCCGAACCCCGGCTTCCTCGACGGCGGGGGACGCCGGGCCGTCCGGGCCAGCGTCGACGTCGCCGTCGCCCCCTTCCTCGACGACGTCGACGAGGCCCTCGACCCGGTGCACTTCATGGACGTCGCCAGCGGCATGAAGGGCCACCACGGGCGGGGCTGCTTCAGTGGGCGCAGCCGGGAGCTGCGCGCCCTCACCGCCTGGTGCGACGGCCACGGCGAGCCGTGGTTGCGGGTCGTCACCGGCGGGCCGGGCGCCGGCAAGTCCGCCATCATCGGGGTGATCGTCTGCGCCGCCCACCACCTGCTGAACGGGCCCACCCGGCGCATCTGGGACACCGCCGACTGGGCGCCGAGGGTGAACCGCCACCTGGCGGCCGTGCACGCCCGCCAGCGTGGCCTGGCCGAGATCGTCGCCTCCCTGGCCAGCCAGTTGGCGCTCACGCCCCCGGACGGGCGGCCCTGGGAGGTCTCCGAGCTGGTCGCCGGGATCGGTGAGCTCGACACACCGCCGGTGATCGTGCTCGACGCCCTCGACGAGGCCGAGCAGCACCAGCAGGTGATGTCGAAGCTCCTGCTGCCCCTGGCCGGGGCCAGGCGACCGGACGGGCGACCCGCCTGCCGGCTGCTCGTCGGGATGCGCCCGTGGCCGGAGTTCGCGGCACTGCGCGAGCTGGCCGAGGGCGCGGGTGGGCTGATCGACCTCGACGCCGCCGACCGGTGGCAGTTGGAGCGCGACATCGAGCGGTACGTCGACACGTTGCTGCGCTACCACCCGCCCTACGACGGGGTGGAGTACGCGGGTGCCCGGGCCAGCTTCGCCCACGCGCTCGCCGCGACCCTCGTCCACGACCGCCCCGGCGACGACGAGCACCGGTGGGGCGAGTTCCTGGTCGCTGGCCTCTACACCTACCACTTCGTCGCCGCGTACGACGCCGTCGCCGACAACGTCCGGGCCCGTGAGCTGGCCGCCGCCGTTCCCCGGACGCTGCCCGACCTGCTGGATCTGGACCTGTCGACGCGACCCCAGGCGTGGCTGCGACCGGTGCTGACCGCGCTCGCCCACGCCCGGGGCGACGGCATGCCCGCCGACGTCATCCAGGACGCCGCGGCGGCGTTCGCCCCCGCCCCGGACGTCGCGGCGGACGGTCCGTCCCCGCAGGCGCAGCGGCGGCGGATCACCGAGGCCCTCGACGCCGGCCGCTTCTACCTGCGGGTGAGCGCCGACGTCGACGGCACCACCCTCTACCGCCTCTTCCACCAGGGGCTCTCCGACCACCTCCGCCGCTCCGGCGGCGGCCCCGCGCAGTCGGCCCGCCTGGCCGAGGCCATGCTCGCGCCGCTGACCAGCATGGCGGGCGCCGGCCGGCGCTGGGACCTCGCGGAGCCGTACCTGCGCCGGCACGCCGTCACCCACTGCGCGGAGAGCGGCCGGCTGGACCTGCTGGCCGACGACCCGGAGTTCCTGGTGCACGGCGAACCGCAGGCCGTGGCCGAGCTGATGGCCGCGCACCAACTCCCGTGGCTGTCCCCGGACGGCCTCGCCCGGCTCCCGAAGTCGACCCGGTCGCGCCGGTACGCGCTCGCGGTCACCGCGCTGCTCGGCGGCGAGCCCGGCACCGCCCGCGCCCTCTGCCACCCGCCCGGTCAGCCGCCGCTGGACTGGGCGCCCGGCTGGGCCGTCCCCGCCGCAGGCGAGGAGACCGTGGGCCTGCGGCCGGCGGGCCTGCTGGTCGACGCCCCGACCGAGGTGACCGCGCTCGTCAGGTGGCGCGGGCAACTGCACATCTGCGTGGTGACGACGCACGGGAGCCTCACCGTGTGGCGGGCCGCCGACCTCGCGCCACTCTGGTCGGCCCAGCTCGGCGGTCACCCCCGGTCCCTCCACCACCGGGGGCGCGTGGTCGTCGTCGAGGACGGCTCCGGGCGGGTGTACGGCTGGGAGGTCGCCACCGGTCGGCCGGCGCCGGTCGACGGCGACTCCGGCCCGACTCCGGCCGGGGACGGACCACCCCCGCCGCCGGCCGCCCCACCGCAGACCTCCCCGCCGCCGGCCGCCCCATCCCCGGAGTCCCCGCCTCCGGACTCCCCACCTCCGGGGCCCACCGCGCGGGTGGCGACCGAGTCGGGGCCGATCCTGCTCGCCGCCGACCCCCGGGGCGGCATCCGCCTGCTCCGTCACGACGGCTGGCAGTGGATCCCGGCCGGCTGGCAACCGACGCGTCACCCGGTGACGGCCCTCGCCGGCATCGCGGTCGGCCCCCGGCTCACCATCGTCCGGGTCGACGGCGGCGACGTCGTCGTCACCTCACACAACCTGCGCAAGGAGGCGCGACCCACCGACGCCGGACACCTGCTCGGCCGGCTGTCCGACAGTGCCACGCCGACCGGCGACGATCCCCGGCCGGCGGGCACCCGGCCGACCGGCGGCACCCGGCTGACCTGCGCGCTGGCCGGCCGGGACCTGCTCGTGCTCGCTGAGGGGGAGCGGGCGCAGGCGTGGTGGCTGAGGGCCGACCGCGCCACCGCCGCCGGCCCGCTGACGCCCGTGCCCGCCGCCGGCGGACACCTCGTCTCGGTCGTCGCCACCGCCGTAGGGGAGCCTCGGGTGGCGACCGGGACCGTCGACGGCAGGGTGCTGGTGCGCGATGCCGCCACCGGCGCGGTCGTCGGCGCCTGCCACCCGCACCGGCAGCCCGTCACCGCGCTGGCCTTCGCGCCGCGGGGTCTGCTCGTGTCGGCCTCGGAATCGGGTGACCTCGCGGTCACCGACCCGGCGACCGGCCGCACGGAGTATCACGGGCTCACCGGGCACGACGGCCGGGTGGAGTCGGTGGCCCTCACCCCGCTCGGCGGTCGCCCGGTCGCGCTCTCCGCCGCCGCCGACGGCATCCGGGTCACGGACCTGCGCAGCCGGTACGTCTCACCGCTGGCCACGCCCGTGGCACCGGAGCCCGACGGCCCCGGGCAGGTCGAGCACATCGTGCTGCCCGACGGTGGGCAGGCCACCGTCACCTGGCGCGACACCCGCCTGTTCATCGCCGACGCGCTCTCCGAGCGGCTGCTCGCGGACATCGACCTGGGCGCGCCGGTCGACGGGGTGACCCTCGTCGGGCCGGACCTCGCCGTCCGGTGCGCCGGACGGGTCGTGCTCCTGGCGGCCCGGCCCCGCCAACGGTAGGCGGCCCGGCCCGCCCCCGCTCCGCCCCGCCAACGGTAGGAGGCCCGGGCCTACGCGTACGGCGCGATCGCCGCCGCCACCAGCCCGCACGACAGGTACCCCCGCATCGTGTGGAAGTCCACCCTGCCGATGTGGGCCTCCGCGTGCAGGTCCACGTCGAACCGGCCGCCCAGCCGCGCGGGCGTCGCCACGAGGTCGCCCGGGTCGGCGATGTTCACCCACCGCCGTACGCCCGGCGGGCGGTGCGCCCGCCCGTCCCGGGGCGGCGGGTCGAGGGCCTCGAACACCGCGCCGGGCAGGCCGAGCGGCGAGCCGAGCGTCACGAACAGATCCACTTCCAGGTCGGGGCGCTGGTGCAGCGCCTCGTACGCCACGACCGAGCCGAGCGAGTGGGCGACCAGCACCCTCGGCCCGTGTGCCCGGACCGCCTCGATCACCGCGTCCCGGGCGCGCGCCCGGGACGCCGGCCGGGTCAGGTAGGTGTAGACCTCCCGCAGGAGCGCGGTCATGATCCTGGCCAGCATCTGCTGCGGACGCCCGTCGCGTTGCGCGAGCCAGCTCAGGCCCTGCCGCAGCGGCACGGTGAGCAACCCCTGCGCGGCCTCCTGCGGCACGCCCAACTCCCGCATCCAGGCCCACGCCATGCGTTGCTCGTCGGGGGTCAGCGCGGCCAGGTCGTCGACGTTGCCCTGGGCGCCGTCGGCCAGCGTGTGCGCGTAGTAGGTGGCGGCCACGGCCGGCGGCCGCTCGACGAGGCCGGCGTCGCGGTAGCCGGTGGCCAGCGCCTTCGCCCACTGCCCGGCGAGCCGGGCCGCAGCCTCCGCGGGCTCCCGTCCCGGCTGCGCGTTCCAGATCCCGTGCACGCCGAGCACCGGCTGGTCGACCGTCATCTCCCATCACCTGTCTTCCGATTCGTGTCGTCGGGGCGCAGCACCGCGTCGACCTGTTCGACGTAGGCGTTGACCTGCGCCTGGTCGTAGCCGCGGAGGACCACATGGAACACGGCGGGCCGCCACGTCCTGGTACCGGAGGTGTTCCGGTCGAGTCGGGCGACCCACTGCACATAGTTGTCGACCTCAGTGCGGTCGTATCCCCTGAGGACGGTGTCGAACTGGGGGAAAACAGGCATGGTCGGCTGACTGCCGGAGGGGGTCGGCGGCCCCTGGTTCGGGCCCTCGTCGTCGGCCCGCCGCCTCCACGGTGCCGGCTGGAGCAGGTCCAGGGCCCGTACGAAGGCGGCCGGCTCCCGCTCGATCGGTTCCGGGGGCGCTGGCGGCGGGCGGTCGTCGGTCGCCGTGTCCTGCGGTCGTGGCCGGTCACCGGCCGGGCGGGTGTCGGGTGTGGCGACGACGGTCCGATGCCGAGGGACGGCCTCGGGCGGGGGACCGGAGAACATGCGGTCGGCCTTCCGGCGCGCGGCGGCGATGATGTCCGCCGCCTCCCGGCGGGCGTCGCTGACGATCTCCTCCGCCCCTAGGCGGGCGTCGGCCAGGATGTCCGCCCTCTCCCGGTGGGCGACGCGCACCAGGGCCTGGGCCTCCTCCCGGGCCTGCGCGCGGGACTCGTCGGGATCGGCGAGTTGCAGCAGTTCCCGGGCCAGGGTCGCCGCGTCGGCCAGCATCCGGGAGCACTGCCGGTCGACCTGGTCGATCATCGCCCGCCGGGTGGCCGCGTTCTCCTCGATGGCCGCCGCCGCCTGCTCGGCCAGTTCCTCCCGCGCGGCCCGCCGCCACAGCTCGGCCTCCTCCTGCGCGGCGCTGATCAGCAGCGTCGCGCGCCGGCGTGCCTGCTCCCGCAGCTCCTCGGCGTCGGCGACGAGCCGCTGGGCCCGCTTGTCGGTGTCGGCGTCGAGCCGCTGGGCCCGCCTGTCGGCGTCGGCGAGCCGGGCGGCGGCCTCCCGGTCGACCTCGACCGCCCGCTGGCGCAGGTGTTCGGGGGGCAGCTCGCCGTACTCCGCCAGCCGGGCTGCGAGGTCGTCCGCCGTGCGCGTCGCCTGGTCCAGCGCGGCGCGCAGCCGCCCGTTCTCGTGGGCGTGGGTTTGCACCGCACGGTCGAGTTCGACCAGCCGGTGTTCGGCCTCGGCGTATCGGGTGGCGAGCTGGGCGAGCCGGCGGGTGAGCGCCTGGACCCGCCGCCGGTCGGGCGGCGGGTCCGACCCGGCCTGTTCCGCCGCCGGTCCCGGGGTCGATGCCCGATCCACAGGGGAGCCTTCCGTTCGGCTGTGTGTCGACGACCCGCACGAGGGCCGCGCATGCGCCGAGCGGGGCGACCCGGCGGCGGGCCTCGACAGTAGACGCGATCATCGCGACCGGACGTCACCCGTGCTGTCCGATCGGCGACATCGGGCCGACCGTCAGTCAGTCCCGTCGCCGGCCGGGGCCGTGTCCGTCCGGTCGAGGCGAGCAAGTAGGGCGTTGACCTCCGTGTGCAGCCGGCGCAGCTCCGCCGCCGTCGGACGCACCCGCCGCCAGTAGCCGTCGACGCCGCACTCCAGCGCCAGCCGGATCAGGCACGCGCACGCCCGCGGCCACCAGCCGGCGTCCACCGCCTGCGCGCCGAGCGGGCCCGCCCCGCGCAGCAGCTGGTCGGCCGCCGCCAGGCAGCGCTGGGGGGTCGGCGTGGTCACCCTGCTGCGGAGCATTGTCGGGGCGCTCACGACAGCGCCCCCGCCGGGGCGTGGGTGTCCGCGACGAGGCCGGGCAGGTCCGCCAGGTAGGCCCCGTGCACGCCTTCCCTGCACGCCCGGTACGCGTCGACCGCCCGGTGGCCCCGCCGGCCCGGCCAGCCGAGCACCTCGCCGCCGCGTTCGGCGTCGTCGAAGACGGCCAGCGCCACGGTCGTGGTCAGCCGACGGGACGAGGCGACCGCCGCCTCGATCTCGTCGTGCGGCACCCCGCGCGCCACCCTGGTCCGCCACGCCCGCTGGTGGCAGGCAGCCTCCACCGCCGAGCGGCACAGCTCCGCACGACCGGCCCGCGCACCTCGGCCGGCACCTCGTCGCTGCGGGACAGCGCGCACGCGTCGTCGAGGTAGCGGGACACCGGGTCGGAGCCGGGCGCAGCGTCACCACCGACTGCTCCGCCCGGTGCACCTCCACGATCCGGGTTCGGCCCAGGTCCAGCCGGTGCACCGCGTCGGGCAGCCGGGTGTCGTGGGTGAACACCACCACCTGCCGGTGTTCGGCCAGCTCCGCGAGCACCCGGGCGAGGTTGTCCACCTTGGACGGGTCCATGCTCTGCACCGGGTCGTCGACGATGACGAACCGGAACGGGCTCTCCTCGGCGCAGCTGCGCGGCAGGAACGTGGCCAGCCCCAGGGCGTGCATCTCGCCCTGGCTCGTCACCCCCAGCGCGGTGCCGTTGTCGGAGCCGTCCACGCTGACCGGGAACACCACCCGTCGCCGGGTGTTGGTTCCGGCGAGGGTCACCGTCCCCAGCTCGACGTTGCTCTCCTGACGCAGCTGCTCCCAGATCCGCTGGGAGTGCGCGGCGAACGGCGCGACCCGCTCGTCGCGGATCGCCGCGCCGGCCTCCTTCAGCCACCCGCGCGCGGCCTTCAACCGGGCCAGGCTGGCCTCCCGGGCGGGCAGGCCCGTCGAGGCGGCCAGCCAGCTCCGCAGCTCGGTCACCGCCGCACGCCACCCGGTGTCGCGCCCCCGCAGGAACTCCTCGGCGTGCGTCCGCGCCATGTCCGCCGCCGCCAGCACCCGCGGGTACCGCGCGGCGAGGTGGTCGGCCAGCTCCGCGGGATCAGCGGGTACGCGCCGCAGCGCCCGCCGCAGCGCCCCGCCGTCTCGCGCAGCGTCCCCGCCGTCTCGCCCGCCGTGGGCGGCACGTCGTCTCCGGGGACCGTCAGGGCGTCCACGAGGTGGTGCGCCCGCCGCAGCAGTGCGGTCAGCCGGGTCGCCGCCGACTACGCGGCGACACTGCGGCGCCGCAGCTCGGTCAGCGACGCCGTGGCGGTGGCCCGCCACCCGCCGTCGAGGGTGCCGGTGGCGCAGGCCGGGCAGGGGCCCTCGCCCCGGTCCTCGTGTTCCTCCAGCGCGAGCCGGAGCAGTTCCGCGCCGCGCAGCGCCGCCCGGGACCGGTCACCGTCGTGCCGCACCGCTTCCTCCGCCGCCTGGCGCAGCTCGCCGGCCAGCCGGGTCATCTCTCACGGAGATGGGCGACCATCCAATTCGAATGCGCCTCTGACGATACAAGATGCCCCCGACAAGAGCCATCGCCGCGCAATTCCCGCGCGCATTGAATCGCACTTGAGGTTGTCGCCTCCTTGAATTGATCACGGGCGCGCGTCGTGCGCAGAACGTCAAGACGGTCTGAAGTGGACGTACGGACGAGGTGACCGAAAGCGGAAGTCGATAGGTTCGCCGGCATGACATGTCGAAACGACCCGGCCTACGGCGGGCGTCAGGAATGACTGTGCAGTCTCACCGGTCTTCCGGCTACCCGCCGCTGTCGCCGACCCCGACGATGGCCAGGCACTCAGGATGTTCGCCCGTGAAGGAACCGCACGGTCCACCGATCTAGGAGCCCACCCCTATGGCACGCATTTCCGCAGATGACCTGAAAGTGCCTGTCGGCATCGGCTGGGCACCGACCCTCGCCGTCCTCGCCGCAGGCATCCTTCCCGCCCTCTACGGTGCCTACTGGGCGATCCCTCTCACCGCTGGCACGGTGTCCGCAGCCATCGGGGTGTGGCGGGCGGTGCGCATCCTCGGCATGATGCTCGACCACCTGCACTGGCGGGACCTGGAAGTGCCCGCTGGCGAGAGCCCCGACTGCGCTGCCTGCGGGGACAGCCCGATGCCCGGCTACCACTGCGTCCACTGCGGGAGGCAGGGCTGACCCGTGGACAAGCAGCCCCTCGGCGGCTGGGCACCCGCTGGTCAAGTGGATGGCCACGGGTCCGGACGGCGTGGCGAACTCGGTCCTCGACCGAGCGCGAGACGGGAGCGCGTTCGGCCTGCCCGCCGGCTGCGCTCCCGTCTGTGGTGTTCAGCGCGCCGACATGGTGGACCGGACGAAGCTGGTCCAAGCGGCGGGGGAGAAGGTGAGGGCGTGCCCGGCCGGGTCCTTGCTGTCGCGTACGGCGACGAGGCCGGGCAGGTTGTCGGCGACCTCGACGCACGCGCCGCCGTTGTCGCCGCTGCGGGTGCTCTTGCGTCACTGCGCGCAGAACAGGTCATCAGCCATGATGGACCTCTTCCTTGATGTTGGCGGAGATCCTTCTCGATTGTTCCTCATCAAGCGCGAGGCTGAGTAGGCTCGCCCAGACCTTCTCGTAGACCGCCAATTCCTCGGGTCTGTTCAGGTAGAAGGCCCCGGTCACCGACCCGCAGTAGACGACGGACGGGCCAGGGATGACTCGGTTGCCAAGCGGGAAGTCGAGCATGACGAAGGCACCCGCCAGCGCGCCGTAGTGAGCGCCTGCGGACAGCGGCAAGACCCGGATGAACACGTTGGGCGGGGTCGTGCGCTCAAGGATTCATCGAGTAGTCTGAATCCTGATAACTCCCCGTCACCGGAGCGCACCTTGGGTCTCACGTATTACCTCTACCTATCGCGTCTCAAGATCGGGCTCCTCGCGGCGCAAGTCGCCTCCTCCGCGCAGCACGAGACCGAACTCGCCGTGGATCTGAAGTTGGTCCGCTACAGCCGCAAGGCGGTCCTGCCCGAGCGCCACGACCTCGACAAGCTCGAAAAGGTTGTCCGGCACCTTCAGGACGCCGACCAGATCGGCACCGCAGCCGAGCCAGGCCCCTACTTCCAGGCCTGTTTGGAGATGCGCTGGAAGGTCTTCCCCACCTCCGGCATCGTGGTCTTCGCGGGAACGCTCGACGACCAGGTCATCGTCCTGGGCGGGTCGGCGTCGCACGTGGTCGGCGGAGGCGATGCCGAACCGCTCGGATCGGTCCCGCCGTACCTGTTCCGCAAGCTTCAGGAACTGCAATCGGACCCGGGCGAGTTCGACGACGAACGCTTCCACGAGACCCTGTCGCAGATCGGAACCGCGCTTCCGGGCCCGACACAACGGGTCGAGTTCATCGCCAAGCGGCTGGCCGAGAAGTCAGGGCCGAAGGGCACGCTGCTGGGCAGCCCGATCTACGTGGCGCTCGTCGACTAGGGCCTCGGTGTGAACGCGGGGGAGGTGATCCGGTGGCGGCCAGGGGAGATCGTCCTCGACACGTTCCGCATCGAGGAGGTCGTCGAGACGGGCGGCATGGGATTTGTGTACCGCGCCCATCACCTCGCCTGGGGCGTCGACCTCGCCGTGAAGACGCCCCGCCCCGACCTGGCCGCGGCCCCCGGCATTCTTGACCTGCTCGCCCAGGAGGCGCAGGCCTGGACCGATCTCGATCCCCATCCGAACGTGGTCGGCTGCAACTACGTGCAGCGCGTCGGCGCGTACCCGGTGGTCTTCGCCGAATGGGTCACGGGCGGCGACCTGACCTCGGCGGTGCGGGAGGGTCGGTGCCGCGACCTCCCGCGGGCCCTCGACGTCGCGATCCAGATGCTGCGCGGCATCGGGCACGCCCATGCCGCGGGTCTGGTGCACCAGGACATCAAGCCCTCCAACGTCATGTACGACGGCGAGACGGCGAGGGTGACCGACTTCGGAACGGCCAAGGCGAAGGCGTCCGTCTCCCACACCCCGGAGGGTGGCGCCGAGACCGCGTACGCGACGCTCGGCGGCTTCACGCCGCAGTACTGCTCCCCCGAGCAGGTCGATCCGGACGGCAGGATCGGCCGGGCCAGCGACATGTGGTCCTGGGCGCTGACGGTGATCGAGTTGCTGCACGGGCGTCGGCTCTGGGAGTGGGGCCACGGCGGCGCGGATGCGCTGGCGGCACTACGCGGCGATCTCCCGCAAGCGCTGCGCGACCTCCTGGCGGGCTGCCTCGCCCGCGACCCCCGGTCGCGGGTCAGCGACACGGCGGAGGCGGAGGCCGTCCTCCTGGAGGTGTACGCCGACCGCACCGGGACCCCCTACCCGCACTCCAACCAGGTCCCGCCGTCGCTGCGGGCCGACGGCCTGTCCAACAAGGCGCTGTCGCTGTGGGACCTCGGTGAGCCGAACCGGGCGATCGAGCTGTTCGAGCGAGCCAGGGCGATCGATCCGCACAACGTCCGCGCGGTCTACAACCGCGGGCTCATCAGGTGGGCCGACGGCCGGGTCACCGACGAGACCCTGCTGTCGGAACTGCGCGCCACCGGCGACTCGTGGGAAGCGGACTACCTGGCCGCGATGGTGCACATGGAACGTGGCGACGGTGTCCTCGCGGCGCACCACCTGGCCCAGGCGGCCCGGAAGCATCCGGGCTCGCCCGAGATCGCGGCCGCGAGCGAACGCTGCGCCCGGTTGGAGCCGAGAGGCACCCTCGAAGTGTTCGGGTGGACGTCCGGCAAGGTCGTGGCGATGGCCTGCGACCACGACGCGACACATGTCGTGGTGGCGGAGGAGTCGGGCCGGGTGCGGATCTGGGACGCGTTCGAGGGCCGGGTCGTCGGGGAACTCGCCGATTCCGGTCGGACTCCCGTCGACGTCGCCATCGACCACGCCGGCACCCGGGTCCTCGTCTGCTACCAGGATTTCCTGGTCGAGAGGTGGCATCTCGCCGACGGAGCCGCTGATCTCGAAGGCCGGTGGGAGGGAGGAACTGCCGTGGCGCTCAGCCCCGAGGGCGGCTTCGCGGCGGTGGGAACGGCCGACGGTCGTGTCCTCGTCTTCCGCGCCGGCACGTGGCAGCCGGTTGCCGACATCCGGGCCCACGAGGGCAGGGTCACCCGGGTGATCCTCGGCGAGGACGCCGAGGTGTTCGTCTCCGCCTCGCTGGGGCGTCCCAACTCCGACGTCGATCACCGGGTGGAGCAGTGGTGGCCGCTGCGTCGTACCAGGAAGCGGGGCCTGCGCATACCTTCCGACGGGTCGGATCGGGACGACCAGAAGGTCGCCCTGGCGGCGGACGGTTCGGTCGTCCTGAGGCTCGACTTCCGCTCCATGATGATGGTGGACATGCGGGTCTGGGACGAGCCGCGACGCTGGGAGATCCCCTGGCTCATGGGATACCGCATGCTCGGCGTCTCTGGCCGGGCGGGTTGGGCCCTGCTCGAACCCGGGACCGGAGACCTCCAGGTCCTCGAACTCGCCAACCGTCGGTGCGTCCGCACCTTCCCCAAGGACTGGGAGCGGGGCACGCATCGCGACGCGACCGCGTTCAGCGGCGACTGCGGGTACGCCGTCATCGCCGAATCGGCCGGCTACCGTGACCGGACCTCGCTGTCCCGCCTCCCCATGCCGCTGCGCGGACATCTCGCCCCCTGGTCGTACGCGCCGCCTCGCCCGGTCGGTGTCCTCGCGCACGAGGAACGAGCATTCGAGCAGGTGATGGAACGCATCGAAGGGATGATCGTGACCGGGGAGGGCCGGCGCGCGACCGACGCGATCCACGAGGCGAGAGCCATTCCCGGCTATCAACGCCATCCTCGTGTGCGTCGGGCGTCACGGGCCGCGGGCCGGAACCTGCGGCGGACCGGATTGAACGGTATCTGGGTGGAGCAGGTGCTGTCCGACGTGACGCTCACCCGCGGGGCCTTCGATGTCAGCGACTCCGGGAGGCTGTTCGCCTTCCCCGCCAACTTGGACGAGGTCGAGATCTTCGACCTGGAGACGCTTGAGAAGGCCGGTTCGGTGATCCAGCGACGGAACCCCGCCACCAGACTGCACTTCGCCCGAGCCGGGCGCGACGTGATCATCGGGTACGCGGACGGGTCGGTGGCGTGCCACGACACCGCGACGTTCCAGCCGCGGTTCAAAGTCGTCGGCGCCCGGCTCCGCGATGAGGGGAACACGACGCTCGACATCTCGGGCGACCTGCTGACGGTCGGGTTCGGACATGGGCTGGCGACGGTGTGGTCGCTGGAGGCCGCCGCCCACATCGCGACGGTCCGCACCGGGCGCGGGACGATCGTCGGCGTCACAGCCGACGAGAAGTCCCGCTCGATCGCGGTGCTACTGCGAACCGGCGACACGAGCACTGTGGAGGTCCGGTCGATCGACACGGGAAAGCCGGTGAAGTCCTTCGAACACGTCGACGCGCACACCGAGATCCGCTTCGCCGCTGGCGTGCTGTTGCTGGCCGAGATGCACCGCGTCACCGCCTGGCGGCCGGGCGGCAGGCACCCGCTGTACCGCCTCGACGGGGTCAAGCGCAGCTCAATGGCGGACCTGGCCTTCGCTGACAATCGGCGCCTTGCCGTCATCGCCGGAACGACGGGCTTCGTGGTCTGGAACCCCGCGAACGGGGATCTGGTGTTCGACGGGAGGGCCCTCGACGAGCCGTCCGAACTCCTGCACGGAATCGACAAGGTGGCGGTGTCCTCCGACGGGAGGTTCGCCGTGGCGGGAGACCCGGGAGAACAGACCGTCGACGTCTGGGATCTGCGCGCAGGGCGCCGGATCCGGTCGCTGCACGGCCACGCCGAATGCGTGAATGCGATACGCGCCGATGCCGCGTTCGGCACGATCGTCACCGGTGACCACAAGGGCAATGTCCGCATCTGGGGCCTCGATTGGGACTACGGGGAGTGATCGGCGATGACTAGACGTCACCACCAGCACGAGGAGCTGCGCAACGCGTTCCTGGCCAATCGGGAACGTGTCAGATCCTGGCTCGAGGCATGGGAGATCCCCGAGGTGGTGTGGACCGACGAGTTCAATGAGGTCCCTTCGCCCTGGGTCGTGGTGGAGCGGGACAGGGCGAGCTGGCTCAAGCGCCACGCGCCCTTCATGGACGAGTACGACTGGATGTTCTTCGCGCGGCCGCTGAGCCCGGGGGTCCGTGAAGTGCGGGCCCTGTGGCACTTCGGGGCGGGACACCGGTTCGAGAAACTCGATCTGACGATCATCAGCCTCTGCGACCCCGGATACCTGGCAGAAAAGCTGACCATGGCGGTTCACCACGCCGACTTGAAGAGCTGGCGGGACGAGGACGCACAGTCGCTCTACCAGTGGCTCGTCAATGGCGTGAGCACGACGCCCATCGGCGGCGGCGTGCGGGGCAGCAATCGTTTGGGATTCGTTCTGCTGGACTTCACCCGATTCCCAACCCCCGACGGCGACGTGACGGTGCGGCTGACCGCCGTCGAGACGGACCGTGCATTGGACGGCTCGCCACTCGACGACGACGGGGTCTCCATTCCCCCCGCATCTTGATCCGACAGGCAGGTCAGCCGCCATCGGGCAGCCGTTATTCGTACTGTTCCTGGTCACGATTGAGGCGGCATCGACAAGCCGGTGTTCCCTCGGTACCAGGTTCGCACATATACCTGCTCATTGACGCACACGAACCAAATCGGCAACCAGCGCCACAGGGTCCCGTCGGTACGTTTGGCGGCAGTCTGCAGTTCGTCGGCAGAGCCGATTCGCCGTATGTCGTCCGGAGTTCAGATGGCAGCCATGATGCGAAGTTCCCCCATTCGTTCGCGTCCGTTGCGCGACACCCCACGAGGTCTTTGGCAGCCCGGAGACCTCGTGGGGCATCTCAACGGTGGGCGAGCAGGAGGCTCGTCACCAGGGCACATTCCCGGCGTCGTCGAACAGCCCTCCGGTCGGGCCGTCGTCCGGCAGCGTGGCGAGCCGAATGGCGATCTTGGCGCCTTCTGCGGGCGTGCTGGTTCCGTGGAAGGCGTTGAGATCGGTCGCGACGTAGCCGGGGCAGGCATTGTTGATTTTGATGTTGGTGTCGCTCAGCTCCTTGGCGTACTGGATGGTGACCGCGTTGAGGAACGTCTTCGACGGTGAGTACGCCCCGCTGACGCCGCCGAGGTCGACGCCCGGCGTGGTCTGCAAGGCCAGGGAAGCGACGTGGCTGGACTGGTTGACGATCCGCGGGCGCTCGGAGCGGCGCAGCAGCGGCAGCATCGCGTTGATGACCCGCACGACGCCGATCACGTTGGTCTCCACCACCGCCCGCATACCCTCCGGCGTAACGGTCGAGGGCTCCTCCGGCCATGCCCCGGCGACGCCGGCGTTGTTGACCAGCACGTCGAGCCGCCCGGCGCGCTCCTCGATCAGTGCGGCGGCGGCCGCAACGCTCGCGTCGTCGGTCACATCCAGGGGCACACCGAACGCGTCGACGCCGGCCGCACGTAGCTTCGCCACGGCGTCCTCCCGGCGCTGCTCGTCCCGAGCCCCGATTCCGACGCTCCAGCCCAGCGCGCCGAGCCCGGCCGCGATCTCGTATCCGATTCCCTTGTTCGCGCCTGTGACCAGTGCAATCGTCTGTTCGCTCATGCCTTTGAACGTAACGGGCAACCGGCAGGCACCAACACCGTCTGAGTCACGCAACGATACCCAGCTGATATGGATCGAACGGTAGTCTGAACGGGTGGAGACGCGGGAGTTGCGGTACTTCGTTGCGGTCGCCGAGGAGTTGCACTTCGGCCGGGCCGCCCAGCGCCTGGGTATCGCCCAGCCGCCGCTGTCGCGGACGATCACTCAGCTCGAGCAACGACTCGGAGTTCCGTTGCTGAAACGCACCAGCCGCAAAGTCACGCTCACTGAAGCCGGATCAGTGCTGCTGGCCGAAGGCCGGGCGATCCTCGGGGCGCTGGCCGCAGCCGAGCGGCGCACCCAGCATGCCGCGACGAGTCGGCCCTCGCTCGTCCTGGCCGCCAAGGCCGGCGCCTCCGGCGAACTACTGGCAAAGCTACTCGACGCGTACGCCGCCGAGCCGGGTGCCGTCGCCGTCGACCTGCTGCTCTGCGAATCCCAGCCCCAGCAAACGCTGCATGACGGCCAGGCCGACGTGGCACTACTGCATCAACCCTTCGACTCGACGGCCGAACTCGACACCGAAATCCTGAACACCGAGGGACAGGTAGCCCATCCTTCCCACCTCGCATCCACTCGCCGGCAGATCCCACGTCCGGACAGCGGATGTCAGTTCACTGTCGGACCTCCCGCTTGCCCGCTGGCCCGGCCCCGGCGGCGCCTACCCCGAAGGCCCCGGCGCGGAAGTACGCAACCAGACGCAGCTCTTCCAGCTGATCGCGCTTGGGCGCACCACCGTGGTCATGCCCGAATCCTGCCGAGCCAACCTGCTCGAAGGCCTGGCCGCCGTGCCGGTTCTAGACGCGCCGACCGTGACGACCGTCATCGCCTGGCCGCCACACAGCCGCTCCCGAGCACTCGCCGACCTAGTCCGCATAGCCACACGCCTCTGAGCCTTCGCTCCCCAGTCCCGCCGACTGCCAAGGCGAATGTCCGGCGATTGCCGGACACGACCGCAACGCGACACCCGTGCTGAGTCACTTCACGGACGTGTTCCGCTACCCCTGGCAGACCGACGACCCGAGGTAGCTTCGGCGCCTGACCGCCAAGGCCCTGAAAAGTCGGGCGGGTCTCCAGCCTGGAGTGGCTCCAAACCGGGCGGTCCGCCACCCTCCGGGGGCATCCCCCACCGAACGGGCACTTACCTCCGCCCGGTCCCGATCCCGCAGGCTGAGCAAGGCGTCCCACCCCCACCCCGCGGCGGTGATCAAGAGGTTTACGTCAAGTTTGATCGCCGATCCCGACATAAACTTCTTGATCGACACCCAAGGCCACTGTGTCCCGGGGCGGGGCGGGGCGGGGCGGGGCGGGGCCGGGCTGGCCGGCGACCGGGTGGTGGCGGTGGGCAGCACGGGACGTGTCCTGGTCTCCGCCGCAGCCCGTGCCCTTCCGGGGGAAGGACTGTGCCGACCTGGGCCTGCCGGCCGCGCTGTCCCGGTTCACCGGCGCGCCCGAGCCGGTGCGCCGGGCCCGTCGTGCCCCGCAGTCAATCCGTGACCCTACCGGTGGGCGGGGAGCGCAGCACCGGCTGACGGTGTGCGCTACGCGGGCGCGCCCGTCGCCGTGCGGGGCCGGGGGCGGAAGGTGCTGCGGTACGCCTGCGGCGCCACCCCGCTGATTCGCTTGAACTGGACGCGGAAGTGCGCCGGCGAGGCGAAGCCGACGAGGTGCGCGATCCGGTCGACACCGTGATCGGTGCTCTCCAGCAGCTCCTGCGCCCGGCGGACGCGCACGGCGGTGACCCACTGCATCGGGGTGCGGCCGGTCTCCTCGTGGAAGCGGCGGTTGAGGGTGCGCACGCTGAGCCCGGCATGGGCGGCCACATCGGCCAGGGTCAGCCCCTCGCAGGCGTGCAGTTCCAGCCACTGCAGGACCGCGCCGAGGCCGATCTCGGTGCCGCCCGCCCCTGGGCGCACGATGAACTGCGCCTGCCCGCCGTCGCGGTGCAATGCCGCCACGGCCTGCCGGGCGGCGTCGGCGGCGACTGTGGCACCGTAGTCGCGGCGCACGAGGTGTAGGCACATGTCGACGCCCGCCGTCGCCCCGGCCGAGGTGACGAACTGGCCCGCGTCGACGTACAGCACCTCGGGGTCGACCCGCACGGCCGGGAACGCCGCGCGCAACCGCTCGGCGGCGGCCCAGTGCGTGGTGGCCCGCCGGCCGTCGAGCAGCCCGGCGGCGGCGAGCGTGAACGCGCCGACGCAGATCGAGGCGATGCGGGTGCCGGCGGCCGCAGCGGCCCGCAGCGCGCCCAGTGCCGCAGCGGGCACCGGCACGGCCGGATCGTACCGACCGGGCACGATCACGGTGTCGGCGCCCGCGAGCGCGTCGAGGCCGTGGTCGACGGCCAGTCGCAGCGGGCCGGCGTCGACCGTGGGCTCGCTGCCGCAGACCAGCACCCGGTAGCCGGCCCGACCGTCCGGCAGCCGCACCCGGCCGAACACCTCGATCGGCGTGGCGAGGTCGAACGCGATCGTGTCCGGTAGCGCCAGGACGAGCACGGTGTGCACGGCGACACTCCTCTGTCGAAGGGCGCGGCAGGAAACAGTCGAACGATGGCAATCTTGCCACTGGTCGCGTCGACCGGTGACGCCGAGGATCTGAGCCATGTTGGTGCAGATCGTGTTGTTCGACGGGTTCGACCCGCTCGATGTCATCGCCCCCTTCGAGGTCCTCGCGGCCGGAAGCGACGCGGCCGGAGGTGCCCTGACCCTGGAGCTCGTCTCCGCCGAGGGCCGGCGGGACGTGGTCAGTGGCACCCGCGGCCTGCTGCTGCGGGCGACCGGGAAGCTGGACCCGGACCGGCCGGGCTACGTCGTCGTACCCGGTGCCAGCGGGCCCACGGTCGGCGACCCCGACCAGGGCGCGGTGACGATCCCCGTACTGCTGGCCCGATTCGCCGAGTCGGCGGTCGTACCGCTGCTGCGCGCCGCCCTCCACAACCCCGACGTCACGGTCGCGGCCGTCTGCGGCGGGTCGCTCGCCCTGGCCATGGCCGGCCTGATCGACGGCCGCCACGCGGTGACCCACCACCTCGGCATGGACGTGCTCGACGCGACGGGCGTCCGCGCGGTGCCGGCGCGGGTCGTCGACGACGGCGACCTCGTCACCGCCGGTGGCGTCACGTCCGGCCTGGACCTCGGGCTGCACATCCTGGAGCGCGAGTTCGGCCCGCGCGTCGCGCACGCCGTCGAAACCCTCTTCGAGTACGAACGGCGCGGCATCGTGTGGCGCAATGCCGGCCTCGCGCCCGTCACGGTCTGAAGGGAGGCGCTCGTGCACCCCATTCTCGGCACCTGGGACGTCAGCTTGAAGACCCCGATCGGCACCCTGCGCGCCACCTATGTCTTCGACGACGTCAGCGGCGCGCTCACCGGCACCGCGTCGACCGCGTCGGAGACCGTGGCGCTGGCCGCACTCGTCTGCGACGGCCCTCGGGTGACCTGGCGGCAGTCGGTGACCCGCCCGATGCGCCTCAATCTCGACTTCGACGTAGTCGTGGATGGCGCCACCCTGACCGGCCACTCCCGCGCGGGACGCCTGCCCCGTACTGCGGTTACCGGCACCCGCCGCGATCAGGCGTCCGGAGACACTCGATGTTAGGCCACGGCCGAGTTGTCTCGGCAGGAACCGTCGTTGTGCTCAGACAAGGAATGCAGCAGGGCCGCTCGGCGATCCCGAAGTCCACGCACCCCCGACGTCCTTCAGGTTCGGTGGGTGTTGCGCCGCGCCACCCGCAGGTTCTCGCCGATGTCACGCACCAGCGGGTCGTGCGGTCCGAAGGCCTGGGCAGCCACCTGGTAGCTGGATTCGAGCAGTTCCAACGCGGCCTGGGCGTCGCCGGCCATGAACAGCGACACCCCGAGGGTCTTGGCCGTGACCAGGGTGGCCGGATGCGCCTCGCCGAGCTCGCGCCGCTGGCGTCGCAGGGTCTCCCGCAGCACCGGCAGCCCCTCGCCCCACTCGTGGATCAGCACCAGTGCGCACCCAAGGTTGTAGGCGTACATCAGTGTCGTCGGATGGCGGCGGCCGAGGCTGGCGGCGGCCCGGCGGTGAGCTTCGCGGTGCCGGTCGGCCGACTCGACCGGCCGACGGAGGCGGAACAGCGCGGACCCGAGCCGGTCGAGGGTGCACAGGGTCTCGGGATGATCCGGACCCAGTTGGCGCTCGCAGTCGGCCAGCAGGGTGTGCCAGGCGCGCTCGGCGAGCGCATACTGGCCGGCGTCGAAGAGGGCCAGCGCGGCCCGGGCGCGCCGGTCCAGGTCGGCGGGCAGCGGCTTGGGTCGGGACGGCAGGAATCTCATCCGGTGCTCCTCGGGTCGCTACACGGGCCCGGCCTTGCCGAGCCGGTCGTCGAGCGCCCGCCCCTCGGCGGGGCTCGGCTCGGCACCGGCCAGCGGCTGGCCGAGTGCCTCCGCCAGGTCACGCAGGCGCAGGTCGAGCGCGGATTCGATCAGCTCGGCCAACTCGGCCAGCGTGTCGCGCAGGCGACGCCAGGCGGTCAGCAGCATCCCCGCCCCGACCAGCAGCGCAGGCCACCACCGCAGCCCGAGCAACAGGTACGGCACCGCCCAGCCGACCAGCGCGACGGCCTCGCCGTAGCGGGTCCGCACGTCGCTGATCGGGCGGCGGGAGTCCTCGTCCAGCAGCAGCCACAGCCGTGGCCACACCAGCGCCGCGCTGAGGTGGTACTGCGCCCGCACCCGCACCTCCACCAGCCGGGCCCGGTCGCCCAGCCAGGTGGGACGCTGCGGCAGGTACGCGGCGACGACGGGCGCGTCGGCGCGGCGCGCGGCGGCGAGCGCCCGGGAGCGCCGTGACCACCGGGTACGGGTGATCAGGTCACCGGTGAGGAAGCGCTCGCGCAGCCACCAGCGCTGGGCGAGCCGCCCGAGGCCGGGTGCAGCCGTGCCGGCCAGCCCCGCCGCGACGAGGGCGGCGGCCAGCGTGACCACCAGCCGTCCCGGATCCGCCGCCAGGTCGCGGCCCGCCCGCCCGGTCGTCGCGGCGAGGTGGTCCACGTCGAACGGGCGGGTGTGACCGAGCGCGACGGCGACCGCCGCGACGGCGACCAGCAGCAGACCCGGCAGGAGGACCGCAGTCAGCCAGCGGCCGTTGATCCGCTTGCCGACCTCGGTGAGGACGCCGATCATGCCGGCCGCATCGGGGTGCCGAAGGCGGGGCAGCGGGGCGGGTGGCCGTGCTCGTCACGGGTGGCGCGGCGGGCGCACCGGTCCCGCGGGCAGGTGTAGTCCCCCGCACCGACACCCGGCGTGTGGGCCAGCCCCGGCAGCCCGGCCAGCCCGGCCGTCGGTCGGTCGGCCCAGCCGCGCAGCTCCCCGGCGGCGTCGCGTGGCTGCCACTTGAGCAGCGCCTGCCGCGCGGAGCCGCCCGCCCGGACCCGCTCGGCGTCGCGGTCGAGCCGGTCGAGCACGCCGTTGGCCCGGGCCTGCTCGCGCAGCGCGGGCAGTAGAGCGCACCACACGGCCAGGACGTCTACATCGGACTGCACCTGAGTGACCTCCCCGGTCCGTTGTGGGCGCCTGAGTCTATCGAGCTGCTCTACCCTGGGTGTCACGCCGACCACGGGAGGTTGTGCGGTGTTTCGACGACGCGACCGGCCAGCGGGTGACGAGGATCGGATCGGTGCCGCGCTGCGGGAGGTCCGGGGCTGGCTCGCCCGGTTCCGTGAGTCCGGCCGGACCGCCGACCTCGACGAGGCGGTGGCCGCGGGAGCGTATGCGCTGGCGCGCTGTCCCGCCGACGCGCCGGAGCGGTTCGCCGCCCTGCTCGTCATCGGCGAGGCGCGGAAAGCGCGCGCCGAGGTCGCCGATTCACCCGAGGACCTCGCGGGCTGCGTCGAGGTCTACCGGGAGCTGGCCCGGCTGGCCCCGGTGGAGCAGCCCGACCTGACGGGCGTTTTCCTGTACTCCTTCGCCGGCCTGTCGCTGCGGCTGGGGGTCGTCACGGGCGTACAACGCCACGTCGAGGACGCCGTGCTCGCCGCCCGGGAGCTCAACGACCTCGGCGCGTCGACCGGCACAGCCCCGATGCACGCCGCAGCGGCCGAGCTGCTGGGGCAGGCGGTGCTGCTGCTGCCCGTCGACCATCCCGACCGCGCCGCGTTGGCCGCCCTGCGCGGCGCCGCCCTGATCCAGTGGACGGAACGCACCGGCGACGGGTCGCGGATCGGTGAGGCCACCGAGGAGGTGGAACGGGCGGTGCGGCTGTGCCCGGCCGGTGATCCCAACCACCTGCCGTTCGTGGCTCTGCTCAGCGGCGTACACCTATTGCGCTACCAGCAGACGGGCAGCGCGGAGGCGCTCGACGCGATGCTGCGGTCCACCCGCGAGGTGCTCGACCTGTACCCGGCGGAGCATCCCGCGGCGATGGCCATGTTGCACAACCTGGGCCTGGGGCACCGTGACCGCTACCGGCTGACCGGCGATGTGGCCGACCTGGACACTGCCGCGCACCACCTGCGGCTGGTCGCCGAGCGGGCAGCGGACGACACGATACGCGCGTCGGCCGAGGGCGCGCTGGCCGAGATCGTCGACCTGCGGGGTCCGCAGCCCCCGGTGCGCCTACCCCCCGACCTGGTGTTCGTCGCCGGCCCCGGCTCCACGCCACTGCGCCCGGCGGCCGAGGTCGCCGTCGACGACGTCGAGGATCTGGCCCGGCACAGCGCGGCGCTCGCCGGCCTACTCGGCGCGTACGAGCGCACCGGCGACCTCGCCCTGCTGGAGCGCGTCCGCGACGACGGGCACACCCTGCTGGCGCGGTTGCCCGCCGGTCATCCGGCCCGTCCGATGATCGCCATTCCCTTGGGCCCGGCACTGATGCGCCGTTTCGAGGCGCACGGGCTGGCCGCCGACCTGGACGAAGCGGTCGATCTGCTGCGTGAGGCCGTCGACCGCCCCGCGTTGAGCCCCACGCACCTCCGCGGTGAGCTGATCAACCTCGCCGCGGCCCTGATTAACCGGTTCCTACGCGACCGCGACGTGGCCGACCTCAACGAGGCGATCGCACACAGCCGCCGCGCCGTGGAGCTGACCGAGCGGGAGGATCCGAGTCATGCCCGCTACCTGCTCACGCTGGGCACCGCGCTGGTCTACCGGTCGCAGCACACCGGGCGGCGCTTCGACCTGGACGAGGCGATCGAGGTGGGGCAGGCGGCCCTGGCGGCAGCCGGCACCGGGGACGTCGCCAACCTGGCGCGGGCAAACCTCGGCAACCGGCTGCGTCATCGCTTCGTTCTCGGGCGCAACCCGGACGACCTGGACGCGGCGGTGACCCACCTGCGCGCGGCGGCGGCAGTCGATCCGAACCCGAACACACGGCTCAACCTCGCTCTTGCCCTGCGGGACCGTGGCCCGGAGCGCCGCGATGATCTGCTCGAGGCGGTCGACGAGTTCGGCGACGTCCTCGCCGCGGTGCCGCCGGGCTCGCCGGCCCACCTGACTGCCCGGTTGGGCCTGGCCCAGGTGCTTGGTGACCTCGGTCGCGCCGAGGAGGCCCTCGCCGTGCTTGACGGGGTGGCGGAGGTGGGCCCCGACCGTTCCTTCGACCGGATGGACGCGCTGGCGATGCTCGCCGGGCTCCGGGCCGAGTTCGCCGCCGACGGTCGCGCCGGGTGGAACGACGCCGCCCGGGCCTACGACGACGCCGTGGCGCAGCTGCACCTGACCGTGTGGCGGGGGCTCGGGGCCGCGGACCGCGACACCCTGGTCAAGCGCTGGGCGATCGTCGCGTGCGACGCCGCAGCCGCGGCGATCGCCGCCGGCACCCCCCGGCGGGCGGTGGAACTGCTCGACCACGGACGGTCCCTGTGGTGGGGGCAGGTGCTGGACGGCCGGGCCGAGTTGACCGCGCTGCGCGCGGCCCATCCGGACCTCGCCGACCGACTCGCCGCACTACGCGAGGACCAACCGGTGGGCACCGACGGGTCGGCTGACGCCGCGCGCCGGCGCCGTTCGGCACGGGGGTGGGACGAGGCCGTTGCGGCCGTACGCGCCCGGCCCGGATTCGCCAACTTCCTGCTGCCCACGCCGTTCGTCGAGCTGGCGCAGGCGGCGACCGACGGCCCGGTGGTGCTGGTCAACGTGAGCCGCCACCGGTGCGACGCGCTCGTGCTCACCGAGCGGGACGTCCACGTCGTGCCACTGCCGGAGCTGAGCGCGGCGCAGGCCGACGAGCGCACCAGTCGATACCTTGAGACGGTGACCCAGGTCGGCGTCGGCGGCCTCTCGTCGGGGCCCCGCGAGCAGGTGCTGCTGGGCTACCTGGAGTGGCTGTGGGACGCGGTCGCGGCCCCGGTGCTCGCCGCCCTGCCACCGTCGGTGACGAGGCTGTGGTGGTGCCCGACTGGCCCGCTCGCCCTGGCCCCGCTGCACGCCGCCGGCTATCACGATCCCGACGACCAGCCCGTAGGGCGCGCGGTGCTCGACCGGGTGGTCTCATCGACCACCTCGACCGTGCGGTCGCTGCGCCATGCCCGCCGGCCGTCACGGTCGTCGGAGCACCGACTATTGGTGGTGGCCTGCGCCGAGCGGCCCGGCTACGTCACCGGGCTGCCCGACCTGCCCGCCGCAGCCCGGGAGGCCGACCTGCTACGGTCCCGCTTTCCCGACGCCATAGTCCTGAGCGGAGCGTCGGCCACCCTTGCCCGGGTGACGGAGCTGCTGGCCGGGCAGACCTGCGCCCACTTCGCCTGCCACGGCGACGTCGGCTCGGAGGGTCGGGCCGCGCTGTTCCTCGCCGACGCCCCGCTCACCACCACGGACCTTGCGCGGTTGGATCTCTCCGACGCGCACCTGGCGGTGCTGTCGGCCTGCCACACCGCCATGGGCGGCGCTGAACTGCCCGACGAGGCCGGCCACCTGGCCGCCGCCCTCCAGGTGGCTGGGTTCCGCCAGGTCGTCTCCACGCTGTGGGCGATCGGCGACGACACCGCGGCTGCCGTGGCTGCCGAGCTGTACGACGTGCTTGCCGCCCAAGGCGGCGCACTCGACCCGTCCCGGTCAGCGGAGGCGCTGCACGGGGTGACGGCGCGGCTGCGACGGCAGGATCCGTACCAGCCGAGCCGGTGGGCACCGTTCATCCACCACGGCAGGTGAACACGGAGCGAGTTCGGCTCCGGTGAGCAGCTACTTTCGGCAGAAGCTTCAGCCCGCCTGGGAACAGACGGTCGCGGAGGCCCTGGCGGCACGACTCGGCTGCGAGATCGACGTGGACCTGCGGCCCCGCACCCTTGCGGGTGCGGCGATCGGCGCACTGAACGCCGCGATCGCGATCTGGGTGGCCGGCGACTGCGTCGGCCTGCTGCCCGACCTGACGGAGAAGGCCTTCGACGTCCTACGCCCCGATCGGGGCAGACCCGACCTCGACGCCACCTGACGCCCTCGACACGCCTGGCCAAGAGCCGCTGGCGCATCGAGCACGACTACCGCGAACTCAAGACCGATCTCGGACTTGACCACTGAGTACGGCAACGGCACTCAGGAGTGGAGCGCGACGGCTCGCAGGGCGATGTCGACGGAGGCCTGGAGATCTTCGCGGCTCGCGCCGGACGCGGCGTGGACGGCGTGGCCCGCGCTGAGCGCCATCACGAATCGTGCCAGCGCCCGGGCATCCATGCCGTCCGGGAGGTCTCCTTCCTTCGCCGCGCGGGACAGTCGTTCTTCGAGGGCGGACTCGGTGGCGGCCCGGCCGGCGGCCAGGATCTCGGAGATGCGGGCGTTCTCCGGCGAGCAGGCCAGCCCTCCCTGGATGGAGAGGCAGCCGGCGGGGTGATCGTCGGCGGTGAGGCCGTCGGCGCTGGAGCGCAGGAACGCTTCTATGGCGGCGTACGCGGTGGGCTGTTCGAGTGCGGCGCGAGCGCTGGCCACCTGGGTCTCGTGGTAGCGGGCGAAGGCGCGCTGGAACAGCTGCTCCTTGCTGCCGAACGTGGCGTACAGGCTCGGCCGGTTGATGCCCATCGCGCTGGTGAGGACGCTCAGCGACGCACCTTCGTAGCCGTGTCGCCAGAAGACCTCGGCGGCGCGGGCGAGGACCGTCTCCTCGTCGAAGGCCCGCGGTCGTCCGATGGCGGGCGTCTCAGTGCTCATGGGTTCAGTCTACCGCTCGGTACAGATGGTGATCCGACTCACCGACCGATCAGTACAAAACCTGCTACCGTTGCCCTGCAACCGAGCAGTACAAAAGGCGGCCGGGCTTGAGCACCGCGGTCGTTCATGGCTTGTCAACGGCCCGCTCCGCCGCAAGACTCGAGGAGACACATGACCGTCACACTGATCACCGGCGCGAACAAGGGCATCGGTTTCGAGACAGCCAAACAGCTCCTCGAACTGGGTCACATCGTGTACATCGGCGCACGCGACGTCGAGCGAGGCGAGAAGGCCGCGGCGGCACTGGGCGTACGATTCGTGCAGCTCGACGTGACCGACGACGCGTCGGTGAGCGACGCGCTGGCAACTATTGATTCGGCCGAGGGTCGACTCGACGTCCTGGTGAACAACGCGGGTATCCTCGGGGCCGGAGTCATCGACGGACCAACGGCCCTCCGCGTGTTCGACACCAACGCGGTGGGGATTGTCCGAGTCACGGAGGCAGCACTGCCCCTGCTGCGAAAGTCGTCGAACCCCACGGTGGTCACCCTTTCCAGCAGCCTTGGATCTTTCTGGGCGGTGAACAATCCCGACCGGCCGGAGTTCAATATGCCGTTGGCGCTCTACGCGGCGTCCAAGTCGGCAGCCACCATGCTCACTGTCCAGTACGCCAAGTCCCAGCCGGGTATCAAGTTCAACGCAATCGAGCCCGGCGCCACCGCCACCGACATGACCGCCGCCTTCGGAATCGGGAGATCAGTGGTGGAAAGTGCCAAGACCGTGGTGCGCCTGGCCACGCTCGGCGCGGACGGCCCGACCGGGACCTTTACGGACGAACTCGGGGAGTTGAGCTGGTAGGCGGCAACGCCCATACCAGTCGATGGCGTCGTCCGGCAGCAGCCCGGCGGGGCGACCCGGTTCGGGGCACCCCGCCGGGAATCACTCGGAAATGACGAACTGCGCGGTGCTGGTGGTGTCGTAACTGACGCCGTACTTCTCGGCGTGGTGGACGCAGTTGACCGTGACCGTCCGGGACTGGACGGGAACGCCACTGACCGGGACTGTCGGAGACCAGAAGTGCACATCAACGAGCGCACCGTTGTTCTCAGAGTCGTACTCCTGCGTGCTGTAGCTGAGCACGTTGGCGAAGCACCGCACGTTGATGTAATTGGCGTCCACCCGGTCGTTGCCCCAGGTGGCGAGCCGTGAATACCCACGGACCTTGACGCCGCCGGTGCGCAACGGCCAGGCTCCCTCGTGACCGGTCTCTTCCAGTTGGATGACGCCCTGCAGGTTGTACGCCGGCGAAGGCGGCGTAACGGGGCCGCCGCCGCCACCGTCACCGCCACCGCCGCATTCCTCGATGGGGCACTCGGGTAGCCAGGCATGCGCCGGCATGGCCAGCGCGCCGGCACCCGCAAGGCAGGCCAGCAGGGCGATTCCGACGGTTGCAGTGCGTCTGAGCACGTCATCTCCTGTCAGCAGACACCCAGATTGATAACCCTGGGCGCTCGATTGGGCACGTGCAGTATCCAATCGGCCTTCGGCGGAGCCATATCGACCATGCGGCCGTGCGGTCGCCGCCATCCGGCGGTTCCGTCCACCCGGGACCCTTTTCCAGCGCATCCGGACAGCGGAGGTTGCCGAGGCCGGAGCCCGCTCTACGACGACGCTTCATATTCAGCTCGATCGGGCCCGCTGGCGGGCGTTGATGTCCGCGCCCCCGGCGAGCCGGGTCTCGTCGGTGACCGTCGTGCTCCGCACCAGGACCGCGCCGATGTCGTAGTCGAAGCCGGTGATCTGGTCGGCGTCGTACTCCCAGTGTTCCAGCCCGAAGGTGCGGCCATGGTCGCTTCGCGTCCAGCCTTGCCGTCGCGCGTCGGTGCGGTCACGGTCGCTTCGGGTCCAGCCCTGCCGTCGCGCGTCGGAGTCGGCGGCGGTGCCGGGTCGGATCTCGACGAACGCTCGCCGGCCTGGTCCGGAGGCGGTCACCTCGGTCACCAAGCGTCGGCCGAGGCGCAGTGCGGTCAGCTTGTCGGCGGGCCACTGCGCCCCGCCGTCTCCCGCAGTCATGCCGGGACCTTACCGGCGGGGCCGGCATGACCGTGTGCCCGTGCAGTCGAACCCTTAGCCGAGACCGCGGTGGGCCGCCCAGAGCGCGCCGGCACGCCGGGCCGCCTCGTCCGCCAGCGCGATCAGCTCGGGTCTGTCGGGAACGGGGAACGAGACGTACGCGCCCCGGCCGCCGGCGGTCGGTCGGCCGTAGGCCTTCGCCGCGAGGCGCCCGTCCGGGAGAAGCCGGACGTTGAGCGTGCTCAGCCTGAACTCCTCGCCGCGTCGGGTGTCGGTCCAGCGGAGTTCTTCCGGGATCGTGACATTGATGGCCAGTGCGCTCACGTCGATCGTCATGTCGCTGTCCACGGGCGCATCTTTTCATGTGAGTCCACACCCAGGGTCATTGCGTTGTCGCGGGTGCGGTCCCCGGTCGGCCGGGGGACCGTGGCCGGGGCGGAGCTGTGGACGCGGCGGAACTATGGCCGGGGCGGAGCTGTGGGCGGGGCGGTCGACGCCGTGGGCGGCGCCTATGGAGCTGAGTCGTTTACGTCATCAACGCCGGTCGGGCCACCGCCGTCGCCTCACCCACCGCCCGTCGGGTCGTCGCTCACGGTCGCCGAGCACGCCGAGCGCGGCTGATGTCGGATCCGACTCAGCTCCATAGGCGCCGCGAGACACACCCGCCATGGAGCGGCGCCTACGGCAGAACCCCCAGACCTCCCGATCGAAGCGCCCCCGCCCGACTTCGCAATCGCCCTGGTCGACACCCGCCTGGGCTCTGCCCCTTGCACCAACACTTCCTCGACCAGCTCGAACCCGTCTGCGCTCAACTGCTCGACGCCGCCGTAGGCTCGGAAGAGATCAGTCCCGGCCAGGACGCCTACGAGCTCATGCGCGGCGCCGGAAGTCTCTGCGCCGGCGCAGGCCATTCCCGCTACGACCCACGCCGACTCGTCGAAGTCCTCGTCGCCGGGCTGAGCAGACCTCACTGACAGGTCCAAGGCCCGAAGCAGGCACCGCCAGCAGCGCACTCCGCACCGCCGGAGCGACCACCGTCGCCGCCGTCAATCGCCACCACGCCCGCGAGGGCAACCGCTCACTGGCACCATTTGGCAGCACCTGGCGACCTTGGCGGTTCCTGGGGATGATGGGCGAATGCTGGAGCGGATCGCTGTAAGTGGCGGCGGGCCGGCGGCACGACTTGCCACGCGGCTGCTCTGTAGACGGTTGCGGCGCCGCCACCGTCATACCGGCGCGGCGGTCCGGCTGATGTCGGGTGCGCGGGACGAGCGGGTCTCGGCGATGGCCGAGGAGGCCCTGGCCCGAGCCTGGGGCAGCGACCAGAAGGCGTCCAACCGTATCTGGACCGCGCTGGCCGATACGCCGGGGCCGGCGTCGCGGTTCCTGTTCGCGCCCGCGCCGGACTGTCCGCACGAGCCGCGGGTACGGCTGATCACCGCGCCACCAGACGGTGGCCGGGTGCTGCGGGCCGCGCTGGACTGCCCCGATCCGAAGGTGCGCGAGGCGATGGCCGGCGTCCTGCGCGCCACCGACCATCCAGTTCTCCTCGGTGACTTCGAGGCGGCCCTGGGCGGCGGGGGGACCGCCTCCCAGGCGGTGCTCGACCTCGCGCTGGACAACCCCCACCTGTGCCGGCCCGCGCCGGTCGGGCAGTACCGCACCGGGCTCGCAGTCGTCGCGATCCTGAAAGGGCGGGTCGACCTGCTCGACAGCTACGACCCGGCGTCCGTGGTGTCGGAGCTGGTGCGCCTCGCGGGCGGGACGTTCCCGGCACCGGTCGCCGAGGTGTGCCGCTGTTGGCTGCGTGCGCTGGGCCCCGGCCCGGGCCGGGAGTGGTTGTGCCTGCTCGCCAGTGAGGGCGACGCCGAGGCACTGGCCGCCGCCATGGACAGCGGCCAGGAGCCGGAGTCACCGAACCTGTTGGCACGTTTCCTCTTCTGCACCGAGCAGTGGGAGCGGTACGACGCCTTGGATCCCGACGGCGCCCTGCTGGAGGAGCACGTCCAGGGGATTGACGAGGACTCCTGGGACCACTTGGCGGAGACCGCCCGACGTAACGGACGCAAGGCGCCGGAGTTGAAATGGTCGCCGACGATGCTCCTGACCGGCCCCGACTCGGAGTCCCGATAGGGCAGGAAACCATGCACTATCGTGCCCGCGTTTCCCGATTAGAATGCAAAGATGGGCGCGTCATTCGCGTATCAGGATTCTGGTCGCACCGATATGTCACAGCGACCGAAGACCGGCGCCCCCGTCAGGCGCAGCCCCACGAACGCGACCGGTCCGGTGATGACGCCCTGGTCCCTCGTCGCACTGCAGCGCCAGGCCGGCAACGCGGCGGTCGCCGCACTCGTGGCGCAGCGGCTCCAGGCGCCGACCGTCGCCGTGCAGCGCAGCGAGGACGAAGCCGAAGAGCCCGCCGGCTGCGGGTTCTGCATCGACCCGGGCCCGGCAGGCACCCAGGCGCACACCCAGATCCAGTCGAAGATGGGCGCGCTCGGCGTCGATAGCGAGGTGAAGGTCGTCGCCGGCGGCGGGCGGGGCACGAAAGGCCGGCTCGACCTCGCCCGCTGGGACGACACCGCCATCGAGATCGGCGAGATCAAACCGGGCCACCCCACAGGCCTGGCGCAGGGCCGCGACGATCTCGACTTCTACAAGGGTGTCCTGGAAAAGACCGAGGACCCGAGGTTCAAAGGAAAGGCCGTACGCATGCTTGCCGACCCCGGGCCGGCGCCGATGGTCTTCGCCACAGCAACGAGGACGCGAATCCAACGGCGACGCCGACGGCGCAGTCCTATACCGGCCCGGAGTCGACCGAGCCCGTCTGAAAGAGCGGGGCTGTTGCGCTCGAGCCGGTTGCCCAGCTACGAGTGCCGGCTCGGCGCATCTTGTCATGCGGGAGCCGGGCTCGCTGCGGCCTTGTCGCGGGTGCGCTGTCGTCTGCCGCTCCATCCGGGGCATCGCGGTTGCCGTGGCTCTTCGGGGTGCCGCTGCCCTCACACCGCGTCACCGCCTGAAGGTTGCCCAGCTCGTCGTCGAGGAGGGCTGGCCGATCAGTGAGGTCGCCGCCCGCTTCCAGGTCTCGTGGCCGACCGTGAAGCGCCGGGTCGACCGCTACCGCGCCGGCGAGCCTATGCACGACCAGCCTTCCCGCCCGAAGAACTAGCAGCGCGGCTCGGGATCGCGCCCTCCACGGTCCACCGCATCCTCACCACTGCCCGATTGAATCGGCTGCCGCACGTCGATCGGGCGACGGGTGAACCGATCCGCCGTTACGTCCACGCGCACCCAGGGCTGCTGGTGCACGTGGACGTGAAGAAGCTAGGGAACATCCCCGACGGCGGTGGCTGGCGCTACGTCGGCCGACGCCAAGGCGACCGCAACCGCACCGGCACGCCGGACAAGCCACGGTAACCAGTACGGCGGACCCAAGCTGGGCTACGCCTACGTCCACACCGTCATCGACGACCACTCCCGCGTCGCTTACACCGAGGTCCACGACGACGAGACTGCTGTCACTGCAATCGGCGTCCTGCACCGAGCGGCCGACTGGTTCGCCGAGCGCGGGGTCACGATCGAGCGAGTGCTGTCCGACAACGGCAGTGCCTACCGCTCGCACCTGTGGCGTGATATCTGCGAGGCGCTGTCGATCCGGCCGAGGTACACGCGCCCGTATCGACCGCAGACGAACGGGAAGGTCGAGCGCTTCCATCGCACGATGGCCAACGGGTGGGCTTATGCCCGCTGCTACCGATCAGAGACGGAACGACGCGACACTCTTGAGTCGTGGCTGCACCACTACAACCATCACCGACCCCACACAGCCTGCGCGAACCAGCCACCCTTCACGCGGTTGATCAATGTCCCCGGTCAGTACAGCTAGGAGACACCGCCGGCCGCGAACTCCGGCACTGTCAGGTCACCAGGCCTGCGCGGTAGGCGTAGACCACCGCCTGCACGCGGTCGCGCAGGTCGAGCTTGGTGAGGATGCGCGACACGTACGTCTTGACGGTCTCGTGGCTGATCACCAGCGTCGCGGCGATCTCGCCGTTGGACAGGCCGTCGGCGATGAGGCGCAACACCTCCAGTTCGCGCGGGGTCAGCCCCACGTCGTCCGGGGTGCCCTCGGCGGGACGGATCCGCGCCGCGTACCTGCCCACGAGCTGCCGGGTCACCTCGGGCGCCAGCAGCGCGGCACCGGTCGCGACGGTGCGGATACCGTGCAGCAGCTGCGCCGCCGGGGCGTCCTTGAGCAGGAACCCGCTCGCTCCCGCGCGCAGCGCCTCGTACACGTACTCGTCGAGGTTGAACGTGGTCACCACGAGCACCTTGACGGGCTGGGCCACCCCGGCGCCGGCCAGCAGGCGAGTCGCCCCGATCCCGTCGAGCACCGGCATCCGTACGTCCATCACGACCACGTCCGGGTGCAGCCGGCCGGCGAGGTCGACCGCGGCGCGGCCGTCCCCGCACTCGCCCACCACCTCGAGGTCGGGCTGGGCGTCGATGATCGTCGTGAAGCCGGTACGGATCAGCGCCTGGTCGTCGCAGACCAGCACCCGGATCGGCGCGGTCACGACGGGCTCCCGGTGGGAATGCGGGCCCGCACGACGAAGCCGCCGCCCGCCCGCCGTCCCGCGCTGAACTCGCCACCGAGCACGCCGACCCGTTCGCGGAGCCCGGCGAGGCCGCGCCCGCTTTCGCCGGGGGCCGCGGCGTACGAGCCCGAGCCGTCGGTGCTGATCTCCACCGTGATCTCCCTTTCGCCATGGTGCACGTGAACAGTGGTGCGGCTGCCGTGGGTGTACTTGAGGGCGTTCGTCAGCGCCTCCTGCACGATCCGGTAGGCCGCGAGCTCGGCGCCGCCGGTCGTCTCGGCCGGCGTACCCTCCTCGGTGAACTCCACCGGCTGCCCGGCCTGTCGGGTCTGCTCCACGAGGGCGCGGAGCTCGCCGACGGACGGCGTACGCGGCTCGGCGCTGTGGTCGGGGTTGAGCAGGTCGAGCAGGTGCCGCAGGTCGGTGATGGCCCGCCGGCCGGTGTCGGTGATGGCCGTCAGGGTCGTGTCGAGGCGTTCGGGGGCGGCGGTCAGGTAACGTGCCGCCTCGGCCTGCACGACCATGGCCGTCACATGATGGGTCACGACGTCGTGGAGCTCGCGGGCGATGCGGGTGCGTTCGGCGGTGCGGGCGGTCACGGCGACGTGGCGGCGGCGTTCGGCCTCGGCGGCCCGGGACTGCCGCAGCCAGGCCCCGATGCCCCAGGCGAGGGTCGTCGCAAGGTAGAACGTGACGAACCCGGTCACGCCCTCGGTCGACCCGAGCCGGTCGAGGGCGACGGCCAGCGCCACGTACGCGGCGGAGGCCAGTGCCACGGTGGCGCGCCGACGACGTTTCAGGTGGGCCCCCGCGCTCACCAGCGCGATGGCCAACGCGGCGCCCGCGACCGTGTGATAGGCGCGGAGCTGGTCGATCGCGAAGCCGACCGACACCAGGGCGAGGCAGAGCGCCGGCCAGCGGCGGCGGACGGCGAGCGGGAGG
Organism: Micromonospora sp. NBC_01412; assembly: GCF_045040215.1. Taxonomy (NCBI): domain Bacteria; kingdom Bacillati; phylum Actinomycetota; class Actinomycetes; order Micromonosporales; family Micromonosporaceae; genus Micromonospora; species Micromonospora sp. NBC_01412. Next base: position 6,956,963 of record NZ_CP109528.1, read on the forward strand.
CACTCCAGGGCGACCGCCATCACGGTCAGCGCGTCGAAGGGACGCCCCGGCAGGTCGCCGAGCTGCGTACCGTGGTTGTGCAGCGCCGGCACCCCCGACGCGAGGGCGACCAGCAGCGCCAACGGGAGATCCCGGACCGTGACGGGCCAGCGCCGCCACGAGTCCGGGACCATCCGAAAGCCGATCATCAGGAAACCGTAGCGGTCGCCGGCTCGACGCCGACCGCTCGGCGGCGACGCGGGACGAGGTGACCGCGGCGGTGGGCCAGCCACATGAACACCAGGGTCAGCACCACACCCGCCGCCACCGTGTACAGGCTTCCCTCAGGCCCGAAGTCGCCGCCGGTGAGCAGGGCCGGGCCAGACGTCGTGGAGTCCAGCAGCCCCTTCGACTCGCCGTTGCCGGAGACCACGACGCTGAAGATCCCGCCCGCGGCGAAGTTCCAGCCGAAGTGCAGGCCGATCGGCACCCACAGGTTGCGGGTGGCGGCGTAGCAGGCGGCGAGCATGAAACCGGCCTCGACCGCGATGGCGACCGCACCCCACAGGCTGGCGTCCGGGTTGAGCAGGTGCATCAGGCCGAACACCACGCCGGTCAGCAACAGCGCGATCCAGGTGCCCGTGCGTTCCTCGACGACGCGGAACAGGACGCCGCGGAAGATCAGCTCCTCGGTCGCGGCGGAGGCGGCCATGAACCCGAACAGCGCCACCGCGCCCGACACCGAGCCCAGGCCCTTGACGTGGTAGCCGCCGATGAAGGCGATGTTGACGATGACGGCCGCGAACATCCCGACCCCGATCAGCACCCCCCGGGCGATCCGGGCGCCGGCCCCGGCCCGGGCCACCTCCGTGACCGCGCGCCGTTCGGTGCGCCGCACCACCCACGCGTACACGAGGATCGCGGCCACCGCCGTCAACACACCCAGGGCCAGGGTGAGCCAGGCGTTCCCGTCCACCGCGGCGATGGCCTGACTGCCGACGAAGGTGACCGCCAGAACGGCCACGAACTGCTTCAACAAACGCACGATGACTCCTTCAACGAGGTCGCGGCTGGAGCGCAGCGGCCACGTCAAACGCTATGGAGTCGCCGGTCAGGAATCGTCACCACGCGGTGGACACTTACGGGTAGCTCGCGCGAGGGACAACCCCACCCCCCGCCCCGCCCCACCCCATCCCCGCCCACCACCGCCCACCCCCGCGATCTTGCACTTTCGGCCCCTGTGGTGAGGCTTTTGCACCTTCTGTCGGGGCCCGAAGTGCAAGATCGGCGGAGTCCGGAGTCCGGAGTCCGGGGGTGGGGCAGGGTCGTGCCGGGGTGGGAGAGCAGGCGGGCCGTCGGGGCGCGTGTCGCGCCCCGACAGCCCGTGGTTGTCCCTTGTCGTCAGCCGTTGTCGATCAGGCTGGCGATCTCGTTGTAGATCAGGTGCGCCTTCGCGCCCTGGTTCGACGGACATCCGCCGAGGTGGTGCAGGGCGACCACCCGGTGGCTGGCGTTCAGTACCGGCGAGCCCGAGTTGCCGCCGGAGGTGTCACAGCTGTAGCTGATGTTCGAGGTGTTGTAGTTGGCGTTCCGCACGCTGCACGTCGTGCCGTTCTGGGTGTCCTCGTAGATCGACAGTCGCTTCGGGCTGCCATCGCCGTGCCCGGGGATGTAGATCCGCGTGCCGGTGGTGGTGGCGGCCGTCGCCAGGTACAGCGTGCCGAACCCCTGGATGTTGGCGAAGTTGTTCACCGAGTACAGGGTGTAGTCCAGGTCGCCGGAGCCGCCGCTGCTCACCTTGTAGAGGGTGGCGCCGCTCACCTTGGTGCCGGCGCCGGGGTTCGAGCCGCCGCAGGTGGCGCACTGGTAGTCGAACTGCATCTCGCTGCCGCTGACGGCGGACTGCGTCGAGAAGCAGTGCTTGTTGGTCAGCATGCGGTTGGTGTTGCCGACCCGCCAGGTGGTGCACATCCCACCGCCGCTGATCAGCAGCCGCGCCACCGCCCTGCCGCGGGCGTACTCGTTGGGGTGGCTGCTCTGGTAGCAGACCACGTCGCGGCGCGCGTCGGTGCTGCAGACGGACTGCGTGGAGAGGTTTTGCTGCGTGATCTCCGCGCGGTCGTAGCCGCGCCAGAACCGGTCGATGGTCGCGGCGTTGCCACGGGACGGGCGGCTGCTGTGCAACGTCACCACTGCGGTGTCGCCCTCCACCGACATCGCCCAGAAGCCCGGCTGTCCGTCGGTGGTGTAGTCCGAGCCGGTCGCCCGGTTCAGGTGGCGGTCGTACCGGTAGCTCTCCCGGCCGTCGGGGCTCGACACGGTCACGTGGTCGCCGGGGGCCAGCCGCAGCGAGCTGAAGTGCACCTTGACGTACGCCGCACCGGGGTGCCGAATGATCTGTGTCCCGCCGTCCTGAGCGGAGGACAGCGAGCCGTCGACGGTGCGGAGTTCACCGACCGTGGTGACGCCCTCGGCCGAGAACTGATCCGATTCGGGTGCCCGCTCGGATTGTGGTGCGAGAGGCTGAGCCGAGTACGCCTCGGCGGCGGGTACTGACAGCAGGCTCAGCCCGAGTGTGCAGGCGCCGAGCGCGACCGCCGCCGTTCGCAGACGGCGCAGGGTGTGTCTCATCGTCGCTCCTCCCCAGGAACCAGCATCCAGACGTGTATCCAGCCTTCATACCCGAATCAATCGACACATGCAAATACAGCAATGGCCCGGGTTGCGACGCCGCTGCACTACAGGCTCGTGATAGGCACGCCGTCGCTTCTCCAACGCGCGGGCCGGCTCGCCTCACGCAGGGAGGAACTCGTGGCGGACGAGCTACGCGCCAGGGCGCCCGACATGGTTGCCCGGATCGCCGCCGCTCAGATCGTCGGCGCGATCAAGGCATTACGCGTACGCCGTCTGGGGCGGCTGCTCCCCGGGGAGCAGCCGGCCGCGGTGGAACCCGACCAGCTTGGTCGCAGAACCTTGCACTTCCCGGCGGATGGCCATCACCTGCGCTTCCACACCACCACGGCACCGGCCTTGGGAAGTATCCAGTCATCCACCGAGATGGCGATGAACCGGGTGTCCTGCAAGCTGGGCCCGGACGGCCCGAAGCAGCCCGACGGCGTCCATGTCGGCACCATGCACCGCTTCAAGGGCCTCGAGTACCAGCGCATGATCATCGCCGGCGTGAGTGACGGGCTGGTGCCACGGCAGATGATCAACCGGTACCGCGACGCCGACCCCAAGCGTTACCAGCGCGAACGCCAACGGGACCGGTCGCTGCTCTTCGTCGCCGCCACCCGGCCCCGCGACGGGCTGACGGTGCTCTGGCACGGTACGCCCAGCCCCTTTCTGACCAGCCGCCTCGTCCAGCGACAACTAACCTGAGTGCCGCCCCCGGCGCGTTCAGGGCCGGTTCGCGACCAGGGGAGGCAAGAAGAGGTGCAGGCGCTGGATCGCATCGGCGATCGGTACGAGTTGACGCATCCCATCGGACGCGGCGCCTCGCCGACCACATCGCCGAGCAGGAGCGGCTTGACGTGGGGGAGGCGGTCTCCATCGCCGCCCAGGCGTGTGCGGTCCTGGCCACCGCCCACGCCGCGTCGAGGGGGCTGCTCATCAGGGTGTCGCTCCCGGCTGCCGGGGGATGTGAACCCGGCGACCTGGTGTGCAGGCCGGGCCGGGGAATGTTGCTGCGCGATGCTGTCCGTCCAGGGCTTGCCGCCCCGGCCGGCTGCTTCGCCTCGGCCGCGCCACCTGCCGTTTTGCGACGTCATGGTCCACTGTGCACTTGGCGCGGATACCGGCTCCGCACAGGGCAAGTTTCGAGAAGCATGGTGTCGATCGCCGATGTGAAACTCATGGATCTCTTACGACCAGAAGGCAGAGTGATTATGAGTAGCGGTGCGGTCCTCATACTTTTCCCCATCATCGTGGGCATCATCATGCTCGGGCTCGGCCTGACCCTGACCCTTGAGGACTTCCGCCGGGTGGTGAAGTATCCCAAGGCGATGGTGGTCTGCCTGGTCTCCCAGATGCTGATCCTGCCGGCGATCTGCCTGGGCCTGGTGGTCGCGTTCAACCTGCGCCCCGAGCTGGCGGTCGGCATGATGCTGCTCGCCGCCTCGCCCGGCGGCAGCACGGCCAGCCTCTACAGCCACCTGTTCAAGGGCGACCTGGCGCTCAACATCTCGCTGACCGCGGTGAACTCGGTGCTGGCGCTGTTCACGCTGCCGATCATCGTGAACCTGTCGGTGTCGGCCTTCGCCGGATCGGACAGCTCGCTCGGCCTCCAGTTCGACAAGGTGATCCAGGTCTTCGCCCTGGTCCTGGTCCCGATCGCCATCGGCATGGCCATCCGCGCGAAGTTCACCGCCGCCGCACGGCGCATGGAACGCGCCGTCAAGATCCTCTCGGTGGTGGCGCTGATCGTGATGATCTCCGGCGTGATCGCCGGCATCGGCGCGGAGGTGTTCGACATCCTCGGGGAGATCATCCTCGCGGTGCTGGCGTTCAACCTGATCAGCATGGCGATCGGCTACTTCGGCCCGCGCCTGCTCAAGGTCGGCGAGCGGGAGTCGATCGCCTCGGCGTTCGAGATCGGCCTGCACAACGCCAGCCTGGCCATCACCATCGGGATGAGCCCGATGCTGCTCAACAACTCCACGATGGCGATGCCGTCGGTGACGTACGGCTTCGTCATGTTCTTCACCGCCGTGGTCTTCGGCATCATCGTCTCCCGCCGCGTGCGCGCCACGACCCCGACCGGCGACCTGTCGGCGACCCCGAGCCGGGTGTGAACCCGGCTCGCGTCAACACGGTCGGCGTGATCCACAACCTGCCGACAGGTACCTAGAGTCGACGCCTGACACAGCGGCGAACCCGTGCCCGCCCCGGATCCAGTCCTCATCATGGGCTCCGGAGCGGGCACGGAACCGCCTGGGCGGCCGATTCCTCACGTACAGCGGAAGACGGCGGTCGAATCGCCCGACCCGAGTGGGTCGACGGCCTTCGGCCGGCGTGATGCGGGCGTAGACCGAGGAGCGCGCCCGGCGGCCTCCGCCGGGCGCGCTCTCTCTCCTGGTACGGCCTCAGCGCGCCGACTTCGGCGACCCCCTGGTCTCGACGATGGGGTAGCGGGTGGCGACCTCGTCCAGCTTCGTCAGCGCCGCTTCCGACAGGTCGATACCGAGCACGTCGGCGAGGCGGGTCAGGTAGATCGTCACGTCGCCGATCTCCGCCTTGACCCGGGCGCCGGCCTCGGGGTCGTCCATCACGGTGGCGGCCTGCTCGGGCGTCAGCCACTGGAACTCGGCCAGCAGCTTACCGACCTCGCCGGCGAGGGCCATGGCGAGGTTCTTCGGCGTGTGGAACTGCTGCCAGTCCCGCTCCTCGGCAAACGCTCGCACCCTGGCCGTCAGTTCGTCCACAGCATCCTCCACACCGTGCCGGTGTCGCACTCCTGAGTACGGAACCTGTCGGCCGCGGTCACAAGGTCACAACGGCGTCCGCGGCAAAGGTGAACAGGTTGCGCGGGGCGGGCGCGGTCGACCCCGGCGTCGGCGGCGGCCCGTACGGCGAGGGCCCAGCCAGGGGCGGGTTCGGGTAGGGCTGGTGTTGGTTCGGTTGGCCAGGAGCGGTCATCGATGGGTCCCCACAGATCGTGCGCGCAGCATTCTGGCCGCGCGAGTCCCGTGGACGGTACTGACGTGGGGCATCGCCAATGCTGTCGTGTCTCCTTTTTGACAGGGATTGTGGCCGATAATGACTACGGGTCGGATATTCCGCGCCCAGCCGGACTCGGCTGATGTCCCTTTGGTGGGACATTGGGCCCGGTCGGCTCCGCACGTCGGCGGAACGTGCCAGCGGGAGACCGCTCCGCCCAGGTCGACTGGAGGCATCCGCGCACGCGACTTCGATATGCGCAGCACCGGACACTCCGCGACCTTGCCGGGGCCCTGGGGGAGAGAGGAGGCGGGACCGGCAGGGTCCTTGCTGTCCCGCACGTCCTCAGGGTCATTGCGTTGTCGCGGGTGCGGTCCCCGGTCGGCCCGGACCGTGGCCGGGGTGGAGCTGTGGGCGGGGCGGTCGATGTCGTGGGGCGGTGCCTTTGGAGCTGAGTCGTTTACGTCATCACCGCCGGTCGGGCCACCGCCGTCGCATCACCCACCGCCCCGTCGGGTCGTCGCTTGCGGTCGCCGAGCGCGGCGGGCGTGGCTGATGTCGTATCCGACTCAGCTCCATAGGCACCGGGAGGCACACCTGCCGTGGAGCGGCGCCCACGCCAGGAACCCCCAGACCTCCCGATCGAAGCGCCCCCGCTCGACTTCGCAATCGCCCTGCGCACGTCCTCCGTCATTCGCTCACCACTCCTTCCGTGTTGCATCGCGTTACATCAGAACGCCAAGGATGGAATGCTGTGTCGCCGACGGAGATTGTCGAAAGGGATCGCTCGTCAGCCGTATTCCTGTTTTCGACCATACATTCCACCTGCGACGATGGTCATCGTGACGCGACCCTCCGGGACCTCGGAGGCTCATTACGAAACAGGAATCAAGCGCGCTCTGCAACCAATGCAGTCCCCACAAAATGAAGTCAACGCAGCGCGGCAAAAATGGGCCTTCGAGCGTTGCTTTTCCACGTCGTACTGTCCGATTCTGGTTTCCGACGCGGCGGCCGGACCATCCCCCCGGCGCCGGCCGCCGCGCGCCCCCAGCCAGCCCCCCGACAGCCGAGAGGACGGAGCCGGATGAGCCTGCGCAACCAGCGTCCGGATCACCTGGGCGGAGCGAGGTACCGCTCCTCCGCGTACACCAGTCTGCTGCCGTGGCAGGTGCGTGAGCGCCGCTTCCGGCCCGCCGGGCGCGGACACCGCAGCCTGGACCCCGACGACGTGTACGCCTTCCTCGACCGGGTCTCCGCCGACCTGGCCGGCGTCTACGCCGCGCTCGGTGCCAGCCGCCGGGAGACCGCCCGGCTCACGTACGCGCTGCGCCGGCGCGAGCCGGCCCCATCCACCGACCCGGCCCGGCGCCGGTGACCCGGCGGTACGTCATCCACCTGCCCGTCGTCGCCGTCGACCTGGCCGCCGCGCAGCGGCTGGCCCGGCTGGTCGGCCGGTGGCTGCTCGTGCTGCCGCACGCCGACCCGGGGGAGACCACCGTGTCCACCGAGGACGACCAGAACGTACGCCACCGGGTCTTCTGCGACCGGCGGATGCCCGGCGGGGGCCGGCGCTGCCTGCTGCGCGCCGACCACGACGGCCCCTGCGCCCGCCGCCTGCGCCGCTGAGGACCGGGTTCACGGAGGGCGAGTGGTGCCCGGCCCGCTCCGATGCGACGATCGGACCGTCCCCGAACCGGGCGAGGAGAGCGCGATGGTCAGTGACGCTGAGCTGGACGACTGCCGGCGGGTCGCCGAGGAGGCGGCGCGGCTCGGCGGGCGGGAGCTGCTGCGGCGCTTCGGCGACCACGGCCGGGTCGACTACAAGACGGCCTCCACCGACCCGGTGAGCGAGGCGGACCGGGCCAGCGAGGCGCGCGTCGTGGAGCTGCTGCGCGCCCGCCGGCCCGACGACGGCATCGTGGCCGAGGAGGGCAGCGACCGGGTCGGCAGCTCCGGGCTGCGCTGGGTGCTGGACCCGCTCGACGGCACCGTGAACTACCTCTCCGGGATGCCGTTCTGGTGCGTCAGCGTGGCCTGCGAGGAGGAGACGGCCGACGGCTGGCAGCCGGTCGTCGGGGTGGTCCTCGACCCGGTGCACGACGAGCTGTTCCACGCGGCCCGGGGCCGGGGCGCGTACCTGGGCGACACCCGGTTGACCCGTCCCGCCGGCACCGCCCTCGACGAGGTGATCCTCGCCAGCGGGTACGCGTACGACGTCGCCCACCGCAAGGTGCAGGCGGCCGTCGTCACCGACCTGGCCGGGGACGTACGCGGGGTGCGGATGCTCGGCTCCACCGCGCTGGCCCTGTGCTGGGTGGCCGCCGGGCGCTGCGACGCGTACGTCGAGGACCGCGCCTTCCGCTGGGACTGGGCGGCCGGCCTGGTGATCGCCACCGAGGCCGGCGCGGCCGTCGAGGTGAACGGCAGCCGGGTGCTCGCCGCGCCGCCGGAGCTGATCGACCAGTTCCGGCCCCGGGTCGCCACGCTGGGCTGACGCCGAAAAGTGCGACGAGCCGCCCGGCGGGGGGTTGCGCCGGGCGGCTCGCCACGTCGGGGAAAGCTCAGAGGAAGAGCGTGTTCGGGCCCAGGCCGCAGACGACCCGGCCGTACAGCTCGGTGTTGGTGTCGGAGTTGATGAGCCCGTGCAAGCTCATCGCGTTGACGTCCCTGGCGATCCGCTGGATCGGCACGTCACGGTAGATGGACGAGCCGCCGCTGGCGGAGGCGAAGATGTCCACCGCCTCCTTGGCCAGCCGGGTGGCCCAGCCGTGGTCGGCGCGGACCCGGGCCCGCTCCTCCAGCGTCCACTCCGCGCCGCTGGCCGCCTTGCTGTCGACCATGTCGGCGGCGTGGTACGCGTGGAACTCGGCCTGGTCGATCTTCATGAGCGCGGTGCCGATCTTCAGGTGGGTGACCGGCGCCTCGCTCTGGTTCTCGTAGTCGGTGTAGGTGATCCCCCGGCCGGGGAGCCGGGCGAGGAACTCGTCGCGCGCGGACTTGGCCACGCCGACCGCCGCGCCCACGCCGGACGCCGCCGCGTTCAGCGCGGCCGGGGTGCGCCAGCCGGGGGAGTCCGCGTTGCCCTGCGACAGGCCCTGCGGGATCATGGCCGCACTCATCGGGATGATGTGGCTGCTCGGTACGAACACGTCCCGGGCCACGGTGGTGACGCTGCCGGTGGCGGTCAGGCCGGTGGTGTACCAGTCGTCGACGATCTCCATGCTGCCGATCGGGATGAGCGCCATGATCGGCTCCGGCTCGGCGTCCGGGCGCAGCACGACCGCGGCGATCTCCTGCCAATGCGCGTGGTGCGCCCCGCTGATGAAGTGCCAGCTGCCGTTGACGACGACGCCCCCGTCGGTGGGGATGGCCGTGCCGCCGACGCTGTTGGTGCCGCACACCCGAGCGTTGGGGGTGGCGAACACCTCGTCCTGGGCCTCGTCGGGGAACAGTCCGGTGAGCCAGGTGGGGATCCACAGCACGGAGGTGACCCAGGCGGTGCTGGCGTCGCCCCGGCCCAGCTCGGTGGCGACCGCCACGAGCGTGCGGGTGTCCACCTCGTACCCGCCGTAGCGGCGGGGCGTGCGGAGCTTGAACAGCCCCGCCTCCTCGATCGCGGCAACCGTCTCGTCGTGGAGACGACGGTTCTCCTCCTGCCACGCCGCGTGTTTGCGGATCAGCGGGACGAGATCCGCGGCGCGTTGGACGAGTTCCTCGCGGGTCGGTGCTTCGATGGTCGTAGGCACGTGTCCTCCTCAAAGGCGACCGGATCGACCGGAGTCCTGTCTGCCAAGCGCCACCGACGCTGTCACATCCCGGCTGTCGAGGCCTCTTCCGGATTGCTCGGTGCCGGCACGGTCCAGGCCGGTGAAGAAGGCCGGTGAAGAAGGCCGGTGAAGAAGGCACGAGTGGAGAAGTCGACCCCTCCGCGGACGTGTCAGGGTCGCAGGTGTCGCCCGGTCTTCGTGTGGGCCGGCGGCGACCGTTGAGGGAGGAACAATGAGTTTTCCGCAGATCGTCTCGCGTGAGGAATGGACCAGCGCCCGGGAAAGCCTCCTGCAGGAGGAGAAGGCGCTGACTCGCGCCCGCGACCAGCTCAGCGCCGCGCGCCGGGCCATGCCCGTGGTGCCGGTGGAGAAGGAGTACGTGTTCGCCTCGCCCAATGGTGAGGTGACGCTGCTCGAACTGTTCCAGGGGCGTCGCCAACTGCTCGTCCGGCACTTCATGTTCGACCCGAAGGCGGAGGAGGGCTGCGTCGGCTGCTCGATGCAGGCCGACAACGTCGGGGACCTGTCGCACATGCACGCCCGGGACACCTCGTTCGTGATGATCGCCCGAGCCCCGCTGGAGAAGATCGAGCAGTTCAAGGCCCGAATGGGCTGGGCCCACATCCCGTGGGTGTCCTCGTATGGCAGCGACTTCAACTACGACTTCAACGTCACCATGGAGAAGGGCGAGCTGCCGGCGGTCAGCTCCTTCATCCGCGACGGCGAGCAGATCTTCCACGCCAGCTCGGTGTTCGACCGGGGCGGCGAGGTGTTCATCAACACCTACAACTACCTCGACGTCACCCCGCTGGGCCGCCAGGAGGAGGAGCTGGCGCACCCGTGGGACTGGTGGCGGCACCACGACCGCTACGACGCCGAGCAGGCCGCCAACCCGGGCGAGAACTGGTGGACCGGGGTGAACAAGTTCGAGGTGCGGCAGGTGCGCCACGACAGCCCGGCCGCGCAGCAGCAGGCGGAGGCCGGAACGCAGTGACGGCGGCGCGGTGGGGTGCGGCGGCACTCCACCGCGCTGCGGCGGCCGGTTCCCGGCCGGCGGCTTCGGCCGTCGTCGGGGAGCCGGCCGCCGTCGCGCGCGGGGCAGGACGCGCGGGCCGGGTGCCGGGCTGCGCGTCGTTCGGCTTGCGTGTCGCCTCGGGCGCGTGTCGCCTCGGCCGCGCCGGGCTGCGCGCGGGGGATCAGGAGGGTACGGCGACGCTGTGCCGCTGGGCCGGCGCCGGGGCCGCGGCGCGCCGGGGGATGCCGCCGAGCATCCGCAGCGCCGCCGCCGACGGCGAGTCGGCCTCGACGGTGAAGGTCACCAGCATCAGGTCCGGGGCCTCCTCCAGCCGCAGCGTGTGCTGGTTGACCGTCAGCGTGCCGACCACCGGGTGGGCCATGTCGTACGTCATCGTCTCGCAGGTGCTGACCGGGTGCTCGGCCCACATCCCGGCGAACTCCGGGCTGCGTGACAGCAGCTCCTCGACCAGCCCGACGACCCGGCGGTCGTCGCGGTAGCGGCCCACGGCCATCCGCAGGTACGCCACCACGGAGCGGGCCTTGCCCGGCCAGTCGGCGTACAGCTCGCGCATCCGGGGGTCTAGGAAGACCGACCGGCTCATGTTGGGCGCCTCGTCGAGGTGCCAGGCGAGCAGGGCGTGGCCCAGCGGGTTCCAGGTGTGCACGTCGGTCGCGGCGCTGAGCACCATCGCCGGCACGTCCGGCATCATCGCGAGCATCTGGCGCAGGGCCGGCGGCGCGGAGCTGGCCCGGACCGCCCGCTCGGGCGCCGTCCGGCCGGGGCGGGCCAGCGTGAACAGGTGCGCCCGCTCGTCGCCGTCGAGCTGCAACGCCCGGGCGACCGCGTCGAGCACCTCGTCGGACACGTTGTGCGCCTGGCCCTGCTCCAGCCGGGTGTAATAGGAGACGCTGACCCCGGCGAGCTGGGCCAGCTCCTCGCGGCGCAGCCCGGAGACCCGCCGGCGCTCGCCGTAGCGGGTCAGGCCGGCGTCCTGCGGCCGGATGACACCGCGTCGCGATCGGAGGAACTCGCCCAGCGGATTCATGTGACTCAGTATGACACTGCCAGTGGTATCCACTGTGGAGGTACCAACCGTTTCCGGCCGGGCGGGGAGGGAAATCCGCCGCGCCCGGCCGGGGCCGGCCAGCCGTCCGGACCGGTCAGGCAGTCTCGGCCAGGAAGCGCATGATGTGGGCGTTGGTGATGTCCGGCTGCTCGGTGAGCGGGACGTGCCGCGAGTCCGGGACCAGCGCGCCGACCGATCCCTTCGGCAGCGCCTCGACGATTCGGGCGAGCTTCTCCTCGTTCATCGAGAAGGCGACGTCCTGGACGCCGAAGATGTTCAGCGTCGGCTGGCTCGGCAGGGCCCCCCACAGCGCGCCCTGCTCGGCCGCCCACTCGGGGGTGCCGAACGTCGTGGCGGGGAAGTTGGTGCGGTACATGCCGAGTGCGGCGTTCAGGTTCTCCGGGGTGCCGAGGGCGGCCCGGATGTCGGCCAGGTCCTGGGTGACGTCGTAGCCGTCCCTTGAGTACTTGTGCAGCATGAACTCCAGGAAGGCGAGGTCGTTGGCGGCGACCAGCTCGTTGGCGGCGGCCATCTGGAAGAACCAGAAGTGGGCCTGGATGTTGATGCCCCGGGGGTCGAGCAGGTACTCGCCGAAGAACTGGAACGGCGGCACGTCGCAGGCGACCAGCCGCGACCACCGCTGCGGCTCCTGCACCGCCGCGCACCACGCGGTGGCCGCCCCGAAGTCGTGCCCGATCAGCACCGCCCGCTCGTCCCCGCCGAAGGCCTCGTGCAGGGCGTTGACGTCGGCCGCCATGTCCCGGATGTGTTCGCCGCCGGGCGGCGGGACCGAGCTGGGGGCGAAGCCGCGGGTCCACGGGGCCACGGCCCGGTAGCCGGCGTCGGCCAGCACCGGCATCAGGTGCCGGAACGAGTTGGGAGTGAAGGGAAAGCCGTGCACCAGCAGGGCCAGCGGCCCCTCGCCCAGCTCACGGTATGCGATGTCGACACCGTTGACGGTGACCTGCGATTGACGCATGGGATGCCTCCTCGGCGGGCATGGATTGATCCAAGACTGGCCGAGCCGATGGTGCCCCGCTTCTCCGTGCGTGCTGCCCATACCACGATTCGACGCCCCGCGTGCGGCATCGACCGGGATGTCCCCGATCCGGTGAAAGACCGGGTGGTCGCGTCTGTCCCGGTCCCCCCGTCGTTGTATTGCGCGGACCTGGGAGGGGGACCGTGGAGTACGCACTGGTGATCTTTCACGACGAGGCCGGCGAGCTGAGCCCGGCCGAGATCGACGAACACCCCCGGCACCGGGCCTGGCTGGACGAGGTGCGCCGGCGGGGGGCGTTCGCGGGCGGGCAGCGGCTGCGCCCCGGCCGCGCCGGCCGGACCGTCCGCACCCGGGCCGAGGGCACGCTGGTCACCGACGGGCCGTTCATCGAGGCCCGGGAGCAGGTGGGCGGGTTCGTCCTGCTGAACTGCGCGGACCTCGACGAGGCGACCGAGCTCGCCGCCCTGCACCCGTTCGCCGAGCTGGGTGCCATCGAGGTGAGGCCGGTCTGGACCTGATGACCTTCACCGTCGACGCCGCCGTGGCCGGCGCGTTCCGCCGGGAGTACCACCAGCTCGTCGGTGGCCTGGTCGGCCTCACCCGGGACCGGGACCTGGCCGAGGACTGCGTGCAGGAGGCGTTCGCCGCCGCGCTGGAGCGCTGGCGGCGCGAGGGCGTGCCGCGCCGGCCCGGGGCCTGGCTGACCACCGTGGCGCGCAACCGGGCCGTCGACCGGCTGCGTCACGAGACCGTACGCGCCGCCCGGCTGCGGGAGGCGGCGGCCATCCTTCCGGCGTACGACGAACTGCCGCCGGCGCCGCCCCTGATCCGGGACGTCCAGCTACGCCTGATCTTCACCTGCTGCCACCCCGCGCTGTCGCTGCCGTCGCAGGTCGCGCTGACCCTGCGTACCGTCGTGGGGCTCGGCCCGGCGGAGATCGCCCGCGCCCTGCTGGTCCCGCCGGGGACGCTGGCCCAGCGGCTGGTGCGGGCCCGGCGCAGCGTCCGCGAGGCCGGCCTGCGCTGCGAGCTGCCACCGGCCGCCGAGCTGCCCGGGCGGGCCACGGCGGTGCGCGCAGTGCTGTACCTGCTGTTCACCGAGGGGTACGCGGCCACAGCCGGCGCGGACCTGGTGCGGCGCGGGCTGTGCGCGGAGGCGGTCCGGCTGGGCCGGCTGCTGGCCCGGCTGCTGCCCGACGACCCGGAGACGCTCGGCCTGCTCGCGCTGCTGCTGTTGCACGAGGCCCGGCGCGACGCCCGGACCGACGCCCACGGCGACCTGGTGCCGCTGGAACGGCAGGACCGCCGGCGGTGGGACCGGGGCCGGGTGGCCGAGGGGGTGGGCCTGCTGGACCGGGCGCTGCGCCGTGACCGGCCCGGCCCGTACCAGGTCCAGGCGGCGATCGTGGCCTGCCACGCCACCGCCCCGGACGCCGCGCGCACCGACTGGGCCCAGATCGCCGGGCTCTACGCCGAGCTGGTGGAGCTGGCGCCGTCGGCCGTGGTGCGGCTCAACCGGGCGGTGGCCGTCGGGATGGCGCACGGCCCGCAGCGGGGCCTGGCGCTGCTGGAGCAGGTGGAGCGCTCGGGCGAGCTGGCCGGGAACCACCTCGTCCCGGCCGTCCGCGCGGACCTGCTGCGCCGGTTGGACCGGCGCGGCGAAGCGGCCGGGGCGTACCGGCGGGCGCTCGACCTGGCCGGCAACGACGCCGAGCGCCGGTACCTGCGGGGGCGGCTGGCGGAGGTGACCGGCCCGCCCCGGGACCAAGCAAAATAAAGCACCAGAAAATGTATGTTTTCCCAAGGGCTGCCCGTCGGTCTGACGAACCCGGTCCGGTACCGCCGGCCCGGTCCACGACGAGGGGATTCAGACATGTTGCTGGAGAGCAGGACCGCGATCGTCTACGGCGCCGCGGGCGCGCTGGGCGGCGCGGTGTCGCGCGCCTTCGCCCGCGAGGGCGCCACCGTCTACCTGGCCGGACGCCACCTCGACCGGGTCGAGATGCTCGCCAAGGAGATCACCGCCGAGGGTGGCCGGGCGTACGCCCACCAGGTCGACGCGCTCGACCAGGAGTCGGTCGACGAGCACGCGGCGCTGGTCGCCGAGCAGGCCGGGGGCATCGACGTCTCGTTCAACGCCGTCGGCCTGGACCACGTGCAGGGCGTCCCGCTGCGCGAGCTGGACCTGGACGACTTCCTGATGCCGATGAACACCTTCGTCCGCACCCAGTTCCTCACCTCCACGGCGGCGGCGCGGCGGATGGTCGAGCAGCGCTCCGGGGCCATCGTCATCCTGTCCACGTCGGCGGCCCGGGCGCCGATGCCCTCGGGCGGGTTCGGCGTGGCCTGCGCCGGCATCGAGTCGCTCTCCCGGGAACTGGCCGGGGAGGTCGGCCAGTTCGGGGTGCGAGTGGTCTGCCTGCGGCCCGATGCCATCCCGGAGAGCGTGCGGCACGGCTCGTACGTCCGCGACACGTGGCGGCGCGCGGCCGAGGCGAACGGGGCGACGCTGGAGGACATGCTGGCCGCCAAGCCCGGCATGCCCGACCCGCTGCTGGGCCGGGCGGTGACCCTGGCCGACGTCGCCGGCACCGCGGTGTACCTCGCCTCGGACCTGTCCAGCGGACTCACCGGATCGATCACCACCGTCGGGTGTGGAGTCCTCGTCGACTGACGGCCCGGCCGGCCGCCCGGGCGCGACATCGGCCGGGCGGCCGGCGACCGGCTCTCCTCACCATGTGAGAAATGGAGCAAGCTCGAAGAGGGGCGGGGCGGGGTAGCGTGTGGGTGAGCCCCCACGGGGGGTGCTCAGGGTGCCACTGCCAGTGGTACGCACGGCAGGGGGATGGGTACCCCGACCGTGGCTACCTAGTGTTCGTGGTCATGGCGGAGAACCAGAGCACGTCGGAGCAGCTCAGCTCCGCGCAGAAACTTGCCCTTTTCGTATTGCTCGGTGCGCAGTTCATGTTGTCGGTCGACTTCTCCATCCTCAACGTGGCCCTGCCGCGGATGGGCGAGGGCGTCGGGCTCACCCTGGCTGACCTTCCCTGGGTCGCCAGCGCGTACGCGCTGCCCGCGGCCGGCTTCACGCTCCTGTTCGGCCGGATCGCCGACCTGTTCGGCCGGCGGCGGCTGTTCCTGACCGGCATCGCGCTGCTCACCGTGGCCTCGCTGCTCGGCGGCTTCGCGACCAACGCCACGATGCTGCTGGGCGCCCGGGTGCTGCAGGGCTTCGCCAACGCGATCGCCATCCCGGCCGCGATGGCGCTGCTGATCACGACCGTGTCCGACGAACGGGCCCGCGCCCGGGTGCTCGGCCTCAACGGCGCGCTGCTCTCCGGTGGCTTCACCGTCGGCGCCCTGGTCGGTGGCAGCCTGGTCAGTGCCCTGGACTGGCGCTGGGCGTTCTGGATCAACGTGCCGGTGGCGGTCGCCATCATGGTGCTGACCCCGCTGGTGATCAAGGAGAGCGTCCGTCCGGCCGGCGTCAAGCTGGACGTGCCGGGCGCCGTCACGGTCACCGCCGGCCTGCTCGCCCTGGTGTACGGCGTGAGCATGCAGAACTGGATCGCGCTCGCCGTCGGCGCGGTGCTCATCGCCGCCTTCTGGTTCGTCGAGCTGAAGGCCAAGGCGCCCCTGGTGTCGCTGACCCTGCTCAACCGGCCGAACATCAAGTGGGGCAACTTCGGCGGCATGGTCGCCTTCGTGATGGCCAGCGGCGTCAACTTCGGCCTCACCCTCTACATGCAGGACGTGCTCAAGCTGGAGCCGTTCACCACCGGCCTGGTGTTCGGCGTGCCGGGCCTGGTGGCCGTCATCGCCGGCGTCATCGCCGGGCGGATGATCGGGCGCTACGGCTACCGCAACGTGCTCGCCGTCGGCCTGCTAGTGCAGGGGCTGACCACCGTCCCGCTGCTGCTGACCGGCACCTCGACCACCCCGAGCCTCCTGCTGATCGTCCCGTCGCTGTTCCTGATGTACTTCGGGCACGTCACGGCCGTCGTCGCCTACACGGTGACCGCCACCTCCGGGCTGGACGACTCGCAGCAGGGCCTGGCGACCGGCCTGGCCACCCTGGCCCAGCAGATCGCGGTCACCATCGGCATTCCGATCTTCGGGGCGATCGTCGCAGCCCGCACCAACGTGCTCGACGGCGTCCACCTCGCCATGCAGGTGCAGATCGTCGTGATCCTGGTGTCCGTGGCGCTGATCTGGTTCGGCCTGCGCGACCGGGGCACCGCCGCCGGGCCGTCGTCCACCGGGCGGCAGGAGCCGGAGCTGACCCCCGAGGCGCAGCAGCCCGCGCCGGTGCCGGTGCCGCGCACCGTCAGCGAGAACCCGGTCTAGGGCCGACCCAGGGTCCGCCGCAGCGGCTGACCCACCTCGATCCTCGGCCGGGTGCCGAGACCGGTGACCGAGAGGCCTCCGGCGGATGGTTCATCGACGACGATGACCAGCTGCCGGAGGCCTCGCCGCTGTCACCGTGATTGCCGGGATGGCGGTTCACCCGGGTTGGCACTCTCAGAGAAGGAGGGCCCCTCCGCGCCTTGCCAGAATTGGCCAGTGTGGACATGCCACCCGAGGCGCGGGAAATCGGACCGCGGCGGAGGGTGTGCACCGTGACGGAGCGGGCGTGGTCTCCGCCGTCGCCGCTCCGTTCGTAGAGAAGGGGCACCCATGGACTACCCGGAGCTAGTGCGCCTGGTGAACACCGACCCGGTGGTGCGGACCCTGCTGGAGGCGCCGATCCTGATGCGGCTCGGATACGTGGGGCTGGACGGCCATCCACGCTCGGTCCCGGTCGCCTACGTGTGGAACGGCAGGGCCTTCGTCTTCGCCAGCCCGACCACGGCGTACAAGGTCAGGGCGATCGCGGCGCATCCGCAGGTGTCCTTCACCGTCGACACCATGGCGGCCGAGCCGCGCGCGAAGGCCGCGGCGGCGCTCGGGGCACCGGTCGCCGACTACACGCCGCTGATGATGCTGGTCCGCGGCACGGCCTCGATCGAGGTCGAGCAGGGGCTGCCCCAGGTGCACATCGACGCGTCCCGCCGGATGATCGGTGAGCACAACGTGCCGGAGTGGGAGCGCAGCAAGCGCGAGCACACGAGAGAGATGGCGCTGGTCACGATCGTGCCGACCCACGTGACCGTGTGCGACTTCATCACCCGGTTCCCGCCGCCGGCCGAGGTCAACGCCCCCGCCCACGGGGCGTCCCCGGATCCGGTGCCCTGATCCGGCGGTGCCCTGCGCCGGCCGGGGGCGGTCCACCCGCCCCTCGGGGCCGCTGAGGGCTCCGTACGCCGCGCGTCCGCCTCCGCGGGCCGTCCGTCACCCGGCGGGCGGCCCGTACGGCGTCCGGGCGGCCTCGGGCACATCCGGACCCTGCCGCCGAGGTAGGCCAGCCCCGCCCAGCCCCGCCCCCGTTCCGGGAGAGGTGCACCGGCCCGCCGGCGGGGCCGGGCAGCACGACGGGCGCCCCGCGGGACTCACACCGCGGGACGCCCGTGTCCGGTACCGCCGGTCAGGACTGCCTGAGCCAGTCGGCGAGGCGCTCACCGATCATGATCGAGGTGAGGTTGGTGTTGCAGTTGACGATCGACGGCATGACGGAGGCGTCGCAGACGTACAGGCCTTCGATGCCGTGCACCCGCAGCCGCTCGTCGACCACCGCGCCCTCGTCGCCGGCCGCGCCCATCCGGGCGGTGCCGACGGGGTGGTAGCCGCTGTCCAGGCTGAGCCGGACGTAGTGGCGCATCAGCTCGTCGTCCTCGGCCATCTCCTCGCCGAGCACGACGAACCGCTGGCCCTTGTCCTGGATGCCCGCCGTCTGCATGAACTGCCAGCACTGGCGCACGGCGGCGATGAGGGTCTGGACGTCGCTCTCGGTGTCGAGGAAGTTGAGCACGACGTCCGGCGGTGCGGTGGGGTCGGCCGAGGTGAGGGTGAGCCGCCCCCGGGACTCCGGCCGCTGGTGCACGACCATCACCCCGAAGATCGTCTTCGCTGCGGCCAGCATCTGCAGCTCGGGGAAGAGCGTCAGGTCGAAGTGGTTGATCATGTAGTACTGGAGGTCGTTGAACTCCGTGGACCCCGGTGCGGTGGTGCGCAACAGCATCTGGAGGAAGGCGTCGTCGGGGTTGAACGTGCCCGGCTCGGGCACCATGAACGCGCCGGTGCGCGGGTGGTCGATCAGGTCGGCGCCCACCCCGGGTCGGTCCAGCAGCACGTCGATGCCCAGCCGCCGCAGGTCGCCGCCGGGCCCGATGCCCGAGCGCATGAGGATGGCCGGGGAGTTGACCGCGCCGGCGGCCAGCACGACGGTGCCGGCCTCGATCACCTCGGTGCCGCCGCCGGGCTTGGCCACCTCGACGCCGCGCGCCCGGTTGCCCGCGAACAGCACCCGGTTGACCTGGACTCCGGACCGGATCTCCAGGTTCTCCCGGCCGCGGGCCTCACCCAGGTACCCCATCGCCGTGGAGAACCGGGTGCGGGTGTCGCGGCGGTTCGACGGCATCGGGCCGACGCCGCTGGCCTCCGGGTGGTTGTGGTCCTCGATGGCGGGGAAGCCGGCCTTGAGGCAGGCGTCCTGGAACACCTGCTGTACCGGGGCCAGCTCGTCGCCCTTGAACCGCCGGATCGGGATGGGGCCGCCCTTGCCGTGGTACTCGTTGTCGAAGTCCAGGTCGTCCTCGAGCCGCTTGTAGAACGGCAGCACCTCGTCCCAGGCCCAGGCCGGGTTGCCCATCTCGGCCCACTCGTTGAAGTTCACCGGATTGCCGCGTAGCGCGATGGTCGCGCCGACCGCGGAGGACCCGCCGGTGACCTTCCCGCGCGGGTAGATGATCCGCCGCCGGTCGGTGATCTCGGCCTGGAAGTGCCAGTCGTGGATGTCCATCGACATCGCGCTGCCGTTGAGCAGGTCGGATGGCGTGTCGGCGACCGTGGCGAAGTCGGGGCCTGCCTCCAGCAGCAGGACCTTGCGGTGGGGATCCTCGCTCAGCCGGGCGGCCAGCGCGGCTCCGGCGGAGCCGGACCCGACCACGAGATAATCGATTCCGTTCATCATCGGCGTCCTTCGGTACGTGGAGGTTGGCGATCCTGTCGGACTGACCCACAGGAGTGGATGCGCTTCCATTGCGGACGTGCTCGGGACCCGCCACGAGCATCACACCGGGCTCCGCCCGTCGCTTCTCCGCCGTTGCTCACCGGCCCCGGGCGTTCCCGGGGCGCGTTCCATGCCATGGGGCGCGGACCGGGACGCCAGGGCCCGCGGGCGGGCCTTGGCGTTCAGGAAAGCCGCCGGGTGTCGTCGGGCCGCTTGTGCGGGCGCCTCAGGTGCGCGGGGAGCGCCGCCGCCGGGCCCGGGCGAGGGAGGTGGCCGTCGCCTCGTACTCGTCGCCCGCGCCGACCATCAGCGAGCGCAGCTGCGCCTCGAAGCACACGTCGGCGTCGTACGGGTCGATCAGGTAGCCGCCGAGTTCGAGGCTGACCAGCCCGTGCAGGGCGATCCACATGTTCTGCGCGACCAGCAGCGGGTCGCCGGCGCGGAACCGGCCCTGCTCGGTGGCCCGGGCCACCGCGTCCACCAGCGGCTGGAGGGTGTACTTGCCGTGCTGCCGGTCGCCGTCGGCGAGGGCGAACCCGCCGAGCGCCGCGCTGCCGAACATGACCTGGTAGAGCTGCGGGTGGTCGAGCGAGTTGGCCCGGTACGCGTACCCGAGGGCCATCACGTCGGCGACCGCGTCGGGGGTGGCCCGCACGGTGGACATCCGCCGGTGCAGCCGCGCGAAGCCCTCGTGCACCATCGCCCGGACCAGGTTGTCCATGCCGCCGAAGTGCGTGTACACGGCCGTGGTCGAGGTGCCCACCGCGGCGGCCAGGCGGCGCGTGGTGAGGCCGGCGGTGCCCTCCTCGGCCAGCAGCCGGGCTGCGGCCTCCAGCAGGGTGGTCGCCAACTGCGGGTCGATTCGACGCGGACTCACGTTGACATGATCTCATGCCCGGCGTACGTTCGATGAAGTAACGCTGTTACGTAACTGCGATACCTCAAAAGATCGTGCCAGCTCGTGGAGGCCCCAATGAGTGTCGTCGCCCTCGCCCCCCAGACCCTGCCCCAGCACGACAGTCGGCGCCCCGTCGCCGCCGAGGCGACCGAGCTCGACCTGGCGGTCACCGGCCGGCTGCCCGCCGAGCTGAACGGCTGCTTCGTCCGGATCGGGCCGAACCCGATGGCCGGCGACCGGCCCGGCCACGCCCTGGTCGGCGACGGCATGGCGCACGGGGTGCGCCTGCGCGAGGGCCGCGCGCTGTGGTACCGCAACCGGTGGATCCGCACCGACCGCACCACCCGCGCCCTGGGCGAGCTCGCCCTGCCCGGCCCCCGGCACGGGCTGTCCGACAACGCCAACGCCAACGTCATCCGGCACGGCGGGCGCATCCTCGCCCTCGGCGAGGCGGGGGTGCTACCCGTCGAGCTGGACGACGAGCTGGACTCCGTGGCCCGGATCGACTTCGACGCCACCCTGCCGCACGGCTTCGCCGCGCACGCCGAGTGCGACCCGGTCACCGGAGAGCTGTTCGCCGTCGCCTACTACCACGAGCTGCCGTACGTCGAGCACCTCGTGCTGACCCCCGAGGGGCGGGTGCGCCGCAGCGAGCGGATCGAGGTGTCCGGCCCGCCGCTGATGCACTCGTTGGCGCTGACCGACCGGCACTCGGTGCTGTTCGACCTGCCGGTCATCTTCAACCCGGCGCTGGCCCGGGCGGGCTCGCGCTTCCCGTACGCGTGGTCGCCGCAGCGGCCGGCCCGGCTCGGGCTGCTCCCGCGCGAGGGGCGCGGCGCCGACGTTCGCTGGTTCGACGTCGACCCCTGCTACGTCTTCCACCCCGTCAACGCCTACGAGGTCGACGACCGGTGCGTGGTCGACGTGGTGCGCTACGACCGGGTCTTCGACCGCGACCTGCACGCCCCGGGCGAGTCCGCCCCGACCCTGTGGCGGTGGACGCTGGACCTGACCCGCGGCACCGTCGGCGCCGAGCAGCTCGACGACATCCCGCAGGAGTTCCCCCGCATCGACGACCGCCGCAAGACGATGCCGCACCGGTACGCCTACACCGTGGCGATGCAGTCCGGGGCCGGGGTGCTGGGCGGCTCGGCTCTGCTGCGCCACGACATGGTGCGCCGGGAGGTCGCGGTGCACGACTTCGGGCCGTACCGCGAGGCGGGTGAGGCGGTGTTCGTCCCGCGCGGGCCGCTGTCCGCCGAGGACGACGGCTGGCTGCTGACCTACGTCTACGACGGCCGGACCGACCGCAGCGACCTCGTCGTGCTCGACGCGGGTGACTTCACCGGCCCGCCGGTCGCCGTCGTGCACCTGCCGGGCCGGGTGCCCAGCGGGTTCCACGCCAACTGGCTCGTGTCCTGAGTCGCCACCCGGGAAACCGGGACAGGCAGATTGCCGACAGCAACTGGGCAATTTGGAGGAACCGTGGAACAGGATAGGCGGTTAGCTTCGCGGCAAGCCGCTGTCCCCGTTCCCACGGGTCGTACGGCGGACTCCCTCGCGTTTTCACGGAAGGTGCCTGAAGATGACCCAACCCCTTACCGCCGCTCCGTCGTCCGGGCTGCTCGCGCGGCTCAACGGGGCCCATCACAAGGCGGCCCTGAACGGCTTCCTCATCATCGTGCTGGCCCACTGGGCCGAGCACCTGGTCCAGGCGTACCAGATCTGGGTGCTCGGCACGCCGCGGCCGCAGGCGCGCGGGGTGCTGGGCCAGTTCTACCCCTGGCTGGTCTCCTCCGAGTGGCTGCACTACGGCTACGCCATCGTGATGCTGGTCTTCCTCTTCGCGCTGCGCCGCGGTTTCGTCGGCCGCGCCCACACCTGGTGGGTGGTGGCGCTGGCCATCCAGTTCTGGCACCACATCGAGCACTTCATGCTGCTGTGGCAGGTGCAGAGCGGCACCATGTTCTTCGGCCAGAAGGTGCCGACCAGCATTCTTCAGCTGGTGCTGCCGCGGGTCGAGCTGCACCTGTTCTACAACTCGATCGTGTTCGTCCCGATGGTGATCGCGATGTACCTGCACCTGCGGCCGAACCGGCGCGAGCAGGAGCTGATGACGTGCAGCTGCATCGGGCACCGCATCTCCCGCCAGTCCGTCGTGCCCCATGCCGCGTGAGCTGAGCCTCCCGTCCGGCGGCCGTCGACGGGCGGCCGTCGCCGCCGTGGTCGCGGCGGTCGCCGGGCTGCTCGCGCTCACCCCCGGCGCGGCCCGGGCCGGGGGCGGCCTGGTCTCCGCCGACCCTCCGGCCGGCGCGGTGCTCACCGCCGCGCCGGCCGAGGTGACCCTGGACTTCGGCGCTGGCGTCGACGAGGGGCAGTCACACGTCGCGGTGCTCGACGTCGAGAGCCGGACGGTCACCGACGGTGAGCCGACCCGGGCCGGCTCCACGCGGCTGCGGCTGCCGGTGAGCATCGGCGCCGGCGGCGACTACACGATCGCGTACCACGTCACCTTCACCGACGGCTCGACCGCCACCGGGGCGCACCGGTTCAGCGTGGGCACCGGCGTCGCGCCGGCCCCGCTGGACGACGCGGCCCGCCAGGCCGGCGTGGACGCGGTGGCCGAGCACGGGCACGGCATCGACGGATTCAGCGCCTTCCTGCTGGTCGTCGACGGCGCGGTGCTGGCCGTGGTCCTCGCCCTGCTGTGGCTGCGTCCGCGCGGCGGGCGGGCCGCGTCCATGCGCCTCGACCCGCGGACCTGACGGGCGGGCACGACGTGACGGCACCCGGGGCAGCGGAAAGCGGCGCCGACGAGATCCGTCGGCGCCGCCCGTGCCTGCCGTCAGGGTATGGGGAAGAACGAGCGCACGAACTTCTCCCACCCGCGCTCACCGAGGATCGCCCGCATCTTCGGCAGCAGCCGTGGCGGCATGCCGAGCCGGTACCGGATGCGCGGGTTCGGGGCGGTGACCGCCGTCTCGAGGACCTTGGCGACGTTCTCCGCCCGGACCGCGATCTTGCCGCGCAGCGGCGGGTTGTCGCTGAGCCGGTACGCCTGGTGCCAGTCGACGAAGTGCTCCCAGAACTCCCGGTACAGCGCGGGGTTCTCGTGCGAGTCCATGCCCAGGTCGCCGACGCTGTCGGGGACGAAGCCGCCCAGGATGGGCGCCGGCTGGAGCAGCACCACCTTGATGCCGAATCGGGCCACCTCCAGGCGCAGGGAGTCGCCGATGGCCTCCAGCGCGTGCTTGGTGGCCTGGTAGTAGCCCCGGCCCGGGGTGGCGAACATGCCGAACAGCGACGACATGATGATCACCCGCCCGCCGCCCTGCTCGCGCATGCCCGGCAGGACCATCTGGGTGAGCCGGCACAGCCCGAAGACGTTCGTCTCGAACTGGGCGCGGACCTGGTCCATCGGGGTCTCGCCGATGGTGCCGTTGAGGCTGTACGCGGCGTTGTTGATGAGGGTGCCGACCGCACCGTGCTCGTCGGTGATCCGCTTGACCGCCGCAGCCATCGACTCCTCGTCGTTGACGTCGAGGTAGAGCACCGTGATGCCCTCGTCGGCCAGGTCGGCCAGGGCCTCCAGGTTGCGGCCGGTGGCGTAGACCGGCCAGCCGGCCCGGTGCAACCGCAGCGCGGTCGCCTTGCCACTGCCCGAGGACATACCAGTGCCCGACGAGGCGCCGGTCAGCAGGATTGCGCGTGACTGGGTCATGATGAAGTCCCTTCCCGGCCGGGAGTCACTCGTCGGACAGCCGCGCGATGCGGCTGCGGTCCACGGAGGAGCCCAGCCCGGTGGCGTCGACCAGCCGGTTGATGAACGCGAACAGGCAGGCGGTGAAGACCGCCTCCAGCATCTCGGCGTCGCTCCAGCCGGCCGCGGCGGCCTTCTCCCAGTCCGAGTCGGTGATCTTGTACGCGCCGGTGCTCACCTTCGTCACCAGCTGCATGAGCGGCATGGTGCGCTCGTCGACCGGCAACTCCTCGGCGGTGTTCGCGTCCGAAACCGCCTCCAGCAGTTCGTCGCTGCCGCCGAACTGGCTCAGGAACCAGCTGTGCGTCCCGACGCAGTACGGGCAGCCGTTGAGCTTGGATGTCCAGGCCGAGATCAGTTCCTTGAGGTGTCGGGGGAGCGTGTCACCGCCGAATACGCCGCCGTATCCGGCGAGCACCACGGCGAGCAGCCGCGGATTGGTGGAGGTGAGCCGGAACATGTCGGGCACGAACGGGAGCCCGGTGACCGCCTTGATTTCCTCGTAGAGTTCGGCGGTGCGTCCCTCCGCCTGATCCTCGTCAATCATCGGGACTCTGACTCCCGGTTGTTTTGTCGTCGTTTCCATGAGCCTTCTCCTCGTTGCTCGGGCGACGCCGGGCCAGCCGTGCGACATTGCGCTCCGCAACGAAGTGGGAGCGCTGTCGGCGCTGGCCGCAGCCATCTCCGACGGGGCTGCGGGGCGACACGGAAACGCCGACGACGGCGGTCGGGCAGCGATTCCGCTGGCCCATGATGGCACGTCTCCGCAGGTCCGAGGCTCTTCCAGGTTGCCTACTGCAACCGTCCGGGATGAACCGACGGCGCGGTTCGACCGTACTGAGCACTGGTTGAAGGCACTTTTCGCCGATAGCCTGTATTCAATTCACAGAGATGGATGAGGTACGTGATGCCGGCAAGTGTGCTGCGACCGGTGCTGGGCGCGCTCGGGTTGACGCAGATCCGATACGTCGACGCGGTGCGTCGGGGTCGGGCGAGTGGCCTGGTGGCCGAGGTGTACAAGCAGGTGGAGAGGGACTTCGGCGTGCTCGCGCCGCCGGTGGCCCTGCATGCCCCGGCTCCCGAGGTGCTGGCCGCCGCGTGGATGCTGCTCCGGGAGGCGCTGGTCGTTCCCGGTGCCGCCCCGCGGGCGGCCAAGGAGGCGGTGGCCACCGCGGTCTCGTTGGGCAACGCCTGCCCGTACTGCGCGACCATCCACAACAACGCGCTGGACCTGCTCGGGGGCGGCGCCGGCCCCGACAGGCCCGGCCCGGAACCGGACGTCGGTGCGGCGGCGCTGGAGGGGATCGTCGCCTGGGCGATGCCCGCGGACGGGCGGACCCGGCCGGACCGGCCGCCGTTCCCCGCGGCCCAGATGCCGGAGCTGGCCGGGGTGG
This sequence comes from Micromonospora sp. NBC_01412, assembly GCF_045040215.1. NCBI lineage: Bacteria > Bacillati > Actinomycetota > Actinomycetes > Micromonosporales > Micromonosporaceae > Micromonospora > Micromonospora sp. NBC_01412. The sequence goes on from NZ_CP109528.1 coordinate 6,982,611, forward strand.
CGGTGCTGCTGCACTACCTCAACCGGGTGGTGAACGTGTTCCTGCGCGACGTGCCGCTGCCACCCGGGGTGCCGGAGGTCGCCCTGCCCATGGTGCTGCGGGTGCTCGGCCGGGCGATGATGAGCGCGTCGCGGCGCCCGCACGAGCCGGGCCGGTCCCTGGACCTGCTGCCGGCCGCGCCGCTGCCGGCGGACCTGTCCTGGGCGGCCGGCAACCCGGCGATCGCGGAGGCGTTCGGCCGGGCCTGCGCAGCGATCGACGAGGCGGGGCGCCGCTCGGTGCCCGAGGCGGTTCGCGACCTGGTGCTGGTCAACCTGGTCGGCTGGCGCGGCGGTCCGCGGGGGATCAGCCGGGACTGGGTGGAGGAACTCGTCGGTGGGCTGTCCGAGAAGCAGCGCCCCGTCGGCCGGCTGGCCCTGCTGGTGGCGTTCGCCTCCTACCAGGTGGACCCGGGGGTCCTGCGTAGCTGCCGGCTGGCCGGCGCGGACGACCAGACGCTGGTCGAGATCTGCTCCTGGGCGGCGATGGCGGCGGCCCGGTGGCTGGGGGGGCAGCTCCCGGTCCCGCACTGATCATGTCCGGACACGACGCGCATCGTCGAACAATTCGGATAATCGCTGCGACTGTCAGATTAAGTCACGTCGCTGCGAGTAAGAACATTGAAAACTACCGTATTTATTGATCTCCATGCATGGTATCGTCCTAACCCATCCGGACCACTTAGGACACTTACAGTAAGGGCGGTTCGAAAGGTTTCGGCCCGCACTTACGCTACGCGACCACACCGGTGAACTGGCGATTCTCCACAGTTTCCACCGGATGATCGAACACCTGTTCCGATACGGTGCGACGACGAAGTCGTGGCGACCCCTGGGCAGGACCACGTCGCCGGTCGTGGGGACAGCCCCACGACCGGCGCCCGGCGCGCGGGCACGTCGTGTCCGGATGCGGCCGGAGTGTCTCCAACGTGTTCACCGAATGGAGTTGATTCGCCGTGCACAACGCCGTCGAAAGAGCCATCACGATCATGTGGGATCGTTACCACGAACCGCTGTCGCTCGACGCAATGGCCGATTCAGCCTTTCTCAGCCGCTTTTACTTCTCCCGGCTCTTCCGGTCCAAGACGGGCACCTCGCCAGGTCGTTTCCTGACCGCGATCCGGCTCTACAAGGCCAAGAACCTGCTGCTCGAGACGGACATGAGCGTCACCGACATCGCCTACGCGGTCGGCTACAACAGCCTGGGCACCTTCATCAGCCGGTTCACCCGCAGCGTGGGGATCTCGCCGGCCCGGTACCGGTGGCTGGCCGAGCACGGCATCCCGCAGCTGGCCCGCACCCGCACGGCCGGCCCGCGCCGCCGCGCCAGCATCGGCGGACGCCTCGTCCTGCCCCAGGTGGACGTGCCGGTCAAGGTGTACGTCGGCATCTTCGACAGCCCCATCGTGCAGGGCCTGCCGGCCTCCTGCGACATCCTGGAGGCCTCCGGCGAGTACATGCTGCGTGACGTGCCGGAGGGGGAGTGGTACCTGCGCGCCGCGGCGATCGCGCTCGACGACATCGCGGCCCGGCCGTCCATGCGCCGGCCCCTGGCGGTCGGCTCGCACGACGTGCTCACCGTCGCCGTCGGTGAGGACCTCAGGGTGGATCTGGAGCTGCACCACACCGGGGTGTTCGACCTGCCCATCCTGATCGCGCTGCCCGAACTGGACAGCAGCGCTCCCGGCGGCCGGACCCGGCACGGCTTCGCCCGCAACGACCGGCGCGCCACCCGGTCGTCGCGGATGCTGCACGGGACCAAGTCGTGACCGCAGCCACCGGGCGGTGCCGACCCCGCACCCCGGGCCAGGGCCACGGACCGGGCGGCGGCGTCGCCACCGGGGGATGAGGGCGCGGGCCGCGCGGGACCCGGCAACGCGCCCTGAAAGACCTCCCTGCGGGGAGGGGAGCAGGCCGGTGGGACGGGGGCACCGGCCGGCTGGGCCGCCGACCGGTGCGCGCGTCGCAACAGGCGTTCAGCGTACGGTTTCGGCGCCGGACTACTCCGGCACCCGGAACGGCCCCCAGGTGAACGCCGGCAGCCAGCGCCCCGGGTCCGCGCTCCACCGCAGCGACCGGATCTGCGCCGTGGTGCGGCGACCGGCCAGCGACAGATAGACCTCGTGCCACGGGCCGGACATCGTGACCGACGGCTCGCCCGTTCCCGCCACGCGCCGCCCGTGCTCGGTCTCGACCGCCAGCGGCGGCAGGCCGTGGCCGTCGAGCGAGGCGGAGAGCCCCGTCAGCAGGACACCCGAGGCCACCGGCAGCGCCGGGTGGTCGACCGGTGGCGGCACGCCCAGCGCCTGACGCAGGTCCAGCTCGTGGGTGAACGCGTCCATCACCAGGATGTGCCGGTCCATCGACCCGGGGCCGGCGAGGAACTCCTCCACCGGCCCGCTCAACCGCTCCCACTCGTCGAGCAGCTCCGACAGCCCGCCGGCGGGCACCGGCCCGGGGGCGGACCCGGTGGCCCGGCCGTGCACCCGCGCGCAGATCTCCACGAGATGCGCGACGAGGTCCCGGACCGTCCACCCCGGACAGTTGGCTACCGGCTGCGCGCCGGGCTCGGCGGGCCCCTGGGCCAGCAGGGCCGCCGTGGTCTCCCGTACCTGGCGGTAGGCCGCGACGGCGTCACCCTCGGACGAGCGGGCGGGGTGCGGTTCTGTGACGGTCATGGTCGTGCCTCCTTCCGCGGCGCTGCCGCGGCTCGAACGGACCCCGCCGCGGGCGCGGCGGGTTCGGCGGGTGCGGCGGCCCGGCCGGCCTGCGCCGCCGTGAGCCGCCCCGTGCGGTGCAGCCAGCGCACGGTGTCGGCGAGCGTCTCGGCGACCGGCCGGGGCTCGGGCCCCGCCGACCGCGCCACGTCCTCCGGGCGGGCGTCGCAGGCGCAGACGTAGCAGGCGCCGTACTCGGCCGGGATGTGCCACGGCCACACCCGCTGCACCACGTCGGTGGCGTAGGCGAAGGGCAGCATCGCCCGGGCCGGCAGGAACAGCGTGGGCAGCCGCCGGCCGGTCACCTCGCGCACGGCCCGCACGTAGCCGCGGGTGCGCAGGTAGCGGCCGGGGCCGAGGTGCCGGTCGCCGACCTCGGCCGGCCCGGTGGCCAGCTCCGCGAGCAGCGCGGCCGTGTCCCGCACGTCGCCGACCGGGAAGCCGCCGGTGGGCCACATCGGCATCAGGCCGCGCAGCACGTTGCGCAGCCGGGAGTTCTGGTCGCCGAGCTTCGGGTCGTCCGGGCCCAGCAGTGCGGGCGGGTAGGCGATCACCACCGGGTCGCCGTGCGCCTGGTGCTGCCGGGCGACCCGCTCCGCGCCCGCCTTGCTCGCCAGGTACGTCTCCCGGGCCGTGCTCGGCGGCGACTGCGGGCCCACCGTCCCGGCCGGGGACGGCAGCAGCGCGCCGAACGTCGACACGTGCACCGAGCGCCCCACCCCGAGCCGGCGGGCCGCCGCCAGCACCACCTCCGTGCCGCGCACGTTGGTGCGCCGGGTGGCGTCGTGCCACCGGCTGTCGAACGAGTAGACCGAGGCGGCGTGCACCAGCGCGTCGACGCCGCGGACGGCCCGGGCCACCGCCGTCTCGTCGGTGACGTCGCCGTCCGCGACCTGCACGGCGTCGTTCGGCACCGACAGCGACGACAGGGCCGGGGCGACCCGGTCGGGGTCGCGGGCCAGCACCCGTACCCGGTGCCCGGCCGCGGCGAGCGCCGCCACCGTGTGCGCGCCGACGAAGCCTGTACCGCCCGTCACGAGTACCAACATCGCGAGTTCCTCTCCGCCCGCGACCGGTTTGGGACGCGCGGCGCGTCGCGGCTGCCGGGCCTGGCGGGCGGCTCGATCGTGCCCCGCCCGGCGGCGGCGAACTACTCCCAGCGTGCCGTTGTCCTGGCCATTCCACCGCAGGTCAGAGGGCAATCGGGAAGTGGTGCCGGGCACCGGTCGGCCGGGAGGATTGGGCAGTTGGATCGTCAATCTTGGATGAATGGGAGCAGCAGGTGGCCGGCACCATCAGGGCGCTCAGGCGCCGCGTCCTCACCCCCGACGTCTCGGAGACCCTCGTCTCCACCCGGGGGTTCCACGACAAGGGGCCGGAGGCCCGCACCATCCTGGAGACGGTCGGTTCGTCGTTCCTGACGGGGCTCTCCTCGGCAGCCGGCGCCCGCCTGGTGACCGACGTCGACACCGACCTCGCCGAGCTGCCCACCCGGTTCCAGGGGTTCGCCTACGAGGGCGCGGCCATGGGCTTCGCGCTGGTCGACGCGCTGATGCCGGGCACACCCCGGCGCAGCGCCGAGTTCCTCGCCGGCACCGGCGACCGGCACGTCTACATGGCATACGTCGGGTTCGGTTGGGCGCTCGCCCGACTGCCGAAGTTCCTGTGGCGGCGGGCCCTGGCGGCCGCCACCGACCCGTTGCTGCGCTGGCTCGTGCACGACGGCTACGGCTTCCACCAGGCGTACTTCCACACCGACGCGTACGTACACGGCCGGCGCGCGGTGACCGACTTCCCGTGGCCGTCCGAGGGCCCGACCTCGTACGCCGCCCGTGCCATCGATCAGGGCATCGGCCGGGCCACCTGGTTCGTCGCCGGGTGCGACGCGACGCTCGCGGCCGACCTCATCGACCGGTTCGAGCCGGCGCGACACCAGGACCTCTACAGCGGCGCCGGCCTCGCGGCGACGTACGCGGGCGGCTGCACCGAGGACGAGCTGCGGCTGTTCCTGACCCGGGCGGGCGGGCACGCCCCGTTCGTCGCCCAGGCCTCCGCGTTCGCGGCGCAGGCCCGGATCAGGGCCGGGCTGCTGGTGCCGCACACGGAGCTGGCGGCCCGGGTGTTCTGCCGGACCTCCGCCGCCGAGGCGGGCCGGATCACCGACGAGCTGATCCCCGCCGGCCCGTCGGCCGACGGCCTGCCCGCCTACGAGGTGTGGCGGCGTGCCGTGGCCGAGCGGTTCCGGGTCGGCGCGAGGGTGCAGCCGTGACCGCCGTCGCCGACCGGGGCCGGCTGCGCCCGCCGGGGCCGTCGCCCTGGACGGCACCGGTGCTGCTCGGGCGGATGGCCCGCAACCGGCTGGACGTCATGCGGGCGGTCTCCGCCCGGCACGGCGACGCGGTCCGGCTGCCGCTGGGACCGAAGACGCTCTACTTCTTCAACCACCCCGACCATGCCAAGTACGTGCTGGCCGAGAACCCCGGCAACTACCACAAGGGCATCGGGCTGGTGCACGCCCGCCGCACCCTCGGCGACGGCCTGCTGACCAGCGAGGGCGAGCTGTGGACCAAGCAGCGCAAGGTGATCCAGCCGGTGTTCCAGGCGCGCCGCATCGCCCGCCAGGCCGACGCGGTCGCCGAGGAGGCGGTGCGGATGGCCGCCCGGCTGCAACGCATGGCCGGCGGCGGACCGGTCGACATCCGGCACGAGATGACCGAGCTGACCCTCGGTGTGCTGGGCCGGACCCTGCTCGACGCCGACCTCAGCGAGTTCGGCGGGCTCGGCGAGGCGTTCGAGGCGGTCCAGGACCAGGCGATCTTCGAGATGATGTCGCTGAGCACCGTGCCGACCTGGGTGCCGTTGCCCCGGCAGCTGCGCTTCCGCCGGGCCCGCGCCGAACTCCAGGAGATCGTCGACCGGCTGGTGGCGCACCGGCGGGCGCAGCCCGGCGGCACCGAGGGCCGCGACGACGTGGTGTCCCGTCTGATCGAGTCGACCAGCCGGGAGACCGACCCGGGGGTGGCCAGGCAGCGGATGCGCGACGAGTTGGTCACCCTGCTGCTGGCCGGGCACGAGACCACCGCCAGCACCCTCACCTGGGCCTTCTACCTGCTCGACCAGCACCACGAGGTGTGGGAGCGGATGCACGCCGAGGCCGTCGAGGTGCTCGGCGACCGGAACCCGGTGTACGAGGACCTGCACCGCCTGCGGTACACCGCGATGGTGGTCGACGAGGTAATGCGGCTCTACCCACCCGTGTGGCTGCTGCCGCGCGTCGCCCAGGCCGACGACAACGTGGGCGGGTGGCACGTGCCCGCGGGCGCCGACGTGGTGCTGTGCCCGTACACCCTGCACCGGCACCCGGAGTTCTGGCCCGACCCGGACCGCTTCGACCCGCTGCGGTTCGACCCGGACCAGCGCACCGACCGACCGCGGTACGCCTACATCCCGTTCGGCGCCGGCCCGCGCTTCTGCGTCGGCAACAACCTCGGGCTGATGGAGGCGGTGTTCGTCCTCGCCTGCGTGGCCCGCCAGCTGCGCCTGACACTGAGCCCCGGCCACCAGGTGGTGCCGGAGCCGATGCTGACCCTGCGGGTGCGGGGCGGCCTGCCGATGCACGTCCACGAGGCCTGACCCGTCCGACCCGTCGATCCAGGCGCAACCGGTGCTTCCCGCCGGTTGCGCCTCGTCGTGTCCGCCCGGGGGTCCGGGCCGCCGGACCTCGACAGCCGCAGGGCACCCACAATCACGGATGGCTCCGCTGTCGTTCCGGAGGCGTACCGTTGCGGACGGTGACGTCGCCGGTGGTGGCGGTCGGCGGCCCACCACCCAGGCCGCCACAGTACCTGCGGAGTTCTCATGCCAGCACGCGTCCGTACCCTCGTGGCCCCACGATTCCCCGCCGAATTGGCCCGGCTGCGCCGCCAGCGCGGCATGTCGCTGCGCGACCTGGCCCGGCGCGTTTACTACAGCAAAAGCTACCTGCATGATCTTGAGGTCGGCCGAACGCCGCCGACCAGCGACGTCGCGGGCCGCCTCGACACCGCCTTGCAGGCCGGTGGGCAGCTCGCCGCGATGGTCATCGACACGCCGACCGTGACCACACCCGACGACAACCAGCGGATCGCGCACGTGATCGCCCAGCCCACCGACCTGGACGCGGTGACCGTCCGTCTCCTCGCCGACGTGCTGGCCGCGCAACGTCGCCTCGACGACGCGGTGGCCGCGCCGCTGATGCTGCCGTCGGCCGTTCCGCAGTGGCGTACCGTGCAGGAACTCGCCGCGCAGGCCGGGGGCCCGCACGCCCCCGAGCTGCACACAGTGGCCGCGGAGTGGACGCAGTTCGTCGGCTGGCTGCACGCCGAGGCCCGCAACGACGCCGACGCGGTACGGGTGCTGACCGAGGCAGCCGACCAGGCGGACGCGGCCGACAGCGGCCCTCTCGCCGCCCAGGTGGAGAACTTCCGCGGCTATCTGGAGCGCCAGCGCGGGAACCCCCGCGGCATCGTGCGACACTTCCTCGCCGCCTACCACACCCCCGGGGCATCCGGCCCGCAACGCGTTGGCGACGCCGTGCAGGCCGCCCACGGGTACGCGCTGCTCGGCGACCGGGCCGCCGCCGAGCGCCTCCTCGGTGAGGCGAGTGACCTCACCGAACGGGCCGGGTCCGAGCCGCCGCCGCCGTCGGCGTACTGGCTGACGCCCACCTTCTCCCGGCTCGGCCTCGGGCTGGTGTACCTGGCCCTCGGCGACAAGCGCACCGCCGTGGACAACCTGCGCACCGGCCTCGACGGCCTGCCGGACGACCAGCGTGACGCGGAGTGGACGACGGAGTACCGGCGAGCCCTGGTCGACGCCGGCTGACCCCGTCCACGGACAGGTTCTGGACAGGCGGCGGACACCGACGGCCGGGTCGACCACGCGGGGTGCGTGGCCGCCCGGCCGTCGGTGGTCGGCCCGGTGGGTGCCCGGCCGACCCGGTCAGCCCTTGCCGACCTCGCGGAACCGGCCGCCGTGGAACAGCAGCGCGTCGCTGCTGTCACCACGGCCGGTGCTGAGGACCGAGCCGAGGAAGATGGAGTGATCGCCGCCGTCGTACACCGCCGCCAGCTTGCACTCCACCCAGGCCACGTTCCCGGTCACGATCGGCGCGCCGGTGTGCGGACCCGGCTCGCACCGCACCGTTTCGAACTCCCGCTCGTCGCGGGGCCTGCTGGAGCTGGCGAAGTAGCGAGCCAACCCCTCCTGGTCGGCGGCCAGGATGGACACCGCGAAGGTGCCCTGGGCCAGGACGGTGTCGTGCATGACCGCGCTGCGCTTCACGCACACCAGGACCATCGCCGGGTCCAGGGACACGGAGGTGAACGCGTTCGCGGTCATGCCGTGCGGCAGGTCCCGGCCCGACGTCACCACCGTCACGCCGGTGGCGAACATCCCCATCACCGCCCGCAGTTCGGCGTGGTTGGCCGCGGCGGGCGCCGGCATCGTCGCCGGGCCGGCGGTCGGTCGCTGGTCCGCTCTGGTCACGGCTCAACCCTCCCCGACGCCTTCGAACACCCGCCGGCCACCCGCGGCGGGGGGCACGGCGTAGCGCGACAGGGCCGCGCGCAGCGTGTCCGGCACCCGGGTCGGCCGGGTGTCGGTGTTCGGGCCGCGCATGCACGCGATCCGCTGCCGGCCCCGGGCCACCAGCTCCTCGAAGCCGTCACGCAGCCGCACGTAGTCGAACGCGAAGCCGATCTGGGTCTGCGTGAGGTCCTCCAGCCGCATCCGGATCGACAGTTCGTCGAACGCGGTGATCTCGGTGAAGAACTCGCACTCGCACTTGAGCGTGAACAGCTTCAGGTCGTCGCGGATGTCCGCCAGGACCTCCGGCGCCTCGTCCCGCAGGAACATCTCCCGGCACCGGCCCTGCCAGCGCATGTAGTTGACGTAGTAGACGTTCCCGACGAGGTTGGTCTCCTCGAAACCCACCAGGTGCCGGTACTCGTAGTAGGACTCCATCTCACCTGCCTCCTTCCGCCAGCATCGTGAACACCACTGGGTCGCCGATGTCGTTGAGCGCGGTGACGAAGGTGGCGACCCGCGCCGCCCCCGACCGCAGGGCGACCCAGCCGGCCGTTCCGTTCGGCTCGGCCACCAGGTCGACCCGGGTGTGGCCGTTCTTGCGCAGGCACTCGACCGCGCCCCAGACCCGGGTGGCGGCGACCGACAGGTCCTCGCCCTGCTCCCGGGCCAGCAGCGTGGCCAGGGCGACCCCGTCCGGGCCGATCAGGCCCTCCCACTCGGCGGCGGAACGGGCCGCGGCCAGCTCCACGTCGCAGCCCACCGAAGCCGAGGTGCCGGCGACGGCGAAGGTGACCCCGGCGCCGTGCGAGGCGGAGATCCGGACGTCCCCGTCGATCTCCGGCCTGCCGTCGGGCCGGTAACGCACCGTCGTCTCCGCGCCCAACGCCCAGCTCACCGCCCGGGCGGTCTGCCGGCGCCGGGCCGGCGTGCCGGTGGCGTCCGGGTCGTCGGGCCGTACGACGCAGCGCAGCTCGTCGGGCAGGAACGCGCCGGCCCGCCGCTCCAGGTACGGGCCGACCAGCGCCGGCAGCCACGGCCCGGTGCCGTCCTGCTTGCGTACGGCGTGCAGGCGCAGCCCCACCCACCGCTCGACGAGGTTGCCGTCGCCGTCGCAGACGTCCACGTCGTAGTGGTAGGTGTCGCCCTGGCGCAGCCGCTCCACCGCGTGGATGGTGACGGTGTCCAGGGTGGCGGCGACCTTCGGGTCGGCCAGGTGCAGCCGCTCGATCGCCCCCGGCAGCAGGGTCGCGTCCGGGACGCAGCACTGCAACGCGTGCATCACCGTGTCCCGGGTGCCCGGGTCGCCGAGCACCAGGTCGCCGGGCCGGTATCGGGCGAACCACGCGTCGACCGGCTGGTTGGACACCCGCGCCGTGCAGCTCGTCGCCGCCAGGTCCAGGTAGCCCAGCAGGCGCTGGAACCGCCGTCCCTGGAACAGCACCGGGCCGTACAGGTCGCGGGCCGGGTCGATCGGCAGCAGCCGCGCGGCGGCGGTTCCCGGTCGGGCCTCGACCCGCAGCGGCTGGTCCCAGCGCAGCCGGGCCCGGAAGTGGTCGGCCTGGAAGTTGGTGTCGCTGCTGCGCACCACCGCCTCGACCGCGCCGTCGGCCGTGGCGAGCACCGCGATCCGGATCGTGTTGCTGCCCGAGGGCGGCACCACGATCGGGCGCAGCAGCTCGACGTCCTCCAGCACCGGGGCCTCGGTGCGCCCGGTGAGCGCCGCCGCCACCTGCGCCATCGCCTCCATGCCCAGCACGGCGGGGAAGAGCAGGTCCCCGTCGAGCAGGTGGTCGGGCAGGTAGAGGTCGTCGTCGGCGGTCAGGTCGGCGTCCACGACCAGCTCCACGCCCGGGTAGTGCACCTGCTGCCGGTCGACGAAGCGCAGCAGCGGCAGCTCGCGCCGCTCCAGCGTGACCGTGGACAGGCCGTCGGCGCGGCCCATCACCACCAGCGCCTGCGGCGCGGACGGGCTGGCCAGCACCTCCTTCAGCGTGGCGATGCCGGCCTCCACCGGAATCGGCGCGATGCCATCGCGGGTGAGGGCCTCCAGCACCCCGAGCCGCTCGCCCATGCCGGCGCCGGACCACACCGACCATTCCAGCGCCAGGCACCGGATGTGCGGGTAGTCCTCGCCGACCCGGCGGGTCAGGTCGGTCATCCAGTCGTTGGCCGTGGCGTAGTGCGCCTCGCCGCGCAGCCCCGCCCGGCCGATGATGCTGCCGAAGGTGACCAGCAGCCGCAGCGTGTGCGGGTCGGTCGCGGCGAGCACGGCCTCCAGCCCGTCGATCTTCGGCGCGAGGGTCCGCCGGAACGTCGCCTCGTCGAGGTTGGCCACCGTGGTCGGCTCGTTGCGGCCGGCGCCGTGCAGCACGCCGGTGACCGGGCCGAGCACCCGCTCGATGTCGTTGACGGCCGCCTTCACCTCGTCCAGGGCGGTGATGTCCGCCCGGGCGTAGTGGAAGCGCACCCCGGCGGCGGTGAGCCGTTCCAGGTTGGCCGCCAGTTCCGCGTCGGCCGCCGGGTCGGAGCGGCCGATCAGGCCGACCGCCGTCAGGGTGTCCCGCCCCAGCGCCAGGGCGCACTCGGCGGTGATGCCCTTGCCGCCTCCGGTGACCAGCAGCACGTCCTCCACGCCGAGGCCGGGCCCGCCGTTGGGTGGCAGGGGCGCCGGCCGCAGCACCGGCACGTGCCGGTTGCCCTCGGCGTCGTAGTGGACCTCGCTGAATCCGGCGGTCGCCGCCACGTCGGCGACGAGCCGGGCCACCGTGGCCGCGACGTCGTCGGCGGACGGCTCGCCGGCCAGGGGCAGCGTGACCACCGTGGTGGTGATCTCCGGGTGCTCCTGGTGCAGCGTCTTGGCCAGGCCGGCCGCGTTGCGCCGGTCGCCCAGCGCCACGAACCGGACGGCACCGCCCTGCGCCAGGGCGGCCCGGGCGGCCCGCAGCATCACCGGGATGTGCTCGGGCTGGCAGTCACGCGGCAGGCACAGCAGCACCCCACCGCCGACCCGGGCCTGTTGCAGCGCCGTACGCAACGGCTCGGCGAGCGGGGTGTGCCCCGCGGTGAACGCCTGCCAGCCGCCCTCGACCGGGGCGCCGACCCGTGGACCGGCCTCGGTGGGCACCAGGTCCACCGCGAACGCCCGGACCCACGGGGCCACCCCGGCGATCGACCTTTCCGGCTCCTCCGCGCCGCCACCACTGCCGGCCTCGTCGAGGATCTGCGCGATCTCCGCCACCGTGGCGGTGGCGTAGCTGGAGGTCAGCGTCGGGGCGGTCACGTTGAGCTCCCGGGCGGCCTGGTTGACGATCTGCCCGACGGTGATCGAGCTGAGGTGCAGCTCGTCCAGCGGCCGGCTGTCCGGCCGTACGGCCTCCAGCGGCAACTCCGCCCGCTCGGCGGCGAGCCGGCGCAGCAGCTCCAGGGTGTCGGCCGGCGTGCCGGGCCCGGAGACCGCGACCGACGCGTCGGCCGGCGACGCCGCGACCGCGGCCGGCGCGGCCCCGGCACGGGCCACCGCGAAGTCCCCGGCCGGTGCCGACTCGGCAGGGCTGGCGAAGAACCGCAGCGGCCGGCCCGGCTCCAGCGGCCGGGTGAACCGGTCCTGGAACAGCGCCGGGTGGTTCACCGTCGCGCCCGCCGCATACGCGGCGCCGACCGCGCTGAGCAGGCCCGCCAGCGACAAGCTGTCGGTCTCCAGCGAGATCGTCGGCACCTCCGGGGCGATGTCCGCGGCCAGGCCGCGCAGCACCCGACCCGGACCGACCTCCAGCAGCAGGTCGGCGTCGTCGGCCAGGCGGCGCACCGCCTGGGTGAACCGCACCGGGTCCAGCACCTGCCGGCGCAGCAGGTCGGGCACGTCGGTGTCGGCCGGCAGCACGTCCCCGGTGACCGTGGAGACCATCCCGCCGGACAACGGGGCGAAGGGCAGGCCGCCCAGGTGCTCGGCGAACGCGACCGCGGCCGGGGCGACGGCCTCCGAGTGGAAGGCGTGCGACACCGCGATCCGGGTCCAGAACAGCCCGGCCCGCTCGGCCAGCGCGCCGACCTGTTCCACCGCCGCGACCGGACCGGAGACCACGGTCTGCTGCGGGCTGTTGTAGCCGGCGATGACCACCGGCGTTCCGGCCAGCAGCGGCTCCACCACCTCGGGGGCGGCGGAGATGCTGGCCATCGTGCCGTCGCCGGCGCTGGCGTCGGCCATGATCTGGCCACGCGCGCCGGCGGTCGCGATCAGCGTCGCCTCGTCCATGGCGCCGGCCCAGTGCAGCGCGGTCAGCTCGCCGAGGCTGTGCCCGGTGGCCCCGACCGCCCGCACCCCGAGCATCGACAGCACCCGCAGGCCGGCGACCGACGCGGTCACGATCCGCGGCTGCGCCACCGCCGTGGCCACCAGGTCCGCGCCGGGCGGCGGCTGGTGGGCCTGGTACAGGGCATCGACCTCCTCGAACCGGCGGCGCAGCGCGCCGCCGTCGGCCCGCCGACCCGCGCCCTGGCCGGGGAACAGGAACCCGATCCGCGGGGCGGAACCGGCCGTGCCGAGGAAGACGCCCCCGGCCGCGTCGATCACCCGCCGCTCGCCGGAGTCGACCAACTCGACCAGCCGCTCCAGGCGCTGCCGGGCCTGCTCGGGCGACGCGACGACCACCGCCGCCCGCACCGGCCGGTCGGCCAGCTTCCCGGCCAGGGCCGCGGCCAGGTCGCCCAGCTCGGCGTACGACAGCCGGCCGACCCACGGTGCCAGGTCCGACAGCCGCGAGCCCAGCTCCTCCGGGGTGCGCGCGTCGAACATCAGCAGCTCGGTGTCCTGCCGGGAACGCACCAGCGCGGTCGTCGACGCCCCGATCCGGGTCCGCCGGCCGTTCTCCGCGCTCTCGACCACCACGTGGGCGTTGATGCCGCCGAAGCCCATCGAGGACACCGCCGCCCGGACCGGCTTGTCCGCCGGCCACAGCTCCGCCGTCGCGGGCACCCGCATGGCGGGCCGCTCCACGTCGAGCACCGGGTGCGGGTCGATGTGCCCGGTGGCCGGCGGGATGACCTGCTGGCGTACCGCGAGGATCGCCTTGAGCAGCCCGGCGACCCCGGCGGCGGCCTTGGTGTGGCCGAAGTTGCCCTTCACGGTGCTGATCGCGGCGGGCGCGCCCGCCGGGTCGGCCTCCTGCCGGGCCTCGGTGAACGCCGTCAGCTCGGTGGCGTCGCCGACGGCGGTGCCGGTGCCGTGGCCCTCCAGGTAGGCGACCGAGTCGATGCCGTAGCCGGCCCGCTCGTACGCCCGGCGGATAGCCAGCCGGTGCCCGCTGGCCTCGGGCCGGGTGATGCCGCCCTTGCCGTCGGAGGAGTAGCCCCAGCCGGCGATGACGGCGTGCCGGCGCAGCCCGCGCGCCACGGCGTCCTCGTCGCGCATCAGCACCAGCATGCCGCAGCCCTCGCCCGGCCAGAACCCGTTGGAGTTGCGGTCGTACACCCGCATCTCCCCGGTGGCCAGCGCCCCGGTCTTGGCGAAGCCGATCACCTCGAACGGGTCGATGCTCAGGTCCACCCCGCCGGCCACGGCGGCGTCGAGGTCGCCGTTGGCCAGGGCGTTGCAGGCGGTGGAGACCGACAGCAGCGACGACGAGCAGGCGCCGTCGACGGTGTAGCCGCCGCCCTTGAAGTCGAAGTGGTTGCACACCCGCCCGGCGATGGTGTTGGCCAGGCCGCCGGCCAGGGTGTCCTCGTCGATCGGCGGGAAGGGCGCCTTGTAGCGCGGCTCCAGCTCGTCGAGGAACGTGCCGACCTCGGTGTCGCCCCAGCCCTGCTCGCGCAGCGCCGCCCCGACCGTGCGCCGCACGTACGGCCAGCGCAGCCGCAGCAGGTTGGCCCGGCTGAACTCGCCGGTGAGGGTGTTGCCGATGACCACACCGGTGGTGGCCAGCGGCAGCCCCTCGCCGTCGGGGAAGCCGGCGTCCTCCAGCGCCCGGGCGACGGTGTCCAGGGCCAGCCAGTGCGTCATGTCGGTGGACCGGAAGGTGCTGCCGGCGATCTTGTACCGGACCCGGTCGAACTCGAAGCCCTCGATCACGGCGGCCTTGGCCGAGTAGAACCGGTCGGGCGCGGTCGGGTCGGGGGAGTAGTAGTCCTCGGAGTTCATCCGCTCGTCGGGCAGCCGGCGGAACGCCCGGCGGCCGGTGAGCACGTTCTCCCACAGTTGGTTGGGGTTCTCGGCGTCGGGATACCGGCAGGCGATCCCGACGACCGCGATGCGTTCGCTCATTCCTGCTCCTCGCTTCGTCCTTCGACCGCCCCGACGGGGTCGACCTGGTCGGCCGGCGCGCCGCGTCCGCTGGCGCGGCGCGCCCTGTCCCGCAGGTTCATGCGATGCGCCTGGGGGTGCCGAGGGTGAGCCCGGCGGGCGCGGCGGCCCGTTCCCGGGACTTCTTGCGCAGGTGCGCCATCCACCAGCCCAGTCCACGGATGCCGCAGACCACGACCACCGCGAAGAAGAGCGTGTAGACGACGTTGAACAGCATCAGCACGCCGTAGACCATGGCCACCGACGAGCCGAACATGAACTGGTTCATCGGCTTGGCCGGAGTGGTACCCGGGTCGGTGATCATGTAGTTGGTGAACAGCACGAACGCCACACCGGTCATCACGCCGAGCGCGGAGAACAGGGCGACGTCCCAGATCCAGTGCCGGATGAACGCCTGGATGGCGAAGCCGCCGAGCCAGCCCACGATCAGCGGCACCTTGCGGGTCAGCAGCGCGTTGATCACGGTGCCGGCGGTGACGATGATGATCGGGATCATCACCCGGAAGTAGGTGTTGGCGTTCTCCGTGAACTCGTACGGCGGGGCGATGGAGATCCAGGAGCCGAAGCAGACCAGCGCCATGGTGATGCCGAAGTTCGACGGGTTCATGTAGTGCCGCATCCGGCCGTACACCGGGGCCTGCAGGACGTACTTGCCGGTGACGCCGATGATCACGGCGAACGCGATCGGCAGGAACATGTCGTTGGCGTAGAGGAGCATGTTGCAGGCCAGCGCGGTGATGTGCGAGGGCAGCAGGAACTCGTACACCCGGCGTCCGCCGCCGCCGAGGAACCGGGGGGCCTCCTTCTTGGCCCAGGCCCGGATCAGCTCGAAGGTGATCTCGGCGGCGTAGGCGGTGAGCACCGCGAAGATGGGCCACAGCCACGGCTGCTCGAAGCCGAGCAGGGTGTAGCCGAAGATGTTGAAGACGCTGATGGAGAGGGCGAAGTTGCGCAGGGCCAGGTAGCGGCGGTCGGGCTCCGGTTTGGCCGGAGCGGGGACGACGCGGGCCGCGGGGGCGGTGTTGATGCTGGGGGGTGGGGCGATCGTGGTCATCGGTTCGGAACCTCCTCGACGCGGTCGGTCAGCACGAGGGTGTGCGTTCCGGCGGTGAACTGCTGGCTGGTGCTGTGCTGCTGGCCGGCCAGGTCGCGCCAGCGCAGGTCGACGGTGACCGGGCCGCTGCTGTTGCCGAGCCCGAAGTGGACCTCGAAGCTCCGCTTGCCGGCGTGGCCGCTGCCGCCGTCGAGTTGGGAGATCTGCTTGCGGCCGTCCGGCGTGGTCACCGTGACGGTGGCGCCGTACGCCGGGGTGCAGAGCATCTGGCCCGCCGGGGCGCCGACCGCGGGCCGGTACAGCCGCAGGTTCAGGAAGTTGCCCTTGCTGGGCGCCTCGTTGACGTAGAACGCCGGCGGGCCCCACTGCCGGGCCACCGCGAGGTCCAGGGCGCCGGTGCCCCGGGTGTCGGCGGTGGCGACGCCGCGGGTGGGGATCGGGACGTCGAGCCCGACCTCCTTGGTGATGTTGGCGAACTCGCCGCTGGCCGTGCGGGCGAAGAACGCCAGCGGCTGGCTGCCGGCGATGTCGTCACCGGGTTGCAGGTTCGGCCACATGGCCGGGTTGGACAGCAGGTCGTCGTTCATCATGGCCATCTCCTGCAGCCACGGCCACCGGTTGATCTTGCCCTTGACGAAGCCGAGCGACTGGACGACCTCCAGGTCGCCGCTGTTGAGGAAGTCGCCGAACTTGATGTCCCAGCCCCAGCCGCTCCAGGCCATGCCCAGCGGCCGGGCCTCCTGGGTGAACGGTGCGACGCCCTTGCCCAGCTTGGCGAGCATGTCGCGCTCGTCGCGGGCCCGGTTGATCCAGACGAAGTTGCTCTCCTCCAGGCCCCAGGCCGTGGTGATGTTGGAGACCACCATGTCGAAGTTGCCGTTGCGGTCCAGGTCGCCGAAGTCGATGCCCATGCCCTTGAACGAGCCGTTGCCGAGCACGAACGACTTGGGGGTGGTGGGGGTGCGCTCCCCGATCGCCGCCTTGAACTTGATCCGGCCGGGGGAGGAGACGTTGTGCAGCAGGTGGTTGTGCCCGAAGTCGTTGGCGACGTAGACGTCCGGCAGCCCCCGCGCGGTCAGGTCGGCCGCGCCCAGGCCCAGCGTCCAGCCGGTGGACTTCTTGAACGGCACCGCCCCACGCTCGGCCACGAAGTTCACCGACGGGTTGTCGCCGGTGGTCGCCGCGTGCCAGCGCAGTACGTGCAGGCCGCCGCCGTTGGTGGCGCTGGACAGCGTGTCGTTCATCTCGACGTTGTCCTGGCCCCGGGTGTTGAGCACGTCGGACTCGGGGAAGTAGTTGCCGATCACCACGTCCGGCTTGCCGTCGCCGTCGAGGTCACTGACCAGGGAGGCGTTGGTGTGCCACTTGGGCCCGTGGTAGCGGCCGTCCGGCGAGCTCTGCGGCAGCAGTTCCTGGCGCTGGTACGAGGCGTTGGCCACCGTGGTGGCGCCGGCCTTGCGCAGGAACAGGATCGGCACCCGGCCCCAGTAGGTGACCATCAGGTCCATCCGGCCGTCGAGGTTGTAGTCGCCGGGGACGCAGGCCATCGGCGCCATGGTGTCGTCGATCGGCAGCGGCGCCGCGTCGAGGAGGAACGGCGTGAACTGGTCCTCCTTCGGCGCGGTGGGCGCGTAGGTGACCACCACCTGGTTGGTGCGCACGTCCACGAAGCACAGGCTGTTGGCCCGGCCGTGGTCGGTGAGGTCGTTGAGGGCGATGCTCGCGCCGACCGACGAGATCCACGCGCGGATCTTGTGGTAAGACGGGTTGACGTCCCGGATCGTTCTCTTGGGCAACCGGTCGTAGCCGTCCGGATAGGCGATCGGCTGCTCGGTGAAGCGGTATCGTGAGGCGGCCTGCTCGGCACCGGCGACGGAGACCCGGCTGTCGATGATGAAAAAGAGCGAGGCCACGAGTAGAATCGCGACTATTCCGGGACTGAGCGAGCGTAGGCGTTGACCCAGCACGGTAAGGTCTCCTTACGACAGAGCCATCGGCTTCTGCCAAAGCCGATGGCGTGAACAGGGCAGACGGCGTCGCCGCGGCGGGGGTTCCACGGTCGGTGCCGTGGGCGGCGCGGTAGGGAACGGGGAAGTGTCGCCTGGCGGCATGGCTCCGCCGGCGCGTCGGACCCGGCCGGCGAAGGGCGCTTCTCCGGCCGTTTTCGCCGACGTGGCGAATGTGATTTCTGGGGTGGCTGGTTTCCTCCTGCGGCGGGCGGGGAAAGTGGATTAGGGCGACCGGACCGGGCCCAGGTTCATCGTGCGACGGTGGCCCCGGACTACGCTTCTTTCACATTGCTCCCGAGGTTTTCCCAGCATCTCGCCGTTTGGTTCGCGTTTAGCGGACGGTTTGACGCGCCGGATCCCTTTAGGTCAATCTCGTCGTCTTGACCCGCTGTGTCCACCCGGGGGCCGAAGACGGCAATATGGCGACTGTCTATGGACCGCGCGGTGGCTAGCGTGGGTTGCGGCGCCGCCCGGGCGCGCTGTCTTCGGGGACCACCCTGCCCGGGACCCCGGGAAGAGAGGAAGCCGCCGTGTCTGTCGAGGGATTCTGGAAGGTGGCCGTGGCCACCCCGTTCGGCACCCGCCGTACTGAGCTGGAACTGTTCAGCAAGGACGGTGTCCTACAGGGAATCTCGCGTGGTGAGAAGGAGACGCTCACGCTGAACGACCTCCAGCTGGAGGGCAACCGCCTGTCGTGGTACCAGTCCATCAAGAGGCCGATGCGGATGGACCTGGTCTTCGACGTGACGGTCGACGGCGACGAGATGACCGGAACCGCCCGTGGCGGCCCGATGCCGGCTGCGCAGGTCAGCGGCCACCGCGAGCCGGCCGCCCAGCCGGCCTGAGTCGCCGCCCGGGTCGCCCGACCGCCCCTGGGGTCCGCCCGTCGGGGGCGGTCGGCACCGGAGCGGAACCCCGGCCGGGGTCGCACCTCGGCCCTTCGGGTCCACGCTCCAACCCGGATATGTATTGACTTAAGTGCATTTATCATCAATGGTTTTGGGTACTCGACGCGGGAGCACCCATGACCGAACTGCCAGATGGCACCGAGCACCACCGTTACCTGATCATCGGCGCAGGTCCGGCCGGCCTACAGCTGAGTTACTACCTCCAGCAGGCCGGCAGCGACTACCTGACGCTGGAACGCACGGCCAGCCCCGGCGAGTTCTTCCGCCGGTTCCCCCGGCACCGCCGGCTGATCTCCCTGAACAAGGTGCACACGACGAGCACCGACCCGGAGATTCGGCTGCGCTGGGACTGGAACTCGTTGCTGCACGAGCCGGCCGACCTGCCGTTCTCCGACTACAGCCGCGAGTACTTCCCCTCCGCGGACGACCTGGTCCGTTACCTGGGCGACTTCGCCCAGCACCACCGGCTGGCCATCCGCTACGACACCACCGTCGAACGGGTCGAGAAGACCGACGACGGCTTCCTCGTGCGGGCCGGTGGCCGGCTGCTGCACGCCGACTGCGTCGTGGTGGCCGCCGGCTGGGGGCCCCCGAACGTCCCCGACGTGCGCGGCATCGAGCACGCGGTCGGCTACGAGGACATGAGCACCGACCCGGCCGACTACGCCGGCCAGCGGGTGCTCATCCTCGGCAAGGGCAACTCCGGCTTCGAGACCGCCTCGGCGATCCTCGGGCACGCCGCCATGATCCACCTGGCCAGCCCTCGGCCGATGCGGCTGGCCTGGAACACCAAGCACCCCGGCGACGTGCGGGGCCACCACGGCGCCGTCCTGGACAGCTACCAGTTCAAGACCCTGCACGCGGTGCTCGACTGCGTCATCGACGAGATCCGCCCGGTGGGTGACAAGTACGAGGTGCACCTGACCTACACCCACGCCGACGGCGAGACGGCTGTCATGGAGTACGAGACCGTGCTGCGCTGCACCGGCTTCGCCATGGACACCTCGATGTTCGCCGAGAACTGCCGCCCGGCGAGGGTGCCCAGCGGGCGGCTCCCGGCCACCCGGACCGACTGGCAGTCGGTCGACGTCGACGGGCTGTACTTCGCCGGCACGCTCGCCCAGGACCGCGACTTCAAGAAGGCGTCCTCGGCCTTCATCGACGGGTTCCGCTACAACCTGCGGACGCTCACCGCCCTGCTGCGCGAGCGGTACGAGGGCGCGCCGCTGCCGTACGAGAAGGTGGAGGCCGACGCCGAGACGCTCACCGGGGTGGTGCTGGACCGGGTCAACTGGAGCTCGGCGCTGTGGACCCAGTTCGAGTTCCTCTGCGACGTCATCGTCGTCGACCCCGGCGCCGGCGGGGCCCGCCACTACCAGGACCTGCCCGAGGACCACGCGGTGGAGCGGTTCGGCGGCGAGAGCCACTACTACACGTTCTCGCTGCGCTGGGGCCGCGACGCGTACGTCGACGTGTTCGCCGTCGAGCGGCATCCGCAGCCCGACCGGGCCGCCGAGAGCGCCTTCATCCACCCGGTGGTGCGCCGTTACCGGGGCGGGGAACTGGTCGAGGAGCTGCACCTGCTGGAGGACCTGCTGGCCGAGTGGCGCCGGCCGGACCGGCACGTGCAGCCCCTGCTCGACTTCTTCGCCGCGGATCTGGGGCGGTGACGCCTACCGGCGGACCATGACCTCCGACAGCGGCTTGCGGGTCAGCTCCGGGACGGTGACCCCCTCGGCCGGGTAGCCGACCGGCATCACCACGCAGGCGCGCTCCTCGGCCGGGCGCTCGCAGATCTCGTTGAGGAACCGCATCGGGCTGGGGGTGTGGGTGAGCGTGGCCAGCCCGGACAGGTGTAGGGCGGTGATCAGCACGCCGACGGCGATGCCGACCGACTCCTTGACGTAGTAGGGCTTCGGGGTGTGCGGGCCCTGGTGGACCTCGAACACGACGATGACCACCGGGGCGGTCTCCAGGAACGGCTTCTGCCAGTCGGTGCCCATCGGGGCCACCGCATTCAGCCAGTCGGCCGAGGCGCGTCGGGTGTAGAACTCGACCTCCTCGGCCTCGGCGGCCTCCCGCAATCGGCGCCTGCGTTCAGCGTCGGTGACCACCACGAAGCGCCAGGGTTGCAGGTTGGCGCCGCTGGGCGCCGTCGCGGCGGCCCGTACGGCCTCCTCGACGACGTCCAGCGGCACGGGTTCGGCCGAGAATTGTCGCACCGACCGGCGGGCCGCCATCTGGTCGGCGAACGCCCGGGCGGTGCGGTTCATCAGCATGGGTTCCAGCCTGTCCAGGTGGAACGGGGTGGTCGCGATCTGGTTCACGGAAAGCCTCCATCGGCAGGTCAGGGGCCTCTCCAGCATTACTCACGGCACCCGCCGCTGGTTGCGCGGAATTGCCCAGATCGCCGGTCGGGGTCAGCCCGCGGTCTGCTCCGCCAGGTGGTCGACGACGTCGGCGAGCGTCCCGCCCCGGCGGGCCACCGACCGCTGGTGCCGCGCCCCGGTGCCGTCGGCTCCCAGCCGCTCCAGCCATCCCGCGACGAGGTCGTGCTCGCCGTGGGCGCGCAGCACCGGCTCCACCATGTCCAGCAGGTCGCGGGCCAGCGCCGTCGCGGGCCGCAACCGGCCCGTGCGCGGGTCCACGCCCTCGCCGTCCAGGCCGTCGCGGGCCGCCCGCCAGTAGGCCGCCCGCAGCAGCTCGCCGGCGACGTCCGGGGCTGGCTCGCCGGCCTCCACCGCGGCCGACAGGTGCACCACCAGCGCCCGCACCAGCGCCGCGTACCGCGCCGAGTCCTCGGCGGTGACGGCGGAGTCGGCGACCCGGACCTCCAGGGTCGGGTGCCGCTCCGAGGGGCGCACGTCCCAGAAGATGGTGGCCCGGTCGACGAGGGCGCCGGTGTCCAGCAGCCGCTGCACCACCTCGTCGTAGTGCTCCGCCGAGTCGAACACCGGAGGCGGACCGGCCACCGGCCACCGCCCCCAGACGGTGGTGCGCCAGCTCGCGTACCCGGAGTCGCGCCCGTCCCAGTACGGCGAGTTCGCGGTGAGGGTGAGCAGCAGCGGCAGGTACGGCCGCAGGTGGTTGCCGACCAGCACCGCCCGTTGCCGGCTCGGCATCTCCACGTGCACGTGCAGCGCGCACAGCGCCAGCTCGTCGTGCAGGCCCCGGTACGTCTCGTTGCCCCTGCTCTGGCGCGGGCCGACGGTCATCGGCGGCGGCACCGCCCCGGCGACGGGGGCGGTGCCGGTGGCCACTACCCGCAGCCCGGCCGTCCGCGCGCAGTCCGCGATGACCTTGCGGGCCTCGGCGAGCTGGGCGGCCAGCTCGCCGAGCGTGTCGCAGGCGTCGGTGCGGGTCTCCATCTGCAGGGTGGTGATCTCCCCGGAGACCCGCTCCCCGAGCAGCGCGGACGCCGCCCCGACGACGTCGGCGGCCCGGGGCGCCGGGGCGCGGGTGACGGCGTCGACGACCAGGAACTCCTCCTCCACCCCGAAGCGTGGCGGCGCGGGCTGACGCGTGGTGGGGGTCATGGGGCGGTCGTCCTCCCGCTCGCTGCGCCGGCGGCCACGGACGTGGACCGCCGGCGGATGGGCAGCGGCGCGGAAACCGGGCGGCGCGCCGTCTCGACGCACCATTATGGACGGGAAGCCCGCCCCTGGGAGCAGCGACGCGCGTCAGAGGCGTGCGGGGACGCCCCGGCCCGCGGCGACGTGGCCCCGGCGCGGCTGCGTGAGCACGCCGGCGACCGTCGCGGCGAGCAGGGCGGCGCGGTCGGGCATCTGGGTGACGTCCACCCACTCGGTGCGGGCGTGTGACCCGCCACCCACCCCGCCCAGGCCGTCCAGGGTGGCCACGCCCAGCGACCCGGTGAAGTTCGCGTCGGACGCCCCGGCGGCGTGCGCGGCCTCCAGCGGCGGCAGGCCCAGTTCCCGGCCCGCCCGCCGGGCGATCTCCAGCAGCGGCGTCGCCACCGCCTCCTGCAGCGGGTACCGGTTGATCCCGCCGCCCACCACGAGCGCGGCGTCGGGCAGCCAGGGGGTCATCGCGCGGATCAACCGGTCCACCCGGTCGAGCTCCTCCCGGGTCCAGGCACGCACGTCGACGCAGAACGTCGCCGACTCGGGCACCTGGTTGCTGATGCTGCCCGCGCTGAGCACCGTCGGCGTGACGCTGGTGCCCTCGGCGGCGAACGCCCGCACGGCCAGGACCTGGTGGGCCAGCTCCACGGCCGCGTTCACCCCCCGGTGCGGCTCCACGCCCGCGTGCGCGGCCCGGCCCCGTACGGTGATCTCGTACTTCGAGCCGCCCTTGCGGGCGACCTTGACCGCGCCCGTCTCCGTGGACGGCTCGCCCACCAGCACCGCCCGCGACCGCCGGGCCTGCTGCTCGATCAGCGGCCGGGACGTCGGCGATCCGCTCTCCTCGTCGCAGGTCAGCAGCACCCCCACCCGGGAGGTGTCGGGCAGCAGCGACAGGGCGGTGACCATCTGGACGATGCCGGCCTTCATGTCGCACACCCCGGGGCCGGTGGCGATGCCGTCGGAGAGCGCGAAGGGCCAGTCCTGCACGGTCCCCTCCGACCACACCGTGTCGTAGTGCCCGAGCAGCAGCACCCGCTGGTCCTCGGCCGGCCAGAGCAGGTGCGGCAGCCCGTCGCGCATCACCCGCACGGCGGGGCGGCCCAGCACCGGGCTGATCCAGCTCTCCAGCAGGTCGGCGCAGGCGTGCAGATGACGTATCTCCCCGGGTGGGGATTCCTGGTGCACGAGTTGGCGAAGTCGGTCCACCATGGCCCCGGCCTGTGCCAGGGCCCCCTGCCGTATGTCCATTGTGTCGACCATGGACCCGATCGTGGCAGCGCCCCGTACGCAGCGGCAATACGCGTCCGTGCCCTGCTCGTGGCGCTCCGTGTCGGCCCAGGTGCCGGCTCTGGGGGCGGCACGCTGGGAGAGATCGCGGCCCGCGTCGCCGGCCCGAACGGGCACGCTGGAAGAAGCGGACGGGCCGCCGGGCCGGCACCATGCGCAGCAGGACCGCGTAGCCGTCGGCCGCGGCCTGTCACGCCGAGGAGAACATGTGGCACACATCGATCTGGGTCTGGACGAGGCTGAATACCCGGGGATCACCGGGCTCATGCGCTACCGGCCGGAGACCGCCGTTGCGCTCAACGCGCTGGCCGAGGCGCTGCTGCACGCGCCGCACCCGACCCTCACGGCCGGGGAGCGGGAGCTGATCGCGGCGTACGTCTCCGGGCTCAACGACTGCACGTTCTGCTGCTCGTCGCACTCCGCGTTCGCCGCCGCCCAACTCGACGGCGGCATGCCGCTGGTGCGGCAGGTCCGGGCGGACCTGGACGCGGCCGAGGTGTCGCCGAAGCTGCGCGGCCTGCTGCGGATCGCGGGGGCGGTGCAGGAGAGCGGGCAGAAGGTGAGCGTGGAGCTGGTCGACGCGGCCCGCGCCGAGGGCGCCACCGATCTGGAGATCCACGACGCGGTGCTGATCGCCGGCGCGTTCTGCATGTTCAACCGCTACGTCGACGGGCTCGGCACCCGGCTGCCGGAGGACCCGGTCGCCTACGAGGAGACCGCACAGCGGATCAAGATCGGCGGGTACGTCGGCTCGGCCTGACCGGAGCGGGCACCGGCGGGCGCGGGGACGCGTCCGCCGGCACGGCGGGGTGCTATCACGCGTTGTACGGCATGGTGGGGAACCAGCCGTAGTCGAACATGGCGGGCAGCCGCACGTCCCAGTAGACGACCATGAACACGCCCAGCGCGATCAGCAGCGCCCCGGTCACCGCGGCGGTGCGGGTGGGGCTGCCGGCCAGCCACTGGATGAACCGGCCCCGGGTGGCCACGATGATCAGCGCGAACAGCGCGGCGACGATGGCGATGTTGCCCAGCGACTGGAGCACGAACGCACCCGCGCCGTAGAGCGGGTTTCCGGTGTCCACCGCCCAGTGGAACAGCTTGTTGAACAGCGGGTACGGCCGGCCGATGAGGAACCCGCCGACCAGCGCGCCGAGCACCACGACCCGGGCGACCGGGCGGTGCGCGAACGGGTCGGGCAACGTGCCGAGCGCGGCCAGCCCGAGGTAGACGAAGGCGAGCCCGATCACGCCGAAGACGACCATCGACTGGATCAGGCGCACCGGCAGCCCGCCGACGGTGTCGGTGGACAGCTGCGGCAGCCGGTCGCCGAGCAGCACGCCGACGAAGCCGTACACCGCGGAGACCGCCACCATCCCCACGGTGAGCCAGCCGACCGGCCGCAGCAGGCCACGCAGCCCGGCCCGGGTGGCCCCGGCGCCGCCGGCCTGGCTCATCGGGCCGACCGCGGCGGCCATGGCGATGTTGCACGCCGTGAACGTGCCGGCCAGGCCGGAGACGAACGCGAACACCAGGCCCGCGATGGTGCCGCCGATGGCGGTGGTCTTCGCGTCGTGGCCCAGCAGGGTGTTGGCGACGTTGTCGCCGATCACGTGGTCGACGAACTCGTACGACCACAGCACCGCGAGCAGGACTCCCGCCGCGACACCGCCCAGGACGATCCGCCCGCGCGCCTGCGGGCGGGTGTGCGCGGCGACGTGGATCGCGCGCCCGCTTCCGGTGACAGTCATGGATGGATTGTGGGGACGGTTCCGCCCGTTGGCTTCTTCGGTATTGCCGAATTCGCGGCGGCCCCGACGGCAGCCGTGGCGGCAGGACGGCAACCTGGAACAAGTGCCAGGCCCGGGGCGTCGTCCATAGTGGATTTATGTCGGTCACCCCGAATCAGTGGCGCCGCGTCCGAACCTCCGTGCCCGTCGTCCTGGGGCGGCTGCTCGACCTCGTCGAGGACGCCCCGCCCGACCGGGCCGCCACCGCACACTGGACGGTGGCCGACACCATGGCCCACCTGTGCGGCGTCGCCGCGATGGGCCTGTCCCTCGTCCGGGGTGCCCCGCCCGACCTTCCGGTGCCCGGCCTGCTCGACCTGCGCCGCCGTACCACCGTCGACACCATCTCGGTGATGAACGCCGAGGTGCTGCGGCATTTCACCGAGCGGCGCCTGCCGGTCCTGGCCGACCGGTTGCGCGCCGACGTCGAGGAGGTGCTGCGGGCGGTCGGGGAGACCGGGCCGGAGCACGAGGTGTCCTGGCTGGGCGGGGCCCGGCTGCCGGTCACTGGACTGCTGGCCCACCTGCTCAACGAGCTGAACATCCACTCCTGGGACATCGCCCGGGCGCTCGGGAGGCGCTGGATCGTCGACCCCGCCGACGCCGCGCTCTTCGTGGACCTGTTCCTGGTCGACATGACCCGCCGCAGCTACGGCCGGCTGCTGGACCGCGACGCCCCGGCGCGCCCGGGACGGATCTCGGTGAACTTCCGGCACCGCTTCGGCCCGGAGGTGACCCTGGCCCTGGTCGACGGACGGGTGTCGGTTGAACCGCCGGACCCCCGCCCGGACGTCCGGCTCTCCTTCGACCCGGCCACCTTCACCCTGATGCTGTTCGGGCGGGTGCACCGGGTGCGCGCGGTGCTCGCCCGCAAGCTGTCCGTCGGCGGGCGGCGGCCCTGGTTGCTGCCCGTCTTCCTGCGGACCATGCGGATGCCGTCCTGACCGGACCCGTGGCCGGCGTCCCCGACCCGTCGGGCGCACCGCGCAATACGGAAGAAGTACGGCGCGGCGGGCGGTGCGACGGTGGGGTGGACACGGTCCACGGACCGGAGAGCCTTCAAGGAGGAAATCGTGACGATCACTGAGACCCCTACGCGTGAGGAGATCCTCCGCCGGGTCGCCAAGGCCGAGCCGGTGATCCGGGAGAACATCGCGTGGTCGGAGGAGAACCGGCGCCTGCACGAGGCGACGGTCGAGGCGATGGCCGAGGCGGGCATCTTCCGGATGCGGGTGCCCAAGCGGTACGGCGGCTACGAGTGTGACGGCGCCACCCTGGTCGAGGTCGGCACGGCGCTGGGCCGCATCGACGGCTCCGCGGCCTGGGTGGCGATGGTCAACTGGATCCCCACCTACCTGGTCTGCATGTTCCCCGACGAGGTGCAGGACGAGGTGTTCTCGACCCCGGACGTGCGGGTCTGCGGGACCAACGCCCCCAAGGGCACGATGGTCCCGGTCGAGGGCGGCTACCTCCTCAACGGCCGGTGGCCGTTCGTCAGCGGCGCGCACCACGCGCACTGGATGGAGGCCGCGGCCGTGATCCTGCGCGACGGCGCCGAGCCGGAGCCGGTCATGACCATGGTTCCGATGTCGGACATGGAGTTGGTCGACGACTGGCACACCACCGGGCTGCGCGGCTCCGGCAGCATCACCACGGTGGCCACCGACGTCTTCCTCCCGGCCGAGCGGGTCATCCCGCTGGGGGCCGCACTCGGCCCGGACACGCTGTCCGCCACCAACCGCAACATCCCGATCTACTCCACCCCGGCCACTCTGGTCGCCGCCGTCTCCGGCGCCGGCATGCTCGCCGGCATGGCCAAGGCGGCCTGGGACAGCTTCTTCGAACGGCTGCCCGACCGGAAGATCATCTACACCGACTACCCGAGTCAGGCCGAGGCCCCGCTGACCCACCTGCGGGTCGGCTCCGCCGCCCACAAGATTGACCAGGCGGTGTTCCACGCCCGCCGGATCGCCGAGGTCGTCGACCACAAGGCGTTCAGCGGCGAGGCGTGGACCGTCGAGGAGCGGGTCCGGGTGCGCGCCGACCAGGGCGAGGCGGCCCGGCTGGCCCGGGAGGTCGCCGACATCTTCCAGATGGCCAGCGGCGGAACCTCCGTCTACAACGACGTGCCGATCCAGCGCATCGTGCGGGACCTGACCTCGGCCGCCCTGCACGGCCTCGTCGTCCCCGACGTCAACACCGAGTTGTACGGCCGGGTGCTGTGCGGGCTGGAGCCCAACACCCTCTACCTGTGACGCCGCCGCGCCGCGAGGGCCCTTCCACCGCCATGGTGGGAGGGCCCTCGCGGCGGTCCGGCCCGACCTCCCCCGCCCCGTCGCCCCCGAGCTGACCAGGTGAGGTGTACGATCCGGCCCCGCCACTGGATGCGCAACTGCGAGCTGGACGCCACCCTTGGCATCGTGGATGCGAGCCGATGGCGGCCTTATGGGCCGCATCGGCGGCACGGTAGAGTGCCCCCGTGACGGACTTCCGGATCGGCGAGGCGGCTGAACTGCTCGGCGTCAGCGCCGACACGGTGCGGCGCTGGGTCGACGCCGGCCGCCTCGCCGCCCCCCGCGACGAGCACGGCCACCGGGTGGTCGGCGGCGCCGACCTGGCCGCGTTCGTCCGCGCCGCGGCCGCCGCGCCCGAGGAGCACGCCGAGCTGTCGTCGGCCCGCAACCGGCTGCGTGGCATCGTCACCGCCGTGGTCAAGGATGCCGTGATGGCCCAGGTCGACATCCAGGCCGGGCCGTTCCGGATCGTGTCGCTGATGAGCCGCGAGGCGGTCGACGACCTGGGCCTCCAGGTCGGCTCGGTCGCCGTCGCGGTGATCAAGTCGACCACGGTCGTGGTGGAACGGCCGGCCCCGCACCCCCCGCGAGGAAGGACCGGCCCGTGACCGCACGCGGGAACCCCGGGACCCGTTGGACCCGCGCCGCGCTGGCCGGGGCGGTCGCCCTGGCCCTCGCCGTCCCCGGCTGTGCCGGCGGGTCCGACCCGTCCGCAGGCGGCGACGGGGTGCACGGCCCGGTCACCGTCTTCGCGGCGGCGTCGCTGACCGAGTCGTTCACCCGGCTGGGCGCCGAGTTCGAGGCCGCTCACCCGGGCACGACCGTCACCTTCAGCTTCGCCGGCAGCTCCGCCCTGGCCACCCAGGTCAACCAGGGCGCACCCGCCGACGTGTTCGCCGCCGCGTCCCCGGCCACCATGCGCACGGTCACCGACGCCGGCAACGCCGACGGCTCCCCGGTCACCTTCGCCCGCAACCAGCTCGTCATCGCCGTGCCGAAGGGCAACCCGCGGTCGGTGGCCGGGCTCGCCGACCTGACCCGACCCGGGACGAAGGTCGCGCTGTGCGCCACGCAGGTGCCCTGCGGGGCGGCGGCCCGCACCGCCCTCGACGCCGCCGGCGTGCCGCTCACCCCGGTCACCCTCGAACAGGACGTCAAGGGCGCGCTGTCCAAGCTGCGCCTCGGCGAGGTCGACGCCGCGCTGGTCTACCGCACCGACGCCGCCGCCGCGTCCGAGGTGGACGCCGTGGAGTTCCCCGAGTCCGCCGAGGCCGTCAACGACTACCCGATCGTCGTGCTCCGGCAGGCCGGCAACCCGGCCGCCGCCCGGGAGTTCGTCGCGTACGTGCGGTCCGACCGGGGCCGCGCCGCGCTGACCGCCGCCGGGTTCCAGCCCCCACGGGCCTGACCTGCGGTGCTACGAGCCCACTCGGCGACACCGCGCCGCCGCGTCCCCGGGCGGCGGATGCCCGTCGCCCTGTTCGTCCCGGCCGGGCTCGGGCTGATCTTCCTCGTGCTGCCCCTCGCTGGGCTGCTCGCCCGCGTTCCGTGGGCCACCCTGCCGCAGCGGCTGGCCGCGCCGGGGGTGCTCACGGCACTGCGGCTGTCCCTGCTCACCGCCACGGTCGCCACGCTGGTCTGCGTCGTCCTCGGCGTACCCCTGGCGTGGCTGCTGGCCCGGGTGGAGTTCCCCGGCCGGCGGCTGGTCCGGGCGCTGGTCACCGTGCCGCTGGTGCTGCCGCCGGTGGTCGGCGGCGTCGCCCTGCTGCTGGTCTTCGGGCGGCGGGGCCTGCTCGGCGGCTGGCTCGACGCCACCTTCGGGATCACCCTGCCGTTCACCACCGCCGGGGTCGTGCTGGCCGAGGCGTTCGTGGCCATGCCGTTCCTGGTCATCGCCGTCGAGGGCGCGCTGCGCGGCGCCGACGTCCGGTACGAGGAGGCCGCCGCCACCCTCGGGGCCGGCCGGTGGACCACCTTCACGCACGTCACCCTGCCGCTGGTCGCCCCCGGCGTGGCCGCCGGGGCGATGCTGTGCTGGGCCCGCGCCCTCGGCGAGTTCGGCGCCACCATCACCTTCGCCGGCAACTTCCCGGGCCGCACCCAGACGATGCCCCTGGCCGTGTACCTGGCCCTGGAGACCGACCTGGAGGCCGCGATCGTGCTCAGCCTCGTCCTGCTCACCGTCTCCGTGGCCATCCTCGCCGGGCTGCGCGACAAGTGGACGGCCGGCCCGTGACCGCCGCCGCGCCGCCCGGTGGGCCGGGCACCGGCGACCCCGTCCCGCCGCTGCTGGACGCCCACCTCGTCGCCGACCGGGGCGGCTTCCACCTCGACGTCGCCCTGCGGGTAGGTGCCGGGGAGGTCGTGGCACTGCTCGGCCCCAACGGCGCCGGCAAGACCACCGCGCTGCGCGTCCTGGCCGGCCTGCACCCGCTGACCGCCGGCCACCTCACCCTCGCGGGGGTCGACCTCGACCGACCCGACCGCCGGGCGTGGACCCCGCCGGAGCGCCGTCCGGTCGGC
The DNA here is from genome assembly GCF_045040215.1 of Micromonospora sp. NBC_01412. Lineage (NCBI taxonomy): Bacteria > Bacillati > Actinomycetota > Actinomycetes > Micromonosporales > Micromonosporaceae > Micromonospora > Micromonospora sp. NBC_01412. Next base: position 7,012,681 of record NZ_CP109528.1, read on the forward strand.
GTCGTCTTCCAGGACTACCTGCTCTTCCCGCACCTGAGCGCCCGGGACAACGTCGCCTTCGGCCCGCGCCGGCGCGGCGCCGACCGGCGGGCCGCCCGGGCCGTCGCCGACGCCTGGCTGGCCCGGGTCGGCCTCACCGAGCACGCCCGGCGCCGGCCCCGGCAGCTCTCCGGCGGGCAGGCGCAGCGGGTCGCGCTGGCCCGCGCCCTCGCCGTCGATCCCACCCTGCTGCTGCTCGACGAGCCGCTCGCCGCACTTGACGCCCGCACCCGCCTGGACACCCGCGCCGAGCTGCACCGCCACCTCGCCGCCCACCCGGGCGCGACCGTGCTGGTCACCCACGACCCCCTCGACGCGCTGGTGCTCGCCGACCGGCTGGTCATCGTGGAGGGCGGGCGGGTCGTCCAGACCGGCGACGCGGCCACCGTCACCGCCCGCCCCCGCACCGACTACGTCGCCCGCCTGGTCGGGCTGAACCTGCACCGGGGCCACGCCGACGGCCACCGGGTCCGGGTCGGCGGGCTGACCCTCACCGCCGCCGACAGCGTGGCCGGCGAGGCGTTCGTGGCGTTCCCGCCGGCCGCCGTCGCCCTGCACCCCGCCCGGCCCGACGGCAGCCCCCGCAACACCTGGCCGGCCACCGTCGCCGGGGTGCAGCGGCACGGCGACAACCTGCGCGTCCAGCTCGACGGGCCGCTGTCCGTCGCCGCCGACGTCACCCCGGCCGCCGCCGCGCAGCTGCGGCTGGTCCCGGGCCGGGCGGTGTGGGCGGCGGTCAAGGCCGCCGAGACCCGCGCGTACCCGGTGGGGCACTGACCTGCCGCTGACGCGGACATGCAACAGGAACGCGCCGGCCGGCCATAGTGGGTTGTGACGACTCAGGTACGGCCCACCGACTCCGACCTCTGGGCGGCGGTCGCCGCCGGTGACGAGAGCGCGTTCGGGCTGCTCTTCGATCGGCACCACCGCGCCGTCTACAACCACGCCTTCCGGCTGACCGGCTCCTGGTCCACGGCCGAGGACGTCACCCAGACGGCGTTCCTCACCGCGTGGCGGCGGCGCGGCGACGCCAGGATCGTCGACGGCTCCACCCTGCCCTGGCTGCTGGTCGTCACCACCAACACCGTGCGCACCGAGTGGCGGTCCGCCCGACGGTGGCTGGCGCTGCTGCGCCGGGTGCCGCCCGACCGCCACACCGCCGACGACCCGGCCGACGAGGTCGCCGCCCGCCTCGACGACGAGCGGCGGATGACCCGCCTGCGGGCCCTCGTCCGCCGACTGCCGAGAGCGGAACGGGAGGCCGTCGCGCTGTGCCTGTGGGCCGGCGTCCCGTACCCGGAGGCCGCAGCAGTCCTGGGCGTCACCGAGGCCGCCGTGCGGTCCCGGGTGAGCCGGGCGCGCGGCCGGCTGGCCCGCCTGACCGCCACCGAATTCCCGGAGGGGAGATCATGAACGACATCCTTGACCCGCCGGCCGAGCGGGACCTGCCGCCGGCCCGCGCCGCCCGGATGCGCGCCGACCTGCACCAGACCCTGCGGGGGCGGCCCACCCGATCCGTCCGCCTCCGGCTCGCCGCCGCCACGGTGGCGGTGCTGCTGGCCGGGGTGGGGGTGGCGGCCACCCTGGAGGGGGAACCCGGCGCCGGCGGCGCGCAGGTGCTCGCGATGGGCCGGGCGGAGCTCTCGGGGAGCCTGCTGCGGGCCGCCCGGCAGTGTCTGACCTGGACGAAGGGCGGGGATTCGTCGTTGACCCTCGACGACCTCGCCGTCGCCGTGGAGCGTGGCGACCGGGCGATGGTGCTGTTCATGTCCGATGCCGGATACCTCACCTGCGAGGTGACCCGGCAGGGCGGTGGGGAGCCGAGCGGCGGGTCGAGCCACGAGCGGTGGCCCCGGTCGGACTGGCTGCCCGGCCCGGTGCAGCGGCTCCTGCTCACGTCCTCGGAGCCCAGAGGTGGGGACGTCGCGGTCAGCGGCCGGGTCAGCGCCCGGGTGCACCGGCTGGTGCTCGACCACGGCGACGGGCGGACCACCACCGCCCGGATCTCCCGGGGCGCGTTCGGGCTGGTCACCCACGCCAGACCCGTGACCGGGAGGGCCGAGCTGGTCAGCTACGACGCCGCTGGCGGCGAGCTGGATCGCCGCCCGCTGTTCCGCCCGTCGGACCGGTTCGACCACTGCTACGCGACCCCATCCGGTGAGGTCATCTACGGTCCGGCCGGTACGGACTGCCGACCTGCGGAACGTTGGACCCGGTAGCCGCCGGGCCCAACGCAGGACCGGGGGACCTCACCGGTGGGGGAGCGGGGCGTCCTGCCCCCGGTTGCCACGCCGGGCCCCGGCGTGGCTCCGGCCCGCCGAGGAGGGTACGCCTCGACGGCGGGCCGGACGCGGGGTCAGCTCGCGGTGCAGGAGGGGGTGCCCGACGGCGGGGTGCCGGCGCCCTGGAAGCCGAACTCGGTCGACTGCCCGGCGGTGAGCCGGCCGTTGTAGCCGACGTTGGTGAACCGGACCGTTCCGGTGGTGCCGCTGTTCTGCGCGTTCCACGCGTTGGTGACCGCCGTGCCCGCCGGCAGCGTGACGGTGGCCGCCCAGCCGTTGGTGCCGGACGAGCCGGCGGTCACCCGCACCGTCGCCACGAAGCCCCCGGTCCAGGTCTGCAGGGACAGCGACGCCGTGCAGCCCGCGCCGGGCGGCGGGGTGGTCGGGGGAGTGGTGGTCGGCGGGACGGTGGTGGGCGGGGTGGTGCCGCCGTTCAGCGCGTCCAGCGTCGCGGTGTACGCGGCCTTCTTGTTGCCGTTGCCGTCGAACAGCAGCGGGGTGCCGCTGGCCCGCCAGGAGTCGGTGTCCCGGATGCCCCACACCGAGATGCCGGTGCAGCGGGACACCGCCAGGCACGCCTTGACGACGGTCGCGTACGAGGTGGCCTGAGCTGTGCCGGAGCCCTCGATGTCCAGCTCGGTGATCTGCACGTCGAGGCCGAGGTTGGCGAACCGTTGCAGGTTCGCCTGGTAGTCGCCGGGCACCGGGGACGCGCTGTTGAAGTGCGACTGGAATCCGACGCAGTCGATCGGCACGCCCCGGGCCTTGAAGTCGGAGACCATCGCGTACACCGCGTTGGACTTCGCGTTCTGCCCGTCCGTGTTGTAGTCGTTGTAGCAGAGCTTCGCGCCCGGGTCGGCGGTGCGGGCGGCGCGGAACGCCACCTCGATCCAGTCGTTGCCGGTGCGCTGGAGGTTCGAGTCGCGCCGGGCGCCGTTGCCGCCGTCGGCGAAGGCCTCGTTGACCACGTCCCAGGAGTGGATCTTTCCCTGGTAGTGGGTGGCGACCTGGGTGACGTGGTTGACCATCGCCGAGCGCAGCGCGCTGCCGCTGAGGTTCTGCGCCCAGCCGGGCTGCTGGGAGTGCCAGGCCAGCGCGTGGCCCCGGACCCGCATGCCGTTGGCCTGGGCGTGGCTGACGATGCGGTCGGCGCTGGTGTAGTTGAACTGGCCCTGGGACGGCTCGGTGGCGTCCCACTTCATCTCGTTCTCGGGGGTGACCATGTTGAACTCGCGGTTCAGGATCCCGACGTACGTGGAATCCGACAGCTTGTTCGCCGCCACCGCGGTGCCGAAGTAGCGGCCCTTCTCGGCCGCCGAGGTGGCGAGGGTGGTGCCGGCGCTGGCCGCGGTGGCCAGGGCCAGCACCGTGCCGGCGGCCACCGTGCCGACGGTGGCGGAGATCAGCGCCGCGCGTCGGCCCGGTCGAACCCTGGCGCTTCCGCGGTCGCGTACTGCTGAGCTGCTCATGCCTGACTGCCCTCCGGGGGATCGAAGTCGTCGCGCGGCCGACGACATCAGCGACTTTCGATACAGGTTATCGAGAAGTTTCGGAAAGCTCTAGTCCGACATTTGCCGGTCATACGTGGCCAACGACGCCGAAAGTTTCGGAACCCTGCCGGCGGGGCGGTCCGGTCAGAGCACCTGGGCCAGGAAGCGGCGCAGCCGGGGGTGCTCGGGACGCTCGAAGATCGCCGCCGGCTCGCCGGCCTCCAGCACCACCCCGCCGTCCATGAACGCCACGGTGTCGGCGACCTCGCGGGCGAAGCCCATCTCGTGGGTCACCACCACCATGGTCATGCCGCCCGCCGACAACTCCGCCATGATGCCCAGCACCCCCTTGACCAGCTCCGGGTCCAGGGCCGAGGTCGCCTCGTCGAAGAGCATCACCTGCGGCTGCAACGCCAGCGCCCGGGCGATCGCCACCCGCTGCTGCTGCCCGCCGGACAGGTGCGCCGGCCGGGCGTCGGCCCGCCCGGCCAGGCCGACCCGCTCCAACTGGGCGCGGGCCACCTGCGCGGCCTCGTCTTCGCCGAGCCGCTTGAGCCGGCGCAGCGCCAGGGTGATGTTGCGCAGCACCGTCATGTGCGGGAAGAGGTTGAACTGCTGGAACACCATGCCGACCCGCTGGCGCAGCGCGTCCGGGTCGTCGCCCAGCACGCTGCGTCCGTCCAGCAGCACGTCCCCGCGGTCCGGCTCGATGAGCCGGTTGATCGTACGCAGCAGGGTGGACTTGCCCGACCCGGACGGCCCGATGACGCAGGCCGTGCCGCCCCGGCCGACGTCCAGGCTCGCGCCGCGCAGCACCCGGTTGGCGCCGAAGGCGAGGTGCACGTCCCGCACGCTCAGGCTCACCGGGGTCGTCGTGCCGGTCGCGGTGCTCATCGCTCGTCCTTTCCCGTGCTCGCGCGGGCGGCGGCGTCGCCGGGCAGCGCGTTCTGCCCGGCGAGCGCCAGCGCGCCGTCGTCCTCGGCCGCCGTGGCCGGCCGGCCCTGCCGCAGCCGCCGGTCGATCCAGTTCACCGCGTGGGTCAGCGGCACGGTCAGCGTCAGGTAGAGCAGGCCCGCCAGCAGCAGCGCCGACTCGTTGCCGGTGGTCGCCGCGTGGTCCTGCCCGATCCGGAACAGCTCCCGCTGGCTGGCCACCAGGCCGAGGAAGTAGACCAGGCTGGAGTCCTTGATCAGGGCGATGAGCTGGTTCACCCAGGCCGGCAGCACCCGGCGGACCCCCTGCGGGATGATCACCAGCCGCATCGCCTCGCCCCAGGAGAACCCCAGCGCCCGGGCCCCCTCCAGCTGGGCGGCCTCCACGCTCTGGATGCCGGCCCGGAAGATCTCCCCGATGTACGCCGCCGCGATCAGCGACAGCGCCAGGATGCCCAGCGGGTACGGGTTCGGCCCCCACACCTGCATGCCCAGCGGTGCCAGGCCGACGCCGATGAGCAGGATCGTCGCCGCCGCCGGCAGGCCGCGGAAGACGTCCGTGTACACCCGCGCCGGCCAGCGCAACCACCGGGTACGCGAGATGCCCGCGACCGCCAGCAGCATGCCCAGCAGCGAGCCGAGCAGGGCGGCCGAGACCGCCAGGATCAGCGTGTTGGGCAGCCCGACGGTCAGCATCTCGGGCAGCGCCGCACGCATGGAGTCCCAGTCGAAGAAGGTCTCCCACAGGGTGCTCAGTGGATCCATCAGTCGTCTTCCCGTCCGCCCCGCTCGCTGGTCATCTGTACCGTCGGCCCGGCGTCGCCCGTGCCGTCACGCCCGCGTACTCAGGACGACGCCGACGGCGACGGCGCGGCAGACCCGGACGGGGCCGCCGCCGATGCGCCCGGCACCGGCACCGAGCCGCTGCCCGGCTTGAAGTCCGCCGGGACCGGCCGGCCCGGGTAGTACTGCTCCTGCAACCGGCTCCAGGTGCCGTCGGCGATGACCTCGTCGAGGCCCTTGTCCAGCGCCGCGCGCAGCGCGTCGTTGCCCTTGGCCACCGCGTACGCGGTCGGGGTGGGGCTGAGCTGCTTCGCGGCCACCGTGATCTTCCCGCCGCTGTCGGCGGCGGACTTCTCGCCGATCTCGGCCGGGGCGATCCAGGCGTCGGCGGTGCCGGCCCTGAGCTGGTTGAGCGCGCCGTTGTAGTCCGGCACCCGCACCGGGTCCAGTTTCTGGCCGGTGGCGTAGTCGTCCTGCACGGTGCCCTGCACGACCACCACCCGCTTGCCGGCGAGCTGGTCGAACCCGGTGATCGGGGAACCGGCCGGGACGTCCAGCCCGAAGTAGCCGAAGTCGTAGCCGTTGCCGAAGTCGACGGTCTTCTTCCGCGCCTCGGTGATGGTGATCGAGGAACTGCCCACGTCGAACTTGCGGTTGTTGACCTGCGACAGCAGCGCGGAGAAGTCGGTGCCGACGAACTCCACCCTCAGGCCGATCTTCTCCGCGACCGCGGTGAGCAGGTCGTTGTCGAAGCCGGTGAACTTTCCGTCCTTCAGGTACACGTTCGGCGGCGCGTCGGTGAGGGTGCCGGCCCGCAGCACGCCGGGCTGGACCAGGCCGTACGGGTTCTCGGCGGCGGCCGAGGTGTCGTCGCCGCAGGCGGTGAGGGCGGCGGCGCCGACGACGGCCGCGACGCCCAGCGCGGCGAACCTGGTCAGGGCAGGGAGGAATCGCACAGGTGTCTCCTGGGATGAGGGCGGCGTGCGGACGGCACACCGTCGGACGCGGCACGCCGGTGGGGCACCGCGGAAGGGGCTGCTACGGAAGAGGGGAGGCGCTCAGCGCGCCGCGTGACGGCGACAGCCGTCGCTGCACACCCGCATCAGGTCCACGTGCCGGCGCCTGATCAGCGCGGGGCGGGATGGTGACGCGGCCGGTGCCGAGCGGGCGGCACCGAGCAGGACGCAAGGACGAGCAGACATGGTTCTCCAAGGTCGGTGTTGACCTGGGGACCAGGCCACGCTTGCACCGGTGACACTCCGGTGCCTGGTCTTCACCCGGGGCACCCCACCGCGGAGGAGGGTTGCCGGCCAGCGAGCCGGGGCTTGACGCTGGCGCTCATGACCTGGGGGGAGCCTAGCAACGGCACCGGGCCGGGCGTCCAGTCGTTATGACCACGCTCACTCCGGCGCCACGTCGGACACGGCCCTCGCCGAGGTTCAGCCCCGGTACGGGGCCAGGCCGGCGCCGAGCAGCGTGAAGGCGTGGTCGGCGGCGGCGACCGCCTCCGGGTGTGCCCGCGCGGCGGTGCGCCCCTCGGTGAGACGGCGCCAGTTGTCCCGCGCGAGCACCCGCTGCGCCGCGACGATCTGTGCCGCCGCGAGCCGGCCGGTCAGCCCGTCGGGCCGGGCCCCGGCCACCGGCCGTCCCCGCTCGTCGCGGCGCGTGCCGGCGGCGTCGTCGAGGGCATCGGCCAGCGCCGCCTCCTCGGCGGCGGCGTGCCCGGCCAGCCGGGCGGCGAGGCTCGGGGTCGAGAAGACCATCCCGTGGTACGCCAACACCCGCGGGTCGTCGTTGAGACCGGTGACCGGGTCGTGGCGGTCCAGCCCGTCGAGGAAGTGCCGGCGTAGCGCGGCGAGCGGCGCCTCGCCCGGGTGTCGGCCGCGCACCACCCGGGCCGACTCGCCCCGGTGGTCGGCGATCCGGTGCAGGACCAGGTCCTCCTTCGTGGCGAAGTACTTGAACAGCGTCGGCTTGGAGACCTCCGCCGCCGCGGCCACCTCGGCGACCGACACCCGGTCGAAGCCTCGCTCGACGAACAGCGAGATCGCCGCCGCCGAGATCGCGTCGTGGGTGCGCTGCCGCTTGCGTTCGCGCAGTCCCTGCTCTCCGGTCACGCGGACCAGGCTATCAGCGACCGATACCAGGTCAATTTCATAACTGAGTTAGAGTGTTAACCCGGTTAAGTTATTTCATCGGAGGTTGCCATGGACGACCGGGTAGACCGGGAACTCGCGCGGGAGCAGGCGCACCTTGCCGCGACCCGCGCCGCGCTCGACCGGATGCGCGACACCGCCCGGCACCGGGTGGCCACCGGCGCGGACGTGGCCGGCGACCGGTGGACCGCCGAGACCCTCGGCCGGATGCTGCGGACCCACGCCAAGGAACTCGCCGAGGAGCCGGACGCCCCGCCCTACTTCGGCCGCCTCCGGTTCGGCGTCGCCGCCGAGGCGGGCGAGCACGCCGGCCAGCGCTACCATCTCGGCCGCCGCCACATCACCGACGAGGCCGGCCACCCGCTCGTCATCGACTGGCGGGCGCCGGTGTCGCGCACCTTCTACCGGGCCACCGCCCGGGACCATCTCGGCGTCGCGGTCCGCCGCCGGTACGGGTGGAGCTCCACCCCGCTGGCCCCGGCCCGGCTGACCGGGTTCGAGGACGAGCACCTCGACCGGGGGGAGGAACTCGGCGGCGGCAGCCGGCTCGTGGCGGCGGAGATCGAGCGTCCCCGGATCGGCCCGATGCGCGACATCGTCGCCACCATCCAGCCCGAACAGGACGAGCTGGTCCGCGCCGACCTCGACACGTCCGTCTGCGTCCAGGGCGCGCCCGGCACCGGCAAGACCGCCGTGGGGCTGCACCGCGCCGCCTGGCTGCTCTACACCCACCGGCGGCAGCTCGGCCGCACCGGGGTGCTGGTGATCGGCCCGAACCCGGCCTTCCTGCGGTACGTCTCGGCCGTGCTGCCCGCGCTCGGCGAGGTCGACGTCGACCAGCGGACCCTGGAGGACCTCCTGGCCCGGCACCCGATCGCGGCCACCGTCGTCGTCGACGATGCCGCAGCCGCCGTCAAGCAGGACATCCGGATGGCCGCCGTGCTCGACCGGGCGCTGTACGGACGCCTTCGCGTACCCGCCGAGGCGCTCACCGTGCCCGACGGGTCCTACCGCTGGCGGTTGCCCGCCGGGGCCGTCGCCGGACTGGTCGCCGAGATCCGGCGGGAGTCCCCGCCCTACGGGATCGGCCGGGAGCGGCTGCGGTCCCGGGTCGTGGGCCTGCTGCAACGACAGGCCGAGCGACGCGTGGAGCTGTCCGGCGCCGCCTGGGCGCGGCGGGTGGGCCGCTGCGCCCCGGTCCGCGACCTCCTCGACCGGGCCTGGCCCGCCGTGCGCCCCGAGGAGCTGCTCGCGAGGCTGCTCGGTGACCCGGATGCGCTCGCCGAGGCGGCCGACGGGACGCTCACCGCCGACGAGCAGAACGCCGTCCGCTGGACCCGCCCGCGCGGCGCCCGGACCGCCCGCTGGTCCGCGGCCGACCTCGTCCTGCTCGACGAGGTCGCCGGGCTGATCGAGCATCCCCCCGGATACGGCCACGTCATCGTCGACGAGGCGCAGGACCTCTCGCCGATGCAGTGCCGCGCCCTCGCCCGCCGCAGCGTCCACGGCTCCCTCACCGTGCTCGGCGACCTGGCCCAGGGCACGACGCCGTGGGCGGCGCGGAGCTGGCCCGACCAGCTGACCCACCTGGGCCGGCCCACGGCCCGGGTCGTGCCGCTGACCGCGGGATTCCGGGTGCCCGGCGCGGTGCTGGCGCCGGCCAACCGGCTGCTCGGGACGCTCGGCGTGGACGTGCCGCCGACCCGGTCCGTCCGCGCCGACGGCCACCTGCGCGTACATCACGCCGACGACCTGGTCGCCGGCGTCCTCGACGCGGTCCGGGACGCGCTCGGGTACGCGGGCTCGGTCGCGGTCATCGGCGTCGACGCGGCCGTCGCGCGGCTCGCCGGCCCGCTGCGCGCCGCCGGCGTCCCGGCCGCCGGGGTGGACGAGGTGGATCCGTCGGCCCGGGTCACCCTGCTGCCCGTGACCCTGGCCAAGGGCCTGGAGTACGACCACGTGGTGCTGGTCGAACCGGCGGACATCGTGGCCGCCGAGGCGCGCGGCCCGCACCGGCTGTACGTGGCCCTGACCAGGGCGGTGTCCCGACTGGACATCGTCCACCACCGGCCCCTGCCGGCGGCGCTGCGCGGCTGACCGGCCGAGGTGCCGCCCCCGTGTCCTGCGGCCTCCTACGGGCACCCGGGCGTGCGTGGTGGGGCCGGCCCACGGCCGGACCCGCCCCACCACGACCGTGGGCCGGTCAGCCCGCCTGGAACGACTGGCGGACCACGCCGCCGACGAGCGCGCACCAGGTGCTGGTGCTGACCTTGCCGTTCGGGTGCAGGCCATGCAGCCGCTGGATGTCCTGGACGGCCTTCTTGGTGGGGTGGTCGAACTCGCCGGTCACCGTGACGTCGGCGTAGCCCTTCGAGTTCAGGATGAACTGCACGGCGCTGACCGGGGCGCCGGTGGCGTTCTTGTCCAGCTCGGGTGCGAGGGTCTCCCAGGTCGGCTCCGTGAGGGTGGCGTCGACGTCGACCGGGATGCCGTTGCGGGCCTGCCAGTCCTGCACGGCGGCGACGGTCGCGGCGTCGAACGCGTTGTTCACCGGCACGACGTAGCCGTGGTGGGTGAGCAGGTACTGCACCACCCGCACGGTGGGGGAGCTGACGAACCGCCACAGGTCCGGCCAGCGGCGGGCCGGCACGTCGCCGATGCTGGTGCCCAGCTCGCGGAAGACCCGCCGGCGCAGTTCCGGGAACTGCCGGTAGAACGCGGCTCCCGGGCACGCGGTGGTGCGGAAGTCCCAGTGCCCGAAGATGTCGTGGGCGTGCAGGCCGTACCGGCGGCCGACCGTGGCGCAGAGCCGGACCAGCGAGTCCAGCAGCTCCTGCGGCGGCGTTTCGGTGACGTACGTGCCCTCGTTCTCGATGCCGATGGCCCGGCCGTTCTCCCCGGGGCAGTGCGCCGAGATCACCTGCCGGTCGCCGGCGGCCAGCCGCTCGAGGCTGCCGCGCCGGCCCTCCAGCACGTGCCCGCCCCGGCTCACGGTGAAGTGCTGGCCGGTGTCGGACCAGCCGTTGCCGTCCATGTGCAGGTCCTGGCAGTCCCGGGCCAGTTTCACGGCCTGGTCCCGCGAGTAGTCGGTGACGTTCGGGAACGCCATGTGGTGCACGATGATCTTGTTGGTGGCGATGGCGCTGAGCGGCAGGGAGCCGGCCGGCGGCCGGGCACCCCACTCGTCGCAGCTGATGATCCAATCGACGTCCGATTCGGACGCCTGCGCGGCGACGGGGAACGCCAGTTCCGTGCCGACGACGGCGACAGCCGCCGCGCCGAGTCCGGCCCGCAACAGGGTGCGGCGGTCCAGCTCGGGGTGGTCGAAGTGCATGACATCTCCTCTGTGGCCGACGACGGCCGGGGTGAAAAGGAGCTTCAGGGGCAACGCGTGAGGTGGAGGATATTTCCAGCTGGCGGGCAACACCAGAGGTGGCGGGCAGGGAGTCGGTGTCGATACGGATACCCGCCAGCCCGCCTACCCGTACACCTAGCTTCCTAGGATGCGCTAGGGGGTGGGGCACCACCCACAGTCAAGCCGAGCGGACGACAAGCAAGGCACCGACGTGCGGCGCGGAGGATGCAACCGTTGCGCCGATGGCGGACTGGACAGCGCCCGCCACAATGAGCGGCGTCCCTGTGTGCCGGGCATAAATCCGGAAGAGCCGTGGAGACCGTCCAATGAGTGGGAACAGCTGGCGGGTGTCCGGCTACACCGAGGTGCGCGAGCTGGGCTCGGGCGCGTCCGGGCGGGTGGTGCTCGCCACCCACGACGCGTCCGGCACGCCGGTCGCCGTGAAGTACCTCGTCGGCGTCCTCGGCGCGGACCCGGCCTTCCGCGATCCCTTCCGAGCCGAGGCCCGGCTGCTGGCCGACATCGACGATCCGCACGTTTCCCGGCTCTACGAGTACGTCGAGTCGACCGGGGGCGCGGCGATCGTGATGGAGTTGGTCAACGGGGTGTCGCTACGGCAGATGCTGCGCGCCAACGGGCCGACCGGGCCGGAGGCCGCGCTCCGCGTCCTCAAGGGGTCCCTCGCCGGGCTCGCCGCCGCGCACGCGCGGGGCGTGGTGCACCGCGACTACAAGCCCGAGAACGTGCTGGTCACCGCCGAGGGGGAGAGCAAGCTCGCGGACTTCGGCATCGCCATGCCGGTCGGCCGGGAGTCGGCCACCACGGTGACCGGCACGCCCCGTTACATGGCCCCGGAGCAGTGGACGGGCGCGGCGGCGTCCCCGGCCTGCGACATCTACGCCGCCACGGCCACCTTCTTCGAGTGTCTGACCGGTCACCCCCCGTACGACGGCCGTAGTCTGCTGGCCCTGCGCGAGCAGCACGCGTACGCGCCGGTCCCCACCGACCCGGCTCCGCCGCCGGTGCACGAGCTGTTGCGCTGGGGGATGGCCAAGCTGCCCGCCGAGCGACCCCAACCGGCGCACGTCTTCCTCGGCATCCTGGAGCAGATCGCCGCCGAGGGGTACGGGGCGGACTGGGAGGAGCGTGGGGTGCGCGAGCTGGCTCGGCGGGCCGCCCTGTTGGCCGCGTTCTTCCCGTTCTCCGATGCCTCGGGCGGCAGCACCAGCGTGGCCAGCACGGTCCTCGTGCCGGACGGCAACCTGGGCACGGGTCGGGAGATCCGTACCGGTCGACGGATGCGCACCGGTCGGGCCCGCCCGGCCCTGCTCGGCGGTGCCCTGGTCGCGGCTGTACTGGTCGGTGGCGTCGGCTACCGGTACGCCTCCGGCGCCGAGCCCGACGTGGTGGCCGTGGCGGACGACGCCGCCCCGGTCGCCGCCCCGGCGCCGGTCGACCCGGCCTCCGGATCCGCCACGCCGCCGCCGGTCACGCCGACCCCGCCGCCGGTCACGCCGACGCCCTCGGTCATCGCCCCGACCACCGGCGGGCCGACGACCGGAGCCCCCACGTCCCGGCCCCCAACGCCGACGGGCCGGCCCACCCGGACTGCGACGCCGACCCCCACCGCGGCCGGCACCCCGCCGGCGCGGGACGTCACCGCCCCCACGGTCGGGGTGCCGAGTGCCCAGTGGACCACCCTGGATCCGAGGGGCTGCCCGTACGGGGCGACGTCGACCCCGGTCACGGTGACGGTCACCGACGACCGGTCGGGCGCCGACGGGCTGCGGGTGTCGTTCCGCTACACGTCTGGCGGGCAGTCCGGCACGGTGGTCATGTCGTCGGTCGGCAAGGGCGTGTTCGAGGGCACTCTCGGCCCGTTCGACCGCCCCGCCGAAAGCGAGCGTATCCCGGTGCAGGTCACCGCCGTCGACGCCGCGGGCAACTCGGCCGGGTCGGGTGGGCCGGCGTACGTGAGCCTGCAGTCGTTCTGCACGCCGGGCTGACCGGGGCGACCGACGATGATGCCGGGAGGCTGGCGATGAGCGATCCGAACGAGCCGACGACGGCACTGCCACTCGGTGGTGTGCGCCCCGGGACGCCGTCCGGCTCGGGGCGGCCGGGCCCGGGGGAGCCGACCGCCGACCTGGGCCGGACGGTGGACCTCGGCCGTACGGTCGGGCTGGGCGGCACGGTTGGGCTGGGCGGCCAGCCCGCTGCGACTGTGCCGCCCGCAGGGGGCTGGGCGTGGCCGTCCGGGCCGCCCGGGCCGGGCGGCCCGGACGCGACGTGGGGCGGGGGCGGCTCTGCGCGTACCGCCGGGGGCTTTACCGGTCCCACGATCGGGGCCGGCGGGACCGCACCGGCCACGGTGGCTGGGCCGACCGTCGGCGGGTCGGTGGGCGAGGTGCGGTTCGGGCCGGGGGTGCCGGCTGCCCCGGCCTGGCGGCAGTCGGGCTCGGTCCGGCGGCCCCGGTCGGCGTGGCGGCGGGTCGTCTCGGTGCTGTCCACCCTGGTCACTGTGGTGTTGGTGGTGGTGGTCGGGCTGTTCGTCTGGCAGCGGCTGAGTCCCCTGGTGATCGAAGGGGTCACGGTGGCGGTGACCGAGCCCGCCGGCGACCGGTGTGACGTGACGGTGGAGGTGGTCGCGACGGTGCGGACCAACGGCAATGCCGGCACGATCCGCTACCAGTGGCTGCGTTCCGGGTCGACGCCGGGGGCGCTGGTCGGCGAGCGGGTCGGGCGGGGGCAGCGGACGGTGGCGCTGCCCCTGAAGTGGTCCTTCAGCGGGGTGGGCGCGACGCGTGAGACGGCGACGGTCAACATCGTTGAGCCGTCGGCGGTGCAGGCCGGCACCGAGGTCAGTTACGTCTGCCGGCGGCGCTGACGGCGGACGTCTGTGGGCGCCGCCGGTGGTCGGTGTCGGGGTGTCGGGGCGTTTGCGGGTTGGGCGGTCGGGGTAGGACGGGCGGATCTGTTGCGACCTACTGGTGTGAGGGACCCTTCGATGAGTGACAACTTCGGTGACGCGGTGGGGGATGCCCTGCGTGCGGTGCTGCTGTTCCTGCCCAAGGCTCTTGGTTTTGTGGCGATCCTGGTGGCTGGTTGGCTGGTCGCGAAGGCCGTGCTGAAGGTCGTGGACAAGGTGCTGGAGCGGGTCGGCTTCGACCGGGCGGTGGAGCGCGGCGGGGTCAAGGCCGCGTTGGCCCGGTCCAGGTACGACGCGAGCGACATCGTGGCGAAGCTCGCCTACTACGGGGTGCTGCTGGTGACGTTGCAGCTCGCCTTCGGTATCTGGGGTCCGAACCCGATCTCGGATCTGATCGCCGGGGTGATCGCGTGGCTGCCCCGGGCGTTCGTGGCGATCGTGATCGTGGTGGTCGCGGCGGCTATCGCGCACGCGGTGAAGGACATCATCAGCAGTGCGCTGGGTGGTCTGTCGTACGGGCGGGTGCTGGCGACGATCGCGTCGGTGTTCATCCTCGGGCTGGGTGTCATCGCGGCGCTCAACCAGATCGGCGTGGCGACGGCGGTGACCACGCCGGTGTTGGTCGCTGTGCTGGCGACTGTCGGCGGGATTCTCGTCGTCGGGGTGGGCGGTGGGCTGGTCCGGCCGATGCAGAGTCGGTGGGAGTCGTGGCTGAGCCGGGCGGAGCGGGAGTCGCAGCTGATCGCGACGCACGCGCGGGCGTACCAGGCGGGTCGGCGGGACGTGGCGGCCCGGCTGGCGGCGACGGGGCCGGCGGCCGGGGACGCCGAGGGGGTCGAGCCGGTCGTCCCGGTGGCCGGGGACGCCGACCGGACGCAGGTGGTGCCGAGGGGGTCCGGCTACGACCCCGACCGCACGCAGGTGGTCACGGCTGGCGAGGATCCTGACCGGACCCAGGTGGTGCCCCGGCTGTCCGGCGACGGTGTCGAGCCGACCCAGCCGGTGGTCCCGTACGTCGGGTCGGAGCCGACCCCGCCGTATGCGCAGCGCGGCGGCGACCACGATCGGTTGCCGGGTGACGCCACGGTGGTCATTCCCCGGCCGGACGGGGAGGCCCCGGCTCGCTGACACCGGGGCGCGGGGTGGATGGGCGGCGGGCCCGGTCCACCCCGCGTCTGGGAGGCAGAGGCGGTCAGTCCGGCAGCGCGTCGACGTAGACCCAGTGGCCGTCCTCGCGGGTGAAGCGGCTGTGCTCGGTGAGTGTCCCGGGCTGTCCGCCTTCGCGGTAGTGGGCCCGGAACGCGACCGTGCCGGCGCTGTCGAACAGGCCGCCGTGCTCGGCTCCGAGGATCTCCAGCCGGGTCCACCGCTGGCCGGGGTCGAGGCGCAGCCGTTCGGGTCGGGTCGAGGAGTGCCAGCTGCGCAGCAGGTAGGCGGTGTCGCCGACGGCGAACGCGCTGAACCGGGACCGCATGAGCGCCTCGGCGGTGGCTGCGTCCGTCTCGCCTCGGTGCAGCGGTCCGCAGCACTCCGGGTAGGGCAGGCTGTTCCCGCACGGGCAGGGTCCGGTCGCGTCTCGGGGTGCGCCGCGCCGAGCGGGTTTCTTCGCCACGTCCCCATCCTGCCGCAGCGGTCGGGACATCTGGGCGAGGGCTCCCTGGCTCTGTCCCGGGCGCCCCGGCCCTTCGCACGCCCGACGGGACCTGGTCGGCTGACCGACGACGAAAGGGCCGGTCCCCGGGTGGGGGCCGGCCCTTGTCATTGGCGTTGTCGTTGGCGTTGGCGTTGTCGTTGTCAGGAGGTGGCGTAGCCGCGGGTGGCGGTCCAGTCGGCAAGGTTGTCGACGGTGACCTCGTAGCTGGCCTGGTCGGGGTTGGCCGAGTCGGCGATCCTCACGATGCCGCCGTTGTCGCGGTAACCGACGACGCTGATGTAGTGGCCGCCCTCGAACGAGTGGACGCCGCCGTCGATGTCAGTGGAGGTGCCGGCGATGTTGGCCACCACCGCACGACCGCTGTCGACGGTACGGACGACATCGCCGCGCAACTTGTCGGTCTGACCGTCGTCGGCCTTGCCGGTCTTGATCTCGACACTGCGGTACGCGTCAGCCTTACCGGTCTCCTTGTTCAGCACAGGAGTGATGTCGTTGATCGAATCAGTCCCGTCCTCGGTGGTACCCATCTCCTTCGCCATGGCGTCAACACTGATGGCCTTACCCTGCACCGACAGGGCGTTACGCGCGGCAGCCGGACCACAGTAGTAGAAGTTCGGCTGAGCCTCGTACCGGACATCGAGCTGCCGCTCCCCGGCAGCCCTACGGTCGGCCTGCACCGACGCGGTGGCGACGGCCTTCTCAGCCGGAGCCGCCTGAACGGCGATGGCGGGGACAGCGATACCACCGGCGGTGGCGGCGATACCAGCAGCGGTAAGAACAGTCTTACGGATCAGATCGGTACGCATGATGGCGTGCTCCTCTGGTCGGGGGACACGCGGCAACACCCGCTGGGAAGCGACGTGTGCCGCGAGGGGGGTCAGGTTCGGGGGGACGGGCCCGGCGATCGGGGGGACCTGCTCGAGCGTCCAGGGGATGTAACCACCCCGGCCGGCCCCACATTCCACGGAGGGCCCGGTCCCGGGGAGCTACCCCGAGCCGGTCTCACCCGGGTGAACCATGTACAACGCCCCCGCCCCCCAACCGATTCCCCCACCGAGCTGACCCCGCCCACCGATTCACCCAGCCAACCGGACATCTACCCCCGAACCGGACACCACGCCCCTCCCTCACCCCGTTGATCAAGAGGTTTACGTCCGGATCCGACGCCCCGTAGACGTAAACCTCTTGATCAACGGGGTGATACCGGTGGGCGGGGGTGGGGGGTTTGGGGGTGGGTGTCAGAGCCAGCCGGAGCGGCGGAAGAGTCGATGCAGGGTCAGGGCGGCGGTTGCCATCACCAGCAGTGCTCCCGCGTAGCCGTAGCGCCATTGCAGTTCGGGCATGTTGGTGAAGTTCATGCCGTAGATCCCGGCGACGGCGGTCTGGGTGGCGGCGATCGCCGCCCATGCGGCGATTTTGCGCATGTCGTTGTTCTGCTCGACGGCCAGCTGTGCCAGCCGGGACTGGAGGATCGAGTTGAGCAGGTCGTCGTACGCGCTGACCCGGTCGACGGCCCGGGCCAGGTCGTTGTCCACGTCGGCGAACCAGTTGTGCAGGGCCGGGGGTGGGCCGTCGGGCTGCTGCCCGAGCAGCGCCCGTAGCGGTGCCTGCAACGGCAGGACCGCCCGCTTGAACTCGACGATTTCCCGCTTGAGCTGGTAGATCTGCTGGATGTCGGCGGACCGGTCGCGGGCGAAGACCGTTTCCTCCAGCCGTTCCAGGTCTGTCTCGACGTGACCGGCGACCTCCAGGTACAGCTCGACCATCCGGGCGCAGACGGCGTACGCCACGGCCCAGGGGCCTTCGGCCAGCACCGTCGGGCGGCGCTGGACGTCTTCGCGGACCGTGGCGAGCGCTCCGGCCGCGCCGTGCCGGACGGTGATGACGTATCGGTCGCCGAGGAACACCATCACGTCCCCGGTGTCGATCACTTCGGAGGTGTCGGTCAGTTCGGTGTGTGCGACGTAGCCGGCGGTGCGCAGCACCAGTAGCGTCACGTCGCCGTGCCGTTGCAGGGTTGGCCGGTGTCCGTCGGCGAGGGCCTGCGCGACGCTGTGCTCGTCGAGGCCGAAGGTCGAGCCGACCGTGGCCATCACCGCCGGCGTCGGGTCGTGCAGGCCCAGCCAGACGAACGACCGTCGGTCGCGGCGGCGTTGCGTGTACGCCTTGGCGTAGTGCGGGCGCCCGGGTTGGCGTCGCCCGTCGACGTAGACGGCGCAGTCGACCACGGCGTCCGGGTTGGACCGCGTGCCGGCTGGCGTGGCGTCCGTGATCGGCCGGCTCCATGGGTGGCGTAACAGGGTGGGCAGTCGCCCGAGCCATCGGGTCCGCACGGGTCGCTGGTCCACCGTTCACCTCCGCCATGCCGGGACTGACGGCAACCGTAGGCGATCTCCCGGCCGCCGGTGGGCCTGGGGGCGGCGGTCAGGGGAGCAGGGTGGCGAAGACGACGACGTTGTCCAGGTAGGAGCGGGTGTGTTCGTCGAATCGGCCGCCGCAGGTGATCAGGCGCAGCCGGGGCACGGCGCCCGTACCGTAGACGAGGTCGGTGGGGAAGCGTGCCTTCGGGTACGACCCGACGCCGTCGACGGTGAACGTGGCGATCCGTGTGTCGGAGCGGGTGACCTGGATGCGGTCGCCCGGCTGGAGCCTGCTGAGGGCGAAGAAGACCGCCGGGCCGGTCTCCCGGGAGTCGACGTGTCCGACGACGACGGCGTTGCCGGCTTCGCCGGGGCTGACTCCGAGGCGGTACCAGCCGGCGACGGCGGGCCGGTCCGCCGGTGGGACCTCCAGTTCGCCGGTGGTGCTGGCGCCGACGGGCACCAGGTCGGCGCGTACGTCGATCGCCGGGATGGTGATCCTGACCGGTGTGGCGTGGGGTAGTGGTGTCCCGGGTGGGGTGCTGCGGCCCGTGGCCGGGTCGGTCCCGGTGCCCGGGGCGGCCGGGGGTGGTGGTGGGTGGGTGCGGGTCGCCCCGAGGGTGAGTAGTCCGCCTCCGGTGACGCCGGCGAGCGCGATCAGCGCCACGGCGGTCCGTGGGACCTGGTCGCCGGTGGGCACGTGCGCCCTCCTTCGGGTATGCGGCGGGTGCCCGCGGCGGTGTGGGCCGGCGCGGGCACCCGTTTCAGGATGGTGGTGACGTGTGTCGTCAGGCGTGGGTGGCCGCGTGGCGTCGGCGGCGTGTCAGGAGCAGCGCGCCGGTGGCCGCGGCCCCGACGAGGGTGCCGCCGGCGGCCAGCAGGCCGTGGTTGTCGGTGTCGGTGCCGGTGCCGGCCGGGGCCCCGCCGATGGGGGTGACGGTGAACGTCGCGCTGCCTGAGGAGGTCCCGTCGCCGCAGGTCGCCGTGACCGTGTACGTGCCGAGGGTGAATCCGGCGGTGAACAGTTCGGCGCTGAGTCCGCCGCCTGCGGCGGCGGTGGTGGACCGGACGTTCTGGTCGCGGTCGGGGCCGGTGACGCGGAAGATCGCGTCGCCCGACTTCGGGTTGCAGGTCGAGGTGAGCACCACGGTCCCGCCGACGGGGGTGGTGGCCGGTGACACCGTGGTGTCCGCGAGCGCGGCGGCCGGGAGCAGGAGCGTGCCGATACCCACGCCGAGCGCCGCCGATCCGAGAATTGACTGTGTCTTCATACGCGTCTTCCCTCACTTTTCGTCCGCTGACTGCGTGGGACGTCGTTCGGGTGGCCAACTCCGTGACTAGCACCGGTGTGCCCAACACTAGGAGGGTTGGGCCCCCGATCCGGTGAAAACGAGAATTCTTCGTTGCCGTCACGTGTCCACCCGGGCGGCATGAGAGCTGCGGAAACGGCGGTGCTGGCGCTCGTCAGCCCGGCGGTCCGGGTCGTACCAGGCCGGTCTCGTAGGCGAGGACCACGGCCTGGACGCGGTCCCGCAGGCCCAGCTTGGTGAGCACGGCGGACATGTGGGTCTTCACCGTGGCGGTGCTGACGTGCAGCCGGGCGGCGATCTCGGCGTTGGACAGCGCCTGCGCGGCCAGCACGAGCACCTCCGTCTCCCGGGCGGTCAGCGCGGCCAGGTGCCGGGACGCCCGCGGGTCGGCGGGGAGCCGGTCGGCGAACCGGTCGAGCAGCCGGCGGGTCACCGTCGGGGCCAGCAGGGCGTCGCCGCGCGCCACGACCCGTACCGCCTCGGCGAGGTCGGCGGGGCGGGTGTCCTTGAGCAGGAATGCGCTGGCGCCGGCGCGCAGCGCCGCGAACACCGGCTCGTCCAGGTCGAAGGTGGTGAGCATGATGACCCGGGCGGGGTTTCCCCGCGCCACCAGGTCCCGGGTGGCCTCGATGCCGTCGCGGCGGGGCATCCGGACGTCCATCAGCACCACGTCGGGGCGGTTGCGCTGCGCCAGGGCGACCGCCTCCACGCCGTCGGCGGCCTCGCCCACCACGGTCAGGTCCGGCCGTGCCTCGATGATCATCGCAAGGCCGGCGCGGATCAGGTCCTGGTCGTCGGCGATGAGCACCCGGATCGTCACCGGACCTCCCGCACGGGGAGCCGGGCCCGGACCCGGAACCCGCCCGACGGCAGCGGACCGGCCTCCAACGTGCCGCCCAGCAGCCGAGCCCGCTCGCGCATGCCTTCGACGCCGCGGCCCAGCCCTGTGCTCGACCGGCGGTGCGGGCCCGGGCCGTCGTCGACGACCTCCACCCGCAGATCACCGTCGTCGTGGCGGACGGTGACGTCGACCCGGTGGGCCCGGCCGTGCCGCAGGACGTTGGTCAGCGACTCCTGCACGATCCGGTACGCCGACAGCTCCACCCCGTCGGGCAGGGCACCGCCGGGGCCGTCACGGTCGACGGTGACCTGCACCCCGGCCGCCCGGACCGCCTCGACGAGGGTGTCGAGTTGGGCCAGGCCGGGCTGTGGCCGGTTCGGTTCGGCCCCGTCGTCGTACGCGCTGAGCGTCTGAAGCATCGCGCGCAGCTCGGTCAGCGCGGAGCGGGCGGCGTCCTGGATCGACCCGAGCGCGGCGCGGGCCTGGTCCGGCCGCAGTTCCAGCACGTCCTCGGCGGCGGCGGCCTGCACGGCGATGACCGCCACATGATGCGCCACCACGTCGTGCAGTTCGCGGGAGATCCGGGCGCGCTCGGCCACGGCGACCTGCCGGCGCAGCGCGTCGCGGCGCTCGGCGTGGCCGCGCTGCACCTCGCCCAGCGCCCAGGCCGCCACGAGGCCGGCCAGCGCCAGCAGCAGGTCCAGCCGGCCGCCGTCGATCAGCTTCCAGGGTGTGCCGGCGGCCAGCAGCCCCAGCGCCGCCAGGGACACCCGTGGCGGCCGCAGCCGCGCCAGGTAGGCCAGCGGCGCGGCCACCAGCCCCAGCCAGCCGAGCTGCGGGCAGAGGACTTCCAGGCCGACGCCCGCGACCGTCGCCACCGCCAGCGCCGCCACGGGCCGCCGGCGGATCCACAGCAGGCAGCTCGCCTGCGCGGCGGCCAGCCCCCACGCCGCCGCGAGGCCACCGCCGGACTGCCCGACGGCGGCGACGGGCAGCGTCACGGCGAGGACGACGAGGGTGAGACCGGCGTCGACCAGCAGGAGGCGGGTGGGGCGGGGCCAGCGGCGCATGCCCGGAATGTTAGGCGGGCCCGACGTCGGGCTCATCGGCCGTGAGACGGAGATCCGGCCGACACCTGAGTCCGGGGACGGAGCGCGGAACCGTTCCCGCAGCCGATCCGTGCGGGACGCGGCCCCGCCTACGGTGCCCGGAGAACAACGCAGAACCGCCGGGCGGCGCCCGGCCCACCCACCGAGAGGCGCATCGCGATGATCACTGACACGATCGGCCGGCTGTCCCCCGTCCCATCCTGCGCGGCGGCCCGGCGCCGGACCCGGGCCCTGGCCGTTCTCGCCGCGACGGGGGCCACCCACGCCGTCTGGTACGCCGCCACGGGGCCGGCCGGCATCGACGTCGAGGTCCGGTCGGGCACCGGGCCGCAGCCGGTGGGCCCGTGGGCCGTGGCCGCCGCCACACTGCTGGCCGGCCTCGCGGGCTGGGCGCTGCTCGCCCTGTTGGAGCGCCGGATCCGGCGGGTGCGTGGAGTGTGGACGGCGGTCGCGGTCGCGGTCCTGCTGGTCTCGCTGGCCGGGCCGGGGACCGAGGGTGTCGGGACGGCCGCGACGGTGACGCTGCTGGCCCTGCACCTCGCGGCCGGGGCCGTCCTGATCCCGGTGCTCGGCCGAGGCGGCGCCCGGCGCCCCTGACCGGGCAGAGGCCGGCAGGGGCCGAACGAACGGGCACCGGCGGGCGGCCTGGTCCGATCGGGCGCGGTCCGGCCGCCGTTATGCCCCTGGCAGATCGTGCCGCGTCCGCACACCGTGCCGGTCCAGACTGAGGTGACGCCCGGCCGTCCCGGCCGGGCCCGATCCGGGGAGGCGCCGTGGCGGTGATCGACCAGGTGCGGGGGCCGGCCGACTGGCGGGCCGACCAGCTCGCCGACGGCGGGCGGTGGCGGTTCACGGTCGACGACGCCCAGCGCGCCGAGCTGCGGGCCGCCGTCGCCGCCGTGGAGGCCGCCGGCGTACCCCTCGACGGGTTGTCCCGGGCCGGTTTCCCGCTGCCGACCCTCGGCCCGGAGCTGGATCGGCTGGCCGCCGAGGTGACCGGCGGCTGCGGCGTCGGGATGGTGCGGGGCCTGCCCGTCGCCGGGCTGACCGAACGCGGGTGCGAACTGCTCGCCCTCGGCGTCGCCGCCCACCTGGGCCGGCTCGTCCCGCAGGGGCCCGACGGCGTGCTCCTGCGGCACGTCCGCGACCGGGGGGCCGACCCCGCCCGGCCGACCACCCGCAGCTACGAGCACCGTCGTGGCATCGGGTATCACGCCGACCCGACCGACGTCGTCGCCCTGCTCTGCATCCGGCCGGCCCGCAGCGGCGGGCTCAGCACGGTCGTCAGCTCGGTGGCGGTGCACAACGAGGTCGTGCGCACCCGCCCCGACCTGGCCCGGGTGCTCTACCAGCCGTGGTGGTACGACCGGCGCACCGGCGACGGGCCGGACAGCTTCGCCCAGCGGCCGGTGTACACCCGCGACGGCGACCGCCTCGCCGCCCACTACGGGCCGGACTACATCCGCTCGGCCCAGCGGGGCGCGCACGTACCGCCGCTGACCCCGGCGCAGCGGGAGGCGATGGACACCCTGGACCGGCTGCACGCCGACCCGCGGTTCGTGCTCGGCATGGACCTGCGGGCCGGGGACATGCAGTTCCTCGACAACGGTGTCGTGGTGCACGCGCGCACCGCGTACGAGGACCATCCCGAGCGGGAGCGGCGCCGCGACCTGATCCGGCTCTGGCTGGACACGGGCCGGCGTTGACCCGCCCGGCTCAGCCGGCGGGCAGCGGGACGGGGCACCGGCGGTCGGTGTGCGGCTGCGACCGGTTCAACGGCGATCTCCAGCAGGCGGTCACTCGCCCGTGCGGCCGTCGATCAGCTCGCGGACGACGTCGAGGTGCCCGGCGTGCCGCGCGTACTCCTGCAGCACGTGGAACAGGATCGCGGCCAGCGTCGGCCGGGCGGCCGGGTCGGTGAACCGCCCACCAAGGGCGGCCGGCGAGTCCAGCGCGGCGCCCCCGACGATGCTCCTGGTCCGTGCCCCGCCGCGGCGCAGCGCGGCCACCACGTCGGCCACCGTCTCGTCGGGGCCGACGTGCCAGCGCCCGTCCACCCGGTCGCCCCACGGGTCGGGCACCGGCTCGCCGAGGAACCCCCACACCAGCCAGCGGCGCTCCATGAACGTCAGGTGCCGGATCAGCTCGACCGGCGTCCAGCCCGACGGCACCCGCACCGACCGGGCCTGCGCGTCGGTCAGCCCGGCGAGTCCGTCGGCGACGGCCTCCCGGTAGAAGTCCAGGTAGGTGAGGAAGAAGGCGGGCACGTCCGACGACGGCCCCGGCTCCGGCAGCGGCAGGCTCATGGCCGGGAGTATGGGCCACGGCCGGCCACCGCGGGTGGCGTTCCCCCGGTGACCGGCCGGCGGCGCGGCGCTCAGGCTCGGCCGCGGTACTGCAACGAGGCGTCCTTCATGTACGCCCACAGCGGCAGGCCGGTCGGGCGTCGTCGCGGTGCCGAAAACCCCTCGACCCCGGCGGTACGGTGGGTCGATGATCGAGATCCGCACCGAACGGCTGGTGCTGCGGGGCTGGCGGGACAGCGACCTGGCGCCGTGGGCGGCGATGAACGCCGACCCGCAGGTGCGCGAGTTCCTCGGCCCGCCGCTGACCGCCGAGGAGTCCGCCGCGTCCGCCCGCCGCTTCCAGGCCGACCTCGACGCCAAGGGTTACGGCTTCTGGGCCGTCGAGGTTTGTGACACCGGCGGTTTCGTCGGCTTCGTCGGCCTCGACGACGTCGACGAGGGGATGCCGCTCACCGGCGTGGAGGTCGGCTGGCGGCTGGCCCGCCCCGCCTGGGGCCACGGCTACGCCACCGAGGGCGCCCGCGCCGCCCTGCGCCACGGCTTCGACGCCCTCGGGCTGCCCGAGATCGTCGCGATCACCGCCGTCGGCAACGTGCGCTCCCAGGCGGTGATGCGGCGCCTGGGCATGACCACCGACCCGGGCGAGGACTTCGACGACCCCGAGGTCGAGTCGGGCCCGCTGCGCCGCAGCGTGCTGTACCGCCGGCGGGCAGACGCCTGACCCCACCCCGGGTCAGGCGCGTCGGCGGGCCTGGAGCGTGTACGTCTGCGGCAGCCGCCAGGGCCGGTCGGCGAGCCGCCACTCGCCGGGCCCGGCTCGGACCGTCCGCCCCGGCAGGGCGTCCCATGGGGCGCTGTCGTGCTCGGCGAGCATGGTCAGCTCGAACCCCGCGTCCAGCAGGGCTGTGACGACCTCGCCGAGCCCGTGGTTCCACTCGTGGGTCACGTTGTGCGTGAACGTCTCCTCGGTCGTCACGTACGTCCCCGGGGCCTGGAACACCGTCGGCTCCGGCCGCTCGAAGTACGGGAACTCGACGGTGAGCAGCCCGTCGGGGCGGGCGTCGTCCACCGTGAACAGCATCGGGTGGCCCTCACGCAGGAACAGCCGCCCGCCAGGGCGCAGCAGCGTGGCGACCACCGACGCCCAGCGGCGGATGTCCGGCAGCCAGCACAACGCCCCGATGCCCGTGTACACCAGGTCGAATCCGCCCGGCTCCAGCGCCGCCGCCGCGTCGTACACGTCGGCCTCCACGAAGTCGACCGCCGCGCCGGTGCCCGCGGCGAGGCTACGGGCCTCGGCCAGGGCGGTGGGGGAGAAGTCCAGCCCGGTCATCCGGGCCCCCAGGCGGTGCAGCGACACGGTGTCGGTGCCGATGTGGCACTGCAGGTGCACCCCGCGCAGGCCGGTGAGGTCGCCCAGGTGCGGCTGGTCGAAGCGGACCACCTCGCTCAAATGCCCGGGGTCGGCGAGGAACCGGTCCAGGGCGTATTCCGGCGACCTGGCGTGGGCGGGCGCCCGTTCGTCCCAGCTGGCCCGGTTGACGCTGCGATAGTCCGTCACGGCGTGACGGTCCCACACCCGCCGCTGCGGGTTCAACGGGGATTCACGGGACGGCGGCGGCCCCCGGCCCATGCCACAATCGTGATCATGGACACGGGGACGACCACCACCGCAGACGCCGCAGGCACCTGGACGTTGGGTGACCTGACCGTCAACCGGGTCGGCTTCGGCGCGATGCGGCTCACCGCGACCGCCGACGGCCGGCCCAGCGATCGGGACCGGGCGATAGCGGTGCTGCGCCGGGCCGTGGAGTTGGGCGTCAACCACATCGACACCGCTGCCTTCTACTTCTCGCCGCTGCGCTCCGCGAACGAGCTGATCAACGCGGCCCTCGCGCCGTACCCCGACGACCTGGTCATCGCCACCAAGGTCGGGCCGGGCAAGGACCCGTCCGGGCGGTGGCTGCCGCTGGCCCGGCCGGACGAGCTGCGCGGCCAGGTCGAGGAGAACCTGCGTCAGCTCGGCCGCGACCACCTCGACCTGGTCAACCTGCGCCAGGCCGGCCTGGAGTCGGTCGCCGAGCACTTCGGCGCGCTCGCCGAGCTGCGCGACGCCGGCCTGATCCGGCACCTCGGCATCTCCAACGTCCGGCCGCACCACCTGCCGCAGGCCCTGGCCGTCGCCCCGGTGGTGTGCGTGCAGAACGCGTACGGTCTCGGCTTCCGCCCCCGGCACGACCAGTTCGTCCGCGACTGCGCCGCGCAGGGGGTGGCGTACGTGCCGTTCTTCTCCATCGCCACCACGGGCCGGGAGGCCGGCGCGAGTGGCGACGAGGACCCGGAGGTCCGCGCGGTCGCCGCCGCCCACGGGGTGTCCACCGCCCAGCTGCGGCTCGCCTGGGCGCTGCACCGCGGCCCGAACATGCTGGCCATCCCCGGCACCGGCAACCCCGAGCACCTGGTCGCCAACGTCGCCGCCGGGGCGCTGCGGCTCACCGCCGAGGACCTGGCCCGGCTGGAGGCTGTGCACCAGCGCGGCGAGTGACGCCCCCGGCCCGGCGGTGTGACAGCGTGGCGGGGTGAACGAGTCCGCGCCGGTCGCTGTCGACCTCGCCCTGGTCGGCGGCGGCGGGGCCGCGTCCCTGGTGCTGGCCGCCCTGGACCGGCACGGCGTGCGGGGGCTGCGGGTCGCCGTCGTCGACCCGGTGCGCAGGCGCGGCCAGGACCGCACCTGGGCGTTCTGGGGCCGCCCCGGCGGGAGCCTGGACCCGCTGCTCAGCGCCAGCTGGGACCAGGTCGAGGTGACCACCCCGGCCCGCCGCCGGGTGCTCGACCTCACCCCGCTGCGGTACGCCATGCTGCGTTCCGCCCCGGTCTACGCCCGGGCCGCCGAGGCCGAGCGGCGCCTCGGGGTGAGCCGGATCGACGCGGCGGTGACCGGCCTGGACGACGACGGCGCCGGGGTGCTGGTCCGGGGCGCCGACGGGGTCCCGCTGGCCCGGGCGTCCTGGGTGCTCGACTCCCGGCCCCGCCCGCCGGCCCGGCCCGGCCGCACGTCCTGGTTGCAGCACTTCCGTGGCTGGTGGGTGGAGTCCGGCGGGCCGCTGTTCGACCCCGCCCGGGCGGTGCTGATGGACTTCCGCACCCCGCAGCCCGGGCGGGGCGTCTCCTTCGGCTACGTGCTGCCGGTCAGTGACCGGTACGCGCTGGTCGAGTACACCGAGTTCTCCCCGGACCGGCTCACCGACGACGGGTACGACCGGGCGCTGCGCGGCTACCTCGGCCGGCTCGGCCTGGACCCGGCCGCGCTGACGGTGCGGGAGGTGGAGGACGGGGTGATCCCGATGACCGACGCCCCGTTCCCGCGCCGCCCCTCGCCCCGGGTGGTCCGCCTCGGCACGGCCGGCGGCGCCACCCGCCCCTCCACCGGGTTCACCTTCTCCGCCATGCTGCGCCAGGCCGACCAGGTGGCCGGGGCGCTGGCCGCCGGCCGGCCGCCGGTGCCCGCGCCCGCGTACCCCCGGCGGCACCTGTGGATGGACGCGGTCGCGCTGCGGGCCCTGGACACCGGCCGGGTCGGCGGCCCGGAGTTCTTCGACCGGCTGTTCGACCGTAATCCCGCCGAGCGGGTGCTGCGCTTCCTCGACGGCGACACCTCGCCGGGGGAGGACCTGGCGGTGATGCGGTCCAGCCCGCTACTGGCGATGACCTCCGCCGTCGTCGGTGACGCCGCCGGGCGGCTTCGCGGCCGGCTGCGCCGCCCTGCCGGCTGACCCGCCCCCGGGGCGGGTCAGCCGGCAGGGCGGCGACCGCGTCGCGGATCGCCAGGCGCAGCCGCTCCAGCGGGTCGCCGTCGCCGACCGCGAGCCGGTTGCGCGTCGCCGCCACGGTGAGCCCCAGGTCCGGGTACGCGAACGCCGGCCTGCTCCTCGACGATCGGCTCGCCGTGCAGGTACGCCGCCACCTGCACCCCCGCCTCCCGCCCGGAGGAGACGAGACCGTCGATGGTATCGCGCACCTCGGCCCGCCGCAGGCCGTCGAAGCGTCCGGTCATGGTGAGGCAGCCTGCCAGAGGGCCCGGCCGGCGCCGCCCGTTTTCGACGGTCCGGTCCGCGGTGGCGCGGGGCGTACCCGGTAGGTTGCGGGCATGGTGGACGCGGCGGCCGACAGGGTCGTGGAGATCTGGACCGACGGGGCGTGCAGCGGCAACCCGGGCCCGGGCGGCTGGGGTGCCCTGCTGCGCTACGGCACCCACGAGCGGGAGTTGTGCGGCGGGGAGGCGACGCCGACCACCAACAACCGGATGGAGCTGATGGCCGCGATCCGGGCGTTGGAGAGCCTGACCCGGCCGGTGACCGTGCGACTGCACACCGACAGCACGTACGTGCGCAACGGCATCACCGGCTGGCTGGCGGGTTGGAAGCGCAACGGCTGGTTGACGGCGGCGAAGCAGCCGGTCAAGAACGCCGACCTGTGGCAGCGGCTGGAGGCGGCCTGCGCCCGGCACGAGATGACCTGGCTGTGGGTGAAGGGGCACAACGGCCATCCCGAGAACGAGCGGGCTGACGCCCTGGCCAACCGGGGGATGACCGAGGCCCGGACGGTGACCGCGACCCGGTGAGGCCACGCGGTCTTGTGTCGATCTACATCGATAGGTAGCGTTTCGGATCGATTGCATCACTCACAGTTGTCACGGGAGGTGTCCGCGTGACCGCGACCGCCGCTACCGACCTGCCCCTCTGGCCGCCGACCAACCCCGACCACGGCCCGTTCGCCCTGCTCGACGAGGAGGAGCGGGGTCGCCTGGACGAGCCCGTGACCCGGGTCCGGCTGCCGACCGGCACCACCGCCTGGCTCGTCACCCGGCACGCCGACGTGCGTCAGCTGCTGCGCCACCCCGCCTTCAGCGCCAATTTCGAGAAGCCGGGATTCCCGCTGGTGCGTCCGTTGCCGCTCCAGTCCGAGCTGGACCGTCAGGGCGGCTTCATCCGGATGGACGGCGACGCGCACACCCGGCTGCGCCGGATGCTCACCGCCGAGTTCATGATCAAGAATGTCCGGCGGATCGAGCCGCTGATCCAGCAGACCGTCGACGAGGCCCTCGACGGCCTCCAGGCCGCCGGCCCGCCCGCTGACCTGGTCGAGGCGTTCGCCCTGCCGGTGCCCTCGATGGTGATCTGCCACCTGCTCGGCGTCCCGTACGCCGACCACGGCTTCTTCCAGGCCCGCAGCCGTACCCTGCTCGACCGCACCGCGCCCGTGGAGCGGGTCCGCACCGAGGTCCGGGAGCTGCGGGAATACCTGCGCGAGCTGGTCCTCGCCCGGCACGCCGACGCGGACGCCGCCACCGACCTGATCAGCCGGCTGGTCCGCGACCGGGTGGCCACCGGCGAGCTCTCCGTCGACGAGCTGGTCGGCATGGCGCTGCTGCTGCTCGTCGCCGGCCACGAGACCACGGCCAACATGATCGGCCTGAGCACCCTGCTGCTGCTGCGCGAGCCGGGAGGTCTCGACGCGCTGCGCGAGCACCCGGACCGGGCCCCCGCGTTGGTCGAGGAGCTGCTGCGCTACCTCAGCGTGGTCCGCACCGGCCTGCCCAGGCTGGCTGTGGAGGACGTCGAGATCGGCGGCCGGCTGATCCGGGCGGGGGAGGGCGCGATCGCCGTGCTGTCGCTGGCCAACCGCGACCCGGAGGTCTTCGGCGCCGCCGACGAGTTCGATCCCTACCAGCAGGCGCACCAGCACCTGGCGTTCGGCTTCGGGGTGCACCAGTGCATCGGCCAGCCGTTGGCCCGCGCCGAGCTGCGGATCGCCCTGGTCGAGCTGGCCCGCCGCTTCCCCGGCCTGCGCACCACCGCGACGCCGGAGCAGGTCTCCACCCGCGAGACGTCGATCGTGTTCGGCCTCAACAGCCTCCCGGTGACGTGGTGACCGGGGGCGGCACGATGCGGATCGAGGTGGACCGGGACCGCTGCTGCGGGTCGGGCAACTGCGTGCTCGCCGCGCCCGAGGTCTTCGACCAGGACGAGGCCGACGGCCTGGTGCTCCTGCTCCGTCCCACACCGCCGCCGGAGTCGGCCGACCGGATCCGCCGAGCCGCCGACCTCTGCCCGGCCGGCGCCATCCACCTCACCTGACCCCGGTGATCAAGAGGTTTGCGTCAGCCCCGTAGCCCCCGGCCGACGCAAACTTCTTGATCACCGGGCGCTGCGGCGGCGGGGGCGCCGGGGTGGGGGTGGGGTCAGGTTTCGCGGGAGGGATCGGTGGTGCCGGAGACGGCGTCGACGTCGTAACCGGCGCGGCTGGTCTCCCGTGCCGGGCGGGCGTTCTCGGCCGGCAGGTCGGCGAAGTCGTCCCCGGTGTCCTCGGTCGTGCGCAGCGAGTCGCCCGGCGGTCGTAGAGACGCCTCGTAGGCGGTCGCGCCGTCGGGTTCATCGCTGCTGGCTCGGTCGAAGCGTTCCTCACTGGTCATGCCGCAGTCCTGCCCGCCCCGGCCGCCGACAAACGTTCCCCGGCGGCCCGCACCGGCGCGGCCCGCCCGTCGCGGGGCCACGGTGTTCGGTGGCGGCGGTGTTTCAGCCATGCTGTCCCGGTCGGCGTCGCGCGTCCGGTGGCCGCCCGCTCAGGTGGCTTCCACCGGCCGGCACTTCGCACTGTTCAACGCCCCAAGAACGACGCCACGGCCGGGGCGGCTCCGCTTCGCCTTCGGCCCGGCTCGTCACCTGCGGTGCCCGCCGGCCGCCGGGCTGCCGCCGTTGCGGTGGGGCCTGCGGGGCTGCCGGGGCGCGGCGGGTCGGCGGACCGGGGTGACCGGCAGGGACCAGTGCGCCGGCCGGGTCAGCGCCGGCGGCAGCCCGGTCCGGTGGTCGCCGCGGGCCGCGTCGGCCTGCGACTGGTGCAGGAACAGGGCGCGCCGCAAATCCGCCCCGCGCAGGTCGGCGCCGCGCAGGTCCGCGCCGGTGAGGTCGGCGAGGGTGAGGTCCACGTCGCGCAGGTCCGCGCCGAGCAGGACGGCGCCGCGTAGGTTCGCCCCGACCAGGTCGACCCGCCGCAGGTCGGCGGCGACCAGTACGGCCCCCCGGCGGTCGAGCCCGGCCCGGTCGCCCCGGGCCAGCTCGCCGGCCCGGGACAGCAGCGGATTCACCCGCCCCCGGTGCGCGTCGACGTCCAGCCCGAGCAGTTCCTGCGGGCTGCCGGCCGTGAGCCGCCGGGTCTGCGTCAACGCGACGCCCAACTCCTCGCGCAGCGGGCCGGGCGGGGTCAGCGCGACCGCCTCGGTCAGGTACCACAGCAGCTCGTGCAGCGGACGCATGACCGCGAACGTGTCGAACATCCGCGCCGCGGTGTCCGGGGCGGACCGCCAGTCGCGGCCGGCGAAGGTGACCTGGGCGACCTGCTGCCCGGCCCCGAAGCAGTCGAAGACGGTGCACCCGGGGAAGCCCCTGTCCCGCAGGTCCCGGTGGATGCCGCAACGGAAGTCGCCGCCCAGGTTCGGGCAGGGCCGCCCGGCCGGCTTGTCGACGGCGAAGTCCGCCGACGCGGCGAAGGCGGGCGCCACGCAGCACAGCCCGAAGCACCGGGAGCAGTCCGCCCGCAGGTCGCCGCCGCCGGTGGACGGTGACGGTGCGGGCTGGGGCGTTCCGGACACGGTGGCGTTCTCCTACAGGGCGAGGCGCCGGGGCGGGTCCCCCGGGTTCCCCCATTGTCCCGCCGGCTCCCATGACCACGGGCCGGGGGTGCCGCCGGGCACGCTGTCTCCCGGGCCGGCCGACGGGGCAGGTGTGGCCGGCCGCGGGGCGGGTAGCCGCCCACCCATGGAGCTGGTCGAGGAGTCGCCGTTCCGGTTCCGGATCGACCGGCGCGACCCGATGCGGGTGCCCGGCGTCGTCTTCGCCTCCCGGGCGCTGCTTCCCGACGTCGGCTCGGACCGGTCCCTGGAGCAGGTGGCGAACGTCGCCACCCTGCCCGGCATCGTCGGCGCCTCGTACGCGATGCCCGACGTGCACTGGGGGTACGGCTTCCCGATCGGCGGCGTCGCCGCCGCCGGCGGGGTGGTCTCCCCGGGCGGCGTCGGTTTCGACATCTCCTGCGGGGTGCGGCTGCTCGCCACCGACCTGGACCGGGCCGACCTGCCCCGGCTGCGCGACGCGCTGATGGACGGCCTCGACGCGGCGGTCCCGCGCGGCATGGGCCGGGGCGCGGTGTGGAAGCTGGCCGACCCGGCCGAGCTGGACGCGGTGCTGCGCGGCGGCTCCCGGTACGCCGTCGAACGCGGCCACGGCGTGCCGCGTGACCTGGACCGGTGCGAGGATTTCGGCGCGGTCGCCGACGCCGACCCTGCCCAGGTCAGCGAGCGGGCCGCGCAGCGCGGCCAGGGGCAGGTCGGCAGCCTCGGCTCGGGCAACCACTTCCTGGAGGTGCAGGCGGTCGACGCGGTGCACGACGAGCCGGTGGCGGCGGCGTTCGGGCTGCGCGCCGGCCAGGTCGTCGTGATGATCCACTGCGGGTCGCGCGGGTTGGGCCACCAGATCTGCACCGACCACGTCCGGGCGATGGAACAGACGATGCCCCGGCACGGCATCGAGGTGCCGGACCGGCAGCTCGCCTGCGCCCCGGTCGACTCCGCGCAGGGGCGGGCCTACCTCGGGGCGATGGCCGCCGCCGCGAACTACGCCCGGGCCAACCGGCAGCTGCTCACCTCCGCCGCCCGCCGGGTGTTCCGGCGGGTCGCCGGCAGCGGGCTCGACCTGGTGTACGACATCTCGCACAACCTCGCCAAAATCGAGACGCACGGGGTGGACGGCGTCGACCGGCGGCTCTGCGTGCACCGCAAGGGCGCCACCCGCGCCCTGCCGCCCGGGCATCCTGACCTCCCCGCCGACCTGCGCGCCGCCGGCCAGCCGGTGCTCATCCCCGGCTCGATGGGCACCGCCTCGTACGTGCTCACCGGGGTGGCCGGCGCCCCGGCGTTCGCGTCCACCTGCCACGGCGCGGGCCGGGTCCGCAGCCGCAGCCAGGCCATGAAGACGGTACGGGGGCAGGAGCTGCGCCGGGAGCTGGAGGCCCGGGGCATCGCCGTGCGCGGGGCGTCCTGGCGAGGGCTGGCCGAGGAGACGCCGGAGGCGTACAAGGACGTCACGGCCGTGGTGGACGTCGCCGAGGGGGCAGGGCTGTGCCGCCGGGTGGCCCGGCTGGTGCCGCTGGGCGTGGTCAAGGGCTGAACCCGAGGGGCGTCCCGCGCCCCGGGTCACACGTCCAGGGTCACCGCGCAGGACCAGCCCACCTCGTCCCGACCGAAGCGCAGCCCGTGCAACGACACGGCCTTCGGCACCGCACCGACCGGCTCCGCCCCGTCGGCGGCCACCACCCGCCAGCGCACCCGCAGGCCACCGCCGGGGTCGGCGGTCACGTTCGCCGCGACCGGCAGCACCCCCTCGGTCTCCAGCCGGAAGATCACCTCGTCGAGGACGCCCACCAGCAGGTCCCCGTCGTCGCCTGCCGGGACGTCGAACGTCACCTCGGCGCCCTCGCCCGCGCCGGCGGTGTCGGCGAAGGTCTCCACCATCGCCGACACCGCCTCGGCCACGCAGCCCTCCCGGTCCGGCGCCCAGGCCTCGATCCGCACGTCGGCGGTGTGCGGCACGGCCCGGTGGCCCCGCCCCGGTCCTCGTTCCATGCCCCGATCATCCGGGCCCCGGCGGCACTCCGCCGGGAAACCCGGGTCCGCCCGTCAGGCCGCCGTGGGCGTCCGGCGGACCTCCTGCACCAGCCACCCGTTGCCGTCGGGGTCGCTGAACGACAGGTAGGAGGCGTAGTCGCGTCGCTGCGGATCCGGGCCGGGGACCCGCACCCCGCCCTCCTCGAAGTGGAAGATCTCGCTCGCCGGCAGCCCGCGCGCCAGCAGTTCCTCGCGCGCCACGTCGAGGTCGGTCACCACCAGGTGCAGGCCGCCGACGCCGCCCGCGCCGTCCGGGTCACGCATCAGCGCGATCGAACACGCCGACCCCGGTGGGGTGAGCTGCACGACCCGGAAGTCCTCGCCGGAGCGGATGTCGATGTCCAGCTGGAACCCGGCGCGCTCCCGGTAGAACTCCTTGGCCCGGTCCACGTCGGACACCGGCACCACGACGAGTTCGAGCGTGAAGTCCATGTTCCAGCCCCCTGGCCTCGACGAGCGGTTCTGTCCGGTACGACGGCGGGTCCGGCCGCCGAGCCCTCAGGACATCGACGATCTCGTCTGCCCTTCTGACGAATCGTGCCGGCTCGGGTGCGGCTGCGGCACCCCCGGTCGGCCGTACCCGGGTCAGCCGTCGAACCCGACCACGCCGCCCTGGCGGGCCGCGCGACGCCCCGCCCGCCTCCCGGGCCGGCCGGGGACGGCTCAGCCGGCCGGGGGCACCGCGCCCCGGTAGACGCTGGTGAGCCAGACGTCGAGCAGGACGTCCACCACGTCCCGCTCCGCCACGGCCGGCCCGTCGGCGGCGAAGGTGGCGTACCAGACCCGCTCGTTCATCGAGGTCAGCGCGATCGCCAGGTCCCTGGCCGGTAGGCCGTCCGGGGCCGCGCCGCGCCGTCGCTCCGCCGTCACGGCGGCCTCGACGGCCTGCACCCAGCGTTCCAGCACCGCGGCCCACAGCCGGCGTACCTCGGCGTTGGTGCCGCGCACCTCGGCGCAGGCCCGCACCACCGCGCGGTGCGCGCCGAACGTCTCGTGGAACCGGTGGATCAGCTCCCGCCACCGGGCCCGCGGGTCCTCGGCCAGCCGGACCAGCACGTCACCGGCGGCCGCGTCGGCCTCCTCGGTGACCCGGTCCAGCAGGGTGAGCAGCACCGCGTCCTTGGACGGGAAGTAGAAGTAGAACGTCGGCCGGGAGATGCCCGCGCCCCGGGCCAGGTCGTCGACGGAGATCTCGCCGAAGGGCCGCTGGGCGAGCAGGCGCTCGGCGGTGGCCAGGATGGCCAGCTGCCGGTCGTCCCCGGTCGAGCGGGCCGCCCGCCGGCCCCGCGCCCCGGTGCCGCGTCCGGGCGTACGGGCGGGGGCGGTCATGAGCGCAGATGCTACTACCTCGACACCGTGTTGATTCCACTCGACACGGTGTTGACCGACGTCGACGGTGCTGGATAGGGTCCGATCCACCACCCTGCGACGGGAGACGCGCGATGGCCCCCGAGCACGTCGACGTGTTGATCGTCGGCGCCGGCCTCTCCGGTGTCGGCGCCGCCTGCCACCTGCGCCGCAACCGCCCCGACAAGACGTACGCGGTGTTGGAGGCGCGCGGCGCGATCGGCGGCACCTGGGACCTGTTCCGCTACCCGGGCATCCGGTCGGACTCGGACATGTTCACCCTCGGCTACTCGTTCAAGCCGTGGACGAACCCGGTGGCCATCGCCGACGGCGACTCGATCCGCGACTACGTCCGCGAGACGGCCCGCGAGTACGGCGTCGACGAGCACATCCGCTTCCACCACCGGGTGCTCGCCGCCGAGTGGGACAGCGCGACCGCCCGCTGGACGGTGCGCGCCCACCGCGACGACACCGGCGAGGACGTCACCCTCACCTGCGGGTTCCTGTTCACCTGCTCCGGTTACTACCGCTACGACACCGGCTACACCCCGGACCTTCCTGGCGCGCGGGCGTACACGGGGCGGCTGGTGCACCCGCAGCACTGGCCCGCCGACCTCGACCACACCGGCAAACGGGTGGTGGTGATCGGCAGTGGCGCGACCGCGGTGACCCTGGTGCCGGCCCTGGCCGAGCGGGCCGCCCACGTCACCATGCTCCAGCGCTCACCGACGTACGTGGTCGCGTTGCCCTCGCGCGACGCCCTCGCCGACGCGCTGCGCCGCTTCCTGTCCCCGAAGGTCGCGTACCCGGTGGTGCGGTGGAAGAACGTGCTGTTCGGCACGGCCACCTTCCAGCTCAGCCGCCGCGCCCCGAGGCTGGTGAAGCGGTTCCTGCGGCGCGCGGCGCAGGGGCGGCTGCCCGCCGGCTACGACGTCGACCGGCACTTCTCGCCCCGCTACGACCCGTGGGACCAGCGGCTGTGCGTGGTCCCCGACGGCGACCTGTTCACCGCCCTCGGGCAGGGCCGGGCCTCGATGGTCACCGACCGGGTCGAGACCCTCACCGCCACCGGCCTGCGCCTCGCCTCCGGGGCGGAGCTGACCGCCGACGTCGTGGTCACCGCCACCGGCCTCAACCTGCTCGTCCTCGGCGGCATGACGATCACCGTGGACGGCGAGCGGGTCGACCTCGCGCGGACGGTGGCGTACAAGGGCATGATGCTCTCCGGCGTGCCGAACTTCGCGTTGACCATCGGCTACACCAACGCCTCCTGGACGCTCAAGGCCGACCTCGTGGCCACCTACGTCTGCCGGCTGCTCACCCACCTCGACGCCACCGGTCAGCAGGTCGTCACCCCGCTCGCCCCCGCCTCGGGCGACCTGGAGCCGCTCATCGACCTGAAGTCCGGGTACGTGCTGCGCAGCGTCGACGCGCTGCCCAAGCAGGGCGCGGCGGCGCCGTGGCGGCTGCACCAGAACTACGCCCGGGACGTGCTGCTGATGCGGCACGGCCGGCTCACCGACTCCGGGGTGCGGTTCTCCCGCGCGGGAGAGGCGGCCACCACCGACCGGCGGGATCCCGCCGGCACCCCCGCCGGCTGACCGTCCCCGCCGACCGAGCAGAGGAGACCGACGTGCGCAGGTTCGACTTCGCGGGCGGGACGGCCGTGGTCACCGGGGCGGCCAGCGGCATCGGCGAGGCCCTCGCCCACGGCCTGGCCCGGCGCGGCGCCGACCTGGTCCTGCTCGACCGGGACGCCGACCGGCTCGCCGCCGTGGTGGCCGCGATCCGCGCCGACCACCCCGACCGGCCGGTCACCACCCACCTGGTGGACCTCGCCGACGCCGCCGCGACCACCGCGGTGGCCGAGGAGATCCGCCGGAGCCGTCCCCGCGTGCGGCTGCTGATCAACAACGCCGGCGTCGCCCTCGGCGGCCGGTTCGACCAGGTCACCCTCGACGAGTTCGGCTGGGTGATCGACGTCAACTTCCGGGCCGTGGTGCGGCTGACCCACGCCCTGCTGCCAGCACTGAAGGCCGAGCCCGGCGCCCACCTGGTCAACGTGTCCAGCCTGTTCGGGCTCATCGCCCCCGCCGGGCAGACCGCGTACGCGGCGAGCAAGTTCGCCGTCCGCGGCTTCACCGAGGCGCTGCGCCACGAGCTGGTCGACGACGGCATCGGGGTGACCTCCGTGCACCCCGGCGGCATCCGCACCCGCATCGCGCAGAGCGCCCGGGTCGGCAGCGGCGTGCCCGCCGAGGAGTTCGAGGCC
This sequence comes from Micromonospora sp. NBC_01412, assembly GCF_045040215.1. Taxonomy (NCBI): domain Bacteria; kingdom Bacillati; phylum Actinomycetota; class Actinomycetes; order Micromonosporales; family Micromonosporaceae; genus Micromonospora; species Micromonospora sp. NBC_01412. The sequence continues at coordinate 7,049,564 of NZ_CP109528.1, forward strand.
GGCCGCCGGCAGTTCGAGAAGCTGCTCTCCATCGACCCCGCCGTCGCCGCCGAGGTCATCCTGCGGGGCGTCGAGCGCCGCCGGGGCCGGGTGCTGATCGGCTGGTCGGCGAAGCTGCCGGACCTGCTGGCCCGGCTCGCCCCCGCCTCGTACGGGCGGGTCCTCGCCCTCGCCCTCAACCGCGCCCCCCGGCCGGCCGCCGCGCCTGCGACGCCCGCGCCCCACCGGCCAGCCGGGCCGCCCACCGCCCCGGCGCCGGCGGACGGCCCGGGGCAGCCGGCGTGACCGGGCCGGACGGCAGGAAGGGGCAACCGGCGTGACCGGGCCGACCGACACGACCCTCACCGTCCGGGGCAGGACGGTCCGCTGCCGGGTGACCGGGCAGGGCCCACCGGTGGTGCTGCTGCACGGCATCGGCCGCACCCTCGCCGACTTCGCCGACCAGCACGACCTGCTCGCCCGCGACCACCGGGTGGTCAGCCTCGACCTGGCCGGGCACGGCGGCTCCGCGCCGCTGGACGAGCCGCACACCCTGCCGGCGCTGGCCCGGGCCACCGCCGACTGCCTCGACGCCCTCGGCGTCGACCGCCCCGCCCACCTGGCCGGCAACTCCCTCGGCGGGGCGGTCGCGATGCGGCTGGCCGCCGACGACCCGACCCGCGCGGCCAGCCTGGTCCTGGTCAACAGCGCCGGCTTCGGCGCGGAGGTGACGATCGCCCTGCGCCTGCTGGCGCTGCGACCGCTCGGCCGGCTGCTGCTGCGGCCGAGCCGGGCCGTGGTCCGGCGCACCGAGCGGGCTCTGTTCCACGACCGGCGGCACGTCACCGCGGCGCGCCTCGCCGAGGCCCTCGCGGTGGCCCGCCGACCGCACGCCGCCCGGGTGATGCTGGAGCTCGCCGGCAGCCTCGGCACGATCCGCGGCGTCGCCCCCGGGTGGCGCGCCGAACTGCTCGACGCCGTGGCCCGGCTGGACCTGCCCATCCTGGTGATCTGGGGCGACCGCGACCTGATCCTGCCCGCCGTGCACCTCGACGCCGCCCGCGCCCGGCTGCCCCGGGCCCGCGCCCACCTGTTCGCCGACACCGGCCACCTGCCCCAGATCGAGCGGGCCGAGGAGTTCCACCGGCTGGTCACCGGCTTCTGGGCCGAGCACCCTGCGCGCGGCTGAGGGCGGTCAGGGCGGGCTGCCGCCGCGCTTGTCCTCCTGGGCCAGCACCGCCTCCCGCACCTGCGGGTCCTCGCGCTCGGCCAGTTCCGCGGCGAGCCGCGGGTCGCCGGCCAGCCGCCCCCGGTTGCGGTGCAGGAAGGCGTCGAACCCCCCGGTGTACGGGCAGGCCAGGTCGCCGAGCACGGTGTCCGGCCGGTACCGGCAGCCGCCGCAGTAGTCGCTGAGCTCGTCGATGTACCGGCCGTCGACCGCGTAGGGGCGGGTGTCCACCCGGCCCAGGTCGGCGTACCGGCTCATGCCGACCACCGTCGCGTTCATCACCCAGTCGGCGCCGTCGACGAAGCACCCCCTGAACCAGTCCGCCAGCTCCGCCGGCCGCCAGCCGCGCTGCAACGCGTAGTTGCCGAGCACCAGCAGCCGCTGCGAGTGGTGCGCCCAGGCCCGGTCCCGCACCCCGGCCAGCACGTCGGCCAGGCAGCGCGCCTCGACCGCGTCGGCGTCCAGGTCGGCGAACCAGCGGGGCAGCGGCTCGGTCGCGGCCAGCCAGTTGCCGTCCCGGAACGCGGGCTCGAAGTACCAGTAGAGCTGCCAGAGGAACTCCCGCCAGCCGAGCAGCCCCCGGATGAACGGCTCCACCGCCGACAGCGACGCGGCCCCGTCGCGCCACGCCCCTTCGGCCGCCCGGATCGCCTCCGCCGGGTCGAGCAGCCCCAGGTTGAACGACGACGACAGCACGCTGTGCGCCAGCATCGGGTCGTCGGCGCTCATCACCTTCTGGTAGCGGCCGTGGTCGGGCAGCCGGTGCCGGACGAAGTGCCGCAGCCGGGCATCGGCCTCGGCGTGCGTGGCGGGGTAGCTGCGCGGCCCGTCCCGGCCGACGAACCGCATCCCCTCCTTCTCCCACCGGTCCAGATCCTCGCGTACCTCCGCGTCGATCTCGTCCTCCACGATCGGCGGGGGAGCGGGGGCGACCGTGCCGCCGGAGTGCCGGGGCCGGCGCGGCACCCGCCCCGGCGGGCCGTCCAGCACGCGGTGCTCACGGCGGGCCCAGCGGTAGAACTCGGCCATCCGCAACGGCCCTCGCCGGTACGCGTCCGCCCAGGCGGTGAAGTCGTCGCGGCTGGTGAGGAAGCCCCGGGGTGGCAGGATCGTCAGCCCCGGCACGGAACGGGCGAAGGCCAACCCCGCCCGCGACGGCGGGTGGAGCACCTCGAGGGGCCCGTCGACCCGGGCCAGTGCCTCCCGGAACGTCCCGGCCCGCACCAGCAGCGCCCGGTCGCCCAGCTCTGCGGCCCGGTGACGCAGCGCGGACAGGATCAGGTGGGCCCTCTGCCGGTGCAGGGGACGGCGACGGAACAGATCCCGGGCCTCCACGAGCAGCACCGGCTGCGCCCTGTCGTCGAGGAAGTGCGGCCCGAGTTGATCGGCGAGCAGCCACCGGCGCGAAGACATGCGTCGATTCTGCCCAGTGCGGCGGGGCGTCGCCCGCCGTGCCGGCGTGTCCCGTGGGTGGCGCACGCCACAGCGTCACCTCCCTCGTCAGGTGGCGAACGGGCACGGCGGCGCGACCCCGGGCCGGCAGCCGGCGGTGATGCCGCCGAGGCCCACCCGCGGGCCCTGGCGTCCCGGTCCGCACCCCGTGGCCCGGGCCACGTCCGGACAGCCCGCGCCCCGGCCAACAGGGGGTGCGACGCACCATGAGGACATGACGCATCCCAGCCCGGCGGCGCGCGCCGCCGTCCCCTCCGCCACGGAGCGGGCGTACCGGCACCCGTGAGCGTCGCCGCCACCGCCGTCCCGACCGTCGTGCCCCGCCGCTCCGCCGCGCTGGTCTGGGCGGTGGCCCTCAGCGCGTACATGGCGGCGGTGTTCCACCGCAGTTCCCTCGGCGTCACCGGGGTCGACGCCGCGCACCGCTTCGACATCAGCGCCTCCACCCTGGCCATCTTCACCGTCGCCCAGCTCGCCGTGTACGCGGCCATGCAGGTGCCGGTGGGGGTGCTGCTCGACCGGTTCGGCTCCCGCCGGCTGCTGATCGCCGGCGGGGTGCTGATGGTCGCCGGCCAGCTCTGCTTCGCGGTGGCCACCGACGTCGGGCTCGCCGTCGCCGCCCGGGTGCTGGTCGGCCTCGCGACGCGATGACTTTCATCAGCGTGCTGCGCATCGTCGCGTTCTGGTTCCCCGGCCGACGCAACCCGATGCTGGTGCAGCTCACCTGCACCCTCGGCCAGTTCGGTGCGATCCTCGGCGCCGTGCCGCTGGTCGCCCTGCTGCACCGCGCCGGCTGGACCCCGGCGTTCCTGGTCGCCGCCGCGCTCGGCGCGACCGTGCTCACCATGGTCGTCGCGGCCGTCCGGGACACCCCGCACCGCGAGCACGCCGCCGCGCCCGCCCCCGACCTGGCCACCGTACGCCGGGAACTGGCCGCCGCCTGGGCCCAGCCCGGCACCCGACTGGGCCTGTGGACGCACTTCGTCACCCAGTTCTCCGGCTCGGTGTTCGCGCTGCTGTGGGGGTACCCGTTCCTCGTGCAGGGGCAGGGGATGTCGCCCACCGCCGCGGCGTCCCTGCTCACCCTGATGACCCTGTCCGGACTGCTGGCCGGGCCGCTGATCGCCCACCTGTGCGCCCGGCACCCGTTCCGCCGCTCGGTGCTGGTGCTCACCGTCACCGCGGCCACCGCCGCGATCTGGGCGGTGGTGCTGGCCTGGCCTGGCCGCGCCCCGGGCTGGCTGCTGGTCGTCCTGGTCGTGGTGCTGGCCGCCAACGGTCCGGGCTCGGCCATCGGCTTCGACTACGCGCGCACCTTCAACCCGGCCAGCCGGATCAGCAGCGCCACCGGCATCGTCAACGTGGGCGGCTTCGCCGCCTCGATCGTCCTGGTGCTGGCCGTCGGGGTCGTGCTGGACCTGGCCACCCCCGCCGGCCACGCCGCGCCGGATCTGGCCGCCTTCCGGTGGGCCTTCGCCGTGCAGTACGTCCTGTGGGCGCTCGGCGCGGTCCAGGTGCTGCGCTACCGCAACGCCGCCCGCCGCCACCTCGCCGACCTCGCCCGCGACGCCGCCCCGGTCACGCCGCCCGCGCCGGCCCATCGACTCGCGTGAGCGCCCCGCGGCCCCGGCCGTGGTAAGCGTCGGGCGTTGCTGGGCTCGACGTGGTGATCGGCGGTAGTTTCGCCGGGAAGCGCGATCGACGTGGCGTACCCGCCCGGTGGCGCTCTCCGTCGTCGGCCCGCCCACCGCGGGCCGCCGGCATCGACAGCGGTGGAGCAGGAGGAGAACGTGAGCCAGGAAGTCCGGGGAGTCATTTCACGGCGCAAGGGCGCACCGGTCGAGGTCACCACGATCGTGGTGCCCGACCCGGGGCCCGGCGAGGCGGTGGTCCGCGTCCAGTCCTGCGGGGTCTGCCACACCGACCTGCACTACCGCGAGGGCGGGATCAACGACGAGTACCCGTTCCTGCTCGGCCACGAGGCGGCCGGCATCGTCGAACAGGTGGGCGAGGGCGTCACCGGCGTCGCGCCGGGCGACTTCGTGGTGCTCAACTGGAGGGCCGTCTGCGGGGTCTGCCGCGCCTGCCGGCGGGGCCGGCCGTGGTACTGCTTCGCCACCCACAACGCCGCCCGGAAGATGACCCTCACCGACGGCACCGAGCTGTCGCCGGCCCTGGGCATCGGGGCCTTCGCCGAGAAGACCCTCGTCCACGCCGGACAGTGCACCAAGGTCAACCCGGCGGCCCGGCCCGCCGCCGTGGGCCTGCTCGGCTGCGGGGTGATGGCCGGCCTCGGCGCGGCGATGAACACCGGTGGGGTCACCCGCGGCGACTCCGTGGCCGTCATCGGCTGCGGCGGGGTCGGCGACGCCGCCGTCGCCGGCGCGGCTCTGGCCGGGGCGACGACGATCATCGCCGTGGACACCGACTCCCGCAAGCTCGACTGGGCCCGCAAGTTCGGCGCCACCCACACGGTCAACGCCTCGGAGGACGACCCGGTCGAGGCGATCCGCGCCGCCACCGGCGGCTTCGGCGCCGACGTCGTCATCGACGCCGTCGGCCGGCCGGAGACCTGGAAGCAGGCGTTCCACGCCCGTGACCTCGCCGGGACGGTCGTGCTGGTCGGCGTGCCGACCCCCGAGATGACCGTCGACGTGCCGCTGCTGGACGTCTTCGGCCGCGGGGGCGCGCTCAAGTCGAGCTGGTACGGCGACTGTCTGCCCAGCCGCGACTTCCCCCTGCTCACCGACCTCTACCTGCAGGGCCGGCTCGACCTGGACGCGTTCGTCACCGAGGAGATCGCCCTGGACCAGGTCGAGGAGGCGTTCACCCGGATGCACCAGGGCGACGTGCTGCGCTCTGTGGTGGTCTTCCCGTGACCGTTCGCGTCGACCACACCGTCACCTCCGGCACGTTCTCCCTCGACGGGCAGACCTTCGACGTCGACAACAACGTCTGGGTGGTCGGCGACGACAGCGAGTGCCTCGTCGTCGACGCCCCGCACGACGTCGACGCGATCCTGCGCGCCGTCGGCCAGCGCCGCGTGGTGGCGATCGTGGCCACCCACGCCCACGACGACCACGTCCGGGTGGCCCCGGAGCTGTCCCGCGCCACCGGTGCGCCGGTGCTGCTGCACCCCGACGACCGGGTGCTGTGGGACCTGGTGCATCCCGACACGGCCCCCGACGGGGAGCTGCGTGACGGGGCCACGATCGAGGTGGCCGGCACCGGCCTGCGGGTGCTGCACACCCCCGGCCACAGTCCCGGCGCGTGCAGCCTGTACGCCCCGCAGCTCGGTGTGGTCTTCACCGGTGACACCCTCTTCGCCGGCGGACCGGGCGCCACCGGCCGCTCGTACAGCGACTTCGGCACCATCGTCGACTCGATTCGTACCCGGCTGCTCACCCTGCCGCCGGAGACGGTCGTACACACCGGCCACGGCGACAGCACCACCGTCGCCGCCGAGGCCCCACACCTCGACGAGTGGATCGCCCGGGGGCACTGACCCATCCGCCGCCCCGGCCAGCGTGCCGGCCGGGGCGGGCCGGTCACCGGGGCGGGCGCATCACCCCTGGCGTCGCGGCCGCGCTGGTCGACACCGGATCGGCGGCCGACGAGTTGACCCGGTGCATGTTCGTCCGGTTCGGGGTGCCGCGCGCCCGGTGACCGCCTGCGTCCGGGGTCGACCGATTCTGGGCGTGACCGGGGTCCTAGCCCGGGCCGCTGCCCCGCATATCCGGAATGACGGACACGTGGGGCTGGTTGTGTCCCCCGTACCGCCCGCCGGTAAACCCCTGTGCGGAGCGGTTCCCCCGAGGGGCGCTCAACCCGGAGCGCGTCGCAACGATCGAAAGGGCAACCATCGTGAAGGTTGACTTCACTCGATGGCTCCCGGCCATCGCGAAGACCACCGACCGGATCCAGGCCATCGCGAAGACCCCGAACCGCAGGACCGTCCTGAGCATCGCCGGCGTCGCCGTCCTCGGCGGCCTGGCGTTCGGCCCCATGGCCGGCGCCGCCCCGGTCACCGCCGGCCCGCACGCCGGTGCGGTGGCCGCGATCGGCCTGGCCACCGGCAAGAGCCGCGAGGGCGCCACCGTCGAATCCGCGCTGACCACCGGCGAGAGCATCAGCAAGACCACGTCGGCCGAGCAGCCGGACCTGGACGAACTGATCCCGCACGGCCTCGAGGGCGCCCAGTCGCGCATTCCCCTCGACGACGCGCAGCTGGAGAACGCCGAGGCGATCATCAAAGCAGCCAAGGAGACCGGCGTCGGCGAGCGGGGCGCGGTGATCGGTGTGGCCACCTCGCTGCAGGAGTCGAAGCTGTACAACCTCGGCCACCTGGGGGCGAACAACGACCACGACTCGCAGGGCCTGTTCCAGCAGCGCCCGTCGTCGGGGTGGGGCTCGCCCGACGAGATCACCGACCCCGACTACGCCTCCAAGGCGTTCTTCGACGCCCTGAAGAACGTGGGCCGTTGGAACGACCTGCCGCTGACCGCCGCCGCGCAGACGGTGCAGGTGTCGGCGTACCCGTACGCGTACGCGCAGTGGGAGGAGCAGGCTGCGGACGTCGTCCAGCAGCTCTGGTGACGGAATCCTGACCCGGCCCCGCCCCGCCCCGCCCCGCCTCACGCCACCACCCATGCACCCCGCCCCTTGTCCCTTTCCCCCCTTTTGCGACCCGCCGACCGATTCCGCCAGGTGCCCAGCGGCGGTGATCAAGAGGTTTACGTCAGGTTTGCGCCCCGAACCCGCCGCAAACTTCTTGATCACCGGGCAAAGGGCGGTGCGGGGGTGGGTGGGGTTGGGGGTTTTGGGGGGTTTGGGGGGTTTGGGGGTGTGGCCGGGGGTATCCGGTCGGCGGAACATCGGGCGGGGCGGGGTCGTTACACATGGCAGACGATCGAGTAGCGCACGCCGCTGCTGAGCTGCCCGGACCCCGTGACCCCCGCCGGGGAATGAGGGTCGGCCGCCGGTCGTTACACCTGGACCCGCCACCAGCACCCCCCGGTGCAGTGAGCCAGGACTGATCTTTTGGGCGCCTCGACGTGGTGCTCACACCCCTGTCCCTTCCCCCGGGACGGTGTGTGTCGACCCCCGATTGGAGTCACCCCCATGAACACGATCATGCGTAAGAGCGTTCTCGGTATCGCCGGTCTGGCCTTCGCCGGTGGCATCTTCGCCGGCCCGGCCACGGCCCACGCCACCCCCACCACCGAGTCGACCCCGACCGCCGTCGCCGTGCAGGCCGACAAGCCCGGCGTCGACAAGGGCAAGCTGATTCCCCACGGTGTGCAGGGCAAGCAGTCCCGCATCGACCTCGGCGGCGAGCAGACCGCCAACGTGAAGGCGATCATCGCCGCGACGAAGAAGGCCGGCCTCGACGAGCGGGCCGCCGTGATCTCCATCGGCACGTCCCTGCAGGAGTCGAAGCTGGAGAACCTGGGCCACCTGGGCGACCGCAACGACCACGACTCGCAGGGTCTGTTCCAGCAGCGTCCGACCTCCGGGTGGGGTACGCCGGAGCAGATCACCGACCCCGAGTACTCGACCCTGGCGTTCCTGAAGGGGTTGAAGCAGGTTGACGGGTGGCAGGACATGCCGCTGACCGAGGCCGCGCAGACCGTCCAGGTGTCCGCCTACCCCGACGCGTACGCGCAGTGGGAACAGCAGGCCGCCGACCTCGTCACCCAGCACTGGAACAGCTGACACCCAGCACACCACCGCACCACCGCTGGCCGGTCCCCGACACCCCGGGGACCGGCCAGCGGCGTTCGCGCCGGCGACCCCGTCGGGTTAACTGGACGGGTGGACGAGTCGATCTGGAATTCGGTACGGGCGTCGCGGGGCTGGTTGGACACCGCCAACGGCACCGGGGACGCGGAGCTGACCTGCCGGATCCTCAAGCTGACCGAGGAGGCTGGCGAAGCTGCCGGGGCGTGGATCGGGGTGCTGGGCCAGAACCCGCGCAAGGGGGTGACGCACAGCCGCGAGGACGTCGCGGCCGAGCTGGCCGACGTGGCGTTCACCGCCCTGGTGGCCATCGAGAGCCTCGGCCTCGACCCGCAGTCGTTGCTGCACGCCTGCGCCGCCAAGGTCCGCGCCCGCACGGGCACCGACTGACCGCCTCCGGGTGCGACGCGCGGCGGTGTCCGCCCGCGTACCGGCGACGGTCGGCGAGTGAGGTGGATTACCCGGGACGGGTGGAACAGCCCGTGGGGTGGGTAGGTTGTAGCCAGTGTCGGTGTGCTCAGTGTCCCCGGGCCTCACCTGAATTGCCTTCGCGGAATACCGTCCGGCTGGAGCCGCGTCGCGCCACGCGCCGAGAGGCGACCTGCACACCGACACCGAACCGCCCCCGGCCCACCGGCCGGGGGCGGTTTCGCGTCCCCGGCCGGTGGGCACCCCGTACGCCGTGGGCCCTGCTCGCCCCGGTACGCCCCCGGTTGGCACGGGGGCTGGCCGTCCTCACTCCGGTCAAACCGCCCGGGCCGGGGCCCCCAGGGCGGAAAAGATCCGGCCCGGGGACACAACCCGGCCCGGCCTGACCTATGTTCAGGAGGTCAGCGTCCACCGACCCGGGGGAGGGGGTGAGCCAAGATGGGTCTGCGGACCTTCATCCAGGGCTGGCCGGTCTACCGGCAGCTCACCGGCACCGACCCGCTCGGCCGGGGCGCGGCGGCCCAGTCGGCCCGCTCGGCGGCGCTGACCGCCCGCACCGAGACCGCCGACAGCGTGGCCCGGTCGGTCTGCCCGTACTGCGCGGTCGGCTGCGGCCAGCGGGTCTTCGTCACCGACGGCCGGGTCACCCAGATCGAGGGGGACCCGGACAGCCCGATCTCCCGCGGCCGGCTCTGCCCGAAGGGCTCGGCCAGCAAGTCGCTGGTCACCAGCCCGCTGCGGCAGACCACCGTCCGCTACCGCCGGCCGTATGCGACCGAGTGGGAGGACCTGGACCTCGAGACCGCCGTCGACATGATCGCCGACCGGATCCTCGCCGCCCGCGAGGAGACCTGGGAGGACGTCGACGACGCCGGCCGGCCGCTGAACCGCACGCTGGGCATCTCCAGCCTGGGCGGGGCGACGCTGGACAACGAGGAGAACTACCTCATCAAGAAGCTGTTCACGGCGATGGGGGCGCTCCAGATCGAGAACCAGGCCCGTATTTGACACTCCTCCACCGTCCCCGGTCTGGGGACCAGCTTCGGTCGCGGCGGCGCGACGGACTTCCAGCAGGACCTGGTCAACGCTGACGTCATCGTCATCCAGGGTTCCAACATGGCGGAGGCCCACCCGGTGGGCTTCCAGTGGGTGATGGAGGCCAAGAAGCGCGGCGCCAAGGTCTTCCACGTCGACCCCCGGTTCACCCGGACCAGCGCGGTCGCCGACACGTACCTGCCGATCCGGGCGGGCACCGACATCGCGCTGCTCGGCGGCGTGGTGCGGTACATCCTGGAGAACGAGCTGGACTTCCGGGAGTACGTGCTGGCGTACACCAACGCCGCGACGATCGTCAGCGAACAGTTCGTCGACACCGAGGACCTGGATGGCCTCTTCTCCGGCTACAACACCGAGACCAACTCGTACGACCAGGCGAGCTGGCGGTACGAGGGCCAGCAGCGCAGCTCCGAGAGCGATGACACCGGGAAGGAACGGGACAGCGCGGTCGGCCTGCGGCACGAGTCGCACGGCGTGCCCACGTCGGGGCGGACCCGGCGGGACGAGACGTTGCAGCACCCGCGCTGCGTCTACCAGATCCTGCGGCGGCACTTCTCCCGGTACACCCCGGAGATGGTGGAGCGGATCTGTGGGATCCCGCAGGAGAAGTTCCTCGAGCTGGCCCGCGCCTGGACGGAGAACTCCGGCCGGGAGCGCACCGGCGCGCTGGTCTACTCGGTGGGCTGGACGCAGCACAGCGTCGGCGTGCAGTACATCCGCACCGGCGCGATCATCCAGACCCTGCTGGGCAACATGGGCCGGCCGGGCGGCGGCATCCTGGCGCTGCGCGGGCACGCCAGCATCCAGGGCTCGACCGACATCCCGACCCTGTTCAACCTGCTGCCCGGCTACCTGCCGATGCCGCACCACGCCGACCACGAAACCTTCGACGACTGGGTGGGCAGCATCAGTCACCCCGGCCAGAAGGGCTTCTGGGGCAACTCCCGGGCGTTCGCGGCGAGCCTGCTCAAGGCGTACTGGGGCGACGCGGCGACGCCGGACAACGACTTCTGCTACGGGTACCTGCCCCGGATGACCGGCGACCACGGCACGTACCAGCAGGTGCTCAAGATGATCGACGGCGGGATCAAGGGATACTTCCTGCTCGGCCAGAATCCGGCCGTCGGCTCCGCGCACGGAAAGGCCCAGCGGCTCGGCATGGCCAACCTCGACTGGCTGGTCGTGCGGGACCTGTTCCTGATCGAGAGCGCCACGTTCTGGAAGAACAGCCCCGAGGTGGCCACCGGCGAGATCGTGCCGCAGGAGTGCCGCACGGAGGTGTTCTTCCTGCCCGCCGCGTCGCACGTGGAGAAGGAGGGCACCTTCACCCAGACCCAGCGGCTGCTCCAGTGGCGGGAGAAGGCCGTCGACGCGCCGGGCGACGCCCGCTCCGAACTGTGGTTCTTCTACCACCTGGGCCGGAAGCTGCGGGAGAGGCTGGCCGACTCCCCCCACCCGCGCGACCGGGCGCTGCTCGACCTGACCTGGGACTATCCGACCCATGGTGACCTGGCCGAGCCCAGCGCCGAGGCGGTGCTACGCGAGATCAACGGCTACGACACGGCCTCCGGCCGGCCGCTGTCCGCGTTCACCGAGGCGCGCGACGACGGCTCCACCGCGATCGGCTGTTGGATCTACACCGGCGTGTACGCCGACGGCGTCAACCAGGCCGCCCGGCGCAAGTCCCGGCACGAGCAGGACTGGGTGGCCGCCGAGTGGGGTTGGGCGTGGCCGGCGAACCGCCGCACCCTGTACAACCGCGCCTCCGCCGACCCGCAGGGCCGGCCGTGGAGCGAACGTAAGCGCTACGTCTGGTGGGACCCGGAGAAGGCGGAGTGGACCGGCTACGACGTGCCGGACTTCGAGAGGACCAAGCCGCCGACGTACCGTCCGCCGGAGGGCACCTCGGGGCCGGAGGGGATCGCCGGCGACGACCCGTTCGTCATGCAGAGCGACGGCAAGGCCTGGCTGTACGCCCCGAGCGGGGTGCTCGACGGCCCGCTGCCGACGCACTACGAGCCGGCCGAGTCCCCGATGCGCAACCCGATGTACGGCCAGCAGGCCAACCCGGCCCGCAAGGTCTACGAGCACCCGGTGAACCTGATGAACCCGAGCCCGCCAGAGGCGCACAGCAACGTCTTCCCCTACGTGTTCACGGTCAGCCGGCTCACCGAGCACCACACGGCCGGCGGGATGAGCCGCACGGTGCGGCCCCTGGCGGAGTTGCAGCCGGAGATGTTCGTGGAGGTGTCCCCGGAGTTGGCCGCCGAGGCCGGGCTGTCCCACCTGGGCTGGGCGCACCTGGTCACCGGCCGGGCGGCGATCGAGGCGAAGGTGCTGGTCACCGACCGGCTCACCCCGCTGCGGGTGGACGGGCGGATCATCCACCAGCTCTGGCTGCCGTACCATTTCGGCACCGAGGGGCTGGTCACCGGCGACTCGGCCAACGACCTGTTCGGCATCACCCTGGACCCGAACGTGCTGATCCAGGAGAGCAAGGTCGGCACCTGCGACGTGCGGCCCGGCCGGCGGCCCACCGGGCCGGCCCTGCTCGACCTGGTCGCCGGCTACCGGCGGCGGGCCGGGATGACCGTGGACCGGAGGATCCCGTTGGTCACCACCGACGCGGTGGGCGGCGACGACGCGGCCGGCAGCACGGACCAGCGCTCGCCGGGGGCGTCGGCGGGCGAGAAGAGAGGCGAGGATGCCTGACGCCAACAGCTTCTACGGGCCGCTGGACCCGGCCCCGGACGCCGGCTGGACCGACGCCCGCCCCCGGATGGGCTTCTTCACCGACACCAGCGTCTGCATCGGCTGCAAGGCGTGCGAGGTGGCCTGCAAGGAGTGGAACGACGTGCCGGGCTCCGGGCTGGACCTGCTCGGCATGTCGTACGACAACACCGGCGCGCTGACCGCGAACTCGTGGCGGCACGTGGCATTCGTCGAGCAGCCCCGCCCGGCCGGGCACCGCACCCCGCCGTTCGCCGGCAACCCGACCGCCGCGCCGGCCAGCGCCACGTCGGCGGCCGTGGCCGCCGGGACGACCACCGACACCGGCACGGAACCCGGGGTCCCGGCGGGCGATCCGGCCGCCGCCGCCCGGATGGCCGCCGGGCCCGAGTTCCTCGGCATGCCCGGCGCCCAGCCGCCCGGCCGGGCCACCGGCGTGGCCGAGCGCACCGACTTCCGCTGGCTGATGATGTCGGACGTGTGCAAGCACTGCACCCATGCCGCCTGCCTGGACGTCTGCCCCACCGGGTCGCTGTTCCGCACCGAGTTCGGCACCGTCGTGGTGCAGGAGGACATCTGCAACGGCTGCGGCTACTGCATCTCCGCCTGCCCGTACGGGGTGATCGACCAGCGCAAGGGCGACGGCCGGGCGTGGAAGTGCACCCTGTGCTACGACCGGCTCGGCGCCGGTAACACCCCGGCGTGCGCGCAGGCCTGCCCCACCGAGTCCATCGTGTACGGCCCGCTGGACGAGCTGCGGGAGCGGGCCGCCCAGCGGGTGGCCGCCCTGCACGAGCGGGGGGTGCCGGAGGCCCAGCTCTACGGCCACGACCCCACCGACGGCGTCGGCGGCGACGGCGCGTTCTTCCTGCTCCTCGACGCCCCCGAGGTGTACGGGCTGCCCCCGGACCCGGTGGTCACCACCCGGGACCTGCCCCGGATGTGGAAGCGCGCCGGGCTGGCCGCCCTGACCATGGCGGCGGCTGCCGTCGTCGCGTTCGTCGGAGGTTCCTCGTGAGCCCGCACCGCCCCCCGGTGGGTGACCGGTTCCGCCGCTTCCTGGGCCGCCTCGACGGCACCGGCCGGCCCGGCGAGGTCCCCGCCGGGCCGGGGGAGGAGTTCAGCGCCGGCTCCGGGCCCGGCGCGCCGCACACGGCCGCAGGGGGCCGGGCCGTCAGGCGCACCCCCGACCAGCCCCGCTCGACGGCCCCCGTGGAGCGGCGGCGGCGCGGCGGCGGCCGGCGCGGCGGCGGGGAACAGCTCAGTGTCCCGCCGGCCGAGTTCACCTCCTACTACGGCCGGCCTGTGCTCAAGCCACCGGTGTGGAAGTGGGACATCGCGGCGTACCTGTTCACCGGCGGGCTGGCTGCGGGCTCGTCGCTGCTGGCCGCCGGCGGCCAGCTCACCGGCCGGCCGGCGCTGCGCCGGGCCGGCCGGATCGCCTCGCTGGCCGCGGTGAGCGCCAGCGCGTACTTCCTCGTCAACGACCTGGGCCGGCCGGGCCGGTTCCACCACATGCTGCGGGTGGCGAAGGTGACCTCCCCGATGTCGGTGGGCACCTGGATCCTCACCGCGTTCGGCCCCGCCGCCGGGATCGCCGCCGTCGCCGAGGCCGCGCCGTGGCTGCCCGAGCGGGGCGTGCTCGGGCTGGGCCGCCGGTTGCTGCCCCCGGTCGGGCAGGCCGCCGGGCTGGTCGCCGCCGCGACCGCGCCGGCCCTGGCCACGTACACCGGGGTGCTGCTGGCCGGCACGGCCGTGCCGTCGTGGCACGAGGCGTACCCGGAACTGCCGATCATCTTCGCGGGCAGCGCCCTGGCCAGCGGCGCCGGCGTGGGCCTGCTCGCCGCGCCCCGCGACCAGGCCGGCCCGGCCCGGCGGATGGCGGTGGCCGGCGCGGCCCTGGAGCTGTGGGGCTCGCACCGGGTGGAGCACCGGCTCGGCCTGCTCAGCGAGCCCTACCGCATCGGCACCCCCGGGCGGCTGCTGCGCGCCGGCCGGGTGTTGACCGCGGCCGGGGTGGCCGGGGCGCTCGTCGGCCGGCGCAGCCGCGTGCTGTCCGGGCTCTCCGGCGCGGCCCTGCTCGCCGCGTCGGTGGCCACCCGGTTCGGGATCTTCCACGGCGGTGTCGCCTCCGCCCGCGATCCGAAGTACACGGTCGTCCCGCAGCGCGAACGGCTACGCCGCCGCGAGGCGGAGCGGCCCGCCGTCGAGGGCTGAGGTCACCTCCCGGAGGACGCTGAGGCCCTTCCCCCACGGCCGGGTGGGCTCTGTGATCAAATAGCCGGCGGAGGCGTTCAGGCGGCTGGTGCCCCTCCCGGTCTTCAAAACCGGTGTGGTCCGGTACCCGGGCCAGGCGGGTTCGATTCCCGTCCGTCTCCGCCAGGCAGCCCTAGGAGAGGACGCGATGCGCGACGCCGATCCACGGCGGCGGGTGCCGCGCACGGATGTCCTGCTGGCCGACCCGCGGCTGGCCGCGGCCGTCGCCACGCTCGGCCGCGGCCGGGTCAAGGCCGCGATTGTCGCCGCCCAGGAGCGCGCCCGCCGCGGCGAGATCACCCCCGAGCGGGTACGCGACGCCGCGCTCGCCGCCCTGCCCGCGCCGGCCCCTCGGGTGGTGCTCAACGCCACCGGCGTCGTGCTGCACACCAACCTCGGCCGGGCGGCGCTCTCCGCCGCTGCCGTGGACGCCCTCGTGGCCGCCGCCGGGCACACCGACGTGGAGTTGGACCTGGCCACCGGCCGGCGGGCCCGGCGCGGCCGGGACGCCCTCGCCGCGCTCGCCGCCGCCGTGCCCGACGCGGGCGCCGTGCACGTGGTCAACAACGGCGCCGCCGCCCTGGTCCTCGCCGCCACCGCCCTCGCCGCCGGCCGGGAGATCGTGGTCAGCCGGGGCGAGCTGGTGGAGATCGGTGACGGGTTCCGCCTGCCGGAACTGCTGGCCAGCACCGGCGCCCGGCTGCGCGAGGTGGGCACCACCAACCGCACCAGCCTGGCCGACTACGCCGCCGCGGTCGGCCCCGACACCGGCTTCGTGCTCAAGGTCCACCCGTCGAACTTCGTGGTCACCGGGTTCACCAGCGCCGTCGGCGTCGACCGGTTGGCCACCCTCGGCGTGCCGGTGGTCGCCGACATCGGCTCCGGGCTGCTCGCCGGGGACCCGCTGCTGCCCGCCGAGCCGGACGCGGCCAGCACCCTGCGGGCCGGCGCCCACCTTGTCACCGCCAGCGGCGACAAGCTGCTCGGCGGCCCCCAGGCCGGGCTGCTGCTCGGCGAGGCCGACCTGGTCGAGCGGCTGCGCCGGCACCCGCTCGCCCGCGCCCTGCGGGTCGACAAGCTGACCCTGGCGGCCCTCGCGGCCACCCTGCACACCCCGGACACTCCCACCCGGGCCGCGCTGCACGCCGACCCGGCGGCCCTGCGGCAGCGCACCGAAGGGCTTCGCGACCGGCTGGCCGCCGACGGCTGCAAGGCCGAGGTGGTGCCCGCCGCCGCCGTGGTCGGCGGGGGTGGCGCGCCGGGCGTCGAGCTGGGCTCGTGGGCCCTGGCCCTGCCCGAGCGGTACGCGGGGCCGCTGCGCGCCGGCACGCCCGCGGTGCTCGGCCGGGTGGCCCAGGGGCGGCTGCTGCTGGACCTGCGCTGCGTCCCCGCCGCCGCCGACGACGCGCTGCGCGTGGCGGTCCTGACCGTGCCCGTGGACGCCTGACGTGTGGGTGGTGGCCACCGCCGGGCACGTCGACCACGGCAAGTCGACGCTGGTCCGGGCGCTGACCGGGATGGAGCCCGACCGGTGGGCCGAGGAGCGGCGTCGGGGCATGACCATCGACCTCGGCTTCGCCTGGACCACGCTGCCCTCCGGCGGCACCGTGGCGTTCGTCGACGTGCCCGGCCACGAGCGGTTCGTGCCGAACATGCTCGCCGGTGTCGGCCCCGCCCCGGCAGCCCTGCTGGTCGTCGCCGCCGACGAGGGGTGGATGCCCCAGTCTGCCGAGCACCTGGCGGCGCTGCACGCCCTCGGGGTGGCGTACGGGCTGCTGGTGGTGACCCGCGCGGACCTGGCCGATCCGGGGCCGGCGCTGGCGCACGCCCGCGCGGAGATCGCCGCCACCTCCCTGGGCGCCGTGGACGCCGTTGCGGTCAGCGCGGTCACCGGGGCCGGCCTGCCCGAGCTGCGGGACGCCCTGGACCGGCTCGTGACGCGGCTGCCCGCCCCGGCGGCCGGGGCCCCGGTGCGGCTGTGGGTGGACCGGTCGTTCACCGTCCGGGGCAGCGGCACGGTCGTGACCGGCACCCTCGGCGGCGGCCGGCTGTCCGTCGGCGACCACCTCGAACTGGCCGACACCGGCGAGCCGGTGCGGGTGCGTGGCCTGCACTGCCTCGGCGTGTCCCACGACCGGGTCGACGCGGTGGCCAGGGTGGCGGTGAACCTGCGCAACGTGCCCCGTGAGCGGGTGGGGCGCGGCGACGCCCTGCTCACCCCCGGTCGGTTCCGCCGCACCGACCTGCTCGACGTGCGGGTCGCCGGGGGCCCGGCCGCCGACCTTCCGGCCACCCTCACCCTGCACGTCGGCGCCGCCGCCGTCACCGCCCGGGTCCGCCCGCTCGGCCCGGACACCGCCCGGCTGCGGCTGGCCCGCCCGCTGCCGCTGCTCGTCGGCGACCGGGCGCTGCTGCGCGACCCCGGCCGCCACCTGGTCGCCGGCGGGGTGACCGTCCTCGACGTGGCCCCGCCGCCGCTGACCCGGCGGGGGTCCGCCGCCGCCCGCGCCCGGGTGCTCGCCGGCCTCGACGGGCGGCCGGACCTGGCCGGGGAGCTACGCCGCCGACTCCTGGCCCGCCGGGGCGAGCTGACCCGGATGGGAGTGCCGGTCACCGTCGCCCCGGTCGCCGGGGACTGGGTGGCCGACCCGGACCATTGGCGGTCCCTCGCCGCCCGGCTGGCCGACGAGGCCGCCCGGTACGCCGCCGCGCACCCGCTGGAGCCGGGCGTCCCGGTCGACGTGCTGCGCCAGCGCCTCGACCTGCCCGACCGGGCGCTGGTGGAGGCACTGGTCCGCCCGCCACTACGGGTCCGCGCCGGCCGGGTCGGCCAGGACGCCGGGGACGCGCTGCCGGAACCGGTGGCCCGGGCCGTGGCCCGGGTCCGCGCCGAGTACGGCGACCGCCCGTTCCAGGCACCCGAGGCGGACCGCCTCGCCGGCCTGGGCCTCGGGCCCCGGGAGATCGGCGCGGCCGTGCGCGCGGGGGCGCTGCTGCGGCTCGCGGAGAACGTGGTGCTGCTGCCCGGCGCGGTCGACGACGCGGCCCGGGTCCTCGCCCGGCTGCCGCAGCCGTTCACCCTCAGCGCCGCCCGGCAGGCCCTGGACACGACCCGCCGGGTCGCCGTGCCGCTGCTGGAGCTGCTGGACCGGCGGGGCGTCACCCGTCGCCTGCCCGACGACGCCCGCACGGTCGTCGCCCCGCACAGCGCGGCCCCTTCATGATCGTCTGACCGTCGCAGGGGCCGCCTCCGGCGGGTCATCGCCGTCGGAGGCAAAGGTGACGGGGTTCCGCCGCGACGCGGCCCAGGCCGGGCCTGGCGTGGCCTAGCGTGGCGGCATGGACCCTTCGGCGGTCTGGCGGGACAAGAACCACCGGTGGCGGATCGAGGCGTACCGGGCGCCGGACCTGCGCTTCGCCGTCTTCGCCACCAACGGCCCCACCGAGTCGGCCCCACTGTGGCTGTTCGGGATGGCCGCCCTGGCCCGCTGGCTGATGACCCACGCCATCTCGCTGGACGACCTGGAGACCGACTGAGCCGGCCATCCCCTCGTCCGGGGGAACCGTCCCCGTTTCCGGAGTGCGGGCCGGTGTCGTCTCCGTACCGTGCGGGGCGTGAAGGACCGAGGAATGCGGACGGCCGTCGCGGTGCTCGCCGGCCTCGCGGTCATCTACTTCGGCAGCAAGGGACGCAGCCCCGACGAGGGTGGCGGGGTCTCCGGCGGGGTGGTGGTGCTCGCGGTGCTGGCCGCCGCCCTGGCCTGGCACCTGACCAAGCCGGGCGACAACGCGACCAAGTGACCGCGTCCACGCCGGACGCCGGTGGCCAGCGCGCACCGGCACGGACGTGCAGCCGACCGGCGTCAGCGGGCGGCGACGGTGCGGGTGACCTCGCCGGCGGACTCCTCGCCGAGGGCGACCCGGACCAGGGCCGAGGCGAACCGACCGAAGTCGCCGCCGCCGACCAGCCCGGCCAGCCCGTCCTGGTTCACCGGCAGGCCGAGGCGCTTCGCCCCGGCCAGCGTGCGCCGGTCGGCGTACGGGCGCACGTCGGGCCACACCTGCTGCGCCTCGCGCAGGAAGATGTCCGCGCCGGTGGGGCCGATGCCGGGGAACTCGGTGAGCAGCCGCCGCAGCGCGGGCCGGTTCCCGCCGGCCTCCCGGTGCAGCCGGCGCAGGTCGCCGTGCCAGCGGTCCAGGCACAGCCGCGCGCCGGTGCCGAGCATCGTGGCGGTCCGCTCGTCGTAGCGGCGGTAGTGCCCCCGGCCCAACGCGTCGACCCGGTCCTGCCAGCCGGACGCCTCCATCGCCTGCGGGGTGCGGTAGCCGGCGGTGAACAGCTCCCGCGCGGCGGCCACCGCGACCGACGCCCGGATCCGGGTGCTCAGCAGCGTGGTCAGCACCAGCAGCTGGTACAGCGGCCCGGGCCGGTCGGCGAGCCGGATGCCGGCCTCCTCCGCGTACGTGCGGCCCTGCCGGTCCAGCAGGGCCCGTGCCGTCCTCCGTGCGTCTGCCACACCCCCGGGTACCCCGATCGGCGCCGCCCACCCGTGCTGGTTCCGGCTGTCGCGGCAGCCCGTCCCGCTCACCGGCGGCATGGGGGCAACGGCGGCGGGTAAGCCGGTCGTGGGCGTGGCCCACGCCGCGCCGTCCACCCGGAAGGGAGACTCCAGTGACGAACCCTCAACAGCCGGAACTGCGCCGCAACGCGCGCAACAACGCGGTGCAGGACGCCAAGGGGCCCGGCGTGTCCGGTCACCCCGGCCGCAGTGGCACGTCCCAGGGCGACCGGGGCCGCACGGTGCCGCGCGGCCAGGTGTCGCCGTACGGCCCGGCGGGCGGTCAGGTGGCCGACGACGACACCGCCGAGCGCGGCTAGCGCCGCGGGGACGAGGGCGGCCGCAGCCGGTTCCAGGTGGCTGCGGCCGCCATTCCGTACGCCAGATGCGGCACGAGGTCGGAGAGCCAGTCGGTGCGGCTCCACCGGCGTAGGTCGGTCACCCCCAGCGCGGTCATCGAGCCGTCCGACATCGCCATCACGCTCCCGCCGAGCAGGGCCACCGCGGCGGGCAGCGGGGTGCGCCTTCGCCCCGCGAGCAGGGCGAAGGCCGCGCCGGCGGCGATGCCCATCCCGTACCCGAGCAGGGGCCCGAGGCCCGAGCGGCGGTTGGCCGCCCGGTCCTCGGGCCCCAGGTCGACGTGGGCGATCCCGGCCAACCGTCCGGCGGTCTCCTCGGGTGTGCTGCTCGCCGGTCGGGCGCGTAGCACCATGTCGAGGTAGCTGACCATGTTGAGCGCGGCGCTGCCCACCGCCCCGGCGATGGCCCCGTTGACCAGTTTGGTGCCGTTCACTTCGGGTCGCCCGGTTCGCGCTCACCCTTCGGGCCGTACGTCCGCTCGCCCCGCACGACGCCGCGCTGCCCCCGGTCCTCCTGCAGGATCCGGTTGGCGACCTGGTTGGCCTCCTGGTCGGCCGCCCGACCGGAGTTCTCGATCAGATCGCGCAGTCGCGCCCGTTCCTTGTCGTACGCGTTGCTGCCCGGCCGTGGTCCTGGCATAGCCGCCTCCTGACGTCGCGGTGACCGTTGGTCACGCCGTCTACCCGCCTTCGTCGGGACCAACCGTCGCCCCTGCCCGGGGCGTGCCGGCGGCCTGGTGCGCAGGTGTCACACCGGGGCGCGGACCACGGCGACCGGGCAGTCGGCGCGGTGCAGCACGGCGTGACTGACCGAGCCGAGCACGAGACCGGTGAGCTCACCGCGGCCCCGGCAGCCGACCACCAGCAACTGCGCCGCGCGGGACGCCTCGGCCAGCGCGGCGGCGGCCCGGCCCCGGGCCAGCACCCGCTCGACCCGCACCGCCGGCCGGCGTTCGTCGAGGCCCGCCAGCGACGCGGTCAGCACCCGCTCCTCCTCGCCGCGCAGTTGCCCCTCGTCGTACACCAGCGGCTGCATGTCACCGGGCCCGGCGGAGGCTGGGTGCCGGTAGGCGTGCACCGCGCGCAGCGCGACGCCGCGCGACGCCGCCTCGTCGGCGGCGAACTCGACGGCGGCGCGGGCCGGCGCGGAGCCGTCCACCCCGACCACCACCGGGCCGTCGGCCCGGTCGGCGCCGCGGGCGACCAGCACCGGGCAGTCGGCGTACGCCGCGACCTGGATCGCCACGGAGCCGACCGCCAGCGCGGCGAAGCCGCCCAGCCCCCGGTCGCCGAGGACGATCAGCGCGGCGCTGGTCGACTCGCCGACCAGCACGGCGGACGCCTCCCCGTCGATGACCTCTCCGGTGGCCCGCACCTCCGGGGCTGCCGACTCGGCGTGCGCCACCGCCTGCGCGACGAGGCGTTCGGCCTGTTCGCGCAGGCCGGCGCCGGGCGGCGCGTCGGGCACCGGGCCCAGCGGCACCCGCAGCAGCGGCCAGACGAAGCCGTGCACCACCCGCAGCGCCCGGCCCCGGCGCGTGGCCTCCCCGGCGGCGAGCCGGACGGCCCGCAGGGCCTGCTCGGAGCCGTCCACCCCGACCACCACCGCCGCGCCGTTGGCCGCGTTCACCGCCGCACCTCCTCCGCCGTGGGTTCGCGGTCAGTATCCCGGCCGTACCGGCGTCGCCGAGGCGATACCGCGCAGGACGCGGCGTCGCCGCGCCGGCCCGCACCCTCGACGGGCTTGTACGCGGCGGCGGCCCTCGGCGGCCTCCTCGGCCGGCTGACCGCCGTCGCGCGCCACCGGCCGACCGCGCCCGGCCGGCCGGCTCCGGCCCTCCGTATGATGCTTGCCCTACAGCAAGAGTTGCCGGAGGGTGATCATGTCGGACGCGTTCGGACCGGTGGCCCGCGTGTTGCGGGAGGCGCCGCCCGACCGGTTGGCCGAGGTCGCCGACCGGGCCGTCCGCGCCGGGTTGGGCGCGTCGCGCACGGACGTCTTCGTCGCCGACTACCGGATCAGCGGGCTGTGGCCCGTGCTCGACCCGGAGCTGCCCGACGCCGGCTTCCTCGCCTGCCACGGCATGGCCCAGCGCTGCTTCAGCAGCCAGCAGCCGGTGTTCGACGGCGGCGACGACGGCCGGTGCCGGGTGTACCTTCCGCTGACGGTCTGGGGTGAACGTCTCGGCGTGTACCTGGTGGAGCTGCCGGCCGCCCCGTCGGCGGCGACGGTCGAGGCGGTCCGGGACATCGCCGGCGAGCTGGCGGTGGCGCTGCGCGCGGCGGACCGGCAGACCGACCGGTACCGCCGGGCCCGCCGCCGGGAGCGGCTGAGCATGGCCGCCGAGATGCAGTGGGATCTGCTGCCGGGCCGCAGCGTGACGCACGGCGCGTTCCTGCTGGCCGGGCAGCTTGAGCCGGCGTACACGGTGGGTGGTGACCACTTCGACTGGTCGGTGGATGGTGACCGGCTCACCGTGACGGTGCTCAACGGCGCCGACACGGGCCTGTCGGCGGCGCTGCTGACGGCGGTGTCGGTCAACGCCATGCGCAACGCCCGCCGCTCCGGGGGCAGCCTGGTCGAGCAGGCCGAGCTGGCCTCGGACACCATCTTCTTCCAGCACCGGGGCGAGCGGCACGTGGCGACGCTGCTGCTGGAGCTGGACACCACCGACGGCCGGGTCCGGGCGGTGGACGCCGGGTCCCCGCACGTGCTGCGGGTGCGCGGCCGGTCGGTCGTCCGGGTGCCGCTGGAGCAGCAGCTGCCGCTGGGCATGTTCGCCGAGACCCGGTACGAGGTGCAGGAGTTCACCGTGGAGCCCGGGGACCGGCTGTTCGTGGTCAGCGACGGCGTGTACGCGGCGGCTCCCGGCGGCCGCGAACCGTACGGGGAGCGGGCCATGGCGCGGTCCATGCGCGCGACGCGGCTGCAACCGGCGACCGAGGCAGTTGGTACGGTGATGCGCGGGCTGCAGTCCTATCACGCGGACGTCGATCTCCGCGACGACGCCGTGGTCGTCTGCCTCGACTGGCGTGGCCAGAGCGGGACAGGGGTCGGCTGGGCGCGGTGACGGGGCGGTAAGCGGAACACGAGCGCGAACTCGCAGGGGACGTTGGTGGAGCAACCTCCGGATCTGGCAGCGGCGATCGCCGCTGCCGCCGAGGTGCTCGTCGGCGTCCTGGACCCCGCGGGTTCCCGGCACCGGATGACCGTGTCGCCCACCCAGCTGCGGGTGCTCTCGCTGATCAGCAGCCGCCCGGCGACCAACGTGAACCGGCTCGCGGAGCTGCTCGACGTGGTGCCGTCGTCGGCGAGCCGGTTGTGCGACCGGCTGGAGGCGATCGGGCTGCTGCGGCGGGCCGCCGACCCACGGGACCGGCGGGAGGTCCGGCTGGTGCCGACGGCAGCCGCCGAGGCCCTGCTGGGGGAGCTGGTGGAGCGCCGGCACCGCGCGATCGGCGCGGTACTGGACCGGATGCCCCCGCGCACGCAGCACGAGCTGCTGCTCGCCCTGCTGGCGTTCGGGCAGGCGGCCGCGCCCGGCCCGGTCGATGCCCAGTCGGACTCGCCGGCCCGAACGGCCTGACCCGCCGCCGCGCACACCCCGTTCCCTGGGACCTCGCATGCGACGTGATCTCCGCCACAACACACCGAACACGGCCGGTCAGCCGAACGCGGGCCCGTGGAAGCCGAAAGCGAGCCCGATATAGTGGCAGCGCAACTCACCGGCCGGTGGTCCCCGTGACCGCAGGTCGACCAGGGGAGATGGTCCCGGTCCGGGACCACACAGGCGCCGGCGGAGCCCGGCCCGGCAACGCGCACGTCCTTCCGTAGCACCCGCCCGCGGGTGCCGGACCGTGCTGCGGGGGGAGGTTCGGTGTCGCGTCGGCCGGCGGGGGCGTCACCCCCGGAAAACACCGCTGGGCCGAGCCGGGACCGGATCCTCACCCTGCCCAACCTGATCAGCTTCGTCCGGCTGCTCGGCGTCCCGCTGTTCCTGTACCTGCTGCTGGTCCGGCGCGCCGACGTCGCCGCCGTGGTGGTGCTGGCGATCGGGGGCACGACGGACTGGGTGGACGGCTGGGTCGCCCGCCGGCTGCAGCAGGTCAGCCGCCTGGGCGAGTTGCTTGATCCGTTCGCCGACCGGTTGTACATCCTGGCCACTCTGCTGGCGTTCACGGCGCGTGAGGTGGTGCCGTGGCAGTTCACCGCCGCGCTGCTGGCGCGGGAGTTGCTGCTGCTGGGGTCGCTCGGCGTGCTACGCCGGCACGGCTACGGCCCGCCGCCGGTGCACTACGTCGGCAAGACCGCCACGTTCCTGCTGCTGGCCGCGTTCCCGGTCCTGCTGGTGGCGCACGCGACGTCGGCGGCCACGGCGACGGCCGCGGGCGCGGTCGGCTGGGGCCTGGCGTGGTGGGGGCTGGTGCTCTACTGGGCGGCCGGCGCGCTCTACGTGGTCCAGGCAACGCGGCTGGTGCGCTCGGTGCGGGCCGGGTCGTCGGGGGTGCCGGCATGACTGAGGATCCGGCGGGGCAGCGGCCGGGCGCGGCCGGCGAGGGGCGGGGCCCGTCGTCCCGGGTGTACACGCCGGATTTCCTGACCGAGTTGTTCCGCAACCCGTTGGATCCGGGTTACGCGGACGCGGCGGCCCGCCGCCGGAAGGCGCCTTCCTCGGCGCCGTCGGGGTGGCGGGCGTGGCCGTCGCGGTCGGTGAGCCTGGTGGTGGCCGTGGCGTTGGGTTTCCTGTTCGCGGTGGCGTACCGGCAGACGATGGCCGAGGAGCCGGGGCGCAGCCAGGCACGGGCCGGGCTGGTGGCGGAGATCAAGGAGCGCGAGGCGGAGACCGACGGGCTGGCGGCGCGGGCGGACCGGTTGCGTGAGGAGGTCGGTCGGCAGCGGGACGCGGCGTTGAGTGGTTCGCAGGCGTCGCGGCTGCGTCGGCTGGAGGCGGGCACGGGGCTGGGCCGGGTGCGCGGGGACGGTGTGGTGGTGCGGTTGGCGGACGCGCCGGCGCAGGACAAGGACGGGGTGACCGGGTCCGGGGGCGGTCCGCCGCGGGTGTTGTACACGGATCTGCAGAAGGTGGCCAACGACCTGTGGGCGGCGGGTGCGGAGGCGGTGTCGATCAACGGGCAGCGGTTGACGGCGACGTCGACGATCCGGTCGGCGGGTGAGGCCATCCTGGTGGATTTCCGGCCGGTGACGGGTCCGTACGAGGTGTCGGCGATCGGGCCGGGGTCGATGCGGGACCGGTTCGAGGACAGTCGGGCGGCGTATCTGATGCGGGACCTGGTGGAGTCGGTGGGGTTGTCGTTCCAGGTGCGTGAGGTGGATGACCTCACCCTGCCGGCGGCGCCGGAGCCACGGCTACGCTACGCCGAGCCGTCGGTCAGTCCGAGTCCGTCCGTGTCGGGATCGGGTGCCGACCGTTCGTCCCGGCCTGAGCCGTCCGGCTCGGGTGCGTCTCCCAGCCCTTCCGGAGGTGGCCGATGATCGCGGTGTTGGCGTTGCTCGCCGGTGTGGTGCTGGGGGTGTACCTGGATCCCACGGTCCCGGCGGCGTTGCAGCCGTACCTGCCGATCGCGGTGGTGGCCGCGTTGGACGCGGTGTTCGGCGGGGTGCGGGCGAAGCTCGACCGGATCTTCGACGACAAGCAGTTCGTGGTGTCGTTCATCTCGAACGTGCTGGTGGCGGGTCTGATCGTGTACCTGGGTGACCAGTTGGGGGTGGGTGGGCAGCTGTCCACCGGTGTGGTGGTCGTGTTGGGGGTGCGGATCTTCGGGAATGTGGCGGCGATCCGTCGGCACCTGTTCCGGGCGTAGGTTTGTGGTGATGAGCGAGGAGCAGAGCGAGACGGGCACCGGTTGGCCGCGGCCGACGGGTCCGACGCGTCCGCAGGGGCCGGCGGGGGAGCCGGATCCGCGTCCGGAGGCACCGGATCCGGACGAGATCAGTCCGTTGACGCCGGAGGGTGAGCCGCCGGTGGAGGATGCGGGGTCCTCGGGTGCCGGGGCGCCGGAGGGTTCGTCGGGCGTTCGGGCTGTGTTCGGGCTGGGGCGGCGGTTCACCTCGGCGGGGGCGATGATCGCGTTGTTGTTGGGGTTGTTGGGGTTCACCCTGGTGGTGCAGTTGCGGACGACGTCGACGGATCCGACGTCGGCGGCGACGCGGCAGGAGGACCTGGTGCGGATCTTCTCGGATCTGGATTCCCGGGAGAAGCGGCTGCGGCAGGACATCGAGTCGTTGGAGGAGAGCCAGCGGCAGTTGCGTTCGGGTGAGCAGGGGCGGCAGGCGGCGCTGGAGGAGGCGACGCGGCGGGCGGACGAGTTGGGGATCCTGGCGGGGACGTTGCCGGCGCGGGGGCCGGGGCTGAGTGTGCGGTTCGAGGCGGGGTCGAAGCCGATCTCGGCGTACCGGATCCTGGACGCGGTGCAGGAGTTGCGGGGCGCGGGGGCGGAGGCGATGCAGGTCTCCGGTGGGGACGGGGCGTCGGTGCGGGTCATCGCGTCGACGTATTTCCTGGACGGCGGGGACGGTGCTCTGGTGGTGGACGGGCGTCCGTTGACGGGTCCGTTCACGATCACGGTGATCGGTGATCCGACGACGATGGCGACGGCGTTGAGGATTCCGGGCGGGGTGGCCGCATCGGTTGCCGGTGACGGCGGTAACGTGATCGTTGAGGATCGTGAGGTTGCCGAGGTTTCGGCCCTGCACGCGCCCGTGAAGTTGGAACACGCCCGTCCGGTCTCCTGACCGGCGCGGCGCGCCGGTCCGCCGGCGCAGCGATGTCGGCTCGACGATGAAGGACACGTCTGGTGATTCCTGAAGATCTGCGGTATACCGCCGAGCACGAGTGGGTGGCGGGTGACGGGTCGGGCTCTGTCCGGATCGGCATCACGCACTTCGCGCAGGACTCGTTGGGTGACATCGTTTTCGTCCAGTTGCCGGAAGAAGGCGCGGAGGTGGTCGCGGGTGATTCCTTGGGTGAGATCGAGTCGACCAAGAGCGTGTCCGAGATCTACGCCCCGGTGAGTGGGGTCGTGGCGGCGCGGAACGAGGCGTTGGCGGACACTCCGGAGGTGATCAACTCTGATCCGTACGGTGCGGGTTGGTTGGTGGAGATCACGCCGGGCGATCCGGTGGCGGTGGACGGGCTGCTGACCGCCGGGGCGTATCGCGAGCTCACCGAGAGCTGAGTGCCCGTGGGGCGTGCGGGTGTTGTGTCCGCGCGTCCGGTTGCCCTGCATTTCGGTGCTGGCTAGGCTCGCCCAGTCAACCGAGAACCCAATGAGTTGAGCGTTGCGGAATTGCCTTTCCGGGCACGGGGAGCCAGCCGCCGGGTGGACTGCCCGGCGGCCAGACCCGCCATTACCCCGACGCCGACCTGAAACAGATCCGTGAGGTGGTCCCATGACGCGCCCAGACGACGAGTTCCCCCCGCTCGACGTCACTTCGACGCTCAACCTCGGTTCGCTCGACGAAGTGCTGGAGGGGCCGGACACCGATGTGGTGCCGAGCCGGATGTCCGGTTCGTTGCCGCCGGGTATGGCGCTGCTGGTGGTTCGTCGGGGTCCGAACGCGGGCGCCCGGTTCTTGCTGGATCATGATGTGACGACGAGTGGCCGGCACCCGGACAGTGACATTTTCCTGGACGACGTGACGGTGTCGCGGAGGCATGCCGAGTTCCACCGGGACGGTGGCACGTTCACGGTGCGGGACGTGGGGAGCCTGAACGGCACTTACGTGAACCGGGAGCGGGTCGAGGCGGCCACGTTGAGCAATGGTGACGAGGTGCAGATCGGCAAGTTCCGGGTGGTGTTCATCGCCGGTCCGCGCCCGGAGGAGGAGGCCGGCCGGGGGTGAACGAGCCTGCGGCTTCGACGCCTCCCGGGGTGGCCCGTGCCCAACCGCTGATGAGTATCGGCGAGGTACTGGGTCAGCTTCGGGCGGAGTTTCCTGACGTCACGATCTCGAAATTGCGGTTCCTGGAGTCCGAGGGGCTGGTGGAGCCGCAGCGGACGGCTTCGGGGTATCGGAAGTACAGCTGGGACGATGTGGCGCGGTTGCGGTTCGTGTTGACCGCGCAGCGGGACCAGTATCTGCCGTTGCGGGTGATCCGTGAGCAGTTGGCGCAGTGGGACGTGTCGGCGGACGGGCCAACGCCGTCCCGGCCGACGTTGGTGGCGGTGGGCCCGGGTGGTGAGGTGCCGGGTCGTCCGGCGGCCGAACCGCCGGTGGATTCGGCGCAGGTGCGGTTGGGTCGGGTTGATCTGGTCGCGCGGAGCGGGATCGACGAGTCGACGTTGGGTGAGTTGGAGCGGCTCGGGATCCTGGTGTCGGATCCGCCGGGCTGGTACGACGGGGATGCGTTGATCATCGCGCGGGCGGTGGCTGGTCTGGCGGCGTACGGGTTGGAGCCTCGGCATCTGCGGGGTTACCGGACGGCGGCGGATCGGGAGGTGGGGTTGTTCGCGCAGTTGGTGGCCCCGTTGGCGCGGCAGAGTGATCCGGCGGCGCGGGCGCGGGCGGCGGAGACGGCGCGCGAGTTGGTGGCGTTGTCGCAGCAGTTGCACGCGGCGCTGGTGCGGGTGGGGTTGCGGTCGACGTTGGGCCGGTGAGCTGATGTGTGCTGCGCGGCCCGGACGGTGGTCCGGGTCGCGTGGTGTTTGTGGGGGCCGGTGGGAAAGACCGGGGTCGGGGCGCGTGTCGTAGGCTTGCCGGGGTAACCCCTTCCGGCGCGGGGCGTGGTGTACGTAGCGCATGGGATGTGCGTGTCGCGGTCCGTGTACCGTGCAGGGAAGGTTGCGGTGCGGGCGTAGGTGACAACGACACGGAGGCGGCGGTGCGCGAGCTGAGCGTGGTCGGAGTTCGGGTGGAGTTGCCCAGCAACCAGCCGATCGTCCTGCTGCGGGAGGTCGAGGGGGATCGCTATCTGCCGATCTGGATCGGTGCGGTGGAGGCGACGGCGATCGCTTACGAGCAGCAGGGGGTCAAGCCGGCCCGACCGTTGACGCATGATCTTTTGCGGGACGTGTTGGCGGCGCTAGAGGCGCCGCTGCGGGCGGTGGAGATCACCGAGTTGAAGGAGAACGTCTTCTACGCCGATCTGTTGATCGGTGACGGGGTGCGGGTGTCGGCGCGGCCGAGTGACTCGATCGCCCTGGCGTTGCGGGTCGGTGCGCCGATTCGTTGTGCGGAGCAGGTCCTCAGTGAGGCGGGGATCGTGATTCCGGACGAGCAGGAGGACGAGGTGGAGAAGTTCCGGGAGTTCCTGGAGCAGGTGAGCCCGGAGGATTTCGCGGGCTGACCCCCGGCGCGGGTGGGACCCCGCGCGCATTCCTTCCCGTTCCGGCATCGTCACTGTGGGTGACCTGCCGTGGATCTTCGCTGCGGCCGCGCGGCGTGTCGCGGCCGTTCCTGCCCGGTAACTCCTCAAGCGCGCTATAGGGTTGCCGTGTCGAGGGGTGCACGTCCCGGAAGCGACGTGTCACCGCACTGGCGGGGAGGTTGTCCGGATGCACGAGCCGCGAGATCCCGAGCCTGGTACGCAACAGCGCGGGGCGGGTGTGGGGCCGACGGGGCCGGCGTCTGAGGGTGACGGCGCGGTGGGCTACCGGGGTGTGACCGCGTGTCACGCGGCGGGTATCACGTACCGGCAGTTGGACTACTGGGCGCGGACGTCGCTGGTGGTGCCGAGTGTGCGGGACGCGTCGGGTTCCGGGACGTCCCGGCTGTACTCGTTCCGCGACCTGGTGGTGTTGAAGGTCGTGAAGCGGCTGCTGGACGCCGGGGTGTCGTTGCAG
Source organism: Micromonospora sp. NBC_01412 (assembly GCF_045040215.1). Taxonomy (NCBI): domain Bacteria; kingdom Bacillati; phylum Actinomycetota; class Actinomycetes; order Micromonosporales; family Micromonosporaceae; genus Micromonospora; species Micromonospora sp. NBC_01412. Next base: position 7,079,155 of record NZ_CP109528.1, read on the forward strand.
AACATCCGGAAGGCGATCGAGGCGTTGCGGTCGCGGGGGGTGGCCGACCTGGCGGGCATCACGTTGATCTCGGACGGGACGACGGTGTACGAGTGCCGGTCGCCGGAGGAGGTGGTCGACCTGTTGCAGGGTGGCCAGGGCGTGTTCGGCATCGCGATCGGCGGGGCGTTCAAGGAGGTCGAGGGCTCGTTGTCGGATCTGCCGGCGGAGCCGGCGGGCGGGGTCGTGGAGGAGCCTGCGGCGGAGCTGGCGGGCGACGAGCTGGCCGCTCGTCGGGCGCGTCGGCGGGCCGGCTGAGGCGTCGGGCGGGCGCCGTGGGTGTTCGTGGCGCGGGGTTCGCGCCGGGCGGTCGGGTGTCGTTCCCGGCGTGACCCCCTGCGGAGCCGGTGGGGCTGTCGTCCCGACTGCGGTGACGCCGACGGTCCGGCGTGGGGGGGTGCGCGCTGGTCCGGCCACGCCGGAAAGCGTCCCATGTGGACATTCCCGGTTTGCGTCGTCTTGTTGACAGTCATGGCGTTGCCGGTAATCCTATGTGCGGCGTTCGCCCCCCGCCTCGGGTTCTCACTGTCAGTGACGATGGTGGGGTCGGCGGACGGAGACGACGCAGGGAACGGCGAGGTCGCCTGCCCGACGATCGGATTTGAACCGTAGTGCAAACTGACAGTCATGCCGCTGTGACCTTGGTGGACGTCGGCGGGCGTGTCGGGGACGCCGACGCCTCGGGATGCCCGGTCACTCACGCCGGCCGGGTGGCGACGCCGCCCGTCGGGGACGTGCTGGCGGAGGCAACGGAGTTCCTGCACCTGTTCCACGACGAGCGGCGGCTGCCGGGGGTGGCCGCACGGATCGCGCAGGTGCGGGAAGAGGTCGCCCTGACGGGCACGTACCGGCACACCCGCGAGGAGCTGGGGTACGGGGCGAAGGTGGCGTGGCGGCAGTCGGCGCGTTGCGTGGGCCGGGTGCGGTGGGCCGGCCTGCGGGTCCGGGACCGCCGGGACGTGACAACGGTGGCGGGGATCGCGCGGGAGTTGGCGCAGCACTTGGCGGTGGCGGACAACAGCGGCCGGATCCAGTCGGTGATGACGGTGTTCGCGCCGGACCGGCCGCGGGTGGGTCCGCGGGCGCGGATCTGGAACGACCAGTTGATCCGCTACTGCGGACACCGGACCAGCGGCGGGTCGGTGCTGGGCGATCCGGCACAGGTGGCGATGACGGACGCGGCGCTGCGGTTGGGGTGGAGTCCACCGCCGGTGCCGGGCCGGTTCGACCTGCTGCCATGGGTGATCGAGACGGTGTACGAGGATCCGACCCTGATACAGGTGCCGCGGGACCTGGTGCGGGAGGTCGCGTTGGCGCATCCGGCGTATCCGTGGTTCGAGGAGCTGCGGCTGCGGTGGCACGCCCTGCCGGTGATCAGCAACATGCGATTGCGCCTCGGTGGGGTGGACTACAGTTGCGCCCCGTTCAACGGGCACTACCTGGGTGACGAGATCGGGACCCGCAACATGGGCGACCGGGACCGGTACGACCAGCTGCTGCCGGTGGCGCGGGGATTGGGGCTGGACACGTCCCGGGAGGACACGCTGTGGCGGGAGCACGCGGTGTTGGTGCTCAACCAGGCGGTGCTGCACTCGTTCCGGCTGGCGGGGGTACGGGTGTCGGATCCGCACACCGAGTCGGAGCTGTTCATGAAGTTCTGCGCGCAGGAGGAACGGGCCGGCCGGCCCGTGCACGGCGACTGGTCGTGGCTCAACGGCAGTGTGGGGTGGGCGGCGTTGCACCCGGTGCACCACCGTTACTACGACACACGGGTGCCGAACCCGAACCTGTGGCAGGCGGACCGCGCGTATGGGCCGGCCGGTGTGGTGGAGCTGACCCTGCGGGAGCGGCACGACGCCGCCCGCAGGCGGGAGGACTGAGGCGTGGACGTCCTGGCGTTGCGGCAGAGTTGGGCGCAGTTCTGCGCGGCTGGTCCTGAGGCGGCGAAGTACTTCTACGCCACCCTGTTCGTGATCGCGCCGGAGGCGCGGTCGATGTTCCCGACGAACATGAGCTACCAGGAGGACAAGCTGCTGGCGGCGTTGGGGCACATCGTGTCCCACGTCGACGACGAGCGGGAGTTGTCGGCGTTCGCGCACCGGTTGGGGGCGGATCACCGCCGGTTCCGGGGCACGGACCGGCAGGGCCGGGAGGTGCCGATGGGGGAGTGGCACTACGTGTGGGTGGGACAGGCGTTGCTGGCGACGTTGGAGCGGTTCCTCGGGCCGCGGTGGACCCCGCAGTTGCGGGCGCAGTGGGCTTCGGCGTACGAGGTGGTGTCCCGGTTGATGCTGACGGGGGCCACGGACGCGGAACGGTCGACGCCGCCGTACTGGGAGGCGGAGGTCCTGTCGGTGCAGCGGCGCCGCGCGGACGTGTGCGTGTTCACGGTCCGGCCCAACTATCTGTGCGACTACCTGCCGGGGCAGTCCCTGCCGGTGCAGGTGCCGCAGCTGCGGGTGTGGCGGTACCTGTCGCCGGCCAACGCGCCGCGTCCGGACGGGACGATCGAGTTCCACGTCCGCGCGGCGGGCCGGTTCTCCACCCATCTGGTGCGCCGGCTGCGGCCGGGTGACCAGGTGTTGCTGGGCACCCCGGTGGGCACGGCGTTGTCGTCGTACGACCGGTCGCCGCACCTGCCGCTGCTGCTGGTGGCAGGGGGGACGGGGCTGGCGCCGCTGCGGGCGGTGGTGGAGGCGCTGCGGCAGGGGCCGGGGCGGGCGACGACGCTGGTGGTGGGCGGGAGGACCGCAGAGGATCTGTACGACGACCGGGTGTTGCGGGAGTTGGCGTCGACGTGGCCCTCCGGTGGGGCCGGGGGGTGGCTGCGGTACGTGCCGACGGTGGAGGTCGGATGGCAGTGGTCGGGTGCGGTGGGCACGGCGGCTGACACGGCGGGGCGGTTGGGTCCGTGGTGGGACACCGATGTGCTGGTGTGTGGCAGTCCGGAGATGACCCGGGAGACGATCGGAGCCTTGGTGGCCACGGGTGTGCCGGCGGAGCGGATCCTGGCCGAGAGTTACGACCATTCGCTCTATCCGCCCCTCGCGGAGACGGCGGTTGCCGCGTCGCGGGACTTCACCGGGACGGGTGCGCGATGAGCGTCGAGCACGGCGACGGGGCCGCCGGTTTCCGGCGGGAGGACACGGTCCGGGCGTTGCGGGCGGTGGAGGCGCGGCGGTTCCGGGGCAGCGAGTGGGTGTCCGTCGACGAGGTCACGGACATGGCCCGGTCGGCCGACGGGCGGATCGCGTTGCTCGACGGCGAGTTGCAGCGGTTGCGGCGGGAGAACGAGAGCCTGGTGCAGCAGGTGGAGATGCTGCGGCACGGCGCGTTGCCGAGTACCGCCCCACAGGGCCCGGACCCGATGGTGGTCGAGTTGGCGGTGCGGGCGCAGGACGAGGCGAACCGGGTGATCGGTGAGGCCAGCGAGGAGGGCGCGGAGATCATCGCCGACGCGCGGCGGCAGGCCGAGGAGATCCTCGCGGAGGCGCACCGGCGGGCCGGGGCGACGCCGGGGTGGCCGGATTCGCGGTCGGAGGACCCGCAGCGGCAGATCCGCGAGTTGGAGGCACGACACGCGGCACTGTTGGCGGCGGTGGCGACGGCGCAGCAGCACCTGCACCAGTGGCAGGCGCACCTGTCGGCGCAGGCGGAGCAGTTGCGGGCCGACGCGGCGGCGGCGGGAGAGGCGAGTCAGCAGCTACGGCAGGTCGTCGGCGGCTGACTTCGCGCGTGTTGGGCGGGCGGGGGCCGCGCCGAACCCCCGGTCGGCGACGGCGGCCGGCTGTCCGTCGGCGACCACCTCGAACTGGCCGACACCGGCACGGGGCCGGTCAGGGGCGGACGGCCTTGGCGACGGCGTCGGCGATCGGGGTGTTGCCGGCGACCAGTTCCAGGACCGTGCCGGCGCTGCCCGGGTGGTACAGCAGGGCGACGAGGACCCGGGCGACGTCGGCGCGGGTGACCGCCCCGGGGCCGGCGTGCCGGGTCAGGGTGATCCGGCCGGTGGGCGGGTCGTCGGTGAGCCGGCCGGGGCGCAGGACCGTCCAGTCCAGGTCGCGGCCGGTGAGGTCGTCCTCGGCTGCCTTCTTGGCCCGCAGGTAGGCGGCGAACACGTCGTCGGTGCCGGCGGGTGGGTCGGTGTCGACGCCCATGGAGGAGACCAGCAGGTAGCGGCGTACCCCGCTCTGTTCGGCGGCGTCGGCGAGCAGACCGGCGGCGGCCCGGTCGACGGTGTCCTTGCGGGCGGCGCCGCTGCCGGGGCCGGCACCGGCGGCGAAGACCACCGCGTCGGCGCCGTCGAGGTGGGCGGCGACCTGCGCGGCGTCGGCGTGTTCCAGGTCACAGACAACGGGGTGGGCGCCCGTGGCGCGCAGCGCCGCGGCGTGGCCGGGGTCGCGGATCAGGCCGACGGCGGTGTCGCCGCGGCCGGCGAGTTCCCGGTGCAGCAGCTGGGCGATCTTGCCGTGCCCTCCGGCGATGACGACGCGCATACCTGCCACGGTAGCCGCCGGGGCGCGCGGGCACCGGCGCTGCGGCGAGGATGGTCACGGGGCCGGTGCTCGCCGGCGGGGCGTCGCTGAGGCAGCATGGACCCCGTGACCGAGACGTTCGACGCGCTGGCGGGGCTGCTCGCCGAGGGCGGTGTCGTGGTGTTGAGCGGGGCGGGCCTGTCCACCGAGTCGGGCATCCCCGACTACCGGGGGCCCAGCGGCGTGGCGCGTCGACACACTCCGATGACGTACCAGGCGTTCACCCGGGATCCGGTGGCGCGGCGGCGGTACTGGGCGCGCAGCCACCTGGGGTGGCGCACGATCGCCCGGGCCACCCCCAACGGCGGGCACCGGGCGGTGGCCCGCCTGCAGCGCGGCGGGCTGGTCGACGCGGTGATCACCCAGAACGTCGACGGTCTGCACACCGCGGCCGGGTCGGAGCCGGTGGTGCAGCTGCACGGCAGCCTCGACGAGGTGGTGTGCCTGGACTGCGGCAACCACACCTCCCGCGAGGAGCTGGACCGGCGGCTGCGGCAGGCCAACCCGGGGTTCGACGCGGTGGCCGCGGCGGTCAACCCCGACGGTGACGTGGATCTCGCCGACCACGAGGTGGCCGGATTCCGGACGGTCGACTGCGGCTTCTGCCGCACCGGGATGCTGAAACCGGACGTGGTGTTCTTCGGGGAGACGGTTCCCGCCGCCCGGGTGGCCCGCTGCTTCGACCTGGTCGAGGGGGCCCGGTCACTGCTGGTGCTCGGGTCGTCGTTGACGGTGATGTCGGGGCGCCGGTTCGTGATCCGGGCGGCGAAACGGGGCATTGCGGTGGCGATCGTCAACCAGGGGGCGACCCGGGGCGACGCCTACGCCGCCGTACGGGCCGACGCGCCGCTCGGCGTGCTGCTGCCGGCGCTGGCCGACCGCCTCGCCGGCGCGTCCCCGGCCCCGGAGGCGGCGGCCGGCGCGTCCGGCGGGTGGGCGGCGTCGGTCGCGGGCTGAGCCGCCGCCCGGGCCGGTGATCCACTGCTCGGGGGGACGACGTCCGCCGGCACCGGCCACGCTGGTAGCGTGGGTGTCGCCGGTACCCCACGTGGGAGAGACCGCTCGGTGATCATTGCCGGCGGCGCCGAAGGGGCAGCTTCCTCCCCGGAACCTCTCAGGCAAAAGGACCTCGTGGGCAGGCACTGTGGAGCGCCCTTCCCGGGGTGCGACTCAGGGGGAGGCCGACCTGTCGACCTCACCCCTTCCGGGAGCGCCGCCATGACCGTAGAGCAGTTCGCCGCCCGCCACATCGGCCCCGACCCGGCCGATGAGCGCCGCATGCTTCAGGCCGTCGGCTACGACTCGGTCGACGAGCTGATGGACGCCGCGATCCCCGAGGTGATCCGCTGGCACGGCACCCTGGACCTGCCGGAGCCGGCCAGCGAGCACGACGCCCTGGCCGAGCTGCGGGCCCTGGCCGCGCGCAACACCGTCGCCGTGTCGATGATCGGGTTGGGTTACCACGGCACGCACACCCCGGCGGTGATCCGCCGCAACGTGCTGGAGAGCCCGGCGTGGTACACGGCGTACACCCCGTACCAGCCGGAGATCAGCCAGGGCCGGTTGGAGGCACTGCTGAACTTCCAGACGATGGTCACCGACCTGACGGGGCTGGCCACCGCGAACGCCTCGATGCTCGACGAGGGCACCGCCGCGGCGGAGGCGATGACCCTGGCCCGCCGCGCGTCGAAGAGCCGCAGCAGCGTGTACGTCGTCGACGCCGACGCGTTGCCGCAGACCCTCGCGGTGATCACCAGCCGGGCGGAGCCGTTGGGCATCGAGGTGCGGGTGGTCGACGTCGATGCCGAGGAGCTGCCGGCGGAGTTCTTCGGCCTGCACCTGCAGTACCCGGGGGCGTCGGGGGCGGTACGGGACCACGCCGCGCTGGTTACGGCGGCGCACGAGGTGGGGGCGCTGGTGTGCGTGGCGGCGGATCTGCTGGCGTTGACGTTGCTGCGCCCGCCGGGGGAGATCGGCGTGGACGTGGCCGCCGGCACCACCCAGCGGTTCGGGGTGCCGATGGGCTTCGGTGGCCCGCACGCCGGGTACCTGGCGGTGCGCTCGGGGTTGGAGCGGATGCTGCCGGGCCGGCTGGTCGGGGTGTCCCGCGACGCCGACGGCAACCCGGCGTACCGGTTGGCGTTGCAGACCCGTGAGCAGCACATCCGGCGGGAGAAGGCGACCAGCAACATCTGCACCGCGCAGGTGCTGCTGGCGGTGATGGCCGGCATGTACGCCGTCTACCACGGCCCGGACGGGCTGCGGGGCATCGCGGAGCGTACCCACGGCATGGCGGCGCGGCTCGCGGCCGGGTTGCGCGCCGGCGGGGTGGCGGTGGCGGACGTCGCGTTCTTCGACACGGTCACCGCGCGCGTGCCGGGCCGGGCCGCGCAGGTGGTGGCCGCAGCGGCCGGGCGGGGGGTGAACCTGCGCCTGGTCGACGCCGACCGGGTGGGAATCTCCTGCGACGAGACGACCACGGCAGCGCACCTGTCGGCGGTGTGGGCGGCGTTCGGGGTGACCGGGGTCGACGGGGACGTGGACGCGGCCCTGCCGGCGGCGTTGGCGCGCACCTCGGACTTCCTCACCCATACGGTGTTCCGCAGCCACCACTCGGAGACGGCGATGCTGCGGTACCTGCGGCGGCTGGCGGACCTCGACTACGCCCTGGACCGGGGGATGATCCCGCTGGGGTCGTGCACGATGAAGCTGAACGCGACCACGGAGATGGAGCCGGTGAGCTGGGCGGAGTTCGCCCACGTGCACCCGTTCGCGCCCGCCGCGCAGACGGCCGGGTACCGGGAGATGATCGCCCAGCTTGAGGGGTGGCTGGCGGAGGTGACCGGCTACGACGCGGTCAGCGTGCAGCCCAACGCCGGGTCGCAGGGGGAGCTGGCGGGGTTGCTGGCGATCCGCGCGTACCACCGGGACCGGGGTGAGGGACACCGGGACGTGTGCCTGATCCCGTCGTCGGCGCACGGCACGAACGCGGCGTCCGCGGTGATGGCGGGGATGCGGGTCGTGGTGGTGGGATGCGACGGCGACGGCAACGTCGACCTGGCCGACCTCGACGCGAAGATCGACAAGCATCGGGACGCGCTCGCGGCGATCATGGTGACGTACCCGTCGACGCACGGGGTGTACGAGACCGGCATCGCGCAGTTGTGCGCGAGGGTCCACGACGCGGGCGGTCAGGTGTACGTCGACGGGGCGAACCTCAACGCCCTGGTCGGGTTCGCCAAGCCGGGCCGGTTCGGCGCGGACGTGTCACACCTGAACCTGCACAAGACGTTCTGCATCCCGCACGGCGGGGGCGGCCCGGGGGTGGGTCCGGTGGCGGTGCGGGCGCACCTGGCGGCGTTCCTGCCCGGCGACCCGGTGGGGGAGCCGGAGTCGGGCCGGCCGGCGATCTCGGCTGCCCGGTACGGGTCGGCGGGGATCCTGCCGATCCCGTGGGCGTACCTGCGGATGATGGGCGCGGCGGGCCTGACCCGGGCGACGGGGGTGGCGGTGCTGGCCGCGAACTACGTGGCGGTGCGGCTGCGGGAACACTTCCCGGTGCTGTACGCGGGCAACAAGGGCCTGGTGGCGCACGAGTGCATCCTGGACCTGCGGCCGGTGACGAAGGCCACCGGGGTCACGGTCGACGACGTGGCGAAGCGGCTGATCGACTACGGGTTCCACGCGCCGACGATGTCGTTCCCGGTGGCGGGGACGTTGATGGTGGAGCCGACGGAGAGCGAGGACCTCGCCGAGCTGGACCGGTTCTGCGCCGCGATGATCGCCATCCGGGCGGAAATCGACAAGGTGGGCTCGGGTGAGTGGCCGGCAGGCGACAATCCCCTGGCGAACGCCCCGCACACGGCGGCCATGGTGGCCGGCGACGAGTGGCCGCACCCGTACCCGCGGTCGGTGGGGGCGTACCCGGCGGGCGTGGACCGGGCCGGGAAGTACTGGCCGCCGGTGCGGCGGATCGACGGCGCGTACGGCGACCGGAACCTGATGTGCTCGTGTCCGCCGGCGGAGGCGTTCGAGCAGTGACGTCGGGGCTCGCCGGGGCGGTGGTTCGCGCCGCCCCGGCGGGTGCGTCGACCCGGGGCAGGCTGGTCGCGGGACCGGGGGAGGGCCTGTGGTCGACGGAGCGCGGCAGGTTGACGCTGGGTGAACGGTCAGGCGACGAGGGCGTGGCGGGCGGGACCGCGATGGGGGGCGATGGTGCTGCCGTCGGGGAGGAGCTCGCCGGTGTCCTCGAAAACGATGACACCGTTGCAGAGCAGGCTCCAGCCCTGCTCAGGGAAGCAGGCGAGGACCCGGGCCGCCTCCCTGTCGGTCGCTTCGGCGGAGGGGCAGGTGGGTTGGTGCTGGCACATCGGGTTCTCCGGACTGTGGGGGCACTGTGTCATGGTTCACATGACCAGTGACGCACAGTACCAAGCGAACGCGAGCCCCATCGAGCGGGTTCACACCATGTCGGGGGGAAATCCACTGAACGGACGAGGCAGATTGGGCCGGACGGCGTGGAAGCGTTTTCACTGACGCGGGTGGACGTGCCCGCCGCCCCCACCGCCTGCCGCGGCAACCTCACCGAACGTGACCGCCTGCACTGGCGCCTGCGCGACGGCGGCGACCCGGCCCGCCTCGTCGAGGAGTTCCTCACCGCCCACGGCCTCGACGTCGACGACCTGACCCGCCCCGCCACCCACAACCCGGGCGGGGTGTGCGGGGCCGCCGTGTACGTCTCGGCCGCCGCCGGGGCCGTGATGGCCGCCGCGACACCCGGCGCCCCCAGCCCCGCCCCCGCCCTGCCCGACCTGGCCGTGGTCGTCTACGCGCACACCCCCACCCCCACCGCCGCACCGGCCCCGAACGCCGGCCCCTGGCGGGTCGGCGACTGGACCCCGAGCTGGAGCACCCGCCAGCACGCCGACGCCGTGACCGCCGTACGAGCCGCGATCGGCCGCGGCGACGTCTACCAGGTCAACCTCGTCGGTCACGCCGCCGCCCCGTACACCGGCGACCCCCGCCCCGCCCTGGCCCGGCTGGCCCGGCTGCCCGGCGCCCGCTACGGCGGCACCCTGCACGGGCCCGGCTGGGCGATCGGCTGCGCCTCCCCGGAAACCCTGATCGCCGTCGAAGGCGGCCGGCTGGTCACCCGCCCGATCAAGGGCACCCGCCCGGCCACCGCCGCCGGCCGCGCCGAACTGCTCGCCTCGGCCAAGGAACGCGCCGAACACATCATGATCGTCGACCTGGAACGCAACGACCTGGCCCGCGTCGCGGCCACCGGCACCGTCACCGTCGACGAACTGTTCGCCGTACGCCGCTGGTGCGACCTGTGGCAGGCCGAATCGACGGTGTCGGCAACCCCCGCCGACGGCCTGGGCCTGGCCGACCTGCTGCGCGCGGTCTGCCCCGGCGGGTCGGTCACCGGCGCACCCAAACTGGCCGCCCTCGACGTCGTCGCCGCCCGCGAACCCGTGGGCCGGGGCGCGAGCATGGGCGCGCTGGGCTGGGTGGGCGCCGGACGGGTCGACCTGGGCCTGACCATCCGCACCGCCGCCGCCGACGGGCACCTGCTGCACGGCTGGGCCGGCGGCGGCATCACCTGGGACAGCGACCCCGACGCCGAGGTCGCCGAGGCCGCCGCCAAGGCCCGACCCGTCCGCGCCGCCCTGACCCCCGCACCCGGGTCACGGGCCGATAGCCTGCTGCCATGACGATGCGACCCATCCGGATCATCGGCGACCCGGTGCTGCGCACCGCCTGTGAGCCGGTGACCAGCTTCGACGCCGACCTGCGCGCCCTGGTCGGCGACCTGATGGACACCCTGCTCGGCGAACCCGGCCGCGCCGGCGTCGCCGCCCCGCAGATCGGCGTGTCCGCCCAGGTGTTCGTCTACGACGCCGCCGGCCACCGCGGCCACCTGATCAACCCGACGGTGGAGCTGTCCGACGAACTCCAGGACGACGACGAGGGCTGCCTGTCCATCCCCGGCCTGTACTTCCCGACCCCCCGCGCCCTGCACGCCACCGCCCACGGCTTCGACCAGCACGGCGAACCGCTGACCATCTCCGGCAGCGGATTCCTCGCCCGCGCCCTGCAACACGAGACCGACCACCTCGCCGGGCGTCTCTACGTCGACACCCTGCGCGGGGACACCCGCCGGCGGGCACTGCGGGAGATCCGCGCCGGCCGCTTCGACTCACCCACCCGGCACCGCTGACCCACCCTCTCCCGCCGTCCCCACCGGTCGGGCGGCGGGACGCGGCCCCACCCCACCCGGCCCTCGCCGACGCCGGCAGCACCGCCGTGGCCTGACCGCCCCGACGCTCAGACCCGGCTGGCGGCCCGCTCGCCGCGCAACGTCAGCCCGGCGACCCCGCCGACCGGGATGAGCAGCCAGCAGGACAACATCCGGTAGACCAATACCGCGGCGGCGGCACTGACCGCGGTCGCGCCCGAGGCGGTGAGCCCGGCGACCAGAGCGGTGTCGATGACACCCACCCCACCCGGGGTCAGCGGCACCTGCCGGACGATCTGCACACCGAGATAGATGCCCGCCAGGGCGGTCACTCCCACCGACAGGCGCAACGCCTGGGCGGCGGCGGCCAGGCACAACAGATCGGCCGCCCACTTCACCGCCGCGTAACCCACCGCCCCCACCCAGTCCCGCGCCCGCAGCGACGCCCCCGCCCGCCACGCCTGACGGGCCGAGAGCAACAACGCCCGCGCGCGCCGACGCACCACACCACCCGACACGTCGGGGCCCGGGACGGGCCCGGCCGGACGCCGACGCGGCTGCCGACGCCCGACCAGCACAGCCAGCGCGATCAGCCCACCGAGCACCGCCACGACGGCCAACGCACGCCAGTCCCACCCGCCCGGGGCGCGGGTGAGCACCACCGCACCCCCACCCACATAGAGCAGGGCCAGCCCGCCGATGGACGCCAACCCGGACACCACCGCCGAGGCCGCCGCGACCTCACGGGACGCCCCAGCGCGCTCGTACTCCCGGATGGCGTACCCGGTGGACACCGCCGCCCCCGCCGGCAGCGAGATCGACAACGCCGTGCCGGCCAGACTGATCGCCACCACCCGGCTCCGCCGCAGGCGCACCCCCAGGGCGTCGAGCAGCCTCCGCTGCTGCAACGCGAACGCCGCCAGCGAGACGACCTGCAGCAGCACCGCCAGCACCACCCACCCGTAGCCGGCACCGGTCAACGCGGTGAGGAACTCCCGCGGATCGGGCAGCCGCCCCCGCAGGCCCACCACGGCCGCGCCGACCACCCCCACGGCGACGACGAGCAGCCGCACCCACCGGCGCCGCCGCAGCCCCCCGGCGGGCCCCGCCGACGGCTCGACGCGCGGCGGGGCCGTCACCGCGGCCCCGCGCACGCGGTGAGGGTGTACTCGCCGTACCCGGCCACCAAGGTGAACCCGAGCCGGTCGTACAGCCGCAGCGCCGCCACGTTGTCGACCTTCACGTTCAACGTGACGTGGTCGACGTCGGCGGCCAGCCGCCGACACAGCGCGGACACCACCGCGGCGCCCAGACCCCGCCCCCGGTAACCGGGACAGGTGGTGACATTGCCCAGCGCCGCCACCCGCCACACCGGGGAGTACACGTGCACCCCGGCCACCGCCACCAGCCGCCCGTCGCGACGCACCCCCACATACCGGCCCGTGTCGAGCATCCTCGGATCGAACCAGTTACCCGGGTACGCCGCCGCGTACAGCCGCGTCAGCTCCGGCAGGTCGGCGGCACCCAGCGGCTCCCCCTCGCCGGGAACCGCGGCCAGTCGCGTCCGGTCGGTCAGCGCCATCTTGCGGTGCGCGCCACCGTCGGCGACGTGGAACCAGCCCGCCAGCACCGGCGCCAGGCCGGGGGACAGGTGCGCGTGCAGACGCGCCGGCAACACCGGCGCCAGGTCGGTCAGCAGCGCCGACAGTTCCTCCCGGCCGGCGGCGTCGGCGAACGCCAGCAACGTCGGCGGCGCCACCGCGTGATACAGCAACGCGACCTGCTCGCCGCGGCGGAACCACGACGTGTACGGCCAGAAGAAGTCGTCCAGGTCACCCAACTGGTACGCGTGCAGCGCCGGGTCCCGGCCCAGCAACCGCCCCAGCAGCACCCGGTCATGTTCGGCGCGCAACGGCATCCGACGATGATCACATGCCCCAGGCGCGACCACCGCCCCGACGCGACCACCCACTCACGCCCCGCCGCACTCCTCGGCGGGCAGATTCTCGTGCGCCCACCGGGCCAGGGCATCCAACGCCGGCAGCACCGCAGCGCCCCGCTCGGTCAGCTCGTAGCTCACCCCCAGCGGCGGACCCTGCCGCACCGTGCGGCACACCAGCCCCACCCGGGCCAGCTCGCCGAGCCGGTCGGACAGCACCGACTCGCTGATCCCCGGCAACGCGCGGGTCAGCTCGGCGAACCCCGCCGGCCCGTGCGCCAGGGTGCCCAGCAGCACCCCGTTCCACCGCTTGCCGAGGAACGCGAACGCCCGCGTCAACCCCCCGTCGCAGGACCGGGGCACCTCACCAATGGGGGAGCGGGGCGTCATGCCCCCACGATACGTGGCCTTACCCACGATGATGCAACTTCGAAAAAACTAGCTGCTAGCCTCTCAGCAGCTAGCGTCCCCGGCCCAAAGGAACCCCGACATGACCGACACCGTCACGCCAAACCTGATCACCCTCGACACCGCCGCCCAGGCACAACTGTTCACCGACGCCCGCACCGCCAACACCTTCACCGACGAACCCGTCACCGACGCCCAACTGCACGCCATCTTCGACCTCGCCAAGTACCCACCCACCGCCGCCAACACCCAGCCCCTGCGAGTGCTCTACACCCGCCCCGGCGAAACCCGCGACCGACTGCTCACCCACATGACCGAAGGCAACCGCGCCAAGACCGCCACCGCCCCCGTCGTGGCCGTCCTCGCCGCCGACACCGACTTCCACGAATTCATCCCCCGCACCTTCCCGATCCGCCCCGAGATGCGCGACGGACTCGCCGCCGACGCCGCCGCCCGCGAAGGCATGGCCCGCTTCAACGCCACGCTCCAGATCGGCTACTGGCTGCTGGCCGTCCGCGCCGCCGGACTCGCCGCAGGCCCCATGGCCGGCTTCGACGCCGCCGCCGTCGACCGCGACCTCTTCGCCGACAGCACCTGGCGCTCCCTGCTCGTGGTCAACCTCGGCAAGCCCGGCCCCGACGCCTGGTTCCCCCGCCTGCCCCGCCTCGACTACAACGACATCGTCCGCCACGCCTGACCGACCCCGCCGGCCGGCGCGGGCTGCGCGCCGGCCGGCACCCCACCCAACGCTCGCGACCGACCCAACACGTCACCGCCCACGCCGACGCCGCAACCACACCCCCACAAAACCCACCACCACGAACACCACCATCGAACACACCAACACCTTCAGCATCCGCCAACCCTCCCACCACCCACGTAGGGTGCAAAGGTGCGCCTGGCCACCTTCAACCTGCTCCACGGCCGATCCCTCACCGACGGACTCGTCGACCCCGACCGGCTCACCGCCGCCGTCACCGCACTCGACGCCGACGTCCTCGCCCTACAGGAAGTCGACCGCGACCAGACCCGCAGCGGCAACCTCGACCTCACCGCCATCGCCGCCCGCGCCCTCGGCGCCCCCGAACACCGCTTCGCCGCCGCCCTCGTCGGCACCCCCGGCGAACAGTTCCGCCCCCTCCGCCACGACGACGACGGACACGGCGAACCCTGCTACGGCATCGGCCTGGTCACCCGCCACCCCGTCCACACCTGGCAGGTCACCCGCCTCAAACCCGCCCCCGTCCGCTCACCCGTCTACGTACCCGGCCCCGGCGGCGGCCTCATCCTCCTCGAAGACGAACCCCGCGTCGTCCTCGCCGCCGTCCTCGACACCCCCCACGGCGACATCACCGTCGCCGCCACCCACCTGTCCTTCGTCCCCGGCTGGAACGCCCACCAACTCCGCCAGACCGTCCGCGCCCTACGCGCCCTACCCGCCCCCCGCATCCTCCTCGGCGACCTCAACCTTCCAGCCGGCCCCGCCCGACTCATCTCCGGCTGGACCCCCCTCGGCCGCCGCCCCACCTACCCCACCGCCCGACCCCGCGTCCAACTCGACCACATCCTCGCCGACCGCCACCACCGCCACCGCCTACCACCCGTCACCGCAGTCACCACCCCAGCCTCCACCATCTCCGACCACCGCCCCCTCGTCGTCGACCTCGGCTGACACCCCCGGACACACATGTCCGCGGCAAGCGCTCCCGCTTCCGGACCAGCGCCCCCGCCGACAGTGCTCCCCGCCCGGCCGGCCATCCGGCACACGCCAGCGACCTTCCGCCCCGCAAGCAACGGATGACGGTACGAGCGGACACAGACCACGAGGCGATCGTCCACAACACTGAAACCCCGCGGACAGGCCCTCCCGACACGCCACCGCGAATCCCGCCCCGCGAGAAATCACATCGCTACCCTCGCCGCGTGCGAAAGACCCTCACCGCCGCCGCTCTGGCCATCCTCGCCGGCACCAGCACCCTCACCGCCGCCCCGACGCCCGCCCAAGCCGACCCCCCACCCCCACGCAGCGGCCCGGCGTACCGCCCCACCCGCCCCACCGTGGCACCACCAGCCATGCCCGCCGCCATATCCGGCAGCACCTGGTCCTCCGGACACGTACAGGGCCTCGCCGTCGACTGGGTCGGCGGCCACGCCTACTGGTCCTTCACGAACCTACTGGTCAAAACCAACATCCAGACCGGACAGGTCATCGGCACCGTCACCGGCCTCACCGGCCACCTCGGCGACCTCGACATCAACCCCGACAACGGCCTGATCTACGGATCGCTGGAGTACAAGACCCGCCAAGCGTTCTACATCGCGGTGTTCGACGGCACCCGCATCACCCGCACCGGAATGAACGCGGAAGCCGACGGCGTGATGACCACCGTGTACCTGCCCGAAGTGGCCGCCGACTACACCACCGGCCGCTACGGCACCAGCGGCATCGACGGAATCAGCTTCGGCCCACGGCTCGGCACCACCGGCACCGCCCAACGCAACATGCTGGTCGTCGCGTACGGCATCACCCCGGACACCACCCGCACCGACAACGACCACCAAGTGCTGCTCACCTACGACGTACGCGGCTGGAACACGTACGCCCGCCCCCTCACCCAGACCGCCCCGCACCTCTCGGGCCCACCCCACCCCGCCGACAAGGTATTCATCCACACCGGCAACACCACGTGGGGCGTGCAGAGCCTCGAGTACGACCGGCACAACCGCCTGTGGCTGATGGCCGCCTACCAGGGCACCAAACCCCAGTTCCCGAACTGGACGCTGTTCGCGGTCTCCGCCGGCGTCGCACCGCAGACCCTCCCACTCGCCGGCCAACCGGCAGGCACAACCGGCCGGACCGTGCCGCTCGCCCCCGCCGGCACCACGGACCCGGCGACCGGCATCCGCGGCTGGACCGCCCCCGGCAGCGTCGGCCTCGAAACACTCGGCGACGGACGGATCTACGTCGTGTCGTCCGGCACCACCACCGTCAACGGGACCATCCAACAGACCGGGACCGCATCGCTGTACCAGTGGACCGGCGGCACTCCGGTCCCGTACACCACAGTCACCCCGCTGCGCGGGCAGCGCCGCTGACCGTAGGGCGTCGGGCCGGTCAGGTACCCCCCGACCGGCCCGACCAACCACCCCACAACACCCCTCACCCCAACCCGGCCGCCCGCCGCGCCGCCGCCACCGCGTTACGGAACAACATCGCCACCGTCGTCGGCCCCACCCCACCGACCCGCGGCGTGATCGCCCCCGCCACCTGCGCACACGACTCATCCACATCCGGCAACAACCGCCGACCCTCGTACCGCACCCCACCACCGACCACCACCGCACCCGCACGCACATGCTCCGGCCGCACGATCCCCGGCACCCCCACCGCCGCCACCAGGATCTCCGCCCGCCGCGTGTACCGCGGCCAGTCCGCCACTCCCGTGTGCACCACCGTCACCGCCGCATTCGCCGTCGGCCGCTTCTGCGCCAACAACATCGCCAACGGCCGCCCCAACGTCGCACCCCGGCCCAGGACCACCACCTCACGACCCGCCACCGGCACCCCATGGAACGCCAACAACGCCTCGATCCCCGCAGGAGTACACGGCAACGGACCCGGCAACCCCAACGCCAACCGGCCCATGTTCACCGGATGCATCCCGTCGACGTCCTTGTCGGGATCCAACACCTGCAACGCCCGGTCGTAGTCCAGGTGCCCCGGAATCGGATGCTGCACCAACACCCCGTGCACACCCGCATCGGAATTGAACCCCTCGATCACCCGGTGCAGATCCGCCTGCGACGCCGACGCCGCCAGATGCACATGCGGCGACGCGAACCCCAACTCCGCCGCCTGCCGCTGCTTGATCCGGATGTACCCGGCACTCGCGTCGTCGTCGCCCACCAGCACCGTCGCCAACGACGGCGTCACCCCCGCCGCCCGCAACGCCGCGACCTCCGCCGCCACCTCACCCAGCACCTGCTGCGCCACCGGCCCACCCGGCAACAACCGCGCCGTACCCGAGGAAACCACACCCGAGGAAACCGCAGAAGAAGACATGGCACCACCTCGCCCGCAGGAGCCCAGGCGGACGACCCCCACGGCGAGCTCCCCGATGGTCGATCCCATCCCCGATGCCGCCAGTCGCGTACCCCTCCACCCTGCCACACCCCACGCCCCGCCGGTCACCCCACCGCGCCCTCCTGCACCCGCACCAACCCCACCAACGCCCGGTTGGTGCGGTTGGACCGCACCGCCGCCCGCTGCTGACCCGCCGTCACCTCGATATACGTCTGCGACGACGCCAACGACGCGTGCCCCAGCAACCGCATGATCTCCGCCGCGCTCGCCCCGTCCTCCGCCAGCCGCGTCGCGAACGTGTGCCGCAGCGCGTGCAACTGCGCCCCACGCGGCACCCGGTCGACCACCCCGGCCCGCCGGTAACAGGACTCCACCAGATACTGCAGGCCGCCCCGGCGCAGCGGCTCACCCCGCCGGTCCAGCAGCAACGGCGAATCCGGCCGCACCGACCGCGACCCGAACCGCCGAGCCCGACTGTCCAGGTACGCCACCACCACCCGGTCCAGCTCCGGCTCGATCGGCACCACCCTCGGACGGCCGCCCTTGCCGACCACGTCGACCCGCCGCTCACCGGGCCGCCCCGCCAGCGACGCGACCCGCAGCGCCAGCAACTCCGACAGACGCAGCCCCGCGCACAGCGCCAACGCCAACACCGCCACGTCCCGCTCCGGCCACGGGTCGCGCTGCCGGCCGTCCTCCCGGGACACTGCGGCGAGCAACTGCTCCGGAGTGTCCTCACCGCGCAGCGGCTTGGGCTGGGGGAGCGGGGCACGGGGGCGGTCGACCGCCGGCATCGGGTTGCCCGCCACCACCCCCTCGGCGACCAGGAACGAGAAGAAGCTGTTCCACGTCGACCAGGCGCGGTGCACCGAGGCGACGGCGCGGGGGGCGGCGAACCGGGCGAACGCCGCCCGCATGACCCTGGGGGAGAGGACGGTGACCGGCAGCGCGTCCGACAGCAGGGGAGGGTTGAGGGTCTCGCCGG
Source organism: Micromonospora sp. NBC_01412 (assembly GCF_045040215.1). Classification (NCBI taxonomy): domain Bacteria; kingdom Bacillati; phylum Actinomycetota; class Actinomycetes; order Micromonosporales; family Micromonosporaceae; genus Micromonospora; species Micromonospora sp. NBC_01412. The sequence goes on from NZ_CP109528.1 coordinate 7,097,386, forward strand.
CCAGGGCCGCCACCGCGCACAGATCCCGCCGGTACGCCTCCAGAGTGTGGGGGGAGGGCTTGCGCGTGGCCCGAGCGGTCAGGAACTCCTCGATCAACGACCGTACCGATTCGTCCTGTTTGTCATGCATAAGGGATATTATGCATGATTCTCGGGTTGGGGGCGACCCACGACAGGGGAGTGGAAAACCTAACGCCCAGACTCCCACCCGACTCCAGCCCAACTCCGGTCCCGACTCTGGCGGGTGATCAAGAGGTTTGCGTCGGGGGCAGGTCCGAACCGGACGCAAACCTCTTGATCACCCGCCGAAAGGGTGGGGTGGTGGGCGCGCGGTCGAGCGGGGCGGCGTTCGGTGGTTGGAGGTGCAGTGCTTGGCGGGTGGGTTTCGTCGGGGTGAGGCGCTGGGGTCCGCCGGCGCAGGGATGGCCGGCCGTGCGGAGGGTCCGGAGGGTCGTTGCCCCCGCAGAGGAGAGGAGGGGTCAGAAGTGGTTACTTGACATAATGTACATTATCGAATCGTCGGCCGGGAGGGCCGCGAGCTGCCAAGACTCCCGGTCGACTCGCGCGGCTGCACCGCGTACCCCCCCCCGGCCGGCGAAACCGAGTTGGTCCAGGCAGCCCGTCAGGCGGAAGGTGGGCCATATGCCCACTGACTGGGCCCCACCCCGGTGAGGCGGAGCGGGCGCCCGGCGCGTGGAGCAAGCCTCAGGCGGAGAGTTTCTCGTCAACTTTCGGGAAGAAGGCAGCATGCTTTCCGCACTCGACCGTCGGCACACCGTCGCGCCGCCCGGGTACAGCCGTTGGCTGATTCCGCCGGCCGCGTTGGCGATCCATCTGTGCATCGGGCAGGTCTACGCAACCAGCGTGTACAAGAACTCGCTGATCGCCCACTTCGACGCGAGTCAGACGGCGATCGGGGTGATCTTCAGCATCGCGATCGTGATGCTGGGGTTGTCGGCGGCGGCGGCCGGTACATGGGTGGAGCGCAACGGTCCGCGTAAGGCGATGTTCGTCTCGGCGTGCTTCTGGGCGGCGGGGTTCCTGGTCGGTGCGGTGGGGATCGCGACGGGTCAGTTGTGGCTGCTGTACGTGGGGTACGGGCTGCTGGGCGGGATCGGGTTGGGGATCGGCTACATCTCCCCCGTGTCGACGTTGATCAAGTGGTTTCCGGACCGGCCGGGCCTGGCTACCGGGTTGGCGATCATGGGGTTCGGGGGTGGCGCGATGGTGGCCTCTCCCCTGTCCCGGCAGCTGTTGTCGCTCTACGACTCGGGCTACGACCCGGGTGCCACCGCGGGCGCGACGGCGTCGGGGACGGCGCTGGTGTGGCTGTTCGTGACGCTGGGCGTCGGCTACTTCGTGATCATGATGTTCGGGGTGGCGAACGTGCGGGTGCCGGCGGCGGACTGGCGGCCGGCGGGGTTCGACCCGGAGCGGGCGAAGGTGAAGCTGATGGTGACCACGGCGAGCGTGTCGGCGGCGAACGCGGTTCGGACGCGGCAGTTCTGGTTGCTGTGGGTGGTGTTGTTCTGCAATGTGACGGCCGGGATCGGGATCCTGGAGCAGGCGAGTCCGATGATCCAGGACTTCTTCCGTGAGGAGGGCGCGTCGGCGGTGTCGGTGGCGGCGGCGGGCGGTTTTGTGGGGCTGCTGTCGCTGTTCAACATGGGTGGCCGGTTCGTGTGGTCGTCGACGTCGGACATGATCGGCCGTAAGCCGGTGTACGTGCTGTACCTGGGTGTGGGGATGGTGTTGTACCTGCTGCTGGCGTTGTTCGGGCAGGTGGCGCCGGCGCTGTTCGTGTTGTTGGCGTGCGTGATCGTGTCGTTCTACGGGGGTGGTTTCGCCACGATGCCGGCGTACCTGCGGGACCTGTTCGGCACGTACCAGGTGGGGGCGATCCACGGCCGGGTGTTGACGGCGTGGTCGGCGGCGGGGGTAGCCGGTCCGCTGATCGTCAACGGGTTCCTCGACGCGAAGGGTGCGCCGGGGACGCTGACGGCGGCGGGGTACCGGCCGGCACTGTTGACGATGTTGGGGGTCCTGGCGGTGGGGTTCGTGGCGAACCTGCTGGTGCGGCCGGTGCCGGAGCGGTTCCACGAGCCGGCGGCCGTCGGTTCGGGCGGGGTGCAGGGAGGGATTGCGCGATGAGCAACGGTTCGTTCGGGCAGACCGGCCGGTTGTGGATCTCCTGGTTGCTGGTGGGTGCGCTGCTGGGGTACGGGGTGGTGCAGACGGCGCTGACGGCGGCGAAATTGTTCACGGGCTGAGGGGGAACCGACATGGGTACGTACGTGGTGACCGGGGCTGCCTCGGGCATGGGCAGGGCCGCTGCGTGGTGACGGGCACACCGTCATCGGGGTGGATCTGCGGGGCGTGGAGGTCGTCGCCGACCTGTCCACGCAGGCGGGGCGCGGCGGCGGCCGAGGTGTTGGAGCGCGCGGGTGGCCGACTCGACTCGCGGTGTCCGTGCGGGCCTCATCAGGTGCTGACGTAGGTCGCGAGGTGCTCGCCGGTGAGGGTGGAGCGGGCGGCGACAAGGTCGGCGGGTGTGCCCTCGAAGACGATCCGGCCGCCGTCGTGGCCGGCCCCGGGCCCGAGGTCGATGATCCAGTCGGCGTGCGCCATGACCGCCTGGTGGTGCTCGACGACGATGACCGACTTGCCGGAGTCGACGAGCCGGTCGAGCAGGCCGAGCAGCTGCTCGACGTCGGCGAGGTGCAGGCCGGTGGTCGGCTCGTCGAGGACGTAGACGCCGCCCTTCTCGGCCATGTGGGTGGCCAGCTTGAGCCGCTGCCGCTCGCCGCCGGACAGCGTGGTGAGCGGCTGGCCGAGGCTGAGGTAGCCGAGCCCGACGTCGGCGAGCCGGTCGAGGATGGCGTGCGCGGCGGGTGTGCGCGCCTCGCCGGCGCTGAAGAACTCCTCGGCCTCGGTCACCGACATCGCGAGCACCTCGCTGATGTCGCGGCCGCCGAGGTGGTGGTCCAGCACCGATGCCTGGTACCGCTTCCCCTCGCACTCCTCGCAGGTGGTGGCCACGCCGGCCATCATCGCCAGGTCGGTGTAGATGACGCCGGCGCCGTTGCAGTTGGGGCAGGCGCCCTCGGAGTTGGCGCTGAACAGTGCCGGCTTCACGCCGTTGGCCTTCGCGAACGCCTTGCGGATCGGGTCGAGCATTCCGGTGTACGTCGCCGGGTTGCTCCGTCGCGAGCCGCGGATCGCGCCCTGGTCGATCGACACCACTCCCTCGCCGGCGGGGATGGATCCGTGTACGAGCGAGGTCTTGCCGGAGCCGGCGACGCCGGTGACGACGACGAGCACCCCGAGCGGGATGTCGACGTCGACGTCGCGCAGGTTGTGCGCCGTCGCGTTGCGGATGGCCAGCGTGCCGGTGGGCGTCCGTACCGTCTTCTTGAGGGCGGCCCGGTCGTCGAGGTGGCGGCCGGTGAGGGTGTCGCTGGCACGTAGCCCTTCCAGGGTGCCTTCGAAGCAGACGGTGCCGCCCGCCGTACCTGCGCCGGGGCCGAGGTCGACGACGTGGTCGGCGATCGCGATGGTCTCCGGCTTGTGTTCGACGACGAGCACGGTGTTGCCCTTGTCGCGTAGCCGCAGCAGCAGGTTGTTCATTCGCTGGATGTCATGGGGGTGCAGGCCGATGGTGGGTTCGTCGAAGACGTAGGTGACGTCGGTGAGCGAGGAGCCGAGGTGGCGGATCATCTTGGTGCGCTGCGCTTCGCCGCCCGACAGTGTGCCCGACGGTCGGTCGAGCGTGAGGTAGCCCAGCCCGATCTCCACGAACGAGTCGAGGGTCCGTCGCAGTGTGGCGAGCAGCGGCGCCACCGACGGCTCGTCGAGGCCGTGGATCCATTCGGCCAGGTCGTTGATCTGCATCGCGGAGGCGTCGGCGATGTTGATTCCGCCGATGCGTGCGGACCGGGCCGCCTCGCTGAGTCGGGTGCCGTCGCACTCGGGGCAGGTGGTGAAGGTGACCGCTCGGTCGACGAACGCTCGGATGTGTGGCTGCAGCGCCTCCCGGTCCTTGGAGAGGAACGACTTCTGAATCTTGGGGATCAGCCCTTCGTAGGTGAGGTTGATTCCCTCGACCTTCACCTTGGTCGGCTCGTGGTGGAGGAAGTCGTGCAGCTCTTTCTTGGTGTACTTGCGGATCGGCTTGTTCGGGTCGAGGAAGCCTGACTCGGCGTAGATCCGGACTGTCCACCAGCTGTCCGTCTTCCAGCCGGGGATGGTGATCGCGCCTTCGGCGATGGACTTGGAGTCGTCGAAGAGTTGGGTGAGGTCGATATCGGAGACTGTGCCCCGGCCTTCGCAGCGTGGGCACATGCCGCCGGTGCGGGTGAAGGTCTGCTTCACGGTTTTGCCGGCACCGCGTTCGATCGTGATCGCGCCGCTCGCCCGGACCGAGGGGACGTTGAAGGAGAACGCGTTGGGCGAGCCGATGTGTGGCTGTCCGAGTCGGCTGAAGACGATACGCAGCATCGCGTTGGCGTCGGTGGCGGTGCCGACCGTGGAGCGGGCGTCGGCACCCATCCGCTGCTGGTCGACGATGATCGCGGTTGTCAGGCCGTCGAGTACGTCGACCTCGGGCCGTGTCAGCGTCGGCATGAAGCCTTGTACGAAGGCGCTGTAGGTTTCGTTGATCATCCGCTGTGACTCCGCGGCGATCGTGCCGAACACCAGCGAGCTCTTGCCGGAGCCGGAGACGCCGGTGAACACCGTCAGTCGGCGTTTCGGGATCTCGATGCTGATGTCTTTGAGGTTGTTCACGCGTGCGCCCTGTACGCGGATCAGGTCGTGGCTGTCGGCAGCGTGCGGCGCGGGCGACTGGGTGTCGGTCCTCGTGGCCATGCTCATCGTGTCTCCAGCTGTTGGGCAGGGCCGCTTTCGGCGTTCATGGCGGTCACTCTAGGTGACCTAGGTGACCGGTGCTTCTCGATTCCTGATCGGTCTGGTCACCTGTTTCGTGACGCACGACGGGAGTTCCGCCGCGCGTACTCCCGGTTGGTCCGGTCGTGTGGGGCGTTGTGGTCAGAGGCCGCCGGAGACGCGTAGGACGGTGCCGGTGGTGTAGCTGGCGTCGGGGCTGAGGAGCCAGGCGATGGCGGCGGCGATTTCGTCGGGTTCGCCGGCGCGGCCGAGTGGGATGCGGTCGGCGGCGGTGTCGGCGCGGTCGGGTGCGCCGGAGAGGGCGTGCAGGTCGGTGCGGACGATGCCGGGGGCGACGCCGTTGACGCGGATGCCGTGGGGGGCGAGTTCCTTGGCCAGGCCGATGGTGAGGGTGTCGGTGGCGGCTTTGACGGCGGCGTAGTGGATGTACTCCCCCGGGCTGCCGAGGGTGGCGGCGGCGGAGGAGACGTTGACGATGGCGCCGCCGTGGGTGAGGCGGCGGGCGGCTTGTTGGGCGCAGAGGACGTACCCGATGAGGTTGACGTCGACGACGTGGCGTAGGTCGTCGGCGCGTAGTTGGGTGAAGGGGCCGATGGGGCTGGTGACGCCGGCGTTGTTGACGAGGCCGGTGAGGGGGCCGAGGTCGGTGGCGGCGTCGAAGAGGCGGGTGATGGCGTCGGGGTCGGTGGTGTCGGCGGGGACGGCGATGGCGTGGCGGCCGGTGGCTCGGATGTCGTTGACGACGGTGTCGGCGGCGTGGTGGTCGCGGCGGTAGCCGATGGCGATGTGGTGGCCGTGGGTGGCGAGGCGGCGGGCGGTGGCGGCGCCGATGCCGCGGCTGCCGCCGGTGATGATGGTGACGGGATTCAGTGGGTGCTCCTCCCCCGGGTGCTGGTGGTGACGGTACCGGTGGGGGGTGGTTTCGGTGGCGAGCACGGGTTACGTCGGTGATCGCTTACGCTGCCGGCGTCGACTAGTGGAGGTGCGCGGGTGTCGGGTGTGCGGGTTGGTGACCTGGTCGAGGATTTCGAGTTGCCGGACGAGACGGGCACGCTGCGGCGGTTGTCGGAGTTCCTGGCGGTGGGGCCGGTGGTGTTGTTCTTCTATCCGGCGGCGATGACGCGGGGGTGCACGGCGGAGAGCTGTCATTTCCGGGATCTGGCGGCGGAGTTCGCGGCGGTGGGCGCGCAGCGGGTGGGGATCAGTCGGGACGCGGTGGAGAAGCAGGCGGAGTTCTCCCGGTTGCACGGGTTCGACTATCCGTTGTTGTCGGATGTGGACGGTGTGGTGGCGCGGCGGTTGGGGGTGTTGCGGCGGGTGCCGTTGGGGCCGTTGGGTATGCGGCGGATGACGTTTGTGATCGGGTCGGACCGGCGGGTGGTGGAGGTGGTGCACAGCGAGTTGGGGATGAACGAGCATGCGGATCGGGCGTTGCGGGCGTTGGGGGGCTGATCTTCGGGGTGTCGCAGCGGGCTGGTATCAAGGCAGGAATCAAACAGGTGTACGGAAGAGGGTTGTGATGGTTGCCGCGGGCCAGGGTTTGTCTACTGACGAGGTGCAGAGCATCCGGGAGGCGTTGGCGGCCGGACGGAAGCCGAAGGTGGTGTTCACGTCGTCGGCGGGTCAGATCGCCGGTCAGGTGGGCCAGGTGGTGGAGTTGACCGATCCGTCGGTGTCCGACGAGTTCGTGGTGGTGCGGTTCGGTCGGGACGAGTTGCCGTTCTCCCCTGCCGATGTGGCGGTGGCGCCGCGGGGTGCGGGGCGTCGGGTGGTGGAGGTGAAGGCGGAGCCGGAGCCTGAGCCGGAGCCGCCTGCGGCGGAGCCGGAGTTCGTGCTGGACACGCCGCGGGTGCCGGTGGCGCGGCGGGAGGAGCCGAAGGTGGAGCAGCAGCAGGTGGAGGCGAAGCCGGCGCGGCGGGCGGTGAAGGCGGTGAAGGCGAAGGGTCCGGCGGGGTTGACGGTGACGTTGGCGTACGCGGACGGTGAGTGGACGGTGGCGGCGCAGCAGGGTGCGAAGTCGTTGGCGAAGCCGTATGTGGTGAAGCCGGCGGAGGCGTTGCGGATGGTGGCGTTGGTGGATGTTCCGGGGGTGCAGGAGGCGGTGGAGCAGATTATGGGCGCGGAGCGGGCGGAGGCGGAGCAGCAGGCGGGGAGGCTGCGGGCGGAGTTGGCGGAGATCGAGGCGCGGTTGGCGGAGTTGCGCGAGGCGGGTTGATCGCGTCCGGTGTGCCTGTCCCCCGCCCCCCGTCGCCGTGTGCGGCGGGGGGCGGGGGCGTGTTGGGGTTCAGAAGTAGTCGTGCAGGTGGGCGGGGCCGGCGGCGGCGAGCAGGTCGAGGGGGCGGGGGTCGGTTTGGGCGGGGGTGTGCAGTTGGCCGGTGTGTCGGAGGGTTTCGGCGTCGGTGGTGCCGGTGTAGAGCTGGGCGAAGCCTCGGACGGTCAGGTGCAGTGGGGTGTCGGTGGTGGTGCGGTGCAGTTCGGCGGTGCCGTCGGCGACGTCGAGGCGCCAGGTGCCGGTGTTCCAGTCGGCGAGGTGGTCGTGGAGGGTGAAGGTGACAGTGCCGTGGGCGTGGGTGGGCCAGCCGCGTTGGGTGACGGCGCGGGTGATGTCGACGGGTCGGTGCATCCAGGTGTCGCGGTGGTGTTCGCGGGTGGCTTCGACGGGTAGGTGGGCGGTGATGGCGTCGCCGTCGAGGAGGTTGAGTCGCAGGGTGGGGGTGACGCTGGCCCAGGTGGCGAGGGTGCGGATGAGTTCGCGGGCGGCGTCGGCGGTGGTGGCGAGGGCGTTGTCGACGGTGAGGACGGCGTCGGGGCCGTAGCCTCGGCCGCGGTCCCAGGTGGCGTAGCCGACGAGGTGGCCGTCGTGTTCGACGAGGGTGAGGCCGTCGGTGGGCAGGGTGTCGGTGGGGTGGTCGTACAGGGGGCCGCGGCGGGTGAGCAGGCCGCGGCGATGGCGGGTGACGGTTTCGTACAGGTCGGTGACGGCGGGCAGGTCGGCGGGGCCGCCGTCGCGGACGGTGAGGTGGGGTGCGGGCAGGTGTCGGGGCAGTGCGGCGGTGGGCAGGTCGATGGTGCGTAGGGCGCCGGCGACTTCCCAGCCGCAGGCGCGGTAGGGGGCGGTGGTGGTGGGGAACAGGGCGCTGACGGCGGCGCCGCGGTCGTGGGCGCCGCGGAGGAGGCCGGTGAGTAGGGCGCGGGCGACGCCTCGGCCGCGGGCCGCGGGGGCTACGGCGACGCCGGCTACGTCGGCGGCGGTGACGGGGCGGTCGTTCCACCACTGGTCGTGGTGCAGGTCGACGGCTTTGCCGAGGAGTTGGCCGGTGGGGTCGAAGGCGCCGTAGCGGGTCAGGCCGGATGTGGTGGTGGGTGGTGGTGGTTGGGTGGGGTCGGATCCGAAGGCGTGGCGGCCGAGGGTCCAGGCGGCGGGGAGGTCGTCGGGGGTGAGTTCCCGGACGTCGATGGTGGGCATCGGGTGACGGTAGCGGCGGGTGTGGTGTGTCTGCCTGGGTTTTCGGGTGGGTCGGGGTGTGTTGCGGGGCCGGCGCGGGTTGTCGCGCCGGCCCCTGTTGTTTTGTCGGGGTGGATCAGTGGTTCGGGATGTGGGCGACGCCGATGCGCTTGCGGAACACCCAGTACGTCCAGCCCTGGTAGGCCAGGACGATGGGGGTGAACACGACCGCCACCCAGGTCATGATTTTCAGGGTGTAGGGGGTGGAGGCGGCGTTGGTGGCGGTGAGTGTGCCGGCGGGGTCGAGGGTGGAGGGCATCACGTTCGGGAACAGGGCGGTGAACAGGGTGGCCACGGCCAGGGCGATGGCCACGGCGGTGCCGGTGAAGGCCCAGCCTTCGCGGCGGGTGTGGGCTGCGGCGGTGCCGGCGAGTAGGGCGAGTGCGGCGCCGGTGGCGAGGACGATGGCGGCGGTGTTGGAGCGGATGGTGAGGGTCCAGGTGAGGAATGCCACGGCGAGTACGGCGGTGCCGATGCCGAGGCGTACGGCGAGGGTGCGGGCGCGGTCGCGGATGTCGCCGACGGTTTTGAGGGCGATGAACACGGCCCCGTGGGTGAGGAACAGGGCGGCGGTGGTGGCGCCGCCGAGCAGGGCGTACGGGTTGAGCAGGTTGAGCAGGCCGCCGACGTATTCGTGGTCGGCGGCCAGGGGGACGCCGCGCAGGATGTTGGCGAAGGCGACGCCCCAGAGGATCGCCGGGAGGAGGGAGCCGATGAAGATGGCGGTGTCCCAGCGGCGTTTCCAGGAGGCTTCGGGGCGTTTGTGGCGGTATTCGAAGGCGACGCCGCGGGCGATGAGGGCGAGCAGGATGAGTAGCAGGGGTAGGTAGAAGCCGGAGAAGAGGGTGGCGTACCACTCGGGGAAGGCGGCGAACATGGCGCCGCCGGCGGTGATGAGCCAGACCTCGTTGCCGTCCCAGACGGGGCCGATGGTGTTGATCAGGACGCGGCGTTCGCGGTCGTTGCGGCCGAGGACGGGTAGCAGCATGCCGACGCCGAAGTCGAAGCCTTCGAGGATGAAGTAGCCGGTGAACAGCACGGCTACGAGGAGAAACCAGACGGTTGTCAGTTCCACGGTGGGCTCCGGGTCAGTAGGCGAAGGCGAGCGGGCGCTCGGCGTCGTCGCTGTCGTCGGTGGGGTCGGGGTGGTCGGTGAGGTCGGGTACGCCGGCGCGGGCGTAGCGGAGCAGGAGTTTGACTTCGATGACGGCGAGGGTGGCGTAGATGAGGGTGAAGGCGGTGAAGGAGGTGAGGACTTCGGTGAGGGAGACGCTGCGGGATACGCCGTCGCGGGTGAGCATCTCGCCGAAGACGATCCAGGGTTGGCGGCCCATTTCGGTGAAGATCCAGCCGAAGGAGTTGGCGAGCAGGGGCAGCATGGGCATGGCGAGGCCGGCGCGTAGCAGCCAGCGGCTGGTGGGGGTGCGGCCCTTGCGCTGTGTCCAGAGGACGAGCAGGGCGATCGCGGCGGCGGCGAGCCCGAAGGCGATCATGAAGCGGAAGCTCCAGTAGGTGACGGGGATGATCGGGGTGTAGCTGCCGGCGCCGTACTGGCTGGCGTACTGGGCCTGTAGGTCGTCGATGCCGTGGACGGTGCCGTTGGGGTCGCCGGTGCCGAGGTAGGACAGCAGGTAGGGGATTTTGAGGGCGAAGACCTCGCGGCTGCCGTCGAGGCTGCCGATGGTGAGCACGGAGAACGAGGCGGGGCTCTCGGTGGTGTAGAGGCCCTCGGCGGCGGCCATCTTCATCGGCTGCACCTCGGTCATGATTTTGCCTTGGATGTCGCCGGTGATCAGGACGAGCGCCGAGGAGGCCAGGACGACCCAGGCGCCGAACTTGGTGGCGAAGCGGTAGGCGGGGGTGTCGACGCTGTCGCGGTTGCGGATGACGTGGTACAGGCCGACGGCGACGACGAGGGACCCGGCGACGAGGAAGGAGCCGGCGAGGGTGTGCGGGAAGGTGACCAGGGCGACCTTGTTGGTGAGCATGGCGAGGAAGTCGGTCATCTCGGCGCGGCCGGTGTCGGGGTTGATCCGGTAGCCGACGGGGTTCTGCATGAACGAGTTCGCGGCGAGGATGAAGTAGGCGCTGAGGTTGGTGCCGATGGCGGCGGCCCAGATGGCGGCCAGGTGCAGGCGCTTGGGCAGGCGGTCCCAGCCGAAGATCCACAGGCCGATGAAGGTGGATTCGAGGAAGAAGGCGACGAGGGCCTCGATGGCCAGGGGGGCGCCGAAGATGTCGCCGACGAAGCGGGAGTAGTCGCTCCAGTTCATGCCGAACTGGAATTCCTGCACGATGCCGGTGACGACGCCCATCGCGAAGTTGATCAGGAAGAGTTTGCCGTAGAACTTGGTGAGCTTTAGGTAGCGTTCGTTGCCGGTGCGGTGCCACAGGGTTTGCAGGATGGCGACGAGCACGGACAGGCCGATGGTCAGCGGCACGAACAGGAAGTGGTAGACGGTGGTGACACCGAACTGCCAGCGGGCGACGTCCAACGCGTCCACCTGAGAACCCCCAGCCTTTCATACTACGAGACGTAGTAGATACTACTGGACGTCGTAGGGAAGTCGTCAGGGTCGGAGGTCCCGAGCAGGCCCGGGACCAATGACCTTGATCACCACTGCCGCCCGGCCCACCGCGACCCGGGCGGGGGGCCCACGGTCGTGGCGGCGACGTGCGACCATCGAGCGCTGATGGACACCCCGACCGACCTCTGGCGGCCGCCCCTGTTCTGGCGCGGCGCCCAACTGTTCGCCCGCGTCCTCGTCGGTGCCCTGGCCCGCCTCGAGGTCACCGGCGACGTGCCAGACCGGCTGCGCCGCGGCCCGCTGATCCTGGCCGCCAACCACCTCAGCCCGTTCGACCCACTGGTCCTCGCCGCCGCCTGCCGCGCCCGCGGCGTCGCCCCCCGGATCATGGCCACCGGCGGCCTGTTCCGCGCCCCGCTCGTCGGCGCCGCCATGCGCCACGCCGGGCACCTGCGCGTGGACCGGGGCACCGCCGCCGTGCACCGGGCCCTCGACGACGCGGCCAGGGCCGTGGTCGAAGGGTCGGTGATCCTGGTCTACCCGGAGGGCCGCATCGGCCTGGACCCCGGCCTGTGGCCGGAACGCGGCAAGACCGGGACCGCCCGGATCGCCTTCGCCTGCGGCGCCCCCGTGGTGCCCGTCGCGCAGTGGGGCTCCCACGAGGTGCTGCCCTACCGGGCCCCGAAGGGCATGCTGCGCGCCGTCGCCCGGGCGGTGCGCCGCCGGCCGGTGCTCAGGGTGCACTTCGGGGCGCCCGTGGACCTGACCGGCATCGACCCCGCGGCCCCGGGCGCGGCCGTCCGGGCCACCGACCGGATCATCGACGCGATCACCGACGGCCTGGTCCCGCTGCGCCCCGACGAACCCGACCGGCCCCGGTACGTCGACCCGGGACGTCCCCGCGACACCAGCCGCTCCCACCGGCGCGGCCCTCGGCCCTGACCCGGTCGCGTCGGCGCTCGACGCGACCGGGTCAGACGGGTCAGGCGACCGGTTCCAACGCCACCACCGGGATCACCCGGCCCGCCCGGGCCTGGTAGTCGGCCCAGCCCTGGTCGGCCTGCGCCGCGCGGGCGAAGGCCCGGTCCCGCTCGTCGCCAGCCAGCACGACCGCCCGGGCCCGCCAGGTCGACGTCCCTTCCTCGACGGTGACCAGCGGATCGGCCGTCAGGTTGCGGAACCACTGCGGGTCCTGCGGTGCTCCCCCGGCGGAGGCGATGACCAGGACCCGGCCGTCCTCGCCGGTCACCCGGCCCACCGGGGTGGTGTGCGGGGTGCCGGTGCGCGCCCCGACGGTGGTCAACAGCAGCAGCCGGGCGCCCTCGAACCACCCCCCGACCCGGCCGCCGTTGGCGCGGAACTCGTCGATGATCTGCTGGTTGAAGTCGTTGGGCATGCGGTGTCCGTTCTCCAGACCGGGTGGTCGCCCCGCGCGTGGCGGGCGACGGTGACGGGAAGAAGCGCGCAGGGTCGATTGGCCCCGCGGGGCCACGTCGAGTGCGCTGCAGAGGGTTGCGGGAAGCGAGAGGATGAGCCGCCCGCGCGGGGCGGGTGGCGATGGGCGTCACTCACGCACGGCGGGCCGCGGGCCCGCCCGGCCCTCACGCCCCGGCCGGGTGCCCTGTCCGCTTGTGGCCCATGGCCGACCCGGCAGTCACGATGTCCAACTTAGTGCCACCCCCGAATCGCCGGCAACGCCCCCGCTGTCCATCGGCCCCGAGTGGTGCGCGTCGGCTGGCGGGTCGCCCTACCCGCCCGGGGTCAACGGCCGGCACCGGTGACCAGAGTCGAGTTTCTGTCACGAACGGCGCGCCAGCCAGCCCGCCCCGATCTGATCGGGGGCGGGCTTCTCCCTGCGCTTCCACCCCTTGAGGAGAGACTATGACCAGCACCCCCGCGCCCGCGTCCGCGCCGTTGTCGGCGAAGGCCGACGCCGTGAACCGGGCCGCCCGCACGTTCGTGCAGGGCCTGCTCACCGACGTCGCCATCGCCGCCCTGCCCGTCGTCTTCGACGCGGTGTCCGGCTGGGACGGCGCGTTCACCCGGGACTACTGGACGGTCGTCGGCGTCTCCGTGCTCAAGACCGTCGGCGTCGCCACCGTCTCCTACTTCATGCGCCTGCGCAGCACCCCGCCCGGCCAGCCGGCCGCGTAGTGGGGGCACCCCCTGCCGGCGGCGCCGTGCCCGCCAGCGAACTGGGCGAGGGCCCGGGTGCGGGAGATGGCCGGGTCACTTCGCTGTTGACGGTGGGCATGATGATCTCCTTCGCCGGCCGGGCGGCGGACCTGACCGGCGTCCGGGCCCGGCGGTGGGTCATTCCCGACCAGGCACCCGCCGGCCACCGCCGCAGGGCATACTGCCCACCGTGCAGCCCCGCTCCGGCTACCTCGACGCGCCCGCGCCGCTGGCGTTCGCCCACCGCGGTGGCGCGGCCGACGGCGACGAGAACACCGCCGCCGCGTTCGCCCGCGCCGTCGACCTGGGCTACCGGTACGTCGAGACCGACGTGCACGCCACCGCCGACGGGGTCGCCGTGGTCTTCCACGACGCCACCCTGCGCCGGGTCACCGGCGAGCCGGGGCGCATCGCCGACCTGCGCTGGGCCGACCTGGCCTCGGTGCGTGTCGGCGGCGCCGCGGTGGTGCCCCGCCTCGACGACGTCCTCGCCGCCTGGCCGGACGTGAGGTTCAACATCGACGTCAAGGCCGACGGGGGCGTCGAGGCGACCGTCGCCGCGCTCGGGCGGGCCGGTGCCGGCGGCCGGGTGCTGCTGGCCTCGTTCAGCGACGCCCGGCTGGCCCGGCTGCGGGCGTTGACCGGCGGGCGGATCGCCACCGGCCTCGGCATGCGCGGGGTGGCCCGGTTGCGGGTGGCGTCCCTGCACGGCCGGCCGCTGCGGCTGCCCCCGTCGGTGGTCGCCGCCCAGGTCCCGCCCCGGTACGGCCGGATCCCGGTCGTGGACCGCCGGTTGATCGCCTACGCCCACCGGCTCGGACTGCATGTGCATGTCTGGACGATCGATGAACCTGCCGAGATGCACGGGTTACTTGATCTTGGGGTGGATGGCATCATGACCGATCACGTCGGCGTGCTGCGCGACGTCTACCGCAGCCGCGGCCACTGGGCCGCCTGAGAACCGGCGGAGGACCCCCCATGGCCGAGACCGTCACCGCGACGGTGGACAACCCCCCACCGCCGGCGAGCACTCCCCGCGAGCGGCGCGGCTGGTACCTCTACGACTGGGCCAACTCGGCCTTCCAGACCACCGTCATCACCGTGTTCCTCGGCCCGTTCCTGACCACCGTCACCGAGCTGGCCGCCGGCTGCGAGCTCGGCGCGGACAGCTGCGACGGCTACGTGCACCCGCTGGGCATCCGGGTTGCCGCCGGCTCGTACTACCCGTACCTGATCTCCCTGTCGGTGTTGCTGACGGTGTTCGTGCTGCCCGTGATCGGCGCGGTCGCCGACCGGTCGGCGCACAAGAAGCGGCTGCTCGGCGCGGCGGCGTTCACCGGCGCCGGGGCGACCATCGCGATGGCCCTCGTCACCGGCGAGCGGTACCTGCTCGGCGGGGCGCTGTTCATCGTCGCGAACATCTCCTTCGGCGCCGCCGTGGTCGTCTACAACTCGTTCCTGCCGCAGCTCGGTGGTCCCGACGAACGCGACGGCATCTCCAGCCGCGGCTGGGCCATCGGCTACCTCGGTGGCGGGGTGCTCCTGGCGCTGAACCTGGTCGCGGTCTCGATGCTCAGCGAGGACGGCAACCCGCAGCGCACCCTGGACCTGGCCCGCTGGTCGATCGTGTCCGCCGGCGTGTGGTGGGCGGTGTTCACCCTGGTGCCGCTGCGCTGGCTGCGTGAACACCCCACCGCCGCGGCGTTGCGCGGCGGCGGCAACGTGCTCAGTGACGGGTTCCGGCAGCTCGGCCGCACCCTGCGGGAGATCAGGGCGTACCCGCTGACCCTGTACTTCCTGCTGGCGTTCCTGGTCTACAACGACGGCATCCAGACCGTGATCACCCTGGCCAGCCAGTACGGCACCGAGGAGCTGCACCTGGAACAGGGCACCCTGATCGTGACGATCCTGCTGGTGCAGTTCCTCGCCTTCGGCGGCGCTCTCGGCCTCGGCGCCCTCGCGCGGCGGATCGGCGCGTGGAAGACGGTGCTGCTCAGCCTCGTGCTGTGGACCGGTGTGATCATCGCCGCGTTCCGGCTGCCCGAGAAGGCCCCACTGCCGTTCATGATCCTCGGCGGGGCGATCGGCCTGGTCCTCGGCGGCAGCCAGGCGCTGAGCCGGTCGCTGTTCAGCCAGCTCATCCCCGCCGGCAAGGAGGGCGAGTACTACGGCTTCTACGAGATCAGCGACAAGGGCACCAGCTGGCTCGGGCCCCTCGCGTTCGGGCTGGTGTTCCAGCTGACCTCCTCCTACCGGGTGGGCCTGGTCTCCCTGCTGATCTTCTTCGTGGTCGGGTTCGCGCTGTTGGCCGCCGTGCCGATCCGCCGCGCCATCGTCGCCGCCGGCAACACCCCGCCGCGGGTGCTGTAGGGCGCCGGCCCGGTGTGGGCCCCCGAGCTCGGGGGCCCACACACCGGGCTGATCGTCCGTCGTCGATGGGCTAGGCTGCCCCGACGTGACCGACGACGCCGCCCCGATCTGCCTGGCCCGGCCCCTCCCCGGCCCGGACGACACCCGCGCGGGCTGCGCCGCAGCCCGGGGCGTCAACGGCCGGCCGCTACACGCCGCCGCGCTGAAGTTCTTCTGGGGGCCGATGGACTGCGGCAAGTCCACGATGGCGTTGCAGATGAACTACAACCACGCCCGGCAGGGCCGCCGTGGCCTGGTCACCACCCGCATCGACCGGTCGCTGGGCCCGCAGGTCACCACCCGCATCGGCCTGGCCCACTCCGCGATCGAGGTCACCGACGGTTTCGACCTGCGCGACCTGGTCCGCGACGCCTGGGCCGAGGGGGTCCGGGTGGACTACCTCATCTGCGACGAGGCGTCGTTCTACGACCTCGAACACATCGAGCAGATGGCCGAGCTGGTCGACAACTACGACGTCGACGTGTACGCCTTCGGCCTGGCCACCGACTTCCGGTCCTGCCTGTTCCCCGCCGCCCGGCGGCTGTTCGAGCTGGCCGACTCCGTCGCCCGCATCCAGGTGGAAGTGCTGTGCTGGTGCGGCCGGGAAGGGCTGCTCAACGCCCGTGTCGTCGGCGGCCGGGTGGTCCGCGAGGGCGAACAGGTCGTCATCGGCGACACCGTGGACACCGCGCAGGTGCGCTACCAGGTGCTGTGCCGGCGGCACTACCGCGCCGGGGACCTCGGCGGCCGGTAAAACAGCCCTCCGACGGGTCAGTACGGGTCCCCGCACACCCGCCAGCCGTCGGCCTCCCGCACCACCGGCAGCTCCCGCTGTTCGCTGCCGCCACCGTCGCGGGTCAGCCGCACCGCCACCGTGCCCCGGGGCCGGCCACCGCGGGTGGCCACCGCCACATCGGTGATCTCGTAGCCGGTGACCTGCGGCGGGGTCCGCAGCCACGCGGCGAAGCCCGCCGCGCTCCACCGGCTGCGCGCGTCGGCGCACAACCGCCCGTACGCCCGGTCGGCGTCGCCGGCGGACACCTCCCGTAGGAACCCGTCGGCGGTCTCCCGCACCGGGCCGCTGGACCCGGTCACCACCTGCACGTTCCACGCACCCAGACCGGCTACCCCGACCAGGCAGAACCCCAGGCCCGCGCCGGCGGCCAGCAGCCCGACGCGCGCCGGCCGGCGCCGCCGGGCCGGCCGGCTCCACGACCGCTCACCGCCCATCACCTCCGACCGTAGGCGGCCGGCCCGCCGGCCCGCAGCAACTCGCCCCGGTCGCCTCCCGGGCGCGCATCGTCTACCGTCGGCGCACACCCCGACGCGAGCGCCCCCGGAGGCGAGACGATGACCCGTTACGTGCAGCCGGTGCCCACCCCCGAGGACCCGTACACCGGGGACCGCCTGCTGCGGTCCTGGCTGCGACGGCAGCTCGGCCCGGACGGGCACGCCGCCGCGCAGGGCCGGCTGACCGACCTGGCCGCCGACGTGACCGGGCCGCTGCGTGCCGCGCACGCCGACGCCGAGGCCCACCCGCCGACCCTGGTCCGCTACGACCCGTGGGGCGCCCGCGTCGACCGCGTCGACACCTCCGCCGGCTGGCAGGCCCAACGCGCCGCCGCCGCCCGGCACGCCGTGGTCGCCCTGCCCTACCTGGAGTCGGCGCGCGGCACGTGGGGGGCCGCCACCCGCGTCGTCCAGCACGCCCTGCTGCACCTGTACGGGCCGGAGTCGGCCACCTTCTCCTGCCCGGTGGCGATGGCCGACGGCGCGGCGGCGCTGCTCAGCCTCCCCGAGGTCGACGCGGGCGTCCGCGACGCGTGGCTGCCCCGGCTGGTCTCCACCGACCCGGACACGGCGATCGTCAGCGGGCAGTGGATGACCGAGTCGCAGGGCGGCTCCGACCTGTCCCGCTCCAGCACCACCGGGCGGCCCGCCGCCGACGGGTCGTGGCGGCTGACCGGGGAGAAGTGGTTCTGTTCCGCCGCCGACGCCCCGATCGCGGTGGCCCTCGCCCGGCCCGAGGGCGCCGGCCGGGGCAGCCGGGTCCTCGCCCCGTTCCTGGTGCCCCGCTACGCCGCCGACTCGCCGCTGGCCGGCGCCACCGCCACCGCCGCCGCCGACGCTCCGGCGCCCGGGGTGACCGTGCACCGGCTCAAGGACAAGCTGGGCACCTGGGCGCTGCCCACGGCCGAGATCGGGCTGACCGACGCGTACGCGCTGCCGCTGGGCGACCCGGCGGTGCCCGGCCTGGTCCGGGCGATGACCCTGGTGGTGGTGACCCGGGTGCACAACGCCTCCGCCGCGGCCGGCGGGATGCGCCGCGGCCTGGCCTACGCCCGCGCGTACGCCGACGCCCGCACCGCCGCGGGCGGGCGGCTGGCCGACAACCCGCTGCACCGGGCCACCCTCGGCGCCCTGGCCGTGGACGCCGCCGGCGCGTTCGCCCTGGCCGGGCACGCGTTCGCGCTGCTCGGCCGGGTGGAGGTGGGCGCCGACCCGGACGCCGCCGCCGAGCTGCGGGTGGTTGCCCCGCTGGCCAAGCTCGCCACCGGCCGCCTCGCGGTCAGCTCCGCCAGCGAGTACGTGGAGTGCTTCGGCGGCGCCGGGTACGTCGAGGACACCGGCGTGCCCCGGCTGCTGCGCGACGCGCAGGTCCTGCCGATCTGGGAGGGCACCACCAACGTGCTCGCCCTGGACGTGCTGCGCGCCGTCACCCGCGAGGACGCCGGCGCGCCCCTGCTGCGCCGGCTGGCCGCCGCCGTGGACCTGGCCCGGCCGCTCTCCCCCGCCCTGGCCGACACCCTCGCCACGGTCACCGGCGAGCTGACCACCGCCCTCGCCGACGTCACCGCCGACCTGCGGGCCGCCGACGTGGTCGCCGGGGCTCGCGGGCTGGCGTTGCGCCTCGCGGCGGCGCTGACCTGCGCCCTGCTCGTCGAGCACGCCGCGTGGGGCGACGAACAGGCCGAGGTGGCCGCCCGGCTGTGGGCCCGGCGGCGGCTGCGCCACGAGGACATCTCCGGCGACGCCCACCAGCACCTCGACCTGCTCTGCTGAACGCTGTCGGGCTAGCGGGCCAGCAGCGCCCGAAGCGCCGCGACCACCTCGGCGGGCGCCTCCTCGGCCATGAAGTGCCCAGATGTCACGGTGCGGTGCTCCAGGTCAGCCGCCCACGCCCCCCACAGGCCGGCCGCGTCGTAGCCGAGGGCTGCGCCCCAGTCCTGCTGGAGCACGGCAACCGGCATGGCCAGCCGGTTGCCGGCCGCCCGGTCGGCCGCGTCGTCGGTGACGTCGACGCCGGCCGACGCCCGGTAGTCGGCGACGATCGAGGTGACCGCCTCCCGGGATGCCCGCAGGTACGCGGCCCGCACGTCGGCCGGCTGGGCCTGCGGGTCGCCGCCCCAGGCGTCGAGGAAGTGACCGAAGAACGCGTCCGGTGCGGCGCCGATCAGCCGCTCCGGCAGGCCCGGCGGCTGCGCCATCAGGTACAGGTGGAACGCGACGGCGGCGTCGACGCCGTGCAGCACGTCCCACATGTCCAGGGTCGGCAGCACGTCCAGTGCGGCCAGGTGGGTGACCGCGCGGGGGTGGTCCAGGCCCGCGCGGACCGCGACCAGGGCGCCCCGGTCGTGCCCGGCCAGGGCGAACCGCTCGTGGCCGAGCGCCCGGGCCAGGGCCACCACGTCGGCGGCCATGGTCCGCTTGGCGTAGCGGGCGCCGTCGACATCGGCGGGCTTGTCGCTGTCGCCGTAGCCGCGCAGGTCCGGGCAGATGACCGTGTGGTCGGCGGCGAGGTCCGCGGCGACGTGCCGCCACATGAGGTGCGTCTGCGGGAAGCCGTGCAGCAGCACGACCGGGCTGCCGGAGCCGCCGACGGCCGTGTGCAGGGCTACTCCGTCGGCGACGGTGACGCGCTGGTAGTCGAATCCACTGATCCTTGGTTCCACGGGTGAGCCTTCCAGTACGGGTGACGGGGAACCGGTACGCGGGCCGTGCCCGGCACCGATGGTGTGCGTTACCGAGCCTGCCCGGTGCCGATCAGCGGCCGATCAGCATCGGATGAGCACGCCGAACCGGCCGACGTCACGGCCCGTGGCCTGCCTACAGTGGGGATGATGAACGGGCGGACCACGGCACCGGCGGTGACCTTCGGGGTGCTCGGCCCGGTGGTCGCCGGCAACCACCTCGGTCCGGTCGCGCTCAGGGGCCCCCGCCACCGCGCGGTGCTGGCCCGGCTGCTGGTCGCCCGGGGTCGGGTCGTGCCGGTCGACCGGCTCGCCGACGACCTTTGGGCGACACCCCCGCACGCCCCGGTGGCGGCGATCCGCACGTTCGTCGCGGACCTGCGCCGCGCTCTGGAGCCCGACCGGCCGCCCCGCCAGCCGGCCCGGCTGCTGGTGACCGCAGCGCCCGGCTACGCGCTGCACCCCGAGCCGGACGCGGTCGACGCGTGGCGGTTCGAGGCGGCGGTCGACGAGGCGGGGCGGCTGCTGGCGGCCGGTCAGGCCGACCGGGCCCTTGCGTGCCTGCGGGACGCGCTGGCCCTGTGGCGCGGCCCCGCGTACGCCGAACACGCTACCGACGGGTGGGCCCGGGCGGAGATTGACCGGCTGGACGAGCTGCAGCTGCTGGCCGTGCAGCGGCGGGCCGAGGCGCTGCTGGCGCTCGGCCGGGCCGCTGAGGCAGCCACCGACCTGCGGGCTCACGCCGACGGCCACCCGCTACGCGAGGACGCCTGGCGGCTGTTCGCGCTGGCCCTGTATCGGGCGGGCCGCCAGGGCGACGCCCTCGCCGCACTACGCCGCGCCCGGGCGACGCTGGCGGCCGAACTCGGCGTCGACCCCGGCCCCGGCCTGCGGCAGATGGAGGCCGACGTGCTCGCCCAGGCCCCGCACCTGAGCCCGGCCGGCCCCCCGGACCTCCCGCGCGCGCCCGTCGTCGTGCGCCCCGCCCCGCCGCCGGAGGCGGGCACGTCGTTCGTCGGGCGCGGCGAGGAGCAGGCCCGGCTGCTGGCTGCGGCCGGGGACGTCGCCCGGCGCGGCCGGCCGGCGATGGCCCTGGTCTCCGGTGATCCGGGTGCGGGCAAGACGGCGCTGGTGGGTGCCCTGACCCGGCGGCTGACCGGGGATGGCTGGACGGTGGCGTGGGGCCGCAGCCCCGAGTACGACGGGGCCCCGGTGGCCTGGCCGTGGACGCAGATCACCGACGCGCTGACCCGGGCCAGCCCGGACGGCCTCGCGGCGGCCTCGCCCGGCATCGCTCCCGAGCCGGACGACTGGGACACCTTCGGCGCACCCGACAGCCGGACGGGGCCCGGCGCGGGTGGGGACATCGCCGGTGCGGCCGACGGCGGCAAGCTGGCCGGTGCGGTCGGTGGTGGGGACACGGCCGGCGGGGCGGAGGACCCCGCCGTGGCCCGGTTCCGCCTGCACCGCGCCGTAACGGCGCTGGTCACGGCGGCGGCCCGCCGGGGCCCGGTGCTGCTGGTCCTCGACGACCTGCACCGCGCCGACGGCGACACCCTGGACCTGCTGACCGCGCTGCTCACCCCTCCGCAGCCGGTCACTGGCCCGGTGCTGGTCGTCGGCACGTTCCGCGCCACCGAGATCAGCCCCGAGCTGACCGCGGCGCTGGCCCGCTGTGCCCGCCTCGAACCGCTGCGGGTCTACCTGGGCGGCCTGCCCGAGCCGGCGACCGGTGAACTCGCCCGCGCCGTCGCGCGGCGGGACCTCGACGCCGCCACCGCGCGGCTGATCCACCGGCGCACCGGCGGCAACCCGTTCTTCGTCCGGGAACTGGCCCGGCTGCTCGCCGAGGAGGGCGACGCCGCGCTGGACACCGTCCCGACCGGGGTGCGCGACGTCATCCGGCACCGCCTGGCGCAGCTCCCCGACCCGGCGCAGTCCGTGCTGCGGCGGGCGGCGGTGCTCGGCCGCGAGATCGACCCGGACGTGCTGACCGCGCTCACCGGCGACGACGCGGTCACCCTCGACGCCCTGGACCGCGCCGTGCAGGCAGGCTTCCTCATCGAGCACGGCCCGCACCGGCGGCTACGGTTCACCCACATCCTGGTGCGCGACACCCTGTACGGCGACCTGTCGGCGCTGCGCCGGGCCCGCTGGCACGCCGCCGCCGGCGACGCGGTCGAACGGCTGCGCCCGCACGACGCCGCCACGCTCGCCCACCACCTCGCCCTCGCCCCTGGACCCGCCGCCGCCGGCCGTGCCGCCCGGTACGCCCGCACCGCGGCGGAACAGGCCGAACGCCGCTGCCACCCGCACGAGGCGGCCCGCCTGTGGCAGCAGGCCGTCGCCGCCCACGACCGGGCCGGCCACGGGGACACCCGGGAGCGGCTCACCGCGCTGCTCGGGCTGGGCCGCACCCTTGCCGTGACCGGCCACCTGGAGCAGGCCCGCCGGCACCGGGCCGAGGCGATCGACACGGCACGGCGGATCGACGACTCCGACCTGACCGTGGCCGTGCTGACCGCGTTCGAGGTGCCCGCCGTCTGGACCCGCAACGACGACGAGCCGCTGTCCCGCCGCATCGTCGGGACCGCCGAACGGGCGCTGACCGTCCCCGGCGGCGACACGCAGCGCAGCAGGCTGCTGAGCACCCTCGCCCTGGAGCTACGCGGCACCACCACGGACCGGGGCCGTCGGGCGGCCGGCGAAGCGGAGGCGATCGCCCGGGCGGCGGACAACCCGGCCCTGCTGGCGTTCGCCCTCAACGCCCGCTTCATGCACGCCTTCGACCGGCCCGGGCGGGCCCCGCAGCGGGCCCGCATCGGCGCCGAGTTGGTCGACGTAGCCGCCCGGCACGACCTGGTGACCTTCGAGGTCCTCGGCCACCTCGTCCTGCTGCAGGCCCACTGCGCGCTCGCCGACCTCGACGCCGCCGACGTCGACGCCCGCGCCGCCGAACACCTCGCCGACCGGTACGACCTGCCGCTGGTCGGCGTCTTCACCCGCTGGTACGCCGCCCTGCGGCTGGCAATAGCCGGGCGGCTGGCCGACGCGGAGGCCGCGTACCGGGTCGCGCACGCTCGCCTCGCCGGCAGCGGCATGCCCGGCATGGAGCGGGGCATGCTTCCCCTGGCTCTGCTGTCGCTGCGCCTGGCGCGGCATTCCGGCACGGGCGTCGCGGACCTGTCGCCCGTGCCGCCGGACCACGGGTGGGACGACTGGGACTGGGGCC
This sequence comes from Micromonospora sp. NBC_01412, assembly GCF_045040215.1. NCBI lineage: Bacteria > Bacillati > Actinomycetota > Actinomycetes > Micromonosporales > Micromonosporaceae > Micromonospora > Micromonospora sp. NBC_01412. Next base: position 7,120,111 of record NZ_CP109528.1, read on the forward strand.
CGTACGAGCCCTGGGTGCGCCCCCTGCTCCTGCTGTCCGCCGGCCACCGCGACGAAGCTGCCGCCGCGCTGCGGGCCCTGCCCGACTCGCCCCACGACCTGCTGTGGGAGGCCAGGCTCTGCCTCGCCGGCCGCGCGGCGCTGGCCCTGGGCGACCGGGCCACCATGCGACGCGTCCACGCCGAGTTGCTGCCCGCCGCCGGTGAGCTGGCGGGCGCGGGCAGCGGGGTGCTCACCCTCGGCCCCGTGGCCGGCCACCTCGCCGACCTCGATGCGGCGCTGGGCCGCCCCGGCGAGGGCTGAGCGCCGAGCACGCGGGGGAACCACCAGCTTGAGGTCAGACGGCGGGGCATGCTGGCAAGGCACCGTCGCGGAGCGAAAACCACTCCGCAGCGGGTTTCAGCCCCGGCGCCGGGCCCGCGCCGCCCAGATCACGTACGCCGGGTCGCGGTCGAGGTTGTGCCGGTCCCGGTCGTAGCGGCGGGTGGTGCGCGGGTCGGCGTGTCCCATGGCGTCCTGCACGTCCTCCAGCGGCACCCCCTCGGCGCGGGCGGTGGTGGCGAACGCGTGCCGCAGCGAGTGCGGGGACAGCTTCGCCCACGCCGGGATGCCGGCCGTCCGGGCCAACCGGCGGATCAGGCGGAACACCGAGTGCCGGTCCAGCCGGCCACCGGTCGCGGTCACCAGCAGCGGCCCGGTCAACTCGGGCACCGTCACCCGGGCCTCCGCCGCCCGCTCGGCCAGATAGGCGTCGACCGCGTACGTGGTCGACGGGGTCAGCGCCCGCCGGCGCGGCTTGCCGCCCTTGCCGACGAACCGGACGCTGCGGTGTCCCCGCTCCGCGCCCAGGTCGGCCAGGTCCAGCGAGACCAGCTCCCCCACCCGCAGCCCCAGGTCGGCCAGCAGCGCCACGGTGGCCCGGTTACGCGCCGCGGTAGGGCCGGCCTCGGCCTCTGCGGCGGCCAGCAGCGCGTCCACCTCCTCGGGGGTGAGACCCACCGTCGCCGAGTGGTCCCGGTCGACGCGGGGCCGGTCGGCGCCGGAGACCGGGTTCGCCTCGACGGCGCGCAGCTTGACCAGGAAGTCGTACCAGCTGGACAGGGCCGACAGTTTGCGGGCCACCGTGGCCGGCGTCAGCGGCCGGCCGGTGCGCGCCGCCGGGGCGCTCTCCAACTCCCGGCCGTAGGTGTTGACGTCGAGAAAGTTCGCCCGCAGCGGGTCCAGCTCGCGCACGGCGCACCAGGCCAACCAGCCGGCCACGTCCCGCCGGTACGCGTCGCGGGTGTGCTCGGACAGCCGCCGGTTACGCAGCCACGCCTCGGTGAAGTCACCCGGCCCGGCCCCGCGCAGGGCCGGACGGGCCGCACCACGCGAGGGCACCGGAAACTCGGGACGCGACATGCGAGAAAGACTCTCAGCCCTCGGTCGGATCGGCGGTGAGGCGCGCCCGGCCGGTTTCCCGCCCCGGCCCCGAGATCACCTCACGGCGCAGATGCCGCCGGAGTTCGCCGCGATGCTGGCGGGCATGGACCGTGCCATCGCCGAGGGGGCCGAGGACCGCACCACCGACGTCGTCCAGCGCCTCACCGGCCGCCCGCCGCACGGCTTCCGCGCAGTCGCCGACCGGGAGATGACACGGGACGGATGAGTTTCGACGGTACGACCAGCCCCGGCGGGAAGGCGGGGCACCCCGCCAACGGCTCCACCCCCATACTTGATCACGTGCTCTGGGGTGTCGACGGTCCGCACTTCCTGTTGGACTACGCGGTGGCGGTCGTCGCCGCGCTCGCCGTCGCGCTGGCGGTACGCTGGCTGATCGGCCGGCGCACCCGGGGCGACGAGCCGGGGCTGATGGAGCTGGCGTACCTGACCGACCGGGCGGCGCTGGCCTGCCAGGTCGCCGCAGCCTCGCTGCGCCGCGCGGAAGCCGTCCGGCCGGCGGAACTGGCCACCATGGTCGCCGTCGCCCCGTTCCCGGCCCGGTCGGCGCCCCTGGTCCGGGCGGTGCACACCGCGGTGCGGCGGCCGCAGACCTGGGCGGCCGTCCTCGCCGACCCCGGGGTCAACCGGGCGCTGCGCCGGCTGGTCGCCGGCCTGCTGCGCGACGGGTGGCTGCTGACCCGGTGGCAGCGCCGGCGCATCGCCCTCGGCGCGGTGCCGCTGTTCGCCGTCGCCGCCGTCGGGATCCTGCGGCTGGTGGAGAGCGCCGCGCAGTCCCGCGACGCCGGTGGCCCCGCCTCCGTCGTCGGTCTGCTACTGGGCTGCGGGGTGACCCTGCTCGGCGGGTGGTGGCTGTGCGAGGTGCCGGAGATCGGAGCCGCCGCCCGCCGGCTGCTGCGCCAGGCCCGGCGTACGCACGCCGACCTGGACCCGCAGCGGCGTCCGGCGTGGAGCGAACGCGGCACCGACGAACTGCTGACGGCGATGGCGCTGTTCGGGGCGCGCCCGCTGCTCGCCGTCGACCCGCGTTTCGCCGACATGGTCGGGGTGCACGACGACCGGCCCCGACCGCCGACGCCGAGGCAGGCCGCGCGGCACGAGCGGCGCGACGCCCCCGACAACCGGTAGCCGATCAGGACCGCAGGACGTCTTCTGGTTCACCCACCGGCGCCGACCTGGATATCGAGGCCCAGGGGCGGGTGCCGGATGAGCAGCAGGTGTGTTCAGCTGACCGCAGCATCGCCGTACGCGGCGCGTCAACGCTTCGGGAGGCGCTTGTCCGTTCACTGCGGACGACAAAGGTAAAGGCAAGGAGGTCAACCGCTCCTTGCCACTCTCAACATATAGCGCACTGGGGGCCTTGCGGCAAGACCCGGGTCGTGCCGCAGAATCTCCAGCCGAAGCCAGAACCTGCGGAAATCAGTGCTCCGCGAAATACGTGCGCTGTCGTCGACGTGCGGGTCTCGCGGGAAGTCGAACCGCCGGTGGGACTCGCGGCGCGGTTGCGGGCACTCGACGCGGAGGCCCGGGGGTGCCCGCCGACGAACTGCGCGGGACAGCTGGCCGAAATGCAACCTGCTGAACGGGGTTCCCATGATTGACGTGATCGTCGCCGGCGGCGGACCGACCGGCTTGATGCTGGCCGGCGAGTTACGGCTGCACGGCGTGCACACGCTCGTGCTGGAGAAGGAGACGGAGCCGACCAGGTATGTCCGCGCGCTCGGCCTGCACGCGCGCAGCATCGAGGTGATGGACCAGCGCGGTCTGCTGGAGCGGTTCCTCGCGCTCGGCCAGCAGTACCCGGTCGGCGGTTTCTTCGCCGGCATCACCAAGCCGTCGCCGGGCAGGTTGGACACCGCGCATCCGTACGTCCTCGGCATCCCGCAGACCACCACCGACCGCCTGCTGGCCGAGCACGCCACCGAAGTCGGCGTCGAGATCCGGCGCGACTGCGAACTGGTCGGGCTGAGCCAGGACGACCACGGGGTGACCGCCGAGCTGGCCGACGGCACGCAGCTGCGCTCGCGCTACCTCGTCGGCTGCGACGGCGGCCGCAGCACGGTGCGCAAGCTGCTCGGCGTCGGCTTCCCCGGCGAGCCCACCAGGGTCGACACGCTGCTGGGCGAGATGGAGGTGACCGCTCCGCCGGAGACGGTGGCCGCCGTGGTGGCCGAGGTTCGCAAGACCCAGAAGCGGTTCGGCGTCGGGCCCTTCGGGGACGGGGTGTACCGCGTCGTCGTGCCCGCCGAGGGGGTGGCCGAGGACCGCTCAATCCCGCCGACCCTCGAGGAGTTCAAGCGACAGCTGCGGGTGTTCGCCGACACCGACTTCGGCGTGCACTCACCACGCTGGCTGTCCCGCTTCGGCGACGCCACCCGGCTGGCCGAGCGCTACCGGACCGGCCGGGTGCTGCTGGCCGGCGACGCGGCCCACATCCACCCGCCGACCGGCGGGCAGGGGCTCAACCTCGGCATCCAGGACGCGTTCAACCTCGGCTGGAAACTGGCCGCCGAGGTCAACGGCTGGGCACCGGAGGGGCTGCTGGACAGCTACCACACCGAACGGCACCCGGTCGCCGCCGAGGTGTTGGACAACACCCGCGCGCAGATGGAGCTGCTGTCCCTTGAGCCGGGTCCCCGGTCAGTGCGCCGGCTGCTGGCGGAACTGATGGACTTCGAGGACGTGAACCGGTACCTGATCGAGAAGATCATCGCGATCGGGGTCCGCTACGACTTCGGCGAGGGCCACGAACTGCTCGGCCGGCGGATGCGGGACGTGAGGCTGAAGCGGGGCCGCCTCTACGAGCTGATGCACGGCGGCCGCGGACTGCTGCTCGACCAGACCGGTCGGCTCTCGGTGGCGGGCTGGGCGGATCGCGTCGACCACGTCGTCGACGTCAGCGAGGAACTGGACGTGACCGCGGCGCTGCTGCGGCCGGACGGCCACGTGGCGTGGGTCGGTCAAGATCAGCAGGATCTACTCAGCCAGTTGCCCAAGTGGTTCGGCGCTGCCGTCAGCTGAGCGCGCGGTGGTGGCTCGGAAGGGCGGGACCTATCTCCAGCCGAGGCCGGCACGGTCCGGTGAAAGCTCCCTTAACTCACCCTAGAGTCGGCGGTCGGTCGACAGGACGATCGCCGCGGCAGGGCACAGGTCGACGGCCTCGCGAACCGAGTCCCACGTTTCAGCGGGCGGCTCGGGTCGCAGTACGAACGCCTTGCCGTCGTCCTGACGCTGGTCGAACACCTCGCCGACCGTCAACACGCACATCCCGGAGCCGACGCAGCGCTCGGCGTCCACAGTAATCCTCATTGGTTACGCATCCCAGGTGACGGGGAGGCTCTTCACCCCGTAGATGTCCGCGGTCTCCGGGCGCAGGGAAACCCCTTCAGGCGGTACGGCCAAGCGGAGCGTGGGGAAGCGGCTGACCAGCGCGGGGAACGCGACCCGCATCTCGACGCGGGCCAGCTGCTGACCCAGGCACTGGTGGATGCCGTGGCCGAAGGCCAGGTGCCCGCCGTCCTGCCTGCGGAGGTCGAGCACGTGGGGATCGGCGAAGCGCTCGGGGTCGCGGTTGGCGGTGTTGTACGACAGGATCACCGGCGAGCCGGCCTTGATGGTCTGGCCGCCCACCTCGACATCCTCCAGCGCCGTCCTCATGAACGTCTTGGCGACACTGAGGTACCGCAGCAGCTCCTCCACGGCCCGGTCGGCGAGCGCGGGATCGGCGCGCAGCACGGCCAGCTGCTCCGGGTTGCGCAGCAGCGCGAAGGTGCCAAGGGCCAGCAGGTTCGCGGTGGTGTCGAGCCCGGCCGCCAGCAGGATCAGGGCGATCCCCTTCAGCTCCTCATCGGTCAGATCGCTGTCGGTGAGGTCGCTGAGCACGTCGTCGGTGGGGTTCGCGCGTTTGGCAGCCACCAGTTCCGCCAGATAGTCCTGGGTCGCGTGGTAGGCCGCCATCAGGTCCTCGTCGCTTGTCTCCCCGTTCATGAACGAGTCGACCTGCTCCTGGAAGGACTCCCGGTCCTGGTACGGCACCCCCAGCAGCTCACAGATCATGATGGCGGGGATGGGCTTGGCGAACGCGGTCACCAGGTCCGCCGGTGGCCCTGCCTTCTCCATGGCATCCAGGTGGTCAGCGGTGATCTGCGCGACGCGTTCGGTGAGCAGTCGCATCCGCCGTACGGTGAACTTGCCCATCAGCGGTTTTCGATAGCGGCTGTGCTGGGGCTCGTCCATGAGGAGGAACTCGCCGGGCGGCGCCGGGGGGATCTCGATGTCTCCGTAGTCGATGGTCGGGTGGAGCATGAGCTCCTTGCGTGAGCTGAACCGCGAGTCGGCCAGGACCGACCTGACCAGGTCGTATCCGGTGATCAGCCAGCCGGGTTTTCCGCCGGGGAAGGTGTAGCGGCTGATGGGGCCGTGCCGGCGGGCATCGACCAGCTCTGCCGGCGGGTCGAAGGGGCAGCCGGGCTGACGTGCCGTCGGCATCGCCGTGACGGCGTGCAGGGATTCACCCATGACCATTCCTCATCTCGCGATAGTACGTGTTTGGCAATGCTCGAAAGCTACGTTGCATTCAGAGTGAATGTCAATCGGTCGAAAGGCATTCTCCCAGGTGCGTGGCGGAAAATTGATGCAATGACGCTGGACTCGAATGCAATGACGCGTTGCAATGAATGACGGCGAAGGCAATACTGGCGGCATGCCAGGAGGACGGTTGACCCAGCAGGACCGCCAGCGCATCGCGGCCGGACTCGCCGGCGGGCTCTCCTATGCCGAGATCGCGAGACGGCTCGACCGGCCGACCTCGACGATCAGCCGGGAGGTCGGACGCAACGGCGGCCCCGGCGGCTACCAGCCCCAGCAGGCACACCGGGTGACGGCCCAGCGGGCGCGGCGTGGCACACCGGCACCCCCGCGCGCGGCCGGATCACCGGGTGGCACGGCGGGAGAGGAAATCATCGAGCTGGCGGTCCGGACGGGGCTGCCGAGGATGACAGCGCGCGTGCACGTCGAGCTGTTGCTGTCCGAGGACGGCAGACGCACCGCGGCAGGGCTGACCCGCAGGCTACGGGTCAGCCCTGCTTCCGTCTCCGTGGCCGTGAACTACCTGGTCCAGCAGGGGTATGTCAGGCGCGAGCGCGATCCGCAGCGGCGTCGCGACGTCTACGTGGTCGACGACGAGGCCTGGTACCACTCAGTCGTGATCAGCGCGCGGCAGACGCTCGAGGCGGCACAGGCCGCGATGGCCGCAGCGGAGACGTCCGGGCCCGACAGCCCTGTGGGGCAGCGGCTGGCCAGGGCAGGGGCATTCCTGGAGCGGGTCAGCCTGGACGAGATGGAGTCGGCCGACCGCTGGCGCGCCCTCCTGGCGTGATGGGTCTCAGACGAACCAGCTGGGGCGGTTCCTGCTGATCGTCACTGACCCACACGCCCCGGGGGGGTTCTGGTCCTCGCGGTAGGAGTGGCGCAGCTCTCCGCGCTGTCTCTGGAAGATATTGCGGGCTAGGCGGTGGCGGTGCACGGTGCGCCGGTAGCCGTTGTCGATCGGGTCGACCGTGGCCAGAGCACGTGCAGGGTCTTGGCGATGTCGAAGTCCAACGCCACCGCCTCGTCGCGTTCCAACCACGACTCGAAGCCGATATGAGCACCGATGCAGGCCGGCCAGTGCAGGCCCGGGTAGTTGCGCTGCCCCCGGTACGAGGCAAAGCCGGCACACCCTCGAACGGGGACAGCCGCCACATCGACCAGCCGCCGACGCACCTCTCCCGCGCCCCCATCGACAAAACCGACCTCGAACTCAACCGGATCCGTCGGACGACCACCCGACACGGAATCGAAGACTGGCCACCACGCGAAGACCCACCCACATCCCTCACCAGTCCGCAGCGGGTGCAGGGTCGTGACGGACTCGATCGCCTCGGCCAACTGGTCAAGCAGTTTCGCTGCGGGTGCCTTTCACAGCCGCCGGACGCGCAGCACGCAGGTCAGCATCGGGAGGGTGAACTCGCCGTCCACAGTCTCCGCTCTGCTCGCAAGGAAAGCGCGGATCCGGCCGAGCGTGGCCTCTTTTTCCGGTTCCGGCATGACCAGCATCCCCGCTCTCGTGGCAAGTGTCGCAACGAGAGAATCGGCGGTGCGGCGTTGCCCGTGCGGGAACTCAGCCTGCTCCGGTGAGCCAAACCGGGCGGCCACGCCAGTCTTCGGAAGGTGCATGTCTGCCGTCTCGGCGCGCCAGCTGGTAGGCGTGTCACGAGGGCCAATGGCCGCGCTACCGCTGACCCGCGCCAGCCCGGCAACCCAGTCGGCCCGATCGTCCATGACGTTCCACAGGCCGGCCAGGATGCCGCCGGGCGCGAGGACCCTGGCGATCTCGGGTCCCCCGACGGCCATGTCGAACCAGTGCATGGCGTTGCCGGCCAGCACGGCATCGACGGACGCGTCCGGCAGCGGTATCGCCTCGGCGCTACCCGGCAGTGCACGAACTTCCGGCAGCGCGCGGCGCAGCTCGGCCAGCATCGCCGGGTCAGGTTCGACCGCGGTGACGTCGGCGCCCACCGCAACCAGCGTGGCGGTGAGCTTGCCGGTTCCAGCGCCGAGATCGAGCACCCGCAAGCCGGGCGCGGGCTTGAGCGCCCAGCGCACCGCAGCCTGCGCATAGTCCGGACGGTGCTCGGCGTACGCGGTCGCCGCTGCGCCGAACGACGAGGAGTGACGGAACCGTTCATCTTGTTCCACGCGATCACCCTACCGGCGCGGACGACAGCTCCTGATCAGGTTCAGTGGGCCGGGTCGCAGATAGCCGTCCAACAGCGCCAACCTCAGTGGGCCATCTCAGCTTCTGTCGTCTGCCAAGACGAGCTGAGGCATGATCATACTCCTGGGCTGGGGTGCCTCAACTCCAATGGCAGAGCTGGGCGGCTGAATCTGCCATTGGAGTTGAGGCAAGTTGCGATGCGCAAATGGGAGCTGCGTTCCGATCGAGCCGGTTGTCTGGTGACCGTGCGGTGATGGATGTTGACGCCGATGGCGAGTAGTTCATCGGTGATCCGCTGGGCGGGCCACTTCTTCTCTCGTCGCCAGGTCTCGATCCGTTCGATGACCTGTGGCGTGCGTTCGGGCTGGAATGCGGGGTCGAGGGCTGGTCCTGGAGTCCGACCTCACCGGGACGACGCCAGCGATTGACCCACTTGCTGGCACAGGCCCGCGAGATCCCCATTTCGTCGGCGACATGAGCGATTGGGCGGGTTCGGCGGCGCTCGATGAGTCGCCGCCGCCCCTCGATACTCAACGGAGCGTTCGCGTGGGTCACCGGATCGCCTGCCCGAGGCGGGGTGCGATTAACCGCCGGAGCGGCAGGGCGATGAGCAGTGCGACCGCGACCAGGAGGCCGCTGACCCACACCGGGCCGAGGTCGCCAGCATTGGCCCCGAGGGTCGCTGCCGCAACGACGGGGCCGCCAGCAGCGCCGATGTTGAGCGCCGCGGTCGCATACGACCCTCCCATGGTGGGGGCGCCTGCTGCCTCATAGAGCACCCGGGCGATCAGGGTGCTGCCCAACGCGAAGGAGAGCGTGCCCTGCACGAACACGAGGAGCAGAAGCGCCGCGGGCTGGGCAGCCAGGGCCGCCAACGCGACCCAGCCGAGCAATAGCAACGGGCCACCGACTGCGATCACGATGCCGGGATGCTGATCGGAGAGGCGTCCCGCGAGGGTGACGCCGACGAAGGACCCGACACCGAAGAGCACCAGTACGACCGAGACCCACAGCTCGCCCAGGCCGGCGGTGTCAGTCACGATCGGTGCCAGGAAGGTGAACGTGGCGAAGGTGGCAGCGTTGACTAGGGCACCGAGCAGCATGACCAGGACCAGTCTGGGCATTGCGAGCTGGGCGATCTCGTCTCGAAGAGACGAGCCAGCCGGAGTGCCCTGAGGGGTCTTTCCGACACGGGCCGGGATGCCCTTCACGACGCCGAAGGCAGCGGGAAGGCAGAGCAGTGCGATCGCCCAGAAGGTTGAACGCCAGCTAAGCAGCGTGCCGAGCACCGCACCGCCGGGAACTCCAGCGATGGTGGCCACCGTCGTACCCGAGAGCAGCACCGCCAGTGCGCGCCCTTTCTGATCAGGCGCGACGAGCGTGGCCGCCGTGCTCAGTGCCACGGCCAGAAAGCCCGCGTTGGCCAGGGCGGCGATCATCCGGGTGACAAGCAGAATCGCGAAACTCGCCGTGAGGGCGCCCACGACGTGGGCCACGGCGAAAACCAGCACGAAGCCCAGCAGACTGGCCCGGGCAGGCCACCGGCGCGCAAGCGCCGCCATCAGCGGCGCGCCGACGATCATCCCGACAGCGAACGCCGAGATCAGAAGCCCGGCGGCCCCGACCGACACGTCGAGGCTTGTGGCGATGTCCGGCACCAGGCCGGCGAGCATGAACTCCGAAGTGCCCATGGCGAAGACCGCCACGGCAAGCAGGTAGAGCGGCAGAGGCATCAAGAGCTCCGAGGTGAGAGAGAACGAGAAGGAGACGTCTCGTCACCGCGGCCAGCGCCCCAAGGGTGCGCGCAAATACCCCACGCAGCGAAGGCTGCTGGGAAGCGGACTAAGAACTCAGCGGTTCAGGGGGCTGACGGCGTGACCGAAAGCCCCCACCTTGGATGCCTCAGGGCTCGACATGACGCAAACACTACTCAAATCCACGGGTCGCCACGCAACCGGGTTCCACACAGGGCGTGTCACACCGCTGCGCCGGCGACGTCGAGCAGCCGGACCTGTCCCTCGGCCAGGCCGTCCACCACGTGCACCTGCCCGCCCAGCCGAACCTCGTCGCCGATGCGCAGCACCGGCGGCCGCGACACCGTCATCGGAAACCTCCAGCCACCCGCACAAGCGAATTCTCGCTCAGCGGCTCCGACCGCAGATCGGCCTGCAACTCCCGCCGCCACAACAAGTGGAACAACACCGGCAGCACTCCCAGCGGATCAGCGACCACGGTCACGCCCTCCATCAGCACGGTCGGCCGCGCGAATACCTGCCGCAGCCGATCAGCCCGGTCAGGCTGGTGATACCGCTGGTGCCGGTGGCCCGACAACCAGCGCAGATTCGCCGCGAGCACCGAATCCAACGCGCCTACCCGCTCGTAACCCCAGCCCACCGCCCCGCAGGCCCGCGCCGTGGCGGCAAACTTCACCGCATCGTTGGGGCGGATCCGGTCGTCGGCACGGACATCGACTACCACCGCTGTGCCGTCACGCCGCCGGACGAAGAAGTCCGGCGCGTGCCGCAGCGGACGCTCGCCCGGGCCGTCCCAGCACAACCAGAACGGCTGCGAGGCCACCGCGACGACGTCCGGATCGGCGTCCAACGCCATCAGTCGGTCACGCTCTAGCCACGACTCGTACCCGACATGATCGCCGCTGGAAGCGAAGTACCACAGCCCGGAGAAGCTGCGCTGGCCTTGCCGAGACGTGAACCGGCGTACCGCCCCCGCACGCTCGAACGGAACACTCCAGCGCAACGTCAACGGCCCGCGCTGGCGTACGCCATCGGACCCGACATAGGCCACCTCGAACCCATCGCCCGGCCTTGCCGACGACGCTTCGCTGGGACAGGACAGGGACACCCGACCCCGAGCACACGGCCCACCCCGCCCCGCACATAACTGTCATTATGATGCATCAGGCTTTTGCCCGTTTTGCCCATGCCCTATTGCAGAATTATCATTATAGATAATTCGATAATTTGCCGAGGACGGCGCAGGGCGTCAGCGTCCTGGGCTCGGCCCATGAGGACCACTCGCGGCGGGCCCCTGCGCTGTGCCGGGATCGCCGGGGTGCCCTGGGTGCCGTCGAGGAGCTGGCGGTGAACTGCGGGCGCGGCGCTGACGCGCGGGGTGCAGCCCTGGCCGCCCGTACGGTCACGCCGTGGTCGAGCGCGGACCGCCCGTTGGTCCCCCCGCTTGGGTAACTGACCCAACCCGCCAAACATTTGATCTTGGCGTTGGTGGCGTGGCGTGACGAACGGCTCGAGGGCTGTGAGTTCGCTGGTCGGCTGAAGCTGATATGTGTACAGCGAGTCGGGGGTTTCACGATTCCGGCCGCGGCGTCGACGTACTGGGTGGGCGACGCGATGAACACCTTGGACTATGACCTGGCCGGCCCGAAGCCCGATATCACCGGCAAGGCCACGAGGACGCTTGCGGCGAACGCCGCACACCTGGCCCGGTTGCTGAACGAGGACCCCTACCCGCCGACGTGACCAGCGCCGCCTGGCGTGTGGACCGGCAAGTTGCTGCGGGTAGGTACAGAGCGGCCGAGGGCGGGTAGCCGCCTCGCGTCCCATCTTCTTGCCCTGTCGCCGCCTGTAGTTCGCGTGGGCGGCTTACTCTGCTGGCCGGGCGGCGAGTTCGCGTTGATCGGCGAGGCGTTTCCGCTGCTCGGGGTGGCGTTGCCGGCCGTTGTCGGCAGGCCGACTAGACGTCTGTCAGGATGCGGGCCAGCTCGGCCGGCCTGGTCAGCATCGGCCAGTGCCCGGAGTCGATGTCGACCAGCTCGACGTGCTTGGCTTTGGCGAGCTCGGGCAGCTCGCCCGCGTCGAGCCACTCACGGGCCTGGGTCGGTGTGTACTCGGGGCAGACCATCACGACGGGTACGTCGTACCGCCGCTCGTCGGTCAGCCGGACGATTCCCTTGGCCACGGCCTCGGGCACCGGGATGGCGGCGTCTGAGAACCTCTGTCTCACCTGGTCGTCGAGGTCGGCCGCGTCTGCGCCCTCGAAGGGCTCCCAGCCGGGGAAAGGCATCACGCCGTTCTCGATCGGGAAGAAGTTCGCGTAGAAGTCGCCGTCGGCCTGCGGGAATCCGCCGATCATCACGACTTTGCTGACCAGCGAGGGCCGCGCGTCGGCGACCAGCCAGGCCAGGGTGCAGGCGCCCGAGTGACCCACGACCACCGAACCGCCGGGGGCTGCGTCGACGGCCGCGAGCACCGTACGGACCTGATCGTTCAGCGTCGCTGACGTGTTCCCGTCGCCCTGGCCGGGCAGGGTCACCGCCACGGCGCGGCGGCCCTGCTTCTCCAGTTCGGAGACGACGCCGTCCCATGCCGATGCGTCGAGCCACAGGCCACCGAGAAGCACAATCTGTTCGTCAGTCATGCCACCAACCTAGAGCCGATTCCGGACGTTCCCCTTCCGGTACTGTCCGGGCGGTGGAGAATGCATCGAGCCCCACCGCCCGGGCCCTGCGCACGCTCGAGATCCTGCAGGCTCGCCCCGGCACGACCGCCGACCAGCTCGCCTCGACCCTCGGCGTGACCGAGCGCGCCGCGCGCCGCTACGTCGGGATCCTCCGCGAGGCCGGCATCCCGGTCGAGTCCATCCGCGGGCCGTACGGGGGTTATCGCCTCGGCCGCGGCACTCGGCTGCCAGCCGTCGTCTTCACCGAGGAGCAGGCCCTCGGGCTGGTCATGGCCGTACTCGACGGGCAGCCGGCCGCGATCGACGCCGACAACCTGGTCGGTGCCGCGCTCAGCAAGCTCATCCGGGCGCTACCTGAGGCCGTCGGACGGCAGGCGGCGGCGCTGCGGGCGTACGCGGCGGCCGCTCCCGACCGCCGATCCGTCCGCGCCGATCCCGCCATCACGAGCGCGCTGGTCGCGGCCGTAGCCGACCGCTGTCGCGTGATCGTCACGTACGCGACCGAGAGCGGCAACGGCTGGGAGGCCGAGGCCGATCCATGGGCGGTGGTGGTGCGCTTCGGCCGCTGGTATCTGCTGTGCCACTCGCACCGGGCGGACGCGATCCGCACGTACCGCATCGACCGGATCCGGGCCGTGCGGCAGCTGCCGCAGCGCTTCACGCCGCCCGACGGCCTCGATCCGGTCGCCGCGTTGGAGGAAAACCTGGGCTCCGGCTGGAAGTACCCGACCCGCGTCGTGTTCCATGAGCCCTACGAGCGGGTGGCGCCCTGGATCCGGCCGACGATGGGCCGCCTGGAGCCCGACGGCAGCCGCTGCGTGCTCACCGGCAGCACGACCAACACCCAGATGTACGCCCAGGAGTGGCTGACCGCCGTCCCGTTCGGCTTTACCGTTGAGAAGGGCCCCGAACTGCGAGCCGCCGTGGCCGCTGTCGCCGCCCGTCTCACGGCCGCGCTGGAGAACGACTAGCCACGTAAGGGCCCGGTCGGCCGTCCACGGTGAGGCGGTTGACGGCGGCGTCGAGGTCGTCGTCGTGGGCAGGGTGTAGATCCGGGTGGAGTCGAGGTCGGACCGTACGCCCTCGGTGTAGTGCTCTGCTCGTCGGTTGGTGACGGCGGGTCCAATGGACCGGATCGAGTGCCTGTCAGCAAAGCCGGAGTTGGTCTGCCGATCCGCGAAGCCGATGCAGGAGCTCGGGGTTGAGGAAGATCCGTACAGGAATTAACGCTAAGGATGATCTTGCGGGCGGGGCAGCGGACGCGAGGTGACTGCCCGTACGGTGTCCGGCTGTGCCCGTCGAGTTCCTGTCTGATGATCAGGCCGCCGCATACGAACGGTTCGTTGGCGACCTCACCCGGTCCGAGCTGGAAGGCTTCTTCCTGCTCGACGGCACCGCGCTGGATCTGATCGCGAACAAGCGCGGGGAGCACAACCGGCTCGGGTTCGGGCTCCAGATCGGGACGGTGCGGTATTTGGGTCACTTCCTAACGGAGGACCCGCTGGAGGTGCCGTGGTCGGCGGTGGAGTATGTCGCCAGCCAGCTGGGCATCGCGGATCCGTCGGTGGTCAAGCGGTACACCGAGCGGCGGCCGACGGCGTACGAACACTCGTGGGAGATTCGCGCCGCGTACGGGTACCGCGACTTCGCCGACCCGGGGGTGCACGAGCCGTTGGTGGAGTTCATGTCCGCTCGGGCCTGGATCCACGCCGAGGGTGCGGTGGCGCTGTTCGAGCAGGCCAAGGCGTGGCTGCGCCGGGAGCGGGTGCTGCTGCCCGGGGTCAGTGTGCTGGCGCGGCTGGTGGCTACGGTGCGGGAGGAGACCGACCAGCGCATGTACCGTACCCTGGCCGAGGCGGCTGCCGGCGCCGACGTGGAGCTGCCGCTGCGGCTGCGGAACCTGCTGGAAGTGCCCAAGGGGAGGCGGTTCTCCGAGCTGGAGCGGCTGCGCAAGGGCCCGCGGCGGGACTCCGGGCTGGCGATGAGCCAGGCCCTGGGCCGGGTCGACGAGGTGCTGGGCGTTGGTGCCGGCGCGGCGCAGGTCCAGACGGTGCCGGCCAACCGGATCGCCGTCCTGGCCCGCTACGGCATGGCTGGCAAGGCGCCGCTGCTGAAGGATCTGGCCGAGCCGCGTAAGACGGCCACGCTGCTGGCGACCGTCCGGCATTTGGAGGCCGCTGCGGTCGATGACGCGCTGGACCTGTTCGACTCGCTGATGGCCACCCGGCTGATCAGTCCGGCGAGGCGGGCCACCGACAAGGCGCGGCTGGCGGCCATGCCCCGGCTGGAGAAGGCGTCCGCGACGCTGGTCGCGGTGACCCGAACGGTGCTGGAGTTGCTGGACGCCGCGTCCGGCCCGGTCGACCTCGCGCAGGTGTGGGCTGCGGTCGAGCGCGGGGCCGGGCCGCGAGAGCAGGTCGTCGGCGCGGTGGCCACCGTGGCGGAGCTGGTGCCCGACGAGGACTCGTGGGAGGCGGACAACCGGCAGGCCATCGCGGCGCGGTACGGCGTGGTCCGCCCGTTCGTTAGGTTGTTGGCCGAGACGCTGCCGCTGCACGCCGCGCCGGCCGGGGTGGCGCTGCTGACCGAGATCCGCGGCGGCATACCGACGTTGCTACGCCGCCAGGTCAGCCGTAAGCCGTTGGCCGCGGCGGACCTGGACATGGGCCTGGTCCCGCCGATGTGGCGCCGCGCGGTGCTGGGCAACCCGGCGCTGGACGGGGCGGCCGACCGGGACGCGTACGTGATGTGCCTACTCACCCAACTACACGCGGCGCTGCGCCGCCGGGACATCTTCGCCGAGCCGTCGCTGCGGTGGGCCGATCCCCGGGCGAGGCTGCTGGACGGCCCGGACTGGGCCGCGGTACGCGAGGACGTGCTGGCCGGCCTCGGCCTGACCGCCCCGGTCGAGCAGCACCTGGTGGAGTGCGCGACCGCGATGGACACAGCCTGGCGGCAACTCGCGCAGCGCATTGAGGAAGCCGGCCCGGACGCCAGCGTGCGGGTGGTGCCGGGCGAGGCGGGGCGGATGCGGCTGTCGGTGCAGCGGCTGGAGAAGCTGGGCGACCCGCCGTCGTTGGTGGATCTGCGTAAGCGGATCGCGGCGATGCTGCCGATCGTCGACCTGCCCGAGCTGCTGATGGACGTGCACTCGTGGACCGGGATGCTGGATGCCTACACTCACGTCGGCGGCCTGAACACCAGCATGGATCTGCTACCGGTCACCGTGGCGGCGCTGCTGGTCGCTGGTGCCTGCAACGTCGGCCTGGTCCCGGTCACCCGCCCCGGCGACCCAGCCCTGTCCCGGGACCGGCTCTCGCACGTGGACCAGAACTACGTGCGCGCCGACACGCACGCAGCCGCGAACGTCCGGCTGGTCGAGTACCAGGCGCGCATCGGTATCACCGACCTGTGGGGCGGCGGCCTGGTCGCCTCCGTCGATGGGCTGCGCTTCCGGGTACCCGTGCAGACCATCCAGGCCGGCCCCAGCCCGAAGTTCTTCGGCTACAAGCGCGGCATCACCTGGCTCAACGCGGTCAACGACCGGTTCGCCGGCCTCGGCGCGATCATCGTCACCGGCACCGTTCGCGACAGCCTCTACATCCTCGACACCCTGCTCAACCTCGACGCCGGCCCCAAGCCGGAAATGGTGGCCACCGACACCGCCTCCTACTCCGACATCGTGTTCGGCCTGTTCCGGCTGCTCGGGTACCGGTTCTCCCCACGCATCGCCGACCTGGGCGGTACCGGGTTCTGGCGCGCCGACGTGCCCGGGCAGCCGGCCGGGGACTACGGGCCGCTGAACGCGATCGCCCGCAACAAGGTCAACCTAGACCGGATTGTCACCCACTGGCCGGACATGCTGCGAGTCGCCGGCTCCCTGATCACCAACCAGGTCCGCGCCTACGACCTGCTGCGGATGCTGACCCGCGACGGGTACCCGACCCCGCTCGGGCAGGCCCTGGCCGAGTACGGACGCATCCCGAAGACCCTGCACCTGCTCGCGATGGTCGACCCGGTCGACGAGACCTATCGGCGCACCGTGACCCGGCAGCTGAACATCGGCGAGTCCCGCCACTCCCTGGCCCGCAAGATCCTGCACGGGCACCGCGGCGACATCATGCAGCCCTACCGGGCCGGCCAGGAGGACCAGCTCGGCGCGCTCGGCCTCGTGCTCAACGCCGTGGTGCTCTGGAACACGCGCTACATCGACTTGGCCGTCAACGTATTGCGTGGGCAGGGCTACCCGGTGCGCGACGAGGACGCCGCCCGGTTGTCGCCACTGGGGTACGCGCATATCAACATGCTGGGCCGCTACACCTTCCCCGCCCCGTCGGCCGAGCAGCGAATCCGCCCGCTGCGCGACCCGGACGCCCAGGACGGCTGATGCGGGCCTGCGCCGAGGCCGCCCGCGACCGGCTCCGCGACCTAGCCGGCGACTGGCGGCTCGGCGCCTGGCTGGCCTACTGGGCGGCGGTGGCCGAGTGCGACGAGTTCGGCGTCACCATCCAGCTCACCCGCGGCAGGCCGACCAGCAGGCCGACCTGCTGCGCGCCACCCCGCCAGCGGGTGAGCCGCTGGCTTGGTAGTCCAGGGCAGCAACTGGAACGCGCGGTCGCTGATGTGGTCGGGAGCGTAGAGCGCGGTTGCGATGACGGTCAGGGCGGCCACGGCCAGACCGACGTCCAGGACAGTGATCAGGATCGCCGGGTGGGGCCAGAGCAGCCACACGCCGACGTGCCCTGCTGCTGCGGCTGGACCGTACAGCCGACCGGCGCCAGGGCGGGTGCGAGTTCGCGTCATGGCGGTAGGTTGCAAGAGGCGGGCGCCGGTCCGGCACCCGGTTAGGACAAGGTCGGACCGCCGGCCGCGTCTTCGGCCAGATCAAGACGTCGGCCGCTGCACGTAAGGCGGGTCCGAAGGGTTCGGACACGCGGAGCGCCATGAGGGCACGGCGGAAGCGGAGCGAAGCAGAGGATGCGAGGGCCGGCGGATTTCGGGGCGGCGTTCACCGCGTTGCTGGAGGTGGCCGGGGCCAATCCCGACAGCGTGGTGCGGGCGCTGAACGGCGCGCTGTCGCGCAACACGCTCTACGACTGGAAGAAGGGCGCGCATCTGCCCAATGACACCCGGTCGCTGCTGCAGGTGGTGCAGCTGTGCCTGCGACTCGCCGGGGACGACGCGGATCTGCGCGGGGCGCCCCGGGACGTGCGAGGGTGGCTCGACCTGCTGGCCGAGGCGAAGCAGACCCGCGATAACCAGGCGGCGGCCGCAGGGCGGGGGACTGCATCGGGCCAGTCGTCGCTGCGCAGCCTCGATAAGGACGCGCTCGGCGAGGCAGCGGGCTTCCTGGCCGGGCACGTGGCCAGTCTGCTTCAGATCCTGGGCGAACTGGCCGCCAGTCGCTCCCCTCTCGCCGATGACCTGATCCGTCGGCTGGCGGAGACCAAGGGCAGGTACCAGACGCCTCAGTGCGTGGTGAAGCCCAAGATCCTTCCCGCCGCGGACCTGCTGCTCGCACGCCAGCGCGTAAACCTGCTCAGGACGCACCGTAGGGCCTTGTTCGAACTCGACGTGGCCGACGAGCGCTTGTTGGATTCGATCTCGGCGCTGCGCGCAGCGCTGGAGGAGATTCACGGTGTGCGGATCGTCTTCGCCGGCGAGGACGTCAGCACACGCAACGACAACCAGTCAGCGACAGCCGCCATCCCCACCGTCCCGCCGCCGGCCCCTAACAATGTCTTCGATCCGCGAACGCAGCGCCCGATCCTCACGACGGTCGAGGTGCTGCCCGGGTCGTCCAGCGGCACCATCGTGGTGGAGGGCAATCCTCCGGCGAAGATGACTCCGAGCGGAGCGATCTTCGTTATCACTGTGGAGGCCAGGGCGCCGCGCGCCGTGATCCTCCAGCGGGCGCGGGCCGTCGTACTCTCCCGCCGACCGCCTCGGCGGGCGTGCTGGATCAAGGGGATCGGGGCAGGGCTGAACCCTCGGCGTTTCGACGTCGACCTCGACTCCGACAATCCACAACTGACAGCGCAGGGGGTTGATTTCCCCTTCACCGTGAGCCCCACCGACCCCGAGCAGTTCTGGGTGCAGGCGGAAGCGGGGGCGAACGAGGTCATCTGGAACGTCGAACTGGATTGGATCACGGACGGGGTTCGCGGCACCACGGTCGTCAACCACGGCGGCATCCCGTTCAGCCTGTATCCGATCGATGTCCTACTCAAAGGACCCGGCGCGCAGTCCCTGCGCACGACGTGCGACTACGGGGGCCACGAGGAAGGCTGTCCCGCGCTCACCCTGGCCAAGCTGTCCCGAGAACCCAGCGACGAGTTCACGCCGGCTCGCGACCTGAACAACGAGTGCTGGTTCAGCGCCATTCTCACGCTGCGCGAAATGGGCTGGGAGGGCTAGAGCTGTGTACGTGATAACAGCCTATTATCCGGTACATGCGTGGTGACGTGATCCTCGTGGACTGCTGTGGGCACCTCGGCCCGGCTGCGCGACTCGCGCACGTTATCCGGTACATCGCCGGGCCGGTCCGGCGGGAGTCCGGGTCGTGAAGAACGGTGTGACGATCCGGGTCGCGGTCGACCGGTTCCTCGGCTCGGCCCGGTGCCGCAACCCGAACACCCGCCGCGCCTACACCGGGGTCCTCGACCGGCTCGCCGGGCACCTCGACCCCGGACGGGAACTCGCCGCCACCACCGGGCAGGACATCGCCGACGCCATGGCCATGCTGTGGGGGCAGGCGAAGCCGGCGACCTGGAACCGCAACCGGGCGGCGGTCGCCTCCTTCCTGGTGTGGGCGGCCCGTAACGGCTATCCGGCCCCGGGACTGCCGGACGCCGTTGAGCGGCAGCCGGAGAGTCCGGACGCGACCCGGGCGTTGGACCGGGCCGCCGTCGAGCGGCTGCTGACCCGCCGTGACGTGCCACTGCGGGAGAAGACGCTGTGGCGGATGCTGTACGAGACCTGCGCCCGCGCTGGCGAGATCCTCGCCCTCGACATCGCTGACCTGGAACTGGAGGCCCGCCGCGCCAAGGTGGTGTCCAAGGGCGGGGCGGTCGAATACGTGTACTGGGCCTCCGGCACCGCCCACCTGCTGCCCCGGCTGCTACGCGGTCGGACGGCCGGGCCGGTGTTCCTGTCCGAACGCCGCCCCGGCCCGGCCCGCCGCCCGGCGGCAAGGGACCTGTGCCCGGCCACCGGACGGGCCAGGTTGGGCTACGACCGCGCCCGGGTACTCCTGGACCACTACACCTCACCCGGGCCGGGCCTGCCCGGCTGGGACCTACACCAGCTACGGCACTCTGGCGCCACCCACCTCGGCGAAGCCAACGCCGGCCTACAACTGATCATGGCCAAGGGTCGGTGGCGTAACCCCCGCACCGCCATGCGCTACGTCAAGCCCGGCGCGTCCGCCGTCGCCGAGGTCACCGAACTACTCGACATCACGCCGCCTCGACGCAGCTGAGCGGACCTACCCGCGTACCGCCGCGCGCCAGTGGCCAGTTGCCCGGGTGCCGCCAACTGGCCAGGATGTGCTCGCACGGCTTTCCCGGCCGGTACTGGCCCGGTACCCGGGCCATCACGAACTCCCACAACGCCCGCGCACCCGACGTCTGCCGACTGGTCACCCACCGGGCGATGAACCCGCTACCCCGCCCCGCAAGATCATCCTTAGCGTTAATTCCTGTACGGATCTTCCTCAACCCCGGAGCTCCGCTGAGCCCGACCGCGCGGTCCCAGTTCCGGTAAATACGTTGCGGGGTCCGGCACGGGCGGGCATGCTGGGTTGATCGAGCGGCGGCGAACGCTGCCTGGGCTAAGGAGGGCTGACAGATGGGCATCACTGTGCTGCGGCATGTCCGCATCAGTCCCACCTCTTTGTTCAGGAGCACACCCGTTGTCTTCCGAGTACGAACTCTCTGATACCTACTCCGACCTCGACTCCCGCGGGTCCGATTTCACCGGCGACGAGCCCCAACCGGATCCGGCCGACGCCTTCGTCTTCAAGTTCCATTCGGTCGACGAGAAGCTGGGCCCGGATCAGCGGTGGTCCACCTGGCTGGACGTCGAGCGCGGCTCTCGCGGCCCGGAACCACGCCCCTCGTGGGTCGTCACGGAACAGGCTGCGATCGATACTGAGCTCGGCATCCTCAAAACCGGCAAGGAAGCCGACGTCTTCCTGCTCGAACGGGCCGTCGAAGCCATCGGCGACAACCCGGCGAGGTCCTCGCTGCTGGCCGCGAAACGGTACCGCACCGAGGAACATCGGTCCTTCCACCGCAGTACGTCGTACGTCGAAGGCCGCCGTACCCGCAACAGCCGCGACAGCCGGGCGATGGCGAAGAAGACCTCTCACGGCCGCAGTGTCGCGGCCGATCAGTGGGCGTACGCCGAATGGGCCGCCCTCAACCGGTTGTGGAAGGCCGGCGTCCCGGTGCCGTATCCCGTGCAGGTGGACGGCACCGAGCTGCTGATGGAGTTCATCGACGATGGCGAGGGCGGTGCCGCGCCCCGGCTCGCCCAGGTCCGGCCGTCGAAGGAGCTGCTCGGTGTGTACTTCGAGCAGCTCCGCAACGGCATGCGTGAACTGGCCCGCGCGGGGCTCGCGCACGGCGACCTCTCGCCGTACAACGTCCTCGCGCAGGCCGAGCGGATCGTGATGATCGACCTGCCCCAGGTCGTCGACATCGTCGGCAACCCGAAGGGCATGGACTTCCTGATGCGCGACTGCCACAACATGGCCACGTGGTTCACGAACCGCGGGCTCGAGGTCGACGAACAGGAGCTGTTCGCCGACCTGCTCACGATGGTGTTCTGATCGCCTTCTGCAGAACGCGGTCCCTCAGCCGATGCTTGGCCGAGTTGCCACCCCGGGCCGGAAGTCCAGCTGGACTTCCGGCCCGGGGTGCGGCAGCACTACACGACGCAACCGCGCCCGCAGCCCGAGCTCGCTGTCATCCCGGCGTTCGAGGCGGCCCGCCCGCTGGCTCCAGCAGAGCTGCCTGGACGGCCTGGTCGCAATGCAGACCTCGCCTGTTCTTGGCGCCGGCGACGGAAACGTGGCGAACTACCTGTGGGACGGGGCAGTGCGTAAGGATCAACGACTTCGAGTGCGCCGGACGCAGCCATCGTCACGTCACCTCCCCGGGCCTCGCACCCCAGGGGGCGATTCGCGCTCCGCGGTGACCACCTTGACTTATCGATCGCCGCCGATTTAACTCTTAGGAAACTTTCCTAAAAGGAGGACGCCATGGGCGGTCGTACCGGTCCGCGAAGATCCCCCCGCCTGCCGCTGGCCGTCACAGTCCTGCTGGCCGTGGTCTGCGCCATCGTCGCGCCGTCGACCGCAGCCCATGCCGCCGCCGGTCTCACCGCCAACTTCTCCTCGGCCGACAACGGCTCGTGGCGGATGGACAAGTACGTCATCAGCAACCCGACGACGACCGCGATCTCCGGGTGGAGCCTCGAGTTCGACCTGCCGGCCGGGGTGACCATGGGCAACGCCTACCACGGCACCGTCACCCGGGTCGGCGACCACGTCACGGTCGTCAACGCGCACTACAACGGCACCGTCACGGCCGGTGGCAGCACCGAGCCGTACAGTTTCTGGTTCATCGCGACCGGGACGGCCGCCGCGCCGACGAACTGCCGGGTCAACGGGAACAAGTGCGACGGCAGCCCCGACCGGGCACCGGGCACGCCGACCGGCCTCAAGGTCAGCGGGCGGACCACCAAGACCCTGTCGCTGACCTGGACCGCTGCCACCGCCACCGACTTCCCGATCGCGGGGTACGACGTGCTGCGCGGCGGGACCGTTATCGCGTCGGTCACCGGCACTGCGGCGACCGTCGGCGGGCTGACGCCGAACACCCCGTACACCTTCGCCGTCGCGGCCAAGGACACCCGCGGCAACGTCTCGCCGGCGAGCGCCGCCGTGTCGGCCACCACGCTCAACCCGGCCGACGACACCGTCGCCCCGCCGGCACCCGGTGGCCTGCGCAGCACCGCCGTGACCGCCACCAGCGTCACGCTCGCGTGGAACGCCGTCAACGACGCCAGCGGCATCGCCGGGTACGACGTCTACCGCGGCGCCCAGCTCGCCGCCACGGTCAACGGCACGGGCACCAGCATCACCGTCGGCGGACTCACCCCCCTGACCACGTACACCTTCACCGTCCGCGCCCGCGACACCTACGACAACGTTTCGCCCGCCAGCGCGCCGGTCACCGCCACCACCGACGACGTGATGGGCGCCGGCCGGTACGCCAAGGTCGGCTACTTCGTCCAATGGGGAATCTATGGCCGGCAGTACTTCGTGAAGAACCTCGACACGTCCGGTGCCGCAGCGAAGTTGACCCACATCAACTACGCCTTCGCCAACCTCGACTCGGTGAACCTGACCTGCCTGCAAGGCGTCACCCGCGGTACCACCCAGAATCCGCAGGACCCCGACCAAGGCACCGGCGCGGGCGACGCCGACGCCGACTACGGCCGACCGTTCAGCGCGGCGCAGTCGGTGGACGGCGTGGCCGACACCGGCTGGGAGAAGCTGCGCGGCAACTTCAACCAGCTCAAGAAGCTCAAGGCCAAGTACCCGCACCTGAAGATCCTGATCTCGCTCGGAGGCTGGACGTACTCCAAGTTCTTCTCCGATGCCGCGGCGACCCCCGCGAGCCGGGAGAAACTGGTCCGCTCGTGCCTGGACATCTACCTGCGGGGCAACCTGCCGGTGGCCGGCAACGCCGGCGGGCCGGGCACCGCGGCCGGCATCTTCGACGGCATCGATCTCGACTGGGAGTGGCCCGGCGCCGAAGGGCACCCCGGCAACCACTGGGGGCCGCAGGACAAGGCCAACAACACGGCGCTGCTCGCCGAGTTTCGCCGGCAGATGGACGAACTCGGCGCAACCACCGGCAAGCGGCACCTGCTGACCGCGTTCACCCCGGCCGATCCGGCGAAGATCGACGCAGGGTGGGACATCAGCCGCGCCGACGGCACGCCGAGCGTCTTCGACTACCTCGACTTCGCCAACGTGCAGGGGTACGACTTCCACGGCGCCGGCAGCGACAACTCGTGGGAGCCGAACCGCACCGGACACCAGGGCAACCTGTACCGCGACGCGCAGGACCCGTACCCGTTCGAGTTCAGCGTCGAACGCGCCGTGCGCACGTACACCGACGCCGGGGTCAACCCGCGCCAGCTCACCGTCGGCTTCGCCTTCTACGGCCGGGGCTGGCAGGGGGTCAACGCCGGGACCCTGCCGGGCGGCGGCTCGGCCAACGGGGAGTGGCAGACCGCCACCGGGGCGGCGCCCGGCCAGTTCGCCGAGGAGGCGGGCACCCGCGGGTACGCCAACCTGCTCGCGATGGTGCCCGGCTGTACCGTCTACCACGACACCCAGTCGGTCTCGTCGTACTGCTTCACCGGCAACGGCGGGCAGTGGTGGACCTTCGACGACCCGTGGTCGATCGGCCAGAAGACCACTTGGGCCAAGCAGCAGAACCTGCTCGGCGGCATGATCTGGGAGATGTCCGGCGACACCACCGCCGGCACCCTGATGTCCACCGTGGACACCGGCCTGCCGTCACCGCGCTGACACCGACCAGGGGGCGGCGGGGCTACCGCGCCGCCCCCACTCCCCCGACCACGGCGTCCACCTCGGTGGTCCCGCCGTCCAGCCTCGGTGGGTCAGGGCAGCGCGGCCCGCCACGTCCACGAGGTGCGGCGGGGCCGGCCGTCGAACTCCGCACGGCCGGCCATCCACAGCAGCACCTGCGCCGGCGGACCCGGCGGGGCCTCGGGGAACAGCCGGTCCAGCGCGACGGCGGCGAGCCGGTCGGGAAGCTGCCAGGCCACCCCGAGGCCCCGGGCGACGTCGTGGGTGTGCAGCAGGGTCTCGGCGACGCCCATGGCGGCGAACCCGGCCGGGTCGCAGGGGCCGAAGTGCCAGGCCCGCAGGCCTGGGTCGGCGGCGTCGAGCGCCGTGGCGAGCAGGCCGCCGCAGGTCGCGGCGACGGTCAGGACCTCGGTGGGAGTCGCGGCGGGGGAAACTGTCAGGTCGAACGGCAGGTAGCCGCCCGAGGGCCGGCCGGCGACCTGCCCGGCGTACGCGAGCAGGTCGTGGGCCAGCAGCTCCAGTCCAGCGTGCCCGCCGGGACGGTCCAGTCCTGCCCGGTGTGCGGCCCGAGCGCGTCGAGCATCGCGTCGGTCGCGGCCCGGACGGGCGCCCCAACCGTCTGCGTCATCCCCGACTGTCCGTTCTCGACTTGACCTGACCAGCGGAACGGCCCGCGAGCTGGTGCTGGCCATCTTGGTTGGGAAGGTTCATGTGGGTACCTTCTCCCAAGCCGATCTGGGTGGGAAGCAGACCGTTGATCCGCGAGAGTCCGGGTAGGGCTCTGGTCACGAATGTACGTCTGGCCGGCCGTCTCGGGATCGCTTCAGCTCGTAGAACCCGGGGGTCCCGGCGACGAGCAGCACCCCGTCCCACAACCGCCCGGCGGCCTCGCCACGTGGAACAGGGCTGACGACGGGCCCGAAGAAGACCTGCCCGTCGACGTGGATCGACGGCGTGCCGGGGGCGTCGCCCATCGGGGCCATGCCCGCGTCGTGGCTGGCGCGTAGCGCCTCGTCGTACTCGGTGCTCTCGGCCGCGTCGGCGAGTTCGACACTGAGGCCAAGTTCGGTGAGGGCGTCGACGTACAGTTCCCGCCCGATGGGTGCGGAGTCCAGGTGGATTCGGGTCCCGAGCGCGGTGTACAGGTCCCGCAGGATTTCGCGGCCGTACGCCTGTTCGGCGGCGGTCAGTACCCGCACGGGGCCCATGCCGGGTCGGAGCCACTCCGCGTACCAGGCGTCGAGGCCTTCTCGGCCCTCGTTGAGCACCGACAGGCTCATCACGCGGAACCGGACCCGCATACCGCGGACCCGCTCGGCCTCAAGTAGCCAGCGCGAGGCGATCCAGGCCCACGGGCAGCGTGGGTCAACCCACAGGTCAACGATCTTCATGCCCTGACCATACGAAGCAGTTGGGTCAGGCAGGAGGGCCGATTTCGCCCAGGAATATTGAGCCAATTAGCCGGACGGGCCGCTGTGGAGGACTCGGGCCAGGGTTTCGAGCGCGGCTGGGTAGCTGCCCTCGTTGGGGGTGCTGTAGCCGATGATGAGACCGGGTGGGTGGTCGCCGGGAGTGTGCCAGTGGCGTCCCAGGTCGCCCAGCGCCAGGCCCCGTGCCGCCGCGCGGGCGAGGATCTGCTGCTCGCCGGGGCCGGTGGCGGGCAGGCTGACCATCGCGTGCAGGCCGGCGGCGATCCCGTGCAGGGCGAAGCGGCGTCCGAGTCGGCTGACGAGGAGGTCACGTCGGTGCCGGTAGCGGAGCCGGCAGGCGCGGATGTGCCGGTCATATGCGTGGCTGGCGATCAGATCGGCGAGGGCGAGTTGACCGATCACCTCGGTGTGCAGGTCGGTGTGCCGCTTGGCGTGTATCACCGGTTCGACAAGGCGCTCGGGCAGCACCATCCAGGCCAGCCGCAAGGCAGGCCCGAGGGTTTTGGCGGCGGTGCCCACGTAGGCGACGTGGTCCGGCGCCATCCCCTGGAGCGCGCCGACGGGCTGGCGGTCGTAGCGGAACTCGCCGTCGTAGTCATCCTCGATGATCAGGCCGTCGCCCGACCTGGCCCATTCGGTGGCGGCATGTCGGCGATGCGGGTGCAGGGTCACTCCGGTGGGGTACTGGTGTGCCGGGGTCACCACGACCGCCCGCGCCGCCGTGAACCCGGATGTGGACAGCAGGTCGGTGCGGGCACCCCGTTCGTCGACCGGCAGCGCGACGACCCCGGCGCGGGCGTGCCGGACCACGTCGCGGTGAAAGCTCAGGCCGGGGTCCTCCATCGCGAGCACCGCGCCGTCGAGCACGCCGGCGAGCAGGGCGAGGGCCTGCACGTACCCGGAGGTGATCACGATCTGGTCCGGGATGGCCCTGACGCCACGGGCGCGCCCCAGATAGTCCGCCAGCGCGGTACGCAGCTCGACCCGGCCGCGCGGGTCACCGTAGTCGTAGGCAGCCACCGGGGCGACAGCCAGCGCCCGCCGGGTGGCACGCAGCCAGGCTGCCGTGGGAAAGGTGGAAACGTCGGGGCTGCCGGGCCGAAGGTCGTACCGCGGCGCCGACACCTCAGTCGTCGGCTGCACGGCGTGCGCCCGGCACTCCGCCAGATCGGCGACGACGGTGCCCGATCCGGTCCGGGCACTCAGGTAGCCCTCGGCGATCAACTGGTCGTACGCGGCGCTGACGGTGCCGCGAGCCAGATCGAGCTCCAGAGCGAGCGAGCGGGTGGACGGCAGTCGGGTATACGGCGCCAGCCGCCCGGCCCGGATGGCCTCGCGCAACGCCCGCTCAAGTCCCGCGCGACGACCGGACGCCGGATCGAGCTCCAGGTGCAGGTCAACCCCGAAAGCGACCCAGTCAATCGACACAAATACTGGACCTTAGCAATGGACCAATGGCTGCATGGGGTTGCCATCATGATCATCGAGACAGTCGCGGCCCCCCGCGCCCCGGCCATTCGCCCAGCAGTCGGCAAGGTCGCCCCGCAGATCAACGCTGGGAGTCTTCCCGGCGCGAAGCAGGGTCGGGCTTGGCGAATGCTTGCCGGCTGTGCACGAGGAGCTCACGCAGCGCGGGGCTGTGCGCGGCCTTCCAGACCAGGGCGAGCAGGGCGGGTGTCTCGACGTCGTCGATGGTGAGGGCGGTGAGCCGCTCGCGGTAGCGCTTGGCCATCGAGTCGCTGAGGATGGCGACGGCGAGCCCGCGGATCGCCAGGTCGGCAATGGCATCCGCAGCGCCGGCCTGGAGCGTGATCATGGGTTGGAGGCGCTGGGTCGCGCAGGCCTGGTCGAAGACCGTACGCAGGCCGGTGCCGGTTGGCATGCACACGATCGGGTAGGCGCCCAGGTCGCGCAGGGTGACCTGCCGCTGTTGCGCCAAGGGGTGCTCGGCGGGGACCGCCGCGACGAGCCGTTCGCTGATGATCGTCAGTGCGGCCAGCCCGTCGGGGGTGGTGGCTGCGGCCCCGATCAGGGCCAGGTCGAGGGTGCCGGCGCGCACCCCCTCGACGAGCCGGTCGGAGTTGTCCTCCAGCAGCGAGATCTCCACGCCGGGATGCGCCCGGTGGAACGCGGCGAGGGCATCGAACAGCGGCGTGACGGTGCAGCCGACGACCATCCCGACGGTGAGCCGGCCACGGATCAGGTCGGTCACCTCGCCCACCGCCTGGCTGACCGCACCGGCGGCGGCGAGCGCGGTGCGGGCGTGTTCGAGCGCGGCCTTCCCCGCCACGGTGAGGGTGGCGGTGCGCGCCGACCGGTCGAACAGGTCGGCACCGAGTTCACGTTCCAGTTGGCGGATCTGTGCGCTGACCCCGGACTGGCTGATATGCACCCGCTCGGCCGCCCGGGTGAAGTTCCGCTCCTCGGCGACCGCGACGAAGTACTCCAACTGCCTCAGCTCCATGACTGAACATTCTAGCTCCCAGCAGATCTAGCTGTTGGACTTCTGAACCGTGGGCGACCACGCTGGGACGCACTGAAGCCCACACCAGGAGGAAGCCATGCCGGAACACGAGAAGGCGCTACGGCCCGAAGACATCTCCCGCTTGTTCGTCGAACGATCCAACGCCGGTGACGCGGCCGGAGTCGCCGCGCTGTACGAAGAGGACGCGGTGATGGCGTACCCGCCCGGCGGCCAGACGGTGGGCCGAGAGGCGATCCGCGCGCTGTGGGAGAAGGTGCTGGCCAACCGTCCCCGCTTCGAGCCGGAACCACCGCTGCCGACACTGATCAGCGGCGACATCGCCCTCACCTCGACCGTGGCGAAGGACGGGGCCGGCGCCCGCGCGCAGGTCGTCCGGCGCCAGCCCGACGGAAGCTGGCTACGCATGCTCGACCAGCCCGAGTTCGTCCCGCCCACCCGCTGAACCACCCGCCTCCACCGCAAGGAACATAGGTATCAACATGCGCAAGTGGCTGCCGCTGATGACGGTCTGCCTGGGCACCTTCATGCTGCTGATCGACGTCACGATCGTGAACGTCGCCCTGCCCGACATGGTCGGCGACCTGGGCGCGTCCTTCGGGGCACTGCAATGGGTCATCGACGCCTACGCCCTCGCGCTGGCCGCTCTGGTGCTCGGCGCGGGCTCGATCGCCGACCGCGTCGGGCACCGCCGCGCCTACATCGCCGGACTCGTGATCTTCGCGATCTCGTCACTGATGTGCGGTCTCGCACCCAACCCGGGGGTGTTGATCGCCGCGCGCACGGTGCAGGGCATCGGCGCCGCGGCCATGTTCGCGACCACGTTCGCCCTGCTCAACAGCGCCTACGCCGGCCGCGACCGCGGTAGCGCCTACGGCATCTGGGGTGCGGTATCGGGCGCCTCGGCCGCGGTGGGCCCGATCCTCGGCGGACTGCTCACCGAGGGCGCGTCGT
The DNA here is from genome assembly GCF_045040215.1 of Micromonospora sp. NBC_01412. Classification (NCBI taxonomy): domain Bacteria; kingdom Bacillati; phylum Actinomycetota; class Actinomycetes; order Micromonosporales; family Micromonosporaceae; genus Micromonospora; species Micromonospora sp. NBC_01412. Next base: position 7,149,242 of record NZ_CP109528.1, read on the forward strand.
GGCGCTGGATCTTCTTCGTCAACCTGCCGGTCAGCGCCATCGCCATCGCGCTGTGCGTGACGGTGCTCGCCGACGCCCACGCGCCCGCCCGCGGCAGGGTGGACGTCGGTGGCATGGTCAGCTTCACCGCCGCGGCAGCCTGCGCGACGTACGCGCTCATTCGCGCGAACGAGGACGGCTGGTCCAACGCTGGAGTCTGGTGGCTGATCGTGCTGGCGGCGGTGCTGCTGGCCGTGTTCGTCGCGTTCGAGGCGCGCTCGCGACACGCCATGTTCGACCTCGCGCTGCTGCGTAACCGCTCGTTTGTCGGAGTGCTGCTCGCCGGATTCCTGCTGACGTTCGCAGCCTTCGCGACGTTCACCTACACCTCGATCTGGCTGCAGTCAGTGCTGGGGCTGAGCCCGCTCGGTGCGGGGCTCACCGGCCTGCCGATGTCAATCACGGCGTTCGGTGTCTCGGCGGTACTGGGACGGGTGCTGCACGGCCGGCGACCAGATCTGGTGATCGGCGCAGGGCTGCTGTTCATCGGCCTCGGCAGCCTGCTCACCGCTGCGCTCGTGCACGGTCCGGCCAGCTGGCCGGCGCTGGTGCCGGGTCTCGCCGTGATCGGCGTCGGCGTCGGCCTGGCAACGCCGATCCTCGGGTCGGTCTCCATGTCCCTCGTGCCCGCCGGACGCGGCGGCATGGCCGCCGGCGCGGTCAACACCACCCGCCAACTCGGCTTCGCCTTCGGCATCGCCGCACTGGGCAGCGTCTTCGCCGCCCGCGCGCAGAGCAGCCTGTCCGGAGGCGGCATCCCGGACGCGGCACATGTCGCACACGCCATCGCCGGCGGGCAGACACCCGGCCTGCTGCATGCCGCCCCGTCAAGCGGGCGACAGTTCCTCGACATCGCAGCACACGCGGCAGCGGTAACCGGCGTCCAAGCGACCCTCGCCGTAGCCGGAGCCGTCGGCATCCTCGCCAGCCTGCTCGTGGTCATCCTCATGCGACCCGCCAGAGCAGCCTCCCGCGAGGACGAGCGCCCGCCCGTCCCGCAGCCGGCGCTGCGCTGACGTCCCCTCAGGTCCCCGGTTCGGCCTGTGTGCCGAGCCGGGGACCGCCTCCCTGGCCGCGCTGCCCTGACCCGCCGGGAACGGCGGCTTCGGCGCAGTACCGTGATCATGGGACCGGAAAGTGACAGGCAACCCGGAAGGAACCGCTATGGCTGTGCCCGCCGACCCGACAGTGCTCCATCCGATGCCTGACCAGCCACGGGTGGTGCTGCTCAGACCGCTGGTGAAGTCCCCGTTGATCGAGGTCGGGGAGTACTCCTACTACGACGACCCGGACGACCCGACCGCGTTCGAGACGCGCAACGTGCTCTACCACTACGGGCCGGAGAAGCTCGTCATCGGCAGGTTCTGCGCACTGGGCGCGGGAGTGCGGTTCATCATGAACGGCGCCAACCACCGCATGGACGGCCCGTCGACCTTCCCCTTCCCCACCATGGGCGGCTCGTGGTCCGAACACTTCGACCTGCTCGCCGGCCTGCCGAATCGTGGCGACACCGTCGTCGGCAACGACGTCTGGCTCGGCTACGACGCGATGGTGATGCCTGGCGTACGGATCGGGCACGGCGCGATCGTCGGCTCCGGCGCCGTGGTCACCGCGGACGTGCCCGACTACGGGATCGTCGGCGGAAACCCGGCCCGTCTCATCCGCACCCGCCACACCGACCAGGACGTCGCCCGGCTGCTGGCGGTGGCCTGGTGGGACTGGCCTGCGGAGCACATCACCGAGCACGTGCGCACGATCATGTCGGGCAGCATCGCCGAACTCGAGGCCGCCGCCCCGGGATAGAGTCCAGGCATGCACTTTCATCAGATCTACGGCTGACACGGACGGGGCGGCGCCCCGCCTCCGTCCCGCACACCCGTGCGCCTACCCATGACAGGTCCTTCCTCTCATGGGTCGTTGGCGTACCGGCCTGCCATGTCTCTTTCGCCGTAGACCTGAAATGGGTGATCTTCCATGTCCCGTCGCCGTTCCCACATCGCGATGATCGGCATCCCCGCCGTCAGTCACGTCCTGCCAAGCCTCGAGGTCATCCGCGAGCTGGTGGCCCGCGGTCACCGGGTGACCTACGCCAACGACCCGGCGGTGGCCGACCTGATCGCCGCCACGGGCGCCGAACTCGTCCCCTGCACCTCCACGCTGCCCGTGGCCGACAACGACTGGCCAGACGACCCCATCGCCGCGATGGACCTCTTCCTCGACGACGCCGTCCAGGCCCTCCCGCAGTTGCGCGCCGCCTACGACAGCGACCGTGCGGACCTCTACCTCTACGACATCGGCGCCTACGCCGCACGCGCCCTCGCCGAGACGCAGAATCGTCCCGTCATGCAGCTGTCCCCGACCTTCGTAGCCTGGAAGAGCTACGAGCAGGACGTCACGGCGCACCTGTGGCAACTGCCGGGCGCCGACGCGTACCGGGCGAGGTTCGCGCGGTGGCTCGCAGAGTGCGGGGCGTCCACCACGGACGTGGACGCCTTCTCCGGCCGCCCCGCGCGGGCCCTGGCCCTGATCCCCCGGGCGATGCAGCCGCACGCCGACCAGGTCGACACCGATGTGGTGACGTTCGTCGGCCGCTGTCTCGGCGCGAGTGGGGGCAAGGACGCCTGGACCCGTCCCGCCGACGCCGAGAATGTGCTCCTGATCTCCCTGGGCTCGGCGTACACACGCCAACCGGAGTTCTACCGCCAGTGCCTGGCCGCCTACGGCAACCTGCCCGGGTGGCACGTCGTGCTCCAGATCGGCAGGCACACCGACCCTCGGGAGCTCGGCGACATCCCGCCCAACGTCGAGGTCCGCTCCTGGGTGCCTCAGTTGGCGGTGTTGGAACAGGCCGACGCGTTTGTCACCCATGCGGGAATGGGCGGCAGCAGTGAAGGGCTGTTCACCGGTGTTCCGATGATCGCCGTTCCGCAGGCCGCCGAACAGTTCAGCAACGCCGACCGGCTCGTCGAGCTGGGCGTGGCCCGTCGCATCGACACCTCGGACGCCACCGCCGAGGCGCTGCGGACCGCCCTGAGTGAACTTGTCGCCGACGCGGAGGTCAGCCGCCGCCTGGCGCTGCTCCGTGCCGACGCGCGAGCCGAGGGCGGCACCGCGCGAGCCGCCGACCTCGTCGAGGACGTCCTGGGCTGACCGTCCGCCCGGACCGGGAGCGGGCGTCACCCCGGTCCGGTGCGGCGGCCCCAGGTCCGCCACCAGCCTCGACGGCTTCGCGGCGTCTGCGGTGCGGGGCCGGTTTCCGCCCGGGACCGGTCCCGGGCGGCACGCCACTGTCGGACCACCTCGTCGGCGTTGGCGGGCCGGACGACGACCCGCGGCCCGGTCGGATTGCGCAGCCAGGCGAGGACCTGCGCGTTGAGGTCGCCCACGTGTGCCCGCACGGCCTGCTCGGTGGGCAGGTCCCGCACCTCGTCGGGGATCCGCTCGATCCGGCGGCGCAGTTGCAGCGGGGTGGGCAGCAGCAGGTCGGTGGGCAGCGCCTCGCGCTCCAGGAAGCTCTTGATCCACCACGATTCGTCGTAGGGGGTGTTTCTTCCCGGGAGCGGCTTGCCCATGCCGGGCAGGTTGTCGAACTCCCCGCGCTCCTGCGCGGTGCGGATCTGCGCCTCGGCCGCCGCTTCCCACCTGTCGGTCACCGTCGCCGCCTCCCGTGCCCGCCGTAACCTCTGCCGTCTGGGGCAGCGTCGCGTCGCCGCCGGTCATTCCCGGGTTGGCCTGGGCGATGGCCGGCAGGTCATGCTGCTGGTGGCGTCGATCGGCTCGGGTCGACCGGCTGCCTCCTGCGGGGTTTCGGTTTCGGGAAGGTCACACGGTGTCCCGTTGCTCGCCTCGGTGCTGCGGGCGGCCTGCGGCGGTTCAGGCCTGGGCGCGGCGCGGGGCCGGCGGTGCCCCGCGGACGTGCCGGTGCCCGTCGCGGGGAAACGGCGCGCGGGCCGGCAGCACCTCCTGGAACAGGTAGCCGGTCTTTTCCGCCACCCGGCACGAGGCCAGGTTGTCGACCTGGTGCAGCAGTTCCAGCCGGGCCAGCCCGGTCGCGGCGAACCGGGTGAACGCCCAGCCGGTGACCGCTTCCACCGCCCGAGGCGCGACGCCACGCCCACGCGCCCAGGCTGCCGTCCAATAGCCCACCTCGGCGTGTTCGCGGCCGGGCAGGACCTCCTTGAGCACCACCGTGGCGACGAGCCGGTCCGCGGCGGCGGGTCGCGGCTCCAGCACCGCGAAGCTGAACCGGCTGCCGGCGGCCCAGCCCTGCCGGCTGCGGGTCACCCACCGCCGGGCCCCGTTGACGTCGTCGACGGGGCGGCGCACCCAGCGGCGCAGCTCCGGGTCGCGGTAGACCTCGATCAGCTCGGCGATGTCCGCGTCGCACCACGGGCGGAGCAGCAACTCGGGACGGTGGGCGGTCGCGGGGGCCCGCAGCAGGACCGGCATCCCCGTAGTGTGGCCCACCCAAGGGTCGGGTGCTGCCCCGTCGGGCCGCCCGCGGCGTTGCTGGCGCACGGGCTCGACGACGACGTCGAGCCCGGCCGGCGTCTGACCCGGATCGCACCGCGCCGGTCAGCCGGCGGCGTCGCGGTGGCGGCGGACGAGGCCCTCGGCCAGCGGCGCGCCGTCGAAACCACCGGCGGCGACCCGGACGGCGACGGTGCGCCGTACCAGGCGGTCGGCGAGCGCGGGCGCGTGCCGGGCCAGGGCCATCTCCAGGCGTCCCCGGGCGGTGGTGGCCACGTCGCGGGGAGCCCGACGGGCGGTGGCGGTGCGCAGGATCGCGGCGACGACGCCCTCGACGGGTTCCCGCCGGGACACCCCGTCGAGGGAGAGCCCGGCGCGGGCGGTGCTGTCATGGATGGGTGAGGTGACCATGCTGGGGTAGACGACGCTGACCCCGACGTGGGTGCCGACCTCCAGCCGCAGCGCGTCGGCGTACGCGACGAGGGCGCGCTTGCTGACCCCGTATGCGGCGGCGAGGGGCAGCGGCAGGACCGCCATCCGGCTCGCCACGAAGATCACCCGGCCGCGGGCGTCGACGAGGGCGGGCAGCGCGGCGGCGGTGGTGCGCCACGCGGCGAGCAGATTCACCTCGATCTGCTGTCGCACGGTGTCGTCGGGCGCCAGTTCGGCCGGGGCGGGTCCGCCGACGCCGGCGTTGTTGACCAGCAGGTCGAGGCCGCCGAGCCGGGCGACGGCGGCGCGCACGGCCGTGGGCGTGGCGTCCGGGTCGGTCAGGTCGACGCCGAGCACCGGCACTCCGGCGGTGGTGCCGGGGTACAGGTCGAGGCCGACGACGCGGGCGCCGGCTGCGGTCAGGGCCGCGCACAGGTGGCGCCCGAAGGTGCCCCGGGCGCCGGTGACGACGACCCGGCGGCCGGTCAGGGCGCTCACCGCGTCGCCTGGGCGCGGCGGGTGCCGGCGGCCAGTTCCCGGCGCAGGTCGGCCAGGTACGCGTCGAAGTCGACCCGCATCGCCGGTCGCCGCTGCCCCCACCGGGCGGTGGCGGCGCGCAGCTCGGCCCGGCAGGCGGCGCGCTGGCGCTCCGGGTCGGGCAGGGCGTACCGGCCGGCCAGGTGCGCGGCGACGAGCCGGGCCTGTGCCTCGACCAGGGGAAACGCCGCTCCGGTGGACTGCATGAGCCCGACGAACGCCAGGCCGGGGGCGTCGAGGTGGAACACGTGCCGGTACAGCGGGAGGGTGTCGGGGCCGGCGCCGAGCAGCGCCGGGTCGAGGAAGTCCACGGCGACGCGGTAGCCGGTGCACCACACGACGAGGTCGACCTCGTCGATACGGCCGTCGGTGAACTCGACCCGGTCGCCGTGGAACGCGGCGATGCCGGGGCGGGCCTCGACGGCGCCGTGGGTGAGCCGGGACAGCAGCGCGTCGGAGAGGGTGGGGTGGTCCTGGAGGAAGCCGTGGGTGGGGGCGGGCAGGCCGTAGCGGGGCGGCGGGCCGACGGTGGCGGCGAGCATGGCCTGGCTGATCCGCTGGCGCAGCCGCCAGGGCAGCCGGCGCGCGAGGGCCCCGTTGAGGGTGTCCGACGGGCGGCCGAGCAGGTACTTGGGCACCACCCACACCCCGCGGCGCAGGGACAGCAGGGTGCGCCGGGCGGCGTGGGAGGCGTCCACGGCGATGTCCATCGCGGAGTTGCCGCCGCCGACGACCAGGACCCGCCGGCCGGTGAGCTGCTCGGGGCCCCGGTAGTCGTGGCTGTGCAGCTGTTCGGCGGCGCAGTCGCCCGGATAGCCGGGCGCGGGTGGGCGGGGCACCCGGTTGTGGCCGTTGGCGACGACGACCGCCTCCACGTCGACCTCGACGGGGCCGTCCGGGCCGGTGGCCCGTACCGTCCAGCGGCCGTCGGCGCCGGGGGCGACGTGGGTGACGGTGTGCCGCAGCGCGACGGCGTCGAGCAGCCCGAAGCGTCGCGCGTAGTCGTGCAGGTAGCCGGCGACGCGGGTGTGGTCGGGGTAGTCGGGCCAGTCCGCCGGCATGGGGTGGTCGGCGAACTGGGTGCGGGTCCTGCTGGTGTTCAGGTGCAGGGTGCGGTAGGCGGGCGAGTCGGGGGCCCCGTACACCCACAGGCCGCCGACGGTGTCGGCGGACTCGTAGGCCACGGCGGTGATGCCGGCGTCGGCGAGGGCCTTGAGGGTGGCCAGGCCGGCGGCGCCGGCGCCGACGACCGCGACCCGTGGCGGTGCCCCCATGCGGTCCCCCTCGACAGTTAATCCAACGCCCGCCGGATAATGCGCGGGTCGGGGCCCGGTCGTCAAGCCGGCGGGCCGTACAGGGCGTCGAGCAGGCGACTCAGGAACGCCCGGAACTCCCGCCGCTCCCGCGCCGGTGACCCCCCGGGGGTGGCCAGCGCCACCACGTGCGCGTGCACCGCCCACACCAGGCTGCGCACCGTGACGTGCGGGGTCGGCTCGACCAGCGCCCCGCCGGCCGCTGCGGCGGCCAGCAACTCCTCCACCAAGTCGTACAGGGGAGTGGCGTAGCGCTGGTCCAGCTCGGCGTGCCGGTCCGGCTCCAGCCAACGGCGCAGCCACAGCGCGGTCGTCTCCGGCCGGTCCTCCAGGAAGTCGACGAACTCGTCGAGCAGGTCGTGCAGGGCACGCAACGCCTGCTGCGGCCCGGCGCCGAGGGCTTCGCGGGCACGCGCCGCCCCGGCCTCCAGCACCGCCCGCTCGGCGGCGAACACCCGGGCGAAGCACGCGTCGTAGAGCTGCGCCTTCGTACCCGTGTGGTGGGAGACCGTGGCCACGTCGACGCCCGCGGCTGCGGCGACCTCCCGCAACCCGACGGCGTCGACACCGCGGGCGGCGAACAGTGCGGTGGCCGCGGTGAGCACCACCTCGCGGGTGTCGCGGGTCTCGGAACGCCGGGGCCGACCCGGTCGTCGTCGGGGCATGGTCACGGCCGCCATTGTCCCCCTACAATCCAGCAACCGTTGGATTGGGGGCGGCGTGCCGGAGGGACCAGACCTATGACCGGGCTCGACACCCGCGACCGTACGCCGGGCACCCGCCTGCCGCGCGGGCCTCTGCTCGGCTTCGCCACCGGCTCACTCGGCATGGGCGTCTGGGTCACCGTACCCGGGTTGCTGCTGCTGTACTTCCTCACCGACGTCCTCGCCGTGCCGCCGTGGCTGGCCGGCCTGACGCTGCTGGCGCCGAAGGTCGCCGACGTGCTGCTGCACCCGTGGGTGGGGCACCGCTGCGACGTGCAGCAGGCCCGCCGCGGCGACCGGCGGCCCCTGCTGCTGGTCGGCTGCCTGCTGCCGGTGGCGTTCGCCGCGCTGTTCGCCGTCCCCGGCGGGCTCACCGGCGCGTCGGCGGCGGGCTGGGTGGCGGTGTGCTTCGTCGCCGGGAACCTGCTCTTCGCCGCCTACCAGGTGCCCTACCTGGCCACCCCGGCGGACCTGCGGATCGGCTACCACGAGCGGACCCGGCTGATGGCGTTCCGGATGGTGGTGCTCACCGCCGGGATCCTGGTCGCCGGCCTGCTGGCGCCGCTGCTGACCGGCGGGGACACCGCGACGCGCGCCGGCTACCAGCGGATGGGGCTGCTGCTGGGCGTAGGCACCCTCGCGGCGATGCTGGTCGGGGTGGCGGGCATCGGCCGGCTGCGCCGGGCGGCCGGGACCTTGGGCGACGGCCACGCCCCGGGCGGGTGGCGGGCGCTGGTCGCGGCGCTGCGCGACAAGCAGTTCCGTTGGCTGGTCGCCGCGTACCTGGCGATGTCGACCACCACGCACCTGGTGCTCGCCGGGGTGCCCTACTACGCCGAGTACGAGCTGGGCCGCCCCGCGCTGACCACCGTGCTGGTCGCGGCGTTCGTCGCCCCGGCGCTGCTGGTCACCCCCGGCTGGCTGGCGGTGGCCCGGCGGGTCGGCAAGCAGCGGGCGCTGCTGGCCGCGCAGGGCGCGTTCGCCGCCGGGTCGCTGGTGCTCGCCGTGGGCCGACCGGCGGGCCTGCCGGCGCTGGTCGCGGCGGTGGCGGTGCTCGGGGTGTCGTTCGCCGGGATGCAGTTGCTGCCGTTCGCGATGGTGCCCGACGTCATCCGCGCCGCGGGCGCCACCGGCGCGGGCACCTACACCGGGGTGTGGACGGCCACCGAGGCCACCGGCGCGGCACTGGGCCCCTACGCGTACGCGCTGTGCCTGGCCGCCGGCGGGTTCGTCGCCTCGGCCGGCGGGCAGGCCGTGGCCCAGCCCGGCGCGGCGCTGACCGCGATCCGGTACGGTTTCGGGCTGCTGCCGGCCGCGCTGATGCTCGCCGCGGTGCTGGCGCAGCGCCGCTACACCCTCGACGGCGCGGCCCGCGCCGCCGGCTGACCCGCCCGCCCGGTGCGGGGTGCGGCTCGGGGACGGCGGTGCGCGACGTGTGGCCGGGCGGGCGGCGTGGCTAGACTTCCGCCTCGATGGACGCCCAGCCCTCCCCCACCGAGACCCGTCCCTGCGCGCACTGCGGCCGGGACGTGCCGCAACGGGCCGGCGCGGGCCGCCCGTTCCGCTACTGCCGGGACAACGACGGCGCCTGCCAGCGGGCCTCACGCAACAACCGGATGCGGCACCGCAACGCCCCGGGCCTGCCCGGACAGGTCGCCCGCACCTGGGAGGCCGTGGACCGGCTCGACCAGGTGGTGGAGACCCTCACCGAGGCGCTGCACGCCGAGCTGTCCCCGGCCGGGGTGGAGCGGCAACTGGCGCAGCTACGCGCCGAGACCGCCGCCGAGCTGGCCCAGGCACACACCGAACGCGACGAGGCCCGCCGCGACGCCGAGGACGCGGCGGCGGGCACCGTCCGGGCCCGTCAGGAGGCCCGCACGGCCGCCGCCGAGGCCGCCGCCGCCCGGGAACGGACCGAGCGGGCCGAAGCCGACGCGGCCCGTGGCCGGGAGCGGGCCGACGCCGCCGAGGCGGCCCGGGACTCCGCGCGCCGCGACAACGGGGCGGCGCAGGCGCTGCGGGTACAGGCCGAACGGGACCGCGACGCCGCCCGGCACGAGCTGCGTACGGTCACCGGTGAACGCGACGACGAACGGCGGCGGGCCGCCGACCTGACCGCCGAGCGGGACACCGCCGCCGCCGACGCGCGCCGCGCCGCCGACGCGGCGGACGAGGCACGGCGGCGGGCCGGGCAGGCCGACGCCGACGCCGAGCGGGCCCGCGCGGAAGGCCGCCGGGCAGCCGAGCGGGCAGACGCCGCCCGCGCCGAGGCCACACAGGCCCGCGAGCACGCCGACCGGCTGCGCGGCGAGGCGCAGGACGCGCGGCGGGACGCCGAGGCCGGACAGGCTGCGGCGCAGGCCGCCAGGGAGGAGGCGGCGGCGCTGTCGGCGCGGCTCGCCGAGGCCGACGCCGCCCGCGACGCCGTCGCCGCCCAGTTGGCCGCGGCCCGGGAGGCGACGGCTGCCGTGCAGGGTCGCGTCGGTGAGCTGGAGGCCCGCCTCGGCGCGGCCGACGCCGACCGGGACGCCGCGCAGCGGCGCTCGGCGCAGCTCGTCGACCAGGTCAGCGACCTGGCCGCCGCGCTGGCCCGGCTGGGCGCCGCACCGCGCTGACGTGCCCCTGACCCGGGCCTGCCGGGGCGTGCCGGGAGCCCGCGCCGCCCCCGGCGGGCCTCAGTGGATGCCGGCCATCAGCCGGCGGATCTGCCGGGCGAACATCACCGCGCCGAGGCCGAGCAGCACCGACGCCGCCCCGAAGATGAGGAAGTACGTCGGCTCCGGCCACGCCTCGGCGAGCCGGGCCACCTGGCCGCCGATGGCATCACCGACGGCGGTGGACAGGAACCACAGGCCCATCATCTGGCTGGCGTACTTCACCGGGGCGAGTTTCGTGGTGGCGGACAGGCCGACCGGGCTCAGCGACAACTCCCCGGCGACCTGGATGGCGAAGACCGCCACCAGCCACCACGGGGAGACCAGGTCACCGCCGACGGCGGCCTGCGCGGCGGCGGCCATCAGCACGAACGACAGGCCGTTGAGCACCAGGCCGACGGAGAACTTCACCGGGGTGGAGACCCGGTGGCCCAGCCGCAGCCACAGCCACGCGAACAGCGGCGCCCCGATGATGATCAGAATCGGGTTGACCGACTGGAGCCAGGACGCGGGGAAGGTGAACCCGAACACGTCCCGGTCGGTGCGGTCGGCGGCGAAGATGTTCAGCACCGACCCGGCCTGGTCGTAGATGAGCCAGAACGAGGCGGCGAACACGAACAGCCACACGTACGCCTTCATCCGGCTGCGTTCGGTGCCGCTGAGTTCCCGGTCGGTGAGGATCCGCGTGAAGTATCCGACGGTGACCAGCACGGTGGTGGCGGTGAGCAGGTTGACCATGGTGTCGACGGTGAACAGCCCGGCGGCGGCCAGGGCCGCCAGCAGCACCGCCAACCCGCCGGCGGCCACCCCGAAGCGGGTCAGCGCGCGGCGGCGGTCGGCGCCGAGCAGCGGGTCGGCGGGGCGCGCGCCGGCGTCGCCGAGGTGCCGCCCGCCGATCACGTACTGGATCACCCCGAAGGTCATGCCGACGGCGGCGACGGCGAACCCGAGGTGCCAGTTGATCCGCTCGCCGAGGAAGCCGGTGACCAGCGGGGCGACGAAGCCGCCCAGGTTGATGCCCATGTAGAACAGGGAGAACCCGGCGTCGCGGCGCGGGGAGTCCCGGTCGTACAGGTCGCCGACCATGGTGGAGATGTTGGGTTTGAGCAGCCCGGTGCCGACGACGATCAGCGCCATGCCGGCGAAGACGCTCCAACCCACCGGGACCGCCATCACGTAGTGGCCGCAGGCGATGATCACGCCACCCCACAGCACGCTGCGGCGGGCGCCGAGAAGCCGGTCGGCGACCCACCCGCCGGGCAGGGCCATCAGGTACACCATCGCGTTGTACGCGCCGTACACGGCGACGGCGGTGGACTGGCGCAGGCCGCCGCCGTCGTCGGCGACCGCCGCGGTCAGGTACAGCACCAGGATCGCCCGCATGCCGTAGAAGCTGAACCGCTCCCACATCTCGGTGAGGAACAGGGTGACCAGGGCGCGGGGGTGGCCGAAGAAGGTCCGGCCGGCGGGCGGCCGGCGGGCGACCGGCGCGTCACTGGACATCGACACCTCCGCACGGCTGGGGTTCGGTAACATCCCCGTAAACCGCCGAAACACTCCCACCGACTCGACCCGGCCGGGGCGACCCCGCCGGGCGGATGTCCTGTCCGGCTACCCTTGCAGGGCGACGGCCGTGCCGCGCCCCACGGGGCGGGTGGGTCCCGGCCCGCCAGGGCGGGCGGGGAATGGCCCGGCCGGCACAGACCGTTACACGAGAAGACCAGCACCACGAGCGAGGGGAAGTCGATCATGGGCGAGCGTATGCTGCGCGGAAGCCGTCTGGGCGCGGTCAGCTACGAATCCGACCGCAACACGGAGCTCGCGCCGCGTCAGACCCGCGAGTACCTGTGCGCCAAGGGCCACCAGTTCGAGGTGCCGTTCGCCGTCGACGCGGAGGTCCCCACCACCTGGGAATGCAAGTTCGACGGCAGCGTCGCCCGGCTGGTCGACGGCAACGAGCCGGAGCAGAAGAAGGCCAAGCCGCCGCGCACCCACTGGGACATGCTGCTGGAGCGCCGCTCCATCGCCGAGCTGGAGGACATCCTCGCCGAACGGCTGCAGGAGGTCCGCACCCGCCGCGGCCGCGCCTGAGCACCAGCCCGAACAACGCGAACGCCCCCGGGAGGTCACTCCCGGGGGCGTTCGCGCATGTCCCGCCCAAGGTGTCGAATCCCACGCGGGAAGCGTCGACACCTTGCGTCAACGACCGGGTTCGACGATCTCCCCCTCGATGGCCCGACCACCGTCGACCACCGTCGGCTCGGCCGGGCCGGCAGGCGACTGGTCGGACGAGGTGGGCTGGGCGGCGCCACGGCGCACCCGCACCACCCGCGGCCCGAACAGGTCACCGGCGACCATCGACGACACCCGCCGCTCCGCGGCCCGCCGCACCCCGGCCCGGGTCAGCCGCCGCACCGGCGGCACCAGCAGCAACGCCCCCACCACGGCACTGACCAGGCCCGGCACCGCCAGCAGCAACGCTCCCAACAGCCCCACCAACCCGTCGGTGACCTGCGGGCCCGGCGGCTGCCCCGCCTGCGCCGCCGCCCGGAAACCCCGCCACGCCCGCATGCCCTCACGCCGCAGCAGCACCAGCCCCAACAGCGACGCCGCGAACACCAGCAGCACCGCCGACCCGAACCCGACCAGCCGGCCGACACCGACGAACACCGCCAGTTCCGCCAGCACCGCCAGCAGCGCCACCACCGGCACGAATTTCAGTCCTCGGCGCATCTCACCCCATCGGCCGTTCCGACATCCCGCCGTTCAAGCATGACACGCCGCCGATCACGGCCACCGCGCCTGACCGGCGCGGGTGCCGCGCACCCCACGCCGCCACGCCACCCGCCGGTCCTGCACCGCCCACACGCTGATCCGCCACAACGCCTCCGCGACGATCAGCGGGCTCATCTTGCTCGCCCCCCGCTCCCGCTCGGCGAACGTGATCGGCACCTCCACGATCCGAGCCCCCGCCCGATGCGCCAACCGCGACAACTCCACCTGGAACGAGTAGCCCTGCGAGCACACCGACCCCAGGTCCACCGCGTCCAACGCCGCCAACCGGTACACCCGGTACCCGCCGGTCGCGTCAGCCACCGGCATCCCCAACGCCACCCGCGCGTACAGGTTCCCGCAGCGCGACAGCAGCAGCCGCCGCAGCGGCCAGTCCACCACCTTCGCGCCCCGGCACCAGCGGGAACCGATCACCACGTCGGCGTCCCCGGCGGCGGCCAACAGCCGCGGCAGGTCCTCCGGGGCGTGGGAGCCGTCGGCGTCCATCTCCACCACCGCGTCGTAGCCGCGCTCCCGGGCCCACCCGAACCCCGCCAGGTAGGCGGCGCCGAGGCCCTGCTTACCCGGCCGGTGCAGCACCCGCACCCGAGCGTCGGTGGCGGCGATCGCGTCGGCGACCGCCCCCGTACCGTCAGGGCTGTTGTCGTCGGCGATCAGCACGTCCACGTCCGGAGCCGCGGCGCGGACCCGCGCCACGATCGGGGACACGTTGTCGGCCTCGTTGTAGGTGGGGATGACCACCAACACCCGTCCCAACCCCGGCCGCCGCACCTGCGGCCGCACACCCACCGCTCCGCTCACCGTTCCTCCGCCCCCGCCGACGCGACGCCGACGTGTCCGCTATCGGGCGACGGCCGACCGTCGGCGCCGCCACACCGCACCGGCCAGGGCGGCCACCGCCACGGCGGTCAGCGCCGCCTCCGGCCACACCCCGACCCGGGTGGCCAGGGTGCGCCCGTCACCGAGGCGCAGCTGGCGCAGCACCACGGCGCGGGTGTTGAACCCGGTGGCGTCGGATACCCGCCCATCCGGGGTGACGAACCCGGACACCCCGACCGTGGACGCCATCAACGACGCGCGGCCGTGCTCCACCGCCCGCAGCCGCACCATCGCCAACTGCTGGCGGGCCTCCGCGACGTCGAACGTGGCGTTGTTGGTCTGCACCACCAGCAGCTGCGCCCCACCGGTGACGGTGTCGCGGACCAGCCCGTCGTAGGCCACCTCGAAGCAGATCACGTCACCCAGGACCACCGGACCGACGTCGACCACCCCGGCGCGGTCACCGGGCACCATGTCGCTGCGGACCCGGTCGACCTCCTTGCTGACCATCCGCGCCACATCCCGCAACGGCACGTACTCGGCGAACGGCACCGGATGCCGCTTCGTGTACATCTGCTCCAGGTCCGGGCCGCTGCCCGGCCGCCACAGGATCCCCGCGTTGCGGCTCTGCCCCTCACCGGGGCCCACCAGCACCGCCCCCACCAGGATCGGCGCCCGCACCGCGTCGGCGGCCTCACTGATCCGCTGCCCCGCCGCCGGGCTGCGCAGCGGGTCGACGTCGCTGGCGTTCTCCGGCCACACCACCAGGTCCGGCTGCGGTCGCTGCCCCGCCGCGACCTGCGCCGCCAGGTCGAGGGTGGCCTGCACGTGGTTGTTCAACACCGCCTGCCGCTGCGCGTTGAAGTCCAGGCCCAGGCGGGGCACATTGCCCTGCACCACCGCCACGGTCACCGCGCCGCCGCCCCCGGCGACCCCCACCGGCACCAGAAGCCCCACCGCGAGCACCCCGACCGCGCCCACCGCCAGCACCCCCGCCGCCCACCGTGACCGCGCCACACCGCCCCGCCAGGGCCGCCACAGCGCCGCCACCAGCAGGCCACCGGCCAGAGCGACGGCGAACGTCACCAGCGGCGCCCCACCCACCGCCGCCAGCCGCAGCGCCGGGGACTCGTCCTGGCTGAACGCCAACCGGCCCCACGGGAACCCGCCGAACGGGGCCCGCGACCGCAGCGCCTCCTGCCCCACCCACAGCACCCCGGTCAGCGCCGGCCACGACCACCGCCACCGGTCCACCAACGGCGACGCGTACGCCGCAGCCCCACCCAGCAACCCCACATACCCGGCCTGCAACAGCGACAACAACAACCACGGCAGCTGACCCGTGTGCAGGTTCGTCCACGACAGCAGCGGGCCGAACAACGCCACACCCGCCACGAAACCCAACCCCACCCCGGCACGGACCCGACGCCGGTGCACCGCCGCACCCAGGAGCGCCACCCCCACCGGCGCGGCCGGCCACCACCCGTACGGGGGGAACGCCACCAGCATCGCCAACCCGGCGGCCACCGCCAACGGCAGCGCCACCCGCAGCGGCAACGGCCCCCCGGGACCGGCCTGCACCCCGGCCGCGGGACCCGACGGGCTCTGCGCGACGACCGTCACCGGCACCTCACCTGCGATCACACCGCCGAAGGCTACCCGCCCCACCGCCGCGCCCAACGCGGCACCGCCGCGCCCGGGGCGGAAACGAAAATCGGGGCGCGGCAGCTGCCGCGCCCCGATGCTCCCAGGCCCTTCCCGGCCGGTGGGGCGAGGATCAGGCACGCCGACCTTCGGACCGACCCGACGGAAGACTGGCTGCCCCCGCCTGGCCGTTGTCTACTGGCCGTGCACCTCACCCTGCCCGTACACCGGTAACCGCGGCCGGTTCGCGCCGCCCCGCCGACCCCCGCCCGCTGGACCTGGCCGCCGCGACCCGAAGGTCACTCGGCCAGCGGACGAAGGGACGAAGCGAACAACAGCCGCTTCCCGTAGTAGGACTCAAAGACGGTACGTGCCGCACCCCAGGCCCTGTCAACCCACCACCGGCCTGTCGTGCCGTTCACCACGGCGTGTCGCGTCGGCGTGTCTCAATCCGCCCCGAGGTGCCGGCGCAGCAACGCCCCCGCCGCCACCGGATGGTCCCCCGCCAGCAGCCCACCCGCGGCCAGCACATAGTCGACGTCCACCACCGACCGAGCGTCCCGCGGCACCGGCCACCCACCCGCGTGATCACCCAACACCGCCCCCAACACCACCGCCGACACGACCGGCGTGACGTGACGCAGCACACCCCCCGACCCCACCAGCAGCCGTACGTCCCGCAGATCCCGCCCCCCACGCTCCCCCGTCGCCCCACCCCGCGCATGCCGCCGCACCGCCACCGTCGCCGCCAACGCCGCGAACCGCGCATCCACCTCCCGATCCGCGTCACCCCCCGGCAGGAACCCCGGATCCGCCGCCCGCACCTGCGCCGCCGCCGCCAACCCGGCCTCCTCGCCGCCGCCGACCAGCCGCTCCTCCACCGCCGCCCGCACCACCCCAGGGGCGCTCCACCGCACCCCCAGATCCCCTTCCACCGTGCGGGCCCGCCACAACGTCCCCGCCACCTCCCGACCCGGACCATCGGCCCGCTCGTCCGGCGTCAACACCGAATACACGTCCGTGGTCGCCCCACCCACGTCCACCACCACCAGATCACCACCGACCGCGTCGGCGAGGACCTCCACCCCCGTCAACACCGCGTCCGGGGTGGCCGCCCGCACCAACCGGGAGAACCGCGGCCCCCGCGACAACCCCTTCCCACCGATGACGTGCCGCAGGAACACCTCCCGGATCGCCGCCCGCGCCGACGCCGGCGCCAGCACCCCGATCCGCGGCAGCACATTGTCCGCCACCGTCACCGGCACCCCGGCGGCCACCAGCAGCGCACCCAACCCGTCACGCACGTCAACATTGCCGGCCAACACCACCGGCACCCGCCACCGCGCCCGCGCCAGACGGGTCGCGTTGTGCGTCAACACCTCCGCGTCACCGCCGTCGGTGCCCCCGACCAACAGCACCACGTCCGGGCGGGCCGCCCGCAACGCCGCCAACCCCGCAGCGCCCAACCGGCCGGCGGCCACATGCACCACGTTCGCCCCCGCCGACAACCCCACCCGCCGACCCGCCTGCGCCGTCACCAGCGGCTCGTAGCCGACCACCGCCAGCCGCAACCCACCACCGGCCGACGAACACACATACCACGGCGCGTCACCCACCGCGACGCCCACCGACGCCGACGCCACCGCCGCATCCAGACCCCGCAGCACATCACTGCCCACCGTCGTCGGCGCCGACCCCGCCCCCACCAACCGACCGGAGTCCAGGTCCACCACGGCGGCCTTCGTGTACGTCGACCCGACGTCGGCGCAGACCGCGACCCTCACACCGACGCCGGCACGACCACCGTGCCGGTCGCCGTGACCGCCACCACCGGCGGATCCAGAACCTCCGCCGCCGACTCCGACCGATCCGGACGCCCCCGACACACCACCCGCGCCTCGAAATCGATCGTGCGGCTACGCGTCCCCACCCGGGTCACCGTCGCCGTCACCTCCAGCACATCCCCCGCCCGCATCGGCGCCCGGAACTGCACATCCGAATACGACGCGAACAACCCCTCATCACCGTCGGTACGGATACACACCTCCGTCGCCACGTCACCGAACAACCCCAACGCGTACGCCCCGTCCACCAGGCTCCCCGCGTAGTGCGCATGCGAATACGGCACATACCGCCGGTGCGCCACCGTCAGACCGACCCGAGAATCACTCATGCCTTCGCCTTCTTGCTCGTCACCAACGCGTGCACCAGGTAGGAAGCCACCTCACCCGGCGTGGTCCCCCGCCCGAAAATCCGATCAACGCCCAACTCGCCCGTCATCGACTCGTCGAACCGCGGCCCACCCACGATCAACAGCGGACGCCGGCCCGCCGGCATCGCCTCCCGGAACGCCGCCGACATCTCCCGCGTGTTGTGCAGATGCGCGTCCCGCTGCGTCACCACCTGCGACACCAGCACCGCGTCGGCCCGCTCCACCCGCGCCGCCTCCACCAACTCCGGCACGCTCACCTGCGCACCCAGGTTCGACACCTTCAACTCCCGGTAGTACTCCAGGCCCTTCTCCCCTGCGATCCCCTTCACGTTCAGGATCGCGTCGATGCCCACCGTGTGCGCGTCCGTGCCGATACACGCCCCCACCACCGACAACTTCCGCCGCAACCGCTGCTTCACCAGCGCGTTGACCTCCTTGGCCGACAGCAACGGAAAGTCCCGCTCCACCACCCGCACCGCCGCCAGATCCACCAGGTGGTTAACCCGCCCATACACCACGAAGAACGTGAACCCGTCACTCATCGGCTTCGCGTGCACCAGCATCGCCGGGTCGATGCCCATCCTGTTCGCCAACTGCACCGCCGCGCCCTCGGCCCGCTTGTCATGCGGCACCGGCAACGTGAACGACACCTGCACCATCCCGTCACCGGTGGTGTCCCCGTACGGCCGGACGACCTGCTTCTCCGTCATGCCGCCTGCTCCAGGATCTCCGTCGCCGGGTTGTAGTAGTCACCCTCGTGCGCCGCCACCCCCGACAGACCCTTACCCCGGTCCGCCGGCCGCTTCATGATCCCAAATGTGCCCTCGGCGATCGCCGTCAACAACGACTGCTCACCGATACGGTCCAACAGATCCAACGCCTCGCCCAACACCCGATTCGCCCGCTGCTGGATGAACCCGCCCGGCGCCGGAACGAAATCCTCGTGCAACCCACCCGCCGCACCCAACACATACCGCACGTTCTGCAACGCGATGTCCCGATCCGACAGCCACGGCGTCACCACCGCCTCCGTCATCATCCCCACCAGCAGAATCCCCTGCCCCGTCATCGCGCCCACCAAGTTGAAGAACCCGTCGAGCAGATTCCCCCGGAACACGTCCCCCGTCATGTGCTTCGTCGGCGGCATCCACTTCAACGGCGCATCCGGGAACAACTCCCGCGCCAACAACGCATGCGCCAACTCCAACCGGAACGACTCCGGCACATCCGGGTTGATCTCGAACGCGTGCCCCAACCCCAACTGCCAGTCCGCCAACCCCGCCTCATGCGCGAAATACTCGTTCAACAACTGCGACACCGTCACCGTGTGCGCCTCGTCCACCGCATCCGCAGTGGTCAGATAGTTGTCCTCACCCGTATTGATGATGATCCCCGCCCGCGCATGCACCTGCCGCGAGAACCGCTGGTCCACAAACGTCCGCACCGGATTGATGTCACGGAACAGAATCCCGTACATCGAATCGTTGAGCATCATGTCCAGACGCTCCAACCCCGCCAGGGTCGCCATCTCCGGCATACACAACCCCGACGCGTAATTCGTCAACCGCACATACCGACCCAACTCCCGCGACGACTCGTCCAGGGCCGCCCGCATCAACCGGAAATTCTCCTGCGTCGCATACGTCCCCGCGAACCCCTCCCGCGTCGCACCCTCCGGCACATAATCCAACAACGACTGCCCCGTCGACCGGATCACCGCGATCACATCCGCACCCGCCCGCGCCGCCGCCTGCGCCTGCGGAATGTCCTCGTAAATGTCACCCGTCGCCACAATCAAATAGATCCACGGCCGCTGCGCCGGATCCCCGTACCGCTTCACCAACCGATCCCGCTCCACCCGCCGCCGGTCGATCTGCCGCACCCCCGCCGCCACCGTCTTCCGCGCGGCCCGCCGCGCAGCCGTGGCCGACCTACCCGCCGGCAGCGCGAACCGCACCGACCCCGCCGCCGCCTTCTGCGCCAACAACGTCACATCGGTGCTCTGCTCCCGAACCAGAGCGTCGAACACCGGCAACGCCACCCCATGCCCCAACCCCACATCAGCGACAACCGCATCCACCAGACGATTCACCCACGGAATACCATCCGGATCCGCACCGGTCACCCCCGCCAACCGCAGCACCGCCCGCTCCACCGACACCGTCGTATGGCTACGCGCCATATCCACCACCGGCTGCCCCGCACGACGCGCCAACTCCCGCGCCCGCGCCACCAGCACCGGATCCAGGCCAAGCTTCCCCACCACACCGCCCCCCAATACGCTCGGCGACGACGCGACACGCGCCCGCACCCCATCAATGGTTCGCTCGCTACGCTCGCTCACGCAGACCCTTCCTCATAGATCACCTCGCCACGCAGCACCGTGCGCCGACACACCGGCAACGGCGTCACATCCTCCGCACCCCGCGCCTCCGGATCCGACGCCTGCAACACCGGCAGACCCCGATCCACCCCCGCCGGCGTCGCCCACACCGCGAACGTCGCCGCCGCCCCCAACGCCAACACACCCTCACCATCACGGTGCACCGCCCGCCACCCACCCCGGGTGTGCGCCGCGAACGCCGCCCGCACACTCATCCGCTGCACCGGATTGTGATGCGCCACCGCCGCCCGCACCGACCCCCACGGATCCAACGGCGTCACCGGCGAATCCGACCCGAACGCCAACGCCACCCCGACCGAATGCATCGCACCCACCGGATTCGACTCCAACGACCGACCCAACCCCAACCGCGACTCATACATCCGACCCGCCCCACCCCACAACCGGTCGAACGCCGGCTGCACACTCGCCACAACCCCGAACTCCACAAACCCCGCGATCAACCGCCTACTCATGATCTCCGCGTGCTCCACCCGGTGCCGCGCCGCCCGCACCCGATCCACACCCAACTTCTCCGCCGCCCCCGCGAACCCCCCCAACACCGTCGAGATCGCCGCATCCCCGATCGCGTGGAACCCGCCCTGCATCCCATGCGCCGCACAGTCCAACAAATGATCACGCACCTGCCCCGCGCTCACATACCCGTGCCCACACGCCCCCGGCTCACCATCCAGGTACGCCCCCGACACATGCGCCGTCCGCGACCCCAACGCCCCGTCCGCGAACAGATCCCCACCCGCACCCACCGCACCCAACTCCCGCGCCCGCGCCGCACCACCCAACTCACCCCAGTACCCGTACACCTCCGGCACCCCGGCACCCGACAACACCAACAACCCCGTGAAATCCTCCTCACCGGAAATCTCCGGCCCACCACACTCGTGCACCGCCGCGATCCCCAACGACGCCGCATGCGCCAACGCCACCCGCTGCGCCGCGACCCGCTGCTCCCGACTCACCGACGCCAACGCCGCCGCCCGCACCACATGATGCGCGTCACGCCGCAACCACCCCGACGCGTCGAACCCCGCCGCCCCGGCCGCCTCCGGACACGCCACCAACATCGCCTCCGACACCAACGCCGAATGGATCGACGCCTGCGACAGATACACCCGCCGCCCCCCGGCAGCCCGCCCCAACCCGGCCGCACCAGGCAGCGCCCTCTCCACCCAACCCGACTCGTCCCAGCCGTGCCCCAGCACCACCGCATCCGCCGGCAGACCCACCGCGAACCCGGCCACAGCGTCCAACAGCCCACCCACCGACCGCACCCCCGACAGGTCCAGCCCCGACAACGCCAACCCCGTGTCCGTGGCATGCACGTGCGCGTCCACGAACGCCGGCGTCACCAACGCCCCGCCCAGATCCACCACCCGGTCCGCCGCCGGCGCATCCGCGTCGACCCCCAACCAGGCGATCCGCCCGTCCCGCACCAGCAACGCCGTGGCACCCGGATCCGCCGGACAATGCAGCACACCACCGCGGTACAACGTCACCGGGCGCGTCGTCGAGGGGTTCGTCATGGCTCTCAGTCTGCCGCCAACCGCGCCTCGAAGAGACCACGCACCCCCGGCTCGGACCGCAACAACCCCAACGCCAGCTCCGCGTGCCCCGGCACGTACCCGTTGCCCACCAGCATCGTCACGTCCGCAGCCAACCCCTCCGCGCCCAACGCGGCGGCCGCGAAACTCGTCGCCATCGAGAAGAAGATCACCGTCCCGCCGTCCGCCGTGGCCAACACCGCGCCGTGCTCACAACCCGGCACGTCCACGCACACCACCGTCACGTCCGCCGGCACCCCCAGCGCCGTCGTCACCGCCGTCGACAGCGCCACCGGATCCCGCGCGTCGGCCAACGCCACCTCCGTGGCCAGGCCCGCCGCCACCAGGGCGTCCCGCTCCGCCGCCACCGGCACCACCCCGACCGTACGACCCGCGCCCGCCTGACGCGCCGCCGCCAACGACAGCGATCCGCTCTTGCCCGCTCCACCGATCACCGCCACGCTCACCGGCCTCGGATCGCGCTCCCACTCCCGCCGCTGCACACGCTCGTGGACCACCCGCGCGGTCAGCGCCGGCGCCCCGCACACGTCCAGCACCGCGAGGGACAACTCCGGGTGCAGGTCCGCCGGCAGCACCGCCGCGATCGACCGGGCGAACAGGATCGCGTACCCGTCGCACGGCACCTGCTCGCTGCGGCCGTCCCAGCGGGCCAACCCGTCGGTGATCGTCAGTGGGGTCAGCGTCAGCGACACCAGCGTCGCCACCCGGTCGCCCGCCCTCAGCCCCAGCGGGGAGCGCCGCCCCGCCTCGTCGACGGTGCCGATGAGCATCCCACCCGACCCGGTCACCGGGTTCTGCATCTTGCCCCGAGTGGAAACGATCTCCAGAACCTCGGCGCGGACCTTCTCCCCGTCCCCGCCGTGCTTCTCCCACAACTGCCGGAAGCTCGCCGCGTCCAGGTTCAGCCGCTCCACCCTGATACGCACCTCGTTCGGCGCGATCGTCGGGCTGGCGTCCAGCCGCCATGCCGCCTGCGGCAGCACCCCCGCCGGTTCGACAACGCGGTGCAAACCCACCGGTGACGTCACGCCAACCTCCCCTTCCAACCGCCCGAAGCCCTGACCAGGACTCGCGTCGCGGGAAAACTTACGGCAGACTAATTTCTTCACCGGATATTTTCCAGTAGCCTACGGCCTGCTGATCATCCGCACCACGCACCGAGGAGGGGCCGTGACCCAGACCCAACCGGTTGAGACCATCCCTCAACCCCGTCACGCCCCGGTCGCCGTACCGACCGCCGGGCAGCCGTACGAATACCGCCGCAGCCCCCTGGTCGAACCCGACTGGACCCGCTTCCCCGGCTGGCGCCACGTCACCCGCGAGCAGTGGGAGAACGCACAGTGGCAGCGCGTCAACTGCGTCAAGAACATCAAGCAGCTCCGCACCGTCCTCGGCGACACCGTCGACGAGTCCTTCTACACCGACCTCGAGGCCGACCAGAAGGCCCTGGCCACCATGTCCATGCTGGTGCCCCCACAAATGATCAACACCATGGTCCCGTTCGCGCCGATGACCACCGAGGCGTTCCTCGCCGACCCGATCCGGCGCTACATGATCCCCGTGGCCTCCGACCGGCGAACCGACTGGCCTTCCCACCCCTACGCCAGCCGCGACTCCCTGCACGAACACGACATGTGGGTCGCCGAGGGCCTCACCCACCGCTACCCCACCAAGGTCCTCGCCGAGCTGCTCTCCACCTGCCCCCAGTACTGCGGGCACTGCACCCGGATGGACCTCGTCGGCAACTCCACCCCCACCGTCGACAAACTCAAGCTCACCCTCAAGCCCGTCGACCGGTACGACGCCCACATCGCCTACCTCAAGGCCCACCCCGGCGTCCGTGACGTCGTCGTCTCCGGCGGCGACGTGGCCAACGTGCCGTGGCGCAACCTTGAGTCGTACCTGATGCGGCTGCTCGAACTGGACACCGTCCGCGACGTCCGGCTCGCCACCAAGGCCCTCATGGGCCTGCCCCAGCACTGGCTCCAGCCCGACGTCGTCGAGGGCCTGGAGCGGGTCGCACGCACCGCCGCCCGCCGCGGCGTCAACCTGGCCATCCACACCCACGTCAACCACGCCCAGTCGATCACCCCGCTGGTCGCGAAGGCAGCCCAGACCGCCCTCGACGTCGGCGTGCGGGACGTACGCAACCAGGGCGTGCTCATGCGCGGCGTCAACGCCACCACCCCCGACCTGCTCGACCTCTGCTTCGCGCTCCAGGGTGAGGCCGGAATCCTGCCGTACTACTTCTACATGTGCGACATGATCCCCAACGCCGAGCACTGGCGGGTCCCCGTCTGGCACGCCCAGCAGCTCCAGCACGACATCATGGGCTACCTGCCCGGCTACGCCACCCCGCGGATCGTCTGCGACGTCCCGTTCGTCGGCAAGCGCTGGGTGCACATGCTCACCGAGTACGACCGCGAGCGCGGCATCTCGTACTGGACGAAGAACTACCGCACCTCCATCGAGTCGGCCGACCTGGAGGCGCTCAACAAGCGCTACGCCTACTACGACCCGATCGACACGCTCCCCGCCTCCGGCCAGCAGTGGTGGCGCGAGCACCACAACGACTGACCTTCGCCTCCTCAGCTCACTCCGCCAGCCCCCGCATTAGCGGGGGCTGGCGGTTTTTCGGGTCGGGTGAGGCGGGTAGCGGCCGCTACCGCATCCTAGGACACTAGGTGCAGGCGGCGGGCCCCGCGGCTGAGGAAAATCGGTACAGAAATCAATGTTCAGGGTGATCTTGAACGCGGGTCGTGCGGGATGAGACGCGCTGCCGGAACCCTCGACGTTTACGCTGCGGCCGCGACCGCAGCCTTGTCCAGCGTCCGGTACACGGTCGGCCGCGACACGCTGAACAGCTCGACCAGATCCGCGATGGTGTGCTCACCCGCGGCGTGCAGCTTCACGGCCCGGCCCTTTCGGCCAGGCGGAAACCGCCGCGCGCGTCAGTAGCCCACCAGCACGGCTCACAGGTTGTGGTGATCTACCCGGCGAGTCGCCGAACGTCGTCGAGAGTGAAGCCGGCACGCACGAGTTGATCGCCGTCGAGGTGGTACCGGCCCCGCTCGCCGCCCGCCACCTGCAGGTGGGTGGGGCGGACGTCAGCGAAGATCGTGCCCAGGTCAGACACCAGGAACAGCAGCACATGGTCACCGACCGACCAGGGTGTGTGCACGCTGTCCGGATCCTGCTTGCCGGTGTAGTCGTATTCCAGGGCGACGACATCCCCCGCCGGCCCCTTGAGCGTCTCTTCGACGCGAACGCTGGCGAGGATGTACGGCACACCGCCCTGGACCTGGCGGACACCACGGTCCACCCGGGTGACCGTTCCGACGACGATGCGGTCCGCCTGCGCCACCCGTTGCGGAAGTGTCAGCGGCGGTCCCGGCTTCTGCGCGTCGGATCCGGACCCGCTGGATACTGCGGTCGGGCGGGCGAAGTCTCCGGTTGGTTGCCGAACATCGTCTTCCGTCGTCGGGGCGACGGATGGCGGATAGGCGACAACATCCCTCTCCGAGCTTCGCGGTGCGGTGTGCGGCCCCAGAACCACGAACCCGGCCACCCCAGCGGCGAGGGCAATCCCCGAACCGGCCGTGACGAGCACCCGTCGGGGTCCCCGCCACCAGCGCCAAAGTGTGTCGACGCTTGCGCTCCCCGGCTTCCGTCCACCGGCGTCGCGCGCCACTGCCGGGTCGGCCCCAGCCGACAGCTGGGCTGTTGACCGGACCAGGTCGGTCTGGGCTGCCAGCAGGGCCAGCCCTCGCCGGATCGACATGATGTCCCGTTCGGCGTCAGCCCGCTCAACGCAGGGCACGTCCTGGTCCGCCTCCTCGTCCAGTCCGGCCCGCAGGGCACGTTCGCTGTCGTCGTTCATAACACAGTCTCCCTTGGCAGAAGCTCACGCATCGCGCTGGTCGCCCGGTGCAGCCGGGACTTCACCGTTCCCTCAAGTACATCGAGCATCTGCGCGATGTCCCGGACCGGCAGGTCGGCATAGAAGCGCAGGACGAGGACTGCCCGCAGGTCCGAATCGAGGCGACGCAGCCCGACGGCGACGGCGTTGGCCAGCGCGAGGTCCGGATCGCTGGTGAGCGGGACGGGCTTTCGCCGGAGGACGTCCTCGGCAGCCTGCCACCGGCCGCGGCGCCGCAGCCAGTCCCGGGCCAGGTTCGCGGCGACAGCGCACGCCCATGCCGCCCGGTTACGCAAGCCGGCCGGCGCCCGTTCGAGGACGCGAAGCTGGACCTCCTGCGCCGCGTCGTCGATGTCGTCGCCCCGCAACCCGGACAGGTACAGCACACCGCGCACCCGGTCCAGTTCCTCAGGATTGAGCACCCACCGCCTCCTCGCCGCTCGATCCTCTTCACTCCCTAGACGACGCAACCGCGCGGATCGTTCGGCGGCAGCCGAGAAATAGATCCGTCCCTCCATGGGAACCGCCCCGCCAGAGCAAAGGCTCCCGCTACCACATCCGATATCTGACGGCCCGCCGCACCGAACCGACTACCACTCGGATAACCGCAGCAGTACATCGCGCCCGCAGACCGCACCCGACCTCATCCCGCCATCTTGAGAAGTAGGCAAACGAACGGGCGCAAGGCCAGAAGCCAGCCGGACTCGCCCGGACCGTACCGGACAGGACGGAACGCGGGGGACGCTCGTGGGACGAGCAACACAACATCCACAACGGACAGAGCGCCTCCTGGCGTATCGGCGTCGACACCCGCGAGCAAACGGCACTGGTCACCAACGGCCTGTTCGCCCGCATCCGCAACCCGATCTTCACCGGCATGCTCGCCATCACTACCGGCCTGACCGGTATGGTCCCCACCGCCGTCAGCATCCTGACGGCGACGTGCCTGCTCACCGCGGTGCAGATCCAGGTCCGCGCCGTCGAAGAGCCCTACCTCATCACCACCCGCTGGCCGACCTACCTCAACTACGCCGCCCGAGCCGGCCGATTCCTCCCCGGCATCGGCCGCATCAAACCAGCCAGCACCAACCACACGAGCAAGACCAACGCCTAATCGTTGGATTTTCGCTGGAAGCTACGGCCGGGCCTTCACCAGGTGCACCTGCCCCGGCGTGGACAACTTGGGCTCGCCCTTGGCCTTGGCAATCGCCATGCCCCGTCCTTGCCGGCGCCATGTCGATTCCGAAGGATTCTCTGAAGGTCCGCTGGCCGTCCGGCGTGACCTGCAGCGCCCGGCCGGACCCGATCCGCTCGATCAAGTGCCGGCGGAACGCCCAGTCGCACAGCGCCGCCCCAACCGCACCGGCCAGGTGGATCCGCCGTTCCGTCCAGTCCAGGCAGGGCCGAATCATGGGCCTGGATCCTTTACGGGAGGCCAGGTCGATGCCCAGATCGGTGAGCCATGCCAGGCCCGGCTCGGTGATGGCGAGCCCCCGGTCATCGGTGAGGAAACCCCGGTCCGTCATAGCGTCGGCAATGGCCACGCCCAGGGTTCCTGCCAGGTGGTCATAGCAGGTCCGCGCTCGCGCTTCGGCGCCCATCTGTAGCGATTCGCGCAGATTCTTGGGGCTCGGCGTCAGCGGAGAGTATGACGCCAGGTCCTCGATCAGGGCCGCCGCTGTCGGGTTGGCCAGCCGGACATAGCGGTGTCGGCCCTGGCGGTCCTCGGCCAGCAGGCCGCCGGCGATCAGGCGGGTAAGGTGTTCGCTCGCGGTCGACGGTGAGACCCTGGCGTGCCGGGCCAACTCGCCCACGGTCCAGGCTCGGCCGTCGAGCAAGACCATACAGAACGCCGCCCGGGTCTGGTCGGCGAGCAGCGCGGCCGTCTGGGCGAGTGACATGTCCTCATCCTCCCCCTCGGTACAGTTCGGCGAGGGCCGAACTGTATCGCGTCTACCGTCGAGGCATGATCAGCTCCGTGCACGAGTTCGCCCGTTACGCCGACGTGCGGGCCGCCCTCGCCGACCCGCATCTTGTCCCGCCGCCCGCCGCCCGCCGAATCCGGTCCGGTGGGCGGCGTGGCCTGGCTACGTGCCACCGTGGCCCGGTTCAGCTCGGGCGAGACCCATGCGCGGCGTCGGGCACTGGTGGACGCCGACCTCGCCCGCCTGGACCCGCTCGTGCTTCGAAAGGCCATCGCTCTCGATCCCGACGATGACGCTCGCCGGGCCTCGGTCCGGGCCCTCGCCGACGCCCTGGGGATTCCAGAGCCGGACGCGGTCGTGGAGGCGATCACCATCGTGGCGGGGGCGTACTTCGGCGACGCACATGACACTGCCGCCGACCAGGCGGTCGCCAAGGTGCTGACCCTCATGCTTCCCACGGACTGCGGGGATGATCCCGCGCTAGAGGCCGCCGCCAACCGGATCGGACTGCTCGTCCAGGCATGCGACGCCACCGGCAGCCTGATCGACCATGCCAGGCGAGCGGCCGGTGGCCGCCCGGCCGGCCATGACATCGAGACGCTGCTGGTCGAGACCCTACGACACGATCCACCGGTACGTGCGACGTGTCGGATGGCCGTCCGCGATACCCGCGTCGCGGGGGTAGCTATCGCCGAAGGGGAGTTGGTCATCCTGGCCGTCGCCGCAGCCAACCGCGATCCGGAGGTATTCACGGACCCGGAAGCCTTCGACCTTGAACGCTCTGGTCCACCATCGCTGACCTTCGGCAGCCCACCGCGCGTGTGTCCAGGGCGAGACCACGCCATGGCCATCGCTGCTGGTGCACTGAGCAGAGATCCTGATGCTCTGATCACCGACGACCGCACCTCCAACGGAGGGCCATCATGATCAGCTTTGCGGCGCTGCACCACGCCGGTACGCCGCTACTGCTCCCCAACGCCTGGGACCACGCCTCGGCGGTAGCCCTCGCTGCGCAAGGCTTCCCGGCGATCGGCACGACGAGCCTCGGCGTGGCCGCAGCCGCCGGCCTGGCCGACGGTACAGCGGCGACCTGGGACGAAACCCTCCTCCTGGCCCAACGGCTCGGCAAGGGACCATACCTGGTCTCCGTGGACGCTGAGGGCGGGTTCAGTAACGACCCTGGAGAGGTGGGGGAGTTCGCCCGCGACCTGGCGGCGGCCGGAGCGGCGGGCATCAACCTGGAAGACGGCCGGGATGACGGCACACTCACCCCTACCGCCGTACACGCAGCGAAGATCGAAGCGGTGAAAGCCGCCGCACCGGACCTATTCGTCAACGCCCGTACCGACACGTACTGGCTGGGCGGCCGTGAGGCGGAAACCTCACGCCGGCTCGACGCCTACCGGCAGGCTGGAGCGGATGGCGTGTTCGTTCCGGGCCTGTCTGACCTGGCCGGAATCGCCTCCCTGGTGAAGAGGCTCGACATCCCGCTGAACATTCTGTACTCACCCACCGGCCCCTCCGTCGCCCAACTCGGCGAGGTGGGCGTGGCCCGGGTGAGTCTGGGATCACTGCTGTTCCGGGTGGCACTCGGCGCCGCGGTGGACACGGCGGTCGACATCCAGGCGGGCCGTCCGGTGACAGGAAGGGCGCCGACGTACGCCGAGGTACAGGGCCTGACTCCCGATCACCCTCGGCGCTAACTTCTATGCCGATCTTCCTCAACCCCGGCCCGGAGAGGGTTCCCTCCGGGCCCGCCGTGGTCAGGTCACTTCGTGAACGCGTCCCGCACATCCCGGCCGGCGTCCTTGGCATGTTCGCCCGCCTGGTGGGCCCGCGCGTCGCTCTGCTCGGTGGCGCCCTCGGCCCGCATCCGCTCGTTGTCGGTGGCCTCGCCGATCCGCTCCTTGGCGGCGCCGGTCAGCTCCTGGGCCTTGTTCTTCGCCTTGTCGGTGAAGCTCATCTCGGACTCCCTCTGTTCCGGCGATTCCTGGGCCGTGCGGCCCCGTGAGCAGGGATGCCCGACCGCGCGGGTCGGAAACTCCCCCGGTGCGGGTTCACACACCCCGCTGGGCGTCCTAGGAGGCTAGGTGAAGCGGGGTGACGGCGGCCGGGCCTGGTTGACTGGGTGGATGGGAGAGATCATGCTCGTCCGGCACGGCGAGACCGAGTGGAGCGCCAGCCGCCGGCACACCTCGTACACCGACCTGGGCCTCACCCCCGACGGTGAGCGCCAGGCCCGCGCGCTGGAAGGCTTCCTCGGCGGCCGGCGGTTCGCCCAGGTACTGTCCAGCCCGCGCACCAGGGCGCTGCGCACCGCGCGGCTGGCCGGGCTGGCCGTCACCGCCACCGACCCGGACCTGACCGAGTGGAACTACGGCGAGTACGAGGGCCGGACCACCGCCGACATCCAGGCCGACCGACCGGGCTGGGACATCTGGATCGACGGCTGCCCGGGCGGGGAATCCCCCACCGAGGTCGGCGAGCGGCTGGACCGGGTGCTCGGCCGCGTCGCCGCCCTGCTCGACTCCGGGGACGTCGCCCTGGTCGGCCACGCGCACAGCCTGCGGGTGCTCGGCGCCCGGTGGATCGGGCTGCCGCCGGCCGCCGGCGGTCGGCTACGGCTGGACACGGCCACCGTCAGCGTGCTCGGCCACGAGCACGGGCGGCGGGTCATCCAGCGGTGGAACCAGTCGGCTCCCCCGCCGCCCGGGGCCGACGCGGCGGCGGGTCGCCACTGATCTTCGGCGGCCGGTTCTCGTACGGGGTGGACAGGACGACCGTCGTACGGGTGGTGACGTTCGCGGCCGTGCGGATCTCCTGGAGCACCCGCTCCAGGTCCGCCGGGCTCGCCACCCGCACCAGCAGCAGGTAGAAGTCCTCCCCCGCCACCGAGTAGCAGGAGTCGATCTCCGGCAGGTGGGCCAGCCGCTCCGGGGCGTCGTCGGGCTGCGACGGGTCGAACGGCCGGATCGCCACGAACGCCGTCAGCGGCAGCTCCAGCGCCTCGAAGGACACCCGGGCGGCGTACCCCTTGATCACCCCGCGCTGCTCCAGCCGGCGGACCCGCTGGTGCACCGCGGACACCGACAAGCCGACCTTCTCCGCCAGAACCGTGTACGACAGCCGCCCGTCGGCGGTCAGCGCCGCGACGATGGCCCGGTCGATGTCCTCCACGGCCTGCAACCTACCCGTAATCGCGCTCACCCGCGACGAGGGGCCGCCCGGTCGCGCACCGCGTCCGCCGCGTAGTGCAGCACCTCGGCCATGTCCTCCTCGGCCAGGAACGGCAGGTCGGTGAGGATGTCCGTGGCACTCATCCCGTCGGCCATCATGGCCAGGACCGTGGCGACCGGCACCCGGGACTGGCGCACGCAGGGCACGCCGCCCATGACGTCGGGGTCGACGGTGATCCGTTCGAAGTCCATCGGGCCAGGCTAGGCGGTGCCCCTGCGGACCGGCCGTCGGTGGGTCGGTCCCGTCGGTGGGGGGCCAGTCCCAGCAGTCCTGGTTGAGGAAGCGGGCGAAGCCGCGCCAGGAGTTCGGTCCCATCGCCCGTCGATCGGGCCGGTGTAGCCGAACGTGATCCGCAGCCAGTTCTGCATCCGCTTGTAGAAGATCGGCCCCGGGATGCCGTCCTGCTCGGTCGACGTCTTGGGCAGGCCGCGGGCTGTCGGCGTCAGCCGCCGCTTCAGTCCAGGTCTGACATGTCGAGCACGAAGCGGTAACGGACGTCGTTTCGCCGGAGGCGGTCGAGTGCCGTGTCCACCTGCGACGACGGGAGTACTTCGATGTCGGCGGCGATGCCGTTGTCGGCGCAGAACCGGAGCATCTCGGCTGTCGCGCGGCGGCCTCCGCTGCCCGCGGAACTGAGCTTCTTGCGGCCGACAAGCAGGTCCATGGCCTCGACGGTGACTGGGCCCAGGTACCCGACGAGGCTGAGGGTGCCGTCCATCGCCACCATCTTCAGATACGGGGCAAGGTCGTGCGGTGCCGAGATGGTGTCGATGACGACGTCGAAGGTGTCGCGTGCCGCAGCCGTCTGCTGGGTGTCCGTGGAATCGATGAGGTCGTGAGCGCCGAGCCGGCGGGCGTCGTCGCGCTTGTCCCGGGTGCGGCTGATGACGGTCGTGGTGGCGCCGAGCGCCACGGCCATCTTGACCGCGAGGTGGCCGAGGCCGCCGAGCCCGGCCACGGCGACGCGGCTGCCGGGGCCCACGCCGAGAGAGCGCAGGGGTTCCCAGACGGTGACGCCGGCGCACATCAGCGGGGCGGCTGAGGCCGGGTCGAGGTTGGAGGGGAGCGGGTAGGCGAAGGTGTCGCGCACGACGTACTCGCGGGAGTAGCCGCCCAGGGTGATCGACCCGTCCTGCCGGTCGGTGCCGCCGTAGGTCAGGGTCGGGAAGGACTGGCAGAAATTCTCCTGTCCGACCTCGCACATGGCGCACACGCCGCAGGAGTCAACGATGTTGCCCACCGCGACGGGATCGCCGACCGAGAAGGCGGTCACCTCGGAACCGGTCCCGGTCACCACGCCGGTGAATTCGTGACCGGGCACCAGGGGCGCTTTCGGGTGCTGGCCGTGGTCGTGCAGGGCGTGCAGGTCGGAGTGGCACACGCCGCAGTAGTCGACCTGCACCGCGATGTCGTCCGGGCGCAGGTCACGGCGCTCCAGCGACGTGCGCCGCAGCGTCATCGGGCCGGTCGCCCGCCATCCGGTGGTTGTTCGCATAGGTGAATCCTCAAATAGACTGTCCGGTCTGTCGTAGCTTAGGCACGATCGCAGCCGCGAAGCAAACGAACTGTTCTGTTTGCTAGGGTGGGGGCATGCCGGAACAGCCCCAGACCTCGCGAGGCGCCGCGACCTACCGGCGCATCCTGGAGGCCGCCACCGAGGAGTTCGCCCAGCACGGCATCGCCGGGGCGCGCATCGACCGCATCGTGACGGCAGCGCGCACCAACAAGGCGCAGCTCTACGCCTACTTCGGTGACAAGGAACGGCTCTTCGACGCGATCTTCCTCACCTCGCTGGAGCGCATCACCAACGTCGTGCCCATCGACGCCGACGACCTCGCGGACTGGGCCGTGCGCCTCTACGACGAATACCTGCGCCGCCCCGACCTCATCCGGCTGGCGACCTGGACCCGCCTGGAGCGCCGGCCTGCCGGGCACCTCGTCGAGACCCACCAGCACTACGACGATCGCAAGCTCACGGCCATCGCCGAGGCCCAGGACGCCGGGCGGGTGCGCGCGGGTGACCCGTTCGACATCATGGCCATGGTCATCGCCATGTCCATGGCCTGGTCACCGGTCAGCAATGTGTACGCGGCCAGCAGCCAGGAACCCGATGACGTACACGACCAGCGCCGCGTTCTGCTGCGCGACTGCGTCCGACGAGCCACAGCGACCGGCAGCGGCGACGCATCCCCCGCATGACCGCAAATGAAGCCCTCCGGGCGACGGCAGCCGGAGGCTAGCCCCTGGCCAGGTCGCGAGAGATGACCAGCCGCTGGATCTGGTTGGTGCCCTCCACGATCTGGAGCACCTTGGCCTCGCGCAGGTACCGCTCGACCGGGTGGTCGGCCACGTAGCCGGCGCCGCCGAGCACCTGCACCGCGTCGGTGGTCACCCGCATCGCCATGTCGCTGGCGAACAGCTTCGCCTTCGCCGCCTCGATCGAGTACGGCCGGCCGGCGTCGCGCAGCCGGGCCGCGTGCAGCGTGAGGGCGCGGGCGGCGGAGATCTGGGTGGCCGCGTCGGCGAGGATGAAGCCGAGGCCCTGGAAGTCGACGATCGCCCGGCCGAACTGCTGCCGCTCGCGGGCGTAGCCGAGCGCGTAGTCGAGGGCTGCCTGTGCCAGGCCCACGGCGCAGGCGGCGATGCCGAGCCGGCCGGAGTCCAGGGCGGACATGGCGATGGTGAAGCCGGCCCCCTCCCCGCCGATCAGCCGGTCGGCCGGGACGCGGGCGTCGTCGAAGGCGATCTGGGCCACCGGGGACGAGTGCAGGCCCATGGTCCGCTCGGCGGCCTGGGGGATGATGCCGGGGGTGTCGCGGTCGGCGAGCAGGCAGGAGATGCCCTTCGGGCCGGGCCCGCCGGTGCGGCAGAAGATGTTGTAGAAGTCCGCGACCCGGGCGTGGGTGATCCACGCCTTGGTGCCGGTCACCACGTACGCGTCGCCGTCGCGGGTGGCGCGGGTGGTCAGCGCCGCCGCGTCCGAGCCGCCCTGGGGCTCCGACAGGCAGTACGCGCCGAGCAGCTCGCCGCCGATCATGTCGGGCAGCAGCTTGCGCTGGGCGTCGGTGCCGAACTGGGCGACCGGGTAGCAGGACAGGGTGTGCACGCTGACCGCCTCGGCGACGGCGAGCCACCGGCTGGCGAGGATCTCCAACACCTGGAGGTAGACCTCGTACGGCTGGGCGGCACCGCCGTGGGCCTCGGGGTACGGCAGGCCGAGCAGGCCCGCGCGGCCGAGGGTGCGCAGCAGCTCGCGGGGGAACTCGGCGCGCTGCTCGAATCCGGCGGCCCGGGGGGCGAGTTCCCGGTCGGCGAGTTCGGTGGCCAGGTCGAGCAGGTCGTGGGCCTCGTCGGTAGGCAGTATCCGGTCGACAGTCATAGCGCGATGAGCTCCGTGGGGGTGGTGTTGAGCCGGGCCACGCCGTCCGTCGTGCAGACGACGATGTCCTCGATGCGGGCGCCGTGTCGGCCCGCGAGGTAGATGCCCGGCTCGACGGAGAACGCCATGCCGGGTTCCAGCGGCCGGGGGTTGCCGGCGACCACGTACGGGTCCTCGTGGCCGTCCAGGCCGATGCCGTGGCCGGTGCGGTGCAGGAACGCCGGGCCGTACCCGGCGGCGGTGATCAGGTCACGGGCGGCGGCGTCGACGGCCTCGGCGGTGACGCCGGGACGGACCGCGGCGACGGCGGCGGCCTGGGCGGCGTACAGCACCGAGTAGTAGTCGGTGAACTCCGCCGGGGGCGGGCCACCCGCGACGTACGTGCGGGTGCAGTCGGAGCGGTAGCCCGACGGCATGGTGCCGCCGATGTCCACCACGACGGGCTCCCCGGCGCCGATCGGCCGGTCGGAGGTGCCGTGGTGCGGGCTGGCGCCGTTGGGGCCGGCGGCGACGATGACGAAGTCGACGGTAACGTGGCCGGCCGCGCGGATCGCGGCGGCGATGTCGGTGCCGACCTCGGCCTCGGTGCGGCCGGGGCGCAGCCACTCCCCCATCCGCAGGTGCACGGCGTCGATGGCGGCGCCGGCCTCGGTGAGGGCGGCCACCTCGGCCGGGGACTTGCGGATGCGCAGCTCGCGCAGCACGTCGCCGGCGAGGCGCTGGGTGGCTGCGGGCAGCAAAGCACGCAGGGCGAGGACCTGTTCGGCCCACATCCGGTCGGCCAGGCCGACGGCCGCGACCGGCCCGTCGAGGGCGGCGGCCACCAGAGGGTACGGGTCGGTGCCGTCGGGATGGTCGACGATCCGCACGCCGGTGGCCGGGGCGGGGGACGCCTCGGCGGCGGGGCGTTCCAGGGTGGGCACGATCAGCGTGGGCTCGCCCCGGGCGGGCAGCACGAGGCAGGTCAGCCGCTCCCCGGCGTGGGCGTCGTAGCCGGTGAGGTAGCGCAGGTCCGAGCCGGGGGTGAGCAGCAGCGCGTCGAGGCCGGCGGCGGTGGTGGCACGCCGCGCGGCGGCCAGCCGGTCGGCCGGGTACAACTCGTCGGTTCTCACCCGGCCAGCTTAACGGTCGTTTGGTCGCTCCCGGGAGCCGGTGCGGTGCCGAAGCAGCCCGGGCGGCGAGTCGTCCGTCCTGAGCGGACAGGCAGCGGGTACGGGGGCGCGCGGGCGCCAACCGGACGTGTCGGCCGGCCGCCGGGACCGCGTCTGATTGTCTTAGGGGAGACAATCACTGGCCTAGCTAACCCCGCTAGGGGTATACCTATAACATAACCCGTTGCTAACCCCATTGGAGGCGGACGTGCCGAAGATCAACGTGTACCTGCCCGACGAGCTGGCCGACGCGGTCCGGGACAGCGGCGTGCCCGTGTCGGCGGTCTGCCAGCGCGCGCTGGAGCAGGCGGTCCGCCAGGTCACCGCCATCCGGCAGACCGCCCTGGGCGACCTGGGGGCCGACGACCTGGGCGAGCGGCTGCCCCGGTTCACCGCGCGCGCCCGCACCGTCGTCACGCTGGCGATCGACCGGGCCCGCGCCGCCGGCGCGACGTCGGTGGGCACCGGCGACCTGCTGGCCGGCATGCTCGCCGAGGGACAGAACCTTGCGCTGCACGTGCTGCGGGCGATGGAGATCGACCCCGCGCACGTCCAGCGCGACCTGGACCGGCACCCGGCCGCCGAGCCGGGCCCGACGGGCGAGGGCTCGCTGCACCCCAGCACCCCCGCCGCCGGAGCGCTCGAACTGACCACGACCGAGGCGATCGCCCTAGGGCACAACTACGTGGGCTGCGAACACCTGCTCCTGGGCCTGGTCACCGAGCCCGACGGCACCGCCGGGCAGGTGCTGCGGGCGCTGGGCGCCGAGCCCCGGCTGGTGCGGCGGTCCGTGGTCGCCGCCCTGGCCGGCTACATGCACCTGCGCGCCCAGGCCCCCGGTGCCGCGGCCGCCGACCCGACGCGGGCGCTGGCCGCGGCGGTGCACCAGCAGCTCCAGCCGATCGTCGCACGCCTGGAGAACCTGGAGCGGCGCCTCGACGCCGGCCCTGGGCAGCGGTGACCGCAGTCGGCGGTCGCCGATCCGCCGGCCCGGCGTCGACGAACGCCGCTCGCGTCCCGCGGCGGGTCGGGGCCGGGCGCCCGGCACGCCGCCCGGGGTAGCGCTCGGGCTGGCTGCCCCGGCACCCCGCGAAGCCACCCGGGCCGGGCCACGGTGTCGATAGCCTGGTTCTGCGCCGACCGGGGTTCGGCGGAGGCTGACGCACGGAGGGCGGGCGACGCGGGTGGCTGCGAGCGAGCGCGAACGTGGGCAGCGGCGACGTCGGCTGCTCTGGGCCGGCATACTCGCCATCGCCGGGCTGGTGCTGCTGGCCGTGGGCCTGACCATCGCCGACGGGGCCGTCGCGTGGCTGGAGGCCATCGTGGCGCTCGTCCTGCTGGTGGCGAGCTACGCGGTGCAGCGCCTGGCCCGCCGGGAGACCCTCTACCGGCACGACGAGCCGCGCTGACCGCCGCGCCGTACCCGGATCGTCGGACGGTTGTGCCACGCTGTCCGGCGTGGCACACCGACCCCCGATCATGCTGATCGACGCTCCCAGCCTCTACTTCCGGGCCTACTTCGGCATCCCCGAGTCCGTGGCGAAGGCCGAGGACGGCACCCCGGTCAACGCGGTGCGTGGCTTCCTCGACATGCTCGCCACACTGATCCGCACCCGCCGCCCCGACCGGATGGTCTGCGCGATGGACCACGACTGGCGGCCGGAGTGGCGGGTGGCGCTGCTGCCGTCGTACAAGGCGCACCGGCTGGCCCCGGAGGGCGGCGAGGTGGTGCCGGACACCCTCACCCCGCAGGTGCCGATGATCCTGGACGTGCTGGCAGCGGTCGGCATCACCGTCGTCGGCGCCGCCGGGTACGAGGCCGACGACGTGCTGGGCACCCTGTCGGTCACCCAGGAGGCGCCGGTGGAGGTGGTCTCCGGCGACCGGGACCTGTTCCAGCTCATCGACGACGCCCGCGGGGTGCGGCTGCTCTACATCGGGCGGGGCGTGGCGAAGCTGGAGGACTGCGACGACACGGCGGTGCGGGCCCGCTACGGGGTGCCCGCCGACCGGTACGCCGACTTCGCGGCCCTGCGCGGCGACCCTAGCGACGGGCTGCCCGGGGTGCCGGGCGTCGGGGAGAAGACCGCCGCCCGGCTGATCGACCGGTACGGCGACCTCGACGGCATCCTCACCGCCCTCGACGCCCCCGACTCCGGCTTCGCCCCCGGCCTGCGGGCCAAGCTCGACGCCTCCCGCGACTACCTGACCGTCGCGCCGAAGGTGGTGCGGGTGGCGCTGGACGTGCCGCTGCCGGAGCTGCCGACCGCGCTGCCGCAGTCGCCGGTGGCCCCCGACCGGCTGCTGGAGCTGGCCGAGCGGTGGAACCTCGCCGGCTCCTGCCGGCGGCTCGTCGACGCCCTGGCCGCCCAGGGCTGACCCCGACGGCCGGCCGGACCACGGGCCCCGCCGGCCGCACCGGTGATGATCAGGCGGTGGCGTGGTAGGCGAGGACGCCCCGGTTCACGGCGGCGATGGCCTGCCTCGCGGTGGCCCGCAGCTCGGTGGACGCCCCGCCGGAGTCGGCGAGCTGGCCGAGCAGGTCGACCACCTGCCGGGCCCACCGGACGAAGTCGCCGGCCGGCATCTCCCCGTCGAGCTCGTGACCGCTGGCCAGCACCTTCGCCAGCGCCTCGCCCCGCGCCCACCGGTAGACCGGCCAGGCGAAGCCGAGGTCCGGCTCGCGGGTGACCGTGAGGCCCCGGGTGGCCTCGTCGGCCTCGATCTCCCCCCACAGCTTCAGTGTCTCCTCGACGGCCTCGGCGACCGGCCCGCGCGGCAGCGACGCCCGCTCGTCGACGTCCCGGCGGGCCTCGAAGACCACCACCGACACCGCGGCGGCCAGCTCCGACGGCGACAGGCCGTCCCAGACGCCCCGGCGCAGGCACTCGGCGACCAACAGGTCGGCCTCGGTCCAGATCCGGCCGAGCATCCGACCGGCGTCGGTGACGGTGCCGTCGGCGGACAGGTAGCCGCGCGCGGTGAGCAGCGCGACGATCCGGTCGAACGTCCGGGCCAGCGAGCCGGTGCGACCGGCGACCCGCTGGCGCAGCTCCTCGGTGTCGCGCTCCAGCCGGCGACTGCGCTCGGCCCAGCGGGCGTGCTCCTCCCGGTCCGGGCAGGCGTGGCAGGGGTGCCGGCGCAGCTCGGAGCGGAGCTGGCTGATCGCGTGGTCCTCGCCGGCGCCCTGCCGGGTCCGGCCGCCGCGGCGACCGGCGTGCCGGTCCAGCCCGGTGCCGCTGACCTCGGCGGCGAGGTCCCGGCGGGCCCCCGGGGAACGGTGGTTGAAGTGCTTGGGCACCCGGATGCGGGCGAGCACCTCGGCCGGGGTGGTGAAGTCGCCGGGGCCGACCCGGCCGGCCCAGCGGTCCTGGGTGAGCACCAGCGGGCGGGGCTCGCCGAACCCGCCGGTGGCCGGGTCGAGCACCACCGCGAGGCCGGCGCGCCGCCCGGACGGCACCCGGATCACGTCGCCGACCCGCAGCCGCTCCAGCGACTCCACCGCCGCGGCCTTGCGCTGGTGCTGGCCCTGCCGGGCGACGGCGCGTTCCCGGTCGGCGATGGCCACCCGCAGGGCGAAGTACTCGTCGAAGTCGCCGTGGTGGCAGCCGGCCTCCACGCCGTACGCGTCGATGGTCTCGGTGTTGCGCTGCACCTGGCGGGCCAGGCCGACCACCGACCGGTCCGCCTGGAACTGCGCGAACGAGGACTCCAGCAGCACCCGGGCCGGCTCCGCGCCGACGGTGCCGACGAGGTTGACGGCCATGTTGTACGACGGGCGGAAGCTGGAGCGCAGCGGGTAGGTGCGGGTGGAGGCCAGGCCGGCGACGTGCCGAGGGTCGGTCTCCGGGGACCAGACGACGACGGCGTGCCCCTCCACGTCGATGCCTCGGCGGCCGGCACGGCCGGTGAGCTGGGTGTACTCCCCCGGCGTCAGGTCGACGTGCGCCTCGCCGTTGTACTTGACCAGGCGCTCCAGCACGACGCAGCGGGCCGGCATGTTGATGCCCAGGGCGAGCGTCTCGGTGGCGAAGACCGCCTTGACCAGGCCCCGGACGAACAGCTCCTCGACGATCTCCTTGAACACCGGGAGCATGCCGGCGTGGTGGGAGGCCAGCCCGCGCTCCAGGCCGTCAAGCCACTCCCAGTAGCCCAGGACCGTCAGGTCCTCCCCGGGAATGGCGGTGACCCGGCTCTCGACGACCCGGCGGATCTCGGTGCGTTCCTCCGCCGAGGTCAGCCGTAGGCCGGCGGCGAGGCACTGCTGCACGGCGGCGGCGCAGCCGGCGCGGCTGAAGATGAACAGGATCGCCGGGAGCAGCCCCTCCCGGTCGAGCCGGTCGACGATGTCGGGGCGCAGCGGGCCGCGCCAGCGGGGGCCGCGCCGCCCGGCGCCGGGGCCGGCGCTACGCCCCTCGCCGAGTTCCAGCCGGCGCATCGTGTCGCGGGTGTAGCGCAGCAGCTCCGGGTGCACGTCGTGCTTGCGGGCGGCGTCGGCGTCGTGGAACAGGTCGAACATCCGCTTGCCGACCAGCATGTGCTGCCACAGCGGCACCGGCCGGTGCTCGCTGACCACCACCGTCGTCTCGCCGCGCACGGTGACCAGCCAGTCGGCGAACTCCTCGGCGTTGGAGACCGTCGCGGACAGCGAGACCAGGGTGACCGAGGCCGGCAGGTGGATGATCACCTCCTCCCACACGCCGCCGCGGAACCGGTCGGCGAGGTAGTGCACCTCGTCCATGACCACGTAGGCCAGGCCCTGGAGGGTGGCCGAGCCGGCGTAGAGCATGTTGCGCAGCACCTCGGTGGTCATCACCACCACCGGAGCGTCCCCGTTGATGGCGTTGTCGCCGGTGAGCAGGCCGACCTGCTCGGCCCCGTAGCGGTCCACCAGGTCGTGGTACTTCTGGTTGGACAGCGCCTTGATCGGGGTGGTGTAGAAGCACTTGCGCCGGGTGGGCGCCGCGTCGGCGCCGTCGGCGCCCGCCGGCTGGGCGGGGGTGCCACGCAGGGCCAGGTGTACGGCGAACTCGCCGACCACCGTCTTGCCGGCACCGGTGGGGGCGCAGACCAGCACCCCGCTGCCCCGTTCCAAAGCCTGGCACGACTCCCGTTGGAAGTCGTCGAGATCGAACCCCAGGTCAAGGGCGAACTCGTCCAACGCCGGGAACTGTGAGGCCTGCGCGGTCCGGCGGCTGGCCGCGGCGTACCGCTCGGCGGGGCTCGACATGTCGTCAAGATTAATGCGTGCTTCGCGGGACCACCTGTCAAGGCCGTCCGACACTGGCGTCCAGGGCGGTCGGTAGGGTGCACGGCGTGCCGGACCATGCCGAACCGCCCCGCCCGACCCCGCCGCACGGCATCGACGCCGCCGCCAGCGCCCAGGCGTCCCGCCGGCCCGTGGAGGCGGTGCTGTTCGACTTCCACGGCACCCTCGCCCAGGTGGAGAAGCCGCACGACTGGGTGCTGGCCGCCGCGGCGGCCTGCGGGGCGACCCTGGAGCGGGCCCGGGCCACCGGCCTTGCCGACCGGCTGCTCACGGCGGGCCGGGCGGGCGGGCCGCTGCCGGCCCGGGTGCCGCCGGCGCTGGCCGAGCTGTGGGCCGACCGGGATCTCTACCCGCACGCCCACCGGGGCGCGTACACGGGCCTGGCGGCGACCGTGGACGCCGGGATCGACGGGCTGGCCGACGCGCTCTACGACCGGGTGCTGGTGCCCGAGGGCTGGGTGCCGTACCCGGACGCCGCGCCGACCCTGGCGGCGCTGCGGAAGGCCGGGGTGAAGGTCGCGGTGGTCAGCAACATCGGCTTCGACATCCGGCCGTTCTTCGCCGCCTGGGGCCTCGACGGGCTGATCGACGCGTACGCCCTGTCGTACGAGGTGGGGCGCTGCAAGCCGGACCCGGGGATCTTCTGGCGGGCCTGCGGGATGCTCGGGGTGGACCCGGAACGGGCGCTGATGGTGGGCGACACCGCGGCCGACGCCGGGGCGGTGCGGGCCGGCTGCGCGGCGCTGGTGCTGCCCGAGGCCGAACCGGGCCGGCCCAACGGGCTGGGATCGGTGCTCGGCCTGGCCCTGCCGCGCTGACCCCGCCCGGGGCCCGGTGACGGCGCGGGGTGTCCGGTCGGCGGGGCCACCGGCTCACCCCTGGTCACCGCAGCAGCCGGACCGCGCCCGGCACTGCGGTGACGGTCACCGGCAGGTCGAGGGCCCGCTCCCCGTCGGCGTAGGTGGTGATGCCCTCGGCGGCCAGTTCCACCGTCCGGGCCCGGTGGCTGCTCACCAGCGGATGCTGGACGTGGGTGCCCCGGTAGATGCGCGGCTTCACCCGGATCAGGGTGCGTCGGTCGAACCGGCCGCCGACCACCACGTCGAGCAGCCCGTCGGTCGGGTCCGCGTCCGGGCAGATCCGCATCCCGCCGCCGTAGCTGGCACAGTTGCCGACCGCGACCAGCACCGCGTCGACCTGCAGCGGCTCGCCGTCGAGGCGCAGCGTGTACCGGCGGGGGCGTAGCCGGGCCAGCTCGACCAGAATCGCCAGGTCGTACCGGCGGGGGCCGCGCGGGTGGCGCATCCGGTTGGCCCGCTCGTTGACGATCGCGTCGAACCCGGCGGCGAGCACCGCCCCGTACCAGCGGGGCGGGCCGTCCGCCCGGGTCATCCGGGCCAGGTCGACCGGGCCGGTCCGGCCGGCCCGCAGGGCCTCGGCGATCGCCTCCGCGGCGGCGAGCGGGTCGGTGGGGAAGCCGGTGTCGGCGGCGAAGTCGTTGCCGGTGCCGGCCGGCACCACCCCGAACGGCACGGCCGTCGCGGCGACCGCCTGCAGTCCCCGGTGCACGGTCCCGTCCCCGCCCACCGTCACCAGCGCGGCGATCCCGTCGGCCAGCGCCGCGTGGCACGCCCGTTCCGCCTGGGCGGCCGTGTGCGCCTCCAGCAGGCGCACCGGCCGGCCAGCCCGGGCCAGCCGCTCCAGCACGCCGGGCAGCAGTCCCCGGTGCCGGCCGCGGCCGGCCGTCGGGTTGGCGAGCACAGCGACGGGGCCGTCGGGGTCCGGGCCGGGGGCGGTGCGGTCGGCAGCGGTCACGGCGAGCACCGTACCGCCGGTCGGGCGCCCCGATCATCTTCCTGCCTGCCCGAAACCCGCCCCGGCCCTTCGGCGCCGGTCCCACCGGCCGGCCCGCCAGGGATTGACTGCGGTGGGTTGCTGTGCTAAATGGCACGGGAATTGCCATGAAAACAGCGGAGACGGACCCATTGGTGCCGCGAGACAGTCTGCTACCAGGGCGTGACACATTGCCCTTAGTCGTTTAATAATGGCTGCCGCTGATCCGTCAGGGTCGGGTGCGGGGTCACCGACGACGATCGAAGGGAAACTATTCCGTGAAGCGGGACCACTCACCCGTGCTGCCGGGCGACGGCGCCACCGACTACGCGCGCTACATGCGCACGGACACGCTGCTGGAGCTCCAGCGCCACCCGGAGCAGATGATCCACCGCGACGAGCTGCTCTTCCAGGTGGTGCACCAGTCCACCGAGCTGTGGCTGAAGCTGGCGGGGGCCGAGCTGGCCGAGGCCAGCGCCCGGGTGGCCGCCGACGAGCCGGCGGCGGCCGAGCCGCTGCTGGCCCGGGCGACGCTCGGGGTGCGGCTGATCACCGACCAGCTGGAGATGTTCCGATACCTGCCCCCGACGGTCTTCCAAGCGATGCAACCGGCGCTCGGCACCGGATCCGGCGCCGAGTCGCCCGGCTGGCGCGGGGTGCAGGCCGGGAGCCGGAAGCTCGGCCGGGCCTTCACCGACCACCTCGCGCGGCGGGGGACCGACCTGTCGACGCTGCTCCGGGCGGACCCGACGGACCCTGCGCACCGGCTGGCCGAGGCCATGGTGGAGTGGGACGAGCGGGTCGCGTTCTGGCGGGTGCGGCACTACCAGGCCGCGATCCGGGTCGGCGGCCACGGCGTCGCCGGCACCGAGGGCAGCCCGGCCAACATGCTCGCCAGGCTGATCGACCACCGGTTCTTCCCGGAACTGTGGCAGGCGCGCGTCGCCCCCGCCACGCCGGCCGAGGACATTCTCCACCCGGAACTGCCCTGAATAATCCCGCCGGCCCGAAATTCGCCGGAACGTCACCGTCCGTGTTTTACATAATTGTAATGTCGAGGTGCGGTTCGTGCGCGAGCTGACGAGCTGGCTGTCCGGTGGGGCCGATCCCGACAGTTTTCCCTACCTCCCGGTGACGGCGGAGTTCCACCGGACCGGCAAACACTTCGTCGGAAAGGAGTTGCTCGCCCTCCTCGACGAGACGAGGGCGCACGTCGCCAACCGGGCGACCGACGCCGGGCCGGCGGACTACGGCCCCGTCCGGCTGCTGCGCGACTTCCTCGACGTCGCGCTCGACAAGTGGGACGGCCGGTACGACTACCGCAGCTACCTCGCGTTGGGCCTGCTCGGGCTGCCCTGCGGCGACGACGACGACGGCGACGGCGGGCCGGTGGCGGAGCTGGCCGCCGCCCGCCAGGGCCGCGACCGGCTCCTCGTGCGACTGGTCGCCGACGCGCTGGCGTTCGAGCTGTCCGCCGCCGCCGGCACCACCGACCTGCTCCCCGAGCAGCGGCCCGGGCCGGCGCTGGTGGCCAAGCGTCACCGGCTGGGCGTCCGGGCCGTCTCCCCCGCGCTGTCCCGGCTGGGCCTGACCCTCGACGATCCCCAGCCGGCGGGGGCCGCCG
The DNA here is from genome assembly GCF_045040215.1 of Micromonospora sp. NBC_01412. Classification (NCBI taxonomy): domain Bacteria; kingdom Bacillati; phylum Actinomycetota; class Actinomycetes; order Micromonosporales; family Micromonosporaceae; genus Micromonospora; species Micromonospora sp. NBC_01412. The sequence goes on from NZ_CP109528.1 coordinate 7,193,162, forward strand.
CGGCGCTGCACGCCCTCGCCGCCGCCGACCGTAGCCCCGCCGAGGAGCGGGCGCTGCGGCTGAGCATGCTGCCGGTGTACCTGTCGCACGACGAGTACCTGTTCATCCGGGTGCTCCAGGCCTACGAGTGCGTCTTCGCCGGGCTCGCCGACGAGCTGCGCGCGACGATCGGCGCGCTCGACGCGGGCCGGGCCGTCCCGGCGGCGGAACGGTTGGCATACGCCCAGGGCCAGCTCGCCTCGGCCGCACCCCTGTTCTCGCTGCTGGCGAGCATGCAGCCGGAGGCGTTCCGGACGTTCCGGGCGTACACCGAGGGGGCCAGCGCGATCCAGTCCCGCTCCTACAAGCTGATGGAGTCGCTGTGCCGTACCCCCGAGGGGTCCCGGCTGGACTCGGCCGCCTACCGGTCGGTGCCCGAGTTGCGCGACCGGGTGCGCGCCGGAGGGCCGACGGTCGACGCGGCGCTGCGGGCGGCCGTCCGCGACGGCCGGCTGGCCGGGGCGGACCGCGCCCTGGTGGAGCTGCGGATGCGCGAGTTCGCCGCGACGGTGCTGAACTGGCGCCGCACCCATCATCGGCTGGCGGTCCGGATGCTCGGCGAACGACCCGGAACCGGCTACACCGAGGGGACCCCCTACCTGGCCGAGGTCCGCGCGATCCCGGTCTTCACCGCCGTCGCAGCCGACCCCGACCCGGCCGCCCCGTCCGAATCGAGTGGAGGCTGTCCCGAGTGAGCGCACCCGAGCTGGAATCCGCGACCGGCGGGCCGCGGTGTCTCGACGCCGCCGCCCACGCGGCGCTGCGCGCCGAGTTCCCCCTGCTGGAGACCTGCCTGTACCTGAACAACAACTCGACCGGCGCGGTGCCACGGGCGGCGCAGGGCGTGCTCACCGGCTACTGGGACACGTTGCGCACCTGGCGCGACGACGTGTGGCAGGGCTGGCACGAGGGCCTCGACCGGTACGCCGACGGGCTGGCCGCGTTCATCGGCGCCCCGCCGGGCAGCGTGGTCACCGACGCGAACCTGAGCACCCTGCTCGGCCGGGTCGCGTCCTGCTTCGACTACCGCCCGCCTCGCGACCGGGTCGTCATCACCGACCTGGAGTTCCCGGCCGTGCCGTTCGTGTGGAACGCGTTCCGCCGCTACGGCGCCCGGCTCGACGTGGTCGGCACCGGCGGCCCCGACTTCGACGAGGAGGCACTCGTCCGGCGCGTCGACGAGCGGACGCTGCTGGTGTGCGTGCCGCACGCCAGTTTTTCCTCCGGGGCCACCGTCGACCTGCCCCGACTGGTCGCGCGCGCCCACGACGTGGGCGCCCTGGTGGTGGTGGACGCCTTCCAGAGCGTCGGGGTCATGCCGCTGGACGTGACGGCCCTCGGCGTCGACGTCGTCCTCGGCGGCGCGCACAAGTGGCTGTGCGGGGTCGGCACGGGCTTCCTGTACGTCCGCCCGGACCTGATGCCGACCCTGGAACCGGCGGCGACCGGTTGGCAGGCCGGCGACCGAGCGCTGACCTTCCGGCCGTCGACCGGCTGGGCGGCCGGCGCCCAGCGGTTCGCCGGCGGGACCCCGTTCCCGCTCACCTCGCTGGTCTCCCAGGTCGGCCTGGACCTGCTGGCCGGCGTGGGCATCGCCGCGATCCGGGAGCACTCCCTGGCGTGCACGTCCCGGATCCTGGCCCGCGCCGGGGCCGCCGGCATCACGGTGGTCAGCCCGACCGAGCCGCACCGGCGCGGCGGCGTCGTGTGCCTGGACGTCGCAGACGGTGAGGCCGTCAAGCGGCGGCTGGCCGCGCGGGACGTGATCTGCAGCTGGCGGGGTTACCTGCGGGTCGGCCCGCACGTCTACAACACCCTCGACGAGGTCGACGCGTTCATGGACGCACTGGAAGAGGAGCTGGGCCGATGACCGTCACGCTGTCGCCGCGGGCACTGATGAGCCTGCTCGCCAACGGCACCAAGGCCATGGACGTGCTGGAGACAGCGCTCACCATGGGCCTGCTCGACGTGCTGGAGCCGGGTCCGGCCGTCCTCGGTGAGCTCGCCGAGAAGTTCGGGGTGCGCCCGCTGCGGCTGTACAAGTTCCTGGACTGCCTGGAGAGCCTCGGGTTCGTCGAGCGGGACGAGCCCGGCGACGACATCACCGCGGCCCGCTACCGGGCCGTACCCGGGCTGCGCGACGCCGTGGCGGCGGTCGCCGGGCCGGACGCGATCGAGCGGGACCGGGACCGGTACCCGTGGCGGCGGCTGCACGGCCGGCTCGCGGAGAGCCTGCGCGGAGACGCCGGCATGACCGACGACGACTTCGCGTGGCCGCCGCGCGACGACGAGCAGACCGCCGCCTTCGAGCGCAGCATGGCCGTCGGCCTCGGCCCGGTGCTCGAGACGGTCCACCGGCACGCCGACCGGTTGTGGCCGGACCGGCGCCGCCTGCTCGACGTCGGCGGCGGCGACGGCACGCTCGCCGCGCGGGTGCTCGACGACGCCCCGGGGCTGCGGGCCGACGTGTACAACCTGCCGGCGGTGGCGCCACTGGTGGAGCTGACGCGGACCCGCTCCGGGCACCCGGACCGGCTGGGGTTCGTCGGCGGCGACTTCCTCGCCGAGCCACTGCCCGGCGGCTACGACGCGCTGGCGTTCGTGCGGGTGCTGCACGACTGGCCGAACGACGTGGCCCGCACACTGGTCGAGAAGGCGTACGCCGCCCTCGCTCCGGGCGGGCTCCTGCTGATCTGCGAGGAGTTCCGCACCCCGGACCGGCTGGCGATGCAGTTCTTCTGGAGCTACTTCCTCATCGGCGTCGACAGCTGCGTCAGCCGGCTGCGGGAGGTGGAGTTCTACACCGGCCTGCTCGAGGAGGTCGGCTTCACCCGGGTGCGGGTGCTGCCCGGCGGCTGGGAACTGGTCACCGCGTACAAGCCGCCGGACGCGCCGTGAGCCGGCCGGGGCGGGTCGCGTTCCGGCTACCGGCCGGGGTCGGGGGTGCGCTGGTCGTTGAGCAGCAGCTGGCAGATGACGACCGTTCCGCCGGGAGGCAGCACCTGCGTGGCACTTGACCAGCAGCGCCCGGTTCGTCGTCGGGAACCACACGCCGCCGGCGAGCGACTATCGGTACATGCGGTGTGAGCAGTGGCGGGAGATCCTGTCGGCCCAACTGGACGGGGAGGAGACCCCGGCCGAGGGGGCCGCGGCCGACGGGCACCTGGACACGTGCGGTGACTGCCGGGCCTGGTTCGACACGGCGGCGGCGGTGACTCGGCGGGCGCGTACCCGGGTGGTGTCGCCCGTGCCCGACCTGGCCGACGCGGTCCTCGCCGCCGTCCCGGCCGGGGCTTCCCCCCGGCGGTGGACGCCCGCCTGGCAGGGCCGGCTGGTGGCCGGGCTGCGGGCCGCGCTGGGCCTGGTGGGCGCCGTGCAACTGGTGCTCGGGCTGGCGCAGATCGGGCGGGGCGCGGTCGTCGCGCACGCGCACGCCGCCGGCCAGCACCTGTGGCACGAGTCGGCGGCGTGGAACGTCGCCGTCGGAGCCGGGTTCCTGTTCGTCGCGGCGCGGCGGTTCCCGCCCGCCGGGGTGCTGCCGATGCTCAGCGCCTTCGTCGCGACGCTGGTGCTGCTGTCGGTGAACGACCTGATGACCGGCCAGGTGGCCGCATCCCGGCTGGTCAGTCACGGTTTCCTGGTGGTCGGCTGGGTGCTCACCGTGCTGCTGTCGCGGCCCCCGCTGCGCCCGGGTGGGCCGTCGCCGAGGCAGGGACGGTCGCGGGGCTCCCGCTGGCGGGTCGAGCCGGACCAGTCCGAGCAGCCGGCCCCGCTGCGCCTGGTGCCACCGCAGCCGTACGCCGCACAGGCCAACGACCGCCGGGCCGCCTGAAGGCCGACCCTCGACGGGCGGGGCCCTCGGCGGTCCCGGGGCTCAGCCGGCGCCGGTCGGGTGGGCGTCAGCGATCTCCGGGCCACCCGCCTGGGGGCTCAGCCGGCGCTGGTCGGGCGTGCCGGGTGGGCGTCGGCGTGCCAGGCGGCCACGAGGTCCTCGCGCGCCCGCGCCACCCGGGAGCGGATCGTGCCGATCGGGCAGCCGCACACCTGGGCGGCCTCCGCGTAGGACAGGCCGGCCACCTGCGTTGCCACGAACGCCACCCGGCGTTCCGGGGCCAGCGCGGCGATCAGCCGGTGCAGGGCTACCCCGTCGTCAGCCGCGGGCTCGACCGCGCCCGCGCCCTCCGCCGCCGTGCGCCAGTCCGGCAGGGTCGCGGTACGCGGTCGGGTCACCGCCGCCCGGACGTGGTCGACGGCGACCCGGCGGGCGATGGTGAACAGCCAGGTGCGGGCCGAGGAGCGGCCGGCGAAGCCGGGCAGGCTACGCAGCGCCCGCAGGAACGTCTCCTGGGTCAGGTCGTCGGCCTCCCCCGGCCCGGCGAGGTGGGCCAGGAACCGCCACACCGGGCGCTGCAGGGCCCGGACGAACGCCGCGGCAGCCTGCTGGTCGCCCTGCCCGGCGAGGCGTGCCCAGCGGGTCACCTGCTCGTCGTCGGCCTCCGCGGTCACCACGGCCGGCCGCCCGCCCCGACGCGGGTGGCCGCGCCCGCCCGGCGGCGCGCTTCGGCGGTGCTCACGCGGACCCGTACGGCGCGCGGCGCTGTTGCGTTCACGTGGTCTGTCTCCCGGCCCGGCTCCGGCGGCTGACGCCTCCCACCAGCTACAGGAGGCCGATCTCCGCGCGCCGCCCCGGTGCGGCGCACCACTGTTTGTCGGTCGCGGGGACGGAAAAGTTCCCGGCACCGCGCCGGGCCGTTGCCGGGCACGCCGTCGGGCGGGCGACGGCGGGTCCGGCGACGGGGACGGGCGGGCCACTCCCGCATGGGAGTGGCCCGCCCGCGTCCGGCCGGCGTCGCTCAGTCGTCGCTGCCGTCGTCATCGTCGTCGTCGTCGTCATCATCACGGTCATCGTCGTCACGGTCATCGTCGTCGTCGACCGGCTCCTGCTCGGCCTTGACCACCGCGCCGTCGTTGCGGTCGACGTCGACCTCGTGCTCGGTCTGCCCGTTGACGATCTCGACGCTCCACACCTGACGGCCGTCCTCGTCCTCGGCCTCGACCTCGACGATCCGGCCGCCCCCGGCGCGCGCCAGCGCGATCTCGCCGGCCCGCCGCTCGTCGACGCTCCCGCCGGCGGGCGAGCCGGTGGGGGGCGGCGTCGCCGTGCCGGCGGGCGAGCCGGTGGCGGGCGCGCCGGGCGCCGGCGCCGAGGTGGGGGCGTCGTCCGGGCTGCCGGTCGCCGCCGGGGCCACGGTGGCGGCGACCAGGGCGGTCGGTGCGGCGCGGTCGTCGGCGGCGGTGACGCCGAGGGCGACCCCGGCCACCGCCAGCATCGCCGCGCCGCCGACGGACGCCATGATCAGGGAGTTGCGCTTCATCTCGGTACACCTTTCCTCGGTTGCTGCGTCGAGGATCGGCCGTGGCGGGATAGCGGCGCGCTGCACGAACGCTAAGGCCCAGTTAAGGTCGCCGGCGGGGCCAGCCGCAGGCGCACCTCGGCCCCGCCGCCCGGGGCGGTGCGCAGCTCCAGCCGGCCACCGCCGGCCTCCGCCGCGCGGCGGGCGATGTCCAGGCCCAACCCCGTGGACCCGGCCGGGCTGGCTCCCCGGCGTACCGTGGCGGCCGGCATGCCGGGGCCCTCGTCGGACACGGTGAGGACCACCCCGTCGGCGTCGCGGGCGAGACGGACAGTGAACGCAGTGCCGTCCGGGGTGTGTGCGAACACGTTGCCGAGCAGCGCGTCCAGGGCCGCGGCCAGCTCGTCGGCGGGCACCCCGACCGGCAGCGGCCCGGGATCCAGGTCGCAGCGGACCTCCCGCCCGGTGTCCTCGGCCAGCACCGACCAGAACGCCACCCGGTCGGCGACCACCGCCGCCGCGTCGCCGGTGGCGGCCCGCGACCGGTCACGGCGGGCCTGGCGGATCAGGCCGGTCACGGCCCGCTCCAACCCGTCCACCGCAGTGGCGATCCGCGCCGCGTCCTGCGGCTCGCGCAGCGACTCGGCCTCCAGCCGCAGCGCCGTCAGCGGGGTGCGCAGCCGATGGGAAAGGTCGGCCACCTGCTCACGCTCCTGGGCGAGCAGGACCTGGATCCGGCCCGCCAGGTGGTTGAGCGCGCCGGCCACCTCGCGCAGTTCGGCCGGGCCCGCGGGCGTCACCCGGGCGTCCAGCTCGGCGTTGGCCAGCCGGTGCGACACCGCGGACAGCTCGGCGATCGGCCGGACCAGGGTGCGGGCCAGCCGGTCGGCGACCAGCAGCCCGAGCAGCACCAGCAGCACCCCGAGCAGGGCCAGCACCAACCACGCCCGGGTCACCCCGGCGGTCAGCTCGGCGCGCGGCACCACCGTCCGGATCACGCCCGTGCCGTCCGGCCGGCCCTGCACGGCGATGACCACCTCGCGTCCCTCGTCCGACTCCGCGGTGAGGCTGCGCCCCCGTTCGGCCAGGGCCACCGCCGGGGTACGCGGAACGGGCGTGCCCAGCACCGTGTCGCCGGGCAGGAACACGCTGACCGGTCGGCCCGACTCCGCGGCCAGCTGCTCGGCGGTCAGCCGGATGGTCGCGGCGTCGGCCGTGCCCACCACCGGCACCAGGCTCTGCGCGTCCGCGGTCGCCCGGACCGTGGCCCGGTCCTCGGCCACGTCCCGCACCAGCAGCGCCAGCGGGACGAGGAAGGCCACGAGGGTGAGCACGCTGACCGCGGCGGCCAGCAACGCCAGCCGCGCCCTCACCCGGCACCGCCCGGGGACTCCAGCCGGACCCCCACCCCCCGCACCGTATGCAGGTAGCGGGGCTGCTGGGCGCTCTCGCCCAGCTTGCGGCGCAGCCACGACAGGTGCACGTCGACGGTCTTGTCCGCGCCCCCGTACGGGATCTGCCAGACCTCGGTGAGCAGTTCCCGCTTGGTGACCACCTCGCCGGGCCGGGCGGCGAGGTGGTGCAGCAGGTCGAACTCGCGCGGGGTCAGCTCGACCGGCGTGCCGTCGAGGGTCACCTGCCGTGAGCGCGGGTCGACCCGCAGGCCGCCCACCGCCAGCGTCGGGTCCTTTGCCGCCGAGGCCGCGCCGCGCCGCAGCACCGCGCGGACCCGCGCGTCCAGTTGGGCGGCGGTGAACGGTTTCACCACGTAGTCGTCGGCGCCGGCGTCGAGGACCCGGACGATCTCGGTCTCGTCGTCGCGGGCGGTCGCCACGATGACCGGCACCGCGCTGACCGCCCGCAGCATCCGCAGCAGGTCCCGCCCGTCGAGGTCGGGCAGGCCCAGGTCCAGTACGACGAGGTCCGGCCGGTCGTCGAGGGCATCGCGCAGCCCCGCCATCGCGGTGGACGCGGCGGCCACGGCGTGACCCCGGTCCCGCAGCGCCCGCGCCAGCGGCGTCCGGATGGTCAGGTCGTCCTCGATGAGCAGCAGGCGGGGCACAGGATGCAGGCTAGCCGCCGGGACCGCCGCCGGCCGGTTCCTTAACCCTCCCTTAGCGTCATCCGGCGCTCCCGCCAACCTTCGATCGGGGATAGTCGGGGGATGCGCCGTCGTCGTGCCCTCGCCTTCGCCGGGTGGCTGGCCACCGCCGTGCTCGCCACCCTGGTCGGGGTTGCCGCGATCCGGCTGGTCGGGGAGAGCATCACCGGCACCCCTGGCGGGGTGCACAGCCAGCGGGACGTCGAACGGGCGCTGGCCTCCCCGCAGGCGAGCACGGCGGCCCCGGGCGGCAGCCCGTCCACCGGGCCGGGCGGGCCGTCGGCGACCGCGTCGCCGGGGGCCGGCGCGCGCCGGGCCTTCGCGACCGCCGGCGGCAGCGCGGTGGCCGAGTGCGCCCCTGGCGGGGTACGGCTGGTGTCCTGGGCGCCCGCGCAGGGCTACCGGGTCGGCGACGCCGACCAGGGTCCGGACGACGACGTCGAGGTCACCTTCGTCGGGTCGGGCGGCGAGCACGAGCTGAAGCTGCGGTGCGTGGCCGGCGAGCCGGTGGCCGTCGCCGACGACTGACTCGGCGACGGCCACCGGCGGATCGCCGTCAGCCGTGGTGCTTCTGCTGGCAGGGCACGCAGAATCGGGCGTGCGGGACGACCTCCAGCCGCTCCGGCGGGATCTGCGCCCCGCACCTCTCGCAGGCGCCATAGCGGCCGTCCTCGATGCGGCGCAGGGCGTCGGCGATCCGCCCCAGGCTCATCCGGGTCGCCGCGATCAGTGCGGCGCGGGTGTGCGCCTCACCCGGGTCGCCGGTGTCGGCGGTCAACTCGGTCAGCCGGACCGTCTGCGTCGCGTGATCGTCGGTCAGTGTCGCGCGCAGGTCGGCAAGCCACTGCCGTCCGCTGGCGTCCTGGATGTCGGTGCTCATGTTGCGTCCTCCCGGAAAAAGGTAAAAGAAAAGGGCCGAAGCCGGAAGCTTCGCCCTGGTGGCCGTACCGTCGGATGATCCCGGCGGGGGGCCACGCCCGCTGGGGATCGGGCTCGGCCGCCCGTGGATGGGGGCGGCGCCGGGCGACGGCGCGCCCGCCGGGCGGGTGGCCGCCCCGGTGCCCCGCCGGCCGGCGGCAGACGGCGACGCCGTCACAGCGGTGACGGTGACGCGGGCGAGCGGGACGGCCGATGGCATGGGGCCACCATAGGCCGCCCCGCCGCGGAACCCAACCAGGTTGCCCGCCGGGCCGTCCCGGCCCGAGGCGCGGCACGCCTCGCACTGCTGGTGGCGACGCCGGTCATGTTCGGACGGGCCGCCACCACCGGCGAGGCGTTGGCCACCGGGTTCCTGGTCAGCCGCTCACAGCGGCGCGGACTGCGCGAGACGCTGTCGCACGAGAGGGAGAGCTAGATCGGGGCGGGCGGAGCGGCGGTTCCGGTGGCCGGTCCCAGCCCGCCCCGGTCTGCGCGGGTCAGGTCAGTCAGGTCGGGTCGGCCCGGCCCAGCCGCCAGTAGCCCATGAACGCCACCGCCCGCCGGTCGATCCCCCGCTCGGCGACCAGGTGCCGGCGCAGCGTACGGATCACACCGGCCTCGCCCGCCAGCCAGGCGTACAGCGGCCCCTGCACCGGCGCCGCCGAGGGCGGCACCTCCCAGAGGATGTCCCAGTCGACGTCCACGTCGGCGATCGACGTCCGCCCGGACGGCAGGCCCGCCATGGCCGGTGCCCGGCCGGACAGCATGCTCGCCGTCGCCGCGGCGACGGCGGGGACCAGGCGGCTGCCGTGCGGCCCCCCGTCACGGGGCAGCCAGGCGACGTCGACGCCGGGCGGGGCCGGGACGGACAGCGCGTCGGCCCGCTCCGGCACCTCCAGCAGCACCCGGCCCCGGGCACCGAGTGGGAGCCGTTCCAGGATGGCGCAGATCGCGGGCACGGCCGTCTCGTCGCCGGCCAGCAGCAGGTGGTCCGTCGACGGTGGCCGGAACTCGATCCCGCCGTGCTCGCCGGGGTAGCCGGCATCGGGGCCGAGCAGGGCGGCCTCGTCCCCGGGCCGGACCCGGTGGGCCCACCGGCTGGCCGGACCGCCCTCACCGTGCATGACGAGGTCGATGTCGACCTCGGCCAGGTGCGGCCGGGCCGCCCGGACGGTGTAGGTGCGCACCGGGCAGCGCCGCTCCTCGGGCAGGGCCCGCCACCTCGCGTGCCAGTCGGCGCCGACGGGGAGCTGGACCCCGCGCTCCCCGGGCAGCGGCAGCGCCAGTTTGATCCGCTGGTCGTAGCCGTTGTCCGCGAACCGGTCGAGGTCGGGGCCGGTGAAGGTGACGCGGAGGAACGAAGGGCTGAGCCGGCGTACGGCGCGGACCTCGACGGCGAACAGGCGCCACGGCGTGATGGGCAGGGTCGCGGTCATGACACCCTGCTCCGGCTGCGGCTGGACGTGATCATTCGACACGAGGTTAGGCTAACCTAACGTCGCAGTCGGGTGTCAGGGTGGTGCGGCCTTCCCACCTACGGGCGACGGCCACCGCCCTGACCAGGCCGGACGGCACCCGCCGGCGGGTCACCCGAGCGCGGCGGCCCGGCCCAGGAAGAGCAGTTGGGCCCGCTTCTCCGGCAGGTCGATCTGCGGCCCCGGCACGAAGCCTGCGCGGGTCAGCCGGGCGATCGCCTTGTCGTTGCGCGCGTCGGGCTCCACCACGATGCGCAACCGGCCCGGGTCGGCCAGCACGAAGGCGAGGAAGGCGTCGAGCAGGACGGCGGTGAAGCCCGGCTCGGTGCCGCCGTCCGGCGGCCCGATCATCAGGTGGATGCCGAAGTCGCCGGGCTGGACGTCGTAGCACTCCCCCACCGGGTCGGCCGCCGGCTCGTACGTCTGGAACAGCGCCACCGGCCGGCCGTCCCGGTGGATCAGGTAGGCGTGGTGCGTGGCGAGCGAGTCCAGGTACTCGTAGATCTCCAGCACCCGCTCGCGGCTGGCGTCGAGCATGCCCCAGAACCGCGAACGTTCCCGGGTGACCCAGTCGTGGAGCACAGCGATGTCCTCGGCCGGCCGCACGGGCCGGATGAGCACCTCGCCGAATCCCTCGATGCGCCGCGAGTAGGAGGTCGGGGCAGTCGTCATGTCTCTCCTCGATGGGGCCGGCGCCGGCGCGGGCCGCCGTCCGGCCGGCGGCCCGCCATGCTGACGGCACCGGCCGCCGTCACCACCCACGGCGCGGCACCGTGACGGAAAGTCAGGACACGCTAGCCTAGACCGTCCGGCGCGCGCCACGGTCCACCGCCCGCCCGGGAAGCCCTCCCGCGTCGCGGAGGCGAGGAGTTGCTGCCGCCGCCGGCCGTCGTGCGTGGCTTCGGCACGATCAGCGTCAGGGTCTTCGGCAGCCCTCCTCGTGGCCGCGTCGGACGGTCCCGGCCGGCCCGCGACCACCGACGGGGTGGCCGGCTCCGGGGAGCCGGCCACCCCGCGTCGCAGGGGGCGGTAGGTCGCCTACCGCCAGGTGTCGGTGCTGGTCCGGGTGCCGCTGGCCGGGGTGGTGAAGGTGCGGTTACCGCCGTTCTCCCAGGTGACGGAGCCGTTTGGATTCTTCTTGATGTACTTGTACTCCACCGCCGTGTTCGGGGGCAGGTTCAGCGTGGCCCGCCAGACCGGGTAGTCGGCCGAGGAGAGCGCCACGGCGTTGGACGGGTTCCAGCCGCCGAGGGCAGCGATGTTGCCGACGACGTAGACGTTCTGGCCGTAGGAGGTGGTGACGGTGGCGTGGAACGAGGCGGCGATCTGCCCACCGGTGTCGGTGTCGCCGCGGAAGGTCTCGTTCACCGTGTAGGTGCCGCCCTCCGGGGTGGTGAAGGAGCGGTTGGCGCCGTTCTCCCAGGTGACGGAGCCGGCCGCGGTCTTCTTGATGAACTTGTACTCCACCCCCGTGGACTGCGGCAGGTCGATTACCGCCTGGTACGTGTTGTTGCCCTGGGCGGTCAGCTTGACAGCGCTGGCCGGGGCCCAGGAGCCGAGGGCGGGGATGCTGCCGACGACGTAGACCTCCTGGTCGGCGGCCGGGTTCGCGGCGACGGTGAAGGTCGTGGTGACCTTGTCGGTGGGGATGACCGTCGGGGTGACCGTGGGCGACGCGGTGGGCGACGGGGTGGCGCCGCCGGGCCGGGCGTTGACGTGGATCGCGACCGCGTTGTTGGCGGGGATGGTCACGGTGGCCCGGCCGCCGGAGACGGTCACCGTGCCGCCGGCGCAGCCGGACCCGGTGGCGGGGCCGGAGACGACGTCGCAGTACTGGCCGTCGGCGAGGCCGGTGGTGAACGTGGCGGTGGAGGCGCTGCCGGAGTCGTTGACGCCGAACCAGGCGCGGTCGCCCCGGTGGAAGCCGATGACGTTGCTGTTGACGGTGGTGAAGTCCGACACGCTCTTGACCGACCGGGCGGCGTTGGCCCAGCCGACCATGCCCTTGACGCCGGTGGACTGGGTCAGGCAGTTCCAGGCGGCGCCACAGGCGGTGTCGGTGACGTAGCCGCTGCCATTGGCCGGCGGGGACTGGTTGCGGCCGTTCCAGGAGAAGCTGTCGTAGACCGAGGGCTTGCCGTGCGGGTAGGCCAGGGCGAAGTAGTTGGCCAGGGTGTAGTCGGTGCCGTTCTTGTAGGACAGCACGACCCCGTCGCGCTCCAGGTCGTGGTTGGTGACCATGGCGAAGACGTTGGCACTCGGGGCGTCGAGGTTCCAGCTCGGGAGGTTGGCGAGGGTGGAGATCGAGCCCTGGAAGGCGGACCTGAGGCCCTTGGCGTACGCGAAGTCGAGCACGTCGCCGTTGCCGATGAACGCCCGCGCCTTGAGCGCGTCGTTGCCGGCGCCGTCGAAGATCTCCTGCGCGATGTACGGGCGCTTGTTCTCGGCCACGGTGTTGCGGAGCTTGCCGATGATCGCCGCGAAGTCGTCCTTCTTGATGTGCTTGACCGCGTCGACCCGGAACCCGTCGACGCCGAGGCCGAGCATGTCGTTGAGGAAGCCGGCGACCTTCGTGCGGACGCTGTCCTTCTCGGTGTACAGGTCCGTCAGGGCCAGCAGCTCGCAGCTGGTCACCTGGGCCTCGTTGTTCCAGTCGTTGATCCCGCCGCTGGTCGGGCAGTTGTCGCCCGGCCGGTGGAAGTCCCCGTTGCCGTAGGGCACGGCCGGGAAGCTGTAGCCGGGGCCGGAGAAGTCCGTGCCGGCGTAGCCGACGATCTCCTCGGGGTTGTTCGCGCCGGCCATGTGGTTGACGACCGCGTCGACGTACACCCGCACGCCGGCGTCGTGGCAGGCGGTGACCATGGCGGCGAACTGCGCCCGGGTGCCGAAGCGGCTCTCCAGCTTGTACGACACCGGCTGGTACACCTCGTACCAGGGGTGCACGCCGTCGATGCTGTTGGGCAGGCTGACCGACTCCTGCGGCGGGGCGACCTGGACCGCGCCGTATCCGGCGGGGCCGAGGTGGTTGGTGCAGGCGGCGGAGACGGACGTCCAGTTCCACTCCCACAGGTTCGCCGTCACCTCGCTGTCGTTGAGGGCGGCGGCGGCGCGGGCGGGGGTGGCGGTGGTGGTAGCGGCGACGATGACCGGCGTCGCGCCGGCCGCGACGACCGCAGCGGCGAGCAGCAGGCGACCGACGCGGCCACGCGGGTGTGGACTCACGGATTCCATGGCGGGGAGGACCTTCTTCCGGGGGTCGAAGAGGTACTGGCGAGAGTGGACTGCCGTCCGGGTAGCAAGACGATGCGGGATTTCTGAAAGCAATTGCAAGACCTTGCGGCAAGATTTTTGAAACCCGTCGGCAACATCGCCGCCACACGAGCGCCACGCCGGCCGGAGGCGCTCGCCGCCCCGGGCCCTGCCGGCGCGGCGATCGACGAGCGTCTTCGCTGGTCGACAGGGGGGCTGGGCAGTGACCGGAAGGCACTGGGCGGCCTTGACGCGCCCCGCGGACCGCCGTAACTTCGTCCGCAAGACCTTCCAGAAATTTTCAGGCCCGTTGCGGCGACCGGTGTCCGGGAGACCGGCGCGGGGTCGGGGCGCCTCAGCCGGCCCGCTGGGCGCGGCGCAGCAACCAGGCGGCGAGCAGGCCGCCGGCCAGGACGGCGCCCGCGCCCACCGTCTGCCCGGACTCCGACGCGGCGCGGAAGGCGTCTGCGACCTCGGCCCGGTCCGCGTCGGTCCGGGCGGCGGCCAGCGCCGCCGGGAAGGACCCGGCGCCGGCCAGCGCGGCGGGCAGCAGCGCCGCGAACCGGGCGTTCAGCACGGCGCCCAGGACGGCGACGCCGAGGCTGCTGCCGACCTCCGTCATCGTGCCGTCCACGCCGGCGCCCGCGCCGGCCTTCTCCGGCGGGATCGCGCTCATCACCGCCTCCACGATCGCCGGGTTGGCCAGGGCGCAGCCGGTGCCCATGGTGAGCAGGCCGGCCAGCAGCACGCCGTAGCCGTCCCCCGGGGCGTGGGTGACGAACAGCAGGCCGCCGGAGAGCAGGGTCATGCCGACGGCGATGGCCCCGGCCGTGCCGAGCCGGTGGATCAGCCGGGCGGCGATGCCGGCGAGGTTGAGCACGACGATGGACAGCGCGAACGGCACCATCCGCAGACCGGCCTCCCAGGCCGGGTACCCGCGCACGAACTGGAGGTGCTGGGTCAGCAGGAACAGCGCGCCGGTGGCGCCGAAGGTGATCAGGACGACCCCGGAGACCGCGCCGACGAAGCGGCGGTCCCGGAAGAAGCCCATGTCCAGCATGGGGTGGGCGATCCGCCGTTCCCACCACACGAACGCGGCGAGCAACAGCACTCCCCCAGCGGCCGTGCCGAGCACCGGTGCGGAGCCCCAGCCCCGGTCGGGGCCGGCGATGATCGCGTACACCACGGCGGTGAGGCCGGCCGTGGACAGCACCACCCCGCCGAGGTCGAGGCGACCGCCGGACGGGCTGCGGGACTCCGGCACCAGGAGCCCGGCGGCCACCAGGCAGACCGCCACGATCGGGACGTTGACCAGGAAGATCGCCTCCCACGGGAAGCGGGCGAGGATGAGCCCGCCGACGGGCGGCCCGGCCGCGAAGCCCAGCGCGCTGGCCGCCGCCCAGATGCCGATCGCCCGGGGCCGCTCGGCGGCGTCGAAGACCTGCATCGCCACGGCGAGGGTGGCGGTGACGAGCAGAGCGCCGCCGACGCCCATGCCGGCCCGGGCCGCGATGAGCTGCCCGGTGGACTGGGCGAGCGCCGCGGCCGCCGAGCCGGCGCCGAACAGGACGAGGCCGGCCAGCAGCAGCCGGCGCCGGCCGTACCGGTCGACGGCGCTACCCGCGGTGAGCAGCAGTCCGGACTGCACCAGCGCGTACGCGTTGATGGTCCACTGCACGTCGGCGGTGCTGGCGCCCAGTTCGGCGGTGAGCACGGGCACCGCCACGGTCAACACGGTGTTGTCGAGCACCACGGTGACCTGGGCGAGGCAGAGCACGGCGAGGATCAGCCACCGGGTGGGCAACGGGCGGGCGGGGACGGGCAGCGTCCGGACGGCGGGTTCGGGCAGGCTCATGGCGCTCCTGGGCGGAAGGGAAGCGGTCGGACCGCTCAACTCGCGGCGAGCACCGGGACGTGGCGGGCGGCGAGTGTGCCGAGGGGTGACCTCACCGGCCGCTCCGGATTGTCCGCGGCGGCGTCCGGCAGGCTGTTCACCGCAGGCAGGGACGCGGCGTCGCCGACCGGGTAGGGGTGGCGCGGGGCCGGGTCGGGCAGCCGGAAGGTCCGTCCGCCCATCGCGCGTACTACCAGAGCTTCCCGGTTCCGTTTCACGCACCCCTCCAGTAAGGTCGGCCTAAGTTAGGGGAGGGTAACCTAGTTGAAACTGTTGTGGGAGCCTGCGGCGTCGTGCGCGCCGCACGCCCGGACGGCCGGCATCCGTCGCGACGCCTGGGGCGTGGCGCACCTGTGGGCGGACACGGTGGACGAACTGGCCCGCCTCCAGGGCCGGGCGGCGGCGCTCGACCGGGCGTGGCAGATCGAGGTGGAGCGGTGGCGCTCCGAGGGCCGGCTCGCCCAGCACGTCGGGCCCGCAGAGGTGGGCTGGGACCGGTTCGCCCGCCGGGCCCGCCTCGACGACACCGCCCGGCGCTGCTTCGTCCGGCTCGACCCCACCACCCGGCGCTGGGTCGCCGCGTACGCCCAGGGGGTCAACGACGGGCTCACCGAGGGGGCCGCCGGGGCCCCGGAGTTCGCGGCGGCCGGCTGCGCCCCCGGCCGGTGGCGGCCGTGGTCCCCGCTCGGGGTCTTCCTGGTGCAGCACGTGCTGTTCTCGACCTTCCCGAACAAGCTGTGGCACGCGCACGTCGCCGCCACCCTCGGGCCGGCAGCGGCCGGGCTGTTCAGTGCCGAGCCGCCGGCCGGTTCAGGCAGCAACGCCTGGGCCATGCCCGCCGACCCGGCCACCGGGCGGGGCCCGGTCATCGCCGGCGATCCACACCGGATCCTCGAACTTCCCGGCATCTACCACCAGGTGCGGCTGGCCTGCCCTGAGTTCGACGTGCTCGGGTTCGCCTTCCCCGGCGTCCCCGGCCTGCCGCACTTCGGCCACGCCGGCGAGGTGGCCTGGGCGGTGACCAACGCGATGGCCGACTACCAGGACCTCTACCGGGAACGGTTGCGCCGCGACGGCGACCGGGTCCTGGTGCGCGAGGCCGACGGCTGGGGGCCGGCCCGCCGCCACGTCGAGCACATCCGGGTACGCGGGGGCGACCCGGTGCAGGTCGAGGTGATCGAGACGCCCCGGGGCCCCGTCGTCGACGAGGACCGGCACACCGGCGAGGCGATCAGCCTGCGCACCCCCGCCCGGGTCGAGCAGCGCCTCGGCTTCGACGCGCTGCTGCCGCTGCTGCGGTCGCGGACCGTCGACGACGTCGCCACGGCGCTGCGCCGCTGGGTCGAGCCGGTCAACAGCGTGCTCGTCGCCGACCGGTCGGGGGCGGTCGCCCAGCTCGTCACCGGCCTCGTCCCGGTCCGCGACGAGCGGTGCCGGCGGGAGCCGGTGCCCGGCTGGGAGCCGCGCTACCACTGGACCGGCGAGTACGCCCCGATGCCCCGGACCGCGGTGACCGGGCCTGCGGTCTGCGCCAACGACCGCCGGCCCGACGTGGCGGCGCTCGGCGTCGACTTCGCCCCGCCGCACCGCGCCCGGCGCATCCGTACGCTGCTGGCGGCCGGGGCCGAGCCGTCCACCGTGCACACCGACGACCGGCTGGACGCCGCCGTCCTGCGCGGCGCGCTCGACCGCCTCGACGCCGACGCCCTCAGCGCGCCGGCCCGGGCACTGCGCGACCGGCTGGCCGCCTGGGACGGGCGGATGCGCGCCGACAGCACCGACGCCGGCGCGTTCGCCGCCTGGCGGGCGGCGCTGGCCCGAGGGCTGCACGAGCACCCACGGCTGCGCCCGCTGCGCGCTGAGGGCGCGTACGACGAGCTGTTCGCGGCGTGGACCAACCCCCTGGGCCGCATCGGCCACGCCCTCGACGCCGTGGTGGCGGGGCTGGACCGCCTCGGCGTCGACGTGGGGCCCGTGGCCGCCGCCGCGCTCGAGGAGGTGGCGCACGGCGACCCGCCCGGCGCCTGGGGGCGGCGGCACGTCCTGCACCCGGTGCACCTGTCGGTGGCCATGGAGGTCGACGTCGCGGTGGAGGAGATGCGCGAGCGCGTGGCGCTCTCCGGCGACGCCGACTGCGTACTGGCCACGAGCAGCGTCCCCGGGCTCTCCGACGCCTGCTGGCGGGGCCCGGTCGCCCGCTACGTCTGGGACCTGACCGATCGGGCGGACAGCCGGTGGGTGGTGCCGTTCGGCACCTCCGGCAGCCCCGACGACCCGCACTTCGACGACCAGCTGCCACTGTGGGCCGCCGGCGAGCTGATCCCGGTGGTCACCGACTGGGAGCAGCTCACCCCCGAGCAGGAGCCGAGGAAACCGTGACACACCAGGTCACCGGCGCGGTTCCTCTTCCGCGACCCGACCCGGCAGCGAGTGGTCGTCGAGCCGGATCGGGCAGAAAGTTTCATGATGATCTCAGGGGTCGAAGGGTGTCGACATCGACTCTCGTGACGGTATAGCGTGCCCGTCATCGTGATCGTCGATCGACGGGTCCCCCCGTCCTTCACCGAGGAGTGCCGTGGCCACCTCCCCCTCCGCCACCCTGCGGCGTCGCCGCCTGCTCGGCCTGCCGGCCCTGCTGGCCGCCGCGTTCACCGTCACCGCCACCGCCCGGCCCGCCCCGGCCCGCGCCGCCGGGCAGGCCGAGTGCCTGGCCGACCTGCTCAAGTCGTCCTGATGGCCACAGTCCTCTGGCTCGCCGACGTGCTGCGGGCCGCGGGCGTGCAGGTCGTCGAGGAGGGCGACTGGCGCAATCGGGCGCGACCGGGCGACTTCGCCCCGATCGGGGTGCTGTGGCACCACACCGCGTCCACCTCCAGCGCCACCAACCCGCACCCGGCGCTGAACATCTGCATCAACGGCCGCTCCGACCTGGCCGGCCCGCTCTGCCAGGCCCTGGTCGACTACAACGGCGTGTTCCACCTGATCTCCGCCGGCCGGTGCAACCACGCCGGCGCCAGCCGCGGCAGCGGCCCGATCCCGGCCGGCGACGGCAACACCCTGATGATCGGCTGGGAGATCGACTACAACGGCGTCAACCAGGAGATGACCAGCGCCCAGTACAGCGCGTGCGTCGCCGCCACCGCCGCGGTGCTCACCCGCCTGGGCCGGGACGCCAGCCACGCCCGGGGCCACCGCGAGACCAGCACCTCCGGCAAGATCGACCCGTCGTTCATCGACCTCGACGTGATGCGCGCCGACGTCGCCGCCCGGATGTCCGGCGGGAGCGCGTGGAGCACGATCGTGGACAACACCACCGCCGGGCGGTTCACCGCCAGCGCCAACTGGGGCGTCTCGTCGTACTCGGGGCAGCGGTACGGCGCCGACTACCGCTACGCCGATCCGGTGCAGTCCAGCGACGTCGCCTGGTACCGGGTAAACGTCCCGGCGACCGGGAGCTACCGGATCGACGCCTGGTGGCCGGCGAACGCGGGCTACAACAGCGCCACGCCGTACATCGTGGCCACCACCGCCGGCAACCGGACCGTCAACGTCGACCAGCGCGCCACCGGCGGACAGTGGCGTTCCCTCGGCACGTTCGCCCTGCCGGCCGGGGACGCCAACCGCGTCGGGGTCAGCCGGTGGACCTCCGCCGCCGGACTGGTCATCGCCGACGCGGTCCGGCTCACCCGGATCGCCTGAGGCCACCGCAGGGGGGTGGGTGAGGCGTACGGCCCGGACCGGCGGTACGCCTCACTCCTGCCCCAGCCAGGTCCGCAGCGCCCACCACCACCGCACGGTCTGCGGCACCGGCCACCGCCCGCCCGGCTCCGCGAGGGTCGGCGGCAGCCCGGTGAGCTCCTGCAACCGGCGCAGCCGGTAGCGGACGGTGTTCGGGTGCAGGTGCAGGGCGGCGGCCGTCAGGTCCAGCCGTTGCCCGTGGTCCAGGTAGACCAGCGCGGTCGAGGCGAGCTGCCGGTGGAAGTCGTCGGCCGGGTCGAGGGCGCCGAGCAGCTCCGCGCTGACCAGCCCGGCCAGCTCCGGCTGGGCAGCCAGCGCGGTCTCGCCGGCCAGGTCGACCACCCCGTGCAGGCCGCGCAGCCCGGCCCGGGCGGCCACGCGCAGGGCGGCCACGCACAGCCGGTGCACGGCCGGGGCCTCGGCCAGCGGTCGGGCCGGGGCGGCCACCACGAGCATGGCCGCGTCGGCCAGGTCGGCGGGCGGCAGCCGCGGGGCCAGGCCGGCGAGTCGGTCGTCGACCGTGCCGAAGACTCCCCCGCCCCCGCAGAACTGCCGCCGCACCGCCGGGATCCGGGCCGGGTCGGTCAGGTCGGTGACCACGCAGTGGTACCGGCCGTCGGAACGCAGCCCGAACGCGGCCAGCTCGTCCGGCCGGCCGTCGGCCGCCTCGTCGAGCAGCAGCCGCCGCAGCAGCCGGTTGCGGGAGTCCCGCCGGGTGCGGAGCAGTTCCAGCTCCGCCGCGTGGTGGCCGTCGACCAGGGCACGCTCCAGGGCGCCGGTGTACCGGCCGAGCTCCAGCAGGGCCTCCAGCAGCGCGGTGTCGGGTATCCCGGCGGCCCGGCCGCGGTCGAGCGCGATCTCCACCACCTTCTGCCGGCCCGCCTGCACCCCGCGCAGCAGGCCGGCGACGGAGACGCCCTGCGCGGCCCGGTCGGCGCCGAGCCGCCGAGCCGCCGCGAAGTCCCGCTCGCCGGGCTCCGCCAGGCGCTGGAAGGAGGCCAGCCCGGCGGCCAGCAGGGCCGCCACGTGCCGACGGTTCTCCGCCGGCGGCAGCCGCGCCACCTCCGGTGAGTGCACCCGGGCGGCCTCGACCATCTCGTCCACGATCTGCCGGTCCGCGGCCAGCTCGCGCAGCAACGCGCCGAGGGGCCCGGCCCGCTCCGTCAACACCATCGGCCCGCTCCCCTCGGCCGCGGCTGCTGTGGCCCGTCCACAACGACCCGACCGGGTTTTGGCCCCCGTCGCCTACCGGGAGTCCGGCTTCGGTTGGTTTCCTTCTGTTACCGCAAGGTAACACCGCGCTCCGCGCCGCGGAGCCCCACACCACGGCCACCCACCGTCCAGGAGCAGTCCATGACCGCAGCACCGTCCGCGCCCCCGCGCGCCCACCGTCCCCGCCGGTACGGCGCCCTCGCCACCGCCCTCGCCCTCGCCGTCGCCGCCGCGTCCACCCCCGCCGTCGCCACCCCCGCCGTCGCCGCTCCAGCCGCCGCCGGGCTGGCGGAGGTGATGTTCGTCGGCAACAACTGGGAGGGCACCGTGGACGTCATCCGCCCGCGCGGCGACTACGCCCGCCTCGGCCGGATCAACGTCATCCCGGACAAGCAGCAGCGGCTCTGGGAGATCTACCTGAACCCCATCAGACTCGCGTTCTACCTGGGCATCCAGCAGGGGCCCGGCGAGGGGCACGACCAACTCGTCGACGACATGTACACCGCCCCGGACGGGACCGCGCTGGTGGCGTCCCGGCCCAGCTTCGCCGACGTCGTCTCGATCGACCTGAGCACCGGGGCGGTGCGGTGGCGGTTCCCGGTGTCCGGGTTCCGCTCCGACCACATGGCGGTCTCGCCGGACGGCACCCGGGTCGCGGTCTCCGCCTCCACCTCGAACAAGGTGCACGTCCTCGACATCAACACCGGCCAGCAGGTCGGCTCGTTCGACACCGGCGACAAGCCGCACGAGAACCTCTTCACCGGCGGCGGCCGGCACATCTGGAACATGTCCATCGGCGAGGTGAACACCTCCCTCGACGACCCGTCGCAGGACTGGACCAAGGGCGACCGGCACATCACGATCGCCGACGCCGGCACCTTGCAGACGGTGAAGGAGATCGACATGCGGCCCCGGCTGGACGCCTTCGGCCGCAGCGACCTCTCCGACGCCGTCCGGCCCGCGGTCTTCACCCCCGACGAGCGCAAGCTCTACTTCCAGGTGTCGTTCTTCAACGGCTTCGTCGAGTACGACGTGGCCACCGACAAGATCACCCGGGTCGCCACCCTGCCGAAGAACCCGAACACCAGCGAGGACCGCACCACCTGGGTCAACGACTCCCGGCACCACGGCATGTCGATCAGCCCCGGCGGCGCGAAACTCTGCGTCGCCGGCACGATGGACGACTACGCCACCGTCGTCGACCGGGCCACCCTCGCCCCCGGCCCGCTGGTCACCGCGAGCAAGCCGTACTGGTCGACGGTGAGCGGGGACGGCCGCGACTGCGTCATCTCCGAGTCGGGCGCGGATCGGGTCACCGCGATCAGCTTCGCCACCGGCCAGAAGGTGGCCAGCGTGCCTGTCGGCGACCACCCGCAGCGGGTCCGGATCGGGCACCTGCCGAGCGACTGGACGCCGCCGGCCGTCCAATAGGCCCGGCGCACGGGTGCGGCCCGGCCGGTGGACCGGCCGGGCCGCACCGTGCTGTCGTCCGGTCAGCCGCCGAGGCTCGCGGCGCCCGCGGCGATCGCGGAGGCGAAGTAGCTCACCTGGGTGTAGACGCCCGGGTAGTTGGGGCGGGCGCAGCCGTTGCCCCAGCTGACGATGCCGACCTGGATCCAGGCGTTGCTGGCGTCGCGGCGGAACATCGGGCCACCCGAGTCACCCTGGCAGGTGTCGGTGCCGCCGCTGGCGTAGCCGGCGCAGATCTCCTCGGCCGGGATGATGTCGCCGCCGTAGTTCGAGTTGCAGACCGAGTCGCTGACGAACGGCACCGTGGCCTTGAGCAGGTAGCGCTGCTGCGCGCCACCCTCCCGCGCCGCGCCCCAGCCGGCGATGGTGAAGGTGCCGCTGTCGTACGCGCCGCTGGTGGCGATCGGCAGGGTGGCCAGGGTGGTGACCGGGGTGGCCAGCCGGATCAGCGCCCAGTCCTTGCCGGAACCGTTGTAGCCCGGGGCGCGGTAGACGTAGTTCGACCGGACGGTGATCCGGCTGCTCGACTGGAGGTCGACCGCGCCGAGGGTGGCCGTGATGCTGGTGTTGGCGCCGGTGGCGCCCACGCAGTGGGCGGCGGTGAGGACCAGCCGGGGGCTGTAGAGCGCCCCGCCGCAGCCCATCGAGAGTCGCACCATGAACGGGAACTCGCCCTGGGTGGCCCGGGTGCCACCGACGACGTTCGGGGTCATCGTGCCGTCGGGCGGCGCGGCGGCGGCGGGTGCGGTGAGGGTGAGGCTGCCCGCGGTCACCGCGACCAGCGCGGCGGCCAACAGGCCAGTGAGGGTGCGCCAGCGAACCATATGTTCCTCCGCATCGAGGGACCGGCGCGCCGATGGACGCACCGTGTTCGGGATGACGGAAATTCTATTGATGAATATGGATTTCTGATCATCCTCTCCGGGTCATACGACGGTGCTATCCACGCGCCGGGCGGAGGCCCCGGCGGGCGGCGCGACCGAGCCGCCCGAGCCAATCCGAGCCGTCGGGGCCAGGCCGGGCACCGCAGGCACCGCTCACCCGGCGCCGAAGCAGACGAAGGCGGCGGCTGTGGCCGCGGCGGAGCCGTCGCCGGTGGCCACGAACGCGGCCTGGGCGTCGGCGAGGGCCCGCGCCGGACCGACGCCGGCGCGCATCCGCCGGTGCAGGTCCAGCATGAGTGCGGTGGTGAGGTCGGCCGGCACCGGCAACACGGTCGCCACCAGGCACCGGGTGCCCAGCGCCAGCAGCACGGCGGTGAAGCCCAGCACCTCGTCGCCGGGGCGCACCCCGGACAGCCCCGAGTCGCACGCGGAGAGCACCACGCAGCCCGGCGGGCGGGGCAGCCGTTCCAGCTCGTACGCGAGCAGCGGCCCGTCGGCCAACTCCAGGCCGGAGAAGAGCGGGTTGTCGGCCCGGAAGGTGCCGTGCGCGGCGATGTGGGCCAGCCCGGCGCCGTCCAGCGCGGCGGTCAACGCGTCGGCGGTGGCGTCCGCCCCGGCGAGCAGCCGGGAGCCGGGCAGCTCGCGGGCGAGCAGCTCGACCTCGGTCCGCGCGGCCGGCAGGCGCGGGCCCGCTGCCAGCACCGGCGCGCCGTCGGGCGCCGCCCGGCCGTCCGCGCGCAGCCAGACCGTGGCCGACGGGGCCACCGTCACCGGCCGGCCGGCGCAGGTCGGCAGGCCGGACCACGGGACCGCGTGCAGCGCCGCAGTCGGCACGACCACCAGGGGTCGGTCGCCCAGCCGCCGGCGCAGCGGGTCGAACAGCTGCCGGTCCAGCGCCGCCGCAGCGTGTCCGACCCCGGCCCGGGCGGCTGCGGTGTCGCCGGTGGTGACCAGCCGGCGCAGGCCGAAGCGGTGCCGCCGGGCCTGCTCCACCGCCTCGGCGAGCGGACCGAGGTCGTGCAGGCTGGCCCGGCCGTCGCGGACCAAAACCGCCCGCAGGCGGTTTCCGTGCGCCACCAGCTCCACCAGCACGCGCGGGCCGAGCCGGGCGGCGAGCGCCGCGACGCCCGGCGGGGCCGCCACGTCACCACCGCCGGGCGCGCGCCGGGCCAGGTCCCTGATGCGCTGTTCGAGCCGGGCCTGCCGGCCCCGCAGCGCGTGCGTCGGCCGGCCCGCGAGCAGGGTGTCCTCCAACAGGCTGCTGACCAGGCGAAGCTCGCTGAGCGCCGCGACCAGGTCCGGATCCTCGGGCGGCAGCGCCGGCCGGGTGCGCAGGGCGTTGGCCCGCCACCGCTCCGCCCAGGCCAGGACCCGGCCGGCAGTGCCGGACCGGACCGCGAGGTCCAGTCCCTCGGCGGCCAACTGCTGCCCGTACGCCCCGCTGTGCGCCCGCAGCTCGGTAGCGCCGAGCGAGGCCCGGTGGCTGTCCAGCACGGCCAGTCCGCGCCGCAGCGCCTGGGCGGCGGAGCGGTCGTCCCCGGTGAGCCGGCACGCCAGCGCCAGGGCGTACCACCCCTGGGCCCGGCCCGGCGCGGTGCCCCGCCGACGGGCCCGCGCCGCCCGGCCCAGCAGGGTCGCCGCCTTCTCCGTGCGGCCGAGCGCGGCGGCCAGCCGGCCGGCGTCGATCCGGGTGGTCAGCGCAGGGCCGGGCCAGCCGGTGGCGTCGAGCTGGTCGGCGGTACGCACCAGCGCGGTGAGCAGCGCCGCCGAGCGGGTGCCGCGGCGGAACTCGGCGCGCAGCTCGACGTGCCGGGCGAAGGCGGCCCAGGTGCGGCGGCCCTGGCGGCGGAATCGGACCAGCGCCCGGGCTGCGGCGTCGGTGGCGGTGTCCAGGTCCCCGGTCAGCAGCGCGGCGCGAGCCTGGGCCAGCAGCGCCTCGGCCAGGTCGGAGGCCATCCCCCGGCGGCCCAACTCCCGCACGGCCGCCCCGGCCACCTCGACCGCCTCGTCGAGCAGCGGCACCGACAGCAGCAGCTCGAACCGGTCCAGCAGCAGCGCCGGCCGGGGCACCGACAGCCTGCGGTACTCCTGCTCGACCTCGGCGAAGCAGCGCAGCGCGCCCACGGTGTCGCCGCGCTGGCCCGCCGCGATGCCCAGGTTCCACCGGGCGTCGGCGGCGGCGAGTTCCAGCCCGAGTCGCTGGAAGATCGCCGCCGACCGGGCGAGGTCGTCGTCACGGCCCCGGCCGGCGCCCCGGTGGGCGTTGAGCAGGCCGCGGTTGTTGCGGGCCCGGGCCTCCAGCAGCGGGTCACCCTCGCGCTGGGCGATCTCGACGGCGAGGGAGTAGTCGCGCACCGCCTCGTCGTAGCGGCCCCGGTAGTGCAGCACCACGCCGCGCTGCATCCGGGCGCGCCCCGCGTCGGCCCCGGTGAGCGGCAGCAGGGCGGCGGTCACCGCGCGCAGGGCCGCGCCGGTGCGGCCGGCGTTGGCCAGCACGTAACCGAGGCTCATCCGGGCCAGCGCGCGGGTGCGGGGCGTCGCGGCGGCCCGCACCGCCCGGCGCAGGTGACGCAGCGCGCCGGGCAGGTCGTTGAGCTCCCGCAGGGCCAGGCCGACGGCCCGCTCGGCGGTGGAGCGCTCGTCGCCGGTGACGGCGCGGCCGGCGGCGAGCACCCGCTGCGCGAGGGTGATCGCCTCGCGGGGGTAGCGCTGCACCGCGTCGAGCGCGGCCTGGGCCGCTCCGGCACCGGGATCGGCGCTGTCCGCCATGTCGGACAGCGTTCCCGATGAACCGATCAGCGTCAATGCGGACGCGGTGAGTGGGAATTCCATGGATCGGGGTGACGATTCACGTCATTGACATTCAACAATGGTTTGGAAGAATCGACCACGCCCGGTAAGCGCTGTGGCGCCCGCACCGGGGACACCGTCGATCGCGCCGCCCGCAACCGCCTGGAGGACCGGTGCCGTCTGACCTCCCCCGCACGCCGCCGCCGGCCGACCGGCTGTCCCGTCGGCGGCTGCTGGCACTCGGCGCGCTCGTTGCGGCGGCACCCCTGGGCAGCTCGCTGCGACCGGCCGCCGCCGCCGGCGACACCGGCGACGACGACGCGTACCAGCGCGCCTTCTCCGACGCGCTGGCCGCCGACCCGAACGTCCGCCGGCACACCGTCGCGGGCCGGGAGTTCCTCTACCGTCCCCGGCAGTTGCTCGCGGCCAATGCCGACGCCCAACGGGTCACCACCTGGCTGCGCTCGCGCGGGCACCAGGTGACCGTCGGCGCCGGCTTCGCCGGGGTCACCCGGCTGGTGTTCGCCAAGGAGACCGACATTCCCACGGTGGTGTCGGCGCTGCGCAACCCCCAGCAGTGGCCGGGCCAGCCGGTCCCGGCGGTCCAGCCGCACCACGTGCTGCTGGGCCTGGGCAACATCATGGGCAACCCGGGCGGCCCGCCCCGGGCAGTGGCCGCGCTGGCCCCGCCGGACCCGGCCCGGCTCGGCGAGGGCGCCGGGGTGACCGTCGGCGTCTGCGACACCGGGATCTGGCAGCAGGCCGGCGCGTACCACCCCCAGTGGCTCGGCGGCAGCTATCTCCCGGAGTCGGACGACGAGGACGCTCTCTACGTCTCCGGGACCGTGCTGGCCGCGCAGGGCGGCCACGGCACCTTCGTCGCCGGGGTGGTCCGGCAGGCCGCGCCCGGGGTCCGCGTCGACCCGGAGCAGGCGCTGAACCCCACCGGCGTCGGCGACGAGGCGATGCTGGTGGCCGCCATGTCCCGCCTCGGGCCGCAGGTCTCCATCGTGAACCTGTCCCTGGGCGGCTTCACCCAGGACGACCTGCCCCCGCTGCCCCTGGTCAACGCCGTGGCCGCGCTGCCGGCGCAGACCGCCGTGGTGGCCGCCGCCGGCAACGCCGGCACCAGCCGCCCGGCCTGGCCGGCCGCCCTGGGTCGGGTGCTCGGCGTGGCCGCGGTGAGCTGGGCCGGCACCGGCATCGTGCCGGCGGCGTACAGCGGTTTCGGGCCGTGGGTCGACGCCTGCGCGGTCGGCGAGCACGACAGCACGTACGTCGAGGGCCAACTGCCGCTGCCGGGGCGGCCGACCCGGGTGTTCCACGGCTTCGCCGGGTGGTCCGGCACCTCGTTCGCCACGGCGTACGTCTCCGGCCGGCTGGCGGCCATGATGGTCGCCGGGGGCCTGACCGCCGACGCGGCCCGGATCGCGCTGCTCGCGAACCCCCGCTGGCACCCCGACTACGGGGTGCTGGTCTCGTGAGATCCGGCCCGGACGGCGAAGGGGCACGCCGGTGAGCGACCCGACCGCCACCGGCCTGGTCGCCGCCGCCGCCGGTGGGGACGAGGCGGCCTGGACAGAGCTGGTACGCCGCTACACCCCGCTGGTGGTGTCGGTGATCCGGGCACACGGGATGAGCCGCGCCGACGCCGCCGACGTCAACCAGACCGTCTGGCTGCGCCTGGTGGAGCGGCTGCACCAGGTGCGGGACCCGCAGGCGCTGGCCGCCTGGCTGGCCACCACCGCCCGACGGGAGTGCTACCGGCTGTCCCGCCTCGGCCGGCGCAGCCAGCCGGTCGACCCGTACGACGACGCGCTCGACGCCCGGCACGGGCCGCCGGTGGACGCGCCGGCGCCGGACGAGGAACTGCTGCGGGCCGAACGCGGGCAGGCGCTGCGGGAGGGCTTCGCCCAGCTCCCGCCCCGCTGCCAGGAGCTGCTGGCCCTGCTCACGGCCGACCCCCCGGTCAGTTACCGGGAGATCGGCGAGCGACTCGGGATGCCGGTCGGTAGCATCGGCCCCACCCAGGGTCGTTGTCTGCACAAGCTGCGTAACTGCCCGGCGCTCGCCCCGTTCCTCGGGGCCCGCCGCGGCCCCAACAAGAACGGGGGTGACCGCGATGGCGCCGTGGCCGCCGGCCGATGACGATGCCCTGACCGTGGAGCTGGGCGCGGCGCTGTGGGACGCCGGGCCCGTCCCAGAGGAGTTCCTGACCGCCGCGCGGGCGGCGTTCGCTTGGCGGACATTGG
This sequence comes from Micromonospora sp. NBC_01412, assembly GCF_045040215.1. Classification (NCBI taxonomy): domain Bacteria; kingdom Bacillati; phylum Actinomycetota; class Actinomycetes; order Micromonosporales; family Micromonosporaceae; genus Micromonospora; species Micromonospora sp. NBC_01412. The sequence continues at coordinate 7,220,538 of NZ_CP109528.1, forward strand.
ACGCCGAGTTGGCGGTCGCCGAGCTGATGTTCGACTCGGCGTGCGACGCCGAGCCCGCCGGGCTCACCCGCTCGGGCAGCGCGGCGCGGACCCTGTCCTTCCGCAGTGGCGCCGTGGTGCTGGAGATCGAGGTGAGCGACGCCGGCATCGTCGGCCAGCTCTCCCCGGCCCGAGGCGGTAGGGTCACCGCCCGCACGGCCACCGGCCAGTACGACGAGTCGCCGGTCGACGAGGTGGGCTTCTTCTCGCTGGGCGCTCCCCCGGCCGGCCCGGTCCGGCTCGCCGCCCGCGCCGACGGGTACGCGGTGGCCACCGACTGGGTCAGCCTGGGCTGAGGCCGGCAGGCCGGCAGGCACCCGCCCCTGGCGGCGCCCTTCCCTCGGATCCGACATCGCGGGCGGCGCGTGCCCGCCGCCCGCGCCCCGCCGCCCGGGAACGCGCGGCCGTGCACCGCCGCCCGGCGACGCGCGGCCGTGCACCGCCGCCCGGGACAAACGCTGCCCGGGACAAACGCTGTCCGGGACAACGCCGGTCCGCCGCCGCCCGGGGACGCGTGGCCGGGCCCGCCGCCACCCGAAGCGGCGGGCCAACGCTGTCCCGGACGGTCCCGGACAGCGGCCCTGAGCAGCCAGGACAACCGGGGCAGGTGTCCTGGACGACGAGTGCCTTGTCAGTCTCCCGACCGCCTCTACAGGGTGGAGGCAGCCGTGCCACACGGCCCGCCCGGCCCAGAGCCGGGCGCCAACGTTGCGGCACTCTGCCGCAGACGAATCGGGGGATTCGATGGTCACGGCACACCAGCCGCGCCCGGCACACCGATCGGTGGAAGGATCAGATGTCGACGGCCGGCCGCCGGGCATCCGGGGATACCGGCGCTTCGGCCGCCATCCCGACCGCCCGAAGGACTACCTCGCGGTTCCCACCGACGCCGTGACCCTCGTCGCCGAGTTCGACCCGGCCGGGCTCGGGGCCGGGGCCGATCCGGACTCGTTCGCCTACACCGTCTACGGCCTGCACACCCGGCCCCGGCAACGGATACGCGGGAACCGGCCGTACACCCTGGAGATCGCCCTCGAGCCGTGGGCGGCGTTCACACTTCTCGGCGTGCCGATGCACGAGTTGGCGGACGTCGCCACCGACCTGGCCGACCTGCCCGGCGTGCCGACGGTCGTCCTCACCGACGCGATCACCACGGCGCCCGACTGGCGCCGGCGCCTCCACGGGCTCGACCAGGCCCTCGGCCGCTGGCTGGATCGGGGGCCCCGGTGCTACCCGTACGTGCTTCGCGCCTGGCAGCTTCTCGCCGGCAGCGGCGGCACGGCGTCCGTCTCCGGCCTGGCCGCCTCGACCCACTGCAGCGCCCGGAACCTGGAGCGCGGCTTCCGCCAGCAGATCGGGCTGCCGCCGAAGACGGCGGGGCGGGTCGTGCGGTTCCAGCGGGCGCTCCGGCTGCTGGTCGGGGGCAGCCCCGCGGCCGAGGTCGCCGCGGTGTGCGGCTACTACGACCAGCCGCACCTCACCCGTGAGTTCTCACGGATGACCGACCGCAGCATTTCGCGGTACCTCCTCGAACGCGGCGCCGACCCGGGGTTCGGCCGGCCCTGACCGCGTACGCCGCCCTCGGCGGCCATCGGCAGCCGGTCGGGTTTTTCCAAGACGATCGATGCCGTCCTGCATGAAGGTAATCCACATAACCGGCACCTGGGCTCTACAGCCCGAAATCACCATGGAGGTGAACATGTACCGACAGATCGAAGCGCTGGGCGGCAGGCTCCTCGGCCTCTTCGTCCCCCGGGTCGAGGCGGCTGCGGCGACGACGGCGGCCTGCAAGTCCTGGCCCGCCTGCTGGCAGTGCAACAAGGCCTACGGCGGCCACTGCTCCTACAACGCCCCGTGCTCGACGTGCAACAACGGCGGCTCCTACAGCTGCTTCTGCTGATCGCACGGGCCGTGCCGGCGGGCTCTGCGATCCGCCGGCACGGCCCACCCGGGCACCGATACGCCTCCGGGCCCGGCCGTCCGACGCCCACCAGCCCCACGATCCAGGAGGTTCCGTGCAGTACCTGACGATCGGGATCCGGTTCCTGCTCGGCACGGTCTTCCTGGTCTCCTCGTTGAGCAAGGTCGCCGGCCGCGGGGCGTTCGAGACCTTCGCCGCGTCGATCCGCGACCTGGGGCTGGCACCCACCCGCACCGTACGACCCCTCGCCGGCACCGTGGTCGCGGTCGAGTTCGCCGCCTGGACGCTGCTGGCTGTTCCGCTGCCCGTGACCGGCATGGCCGGCCTGCTGGTGGCGGCGGCGCTGCTCCTGGTGTTCAGCGCGGGCATCGCGGTCTCGCTGCGGCGGGGCACCCGGACCGCCTGCCGCTGCTTCGGCGCTTCCACCGTCACCCTCGGTCTCCCCCACGTGGTCCGCAACGCCGTCCTCGCCGCCCTCGCGGCAGCCGCCGTGCCGGCCACGCTGGAACCGACGCCGACGCACCTCGGCGGAGCCGCACTGGCCGCCGTCGCCGGCACGGTCCTGGGAATCCTGGTGGCGGCCGGGGACGACATTGCCGAACTGCTCCACCCGATGTCCCCGGCCCCCGACCGCCACCGCGGGCCGCAACCGCACAGAAGGGGTACGAAGAATGCCGGTACTGGTCGCGGCCCTCACCCTCGTCGGGCTGATCGCCACCGTGAACCTGCTGCTCAGCATGGGCATCATCAAGCGACTCCGCGAGCACACTGAACTGCTCGCCAACCTCGGCGGAGGCCCGGCGTCCCTGGTCGCCGGCGAAGCGGTCGGTGAGTTCAGCACCGTCACCGTGGACGACCGGCCGCTCGACCGGGAATCGCTGACCGGCGAGACGGTCGTCGGCTTCTTCTCACCGACCTGCCAACCGTGCAAGGAGAAGCTGCCGACCTTCATCGACTACGCGCGGAACCGGACCGGTGGTGACCGGCGGGCGCTGGCAGTGGTGGTCGGGGACGCCGAACAGGCCGAAGACTTCGTCAGCCGGCTCTCCCCGGTCGTCCGGGTGGTGCTCGAGAACCCGGACGGCCCGATGAGCCTCGCGTTCAAGACGCGGGCGTTCCCCACCGTGCTCGCGGTAGCGCCGGACGACGACGGCCGGCTCGTCGTCACCGACGACCACTTCGCCCTAGACCAGCCAGCCGCCCTGGTATGAGCGGGCGGACCGACCGGGCGACGACCGGGCCGACCAGGGCCGCGCGGGGCATCCGTCCCGCCTGGGCGCTGGCGGCCCGGACCGCCCCCGGAACCCTGACGGTGTACGTGGTGGTGATGCTGGCCGGCGGGGCGCTGCCGGTCCTCGCCGCGTGGCTGACGAAGCTCATCCTGGACGGGCTGGTCGGGGGCGGCCCGCTCGGTGGGCTCGGCTGGCTCGCGCTCGGGCTCGCCGGGGCCGGCGCGCTCGCCACGGTGACGCCGCAACTGACCACGTACCTGCGGGCGGAGTTGGACCGGGCGGTCGGGCTGGTGGCCCAGGACCGGCTCTTCGCGGCGGTGGACGACTTCGCGGGGCTGGGACGCTTCGAGGACCCCGGGTTTCTCGACCGGCTCCGCCTGGCCCAGCAGGCCGCCGGAGGGACACCCGGCCAGATCGTCGACGGCGTGCTCGGTGGCGTCCGCAGCGCGATCACGGTGGTCGGCTTCCTCGGCTCCCTGTACGTCCTCAGCCCGCTGCTGACGCTCGTCGTGCTGGGAGCCGGCGTACCGGTCCTGGTGGCCGAGATCGCGCTGTCGCGTCGACGGGCCCGCATGTTCTGGAACGTGGGCGGCATCGAACGGCGCGAGTTCTTCTACAGCGACCTGTTGTCCAGTGCCGAGGCGGCCAAGGAGATCCGGCTGTTCGGCACGGGCGGGTACCTCCGCGGCCGGATGATCGCCGAGCGGCGTGAGGCCAACGCCGCGAAGCGGGCCGTCGACCGGCGCGAGAGCTGGATCCAGTCCGGCCTCGGCCTGCTCGCGGCGCTGGTGGCCGGCGGTGGCCTGCTGTGGGCGGTGGCCGCCGCGCGCGCGGGCAGGCTGTCGGTCGGCGACCTGACCGTCCTCGTCGCCGGCGTGGCCGGGGTGCAGGGCGCGCTCACCGCCCTGGCGGGCGAGGTGGCGCGGGCGCACCAGGCGCTGCTCGTCTTCGAGCACTACACGGCGGTGACCGGGGCCGGGAACGACCTGGTCACCGCCGCGCCGCCGCGTCCGCTGCCGCCGCTTCGTCACGGCATCGAGCTGCGCGACGTGTGGTTCCGCTACTCGGAGGAGCACCCATGGGTGCTGCGGGGCGTCGACCTGTGGATCCCGGCGGGCCGGTCGGTCGCGCTGGTAGGGCTCAACGGCGCCGGCAAGTCCACCCTGGTCAAGCTGCTGTGCCGCTTCTACGACCCGACCCGCGGCGCGGTCCTCTGGGATGGTGTGGACCTGCGGGAGTTCGACGTGACGCACCTGAGGCAGCGCATCGGCGCGGTGTTCCAGGACTACATGCGCTACGACCTGACCGCCACGGACAACATCGGCCTGGGCGACCTGGCGTTGCGCGAACAGCACGACCGGGTGCGGATCGCCGCCGAGCGCGCCGGCATCCACGACGAGATCGCGGCCCTGCCGCAGGGGTACGACACCATGCTGTCCCGGATCTTCTTCTCGGAGCGGGACAGGGAGGACCAGACGACCGGGACCGTCCTCTCCGGCGGCCAGTGGCAACGCCTCGCCCTGGCCCGGGCGTTCCTGCGCGACCAGCGTGACCTGATGGTCCTCGACGAGCCGTCGTCCGGGCTCGACGCCGAGGCCGAGCACGAGATCCACACCTCGCTGCGCCGGCATCGTAGACGGCGGACCAGTCTGCTCATCTCACACCGGCTCGGTGCGGTGCGGGACGCCGACGTGATCGTCGTGCTCCGCGACGGACGGGTGGTGGAGCAGGCGGACCACGTCACGCTGATGGCGACCGGCGGGGAGTACGCCCGGCTGTTCACCCTCCAGGCCGCCGGCTATCAGGCGGCGGCCACGGGAAGTGAGGAGGCATGACCGGCGGGCAGACCCACCTGCTCCGGCCCGGGCCGCCCACCGCCGCAGACGCCCGCCGGATCCGACGCCGGATCAGGTGGAGGCGGGCGGCGCCCGGACTCGCCGCCGGCGGGCTCGGCGCCGTCGTCGCGCTCGGGGCGCTGGACAAGCCGTGGGCGGCCCTCCCCGGCGGCCTGTTCGCGGTCGCGCTGGTCCGGGCCGGTTCGGTCGCGCTGCGGCGGCACTTCGTCGCCGTCACGGTGCGCGGCACGAGCATGCTTCCCGCCTACGACGACGGCGACCGGGTCCTGGTCCGCCGGGCCGGGACACCCACCGTGGGACAGGTGGTGGTGGTCGAACGGCCCGCGCACGGCTGGCGTCTGCCACCGCTGCCCCGAGGCGCCTCGGCGGCGGCGATCGCCAACCGGATCTGGATGATCAAGAGGGTCGCCGCGGTGGCCGGGGATCCGATGCCGGGGGGCCTGCCGGCACCGCCGGACGGGCCCGGGGGGCGCAGCGTGCCCCGGGACCGGATGGTGCTTCTCGGCGACAATCGCGCGGCCAGTGTGGACTCGCGGCAGCTGGGCCTCTTCCCGACGGAACGCGTCCTCGGCGCGGTACTGTCGGGCGGCCAGAACCGCCCCGGGGGGGTGACGCGAGCCGGGACGTGACCGGACACCGGGGCCACCAGCAGCTGGCATCTGTCAGATCACCGACCATATTGAATCGTTGGTGATCTATACCCTTGGGCCGTGACGACAGCCGGAGCGGACCTTCGGCCGGACCAGGCAGGCACGACGGTCGAGTTCCTCGCGTTGCTGCGGGAGCTCAAGGACCGGTCCGGCCACACTTACCGGGAGCTGGAACGGCGGGCGGCAGCACGCGGCGACGTCCTGCCCCGGAGCACCACCGCCGCCGCCCTGCGCGGGCACTCCCCGCCACGGGCCGAGTTGCTCGAGGCGCTGGTACGGGCCTGCGGGGCGGAGGAACACCTGCAGCAGTGGCTGCGCGCCCGGGACCGGCTCGACGCGGCCGGGGAGCAACCGGATCAACCCGTGGCGCCCGGAAACCCGCCACCCGGTCCGCCCGCACCACCCGACGGTGGCCGGCCCGACCCGGCCCCGGGCGGCCCGGCCGCGACCACGAATGGCCGCTCCGACGGTGACACCCGCCGTCGCACACCGGCGACCCGGTGGCGGCCGGCGGGACGCCGGTTCCGTCCGGCGCTGGTCGCACCAATCCTGGCGAGCCTGCTGGCCGTCGGCGTCGGCGCAGCGCCGACGACGACATCGGCCCGAGGCACGCCGACCGGCCCGGCGGCGACAGCGGGCCGGGAGTCGACCGGCGCGACCGTCCGGCAGTCCCTGCCGCTGCCCACGAACCTCCTCGGGGAGATCCGCATCCGCCCCGTCACCGCGCCCGACCTGTGCCTGGCGGACGGCCGTGTCCTGGACCTCCGGTACACCCCGCTGGTGGCGGTGCAGCGGTCGTGCGACGAGGTGTGGCCGCAGACGACCGTGCTCCAGCCGGCCGGCGACGAGACCTACCGCATCAGGTGGGACCATCCCGACTACGGTCCGGGCTGCCTGCGGGTTCTGACCGCGGGGCCCGGCGCCGGGCTCCTGGAGCCCTGGGACGACTGCGTACGCGGCAGCCGCTTCCGGATCGAGCCGTCGGGTTCGTACGACAGCAACACCTACGTCCTCCGCGTCCCCGGCTACGGCTGCGTGGGCATCAGGGACTCCGGCACCTCGGAGGGGACCGAGGCGGTGATGGGACGCTGTGTGGGCCAAGGCGGCCAGGTCTTCCACATCGAGCCGGCACCCCCTGCCGGCGCCGAATGACGCCGGGTTCCGCCCGGCGGCACCTGACGATGACCGTCGTGCTGACAGGCGTACGGCGGGGTCACGCGGACCGGACGGTCCGGGACCCCGCCGTGCGGCTACCGGGCGGCCACGGCGGCCATCAGCGGGGCGGCGACGACGAACCGTCCGGATCCGCGCCCGCCCGCGAGGGCTAGACCGACATGAGGTCCCGCCAGGCGATGTTGTTGCTGTACCGGACGTTGACCTGCAGGTCCGAGGTGAGCGGCAGCAACGGGTCGCGCGGGGAGTCCCACACGGCCACCAGCGAGAAGTGGCCGGGGCCGGGCACGGCGCCCCACGGGACGACCACGGTCGTGGCGCCCGGCGGCACGACGACGGACACCGTCGCGACCCAGGTCAGGTCCGTCGGCCAGACCATTCCACCGCCCGGTGACGTGCGGTAGATCCGCAGCGCCCCACTGTCGATGCCCGTGCCGTACGGGCCAGGATTTCGCAGCGTGACGAAGATGTAGTTCGTCATGCCGACGACCGGGAACTGGCTGGTCGCGCACGACAGCGCCGCCGGGCAGACCCTGATGTCCGGGCTGGACCAGATCGGGTTGGTCATGTGCGGCTCGAGGCCGACGTCCGTGGCGAGGTCCCGCATATAGATGTCGGTGGGGGCCATGATCCGGTCCGGCTTCGCGGCCGGCGGAGCGGCGGTGGCGGTGGTGGCCAGCAGGCTGGCCAGGGCCGTGCCGGCTAGCAGGGCCAGCGCCGCGCGGCGGGCACGGCTACCCAGAAATGCCATGACTACTGTCTCCCATCGACGGAGGTAGCCGGCCCGGGTCCCGCGCCGGCGTGGTCATGCCTTCAGGAGCGGGCCGCCCACCCGGAGATACCGACGCCGGGGTGACGGTTGTCCAGATGACGCCAGGCCGGGTCACGGGGTCCCGCCCGCGAGCGGGTTGATCGAGTTGAGGTCGCGCCAGGCGATGTTGTTGTTGTTCCGGACGTTGGTCAGGATGTCGGCGGTCAGGAACGGCAACGGGTCGTTCGGGGACTCCCACACGGCCAGCAGGGAGAAGTGACCGGGGCCGGGGACGCCGCCCCACGGAACGCTCACCGTCGTGACGCCCGGTGCGACGACGACGCTCACCGCCGCGACCGGCATCCAGCCCATCGGCCAGGCCAGGCTGCCGCCCGGGGTCGTACGGTAGAACCGCAGCGCCCCGCTGTCGGTGCCCGAGCCGTACGGCCCGGGGTTGCGCAGCTTCACGAAGATGTAGTTGGTCATGCCGACGATCGCGTTCACGCTGGTCGCGCATTCCACCGCCGTCGGGCAGATCTTGACGTCGGGACTGGCCCAGATCGGGCTGCCCGAGTGCGGCTGGAGGCCGACGTCCGTGGCGACGTCCCGCATCCAGACGTCGGTGGGGGCCATGATCCGGTCCGGCTTCGCGACCGGCGGAGCGGCGGTGGCGGTGGTGGCCAGCAGGCCGGCCAGGGCCGTGCCGGCTAGCAGGGCCAGCGCCGCGCGGCGGGCACGGCTACCCAGAAATGCCATGACAACTGTCTCCCATCGACGGAGGTGACCGGCCCGGGGGTTCTCCGGCCCCGCGTCGGTGTGGTCATGGCTTCAGGAGCCGGCTCGGCGAGCGGAGATACCATCGCGGGCACCGGCCTTTGACAGATGACGCCAGGCCGGATCAATCACCCCATGAAGGCGACAGCTCGGCCGCCCGGGCTGACGGCCCGGGCGCGCGGGCATCCCGGCGGCACGTCTGCGCCGCCCGTCAGCCCTACCGGCGGAAGGCGGGGGCCGGCGACGGCGACCCCGGCCAGGGCGCGTCGTGGAAGGCGGCCTCGACCAGCAGGGCCTCGACGGCCCGTAGGAACCGCTCGGCCCGCTCCGGCGGCAGGTAGCGGGTGTCCACGGTGATCGCCAGCTCGACGGCTCCGGGGGCGTCGATGACCTGGAGGCGGCAGCGCCAGGCGAACCGGTCCAGCTCCTCCAGCCAACGGAACGTGCTGCGGCCCGCCGCCGCCCGAAGGGCCACCTCGTCCGGGCCGGCCGGTTCGGGGTCGGTGGCGTGCGGCAGCCGGATGTCGTTGAGGTAGCAGAACGGGGCCAGGGCGGTGCGGTAGTCGACCCCTCGCTCGGCGAACGCGCGTTCCAGCTCGGCCGGGTCGTAGTAGGCGTGCCGGTACGCGTCCAGCGACGCCCTGCGGGCACGGGAGAGCAACTCGGCGAAGCCGGGCCGGTCGGCCAGGTCGAGCCGGCAGAGCCCGATCTGGTTGAGCTTGCTGATCGCGACGTCGTACTCGGGCTGGAACCGGTTGTTCGCCATGGTGAACACGCCGCAGACGTCCCCGCCGTTGTCGGCGGTGAGCACGGCGGCGGTCGCCGCGAGCAGGACGGTGGCGTTGCTGACGCCGTGCCGGGTGGCGACGAGCCGGGCCGCGTGACGCACTGCCTCGGAAACCAGCGAGCCCCGGCGGTACCGGGGGTTGAGCCCGGGGCCGACCTGGTCGAACAGGCCCACCGTGAGGCCGGGGAACTGCCGCGTCCAGTACGCCACCGCCCGGTCGCCGCGACGCCGTTCCCCGTCCCGCTCCCGCTCGGCGACGTCGAGGGACTGCGGGCCGGGCGGGGTGGGCAGCGAACCGCGCAGCACGAGCAGCCGCAGGTCCCGCAGCACGGTCTCGGTGGCGTGGAAGTCCACGGTGGAGTGGCTGAACACCAGCACGACCTGTCGTACCCGGTCGTCCACGGTGACCAGCGCGGCCCGCATCGGCCACTCGGAGGCGTGGTCGAAGCGGGGGGCGCCCAGCCGGTCGGCCAGGGCCGCCGCGGCGGTCCGGCCGTCGGGGTCGGCCGCGGCGTGCGGGACCGGGTGCACCAGGACGGGCAGCCGGCCCGCCGGGGCGGCGGACTGGTACAGCTCGCCGTCGACGGAGCACACCCGGGTGCGCAGCGACTCGTGCCGGTCCACCAGGGCCGCGACGGCCCGCACGGCCCGCGCCACGTCGACGTCTGCCCGCCGGGAGACGGCCAGGACGCGGCGCAGGTTCAGCACGCTGTGGCTCGGGGACTCGAACTCCTCGACGGCCCGCCACATCGCCCGTTGGCCCCAGGTGAGCGGGCCGATCCCGACCCGGCCGCCCGCGAACCGGGCGTACGCCACCGCCTCGCCGGCTTCGGCGGGGAGCACCACGGGCGGCGTCGCCACCGCAACCGGGGCGGCCGACGGGGCGGCCGACGGCCAGGAGACCTCGGCGAATGCCGCTTCCACCAGCAGTTCCTCCAGCTCGCGCAGGAACGGTTCGACCGTGTCGACCGCGACATGACGGGTGTCGACGGTGAGGGTCACCCCCACCCCGCCCGGCTCGTCGACCACATGGGTCAGCAGGTGCCAGGACGCCCGGTCCAGCCCCCTGGCCCAGGAGAAGCCGGTGCGCGCCATGGCGGCCCGCAGGTCGCGTCGGGTCACCTCCGGCGCGGCAGCCGCGGCGCCGACGGGCAGCCGGACGTCGTTGAAATAGTAGTGCGGCAGGAACGCGGTCGCGTAGTCGCGGTCGGCATCGGCGAATCCCCGGCGCAGCGCGGAGGGGTCGTAGAAGGCGTTCCGCAGGCCGTTCAGCGACGCCTGCCAGACGCGGGACAGCAGCAGCGGGAACGCGGGGCGGTCCGCCACGTCCAGGACGCCGAACCCGATCTGCCCGAGGTTTGCCACCGCGTCCGCGTACCTGGCGGGGAACCGGTTGTGCGCCATCGGGAACAGGCCGCAGCGGTCCCGCCCGGACCGGGCGGCGGCCAGCGCCGTCACGCCGGCGAGCAGCACCGCCGAGGTGCTGACCCGGTGCCGGGCGGCGATCGCCCGGGCCGCCAGGTCGACGGCCGAGGAGACCAGCACTCCCCGGCGCAGCCGGGGGGTGAGCCCCGGGCCGCCCGGCGGCAACGGCTCGGCGGGCAGCCGCGCGAACTCCCGCAGCCAGTACGCCACGGCCCGCTCGGAGCGGCGCCCCTCGACGCCGTGCTGGAGACGAGCCACGTCCACCGACTGGGGGCCGGGCGGGGTGTCGATCCGCCCGCGCAGCAGGAGCAGCCGCAGGTCCCGTAGCACCACCTCTGCGGCGTGGGCGTCGACGGTCGAATGGCTGAAGACCAGCACGACCTGCCGCACCCGGCCGTCCACGGTGACCAGGGCGACCCGCACCGGCCACTCCCGCGCGTGGTCGAACGCGACGCCGCTGAGGCGGTCCGCGGCGTCCCGGGCGTCCCGCGCGCCGTCACCGGTGCCGGCGAGCACCAGCAGCGGCAGGTGCCCGGTCGCGGCGGTCTCCTGGCGGTGCTCGCCGTCGACCGCGCGCACCCGGGTGCGCAGCGACCCGTGCCGGCCGACCAGCGCGCCGAGCGCCCGGGTGGCGCGCTCGGTGTCGGCGCCGGCCCGGGCGGAGACCGGCACCGTGCGGCGCAGGTTGAGGAAGCGGTGGTTGGAGCCGTGGCGGGCGTTCGCCCGCCAGGTCACCTGCTGGGCCCAGGTCAGCGGCGCCGTGCCGGCGCCGGCACCGTGAAAGGGCGCGTGAACCAGGGTCTCGTCAGCCCACTCGGCGGGCACCACGGCATCGGCGAATCGCATTCCCGACCGTACGACGGGCAGTGCCGCCCGGGGTCGGTCGATCGGATTCTCCACCGTGGACCGATCAGACGACGCGATGCTCCGTTCGCAACATGCAGACTACGGGCTCCTGTCCGACACCGGCGTGAAGGCATCCGCGTGACGAATCTCGACCTACCGACGCGGGCCACCCTCCTCCCGCCCCCCGCGACGTCGCCCGACATCGCGGCGGGACCGTCGCTGTCATTCGGCCAGGAACGGATCTGGTTCACCGAGCAGCTGACACCCGGCACCGCCGCGTACCTCGTCTGGTCGACGACCCGGCTGCGCGGGCCCCTGGAGGTCGAGCTGCTGCGCGCCGCCCTGGACGGCGTCGCCACCCGGCACGACAGCCTGCGCATGCGCTTCACCGAGAACGCCGACGGCGAGCCCGTGGTGGAGGTGCTGCCCGAGGTGGAGGTGCCGGTCACCGTCACCGACGCGGGATCGCTGGCGGAGGCCCGCGAGCTGGTGGCCGCGTCCGTGCGGACCCCGCTCGACCTCGGCGCCGCTCCCCTGCTGCGGGCGACGGTGGTCCGCCTGGGCGCGGACGACCACGTCCTGCACCTGGTCATGCACCACATCGTCAGCGACGGCTGGTCGCTGGACCTGCTGCTGGGCGAGGTGGCGGCCGGCTACGCCGCGCTGCGCGACGGCGGGCCGGCGCCGGTGGCCCCGACGACGGGGTACGTCGACTACGCCGCCTGGCAGCGGATCCGCCTCGACGGGCCGGCGACCGGGGACGGGTTCGCCTACTGGGCCGGAGCGCTGGCCGGGGTGCCGCCGCTGGAGCTGCCCACCGACCGGCCCCGACCGGCCGTGCAGTCGTACGCCGGCGGCACCCACCGGTTCACCGTCGACGCCGACCTGACCGACGGGCTACGCCGGCTGAGCCGGGCGCACCGGGCCACCCTCTACATGACCCTGCTCACCGGCCTGCAGGCCGTGCTGTTCCGGCACAGCGGCCAGCGGGACTTCGCGATCGGCTCCCCCGTCGCCGGCCGGGTGGTGCCGGAGCTGGAGAACCTGATCGGCCTGTTCGTCAACACCCTCGCGCTGCGGGCCGATCTCTCCCCGGTGGGCGCGGGCGCCGACTCCCCCGGCTCGGAGCCCAGCTTCGCGGCGCTGCTGCGACGCACCCGCGGCACCGTGGTGAAGGGCCTGGCCCACCAGGAGATCCCGTTCGAGCGGCTGGTCCGGGAGCTGAACGTGCCCCGGGACGTCAGCCGGGCGCCGGTGTTCCAGGTGCTCTTCACCCTGCAGAACTACGCCCGCACCGGCGGCCGGTGGCCGGCGGGGCTGAGCACCGAGAGCCTGGGCGCGGACGCCGCCGCCGCCCGCTTCGACCTGTCGCTGTACGTCAGCGAGACCGCCGACGGGCTGCGCGGGATGGTCGTCTACAACACCGACCTGTTCGACGCGGACACGATCGCCAGGCTGACCGCGAGCCTCGACACGCTGCTGCGCGCGGCGGTCGCGCAGCCGGACCTGCCGGTGGTCGACCTGGACCTGCTCGGTCCCGCCGAGCGGGACCGGGTGCTGGCGCTGGCGCGACCCGACCAGGACGAGGCCGGCCGCGCCGAGCCCGGGGCCGATTGGGCCGGGGCCGATGGGGCCGGGGCCGGCGGCCCGGGGGTCACCGGGGCGGCGGCCACCCTCGCCGATCTGATCGCCCCGCACGTCGCCGCGACCCCCGACGCCCCCGCCGTGGTGTGCGGCGCGGACGCGGTGACCTACCGGGAGCTGGACCGGCGGGCCAACCGGCTGGCGCACTGGCTGCGCGGGCGCGGCGTCGGCCCGGACGCGCTGGTCGGGGTGCTGCTGGAGCAGTCGGTCGAGCTGGCCGTGACGCTGCTCGGCGTGCTGCGGGCCGGCGGGGCGTACCTGCCGCTGGACCCGGAGCAGCCGCCGGCCCGGCTCGGCCTGATGCTCGCCGACGCCCGGCCGGCGGTGGTGCTCACCAGCGCGGAGCTGCGCGACCGGCTGCCTGAAGGGGTCGAGGCAACCTGCCTGGGCGCCGTGGCCGCCGAGGTCACCGCCGGGCCCGACACGCCGCCGCCCACCGGCGCGACCGGCGGGAACCTGGCGTACGTCATCTACACCTCCGGCTCCACCGGCACCCCGAAGGGGGTGGCGGTGGCGCACCGGCAGGTGCTGCGCTACCTCGACGGGGTGGCCGACCGGTTCGCCGTCGTCTCGGCCGCCCGGTACGCCCTGATGCAGTCCATGTCGTTCGACTTCGCCGTCACCGTCTTCTACCTGGCGCTGGCCACCGGCGGGACCGTGCACCTGGTCCAGCGCCGGTGCACCGGGGCGGAGCTGGCCGAGCAGTTGCGCGCCCACCGGATCGACTACCTGAAGATCACCCCGTCGCACCTCGCCGCGCTGGCCGCCGACACCGGCCCGGGCGACCTGCTGCCCGCCCGCGCGCTGATCCTCGGCGGGGAGGCGTCCGACCTGGAGCGGATCGTGCCGCTGGCCGCCGCCGCTGGTGGGGCCCGGGTGTTCAACCACTACGGCCCCACCGAGGCCACCGTGGGCGTCGCCACGTACGAGGTGAGCGCCGACGGGCCCGCCACCGGCCCGGTGCCGACGGGCCGGCCGCTGCCGCACGCCCGGGTGTACCTGCTCGACGAGCAGATGCGGCCGGTGCCCGTCGGGGTGCCCGGCGAGCTGTACCTGGGCGGGGACCGCCTCGCCCGCGGCTACCTCAACCGGCCCGGCCTGACCGCCGAGCGGTTCGTGCCCGACCCGTACGGCCCGCCGGGCGCGCGCCTCTACCGCACCGGGGACCTGGGCCGGTGGCGCGCCGACGGGCAGTTGGTGTTCCTCGGCCGCCGCGATCACCAGGTGAAGATCCGTGGCTACCGGGTGGAACTGGGCGAGGTCGAGGCCGCGCTGCGGGACTGCCCGGGGGTGCACCAGGCGGCGGTGCTGCTGCACGACGACCGGCTGGTGGCGTACGTGGAGCCGACGCCCGGGGCGCCGCCGCCGGATGTGGCCGGGCTGCGCCGGGTCCTGGCCGGCCGGCTGCCCGAGCACATGGTGCCCGGCCGCTGGGTGGTGCTGGACCGGCTGCCGTTGCAGGAGCACGGCAAGGTCGACCGGCGGGCCCTGCCGGAGCCGACCGACGAGGTCCCGGCCGGGGAGCGGGTGCCGCCGGTCGGTGCGGTGGAGACGCTGATCGCCGGGATCTGGCAGGCGGTGCTCGGGGTGGCCGAGGTGGGCGCCACCGACGACTTCTTCGACCTCGGCGGGCACTCGCTGCTGGCCACCCAGGTGGTGGCCCGGCTGCGCCGGGAGCTGCCGACCGTGGACGGCGGCGGCACGGCCACGGTCAGCGTGATGGACCTGTTCCGGCACCGCACGGTCCGGGAGCTGGCCGCCCTGGCCACCGGCGGCGGGGCCGGGCCGGGTGGGCTGCTGCACGAGCTGACCCCGCCGGTGGGCGCCGCCGAGCGGGTCGCCACGCTGGTCTGCATCCCGTACGGCGGCGGCAGTGCCGTGGTCTACCAGCCGCTGGCCGACGCGCTGCCGGCCGGGTACCGGCTGCTGTCGGTGGCGATGCCGGGCCACGACATCGGGCTGTCCGACGACCCGGCGCCGATCGAGGAGGTCGCCGCCGACGTCGCCGCCGAGGTCCTGTCCCGGGTGGAGGGCCCGCTGGTCCTGTATGGGCACTGCGGCCCCGGCGGGGCCCTCGCCGTGGAGGTGGCCCGGCTGCTGGAGGCCGCCGGCCGGGAACTGGAGGCGGTGTACCTCGGCGCGGTGTTCCCGTTCGGCCGGCCGGCCGGCGGGCTGCTCGGGCCGCTGCTGCGGCTACGCCTGGCCGAACGGGTGCGCAGCGACCGGATCTACCGGACCTGGTTGCAGGCGCAGGGCACGTCCGTCGGCTCCCTCGACCCGGACGAGGTGGCGTTCCTGATCCGGGCGATGCGCCACGACGCCCAGGTCTCTGAGGAGTACTTCACCGAGCTGATGCGTCAGCGGGTGACCCCGCTGCGGGCGCCGGTGGTCTCGGTGGTCGGCGAGCGCGACCGCGGCACCGACTACCACAGCGAGCGGTTCCGGGAGTGGCACTTCCTCACCGACCGCACCGCGCTCGCGGTGATCGACGAGGGCGGGCACTACTTCCTGAAGTACCGGGCCGGCGAGCTGGCCGAGATCGTCACGACCGTGCACCGGCAGGTCGACTCGCCCGTCCCGCCCCCGCCGCCCGCCGGACGGACCGAGACCGCCGACCCGGCCGACGGGCCGGAGCCCGCGTGGCAACTGGTCGCCGTCTCCCGCCAGCCGGCCGGGCCACCCGGCACGCCGGACGCCCCGGCCGCCGGCCCGGCGACGGCGCCGGAGCCGAGCATGCGCCGCTTCGGGCTGGTCGCGGCCGGGCAGGTCGTCTCCGGCATGGGCACCGCGCTGACCAACTTCGCGATCCCCCTGTGGATCTACCTGGAGACCGGGTCGCTGGCCCGGTTCGCCCTGTTCGCGGTGCTCGGCCTGCTGCCCGGCCTGCTGGTCGCCCCGCTGGCCGGGGCGCTGATCGACCGCACCAGCCGGCGGCGGGTGCTGCTGACGGCGGGCGTCGCCGCCGGAGGCGCGAACGCGGTGCTGGCCGCCCTGGTGCTGGCCGACCGGGCACAGGTGTGGCACTTCTACCCGTTGGTGGCCTGGCTGTCGGTGGCGCTGGCCTTCCAACGCCTCGCGTTCGTCTCGGCGGTGCCGCAGCTGGTGCCCAAACGCTTCCTCGGCCACGCCAACGGGGTCACCCAGACCGCGATGGGCCTGACCCAGTTCACCGTCCCGCTGGTCGCGGTGGCCCTGTTGGACGCGGTCGGACTGCGCGGCATCCTGCTCATCGACGTGGCGTCGTACGTGTTCGCGATCGGGGTGCTGGGGCTCATCAGGTTCCCCCGAACCCTGGCCCTGCAACGCCGGGAGGGCCTCGGCGAGGAGATGGCCGCCGGGCTGCGCTACGCGCTGCGCCGCCGGGAGTTCCGCGCCATGCTGACCTTCTTCGCCGCCCTGAACCTGTTCCTGTTCCCGGCGCTGTACCTGCTCTCCCCGCTGGTGCTCGGCTTCGCCGACCTGGACCAGGTGGCGCGGATCGCGCTGACCGGCGGCGCCGGCGCGGCCGTGGGCGGCCTGGTGATGCTGGTGTGGGGCGGCCCGAGCCGCCGCCGGATGCGGGCGGTGCTGCTGGGCACCCTGGGCATCGCGGTGGCCGCCGTGCTGACGGGGCTGCGGCCGGACCCGCTGCTGGTGGGCGCGGGCGCGTTCGGCATGTACCTGTCGCTGGGCGTCGTCAACGGCGTCTACAACACGATCATCCAGACCAAGGTCCCGCCGCGCTTCCACGGCCGGGTGTTCGCGCTCAACCAGATGATCGCCTGGTCGACCATGCCCCTCGGCTGGGGGCTCATCGCCCCGCTCGCCGCGAAGGTGACCGAGCCGCTGCTGCTGCCCGGCGGCGCGCTGGCCGGCACGGTCGGCGCGGTGATCGGCGTCGGCCCCGGCCGGGGCCACGGCCTGCTGTACGTCGTGTTCGGGGTGTGCATCGCGCTGACCGCGCTGGTCGCGCTGGCCACGCCGGTGCTGTCCCGGTTCGACGACGAGGTGCCCGACGCGCCGCCGGACGACCTCGTCGGCATCGAGGAACGCCAGGCCCGGGCCACCGCTGCCGTCGGCGTCGGCGTCGGGGAGCCGGGGGCCCGCGCCGCCGTCACCGGCGGCGCCCGGGAGCGCCGGGCCGAGGTCGCCGGGACCGGGGGTGGACGGCGGTGACCGCGACGACGAGCGGCCCACCGGCCGCCCGGACGGTGCCCGAGCTGCTGGCGTGGCGCACCGCCCTGCACCCGGACCGGGTCGCAGTCGAGGTGGCCGGGGTGGCCGCGCTGACCTTCGCCCAGTGGTCCGACGGCGCGACCGCCGTCGCCGCCGCGCTGTGCCGGCGAGGGCTGCGCCCCGGCGACCGGGTCGGGCTGGTGTTCGGCGCCCGCGACTGGACCCGGTTCGCCGTGGCGTACTGCGGGGTGCTGCGGGCCGGCGGGGTCGCGGTGCCGCTGTCCGACCGGCTCGCCGCCGGGCAGCTCGGCCACGCGCTGACCCACTGCGCGGCCACCGCCGTCGTGCACGGCGACGACACCGCCGCCCCGCACGCCCCCGCCGGGCTGCCGGTGTGGCGGGCCGGCGACCTGGCCGCCGGGCCCGGGACCGACGCCGACCTGCCGACGGTACGCCCCGGCGACCTCGCGCAGATCCTCTACACCTCCGGCACCACCGGCCGCCCGAAGGGCGTCGGGGCCAGCCACGCCAACCTGACCGTCGGCGCGTCGACGAACCCGCGCCGGCTGGCGCTGGCCCACTCGCAGCGGTTCCTGCACGCGTTCGCCATCGGCACCAACGCCGGGCAGACCATGCTGTTCAACGCGCTGACCGCGAAGGCCGGCGCGCTCACCCTGCCCGCGTTCACCCCGGTCCGGTTCGCCCGGCTGGTCGAGACTCCGGGCACGGGGACGCTGTTCGTCGTCCCGTCGATGGCGATCGAGCTGCTCGACTCGGGGGCGCTGCGGGGCCGCGACCTGGCCGGCGTACACCTGATCGGGTCGACCGCGGCGGCGCTGCCGCCTGCGGTGGCGGCCCGGCTCGCCGAGGCGTTCCCGCAGGCCACGATCGTCAACTACTACACCTCCACCGAGGCGGCACCGGCCCAGACCACGATGATCTACGACCCGGGGCGTCGGGACGCGGTGGGCCGGCCGGTCGGCGGGCAGCTGCGCGTCGCCGACGCCGACGGCGCCCCCCTGCCGCCCGGGACGACCGGCGACGTGTGGCTGCGGGCCCCGTACCCCCGCGCCTACTACCGCGACGAGGCCGCCAACCGGGCCACCTTCCGCGACGGGTGGGTGCGGATGGGCGACGTCGGGCGGATCGACGCCGACGGCTTCCTCTACCTCACCGACCGGCACCAGGACGTCATCAAGTCCGGTGCGTTCAAGATCTCCTCCCTCGAGGTGGAGGCGGCGCTGCACGAGCACCCCCTGGTCGCCGAGGCCGCCGTGGTCGGCGTGCCGCACCCGGTGCTCGGGTCGGCGGTCGCCGCCGCCGTGGTGCCCCGGCCGCAGGCCGCCGCCGACGGGCTGACCCTGCCGGCGCTGCGCGGCTTCCTCGCCGACCGGCTCGCCGGCCACCAGCTTCCCGCCCGGTTGCTGCTGCTCGACGGGCTGCCCCGCAACGAGGGCGGCAAGGTGCTCAAGCGGCAGCTCACCGGCCTGTTCGACAACTGACCACCAGCACGGACCGCGATTCATGGGAGAGCATGTGGGCACCGCCGAGGCGACATACGCGCAGCACGCCGTCTGGTTCACCGAGCAGGCCGGGGTCGCCGGCACGGCGTACCACATGGCGCTCGGCGTCCGGTTCGCCGCCGACCTGGACCGCCGGGCCCTCGTCGAGGCGTGCGCGGCGGTGACCGACCGGCACCCGGTCCTCGGCACCCGGGTGGTCACCGAGGCCGACGGCACCCCCGGGCTCGCGCCGGCCGACGTGCGGCCGGCGGTCGCCTTCGGCGAGTGGACCGACGCCCGGGTCGCGCAGGAGCTGGCCCGCCCCCACGACCTGCGGGTCGGCCCGCTGTCCCGGTTCACGCTGCTCACCGCCGCCGACGGCCGGCACCTGCTGCTGGTCACCGTCCACCACCTGGGGTTCGACGGGATGTCCAAGGACGTGTTGGCCCGGGACCTGGCCGACGCGTACGCCGCCGCGCTCGCCGACCTCCCGGCGCGGGCCGCGCCCAACTTCGACGGGTACGCCGGGGACGCGTCCGCCGAGCGGGAACGCGTCGCGGTCGACCTGCCGGCGGCCCGCGCGTACTGGGAGCGGCACTGGTCCGGCCCGGGCGACGTGGTGCTGCCCGGCCTGCGCCGGCTGCCCACGGGCGCGGAACCGGGCGCCGCCGTGGACGTCGACCTGCCCGCCGGCCTGGCCGACGGCGTGGGCCGGGCCGCCGGGGCGCTCGGGGTGACCCGGTTCGAGCTGCTGCTCGCCGCGGTGCACGCCCTGCTGGCCCGGTACGGCAACCGGGGCGTCCCGGTCGGCGTCACGCTGTCCACCCGCACGCCCGCGCAGGCCGACCGGGTCGGGTTGTTCGTCAACGAGCTGCCCGTCGCCGCCGACCCGGCCGCCGGCACGTTCGCCGACCACGCCCGCGCCGTGCGGGCCCGGCTGCGCGAGCTGTACCGGTTCCGCGCGGTGCCCCTCGCCCACGCCGTGTCGGGGCTGCGCCCCGCGCCCGCGTTGACCGGGGTCTCGGTCGGCTACCGGCGGCGCGGCGCCGAGCCGGCCTTCCCCGGGGTGGCCACCGGCGTGGACTGGACGCTGTTCGGCGGCGCGGCCCGCAACGCGCTGCACGTGCAGATCGTGGACGGCCCGACCGGGATCACGGTGAGCCTCCAGCACAGCCCCGCCGCCATCGACACCGACGCGGTCACCCGGATCGGCGCCCACCTGCGCACCCTGCTCGCCGCCGTGGTCGCCGACCCCGGGCGGCAGGTCGGCGACCTGCCGGTGCTGCCCGCCGACGAGCTGCACCGGGTCACCGAGGGCTGGAACGACACCGCGCGGGCGTACCCCGGCGACACCGTGCCCGAGCTGTTCGCGGCCCGGGTCGCCGCGGACCCGGACGCGGTGGCCGTCGTCGACGGCGACGTCACGCTCAGCTACGCCCGGCTCGACACCGCCAGCGCCCGGCTCGCGGTGCTGCTGCGCGAGCGCGGCGTCGGTGCCGGGTCGCTGGTCGCGGTCGCGCTGGACCGGTCCTGGCGGACGGTGGTGACGATGCTGGCGGTGCTGCGCCGGCGGGCCGCGTACCTGCCGGTCGACCCCGGCCACCCGCCGGCCCGGCGGGACCTGGTGCTCGCCGACGCCGACCCGGCGCTGGTGGTGACCGCCTCCGGCGGAACACAGGACGCCCGGCCCGAGCTCGCCCTGGACGGAGTGGACCTGCTCGCCGGCCCGGACCCGGCGCGGGACCTCGCGGGCCCGGTCCCGACCCGGGACACCGACGCGCCGACCGCCGCAGACCTGGCGTACGTGCTGTACACCTCCGGTTCCACCGGCCGGCCGAAGGGCGTCGCGGTGCGCCACGGCGCGCTGGCCAACCTGCTGCTGGGAATGCGGGACCTGCTGGACAGCCGGCCCGGGCACCGCTGGCTGCACCTGACCTCGCCGTCGTTCGACATCTCCGCGGTGGAGGTGTTCCTGCCGCTGGTCACCGGCGGCCGGGTGGTCGTCGCCTCGGCGGTGAGCGCGCTGGACGGCGCCGGGGTGCTGCGGCTGGCCCGCGACGCCGGGGTGACCCACGTCCAGGCCACCCCGTCCGGGTGGCGGGTGCTGCTGGAGGCGGGCCTGGACGCGGCGGGCCCGCTGGTCGCCCTCGCCGGCGGGGAGGCCCTGCCGGTCACCCTGGCCCGGGAGCTGCGGGCCCGCACCACCCGGCTGGTCAACGGGTACGGCCCGACCGAGGCGACGATCTACGCCACCACCGCCGACGTCCCCGCCGACCCGGCCGAGGTGACCATCGGCCGCCCGCTGCCGAACGTGCGGGCGTACCTGCTGGACAAGGCGCTGCGGCCGGTGCCGGTCGGGGTGCCCGGCGAGCTGTACCTGGCCGGCGCCGGGCTGGCCGACGGCTACCTCGGGCGCGACGACCTGACCGCCGAGCGGTTCGTGCCGGACCCGTTCGGCGGCGGGGGGCTCTACCGCACCGGCGACCGGTGCCGGTGGCTGCCGGACGGCCGGATCGACTTCCTCGGCCGGGCCGACGACCAGGTCAAGATCCGGGGGCACCGGATCGAGCTGGGTGAGGTCGACGCCCGGCTGCTGGAGCACCCGGCGGTGGCGCAGGCCACCACGGCGCTGCGCGCCGACAGCGACGGCGAGGCCCGCCTGGTGGCGTACGTGGTGGCCCGGGCCGGCGCGGTCGCGGACCCGGCGGACCTGCGCCGGCACCTGGCGCTGAGCCTGCCGACGGCCGTGCTGCCCACCGACTGGGTGCTGCTGGACCGGCTCCCGCTGAGCCCCAACGGCAAGGTCGACCGGGGGGCGCTGCCCGCCCCGGCGCCCCGGGCCGACCCGGTCGCGGCGGCCCCCGCCCCGCCCGGGGAGGCCGGCGACCCGGTGGTGGAGACGCTGCGCGAGATCTGGCAGGACGTGCTGAAGATCCCCGACATCGGCGTGCACGAGGACCTGTTCGACCTGGGCGGGCACTCTCTGACCATCACCCGGATCAGCGGCCGGATCCAGCAGCGGCTCGGCGTCGAGGTGCCGCTCGACGCCTTCTTCGACACCCCTACGATCGCGGAGATCGCCGAGATCGTCCGACAGTCCGGAAAGGAACTCTGATGGGTGCCACCGAGCTTCGCACGCGGGTCGCCGCACTGGTCAGCGAGGCCACCGGGGGTGACGTGCCGGCCGCCGACGTGCTCGGCGGCGGGTCGCTGGTCGCCCTCGGCGTCGACTCCCTCGGCCTGCTGCGCCTGGTCGACGCGATCGAGCTGGAGTACGGCGTGGAGGTCGAGCTGACCGAGCCCGGCCACCGGCTGGACACCCTCGACGACCTGGTGGCGGTCGTCGAGGCGGCCCGCCCGGACGACGCGGGCGGCGCTGCTCAGCTCAGCGCAGCCGGTGACGGCCGCTGAGCCACTCCCGGGCGGACCGGGAGTTCAGGGCCCACAGCACCCAGGCCAGCAGGCCGACCCCGACGATGGTGATCGCACCGAACATCCCGAGCGAGGCCACGGCGAACAGCCCGGACGACACGTACGCCGGGTAGGCCGCCCAGGGGCGGCGACCGGACAGGCTGAACGCCACGAAGGCGCAGGTGACGGCCATGGCGGCGAAGAACACGGCGGCGCCCAGGGAGCCGTCCTCGGCCAGCAGCCGGTGCACCGTCGCCAGCGCGAACAGCAGTGTCAGGAGCGCGAAGACGAGCACGGTGGCCAGCACGGGGCCGGGCATCGGGGGGCGGCGCAGCACGCCGTCGTACCCACCGGCGCGGGGCGGTCGAAGCACCATGGAACAACGATGGAGGTCTACCTGCAAGGGGATCGGACACTGTCAGGAAGACGACACAGCCAGGCGTCGGCCTAAGCTTCCGCCATGGCGAAGTACTACGACGTGCACCCCGACAACCCGCAGCCCCGGACGATCCGCCAGGTGGTCGACCTCGTCCGGGGGGACGGGTTGATCGCCTACCCGACCGACTCGTGCTTCGCCCTGGGCTGCCGGCTGGGCAACAAGGAGGGCATGGACCGGATCAGGGAGATCCGCCACCTCGACAGCGGCCACCACTTCACCCTGGTGTGCCGGGACTTCGCGCAGCTCGGCCAGTTCGTCCACCTCGGCAACGCCGTGTTCCGCGCCGTGAAGGCGGCCACCCCCGGCAGCTACACCTTCATCCTGCCCGCCACGAAGGAGGTGCCCCGCCGGCTGCTGCACCCGAAGAAGAAGACCGTCGGCGTCCGCATCCCCGAGCACTCCGTCGTCCAGGCGCTGCTCACCGAACTGGGCGAGCCGCTGCTGTCGAGCACGCTGCTGCTGCCCGGAGACGCCGAACCGATGACCCAGGGCTGGGAGATCAAGGAACGCCTCGACCACGTCGTCGACGCGGTCGTCGACTCCGGTGACTGCGGCACCGAGCCGACCACGGTGGTCGACTTCTCCGACGGCGAACCCGAGGTCGTCCGCGTCGGTGCGGGAGACCCGTCCCGCTTCGCGTAGGGTGACCGGCCCGCCGCCGCACGGTGGCGGCCGTTCGGCACAATCGGACCGGCATTCGCTCAAAGCTCATCGATCCCTGGCCGGGCCGGGGACGCGGACTGTGAGGTCATCTGATGGTGCGACTCATCCTGCCGGTCGCCGCGACGCTGCTGGTGCTGATCGCGGTGCGATGGTCACAACCGGACGCCCTGCGGGTCGACGGATTCTGGCCGCTGGCGGCGGTAGCGGTGGTGACGGCGCTCGGCTCGGCCCTGACCCTGGGCCTGTCCCGGGTCGCCTTCTCCCGGACGGCGCCGTGGATCCGCGGGTTCCTCTCGACCGCCGTCGCGTTCGTCCTGCTGGCCGCGTTCACCGACGAGCCCGGCCCGGCGGCGGTCGTCGGGGGGATCCTGGTGACGCTGGCGGTGCTGTTCTCGCTGCTGCGCGGCGGTGATCGCGCACTGCGGGCGGAGCCGTTCCCGCCGGACGTCCTCGGCGTGGCCCGGCTCGCGGCGCGGTTCGTGGTGCCGGCAGCCTGGTACCTCGCCGCCGTCGAGGTGGTGCCGGGCGTGCAGTCGGCGCACCGGTGGCCCGGCGCGCTGCTGGGCGGCCTCGTCGCGGGAGGCACCCTCGTCGCGGGCACGACCCTGGCGTGGACCAGGCCGTGGCACGCCTGCGTGACGCCGGTGACCGTGGGCGGCCGCGAGCGGGCCGCGTACGGCGGCATCGGGCACCTTGTCGGGATCGGCGACCCGGGCGCCGGCGAGCACCTGCGGACGATGGGCTCCGGCGGCGTGCTCGCCGACCTGTCGGGCCTGCTGCCGGACCCGACCCCCGACAGGCTCCGCCGGCTCCTCGACCGCCTCACCCCCGGCCTGGTGCGGGCCGCCTGCGCGATCGAGACACCGCGACGGGTGCTGCTCGCCTCCGCCGGCTACGGCGACGCCGTGCACCTGTGGGACCCCGAGACCGGCCAGCCGGTGCACGCCCTCGCCGGGCACCTGGGCCCGGTGAACGCCCTGTGCGCCGTGCCGGTCGGCGACACCGTCCTGCTCGCCTCCGGCGGGGACGACCGCCGGATCCGGATCTGGGAACCGGAGACAGGCCGCCAGGTGCGGGTCATCGGCCGGCAGGCACGGTGGGTCGTCGTCCGGGCGCTGTGCACCGTGCCGGTGGACGGTCGGACCCTGCTCGCCGCCGGGTACTCCGACGGCACCGTCCGGTTGTGGGACCCGGCCGACGGGCGACTGGTCCGCCACCTGGGCGCCCAGCAGGGCGGCGTCAACGCCGTCTGCGCGGTCACCGTCGACGGCGTGACCCGGCTCGCCTCGGCGGCCGGCGACGGCACCGTGGTCCTGTGGGACCCCGACGGCGGCGAGCGCCTCGGCTCCTTCGACGACGAGGCCCCCCGCTATGCGCTCTGCACGGTGGAGCTGGACGGCGAGGTGCTCCTCGCCGCGGCCGGGGACGGCATCGGCGTCACCCTGTGGGATCCGGCGAGCGGGACGCGCCGGGGCTCGTTGGGCACCGGGTCGCTGCTGGGCCTGCTGACCGGCTCGACGGGTTGGATCCGGTCGATGTGCCAGGTCGGCGCCGGCGACGACTCGTTCCTGATGCTCGCCGGTTACGACCGTGCGGTCGAGCAGATCCGCCTCCGGCCGGCGCTGCGGTCCCTCGCCGCGCCGGAAGGCGCCTCCTGACCGACCACCGCGATTCGGTCCCGTGTCGAGTGACGCCGGGCGGACGACGGCACCCCGTCGCCGCCCAGCGGCCTCGGGTGGTTCAGAGGGATCCGACGAACTGGCTGACGTGGTAGGCGGTGCTGCGGTTGTCGAGCCCCCTGGTCCACTTCGAGACCATCAGGTGAAGTTCGTTGGCGTTCCTGCCGGACCAGGGGTGGATGAAGCCGCCGTACAGCGCGGGCTCCTGCCACGGGAACACCTGGATCTTCTCGGCGGTCCACACCTGGTCCGGCCCGCCGGCTGTGCGGGTGACGATGCAGCCGGTCACGCAGTTGACGTAGGACATGACCCAGGTCCCGTCGTGCAGCCTGCGTACCGACGGCTCGCCGAACCGGCCGGTGAGGATCGGGGTGCAGGGCCTGCCCCAGCCCCAGTTGCTGCCGTTCCAGCCCCAGCCCTCGTACGACTCGGGGTAGAACAGCCGGTCCCAGCGGACCCGGCGCAGCATCATCGGGCCGTCCTGGCGACCCGCGCGGACGGAGAAGACGTAGACCCAGTCCCCGTCGCGCTGCATCGTCCACATCTGGAACGGGTCGGTGTTGTTGCCGTTGTTCCACCACTTCAGCGGCGTCCGGACGAAGTCGTTGCCGTTGTCGGAATAGGCCAGGCCGGCGTAGCGCGAACGCCAGTGCGGGCCGGCGGGACCGACGGAGTCCCAGTTCTCGATGCTCATGTAGGAGATCAGTTGGCGGCCGGTCTCGGGGAAGCTGATCCCGTCGTTGGGGATGACACTGACCTCCCACAGGCCGTCGATCCCGATCCCGTGGTGACCGTTGTGCATGATCTCGGGGGCCCGGCCGTTGCCGGCCACCCGCGCGGCGCTGTCGAAGACGATCCCCCCGGGCGCACCGGGGTGGACGTTGGAGCGCAGCATCACCGGGGACCGCCAGTCGTTGGGCAGCGGCGGACCCTCGGGCCACGGGGTGTTGAAGGTGTCGCCGAAGAGGTACCCGATCGAGCCGTTCTCCAGCACGTACGGGATGCCCAAGTCCGTGCCGGCGACCTGCCACCGGCTGTTGGTGTCCAGGTCGGCGCCGGTGAGGCGTTTCTTCCAGGTGGCGGCCTGGGCCGGGCCGGGGAGAGCCAGGGCCGGCGCGACGGCCGAGGCCGTGGCGACCGCGGCGACCCTGCCGAGGAATGCACGACGGTCGAGTGCCATGTCAGGTCCTTCCCGCCCGGCCGGTCCGGCCGGGCGCGCTCGGTGCCTCCCCGGGAAACGACGGCGAGGCGACTCAGACGAGGGTGGGTTCAGAGGGGGGTGGGTTCAGAGGGGGGCGCTTCGGCGAGCAGTGAACGGGCCTTGGCCTGTGACTGGTCGTAGCGGTCGGGGAAGCCGGAGCGTTGGACGCACTGCGCGACCTGACCGGCGGTGTAGCCGGGGTTGTCGCGGTCGCAGGTGACCGCGGGTGTGACCGGGGCGGTCACCGCCAGCGTGACGGCGACGGCGGCGGTGAGCCGGGCCGCGAGGGGGAAGACGGTGGACGTTCGGGTGGGAGTGTCCATGACGGCCCTCCGGGAAGCGGGGAGTGGTGGTCCGGGTGGCGGCGGGGCCGCAGTCCCGGAGGCGAGGGCGGGCGGCGGACAAAAATTAAGGCGCATATCGATATGTGGATGAAACTTACGGCCACTTGACGACGCAGTCAAGGAAGAAACTTTCGGGCAGGTGGAGTCCTGGATATTGCCTCCCACCTGCGCGAATACTGGCCGACGGAGTGTCGTGCCACGCTCGGCCGTGACCTGGGGTATTGACCGCAATCGAACGCGTTGGCTCCACCTCCGCCAGTGGCACCGTCCAGGAGCCCGCCCGCCTAGGCGACACATGACCCGATCCCGCGCACGACCTCTTCGCCGTCGGCAACGAACAACCCCGCGTCGGTGACATCAACGGCGACGGCAAAGACGACATCGTCACCTTCACCTGCAACACCGACGGCGCGGGCCAACGCCGACAACCCGGTGCAGCGCATCGGGAGCTACCACAACAAGCGGATCTTCCTTGCCGCCGGCACCTCCCCTGACCCGGTGAACGAGACCCAGGAGCTGGCCGGCCAGCGCGAGTTCCGGGCGGCTCTCGGTCAGGCGGGGATCCCGCACGAGTGGCGCGAGGTTCCCGGCGGGCACTACTTCCGCCACGAGCTTTTCGTCCAGGACCTCAACGGAATGCTCGGTCGCCTCCGTCGTGCCGGCTGATCCGGCCCCGCCCGCTCGGCCGTAGACACAAAAAGGGCCACCCCCTATGGGGGTGGCCCTTTTTGAAAGGTGTCCGGCGGTGTCCTACTCTCCCACACCCTCCCGAGTGCAGTACCATCGGCGCTGGAGGGCTTAGCTTCCGGGTTCGGAATGTAACCGGGCGTTTCCCCTCCGCCATGACCGCCGTAACTCTATCGACATATCAAACAACACCAGCAACTGGTCTGTTGTTCATTTGTCGAGAGTTGCACAGTGGACGCGTAGCAGCTTAGTAGTCAAGTCCTCGGCCTATTAGTACCGGTCAACTCAACCCGTTACCGAGCTTACATTTCCGGCCTATCAACCCAGTAGTCTAGCTGGGGGCCTTACCCCACAAAAGTGGGTGGGATACCTCATCTTGAAGCAGGCTTCCCGCTTAGATGCTTTCAGCGGTTATCCCTTCCGAACGTAGCTAACCAGCCGTGCCCCTGGCGGGACAACTGGCACACCAGAGGTTCGTCCGTCCCGGTCCTCTCGTACTAGGGACAGCCCTTCTCAAGTATCCTACGCGCACGGCGGATAGGGACCGAACTGTCTCACGACGTTCTAAACCCAGCTCGCGTACCGCTTTAATGGGCGAACAGCCCAACCCTTGGGACCTGCTACAGCCCCAGGATGCGACGAGCCGACATCGAGGTGCCAAACCATCCCGTCGATATGGACTCTTGGGGAAGATCAGCCTGTTATCCCCGGGGTACCTTTTATCCGTTGAGCGACACCGCTTCCACTCGCAAGTGCCGGATCACTAGTCCCGACTTTCGTCCCTGCTCGACCTGTCAGTCTCACAGTCAAGCTCCCTTGTGTACTTGCACTCAACACCTGATTGCCAACCAGGCTGAGGGAACCTTTGGGCGCCTCCGTTACCTTTTAGGAGGCAACCGCCCCAGTTAAACTACCCACCAGACACTGTCCCTGAACCGGATAACGGCCCGAAGTTAGAAACCCAAATCAACCAGAGTGGTATTTCAAGATTGCCTCCACCCATACTGGCGTATGGACTTCACCGGCTCCCACCTATCCTACACAAGCTAATTCGGATACCAATGTCAAGCTATAGTAAAGGTCCCGGGGTCTTTCCGTCCTGCCGCGCGTAACGAGCATCTTTACTCGTAATGCAATTTCGCCGGGCCTGTGGTTGAGACAGTGGGGAAGTCGTTACGCCATTCGTGCAGGTCGGAACTTACCCGACAAGGAATTTCGCTACCTTAGGATGGTTATAGTTACCACCGCCGTTTACTGGCGCTTAAGTTCTCCGCTTCGCCCCGAAGAGCTAACAGGTCCCCTTAACGTTCCAGCACCGGGCAGGCGTCAGTCCATATACATCGAATTACTTCTTCGCATGGACCTGTGTTTTTAGTAAACAGTCGCTTCCCCCTGCTCTCTGCGGCCATACAACGCTCCACCCGCAAGGGGCTTCACGTCTCCGGCCCCCCTTCTCCCTAAGTTACGGGGGCAATTTGCCGAGTTCCTTAACCACAGTTCGCCCGATCGCCTCGGTATTCTCTACCTGACCACCTGTGTCGGTTTGGGGTACGGGCCGCTAAGAACTCGCTAGAGGCTTTTCTCGGCAGCATAGGATCACTGACTTCACCTGAATCGGCTCGGCATCACGTCTCAGCCTTAATGCACCGCGGATTTGCCTACGGTACGGCCTACACGCTTACCCCGGCACAACCACCGGCCGGGCTCAGCTACCTTCCTGCGTCACCCCATCGCTTGACTACTACCCGCCAGGTTCCCACACTCACCCAGTTAAGTCCGAAGACCGCCCCAAGATCACATGGTTAGCACAACAAGGTTCATCATGGGCGTTCTTTCGCGGGTACGGGAATATCAACCCGTTGTCCATCGACTACGCCTCTCGGCCTCGCCTTAGGTCCCGACTCACCCAGGGCGGATTAGCCTGGCCCTGGAACCCTTGGTCATCCGGCGGAAGGGTTTCTCACCCTTCTTTCGCTACTCATGCCTGCATTCTCACTCGTGCCGCGTCCACAACTGGGTCACCCCGCTGCTTCACCCCCGGCACGACGCTCCCCTACCCATCCACACACCTGCACAAGGAATCAAGTCCAAGCGAGGATAAAATATGAATGCCACAGCTTCGGCGGTGTGCTTGAGCCCCGCTACATTGTCGGCGCGGAACCACTTGACCAGTGAGCTATTACGCACTCTTTAAAGGGTGGCTGCTTCTAAGCCAACCTCCTGGTTGTCTATGCGACCCCACATCCTTTTCCACTTAGCACACGCTTAGGGGCCTTAGCTGGTGATCTGGGCTGTTTCCCTCTCGACTACGAAGCTTATCCCCCGCAGTCTCACTGCCGCGCTCTCACTTACCGGCATTCGGAGTTTGGCTGATTTCGGTAAGCTTGTGGGCCCCCTAGACCATCCAGTGCTCTACCTCCGGCAAGAAACACGCGACGCTGCACCTAAATGCATTTCGGGGAGAACCAGCTATCACGGAGTTTGATTGGCCTTTCACCCCTAACCACAGGTCATCCCCCAACTTTTCAACGTTGGTGGGTTCGGCCCTCCACGCGGTCTTACCCGCGCTTCAGCCTGCCCATGGCTAGATCACTCCGCTTCGGGTCTAGGACACGCGACTGAATCGCCCTATTCAGACTCGCTTTCGCTACGGCTCCCCCACACGGGTTAACCTCGCCACATGCCACTAACTCGCAGGCTCATTCTTCAAAAGGCACGCCGTCACCCCGCAAGGCTCCGACGGATTGTAGGCGAACGGTTTCAGGTACTATTTCACTCCCCTCCCGGGGTACTTTTCACCATTCCCTCACGGTACTTGTCCGCTATCGGTCACCAGGAAGTATTTAGGCTTACCAGGTGGTCCTGGCAGATTCACGGCAGATTACAGGGGTCCGCCGCTACTCGGGAACACCCACAGAAGACCAGCCACTTTCACCTACCGGACTCTCACCGCCTACGGTCAGCCATTCCAGACTGTTCGGCTAGCAACTGGTTTTATAACTTCTCGAACAAGTGTCAGCTCATTCAGCAAGGTCCCACAACCCCAACCACGCAACCCCTGACAGGTATCACACGCAGCCGGTTTAGCCTAGATCCGCTTTCGCTCGCCACTACTCACGGAATCACTCTTGTTTTCTCTTCCTACGGGTACTGAGATGTTTCACTTCCCCGCGTTCCCTCCACACACCCTATGTATTCAGGTGCGGGTGACATCACATGACTGATGCCAGGTTTCCCCATTCGGACACCCTGGGATCACAGCTTGGTTGACAGCTCCCCCAGGCCTATCGCGGCCTCCCACGTCCTTCATCGGCTCCTGGTGCCAAGGCATCCACCGTTCGCCCTTGACAACTTGACCACAAAGATGCTCGCGTCCACTGTGCAATTCTCAACAAACGACCAACCCACAACCCACAGCCCCACACCAAACCCGACAACCGCCGACGGTATGCGAGACCAGGCCATGCCTGGCAACCAACCCCCACCCACAGGCGAGGCAATGGCTCCGAAGAAAACAACCACAACGGTTGTTCCTTCAGGACCCAACAGGGTGCTCTCCGCCCTCCCCCAGCCGCACCAGAAGGAACCATTCCCACCACCCCAAAAGGGCAGCTGTACTAGGTCCCCCGGCCGTTGCCAGGGCAAAACTCACCAGTGTCTCCGCCATCTGAGCACCCCAACCCGACATACGCAGGTCGCGGGCTCCATACCGCCTTTCGACGGATGGTGCTCCTTAGAAAGGAGGTGATCCAGCCGCACCTTCCGGTACGGCTACCTTGTTACGACTTCGTCCCAATCGCCAGCCCCACCTTCGACGGCTCCCTCCCACAAGGGGTTGGGCCACCGGCTTCGGGTGTTGCCGACTTTCGTGACGTGACGGGCGGTGTGTACAAGGCCCGGGAACGTATTCACCGCAGCGTTGCTGATCTGCGATTACTAGCGACTCCGACTTCACGGGGTCGAGTTGCAGACCCCGATCCGAACTGAGACCGGCTTTTTGGGATTCGCTCCACCTTACGGTATCGCAGCCCATTGTACCGGCCATTGTAGCATGCGTGAAGCCCTGGACATAAGGGGCATGATGACTTGACGTCATCCCCACCTTCCTCCGAGTTGACCCCGGCAGTCTTCGATGAGTCCCCGCCATAACGCGCTGGCAACATCGAACGAGGGTTGCGCTCGTTGCGGGACTTAACCCAACATCTCACGACACGAGCTGACGACAGCCATGCACCACCTGTGACCGCCCCCGAAGGACCTCACATCTCTGCGAGTTTTGCGGCCATGTCAAACCCAGGTAAGGTTCTTCGCGTTGCATCGAATTAATCCGCATGCTCCGCCGCTTGTGCGGGCCCCCGTCAATTCCTTTGAGTTTTAGCCTTGCGGCCGTACTCCCCAGGCGGGGCGCTTAATGCGTTAGCTGCGGCACAGGAAACCGGAGAGGTCCCCCACACCTAGCGCCCAACGTTTACAGCGTGGACTACCAGGGTATCTAATCCTGTTCGCTCCCCACGCTTTCGCTCCTCAGCGTCAGTATCGGCCCAGAGACCTGCCTTCGCCATCGGTGTTCCTCCTGATATCTGCGCATTTCACCGCTACACCAGGAATTCCAGTCTCCCCTACCGAACTCTAGCCTGCCCGTATCGACTGCAGGCCCGCAGTTGAGCTGCGGGTTTTCACAGTCGACGCGACAAGCCGCCTACGAGCTCTTTACGCCCAATAATTCCGGACAACGCTCGCACCCTACGTCTTACCGCGGCTGCTGGCACGTAGTTGGCCGGTGCTTCTTCTGCAGGTACCGTCACTTTCGCTTCGTCCCTGCTGAAAGAGGTTTACAACCCGAAGGCCGTCATCCCTCACGCGGCGTCGCTGCATCAGGCTTCCGCCCATTGTGCAATATTCCCCACTGCTGCCTCCCGTAGGAGTCTGGGCCGTGTCTCAGTCCCAGTGTGGCCGGTCGCCCTCTCAGGCCGGCTACCCGTCGTCGCCTTGGTAGGCCATTACCCCACCAACAAGCTGATAGGCCGCGAGCCCATCCCAGGCCGAAAAACTTTACACCACCAGCCATGCGGCCAGCAGTCATATTCGGTATTAGCCCCCGTTTCCGAGGGTTATCCCAAAGCCTAGGGCAGGTTGCTCACGTGTTACTCACCCGTTCGCCGCTCGAGTACCCCGAAGGGCCTTTCCGCTCGACTTGCATGTGTTAAGCACGCCGCCAGCGTTCGTCCTGAGCCAGGATCAAACTCTCCAACAAAAACTTGTTGAAAAACTGTCCCGACAACAAAAAGTGTTGCCAAAGGAATCCCAACCAGCCGAAACCCTAAAGTCCGACCAGTACGGGGTATAAATCATAATTGGCACTGGCTTATCAAGCACCCTGTTGAGTTCTCAAAGAACAACCACACACCATCCGAGCACCCCCACCAGGAGGGCCCCGTCCGGGGCATTCAATCCGTACCCGCACCCGCCGCTCTCGCGCCGGGCACTTTTAATACGTTACCCGCCGATTTCCGCTGTGTCAAACCGGTGTAACCCGATCCGACCCGCTTCCACCCAATTGACGGGCACCATTCAGTGACCGACTTTCGTCGGACACTTCCTGGAGTTCGGCAGGCCGCCCGCCGTGGTCTCCCACTTGGCGTCCGTTTCCCTGCCGGCGCCGAACATTACCCCCTCCCCTCAGCCCCGCCAAATCGGCCCCCTCCCGTACTCGGGAGGGGGCCGACGATCGGCAGGAACCTCGCTCAGCCGATCGACTCGCGGTCACGCCATGCCCGACGCAGCGTCACCCGCCCGTTGGTCCGCAGCAGGGCGCCCTCGTACAGCCGGGCACCTCCGGCCAGACAGGCTGCGGTGGTGGCCAGCAGCACCAGCAGCGACAGCACCGGCTCCCAGCCGGCGGCGTCGCCGGTGAACAGCCGCAGCGGCATCGCCGTCGGCGCGGAGAACGGGACGTAGGACAGGATCCGCATGGCCAGCGGGTTGTCGTTGAGGAACATCACCGCGAAGAACGGCAGCATCACCACGAGCTGGACCGGCATCGACACCCCCGCGATGTCCTCCTGCCGGCTGGCCAGCGCGCCGGCGACGGCCCACAGCGCGGCGAGCATGACGAAGCCGATCACGAAGAACGGCACGAACCAGCCCAGCGCCGGGCCGAGCAGCGGCAGGATCCCGCCCCCACCGTCGGCGATCCGCATGCCGGCGACCGCCACTGCGACGATCAGCGCGATCTGCCCCAGGGCCAGCACGCCGCCAGCGATCACCTTGCCGGCGAGCAGCGCCCGGACCGGCACGGCGGCCACGAGGATCTCCACGATCCGGGTCTGCTTCTCCTCAGTCACGCTCTGCGCGATCTGCACCCCGAAGAGCTGGGAGGTGAAGAAGAACGTCATGGCGAAGGCCAGCGGGACGAGGAACGCGGCCACCGGGTCCACGGTGTCGGGGTCCAGCAGCCGCACCGGCGGCTCGGTGCTCAGCGCGCGGAGCACGTCGGCGGGGCGCTCGTCGAGGGCGAGGACCTGCGGGCCGGCGACCACCGCCGCGTCGACGTCGCCGTCGCGGACCAGCCGCTCGGCGGCTGCGTCGTCGGCGACCGGGCGGACGTCCAGGCCGGCCTGGCGCATCGCGTCGGCGTCAGCCGGCGTGGACACCGCCACCGACGTGGGCGTGCCGGCGAGCAGGGCCGGGAGGATGGCCGAGCCGGCGGCGAAGAGCAGGAAGAACAGCGTACTGATCAGGAAGGTCTTGTCGCGCAGCTTGACGCGGATCTCGCGGGCGGCGCCCAGGCTGACGGCGGCGAAGGTGGTCACTGGGTCAGCTCCCGGAAGATCTCGGCGAGGGAGGGGGCGACGGGGCGGAAGGCGCGCACCGGGCCGCGGTCCAGCGCGGCGTGCAGGACGCGCTGGTCGTCGTGGCCGGGCGCGAGGTCGAACACGGCGCGGGCGCCGTCGAGGTCGACCAGGGTGATTCCGGGCTGGTCCCGCAGCCACCCGAGGTCGTCGTCCGCCACCAGCTCGTAGCGGGGCCGGGTGTGCGCGGCGCGCAGCTCGTCGCGCGGGCCGGCGGCGCGGACGGCGCCACCGGCGATGACCACCAGGTCGTCGCAGAGCCGCTCCACCACGTCGAGCTGGTGACTGGAGAACAGCACCGGCACGCCCGCGGCGGCCCGCTCGCGCAGCACGGTCACGAGGGTGTCGACGGCCGCCGGGTCGAGCCCGGAGAACGGCTCGTCGAGCACCAGCACGTCGGGGTCGTGGACCAGGGCGGCGGCGATCTGGGCGCGCTGCTGGTTGCCCAGAGACAGCGTCTCCACCAGGTCGCCGGCCCGTTCGCCGAGCCCGACCCGGTCGATCAGGTCCGTGGTATTGGCGCGGGCCCGCTCGGCGGTCAGGCCGTGCAGCCGGCCGAGGTAGACGAGCTGGTCGCGGGCGCTCATCTTCGGGTACAGGCCGCGCTCCTCGGGCAGGTAGCCGAAGCGGCGGCGGGACTGCGGGGTCAGTGGGGCGCCGCGCCAGGTGACGGTGCCGGAGTCGGCCGCGAGCACGCCGAGGATGATCCGCATGGTGGTGGTCTTGCCGGCGCCGTTGGCGCCGACGAAGCCGGTCATCCGGCCGGCCGGGACGTCGAAGGAGACGTCGGTGAGGACCCGCCGGTCGCCGAAGCTGCGACTGACCCCCTCGACGCGGAGCAAATTGATCACGCGTTGGACGCTAGCCGCCGTCGGGGTCTCCTGCCGTCCGGCCGGAGGCGGACCCCGGCGTCCGCCGCGGGGTGGACCGGCTCACCCGCCGGGGCGTACCACCCCGTGCTCGTACGCGAAGACCACCGCCTGCGTGCGGTCGCGCAGCCCGAGCTTGGCCAGCACCCGGCTCACGTGGGTCTTCACCGTGGCCTCGCCGAGGTACAGCGCGGCGGCGATCTCGGCGTTGGTGACGCCGCGGCCCAGTAGCTCCAGCACCTCGCGCTCGCGTGGGGTCAGCCCGTTGAGCAGGGTCGGGTCGATCCGGGGCGCGCGGCCGGCCGGGGCGGCGAAGGTGGCGATGACCCGTCGGGTGATCTCCGGGGCGAGCAGGGCGTCGCCGCGGTGCAGAATGCGTACGGCGTCGACGAGATCCTCGGGGGTGCCGTTCTTGAGCAGGAACCCGCTGGCTCCGGCCTGGAGGGCGGCGAAGAGGTAGTCGTCCCGGTCGAAGGTGGTGAGGATGAGCACGGCCGGCGCCCCGGGGACGGCGGTGATCCGGCGGGTGCCCTCCAGGCCGTCCACGCCCGGCATCTCCACGTCCATCAGGACGACGTCGGGGCGCAGCGTGGCGGCCAGTTCGGCGGCCCGCGCTCCGTCGGCGGCCTCGCCGACCACCTCGATGTCGTCCTCCACCTCGAGGATGACCCGGAAGCCGGTGCGGACGAGGCGCTGGTCGTCGGCGAGCAGGACCCGGATGGCGCTCACGCCGCCCTACCCACGGTCGGCCTGGTCAGCGGTAGGCGCGCCCGGACGCGGAAGCCGCTGCCGGTGCGGGGGCCGGTCTCCAGTTCGCCGTCGTGGGCGGCGATCCGTTCGCGCATGCCGACCAGTCCCATGCCGGCGGGGTTGGGCGGGGCGGTGGCCCGGCCGTCGTCGCTGACGTCGACCTCCAGTTGGCTGGCGAGGTAGCGGACCCGTACGTCGATCATGCTCGCCCCGGCGTGTTTGACGGTGTTGGTGACGGCCTCCTGCACGACCCGGTACGCGGTGTGCGAGACGGGGCCGGGCAGCGGGACGGGGTCGCCGTAGACGCCGACGTGGGTGCGCAGGCCGGCGGCGCGGGCGCCGTCCAGCAGCTCGGGGATCCGGTCGACGCCGGTCGTCGCGGGCCGTTCGTCCGGTTCCGCGCCGCCGGGTTGGCGCAGCAGGCCGAGCATCCGGCGCAGCTCGTCGACGGCGCTGCGGGCGCTCTGCTCGATCGCGCCCAGGGCGGTGCGGGCCTTGGCGGCGTCGCGGTCCAGGACGCGCCGCGCCGCGGCGGCCTGCACGCCCATGACGGAGACGTGGTGGGCCACGGAGTCGTGCAGCTCGCGGGCGATGCGGACCCGCTCGGTGAGGATGGCGCGTTCGTGGGCCTCGGCCCGGGAGCGGCGCAGCTGCTCGGCCTGGGCCGCGAGCTGGTGTTCGCGGCGGGCGGCGGTCCACGCGGTCTCGCCGAAGAAGTACGCGAAGCCGAAGATGAGGACGTTGAGCAGCACGCCGTTGACGATGGCGGCGAGCACGGGTGGCACCGGGCCGGCGGCGTCGGCGAACGCACCGGGCGGCAGGTTGGAGAAGCCGACCGCGTACGCCAGGGCGATCCAGGCGAACATGGCGGCGATGACGGCGATCCGGATCGCGCGCGAGCGGCGCCGGTCGGGTCCCCACGCCCCGAGGGTGTAGATCGCGGCGAACAGGGCGCCGGAGGAGAGCTGGGCCTCGGGGGCGGAGCGGACCTGCCCTGCGATGAACGCGATCGCGACGGCCACGGCGACCGCCTCGGGCCGGCGGCGTCGCCAGGCCAGGGGGAGGGTGACCGCGACCGACCAGAGCAGCCGCTCGGGCCACGACGGCGGGTCGCCGAACATGAACACGCCCGCGCTGCTGGTCAGGGTGAGGTTGAGCAGCGCGACGAGCGCGACGGCCAGCCCGATGTACAGGTCGTGTCGTTGCTGCTCGGGGGTGGGGCCGGGGCGGCGCCACGCGTCGTCGGCGGTCCTCGGGGCGGTGTTCACCCGTCGGACCCTTTCACGAGTCGGGGGTGGGGGTGGGACGGGCCTGCCCCCTGCTGCTGGCGGGGTGTGTGGTGCGTCAGCCGTGGCGGGCATCACCGGGGGATGGCTCTCCCCGCGCGGTCAGCCGGTCCAGGATGCGCACCCCGGCGCGGCCACCGTCAGGGCGTGCCGCGCCCGTCGATACGGTAGCCGGATGACAGACGTAGTCGGGTACCGCGAACTGGGCGAGGCCGGGTGGGCGTGGGTGCTCGGCCAGGTCCGCGAGGACGACGGTCCGTGGCTGCCGGAGTCGGTCGCCGACGACGGGCCACCGGAGGGGCCGGCCGGGGACCGCGATTCGCTGTACGCCGGGATCGCCGGGCTGGCCCCGGTCCTGGCCGAGGTCGAGCGGCACCGGGCGCTGACGGACGCCGAGCGGTCACTCGGGGCGGGGATCGTGACCCGGCTGTCGGCCGGGGCGGCGGTGCGCGCCGAGCCGTCCCTGTGCGACGGGCTGGCCGGGGACGTGTTCGCGCTGCGATTGCTCGCCCCCGGACGGGAGGGGATCGCGCTGCGTCGGCTCGCCGAACTGCGCACCCCGGCGGGGTGGAACACCACCCTGGACGTCGGGCCGGACCATCGGGGGCCACTCACCGACCTGATCATGGGTACGGCCGGCGTGGTGCTGGCCGCCGCCTGGGCGGGTGGCGAGGCCGCCGCCGCGATCATGTCGACCGGCGGGGAGGCGCTGTTGCGGGTGGCCGAGCCGACCGCCGCCGGGCTGGACTGGCGCCTGCGGCCGGGGCACTCGTCGAGCACGCCGAACTACTCGCACGGCACGGCGGGGGTGGCCACGGCGCTGGCGGTCGCCGGGCACGCGCTGGGCCGGGACGACTTCCTCGACGCCGCCCGCGCGGGTGCCCGGCACCTGGTCGCCGTGGGCTGCCTGGACGACGACGGTTTCGTCGTGCCACACACGATCCCCGCCTCCCGGCGGGAGGTGGAGCCGGTGACGTACGGCTGGTGCCACGGGCCGACGGGGACGTCGTACCTGTTCGCCGCGCTAGCCTTCGCCGGGGTCGAACAGGTCGCCGGGTTCACGGTCGGTGAGCTGCGGGAACGCTGTCTGCGTTCGGTGCTCGCCGCCGGGCTTCCGCGCCGGCTCCGCCCGGGTTTCTGGGACAACGACGGCCGCTGCTGCGGCACCGCGGGGGTCGGCGACATGCTGCTCGATGCCGCCCAGGGCTGCCCCGATCGGGCCGGGGCGGAGCTGCTGCTGCGGTCCGCCCGGACCATGGGCGACGCGCTGGTCGAGCGGGCGGTCCGCGACGACGCCGGCGCCCGGTGGCGGTTCGTGGAGCACCGGCGGGATCCGCCCCTGCTCCCACCCGGGACGGCGTGGATGCAGGGTGCCGCAGGGATCGCCGCGTTCCTGCTGCGCCTCGCCCGGGTGTGCGAGGCCCCGACCACCGCCGTCGTCGTCGACCGGCCCGAGCAGTGGTGGGCAGTCCCGCAGCCGCTGCGCGTCGCGTCCGCCGGTGGCGCCGGCGCGACGGTGTGAGGACGGCCGGCACCGCGACCCCGGTGCTGCCCGTAGCCGGTGGGGCGGCGGTCGGCGGAGGTTCGGGTCGGGTCGTCACTCGGGGGCGGCCGGGCCCAGCAGCCGGATCTCCTCGATGTCGAGCACGGCCTGGAGTTCCCGCAGCACCGTGTCGTCGATCTCGTTCGCGTCGCGCAGCCGGGTGATCTCGCGGCGCTTGCGTTCCAGGACCGCCAGCCGCAGCCGGCGCTCGAGGTCACGGGCCCGCTCGGACTCCTCCCCCACGTCGGCGGCCCGGATCCCGTCGAGGTGGGCCTGGTAGTCGAGGCGCACCCGGTCGACGGCCTCCGGCGCCGCGCCCAGCCCACCCGCCACCTCCGGCAGCGCCGCCAGCCCGACCTCCGCGGCCCGCAACCGGGCCCGGCGCACCTCGTCGACCCGTTGCTGGTCCCCGATGAGGCCCGCCCACCGGACCACGAGCGGGAGGGTGGTGCCCTGGACCAGCATGATCAGCACGATCACCACCGCCGTGCAGAAGATGATCAGATCGCGTTCGTGGACCGGATGCCCGGCCGGGGTGGACAGTGGCACCGCGAGCGCCGCGGCCAGGGACACCGCGCCCCGGAAGCCGGCCCAGCCGGCGGCCGTGCGGATCCGCCACCCGACCCGCAGGGCCCGCTGCGACCTGCGGCGGTCGATCAGCTCCAGCAGGTACGCCGACAGGTGCAGCCAGGCCATCCGGGTCGCCAGCACCGTGGCGGCGACCACCACCGCGATGACCAGCGCCCGCGCCAGGGACGTACTGGTGACCCCGCGCAGCGCGCGGGGGATCTGCATCCCGAGCAGCACGAACAGTCCGCCGTTGATCAGGAAGGTGCTGAGGTCCCAGAAGGCAAGGGCCATCACCCGGGAGGGCGCGCGGATCACCCGGGGCCCGGCGTAGGCGAGCACCAGGCCCGCGACCACCACGGCGAGCACGCCACTGGAGTGCAGCTCCTCGGCGATCAGGAACGCGACGAACGGGGTGAGCACGCTGAGCGTGCCCTCCCGGAGCGGGTCGTCGAGGCGGCGGCGTACCAGGACGACCAGGCCCCCGACCGCCAGCCCGGCCGCGACGCCGCCGAGGAACGATCCGGCGACCCGCTCCAGGAGCGGGAGCGGCCCCGGCGGGGCGCCGCCGGTGATCAGGCCGACCGCGACGGCGAAGAGGACCAGCGCGGTGCCGTCGTTGATCAGGCTCTCCGCGCGCAGGATGTTGAGGAACCGGCGGGGCAGCCGCTTGGCCAGGCCGGCGACGGCGGCGGCGTCGGTCGGGGCGAGCACGGCGCCGAGCACCCAGGCCGCCGGGCCGGCCACCCCGACCGCCTGGGCGACCACCGCCACCGCGACCATGGTGACCGCCACCAGCGCCACGGCGAGCAGGACGATGACCAGCAGGTTGGCGCGCAACTCCCGCAGGCTGACGGTGAGGCTCTCCCGGTAGAGGATCGCCGGCAGGAACAGCAGCAGCACCACGTCCGGTTCGAGCACCACGTCGGACAGTGGCGGGACGAGCGCCAGCAGCACGCCCATGCCGATGAGCAGGACGGGCGGTGCGACGCGGTAGCGCCCGCCGAGGGTGGTGCCGAGCAGCACGGTGGCCGCCAGCACCACGATCAGCACGAGCCCGTCCACGTCGTCCCCTCGTCGCCCCTTACCGTCGGCGTGCGGCCGTCCGGGTCGAGGGGTCCCGGGGCGCCCGCCCCACCATGGTTCTACGGCGGCCGGATGCCGGAGGTTGGAACCGGCCTATTGGCGCGACCGGCACCGCCGGGCCGGGGTCAGGAGAAGCGTTCGATCGTGACGGGGATGAGTCCCTGCATCCGCAGCGCCGCGGTCAGCTCGCGCAGCAGCGGACCGAGCGGGTCGGCACCGCCGGCGAGGTCGGCGCTCAGGTCGAGGCACCAGGGGCCGCCGGCGCCGATCCGGCGCAGGTGCCAGGTGAAGGAGTCGGCCCCGACCCGGCGGGAGGCGACCCCGATGACCCTCGCCTCCGGGTCGGCGGGGTCACCCGTGCTCGCCATCCGCCAGCCGCCGCGCAGGTTCGCCAGCCCGTCCGGGCGCAGGTCGGCGGCGAACAGGACCCGGTAGACGCGGCTGTCGCGCATCCCGGCGCCGGCCGGGTGGGGGTTGAGCCGCAGCGGGGCCGCCGTGGACAGCGGCTGCCCGTCGTGGAAGTGGCCGCGCAACGCCTCCTCGCCGGGCAGTTCGCCGCCGCCGAGCAGGCGGTAGGCGGTCGCCGCCTCGTGCCGTGGCACCCCGACCACCCGGCGGCGCAGGTGGGCGTCGACCCGGATGCTCCGGCTGAAGGCCGCGCAGTCCCACCAGTGGCCGTCCGCCGGCGTCCACGCGGCGGAGTCGAGGCGCACCGCCGCCCAGTCCTCGCCGAGCACGAACTCCTCGACGA
The DNA here is from genome assembly GCF_045040215.1 of Micromonospora sp. NBC_01412. Taxonomy (NCBI): domain Bacteria; kingdom Bacillati; phylum Actinomycetota; class Actinomycetes; order Micromonosporales; family Micromonosporaceae; genus Micromonospora; species Micromonospora sp. NBC_01412. The sequence goes on from NZ_CP109528.1 coordinate 7,261,420, forward strand.
CGAGCCCTTCCGGCGCGGCGACGCTCCCGCCCGGGCCGTCGGGGTGGACGAGGTAGTAGTCGAGCGCCGGCTGCGGTACCGGGGCGGCCGGCCCGGGCCGGTGCGCCGCCACGGGGGCCTGTGGCGTGCCGCCCGGCCGGCTCTGCTCCGCGTGCCATGTCGTCACCGCCGCATTGTCGACCGGGGCCGCCCGCCGGCCCGGACGACTCGCCGCCGCGCCGTACGGCCCGTCGGGCGGCAGCGGGGCGACCCCACCACGGTGGACCGGATCCGCCGGTTTCTTTCATTGCTCAGTCGAAACGTTTCTCTGACACGTTCGACTCTTGCACGCAGCAATCCGCTGCTGACACGATGGCCATCGATGCATCTTCGAAACGAACGGAAGGAGCAGGGCCATGGCGGTGTCCCGTCGGAGGCTGATCGGATCCCTCGCAGCGGGATCCGCCCTCGCCGCAGCCTCCCCGACCGACCTGGTGTCAGCCCTTCGCGGCACGGCCCTCGCGGCCAGCCCGCCCGGCGACGTCGTCGGCAAGATCTCGGTCGGCTACCAGGGCTGGTTCAGCTGCCCCGGCGACGGGGCGCCGATCGGCGGCTGGTGGCACTGGAGCCGCGACCGGTTCCAGCCGCCGGCCCCGGCCAACACCACCATCGTCTCCTGGCCGGACATGCGGGAGTACGCCCGCGGCTACTCCACCGCGTACCCGGCCCTGGGCAACGGCCAGCCGGCGCAGCTCTTCTCCTCCTACGACCAGCAGACGGTCGACACCCACTTCCGCTGGATGCAGGAGTACGGCTGCGACACCGCCGCCCTGCAACGGTTCAACCCGGTCGGCGACGAGGGGCCCACGCGCGACGCCATGACGGTCAAGGTCCGCGGCGCGGCCGAGCGCTTCGGCCGCAAGTTCTACATCATGTACGACGTCACCGGCTGGACGTCGATGCAGACCCAGATCAAGGACGACTGGACCAACCGGATGTCCGCGCACACCGCCTCCCCGGCGTACGCCCGGCAGAACGGCCGGCCCGTGGTCTGCATCTGGGGCTTCGGCTTCAACGACGACGGCCGCCCCTTCGCGCCCGCCGCCTGCCTCGACGTGGTCAACTGGTTCAGGGCCCAGGGCTGCTACGTCATCGGCGGCGTGCCGACCTATTGGCGGCAGGGCATCAACGACTCCCGGCCGGGCTTCTCCGAGGTCTACCACGCGTTCCACATGATCTCGCCGTGGATGGTCGGCCGCACCGGCACCCTGGACGGGCTCGACTGGTTCCACACCAACGTCAACGTTCCCGACCAGGCCGACTGCATCACGCACGGCATCGACTACCAGCCCTGCGTGCTGCCGGGCGACCTGTCGTCCGGGCACCGCCGCCACGGCGACTTCTACTGGCGGCACCTCTACAACATGACCCGGCTCGGCGCCCAGGGCCTCTACGTGTCCATGTTCGACGAGTTCAACGAGGGCAACCAGATCGCCAAGACCAGCGAGACGCAGGCGACCACCCCGGCGGGGGCGGGCATCCGGGCGCTGGACGAGGACGGCACCGCCTGCTCCGCCGACTACTACCTGCGGATCACCGCCGACGGCGGCCGGATGTTCAAGGGCCAACTCGCCCTCACCGCCGTACGGCCGACGCCGCCCGTGCTCGGCGGCGGCCCCCAGCCCGGCGGGGACCTCGCCGCGGGCCGGCCGACGTCGGCGAGCAGCCAGAACGGCGGGTTCGCCGCCGGCAACGCCGTCGACGCCGACCGGGGAAGCTACTGGGAGTCCACCAACGGCGCCTTCCCCCAGTGGTGGCAGGTCGACCTCGGCGCGGCCCACCAGGTGGCCCGGATCGTGCTCGCCGTGCCGGCCGGCTGGGAGGCGCGCACCCAGACGCTGAGCGTGCAGGGCAGCACCGACGGCGTGACCTTCACGACGCTCGCCGGGCCGTCCGGGGTCCGGTTCGACCCGGCCACCGGCAACACCGCGACCCTCGCCGTGCCCGCGACCGCCGCCCGGCACGTCCGGGTCACGGTCACGGGCAACACGGCCTGGCCGGCGGCCCAGCTCGCCCAGGTCGCGGTGTACGCGACGCCCGACACCCCCACCCCGGGCGCCGACCTCGCCCGGGGCAGGCCGGCCACGGAGAGCGGCCACGCCCAGGCCTACGGCTGCGCGAACGTCGTCGACGGCAACCCCGACAGCTACTGGGAGAGCGCCGCCGACGCGTTCCCGCAGTGGGTGGGCGTCGACCTCGGCGCGACCGTCGGCGTCGGCCGGATCGTGCTGCGGCTTCCGCCGGCCGCCGCCTGGCAGCGGCGTACCCAGACGCTGTCGGTCGAGGCGAGCCCGGACGGCGCCGGGTGGACGACCCTCGTCGTGTCGGCCGGGCGGGTCTTCGACCCGGCCACCGGCAACCAGGTGACGCTCACCGTGCCGGCCACGCCCGCCCGGCACGTGCGGATCCGCTTCACCGGCAACACCGGCTGGCCGGCGGCGCAGCTGTCCCAGCTGGAGGTGTACGCCGGCTAGTGGCGGCGCGGCGTCCCCCACGCCCGCCGCAGCACACCGCCGGCCGCCGCGCGGCCGGCTCCCACCACCCCAAGGAGAAGAGTCACCCATGTCCCGGAGCATCATCCCGGCGTCGCGGTGGTCGTCGCGGCGACCACCGCGGCGCCGTTCCCCGGCGGTCGTCGCCTCCGCCGTCGCGCTCGCGACCGCCCTCGGCGTCCTGGCCGGGGCGCCCGGCCCGGCCGCCGCCGACCCGGCCACCGGCGGCGGGCCCGTGGTGACCCGGGCCGGCCTCGACCCAGGGCTGGTCTCCGGGCGCGGGGCCGATGTCGGCTTCGCCGAGCAGGAGGCGGAGAACGCCGCCACGGACGGCGAGGTCATCGGCCCCGACCGCACCGCCTACACCCTGCCGGCGGAGGCCTCCGGCCGCCGGGCGGTCCGGCTGACCCCCGGCCGGTACGTCGAGTTCACCCTGCCGAGCGCGGCCAACGCGATCACCGTGCGCTACAGCATCCCGGACGCGCCGGGCGGCGGAGGCATCACCGCGCCGCTGGACGTCGCGGTGAACCAGCGGCGGATCCGGACGATGACCCTCACCTCCCAGTACGCGTGGCTCTACAACCAGTACCCGTTCTCCAACGACCCGGCCGCCGGGCTGCTGCACCCGGACTGGTGGATCACCGAGTGCGGGTGCGTGCCGTCGGCCACCACCCCGTACCCGAGCATCCCCACCCCGTTCCGCCCCAGCCACTTCTACGACGAGCAACGCCTGCTGCTCGGCCGCGCCTACCGGGCGGGCGACCGGATCCGGCTCACCGTCCCCGCCGGCAGCAATGCCGCCTGGACCGTGATCGACCTGCTCGACTCCGAGCTGGTCGGCCCGCCACGGGTCCGGCTCGCCGCCGCGAACGTGCTGGCCTTCGGCGCCGACCCGACCGGCCGGCGCGACTCGGCCGCCGCCCTGGACCGGGCCATCGCCTTCGCCCGGCGGGCGGACCTGCCGGTCTACCTGCCGCCGGGCACCTACCAGGTGAACCGGCACATCATCGTCGACGACGTGACGATCGAGGGCGCCGGCAGCTGGTACACGATCGTCAAGGGGCACGAGGTCGCGTTGCCGACGCCTGCCCCGAACGGCTCGGTGCACACCGGCGTCGGCTTCTACGGCCGCGACGCCGCCGACGGCGGCAGCCGCAACGTGCACCTCTCCGGCTTCGCCATCGAGGGCGACGTACGCGAGCGGATCGACACCGACCAGGTCAACGCGATCGGCGGCGCGATGAGCGACTCCACCATCGACGGGCTGCACCTGCGGCACACGAAGGTGGGCATCTGGTTCGACGGGCCGATGAGCGACGTGCGGGTCACGAACACGGTCATCGTCGACCAGATCGCCGACGGGCTGAACTTCCACACCGGCGTCACCGACTCGCTGGTCGCGCACACCTTCGTCCGCAACTCCGGCGACGACGGGCTCGCGATGTGGTCGGAGAAGGTCGGCAACGCCCGCAACAGGTTCGACCACAACACCGTGCAGTCGCCGGTGCTCGCCAACGGCATCGCCCTGTACGGCGGCACCGACAACACCGTGTCGAACAACCTGGTCGCCGACCCGGTGCGGGAGGGCAGCGCCATCCACGTCGGGTCCCGCTTCGGCGCGGAGGCGTTCACCGGGCGGCTACTGATCACCGGCAACACCACCGCCCGCGCCGGCACGTACGAGCTGAACTGGAAGATCGGACTCGGGGCCATCTGGTTCTACGCCCTCGACCGGGACATCGACGCGACCGTCGAGGTGGTCGGCGACCACTACCTCGACAGCACGTACAACGCCGTCATGCTGGTCAGCGACTGGCCGGTGAAGGACCTCTACTCGATCAGGAACGTCCAGTTCCGCGACATCCGGGTCGACGGGACGGGCACGTCGGTGGTCAGCGCCCGCTCGGCCGGCTCCGCCTCGTTCCGCAACGTGGACGCCCGCAACGTCGGCGCGGTCGGGGTCAACAACTGCGGGTCGTTCCACTTCACCCCAGCCGGCTCCGAGTTCGCCCTCAGTGACCTCGGCGGCAACGACGGCGGCTGGCTCGCCCCGTGGCTGCTGCCGAACACCATCACCTGCGACGACCGCCCGCCGGTCGTACCGCCGCCGCCACCGGCGTCCTGGTGAGGTGAGGCCGGCGGGCGGTGGTCACCGCCCGCCGGCCGCCGTGGGCTCCGGCCGCCGGGACCCACGGCTGCCGGGCCGACCGGCCACCGAGGGGAACGGGGTTGCTCCACGGGTGGGCCGTGGTCCCAGGGGCAGCAGCCCCGACTGCCTACCCGCCGCCTATGGAGCTGAGTCGTCTGCATCATCAGAGCGGGACAGCGACCCGTTCACGACATCAGCTCCAAAGCGCGGCGGCGACGCCACCTGGTCCGCGACAGCCCGCCGGTTGACGTGGCCGTAGGCGGAAGCCGTGGACGCAGCCGCCGCTGCGCGGCCCCTCCACCAGGAACGTCTGGCCCCGGTAGAGGGTGCCCGCACACGCCCCGTTCGGGCACGGGCGCCACCCGCAGTCCGGCCGCCCGGGCCGCGGCCAGCGCGCTCGGTGCGCACGAACAGGTCGCTGGCGCACACGGTCTCGCGCGCCCCGATGGTGCCGTTCACGACCGGGCCAGGGCCGGGCCGCGACCAATGCCACCGGACCCGACAATGCCCTACCAAAAGGGAGGTTGAGCGGTCGCGGCGAAATCCCCGGGCTGCCGATCACCCATCTTGGCGAGGCGGACCCAAAGGCGGGGCACACCGGTTTCCGGCAGGTGGCAATGGTGCGGTGGTGTCGGGATCAGCCCTGCGTTTCCAAATGCTCCCGTAGGCTGCGCGGGCGTAGGTCGGTCCAGACCTCTTCGATGTGCGCCAGGCAGGTAGCCCGGTCGCCGGTGACGCCCACCGCCCGCCACCCAGCCGGAATCTCCGATCCTTCCGACCAGATCGAATACTGTTCCTCGTCGTTGACCACGACGTGGTATCGGCGCAGTTCCTCAGATTCTTCCATCGCTGCTCTCCAGGTGCGGCGGTGCCCACAGATTAGACATGAGGATTATAACGACCAACCAGCCGATGCGTTGCCCCATCGAGGGCCATCACAATATCCGATTGATCGCCCCACGCAGAGGCGAAGTAACAAATTACATCCATTACGGTAAATCAAGGTCGACGATGCTCCGGGTGTCGACTTCGCTGTCGGCGATTTCGGGTGACCGCCGGCGGCTCCGGTACGGTCACGGCACGCTGGTCCTCGGACGCCCGGCAGGCGCGAGGATCGGTTCCGCCCGGAGCCAGCGCTGAAACACCCACGTCGGCGGCTCAAGCCGCTCGCCCGGCGACCGGCTCGGGTCGCTTGGCCAGGTCCGCGTACCGGCCCCGGTGGTAGAGCAGCGGCGAATCGACCTCACTGTGCCGCAGCAGCTCCGGCTCGGCGAGCACGACAGCATGGTCACCCGCGACCACCCGGTCGATCACCCGGCACAGCAGCCAGGCCAGGGTGTCGTCGAGGATCGGCACCCCCTCGGGCCCGTGCCGCCAGCGGGTCGGCGCCGCGAACCGGTCGATCCCGCTGGTGGCGAACCTCTGGGCAAGTTCCTGTTGCTGACGGGTGAGCAGGTGCACGCCAACGTGCCGGGCCCGGGAGACGGTGGGCCAACTCGACGAACTGAGATCCAGGCAGAACAGGACGATCGGCGGCCGCAGTGACACCGAGGTGAACGACGTGGCGGTGAAGCCGACCGCCGAGGCGCCGGGAGCGGTGACCACGGTGACGGTGCTGGCCTGGTGGCGCAGCACCGCCCGCAGGGTCTCCGGATCGGCGCGAACCGGCGGAGAGTCGTCGACGGGCTCGGTCATGGCGTTCCTCCCCGGTGCTGGGTGCTGGACGGTCGGGTCTGCTACCCGCCGCTCGTACGAATGGTTCTCCCGTACACCGGCAACGGCCCACAGCCGGTGTTCCGGCGGGGGCAGGGGCACGTTGGTGGTCCGGTTGGTCTCGAGCCGCCACCCGGCTCCGCTCGGCACCCGCCGGGTGGCCCGGTCAGGGGTGGTCAGCGGCGGGTGTGTGCAGCCACACCCCCTTGATCTCGGTGTAGGCCTCGATCGCGGCGGCGCCCATCTCGCGGCCCACCCCGCTGGCCTTGACGCCGCCCCACGGCCCGGCCGGATCCGGCTGTGGCGGCATGTTGACGAAGACCGCCCCGGCCCGGATCGCCCCGGCGAGCCGGTGAGCGGTGGTCAGGTCCCGGGTCCACACCGCTGCGGACAGCCCGTAGTCGCTGTCGTTGGCCCGATCGACGAGTTCCGCCGGGTCGTCGTACGGCAGGACGCACAGCACCGGACCGAAGATCTCCGTCCGGGCGATGGTCATCTCGTCAGCTACCCCGCTGAACACGGTCGGCTGGTAGAAGAAGCCCGCAGCGAGGGGGCCGGCGGTGATCCGCCCTCCCCCGGTGACCAGATGGGCGCCCTCGGCCGTACCGGTGCGCACGAGGTCGTCCACCCGCCGCAACTGCTGGGCGGAGATGAGCGGACCGAGCTGACTGTCGGGGGCCAGGCCGGGACCGACCCGCACCTTCCCGGCCATGGTGGCGAGCTTCTCGGCGAACTCGTCGGCCCGCGTTCGCTGCACGTACAGCCGGGTGTAGGCGGTGCAGGACTGGCCGCTGTTGACCAGCCCGCCGCTGAGGCAGCCGGCGGCGGCGGCGTCGAGGTCAGCGTCCCCGGCGATGATCACCGGCGCCTTGCCGCCGAGTTCCAGCGTCACCCGCTTGAGCTGCTCGCCGCAGACCCGCCCGATCTCCCGGCCGACAGCGGTGGAGCCGGTGAACGACACCTTGTCCACCCCGGGGTGGGCGACCAGGTCGCGGCCGGTGTCCGGCCCGCCCGTGACGAGGTTGACCACGCCGGCCGGTACGCCGGCCTGCCGGCACAGCTCCACCAGGTACGCGGCGGTGAGCGGAGTCTGTTCGGCCGGCTTGAGCACGACGGCGTTGCCGCAGGCGAGGGCCGGGGCGAGTTTCCAGACCGCGATCAGCAGCGGGAAGTTCCACGGCACGATCAGGGCACACACGCCCACCGGTTCCCGGCGGGTGTAGTGCAGCGTGTCCGGGTAGGACACCGGCACCGTGCTGCCCTCGATCCTGGTGCACCAGCCGGCGAAGTAGCGCAGGTGCTCGGCCGCGGCGGCCACGCAGCCACGGGCGGCGCGCAGCGGCTGGCCCTGGTCGCGGGTCTCCAGTTCGGCGAGGGTGTCCGCATGCTCGTCGATCAGGTCGGCGACCCGCCACAGCAGCCGGGCCCGCGCGGCGGCCGTCATCAGGGCCCAGGCGGGGGCGGTGAGCGCGGCGCGGGCTGCGGCCACCGCCGCGTCGACGTCCGCCGGGCCGGCCTGGGCGTAGCGGGCCAGCGGTTGCCCGGTCGCTGGGTCCAGCGAGGTGCCGTACCCGCCCGGTGCCGTCTCGAGCCAGTCGCCGTCGATGAACAGCCGGCACACCTGGTCGGTCATCGTCGCCGGGGTCACGACTGCTCCTGCCGGGCGTGGTGGCCGGCGGTGACGAAGTCGGCCGCCAGTTCGCCGATGAGGACCGCCGGGGCATGGGTGTTGGCGGTGGTCACCGCCGGCATGATCGACGCGTCGGCGACGCGTAGTCCCCGCACACCGTGCACCCGCAGCCGGGCGTCGACCACCGCCTGGTCGTCGGCACCCATCTTGCAGGTGCCGACCTGGTGGTGGAAGGTACCGGCGGTGGCGCGTACGTAGGCGCGCAGGTCGTCGGGGGTACGCACCGTCGAGCCCGGATAGACCTCCCGCGCACCCCACTCGCCGGCCAGGGCTGAACCGGCACCCATCTCCCGGCACAGGATCACCGCCTCGACGAGCGCGTCGACGTCCTGCGCGCAGGCCAGCGCCGCGGGGTCGATGTCGAGCCCGGCATGCGGGTCGCCGCCGACGAGGCTGATCCGTCCCCTGCTCACCGGGCGCACCAGGCCGGCCTGGAGGGTGAACCCGTCGGATGGGCCGGACATCCCCGGCTGGTACATCGGGACCGGGAAGTGCAGCGCCTGCACGTCGGGTACCGGCAGGCCGGACCGGGTACGCCAGAACAGGTGACTCTGCATCGGCGACAGGTCGGGAGAACGTCCGACCTGGCGGGCGGTACTGAAGATGACCGGGCTGAGCAGGTGGTCGTGCAGGTTGCGGCCCACCCCGGGCAGGTGCACCCGGACGTCGATGTCGTGCCGGCGCAGTTCGGCGGCGTCACCGATGCCGGAGAGCATCAGCAGCCGGGGGGATTCGATGGTGCCGGCGGAGACGATCACCTCCACGTCGGCGTGGGTGGTGTGGGTGAGCCCGTCGCGCGTCCACTCGACCCCGGTGCAGCGGTCATGGGTGAACAGCAGCCGGCGGGCGTGCGCACGGGTGACGACGGTGAGCCCCGGATGGTCGAGGATGGGACGCAGGTAACCGACGGCGGCGCTCTGCCGTTGGCCGTCCCGGATGGTCAGCTGGGTCTGCGACACCCCGTCCAGTTCGCCGGAGTTGTAGTCGGGGTTGATCCCGACCCCGATCTCCTGCGCCGCCTTGATGCAGGACTCGAAGATCGCATCCGGGCGGTACTGGGACATGACGTGGATCGGTCCTCCCGTGCCACGCAGCGGGGACACGGCATCGAAATCCTCCATGCGCCGGTGCACCGGTAGGACATCCGCCCACGACCAGCCGTCGTTACCGAGGTACGCCCAGTGGTCGTAGTCGGCGGCGGCACCCCGTGCCCAGATCATGCCGTTGAGCGCGCTGGAGCCGCCGAGAACCCGTCCGCGCGGCCAGTGCAGTCGCCGGCGCCCGGCGTGTGGCTGCGCCACGGTGTGATATGCCCAGTCCTCCTCGGCGAACCAGAGGTGGGCCAGCCGTCCGGGCGTACCGATGTCGGGGTTGGTGTCCTCGCCGCCGGCCTCGAGTACGACCACGCGCAGTCCGCGCTCGACCAGCCGGCGGGCCAGAGCGCAGCCAGCGGATCCGGCACCGACGACGACGACGTCGGCGCCGGCAGGTGTCGCTGTCACGTGTGTTGCCCCTTTCCGCCCGGCGAGGTGCCCGCCGGGCGACGTGTGGTGTCAGGCGGCGGCCAGCACCAGGACGGCGTTCTGGCCACCGAAGCCGAACGAGTTGCTGAGGGCGACCTCGATGCGCTGCTCTCGGGCTGCCTTGGTGACCACGTCCAGGTCGACGGCGCTGTCCTGTTCGTCGAGGTTCGCGGTCGGCGGGACGAGACCGTGCTGCACCGCCAGCACGGTCAGGGCCGCCTCGATCCCACCGGCGGCACCCAGGGCGTGGCCGAGCGACCCCTTGCTCGCGGTCACCACCGGCGACGGGCCGAGCAGGCGGTGGAGTACCCGCGCCTCGGCCAGGTCACCGGCGGGCGTGCCGGTGGCGTGCGCGTTGACGTGGTCCACGTCGGCCGGTACGAGACCGGCTCCGGTCAGCGCGGCCCGCACGGCCCGCTCGACACCACGGCCCTCTGGATCGGGGGTGGTGGGGTGGTACGCGTCGGCGCTGGCGCCGAAGCCGAGCAGCCGGGCCCGGACCCGGGCACCCCGGGCGGCGGCGTCCTCGGCGCGTTCCAGGACCAGCAGGCCGCACCCCTCACCGAGAACGAAGCCGTCCCGGCCGACGTCGAACGGCCGGGACGCGGTCGGGTCGGCGCGCCGCGACAGTGCCCCCATCTGCGCGAACCCGGCGACGACGAGCGGGGTGATGCCGGCCTCGGTGCCTCCGGCCACCACCACGTCGCAGGTCCGGCTGCGCAGCAGGTCATGGGCCAGGCCGATGGCGGTGCTGCCGGAGGCGCAGGCCGTGGCGGTGACCAGGTTGGGACCGCCCGCGCGCAGGTCCATGCCGACGTGGCCGGCGGCCATGTTGGACAGCATCATCGGCAGCGTCAGCGCGGAGACCCCGTGCGGCCCCTCGGCGGCGAGGACGCCATGCTGGGCGGTCGTGGTGGACACCCCCCACATGCCGCAGCCGATCACCACGCCAACCCGGGCGCCGTCCCAGGTCGCGGGGTCCAGGCCGGCGTCGGCCACCGCCTCCCGGGCCGCCACCAACGCGAACTGCGCGATCGGGTCGTACTGCCAGTGGCGGCGGCCGAGTGCGGCGCGCGGGTCGAAGTCCGGCACCCGGCAGGAGAGGTCGACGGGTATGCCGGCCAGGTGGGGGTCGTGGGTCGCCGTGGAGACCCCGGCGCAGACCGTCTGCCAGGTCCGCGCCACGCCGATCCCGCCCGGGGTGACCAGTCCCAGGCCGGTGACGGCGGTCTCCATCCCGGTCACGCCGCGCGGGCCAACGAGGCTTCGATGACGCTGGCGAGCCCGCCGATGGTGGTACGCGGCGTGGCGTCCTCGTCAGCGATCCTGATGTTGAACTCCTTCTGCAGGACCAGGGCCAGTTCCACCATGAACAGCGAGTCCAGGTCCAGTTCCTCGAAGGTCACGTCCGGACCTATCTCGTCGGGCTCCGTCTCGAAGCGGGTGGTGAGGATCTCCACCATCTGCTGGTAGACGTCGGTCATGTCACACGCTCCTCGTGGTCCGTGGTCCGTGGGTCACCGCGTCGCCGGGCCGGCGACCGGCGGCTCGGACGTCGGTTGGTGCGGCGCCGGGGCGGGTTCCGTCCCGGCGCCGGCCGGGTCCGTCGCGACGGCGGGTTTCGGTGGGTCTTCCGGCCGCTCGGCGGGCCGCAACCGGGGCCAGACGAGTACCGTCGATCCCCAGGTCAGGCCCCCGCCGAAGGCGGTGAGTAGGACTCGATCGCCAGCGGTGACCACACCGGTGGCGTCGGCGTCGGCGATGGCCAGCGGGATGGAGGCGGCACCGGTGTTGCCGACCCGGTCGATGTTGGACACGATTCGCTTCCGGTCCAGATCGAGTTCGTCGGCGAGGGCGCTGAGGATGCGGCTGTTGGCCTGGTGGCTGACCACCCGGTCGACCTCGTCGAGCTGCCAGCCGACGCGCCGCACGACGGTGCGGGACGAGGCGGCCATCCGGGTGACCGCGTTGCGGAACACCTCGCGTCCGTCCATGGTGAAGTAGAAGTCGGCCGGGTCGGTGGGCCGACCGGACAGTCGCTGGCGGGCTCCACCGGCGGCCACCTGGATCAGGTCGCTGCCGCCTCCGTCGCTGCCGAGGTCGAAGGGGCCGAGTGCGCCGGGCTCGTCGGGTCCGCCCGCGCGCAGCACGAACGCCCCCGCCCCGTCGGCCAGGACCACGGCGGTGGTGCGGTCGGCCGGGTTGGTCACGCTGGAGAGCGCATCGGCGCCGATGACCAGGACCTGGTCGGCGAGTTCGGTGGCGATCAGGCCGGCCGCGGTGGCCAGGGAGTAGACGAACCCGCTGCAGACCGCACCCAGGTCGTAGGCGGCCACCCCGGTCAGCCCCAGCCGGGAGGCGACCTCGGGTGCGGTGGCCGGGCAGGACCGGTCCGGCGTCATGGTGGCGACCACGACGGCGTCGACGCCGGGCGTCCCGGCGGAGGCCAGGGCCCGCCGGGCGGCCTCGACTGCCAGGTCCGCCGTGGACATGCCGGGGTCGACGAGGTGGCGTTGCGCGATGCCGGTGCGGGACCGGATCCACTCGTCCGAGGTGTCCAGTCCGGCGGAGAGGTCCGCGTTGGTGACCACGCGCGGCGGCACCCAGCCACCCACCCCGGCGAGCACTGCCGACCGGGTCGTCACGGTACCCGCCGAATAGGTAGATTCATATTGAATCCCTTGCATCTCTTTGAGTTCTAGCCAGTAGCCAGTTAACACCGCGACACCCGCACCGCGCCCCCTAGGTTCTGCCCGGTGGGGTTTCCCCCAGTACTCGAAGGCCCAGCGGCGAAATTAGGCTGATCACGCCTGAATCCCGTGGTGGAGCGTCCATAGAACGACGAGAGGAAATCGACGTGCCATTCGCGCAGGGCCATGCGCACGCTATTCCCGCCCCACTACTGGACCACGTTGTGGTATTGCTCGACGGGGCCACCTTCCAAGAGATATCCGCCTGCGACATGCTGCGTGAACAATTCGCCCGGGTGAAACCGAAAAACGTCACCAGCTCGGTTGCCGGGCAGTACTCGGCACTCGGGGTGGCCGGCGAGAACACCCTGCTGGAGTTGTTCGACGGCGCGCTTCCCGGATCGCACCGTCTCACCGGTGGGCTGGTTTTCTCCTTCGAACACCCCGGCTCTGTGCAGCGGGCCCGGGAGGTGCTGGACACCGGCCCCGGCGGTCGCTACGAACTGGTGCACCGCGGCAGCGCCGACACCGGCGAGCCCAGGCCCTGGTACCACATGCTGCGGGTCGACCTCGGCGAGGACAGCCCGCTGCTGATGTTCCTCAACGAGGTCACCGGAGAGTATTTCGACTCGGTGTCCGCCCGCCGGGGACCCGACGGGGAACTGCTGCGCAGCGGCTACCTCGACGCGGCCTTCGGCGCCGGGACCCACGACCGGCGGTGGCTGCGCGACATCACCGCGGTCACCCTGCGGGCCCGCCCGCAGCGGGCCGCCCGGATGGCCGACGCGCTCACCGCGATGGGCTACCGGGTCACGCCCGCCCCATCCGGGCCCACCGGTGATGCCGCCTCCGACGCCGGCCCGACGTACCGGATCACCGGCCCGGGCGTCGACATCACCCTCGTCGGCTCGGCCACCGCCCCCGAGGGGGTTCTCGACATCACCACGGACCTGCACGAGGCACCGCAGCGGAACCAGGCGTTCGTCTTCGGCGGCACCTCGCGGTTGGTCCTACGGCAGGACGGCACCGCCCACTGGACGTTCACCCCACCGGCATGAGGATAGGTACGTCGATGCCCGGCGATTCCGTGCTGTTCCACGAGGCGGTCCTCACACACGCCGCCCGTACCCCCGACGCGGTCGCGGTGGAGTCCGCCGACCGGTCGCTGAGCTACGCCGAACTGGTCGCGCACGCCCACGGCATGGCACGCCACCTGCGCCGCCACGGCGTCGGGCCCGACGTACCGGTCGGGATCGCCCTGGACCGGTCGATCGAATCCGTCGTCGCGGTGCTCGGCGTCCTGCTGGCCGGCGGTGCCTGGGTGCCGCTCGACCCGTCCTACCCCGCCGAGCGGCTGTCCTACATGCTCACCGACTCCGGCGTGGAGCTGGTCGTCGCCGAGACGTCCACGATGGATCGGCTGCCCGCCGGGCGGGTACGCCGCGTCGACCCGGCCGAGGCGGTGGCGGACTCCGGGCCGGCACCCGATCCGCTGCCGCAGCCGTCGACCGGTCGGCACCTCGCCTACTCGATCTACACCTCGGGGTCCACCGGACGTCCCAAGGGAGTCCTGCTCAGCCATGGTGGCCTGGCCAACCTGGTCCGAGCCCAGGCCGACGCGTTCGGGGTGGGCCCCGGCGACCGGGTCCTCCAGTTCGCCCCGTCCAGCTTCGACGCCTCGGTGTTCGAGACCACCATGGCGCTGGCCACGGGCGCCACCCTGGTCCTGGCGGACCGGGCCGCCATCGCCCCCGGACCGGACCTGGTCGCCACCCTGCGGACGCGGCGGATCAGTCACCTCACGCTGCCCCCGTCGGTGCTGGCCGTCCTGCCCGACGAGGCCCTGCCCGACCTGGCCGTGCTGATCTGCGCCGGTGAGGCGCTCGCCGCGCCGCTGGTGCGGCGCTGGGCTCCCGGCCGGCGCATGTACAACGCCTACGGCCCCACCGAGGCCACCGTCTGGGCCACCGTGGCGCAGGTGTACGCCGACGGCCGGCGTCCGTCCATCGGCGTACCGGTCACCGGCGTTCACGTCGCCGTGGTCGACCCCGACGGCCGTCCGGTACCCGACGGAGAGGTCGGTGAGCTGGTCATCGGCGGAGCCGGCGTCGCCCAGGGCTACCATGCCCGGCCCGCGCTGACCGCCGAGCGGTTCGTCCCCGACCCGGCCGGTCCGCCCGGCGTACGTCGGTACCGCAGCGGCGACCAGGTGCGCCGCCACCCCGACGGCACCCTCGAGTACGTCGGCCGCATCGACCACCAGATCAAGCTACGGGGGCACCGGGTCGAGCCGGACGAGGTGACGGCCGTGCTGGCCGGGCATCCCGCCGTCACCGACGCGATCGTGGTCGCCCGGGGCTCCGGCGACGGCACCCGCCTGGTCGGGTACGCCGCCAGCGACCACGACCCGACCGGGCTGCGCGCCTACCTCGCCGAACGGCTGCCCGCCTACCTGGTGCCGGACGTGGTGGTCACCCTCGACGCGCTGCCGCTGACCGTCAGCGGCAAGATCGACCGGTCCGCCCTGCCCGAACCCGACCGGGCCAGCGCCGGCCTCACCGACACCGTCACCGTCCCACGCACCGGCACCGAGCAGCTCCTCGCCGGGTTCGTCGCCGACCTGCTCGGCCACACCAGCGCCACGGACCCCGTGCCGGCCGACCAGCGCCTCGGCGTGCACGACGACATCTTCGCCCTCGGCGCCAACTCGCTGATGGCCGGCCGGCTCGCCGCGCGGGTCCGCGCCGAGCTCGGTGGTGAGCTGCCGGTCGGGGTCATCTACCGATCCCCCACCGTGGCTGCCATGGCCGCCGCGCTCGACGACGCCGACGACACCGAGCGGGCACCCAGCCCACCGCCGCTGCGCCCGGCCGACCCCGACGCGGTCGTGCCGCTGTCCCTGCCCCAGGAACGGATCTGGTTCCTCGACCAGCTCGACCCCGGTAACCGGGCGTACCACGCCCAGGCCACCATCCGGCTGCGCGGGCTGCTCGACCGGGCGGCACTACGGGCCGCGCTCAACGAGATCATCCGCCGCCACGACATCTTCCGTACCGGTTTCGTCGCCGGTCCGGACGGTCCCGAGCAACGCACCGCGGCCCACCGCCCCATCGATCTCCCGCTGGTCGACCTGTCCGCGTACGACGAGCCGGAACGCGGCCAGCGGGCCGAGCAGACCGTGGCCGAATATCTGCGCGAACCATTCGACCTGGCCAGCCCACCGCTGGCCCGGTGGGCGCTGATCCGGTACGCCGATGACGACCACACTCTGGTCCACGTCGAACACCACCTGGTCCACGACGGCTGGTCCTTCGCCGTCCTCATCGACGAGCTCACCGCCCTCTACGGCAGCTACGCCGCCGGGCGGGAGCCGGACCTGCCGCCGGTGGCCTGCCGCTACCGGGACTTCACGCTCTGGCAGCGCGGGTGGATGCGGGGTGAGACGCTCGACCGGCACCTGTCGCACTGGACCCGGGAACTGGCCGGCGCACCGCACGAGCTGGCGCTGCCCCTGGACCGGGCTCGCCCGCTGACCCAGAGCTTCACCGGCGCGGCGCTGCGGATCGACCTGGCCGGCGAGTTGTGCGAGCGGCTGCGCGCGTACAGCCGCCGGCACGGGGTCACCCTCTACGCCACCATGCTCGCCGGCTTCGCCGCCCTGCTGAGCCGCTACGCCCGCCAGGACGACATGATCATCGGCAGTGGCGTGGCGAACCGGCGGCTCGCCGAGACCGAACGCATGATCGGGATGGTCGTCAACACCCTGCCGCTGCGCGTCGACCTGTCCGGCCGTCCCGGCTTCACCGATCTGGTCCGCCGGGTGCACACCCGCGCCGCGCGTGCCTACGAGTGGGCCGACGTGCCGCTGGACCGGCTGGTGGAGGCCCTCGACCCGGTGCGCGACCCATCCCGCAACCCGCTGTTCCAGGCCATGTTCAGCTTCCACGACTCCCCCATGCCGCGGCTGAGCTTCGGCGGGCTGACCGGCACCGTCCTGGAACGACACAACAGCACCGCCAAGACCGACCTGAACATCGTGGTCCTGCCCCGCGCGGAACAGCACGCCGGGCACGGCCACCGCGACGACACCGCGCCGATCACCCTGATCTGGGAGTACGCCACCGCCCTGTTCGACGCGTCGACGATGCGGCGGATGACCGGGCACTACATCCGGCTGCTCGACGCGGCCATGACCGACCCCGACCAGCCGGTCGGCCGGTTGCCGCTGCTCGGGGCGGAGGAGCAGGACGGGATCGTCCACACGTACAACCGCACCGCCGCCGCCTTCCCGGCGGACCGCACCGTGCCCGACCTGTTCGCCGAACAGGTGGCCCGGCGACCGCACGCCCCCGCCGTCGAGTCCGCCGGGCAGACCCTCAGCTACGCCGACCTCGACGCCCGCGCCGACCGGCTGGCCCGGCTGCTACGCCGCCGGGGCGTCCGCGCCGACACCCCGGTCGGTGTCCTGTTCGAACGCGGCAGCGACCTGATCACCGCGTTCCTGGCCGTCCTCAAGGCCGGCGGCGCCTACGTCCCGCTCGACCCCGGCTACCCGGCGCAACGGCTGCGCTGGCTGCTGGCGGACTCCGGGGCCCGCGTGGTGGTCACCCGGGCCGACCTGGCCGGTGTGCTGCCCACCGACGGCGTGGACGTGGTCACCGGCGACGACCCGCTGGCCGGGCCGGATGATCAGCTCGACGCCGTCCCGGACTCCCCCGCCGGCCCGGACGGCGCCGCCTACGTGCTCTACACCTCCGGTTCCACCGGCCGACCCAAGGGGGTGGCCGTCACACACCGCGCGATCCTGCGCCTGGTCTGCGGCACCGACTTCGTCCGGTTCGGCCCGCACGAACGCATCGCCCAGGTCGCCGACGCGTCCTTCGACGCGATCACCTTCGAGGTGTGGGGTGCCCTGCTGCACGGCGGCACCGTCTGCGTCATCCCCCGCGACACCATCCTGAGCCCGGGTCACCTGGGCGACGAGCTGCGTCGGGGTGCCATCACCAGCATGTTCCTCACCTCGGCCCTGTTCAACGAGGTCATGGCGCACCGGCCGGACAGCTTCGCCACCATGACCAACCTGCTCGTCGGCGGGGACGCGCTGAACCCGGTCCGCATCCGTCAACTGCTGCGCGGCCCGCACGCCCCGGCCCGGCTGCTCAACGGCTACGGCCCCACCGAGACCACCACCTTCGCCGTGGTGCACCACATCACCGACCTGCCCGACGAGGCCACCTCCGTGCCCATCGGCCGACCCATCGCCAACACCACCGCGTACGTGCTCGACGACGAGCTGCGCCCGGTGCCCGAGGGCGTACCCGGTCAGCTCTACCTCGGTGGTCCCGGCCTGGCCCGGGGCTATGCCGGCCGGCCCGCGCTGACCGCGCAGCGGTTCGTCCCCGATCCGTTCGGCGCCGACGGCTCCCGCCTCTACGACACCGGTGACGTGGTGCGCTGGCGCGCCGGAGGGGTGCTGGAGTTCCTCGGTCGGGTCGACAGCCAGGTCAAGATCTCCGGCTTCCGCATCGAGCCGGGCGAGGTGGAGAACACCCTGCTCGACCACCCGGCGGTGGCCGGCACGGCGGTCGTCGTCGACAGTCGGGCCGGTCGACGCCTGGTCGCCTACGTCGTTCCCGCGGCCGGCCGGGCCGAGCCGAGCGCCCCGGACCTGCGGGCCTGGCTCGCCGAGCGGCTGCCGCCCTACCTGGTGCCCGCGGCGTACGTGTCCCTGGCCGCTCTCCCCCTCACGGAGCACGGCAAACTCGACCGGGCGGCCCTGCCGGCCGCCGAGGCCGAACGCATCAGCCTGCGGGTGGCCTTCCGGCCACCACGGACCGACACCGAGCGGGCCGTCGCCGCGATCTGCGCCGACCTGATCGGGCTCGACCAGGTCGGTCTCGACGACGACTTCTTCGCCCTCGGTGGGCACTCCCTGCTCGCCATGCGGCTGGTGGCCCGGGTGAACGAGACGTTCGGCACCGACGTGGCACTGGCCCGTTTCCTGCGGACCCCCACCGTCGCCGAGCTGGTCGCCGCCCTCGACACCCGGACGCCGGACGGCGACGCGGCCGGCCCGGGTGCCATCGCAGCCGGTGACTGGCACCGGATGGAGGACCTGTTGCTGCACGTCGACCAACTCACCCCCGAGCAGGTCGACCAGTTGCTGCACGACTTCGCGGACAACGAGGCGGACCGATGAGTGACACCGGCACCGACGCGCGGCGGGCCCTGCTGGCCCAACACCTGGCCCGACGGCTGGCCCAGCGCAGCCACCCGCTGTCCTACCCGCAGCAACGGCTGTGGTTCCTCGACCAGCTCACCCCCGACAACCCCGTCTACAACATCCCGCTGGGCTACCGCATCCGTGGCCCACTCGACGTCGACGCCCTGCGACAGGCCCTGACCACGGTGGTACGGCGGCACGAGGTGCTGCGTACCGTGTTCCGGGCGGTGGACGGCCAGCCGCGTCAGGTCGTGCTGCCACCGGCGGAGACCCCCCTGGCCGTGCTCGACGTGGCCGACGCCGCCGAGGCCGCGGCGCTGGCCGGGGCCGAGGCGCGGACCCGGTTCGACCTGGTCAATGGGCCGGTGCTGCGGGCCGCCCTGTTGCGGCTGGGCCCGGATGACCACTGGCTGTGCCTCACCGTCCACCACATCGTCTGCGACGGTTGGTCGCTTTCCATCATCGAGCGGGAACTGACCGATACCTACACCGGACGGCAGCTACCCGACCTGCCCGTCCAGTACGCCGACTTCGCCGAATGGCAGAGCGGTCACCTGACCGGCGCCACCCTCGACCGGCTCGTCGACCACTGGCGGGACCGGCTCGTCGACGTACCGCTGCTGGCCAGCCTGCCCACCGACCGGCCCCGCCCGCCCACGCAGACCTACCGCGGCGCGCACCTGGACCTGCGTCTCGACCCCGATGTCACCGGAACGGTGACCGCCCTGGCCCGGGAGGCCGCCGCGACCCCGTTCGCGGTGCTGCTGGCCGCCTTCGCCATCGTCGTGCAGTCCCACACCGGTACGGCGCAGGTCGTCGTCGGCTCGCCGGTGGCCGGCCGGCAACGCGCCGAGATCCAGCCACTGGTCGGCTTCTTCGCCAACACCCTGGTCCAGCGCATCGACCTGACCGGTGCCCCGACCTTCCGGCAGCTCGTCGAGCGGACCCGCGACGAGACCCGCGACGCCCTGGCTCACCAGGACCTGCCGTTCGAGAAGCTCGTCGAGGAGTTGCACCCGAGCCGGGACCTGGCCCACAACCCGCTGTTCCAGGTGCTGTTCAGCTACCACGACACCGACGCGGCGGGGCTGGCCCTGCCCGGCTGCACGGTCACCCCGGTCCCCGGTGACACCGCCACCGCGAAGTTCGACCTCACCCTGTCCCTCACCCGGCGCGGGCCGGACCTGACCGGCCGCCTGGAGTACAGCACCGACCTGTTCGATCCCGACAGCGCCGAACGGATGGCCGCCCGCTTCCGTCAGGTCCTCGCCGCGGCCCTGGCCCGTCCGGACGTCCCGGTCGGCCAGCTCGACGTCCTGACCCCGGACGAGCGCCACCGGCTGCTCACCGAGTGGAATGCCACCGGCGTCGAACGCCGCACCGACGTGCTCGTCCACGACCTCATCGCCGCGCAGACCCGGCGCACCCCCGACCGGGTCGCCGTGCGGGACGCCGGCCCCGGCGACCAGCCCGGGCTGACCTACCGCGAACTCGACGAACGCGCCGAACGCTTCGCCGCCACGTTGCGCGGCCACGGCGTCGGCGCGGACGTGCCGGTCGGTGTCCTGCTGCACCGCGGCACCGACCTGGTGGTGACCCTGCTGGCCATCCTCAAGGCCGGCGGAGCGTACCTGCCGCTGGATGCCGCCCTGCCGGCCGACCGGCTCACCTTCATGGTCGCCGACTCCGGCACCCGGGTGGTGGTCACCACCGACCACCTCGCCGGCCGGCTGGGCGGCCCGCCGGTCACCACCGTCGCCCCCGGCACCCCACCCCCCGACCCGGCACCGACCGGGGCGGCCGGGCCGGCGCGCGCCGACGACCTGGCCTATGTCATCTACACCTCCGGCTCCACCGGGCGTCCCAAGGGTGTGCTGGTGACCCACCGCAACGTGGGTACCTTCTTCGCGGGGATGGACCGCGAGTTCGGTCCGGACGCCGACGGCGGCCGGGACCCGGTCGGGCCGACCTGGCTGGCGGTTACCAGCGCCTCCTTCGACATCTCCGTGCTGGAGCTGCTGTGGACCCTCACCCGCGGCTTCGAGGTCGTCGTCCGGGGTGACGAACCCACCTCCGGCGCCGCGACCGCCACCGGCGCCCCGGTGCCCGCCGAGGTGCAGGCCCGGCCGATGGACTTCAGCCTCTTCTACTTCGGCGGTGACCGGGGCGGCGCCGCCGACAACCGGTACCGGCTGCTCGTCGAGGGCGCCCGCTTCGCCGACCGGCACGGGTTCCACGCCGTGTGGACCCCGGAACGACACTTCCACGACTTCGGCGGGCTCTACCCGAACCCGTCGGTCACCGCCGCCGCCATCGCCACCATCACCGAACGGGTGCGGATCCGGGCCGGCAGTGTCGTCGTACCGCTGCACGACCCGCTCCGGGTCGCCGAGGAGTGGGCCGTGGTGGACAACCTCTCCGGCGGGCGGGTCGGCATATCGGTCGCCTCCGGATGGCAACCGAACGACTTCGTCCTCGCTCCGGACCGGTACGCCGACCGGAAGAACCTGATGCTGGGGGGCATCGACGAGGTACGCCGGCTCTGGCGGGGCGGGACGGTCAGCCGTCCGCGTCCCGGTGGCGACCACGTCAGCGTGCGCGTGTACCCGCCACCGGTGCAGCCCGAACTGCCCGTCTGGGTCACCAGCGCGCGCAGCCCCGACACCTTCCGGATGGCCGGCGAGATCGGCGCCGGGCTGCTCACGCACCTGCTCGGCCACTCGGTCGAACAACTCGGCGAGAAGATCACCATCTACCGCAGGGCCTGGCGCGAGGCCGGCCACGCCGGCTCCGGCCACGTCACCCTGATGCTGCACACCTTCCTCGGCACCGACACCGAGCAGGTGCGCGAGCTGGTCCGCGCGCCGCTGTGCGGATACCTGAAGAGCTCCTTCGACCTGCTCTCCGGTCTCGGCGCGGTGTCCGGCAGCAGCAGCGACTTCCGCGCCCTGCCCGAGGAGGAACTCGACGCCCTGGTCGAGCAGGCCTTCGACCGGTTCTTCGACACCGCCGCCCTGCTGGGCACCCCCGAGGCCGCCGGGGACCTGGTGGACCGGCTCAAGGCGATCGAGGTGGACGAGGTCGCCTGCCTGATCGACTTCGGGGTCGACCACGACCACGTCCTGGCCGCCCTGCCGCACCTGCGGGCCGCCCGGGACATCAGCGAGGACCGCCGTCGGGTGGCGCTGGCCGACGAGCCCGTCGCCGCGCAACTGCGCCGCCACCGCGTCACCCACCTGCAGTGCACCCCGTCGCTGGCCGGTGTGCTGGCCGAGGATGCCGACACCCGCGCGGCGCTGCGCGACCTGCGCCGCCTGCTCGTCGGTGGGGAGGCGCTGCCCGCCGCGCTCGGCACCGACCTCGCCGGCCTGGTCAGTGGCGGCGTGCACAACATGTACGGCCCGACCGAGGCGACCGTGTGGGCGAGCACCCAGCGGGTCACCGGTGACCGGCCGGTCGCCTCGACCGTGCCGCTCGGCCGCCCCCTGGCCGACGTACGCGCCTACGTCGTCGACGCGGACCTGCGGCCCACTCCGGTCAACGTGCCCGGTGAGCTGCTGCTCGGTGGTCCGGGCGTTACCCGTGGCTACCACGGCCGCCCCGCGCTGACCGCGGAACGCTTCGTTCCCGACCCGTTCGCCGCCGACGGTTCCCGCCTGTACCGCACCGGCGACCTGGCCCGTTGGCGCCCCGACGGCACGCTGGAGTTCCTCGGTCGGCTGGACCACCAGGTGAAGATCCACGGCCATCGCATCGAACTCGGCGAGATCGAGAGTGTGCTGTCCGCCCAGCCGGACGTCCGGGCCGCCGTGGTCGTCGTACGCGGCGACGGTGCCCACCGCAGCCTGGCCGCCTACTGCCAGCCGGCCCACGCCGGCAACCCGGCACCCGACCCGGCGGCCCTCCGGGCCGCGCTGGCCCGCGCACTGCCGGACTACATGGTGCCGGCCACCGTCACCGTCCTCGACGAGCTGCCGCTGACCCCGAACGGCAAGATCGACCGCAACCGGCTGCCCGACCCGCACGCCGCCGGGCCCGACCGCTACCTGGCTCCGCAGACCGACGTCGAGCAGACCATCGCCGAGGTGTGGGCTCAACTGCTCGGCCGCGACCGGGTCGGTCTCGACGACAACTTCTTCCACCTCGGCGGCAACTCGCTGCTGGCGGTCCAGGCCAGGGCCCGGCTGTTGGCCCGCGACGTGACCGGGTTGTCCCTGGTGGACCTGTTCCGCTACCCGTCGGTGCGCGCGCTCGCGGCCGCCCGCGCCACCACCGGCGACCGCCCCGACGCGCTGGCCGGGACCCAGCAGGCCGCCGGGCGACGCGCCGCCGCCCTGTCCGCCGCCGTCTCGCGCCGGGCGCGAAGGAGCTGACCGACCGTGACCGCACACCTGGACAGCACCGGAACCGCCCCGGACGGCGGGGTCGAACCGATCGCGATCATCGGCATGGCCTGCCGGGTACCCGGTGCCGACACCGTCGCCGGCTTCTGGGCCAACATGCTCGACGGCATCGACTCGATCACCCACTTCACCCCCGACGAACTTCGCGCCGCCGGCGTGGACCCGCACCTGCTCGCCGACCCCGAGTACGTTCCGGCGGGCGCGGTGATCGACGACGCCGACCACTTCGACGCGGAGTTCTTCGGCTACAACGCCGCCGAGGCCGAGACGATGGACCCGCAGCAGCGGGTCTTCTGCGAGACCGCCTGGGCGGCCCTGGAGGACAGCGGCCACACCCCGGACCGCACCGACGGCGCCGTCGGCGTGTTCGCCGGCATGTTCATGAACAAGTACCTGATGGCCAACCTCGCCACCAACCCCCGCTTCCAACGTTCGGCGATGGCACCCCTGGCCCGCATCTTCAACGACAAGGACTTCCTGGCCACCCGGGTGGCGTACCTCCTCGACCTGGACGGCCCCGCGTACACCGTGCAGACCGCCTGCTCGACCTCCCTGGTCGCCACCCACCTGGCCTGCCAGTCCCTGCTGACCTACGAGTCGGATCTGGCGCTCGCCGGCGGGGTGGCGATCAACCTGCCGTTGAAGGCCGGCTACTCGCACGCCTACGGCGGGGTGTTCAGCCCCGACGGGCAGTGCCGGCCCTTCGACGCCGACGCCGAGGGGACCGTACCGGGCAACGGCGCCGTGGCCCTGGTGCTGCGCCGGCTCTCCGACGCCCTGGCCGACCGGGACCACATCTACGCGGTGATCCGGGCCAGCGCGGTCAACAACGACGGCGCGGTCAAGGCCGGTTTCACCGCACCCAGCGTTGACGGACAGGCCCGCGTCGTCACCGCCGCGCACGCCCTGGCGGCGATCTCGCCGGGCAGCATCGGCTACCTGGAGGCCCACGGCACTGCCACCCAGGTGGGCGACCCGATCGAGGTCGCCGCGCTCACCCAGGCGTTCCGCGTCGGCACCGCCCGGCGCGGCTTCTGCGCCCTCGGCTCCGTCAAGGCCAACATCGGCCACCTCGACGCCGCCGGCGGAGCCGCCGGCCTGATGCGCGCCGCCCTGGCCGTACAGCACGGGCGGATCCCGCCCATGCGGAACTTCCGCTCCCCCAACCCCGACCTCGACCTGGACACATCGCCCTTCTACGTGCCGACCCGCGTCACCGAGTGGTCGGCCGGTGCCGGACCACGCCGCGCCGGGGTGAGCGCCTTCGGGGTCGGCGGCACCAACGCCCACGTGGTCCTGGAACAGCCACCGCCCATCCCCGACCCGGCCGGCACGGCGGCACCCGCGACCGGCTGGCACCTGGTACCGCTGTCCGCGCGCAGCCGCACCGCCGTCGACGCCGCCACCCGGCGGCTGGCCGACCATCTGGAGGACCACCCGGACCTCGACCTGGCCGACGTCGCCTTCACCCTCCAGGACGGGCGGCGCGGCTTCCCGGTACGCCGGTTCGCCGCCTGCGCCGACCTGACCGACCTGGTGGCCGTGCTGCGGGGGGAGTACCCGCACCGGCTGGTCACCCGCACCGCCCCGGACACCGTCCACCGGGCGGTGTTCATGTTCCCCGGCGGCGGCAACCAGCACCGGGACATGGGTGCCGACCTCTACCGCAGTCAGCCGGTGTTCCGCGAGGAGATCGACCGCTGTGCGGCCCTGCTCCGCGACCGGCTCGACGTCGACCTCACCGCGCTGCTGTTCCCGGGCGGCGGTGGCGGGTCGAGACGGGGACGCGCGCTCGGCCGCGCCGAGGGGCCCGGCGTGGTCCCCGCGCTGTTCGCCGTGGAGTACGCGCTGGCGAAGCTGTGGATGTCCTGGGGCGTGGAGCCGGTCGCCCTGCTCGGCCACAGTCTCGGCGAGTACGTCGCCGCCTGCCTGTCCGGGGTGTTCACCCTCGGCGACGCGCTCGCCGTCACCTACGCCCGCGGTGAGTTGTTCGCCCGGATGGCCCCGGGCCGGATGCTCGCCGTACCGCTGCCCGAGGCACAGGTCGCGGAGCTGCTCGACGAGAGGCTGTCGATCTCGGCGGTGAACGCACCGGAGCTGACCGTGGTGGCCGGCCCGGACGACGACGTCGCCGCCCTCGACCGGCTGCTGGCCGGCCGGGGGGTGGACTGCGGGCGGCTCAACGTGCCGGCGGCGAGCCATTCCTGGCTGGTCGAACCGATGCTCGACGAGTTCACCGCCCGGGTGAAGGAGTGCGACCTGCGTCCACCGCACACCCCGTTCGTCTCCTGTGTCACCGGCACCTGGATCCGCGCCGAGGACGCCACCGACCCGCACTACTGGGCCCGTCACCTGCGTCAACCCGTACGCTTCGCCGACGCGCTGCGGACCGTCCTGACCACGCCCGACCGGGTGCTGCTGGAGGTCGGGCCCGGGCGGGCGCTGACCGCGCTGGTACCCGGACAGCGGCTCGCCCCCACCCCGACCGCGGTCGCCTCGCTGGGCCACCCCCGCGACCGGCTGCCGGACACCGCGCACCTGATGGCCGCAGTGGGCCGGCTCTGGCAGGCCGGGGTGAGCGTGGACTGGCCGGCGCTGCACGCCGCGCGGCCGGCCCGACGGGTCAGCCTGCCCGGCTACCCGTTCCAGCGCCGCCGGTACTGGGTGGAGCCGGGGGCGACCGCCGTCGGTGCCGACACCGGACCGGCCGACACCTCCGACACCTCCGTCGCTTCGACCTCCGGCGGCGTCGATCCGGACGACGCACCGGACGACGGCTACCTCGGCCCCCGTGACGAACGGGAACGCCAGGTCGCGCGGGTGTGGTGCGACCTGCTCGGCGTGGACCGCGTCAGCGTCACCGACGACCTGTTCGACTGCGGCGCCCACTCCCTGATGATCACGCAGGCCGCCCGGGAGCTGCGCCGTCTCGGCGCGCCCCAGCTCACCGCCCGCGACGTCCTGGCCAGCCCCACCGTCGCCGGCCTGGCCGCCCGGATCGAGGCCGCCGTGTCCGGGCGACCGCTGATCGAGGTGCACGGCAGCGGCCCCGACCTCACCGCCGAGGTCGTCCTCGACCCGGCGGTCGCCCCCGACGCGGGCGCGTCGGCCCGCACCGGGCCCCCTCGGGTGGTGCTGCTCACCGGTGCCACCGGGTTCGTCGGCGCGTTCCTCTGCGCCGAACTGGCCCGGCAGACCAGCGCCGAGATCGTCTGCCTGGTCCGGGCCGCCAACCCCGAGGAGGGCACCGAACGCCTGCACGCCGCCCTGACCTCCTACGGTCTGCCGATGCCACCCGCGCACCGGCTGCGCGTCGTCCCCGCCGACCTGGCCAGACCCCGACTCGGCCTGACGCCGGCCGACTTCGACGCCCTCGCCGACGAGGTCGACGCGATCTACCACTGTGGTGCCTGGGTCAACTTCGTGCGCCCCTACCGGTCCCTCAAGGCCACGAACGTGCGCGGCACCGAGGAGGTCCTGCGGCTGTCCACCCGGGGTCGGCCCACGCCGGTGCACCACATCTCCACCCTGGCCGTGCTCGCCGGAGCCGTCGCCGCCGGCGTCGGGCAGATCCACGAGGACGACCCGCTGCCGCCGCCGGTGGGCCACGACACCGCCTACAGCCAGAGCAAGTGGGTCGCCGAGGGTCTCGTCGGCATCGCCCGGGAACGTGGCGTACCCGTGTCGGTCTACCGGGCCGGTGCCGTGCTCGGGGACAGCCGCACCGGCGCGACCAACCGGGAGGACTACGTCACCAAGGTCATCCAGGGCTGCCTCGACCTCGGTCTGGCCCCCGCCCGCCGGTACGCCTTCGCCGCCGCCAGCGTCGACTACGTCGCGCGCACCGTGGTCGCCCTGTCCCTGCGACCGGAGACCCTCGGCGGCACCTTCCACACCGTCAACCCCGACCCGCTGGACTGGAACGACATGTTCACCCACCTGCGGACCTGCGGCTACCGGGTGCCGAGCGTCGACTGGCAGCGCTGGCACCACCAGCTCACCGAACAGATCGAGGCCGACGAGACGTCGAACAACCTCGCCCCGCTGATGGCGATGCTCGGCGACACCCCGGACCGGGACATGCCCCGGATGCGCTGCGACAACGTCTGGTCGGAACTGCCGGCCGACCTGGCCCGTCCACCGGAGCTGGACGCCGCGTTGTTCGCGCGGATGCTGGGTTTCCTCGCCCGGGGCGGGGTCCTGCCCGCGCCGCCGGACGCCGGTCCGGACCGTCCCGGCACGACGCCGGCCGTTTCCCCCGACACCACCCAGAAGGACCTGGTGCCATGACCATGCTGTTGACCGGTGCCACGCTCATCGACGGGCTCGGCGACGAACCGTTGACCAACCGGGCCGTACGGATCGAAGCCGACCGGATCACGCAGGTGGGGACCCGGGTTCAGGCCGACGGCGCCGACCTGGTCGACCTGGGCGGGCTGACCCTGCTGCCGGGGCTGATCGACGCGCACACCCACGTGGGCTACTCCAGCGACGTCCGCGCGGTGCTCAACGGGGAGCTGTCGGTGGCCGAACGGGCCGCCGACATCTTCCGCAACCTGCGCGAGACCGTGGACGCCGGGTTCACCACGATCCGTGACTGTGGTGGCCTCGACCTCGGGGTGCTGCGTACGGTGCGACGAGGGCTGGTACCCGGCCCCCGGATCTGGGCCGCCGCCGTCGCGCTGTCCCAGACCGGCGGTCACGGCCGGCTGGGTTCGCCGCTGGCCCCGGCGGGCCCGTCGCCCCTGTCGGTACGCGGCCTGACCGGGATGACCCCCAACGCCGACGGCGTCGAGGAGGTCCGCCGAGCCGCCCGCGAGTGCTTCCGTCAGGGCGCGTCGTTCCTGAAGATGGCCGTCACCGGCGGGGTCATCTCGGTGTCCGACTCGTTGGAGGACACCCAGTACACCGTCGAGGAGATCGCGGTCGCCGTCGCCGAGGCCCGCGCCCGCAACACCTACGTCACCGTGCACGCCCACAACGGCGCCGGTATCCGCAACGCCGTCCAGGCGGGCGTGGGCTGCGTCGAACACGGTACCGGCATCGACGAGGCCACCGCCGCGATGATGGGTGCCCACGGGGTGCACCTGGTGCCCACCCTGGCCATCGCCGAGACGATGCGTACCGACTCCGCGCGGCAGGGACTCGCTCCCGGCTTCCGGGACCGGGTCGGCGACACCGCACAGCGCATGATCGACGCCATGCTGCTGGCCCGCGAGGCCGGCGTGCTGGTCGGATCCGGCTCCGACCTGATCGGACCGGACCAGAACCACCGCGGGCTGGAGCTCGCGCTCAAGGCCCGCGTCCTGGGGCCCATGGCGGCGATCGTCTCTGCCACCTCGGTCAACGCCCGCATCATGCGGGTCGCCGACCAGGTCGGGTCGGTCGAGGTGGGCAAGCTGGCCGATCTCGTCGCGGTGGACTTCGATCCGCTCAGGGAGCCGCACCTGTTCGAGGACCCGGACCGGGTCGTCCTCGTCGTCCGCGACGGCGAGATCGTCAAGGACACCCGCAAGTGACCCGGCGCCGCGCGGACACCCGCCGATGACCGCCGATGTGGGGGCGGGCCGGGCCAACGGCCGGCCGGACGGCGCCGTCGCCGGCCTGCGCGCCCCGACCACCGCCGAGAAGGTGGCCGAGCTGCGCCGCCGACGCGCCGAGGCGGAACAGCCCGCCTCCCCGCGGGCCGCCCGCCGGCTGGCCGCCCGGGGCCGGATGACCGCCCGGGAGCGGATCCTGGCGCTGCTCGACCCCGACTCGTTCGTGGAGACCGACCGGCTGGCCCGCCGGGACGTCGAGGGGTACGCCGGGCCGCAGCCGCCCGGTGACGGCGTCATCACCGGTTTCGGCACGGTCGACGGCCGCCAGGTGTGTGTCTACGCGCACGACGCGACCCACCGGGGTGGTAGCGCGGGGGCGGTCTTCGGCGCCAAGGTCTGCAAGATCCTTGACCACGCCCTACGCGTCGGTTGCCCGGTGGTCGGCATCAACGACTCCAGCGGCGCCCGGGTGGAGGAGGGGGTGCTGGCCCTGGCCGCGTACGGCGAGGTGGCCCGTCGGATGGTGACCGCCTCCGGGGTGATCCCGCAGATCTCCCTCATCATGGGGGTCTGCGCGGGCGGTGCCGTCTACACCCCGGCGTTCACCGACTTCGTGGTCATGGTGGAGAACACCTCGCACATGTTCGTCACCGGCCCGGACGTCATCCGGGCGGTGACCGGGGAACGGGTGGGCATGGAGGCCCTGGGCGGCGCCAGGGTGCACGCCACCCGGAGCGGGAACGCCCACTACGCCGCCGCGAGCGAGGCCGAGGCCATCGACTACGTCCGGGACCTGTTGTCCTACCTGCCGGCCAACAACCTCGACCCGGCCCCGGTCTGGCCACCGGCGTCCCTGCTGGAACCCACCGACGCCGACCGGGAACTCGACACGCTCGTACCCGATCGGGCCAGCACCCCGTTCGACATGCACGAGGTGGTCAGGCGGATCGTCGACGACGGCGACCTGCTGCCGGTGCACCCCGACTTCGCCCCCAACATCATCTGCGGCTTCGCCCGCGTCGACGGTGTCCCGGTGGGGGTGGTTGCCAACCAGCCGCTGCACCTGGCCGGTGCCATCGACATCGACGCAGCGGAGAAGGCCGCGCGGTTCGTCCGCTTCTGCGACTCGTTCAACATCCCCGTGCTCACCCTCGTCGACGTGCCCGGTTACCTGCCCGGTACCGCCCAGGAGCACCAGGGCATCATCCGCAGGGGTGCGAAACTCGCGTTCGCCTACATCGAGGCGACGGTACCGAAGATCACCATCGTGGTACGGCGGGCCTTCGGTGGCGGGTACGCGGTCATGGGATCCAGGGAGCTGGGCGCCGACCTGTGCTTCGCCTGGCCGACCGCGCAGATCGGCGTGATGGGCGCGGCGGGCGGGGTCGCCCTGCTGCACCACCGTACCCTCGCCCAGGCCGACGACCCCGCGCTGTTGCGCCAGGTCCTCGTCCACGAGTACGAGGACCAGTTGCTCACGCCCTACCGGGCCGCCGAGCACGGCTGCGTCGACGACCTGATCCTGCCGTCGGAGACCCGACCCACGGTCGTCCGCGCACTGCGCGCCCTGGTCGACAAGCGGGTCATCGGTCCGGCCAAGAAGCACGGCAACATCCCGCTGTGACCGGCCGCCCCTGGCGCCGGGGATGCCAACCACGCCGGGGACGCCGCCACGGCGCGGCGGGGCCACGTCCGCTGTGACGGCCCGGGGTGACCCGGGGCCTCGGCGGAAGGCCGCCGGCCACGGGTGCCCCGCCGGCCACGGGTGCCCCGACGGCCCGGGCCACCCTCAGGTCGCTGCCGCCTCCCCGGCCGGCACCGCCGCGCCGACCGGCTGCCCGGTGGCCCCGATGAGGCGGGCAACCACCGCTCGGGAGGACACGCCGAGCTTGGCGAAGATGTTCGCCAGGTGCATCTCCACCGTCTTCTCGGTCACGAACAGCTCCTGCGCCACGCGCCGGTTCGTCAGGCCCTGGCTGACCAGCACGGCGACCTGCCGTTCCCGACGCGTGAGCAGGTTCAGGCCGGCCGCCTCCTCGCGGTCGTCCGGCCCCGTACGGCGCGACGAACGCGCCGCGAGGCGACGCCGCTCCAACACGGCCTGCCGAGCCAGCCGGTGCGCGCCCCACCCCTCGAACGCGGCCTGCACCGCCTTGATCTCCCGGTAGCTGTCGTCGACCAGGCCGAGTGCGGCCAGCGGTCCGACGGCGACCATCCGGGCCCGGGCGGCGTCCACCACCATGCCGGCGGAGGCCAGTTCCCGCGCCGCCACCTGCGCGGCGGTCACCGCCCGTGCCGGGTCGTCGGCGGCCAGCACCTGCGCCCTGGCGAGCAGGGCCAGACCGGTGTGGCCCGGCAGGTCGAGCACGGCGGCGACTGCGTCGGCGCGGTCGGCCCAGTGCGCCGCGAGTTCGGTCCGACCGGCGGCGAGTTCCGCCCGCGTCATCGCCTCACACCAACCGGCCTGCGAGCACAGGTCGGAAGCGGGCGGGCCGGGGCTGTCACCGAGCTGTGTGCGGGTCAGGTACCCGGCCACGTTCCCACCGGCCAGCCCGATCTCCACCAGCAACCGCCGGACCAACAGCGAGTACGGTCCGTCGGGCAGCACCGGCAGGGCATCCACCTCCGGGTCGGTCCCCGCCGTCGCCCGTACCTGGCTGTCCATCCATGCCTGCAGGATGCGGGCCACGGCGATCTCCCGCGCCCCGCCGACCGCGGTGGCCACCTCCGCCGCCCGCTGCGCACACTCCTGTGCCTGCGGCAGCCTGCCTTTGACCTGCAACGTCACCACCAGGGCCGCGTAGAGCCGGGCCAGCAGCAGCAGCTGCCCGCTGTGCTGGGCGCCGGAGACCGCCCGGTCCAGGTGGCGTAGCGCGTCGTCGAAGCGCTCGTGCAGTACCTCCGCCTCGATGACCCATGCGGCGGCCCGCAGGCTGCGGACGAACTCGCCGTCGAGCATCGCGTCGAGCAGGTCGACCGCCTGATCCAGGTGGCGACGCGCGGCCGGCATGTCCAGCGCGGCGGTGTCCGCCACCGCCAGCAGGGCGAGCGTGGTGGCCTCCGCCGAGCGGGCCCGATGGCGCTGGGCCGCCGTGTACGCCACGGCGGCCAGTTCGCGGGCGGCGTCGGCGCGGCCTGCGGCCAACTCCAGACAGGCGAGTTCGAAGCTGAGCATGGCCCGTCCGATGCTCTGGGCGGCGGGCAACGCGGCCAGCTCCGCCCGGGCCAACGCGCCCGCCTCGGCACGTCGGGACAGCGACAGCTCCACCATGACGCAGAGGGCCACCGCATACGCGCGACGGGTCGTCGGGCGACGTTGCAGCATCCTGAGCGCCTCATGCAGCGCGTCGCGGCTCGCCAGCAGCTCACCGACGACGGCGGCCAGCTGAGCGAGGCGGACCAGCAGCACCACGCGCCGCTGGTCGTGGTCGGGTCGATGCGGCAGCAGCCGCAGGGCCACCCGGAGCCAGTGCGCCGCGGTGACCGGAGCGTGGTGCTGCACCGCCATGGCGGCCCGGTGCAGTATCGACACCGCGGTCAGATCGCCGGGGCGGGCGGTGCGGGCGACGTGCGGGGCCAGCGCCTCGGGCGGGGCGCCGCGCCGGCGCAGCGCGGCCGCCGCCCGGTCGTGTGCGACCAACTGCCAGCCCGGGCTGACCGCGTCGTAGACCGCCCGCCACAGCACGGCATGCCGGAAGCTGATCAGCCGGCCACCGGCGACCGGGCGGACAACGTCCAGTTCGGCCAGTTCGTCCAACGCGCGGTGCACCTCGGCGTCGCGGCACTGGCCGATCTGCGCGACCAGCGCCGGCTCGAACACCTCTCCCGCCACCGCCGCCGCGTCGAGGACGATGCGGCTCAGCGGGGAGGCGGCCTCCAGCTCCCCGACCAGCCTCATCCGCAGCGTGACGGGCAGCTCGCCGACGACCACCGAGGCGGTGCTGCACAGCCCGGTGGCGGCGGCGGCCAGCGCGTGCAGGTGCAACGGGTTGCCGTCACTGTGTCGGTAGACGGCCCACTGCCACGGCACGCTGCTCTGTGGACCGAGCAGGGTCTGCGCGTCCTGCTCGCTGATCGGCCCGAGCGGGACCTCCCGCACCCATTCGTCACCCGGTGCGCCGACCAGCGCGGTGTGCAGGCGCACCGGGGCCTGGCGGGGCCGGTACGCCAGCACGACCAGCAGCGGCACCGGCGACGGGGTACGCACGAGCTGGGTCAGCAGTGCGATGGTCGTCTCGTCGGCCCAGTGCATGTCGTCGACGAGGACGACCAGGCTGTTGGCGTCCGCGTCGCCCGTCCGGTTGACGAGATCGCGCACCAGTTGGATGGAGGCGGTGGCCCCCGTCGGCGCCTCACCCGGGTCGGTCTTCCGATTCGCGCAGCGGTCGCAGTCGACCAGCGGGGCCAACGGTTGTGACCGCTGGCCCCGGGTGGCCGAACTGGACACCACCCGGGCTCCCCGGCGGCGGGCGAGCTCACCGAACTCGCTGAGCAACCGGGTCTTCCCGATGCCGGGATCGCCAGTCACCGCCACGACCCGGACGCCGGCACGGCCTGTCGCCTCCAGGCCGCTCCGCAGGACTGCCAGCTCGGTGTCACGGCCCACGAACGGGGGCATCAGCACCACTGTCCCGACGCAGGCCCGCTGCCACCGTCTGGTTTCCACCGAACCCCGGGACCGGCCATTCTAGATCGACTCCCGTCTTCTGTGATACGCGGCCATCCGCTAATAAGACATTAGCATGCGCAGATTGGCGTTTGTGAGCTGACTCTCGACACAAAAGCCGCACCACGCAGCAGACCCGGACCTACGGATACCCCTGATCCTAGGGAACTCCCCAGTGCCCGACAAACAACCACAAGTCCATGATAGACGTTAGCCATTTATGAGGCGGAGGCATCATTGAGCAGCCGGCTATACGCCCTCCCTGTCGACCAGACGGGCTGGCACATCAAGGCAGGGAACACCACCGTATTCGACTGGGACTACGACGAGAGCCGGGACAAACTTCTCACCCTCTATGAAAAGGGCAAACAGCGGCAGTGGAACGCGGCGGAGCGACTCGACTGGACCATCGAAATCGATCATGACGACCCGATGGGCATACCGGAAGAATCGGTGGCCATCTACGGGTCACGCACCTGGCAATCACTGAACCGCAGAGAAAAGGCCAACGTCCGGCTACACATGAACTCGTGGCAGTTCTCCCAGTTCCTCCACGGTGAACAGGGCGCCCTCATCTGCTCCGCCAAGATCGTGCAGACCGTACCGGACATCGACTCCAAGTTCTACGCCGCGACCCAGGTCGTCGACGAGGCCCGCCACGTCGAGGCGTACTCCCGCTACCTACGGGAGAAGATCGGCTTCGCCTACCCCATCAATCCGCACTTCAAGGACCTGCTCAACGACATCATCTCCGACTCCCGCTGGGACATGACCTACCTGGGCATGCAGGTCCTCATCGAGGGTCTCGCCCTGGCCGCGTTCGGGCAGATCCGCGACTACTCCAAGGAACCACTCGCCCAGGCGCTCAACGCCTACGTCATGCAGGACGAGGCGCGTCACGTGGCCTTCGGTCGGCTGGCCCTGCGCGACTACTACCCCGAGCTGACCCAGGCCGAGCGCGACGAACGTGAGGATTTCTGCATCGAGGCCTGCCACATGCTCCAGCAACGCTTCGTCGGCGAGGAGGTCTGGACCGCGCTCGACCTGGACGCCGCCGAGTGCATGGCCTTCATGCGCGACTCCGAGCACTACCAGTACTTCCGGTCCAAGCTGTTCTCCCGGATCGTGCCCACGCTCAAGGACATCGGCCTGTTCGGCCCGAAACTGCAGCGGGCCTTCGCCGACATGGGAGTGCTCAACTACCAGGACACCAACCTCGACCGGTTGATGGCCGAGGACGAGAACGTCGCCGACGAGGTCGACAGGCTGCGCCGGGAGCAGGTCGCGCGGGCGATCCGGCACGGCTCAGAGTCGTCCTGACCCACACACCGAGCTTCCGGCCCGAGGAGATCGCCCCGTGGACACCCCAACCGCTGTACCCGCCAACTACGTCCCGCAGGCGTTGGCGCTGTTCGAGAAGTACGGTCCGGCGGAGGCGATCGTGCACCAGGGCCGCCGGCTGACCTACGCCGACCTGCGGTACGGCGTCCTGCACCTGGCCGAGGCCCTGCACGGGCAGGGAATGGTCGCGGGCCGGGCGGTGGCGGTGGTCGCCAACAACCACCCGGACGTGGTCATGTTGCACTTCGCTCTGCACCTGCTGGGCTGCCGGTCCGTCTGGGTGGCCCACGCGCCCCTGGAACACCAGTTGGACTTCCTCGGCCAGGCCCGCCCGGACGCGCTGGTGTACGACCCCCGCACCCACGCCGAGGCCGGCGTCGAACTGGCCCGACGGTCGGCCACCCCGGCCGTGTTCAGCCTCGGCCCCGCCGCCCTGGGCACCGACCTGTGGCAGGCACCCCGGCGGGCGCTGGACCCGGCCGCCACCACGGGCGAACCCACGTCGGTGTTCCAGACCAGCGGTACGACCGGACGCCCCAAGCTGGTCCACCACCGCAACGTGCTGTTCCAGACGATCCTGGAACTCGCCACCAGGTGGGCGGGCGAGGGCCGCCCGACCCGCCACCTCTACTACGGCGTCTTCTGGCACGTCAGCTCGCAACTGGGCGTCATGGGCATGCTGTTCGCCGGCGGGACGCAGGTGATGTGCGACTCCTTCGACGCCAGGCAGTTCTTCACGCTCATCGAGCAGGAGCGCATCACCAGCACGAACGCCGCCTCACCCCGCCTGTACGAGCTGCTGGACTGCCCGCTGCTCGGCCGGACCGACCTGAGCAGCCTGGAGATGATCACCCTGGGCGGCTCGACCGTCGCCCCCGCCCGGCTGACCCAGGCACTCGAACGCTTCGGGCCCATCGTGCGCGTCGCGTACGGGATGAGCGAGGCGCCCCTGATCACCGAACTCAACGGCGACGAGCACGACCCGAGCCGGCCCCACCTGCTGCGCTCCTGCGGACGCGCCTACGGTGACGTGCGCATCGCCATCCGGGACGAGGCCGGACGGGAGTTGCCGCCCGGGCACCACGGTCAGGTGTGGATCACCGGTTCGCTGGTGATGGCCGGGTACTGGGGACAGCCGGAGCTGACCGCCGGGACACTGGTCGACGGCTGGCTGCGCACCGGAGACACCGGACACCTCGACCAGGACGGCTACCTCTACCTGGTGGGACGCGACCAGGAGCTCATCGTCACCGGTCCCGGCGCCGTCAACGTCTACCCGGGACCGATCGAGAACGTCCTGACCGCCCACCCCGACGTCCACGACGCGGCCGTCGTCGCCGTACCCGACGACGCCTATGGTGAGACCGCGTACGCCTTCGTCGTGCCCGTACCGGGTGCCACCGTCACCCCCGAGCAGCTCCGCGACCTCGTCACCGAGCGCCTCGACACCAACTGGACCCCGCGCGACGTGGAGTTCGTCGACGCGTTGCCCATGATCGGCTACGGGAAGGTCGACAAACGCACACTGCGTGACCGCTATCTCGCCCGTACCGGCGCGGCAGTCGGTTCACCGGAGTGACGGTGTCCACCCGGCCCCGGGCCGCCCTCGTCGGGCTGCTCACCGCCGGCACGATCTCCGACACCGGCACCCGGGTGTCCACGGTGACGCTGCCCTGGCTGGTCCTGGTCAGCACCGGCAGCCCCACCCGGATGGGCCTGGTCGTCGCGGCCGAGATGCTGCCCTACGTGCTGACCAGCGCGCTGGGCCCACCGCTGGTGGACCGACTCGGTGCCCGTCGGGTCTCCATCACGGCCGACCTGGCCAGTGCCGCCGGTATGGTGCTGCTGGCCGTCACCTACCAGCTCGGGTTCGCCACGCTGCTCGGCCTGGTCGCCGTCATCGGTGTCCTCCGGGGTCTCGGCGACAACGCCAAACGGGCGATGGCGCACGCCACCATCGCCGCGGCGGGTGCCTCGATGGCGCGGGTCAGTGCCATCGACGACGGCCTGCACCGGATGAGCATCCTCGTCGGCGCACCGGTCGCCGGTGTGATCATCGCCTGGCTCGGCATCACCCAGGCCATCCTCATCGACGCGGCAACCTTCGCCGTGGCCGCCGCCGTCGTTACGGCGCTGATCCCCGCGTCCATCGGACGGCCCACCCACGCCGCCGCGACGGAGCGGGAACCGTACCTGAAGGCGCTGGGCATCGGGCTGCGCCACCTGCGACAGGACCAGGTCGCCGTCGGGATCTTCGCGGTGATGTTCATCATCAACCTGTTCAACCAGGCCAGCGTCGCCGTCTACATCCCGCTCTGGGTCGACCAGGTGCTCGACAACCCGGCCGCGCTCGGCGCGGTCAGCGGGGCGCTCGCCCTCGGCGCGATCGTCGGCAACATCGGCTTCTCCCTCGCCGCCACCCGGCTGCCCCGCTACGTCACCTTCACGATCGGGCTGCTCGTCGGCGGGGCCCCGCGCTTCCTGGTCATGGCGTTCAGCCACGACCTGCTGGTGGTGATCGCCATCACCTTCGTCTGCGGCATGGCGCTGTCCTCCGTCAACCCGATCATCGCCGCGACCATCCTGGAACGCACCCCGCCACCGTTGCAGGCCCGGATGTTCGGTCTGGCCACCGCGTTCTCCTGGGCCAGCATCCCGATCGGCGGCGTGCTCGGCGGCTGGGCCGCGTCCGCCCTCGGGTTGACCGCCGCGATCACCCTGAGCGGACTGCTGTACCTGATGGTGGCGCTCACCCTGGTGCTACGCCCCGCCCGGTGGCGCCGCCTGGACGAACCACCGCCCACCACGGCGAACATCACCGACCCGGTCCGGACGTGAACACCATCCCGGCCGCCCGGTCGCTACCGTTCCCGTCGTCCCCGGCCGTGCCGCCCGGCACGGCGCGCGTCGCCCGGCCCGGCGAGGTGCCGGCAACCCCCGACAGTCCCCCCTCCACGATCCACACGCGACCGGTCAGCACTGCGGAAGGCGCCTACGACATGCACGTTCGAGACGACTACGGGCTTCCCATCGCCGAAGCGGACGCGCACGAGGCACTCGCCGCACACCGCGCCGGCGACCTACCCCCGGTCGCCCTCATCAGGGTTCCCGAACCGCCCCGCGACACCTGGGCGGACCTCGCCCGTGCCGGGTTCATCCGCAAGCCGATCTGGCTGAGCTGGCGGGCGCCCACCCCACGCTCGGTCGACGACTACGCCGCCCGGCTCGCCCGCAAGGCCCGCCAGGACCTCCGCCGGGCCATCGACCGGGCGGCCAGCGCCGACGTGCACATCGAGGTGCACCAGACGCTCAGCGCCGACCAACTCGACCCGTTCCTCACCCTGTACGAGAGCCGGGTCGACGGCATGGCCTTCGGCTTCTCGTTCGCCGGCTCGATGCGCGCCGGCATGATCGACAATCCGACGACCTTCGGCGTCTTCGCCTACGAGAAGGGTGAACTGGTCGGCGGCTGCCTGTGCCGGGAGTTCCCGCAGGACAATTCGGTGTGGCTGCTCTTCTCCGCCGTCGAGGCCCGCTGGCGGGAACACAGCCTCGCCCGGGTGATCTACCTGCACGCCTTCGGGGAGACCCTCAGGCGCGGCTATCCCGAGGTGACCATGGGCAACGACCCCAACCTCTACGGACACGTCGCCAAGCCCGGCCTGTTCCTGTTCAAGACCCGTCTCGGCTTCGAACCGGTACCCGCCAAGCCCATCGGCCGGGCCCCGGCGGGCGACTGCGCCGACCTGCTGCTGTCGGTCGAGGCACTGACCACACCCGTGGTCATGCTGGGTTACGCCGACGGCGACTCCCACGCCGCCGCCAGCACCCCGCGCCTGACCAGCCACGTCTTCGGCGCCGGGCCGGAGATCGACATCCACCGGTACACCACCCGTACCGTCGACACGGCCAGCCGCGTCGACCTGCCGGCGCGGGTAACCCGTACCACCGCCTGACCCCTGAGTCGCAGTCCTGCTCCACCGCCGTACCCACTGGCCGCTCCGGATGTGACCCGCAGGGGAAACCAGAGCCGCACAGCCACCGATTGTGAGGGCGGAAATGGTCTGTTCGCTCGTCTGCGCCTGCTCGTCCGACGAGGCGACGCACGCGACCCGTCGTTGGATCCTGATGTCTCCATGAACACGGACCTCAGTCAGGAAAGGCCCACACCCGCCCGCCAGTCCGGGTCGGCAACGACGAGGATCTCCGTCCTCGGGCCGTTGCGCCTCGAGCACCTCGATCACACCGTGCAACTCGGGCCGAAGGTCTCCGGTCTCCTCTCTGCACTGGTACTCCACGCCGGCCGACCGGCCGACGCGGGCCAGCTCGTCGACCTGCTGTGGGGAAAGTCCGCCTCCGCGGCAGCCGAGACGACTCTCCGCAGCCACGTCTCACACCTGCGCCAGAAGTTCGGACTCCCGCCCGGCCAGGACGGCCCGGTGGCCACGGTGCGGACCGTGGGCACGCCGGCCAGCCGGGGCTACCTGCTGGAGCTGGCGCGGGACAGCATCGACGCACAGGTCTTCGAGAGCGCGGTGGTGGAGGGCAGCCGGCTGCTGCGGACCGGCGGTACCGCCGAGGCGCGGCAGGCGGCGAAGCTGCTCCGGGACGGGCTGGCGCTGTGGCGGGGCACCGCCTTCGCGGACATCGCCCACTGGTGGGGCGCCACGGCCGAGATCAACCGTCTGGACGCGCTGCGCCGTTCCGCGATGCAGATCCGCGCCGAGGCGCTGGTCGAGATCGGCAGTTACCTGGAGGCCACGGTCGAACTCGCCGGCATGATCGCCGTCGACCCGTACAACGAGAAGGTGCGGCGCCTGCTGGCGCTGGCGCTCTATGCCGACCAGCGGGTGGACGAGGCGGCTGAGGTCTGCCGGGAGGGGCTGACCCTGTTGGCGTGCCGTGGCCTCGACGCACCCGACCTTCATGACCTCCAGCGGAGGATCCTGCGACGTACGGTTTCCGTCAGGGCGCGCCCGTCGGTGCCGCGGCTTCTGCCACCGGCACCGTCGATCTTCGTCGGCCGCACCGCGGAGCTGGAGACCGGCACCCGACTGTTGGGCGGCACGGGCGGGCGCCCGAAGACGCTCGTCCTCAGCGGTCCGGCGGGTATCGGCAAGAGCACCTTCGCCGTCCACCTGGCGCATCGGCTGGCCGACCACCTGCCGGGTGGGCAACTCTACGTCGACCTGCGCGGTTTCGACGCCGTCTGCCCACCGCTGTCCGTTCCGGAGGTCATCCGGACCGTGCTGCTGGCCCTCGGGGTGCCGCCGGAACGCCTGCCCGTCAGTGTGGACGGCCAGTTGGCGCTGTACCGCAGCCTGCTCGTCGACCGTCGGCTGCTGATCGTGTTCGACAACGTCGCGGACGCCCACCAGGTCCGGCCGTTGCTGCCCGCGGCGGCGGGTTGCCCCGTCATCGTGACCAGTCGGAGCAGCCTCACGAGCCTGGTGGCGACCGGGGCCGCGCTGTCGCTCCCCCTCGGCCCGCTGTCCGATGCCGAGGCGCGGGAGCTGCTCGAACGGCGACTGGGCGTCGATCGGACCGCCGCCGAGCCGGCGGCGGTGACCGAGCTCGTCGACTACTGCGACGGCAACCCACTGACCCTCGCGGTGACCGCCGCACAGGCGGCCAACTTTCCGGGGCTGCGGCTGGAGCAGTTGGCCGCCGAACTGCGGGTGCCCGAGACCCCACTCGACGCCCTGCCCACGGTCGACGTGGCCGGCACCCTCTCGGCGTCGTACCGGATGCTCAGCGACGGTGCGGCGAGGCTCCTCCGGCAACTGGCCCCGAACATCGAAACGGAGTTCACGTCCACCCGGTGACAGGTCCGCTCAGCCCAGCTTCCCACCGGACACGCCGACCTGCCGGCGGGCCGGCCGACCCACCCACGGTCACGGCCGGCCCCACGCGGTCAGCCCGCGGCGGCATCCGGGGCCCAGTACGCCGCCGGCGCCGGGGCGCCCAGAGCGTCACGCACCATGAGGACCGCCTCCAGGCGGTTACGGGCGCCGAGCTTGGCCAGGGCGTGCGAGACGTGGCTCTTGACGGTGGCGCTCGAGACCCCACAGAGTTCCGCCGCCTCGGCGGTGGTGAGTCCCTCGCCGAGGCGGCAGAGCACCTCGCGTTCCCGGGCGGTCAGTTTCCGCACCGCGTCCTGGGACCGCCGGTTCGCCCCGGCCGGGTCGACGTAGAAGTTCAGCAGGGCCGTGGAGAACACCCGGTTCCTGCCGGCAACCGCCTGCACGCTGCCGGCCACGCCGCTGAGATCGGTCTCCTTCACCAGGCAGCCGGCGGCGCCGGCCGACACCGCGGCGTCGAGACTGCGCCGGGACCAGTCCAGGCACAGGAGAACGACCCTGATCCGCCGGGCGGTCAGCTGTCGGATCGCACCGACCATCGGTTCCCCGTGGCTGGCTCCGAGGACGGCCACGTCGACGCGTCGCAGCGGCCAGTCCGCCAACGGTCGGCGGCTGTCCACCTCCGCCACGACGTCGAGCTGGCTGTCGCCGTTCAGCACGTCGTGCAGCAGGTGACGCCAGAGCGGATCGTGGTCCGCGACCAGGACCCGGGTGCGCGTCCTGGTGCGGGTCCCGCCACCGTCGGACCTCGATCGCGACCGGAACTGGCGCGTCGCATCCTGGACCACCGTCATGTCGACACCTCCCGATGCAGGTCGGCTGCGCTCAGTCGCCGGATGCCGTCGCGGAACCGGAACTCGTAACAGATCCGACGCTGCGCCGCACCGATGAGCGCGGCCAGGTCGGCAGGCCGGTCACAGCGCCCCCAGAGCAGGTCGAGATGCCGGGTCATCACGTCGGCGTCGAGCACGTCGCCCACCCGTGCGTACGCCCGGAAGCCGTCGATGCCGTCGACCTGGCGGACGTCGGCCGCGCCGGTGATCGAGAGGAGTTCACAGGGCTCGACCGGAGCCAACGTGTGGTACTGGAAGTGAACCCGGTCCGGCTGGTCGATCGGGGGCACGGTCACCGGTTGGCCGAGTGCCAGCTGCCCGGCGAGACGGACCACGTCGAAGCCGGCACAGTGCCGGGCCAGGGCGGCGATGTGGCCGCCCAGGCGACCGTTCACCTCGATGATCCGTGGCCCGCGCTCGGTCAGCTTGATCTCGGTGTGGGTCAGACCGGGGCCCAGGTCGAACGCGGTGAGGGCACGCGTGGCGAGATCGAGGATCTCCTTTCGCTCGACGTCGGTCACCGCCGCCGGCCAGAACTGCCCCGTCTCCCGGAAGGGCGGCACCAGCGGGAGTTTCCCGGTGACGGCGAGATGCCGCAGCCCCTGCGGCCCGTGGTAGCTCTCCACCGACACGTAGTCACCGTACGGTCCGCCCGACCGGCCCACGAGGAGCTCTTCGACCACCACGGTGGACACCCGGCCGGCCGGCAGGAGCGGGGCGAGCACCCGGTGCGCCACCGCGTCGTCAGGGATCACGTACGTGTTCCGGCTGCCCTGGCCGTAGACGGGCTTGACCACGGCGGGCAGGCCGACGTAGTCCCGGGCGGCGGCCCACTCGTCAATCGAGGAGATCGGGCGGCTGCGTACGTCGTCGACGCCGCGCAGGCGCAGTCGCTCACGTTGCCGCACCTTGCTGGTCAGCAGCCCGGTCGTGGCGATCGGGTGGAACGGCAGGCCGAGCGCGTCGGCCAGCCACGCGGTGACCGGCAGCATCGGCTCGGAGAAGGTCAGGACCGCCGCCGGGGTGAGCCGGCGCACCGCCGCCAGATCCGCCTCGCGGTCGCCGGTCAACGGTACGACGTCCCCCAGCCGGCGCAGCACCTCCCCGGTCCGGTCGGTGTACCCGCTCGGGTTGACCAGGAACGCCACCGGGCCGAGCGCCCCCAGTCCGACGGCGATCTCCGCGGCCGACGCGGCGCCGCGGTCGTACACGACAACCAGCGGGCCGGCCATCAGTCGGGCATCCCCGCCGCCGCGTACAGCGCGCTACGGTACAACTCCAGGTACGTCGTCACCTGCGCCTTGTCGAACAGGTCGGGATCGTAGGCCACCGCGACGGCGGTGCCCAGGTCACGCGAGTTGATCATGAAGTCGACCATGAGCGGGAAGCTGGCCTTGTCGAAGGCCCACCACGCGCCGGGCCTGATCGCGGTCAACTGCTCCAGCTGGTCGTACACGTGGAAGTGGGTGAAGTTGAACGCCGTGTCGAACGGTGGCCGGCCCAGTCGTTGCTCGATCACGGCCAGCGGATACCGGCGGTGACGCATCCCCCGCTGCTCGGCGGCGAGGGCGCTGCGACACAGTTCCACCTGGTCCTCGGGCACCACCGGCACCCGGATGGGAACGGTGTTGAGGAACAG
The DNA here is from genome assembly GCF_045040215.1 of Micromonospora sp. NBC_01412. NCBI lineage: Bacteria > Bacillati > Actinomycetota > Actinomycetes > Micromonosporales > Micromonosporaceae > Micromonospora > Micromonospora sp. NBC_01412. The sequence goes on from NZ_CP109528.1 coordinate 7,304,222, forward strand.
TCCGACGAGGAGGTCCGCGCCTGCGGTCTCCGGCCGCCCGTTGACCGTCAACCCGGTCACCACGTCACGGTCCCGACCGGTCCAGGTGCTCAGGGCCCGGACGTGACAGCCGAGAACCAGACTCTTCAGGGGGACGCCGATGGTGCCGGCCGCCGCTCTGAGGCCCTCCAGCAGGGTCTCCCCGACCTCGAAGGTGAGCATCTCCCGTGGGTCGGCCGCGCCGCCGAACCGCCCACGGTCGAGCAGCAGCCCGGGCACGTCCGCCTCGGCGTGCCAGAAGTCGGCGGCCTCCCGGTTGTCGATGGCCTCCCGTTCCAGCCGGAGGAACTCCCGTTGACCGGAGGCCGGTGGCAACGGCAGGTCCGCCGGCCGGCCGGTGAGCTTCGCATCGTACAGCGCGAGAAGCTCGTAGCAGAGCCGCGCGTAGCTCCAGCCGTCGAGGATGGCGTGGTGGAGTGTGAGGGTGACGTGGAAGCAGCCCTCGAGTGCCACCACGTGGCAACGGAGGACCGGTGGGCGGCCCCAGTCGATGGCCTGGGACAGCTGCGTCTCACGCCAGCGGGCGACCGGTTCGGCCGTGGTGGCGTACTCGATGGTCAGCGGCGGGTCCACCGAGGACCACAGCAGTTGCGCGGGGACGCTGAAACCGCCCAGGTCGAAGGAGGAGCGCAGGGCCTGGTGCCGGCCGCACAGCTCGTCGAGCGCACCCGTGAACAACCCCTCGTCGAACGGCCCGGTCACCTCGACACCGATGAGGTCCTGGTAGAGACGGGGGTCGCCCGACGCCTCGCTCAGGTAGATGAGCCCCACCTGCAGGGCCGAGGCGGGCCAGGCGTCGCGTACCTCCGCCGGCATCAGCGCCCGGTCGTAGGGGTCCAGGAGACCGAACGGCTGGTAGTCCCCCACCCCGTCGGCAGGTCCGTCGCGGCCGGCCACCGCCGCCACCAACTCACTGACGGTCGGAAAGTACAGCAGGTCGCGCAGCTCGACCGGAATGCCCAGCGCGTTGGCGTCCGCGACGACCCGTAGGGCGATCAGCGAGTCCCCGCCGAGGGCGTAGAAGTCGTCATCCGGGCCGATCGGCTGGTCACCGAGGTGCCTCCGCCAGATCTCCACCATGGCCTGCGTCGTGTCGCTCATTCGGCGTACTCCCTCGGGGATGCCGTGCGCCGCCGGGTCAGCACGGGCAGGTGGGTGATGCCGGCGATGAAGTTCGATGCCAGGTGCTCCACCGGGCCGTTGAGCTCGATCCGTTCGAACGCCCGGAACAACTCGGCGAAGAAGATGGCCAGCGTCATCCGCGCCAGCGGTGCGCCCAGGCAGTAGTGCGGGCCGAATCCGAAGGCGATGTGCCGATTGTCGGGGCGGGTGATGTCGAACCGGTAGGGATCGGTGAAGACGTCCCCGTCCCGGTTGGCCGACCCGACCCAGACCGCGACCGCCTCGCCCTGGCGGACCAGGCCGCCGCTGAGTTCCACGTCCTGCCGGGCGTGGCGCAGGAAGCTGTTGGCCGGCGAGGTCCACCGCAGGCCCTCCTCCACCAGGCCGGTCAGTGCCTCCGGTGCGGCGACGGACTGCGCCGGGTGCTCGATCAGCGCGAGGACGGTGCCGGTGACGGCGTGCGGGGTGGTGGCGTTCGCGCCGAGCAGCAGGCTGTAGCAGTTGTAGATGACCTCTTCGGTGGTCAGCCGCCGACCACCGGCCAGCATGCGGGCCAGGTGCCCGATCAGGTCGTCCCGTCGCTGGCACCCGTCGTCGCGCAACTGCCTGGCGAAGTAGTCGAACAGGCCGTGGTGGGCGATGGCCAGGGTGGCGGCCGGATGACGCACACACAGCCCGGGGTCCTCTGGCGCGGCGGCCATCGCGGTCCACCGAGTCAGCTCGGCCCAGTCCGGTTCGGGAATTCCCATGAGCATCCCGGCGACCGCCATCGGCAGCTGGGCGACGCACTCGGCGAGATCCCATTCCGTACGGTCGAGCACGGGCAGCAGGATCCGGCGGACCGCCCGGACGACGTCCGGTTCGAGGTCGCGCACCGCCCTGGCGCTCAGCACGCGGTTGAGCGGGGTGCGCAGCTCGGTGTGCCGGGGTGGGTCGGTCGACACCAACATCAGTCCGGCCGCCCGGTCTCCGTGGCCCAACTGTTGCAGGAGGCTGCCCTGCTCCGAGGTGAACTCGCGGTGGTCGCTGAGCACCCGGCAGGCGTCCCGGTACCTGGTGACCGACAGGAAGATCCGCCCGTCCGGCAGTTCCTGCCGGTGCAGCGGATGCCGGGCCCGCATCTCGGCCCACACCGGGTGCGGGTCACCCGTGGCGTAGAAGCCGGGGGCGAACAGGTCGACGTCCGCCACCGGCGTCGTCAGGGGTTGGACGCCGCTGGAGATCCTCACCGGATCTCCAGCATCTGGTGGGCGGCCTGCACGGTGCGGGCCAGTCCGGCCGGTGTCGGGTCCAGATAGAACGACAGCGGGGACACCTCGACGCCGTGTGCCTGCCGGAGTTCCGCGAGGATCTGCACCCCGAGGAGCGAGTGGCCGCCGAGTTCGAAGAAGTCGTCGTCGGCACCGATGCCGTCGAGACCCATGAGGTCCTCCCACAACTGCGTGATGCCCAGCTCCAGCTCCGTAGCCGGTTTCCGGTGGTCGGCGCTGACCTCGGGCCGGCTGTGGGACTCCCGGCCAGCCAGCTCCGTCCGGTCGACCTTGCCGTTCGCGGTCAGCGGCAACACGTCCAGCCTGGTCACCCGGGCGGGGACGGCGTACGACGGCAGCACCTCGGTCAGCCGTCTGCGGAGCTCCAGCACGGATGCGGTCCCCGTGAAGAAGGCCGCGAGGCGCCTGCTCCCACGCGCGTCGTCCTGCACCACGACCGCGACGCCGGTCACGCCCGGCGCCCCGACCGCCACGGCCTCCGCCTCCGCCGGCTCGACCCGGAAGCCCCGGATCTTGACCTGCCGGTCCCGCCGACCGACGAACTCGAGCTGCTCACCGGTCCGCCGGACGAGGTCGCCGGTGCGATACATGCGCGAGCCGGGGGTGGCGGCGAAGGGGTCGGCGACGAAGCGGGTCGCGGTGAGGACGGGGTCACCGAGGTATCCGTGGGCGATGCCCGTCCCGCCGACGTACAGTTCGCCGACCTGACCGTCGTCCACCGGCCCGAGCCGATCGTCCAGGACGTACGCCGTGCTGCCGTGGATCGGCTGGCCGATCGGGACGGTGCTGCCGGTGACCACGGAAGTCATCCGGTGGCAGGTGCTGAAGGTGGTGTTCTCCGTCGGCCCGTACCCGTTGATCAGTACGGTGTCGGGCAGCGCCGCCACGGCGCGGTTCACGTGCGGTACGGAGAGGACGTCCCCGCCGGCCAGCAGGTGCCGCAGTCCGCGCAGGTTGTCGAGGCCGGCCTCGACCGCCCGGTGGAACAGGCCGGCGGTGAGCCACAGCACCGTGGCGCGCTGTGCGGCGACGTAGGCGCAGATCTCCTCCGGCGAGAGATCGCCCGGCGGCGGGATGACGAGGCAGGCCCCGTTGAGCAGCGGGCCCCACACCTCCAGCGTGGACGCGTCGAACGCCAGGGGCGCGTACTGGACGAAGACGTCGTCGTCGCGGACCGGCAGGAAGCCGTTCTCCACCACCAGGCGGACGACGGCCCGATGCGGTACGCACACCCCCTTGGGCCTGCCGGTGGAGCCCGAGGTGTAGGCGAGGTAGGCGAGGTGGTCCGGGCCGGCCCGGACCACGGACGGGGCTGCCGGCCCGTCGTCCAGGGCGTCCGGCACCGTCAGGGCCCGGCAGCCGGTCGGCAGGTCCGGCAGTCCGGAGGGTGTGGTGAGGACCAGGTCGACGGCCGCGTCCCGCAGGATGGCATCGCGGCGCTCCGGCGGGTAGCGGTCGTCGAGCGCGACGTACGCGGCGCCGGACCGGAGAATCGCCAGCAGGCCGACCACGGCCGCGGCGGAACGTGGCAGGTGCACTCCGACCACCGCCCCCGGTGCCGTGCCCGCCTGCTGCAACCGGTGAGCGAGCCGGTCGACGCGCCGGTGCAGCTCGTGGTAGGTCAACTCGCCGTCCCAGGCCCGTACCGCCGTCAGGGCGGAGTGCCGTGAGGCGATCTGCCGGAACAGCTCGTCGATCATTGCGGGGCACGCTCCTGTAGTTGCGCCGACAGCAGGGCGAGCAGCGTCTCGGGTGCGTTCAGGAACTCGTAGTGGCCCCCCGCGAGGACGTCGAACCGCACGTCGTCGCTGTAGTGCTCCCAGCCCCGCAGTTCGGCCTCGGTCACCTCGGGGTCGTCGGCCCAGTGCAGCACCGAGATGTTCATCGGGACCGGCGCCGGCTCGTCGAGCCGGTAGTAGCGGTTGGCCTCCAGGTCCTCGCGCAGTACCGCCATGCCCAGTGCCAGCATCGCGGGATCCGGTTGCCCGCCGCGCCGCACCGCGAGGTCGGCCAGCTCGTCGAGGAGTTCCTCGTCGGTGAGGGCCAGGAACCGATCGTGCGGACAGTGGTGCGGCGCGACCTGGGCCGAGACCACGAGGCTGGCCGGGCGCGGCAGCCGGTCGACGGGCAGGCGGCGTGCCGTCTCGTACGCCGGCAACGCGCCGGCGCAGTGACCGAAGAAGGCGAACGGTCGGTCGAGCAGCGGTAGGAGTTGTTCGGCCAGTACGTCCGCCAACTGCGCGTAGCTGCGGTAGTGGGGCTCACGGACGCGGTTCTCCCGACCGGGTAGTTGCACGAGGCAGACCTCGATCCCGTCGATCCAGCGGGGCCACCGGTTGAACATCGACGCGCCCATGCCGGAGTACGGGAAGCAGAAGATGCGGCCGACGGACTCGTCGGACGGGTCGCGCAGCAGCCAGCGGTTACGCTTCACGTGTCATCCTCGCTCGCCCTGCGTCGGGCACATCGGTGCCGAGCCGGTCCCGCACAGCAGGGGTAGCTGCTGGCGGATGAGATCGCCGAGCTCCGCTGCCCGGTCGCGGTAGTAGAAGTGGTCACCGGGCAGCAGGGTGGTGGTGGCCGGCCCGAGGGTCAGGTCCTCCCAGCCACGCAGGTGCTCGGGAGTGATGTCGGGGTCGGCGTCGCCTCCGACGATCAACATCGGGCAGGGCAGGGGCTGCGGCGACTCGACGTGCCGCGCGACCAGCAGCGTGTCGGAGCGGATCGCCTGGATCGCGAGGCGCAGCATCTCCGGGTCGTCGAGGATCTCCTCGGTGACGGCGTTCTCCTCCCGGAGGACGGCGACCCACTGTTCGACGCCGCGTGACTCGATCTCGTCGGCGCACAGTGTCTTGAACGCCGTCGGCTGGGCCGACGAGATCACCACGAGTTCGACGTGGCGGCCGGAGCGGATGAGCCGGTGTGCCAGCTCGAAGCAGAGCAGCCCGCCCAGGCTGTGCCCGAGGAGCACCAGGTTGCCGACGGTGTGCTGGTCGATGTCCTGCGCCAGCTGGTCGGCGAGATCGTGCAGGCTGGCCGTGGGCTGCTCACCGATGCGTGGCCCCCGTCCCGGGTACTGGAGGACGAGCGTCTCGTGGGCGGTGGGTGCCACGTGCCGCAGCAACTCGTGTACGGAGTAGGCGCTGCCGCCGCCGTACGGCGCCACCACCACGGTACGGGTGGCAGGGCGGCTGGGCTCGCCGGCAACGCCGCGGTACCGCCACAGCCCACGCGTTATTGGCTCCAGCGCCATGCGGCACACTCTCCTTCATCAATGATCTGGGCCCAGTGAAGCACTCGGCTGTGGAACCACTGTGGAATCGGCGTGGAAGGCGGGAGCCGGTCGCCGCCTCCCGGCCACGGACCTCCACCGATGGTGGAGGCTGGGCGCACGTCCTCCACCATCGGTTGAAGACAGGCCGCTGCATCAACGAGATGATCTGAGAATCCGCCGGGCCTCTGTTCTCTGGTGCGCGCCTGGGCCGTGCCGCATCGGCACTGCCGAGCAGGCACCGCCGAACTGGCCGGGTTCACCGTCAGCGCCGTGCTTGCGTCACCGCGAGTGAAGGATGAGCATGCCCCCAACCGAATCGCGCCGTGGTGTCGGCGGCTGGGCCGAGACCCTGCTGGCCGGCTTCGCCCACTCCGTGCGTCGTCATCCCGACCGGACAGCCGTCATCGCGGACGGGCGAGTGCTCACGTACGCCGAGCTGGACCAGGCCGCCGAGGCGGTGGCCGCGCAACTTCAGGCCCGGGCCGTCGACCCTGGAGCCCACGTCGGCGTCTTCCTGCCCCGTACCGCCGACCTGGTCCTGGCGGCGATCGCGGTGATCAAGGCGGGCTGCTCGTACATTCCGCTCGATCCGGCGAACCCCCGGGCCCGGCTGGAACGCATCCTCGCCGTGGCCGAGCCCTCCCTGGTCATCACGACGAGCGACCTGGTGGGCAACCTGCCGCCGGACATCGCGGTGATCCGGCTGGACCACGACCGGCCAGGGGACCTGCGCTACTCACCGCCGTCGGTGGACTCCTCCGCCTGCGCGTACATGATCTTCACTTCGGGCACGACCGGCCAGCCCAAGGGCGTACGGATATCCCACGGCAACGTCCTCCACCTGTTCGACTCGACGGACTCCCTCTTCGCGTTCGACGCTCACGACGTGTGGTCGATGTTCCACTCCTTCGCGTTCGACTTCGCTGTCTGGGAGATGTGGGGGGCGCTGCTCTACGGCGGTTCCGTGGTCGTCGTACCGGAGCCCGCCGTCCAGGACCCGGCCGCGTTCCGGCGGCTGCTGCGGGACCGGGGAGTGACGGTGCTCAGCCAGACGCCGACCGCCTTCAACCAGTTGGTCGCCGAGGAGCAACGGCACGACGACAGGTTGTCGGTGCGTCGGGTCGTGTTCGGCGGCGAGGCGCTGCGCTTCTCCGGCCTGGCGCCGTGGGTCGCCAAGTACGGCGACGAGGCGGTCGAGCTGATCAACATGTACGGCATCACCGAGACGACCGTCCACGCCTCCTACCGCCGGGTCCGCGAGACCGACCTGCACCAGGGGGCGAGCCTCATCGGGGTACCGCTGCCCAACTCCTCGTTCCTGCTGGCCGACGACCAGCTCCGTCCGGTGCCACCAGGCGAGGTGGGCGAGATCGTCGTCATCGGTCCGGGTGTCGGACTCGGGTACCACGCGCAGCCCGAGCTGACCCGGCAACGGTTCGTCGAGCTGACCGACGCCGACGGGCGGGCAACCCGCGGCTACCGTTCAGGTGACCTCGCCCGGCTCCGCCCGGACGGCGACATCGAGTACCTGGGCCGGGCCGACGACCAGGTCAAGATCCGCGGGTTCCGGATCGAGCTCGGCGAGGTCGAGGCGGCGCTGGTCCGGCATCCGGCGGTACGCGCCGGCGCGGTGGCCGTCCGTACCCTGCCGACCGGGGACGAGGGCCTGGTCGGATACGTCGTGCCCAACGACGGGACCGCGCCGGACCAGCGCCGGCTCCGCGACGATCTCTCGCTGGTCCTGCCCGGCTACATGGTGCCGGCGGCATTCGTACTGCTGGACGCGCTGCCCCACACCGGCAACGGAAAGCTCGACCGGGCGGCCCTGCCGGAGCCGACCCTCGCCGCCGCCACCGGTCGCGCGCCACGGTCGTTGGTGGAGGAACTGCTCTGTCAGCTCTTTGCCCAGGTGCTCGGCCGTCCCGTGGTGGACCCGGACGACAACTTCTTCGTACTGGGGGGACACTCGCTCACCGCTGTCCGCCTGGTCACGCGGATCAGAGCGGTCCTCGGGCTGAAGGTGAGCATCCAGGAGCTGTTCGAGTCGCCCACCGTCGCCGCGATCACCGCGAAGATCACCGCCGCGACCGGTCGTCCGCCACTGACCCGACGTACCGACGGCGACGTGGTGCCCCTGTCGCACGCGCAGCGACATCTCTGGTTCCGCCATCGGACGCCCGGCACCTCCCCAGCCGATCACGGGGCGTACGTTCTCCACCTGAGCGGTCGGGTCGACGTGGCGGCGCTCGACGCCGCGCTCACCGATGTCGTACGCCGGCACGCCGTACTCCGTACCCTGTTCCCGCAGCACCAGGGGGCGCCTGTCGCGCGGATCGTCGACGCCACCTCGGTCCAGCCGCCCCTGGTCGTCGAACACGTGAGCGCGGAGAAGCTGGCCGACTCCGTCACGACCGTCGCCCAGGAGCCCTTCGACCTCCAGCGGGACCCCGCCGTACGGGCCAGGCTGTTCCTCGTGGACGAGGACCGCTCGGCGCTCGTGCTCGTCCTGCACCACATCGCCGCCGACGAGTGGTCATGGCATCCGCTGCTGCGCGACCTGACCGAGGCGTACGGTGCCCGGCTCGCCGGCCGCGCGCCGCACTGGCAGCCGTTGCCCGTGGAGTACGCCGACCACGTCCTGTGGCAGCGGGATCTGCTGGGCGACGCCGACAACCCGGGCAGCGTCGCGGCGCGGCAGTTGACCTTCTGGAAGGGATACCTGGACGGCATACCGCACGCACTGGAGCTGCCGTTCGACCGGGCCCGGCCGGCCGACTCTCGGTCACCCGTCGACCTGGTCCCGGTCGACATCGACGCCGACCTGCATGTCCGGCTCGCCGGACTGGCCGGGGCCAGCGGCACGACCGTCAGCATGGTGCTCAAGGCAGCGGTGGCCGCACTGCTGACCCGGTTCGGGGCGGGCACCGATCTGCCGTTCGCGGTCACGGTGCCCGGTCGGGCCGAGGCCGACCTGGAACGGCTCGTCGGACGCTTCGTCAACACGCTGGTCACTCGGGTCGACACCGCCGGGGACCCGACCTTCGCGGAACTGCTGGTCCGGGTACGGACCACGGACCTGGCCGCATACCAGCACCAGGATCTGCCCTTCGAACGGCTGGTCGAGCAGCTCGACCCGGTGCACCCGCCCGGCCGGCACCCGATGGCCCAGGTCAGGACGGGAACCCAGCCCACGATCCCAGCCGGCGTCGCCCTACCCGGGCTCGGCGTGGAGGCGGAGCCGATCGGCAACCACACCGCGGCGTTCGATCTGTCGTACCGGTTCGCGGAACGGCGCGACGCGGACGGCCAACCGCAGGGGGTGCCCGGCTCCGTGGAGTACCGCGTCGACCTGTTCCACCGGGAAACCGTCGAACGCCTCGTGGGCGGCCTGGGACGCCTACTCGAACAGGTGACCTCCCACCCCGCCGCCCGGCTGAGTCAGCTCGACGTGCCCGACGCCTAACCGCGCCAGCTGACCCACCCGAACAGCCAACTGGCCGGGCCCCGACCACGGGGGGCCCGGCCAGCGGCGCGTCCACGACCGCCTCGGACCGTCAGCGGCGGGGCCGGCGGGAGAGCCCGGTCGGGGCCAGCAGGGCCGAGGCGGCGAACCGCAGCAGGGGCAGGTAGATCCGCACGGAGTCGGTGAACGACCCGAAGTGCGACGAGGCGTTGTCGGCCACGTACCTGGTGGCGATCGTGGTCTGCTCGATGGGCTTGCCGGCCCGGACGGCATACAGCAGGACGTTCATCTCGTACTCGAATCGCTCGCCGGGGACCGTGAGCAACCAGTCGAGCAGGCCGTGCGGGTACGCCCGCAGCCCGGTCTGGGTGTCCCGCACGGGGCGTCCGGTCGCGGCGCGGAACAGCAGCCGGGTGAGGCCGTTGCCGGCCCTGCTGCGCACCGGCACCTCGCCGTCGAACCGCCGTACGCCCAGCACCATCACGCCGGTCTCCTCGACGCGCCCGGCCACGCGCAGGACGTCGGCGACGCCGTGCTGGCCGTCGGCGTCGGCGCACACCACGTCGTGGCCCGGACACGCGCGCGCGACGTGCCGGAACCCCGTCCTCAGGGCCACGCCCTTGCCCCGGTTCGTCCCGTGCCGCAGAACGGTGCAGCCGAGGTCACGCGCCGCGTCGAGGACCCGGGCGGACGCCGGTCCGCTGCCGTCGTCCACCACGACGACGTGGACGTCGGGAGCGGCGTCGCGCAGCTCGGCGACGAACTCGGGCAGGCGGGGACCCGGCTCGTACACCGGGGCGAGGACGATCACCGCCGCCCGCCCACGCCACGCCCGGGTACGCCCGCGGCGGCGCCGCACCCGGCTCGTCCGCCCGAAGGACCGTCCATCCTGTCCACGTGACCTCCTCGACCTCGCCGCGACCGTCGTCCTCATCGAGGTCGATCCGGTGGCTCGGGAGCCTGTACCCCGTCAGCGGCCGTCCGTCACATGCTCCGCCGCAGCGGTCTCGCCGGCCCGGCGGCCGGACCGGGGCCGGGGCCGGCCGTGCCCGCGCCGGAAGAACCCGGACCGGGGTGTGGCGGGACCACGGCGCGGTCTCCGCCCGTCCCGTCCCGGCGGCGGCGCGCCAGCCGGTCGACGCCGCGCATCGACGCCACCAGCCGGCGTTCCCGGCGTAACAGGCCCGCCGCGTCGCGGGCCCCGAGGAACCACAGCCGGGACGCGATCCGGGCGGCCGGCTCGCGCCACCACCTCGGCAGCGCCTCCCCGCCGGAGGCGTGGACGTCGAGCAGCGCCCCGCCGCGCAGCCCGAGGGCCCGGCGGGCCAGATACCTGATCCGGGGCAGGTGCCAGGTGTGCGAGACGATGCCCAGCGGCTGCCCCGGGCCGAAGGCATGGCCGTCGAGCAGCCCGTCCTCGACGGTGCGCAGGAGGTTCTCCAGCGTGCTGCGCGACCGCGTCTCGGCGCGCAGCTCCGCGTGCCGGTCGAGGCCGGCGGCGAGTGCCCGGCGCAGCATCAGGTCGCCCTCCCGCCACCCCTGCGGCGGGCGCTGCGCCCCCTCGGCGGCCTCCGCCCAGCCTCCGCTGAACACGATCCGGGGCGTCCGGCCCTGCCCGACGGCGCGGGCGAAGGACGCCTCGTTCGCGGCGACGTAGTCCACCGCGGCCTGCACGCGGGCGATGCTGGCCGGGGTCAGCGCCCAGGTGTCCCCGGCACGCAGCACGCCGCGGCCGAAGACCACGAGCACGGTGGCGGTCGGCGACGTGTGCCCTCCCCTCGGCGGCTTCTTCGGCAAGCGTAACCATCTGCGCCGACGAAGCGGGGCGGCCCGGCGATCGACGGTCCTCCGCGGAGGGTCGATCGCCGGGCCGCCCCGGTGGCGGGCCGGGCGGCCCACCGGTTAGCCGGTCAGAGGCCGGCGGCGTGCGCGGCGGCGGTGCCGCCGACCACGGGCAGGACGACCTTGCTGCTCTTCAGCGCGACCCGCAGGTTCGCGGCGGTGGTGTCCGCCTGGCTGGAGTACTGCGGGTAGCTGGCCACGATGATCACGCCGATCCGGTGGCCGGGCTTGAAGACGTAGTCCTCCGGCAGCAGCGGGAAGCTGAAGTTGTACGACTCCCCCTGCACCAGCGGCACGGCGACGCGGATCGACTGCCGGTTCTGGGCGTCCATGACGCCCTTGGTCACCAGCTCGTAGTCGGCCGTGGCCACCCGCTTCGTCGTCTGCTTGTAGCAGCCGTCGTCCGTCGGGCTGCTCTCGCCCCAGCAGTCCTCCGTGGTCAGGGTGATGATTCCCTCGCCGGAGGCCCGGTGCGCGACCCGCTCGTCGGTGCCGTAGTCGACCAGGATCGCCCCGAGGTTGGTGTCGGTCTGGTCGGCGGAGGCCCGCAGCTGCACGGTCGGGGTGCCGGAGATGTGCAGCGGCGCGGTGAGCGGCTCGGAGAGGAAGGCCAGCCGGTTGGGCTGCACCACGTCCGGGTTGAGGATCATGGTGTTCTGGCTCTGCGTGCGGCTGTCCTGGAACGCCCCGGTCGCCGGCTTCGCGGTCGGCACCAGCCCGAGACCGCCCGCGCCGGTGGTGCCGGGCTGGAGGAACACCTCGGTGTCGGCCTTGCCGGGGATCGGCCAGTCGGCGTGGGTCTCCCACACGTCGGCGGACCGCTCCAGGTCCACCCGCGGCTCGTCCATGATGCCGTTGGCGACGCCCTGGAGCCAGAAGTCGAACCACCGGTGCAGCGTCGACACCCACACCGCGCGGCGCGAGTCGAACGGGTCGACGTGACCCTCCTGGGACAGCCACAGCTTGCGCGGCACGTTGTTCTCCGCCAGGGCGTACCAGAACTTGCTGAAGTGGTCCGGCCGGACGTTGTCGTCGTTGAGGCCGTGGTAGAGCAGCACGCTGGCGGTGACGTTGGGGACCTTCTTGACGTAGCTGCGCTCGTTCCAGAAGGCGGTGTAGTCGCCGTGCTCGTCGCCGTCGACGGCGGCCATCGCGTCGCGCACCGGCTTGCAGTACTCCCGGCGCTCCGGGTTGGTGACCGTGTTGGCCAGCGACGCCACGTAGCTGTTGCCCCGGGTGACGACGCCGTTGCTGCGCACGTAGTCGTAGTACTCGGTCGGGCCGCTGATGGGCACGACCGTGGTCAGGCCCTTCACGCCGGTCACCGCCGTGGACATGGCCAGCGAGCCGTCGTACGACTTGCCGATCATCCCCGTCCTGCCGTTGTGCCAGTCCGCCTTGACGATCTCACCGGCGGCGTTGCGGGCGGTGGCCCGGCCGTTGAGCCAGTTGATGGCCTGCTTGGCGCTCAGGTTGTCCTGGTTGGCGTTGGTGGTCGGGCAGCCGGTGGAGTTGTTGGTGCCGACCATGTCCAGCAGGATGACCGCGTAGCCGCGCGGCACGAAGTAGTTGTCGTAGAACAGCGGCCACTTGTCCAGCAGCCCGTCGCCGTCGAGGTCGGCCTTGCACTCGGACTCGTTGCCCCGGCAGACCGTCGAGTAGTAGGGGCTGGCGTCCATCACCACGGGCGCCTTGAGGCCGTTCGCGGTGGCCGCCGGCCGCATCAGGTCGAACGCGATGATGTCGCGCAGGCCGTCGTTGTCGCTGTCGAAGGTGGAGTCGATGAAGAGGCGTTCCCGGATGGCGTCGGCGTAGCCGAACACCGGCTGGGTGACGCCGTCCTGGACGACGATCGACGGCGGGCCGTCCGCCGCCAGCGCCTGCGGCGCCGCGCCGAGGGCGGCGAGCACCGCCGCAGACAGTACGGCCACGCCTGTGCGCAAGCGCGTTCCCACTGTAGCCATGCAGTCTCCTTGAGGTCCGAGGCTGCGTACGCTACGAGCCGGCGACCGGCGCCACCACCTGCACGTGTAGGAACTTCGCCGGGCGTGGTCCGACGGGTGGGCCCCTCGCCGGGGGAGGCGGTCAGTCCCGGTAGCCCCACTGCCGCAGCGGCTCGGCCAGGGCCCGCTCGACGGCCGCGAGCTGTTCGGGGCCCAGCTCGTCGTGGTACGCCACCCGGCGTCCGGCGGGGAACTCGTACCGCCCGAAGCCCCGCTCGAACGCCGGCGTCCAGTCCAGCCCGAGGAAGTCGAGCATCCGGGCCACCTCGGCGCGGGGGTCGGCGAGCAGGTCCTCGTAGCGGACGTCCAGCCACTGCCCGGGCGGGTGCGCGGCCCGGGCGTCGACGAACGCCGCCATCAGCATCTTCCAGCCGAGCGCGGCGAGCACCGGGAAGGACCGGGCGGACTCCTCCCACTCCCGGCGCAGGTCGTCCGGCAGCGGCCCGAGGTACCAGTTGTCGGGGCCACGCCAGCCGTCCCACCAGCCCATCTGGAGCCAGGAGTTGGTGACGGCCCGGCCGTCGCGGACCACGTTGACCACCCGCAGCTCGGGGTAGGCCGCCCGGAGGAACCCGGTGCGCGGCCAGCCGGTGACGTGGTGCACCAGCAGCGGGCAGCGCTGCCGGCCGATCCGGGCGTCGAAGAAGGCGCGCAGCCGCCGCGCCACGTGCGGGGTGAGGTCGTCGGCGGTCAGGTCCCGGCACGGGCGGGAGAAGCCGGCCAGCACGTGCCGGTCCAGCAGCTGGTACGCCTCCGACGGGGCGACCCGCAGCCGGCCGCGTTCCAGCAGCCGGCGGCTGTGCCGCAGCGACGTCATGCCGGTCGGGCGGGGCGCCGACCGCCGGTACAGCGGCCCGTTGAACCGGCCGGTGAGGTTGAGCCGGGACAGCTTGTCGTCGACGCCGGAGACGAACCCCACGCCGGGATGCCGGGACAGCAACTCCTGCACGAGGGTCGAACCGCACCGACCGGTGCCCACCACCACAGCCAACATCCCTCAGTCCTCCTCGTGCCGGGGTGCCACCGGGCCGCCCCGGCGCCACGGGTAGCCGAAGCGGCGCAGCCCCGGCGCGGTCAGCGCGGTCACCACGGCGTACGACCACCGGGACAGCCCGCGCCGCCACTCGACGTCGGCGGCGATCGGCACCGGGCCGGTTCGGTGCCGCGACGGGTTGCCGGCCACCGAGTGGGTGGGCGCCAGCCGCACCGTCGCGGGACCGGTGAACGGGCCGGCGTCGGCTGCGGCGGACGGGCCGGCGTGGGCCCTGGCGGACGGGCCGGCGTCGGTCCCGGTGGACGGGCCGGCGTCGGCGAACGCGGCGATCCGGCCCAGCGTCGCCTCCGGGTCGGCCGTCAGGTCCTCGTACCGCACCCGCAGGTAGCGGCCCGGGTCGCCGGCCCACAGCCGGGCCGTCAGCGTGTTCCAGACCAGCCACAGCAGGGCCGCCTTCCACACCGGAGGCCGGCTCATCAGCCGCTGGTCGGCCTCGCCGTCGAGGCCCCGGCGGCGCCGCCAGGAGAAGGCCGTGGCCCTCGGGTCGCGGACCAGGTGCAGCACCCGCAGCTCGACGCCGGGCAGCGCGCCGACCAGGGCCCCGTACGGCGGCAGCTTCGACGAGTCGACCACCACCCGCGCCCCGGCGTGCCGGGCCACGGCGGCGTACAGGCCGGCCAGCGCCGCGTCGTCGGGGTGGGCTGGCACCGCACGCCGGCCGCGCCGGTGGCGGCGCAGCAGCGCGGGCACCCCGCGCAGGCGCAGCCGACCGCGCAGCCGGGCGGCGATCCCGCCGGCCCGGTCGACCGGCACGTCCCGGCGCACCGCGCGCCACACCGGACAGTCCCGGAACGGCAGGCCGCAGCCGCAGGGCCGGTTCTCCACCTCACCGCGCTGCCACAGGTAGCGCAGCTCGCCGGCCGCGAAGAACCCGGCGTACTGGCCGAGGACGGTGGTGACCAGGGTGCTGCCGCTGCGCCCGCTGCCGGCCAGGTAGAGCACCCGCACCGGGCGGGTCACGCCGGCTCCCGCAGCGCCCGCGCTGCCGTCGCGTAGACCTCGCCCAGCCGGGCCAGGTGCGCCTGCGGCGAGAAGTCCCGCTCCACCCGGGCCCGCCCGGCCAGGCCCATCCGGTGCGCCCGCGCCGGGTCGGCGAGGACGCCGCCCAGCGCGGCGGCCAGCGCGGCGGGATCGTCAGCGGCGACCACCTCGCCGTCCACGCCGGGGGTGACCAGCTCAGGCAGCCCGCCCAGGTCGGTGGCGACCACGGGCACGCCGCAGGCGAACGCCTCCAGCACGGCCATCGGCTGGTTCTCGTTCCACCGCGACGGCACGGCCGCCACCGCCGCGGACCGGACCAGCGCGTGCAGCCGGGCCTTGTCCAGCCGCCCGTGGAACCGGACCCGGCCGGGCGCCCGCCGCCGCGCCAGCTCGGCCAGCCCGGCGCGGGCCGGCCCGTCGCCGGCCACGTCGAGCGACACCTCGGGCGGCAGCAGGGCGAGCGCCTCGACCAGCACGTCGACGCCCTTCTCGGCAGACAGCCGGCCGGCGAAGACCACCGGCCCGCCCGGGGCCGGCTTCACGGGCGTAGCGGCGACGTCGACGAAGTGCGGCACCACGTGCATCCGGTCCGGGAAGACACCGGCCCGGCGCATCACCCCCGCCAGGAACCGGCTGGGACTGACGAACGCCTGCACCGGCCCGTACGCCTGGGTGGAGCGGTGCAGCCAGGACTCCACGGCCAGCAGGCCGCTGGCCGGCAGCGAGCCGTCCTTGCACCGGCGCCGGGCGGCCCGCAGCGGGCCGCCGGTGACGCAGGCGTCACACACCGCGCCCCGGTCCAGCATCTGGTAGCTGGGACAGGCCAGCTTGTAGTCGTGCAGCGTCATCACGCAGGGCACCCGCGCGGCCCGCGCCGCGGCCAGCACCGACGGCGAGAGCTGGTGGTAGATGTTGTGCAGGTGGACCACGTCGGGCCGGAAGTCGTCGATCACCCGGGCCAGGCCGCGCCGGCTGGCCGGGGACCAGATCATCCGGGCCGCCGCCGTCGCGCGCGGGCCGATCCCCGAGGGTGCCGGGTCGAGCTCCACCAGCGGCGGGAAGTGCCGCGAGTACGGCAGCGGGGCGTCGTTGTCGGGGTGCGCCATGCCGAAGTACGCGACCTCGTCGCCCGCGCCCCGCTGCAGTGTGGCGACGTCGAGGAGGTAGCCCTCGGCGCCGCCGCGGCGGTAGAGGAACTTGTTGACGTGGAGGACACGCATCGGCCTGCTCCAGGGGTGGCCTGCTGAGTGGCCGCTCAGGGGTAAGGAAGGACGGGCACCGGGCAGCAGCGGTGACCAGGGGGCCCACGGTATGCAAACCGGGCGGATGAGTCCAGATCATGATCCCCAACTGACCACACGGCCCATGAGGCGCTGGCCGCACGGCCACGTGGCCAGCCACGATGATCTGCCGGTAGCGTGTCCCCCGCCCAGACCGTCAGGCCCGAGGAGGACACCCGGTGGCCCAGCAGGACGAACCCTCGGCGTGGGCGTACACCGCCCGGCGGGTGGTGCGGCACCTGCGCTGGGCGCGCACCGAGGGGGTGCGGCGGCTCGTCGAGGAGGACCGGCTCGACCCGGTCCAGCGGGCCGGCACCGCGCTGGCGAAGTGGCGCTGGCGACGGGCCCACCCGCAGCCGCCCGGCCGGGCGGTGCCGGTGTACCTGGTCGGCCTGCAACGCTCCGGCACCAACATGCTGGCCCGAGGGCTGGACGTTGCGCCGTCGTTCGAGGTACGCAACGAGAACGACCGGCGGGTGTTCCACCGCTTCCGGCTGCGCTCCGACGCGGTGCTCGCCGACGTCGTGCGGCGCAGCCGGCACCGGCACGTGCTGGTCAAGCCGCTGTGCGACACGCACCGGGTGGACGAGCTGCTCGGCCTGGCCGGCCTGCGGCCCGGCCGGGCGCTGTGGGCGTACCGGGACGTCGACGACCGGGCCCGCTCCGAGGTGGCGAAGTTCGGCGACGCCAACCTGCGGGCGCTGCGGGCGATCGCCGACGGCACGATCGGCGACCGGTGGCAGGGGCAACGCCTGGACGGGCCGGCCCGCGAGCTGATCGCCGGCTTCGACTACGACCGGATGACCCCGCACACCGCCGCCGCCCTGTTCTGGTACGTGCGCAACTCGCTGTTCTTCACCCTCGGCCTGGCCGACCGCGACGACACGCTGCTCTGCTCGTACGACGCGCTGGTGGCCGCCCCGGCCGCGTACACGCGGCGGCTGTGCGCGTTCCTCGACCTGCCGTACGACCCGGCGCTGCACGGCCACATCGGACCGCGCGCCCCCCGTCAGCCCCGGCTGGAACTCGACGGCCGGGTGCGCGCGCTGTGCTCCGAGCTGGCCGGGCGGCTGGACGCACGGGCCGGCCTGGACCCGGCGGTGGGCCGTGGCTGACCCGGACGCCCCGCCGGTCCCGCCGGCCGCCGAGCAGCCGGCGCCCTCGGTCGCCCCCTTGGCCGGCACCTCGACGCCGCCGGCCGCCGACGCGCGCCGGCCCGACCCGGAGGCGGCAGAGGCAGCAGAGGCAGCAGAGGCGGCGGCCGGGCCCCGGGGGCCGATCTTCCTGGTCGGCTGCCAGCGGTCCGGGACGACGATGCTGCGCCTGGTGCTCGACTCGCACTCCCGGGTGTCCTGCGGCCCGGAGACCCGCTTCCTGGCCGACATGCAGCGCATCGTCGGCCGGGACTGGGAACGGCTGGCCCGCTTCGGGTTCCCCCGGGAGTACTGGCTGGGCCGCATCGCCGACTTCTTCGGCGGCATCCACGCCGACTACGCCCGGTCCCGCGGCAAGACCCGCTGGGCGGACAAGACGCCCTTGTACGCGCTGTCGATCGGCTTCCTCGCCGAGGTCTTCCCGGACGCGCAGTTCGTGCACGTCATCCGGGACGGCCGGGACGTGGTCGTCTCCCACCGCAAGCGGTTCGGCTACTGGTCGGCGGTCAAGTGCGTGGTCAAGTGGCCCCGCTACATCCGCGTCGCCCGCGCGGCGGGCAGCCGGCTGCCCGCCGGCCGGTACCACGAACTGCGCTACGAGGACACCGTCGGCGACCCGGAGAAGGCCATGCGGACGCTGTTCGAGTTCCTCGGCGAACCCTGGGAGGCCGGAGTGCTCGACTACAGCGGCAAGCAGCACGACGTGGCGGGCAAGTACACCGCCGAGGCGGACCACCGGCGGGCCGCCGCACGCACCGACGCCGCCATCTACGGCTCGCGGGTCGGCACGTACCGGCGGGAGCTGGACCCGTTCCTGCGGGTGCTGGTCCGCGTCTTCTCCGGCGCGACGCTGCGCGAGCTGGGATACCGGTGACGCGCCGCCCCGCACGGCGGGTCCCGCTGCTGGCCGGCGCGCTGGCGCTCGCCCTGGCCGCCGGGGCGGCCTGCTCGGACGGCCCCGCCTCCCCCACGCCCCGGCCGACCCCGTCGACGTCGGCGACCGGGCCGTCGGCCGGGCCGGCGCCGTCGGCGGCCCCCGGGGTGCGGACCCCGTTCGGCGCGCACTGGGACTGGTCGCGCCACGAGTCGTTCGTCCCGTACCTGAAGCAGCTCTCCGGCTCGGCGACGTACCACGAGCTGAGCTGGTGCGACATCGAGAAGACCCAGGGCATCCCGGACTTCTCGGCGGTGGACCGGATCGCCCGCGAGAGCCAGGGCCTCGGCATCACCCTGCACCTGAAGATCCGCACCGGGGTCTGCTGGGCCACCGGCGGCACCGCCCGGCACACCCGGGGGCAGGCGAACAAGACCGAGTCGGCGATGCCCCGGGACCTGGCCGCCTACCAGGGCTTCGTCCGGGACGTGGTGCGCCGCTACGCGCCCTACGGGGTGCGGGAGTACGCGATCGAGAACGAGGTCAACGCGCCGCAGTACTGGGCCGGCAGCCCGGCGGACTACCGCAGGCTGGTCACCTCCGCCACGGAGGCGGTCCGGTCGGCCGACCCGAAGGCGAGGGTGGTCGACTCCGGGATCAGCAGCGTGGCGTACGGGATAGGCGTCGCCGACCGGCTGGTGCGGGCCGGACGGCCGGACGAGGCGGTCGCCGCGTACCGGGCGTACTTCCCGCGCCGGGTCGGCACCCGGGGCCGGCAGATCCCGGCCGTGGACGGGCCGGAGCAGCTGCGGACCGCCCTGGCCACCGAGCAGAACACCCGGAACCTGGCCTTCCTCGCGGTCACCGAGGAACTGCTCGACGAGCGGATCGTCGACGTGCGGCAGTTGCACTTCTACGAACACTTCGCCGGGGTGCCGGCGCTGCTGGACTACCTGCGGGAGCAGACCCCGGCCGGGGTGCCGGTCCAGGCGTGGGAGGTCGGCCAGTTCTGGCGCGACAGCGACGGCGACGCGGCCAGCCGGGCCGACGAGATGGTCAAGGCGGTCGTCCAGCTCGTGGCCGGCGGCGTCGAGCAGGTGCTCTGGCTGCCGCTGGCGTACAACCCGGACAACCGGCAGGGCAGCGAGGTGCGCTACGGCCTGCTCGACCCGGACGGCACCGTGCGGCCGGCCGGGGTGAAGCTGGCCGGGCTGGCGCTCGCGGCCGAGGACGCGACGGCCGAGCCGGTGACCGCGAAAGGGCTGGCCGGGGTGGCGTTCCGGCGCGGCGAGCAGACCACGCTGGTGGTCTGGTCGGCCTCGGGCGGGAGCGTGTCGTTGCCGGCCGGGCCGGGCCTGGACAGCGGCCCGGTCGGCGCCGAGCCGCGACGGGCGGCCGGGCCGGTCACCATCGGGGCGGAGCCGGTGCTGATCCGGTCCACCGGCGACCCCGCCGCGATCCTCGCCCCCGCCCGCTGACAGCCCTTGCCCGCTCCGCTGACCAGCCCCCGCCGGCCGGCCCGTCCCACCCCGGGGCGGCGGGCCGGCGTCACCAGGTGCGCGGCCAGCCGAGCAGGTCGGCGAGGCGGGCGTTGTGCGGGGCGAACTGGGCCGTCAGGTTGGCCCTCAGCTCGTCGGTGAGCTGGGAGGGGCCCCGCTCGGCCCGCCGGGTGTGCCGGGCGAAGGCGTCCGGCGTGAACGGCGCCAGCCCGAGGAACCGCAGGATGCCGGCGTACGTCGCCGCCGGGTCGGCGTACAGGTCCTCGCTGCGCACCACGTGCAGCCGTTCCCGGGGCACGTGGGCGAACCAGCGGTCGAGCTGCTCGGCGTAGCGGCCCCGGGCGGCGTACGAGTGGTTGCGCAGGGCCCGGTGGGCCGCCGGGGTGTCCGGCCCCCGGCGCAGCGCCGCCGCCAGTCGTGCCGGCTCGGCGGCGAGCGCGTCGGCGAAGGCCAGCGGCTCGCCGCCGAGCGAGCGGGTGTGCAGGTAGTGCGAGTAGGCCCGCTCGACGGGGTCGCGCAGCAGCGCCACGAACCGGGCCTCGGGCAGCAGCGCGGCCACCCGCGCCGGCACGGCGGGGTGGAACAGGTAGTAGGGGCTGGCCTCGAAGCTCTGCCGGCCGGGGGCGGCCGGCGGGAAGTGGGCCCGGTACCAGCGCTGCCCGCGCCCGGCGTGCAGGCTGAAGAACTGCAGCTCCTTGCCGGTGGCAGCCCGCACGTCGGGATGCCCGGCGAGGTAGTGGTGCAGCGACGTGGTGCCGCAGCGCTGCCCGCCGATGACGAGGAAGTCGGGCAGCGCGCCGACCGGGCCGGGCCGGGCCGCACGGGCCCAGGCCCGCGTGCCGCGTACCGCCCGGCGCAGCCGGTCCACCGCGGCCCGGCGGGGCCCGGCGCTCACCGGGCCACCACGGTGCCGGCGGCGGTCGGTGCGCCGCCGTCAGCTGGTGCGCCGCCGTCGGTTTGTGCGCCGCCGTCGTCTCGTGCGCCGGGCGGGGGCGGGGTGGGGGCGCCGCGACCGCGCCGGCGCACCAGGGCCCGCAGCACCATGAGGTCCTCCCGGCCGAGCCCCAACGCCAGCACGACCCCCAGGTAGACCGCCACGATCGCCGGCAGGCCGACACCGAGCCGCCACGGCCAGCCCGGCACCAGCCAACGCACCAGCAGCCCGGCGAGCAGCGCCGCCGCGCCGGCGGAGATCCCCTTGACCATGCCCACGGTGAACGGCAGTGCGCCCACCAGCGCGCGGACCTGGAGCACCCGCGCGACGTTGACCACGATCAGCGACACGCTCCACGCCAGCGCCGCGCCGACGATGCCGTACGCCGGGATGAGCCAGAGGTTGAGCAGCATGTTGAGCACCAGGGCGGCCAGGTTGTCGGCCATGTTGACCGCCACCCGGCCGGACATGTTCAGCACCGTGCCGCACGGGCCGGTCGCCGCGTTGACGAGCTGCCCCAGGGCCAGGACCACGGTCACCGCCGCACCGGCGGCGACCTCTCCGCCGAAGACCCGCAGCAGGTCGCCGGGGAGGACCAGCAACGCGACGAAGGCGGGCATGGACAGCCGGACCACCCAGCCCGTGGCCACCGCGTACACCCGGCGGACGTCGGCCAGCTCCCCCCGGTGGTGCAGGTGCGCGATGTACGGACCGAACGCGGCGTTGATCGGCGCGAGCACGAAGATCGCGACGGTGACCAGCCGGGTGGCCACGTTGTAGACGCCGATCTCCGGGTTGGCGAAGAAGCCGAGCAGCAGGGTGTCGACCCAGATCAGCCCGGTCGAGGACAACGAGGACACCCAGCTCACGGTGGAGAAGCCGAAGAGCTGCCGGGGGCGGTACACCGGGCGGGCCGGCGGCACCCGGCGGACCAGCCGGACCAGCGCGACCAGGGCGAGCAACGCGGCGGACCAGCCGGCGCCGACCAGCGCCCAGTACGCCCCGGTCAGGCCCGCGCCGGTGGCCAGGGCGAGCCCGGTCAGCAGCAGCCGGGTGCCCGGCTCGTAGAGCTGGCCGATGAAGGTGAACGGGCGCTGGGTCCGCCAGCCCCGGGTCGCCGCGAGGGCGGCCTCGCAGATCGTCGAGGCGGGCAGGGTCAGCGCCACCAGCCGCAGGCCGGTGACCAGCCCGGGATCGTGCAGCCGGGCGGCGAGCCACGGGGCGGCGAGCGCCAGCGCGGCGGCGAGGACGACCGACGAGGCGGCGGAGATGGCCAGCCCCAGCCGGACCGTGCCGCGCAGCGCGGGCGCGTCGGAGTCCGCCAGGTGGACCGCCACGAACCGGGTCAGCCCGGCCCGGAAGCCGGACAGCGAGAGCAGCCCGGCCAGGGACAGCACGGCGTAGCACTGGGCGTACCGGCCGACCTCGCGGATGCCCAGCACCCGGGCCAGCAGCAGCATGATCAGGAAGACCGCGGCCTGGCTGAGCAGGGCACCGAGCAGGTTGAGGCCGCCGCCCCGGGCCATCCCCCGGACGTGCCGGTCGCCCTGCGGCTCCGCCTCGCCGCGCGGGGCGGGACCGGGCTGTGGGGCGGGACCGGGCTGTGGGGCGGGACCGGGCTGTGGGGCGGGACCGGGCTGTGGGGCGGGACCGGGCTGTGGGGCGGACGTCGCCGGCCGCCGGCCGCCCCGTGGGGAGGCCGGCTCCCTGTGCCGGTCCGGTTCGGCCGCCACGCCGCCCGCCTACCGGTGCCGCGGCTCGGGTTCGGGGCTGACGTCCCACGGCGCGGGCACGGCGGCCCGCCCGTTCGCGTCCGCCCGCCCGTTCACCGCGCCGGCCCGCCCGTTCGCGTCAGCCGGCCCGACCGCGTCCGCCCGCCCGTTCACCGCGGCCGGTCCCGTCCCCGCGGCCCGTTGCGCCGTCGTGGCCCGGCCGGCCGCGGCCGCGCGGCTGCGGGTGACCTGCTCCAGGGCTGCCACCAGCAGCACGGCCAGCAGCAGGCCGGCACCGGCCACCGGCAGCACGAGACCGGCCAGCGCCCGACCCCGGGAGACCGGCTGGACCTCGCCGAGGCTGGTGACCTGGGCGGGGTCGGCGGCCTGGGCCTGGGCCCGGGCCTGCTGGAGGCCCTGCCGGGCGGAGGACAACGCGGTGCTGGCACCGTCCCGCTGCGCGAGCAGCGCCTGGTAGTCGGGCAGCTTCGGGCCGAGCCCGTCCAGCCGCTTCTGCCCGGCGGCGATCGCCCCGGCGGCGGCGTCGGCGCCCCGGCCGTTGCCGACGGCCTGCATCTGCAACTGCTGCTGCCGCATGCTGGCGATCTCCTGCAGGGTCGCCTGGTAGAGCTTGTCCGGCTGGCTGACCTTGTTCGTCTTCTCCCAGTCGTTGATCGCCCGGGTGGCGGCGGTCAGCTCGTCGGTGGCCGCCCCCACCTCGCCGGTGGCGATGTTGACCTGGCTGGTGAACAGGAAGGACAGGGCGCGCTTCCCGGTCGCCGTGAGCACCGGGACCACCGTGGACCGGCGGGTCGCCGTGTAGGCCAGGGTGAGCTGGCTGCTCGCCCCGACCTGCTCGACCGTCAGCCCGTCGCGCAGGTCCCCCGCCGCGACGCCGGTGTCGGCCGACACCTGGTCGACCACCTGCGGGGAGGTCACGGCAGCGGCGAAGGCCGCCGCGAACTGGTTGGCCGCCTGCGTGCCGGTGTACTGCTGGGCCGCGCTGCCGCCGACCAGGGCCGGCGCCGCGACGTACGAGGTGGCCGTGTAGCGCTGGGGGCCGAGCAGGACGACCAGCGCGGCCACCGCCGTGGCGACCACCGGGACTCCGACCAGGACCCAGAGCCGACGCCGCGCGACCCGCAGATAGTCGACGATCTCCACCCTTGCGCTCCCCACTGTCCGGTAGCTCATCCGATGCCCCGCCTGACCGCCGTCGGCGCGGCGGGTGCCACGACCCGGTCCGTGCCCGCGGGCACGCCCCGGGCGATCGCGTTGGCCGCGGCGGCGAACGCCGCGAAGTACCACAGCGTGACCACGTTCGAGATCACGTTGGAGGCCGCGCTGACCGCGACGAAGGCGACCGCGCAGCCGAGGAAACCGACCGCGATCCCCCGGCCCAGCGTGCCCGGCGGGGCCCGACGCAGCGCCGCCCACCCGGCGTGCAGGCAGAGGACCATCATCGCCAGGTAGGCGAGCAGGCCGAGCAGACCGGTCTCGACGTACGCGCGCAGGAAGTCGTTGTGCGGCTTCTTCGCCTCGTCGGCCTCGAACTTGGTCATGTTGGGCCCGATGCCGGTCACCGGGTTGCGGTTGGCCAGGGAGACGATCTCCGACCAGTAGTCGACCCGCCAGGCGAGGGTGTTGCCGGTCGGGCCACCGCCGACGGCGGTGCTGTCGGCGAGCTGCCCGAAGCGCTGCGCGACCGTCGGCAACAGGGCCGCACCGGCCACCGCGACCAGGCACAGCGCCACCAGCAGGCGCCGGCTGCGATGCAGCAGCGCGACCACGACCAGGCCCAGGGCCGCGCCGAGGATGGCACTGCGGGTGTTGGTGAGCAGCAGGAACACCAGCGACGCCGCGAGCAGCACGCCGAGGGCGACCCGCAGCCGGCGGGCCAGGTACCGGTGGACGCCGAACCCGAAGATCACCATGAACATCAGGTACCGGCCGAACGTGGTCGACTGGCTGAACGGCCCGCTGATCCGGGTGAAGTCGCCCTTGACCTCGGCCGGCGGGTCCCCGAGCAGGGCCAGCACGGCGGTGTAGCCGAGCGCCAGCGCCAGGGAGGCGTACGCCGCGAGCAGGAACCGCCGGATCGCCGGCAGGTCCGGCATCAACTGCTCCAGGACGACGAACATCACCACCACGGTGCCGATGCGCAGCGCCTCCAGTGCGCTGGGCACGGGCTGCGCGGCGCCCAGCGCGCTGACCAGCGAGGTCGCGCCGACCAGCAGCAGCGCCACGCCGAGCAGGGAGCCGCGCAGCCGGCCCCTCTCGCGTAGTTGCGCGGCCAGCCACAGACCGGCGGCGAGCAGGAACAACACGGCCAGGATCGTCGACGGGTCCAGCGCCCGGGTGGCCGCGCCTGCGTCGGCGCGGCCGGCGGTCGGGCCGCTGAGCTTGAACAGGTCGACGCAGGAGCGCACGGCGAGCATCAGCAGCACGTACGCCGCGAAGCGGGTCAGCGCGAGCACCCCGACCGCCAGCCCGACGACCACCGCGAGGGGCAGCACCACGCCCACCCGGTCTCCATGGGTCATCGCCAGGCCGGCGACGACCGCCACCACGGCGCACAGCAGCGCGGCGCCACCGGTCAACAGGCGCCCGGTCGGGTCGCCGGCCGGCCGACGCCGGGCCCCGTCGGGCGGGCCGGCGTCACGCACCGTGCCGTGTCGCTGTCCGTCCACTCGCTCGCCGACCACTCGTTTCCAGGGGTGTCATTGCCGGTCACAGCCGAGGGACCGGGAGAACGGCCTAATCTAACGGTGCCAGCCACCCCGGGAACATGGGCCGTTGCGTCAGCCGCGACGGCGTAACGTCCGGCCCCCGGCGGCGACACGGCCCATGATCCCCTCACGGGGAGTGGCGGCCTCGTGATCCACCGGGTGGGCGTGTGTCGGCGACCGACGACACGCGCCCACGCCGCCCGGCGGATCGACCGTCGGACCCGATCTTCGTCCACGTGTGCTGGGCCGACGTCCCCGCCCGCCATTGGGGTGCCCCGGCCCGTCGCCGGATCGGGGCGACGAGGATTGACGGGACACCCTGGAACCCTCTATAAACCTGGGAAAGCTGGTCACGTACGTCGATGAGTTCGGCGTCCGCCCGGCGCCCCGACCCCGCGAGCCACGCGGTCGGCACCCCTGTGGCGGCACCCGGCTCCCTGTCCGTCCACGACGGGTCGACCGGGGCGACCCAACCCGACACCGAAGGCGGCAACGTGCGATACACCGACGGCCCGAGCGTGGCATGTGACCTCTACGTCGAGGCGGCCCCGCCGCGGGTCTGGGAGCTCGTGACCGACATCCACCTGCCGGCTCGGCTGAGTCCCGAGCTGCAGCGGGTGGAGTGGATGGACGGCGCGGACAGCCCGAAGCTGGGGGCGAGCTTCGTCGGCTACAACCGCCACGAGCAGATCGGCGAGTGGCGCACCGTCTGCCGGGTGGTGGAGCTGGAGGAGCAGCGCCGGTTCGGGTGGATCGTCCTGGACGTGGACGGCAGATTCGCCGGGCCCGATGGCGACCACTCCGAGCCGGCTGCCACCTGGTGCTTCGAGATCGAGCCCGAGACGACCGGCACCCGGTTGCGGCAGACGGCCCGGATCGGCCCCGGTCGTTCCGGGATCAACCTGTTCATCGACATGGTGCCCGAGAGCGAGGAGGACCTGGTGGCCTTCCGGCTCGGCCAGCTACGGACCAATATGGACGCGGGGCTGCAGAACATCAAGGGGCTCGCGGAGGGCGACCGCCGATTGCTCTGATTGCTCTGGCCACGGACGAAGGAGCCCCGACGGGAGCGCAGGTGGCCGACTCCCACCAGCCGACGTCCGTGGTCAGAGCACCGAGCTTCGCGCGGTCACAGCGACATCCAGCAGTAGAGGCGCTGCCCACCTGCCTGCGCCCGGCGGGCCAGCCCGACGAGTTGCCGGAGCACGGGCAGCATCCCGGCCGGCTCGCCCCAGGACAGCTCCTCGATCCGCGACCAGCGGTCGGCGAGGGCCGGCAGCCGGTCCTCCGCAACCGCGGCGAGCACGTCACGGACGCGGTCGCCGAGCCTGACCACCCAGGGCCCGTCGTGCTCCGCCCCCGCAGCGCCGGCGTCGGGCCAGATGAGCCGGTCGTCGACGAGGTCGGCGTCCCATGCGACGCCGAGGGCGAGCGACACGGCCTGGCCGAGCACCACCGAGGGGTCGACGCCCTTGGCCTCCACGACGTCCACCCCGGGAGGGGCTGCCGGCCCCACCAGCGGGCCGCCGTTCGTGGCGGCCATCAACGCGGCGACCGCCTCGTCGTCGGCCGCCCGGAAGTAGTCGTACAGAACGCCCATCGGATTCTCCGATCGATCCGCCGCCGGTGCGCGGCGTAAGGAAGATACGACCTGGGACGCGCGGTCCCCCGCGCGGTGGTGGAGCTGCGTGGCCGATCAGGCCGCGGCTGCGGCTGCGGCGACGCAGAACTCGTTGCCCTCCGGGTCGGCCATCACCACGTGGTGGCCGTCGAACTCCGCCAGCACGCTCCCGCCCGCCCTCGCCAGGCGCTCGGACTCCGCCCTGATCCGTGCCCACCGCTCGTCGGGACCGCCGTGTCCCGGCACCCGGACGTCGATGTGGAGCCGGTTCTTCGCCGCCCTGGGCTCGGGGACCCGCAGGATCGAGAGGCGGGGGCCGACGCCGTCGGGGTCGCAGAGCCACGCGCCGTCGTCCGCGGAGTCGTCCTCCGGCAGGTCGAACTGCGCGAGCCACTCCGCGCGGGTCGCGAAGGGGGCGGGCGGTGGCTCGTCGACGTAGCCCAGCGCCGTCTTCCAGAACGCGGCGAGGAGCTGGGCGTCCGCGCAGTCGAGCGTCAGATCGATCCTGGCTGCCATGGTGGGACCGTATCGCCCAGCTCCGACAGTCAGCCACCGGGCACCCTGACGCTGAGCGGCGTCGCCGCGCCGGCCACAGGGCGCTGACCAAAGCGTGCTGACCACAGCGCGTTCTGGAAGACAGCGCCGGCCGCGACGCACTTACCGACGCGCCGGCCGCGACGCGCTGCCCCGGGGCCGGGTGGCTGGCCTCCTGGCTGCGCGACGGCCGCCGACCCGCTCATCATGCTGCTCCGAGGCGGGCCGGCGGTTCAGCGGCGCCGGGGCTCGGGGCGGCGGCGCGGGCGGGACGACCGGACGGCCAACTCGAAGTACAGCCGCTCCAGGTCGCGGGCCGCCGTGTCCCAGTTGTACTCGGCGAGCACCCGGTCGCGCAGCAGCGTGGCGCCGGCCCGCTCCGCGGGCACGTCGGCGGTCACGGTGGCCAACGCCCGCAGCAGGTCGTCGCCGTCGCCGTCGCGGAACAGCCGCCGGCCGGGGGCGTCGCGTTCCAGCACCTCGACGTGCGGTTCGATGTCGCTGGCCACCACCGGCAGCCCGTACGAGGCGGCCTCCAGCAGCGTCAGCGGCAGCCCCTCCAGCCGGGAGGGTTGGACGAAGGCCGCCGCGTGCGAGTACAGCTCGGCGAGCTGCTCGCCGTAGACGAAGCCGGTGAACACGATGCGCGGGTCGTCGCCGGCCTCGCGGCGGATCCGGGCGACGAAGTCGTCGGTGAAGGAGGAGCCGCCGACGACGACCAGCCGCAGGTCGGTGGGCAGCCGCCGGAACGCCCGGACGAGCAGGTCCGCCGCCTTCTCCGGCACGAGCCGGCCGACCAGCAGCAGGTACCCGCCGGGGCGCAGGCCGAAGCCGTCGAGTTGGCGGGGCGGCAGGTGCCGCGGGGCTGTCACCCCGTTGGGGATGTACCGGGCGGGCCGCCCGAACCGGGTCGCGTAGTGCGTCGACAGGCCGCGCGACACCGTCACCCTGGCGTCCGGGACGTACGCGCTGAGCCGGTACGCGGTGCCGAGCACGGCGCGCGCCGCCCGGCCCCACTTGTCCCGCTGGTTGTCCAGCCCGTGCACGGTGAGCACCACCTTCGACCGGGAGGCGTAGCGGGCCAGCGGGGCGGTCAGGATCGGGCCGAGCCCGTGGTAGTGCACGATGTCGGGCCGTTCGGCCAGAGCCGCCAAGGTCGAGGTGGTCGAGTGCACGATCGCGTCGAGGTGCTTGCTGGCGACGGTGCGGGCCCGACGCAGCCGGATGCCGCGGTACTGCTCGGCGGACACGTCGCCGTAGCTGTCCCGACAGTAGACGGTCACCTCGTGGCCGAACGCGGCGAGCCGACTGGCCATCTCCTCCACGTGCCGCTCGATCCCCCCGTAGGTGGCGGGCACGCCCTTCTGCCCGATCATCGCCACCCGCAGGGGGCGCCAGCCCGGCGGCCGGGTCGCGGCCGGCCCCGACCGGTCGAGGCGGAACTGGTTGGTCGCCTCGACGGCGTCCTCACGAAACGGCACTGTCCCCCCTAGGTTCGCTGCGCCCGAGGTGGTGAACAGGCACCAGACGCACGGGACGCTAGATCATCGGTGGACCGGCGGACAGGGGCCGGACAGCCAGCCCGAGCAGCACGTCCGGCCATCCGCGTACCCGGTGCGCCGCCGGGGGGACGGAGCGTGTCCGTCCCCTGACGACTGCGGTGCAGGTCAGGCGGTGGAACCGCCGAACTGCACCCGGTCGATGGTCAGCTCGGACGTGTTCCGGTAGCTGAGCGGGGCGAGGGCGAGCGACCGACCCGGGGCGGCGGCCCCGGGCCGGTGTCCTGCTCCGGTTGGCATGGTGGAAGTCGGGTTCGCCGACGGGCTGACTACGGCTGGCCGGCCAGCACCAGCTCCCGGAGCCGCTGATCGAGCGCCGGTGCGTCCAGGCCCCCCGGCCAGCCGCGCAGCAGCGCGCCGCCCTTGGCCACCACCACGACGGCCGGTGGCTCCCGCACCGCGTACGAGCGCCAGATCGTCTGCTGGTCGTCCAGGACGACCGGATACTCCACCCGGTGGGCGCGCAGGTAGTCCTGGACCTCGTCGGCCTGGTCCGCGCCGGCCACCCCGACGAAGACCACCCGGTCCCGGTAGCTGCGGGCGAGCTCGCTGAGGGCGGCCTGGCGGCCGGCGCAGGTGGTGCACCAGGAGCTGAAGAAGGTGAGCACGACGGGACGCTGCGCCCACAGGTCGGCGGCGGCGAGCGGGGTGCCGTCGGTCAGCGCGCCGGTGAACGCCGGGGCGGCCGGGGCGGACCCGGGCGCCGGGCGCAGCACCAGGTCGGCGGGGACCGGCCCGGGCAGCGTCGCCGCTCCGCCGGCGGGTGCCGGCGCGGAGGGCTCGGGCGGGGGCGTGCTGCACCCGCCCAGCAGCGCCACCGCCAGCAGGAGCGGCAGGAGCGCCCGCCTCATGACGGGACCACCGCCACCAGCGCCGGGCCCTCGCTGCTGTCCGGCGTCAGGTCGAGCGCCGCCCGGCCGTCCACCTCCAGCCGGTAGGAGGCCCGCTGCGGCACCCGCACGGGGACGGCGAACTCGCAGTAGGTGGGTACGCGCTCGACCCCCAGGTCCTCGGTGAAGGCGGCCACCGCGGTGCCTGCGGGCAGTCGCCCGGTGGCCAGCGCCGTACCGTCCGGGTCGAGCACGCGGAACGGTGCCCGGTTGTGGAAGTGCAGGTACGGGCCGGTGCCGGCGCAGTCCACGCCCTCGGCCCGGATGTTGATGTCGCGGACCAGGACCCGGACCGTCGTCGGGGAGACCGCCTCCTGCGTGGCGCCGGCGGTGCCGCAGCCGGTCGCGCCGGCCAGCAGCAGGGGCAGTAGCGTCATGGTGCCTCTCCGCACGTCGTCCTCCTCTCGCCCGCCTTCCGGGGCCGCGGCGGCGGCTGGCCGTCGCCGCGGCCCCGGAACAACGGGGTCAGCCTCGGGTGCCGGTCAGGACTTCTCGACCCGGCACTGCTTGGTCACCGTCTTCGTCGGGTCGCTCTCCGAGGTCGCGGTGAGCTTCACGAAGCCGGTGTCCGCGGCGGCGGCGGTGGCGCCCACCGACACCCTGACCGTGGTGGACTTGCCGAACTGCGCGGTGGCGAGCTGGGTGGGCAGCCAGGTCCGCCAGCCCTTGCCGGCCACCTCCGCCGACAGGCGGTAGACGTCCGACTTCAGGTACGCGCTGACGTTCTCCGGGTGCTGCTGCCCGCCGGCCGAGTACACACCGGTGTTGGTCAGCTCGAAGGAGCAGGTCACCCCCCGGTTGGTCGGCTTGCCGCCGCTGGTCATCTCGCCCTTGCCCAGCGTCACGCCGTGGCTGCTCGGCCCGCCGGTGCCGTCCAGCGAGCGCACCGCCACGGTGTAGGACAGCGAGCCGGCCGAGTCCCGCTTGAGGTCGATGATGTAGAAGTGCAGCCGGTTGGCCTCGTCGACGTACTCGTACTGGCTGCCGGTGTCCGCGCCGGCGTGGAACAGCGCGTCGGAGAGCTGCCGGTAGTCACCCATGGTGATCTTCTGCGGGGTGCCGTCCGGCCGGTAGAAGTCGATCATGTCGATGTCCTGCGGGTTGGCGTCCACCACCCACTGGAACGGCGCGCTGTCGGCGTTCTTCGTCTTGCTCAGCAGCACGCCGCTGTCCGGGGTGAAGGAGTCCGCGCCCATCCGGTCGACGACCTCGACGGTGTAGTTGTTGAAGTTGCCGCCGTCGCACAGCGGGTCGGTGCTGACGCCGCACGTCGGCGACAGGTCCTTGTTCAGCGCGATGTTCACGCCGGTCAGGCCCTTCGGGCCGGCGTCGACCGCGCGGGCGGTGACCTGCGCGACCACCAGGCCCGAGGAGGCGAGCGACTCCCGGGACAGCCGCAGCACGTGCTCCTCGCCGAGCAGGCCGATCTTGATCTTGTCCCGCACGGTGTGCAGCGAACCCATCGAGCCGCCGTTGGTCGGCGGGATCTGCCAGCGGGTGTGCGGGCCGCCCGGGCCGTTGAACGACCCGCGCGACATCATGCTCCAGATGCCGGTGTACGCCCTGCGCAGCGGCTCTCCGTACGGGTTGTTGTAGTTGTCGCCGATACCCAGCAGGTGGGTCAGCTCGTGGGCGTAGACGCCCATGCCGGAGCTCTCCCCCTGCGTCGAGGAGCCGCCGCCGGCGTTCGGCCACAGCGTCGCCGCAGCCTTCCACGAGGTCCAGTCCACGTAGCGGGTCTTCGCCCAGTTCGGCAGGTCGGGGTCCGGCGGGCCCCAGGCGTCCGGCACGTCCTCCTTGTTCTGGAAGATCATCTGCCCGAACTCCTGCCAGGTCGACGACTCGTCCTGGCCGGCGCTGAGGATGAACACCAGCTCGTACTGGTTGGCGACCTCCTCGCCGACGGCCGCCCGCCAGGCGCCCAGGCCGTCGGTGCGGATGTTCTTGCCGCACACGTCCCCGCTCGGGCAGGCGCCCGGGTTGAAGCTGTTGTCCAGCCCGTACTGGTGGGACTTCGCCGGCATCTGGTACGGCCCGAACCCGGCGAGGTCGACGCCGTAGCGGCCGTTGGAGTCCTGCATCCAGTACTCGTGCAGGGTGTGGCCCTTGTTCAGGGTGTTCGGGGTGTTCAGGAAGTCCTGGTAGAACTTCGGCACGTCCGCCCGGGGGATGTTGGTCGCGACGGACTGGGGGTTGCCGAAGACCGTCGAGCGGGCCCGCTGGGAGACCGCGAACGTCTGGTCGGGATAGTCGAGCGCCACCAGGGCGATCTTGAAGTTGCGGACCGAGCCCGACACGCTCGGGTCGGCCCAGTTCTTGCCGGGCACGGCCTTGTAGTCGTTCCAGGTCATCGTGTCCGGGTTCTGCCAGGCCTGCGGGTCGAGGACCTGGAACGGCGCGGTGCCGCCGGCCGGGTTGGCCGGGGCCGCGGCGGCCTGCGCCGCCCCGGTCGCCACGAGCGTGGTCACCACGGCCGCGGCCAGCAGGGAACGCCTCAGCCGCGTTCGGTTGGGGGTAGCACGGTGCACGGAACCACCTCTCGTCGGGAGGAAACGCGGCGCCGGGCATCCCGGTGGGGGGATCGCGGAACACCTGTCAGCAGGCCGCGCAGCGAATCTAGGAGGGCGGGCCGGGGCCGGTCACCGTGCAGATGTCGGCAGGTGGGGCGGTGGCTTCCGACACCTGAAGGACCGGGGCCCACCGGCGGATCAGCCAACGGGGCCCCAGGAAGCCGGTTCGGCGGTCGCCGCGAGGGCCCGCAGCACGTCCCGGCGTACCCGCTCGGTGGCGGGCCCGGGCAGGGGCCCGCGCGGTGGGCGGCACCGCCCCCCGAACCGCCCGGCGCACTCCATGGCGAGCTTCACGGCCTGCACGGACTCGGGCCGGGAGGCCCAGCCGAGGAGCGGGTGCAGCTCGGCGTAGAGCGGCAGCGCCCGGCCCAGGTCGCGGGCGACGCACAGCTCGTACAGCCGCACGGCCTCGCGGGGCAGCGCGTTGGACAGGGTGGCGACCCATCCCGTGGCGCCGCACAGCACCAGTTCCAACAACACGTCGTCGGCGCCGACCAGCACGTCGACGTGTGGGCACAGGTCCCGCAGGCGGTGCAGCCTGCGCACATCGCCGGTGACCTCCTTGACCGCGACGATCCCGTCGATCTCGGCGACGGTCGCCAGCAGGTCCGGCGTGAGGTCCACCCGGGTGTCGTACGGTTCGTTGTGGGCGACCACCGGCAGGCCGACCGCCGCCACCTCCCGGTAGTGGGCGACCACGTCGGCGTCGCGGGCGGCGGGCCCGTCGGGTGGCGGCGCCAGCACACCGTGGGCACCGGCCTCGGCGGCCTGCTCCGCCCAGCGCCGGGCCTGCCGGCTGCCGTAGCCGCCGACCCCGGGCACCACCGCGCAGCCGGGCGGCGCGGCCTGCACCGTCGCCCGCACCACGGCGGCCCGCTCGTCGTCGGAGAGGGACCGGTACTCCCCCACCGACGCGCACGGCGCGACCCCGTGGCACCCCTGGGCGGCGAGCCAGCGGACGTGCTCCTGGAGTTGGTCCAAGTCGACCGACAGGTCGTCGCGGAACGGCGTGGTGATGTCCACCAGCACGCCCCGCCAGGGCATACCAGCTATCACTCGGGCATCCCTTCTCCGCGCCGGCACCGCCCGTCACCCCACCCGCGCTGCGCGTGCCGGCGCCGGCGCGGTCCGTACCGGAACCTTAGAAACGTCCCTCGCCGCCGGTCTTCGGACAGATGCCGGAACAGCCGCGTTGCCGCCCGTCCTTTTGTCGCGACTTCGACAGTGGACCTTGCGCGGGGACCCGCCCGCACCGGAGGGTAAGGACTGGCGGTCGCGCGACCCCTGTCGCGTGGCGCAACCAGGGGAGATCCATGCACGGAGAGCTCCAGCGAATCGTCGACGCCGTCGCCGCCCGGGTGGGGCGGCCCGCCCTCATCGAGGACCGGCGGCAGCGGGTGGTCGCCTACAGCGAGCACGACGGCCCGATGGACAACGTCCGCCGGATGTCGATCCTGCGCCGGCAGACGACGCCGGAGGTGATCGCCTGGTTCCGGGGCATGGGCGTGCTCACTGCGCGTGAGCCGGTTCGCACCCCCGCATGCGCCGAGCTGGACCTGCTGCCGAGGGTCTGCGTGCCGATCCGGCACGACGACCTGCTGCTCGGATTCGTCTGGTTCATCGACGCGGACGGCTCGATGACCGACGCCGACATCGCCACCGCGACCGGCGCCTTCACCGACCTGTCGCTGGCCCTGTACCGGGAAAACCTGCTCGGTGAGCTGGCCTCACAGCGGGAGACCGAGGCCACCCGCACGCTGCTGGTGGAGAGCCGGGAGGCACGCGAGCACGCGGCGCGGGCGCTGCTGGAGGAGGGCACGGTGGCCGGCGACGGGACGACCGTCGCGCTCGTCGCCCAGCTCGTGCCGGCCGGCGGGCGGCAGCCCGACGAGGTGGCCCGGATCGCCCTGGAACAGGCCCTGGTGACCACCCGCCGGTGGATCGGGGTGCGGGAGACGCTGCACCTGGTCTGGCACGACCACGGGGTGCTGCTGGTCTGCGGCGACCGGATCGCCGGCCGCCCCTCGCCGGAGGTCTCCGCCGGCCACCTGGACGAGGCGCTGGGCACCGCGACCCGGGGCCTGGCCTCGGTGGACCGGACCGTGACCGGGATCGGCGAGCCCCGCACCGGGCTGGCCAACGCGGTCGAGTCCTATCAGGAGGCCGCGCAGGCGGCCCGGGTCGGGACGCAGCTGCCCGCGCTGGGCCGGGTGGTCTCCTGGTCCAGCCTGGGAATCTACCGGGTCCTGTCCCAGCTGGACAGCCAGCACCTCGACGTCGCAGGCGTGCATCCCGGGCTCGAGCGGCTGCTACGCGACGACGCCCACCAGGTGCTGCTGGAGACCCTGGAGGCCTACCTCGACCTGGCGGGCAACGCGCACGCGACCGCCGAGAAGCTCCGGCTGCACCGGACCACCCTCTACTACCGGCTGCAACGGGTCGAACAGCTCGCCGGAACCGACCTGAAGGACGGCAACGAGCGGCTGTGCCTGCACCTGGCGATGAAGCTCGGCCGGCTCACCGGCCACTACCGGACGGCGTGACGAACGGCGCCCGGACGGCGTGACGGACCGCGTCCGGACGGCCGGCCCGGAGTGCCGACGGATCGGAGCGGGCCCCGGGGCGCGGCCCCCGGTCAGGCGGCGGGGTGCTCCAGTTGGGCGCGTACACGCAGGAACAGGTCGGTGGTGTCCTCCTTCGGAGGCAGCCCGAGGAAGCTGACCATCCCGATGGTGTGCCGGTCCACCCAGACGCACACGACGACGTCGACGCCGTCGCTGCGAGCCCGGCCGCAGCGGGTCTCACCGCCCAGCTGGCCCGGCGGCACGGGCTTGACGTCGGTGAGCCGGGGCAACCCCGCGAAGACGCCGTCCACGGTCCGCACGGGGTCCGGCACCACCCCGGACACCCCGCCGACCAGGATCGTGTGCCGCTCGTCCAGCGGGGCGTAGGCACTGCCGACGGCGCTGGTCGGTTCGCCGTCGAGGAGGGTCTTGAAGTGGGCCATCACCTGCTGGGCCTGGTCGTGCGAGATCCGGCTCGTCGACTCGGGCCAGGTGTCCAGCAGCCGCTCCGGCGCGTCCAGCCGCATCGCGACCACCGTGGACGGCGACGCCTTCGGCGTGACCTCGCCGGCCGCCTGCGAACAGCCACCCGCCAGCAGCAGGCCGGCGACCAACGCGCCCACCCGCGTCTTCCGCGCCCGCGCACCCGCCAGCGCCGTCCGGCTCCCGGTCATGTCCCCCGCTTCCTTCGTGCCGACAGCGGATCGTACCGGCAACCGTGGGCCGTTGGCCGGCAACGGTGGGCCGTTGGCCGGCGGCCGTGGGCATGACCGGCGGTGGGGGTGCACGAGCGTCGCGCGGGTCCCGCCGTCGCAGAGAGCGCAGCGGCGCCGGGGCGGGCACGACGATTGACAGCGCATCGACGCACTGCTATTTGTTAATAGAGTTTCCTAATTGTCACGGGCCCTCGACAATCCCCGAAGGAGGCCCGGTCCCGTGCCGCATTCCCACCCTCTCGCCGCAGGCCCCGCCGCCGGGTCCCTGAACCGGGACCGGCCGCGCCCCGGCGCGTACCCGAACGACGACACCTGCGGCGAAAAGGCCCGGGCCGCCCACGACCACACCCGACAATCGGGGCCCACGGGGGCTGGCCCCGACCATGCCGCCGGCCGCCGGCGGCACCCCCAACCTAGGAGTGCCATGCCTGCCAAGAGGACAGCCGCCTACCTCGCCGCGGCCCTGCTGGTCCCCGCCGCGGCGGTCGGCTACGGCCTGCCGTCGGCCAGCGCCGCGACCGCCGGGCCGATCACCGGCCTGGGCGGCAAGTGCGTCGACGTCGCCGCCGCCAGCTCCGCCAACGGCACCGCCGTCCAGCTCTACGCCTGCAACAACACCGCCGCCCAGGCCTGGACCGTCGGCAACGCCGACGGCTCGATCCGCGCGCTCGGCAAGTGCCTGGACGTCACCGCCGCGTCGACCGCCGACGGCGCCAAGATCCAGCTGTACGACTGCAACGGCACCGGCGCCCAGCGGTGGAGCGCGTCCAACGGCGCCCTGGTCAACGCCGGCTCGGGCAAGTGCCTGGACGTCACGGACCGGAACACGGCCGACGGCACCCGGTTGCAGATCTGGACCTGCGCCGGCAGCGCGAACCAGCGGTGGACCCTGCCCGGCGGGGGCGCCACCCCCAGCCCGTCCGCGCCCGGCGGCGTCAACCTCGACAACCCGGCGAAGAAGGACGTGGCCATGCAGCTCGTCTCCGCCGCGGAGAACTCGTCGCTGAACTGGCGGGCCCAGTTCTCCTACATCGAGGACATCGACGACGGGCGGGGCTACACCGCCGGCATCATCGGCTTCTGCTCCGGCACGGGCGACATGCTGGAGCTGGTCGAGGCGTACACGGTCACCAAGCCGGGCAACGTGCTGGCCCCGTACCTGCCGGCCCTGCGCAGCGTCAACGGCACCGACTCGCACGCGGGCCTCGACCCGAACTTCCCCCGCGACTGGCGCACCGCCGCCGCCGACGGCGTGTTCCAGGCCGCCCAGGAGGCCGAGCGGGACCGGGTCTACTTCAACCCGTCGGTACGCGACGGCAAGGCCGACGGGGTCCGGGCGCTCGGCCAGTTCGCCTACTACGACGCGGCGGTGATGCACGGCTACGAGGGCATGCGGGCGATCCACAGCCGCGCCCTCGCCCGGGCGAAGCCGCCGGCCCAGGGCGGCGACGAGCGGACCTGGCTCAACGCCTTCCTCGACGAGCGGGTCGTCGAGATGAAGAAGGAGGCGGCCCACTCCGACACGTCCCGGGTCGACACCGCCCAGCGGGTGTTCCTCAACAACGGCAACTTCGACCTGAACACGCCGCTGGTCTTCGCCGTCTACGGCGACCAGTACCGGATCGGCTAGCCGGAGCACGGTGGGGGCGGGGTGGTCTCAGTCGGTCGGCATCGGCGCCGGCAGGGCGCTGCCCATCCGGTCCTGGTCCCAGTAGGAGTCGTCCGGGGTCGGCAGGCGCGTGCTGGCCGTTCCGACGTCGCCGGTGGACGTGGGCGCCTGGGGCTGGCCGGCCGGCCCGGGCCGGCGGGCAGTCACCACCCCGGCCACCACGACGGCGACCAGCACGACCGCGACCGCCGCCCCCACGGCCACCACCCACCCGTTCCTCATGGTCCGCTCCCCTCCGCCGGCTCCGGCGCTTCGACCGTTCCGGTCGCCGGGCGGCGACCGGAGCACCACCTCGGTGGGACGCGCGCGGACCCCGACCGGATCCCACGGATCACGGTCGGGGTCGGCGTTTCACCCTGCCGGGTGACTCAGGTGCGGTTCGCCACCGAGTTGTAGACGTCCATGATCGCGGTGTCGAAGTACGAGCTCCGGTTCACCCCGTTGCCGTCCAACGTGCTCATGATGCCGTTGACGTAGCCGTACGCGTCGTTGTACAGCCGTAGCCAGACCGAGCCGCTGGAGCCACCTGTGAAGCCGCAGCCGAGGGCGATCTTGTTCTCCTGGAACGGCCAGATGCCGGGCCGGTAGGTCGTGCCCTGGCAGTACTGCTGCCAGCCGCCGTCGTACGGGGGCGCCGCCGGGTAGGCGAGAATGGTCACGGCCTGGTCGTAGCTGTAATTGACCGAGAGGCCGTTTCCGCCGAGCACGTCGACGGGCCGCTGGCCGGAGCCGTTCGGCCACACCGTGATGTAGGAGACGTCACGGTCGAGGTTGCTGTCGTTGATCCACACATTGAAGGTCGTCAGATACTTAGCCGACCAGCGGCCATACGGCTCGGCACCGTAGTTGTACAGCGGGACGAATACCCAGTTCTGCATCCACTGGCCGCCGCTACCGCCGTGCACGCAGTGCCCGGCGCTCATGACGAGCAGCTTGGAGCCGCTGTTCACGGTGCCCGCCGAGCAGACGTAGTTCAATCCGTTGGCCGGGTTGTAGAAGAAGACCTTGCCGACCGTGGCGGAGGCGGCGACGTTGGCGGCCATGGAGCCGCCGGCGGGGACGCGGCTGGCGGCGGCCTTCACGGTCGGGGCGGCGGGCGGCGTGGACTGGGCCGCGCCGGTCGGGCGCAGGCTCTCACCGGAGCTGGCAGGAGCCTTCTTGACCAGCGTGTCCGCCGAGATCGCGGTGCGCATCCGCTCGGGGGTCCAGTAGTTGCTGGCCTGCTCGGCGGTCGTCAGTCCACTACGGGCGTTGGCGGAGGTGGTCGCCAGCGCCGTGCTGACCGACGCTCCGGCGGTGGCGTCGGGGGCCGGGGCCGCCTGCGCGGTGCCGGCGCCGACCAGGGCCATTCCCGCGGCGAGCGTCACGGTCGCGGCGACCCGGGTCGCGCGCCGGATGTCCGGAAAGTGCATTCGTTCTCCTTCTAGTGAGGGCATTGGCGCTTGTCTAAGCGCTGGCGACAGCATGGCCAGCCGAGAAGCGTGAACGGAAGCGGATCGAGGCGTTAATTCTGTCGCTGACAGTGTGTCAGCGTCATGACTCAGGGCAATGGCGTCGACGCCGAGAGTGATAGAAACTGGTATCCGCTTCCGAAACAGCGTCGAACACGTGGGGAGAACACCGATGGGTCGGCTCACCCGTCCGTTCGTACCAGCGGGTCCCGTGGCCGATTTCTACGAACGGCTGCACGACCTGCACGTCGCGGCCGGCCAACCGAGCATGCGCCGGTTGCAGCGGCTCACCCGCGCCGAGGGATGGCCCGCGGGGATCAACCCCACCTCCGTTCACGCCGCCTTCGTCCGCCCGCGCCTCGCCAGATGGGAGGTGGTGCGCGAGATCGTCCGGGTGCTCGGCGGCGACGTCGACGAGTTCGCCGACCTGTGGTGCCGGGCCCACCGCTGCCAGGCCCTCGACGATGTCGGGCCGGTGGACCCGACGCCGTACGACCGGGCGTGGGCACCGACGGCGACCGTCCCCGTGCCCCGGGAGTTGCCCCCCGATGTCCTGCCGTTCACCGGGCGCGGCCTGCTCCGCGGCACGCTGGACGCGCTGCTCGCCGAGGCGACGAACCAGACAGCGATGATGACCGTGCTGCTCACCGGGGCGGCCGGGATCGGCAAGACCGCGCTGGCCGTGCACTGGGCGCACCGGGTGGCCGGGTCTTTCCCCGACGGCCAGCTCTACGTGGACCTGCGGGGCGACGGCTCGGGTCAGCCGCCGTCGTCGATGGAGGTGCTCGCCGCCTTCCTCAACGCCCTCGGCGTCGCCGGCGCCGAGCTGCCCGGCACGCCGGCCGCGCTGGCCGCCTGCTACCGGACCCGGATGTCCGGCCGCCGGACGCTGGTGCTGCTCGACAACGCGTCCTCCGTCGAGCAGGTCCGTCCCCTGCTTCCCGGGTCACCGGGCTGCCTGGTCCTGGTGACCAGCCGGGAGAACCTGGCCGAGCTGGTCGTCCGGCACGGCGCCCGGCGGCTGGAGCTGGGGCCGCTGAGCACCGAGGCGGCCGTCGAACTGTTGCGCGGACTGCTCGGCGACCGGGTCGACGCGGAGCCCGATGCCGCGTACGACCTTGTCCGTCGCTGCGGGGCTCGCCCGCTGGCCCTGCGCGTCGCCGCCGAGCGGGCGGCAGCCCGCGGCACGCTCGTGCCGGCCGCCCCGGACCTGACGGCCGCCGAACCGGCGTGGGGTCCGGGGGCCGCTGCGGAGCGGGGCCGGCCGCCGCGACTGCGTACTCTGGCCGACCCGGCCCGCCCGGCCGGGGCCGCCCCGCCGGGCCTGCTGTCCCGGGTGCGCCCGGCCGTCGGTGGGCCCACGGCGCGACGGCCGGAGCAGGCCCGACTCAGCGCCGGCTGAGCGGGCGTCCGGATCTGGGGACACCTGGTCACCACGATCGCGGGGCTGCCGCAGCACGCGAGGTTCGGGTAGATCAGCTACCAGCGCTCTGGCCGGACCCGGCGCAGCGGCTTCCGCCCTGGGCCGGGCCCCCTTCGTCGCGCGCCGACGGGATGGTTCGTCGGCGCCCCCGTTCGCTGGTCAGTACCGCGACCACCTCTGGTTGGCGCTGCCGGCGCAGTCCCAGAGCTGGAGCTTGCCCCCGTTGGCCGGATTCTGGTCGCGCACGTCGACGCACCGGTTGGCGCTGAGGTTCACCAGGTCACCGGAGGCGTTCAGGGTGAACCGCTGGGCCGGGTTGCCGTTGCAGGTGACGAGGTTGACCTCGGTGCCGTTGGCGGTGCCGGCCCAGGCGGGGTCCATGCACTTGCCCATCGCCCGCACCGTGCCGTCGCCGGCGAAGGTCCACGCCTGCGCGGCGGTGGTGTTGCAGTCCCAGATCTGCAGCTTGGCGCCGTCGACCGGGTTGGCGCTCGGGATGTCGATGCACCGCCCGCTCTGTGCGCCCCGCAGCCGCGTGGTGCCGGGCGGGTTGCCGCCGTCGGTGTAGCCGTTGACCCGGACGTAGTCGACCAGCATCTGCTGCGGGAACTGGGTGGTGCCGTCCGGGTAGCCCGGCCAGTTGCCGCCGACGGCCACGTTCAGGATCATGAAGAACGGGTGGTCGAAGACCCACCGGTTGCCGCCCAGCCGGCTCGGGTCGACGCGGTGGAACTCGACGCCGTCGAGATACCAGACGATCGAGTTGGGCTCCCAGTCCACCCGGTAGGTGTGGAAGCCGTCGGCCAGCGGCGCGCCGACGGTGCGGCTGCCGGTGATGCCCCCGCCGCCGGAGTAGCCGGGCCCGTGGATGGTGCCGTACACGGTGTTCGGCTCCCGGCCGATGTTCTCCATGATGTCGATCTCGCCGGCGTTCGGCCAGCCCACGCTGCCCATGTCGTTGCCGAGCATCCAGAACGCCGGCCAGATGCCCTGACCCCGGGGGATCTTGATCCGGGCCTCGAACCGACCGTACGCCTGGGTGAACGTCGCGGCGGTCAGCAGCCGGGCCGAGGTGTACTCGCACCGGCCGTAGTGGCACTGGTAGTTGGCCGGGTTCTCCCGGCGGGCGGTGATGACCAGGTTGCCCTGGCCGTCGTGCACCGCGTTGCTGGTGCTGTTCGTGTAGTACTGCCTCTCGTTGTTGCCCCAGCCGCCGCCGCCGATGTCGAACCGCCACTTGCTCTGGTCGACGGCCGCGCCGGCGGGGGCGTTGAACTCGTCCTGCCAGGTCATGCCGCCGATCGCCGCCTGGGCGGGCGCGGTGGGGCCTGGCAGGACGAGCGACGCCGCGGCGACGGCGAGGGCGACGGCGGCGCGGGCGAGCGCGCGGGGCGCGGAGCGGGATCTGGTCACGGGAGCCTCCTTGGGGGACGGTCCGGGCGGTCGTACGGCCGGCGAGGGAGCACGGTCAGCCCCGCCGCCACTTCTGGTTGGCGGTGCCGGCGCAGTCCCACAGCTGGAGCCGGGCGCCGTCGCCACCGTTCCATCCGGTGATGTCGACGCACTTGTTGGCCTGCGGGTTGACCAGGTCACCGGCGGCGGACAGGACGAACTGCTGGGCGGGATTGCCGCTGCAGTTGGCGATCTGGATCACCGCGCCGTTGGCGGTGGACCCCCAGGCCACGTCCATGCACTTGTTGTTCTGGGTGCGCAGGGAACCGCCGGTGAGGGTCCACGCCTGGGCTCCGGTGCCGTTGCAGTTCCACATCTGCAGGGGCACCCCGTCGGAGAAGTTCGAGTTCGGCACGTCGATGCACTTGTTGTTCCAGTTGCTGATCAGCCGGTCCCCGCCCCCGCCGCCGGCCGTGACCAGTGACAACCCGTACGCGCCGAGGATCTCGTTGACCGGCTGGAAGAAGGTGGTGCCACCGGTGGAGCAGTTGCCGGAGCCGCCGGAGGTGACCCCCTGCGCCTGGTTGCCGCTGATCCACGCCCCGCCGGAGTCGCCGCCCTCGGCGCAGGCGTTGCTGCGGGTCAGGCCGGACACCGCGCCCTGGGCGTAGTTCACGGTCTCGTTGCGGCCGAGGATGGTGCCGCAGCGCCAGCCGGTGGTGCGTCCCGAACGGCAGACGGAGCTGCCGATCGCCGCGTCCTGCGAGCCGGCCACCGTGACGTTGCCGCCGGAGTAGTTGTTCACCCATGGCTGCGGGGTCCAGTTGCCGTTGGTGCGCACCCAGCCGTAGTCATTGCCGGGGAAGGACGAGCCGGCGAACGTGCCCTGCGCGACGTTGTTGAAGCCGAGCGTCGGGCTGCCGGTCCCGCCGCAGTGGCCGGCCGTGACGAAGCCGCCGGCGACCGCGAAGCCGACCGAGCACAGCGTGTTGCCGTTGATGACGTACTGGTCGCCACCGCGGATGTCGTACAGCGGGCGGGGCGTGTCGGCGGACTCGACGACCCGGACGGAGTCGGCGGCGACGCCGCTGGCCCGCGCGAACGCGGTCGCCTCGGCAGCGGCGCCCGGCGCCGCCGTCAGCACGACGGTGTTTCCGGCGACGTCGACGCGCCAGGCGCGGATCCGCCGCGGATCCGCCCGGTCGGCGCGCCGGTCGAGGGCCCGCTTGACGGTGCCGAGGTCGCGCTCGCTGCGGGCGACGACGGTGGCGTCCGCGCCCTCGGCGCGGACGGCGGCGGTGAGCGCCGGATCGGTGACCGCCACGGTCAGCCGCTGCCCGCCCGCCGGGATCCAGGCTCCGGCGAACGCCGCGCCGAGCCGGGCGCGCAGCCGCTTCTCGACCGGCGGCGCGGCGGCCTCGACGCGCAGCCGGGCACCGATCTGCTCGGCGGTCAGCCCGAGGTCGCGGCGCATCGCCGTGACCAACTCCGGCGCGAGGCCGCCAGCGGCCGTCGTGGTGGCCGCCGGGGCAGGGGCATCCGGGACGGTATCCGGGACGTCGCCGGCGCGGGCCGCCAGCGGGGACGCGACGACGAGCAGGAGAGCTGCGGTGACGGTGCCGAACGCGCGGAACTGTCGCGTCATGGAGGTCCTCCCGAGGACGTACGGCGGGCGGTCGCGGTGGGGCGACGCGAGGGCTGCGAGCGGCCGAGAGAGCGCTCTCAACGGAGTTTGTCGATGTGAACGATTTCTGTCAAGACTGTTACCAGTTGACCGCCCGGTACTGGCCCAC
Organism: Micromonospora sp. NBC_01412; assembly: GCF_045040215.1. NCBI lineage: Bacteria > Bacillati > Actinomycetota > Actinomycetes > Micromonosporales > Micromonosporaceae > Micromonospora > Micromonospora sp. NBC_01412. Next base: position 7,347,635 of record NZ_CP109528.1, read on the forward strand.
CCGATGCGCGGAGTCCGTCACCCAGGGGTGCCGCGTCGGCTCCCGTCCGGGTCGGGACGAGGGGGCGGCGCTGTCGGGGGCGCGACCGACGACAGGGCCGGTGCGACCCTGAGCAGGGCCGCCACGTCGCCGCCCGTCCGCATCACCGTCCGGTCGGGCCGTACGAGCGCCGCGCGGGCCCCACCTCGGCGCAGCCACCGCCCGAGGTCCGAGGCCGGCTCCACGGGCACGAGCACCACCCGCCGCCGTCGCGCCTCGGCGGCCACCTGCGGTCGCAACGGCCCGACGGTGAGCACCGCGAAGGAGGACCCGAGCACGTCGTCGAGGCGGCGGCCGTCGCACAGGACCAGGTTCGGGCAGAGCCGGCCGTTGCGGCTCCACGGCGACCAACGCCTCCGGAGCAGGGCCGAGCGTCGCAGGGGCGGGGTCGTGCTGTCGAGAACCCTGGCCCGCAGGCCCGGGACGTGGACCAGCCGGGGCGCGACGAGCCGGCGCAGCAGGTCGCCGACCTCACCACCCTGGGTCATGGCCCGGCCGACGCCCACGGCGAGCCGGATCAGCGCGGTGACGTGGGGCCGCCGCTCGGTCTCGTAGCTGTCCAGCGCGGCGGCGGGCAGGCCGCCGGCCAGCACGGCGGCAAGCTTCCAGGTGAGGTTGCCGGCGTCCCGGAGGCCGGCGCCCAGCCCCTGGCCGATGAACGGCGGGGTGAGGTGTGCGGCGTCGCCGAGGAGGAACACGGGCCCGGCGCGCCACCGGTCGGCGATCTGGGCGCGGAAGGTGTACTCCGCGCAGCGGACCACCACGAGCGCCTCGAACGGCAGGTCCCTCGTCCAGGGCCGGACCAGCTCGTGCAGTGCCTGCGGAGCGGACATGGCCGCTGCCGTCTCGCCGGGCAGGAGGCGGAACTCCCAGCGGTAGCGTCGCGCCCCGACGCGCATGTAGGTCGCGGCCCGGCGGGGGTCGCACACCTGGTGCACGCCCTCCCACGCGTCGATCGCGGCGTCGGTGTCGACGTCGACCACGAGCCAGCGCTGCGCGAAGCCGAGGTCGCGCATCCTCGACCCGATCTGGGCTCGGACTGCGCTGTTGGCGCCGTCGCAGCCGAGCACGTACCGTGCGCGCAGCGTCTGCCGCTCCCCCGATCCCCGGTCGGTGACTGCGACGGTCGCCATCCCGTCGCCGTCGGCGGACACGGCGGTGACCTCGACGCCGCCGCGCAGGGTGACCAGGGGGTCCTGGTCGACGGCGCGGCGCAGGATGGCCTCCAGCGTCGGCTGGTCGAACATGTTCGCCTGGGGATGGCCGTGGACCCCGTCCGCCGTCCCCCGGCTGAACTGCGCCAGGACGCGGTGGTCGGGACCCAGCAGCCGCAGCCCCTCGGCCGGCCGGGAGACCGCGGCGAACTGCTCGTGCACCCCCGCCCGGTGCAGGATCCGGCACACCTCGTCGTCGAGGTGGACCGCGCGCGGCCGGGGGTAGGCGGCCGGCCACCGGTCCAGCACGACGGACCGGACACCGTGGACGGCGAGCAGCCGGGCCGCCACCACCCCGGTCGGCCCGGCGCCCACGATGACGACGGGCACCGGATCGTCCACCGTTCCTCCTCGCCCTGGCCTCACCGGCCCACCGGCCGCCGCTGCCCGGCCGCCCGAGCCCGCCCGCTTCGACGGTACCGACCGCCTCGTCAGGCGGCGGTGACCACCCGGTGCAGGCGGCGTGCCTCGGTCACCACCCGGGACGTCCCGCCCCGGCCGGCCACCTCGGCCAGCCCCGCCACCTCGATCCGGACCCCGGTGCTCGCGGCCGTCTCCGCCGCCAGGGTCAGCAGGTCGGGCAGGCCCCGGGGCTGCGTGCGGGCGGTGAGCAGCGGCGGCAGCGCGGCAGCCAGCAGCCGCCACACGCTCAGCGGCGCCCCGGCCGCAGCCGCGTCGCGCAGCGGCTCGACCGCGCGGGTCGGCTTCACCACCCGCGCGGCGACCAGCGCGCCGAGCTGCCCGCCGACCCCGGCGGCGTCGAGGCGACCGGCGCCGGCCAGGCCGAGCAGGGCGTCCAGCGTGGCGATCCGGTCGGTGCCCTGGCGGGCGCCGAGGCCGTAGGCGAGCGCGAGGTCGACGGCGGCACCGCCAGGGCCGCCGCACTCGACGAGCGACGGCAGCGCCATTGCGCCGTCGGGCCGGTCCAGGTCGGCGGCGCCGGCGACCTCCGGCAGGACGTACGCCGCGACCACGCCCAGGTGGTGGGGCAGGACCGACGGCCAGAGCCGCGTCCAGCCGAGGTACGCCGTCTCCACCGGCTGCGGGTCGGCGGTCAGCAGGCCGTACCGGTCGTCGTAGCCGTCCGGTGGGCGCAGCTCGACCGCGACGCGGCAGGCCGGCAGCTGTTCGTACCCGTAGTCGTGGCTCATTCTTCGAGCCCGGCGGGCAAGAGTGACGACCCGCATGACCGGGGCCGGCAGCCCACCGGAGCGCAGCCAGTCGGCGAGCCGGTCGCCGGCCGGGGTACGCAGCGCCCCGGCCTTGTCGGCCAGCGCCTCGTCGGCGCCGGTCGGCAGGCGCAGCAGTGCCTGGGTGAGGTCCCAGTGCCACGGCTCCCGGTCTCCGAGCGCCGTGAGCCGTTCCAGCAGCGCCAGCGGGTCGAGCGCGCCGTTGGCCGAGGTGGGGGTCGCGAGCAGGCCGGGGTGGCCCGGCTCGCCGAGGTGGTGGCCGATCTCGGCGAGCCGGGCCCGCAGCAGGGCGTGCGGCGCCGGGACCCGGGGGTCGGTGGCGACCAGTTCCGGTTGCGCGGGCGACCGGTCGGTGCGCCGCACGGCGGCGAGCAGCGCGCCCCATCTGCCGCGCTGCGGGGCCGTCGGGCGGGGCTCGCCGGCGGATTCCAGCACGTCGCCGACGAGGCCGCACAGGCAGCACGGGTCCCAGCTGTGCTCGCTGGCCCAGGACCAGTGCCGACGGGCGAGTACCGGGTCGAGCGCGGCGCGCACCCGCGCGCCGTCGGTCACGGTGAGGCGGACCAGCCCGTCGAGGATCCGGTCGAGCGGCTCGCCGTGCTGCGCGGCGCCGAGCAGCGCGGCGACCTCCTCGGCGAGCTCGTCGACGTCGGTGATCGGGGCCGGGGCGGGTGCGGACGGCCCCGGGGGCGGCAGGTCGTCGCCGCGCGGCCCGGTGACCGCCGGGCCCCCGCCGGCGCTCGGGGCGAGGCCGTGCCGGGTGGCCAGCGCGGTGGCGCGCTCGCGCAGGTCGACGGCGGGGTGCTCGGCCGCGCCGGCGATCACCTCGGCGATCTCCACGGCCCGGTCCCGGTGCCGGCGGGCGAGCCGGTCGAGCCAGGTGAGCTGGCCACGGACCAGCGCCTTGTCCGGTCGGGTCAGCACCTCACGGGACGTGTCGAGGACCGCCTCCAGTTCCAGGTCGGGCACCTCGCGCAGCGCCTTCTGGGCCATGGTCGCGGCGGGGGCCGGGGCGTCGGCGAGCAGTCGCAGGTAGTCGGTGCGGCGGGCGGCGACCTCGTTTGTGGTGGGTTGGAGCTGGCCGACCAGGGTGGTGAAGGCGCGCAGCGCGGCCGGTCGGTCGCCGCGCAGCAGCCGGCCGACCGCGCCGTCGAGCAGGGTGGCGCGGTCGACGAGGCCCTCGGCGGCGAGCTGCGCCAGCGCGGTCAGGAGCGCGTGCGGGCGGCGGTCCTGCCAGTCGGTGACGATCTCGTCGAACATCATCGGCGTGCCGAGTCCGTCGACCTCGAACAGCCGGGGCAGCAGCGCCGGCAGGAGCGGGTCTACGCGGAGCCGGTCGATCAGCGGCGCCGGGTCGCCGCGCCGCCGCCGGTCGGGGCTCGACAGGGACTGCACCCACAGCTCGACGAACCGGTCCCCAGCCGGCGGCTCGGCGTCGGTGGGCAGCAGCGCGGCGACGAACCGCCAGTGCTCGACCCAGGTGTCGCGGTGCAGCTTGTCGGCCATCCGCCGGGCGAGGTCGGGCAGCCAGGTGACGCCGCGGTCGGCGGCGACCGCGCGGACGAGCGTCGCCGCCCGCTCGCCGTCGGCGGCGACGGAACGGCGGACGAGGATCGCGCCGGCCTGGGCGGCGGTGGGCAGGCAGCCGACCGCGACGACGGCCAGGGCGGTGCCCTTGCGCGCGCCCCAGAAGGTGGACCGCTGCCCCTTGAACCAGTCGGTCAGGGCGGCGCCGACGGCGCGGCGGCGGTCCTCGGGCAGCCCGGCCAGGGCGTCGACGATCAGGTCGGCCGACCCGGCGTTGACGAGGTCGAACAGGTCGCTGGTGCCGCCGGCCGCCAGTTCCCACCGGCGCCGGACCGTGGTCTTCACACCCGCTCCCGCACGGTGGCCGTGGCCATCCGGGTGGCCAGCGCGTGTTTGCACGGCCCGCGCTGGCCGCGGTGCTTGGCCCACCAGGGGCAGGTACAGGTGAAGTCGCCGTCGGGCAGCCGGCGGACCCGGTAGACCTCGTCGCCGCTGCGTACGGTGGCGCCCGCCCCGTCCGAGGCGACGGCGCCGGCGTCGAGCAGCGCCCGCGCGCCCACCAGGCGCGGGTTGTCCCGCTCGGCCCGGCCCGCGTCGTAGGGCATGACGCGGTGGAAGTAGGCCGCCTCGGAGACGTCGTAGCCGACCCGCCCGGCGGTGCCGAGCTGGGCGAGGGCGCCCCGCACCCGGGCCGCGTCGATGCCGGCGGAGGTGGCCAGGGCGTCGACGTCGACAGTCGGGTCCCAGGACAGCAGTGCCGAGACCAGCTCGGCGTCGTCGACGACGTCGTCGCCGGCCAGCGCGGTCAGCGCGGCGCCCTCGCCGGAGAACCCGCGGTAGGGCTCGGGCGAGAGGGTCAGCGACAGGCGCAGGGCCCCGGTGTCGAGCTCCCAGGTGCTGGGCAGCGCCGCCGAGCCGGGCGCGACGGTCGGCCCGTAGACGCGCAGGGTGCGGGCGAAGCGAAGCATGCCGCGCAGGGCGGCCAGCCGACCCGCGCCGGCGAGGCAGACCGCGCCGGGGACCGGCCGGGACGTCAGCCGCAGCGACCGCCCCGCAGGCACCGCCCAGAGCACCGACCGGTCGGTCGACGTCGGCAGCCGGCGCAGGAAGGCCGCAGCCTCGGTGGCCGGGATCTCCGCCCGCGGCTCGAACGCCGCGGCCAGCACCTGCACCTCCGCGAAGCCGCGCAGCCAGCGCACCGGCAGCGGCACCTTCTTCTCGACGACGGCGCCGTCCATGGTGGACACGGTCAGGTCGTCGGGGCCGACCGACAGGTGCAGCGGGTCGAGGCCGCCGACCCGGGCGAGCGCCTCGCGCAGCGGGTTGTTGACGTCGACGTTGGTGGTGCCGTGCTCCACCACGTCGCCGTCGAGCCCGGCCGGCAGGGCGTCGAGACGGGCGTAGACCCCGCAGCAGCCGGAGAACGACTCGAACCGGAGCCGGTCCCGGCTGCCGGTGACGACCGGGTCGAGGCTCGCCGGGCTGACCGGCCGGTAGTAGCGGGTGCGGGCCACCTCGGCGACGGCGAGCAGCCCGACGGCTGCCTGCTGGGGCGTGGTGAGGAACCCGGTGAAGAACCGGGGGTTCGGCGCCGGGCCGCCGCTGGTCTGCAACGCGAGACCGTCGCGGCGCAGCGTCGAGGATCCCAGGTACCGGTACGTCTGTTGGGTGCTCACGGGCCGGGACGGTACAAGATCGCTCCGACAGTTCCGCCGGACCGCGCCACGTCGGGCCGGTCGGCACCGGGCCGGGTCCCGGCTCAGGGACAGGGACAGTGGCGGAAGGGGCGGCCCCGTCGGCGCGACGGCCCCCACCGTCCGCCGTCGCGCCCGTGGCCGCGCCGTCACTGAGGGCGTCGGCCCGTCAGCGGGAGTAGTACTCGACGACGAGCTGTTCGTCGCAGATCACCGGCACTTCGGCCCGCGCGGGCAGCCGGGTGAGCCGCGCGGTGAGGCCGGCCAGGTCGACGTCCAGATACGGCGCGGGCCGCTGTGGTGCGTGCGCCCCCTGGGCGGCGACGACGAACGGCGTCTTGGCGCGGCTGCGTGCGGCCACCGCGATCTCGTCACCGGGGCGCAGCCGCGCCGACGGGCGGTCCACCCGGCGGCCGTTGACGATCACGTGCTGATGGGTGACGACCTGTCGCGCCTGGTAGATGGTGCGGGCGAACCCCGCGCGCAGGACGAGTGCGTCGAGCCGGGTCTCCAGGTCGGCCACGAGTTCCTCACCGGTCTTGCCCGGCCTGCGGACAGCGCGGTCGAACGCCGTCCGCAGTTGGCGCTCCCGCAGGTCGTACTGCGCCTTGAGGCGCTGCTTCTCCACCAGGCGGACCTTGTAGTCGGTGTCCTTGGTCCGGGCCCTGCCGTGATCACCGGGCGGGAACGGGCGGCGCTCGAGGTATCGCACGCACTTGGGCGTCAGTGCGATGCCGAGACGGCGGGACCGCTTGGCCTTGGGGCGGGACTGATTCATCATCTGCCTCTCAGGTAAGGTTAGGCTAACCTAATAGGAGGTACACATGCCGGGCAAGACCCCCCCGACCGGCGTCGCGGTGGCCGTCGGCACACCGGCCGAACGGCTGCGTACCCTGCTCGTGGCCACCGGCTCCGTGACGCTGCTGACCTCGACGCACCGGGCCGACCTCACGGGCCGGCACAGCGTGGGCCCGGACGGGCAGGTACGCATCGAGCTGCCGACCGAATCCGGCGCGGCCCGTCAGCTGGCATGCGAGGAGGACATTCCCGCCGTCGTCGACGTGGTGGACGTCGCCCCGATCCCGATGCCCGACCGGGTGCGTGGCCGGGCGACGCTCACCGGCTGGCTGACCGTCGAGGGTCTGCGGGGCCGGCGGCCCGATGTCGTCGCGGCACTCCACCTCGCCACCGCCGAACTCGTCGACGCCGGCGGGACCACCCTGGTCGACCCGCAGGCGTTCGCGAGCGCCCGGCCCGACCCGCTCGCCTCCGCCGAGGCGGAGCTGGTGCGCCGCCTCGGAACCGACGCCCGCACCCTGGCGCAGCTCACGCTGCTCGTCCCCGCTTCCCTGCGACAGGGGGCCGGGCGCGTCCACCTGCTGCGGATCGACCGCACCGGCGTCGTCATGCGGGTGCAGGCCCCCGCTCCGACGGAGGGGGCCACGGTCACCGACGGCCCTCGTGACGTCCGGCTGGCCTTCACCCGGCCCCTGCACGACCCGGACCAGTTGGGCGCGCGCCTCGACGTGCTGCTCGGCAGACCCCCGCGCCGCATGTCCCGCACCAGGCACTGACGTGGCGGCCACCGGCACATCGCACGCCACGGAGCGGCTGCTCGGCCTGGCCGGGCGGACGTTCCAGGTGGTGGCGCTGGTCGAGACGGCCCGGGGGTGCTCGACGTGGCCCGGGTGGCCGCGTGCTGCGACTGGGCATCGGCGAGGCGGACCCCGCAGGGGAACGCGGCCTGCGACACCGGGGCCGGACCGCGCGGAGTTCGCCGCCGTCCGCTCCCAGGTCGGGGGTGGAGTGTCAGTGGGGGCGGCTATGTTCCCGGCGTGGCCAACCGTTCGTACCTCTTCGTCACCGACCACGACGGCATCTGCCCCGCCTGGGCCGACGTGCCAGACATCGCGAACCAGGTGCTCGCCGAGGACGTGTACGCCGTGCCGCTGCTGTGGCTGGCCATGTTCCGGCCCGACGACCTGGCGACCGCGACGTTCCCGCCCGACGATGACGATGACGAGGTGCGGGTCACCGCGCCGATCGCGCCCACGCGGCGGGCCCTCGACCAACTCGACGCCGCGCTGCCCACGCTGGCCCGGCTCTTCGCCGACGAGGGGCCGCTGCACGAGCACGCCGCGCTGCTGCGTGAGGGCGTGGCGGGCATGCCGGGCCGGTTCGTCACCATCGACCCGTACGAGATCGCGGTCCTCATCGACGAGCGGGACTACTACGGGCACCTGCACGCCGGCCTGGCCAGCCTCGACGTCCCCGGCGACCCCGTGGTGGACCGGGAGCGCCTGATCGACCTGGCGCAGTTGCGCCCGGGACGGCCGTTCCCGCCGGCCCGGCTGGTGCTCGACCAACTCGACGCGGCGGACGACGACTGGTGGAACCACAGCCGGCTGCTCGGGTCCGGGTTCCAGCGACCGGTTCCGTGGGAGCGCAGCGACCCGGCGCGGGCCGGGGCGGGGGTGCCCTGACGCGGGGCCGGGCGGTCCAAGGGCCCTGCGGGCGCCGGCCGCCCGGCGGCGAGGCATAAGGCCACGGTATGAGGCAGCCGATATACATTCATCCTCCTGAATGGCAGGTAGGCTCGGCCCAGTCCGTTCGCGCCGTCTCCCCGGCAGCACCTGGCCCACGGAGACACCCAGGTCACGGGAGGGCCGGAGATGACGTCGCCACGCAACCGCCGCCGCAGGTCGGCCGCCCTCGCTGTCCTGGCCGCCCCGGTGCTGGCCGCCGCCATGACCAGCGTGCCGGCCGGCGCGGCCCCGGCCGGCGGTGAGATCCTGCGCGCGGGCGGTGCCACCGCCGTCGAGGGCAGCTACGTGGTGGTGCTCGCCGACGCCGGCGGGCGGGCCGCCGACGCCGACTCGGCCACGAGGCTCGCTGCCCGGTACGGCGGCTCCGTCGGCCAGGTCTACCGCGCCGCGCTGCGCGGGTTCGAGGCCCGGCTGTCGGAGCGGGCCGCCCGGCGGTTGGCCGCCGACCCGGCCGTGGCGTACGTCGAGCAGAACCACGTGGTGTCAGTGGCCGCCGGCGTCCAGCTCAACCCGCCGTCGTGGGGCCTCGACCGCATCGACCAGCGCCTGCTGCCGCTGGACCAGCGGTACGCCTACCCGAACACCGCGCCCGGCGTGCACGCGTACGTCCTCGACACCGGCATCCGCGCCACCCACGTCGACTTCACCGGCTCCGCCGGCGGCGGGTACGACGCCGTCGACGGCGCCCTGCCCGCCGACGACTGCAACGGCCACGGCACCCACCTCGCCGGCACAATCGGGGGCCAGCAGCACGGGGTCGCCAAGGACGTCCACCTGGTCCCGGTACGGGTGCTCAACTGCGCCGGCAGCGGCACCTACGCACAGGTCATCGCGGGGGTCGACTGGGTCACCGCGAACGCGGTGAAACCCGCCGTGGCCACCATGGGCCTGGGCGGCAACGCCAGCACCGCGCTCGACAGCGCGGTCACCGCCTCCATCAACTCCGGCGTCACCTACACCGTCACCTCGGGCAGCTCCGCCACCAGCGCCTGCAACTACTCCCCGTCGCGGGTGCCTGCGGCGCTCACCGTCGCGGGCACCACCCCGACCGACGCCCGGATGAGCTCCGCCAACTACGGCTCCTGCCTGGACCTGTTCGCCCCCGGCCAGGGCATCACCTCGACCTGGCACACCAGCGACACCGCCACCAACACGATCAGCGGCGGGCCGATGGCCGCCGCGCACACCGCCGGGTGCGCGGCCATGGTCCTCCAGGACCACCCCACCTGGACCCCCGCCCAGGTGGCCGCCCACCTCACCGGCACCGCCACCACCGGCGTCGTCGGCGCCCCGGGGGCCGGATCGCCCAACCGGCTGCTCTACTGCGGCGGCTGAGTCGCGACGACACCGGACGGACCGGTCAGGGGCGACACCGGACGGACCGGTCAGGGGCGGTAGCGGTAGCCCATCCCCGGCTCGGTGATGAGGTGTCGCGGGCGGGCCGGGTCGTCCTCCAGCTTGCGCCGCAGTTGGGCCATGTACTGGCGCAGGTAGTTGGTCTCGTTCTGGTACTCCGGCCCCCACACCTCGTGCAGCAGTTGGCGCTGGCTGATGAGCTTGCCGGGATGGCGCAGCAGCCTGTCGAGCACGGCCCACTGGGTGGGGGTGAGCCGGACCTCCGCGCCGTCGTCGCTGGTCACCGTGTGGTCGACGAGGTCGACGGTGTGCCGGCCCACCCGGGGGGCCGCCGTCGCGCCGTCGGCCGCCGGGGCGGCGAGGCGTCGGGTGACCGCGCGGATGCGGGCGAGCAGCTCGTCGATGCCGAACGGCTTGGTGACGTAGTCGTCGGCACCGGCGTCAAGGGCGGCGACCTTGTCCTCGCTGCCCGCCCGGCCGGACAGCACGATGATCGGCACCGTCGTCCAGCCGCGCAGGCCCCGGATCACCTCGACGCCGTCGAGGTCGGGTAGGCCCAGGTCGAGGACCACCAGGTCCGGCGGGTGGGCGGCGGCGGCCCGCAGCGCGCCGGTGCCGGTGTCGGCGACCTCCACGTCGTAGCCGCGGGCACGCAGGTTGATGCGCAGGGCCCGCAGGATCTGCGGTTCGTCGTCGACGACGAGGATACGGCTCATTCCTGCGGCCCTTCGGTGCCGGTCGGGGCGGCGGCGGGCAGGCGGAGCACCATGGTCAGCCCTCCGCCGGGGGTGGTCTCGGGGGTGATGCTGCCACCCATCGCCTCGGCGAGGCCGCGGGACAGGGCGAGGCCGAGGCCGACGCCGGTCTGGTTGTCCCGGTCGCCGAGCCGCTGGAAGGGCAGGAAGACGTGTTCCCACTGGTCCTCGGGGATGCCCGGGCCGGTGTCGATGACCCGCAGCTCCACCTGCCCGGCGTGGGCGCTGGCGGTGACGGTGGGCGGTCGGCCGGGCGGGCTGTGCCGCAGGGCGTTGGCGACGATGTTGACCAGCACGCGTTCCAGCAGGCCCGGGTCCGCCAGCGCGGCGGGCAGGTCGGCGGGGATGTCGGTGGCGACGTCGGCGGCGTCCGGACCCAGCTCGTCCAGGGCCCTCGGCACCACGTCCTCCAACCCGATCGCGACGGCGGTCACCCCGAGCGCGCCGGCCTGCAACCGGCTCATGTCCAGCAGGTTCGCCACCAGGCGGCCCAGCCGGTCCAGGGACTCGTCGGCGGTGGCCAGCAGCTCCTCCCGATCGTCGGCGTCAAACTCGACATCGTGGCTGCGCAGGCTGCTCACCGCGGCCTTCGCCGAGGCGAGCGGCGTACGCAGGTCGTGGCTGACGGCGGCGAGCAGCGCGGTGCGCATCCGGTCGGCCTCGGCCAGCGGCCGGGCGGTCGCCGCCTCCTCGGCGAGGCGTTCCTGGCGCAGCGCCACGGCGGCCTGGGCGGCGAACGCCTCGACGACCCGCCGGTCGGCGGCCTCCAGCCGCCGGCCGGACAGCACGACGGTGAGCCGGTCGTCCACCGGTACCGCCGTCTCCCCGGCGTCGGGGCTGGTCGCCGGGGACTCCCCGACGGCGGCCACCAGCCGCCAGGCGTCCTGCTCGTGGGCCCGGCCGGGGCGTCCCCGCGCGTCCGGGGCCAGTTCCAGGACGCTGACGGCGCGCAGCGCGAACGTCTCCCGCAGCCGGTCCAGCAGCGCCTGCAGTGGGCGCTCGCCGCGCAGCACGCCGCCCGCGACGGTGGCGAGGGTCTGCGCGTCGGCGGAGGCCCGCGCCGCCTCCCGGGTACGCCGGGCGGCCACGTCGACGACCCAGCTCACCGCGAGGGCGACGCCGACGAAGACGCCCAACGCGAGCAGGTTGTCCGCCTCGGCGATGGTCAGCGTGCGGAACGGCGGGGTGAAGAACCAGTTCAGCAGCAGCGACCCGCCGAGGGCGGCGACCAGCGCCGGCCACAGGCCGCCGACCAGCGCCACCCCGACGACACCGGCGAGGAACAGCAGGATGTCGTTGGTCAGGGTGAGGTCGGGCAGCGTGCGCAGCGCCACGGTGAGCGCCGGCATGCCGAACCCGGCGAGGGCGAAGCCGAGCAGCCGGCGCCGCCGGGACAGCGCGGCCGGCAACCCGGCGCTCCGCCGGCCCCGTCCCGCCTGCGGGTGGGTGACCAGGTGTACGTCGATCGGCCCGGACAGGGCCGTGGTGGTGACCCCGACTCCCCGGCTGAACAGCTGCGCGAACCGGCCCCGGCGGCTGGCGCCGAGGACGAGCTGGGTGGCGTTGACGCCGCGGGCGAAGTCGAGCAGCGCGGCCGGCACGTCCGCGCCGAGCACCTGGTGGTACGTGCCGCCGAGGCTCTCCACCAGCACCCGCTGGCGGGCCAGCCGGGCGGGGTCAGCGCCGGCCAGGCCGTCGCTGCGGGTGACGTGCACGGCGAGCAGGTCGGCGCCCCGGCCCCGGGCGGCCACCCGGGCCGCCCGGCGGATCAGCGTGTCGCCCTCCGGCCCGCCGGTCAACGCGACGACGACGCGTTCGCGGGCCTCCCAGGTGTCGGAGATGCCCTGCTGGGCGCGGTAGGCGTCGAGCTGGTCGTCGACCTTGTCGGCCAGCCAGAGCAGGGCCAGCTCGCGCAGCGCGGTGAGGTTGCCGACCCGGAAGTAGTTGCCGAGCGCGGCGTCGATCTTGTCGGGGCGGTAGATGTTGCCGTGGGCCATCCGGCGGCGCAGCGCCTCCGGGGTCATGTCGACCAGTTCGACCTGCTCGGCGGCGCGGACGATCTCGTCGGGGACGGTCTCGCGCTGGGTGGTGCCGGTGATCTGGGCGACGACGTCGTTGATCGATTCGAGGTGCTGGACGTTGACCGTGGACAGCACGGAGATGCCGGCGTCCAGCAGCTCCTGCACGTCCTGCCAGCGCTTGTCGTTGCGGGAGCCGGGCACGTTGGTGTGGGCCAGCTCGTCGACGACCGCGATCTCGGGCCGGCGGGCCAGGAGCGCGTCGAGGTCCAGCTCGGTGAACTCGACGCCCCGGTGCGCGAGGGTGCGTCTGGGCACCTGTTCCAGGTCGTCGACCATGGCGGCGGTGTGCGGGCGGCCGTGGGTCTCGACCAGCCCGATCACCACGTCGGTGCCGCGTTCGGTCCGCCGCCGGGCCTCCTGGAGCATCGCGTACGTCTTGCCGACGCCGGGCGCGGCCCCGAGGTAGATGCGCAGTTCCCCTCTGGGCACGGGCAGGTCCTTCCGGTGGGCGGGCCGTCCGGCGGCGCGGCCGTGTTCGTGGCGGTGACCGCCGGGCGGGCCTGTCGTGGCCCGCCCGGCGAGGGGTTCAACGAGCGGCGAACCGCTGGTCGAGGGCGAGGTTCAGTTCCAGCACGTTAACGCCGGGGGCGCCCAGGAAGCCGAGCGCCCGGCCGTTGGTGTGCTCGGCCACCAGCCGCCGGACCGCGGCCGGGTCCGCGCCGCGCTCCCGCGCTACGCGGGCGACCTGGATCTCGGCGTACGCGGGGCTGATGTGTGGGTCGAGGCCGCTGCCGCTGGCGGTGACCGCGTCGGCGGGCACGGCCGGTTCGGCGGGGGCGTCGCCGCGGACCGGGGTGACCACTGCGCCCTCGGCGACGTAGTCCGTGCCGGGCTGGGCCAGCTCGACCGGCACTCCCTGGTAGGTGGCGACGAACGGGGTGGCGGGGGCGGCCTGGTTGACGCTCACCACCCGGGTGACCGGTCCGGTCAGCCCGTCGCGGTGGAACACGCCCAGGACGGCGCCGACGCCGTCGGTGGTGCAGTACGGCCGCCGCCCGTCGACGCCGTCGAGTCGGCCGACCGTCAGGCTGCGGGCGCAGACCTGGGTGAGCAGGCTTTCGGTCGACTCGGCCGGGTCGGTGGCGAGGGTGTCGACGACGCTTTCCGGGCCGAGGTTGGAGGCGGCGGTGGAGGTGGGGTCGTAGCCGTCGCCGGCCGCCGAGGGGCGGGACTGGAAGTAGCGCGGGACGGGGTTGCCGTCGGCGTCGGTGAAGGACTGGCCGATCAGCGCGCTGCCGACCGTCCGGCCGCCGACGGCGACGAGCGAGCCGTCCGCCTTGGCGTCGAGGCCGGGCAGGTGTCCGGCGGCGACCAGGGCCAACGGGTACGCCAGGCCGAGCAGGACGGTGAAGACGAGCAGGGCGCGTAGGGCGGCGAGGTGTTGGGCGAGCCAGGTGGGTAGACGCATCACGAGATCCCCGGGATGAACTGGATGAGCAGGTCGATGAGTTTGATGCCGACGAACGGCACGATGATGCCGCCGAGGCCGTAGACCAGCAGGTTGCGGCTGAGCAGCTTGGCCGCCGCCGCCGGTCGGTACCGGACGCCGCGCAGGGCCAGCGGGATCAGCGCGATGATCACCAGGGCGTTGAAGATGACCGCCGAGAGGATCGCCGACTCCGGGCTGGCCAGCCGCATGACGTTCAGCGTGTCCAGGCTGGGGTAGATGCCGGCGAACATGGCCGGGATGATCGCGAAGTACTTCGCGATGTCGTTGGCGATCGAGAAGGTCGTCAGGGCACCCCGGGTGATGAGCAGTTGCTTGCCGATCTCGACGATCTCGATGAGCTTGGTCGGGTCGGAGTCGAGGTCGACCATGTTGCCGGCCTCCTTCGCCGCCGAGGTGCCGGTGTTCATGGCCACCCCGACGTCGGCCTGGGCGAGTGCCGGGGCGTCGTTGGTGCCGTCCCCGGTCATCGCGACCAGCCGGCCGCCCTCCTGCTCGCGCTTGATCAGGGCGAGCTTGTCCTCCGGGGTGGCCTCGGCGAGGAAGTCGTCCACCCCGGCCTCGTCGGCGATCGCCTTCGCGGTCCGCGGGTTGTCGCCGGTGATCATCACGGTGCGGATGCCCATCCGGCGCATCTCGTCGAACCGTTCCCGCATGCCGGCCTTCACGACGTCCTTGAGGTGGATCACGCCGAGAGCCCGCGCCGGCTCACCGTCGACGTGCTCGGCCACCACCAGCGGGGTACCGCCGGTGCCGCTGATCCCGTCGACGACCTGGCCCACCTCCTCGGTCGGGTGGCCGCCGTTCTCACGCACCCACTTCATCACGGCGGTAGCGGCCCCCTTACGGATGCGGCGGACGCCGTCGTCCACAACCTCGGCACCGAGGTCGACGCCGCTCATCCGGGTCTGGGCGGTGAACGGCACGAACGTGGCGTGCGGGATCAGGCCCGGCTCCCGTTCGCGCAGCCCGAACCCGTTCTTGGCCAGGACCACCACGGACCGGCCCTCGGGGGTCTCGTCGGCGAGGCTGGCCAACTGCGCCGCGTCGGCCAGTTCGGCGGCGGTGACCCCCTCGACCGGCAGGAACTCGGCGGCCTGCCGGTTGCCCAGGGTGATGGTGCCGGTCTTGTCCAGCAGCAGGGTGTTCACGTCACCGGCGGCCTCGACCGCCCGGCCGCTCATCGCCAGGACGTTGCGCTGGACGAGGCGGTCCATGCCCGCGATGCCGATCGCCGACAGCAACGCCCCGATGGTGGTGGGGATGAGGCAGACCAGCAGGGACACCAGCACCACGCCGCTGACCCCCGCGTCGGTGATCGCGCCGGTGTCCGGCGCGGCCGCCTGGTACGCCTTGGAAAAGATCGCGAGGGGTTGGAGGGTGACCACGGCCAGCAGGAAGATGATCGTGAGCGCGGCGAGCAGGATGTTCAGCGCGATCTCGTTCGGCGTCTTCTGCCGATTCGCCCCCTCGACCAGGGCGATCATCCGGTCGATGAAGCTCTGCCCCGGCTTCTGGGTGATCCGCACGACGATCCGGTCGGAGAGCACCCGGGTGCCGCCGGTGACCGCACTGCGGTCACCGCCGGACTCCCGGATGACGGGGGCTGACTCGCCGGTGATGGCCGACTCGTCGACGCTGGCGATGCCCTCGACGACGTCGCCGTCGCCGGGGATGATCCCGCCCGCGTGGACCAGCACGACGTCGCCCTGGCGCAGCTCGGGCGCGGGCACCGCCTCGTCGTGGTAGGCGTTGGCGCGGGCGCCCGGGGTCCAGCCGACCAGTCGGGTGGCGACGGTGTCCTGCTTGGCCCGGCGCAGCGTGGCGGCCTGAGCCTTGCCCCGGCCCTCGGCGACCGCCTCAGCCAGGTTGGCGAACAGCACCGTCAGCCAGAGCCAGACGGTGATCGCCCAGGCGAAGACCGACGGGTCGACCACGGCCAGGACCGTGGTGAAGGCCGCGCCGATCTCGACGATCAGCATCACCGGGTTGTGCCACAGGGTGCGCGGGTCGAGCTTGCGCAGCGCGTCCGGCAGGGACGTCAACAACTGCCTCGGGTCGAGCAGGCCACCGCCGACCCGGTCGCCCCGGGTGGCGGGCGTGCCGGGGGTGGCCGGGTCGGCCCCACCGTGCGGCGCCTGCGGGGAAAGGGTCATGTCGTCGTTCCTCATGATGGTCACAGCCCTTCGGCCAAGGGGCCGAGCGCGAGCGCGGGCAGGAAGGTCAGGGCCACGAGGATCACCGTGACGCCCACGACCATCCCGACGAACAGGGGTCGGTGGGTCGGCAGGGTGCCCTCGGAGGCCGGGGTGGGCGCCTGGCGGGCCAACGAGCCGGCCAGGGCGAGGACGAAGATGATCGGTAGGAACCGGCCGAGCAGCATGCACAGCCCCAGGGCGGTGTTCCACCACTGGGTGTTCACCGTGATGCCGGCGAACGCGGATCCGTTGTTGTTGCTCGCCGAGGTGAACGCGTAGATCACCTCGGACAGGCCGTGCGGGCCGCTGTTCAGCGCGGTCGCGGCGTTGCCGGTGGCGAAGGCCGCCGCCGTGCCGGTCAGCACCAGCGCCGGCGTGACCAGGAAGTACAGCGACGCGAACTTGATCTCCCGTGAGCCGATCTTCTTACCCACGTACTCCGGGGTACGACCGACCATCAGACCGGCCACGAACACCGTGATCACCGCGAGGATCAACAGACCGTAGAGACCGGCACCCACGCCGCCCGGCGCCACCTCGCCGAGCATCATGTTGACCAGCGGCATCATCCCGCCGAACGCGGTGTACGAGTCGTGGAACGAGTTCACCGCCCCGGTGGAGGTCAGCGTCGTCGCGGCGGCGAAGGTCGCCGAGTTCGACACGTCGAACCGCACCTCCTTGCCCTCCAACGCCGCGCCGACCGCCTGCGGCACCGTGCCGTGCCCGGTCAGCTCGAAGACGTTGGTCAGGGCGACGCTCGCCACGGCCAGGATCGCCATCACGGCGGCCACGGCGTACCCCTGCCGGTTCTGGCCGACCATCCGGCCGAACAGCCGGGGCAGGCTGAACGGGATCAGCAGGATCAGGAAGATCTCCAGCCAATTCGTCCACGCGGTCGGGTTCTCGAACGGGTGGGCGCTGTTGGCGTTGTAGAAGCCCCCGCCGTTCGTACCCAGTTCCTTGATCACCTCCTGACCGGCGACCGGCCCTCCCGTGATCGTCTGGACCCCACCGGTGAGGGTTGTCACGTCGGTGCCGCCGGACAGGTTCTGCACCACGCCCCCGAGCATCAGGGCGAACGCCCCGAGCACCGCAACCGGCAGCAGAACCCGCAGCGTGATCCGGGTCAGGTCGACCCAGAAGTTGCCCAGCTCGCCCGTACGGCTGCGGGCGAACCCGCGGACCAGGGCGACCGCGACGGCGATCCCGACGGCGGCGGAGACGAAGTTCTGCACCGCGAGCCCGGCCATCTGCACCAGGTGGCCCATGGTCGACTCGCCGGAATACCACTGCCAGTTCGTGTTGGTCACGAACGACACCGCCGTGTTCCACGCCCCGTGTGGCACGACCGGGTCGAAGCCGAGGGACAGCCACAGGTGGTTCTGCAGGCGCTGGAACGCGTACAGGAACAGGATCGATACGGCGGAGAACGCCAGCACCGCGCGGGCGTACACGCCCCAGGTCTGCCCGGCGGACGGGTCGACCCCGACCAGTCGGTAGACGCCCCGCTCGACGCGGGACTGCCGGGTGCCCGCGACCACCCGGTACAGGTAGTCGCCGAACGGCTTGTGGACGGCGACCAGCGCCACCACGAGCGAGAGAATGAACAGCACACCGGCTGTTGTCGTGGTCATCAGAAGCGCTCCGGGAACAGCAGGGCGACCACCAGGAACACACCCAGGCCGATCGCCAGCACCAGGCCGACGGCGTTGACGGCGCTCACAGCTTCTCCACGCCCCTCACCACGAGGGTGAGCGCCACGAACAGCGCCACCGTCACCAGCACGAACACCACGTCAGACACGGCTGACTCCTCTTACCCGACTCGGTTGCCGCGACCGACTTCCGGTCGCGCCGGGCAATCACAACGCCTCCGGTGCCGTCCGGACAGGGTCCTTCACGCGACCATGACGGCGACGGGCCGTTTCTTGACGCCGTTTTCACGCGGCCCGGCCGCGCCGTGACGGCGGTCACGGGCGTGGCCGGGCCTGATGACGCAGGCGAGGGGCACGCCCCGCCCGAGCCTCGCCGCCGCACGCCCGCCCACGGGCCTCTGCCGCCGACCGAAGTGCCGGGCGGCGTGCCGGGCAGCGTGCCGGCGCGATGCCCTCGCGCGGGATCGCTCGTCGGGCCTACGCGACCTCGACGAAGTCCAGCTCCGCCCAGCCGTCGCGGTGGGTGAGCCGCAGGGTGTTGAAGCCGGCGTTCAGGGTGACGTCGGCCCGCACCTGCCGCCAGTTCTCCCACCCCGAGTTGGGGTAGCTGACGACCTGCGCGGCGCCGCCGTTCACGGTCAGCGTGTGGGAGGCGTCGCCGTACCCGGCGGCGTAGGCGAGGTGGGCCGTGTAGTTGCCGGCCCGGGGGGCGAAGACGGTGATGTCGACCCAGCTGTCGGCGTAGTCGAGGTAGGCCACCACCTGGCCCTGCGAGGCGCTCGCGGTGTTCCGCACGGCGCAGTGGTTGAGCGTCCCGCGCTCCGCCTCGTACCGCACCCGGCTGCCCCGGACCACGGGGTACTCCCCCGCCCAGCCGAGCGCGGCCACGTACATCCCCCGGGCGGTGTAGTTGTTGATCCAGCCGTGGAGGACGAGGTGGTCGCCGCCGGCCTCGCGGACGACGTCCGCGCCGCCGGGGCCCCGCACGGCGCCGTCCACGCTGGCCGTCGTCAGCAGCGACCGGTACGCCTTGGTGTACGGCCCGGTCAGCGAGGTAGAGGTCGCGTAGCTGGTCTGGTAGCCGTCCCCGCCGTACCCGCCGAGGGAGTAGAACAGCACGTAACGCGCCCCGACCCTGGTCAGCACCGGCGCCTCGATGACGCCGGCCTCCTCCGAGCGGTCGTTGCGCAGCAGCTCCACCCGGGTGCCCTGGAGCGTCACGCCGTCGGCGGCGACCCGCTGGAGCCAGAGGCTCGTCGGCTGGCCGACGGCGTTGCCGTCGTCCTTGTAGAGCAGGTACCGCAGTCCCGTGCCGTCGACGAAGCTGGAAGCGTCGATGTCGCCGCCCTCGCCGCCGTTGCACACCAGCGGCCCGGTGCCGACGGGGGCGAACGGGCCCAGCGGCGAGCTGGCCAGGGCCGCGCCGATGCACTGCCGGCCGACCGCCCGGCTGCGGGCGGTGTAGTAGAGCAGGTACCGACCGTCGGCGCGCGGGGACACGTCGGGGGCCCAGGTGAGGCCGCCGTCGGCCCAGGCGCCGAGGGTGGGCAGCGCGTCCGGCCGCCGCGTCCACGGCCCGGCCAGCGAGGCGGCCGTGGCGACCGGGACGTTGCCGAAGCCGTTGTTGGTCGAGTAGGCGTGATAGGTGCCGCCGACCTTGATCACGTCCGGGTCGGGGAAGTCTGCGCCGATGACGAGCGCCGCGGGCGTGGTCGCCGCGGAGGCCGCCTGCGCGGTGATGACGACGGGGCTGGCCACGAGTATGGCGACCAGGCAGGCGAGGACTCGACGCATGACCGAGTATAACCACGTGTATCGATATTATGGGCCGGCTCGGCGTCAGCCTCCGGGCAGCCCGCCAACCGCACGCATCAACGAAGGGCCATGCCAGTGAAGACCTCTCATCGATGGTTGGCCGCCGGCGCCGCCGGCCTCGCCGCCGCCCTCGCGGTCAGCGTCGCCCCGTTCGCCTGGGCCGCCGGGGGCCTGACGGCCAGCCTCGTCAAGACCTCGACCTGGCCCGGCGGCTACGGCGCCGACTACGTCCTCACCAATGGCGGCGCCACCGCCGTGACCACCTGGACCGTCGAGTTCGACCTGCCCACCGGGACCAGCGTCAGCAACTCCTGGAGTTCCGTGCGCACCCAGAACGGCCAGCACTACCGGTTCACCAACGCCGGCTACAACGGCACCATCGCCCCCGGCGGCAGCGAGAGCTTCGGCTTCAACGTCAGCGGCGCGGGCAACCCCACCAACTGCACGGTCAACGGCGACCCGTGCGCCGGTGGCGGCCCCGCGCCGACCACGACGGCGGCACCGACGACGCCGGTGCCCACCACTCCGCCACCCACCACGCCGCCGCCCACGACCGCGCCGCCCGGCACGACGGTGAACGTCTCCACCGCCGCCCAACTCCAGGCCGCCCTCGCCGCGGCGGCGCCGGGACAGACGATCCAGCTCGCCGCCGGCACGTACCGGGGCTCCTTCGTGACCACGAGGGCCGGGACCGCCGCGTCCCGGATCACCCTCACCGGCCCGCGCGGGGCGGTGTTGGTCAACGACGGGCCCACCGGCACGGCGCCGGGCTGCCCGGCCCCGACCGCCGGCTGGGACTCCGGGTACGGGCTCTGGCTCTTCGACGCCCCGCACTGGAACCTGACCGGCTTCACCGTTGCCGAGTCGAAGAAGGGCATCGTGCTGGACAACTCCCACCACGTGACCATCGACGGGGTGTACGTGCACCACACCGAGGACGAGGCGGTGCACTTCCGCCGCTCCTCCGCGGACGGGATCATCCGCAACTCGGTGATCACCGACACGGGCCTGGCGCAGCCCGGCTACGGCGAGGGGGTCTACCTCGGCTCGGCCCAGTCCAACTTCGGCTGCCACGGCAACTCCGGCGGGATGGACCGCTCCGACCGGGTGCAGGTGCTGAACAACCGGATCGGCCCCCGCGTGACGGCCGAACACGTGGACATCAAGGAGGGCACCGAGGGCGGCGTGATCCGTGGCAACACCTTCGACGGCCAGGGCATCTCCGGCACCAACTCCGGCGACTCGTGGATCGACGCCAAGGGCAACGGCTACCTCGTCGAGGGCAACACCGGCACATTCCGCGCGCCGGGCACGTTCGCCAACGGCTACGAGACCCACAACCTCCTCACCGGGTACGGCTGCGGCAACGTCTGGCGCGGCAACACCTCCGACCTCGGCGGCGTCGGCCGGTACGCCGTATACGTCTCCTCGACGTCGAAGTGCCCGGCGAACCCGAACGTCGTGCACGCCTCGAACACGGTCACGAACGCGGTCGGCGGCCTGACCAACATCGCCGTCACCCCGTAGCCGCGCCCGGCACCGGCGGGGCGGCGACGGGATCCCACCGGTCGCCGCTCCCCCGGCGACGATCCGGATGCCGCCGGGCCGGCGCGGTGGATCGGGCGCGGCGACCACCCGCCGCAGGCATCCATTGACTTCGTCGGCGGTGGTGCTGCCCAACGGGCTGCAAGAGCGTCGACTGTCTGCCCCCGTGGCCGGCAGCGTCCAGTACGGCGAGCTGCCCACGTCAACTACGGGTTCGCGCTGCCCAATCCCGACGGCAGCCTGCAACCGGTGGAGAACACCGCGAAGTTGCAGTCACTGGCGTCACTCGGGCACGCCGACAACGTCAAGGTTCTGATCGCCGTCGGCGGCTGAAGCGGCGGCAACGACTCCGCCGTCAAGGCGCTCGCCGCGAACGGCACCGGCCGCACCGCGTTCGTCAACAACGTGGTCAACTTGTCAACCAGTACAACCTCGACGGCGTAGACATCGACTGGTGGCTATTGGTTATGTCTGCGGCGGCAGTGTGGCGGTCGCTGTTGCAGCCGCCCCTCAGACCCCTGCTCACGCCTACGCCACTCTGGGCTGCCAGACGTCGAGCACGACCGTCAAGTGGTCCGACGCGACAGGCGGCAGGGTCATTGCGTTGTCGCGGGTGCGGTCCCTGGCCGGCTCGGGGACCGTGGCCGGGGCGGAGCTGGGGGCGAGGCGGTCGATGCCGTGGGGCGGTGCCTATAGAGCTGAGTCGCTTACGTCATCACCGCCGGTCGGGCCACCGCCGTCGCGTCACCCACCGCCCCGCCGGGTCGTCGCTCACGGTCGCTGAGCGCGCCGAGCATGGCTGATGTCGTATCCGACTCAGCTCCATAGGCACCGGGAGGCACACCCGCCGTGGAGCGACACCCACGCCAGGAACCCCAGACCCCCTGGTCAAAGCGCCCCCGCTCGACTTCGCAATCGCCCTGCGACAGGCGGCGGCGCCTACAGTTCCGGCGCCGCGAACAGCGCGGCCGGGTGGACGGCCACGTCGACTTTGACGGCGTCACGCAGAAGCACCGACCCCGCCCGGATCGTCCGCTGGTTTCTGCCGGTCAGCGGTGAGCTGCGGCTGCACGGCCGGCACCAGTTCGAGGGCAACGCGGGCGGCGAGGTACAACGTTGCGACCCGCCGAAGAGCTTCTCCGCCACCTGGGAGTTCGGCGGGCAGGTCAGCTGGATCGAGGTGCGACTGACGCCGGAGCCCGACGACCGGACCCGGTTCACGCTGGAGCATGTCGCGCACGTCGACGACGTGATCTGGGCCCGGTTCGGGCCGGGCGCGGTCGGGATCGGCTGTGACATGGGGCTGCTCGGGCTGGTCACGTACCTGCGCGCCGGGGGCGACGACGACGCCGGCCGGGAGCGGACCCGGTTGGCTGAGAGTCCACGCGGGAATTCGGCGGCGCGGTGTCGGGGGCGGAGGGCAGACTGTCGGCCATGTCGCCTCGATCCGTCGCCGACCTGGTGGCCCTGCACCGCGCCGGTAAGCCGGTGAAGTACCTGCACTTCTGGGGCCACCGGCCCCGGCAAGACGGCTCCGTCGGGCCGGGCTGCCTGAGCCAGTGGTGGCCCGCGCCGTTCACCGTGGACGGTCGGGTCTTCCACACCGCCGAACACTGGATGATGTGGCGCAAGGCCGTCCTCTTCGGCGACGAGGCGGTGGCGGAGCAGGTCCTCGCTGCCGGGCACCCGCAGCGGGCCAAGGCCCTCGGCCGCCAGGTCCGCGGCTTCGACGAGGCCGTCTGGGCGGCCCATCGGTATGACGTCGTGGTCGCCGGCAGCGTCGCCAAGTTCACCCAGCACGCCGACCTGCACGCGTTCCTGCTGGCCACCGGCAACCGGGTGCTGGTCGAGGCGAGCCCGATGGACCGGGTGTGGGGCATCGGCCTGGCTGCGGACGACCCCGCCGTCGAGAACCCGGCCCGCTGGCGGGGCGACAACCTGCTCGGCTTCGCCCTGATGGACGCCCGGGCGGCCCTGCGCACCTGATCCGGGACGGCCAGCACCTGTTCCCGGACGGCCAGCGCCTGATCCCAGGCAGCCAACGCCGGACCCGGGGCGGCCGGTGCCCGATCCCGATCGGCCGGCCCAGCCCCGCACGAGGGCCGGGCCGGCGAGCCCTCGGATCGACCGGTCGCCCCGATCTCACCGGTCGCACCGGGTCGGGCCGGTCGCACCGCAGGAGCGCCGGCGGTCAGGCCCGGCGCTGGTCGTGCGGGACGGTGACGGTGACGGTGCAGCCCACCGGGCGGCCGATCTCGTCGTGGCCGGCGTACCGCAGGGTGTAGACCCGGTCCCCGCCGTTGCCGGCGCGCTCAGCGCGCAGCCGGCCGGCGGTGTCCGGGGTGCCCGTGACGAACCCGGCGACGTCGGTGGCGTCGCCGCCGGTCACCTCGGTCAGGGCGAAGGCGCGCGGGCCGAGCACCCCGTCGGGGAGGTCGACGGTCACGGCGACATCGACCAGCTTGTGGTTCGGCGGCCAGAGCACGGGCCGGTCCACCGCGCAGTCCAGCTCCCGGGTGGGCACCGGCGCGGGCAGGGCGGCCACGGCGTGCCCGATCGTCGCGGTGACCCGGCCGCCGGCCTCGTGGTACATGTGCGCGGTGCGCCCGTCGAAGTAGAACGTCGGCGCGGCCGAGCGGCCGAGGTCGGGGGCCTCGGCCAGGGAGTCGTGCACGACCCCGAGGTGCGCCTCCCGGTCGAGGTTCTCGCCGACGTCGACGGCGTGCATGTTGCCGTCGGCGGCGTGGAAGATGACCAGGTTGGGGCCCTGCCAGCGCAGGAAGAACGGCCCGGAGGCGTTCGGCCCCTCGATGCCCTGCGGGGTCACCATGGGCTCCGGTTGGACGGTCCAGGTGCGGGCGTCGTTCGACACCGCCCAGCGGATGCGCCGGGACACCGGGCCGGTCGGACCGGGCAACGCGATGTGGCTGACCGTCGGGTAGTGCGGCAGCCAGGTGTTGCCGATCAGCGGATTGGCCGCGTACTCGGTCCACGGGCCGTCGATCGAGTCGGAGTAGGCCAGGGAGATGCCGCCGGGCCGCTCGTGCGGGGCGTAGTACAGGTAGTACTCGCCCAGCGGGTCGGCGAAGTAGTCGGCGGCCCGGATGACGCTGGGGAAGATGAACTCGTTGATCGGGTTGTAGGAGAGCTGGCTCACGTGTGGTCGGCATATGGCTACCAGGACGCCCCCATCGAGGTACTGCGAATGCTCGTCAACGCAACCGAGATCGGCTACATGGCCGCGCTCAACGACATCCGGGGCGGGGACCTCGACGGCGACATCCTCCAATGGCGCCCAGACCTGGCCGAGCAGTAGCCCATGATTCAGCTACCTCGCTGGCTCCGAGGCCAACCCCGGTTTCCCCTGACGATCGTCGGACACGGCCGCGCCCACCACGCGCACCTGCCCGCCAAACTCCCGGCAGCGATCCACAGGCTAACGGCTCGACGTCGGCCGCATCGAGGATTGCCGTCGTCCACCAGGACGGCGGCCTGATCTAACTACGTTCGGTGACCGCATGACGGAGGGATGCGCGCGGATCGCGGCTAGATCCGTTAGCAGGGCGGACGAGTTACGCGGCACCGGGATGTCGACGTCGTCGTCGAGGTGGTGCCGGCCGTATTGGTCAGGCGGGCTCCCCCAACCTCGATACGGTCGAGGCGGCTGCGACGGCCCCAGACGGGTGGTCCCCGGCGGGGCGAGGCTCCCCGTGCACGTGTGGGTCCAGCCCTCGCCGAGGCCGAGCACGTACGCGAACGACGTGTCGAGCGTCATGGTGTCCAACTGGGCGGTCGGTCCGTCGCTCGTGCCGGGCAACGCCGCGCCGGCCGGCGACGCCACCCAACTGACCTCGACGCCGCCGGGCAGCACGAACATCCGCGAATGTGCCAGATCCCACCGCCCAAACGCGACATCGATCGCCTCAGCCAGTTCGACGAGGGTGTGCCGGCGGCTTGCTGGGTGTAGGGGTGATGCCGTCATGGGCCGTCCGCCGGGTGCCGCGCACGCTCGGCGTGCAGGCCGGCCACCCTGCAGATGTCCCCGGACAACATGAGGTCGGGAACCTCGGCCTTGCCAACCTTTTACCGCCTGACCTCGTAGACCTCGGCGATCGTTCTGGGGATGCCGGTCTTCTGCACCGTCACGACAAATGTGCGGCCGCCACTGTTAGTGATCTTAATTGCGGCCTCATGAACGCGAATTCGTCAGCCGGTCGATGGCCTCTTGCCGTGTCATGTCGGCGCCTCGGCGGTAGGCCCTGTCGTATTCGGTACGGCCGAGCCGGTCCACGAGAGCCTCCACGAGCGAGCGTAGTTCGACGTCGCCGTGGTCGAAGGTGCCCCGGATGGCCTGGCTCAGGCCGAGCGCGCCGGCCGCGCCGGCCGGATCGCCTTCCAGAAGGAGCAGCCAGGCCAGGAGCTGGGCGGCTGATGAGGTGTCCATGCGCGCCTGCGCCGCTTGGACGGTGCGGAGCAGCAGCTCGCGTGCGCGTGCGGCGTCCCCGGCGGTGAGGAGGTTCGCCATCCTGGCGGGGACCAGCACGTTCTGCACCGTCTCGGCCGGAACGAGCAGCTCGCAGGCGAGCGTCTCCATCCGGTCGAGTTCATGATCGGCCCGTTCGACGTCGCCGGAGCGGCGGTACAGCTCGGCCAGGTTGCCGAGGACCTCGATCTCTAGCATGGGGTGACCGCGGTCCCAGGCCGCTCGTTCGGCGGTGTCGATGTCGTGCCGGGCGCCGGTCAGGTCGCCGCCGCGCATGCGTTCGGTGGCGAGGCCGAGCCGGGTGGAGACCTCGTCCTGCGAGCCGAGGTCGGTGGCGATCGCGATGCTGCGCTCGTAGGCGGCGATCGCCTCGTCATGGTCACCGCCGGTGGCGTGGATCTGCGCCTTGCCGATCAGCATCTTCGCTGTCCACCATCGGTCGCCCACCTCCTCGAACGTGTGCAACGCCGCTGCCATCGCGGTCGCGTAGCCCTCCCGGTCGACCCGTTCGCGATATCGCATGGCTTCGACCACGAAGGTGCAGGCGATCGCCCAGTGGTCCGAGCTGCTCCGCACCTGGGCGATCTCTCGATCGACCAGCTCATCGAGCCCGAGTATCGCCGCCATCAACAGTGACATCGTCAGCAGCATCGGATAACGTCGCCGCGCGCCCGTGCGCGCGCAGTCTTCGATGAGCGCGCGCAGCCGCTCGGGGTCTGTGATCGGCCCTCTCTCGCTGGCCACCAGGTGGATCGCGGTGAACGCGGCCCGGGCGTCCGCGGGTAGCGCATCGCCGAACTCGAGAACTCTGGCCACGTAGGCGTCGGCCCGACTGTCGTAGCGAAGCATGACCCAGTACCAGTACAGCGGGCCGAGGGTCCGGGCCGCCGCCTCGGCGTCACCGCCGTCGATGGCCGTTTGCAGAGCGAACATCAGGTTGTCGTACTCGGCCTCGAACAGCCGCAGCGACTCCACCTGCTTGTCCGAGCGCAGCAGCGGCTCGTGTTCCTCGGCCAGGTCGGCGAAGTGCCGGATGAGCCTGTGCAGAACGGTTTTGTCTTCCCCCGCGAGTCGGAGTTTGTCCGCCGTGTGGGTTCGGATTGTTTCCAGCATTCGGTACCCGTCGCCGACCGGCTCTATCATGGACTTGTCGACCAGGGACTCGAGCACGTAAAGGACCTCGCCTGTAGGGAGCGTCTCATCCGAACAGACGGCCTCGACCGCGGCGATACCCGTTCTCGCGGGAAATATCGACATCCGGCGGGCCAGCGTCCGTTCTTGATCGGTGAGGAGATCCCAGCTCCACTCGATGACCGCATGCAGCGTCTGCTGCCGGGGCTGGGCGGCCCGGTTGCCGGTGCTGAGCAGCCGGAAACGGTCATCTAATCGCCGGGCGACCTGGTCAGCGCTCATGGTCCGCAGCCGCGCCGCGGCCAGCTCCAGGGCGAGCGGCAGTCCGTCGAGCCGACGCACGATATCCACGACTGGGGCTGTCGTCGTCACGTCCAGTACGAAGCCGGGCCGTACGGCTGCCGCCCGATCGAGGAACAGCCGTACCGCGGCCGATCCGGAGGCGCGGACGGGATCCGCGTGTGCCGGGGGGAGGTCGAGCGGACCCAGCCGGCACAGCGCCTCACCCATGACCTCAAGCGGCTCCCGGCTCGTGGCCAGGATGGTCAGGTCCGGCCGGCGCTCGAGCAGGTGCAGGGCGAACTCCGCCGCCGGTCCGGAGATCTGTTCGCAGTTGTCCAGCACCAGTACGCCTTCGCCGCCGGCGAGCAGATTGACCACTCGCTCCAGGGGTGTACTGGAAGGCCGGCCGTCGGCGGTGTTGAGCGTGCCCAGAACCGCCTCGGGCAGCCCGTCCGGTGTGCTCACCCCGGCCAGGGGAACGAGCCAGACCCGGCCGCGGCGATGGGCGCGGTGCCGGCTCACCGCCTTCACGGCCAGCCGGGTCTTCCCCACACCCCCGGGCCCCACGACGGTGACCAGCCGAGAGCTCTCCAGCAACCCAGCCAGCAACCTCAGCTCGTCCGCCCGACCGACGAAGTTGGTCAGCTGGGCCGGCAGACGTCCGGGCGCCGCTTCCGGCGATGCCTGCCGGGGCTCGGGGATGTCGAGCTTCCCCCGCAACACAGCGAGGTGCGTCTTTCGCAGTTCCGCTGAGGGATCGATGCCCAGCTCCTCGGCGAGCGTGCCGCGGACCTCCTCGAACAGGACCAGCGCGTCGGACTGGCGGCCGGCCGCGGACAGGGCTCGCATCCGCAATCCGGCCAGCCGTTCGCGCAACGGGTGGCCAGCGGCCAGCGCCGCCATATCGGCCAGGATCTCGTCGTGGCGGCCCAGTTGCAGCTCCGCCTCGAACCGGTCTTCGGTGGCCGCGACGCGCAGCTCCTCCAGGCGCGCGCCAGCCGTACCGGCGAAGGGGGCATCGAGCACGTCGGCCAGCGCTTCTCCCCGCCACAGCGCCAGCGCCTCGCCCAGCAGCGAGGCCGCCCGCTGCGTGGCGCCTGCGGCGAGTTCGTGGTCGCCCCGCTTCGCCAGCTCCTCGAACCGGTGGGCGTCGACGTCCTCGGCGTGTACGTGCAGGCGGTACCCGCCGGCCGCCGTCTCCACGACCCCGGCCCCGCCCAGAGCCCTGCGCAGTCGATGCACCAGCGCATGCAACGCGTTGATGGTGCCCCCGGGCGGGTGTTCCCCCCACAGACCGTCAACGAGCGATTCGAGCGATACCACCTCCCCCGTGGCCAGTGCCAGCCGGGCCAGCAGCGCGCGAACCCTGGCGCCGCCGACGTCGATCGGCGCGCCGTCGTCGGCGTAGACCCGGACCGGCCCCAGCATTTCAATCCGCATGCCCACAAGGCTATGAGGGCCGGGCGCCGATGGGACACGGGCCACTGCGCGGCCAGCACGTGACAGTCCCTGATAGTGGCTCCGTGCCGTCTGTAAGAGCGTTATAAGAGGCCTGTCAGCGCCCGTGGACATCGTTGTGGGCGTACGGAAACGCGTGACCTTCCGTCAACGGACACGCGACGGTTCCCTCCGAAAGGCATGGATATGACAGGCAATGCAGACAACGCGGGGCGCGAGAAGCTGCAGCGGGTGCTCGACTGGGCCGTGGCCGAGGCGGGCGTACCCGGCATCGTGGCCGAGGTCCGGGATGCGAACGGAAGCTGGTTCGCAACCGCCGGAGTAGCCAACATCCAGACCGGTACCCGGCGTCAGCCGGGGGAGCACGTGCACACCGGCAGCAGTGGCAAGGCCTTCACCGCCGCCGTGATGCTGACCCTCGAGGCCGAGGGCAGGCTCAGCCTCGACGACACGGTGGAGAAGTGGCTACCGGGCGTGTTGAACGTCAACGGCTACGACGGCAACAAGATCACCATCAGGCACCTGCTCAGCAACACCAGTGGCCTGTTCTCCACCGGCCTGGCACCGGAGCTGGGCCACCGCTACGCCACCCGTTCCGGGTTCGTCAAGCATCGCTTCGACGAATTCACCACCGAAGACCTGCTCAGGCTGGCGGTCTCCCAGCCGCCGGTCGGCGAGCCCGGCGATCGCTTCGAGTACGCCAACGGCGGCTTCTACCTCGCCGGGGCGATCATCGAGAAGGTCACCGGCAACAGCTATGCCGAGGAGGTCGACCGCAGGGTCATCCAGCCACTCGGCCTGACCAACACCTACGTGCGCCCCACCCAGGACATCGGATACCCCGATCCGCACCCGCGCGCGTACTCCAACCTGTTCTACAAAGACGGCACCGACCCGGCGACGGTCACCCCGGAGAACTGGGAATCGATGATCGAGGAACCCGGTCTCGAGCCCCTCGACGTCACCGAGTTCAACACCTCATCGGCCTGGTCAGCCGGTAACGTCGTCTCCACCATCGGCGACATGATCCGGTTCATCAACGCGATGGCGAGCGGCAGCCTGCTGCCGCCGGCCCAGCACCGCGAGATGTGGACCACGGTCTCCACCGAGGGGAGTTACTGGATGCCGCACGCCCGATACGGCCTCGGCCTGTTCGAGTTCGACAAGGAGGCCACGGGCGGCCGGACGCTGCGCGGCGTGGGTGGCAGCCTCTGGGGATTCTTCATCTGCACGGTAGGCACCCCCGACGGCGAGCACACCATCGCCTTCCACACCAACACCGAATGGAAGACCTGGGACCTCCTCTTCAAGGTCATCGAAGCGGAGTTCGGCACTTCCATCCCTGCGTAAGCGTGCGGCCCGCTATCGGCTCGGGTGCCCATGAAAGACAGGCACGAGCCGGTAGCGGGCCCGATCCAACAGCCCGACGCCAACTGGAGCGCCTCCGGGCGCTAAAGGCTCACCAGCCAGGCGGTCCCCCCGGACGAGCACTCCTGGGTCGAGCAGTTCGGCGTCACCGCCAGCTACCGGGCGCTGCGCACCGGGATCCGGGACTACTACCGGCGGCACTACCCGCTCACCGAGCGGTCCCGGGGCTGGACCGACCTCAACCCGGGGGCCGGCTGGGTCAGCCGGCTGTGCCACGAGCCCCGGGTCGCGGTGGCGGTGCTGGAGGAGATGCTGGCGCCGTACCGGGGGTCCGGGCGGCTGACCGTGCTCCAGCCGTACCGGCCGGTCTCGGCGGCCTCCGACGGCGACCGGGTGACCGGGGTGACCGTCGGGCACCGCGACCGCCCCGACGAGCTGGTCGAGCTGACCGCCCCGTACGTGCTGGACGCCACCGAGACCGGCGAGCTGCTGCCGCTGGCCGGCGTCGAGTACGTCACCGGGTTCGAGTCGCGGGAGTCCACCGGCGAGCCCAGCGCGCCGACCGAGGCCCAGCCGATGAACATGCAGGCCGTGTCGGTCTGCTTCGCCCTGGACCACCTCGACGGCGACCACACCATCGACCGCCCGGCCAGGTACGACTTCTGGCGGGACTACAAGCCGGACTTCTGGGGCGACCGGCTGCTGTCCTGGCGCTCCCCGCACCCCCGGACGCTGGAGATCGTCGAGCGCAGCTTCACCCCGAACCCGGACGACGACCCCCTGGCGGTCAATGCCGACCAGCGGCTCAACCCCGGCGACGGCAACCTGTGGACGTTCCGGCGCATCGCCGCCCGGCGCAACTTCGTCGACGGGGCGTACGCCAGCGACATCACGCTCGTCAACTGGCCGATGATCGACTACTTCGAGAGCCCGGTCATCGACGTGCCGAACGCGTCGTGGCACCTGTCGCAGGCGCGGGAGCTGTCGTACTCGGTGTTGTACTGGATGCAGACCGAGGCGCCCCGGCCCGACGGGGGCACCGGCTTCCCCGGGCTGCGGCTGCGCGGCGACGTCACCGGCAGCGCCGACGGCCTGGCCCAGGCCCCGTACATCTGGGAGTCGCGGCGCATCCGGGCCGAGTACACGGTCGTCGAGCAGGACCTGTCGCTGGCGGTGCGCGGCGCGCACGGCGCGGTCAGCTACCCCGACTCGATCGGCGTGGGCATGTACCGGATCGACCTGCACCCGTCGACCGGCGGCGACAACTACATCGATGTCGGGTCCTGCCCGTTCGAGATCCCGCTCGGCGCACTGATCCCGCAGCGGGTGGAGAACCTGCTGCCGGCCGGCAAGAACATCGGCACCACGCACGTCACCAACGGCAGCTACCGGCTGCACCCGGTCGAGTGGCCGCCCTGCCGCTGTCCCGCCCCGCGCTGGGCGCGGTGGCCATCTTCACCTTCCTGCACAGCTGGAACCTCTACCTCGAACCGATCGTGTTCCTCTCCTCGCCGGAGAAGTTCACCCTGCCGCAGGCGCTGACCCAGTTCGTCGACGCGTACGGCGGGCCGATGTGGAACGTCCAGCTCGCGGCGGCGTCGATGACCGCCCTGCCGGTGCTGGCGGTGTTCGTGATCGCGCAGAAGCAGTTCGTCGAGGGCCTGGCGCACACCGGTCTGAAGGGATGGCCTCCCCGGCCCACACCGACGTCGGCGTCGACATCGGCGGCACCAGGAGGGTTGCCGTCCTGGTGCCGCCGACGGCACGGTCCCGCATCGCCTGCCGGCGGCCGGGGCGGTAACGTGCAGCGGCATGACCGGCGCACCGTACTCCCACTGCTCCTACTGCGGCGTCGCCTACCCGGCGGGGGACGGCTGGCCCCGGGACTGCGCGGCCTGCGGGCACACCGTCTGGCGTAACCCGCTGCCGGTCGCGGTCGCGGTGCTGCCGGTCCGCACCGACGCCGGCCTGGGCGTGGTCGTGGTGCGCCGGGACATCGAGCCCGCGCGTGGCCTGCTCGCCCTCCCCGGCGGCTTCATCGAGTACGGCGAGGAGTGGCGCGACGCCCTGGTCCGGGAGCTGCGGGAGGAGACCGGGCTGGTCGCGGCGGCCGGGGACGCGGAGCTGTTCGCGGTGCACAGCGCCCCGGCGGGCGGCACCATGATGGTCTTCGGGACGCTGCCCGAGCAGGCCGCCGGGCAGCTCCCGCCGTCCGCGCCGACCGAAGAGGCGACCGAGTGGCTGGTGCTCACCGAGCCGGCCGAGCTGGCCTTCTCCACCCACACCCGGGTGCTCGCCGACTTCCTCGCCGCCCACCGGGGCGCCTGACCCGCCGCCCGCCGGCAACCCTGGGCACTGAAGTCGGCACAAAGAGCCAACCACAGCACTCCTTCGGATCAGTAGGCTGTTCCCGCTCGCTGACATGAGTCGATGCGACCGGTCCGGCACGCCGACCCCGGAGGAGCAGCCATGAGCCGCTGGACACCCGACCCGTCCTTCTATCCCTCACCCCGCGACGCCGCCCAGGCCCCCGCCGAGAAGCTGGCCTACGTGGCCGCCTTCGACCGCTCGGCGACCCGTCCCGACGCCATCGCGGTCCTCGACACCGACCCCGCCTCCCCCACGTACGGGCGGGTGGTGGGCTGGACCGACCTGCCGCACACCGGCGACGAGGTGCACCACTTCGGGTGGAACGCGTGCAGCAGCGCGCTCTGCCCGACCGCGCCGCACCCGCACGTCGAGCGGCGCTACCTGATCGTGCCCGGGCTGCGCTCGTCGCGGGTGCACGTCTACGACACCCGGCCCGACCCGCGCGCCCCGAAGCTGGTGAAGGTGATCGGCCCGGAGGAGCTGGCGGAGCGGGCCGGCTACTCCCGGCCGCACACCGTGCACTGCGGCCCCGACGGGATCTACCTGTCCGCCCTCGGCGGCGCCGACGGCGCCGAGGGCCCCGGCGGCATCGCGATCCTCGACCACACCAGCCTCGACGTCCGCCGGGCGTGGGAGGCCGACCGGGGGCCGCAGTTCCTCGCGTACGACTTCTGGTGGCACCTCAACCACGACGTGCTGGTGACCAGCGAGTGGGGCACCCCGTCGATGATCGAGGACGGCATCGTCGGCGAGCTGCTGCTCGGCCGGAAGTACGGGCACGCCATCCACTTCTGGGACCTGGCGAAGCGCCGGCACGTGCAGCGGGTCGACCTCGGCGACGCGTACCAGATGCCGCTGGAGCTGCGCCCCGCGCACGACCCGACGAAGACGTACGGGTTCGTCGGCGTGGTGATCAGCGTCGAGGACCTGTCCGCCTCGGTCTGGCTGTGGCACCGCGACGGCGACGCCTGGGCGGTGACCAAGGTGATCGACATCCCGGCCGAGCCGGCCGACCCGGCCGACCTGCCGGGCCTGCTCAAGCCGTTCGGAGCGGTCCCCCCGCTGGTCACCGACATCGACCTGTCGGTGGACGACAGGCACCTCTACGTCTCCTGCTGGGGCACCGGGGAGCTGCGCCAGTACGACGTCAGCGACCCGTTCCACCCCGTGCAGACCGGGTCGGTGCGCCTCGGCGGCATCGTGCGGCGCACCCCCCACCCGGGTTTCCCCGACGAGCCCCTCGCCGGCGGCCCGCAGATGGTGGAGATCAGCCGCGACGGCCGCCGGGTGTACGTGTCCAACTCCCTCTACGGCTCGTGGGACGACCAGTTCTACCCGGACGGGGTGGGCGCCTGGCTGGCCAAGCTCGACGTCGACCCCGACGCCGGCGGGCTCACCCCGGACCCGCGGTTCTTCCCGCGCGGGGAGGAGTTCCGGGGGCTGCGGGTGCACCAGACCCGGTTGCAGGGCGGCGACGCGTCCTCCGACTCGTACTGCTTCCCGTGACCGGGACGACCTGGCTGGCGCTGGCCGGGCTCGGCGCGTTCCACGGCCTGAACCCGGCCATGGGCTGGCTGTTCGCGGTGGGCCGGGGCCTCCAGGAGCGCAGCCGGCGGATGCTGGTGACGTCGCTGCTGCCCATCGCGCTGGGCCACCTCGCCTCGGTGGGTCTGGTGGCCGCGCTGGTCAGCGCCACCAGGTCGGTCGTGGCGAGCACCACCGTGGCGGTCGTCGGCGGGGTGCTGCTGGTCGGGTTCGGGCTGTGGCAGCTGCTGTCGCGGCGGCACTTCCGCTGGGCCGGGATGCGGCCGTCCAACGCGCAGCTCGCCGGGTGGTCGTTCCTGATGTCGTCGGCGCACGGCGCCGGGCTGATGCTGCTGCCGGTGCTGCTCGCCGAGCCGGTCGCGGCCGGCGGGCACGGCGGGCATGCCGGGCACGCCGGGCAGTTGTCGGCGACCCCGTCCGGCGCGCTGCCCGGGCTGGCCGCCGCCGGGGTGCACACGGTGGCGATGTTCGGCGTGGCGCTGGCCGCCGCCGTGGCGGTGTACGAGGTGCTCGGCGTCGGGGTGCTGCGGCGGGCCTGGTTCAACGTGGACCGGCTCTGGGCCTGGGTGCTGGTGGTCGCGGGGGTGATCACCGTCGTGGCCGCGGCGACCTGAGCGGCGCCGGTCGGCTCGGCCGAAGGGCCGGCGGCTCCCGCCGCGCGGCGCTGCCCCGGCGAAAACTCCTACTGATTGAATCGGAGTTCGTGCCGCCGAGCCGGAGGGACCCCCGATGCCGCACCCCCTGTCGTACGACGAAGCCGACCACGACGCCCGACGGGCCCGGCAGTGGCTGGCCGGGCGGGCCCGGGGCGCGGGCGTGCCCCGCCCCCGCCTGCTGGAGCTGGGCACGGCGATGACCGCCCTGGCCGCCGCCGCGGGCGAACGCGAGCCGGTCGCGGTGACGGCCGACCCGGTCGGCGCCGACCCCGGGCGGGACGCCACCGGGCGGGACGCCACCGGGCCGGGCATGGTCAAGCCGCTGCCGGACCGGCTGTTCACCCGGCACGACACCAACGCCGAGATGCGCTGGGAGGCGATGGCCGGGCAGGGGTACGTCGTGCCCACCGACCGGTTCTTCGTCCGCAACCACACGGCCACCCCGCTGATCGACCCCGACACGTGGCGGCTGAGCCTGTTCGGCGACGGCCTGCGCGGCACACCGACCCGGGACCGGCCGGTCGAGTTCGGCTACGACGACCTGCGCCGGCTGCCCGCCGAGCGGGTCACCGCGCTGGTCGAGTGCGCCGGCAACGGCCGCCGGTTCTTCGCCGGGCAGCAGGACGGGCCCTCCCCCGGGGTCGCGTGGGGCCTGGGCGGTGTCGGGGTGGCGCACTGGCGGGGCGTGCGGCTGTCCACCGTCCTGCGTCGGGCCGGGCTGACGGGCGCGGCGGTCGACGTGATGCCGGAAGGGCTGGACCCGGAGTACGTCACCGGCGGGGTGAACCTGGGCCGGGTCCGCCGGCCGCTGCCGATCGGCAAGGCCCTCGACGACGTGCTGCTGGCGTACGAGATGAACGGCGAGCCGCTGACGCCGGACCACGGCTTCCCGGTGCGGGTGGTGGTGCCGGGCTGGATCGGCATCTCCTCGGTCAAGTGGGTCGGCCCGGTGGAGGTGTCGGCCACCCCGCTGTTCTCGCCGTGGAACACCCAGCTCTACCGCATGTTCGGCCCCGGCCACCCGGACGGCGGCGGGGAACTGGGCCCCCAGTCGGTGAAGAGCGCCTTCGAGCTGCCCTGGGACGCCCGGGTCCCGGCCGGCGCGGAGGTACTGCTGCGCGGCCGGTCCTGGTCGGGCGGGGGCCCGATCCGATCGGTGCAGGTGCACACCGGCGACGACGGCTGGCGACCGGCCGACCTGGTCGCCGAGGACGCGGGCGGGCCGTGGCAGCGGTGGACGGTGCGCTGGCTGCCAGCGAAGCCGGGGCCGGCGACACTGCGGGCGCGGGCCACCGACGCCACCGGGGCCGGCCAGCCGGAACGGGCCCGGCACAACGACCTCGGGTACCTCTTCGACGGCGTCGTCCGGCACCCGGTCACGGTCTGCTGATCCTGTCGTCGGCGGGGACCGGCAGCCGGTCCCCGCCGACGACACGTCACACCGACACGCCCCGGAACAGCAACACGGCGAGCCCGAGCGCGAGCAGGAGGTTGAACACAGTGGCGCCCTCGACGCGCCGGCAGCGCCGGTCAGCGGGGCGTCGGCGCGTCCTCGGCGGCGGTGCCGAGGTAGCCGCTGGCCTGGAGGTCGAACAGCTCACGGTAGAGCCCGTCGGCGGCGATCAGCTCGTCGTGCGTGCCGCGCTGGACCAGCCTGCCGCGCTCCATCACGAAGATCTGGTCGGCGTGCCGGACGTTGGCCAGCCGGTGGGTGATCAGCACGACCGCCCGGTCGGGACGGCGGCGCAGGTGCTGGAAGAGGGAGTGCTCGGCCCGGGCGTCCAGCGCCGCCGACGGCTCGTCACAGATCAGCAGCGGGGCGTCCCGGTACAGGCCACGGGCGGCGACGAGGCGCTGCCACTGGCCGCCGGAGAGGTCGTGGCCGTCCTTGAACTCGCGGTCCAGCAGGGTGTCGTACCCGAACGGCAGGTCCGTGATCATGTCGTGGGCGGCGGCGGCCCGGGCGGCGTCCTGCACACTCGGCCCCCCGGCGGCCCGGTTGTGCCGGCCGACGCGGATGTTCTGGCCGGCGGTGAACGGGAACTTCCACCAGTCCTGGGTGAGTACCGCGACGTGCGCGCCGGTCTGGCGGGGGTCGAGCTCGGCGGTGTCCACGTTGTCCCAGCGGATCACCCCGCCGGTGGGCCGGTACAGGCCGGCGATGAGCTTGGCCAGGGTGGACTTTCCCGAGCCGTTCTCGCCTACCAGGGCGACCACCTGTCCCCGGTGGACGGTCAGGCTCACCTCGTCGACGGCCGGGCTGTCGGTATCCGGGTAGCGCAGGCTGACCCCGTCCAGCTCGATGGCGTCGAAGCCGTCGATCGGCTGGTCGCCGCTGGGGCCGATCCGGCTGAGGGCCCGGTCCAGGAAGTCCCGGTAGTCCTGGTAGTAGAGGGCGTCCTCGTAGAGCGCGTTGGTGGCGAAAACCGCGATTCCGAGGTTGGAGCGCGCGGACTGGAGAGCGATCAGCGCGGTCGCGGCGGCGGCGAGCGCCACCATGCCGGTCAGGAGCAGGCCGGCGAGGACGGCGTACACGCCGAAGGTGGCCAGGCCGGCGGCGGACGTGCCGAGCACCCGGGTCCGGGTCTGGGTGCGGACCAGGCGCAGGTGGGCGCGCGTCTCGGTGGCCATCATCCGCCGGTACTCGCCGAGCAGGAAGTCCCGCATCTGGTACGCCCGGACCTCGGCGGCGGTGTGCCGGTTGGCCATCAGGTTGGCCAGCATCGACATTCGACGGCGCCGGTTGATCCTGGCCAGCATCTCCAGGTACTGCCTCCGGGCGATCTTCACCGCGGTCGCCGCCTCGGGCACCGCGGCGAGCAGCAGGCAGGGCAGCAGCAGCGGCTGGATCACGGTGACCGCCGCCGCGGTGGCCAGCACCCCGACCACGCCGGTGATCAGGTTGACGGTGTGGTCGACGATCCAGGCCGCCTCGGTCACCCCGCGCTCCCGGGCCCGGTCCATCTCCTCGGCGAACCCGGCGTCGTCGAACGCGGCCAGGTCGACGGCCGTGGTGGCCTCGAACAGTCGCAGCTCGACCTGATAGTTGATCTGCGGGGTGAGCCGGGCCTGCGCCCAACCGGCGGCGATGGTGAGCCCGCCCTTGGCCAGCACGGCGGCGGCGGTCAGCGCCAGGGCCGGCAGGGCCCCCCGGATCCGGTCCGGCGTGGGGCCGGCCGCGAACAGTTCGCGCAGCACGCCGGTCGTGGCCAGCAGGCCGAGGGTGGTCATCGCCCCGGCGGCGACGTTCAGCCCGATGGACGCGGCGGTGTCCCGGCGACTGGTCGCCCAGGCCAGGGCGATCGCCTCGCGGACCAGCCGGGGCAACCGACGGGCCACCGCCCAGAAGCTGGTGTGGGCGAAATCGTTCGCGTGGTGCATCCACGCCCGGTCCTCCAGCTCGGGCAGGGCCGACGCCTCGACGCCGTCGGCCGACGAGCCCTCGGCCGGGGCGACTGGATCAACCGGGGCGACGGGGTCGATGGGCGGGGTCTGGTCGGGCGCTCGGCGTTGGCGGACGGCTTTCTCCACGGCCCCTCCCGGAGAGCTGGCGCCGACCGCCCGCTACGGTCGACAGCCACGGGGAGCCTACGGTCCGCGATGCTACGGTGTCCCCCCGTCATCGGCGTGTCGTACACGTGTCGCACCGCATTTCTCCGACGCCGGACCGTAATCGCCTCCCGTTCGCCGCGTCGGACGCGCATTCTGGCGAGGAGGTGGCCTGGCCGCGCTGAGCACCGTGGCACGCCGGATCCTGCACGGCATCCGGCGTCCCGACGCGGCGTCCGACCCGGACGAACCGCACCCCGACCAATGACCGACCCCCGGCTCAGGGCGCCCGGGCGCCCTGGAAGGAACGGCTGACGAATGTCCTCCAGCACCTGGCGGCGCGTGATCGTGCTGCTGGCCCTAGCGCTGTCCGCGTTCACCTTCAACACCACCGAAAACCTGCCGATCGGCCTGCTCTCGCTGATCTCCGACGACCTCGACGTGTCGCTGTCCTCGGTCGGCTACCTCGTCACCTGGTACGGCCTCACCGTGGCCGTGATCTCGCTGCCGTTCGCGCACGTGAGCCGCGGGTGGCCCCGGCGGTACGTGCTCAGCGGCGTGCTGGCCGTCATGGTGGTGGCGACCCTGGTGTCGGTGCTGGCCGACGCGTACTGGGTCCTGCTCACCGCCCGGGTGGCCACGGCGCTGGCCCAGGCGCTGTTCTGGGCGGTGCTGGCCCCGGTTGCGGTGGGGCTGTTCTCCCCCGCCGTGCGGGGTCGGGTGATCGCGGTGATGTCGGTGGGCGGCTCGCTGGCCACCGTGCTCGGCGTGCCGGCCGGCACCTGGTTGGGTCAGCAGGGCGGTTGGCGTGCGCCGTTCCTGACGCTGACCGCCCTGGGGGTGGTCGCGCTGGTGGTGATCGCGGTGCTGCTGCCGACGACCCGGCCGGAGGACAGCCACGGCGCGTACGGCTCCGCCCCGCACACCGGCCGCTTCGTCATCGTCCTGGCCACCACCGCCGTCTCGGTGACCGGCATGTTCGCCGGGTTCACCTATGTGGAGCGGTTCCTCACCACCGTGACCGGCGTCGCCTCGGAGAGGGTGAGCGTGATGCTGTTCGTCTTCGGTCTGGCCGGCATCGCCGGGGTGAGCGGGATCGGCCAGCTTCTCGACCGGTTCCCGCACGGTTCACTCGTGCTGACGGTGGGGTTGCAGGCGGTCGCGCTGACCGGGCTGTACCTGTTCGCCGACGTCAAGGCCGCCGTGATCGGCCTGCTAGCCCTGCTCGGCGCCTCCGCGGCTCCGGTGTTCATGGCCACCCAGGCGCGCATCCTCCAGGTCGCTCCGGGGCGGACCGAGCTGGGCTTCGCGGCGAACTCGGCGGCGTTCAACGTGGGCATCGCGGGCGGCGCGCTGATCGGCGGCGTCGCGCTGTCCGCGGTGGACACCCGGGGCACGTTCCTGGTCGGCGCGGTGCTGACCTTCGTGTCGCTGGCGATCGCGCTCGCCGAGCGGCTGCTCCCGGGCGAGGCCACCCCGGGCGGGACCAGCCCGGCGCAGGCCGTTCCGGCGCAGTCGAATCCGGCACCGCCGACGCCTGAACGGGCCGCCGAGGCATCCTGAGCGGGCGGCGGACCACCCGGGGGCGTGCCACGTCGGCCGCCGGGCCCCACCCCGGCGGGCCGCCAGGGGTAGGGTCCGGCCCTCCCTGCGGAAACGACGGCCGGCCGTCGCGGCGGGGCCGCCGCGACGGCCGGCGAAGGGCTAGGTCAGCCGGTGGGACGGGAACCCAGCCGTGGCGCGAGCGCTGGCGGGGCCCCGTCCGCTCCGGTCAGCTGGCGGTCAGGGTGACGTCGTCGACGACGAAGCTGGTCTGCAGCGAGAAGTCCTCGACGCCGGTGAACTTCAGGGTGACGGTCTGCCCGGCGTACGCGGCGGCGTTGAAGGTGCGCTGTACGTAGCCGGTGGCCTTGTTGAGGTTCGAGTACGTCGCCAGCGTGGTGCTGCCGACCTGGACGGTGAGCTTGTCGTACGCCGTGGAGGTGGTGGTCTCGGCGGTGTCGATGTGCAGCCAGAACGACAGCGTGTACGTGGCGCAGCCGGCCGGGACGGTCAGCGACTGGGACAGCGTCTCCGTGTTGGTGGTGCCGCTCCCGTTGAGCCACGCCTTGTAGGAGCCGGTGCGGGCGGCCTGGCTGGTGGAGTTGGTGATCACGCCGGAGGACGCGGTCCAGACGGTGGCCCCGCTCTCGAAGCTGGAGTTGCCGACCACCTGGCCGCCGGCGCAGCCGCCGGTGCCGGTCACCGTGATGCTGTAGGTGGCGGTGCGGGTCGCCGACCCGGTGCCGGTGACCGTGATGGTGTACGTGCCGGTGGCCGCCGTCGAGGAGGCCGCGACGGTCATCGTGGACGAGCCGCCGGAGGTGACCGACGACGGGCTGAACGACACGGTCACCCCGCTGGGCGCGCCGGAGGCGGACAGGGCGACGGTCTGGGCGCTGCCGGAGGTGGTGGCGGTGGAGACCGTGGCGGTGGTGGAGGCGCCCTGGGCGACGCTGCCGGAGGTCGGGCTGACCGCGACGGAGAAGTCGTTGGTCGGGGTGCCGCCGCCGACCGCCTGGTCCCAGATCGCGTACGCGATGCCGTCGGCGCTGCGGTTGAGCCCGGTGGCGTTGACGTTGCTGGTGGTGTCGCAGGACGCGTGGTAGCAGGGGTCGTACGAGGCGTTGGCCGTGCCGCCCCACTTGGTGGCCTGCGCGCTGGTCTTTCGGGCGCTGGCCCCCATCGCGTAACCGGAGGTGGGGATGCCGGCCTGTTGGAACGAGTAGTCGTCGGAGCGGCCCTGGCCCTCGACGTTCTCCTCCGGCGCCAAGCCCAGCGAGTCCCAGTACGCCTTGAGCGGCGCGGCGGTGGTGGAGGTCACCCGGTTGATGAAGTAGCCGCCGTTGGTGGAGGCGACCATGTCGAAGTTGTAGTACCCCTTGATGTAGCCCTTCTGGGTGGCGCTGAGCGAGTTGACGTAGAACTTCGAGCCCTGCAGGCCCTGCTCCTCGCCGTTCCACCAGGCGAACCGGACCCGCTTGGTCATGGTCGGGTTCTGCTGGGCCAGCACGAGGGCGTTCTCCAGCAGGATCGAGGAGCCGGAGCCGTTGTCGTTCATGCCGGGGCCGGCGGAGACGCCGTCGAGGTGGGAGCCGAACATGACCACCTGGTCGGCCGGCGCGGTGCCGGGCCACTCGGCGATGACGTTGTTGCCCGGGTACGTGCAGCTCGTGCAGTTCTGCTCGGTGACGGTGTAGCCGGCGGCCTGGAGCTTGCTCTTGACGTAGCTGACCGAGGCGGTGTAGCCGGCCGAGCCGGCCCGGCGGTGGCCGCTGTTGCTGGTGGCGATGCTCTGGAGCTGGGTCAGGTGGGCCTGGACGTTGGTCACGGAGATGTCCGGGGCGGCCAGCGCGGCGAGCGCCGGGGCGGGGGCGGCGGGGGCGGCGGCGGCTGGCAGCGTCGCCGTCGACGCCGTCAGCGCGACGGCGGCGGCGAGCGCGATGCCCGCGGTCAACGTGGTGCGTCTCATGATGCTCCTCGGTGCAGGTCGGGGGTTCGTGCACCTGGGCGTGACCGGACCCCGCGCGCGGGGGTGGCGGCGGGGTCCGGCGGCGTCCGGAGGGGCGCCGCGACGTTCGTTCCAGGGAAGCAAACACTGACATGTGTCTATCCCCTGGTCAATATCCATTACGGTCATACTCCGCACCGATTCCCCGATCGCGGCGCGGCGTCGGAGCTGCCCGCCGACGGCGGGTCGCGCGGCTCGGGGCGGTCAGGCGGTCGCGGCGGCGGCGGCGCGTCCGGCGGCCCGGCCGGAGAAGAGGCAGCCGCCGAGGAAGGTGCCCTCCAGAGAGTTGTAGCCGTGCATGCCCCCGCCGCCGAAGCCGGCCGCCTCGCCGGCCGCGTACACGCCTGGCAGCGGCTGCCCGTCGGCCCGCAGCACCCGGCCGTCCAGGTCGGTGTGCAGGCCGCCGAGGGTCTTGCGGGTGAGGATGTTGAGCCGGACGGCGATCAGCGGGCCGGCCGCCGGGTCCAGCAGCCGGTGCGGCGGGGCCACCCGGATCAGCCGGTCGCCCCGGTACGCCCGCGCGCCCCGGACCGCGGTGATCTGGGCGTCCTTGCCGAACGGGTTGGCGATCGCCCGGTCCCGGGCCTCGACGGTCCGGCGCACCTGCGCGACGTCCAGGGCGGGGCCGCCGTCCGGGGCGACGAGGTCGTTCATGCCGGCGACCAGGGCCTCCAGGGTGTCGGCGACGACGAAGTCCTCGCCGTGCTCCAGGAACGCCGCCACCGGCGCGGGGGTGCCCGCGCGGGCCCGGTCGACCACCTGCCGGATGCTGCGGTTGGTCAGGTCCGGGTTCTGCTCCGAGCCGGAGAGCGCGAACTCCTTGGCGATGATCTTCTTGGTGAGCAGGAACCAGCTGTGGTCGTGGCCGGTGGCGCGCAGGTGGCGCAGCGTGGCGAGGGTGTCGAAGCCGGGGAACAGCGGCGCCGGCAGGCGCCGGCCGGTGGCGTCCAGCCACAGCGAGGACGGCCCCGGCAGGATCCGGATCCCGTGCTGCGGCCAGATC
Organism: Micromonospora sp. NBC_01412; assembly: GCF_045040215.1. Taxonomy (NCBI): domain Bacteria; kingdom Bacillati; phylum Actinomycetota; class Actinomycetes; order Micromonosporales; family Micromonosporaceae; genus Micromonospora; species Micromonospora sp. NBC_01412. Next base: position 7,390,091 of record NZ_CP109528.1, read on the forward strand.
GGGTCCCAGTTGCGCAGCCCCTCGACGTAGTGCCACATCCGGTCGGGATTGATCACCTGCCCGCCGGCGGCCTCGGTGATGCCGATCATCCGCCCGTCGACGTACGCCGGGACGCCGGAGACCATCCGCTTCGGCGGACTGCCGAGCCGGGCCGGCCAGGCCGCCCGGACCAGGTCGTGGTCGCCGCCGATGCCGCCCGAGGTGACGACGACGGCCTGCGCCGCGTACTCGAACTCGCCGGCCTCGACCCGGGAGCTGGGCGCGCCGCGCGGGGCGTCGCTGGGCTCCAGCACCGCCCCGCGCACCCCGGTGACCGCGCCGCCGGTGGTGACCAGTCCGTCGACGCGGTGCCGGAAGCACAGCCACACCCGGCCGGCGTCCACCGCGGCGCGCAGCCGGCGGGCGAACGGCTCGACCACCCCGGGGCCGGTGCCCCAGGTGACGTGGAACCGGGGCACCGAGTTGCCATGCCCGTCGGCTGCGCCGCCGCCCCGCTCGGCCCAGCCGACGACCGGGAAGATCCGGTGGCCCATCGACCGCAGCCAGGCCCGCTTCTCCCCCGCCGCGAAGTGCACGTACGCCTCGGCCCACCGGCGCGGCCAGTGGTCCTCCGCCCGGTCGAACGCGGCGCTGCCCAGCCAGTCCTGCCAGGCCAGCTCCACGCAGTCGCGGACGCCCATCCGCCGCTGCTCGGGCGAGTCGACCAGGAACAGCCCGCCGAACGACCACCACGCCTGCCCGCCGAGGTTCTGCTCCGGCTCCTGGTCCAGCAGCAGCACCGTCCGGCCGGCGTCGGCCGCCTCGGTGGCGGCGACCAGGCCCGCCAGTCCGGCCCCGACAACGATCACATCCGCGTCCATGCCGGAACCCTACGAACCATGGTGCCAAAATCGGTGGTACGCCGGCGCAGGATCGGCCCCGGCATTTGTCATCCTGGTGACAAGGATTGCGGCTGTGCGCGCCGCGGATCGGGAAGGCAGGCAACCGTGGCGGACACCCTGGAAGAGCTGGAGCCCCGCCTCGCCGGGCTCCCCCGGCACGTCGGCGAGCACCTGCGGGCGGTCCGGCCGCTGCTGCACGAGGAGACCCTCGACAGCGTCCGGGCCACCATGCGGGCCCAGGGCCGCTCGCTGACCGGCGGGCAGGGCCGGGGCCTCGCCCTGGGCGTGGAGACCGCCGTCGACGCGTTCGTGGCGGCCGTCGCCGACCCCGGCCGGCCCCTCGCCGACACCCGGCGGGTCTTCCACGACCTCGGCCGCACCGAGTACCAGGAGGGGCACCGCGTCGACGCGCTGCGCTCGGTGCTCACCGTCGGCGCCCGGGCCCTCTGGGCGTTCCTGGTCGCGCCCGAGCGGCCGGACCGGCTCGCCGCCGACGAGCTGTACCTCATCGCCGCCGCCCTGTTCGGCTACACCGACACCCTCGCCGGGGCCGCCGCCGAGGGCTACCTCGACGAGCAGCGGGACGCCGCCCACGACTGGATCGTGGTCCGCCGCCGGCTGATCACCCTGCTCGTCCAGCCGGACCCGCCCGGCGACGCCGCGCTGCACGCCGCCGCCGAGGCCGCCCGGTGGCCGCTGCCCGGCACCGTCGCCGTGGTCAGCGTCGACGGCACCGACGACGAGCACCTCGCCCGCGCGCTCGGCGGCGGCGCGGTGGCCACGGTCATCGATGACGTGGTCCGGATCGTGCTGCCCGACCCGGGCGCCCCGGGCCGCCTCGCCCACCTGCGCCGGGCGCTGACCGGCCGGCGGGCGGCCCTCGGCCCGACCGTTCCGCTGCGGCAGGCCCGCACGTCGTACCGGCTGTCCCGGCGGGCGCTGCGCCTGCAACGGGACGGCGTGCTGCCCGCCGACGGCGTGCTGGACTGCGACGCGCACCTGCTCACCCTGCTCACCGCCTGGGAGCCGGGGCTGACCGACCGGCTCGTCGCGCGGGCGCTGGCGCCGCTGGCCCCGCTCGGGCCGGCCGCCCGGCGGGCCCTCGCCGACACGCTCGCCGCCTGGCTGGACACCCAGGGCCAGGTGGTCGAGACCGCCCGGCTCCTGCACACCCACCCGCAGACCGTCCGGTACCGGCTGCGCCGGCTGCGCGAGCGGTACGGCGCGCAGCTCGACGACCCGGACGCCCGGCTCGCCCTGCACCTCGCGCTGCGTCACCACCTGGGCCGCCGCCCCTGACCACCCATGTCTGTGACCCGGGGTCGATCACCCGGACCCGCGCCCGGCCGGGGGTGGCCTTGGGGAAGGTCGGCTGCCCGACCGGGGTGGCCTTGGAAGGTCGGCCAACCCGACCGGGCAGCCGGCGAGGCCCAGCCCGGCCGCGATCTGCCGGGCATGGCCTCGCCGCATGGCCTGCCGGGCCGGGTCAGCGGGCCGGGGCGAGCAGTGCCTCGACCTCGGCCGTGGTGGCCGGATGCGCGGCGAGCAGAGCCACCACCTCCGGATCGACCGCCGTCCCGGGCCCGGCCGCCGGATCGCCGACCCGCCACTCGCCTTGGCAGCCGAGCAGGTCGGCCACGGCGTCGCAGGCCGCCGGGTGGCCGATGAGCAGGTCGACCACCGGCCCGGCCGGGGCGGACGCCGGCGCGGCGGCGGGCGATGCCACCGGTCGGGCCGCCCACGGCGGCATCCAGGCGTCCAGGGCGGGCAGCGCGGCGGGGAACGTCCGGCCGGCCTCGCGGACCAACGTCGGCACCAGCTCGCCCGCCTGGTCGCGCAGGGTGGTGATCAGGGTCGGCAGCCAGGGCAGCAGCACCGGGTCGGGCAGCCGGGCGAACGCCGTGGACATCAGCTCGACCACGAACGGCGCAAGGCCGGGCACCGGCTCCAGGGCCTGCACGAACCCGCTGAGGTACTGCGGGAACGCCGGCACCACCAGCGGGTTGGCCAGCAGCTCCACGGCGCGGGCCCGCAGCTCGGCCAGCGGCAGCAGGCCGAGCTGGTGCTGGGCTGCCCAGTGCAGCGCCACCCGGGCCGGCGCCTCCGGCCGGGACTGCCGCACGGCCAGTTCGAGCTGGGCCCGGTCGCAGCCGAGCGCCAGCGCGAGGCTCTCCATGCTGAACAGGAAGCCCAGCATGGCGGCCACCTGTCGGACCCCCGCCTCCGCGTCGACGAACGCGGTGGGCAGCAGGGTGCAGTAGTGGGCGTACCCGGTGGTGACGAAGGCCGCGCACCAGGCCGGCAGGTCCGGCTCGGTGGCCCGGTAGTGGGCCAGCAGCCGGCGGATGCGGCGCAGCACCTCCGGGGCCTCGTCGACGGTCCGCTCGGCGGCGAGCAGCTCCACCGCGCGGGCGCCCAGCTCGTTGACGAGCCGGCGGCCATCGAGCAGCATGATCGCGTCCTCGACCGCCTCCAGCGCGACCGCCGCGGTGGCCTGCGGCCCCCACGCCCGGCGGCGCAGCCGCTGCTCGAGGACCTGCTCGACGGTGACGCCCTCGTAGCCCAGCTCGATCAGCCCGCGCTGGTGCCGGCCGAGCGCCAGATCCCAGCTCTCCTGCACCGAGCGCTCCCCCAGCCGCCGCTCGCCCATGATGGGGCGGACCGCGTCGCGGGGCAGCAGGTGGCGCAGCCGCCACAGCAGGTCGGAGCAGGGCACCACGGCCGGCTGGCCGGCGAGGTCCAGCAGGGCCCGCTGGATGGTGCGCTTGTCCAGGTCGAGCCCGAGCGGGGCAAGCCGGTCGAGCACGTCGCGGGCCAACGGCGGCAACGCGTCGTAGCCGACCTGGCCGATCCGGTCGCCGCCGAGCAGGATCTCGCAGAGCCGGCGGACGTCCCGCCGGCCCGGCACCACGTCCTTCTCGATGCAGGTCACCGCCGCGTCGGCGAAGTCGTACGGGGTGGGGCGGGCCCGGTTGCGCAGCCCGGCGAGCAGGATCGACGTCTCGAACACGGCGATCGCGTCGGCGGTGCTGGCCAGGTACCCGTTGCGCCGGGCCAGCCGGACGATGTCCACGCACCAGCCGCGCAGCTCCGCCTCGTCGAGGTCGTCGAGGGCCGGCGGGCGGGCCAGGAAGCCCGACAGCCGGTCGGTCACCGGCTCGTCGGCCACCGCGACCGGGGTGGCTGCCTTGCGGGAGCGTCCCTTCGCCGGTTTTCCGCCCAGCTGGCCGGCGAGCCGGAACGGCGCCGCGCCCGAGCGGGACACCGCCTTTGCCCAGGTGGCGGCGGCGATGGACACCGAGCCGGGTGCCAGCCCGAACTGCGCCTCGATCGCCGAGTGGCTGGACGGGATCAGCCCGTACAGCCAGCGGGTGGCGGTGCGCGGGCTGATCTCGTACGGGGCCGCGTCGGGGCCGGTGCCGAACTGCGCGACGGGGCTGGCGGCGTGGAACGCGCCGCAGACGTACAGGCAGTCGGCCGGGTCGGCACCGGAGGCGGCGAGGTGCTCCCGCATCCGGGTCCACATGTAGCGCTCGCGCTCCTCGTCGCGGTCGAGCCGCTCGGCGTCGGCCGGGCGCAGCCGCCGGAACAGGCTGCCGATCAGCACCATCACCTGGCGGTACGTCTCGTGGTCCGCGCCGACCAGGGGCTGCTCGACGTACTGGTCCCACCACTCCGACCAGTGCCGCACCTTGCCGTGGTGCAGCAGGTACGCCTCCAGCTCGGCGAAGCGGGGCCGCAGGTCGCCGATCTCCACGCCGACGGCGTCGCCGTGCAGCGCCGCCTCCTCCTCGTGGGTCGCCGTCGCCTCCGGCGGCGTCCCGTCGGCGGGGCCGCCCGCCTCGCCCTCACCCTCGACAGGGTGCCGCGGCGACCACTGGAACACGTGGTCGACCGAGCGGTCCACCAGCACCAGCTCCACGCCGGGGGTCTCCAGCGCGTACGCGATGGCCTGGTACTCCGCCGACGCCTCGGTGATCGGGGCGACGACGCTCAGCGGTGCCCAGTCGACGGGGAACCCGTCGAGCTTCGAGGCGAACGCCTGCACCGCCACCGGCAGCCGGCAGTTGCGCAGCTCCCCCAGCAGGGGTTGCAGGTCCTCGCACAGCTCCAGGTAGATGACCTTCGGCCGCTTCGCGCGCAGCCGGCGCACCATGGCCAGCGCGGAGGCCGGCGAGTGGTGGCAGACCGGGAAGATCTCCAGCCGCTCGCCGAGCGCCCGGTCGACGTCGTCGATCATCCCGGTGAGGATGTCGGCGAACGCCCCCGGGCTGTCGGCGAACGCCTCGGCGGCGTCGGTGAGCTGGCCGCGCAGCCCCCGGAACGCGCCGGACGCTGCGGCGGCGGCGACCGGGGACCGGCCCCCGGCGGGCCCGGTGGCGTCGGCCGACGATCCGGCCGGTGCGATCGCGCCGGGGGGCGGTGCTGGGGTCGCGCCGGGCGGCGCGGTCGTCGGGCCGGTCACGACAGGTTGGCGATCGCCTGGCGGCCACCGTCGAGGAAGCCCTCCCAGGAGCCGCCGTCCTTCTTGGCCCGGGGCTCCACGACGCCGTGCAGGTACTTGTTGAAGATGGCCAGGTCCTCCGGGCTGCGTCGGGCCAGCGAGCCGACCAGCGAGCTGGCGAGGGTCTCGGCGCTCAGGGTGCGGTCGCCGAAGAACTGGCTGTGCAGGATCGCGTCCTCCAGCACGCCGATCTGCTCGGCGGTGGACAGCGCCGACTCCAGCTTCTCGTCGTCGCTGGTGGCCGAGGCGGCGGCGGCCCGCAGGTCGGCGAAGCTCTGCAGCAGGATGTCCAGCAGGGTGGGCGGGACGTCCAACTCGATGTTGTGCCGGCGCAGCAGCTCCTCGGTGCGGAACCGGACGATCTCCGCCTCGCTGCGCTTGTTGGTCACCACGGGGATGCGGACGAAGTTGAACCGCCGCTTCAGCGCCGAGGACAGGTCGTTGACGCCCCGGTCCCGGCTGTTGGCGGTCGCGATGATGGAGAAGCCGGGCTTGGCGAAGACGATGTTGTCGTCGTCCAGCTCGGGGATGGAGACGTACTTCTCGGACAGGATGGAGATCAGCGCGTCCTGCACGTCGCTGGTGGAGCGGGTCAGCTCCTCGAACCGGCCGATCACCCCCTGTTCCATCGCGGTCATGATCGGCGAGGGGATCATCGAATCCCGGGACTGCCCCTTGGCGATCACCATGGAGACGTTCCACGAGTACTTGATGTGGTCCTCGGTGGTGCCGGCGGTGCCCTGCACGACGAGGGTGGAGTTGCCGCAGATCGCGGCGGCGAGCAGCTCGGCCAGCCAGCTCTTGCCGGTGCCCGGGTCGCCGATCAGCAGCAGGCCCCGGTCGGAGGCGAGGGTGACGATGGCCCGCTCGACGAAGCTGCGGTCGCCGAACCACTTCTGGGCGACCTCCCGGTCGAGCCCGTCGGCCCGCTCGGAGCCGAGCACGAACAGCCGCACCATGCGGGGGCTCAGCCGCCAGGAGAACGGCTTCGGGTCGGTGTCGACCGACTCCAGCCAGGCCAGCTCCTCGGCGAACTTGACCTCGACGGGGGCGCGCAACATCTCGGACATGTCAGGGGTCTCCTAGGTGAGGAAGTTCTTGAGCTCGAAGACGAGTTTGCGGATGTGCCCGGAGATGACCGGGGTGCCCAGGTCCTTGAGGCGCTGGCGGAACCAGGGGTTGACGATCTGGCTGCCGGAGCTGTTGACCGAGCCGACCGGGATGAACTTGACCCCGGAGCGGTGCACCGCCTCGATGCCGTCGAACAGCGGCTGCGAGCGGTCGAACTCGTAGAAGTCCGAGATCCAGACCAGCACGGTGTTGCGGGGCTCTACGATCTTGGGACGGGCCATGGCCATCGCCACCGGCCCGTCGTTGCCGCCGCCGAGCTTGGTGCGCAGCAGCACCTCGAACGGGTCGTGCACCCACGGGGTCAGGTCCAGCGCCCGGGTGTCGTACGCGATGAGGTGCACGTCCACCTTGGGCAGCCCGGCGAAGATGGACGCCAGGATGGTGCAGTTGACCATCGAGTCGACCATCGAGCCGGACTGGTCGACCACCACGATCAGCCGGGCCGGGGTGGTGCGCCGGGCGGTCTGCCGGTAGTAGAGCTTGTCGACGTAGAGGCGCTGGTCCTCCGGGCTCCAGTTGGTGAGGTTCTTCCAGATCGTGCGGTCCAGGTCCAGGTTGCGGAACACCCGCTTCGGCGGCACCGACCGGTCGATCGTGCCGACGCTGGTCTGCTCGACCTGGGTGCGCAGCACCTCGGCGACCTCGTCGACGTACCGGCGGATCAGCGCCTTGGCGTTGGCCAGCGCCACCCCGGACAGGTTGGACTTGTCCCGCAGCAGCTGCTCGATCAGCGACATGCTCGGGGTGAGCTTCGCGGCCAGCTTCGGGTCGGCGAGCACCTCGCGCAGGTGCATCCGGCGCACCAGGTCGCCCTCCAGGCCGGCCAGCACGCCGCCCAGCCCGCCGCCGGCCCCGGCCTGCCGGCGCAGCTCACCCGGCTCGCAGCCGAGCGCCCGCTCGAACCAGCCGGCGTCGGACTGCCACCGGGCGAGCTGGCTGGCGCTGACGCTGCTCCCGCCGGTGGCGAAGACGTTGAGCAGCAGCTTGGACACCAGCGCCGCCCGCCGCACCTCGGCCTGCCCCGCGTCCCCGGCCGCCGGGGACGCGGGAGTCGAACCCGCCGACGACGGCACCGTGCCCGGCCCGCCCGTCGGCGGTTGGGTCGCGGTGGCGGGGGTGAGCAGGCCGTCCAGCTCGGCGGCGAGGTCGGGGAAGCGCTGGACCACGGTGTCGACGGACACCGACGGGTCCAGCAGCGCGGCCGGCAGGCCGAGGTCGTCGACTACGGCCACGCTCGCCGCCTCCAGGGACGGCTGCTCCTCGGCGGGATCGAAGAGCTGGGCCAGCAGCCGCCAGTAGAGCACCTGCCGACGGTTGGCGTCGGGGTTCACCTGCGCGCCTCCTCCGGGCGCCTCGGGGATCGCGCTCATCGGCGCAGCAGCCGTCCGGCGCGTTCCCGCAGCACGGCGACGGAGTCGCCGGCCTTCGCCTCGGCCTTGGCGACTTTCGGGTCGGTGGGGCCCTGCGCCCAGTCGCCGGTGTGCACGGCGACGGTGGCCCGCTTGACCGTGGCCTGCACGGCGAGCGGCTGAACCGTCCACCGGCCGTCCCAGCGCAGCAGCCCCAGGCAGGCCGTCGAGGCGGCGACCAGGGCCGGGGTGAGCGGGCCGCAGGCCGGCAGCCGGTCGACGTCCACCGCGACGCGTTCCCCGTCGACGGTGAACCGGAGGCCGCCGTCCTCGCCGGTGTCGACGGCGTACCCCTCCAGCAGCACCGGCTCGGCGACGGCGACCGGGTGCCGGCGAAGCGGCGGGACCGGCGCGGCGACCGCGGTGGGCAGCAGCACCCGGGCGGTGGCGAACGGGTCGGCCGGCTCGCCGGGGCGGGCCTGCCCGTCGCGCCACCACAGGTCGCCGCCGGACAGCGGAAGGTCGGTCACCTCCAGACTGCGGTGCTCGGCGAGCGCGCCCAGCAGGACCGGGTGGTCGGTGAGCAGCCGCCACAGCGCCGGCCCGACGATGGTGTCGACCTTGGCGGCGGCGACGCCGGTGCGCACGAGGCGGGCCGGGCCGCCGTCGGCCGGTTCGAGGACGGCGTGTGCCTGCACCTGGACGGCGGTGGCGTGCTCGTGCACGTCGACGCCGAGCACCAGCAGCCGCCCGGAGACGGTCTCGACGCCGGCGGCGGACGGGTCGGGGACGCCGGCGGCCTCCTGGGCGAGCAGCACGGCGCGGGCCCACAGGTCGGCCCAGCGGCGGGCCGGCACCGCGGGCATCGTGGCGACCGGGCAGGACGCGCGCAGCTCGGCGGCCAGGCCGTCGAGGAGGACGCCCAGCCGACGCAGCGCCGGGACGGCGAGGGTCGCCTCGACCGGCCGGCTGCCGGCCGCGACCAGGTCATGGTCGACGCCGCGCCAGCCGGTGATGGCCAGCTCGGTCAGCCAGGACCGGGCGGCGGACAGCGGGGCCACCGCCTCGGCGGGCAGCGGGCCGGCGGGCGGGGTCGGCTGCGCGGCGCGGTCCCGGCCGAGGGCGGCGTCGGCCCCGGCGAGCAGGGCGTCGTGCGCCGCGCCGAGCAGGGCGGTGCGCGCCCCGGCCAGGGCGGCCAGGTGCTCGTCGGCCAGCGACCCGGCGGTGAGCTTGGCGACCGCCTCGGCGACCCGGTCGCCGAGCGGGGTGGCGGACAGGGCGGCGGCGAGGTCACCGAGCGCGGCGGCCTGTGCCTCGCCCACCCGGGCCAGGCCGGCGACGAGCGCGTCGTCGAGGCCGGCGACCAGGTCCAGGGCCGGGGCGAGACCGGCCGGCGCGGCGTCACGCAGCGCGGCGAGCTGGGCCCCGCGCATCAGCGACCCGCCCCGGTCGCCGGGAACCACTGCAGCTCGGGCAGCGGGCCGTCGGCCGCGGGGAGTTCCAGGTAGGCCAGGTGGCGCAGGAACCGGCTGAACACCACCGCCGCCGGGGTCGGCTCGTGGTGGCCGTCGAGCCGGCGGGCCAGGTCGGCTCCGGTCTGCACCCCGCCGGTGACGTCGATGCGCAGGTACCGGCCGACGCGCTCGACGCCGTACTGGAGGACGGCCTCGTCAAGGAGCGCGTACAGGTGCTTGCAGGGCGCGCCGCGCAGGCCGCCGCAGGGCCGGTTGTTGTTGGTGGAGCAGTTGAACCCGTGGCTGCCGGCCGAGATCGAGGAGACGTAGACCCGCTCGATGTCGGAACCGCTGGACACCACCCCCTGCAACCGGCCGTCCGCCAGCTCGACGAAGGGAACCTTCGCCAGCTTGCGGGGACGCACCGCGGGCAGCACCGGCGCGAGGCCGCGCCGCTCCCACGGGACGTGCTCCGTCTCCAGCACCTGCGACCTCCGCACCCGGTACGCCCGCAGGCACACCGACTCCGCGCCGACGACGGGCCGGCGCACGACAAAAGGGGGGACGGGCGCGACGACCCGCCGGAACCGGGGCCACCGGGGCGCCCGTCCTGAGAAAGATCTTGCCTCAGGGGTACGACAGGAAACGCCGCCCCCCCGGGGCAGGATCGGCGTGCCGGCGCGGACCTGCACACCCTGCACCCAGGCGCGGTGCCGACCCCGCCCGCCGGGGGCATCGCCCGGGTGGCCTGAGCCGGCCCGGGGTGCGACACGTCCCGGCTGGTGGCAATCTGGCCCGGGCGGGCCGGCACGCACAGTACGGTGACGGCCGCACAACGGTTGAGCGGGTGCGGGAGGAGAGCCGGGAAATGGCCGAGGAGATCACCACCACCGACGAGTGGCGGGCGCTGGCGGCGCACGCGGAGAAGGCCCGGGACGCGCACCTGCGCGACCTGTTCGCCGCCGACCCGGACCGGGGTGAACGCCTCGCCGGTGAGGTGGCGGACCTGCACGTCGACTGGAGCAAGAACCTCGTCACCGACGAGACGCTCACCCTGCTCGCCGCCCTGGCGCGGCGGGCCAGGCTGACCGACCGGATCGCCGCGATGTTCTCCGGCGCGCGCATCAACGCCACGGAGGACCGGGCGGTCCTGCACACCGCGCTGCGCCGGCCCCGGGACGCCTCGCTGAGCGTGGACGGCCGGGACGTGGTGGCCGACGTGCACGAGGTGCTGGACCGGATGGCCGCGTTCGCCGACCGGGTCCGCTCCGGGCAGTGGGTCGGGCACACCGGCGGGCGGATCCGCACGGTGGTCAACATCGGCATCGGCGGCTCCGACCTCGGGCCGGTCATGGCGTACGAGGCGCTGAAGGGGTACCGGGACGCCGGGATCTCCTGCCGGTTCGTCTCCAACATCGACCCCACCGACATCGCCGAGGCCACCGCCGACCTGGACCCGGCGAGCACCCTGTTCGTGGTGGTGTCGAAGACGTTCTCCACCCAGGAGACCCTGGCCAACGCCCGGCAGGCGCGCGACTGGCTGCTGGCCGGCCTCGGCGGCGACGACTCGGCCGTGGCCCGGCACTTCGTCGCGGTGAGCACCAACGCCGACCGGGTGCGGGACTTCGGCATCGACCCGGAGAACATGTTCGGCTTCTGGGACTGGGTGGGCGGCCGGTACTCGCTGCCCTCGGCCGTCGGGCTGTCGGTGATGCTGGCGGTCGGGCCGGAGCGCTTCCGCGAGCTGCTGGGCGGGTACCACGCCGTCGACGAGCACTTCCGGACGACGCCGGTGGAACGCAACGTGCCGGCGCTGCTCGGGCTGCTCAACGTGTGGTACACGAACTTCCTCGGCGCGCAGACCCACGCGGTGCTGCCGTACTCGCAGTACCTGAACCGGTTCCCGGCGTACCTGCAGCAGCTCACCATGGAGAGCAACGGCAAGTCGGTGACCCTGGACGGCACCGCGGTGTCGTACGACACCGGGGAGATCTTCTGGGGCGAGCCGGGCACCAACGGCCAGCACGCCTTCTACCAGCTCATCCACCAGGGCACCCGGCTGGTGCCGGCGGACTTCATCGGGTTCAGCCGCCCCCGGCACGACCTGGACGACATGCACGACCTGTTCATGTCGAACTTCTTCGCGCAGACCGCCGCGCTGGCCTTCGGCCGGACCCGGGAGCAGGTCGAGGCGGAGGGCACCCCGGCCGAGCTGGTGCCGCACAAGGTGATGCCGGGCAACCACCCGACCACCTCGATCACCGCCGCCGAGCTGACCCCGGCGGTGCTCGGCCAGCTCATCGCGCTGTACGAGCACATCGTGTTCACCGAGGGCGCGATCTGGGACATCAACCCGTTCGACCAGTGGGGCGTGGAGCTGGGCAAGGTGATGGCCAACCAGCTCGCGCCGCTGCTCACCGGGGACGAGGCCGACCTGTCCGGGCTGGACTCGTCCACCCGCGCCCTGATCGCCCGGTACCGGGCGCAGCGGCACGCCGCCGGCTGACCCGTACCGACCGCGCCGAGCCGGCCGACGCCCCCGTGGCGTCGGCCGGCTCGTCCCGTTCCCGGCCCGTTCGCGCAGGTAACACGGCTCCGCGCTGACTTTTGTCACCCCGACCCGTGTAACACGCATTCGACTTCGTGACTTAGTGCACTGGGGTCGGGTGGGTCCCTCCCACGAGACTCGGTGCATCGCCGGAGAACGGAACCGGCCGGGATCGCGGAGGGGGCCACGGTGGACGAGCGCTACGACAACTACTGCGCCGCTGACCGGCTCTTCTACGACTCGCTCGGCAGCGCGGTCGCGCAGCCGGCCTTCGCCGCCGCCGAGCGGGACGTGCCGGCGGGCTGGCGCCGCGAGCCGCTCGACGACTGGCTGATCCACGCCCCGGAGGGCGGCTCGCTGCCGCAGCAGGGCTGGAAGATCCACGTGTCGGCCACCCTGGCCAACGCCGAGCGGGTGCTCGACGCCGTGTGGGCGTACTGCGTGCCGCGCGGCCTGTCGTTCAAGTTCCTGCGCGGCCCGCGCACCCTGCTGCTGCGCAACTCCAAGTACGCGTCCCGCTCGGCCAGCGGCAAGTTCGTCACCATCTACCCCCGGGACACCGCCGAGCTGGAGCTGGCCTGCAAGGAGCTCGACGCGCTGCTCACCGGGGAGGCCGGGCCGTACATCCTCAGCGACCTGCGCTACGGCGCCGGCCCGGTGCACGTGCGCTACGGCGGCTTCGCCCGCCGCTACTGTCTCTCCCCGGACGGGCAGGTGGTCCCCGCGATCGCCGACGGCGCCGGCACGCTGGTGCCCGACCGCCGCGACCCGGTGTTCCACCTGCCGGACTGGGTCACCCTGCCGGACTTCCTCGCCCCGCACCTGGCCGCCCGAGGCGCCACCAGCACCACCGAGGTGCCGTACCGGATCGAGAAGGTCATCCACTTCTCCAACGGCGGGGGCCTGTACGTGGGCCGGGACCTGCGCACCGACACCGAGGTGGTGCTCAAGGAGGCCCGCCCGCACGCCGGCCTGGACGCCGACGGCGTCGACGCGGTGGCCCGGCTGGAACGGGAGGCCGCTGCCCTGCGCCGGCTCGCCGACCTGCCCCAGGTGCCCGCCGTGCACGACGAGTTCACCCTCGGCGAGCACCGCTTCCTGGCCCTGGAGTTCATCGAGGGCCGGGCGCTGAACAAGGTCGTCGTCGACCGGTACCCGCTGATCGACGCCGACGCCACCGAGGCCGACCGGGCGGCGTACGCCGACTGGGCGCGGGACGTCCTGACGCAGGTCGAGGCGATCGTCGCCGCGATCCACGAGCGCGGCCTGGTCTACGGCGACCTGCACCTGTTCAACATCATGGTCCGCCCCGACGACCGGGTGGCGCTGGTCGACTTCGAGGTCGCCGCCCCGATCGAGGGGCACCGCCGGCCAGGGCTGCGCAACCAGGGGTTCGCCGCCCCCGGCGACCGGACCGGCCCGGCGGTCGACCGGTACGCCCTGGCCTGCCTGCGCCTGGCGCTGTTCCTCCCGCTGACCCAGCTCGTCCGGATCGCCCCGGACAAGGCCGCGCACCTGGCCGAGGTGATCGCCGAGAGCTTCCCGGTCCCCCGACCGTGGCTGGCCGAGGCGGTCGCCGAGATCACCGGGACCGCCGCGCCCGGCCCAGAGGCCTCCGGGACCGAAGCCGGGGCCGCCGGGATCAAAGCCGAAGCCGCCGGCTCGCCCGCCGCCGACCCGCACCGGTACGACCTCGACGGCGACTGGCCCGACGTACGACGGCGGATCGCCACCGCCATCCTCGCCAGCGCCACCCCCGACCGCGACGACCGGCTCTTCCCCGGCGACATCGCGCAGTTCCACACCGGCGGGCTCAACCTCGCCCACGGCGCCGCCGGGGTGCTGCACGCCCTGGCCGTCAGCGGCGCGGGCCGCCGACCCGAGCACGAGGACTGGCTGGTGCGGCGGGCCACCGCCCCCGCGTCCGGCACCCGGCTGGGCTTCTACGACGGCCTGCACGGGGTGGCGTACGCGCTGGAGCACCTGGACCGCCGGTCCGACGCCCTCGACGTGCTCGACATCTGCCTGCGCCAACCCTGGGCCGAGCTGGACCTGAGCCTGGCCAGCGGCCTGTCCGGGATCGCCCTGAACCTCGCCGAGCTGGCCGGGCGCACCGGGGAGACCGGGCTGCGCGACGCCGCCGACAAGGTGACGGCGGTCGTCGTCGAACGGCTCGCCGACGACCCCGGCCCGGACATCAGCGGCGGGCGCAACCCGTACGCGGGCCTGCTGCGCGGTCGTACCGGGCCGGCGCTGCTGCTGCTACGGCTGCACGAGCTGACCGGCGACCCAGCCCTGCTGGACCACGCGGCCACCGCGCTGCGCCAGGACCTGCGCCGGTGTGCGGTGCGCCCGAACGGCGCGCTGGAGGTCAACGAGGGCTGGCGGACCATGCCGTACCTGGGGCAGGGCAGCGTCGGCATCGGGCTGGTGCTGGACCAGTACCTGCGCCACCGCGCCGACGAGCGGTTCGCCGAGGCGAGCGCCGGAGTACGCCGGGCAGCCCGGTCCCCGTTCTACGCCCAGTCCGGCCTCTTCGCCGGGCGGGCCGGGATCATCGCGTACCTGGCCACCCTGACCGACGACCCACGGCAGCGCCGCGAACTGGACGCGCAGTTGCGCCGGCTCGCCTGGCACGCCCTGCCGTACGGCGGCGGCACCGCCTTCCCCGGCGAGCAGCTCCTGCGGCTGTCCATGGACCTGGGCACCGGCTCCGCCGGGGTGCTGCTCGCGCTGGCCGCCGCGCGGCACGACGAGCCGGTGACCCTGCCCTTCCTCGCGCCGCTGGCCGGCGCGCCGAGACTCCCTCGCACCGGCGAGGGCGACCCTGACCGCACGCACCACGGAAGGAGGTGATTCGACATGGCGCTCCTGGACCTCCAGGGCCTCGAGATGGCCCCGGCCGACCGCACCGGCGGCGGCTCCAGCGCGAGCCTGCTGCTCTGCGGCGACAGCTCGCTCTCCATCACCACCTGCAACTGACCACACCGACCGCACCACGGAAGGAGGTGAATCGACATGGCGCTCCTGGACCTCCAGGGCCTCGAGATGGCCCCGGCCGACCGCACCGGCGGCGGCTCCAGCGCGAGCCTGCTGCTCTGCGGCGACAGCTCGCTCTCCATCACCACCTGCAACTGACCGGGTCGATCCGCGGCGCCCCGGGTGGACCTAACGAGTCCACCCGGGGCCGCCCGCCGTTCGAGGGGGAACCGATGCGTACGGGCGACGGGCTGTTGCGCCGGGTGGTCCGCGACGCCGGGGGGTGGACGGCCGCACTGGCCGCGGTCACGCTGACCGGCGCCGTCGCCGAGCTGCTGCTGCCGGCGGTGCTCGGCCTCGCCGTCGACGCGGCGCTGACCGGCGGCACCCGGTGGTGGCCGGCCGCCGCCTGCGCCCTGGTCGTCGTCCTGGTCGCCACCGACACCCTCGGCGACCTGGCCAGCGGGTACGGCGCCGCCCGCGCCACCGCCCGGATCCGGGAGCGCCTGCTGCGGCACCTGTTCGCCCTCGACGTGCGCACCGCCCACCGGCACCCGGTCGGGGACCTGGTCGGCCGGCTGGTCGGGCAGGCCGCCGACGCCGGCCAGGCCGGCACCGCTGTCGTGCTCGGCGCGATCGCGATGCTGCCCCCGCTCGGCAGCGTTGTCGCGCTCACCCTGATCGAGCCGGTGCTCGGGGCCACCCTGCTCGCCGGGCTCGTGCTGCTGGCCGGCCTGATGCGCGCGTTCGTCACCGACGCCTCGGCGGCCACGGCCGGCTACCAGAAGGCTCTGAACTCGATCGCCGGCCGGCTCCTGGAGTCCCTGGCCGGCGCCCGGACCATCGCCGCCGCCGCGACCTGCAGCCGGGAGGAGGAGCGGATTCTCGCCGCGCTGCCGGAGCTTCGCGGGTACGGCCGGCGCGGCTGGGAGCTGCTGGCCCGGGCCAGCGCCCGCACCGCCGCCGTGGCGCCGCTGCTGCAACTGAGCGTGGTCGCCGTCGGCGGGTACGCGCTGGCCGCCGGCTGGCTCACCCCCGGCCAGCTCGTCTCGGCGGTCCGCTACGCGGCCACCGGCGCCGGGCTGGGCGCGGTGCTGGCCACCCTGAACCGCCTGGTGCGCAGCCGCTCCGGAGCCGCCCGGGTCGCCGAACTGCTGGCGTACCCGGTGCCCGCCGACGGCGACCGGCCGCTGCCGCCGGGCCGTGGGGCGCTGCGGCTGAGTTCGGTGAGCGTGTACGCCGACGACGGCCGGCCCGTCCTCGACGGCGTCGACCTGACCGTCCCCGCCGGGGCCACGGTGGCCGTGGTCGGACCGTCCGGTGCCGGCAAGTCCACCCTCGCCGCCGTCGCCGGACGGCTGCACGACCCGGACGCCGGCGAGGTGCGCCTGGACGGGGTGCCGCTGCCCCGGCTGCGCCCGGACGCCCTGCGCCGGGCCGTCGGGTACGCCTTCGACCGGCCGGCGCTGGTCGGCGCGACCGTGCACGACGCGATCGGGCTGGCCCTGCCCCCGGACGGGGCCGCGCCACCGGCCGACGGCTCCCCGGCCACCCCCGCCGTACGGCGGGCCGCCGAGGCCGCGGCGGTCGCCGACGTCGTCGACCGGCTGCCGGCGGGCTTCCGCACCCCGCTGGCCGATACGCCGCTGTCCGGCGGCGAGGCCCAGCGGCTCGGGCTGGCCCGGGCCTTCGCCGTGGCCGACCGGCTGCTGATCCTCGACGACGCCACGTCCAGCCTGGACACCGTCACCGAGCACCGGATCGCCCGGGCGGTGGCGGGCCAGCCGGGCGAGCGGACCCGGCTGGTGGTCACCCACCGGGTCGCCACGGCGGCGGCGGCCGACCTGGTCGCCTGGCTCGACGGCGGCCGGCTGCGCGCCCTCGCCCCGCACCGGCGGCTCTGGGCGGACCCGGCCTACCGGGCGGTCTTCCGCGCCGACGGGCACGGCGGATGAGCCGCCGGAGACTCGGCATGAATCGCTGGGGACTCGGCACGAGCCGCCGGGGACTCGACACGAGCTGCTGGGGACTCGGCATCAGCCGCCGGGGACGCCGGATCGGCCGCCGGGGCGACCCGGGCGCGACCCGGACCGGGGTGCGGCAGGTGACCTGGGCCGCGCTGCGGGCCCGCCGGCCGGTCGTGGCACGGCTCGCCGGCTGGTCGGTCGTCGAGGCGCTGCCGGCGCTGCTCTCCGGCGCGCTGGTCGCCCGGGCGGTCGACGAGGGCTTCCTGGCCGGCCAGCCGGGCGTGGGCCTGGGCTGGCTGGGGCTGCTCGCCGGGGCGGTGCTCGTCGGCGCGGTGGCGACCGGACGGACGTACCGGAGCCTCGGCGCGGTGGTCGAGCCGTTCCGGGACGACCTCGCCGCCCGGGTGGTCCGGGCGGCCCTGCGGGACGCCACCCGGGCCGGCGGACGCGCGGACAGCGCCGCGGCGGCCCGGCTGACCCACCAGGTGGAGCTGGTCCGGGACACCTTCGCCGGCCTGCTGATGGTGACCCGGGGCTTCCTGTTCGCCGCCGGGGCGGCCCTGCTGGGGCTGGTCGCCCTGGATCCGGTGGTCGCGGCGCTGGTGGCCGCGCCCCTGGTCGCCGGGCTGGCCGTGTTCCTCGGTGCGCTGCCGGCGATGGCCGGGCAGCAGCGCCGGTACGTCCGCGCCGGCGAGGAGCTGGGCCGGGCCGGCGCATCCGCGCTGTCCGGGCACCGGGACGTGCAGGCGTGCGGGGCTGCCGGGCGGGTCGTCGCCGACGTGGGCCGGCGGGTGGCGGACCAGGCCGCCGCCGAGCGCGTCCTGAGCCGGATGTCCGCCGTGCGCAGCCTCAGCCTCGGCGTGGGCGGCTGGCTGCCGCTGGCGGTGCTGCTGCTGGCCGCGCCCCGGCTGGTGGACCGGGGCCTGACCGCCGGTGCGGTGCTCGGTGCGCTGATCTACGTCTCCACCGGCCTCCAGCCCGCTTTGCACGCCCTGGTGCAGGGCCTCGGTGGGGGCGGCCTGCGCTACGTGGTCACCCTGGACCGCATCCTGCGGACCTGCCCGGACCCCACGGACGAGCCCGCCCCCCAGCACGACACCCCGTCGCCGGGGGCCGCGCCGGCCGGCTGGCCGGACGACCGCGCACCGGGCCCGCCGGCCGGGCCGGGCGACACCGAACCGGCCGTCCGGGTGCACGGGCTGACGCTCCGCTACGGGGCGGCGGCGCGGCCGGTGCTGGCGGACGTCACCCTGAGCCTGCCCGCCGGGGAGCACCTCGCCGTGGTCGGGGCGAGCGGGGCGGGCAAGTCCACCCTGGCCGCGCTGCTGTCCGGGCTGCTCGCCCCGCAGGCCGGCACGGTGCTCCTGGGCGGGGTCCCGGTGGCCGGCGCCCCGCCGGCCGCGCTGGCCCGGCTGCGGGTGCTGGTGCCACAGGAGGCGTACGTCTTCACCGGCTCGCTCGCCGACAACCTGCGCTACCTGCGCCCGGAGGCCGACGACGGCACCATGACGGACGCCGTCGACGCCCTCGGGGCGGGGGCGCTGGCCGCCCGACTCGGAGGGCTGGACGGGGCAGTGACGCCAAGCGCGCTCTCCGCCGGCGAACGGCAACTCGTCGCCGCGGTGCGGGCGTACCTGTCCCCCGCCCCTCTGGTGATCCTCGACGAGGCGACCTGTCACCTGGACCCGGCGGCCGAGGCGACGGTGGAGGACGCGTTCGCCCGCCGGCCCGGCACCCTGGTGGTGATCGCGCACCGGATCAGCTCCGCCGTCCGGGCCCGCCGGGTGCTCGTGGTCGACGGCGAGCGGCCGGTGGCCGGCACGCACGAGGAACTGCTCGCCCGGTCGGCGACCTACCGGGAGCTCGTCGGGCACTGGGACGACCGGCCCACGCCCGCACCGGCACCGGCACCGGCCCAGCGGGGCTGACCCGCCCGCCGCCGCACCCGCCCCGCCGCCGACTCGTGAGCCGCCGCGCCTGCACGGCGGCCCCCGGGGCGGTCTCGCGTCAGATCCAGCCGGAATCACGGGCCACCCGGACCGCCTCGACCCGGGTCCGGGCCCCGGTCTTGCGGGCGATCCGCCCGAGGTGGTTGCGGACGGTCCCGTGCGAGAGCCGCAGCGAACCGGCCACCTCGGCGACCGGGGCGCCGGCTGCGGTCAGCCGCAGCACCTCGGTCTCCCTTTCGGTCAGCGGGCTGTCCGCGCCGAGCGCCGCCAGCACCAGCTCGGCGTCCACCACCGACTCGCGCCGGGCGAGCCGCCGGATCCCGTCCACCACCCGGTGCGGGGCCACGTCGCTGGCGAGGATGCCGACCGTCCGGCCCGGGAAGAACACGCTGTACAGGCCCCGGGCGCGGCGGGGGTCGGCGAGCACCAGCAGGGGGCACCGGTGCGCCGCCGCGTCGCCGGCGATCAGCTCGAAGTCCACCACCGCGACGTCCGGCCGGCCGACGCGGACCGCCTGGCCGACCGCGTCACCGCGGCCCACCTCCGCCACCACGTGGATGTCCTCCTCGGCGGCGAGGACGAGCGACAACGCGCCCCGGACCAGGGCACCGTCCAGGGCGAGCAGGGTACGGATCACGGTGGACCTCTCCCGAGCAGCTCCATTGATCACGGACAGTCAACATTCAAACACGTAACTGCCGGATCCGCTCGGTGAGCGGGCGGACCCGCGCACGCACCGCGCCGGGCCCGCCCGCGCCGGTTACAGCCAGCCGTCCCGCTGTGCCAGTCGGACGGCCTCCATCCGGTTGCGGGCACCGGTTTTGCGCAGGATGACCGACAGGTGGTTGCGCACCGTTCCGTGGGCCAGGAAGAGCCGACGGGCGATCTCCTTCAGCGGCAGGCCCTCGGCCGCCACCCGCAGCACCTCCAGCTCCCGGCGGGTCAGCGGGTTGGCCGGCGGGCTCAGCACGGCCGCCGCGGCGGCCGGGTCGATGACCCGCTCACCGGCGGCGGTCGTCCGGACCGCGCGCACCAGCTCCGACAGCCCGGCGTCCTTGCTGACCAGGCCGCGCGCGCCGGCCGCCAGCGCCGCCTCGACCAGCGGCGGGCTCCATCGGTGGCTCATCGCCAGCACGGCCGTCCCCGGGGACTCGGCGACCACCTTCGCCACCACCGACGCCGACTCGGGCACCTCCGGCTTCAGCTCCAGCACCAACACCTCGGGGTGCTCCCGGCGCAGCACCCCCCACAATTCACCGATGCCGGCGGCATCGGCGACGACCTCGATGTCCTCCTCGTTCGACAGCGCGGCGCACAGCGCGCTGCGCAGCAGTCCCATGTCCTCGGCCACGACGACGTGGATCACCACGTATCTCCGATCTCGGGTACGCGTCGCGCCGCCCGGACCACCGGCTCGACGCCGGGACGGGTGCGGTGCGCGCGGGAACGGACAACGTCGGCCCGGAGCGGTGCCAAGACGGGTGCTCGCGGGCCACGGCGGGCCACGTCGGGCGGTCGGCACGGCACGGGGCCGGCGACCGCGGGACGGGCCGGGCCGCGGGCTCAGCCGGGGCGGACGGTCACTGCCGGGGCGCGGTCGTCGACCGGAACCGACAAGCGCGTGGTGCGCTCCCGGCCACCGGCGTACGACGGCCAGCGGGCGTCGTCGGTCGAGGCGGGCACGGGCCCGGAGGTGGCACGGGCGTCGTCGGCGCGCTCGCCGGGCGGCGCCGACCGGCCGGGCCCGCCCGGCGGCGGCGCCTCGGCCACCGTCCCGACGTGCCCCGAGGTGGCCCGGGCCGGGCCGGGGACGGCGGGACCGACCGTCCACCCGGTCGGGGACGCCACGGCCGGCCCGGAGGACATGCCGCCGACCCGGTCGGGCGACGGCGGGGCCGGCGCGGGCGGAACGGCAGCGGGGACTGCGGACGCCGGAGCCTGGGGCTCGAACGGCCCGCCGGGGGACGGCGCGGGGCCGGCCGGCGGGGTCGCGGGACCGGGCGGCCCCGCCGGGTCGGCCGGCAGGCCCGGCAGCAGCGGCAGCACCGGGGTGAGCAGCTCGTCGACCAGCGGCAGCACCGGCGGGAGCAGCTCGTCGACCAGCCCCAGGACCGGGGGCAGGACCTGCTGCGCCGCCCCGGGAACCGTGTCGGTGACCGTGTCGGCCAGGGCGGTCGTGAGGCTACCGACGAGCGCCGCCACGCCGCCGACCGGACCGGGTGGCGCCGGGTCACCGGGCGCCACCGGAAGCGGTCGCCCGTTCCCGGCCGACGGGCCCCGCGCGCCGGCAGCGGCCGACGGCGCGTCGGGGGCAGTTGGTCGGTCGGCCGGGCGGAAGCCCGGACGGGAGGCGCCGGGCCGACCACCGTCGGGGTGGGACCGGTCGGGGTCGCTCCGACCAGGGTGGCCCCGGGCGGGGTTGCCATGGTGGGGACCGGCGGGCCGGGCGTGGTCGGCGCCGGTGGGCAGGATGCCGTCGAGGACACCGGCCAGCGGGCCGGCCGAGCGGGGCGATCCGCCGGGGCCCACGGCTGCCGGAGGCCGGCTGCTGTCGTGCGCGGCGGCGGGGCCGGCGAGCAGCACGGCCGCGACGATCCCGGCACCCGTCGCGGCCAGCAGCAGCGCGATCCGCCGTACGAGCCGGGCCGCCCCCGCGACCGAGGAGGCGCCGGCACGGCGCGCCGACGCGGTCACCACGGCCGGCGCGGCGCGGACAGCGGGACAGCGCACGCGGACAGCCCCCCTCCTCGAAGACGTCGACACATCGTAACGACGCCGTCACCCCCACGCATCCCCCTGCCGGCTCGGTCCTGCCGGGCGAACCGGACGCTCACCCGGCCGGAAGGTGAGCGCGCGGCGCGGCGAACCGGGCCACCTTGAGGTACGCCGGTTGGGCCCCTGCGGCCGGCGGAACGCCGCCGACCCGGCCGGGCCGCGGGTCGACGTGCGGACGGGGTCGGGTCGGCGGTCAGAGGTCGGATCTGCGGATCAGGTGTCGAGCCAGCGGTGGATGCAGTGCAGCAGGTCCTCGGCGTCCACCGGCTTGGTGACGTAGTCGCTGGCCCCGGAGGTGATGCTCTTCTCCCGGTCACCGTGCATCGCCTTGGCGGTCACGGCGATGATCGGCAGGTCGGCGTAGCGCGGCATCGCCCGGATGGCGGCGGTGGCGGCGTACCCGTCCATCTCCGGCATCATCACGTCCATCAGCACCAGGTCGATGTCGTCGTGGCGCATCAGGGTCTCGATGCCCTTTCGGCCGTTCTCGGCGTACACCACGTCGAGCCCGTGCAGCTCCAGGATGTTGGTCAGGGCGAAGACGTTGCGGGCGTCGTCGTCGACCACCAGGACCTTGCGCCCGGCCAGCCCGGCGACGCCGCCCCAGGGCGCGTCGGCCTCCTGGGCCGGCCGGCCCAGCGGCACCACCCGCTCGGGCACGTCCACCGACAGGTGCAGGGCGATCCGCTCGCGCAGGTCGTCCAGGCTGGCGACGATCTCCAGGGGACGGTCCCCGGCAGTCGCCCGGATCAGGGCCTCCTGCCCGGGTGCCAGCGGCCGCGCGTGGTACGCCAGCACCGGCACGCCGCCGTTCACGGCGTCGTCGTGCAGCGCCCTGAGCAGTACGGTGCCGCTGTCGTCCGGCAGGTCCAGGTGGACCACGAGGCAGCGGTGCCGGCGACGGGCCACGGCCTGAAGCGCCGCGGGGGCGTCCAGGACGGTGGCCACCTCGACCGGCGGGAGGCCGTCGGTCAGCCCGGCCGCGACGCCGTGGACCAGCATGGTCAGCAGCCCTTTGTCGTGGTGTTCGAGGACGAGGACGCGCCGCTCGTCCGCCGGGGGCAGCCCGGTCGGCGGCCAGAACGGGCCGGGCACGGCGGCGAGGTCACGCGCGACCTGGCCGGCGAGGGCGGCGAGGGACGTCGGGAGGCCGGCGGGTACGGCCGAACCGGGCACGGTGGCCGGCAGGTAGAGGGTGAACGTGCTGCCCCGCCCGAGAACACTGCTCGCGGTGATCCGGCCGCCCAGCAGGTGGGCGATCTCCCGGCTGATCGACAGGCCCAGCCCGGTTCCGCCGTACCGGCGGCTGGTGGTGCCGTCGGCCTGCTGGAACGCGTCGAAGATCGCGGTGAGGTGCTGCTCGGCGATGCCGATGCCGGTGTCGACGACCCGGAACGCCAGCACCGTCTCCCCCGGCGCGAACCGCTCGGGCAGCTCTTCCGGGCGGGCCCGCTCGATGCGCAGTTCCACCCGGCCCTGCTCGGTGAACTTGACGGCGTTGGAGACGAGGTTGCGCAGCACCTGCCGCAGCCGCTGCTCGTCGGTGTGCAGCCGCTGCGGCACGTCCGGCGCGGTGCTGATCTCCAGTGCCAGGCCGCGCGGCGTGGTCAGCGGGCGGAACGTGGCGTCGACGTAGTCGCGCAGCACGCCCAGCTCGAACGTCTCCGGGTTGATGTCCATCTTGCCGGCCTCCACCTTGGACAGGTCGAGGATGTCGTTGATCAGTTGGAGCAGGTCGGTGCCGGCGGAGTGGATGACGGTGGCGTACTCGACCTGCTTGGCGGTCAGGTTGCGGTTCGGGTTCTGGGCCAGCAGTTGGGCCAGGATGAGCAGCGAGTTCAGCGGGGTACGCAGCTCGTGGCTCATGTTGGCGAGGAACTCCGACTTGTACTTCGAGGCCAGCGCGAGCTGCTGGGCGCGGGCCTCCAGCTCCTGGCGGGCCTGCTCGATCTCGGAGTTCTTGGTCTCGATGTCGTGGTTCTGCCGGGCCAGCAGCGCCGCCTTGTCCTCCAGGTCGGCGTTGGAGCGCTGGAGTTCCTCCGAGCGGGCCTGGAGTTCCTCCGAGCGGGCCCGAAGCTCGGCGGCGAGGCGTTGCGACTCGGTGAGCAGCACGTCGGTGCGGGCGTTGGCGACGATGGTGTTGACGTTGACGCCGATGGTCTCCATGAGCTGGTCGAGGAAGTCCCGGTGCGCCTCGGTGAACCGGCTCATACTGGCCAGCTCGATGACGCCGAGCACCTGGTCCTCGAACAGGATCGGGAGCACCACCAGGTGCAGCGGTACGGCGGCGCCGAGGCTGGAGGAGACGGTGACGTAGCCGGCGGGGACGGCGTCCACCACGATCGCCCGCTTGCTCACCGCGGCCTGCCCGACGAGGGACTCGCCGAGGGTGTACCGGCGGCCGGAGGCCCGGTGGCCGTAGCCGCCGACCACCCGCAGGGTGCGGGCGTCCCCGGTCTCCTCCACCAGAAGGAAGGTGCCGAGCTGCGCGGAGACCAGCGGGGCCAGCTCGTCCATCACCAGCCCGGCGACCACCTCCAGGTCCCGGTGGCCCTGCATCAGGCCGGAGATCCGGGCGAGGTTGGTCTTCAGCCAGTCCTGCTCCTGGTTCATCCGGGTGGTCTCGCGCAGCGACTCCACCATGGAGTTGATGTTGTCCTTCAGCTCGGCCACCTCGCCGGAGGCGTCCACGGTGATCGAGCGGGTCAGGTCGCCGGTGGCCACCGCGCTGGTCACCTCGGCGATGGCCCGGACCTGCCGGGTGAGGTTGCCGGCCAGCTCGTTGACGTTCTCGGTGAGCCGCTTCCAGGTGCCGGAGACGCCCTCCACCTCGGCCTGCCCGCCGAGCCGCCCCTCGCTGCCCACCTCCCGGGCCACCCGGGTCACCTCGGCGGCGAACGACGAGAGCTGGTCCACCATCGTGTTGATGGTCGTCTTCAGCTCCAGGATCTCACCGCGGGCGTCGACGTCGATCTTCCGGGTCAGGTCGCCCTGGGCTACGGCGGTGGTCACCTGGGCGATGTTGCGGACCTGGCCGGTGAGGTTGTTCGCCATCGAGTTGACGTTGTCGGTGAGGTCCTTCCAGGTGCCGGCCACGTTGGGCACCCGGGCCTGACCGCCGAGCCGCCCCTCCGTGCCGACCTCCCGGGCCACCCGGGTCACCTCGTCGGCGAACGCGCCGAGGGTGTCGACCATGGTGTTGATGGTCTGGGCGAGCACGGCGACCTCGCCCTTCGCCTCCACCGTGATCTTGCGGCTCAGGTCGCCCTGGGCCACCGCCGTGGCGACCAGCGCGATCGAGCGCACCTGGTTGGTGAGGTTGTTCGCCATCTCGTTGACGTTGTCGGTGAGGTCCTTCCAGGTGCCGCCGACGTTGGACACCCGGGCCTGACCGCCGAGCCGCCCCTCCGTCCCCACCTCCCGGGCCACCCGGGTCACCTCGTCGGCGAACGCGGAGAGCTGGTCGACCATCGTGTTGATGGTCTCCTTGAGGGCCAGGATCTCGCCCCGGGCGTCGACCCGGATCTTCTGGGTCAGGTCGCCCTTGGCCACGGCCGTGGTGACCTCGGCGATGCTGCGGACCTGGGCGGTGAGGTTGTCGGCCATGACGTTCACCGACTCGGTGAGGTCCTTCCAGGTGCCCGAGACGCCCTTGACGTCGGCCTGACCGCCGAGCCGCCCCTCCGTGCCGACCTCCCGGGCCACCCGGGTCACCTCGTCGGCGAACGACGAGAGCTGGTCCACCATCGTGTTGATGGTGTTCTTCAGCTCCAGGATCTCGCCGTGCGCGGTGACGGTGATCTTCTGCGACAGGTCCCCCCGGGCCACCGCCGTGGCCACCTGGGCGATGCTGCGCACCTGGTCGGTGAGGTTGACCGCCATCGAGTTCACCGAGTCCGTCAGGTCCCGCCACGTCCCGGCGACGCCGCTGACCTGGGCCTGGCCGCCGAGCCGGCCGTCGGTGCCGACCTCCCGGGCCACCCGGGTCACCTCGTCGGCGAACGACGAGAGCTGGTCCACCATCGTGTTGATGGTGCTCTTGAGTTCGAGGATCTCGCCCCGGGCGTCCACGGTGATCTTCTGGGACAGGTCGCCCCGGGCCACCGCCGTGGTGACCTGGGCGATGTTTCGCACCTGGCTGGTCAGGTTGCCGGCCATGAAGTTCACCGAGTCGGTCAGGTCGCGCCAGGTGCCGGCCACCCCCGGCACCTCGGCCTGGCCGCCGAGCCGGCCCTCGCTGCCGACCTCCCGGGCCACCCGGGTCACCTCGTCGGCGAACGACGAGAGCTGGTCCACCATCGTGTTGATGGTGACCTTCAGCTCCAGGATCTCGCCCCGGACATCCACGGTGATCTTCTGCGACAGGTCCCCCCGGGCCACCGCCGTGGCCACCTCGGCGATGTCGCGCACCTGGTCGGTCAGGTTCCCAGCCATGGCGTTCACCGAGTCGGTGAGGTCCTTCCAGGTGCCCGACACCCCGGGCACCTCGGCCTGGCCGCCGAGCTGGCCCTCGGTGCCCACCTCGCGGGCCACCCGGGTCACCTCGGAGGTGAACAGCGAGAGCTGGTCGACCATGCCGTTGAACACGGTGGCGATCTCGCCGAGCAGGCCGTCGCCGTCCTCCGGCAGCCGGGTGCCGAAGTCGCCGTCGCGCACCGCGGTCAGGCCCGCCAGCAACTGCCGCAGGCCCGGGTCGGTCACCGATCCGGCCGGACCGGGAGCCGTACCACTACGCCGCACCGCCGACCGCTCGACCATCGCAACCCCCCGGAACCGACCGCCGGGTGGACGGCCCGGCGACGACGACAGCAAACCGGGCCAGTATGCACGTGACCGCGCGCGATCGGCGAGGAGTGGCCCTCCCCCGGGTCAGCCCGGGCAGGCCCGGGGCGGGGGTGGGGTCACCGCCCGCAGGGTGACCAGCCGGGCGCTGACCCGAGCGGTCGTGCCCCGGCCGTCGACGCGGATCTCCAGGCCGTCGGTGAGCTGCTGGGCGAGCCACAGGCCGCGCTGGCCGACCTGGTCCGGTGCGGGGAGCGCGACCCGTACGTCGCCGAGGCCGGGGCCGTCGTCGGTGATCTCGCACGTCAACAGGTCGCCGTCGCGGCGCAGCCGCAGTTCGCCGCTGCCCCCGCCGTGCCGGATGACGTTGGCGACCAGCTCGTGCACCGCCAGCACGAAGTCCTCCAGGGCCGCGCCGGCCAGTCCGGCCGCGCCGGCCGCGGCGACGACGGCGTGACGCAGCGCCGTCACCTGCCCGGCGGCGATCGTCTCCGCCAACAGCGTCACCCCGGTACCCGCACGGGACGCGCCGGCTCCCGAGCCACCACCGTCACCCCCACCGCTGATCATGGCCGGACCGTACACGGCCCGCACCCGCCCGGGACTCCCGTGGTGGATCTTCCGGCCGGCGCCCGCTCAGCCGGCCCGGGTCGCGGGCAGCCGGGACATCAGCTGGATCTGGGCGGTGCGGGATCGTTCGATGCGGTCGGCGAGGTCGCGTACCTCGGCGCCGACCGCCACCGGCCGGTGCGCGCGGGCCAGCGCGGCGGCCCGGCGCTGGTGGGCGGTGAGCACGTCGACGAGCACAACGTCGAACCGGTCGGCGGGCGCGGAGCGCAACCGGGCGAGATCCGCGTCGGCGGTCGGCGACCCGCCGGGGTGCGCGTGGTGGCCGGCGTGCCCGTCGTCGTCGCCGGGCGGGGTCGCGGCGGCCAGCCACCGCCGCATGGTGGCCAGTTCGTCGGCCTCGGTCGCGTCGACGGCGGCGACCAGGGTGCGCAGCTCGGCGTCGGTCACCCGGCCCGCCGCCGCGGCGGCGATCACCCGGGTCCGGTCGTGGTGGGCCACCATCGCCGTCAGGAACGGCACGTCCGCCGGGTCGGGCCGGACCGACCCGGCGGACGGCGGCGCGCCGGTCCCGCCGGAGGGCGGGGCAGGTGCGGGGGACGCGCAGCCGGTGACCGCGAGGAGTGCGGCGAGCGGGAGTGCCGCGAGGCGGCGGCGCACGCCGTGGACTGCGTCGGGTCTCATGTGCCGTGGCCTTCCGTGCTGGGCGGGTGTGGCCCGGGACCGGGCCACACCCGGGGCGGGTCAGAGCCGGGCCCAGAGCGCCGGCACGTTCGGCGGCTCCCAGCCGGGCAGGGCGGTGTGCGGCTGCAGGCACCGGTACGTCGAGCCGCCGTAGGTGACCTGGTCACCCACCTGGTACGCCTGCCCGGCGGCCCAGGTGCCGGAAGGGGCCGGGGTGGTCGGGGCCGGCGTGGGGGTCCGCGTCGGCGACGGGGTCGTGCTGGGGGTGGGGGTGGGCGTCGGGTTGCCGCCGCCCCCGCCGATCTGGAGGTCCACGCACGAGTAGAAGGCGTTGGCGGTGTCGGAGATGTTCCAGATGGCGAGCAGCTTCTGCCGCCCCGAGAACCCGCCCAGGTTGACGGTGTGCGAGACGGTGGCGCCCGGCTGCTGCCCGCCCCCGTTGACCAGGCCGACCCGGGTGCCGCCGATCCAGTACTCCCAGTTGCTGGTGGCGTGCCGGGCGGTGTTGGTCCAGGTGAAGGTCACCGAGCTGCCGACCGAGGTGGCCGGCCAGCCCCGGGCGTCGTCGTTGAGGACGGCGAACTGGCTGATCCCGGCGTGGCAACTGCGCAGCCCTTTCGGGCCCTCGACGCTCTGCGGCTCGTACTTGATCTGACCGCAGTCGGGCACCCGGTTCTGGGCGCAGAGCGCCTGCCGGCTCGGCGGGCCGGAGATGTACCCGTGTGCCTGGGCGGGCACCGCGACGGCCAGCGAGGCGACGACGGCGCCCGCCGACGCGAGCGGAAGGATGACTGTTCGACGCATGTGGATGCTCCTTCGGATCGAGGCGGGCGTCGGCACACCGCCGAGCTGGGGGAACGCGCCCGCCTGGGGGATGCTGTGAACATAAAGTAAACATTCTTAACAGTAAATACCTCGGCCGAAAAACAACCCGGGCGACCGGTGCCGCGCCCCGTTGCCGCCCCCGCGCGGGGCGGGACGCCGGGCCACGGAGGATCCCGTCGCCGCCCCGGGCCGCGGAGGCCGACTCGGGTCGGGCCGCATACGGCGAGGCCAGGCGCAATCCATTCCGCGGCGGCAGCGCATATCTCCGGTTCCGCTCGGACAAAATGCAATTGACGGCTGTTGACCGATTTGCGCGCGCTCGCAAGTCGACGGCGACCAAAAGCCTGCTTTTCCGATAGGGAATTCGTAGTTATCGGGGCCCGAGGGAATCGGCAATCCGACCTCGCCGGGAGGGACGCACGGAGGGTGACAATCCGCCCCGCAGCCGCAGGCGACCCGATGCGCATCGACCCAGCCCAGGGGTGCCGTCCAGGTCAGCAGATCCCCGCAGGGCGGCAACCGGCGGTCACGACGGGTCGCCCACCGCCGCACCGGGCAAGCAGATTGCAGAATGCACGGGTTGACGCGCCCCACCCCCACGACAATCATTGCTGTCACTGGACGGCGATTATCGCGATTCCGGATAGGCGACGTTTTCCCACGTCAGTGGGTTTATTCGTGGCATCCGCAGAAGCGCCGGCCGCCGTCGGCGTCCAGCCAGGAAATCCACCATCGGAACACCCCCAGCAACGAGCGAGGAGTCCGCCGGTGAAGGGGAACGACGAAGCTCCCGCGCAGCCCCGGCCACTGCCGGCGACGCGCCACGACCGACCGGAGGACCGCCTCGCCCTGCACGGCGGCGCGCCGGTCCGCCACACCCCCTGGCCCACGTACGACAAGGGCGCCGTCTTCGTCCATCCCGAGGACGAGGAGGCGGCCTGCCGGGCCGTCCGCAGCCACCTCTACTTCCGCTACGACCACCGGCCGCAGCACGAGACGGAGTGCGGCCGGTTCGAGGACGAACTGTGCCGCTTCTTCGGCACCCGGCACGCCCTCGCGGTGTCCAGCGGCACCGCCGCCCTGGCCCTGGCCCTCATGGCCGCGCGGGTGCCCCCGGGCTCGCTGGTCGCCTGCCCCGGGTTCACCTTCGTCGCCACGCCGAGCGCCATCGTCATGGCCGGGTGCCGGCCTTTCCTGGTCGAGGTGGACCAGGATCTGCGGATGGACATCGACGACCTGCGGCGCCGCTGGGACCCCCGGATCGGCGCGATCCTCGTGGTGCACATGCGCGGCTTCGCCGCCGACGCCGAGGCGCTGGCCCGGTTCGCCACCGAGATGGGGGTGCCGCTGATCGAGGACGCGGTGCCGGCGCTGGGCGCCGAGCTCAACGGCCGCAAGCTCGGCACGTTCGGGGCCGCCGGGGCGTTCAGCACCCAGTCCGACAAGGCGCTCAACAGCGGCGAGGGCGGTTTCCTGGTCACCGACGACCGGGAACTGTACGCCCGCGCGGTGGCGCTGTCCGGGGCGTACGAGGGGCGGTTGCGGCGGCACTTTCCCGACGGCGAGGCGCCGTTGACCGGCCTGGACCTGCCCCTGCTGAGCCTACGGATGGACGAGATCCGGGCCGCGCTGCTGCGCGCCGAGATGGCCCGGCTGCCGGAGCGGCTGCGGCTGTTCCACCGCAACTACGGGTACGTCGCCGCCGCGCTGGCCGACCTGCCGGGCATCGCGATCCGCCGGCCGGTCGCCCCCGGGGCGTACCTCGGTGAGGCGTTCGTGTTCCGGGTGCCCGGCGGCGACGCCGGCTGGTTCGCCCGCGCGCTGTGCCGGGAGGGCGTCGACGCGCGCAACATCGGCGCCGACGACGACCTCAACGTCCGCGCGTTCTGGAACTGGCGGTTCGTGTACGACACCGACGACCTCGACGAGATCCGGGCGATGCTCCCGCACACCGCCGGGTACCTGCGGGAGGCGGTGGACGTGCCACTGTCGTCCAGCCTGACCCTCGACGACTGCGACGACCTGGTGCGGGCGGTCCGCAAGGTGGCCGCCGCCGTGCCCGCCGAGCACCCCGCGCCCGCCGAGCACCCCGTGGCCGCCGGACCCGCGTCGGCCGGGCCGGCGGAGCCGGTGCGCCGATGACGGCCGCCCCGACCCGCGCCGTGCCGCGCCCGGCCCTGGTGGGCATCTTCGGCGGGCTCTTCGCCGGCTACCTCGGCCTCACCGCGGTGCTCCCGGTGCTGCCCGGGTTCCTGCGCGACCGGCACGACGCCGGGGACCTGGTGGTCGGGCTGGTCGTCACGGTGACCGCGGTGACCGCGCTGCTGGTCCGGCCGGTCGCCGGTGCGCTGGCCGACCGGTACGGCCACCGCACCGTGATGCTCACCGGCGCCCTCGTGGTGGCCGGCGGCGGGTTGCTCTACTTCCTGCCGCTCACCGTGCCGGTGCTGGTGGCGGTGCGGCTGCTGCTCGGCGCCGGCGAGGCCGCCCTGTTCACCGCCGGGGCGGTGTGGACGGTGGCGCTGGCCCCGCACCACCGCCGCGGCCAACTCATCGGCCTGTACGGGATGAGCATGTGGGGCGGCATCTCCGCCGGCACCTTCCTCGGCGCCACCCTGCAACAAATCTCCTTCACGGCGGTCTGGGCGCTCGCCGCCGCCGCTCCCCTGCTGGCCGCCGCGCTGGTGGCCATGGTCCCGGTCCAGCCCCGGGACCCCGCCGCCGCACCGGCGAAGGGCGGCGGCGGGCTGCTGCTGCGCCCGGCGCTGTTGCCCGGCACCGCGCTCGCCCTCGGCGCCGCCGGGTACGCCGGCCTGGCCGCGTTCATCGTGCTGCACCTGGACGCGCGCGGGATCGGCTCCGGCGTGGTGGTGCTGAGCTGCTTCAGCGCCGTGTACGCGCTCACCCGCCTGGTCATCGGCCACCTGCCGGACAAGCTCGGCCCGCGCCGGGTGGCGGCCTGGTCGGCGGCCGGCGAGGCGGTCGGCCTGGTGATCATCGCGATGGCCCCGAACCTGCCCGTCGCCGTGGCCGGCGGCGTGGTCACCGGCGTCGGGTTCTCCCTGCTGCACCCGTCGCTGGCGCTGATGGTGATGAACCGGGCCGAACCGGCCCGGCAGGGGGCGGCGATCGGGGCGTACACCTCGTTCTGGGACCTGGGGCTGGCCGTGTGGGGGCCGGTGACCGGCCTGGTCGCGGCGACCCTCGACTACCCCGCCGTGTTCGGCGTCGGCGCGGCCTGCGCCGTCGCGGCGGCGGTGCTGGCGGCGTGGATCGGCCGCCCGGCGGCCGGTCCCGGCGCCACCCGACCCGCAGGACGAGAGACGGAGGCCCGCGCGGCATGAGCGACCTCACCGTCCTGTGCGTCACCGGCTGGTGCCGCAACGGCAGCACCATCATCGGCAACGTGCTCAACGAGGTGCCCGGCTTCTTCCACGTCGGCGAGCTGCACTTCCTGTGGGGGAACTCCACCGGCCGGGGCGTCAACGACCTGTGCGGCTGCGGCGTCCCGCTGACCGCCTGCGACATCTGGTCGCGGGTGCTGCCGGTCGGCCGCCCGGCGGGGATGTCGCCGGACGCGCACGCCGCCGCGGTGATCGGCCGCCAGCGGTCCCGGGTACGCACCCGGCACACCTGGCGGGTGCTGCGCCGGGGCCTGTACGACGACGAGATCCGCGCGCACGCCGACCTGATGGGCGAGGTCTACCGGGCCGCCGCCGAGCGCACCGGAGCGCACACCATCGTGGACACCACGAAGATCCCCGGCGAGGCCGCGCTGCTGCCGTACGTCGCGGGGATCACCCCGTACTACGTGCACCTGGTCCGCGACCCGCGCGCGGTGGCGCACTCCTGGCGGGAGCCGAAGCAGTACGTCTACGCGATGTCGGCGGCGCGCAGCACCGCGTACTGGCACGGGTTCAACCTGGCCTCGGCGGCGATCACCCGGCGCTTTCCCGAGCGGTCGACGCTGCTGCGCTACGAGTCGTTCACCGCCGACCCGGCCGGCACCGTCGACGCGCTGCTGCGGCTCTGCGGGGCCGACCCGGCCGGCAACCCGGTGCGCGGACGGACCGTCGAGCTGCACACGAACCACACGGTGACCGGCAACCCGGACCGGTTCCGCACCGGGGTCACCGTCATCCGGGACCGCGACGACTCCTGGCGGAGCACCCTGTCCCGGGCGGACCGGCTGGCCGCGACGGCCCTGGCCCAGCCGCTGTTCGCCCGGTACGGCTACCGGTCGGAGCCGGCCGGGGCGAACCGGCTGTCACCAACCAACGGATCAGAGAGGTAGGAAGCGTGGATCTGGGGCTGAAGGGACGAGTGGTCCTCGTCGCGGGCGGGTCCAGCGGGATCGGGCTGGCCTGCGCGAAGGAGTTCGCCGCCGAAGGCGCGCACGTGGCGATCTGCGGCCGCGACCCAGACCGGCTCGCCGCCGCCGAGCGGGAGCTGACCGGGGTCGCCGCCGGCCGGGTCAGCGCCACCAGCGTGGACGTCACCGACACCGACGCGGCCCGCCGCTGGGTGGACGGGGTGGCCGCCGACCTCGGCGGGGCGCACGTCCTGCTGGTCAGCGGCGGCAGCCCGCCCATCGGCACGGCGGCGCTGTTCGACGTGGACGACTACCGGGCCGCCGTCGACAAGGTGCTGTTCCCGGCGGTCGGGCTGGCCCTCGCGGCGCTGCCGCACCTGCGCGCCGCCGGCTGGGGGCGGCTGCTCTTCGTCGCCTCGGAGACCGCGAGCGTGCCGATCAGCCCGCTGGTGCTCTCCGGGGTGACCCGGGCCGCCCTGGTCCGCTTCGCCCAGGGCCTCGCCGTCGAGGTGGCCGGCGACGGGATCACCGTCAACGTCCTCGCCCCCGGCAGCGTGCGCACCCCACCGATGGAACGGGCCGCCGCGCGGCTGGCCGGCGACGGCGACGTCGAGGAACGGCTCGCGACCATGGGGCACCACAGCGCGCTGGGCCGGCTGGGCCGCCCCGAGGAGATCGCCGCCATGGCCGCTTTCCTGGCCAGCGAGCGGGCCTCCTTCGTCACCGCGGGCGTGCACCTGCTCGACGGCGGCGCCAGCGTCACCGGCCCGGAGCTGCCACACATGACCGGCGTCCGCAAGGACACCTACGCCTGACCCTTCCCCGGACCGGTGGCGGCGACGCCGGCCGGCGGCACAGCACGAAGGAGTGCGTGATGTCCACGACCAGCCCCACCTTCACCGAGCGGGACGTCTCCGAGTTCTTCGACGAGACCACCCAGACGTACCTCAGCTTCTGGGACAGCGAGGGCGTCCTGCACACCGGCTACTTCGCCGACGACGCCGACACGGACTACCACGGCGCCGCCGACCGGACCTCGGACCTGCTCGCCACCGAGGCGGGCATCGACGCCGGCTCGACGGTGCTGGACGTGGGTTGCGGCTGCGGCAACTTCCTGCTGCGGCTGGCCGGGCAGACCGGCTGCCGGGGTGAGGGCCTGGACCTGAGCATCGAGCGGGTCCGGTTCGCCCAGGCCAAGCTCGCCGAGCGGCCGGCGCCGGGGATCACCTTCCGGCACGGCTCGGCCACCGCCCTGCCGTACGAGCCGGGCAGCTTCAGTCACGTGGTCAGCCAGGACGCGCTCTTCCTGGTGCCGGAGAAGTCGCGCAGCCACGCCGAGATGCACCGGGTGCTCGCCCCCGGCGGGATCCTCGCGATCACCGATTTCCTCCAGCCCACCACTGAGATCGGCGAGGCCGCCCGCCGGCACGTCTACGACCGGGTGCGGTGGAGCGGCGGCTACTCCCTCGACGGGTACGCCGAGGCGCTCACCGACGCCGGCTTCGAGGTGCTGGTCGCCCGCAACCTCGATGAGCACATCCGGCAGACGTACCGGGTGCTCGGCGAGACCGCCCGGGAGCGGGCCGCCAACACCGACGACCCGGCCGCCCGGGAGTGGATCCTCGGCTTCGCCGTGTCCTGCAAGGAGATCCAGGCGGCGATCGACCGGGGCGAGTTCGGTTGGGGGATGTTCGTCGCTCGCAAGCCCGCCGCCGCCCGGTGACCGACGGCCTGCGGCACCCCCCACCGCCCAGTGACCTGACCCGTGCGACACCCCCGCCGCGCGGTACCGACCCGACCCGAAGGTGTGAACCCCCATGCAACGAACCGACGTCATCAAGCGGACGATCGCCGAGGTCGTGGCGGACCGCAAAACGCAGCTGTCGCCGGGGCAGGTGTTCGCCGACGCCTTCGCCAAGGGGGGCTTCGACACCCGCGTCGACTACGACGTCACCATCACCGACTCGCTGACCAGCTCCCGGCGTAAGCCGCGTTACCCGTCGCGGAACGTGCTGAAGGTGGTGGACCTGTCCCGGGATCCGCAGGACTTCTACTGGCACGAGAGCCCGGCCCGCGCGGGCGACCCGGCGGTCGACGGCGCCGACCTGCGCCGGGAGGCGGCCAACCACTTCCACCTCTCCCCCATCCCGCCGCTGTACACCACGAAGGCGTGGGCGCAGGTGCCGGACGGGCTGTGGGACGACCCGACGAGCTTCGCGGAGTTCATCAACTACCGCCTCGTCGTGCGGCTGTGCACCGCCGAGAACGTCACCATCCTGCGCGGCGAGGGCGGGCTGCTGACCATGCCGGACATCTCCCGGATCACCGACCCGGGCCCATTCGGTTCCACCATCCTCTCCGCCTGCAACGAGGTGGAGCAGAACGGCAGCACCGCAGACGGGCTGATCATCAACCCGGCGGACTACTACCGGCTGCTCGGCTCCGGCACCCTGATGCGCGACATCGAGGAGAACGGGGTCTTCATCGTCCGGACCCGGCTGGTCGACCCGGGCACCGCGATCGTCGGCGACTTCGGCCACGGGGCGCTGCTCCTCGACGCGGGCCGCTCGATGATCTCCTTCGCCGAGCCGCCGCCCGGCACGTTCGCCGAGCCGGGGGTGGCGCTGACCGCCGAAATCTACGAGCGGGTGGTGCTCAACCTGCCCACCTGCTTCTACATCGTGAGCGTGTAGGGCCCGGCGATGTCGACGACGCCCGCGCCACGCCCGCCCGGCGACGACCCCGACGTGGTGGTCGTCGGCGCGGGCATCGTCGGCCTCTTCTGCGCCTGGTTCCTGGCCCGGGACGGTCACCGGGTCACCGTCGTCGACCGGGGTGAGGTCGGCGACCCGGCGGCCTGCTCCTCTGGCAACACCGGCTTCGTCGGCACCCAGGGCTCCGCGCCGCTCGCGGAGCCCGGCGTGCCGGCCAAGGGGCTGCGCTACCTGCTGAACCCGGAGAGCCCGTTCCACATCCGGCCCCGCTGGGACCCGGCCCTGCTCGCCTGGCTCTGGCACTTCCGCCGGCTCTGCACCGAGACCGACGCCCGGGCCGCCTTCGACATCCTGCTGTCGCTCAAGCAGCGCAGCCTGGCCATCCTGCACGAGGTGTGCGCGGCGGGCCCGCTCGCCGACACCCTCACCGCCCAGGGCATGCTGCTGGCCTGCAAGACCCCGGAGGGCTTCGACCAGGCCCGCCGCTCGGTGCCGGCGGCCGTCGCCCGGGGGGTGCCGCTGCGGGTGCTCGAACCCGGCGAGCTGGCCCGCCTCGAACCGGACGTCGAGTTCGACGTGGCCGGCGCGCTGCTCAACGCCGAGGGCGCCGCGCTGCGCATCCCGGCGTTCCTCGTCGAGTTCGCCCGGATGCTGCGGAAGATGGGCGTGGACATCCGCACCCGCACCGAGGTCCTCGACTTCGAGGTGGCCGGCGACCGGGTCCGGGCCGTGCGTACCAGCCGGGGGGACCTGCGCCCGGCCGAGGTGGTCATCGCCGCCGGGATCTGGTCCGTGGCCTGTGCCCGCAAGCTCGGCCTCGACCTGATGCTCCAGCCGGCGAAGGGCTACGCGGTGACCGTCGCCGCCCCGGAGACTCCGCCCCGGCTGCCGATCCTGCTCAGCGAGGGCAAGGTCGCCGTCATGCCGCTCGGTGACCGGCTGCGCCTCGCCGGCACCCTGGAGCTGACCGGGATGGACACCTCCGTCTCACCTCGCCGGGTCGACGGCATCGTGCGCACCGTCCGGTCGTACCTGCCGGGGCTGGACACCGACCGGCGGGTGCAGGTGTGGAGCGGGTTGCGCCCCTGCACCCCGGACAGCCTGCCGCTGCTCGGCCGCGCCGGGGCGTACCGCAACGTCTGTGTCGCCGCCGGGCACGGCCACATCGGGATGGGCCTGGCGCCGGCCGGCGGGCGGCTGATCGCCCAGCTCGTCGGCGGCGTCCGCCCGGAGCTGGACCTGTCACCCTTCGCCGTGGACCGCTGGCGGCGCCGCCGCCCGACCCCTGGGAGTACGCGATGACCGCCGCGCCGATCGGGATCCTCTGCCTGAACACCTCGTTCGAGAAGGTCCCCGGGCACATCCGCAACCCGACCACCTTCGACTTCCCGGTGATCTACCGGGTGATCGAGGGGGCGACGCCGCAGCGGCTGGTCCGGGAGGCCGACCCGACCCTGCTGGAGCCGGTGGTCGCGGCGGCGAAGGAACTGCAGGCCGCCGGGGCCGCCGGGATCACCGGCGCGTGCGGCTTCCTGGTGCTCTTCCAGGCCGAACTGGCCGCCGCCCTCTCGGTGTCGATCTGGGCGTCCAGCCTGGTCCAGCTCCCGATGGTGTACCGGATGGTCGGGCGGCCGGTCGGGCTGCTGGTCGCCGACGAGGCCGCGCTGACCCCGCGCCACCTCGCCGCGATCGGCGCCGAGTCGGTGCCGGTGCGGGTCACCGGCATGGCCGACCAGCCGGAGTTCCGCGAGGTGATGATGGAGGGCCGCCGCGACGACCTCGACACGGACCGGCTCGAACGGGAGGTGCTCGACCGGGTCGACCGGCTCGCCGAGGCCCACCCGGACCTCGGCGCGCTGGTCATCGAGTGCACCGATCTGGTGCCGTACGCGCACGCGATCCAGGCCCGGCTGGGGCTGCCGGTCTTCGACATCGTCACGCTCACGAACATGGTGCACGCCACCCTCACCCGCCACCCATACCCCCGCCACCCCTGACCCGCCCCCACCCCCCACCCCGCACCCCGCACCCCGCACCCGCGCGCTCTTTCACGGAAAGAGTGGTCATTCCGGCCGGGATAGCCACTCTTTCCGTGAAAGAGCGGGAGAGCGAGCGCCGGGGGCGGGCGCACGGGCGGGGACGGGGGGTCAGGGACGGCGGGCGTACGGGGCCATGGGGTTGGCCAGGGTGCCGGCGAACTGGAGCGCCGCCGACGGGTCGGACAGGTCCACCATCTGCTCGTTGTTGCGCAGCTGGAGCCGGTTGAGGCAGGAGTGCGTGAACTCCGGGGCGAACAGGTCGTAGCGGCGCAGCCGGTCGGCCAGGTGCGGGACGCGGTCGGCGTAGTCGCACGCGCAGTCCGCGACCGCCCGCCAGAACTCCTCCTCGGTGAGCAGCCCCGCGTCGGTGAACACCACGTTGAGGTGGCGCAGGAAGCAGGAGAACACGTCGGTGAAGATCGACAGCAGCTTCTCGTCGTCGGGGATGTCGGCCCTGATCCGCCGGACCGCTTCGGGCAGGTCGGCGTCCGGGTCCATCACCACGATCTCCTCGGCGATGTCCTTGAAGATCGCCCGCTGCACCGCCCCGTCGCGCAGCACCAGGATGACGTTCTCGCCGTGCGGCATGAACGCCAGGTCGTACGCGTAGAGGGAGTGCAGCAGCGGGACGAGGTACGCGTCGAGGTACCGGCGCAGCCAGGCCCCCGCCGGCAGGCCCGACTCGGCGACCAGCGCGGCGGCGAACGACCCGCCGGCCGAGTCGACGTGCAGCAGCGACGCCATGGTGGCCAGCCGCCGCCCCGGCTCCAGGCCGGGGACGGGGCTCTCCCGCCACAGCGCCGCCAGCATCTTCCGGTACGGGGAGTACCGGTCGGTGGCCGCCTCGAACCGGCGGTTGCGGTACCCGATCGCGGCCCGCTCCCGGATGATCGTCAGCCCGGTGGCCCGGAGCACCTCGTCGCGGTCGATCAGGTCGGCGAGCCAGTCGTTGATGGCCGGGGTGGCCTCCATGTACGCCGCCGACAGCCCCCGGATGAAGCCCATGTTCAGCACGGACAGCGCGGTCTTGACGTAGTGCCGTTCGGGGTGGGTGACGTTGAAGAAGGTGCGCACGGACTGTTGGGGAAGGTACTCGTCCGGGCCGGGGCCGACCAGGACGAGGCGGCGCTCGGCCACGTCGGCGGCGAACGTGACGGCGATCCGGTTCCACCACTGCCACGGGTGCACGGGGATGAACAGGTAGTCGGTCGGGTCGAGGCCGAGCCCGGTCAGCGTGGCGGCGAAGCCGGCCAGCGTGTCCTCGCCCAGCTCGTCGCGCAGCAGGGCGTCGGCATCGGTGTCGGTGGAGCAGGTGAAGGTGGTGTGGTCGCGGTGCGCGGCCAGCCAGAGCAGCCGCACCGGCCGCCCGACCTCGGGGGCGTACCGGTGGTACTCGTCGATGCCGAAGCCGATCCGGCCGTTGTTGGCGACGAAGCCCGGGTGGCCCTCGGTCATCCGGGTCTCGATGGTCTGGAAGTCGGCGCGGGCCAGCTCGGCGGCACCGATCTCCGGCCGGTCCAGCTTGTACGCCCACCCGGCCAGGGTGGAGGTGATCTCCTCCAGGTACACGGGCAGTACCCGGTCGGTGAGGCCGAGGGCACCGCGCAGCTCCACGCACAGGTCGAGGGCGTCCAGCGGCAGCTCCGCGCCGTCGCGGCGACGGGTGATGCTGTCGGCGTCGATCTGCCAGTGGTCGAGGGCGAGCCGACGGGCGGCGAACCGGTAGGTCACCGTGCCGTCGTCACTGGTCACCTCGTACTCCCCCGGCTCACCGGGGGCGGCGGGGCCGACGGGCTCGGGGGTGAGCAGCCGCTCGTGGGAGAACTCGGCGAGCGCCTTGCGGACCAGCAGCCGGTTGGCCCGCGCCCAGGTGTCGGGGGTGAGGTGGGCGACGGAGTCCTGGGGGTCCACGGTGGTCGGTCCTTCGCTGCTGGTCGGGGCGGGGCCGGTGGCGGCGGTGAACTGGGCGCGGGTGCAGAAGCTGAGCAGGGCCGGCTTGGCGGGCAGGGCAAGGGTTCCGGCGGGGACGAAGCCGACGGCGGCGTTCAGCGCGTGCACGGCGGTGTTGCGCACGTCCGGCTCGACCACCACCCGGCGGTGCGCCGGGTCGGCGAACAGCCAGTCCATGACGGTGGTGATGACGGCCCGGGTGAAGCCGGAGACCGGGGCGTCGGCGGGCGCGCAGAGGAAGTGCATGCCGACGTCGCCGGGGCGGGCCGGGTAGCGGCCGGCCAGCTCGACCCGCGCCGGGTCGTACCGCTCGACGAGGAAGGCCGGCTCGCCCCGCCACAGCCCGATGAACGCGTCGTGGTGCTCCTCGGCGGCGATGCGCGCGTACTCGGCGGCGACCCCGGCCACGTCGGCGTCGGCCATCAGCCAGAACGCGGCCTTCGGGTGGGTCACCCAGGAGTGCAGCAGCGCGGCGTCGGCGACCGGGTCGAGGGTACGCAGGGCGAAGTCGCCCAACCGGGGGTCGGTGCGGGTGTGCACGACCTCGGTCACGCCTCCACCCCCGCCGGCACGCCGAACTCCTGGAACGCGATCCGCCGCTCGACCGGGTAGTGCTCGCGGCCGAGCAGCTCACGGATGATCACGGCGTTGCGGTACGGGCCCATGCCCAGGTCGGGCGAGGTGACGCTGTGGGTGTGGGTGCCGGCGTTCTGGAGGAACACCCGGCCGGCGTGGTCGACGCTGTAGTCGCGGCCCACGTCGAACCGGCCGTGGGTGTCGAAGCGCAGCAGGTGGCGCACCGGGTCGAGGAAGTCCGGCACCGCGTAGCGGTACCCGGTGGCCAGCACCAGGCCCCCGGTGGCCAGGGAGAACTCCCCCTCCTGCTCGACGTTACGCAGCCCGAGGGTGTACTCGCCGGCGGCCGGGTCGTGTCGGGCGCGGGTCACCTCGGTGTTGGTGAGCAGCCGGGTGTCCACCGGCCCGTGCACGCTCTTGGCGTAGAGCAGGTCGTAGATCTCGTTGATCAGGTCGGCGTCGATGCCCTTGAACAGCCCTTTCTGCTCGGCCTCCAGCCGGTAGCGGGTGGGCTCGGGCAGGGCGTGGAAGTAGTCGACGTAATCGGGGGAGGTCATCTCCAGGGTGAGCTTGGTGTATTCCAGGGGGAAGAACCGGGGCGAGCGGGTGACCCAGTTCAGCCGGTAGCCGTACGTGTCGATGTCGCCGAGCAGGTCGTGGTAGATCTCGGCGGCGCTCTGCCCGGAGCCGACCACGGTGACGCTGTTCTTCTCCCGCAGGGCGGCCCGGTTCTCCAGGTACACCGAGGAGTGCACCACGTCGCCGTCGAGCCCGGCGCAGGCGGCCGGGACGTGCGGCGGGGTGCCGGTGCCGAGCACCAGGTGCCGGGCCCGGTGGGTGACGGTCTCCCCGCTGGCGGTGACGGTCACGTGCACGGTGAACAGGTCGTCGGCCTCGTCGTGGGTGACGGCGGTGACCCGGTGGCCGAAGCGCACCCCGGCCAGCTTCGCCGCCGCCCACCGGCAGTACGCGTTGTACTCGCTGCGCAGCGGGTGGAACCGCTCGCGGATGTAGAACTGGTACAGCCGCCCGGACTCCTTGAGCCAGTTGAGGAAGGAGTACGGCGAGGTGGGGTCGGCGAGGGTGACCAGGTCGGCCAGGAACGGGGTCTGCAACCGGACGGCCTCCAGCAGCATCCCGGGATGCCAGTCGAAGGAGTCCCGGGCCTCCAGGAACAGGCAGTCCAGGTCGGTCAGCGGCTCGGCGAGGCAGGCCAGGCCCAGGTTGTACGGGCCGAGCCCGACGGCGATGACGTCGTGGGTGGACATGGGTTCGCTTTCTGCGCGGGGGCGGGGGGTGGGCACGTTCGCGGTCAGCCGACCGGGCAGGGGATGCCGGCGGTGGCCCGCTCGTGCACGTACCGGCCGGCGTATCCGGCGATGAGGTCGACGACGTGCGCCACGTCGTCCAGCGTGGTCTCGGGGTTGAGCAGGGTGAACTTCAGGTACTGCCGGCCGTCGACCTTGGTGCCGGCGACGACGGCCGCGCCGGAGGCGGCGAGGGCCCGGCGGGCGTACCGGTTGGCGTCGTCGGCCAGCGCGTCCGCCGGCCCGGTGGGCAGGTAGCGGAACACCACGGTGCTCAACGCGGA
Organism: Micromonospora sp. NBC_01412; assembly: GCF_045040215.1. NCBI lineage: Bacteria > Bacillati > Actinomycetota > Actinomycetes > Micromonosporales > Micromonosporaceae > Micromonospora > Micromonospora sp. NBC_01412. The sequence continues at coordinate 7,431,668 of NZ_CP109528.1, forward strand.
CCGGGTGACCACCTCGAAGCGGGGGTCGCCGGCGAGCAGCCGCCACGCCCCGTCGGCCCGGTCGATCACCTCGTCGAAGAGCGAGCCGACCGCGTCGGGGCCCATCATCCGCAGGGTGAGCCAGAGCTTCAGCGCGTCGAACCGGCGGGTGGTCTGGAGGCTCTTGTCGACCTGGTTGGGCAGTTGCTCCCCCGTCGCCCGGGGGGCCGGGTTGAGGTAGTCGGCGTGGTAGGTGGCGTGCCGCAGCGCCTCGCCGTCGCGGACCAGCAGGGCGCTGGAGGAGACCGGCTGGAAGAAGGACTTGTGGTAGTCGACGGTCACCGAGTCGGCGCGTTCGATGCCGGCGAGCAGGTGCCGCCGGGTGGGCGAGACCAGCAGCCCGCAGCCGTACGCGGCGTCGACGTGCAGCCGGACCCCGGCGGCGGCGCACCGGTCGGCGATGGCGTCGAGGGGGTCGATGGAGCCGAAGTCGGTGGTGCCGGCGGTGGCGACGACCGCCATCACGGTGAGCCCGTCGGCGTGGCAGCGGGCCAGCTCCGCGCGCAGGGCGTCGGGGCACATCCGGCGGTCGGCGTCGGTGGGCAGGGCGATCACGGCGTCGGCGTCGAGGCCGAGCAGGGTGGCCGCCTTCTGCACGCTGAAGTGGCCGGCGCCGGAGGCGATCACCCGCAGCCGGGGTAGCAGCTCACGGCGGGGTGTCGCGCTGCGGGCGCACGCCTCCTCCCGGGCCAGCAGCAGGGCCTGGAGGTTGGACTGGGTGCCGCCGCTGGTGAACACGCCGTCGGCGGCGGGGCCGAGGCCGATCCGCTGGGCCGTCCAGTCGATCAGGCGGCGCTCGATGAGGGTGCCGCCGGCGCTCTGGTCCCAGGTGTCCAGGGAGGAGTTCACGGCGGTGAGCACGGCCTCGCCGAGCAGCGCGGGGATCACCACCGGGCAGTTGAGGTGGGCCAGGTAGCGGGGGTGGTGAAAGTAGACCGCGTCGCGCAGGTACACGTCCTCCAGCTCGTCGAGGGCGGCGGCCGGGTCGGCGAGCGGGCGGTCCAGGTCGACGGCGGCGACGGTCGGCGCGAGCGCGGCGGGGGTGACGCCGGTGAACGGGCGATCGGTGCGGGCGATCCGGGCGCTGACCCGGTCGATCCCCTCGGCCAGCACCCGCCGGTACTGCTCGGCGGTGCCGTTGGTCAACAGGTGGGCGCGGGGGCCCGCCGGAGTGCCGGGGGCGGGCGGCGCGTCCGGAGCGGGACGACCCGGGATGCTCATGCGGTTCCTCGACGGTCGGTGGGACTCGGGGCCGGCGGTGCTGCGGGGGCGGCCGGCGATCCCGGCGGGCGGGGCGCCCGGGGCCACGGTCGGGCGGCCGGTGACCCCGGCGGGCGGGGCACTCGGCACCACGGTCAGGCCGCCGCGGCGGCGAGGGCCTCGCCGCGCAGGGCGTCCTCGGACGCGCCGCGCCGCCAGTAGCCGGAGAAGGTCACCCGGCGGCGGTCGGTGTCGCGTTCCTGCACGAGGTGGCGGCGCAGGCCACGGACCGTGGCGGACTCCCCGGCGAGCCACGCGTACGGGACGACACCGGGCAGCCGGGCCGCGCGGACGGCGTCGCGCAGCAGGCCGGAGCCGGGCGGGGTGGTGCCCCGGACCAGCCAGGTCACCTCGACCCCGGGCGGGGCGGGCAGGTCCTGGATGTCGGCGACGTGCGGGACCTCGATCCAGGCGCGGGCGCGGGCCCCGGCGGGCAGCCACTCCAGGATGGCGCCGACGGCCGGCAGCGCGGTCTCGTCGGCGGCGAGCAGTATCCAGTCGGCGTCGGCGGGCGGCCGGAAGCAGACGGCGCGGTTGTCCGCGCCGGTCGGGCCGAGCAGCAGCACCTGGTCGCCGGGGCGGGCCCGGCCGGCCCACCGGGAGGCGGGGCCGGTGTCGCCATGGCCGACGAAGTCGATGTCCACCTCGCCGGCCTCGGGGCGCTGGGCGCGGACGGTGTACGAGCGCATCACCGCACGGACGGCCGGGTCGAGGGCCCGCCACCGCCCGTACCAGTCGTCACCGGCGTCGACCGGCACCACGGGGGCGCTCTGGCCGGGGTGGGGCAGGAAGAGGTTGACGCTCTGGTCGCGCCCGCCACCGGCGAAGGCGGTGAGCTGCGGGCCGCCGAGGGTGATCCGGGTCATGGTCGGGCCGAGGGGGTGGGCGCGCACGACCTGTGCCTCGTAGAACCGGAACCGGGTGGCGACCGGGTCGAGGGTGGCGCGGGCCAACTCAGCTCACCTTCTTGGCGGAGGCGATCGCCTTGGCGAGGTTCTCCAGCAGCGGGGCCGCGCCGGCGTACGAGAAGCGCGGCACGGCGTCCCACGGGGTGATCTGGTTGGCCTTGACCGCCGGGAGCTGGGCCCAGGTGGGCTTCTTGGCCATGTCGGCCGGCTGCATGGCGGTGGCGCGGTTGTCCAGCAGGATCAGGTCGGCCGGGAACTTTCCGGCGTTCTCCCAGCTCAGGGCCTCGAAGTAGTCGCCCTGCTCCAGCTTGGTCGGCACCACGATGTCGACGCCCAGCTCGGCGAAGTACATCAGGTCGGTGCTGACCTTCGGGTTGGAGGCGTAGAACAGGTCGGGGCTGCCGGACGCCGCGAGCACCTTGATGCCGGGGTTGGCCTTGACCGCCTGCCGGACGGACTCGGCGGCGGCCTCGAACCGGGCCTTGGCGTCGGTGACCTTCTTCGCCTTCAGGTCGGCGCCGAGGGACGCGGCCAGCTCGGCGTACCGCTCGATCGGGCGGTTCATCGGCACCCGGGCGGTCTTGATCGCGACGGTGGGGGCCAGGCCGAGGATCTTGTCGCGGCTCTCGTCGGGGACGTACCAGAAGGCGCCCGGGTCGTACATGTGGGTGACCAGCAGGTCGGGGTTGAGCGCGGCGTACTTCTCGATGCTGAACTCGCCCCAGACGTTGCCGAGCACGGCCACCTTGGCCACGTCGAGGTCGCCGGCCTGCGGCTCCTTCGACCCGTCGGCGCGGGTGGTCTCGCCGAAGACCCCGACGAGCTGCGCGTCGAGTCCGAAGTCGACGAGGGCGGCGGCGACGCCGGTGAAGGCGACGACGCGCTTCGGGGTGGCGTCCCGGGTGACCTTCTCGGGCCGGTCGTCGGTGAACGACCAGGGGCCGCTGCCGGCGGCCGGCGAGGAGGCTTCGTCGTCCTTGCCGCCGCAGCCGCCGAGCAGCGCGCCGAGGGCGAGGGCGCCGCCGGCGGAGAGCAGGCCGCGGCGGGTCAGACGCGGGCGGGACACTGGTACGGACATGACAGCTTCTTTCACTCCGGGGTGGCCTGATGACCAAGTGCGAGGTTAAGTTACCCTAACCTAAGTGCTTGTCAATAGCGTCGCCGGTCGATCCCCGCCCACACAGGAGCTTGCACTGTCCGTCATCGACTCGTCGCCGACCGCCCCCGCTCCGCCGGCGACGCTCCCACCCCCGCCGCCCCGCCGCGGCCGGCCGGCGGCCCGCCTGACCGGGCTGCTGGTCGCGTTCCTGCTGCTGGCGGCCGTGGCCGCGGTCAGCCTCGCGGTCGGCGCGAAGCAGCTCACCCTCGCCGAGGCCTGGCAGGGGCTGTGGGACTCCGACTCCCCCGCGCACGTCGTGGTGCGGCAGATGCGGCTGCCGCGCACCCTGCTCGGCCTGCTCGCCGGCGCGGCGCTCGGGGTGGCCGGCGCGGTCATGCAGGCGGTCACCCGCAACCCCCTCGCCGACCCCGGGCTGCTCGGCATCAATGCCGGCGCGTCGGCGGCCGTGGCCACCGCCGCCGCGTTCCTCGGCGTCACCGGCGTCGACGGGTACGTCTGGTTCGCCCTGGCCGGCGCGGCGGCCGTCACCGCCCTCGTGTACGCCGTCGGCGGCGGCCGGGGCGCCACCCCGGCCCGGCTGGCCCTCGCGGGGGCGGCGCTCAACGCGGCCCTCTACTCGTACGTCAGCGCGGTGATGCTGCTCGACTCGGCCTCGCTGGAGAAGATGCGGTTCTGGACCGTCGGCTCGCTGGCCAGCGCCGACCTGGCGACCGTGGTCCGGGTGCTGCCGTTCGCGGCGGTCGGCCTGGTGATCGCCCTCGCGACGGCCCGGCCGCTCAACGCCCTCGCGCTCGGCGACGACCAGGCGCGGGCCCTGGGCGCCCGGCCCGCCGTGATCCGGGCGGCCGTCGTCGTGGCGGTGACCCTGCTCTGCGGCGCCGCGACGGCCGCCTGCGGGCCACTCGTCTTCGTCGGGCTGCTCGTGCCGCACCTGGTCCGCGCCCTGACCGGGCCGGACCTGCGCTGGCTGCTGCCGGCCTGCGCGCTGCTGGCCCCGGTGCTGCTGCTCGGCGCCGACGTGGCCGGCCGGGTGCTCGGCCGCCCCGGCGAGATCCAGGTGGGCATCATGACCGCCGTGCTCGGCGGCCCGCTCTTCCTGCACCTGGTCACCCGGACCCGGGCGGTGCGGTCATGACCGTCGTGCGGGTACGTCACTGGTCGGTGCGGTTCCGGGCCCGGGCCCTGCTCGTCGGCCTCGGCTGCGCGCTGGCCGCGCTGGCCCTGGGCGTGCTGTCGGTCGGCGGCGGCGACTACCCGATGAGCCCCGCCGACGTGCTGCGCACCCTCACCGGGGGCGGCACCCCGGCCGAGGACTTCATCATCGGCGAGCTGCGGCTGCCCCGGCTGGTCACCGCCATGCTGGTCGGGGCCGCGCTGGCGCTGGGCGGCGCGGTGTTGCAGGCCCTCGTGCGCAACCCGCTCGGCAGCCCCGACATCCTCGGCGTCACCCAGGGCGCGGCCACCGGCGCACTCGTCGTGGTGGTGGTCGGCGGCAGCACCCTCGCCCTGGCCGGCGCGGCCGTGGTCGGCGGCCTGGCCACCGGCCTGCTGCTGTGGGCGGTGGCCTGGGCGCGCGGCGCGCACGGCCACCGGCTGATCCTCGCCGGCATCGGCGTCGCCGCGATCCTCACCGGCGTCAACGGCTGGCTGCTGACCCGCGCGCAGCTCATGGACGCCGCCCGCGCCGTGCTCTGGCTCACCGGCAGCCTCGACGGGCGCGGCTGGGCGCAGGCCGTCCCGCTCGCCGTCACCCTGGCGGTGCTGGTCCCGGTGGTGCTGTTCGGCTGCGGGCCGGCGCTGCGGATGACCGAGCTGGGCGACGACACCTCCGCCGCGCTCGGCGTGCCGGTGCGGGGTCTGCGCACGGTGCTGCTGGTCGCGGCGGTGCTGCTGGTCTCCGTCGCCGCCTCCGCGGCCGGGCCGGTCAACTTCGTCGCGCTCACCGCGCCGCACCTGACCCGCCGGCTGACCCGCGCACCCGGGCCGAACCTGGCCGCCGCCATGGCGCTCGGCGCGGCGATGCTGGTCGCCGCCGACCTGGTCGCCCAGCGCGCCTTCACCGGGCACCAGCTCCCCGTCGGCGTGGTCACCGGCGCGCTCGGCGGCGGCTACCTGGTGTGGCTGCTGGCCACCGAACGCAAGGCGGGCCGGCTGTGACCGGCGACCTGGAGACTGGAGCACCCCTGATGCAGCCCGGCACCCCACGGCTCAGCGGCGACGGCCTGACCCTCGCGTACGACAAGCGGACCATCACCGAAGGGCTCAGCGTCGCCGTCCCCGACCGGTCGTTCACCGTCGTCATCGGGCCGAACGCCTGCGGCAAGTCCACCCTGCTGCGCGCCCTGGCCCGGATGCTCCGGCCGGCCGCCGGCACGGTGCTGCTCGACGGACGGGACATCCACGCCCAACCGGCCCGCAAGGTCGCCCGCACCCTCGGGCTGCTGCCGCAGTCGTCCACCGCCCCCGACGGCATCACGGTCGCCGAGCTGGTGGCCCGGGGCCGGTACCCGCACCAGGGGCTGCTGCGGCAGTGGTCCCGCGACGACGAGCGGGTGGTCGACGAGTCGATGGCCGCCACCGGCGTGGCCGACCTCGCCGACCGGCTGGTCGACGAGCTGTCCGGCGGGCAGCGGCAGCGGGTGTGGATCGCCATGGCCCTGGCCCAGCAGACCGAGCTGCTGCTGCTCGACGAGCCGACCACGTTCCTCGACATCGCCCACCAGGTCGAGGTGCTCGACCTGTGCGCGACCCTGCACGAGGAGCAGGGGCGCACGCTGGTCGCGGTGCTGCACGACCTCAACCAGGCCGCCCGGTACGCCAGTCACCTCATCGCGATGCGCGACGGTGCCGTGGTGGCCGCCGGGGCGCCCCGGGAGATTGTCACCGCCGAGCTGGTGGAGCGGGTGTTCGGGCTGCCCTGCCGGGTCATCGACGACCCAGAGACGGGCGGGCCGCTGGTCGTCCCCGCCGCCCGGCGTCCGGCGGCGGTACGCCGCTGAGCAGTCACCGGTCGTCGCCCGCGGCGCCGCTCCACGCCCCCGGGCGAAGATGTGCGAATACCAACGCCTTGTCAGGCTGGCTGATGTCTCCGACCACCGCGTCGTCAGTTCGCGTGCCCGGCGGTGAATGTGGGGCGATTCCGGCTGGATACGGTTCGCGACGAGCCCGGGAGGGCATGTGGGGTGACTCTGGCTTCAGCTCGGCCGGCCGAAACCTGATGCTGGAGGCTTCGGGCAAGTCACTTCCCGGGCCCGCAGCCAACCAGGCTGAAGCACTACACTCCCCCGCCACCATTTGGCACAGAAGGGTGCCTGCTCAGTCTGGCGAACCACAGGTAGGCGGCGACAAATAACATCAGAGTCAACGATATGCCCAGAGAAGCGGCGGCCGTGATGGTCGAAATTCTCGGATCTTTGAACAGGATGACGAATATGTATATTTGAAAGCCCGCGAGAGCGGCGGTGCCTGCCCAAGCGTCGACCATTCTCATCGCCTGATGTAAGCGGTCAACTCCAGGATGCTCATTCACATCGAGACGTATTGGGCTGGCATGAGTCGACATCGGGCCTCTCCATGGGCTGAGCAGAGGTATCAGCCCGGAGGCCTGCCAGCTCGGTAGGTGCTTACCGACCACCTCGTGGAAGATGCGGCGATAGAAGATGGAGAGTCGCAGGACGGTGACGGCGCGAAGAACCATCAGCATCATGGCGACTGGGATAATGAGCCTCAGGGGTGAGATGTCATGGATTTTCATTCCCAGCAGTTCGGCTTCCAGGAGCTTGCTGTGCGTTAGGACGATGAATAGAGCTCCGAGGCCGGCCCCACGTAATACTGCTCGGCTGGCGTCTCGCCCCTGGTCTTCCTGAATCTGCAAGAGGCGCGACAAGAAGAAGCGTAGATCATCTTTGTCAACGTCATCACCCTCAAGGAGCTTTGCCGCCCGCTGCTCAATCGAAAGTTCATCCACAGACATGCATGTTATCGGGTACGGGCAACGGTAGGGTGCAGCGCGCGCCTGCGATCTAGGCTGCGTTCCGCACCACGTAACCGTAGGCACCCTTGGACTGGCCGCCGTCACCAATCAACGCACCAACGATCATCCGTCAGACCATCCGCTCATCGGCTACTTATGTACTGGTGCTACGACCGCAGCCCGGCCAGGCTTGGTCGAGGTGACCGGCGGGGTAGCTCTCTCATCGGCTGCCCACCGCGAGTTGGTGTGGCTCACTCATGGCATGCGTCCTGCCGGTCACCGTGGCGCGGAGAGGCTCAAGAGGGGTCTGCCCAGCTCGAAGTAGCGCTGCCCTCCTCGCCGGTTTCAGCCCGGTTTGATCGAGGAGGACGAGCGTGGGACGCGTCATCATCGGCATGGATCCGCACAAGCGGTCCGCGACTATCGAGATCATCAACGACCGTGAGCAGATCCTTGCCCAAGGTCGATTCGCCACCGACCGTGACGGCTACCAGGCGATGCTCAAGTTCGGCCGACAGAACAAGGACCGTGTCTGGGCGGTCGAGGGCTGCAACGGTATCGGCCGGCACATCGCTCAACGCCTCGTGGCTGATGGCGAGACTGTGATCGACGTTCCGGCGAAGCTGTCCGCGCGGGCTCGGGTCTTCGATACCGGTCAGGGTCGCAAGACCGACCCGGTCGACGCCCACAGCGTGGCCGTCGCGGCTTTACGGGCCAAGGGCCTGCGGGAGGTGGCCGTCGACGACGTGACGATTGCGCTGCGGCTGCTGGTCGACCGTCGCGATGGTCTTGGTCATGCCCGCACGGACCTACTCAACCGGATTCACAAGTTGCTCTTGGAACTGGTGCCCGGCGGGGCGAAGACGTTCCTGTCCGCCCCGCAAGCCCGGGCACTACTCAACACGGTCCGACCCCGTGACCTGGTCGGGTCCACCCGCCGGCGGCTCACGTCGGAACTCATCACCGAGCTGGCCCAGGTCGACAAGAAGATCAAGGCCGCGAACAAGGAGCTCACCGAACTCGTCGCCGCCACCGGCAGTGGTCTGCAGGACCTCAACGGCATCGGCCCGTCCGGCGCGGCCCGACTCATCGGCGACGTCGGTGACGTCAGCCGGTTCGCGACCCGTGGCCACTTCGCCTCCTGGAACGGCACCGCACCTCTGGACGCCTCGTCCGGCGACCAGAAACGTCACCGACTGTCCCGCGCCGGGAACCGGCGCATCAACCGGGTCCTGCACATCATGGCCATCGTCCAGATGCGGCACGACACCGAAGGTCGTGCGTACTACCGGCGCAAACTCGCCGCGGGCAAGACCCCGATGGAAGCCATACGCTGCCTGAAACGACGCCTGTCCGACGTCGTCTACAAGCAGATGATCAAAGATGCCACATCGGTGTGGACGGGTCCGGGAGGACACCTGGGGGCGACTCTTCAATCCAGCGCGGCCGACCCAATCCCCAAGGTCGACACTTCGGAACAGTCACTTCCCGGACCCGCCGAACCCCAGCCTAGAACACCATTCCTCGCCGCCTCTTGACACAGAGGGGTGCCATGACAGCGCTCTCGACTGGCCGCCGCCGGGCGGGGGCATTGGGAGCAAATTGGGAGCAGCGGGGCGCTCCCAATCGGCGCTGAATGGCGTTCAACCCGCGTGAGCTGCTCCGATCCCCGAACCCTGCGCCCTCCGGCGCGACTCCCAGCTGGAACCCAGCAGCGCGAGCCTTGACGCCGCCCGCCCGCCGCGTTCTATAGTCCTACGAGACTAGAGGAATGCGGGAGACATGATCGAGTTTCATCTGGACGGTCGCTCCGGCGTCGCGCCCTACATGCAGCTGATCCGGCAGGTGCGCCACGCCCTGCGCCTCGGACTGCTGCGCGAGGGTGACCGACTCCCGACGATCAAGGACGTGGTCGCCTCCGTCGCGATCAACCCGAATACGGTGCTCAAGGCCTACCGGGAGCTTGAGTACGAGGGCCTGGTAACCGCCCGCCCCGGTGTCGGCACCTTCGTGGCCCGCACGCTCAACGACGAGGCCGCCGCGGTCGAGCCGCTGCGCGAGGAACTGCGGGCCTGGCTGCGCCGGGCGCAGGCGGCCGGGCTCGACGCGGAGAGCATCGAGGCGTTGTTCGCAACCACCTTCCGCTCCCAGTTTCAGGAGTCCGCATGACCGACCCGGTGTTGCAGGCCGACGGCCTGACCAAGCGCTACGGGCGCCGCGTGGCGTTGGCCGACTGCACCGTCGACGTGCCGCCCGGCCGGGTCGTCGGGCTGGTCGGCCCGAACGGCGCCGGCAAGACCACCCTGCTCCAACTCACGGTGGGCATGCTCACGCCCACCGCCGGACGGATCACCGTGCTGGGCGGCCGCCCCGGCGACGGACCGGGCCAACTGGCGAAGGTCGGCTTCGTGGCGCAGGACGCGCCCACCTACGCCGGCCTCTCCATCGCCGACCACCTGCGCTTCGGCGCCCGCACCAACCCGCGGTGGGACCAGGCGCTGGCGGATGAGCGAATCGCCCAGCTCGGCCTGGACCCGGCGCAGAAGGCGGGCCGACTCTCCGGTGGCCAGCGCGCCCAGTTGGCGCTGACCATGGCCGTAGCGAAGCGTCCCGAGCTGCTGATCCTGGACGAGCCGGTGGCCAGCCTCGACCCGATCGCCCGGCGAGAGTTCCTGCGCGGCCTGATGGCACACGCCGCCGAGCACGGCAGCAGCGTGATCCTCTCCTCTCACCTGGTGTCCGACCTGGAGCGGGTCTGCGACTACCTGATCGTGCTGACCGCGTCCCGGGTCCGCGTCGCCGGCGACATCGAGGAGCTGATGGGCAGCCACTACCGGCTGACCGGCGCCCGCCGGAACGCCGCGGACCTGCCCGCCGGCGCCGAGATGATCGAGCACAGCTTCACCGAACGGCAGTCCACGTTCATCGTGCGCAGTGTCGTGCCGATCGAGGACACCTCGCTGACCGTCGAACAGCTCACCCTCGAAGACGTGGTCCTGGCCTATCTGTCGCGCTCCGTCGAGGCGCACCGGCCCGAGTTGGAGATCTCCCGATGATCTGGTTCACCTGGCGCCAGTTCCGCACCCCGGCTGCTGTCGCCGCGGTCGCTCTGGCCGTTCTCGCCGCCGTGCTGCTGGTCAGCGCCAACACCATCACCGACCTGTACGCGGGCGTAGCCGCCTGCCAGGGCGACTGCGGCAACGCCATCGAGGCCTTCCTCACCCGGTTCGACAACAGCGCCGGCGGCACGATCTACTACGTCACGCTGGCGATCATGTACGCCGCACCACCGCTGATCGGCATCTTCTGGGGCGCGCCGCTGGTCGCCCGCGAGATCGAGGCCGGCACCCACCGACTGGCCTGGAACCAGTCGATCACCCGGTCCCGCTGGCTCGCCACCAAGCTCGGCCTGGTCGGTGCCGCCACCGCCGCCACGACCGGCCTGCTGAGCTGGGCGGTCACCGCCTGGGCGAGCCGGGTCGACAGCGCTGCGGCGGACCGGATCACGCCGCTGGTGTTCGGCGCCCGCGGCATCGTGCCGGTCGGGTACGCGCTGTTCGCCTTCACCCTCGGCGTCACCGTCGGGATGCTGATCCGCCGCACAGTCCCGGCGATGGCCGGCACGCTGGCGGTCTACACCGCCGCGGTGGCCGCGATGCCGCTGTGGCTGCGTACCCACCTGGCGCCGGCCCGGCACGAGACGCCGCCACTGGACATGGACAACCTGGACGAGCTGATGATCGACCGGAGCCGCAATATGGTGATCGAGCCGAACGACGTGACCAACGCCTGGACGATCACCAACCGCCCGATCACCCCGAGCGGCCAGGTCTTCACCGGGCCGTCCGACCCGGCCCGGTGCAGCCCCGACGCGCCGCACGGTTCGTGCGCCGACTGGGTCGGCACGCTCGGCCTGCGCCAGGACGTCGTCTACCACCCGGACAGCCAGTACTGGACGCTGCAGCTGGCCGAGACCGCCGTCTTCGTGGCCCTCGCCGCCGCGCTGGCGATCGTCAGCTTCTGGTGGCTCCGCCGCCGGCTGTCCTGACCGAGGGATCGGGTCGCACCGTCCTGACCGGGGGCCGGGTCGCGGGCTCCGATCCGGCTGACGCCGCCGGGTGAGCCACCAAGACGCGCATCCGCAATCGCTCCCCGGCCCGCATCAGCGCTCGACTGTCTCCGGGAGCCACCCTGTCCGGGTGAAGTACCCGACGCAGGCACCGAACAGCGCCTCGTCCACCTCGGGGCGGGACACGCCGGAGCCGGCCAGGGCGGCGTCGGTGGCGCTGGGGTCGAAGACCAGGCCGCCCTCCGAGCCGGCTCCGGTCAGCTCGGCGGCCAGCGTGCCCAGCAGCGGGAACGCCGCGTTGCCCGGGTCGGCGCCGATCCGGCCCAGCCACTCCTGCGGATCGACCTCGGGCAGCGCATAGCCCCTGGACCGCAGCCAGCCCAGCGCGGTGTCCAGCCGCAGCAGCCGCCCGGCGGCCAGGTGGAAGGCGCGGCCGGCCGCCGCAGGCTGCCGGGACAGGGTGACGATGGCGTCGCTGACGTAGTCCACGGGCACCAGATCGAAGGCGGCGTCCACCCCGGCGGGCGCGGCCTGGGCCTGGACGCAGCCCTTGAGCAGCAGCCACAGGTAGTCGCCCCGCTGGCAGGCGCCGGTGCGGCTGTGCCCGGCGATCCGGGTGGGCCGGTAGACGGTGACAGGCAGGGACCGGGCGCGCGCGGCTTCGATCAGCCCCTCGGCCACCCACTTGCTCCGGGTGTAGCCGTGCTCCAGGGCCGCCACCGGCCCGGTGGGGTGCTCCGGTCCGATCGGGTGGTCCGCGTGCCCCGCGTACACGCCGACGGTGGAGACGTGGTGCACCGGCACGCTGCGGTGCCGGGCCGCCAGCCGCAGAATCTCGGCGGTGCCGTCCACCGTGCTGGCCCTGAGCTGCTCGTACGGGGCGAAGAGGTTCACGGCAGCGCCCACGTGGTACACCGCGTCCACCCGGCGGGCCAACTCGTCGAAGGCGTCGTCGGGAAGCCCCAGGCGGGGCCGCGCCAGGTCACCGAGGACGGTGACGACCCGCCGCTCGGCGTGTCCGTCCCAGAGGCCGTAGCCCTCCATGACCCGGCGCAACCGCGCCGCGGCCTGGTCCCGGTCCGCTCCGCGCACCAGGCAGTGCACCACGGCACGGGTACGTTCCAGCAGGGACCGTACGGTGAACGCGCCGAGGAACCCGGTGGCCCCGGTGAGCAGCACGTGAGCGGGATCGTGCGCCACCCGGATCGTCTCGCCGGCCGCGACGATGTCGACCGGCAACTCGACCTCGGCGGCCAGGTCGAGGCCCTGCCCGACATCGCCCCTCCCGACGTCCTCCCTTCCGGGCCGCTGATCGCGGTCGACCAGCGCGGCGAGGCCGGCGACGGTCGGCGCCGCCGCCAGGGCCCCGAGCGGGATCTCCGCCCCCAGCTCCTGCCGGAGCCGCAGCATCAGGCGGGTGGCCAGCAGCGAGTGGCCGCCCAGGGCGAAGAAGTCGTCGTGGGCACCGATCCGGACCGTACCCAGCACGTCCTGCCAGATCCCGGCGATGCTCTTCTCGGTGGGGGTTCCCGGCGCCACGAACGAGTCCGCCGGCTCCACGTCCAGCTCGTCCGGCGGCGGCAGCGCGGCCAGGTCCAGCTTGCCGCTCGACGTGCGGGGGAACGTCTCCAGCGGCACGCAGACCGACGGCACCAGGTACTCCGGCAGCCGCGCTGCCACCGTACGGCGCAGCACGTCCGGTGGCAGGACGGCCCCGGCTGCCGGCTGGTAGTACGCGACCAGGCGCTTGCCCCCGGAGACGGCGTCCTGGGCCAGCACAGCGGCGTGGGCCACCCCGGGCACGGCCTGAACGGCGGCGGCGACCTCGCCGGTCTCCACCCGGTGTCCACGGATCTTGACCTGGTTGTCCAGGCGACCCAGGCACTGGATCCGCCCGTCCGGCAGGTACCGGGCCAGGTCGCCGGTGCGGTAGAGCAGAGCGCCCGGCTGGAAGGGGTCCGCGATGAACCTCTGCGCGGTCAGCTCCGGACGCCCCAGGTAGCCGACGGCCAGGGCCCGGCCGCCGACGCAGATCTCCCCCACCGCGCCGATCGGGCAAAGCTGTTGCCGCCGGTCCAGCAGCACCACCCGGGTGCCGTCCACGGGGCGGCCGATGGGCGGCAGGTCGGGCCAGATGTCGGGGTCGTCGGCCAGGCGTTCGGCGGTGACCACATGCGTCTCGGACGGGCCGTACTGGTTCTCCAACACCGCGCCGGGCGCCCACCGCCGGAAGAACTCCCGCAGGGCGGGCGTGGCATGCAGCTGCTCCCCCGCGGTGACGACCTCCCGGAGCGTGGCCGCCGAGCGGTGGGTGGCGCACGCGTACTCGGCGAGCTGCTGGAGTGCGACGAACGGCAGGAACAACCGCTCGACGCGCTCGGCCGCGAGCAGGTCGAGGAGGCGGGCGGGGTCGCGCCTCGTCTCGTCGTCGACCATGACCAGGGTGCCCCCGCCGGCCCAGGTGCTGAAGAACTCCTGGAAGGCCACGTCGAAGCTGAGCGCGGCGAACTGGAGCGTCCGGATGCCGGGCCCGGCGAGGGAGCGGGTTCCCTGCCAGGCCAGCAGGTTGGCCAGGGCCCGGTGCGGCATGGCCACGCACTTGGGGCGGCCGGTGGAGCCGGACGTGAAGATCAGGTAAGCGAGGTCGGCGGGTGCCGCCACGGGCAGGTCCGCTTCGGGTGCGGCCGGCAGGTCGTCCAGGGCGATCGTCTCGGTGGTCTCGGGGAGGAGCCCGGCCAGGTCCTGATGGACCAGGGCGACCCGGATTCCGCTGTCGACCGCCATGTAGGCGATCCGGTCGGCGGGGTACCCGGGGTCGATGGGCAGGCAGGCGCCGCCGGCCTTGAGCACCCCCAGGACCGCGACGGCCAGCTCCGGAGAGCGCCGCAGGCAGACGCCCACGGGACGCCCGGCCGCGCCCCGCGCGACCAGGTGCGCCGCCACCGCGTCCGCCGCCCGGTCCAGCTCCGCGTAGGACAGGACCCGGTCCCCGTGTACGACCGCCGGGGCGTCGGGCGTACGGAGGGCCTGGGCGGCGAAGGCCTCGTGCGCGAGGGGCTGCCCGGCCGGGGCGGCGGGCCCCGGTGCCCAGCTTTCGAGGATCAGCCGACGTTCGGCGGCCGGCAGGATGTCCAGTTCGCGGAGGGGCAGGTCGGGATGGGCGACGGCCTCGGTCAGCAGGGTTCGCAGCCGCTCCACCAGGCGCCGGGCGGTGCCGCGGTCGAAGAGGTCGGTGGAGAACTCCAGGAAGCCGTCGAATCCGCCCCGCGCGGGCACCAGGTGCAGGAAGATGTCGTACTTGGCTGTGCCCGAGTGGAGGTACAGCCGTTCGGCGGTCACGCCCGGCAGGTCCAGGGCCGGGGGCGGGGCGTCGTCGAGCCCGATGACCACCTGGAAGAGCGGAAAGCGGCTCGGCGAGCGCTCCACCTCCAGCTCGCGGACCAGGTGCGAATAGGGCACGTCCCGGTGCCCGACCGCACCCCACACCTGCGCCTTCGTCCGGGCTGTCAGCTCGGCGAAGGACACGTCGGCCGGCACCCGCTGGCGCAGCGGCATGACGTCGGTCAGGCAGGCGATCATCGGTTCGAGGATCTCGTCGTCCCGGCGGGAGACGGGGGTGCCGATCACCACGTCGTCGGACCCGGACAGTCGGGAGATCAGCGCGGTCAGCGCTGCGGTGAGGACCGCGAACGGCGTGGTCCTGGCCCTGCGGGCGAGCAGGCGGATGCCGGCGCCGAGCGCGGCGTCCAGGGTGAACTCGACCCGGTCACCGCGTGCGCCGAGGGTCGCGGGCCGGGGCCGGTCCGTGGGGAAGGAAGACTCCTGCGGGGCCCCGCGCAACATCTCCCGCCAGTACTTCACGGACTCCGTGCGATCGGCTGGGTCCGCCCGGCGGCGCTGGTGCGCGTACGGGCCGAACTGTAGGGGAAGGGCGGGCAACCCGGGTTCCGTGCCGTCCAGCGTGGCCCGGTAGAGGGCGCTGAACTCGGCGTCCAACAGGCTGAAGCACCAGCCGTCGATCACCGCGTGGTGAATCGCCACCACCAGGACTGCGTCGTCCTCGGCCAGTTGCAGCAGCGTCGCCCGCAGCAGGGGCGGCCGGTCCAGGGCCACCGGCCGGGTGGCCGCCGCCAGCTGGGCGGCGGGCAGCTCGTCCGGGCTCACCCGGCGGACGTCCAGCTCGACCGGGGCCGGCGGCAGCACCGTCTGCCACGCCTCCCCCTCGACCAGGGCCAGGCGGCTGCGCAGCGCCTCGTGCCGGGCAACGATCCCGGTGAGCGCCCGCCGGACGGCCGCCGGGTCGACCCGGGCTCCGCGCAGCCGGTACGCCCACGACTCGACGTACCGGGAGGCCCCCTCCTGGAACTGGTCGTTCAGCCAGATCGACTCCTGCTCGAACGACATCGGGTAGCCGCGGGCGGGGGCATCGGCGGGGAGCGTCATGGGGAGGGGCGGCTTTCTGGCTCGGAAACCGGATGAGGTCACAGGGAGGCGAGCAGGGCGCTGCGGTCGAGCTTGCCGGTGGTGGTGGTCGGCAGGGCGGCGCGGCGGTGCACGCTGTGCGGCACCAGGTAGCCGGGCAGCGTGGCCGCCAGCGTGCGGCGAACGGCAGCGGGGGTCGGCGCGGTGGGATCGTCCGCCGTGTAGAACATGGCCAGCCGGTCGTACCCGCCGCCCGAAGCCGGGACGGGGACCACGGCGGCCTCCCGGATCCCGGGTATCCGGCGTGCGACGCTCTCGATCTCGCCCGGCTCGATCCGGTGCCCGGCGATCTTGACCTGGAGGTCGGTCCGGCCACGGAAGTGCAGCACCCCGGCGGAGTCCAGGAAGCCCAGGTCCCCCGTCCGGTACACGCGCACGGGCGCCCCGTCGAGCGGGACGAGGGTGAAGGCGGCGGCCGTGGCATCGGCATCACCGACGTAGCCGAGGGCCAGCCCCGCACCGGCGAGGCAGATCTCACCCACCGCCCCCTGGGCGGCGACCCGGTCGCCGTCCAGGATGTGCACGGTGGTCTCCGGCACCGGGACGCCGAGGGGGATGCCGCCCGGGTCGTCGCAGTCCGCCGCGCTGACCCGGTGGGTGGTGGCGAAGACGCAGCTCTCCGCCGGCCCGTAGCCGTTGATCAGGGCGCAGTCCGGGTACCGGGTCAGGAATCGCTCCACATGGGTGGGTGAGAGCCGCTCGCCGCCGGTGATGACCTGGCGCAGGCCGGCGAGGCAGGGGCGATCCGGGTCGTCCTCGTCGACGAGGAAGTTGAACAGCGAGGAGGTCAGCCAGGCGGTGTCCAGCCCGGTCGCGGCGACCAGGTCGGCGAGGTCGTCGGGGAGGAGATAGTCCGCATCGACGATGGCGCAGGTGCCACCGCTGGTCAGCGGGCCCCACAGCTCCAGGCTGAAGGCGTCCCAGGAGACCGGGGCGGCCTGCAGCACCACCCGGCCGGGCCCGAAGTCCGCGAAGCCGCGCCCGGGGAAAAGCCGGGTGGTCGCGTGGTGCGGGGAGAGGACGCCCTTGGGTACGCCGGTGCTGCCCGAGGTGAAGAAGACGGTGGCGGCAGCGGAGCTGTCGACGTACACCGACGGGGGTTCGTCGCGGCGCGACGCCGCCTGTGCCAGCGACTCGCTCGGCACGGTCCAACAGGGCACGTCCCCGCGCGCCTCGGCGTCGGTCACCATGACGGACGCCCCTACCAGCCTGGTGACCTGGTCGATTCGCTCCCCCGGCCAGCGGCGGTCCAGGGCCGCGTACGCCGCACCGCACTTGAGGACGGCCAACAGGACGGCCACCAGTTGGGGTGCCCGGGGCAGGAGCACCGGAACGACGGTCCCGGGCCGGACTCCCGCCGTCCACAGGGCACCGGCGTAGGCATCGGCGGCGGCGTCGAGGGTCCTGTAGTCGACGCGCTCGTCGCGGTGGGCGAGCGCGATGGCGGAGGGACGCAGGTGCGACTGGTGGGTCACCGCTTCGTGGATGAGCCGTGGGGCTGCGGGTAGGGGGTGCGGCACGGAGTTGACTCCCGAACGTCCGGCAGGAATGGGGCGGCGCGCGAGATCGGGCTCGGTGCTCAGGCCTCGGTCGCCGAGATGACGTCGGCCAGGGTGTCGCTGTCGAACAGGACCTCCGGGCTGACGCGTACGCCCAGTTCCTTGCCGATGCGGGCGCAGATCCGCATGGCCTGCAGGGACGTGCCGCCGAAGTCGTAGAAGCTGTCGGCCGCCGCGACGTGCGGCACCTTCAGCACGTCGGCGACGATGCGGAGGACGGCGTCGTGGCTACCGGTGCGCGGTGCGGGGATTTGCTGCTCGGTCAACGTCCTGTTCCCACTCTCGCCTCGGATGGGGGTCTCGCCGGAGCGATGCTCGGAAGCAACCGTAGTCAACCCTGCCGACCCCACGTCAACGAGCCCGCCGGCCTTACCCTCGCACCATGGCCAGGGTTCGCAAGCGGATGATTCGCGTCGACGGCGTCGACTACCAATGGGTGGTCCGGCACGTCGACGCCGGTCACGTCGCAGTCATGGTCCGGCACATCGCGACCAGACGAGGCACGCAGTTGGAGGTCCAGGTGGCCTTCGACGACCCGTGGCTCAACTATGGACCGATCATCACCGCGCCGCCGGACCGGGTGGCCGAGGTCTTCGCCCTGGCCCCGGTCACGCCGCAGTTGGTCGCGGAACTGATCCAGGCGGCGCTCGCCGCAGGCTGGCAGGTTGATGGGGGCGGCGGGCCACTACGCTTCACGCTCAGCCGGGGCCATGACCGGCTGGAGCCCGTGTCCGGGCGACTGTCCAACTGACAGGTACGGGTCGCGCCCACGCGGCACGAGCGGATGTTCGCGCCGATCGCCGCCAGATTCGTGCTCGTGGACGCCGAGGGGTGGTTCCCGTTCGCGGCCACTCAGTCGAGACAGAACTCGTTGCCCTCGATGTCCTGCATCACGAGGCACGACTCGTTGTAGCCATCGGCACGCAGTAGTCGCACGCGTGCCGCGCCGAGCGCGACCAGTCGTGCGCATTCGGCCTCAAGTGCGACCAGGCGCTCTTCACCAACGAGCCCGGTGCCGACCCGCACGTCAAGATGCAGCCGATTCTTGACGACCTTGCCTTCCGGAACGCGCTGGAAGAACAGTCGCGGGCCCACCCCTGAGGGATCAGTGCACACGAACGCTGAACCCTGTCGCTCAGGCGGCAGCGCGCGATCGAAGTCGTCCCAGGTAGCAAACCCCTCCGGTGGCGGCGGCACGACGTACCCCAACACCTCGCACCAGAAACGAGCGACGCGCTCAGGCTCTGCGCAGTCGAAGGTGACTTGGATCTGCTTGACCGACGCCATCGGTCCACCATAGAGGCGGGGTCTTTCGTCGTCTACACGGGCCCGCCCCTGGCTGGGTTGTGGCACATGCGGCCGACTCTTGAGATCTGGCCTTGCGTATACAGCTCACGCGGTTAGTACGACGACCCGGCGGGTATTGCTGCTTCCCCGAGGAACCCTGACCCCGAAATGGACGGCTGCCCACCGCCCACGCCCGCCCAGCGCGATCACTGGAATCGAGAGGTCATCCGGCCCAGGGCGATTTGCGCAGTCGGGCGGGGGCGCTTCGGTCAGGAGGTCTGGGGGTTCCTGGCGTGGGCGCCGCTCCATGGCGGGTGTGCCTCTCGGCGCCTATGGAGCTGAGTCGGATACGACATCAGCCGCGCTCGGCGCGCTCGGCGACCGCAAGCGACGACCCGACGGGGCGGTGCGTAACGGGACGGCGGTGCGTAACGCGACGGCGGTGGGTGACACGACGGCGGTGGTCCGACCGGCGGTGATGACGTAAACGACTCAGCTCCAAAGGCACCGCCCCACGACATCGACCGCCCCGCCCACAGCTCCGCCCCGGCCACGGTCCCCGGGCCGACCAGGGACCGCACCCGCGACAACGCAATGACCCTGCCATCCGGGCCCGGCTCCCCTACGATCGCGTGATGTTCCGGCCGACGTACCCGATTCGCACTGCGCGGCTCACCTTGCGCCCGGTCACGCTAGACGACCTCGACGACGTGTACGCCTACCAGCGCCGACCCGACGTCGCCCGCTGGATGCTCGGCGCGGAGCCACGCACCCGCGAGCAGTCACGGGCGTCGGTGCTCGCCATGGCGGGCGAGGACGCGCTGCGCGCGGAGGGCGACTGCCTGACCCTGGCCGTGGCCACCGACGCCAGGGTGATCGGGACCGTGGAGCTGGTCTGGCGCAGCCGGCTCGACCGCACGGCCGAAATCGGGTACGTCATCCACCCCGACCAGTGGGGACGCGGGCTGGCCACGGAAGCCGTGACCGCGCTCCTGGACTGGGGGTTCGACGAGTTCGGGCTGCACCGGATCTACGCCCGATGTCACGGCCGCAACGAGGCGTCCGCCCGCCTGATGGCCCGGCTCGGCATGCGCCAGGAGGCACGCCACGTCGAGAGCTACCTGTTCCGGGGGGAGTGGGCCGACCGGCTCGTCTTCGCCATCCTGGCCCACGAGTGGCGGTCACGCGCCGCGACAGCGGAGGGCTGACGTCCCTGGGCCGCACTCGGCGTCCCGCTCGACGAAGTCAGCACACCCGGCCAGGGCGAAGGCAGCAAGGATCATTCCTGCTGGTGACCGGTTCGCCGCCGGTGTGGGCAGGGGCCAAGGCATGATCAGAAGATGCTGCTCTGTCTGCGGTACCGACGCCGCCCCGCAGCTTGGAAACATTACCGACCAGTCAGTATAGTTTCCGGGTGACCACGACCTCCGCGCCAGCCTCCGCCCTGTCGCCGTTGCGTCGGTGGGCCGCGCTCGGCGTGCTCGCTGCCGCCGTACTGCTGCTCGCGATCGACGGCACGGTCCTTGCCCTCGCGGTGCCGTCGCTGACCGAGAGCCTCTCGCCGACCGCCGAGCAGATCATCTGGATCGGCGACGTCTACTCCCTCGCCCTCGCCGGCCTGCTCGCCCTGATGGGCAACCTCGCCGACCGGCTCGGCCGCAAGCGCATCCTGCTGGCCGGCTCGGCCCTGTTCGGGTTGGCATCGCTGCTCGCGGCGTTCGCCACCAGCGCGGAGTCGCTGATCGTGGCCCGGCTGCTGCTCGGCGTCGCCGGCGCGACGCTGATGCCGTCGACACTCTCGCTGATCCGCAACATCTTTCCGGACGACGCGGAGCGCACCCGGGCGGTCGCCGTCTGGTCGGCCGCCTTCGGCGCCGGTTCCGCCGCCGGGCCGATGATCGGCGGCTTTCTGCTCGAACACTTCTGGTGGGGCTCGGTCTTCCTGATCAACCTGCCGGTCATGGTCGTCGTGGTGGTCTCCGGTGTCCTGCTGCTGCCCGAGTCCAAGGACCCGAACCCGGGCCGCTTCGACGGCCTCTCCGCCGTGCTGTCGATGCTCACCGTCGTACCGATCGTCTACGCCATCACCCACCTGGTGTCCTCCGGCATCAGCCCGATCATCGTGGCCGGCGTCGTGATCGGCCTGATCGCCGGCACGCTCTTCGTGCGCCGGCAGCGCCGCCTGCCCAATCCGATGCTCGACGTCGACCTGTTCCGCAGTCCCGCCTTCTCCGGCGCGGTGGCCGCCAACGTCGTCTCGATCTTCGGGCTGGTCGGCCTGCTCTTCTTCTTCTCCCAGTACCTGCAGTTCGCCCGCGGCTTCTCCCCGCTGCAGGCGGGTGTCGCCGAGCTGCCCGCCACCATCGCGTCGGTCGTCGTGGTGGCCCTGGTCGGCGTCGCCGTCACCCGCCTCGGCCGGGGGCGCGCGATCGCCGTCGCCCTCGCGGTCGCCGCCGCGGGGCTGGCGCTCGTCGCGCCCGCGGCGGGCCAGGCATCGTACGTGTGGCTCGCGCTCTGCCTCGCCCCCGTCGGTCTCGGCGTCGGCCTGTCGATGACCCTGGCCGGCGACGCGATCCTGTCCGCCGCGCCGCCCCGCAAGGCGGGCTCCGTGTCAGCGGTGACCGAGACCGCCAACGAACTCGGCGTCGTGCTCGGCATCGCCGTGCTCGGCTCACTGGTCACGGCCGTCTACCGCTCGAAGCTCGTCCTGCCCGAGACGCTCCCGGAGACGGTGCGGGCCCGCGCCGAGGACTCCCTCGGGTCCGCCCTCGCCGTACTCGAACCGGGCAGCGCACCCGCCCAGGCCGCACGGGACGCGTTCCTCACCGCCATGCAGACCACGTCGCTGGTCGCCGCCGGGCTCACCCTCGCCGCGGCTGCCCTCGCATGGTGGCTGATCCCCTCACCGCGCGGCTCCCGATAACCTGTCCCCCCGCCACCACCGAGGAGGCCACCGCACATGGGACGAACCGCCGGCCGGTCACCCGGGGACACCCGCCGGGCGCTCCTCGACGCCGCCGGTGAGGCCATCCGCACGCGCGGCGTCAACGCCACCCTCGACGACATCGCCCGCCACGCGGGCGTCTCCAAGGGCGGCCTGATCTACCACTTCGCCAGCAAGGACGAGCTGATCCTGGAGCTTGCCCGGGACCTGCTGGCCGCGTTCAGAGCCGAGATCGAAAGCCGGCTCGACCCGGCGGACCACGAGCCCGGCCGACTCACTCGGGCGTACGTCCGTGCCGGGCTCGCCCCCGCCGAGGACCAGGTCACCACCCGCAGGACAGTTGCCCTGGTCACCCAGCTGATGACCATCCCCGCAGTCGCCGAACTGGTCAGCGCCGACACCGAGCAGCTCATTGCCGAGCTGCGTGCCGACGGTCTCCCCATCGACGTGCTGACCGTGGTGACCGCCGCAGCCGACGGCATGAGCAGCGCGCCGCTGTGGGGCGCGGCCGGGCTCGGCCCCGAGTTCCGACAACTGGAACGGCGGCTCATCACGCTCACCCGCCACCCCGAACTCTGGCAACAGCTGCCCTGGGGTGACGAGGACGAAGAGCGGTAACGGATTCCGGGCCGCCACGGGTGCCGTGGCGCTGCCCCTGGGGGTCGTCCGTCGATGGCGTACATGGCAGGACCCGTTGTCAATGTAACGTTGACAGATGACCCCCGAGGTGACTGAGCTGGCCGGCGTCGCGATCGACCGGGCGCGGCTGGACGAGCGCGAGCTGGAGCTGATCGACCGCGCGCGCCACGCGGGTGCGACATGGGCCCAGATCGCCGCCGCGCTCGGCCTCGGCAGCCGGCAGGCCGCGGAGCAACGCCGGCAACGCCTGGCGGCCGTACGACGGTCGCGGCGACAGGAACGGGATCTCGGGTATTCGACGCGGATCGCGGCGATACGGGGTGCGGTCCTCGATCTCCAGCGGTGGATCGACGCGGACCGGCGGTGGGATACGCGGTTCGGGCGTGCGGCTCTCGTGCGGAAGACCGCGGAGGCGGCACTCGACGCCGATCCGGGCTCGCTGTACGCGTTGGCATCGCTTCTCGCGCTCGACCTGACAGAAGCAGGACGCGAACGGCTGCCGGGGCCGGTGCAGGCCGTCGCGGCACGATTCGACGATCTCCTGTCAACGAAACCTTGACAGGCCGGGAAAATATTGCCTGGACCCCGCTCAACATCAAGGATCTGAGTCGTCTCGACTCACCTTGGAGGGCTCATGCGCCGGAACGCCGGCCTGTTCGTGGCGATCTCGCTGCTGTCCGGCTTCGGCAGCAGCGCCATGTCGCTGGTGGCCGGGATCTGGATCCTGGACCTCACCGGTTCCACTGGCCTCGCCGCCCTCGCCGGGCTCTGCGTGTACGCCCCGGTCCTCGCCGGCCCGTGGCTGGGAGGCCTGCTCGACCGAACGTCGAGGCGAACGCTGGTCATGGCGGTCAACCTCACTCTGGCCGCTGCTCTACTCAGTCTCCTCACGGTTCGCGGACCAGGTCAGACGTGGCTCATCTTCCTGGTTTCCTGCGCGTACGGCGTCAGCTACGTACTGATCGACGCGGGCGAGACGGCGCTGCTGCCCTCCGCGCTGTCGCCTGCGGAACTCGGAGACGTCAACGGCTGGCGTTCCAGCGCCCAGGAGGGCATGAAGCTCGTGGCGCCCTTGGCCGGCGCGGGCCTCTACGCGTGGCGTGGGGGTCACGCGGTCGTCCTGCTCAGCGCGGCGATGCCGGTCCTGGTCGCCATCCTGTACGCGGCCGTTCGACTGAAGCAGACGCCACCCGACCTGCCAACCGAGCGGCAACGCGGCCTGCGCGCGGGCCTCGCCGTCCTGCTCGCGCAGCGGGCCACACGCGTCACTGTCGCGCTCGCCGCCGTGTCCATCGCCATGTCCGGCTTCACGACCGCCGCCAACTACGCGATGGTCACCGGGACGCTGGGCCTACCGACGACGTTCCTCGGAGTGCTGTTCAGCGCGCAGGGCGCCGGTTCCATCATCGGCGGTCTCATCGTGGGCCGGCTCATCGCCCGATGGGGTCCGGTCACCGTGGGCGTCGCCGGCACGACGCTGTTCGCCGTCAACTGCCTGGTGCGCTGCCTACCCTGGTGGCCCGGCACGGTGGCTGCCTCGGTGCTCGCTGGCATCGGCCTGCCCTGGGCCCTGGTCGCCGCAGTGACGGCGGTGCAGACGCACACGCCGACAGCGGTACTCGGCCGAGTAGCCGGGACCGCGAACACCGCGATGTTCGGCCCTATCGTGCTGGCGATTCCCCTCGGCTCCGCCGCCGTTCAGCTCGGTGACCGCTCGACGCTTGTCGTGGCCGCCGCGATCTGCCTGGCTTTCGCAGTCGGCGCGACCTACCGCCCTCGAAGGCGGCGAGAAGAGGAGCGTACGTCGGCAGCGGTGCTGCCCACCGGAGAGATGGTGCCAGCTACGGCGGCTCAGCACACCCAGACGAAGAACGGGGAGGCACCATGACCGTGACGACCTCGGCCGTGGCCACGCCTGACCATGGAGGCAGGCGGGACGAGGCGGTGTTGCGATCCTCGCCCGGCACGTGGGCCGGGCGCAGCACCGACACTACCGACCCGACGTCTATTCAAGTGGTGCTGTCGCGATCCTCGCCCGGCACGAGGGCCGGGCGCAGCGTCGATGCTCCACCGCTTCGCCTGCCACGAGCGGATCGGGTTGCGATCCTCGCCCGGCACGAGGGCCGGGCGCAGCATGCGCGGGTTGTGCGAGCATCGGCCGCACCGCAGTTGCGATCCTCGCCCGGCACGAGGGCCGGGCGCAGCGCACGACCACCCGCGTCGCCACCCACTGGTTCCAGCGGTTGCGATCCTCGCCCGGCACGAGGGCCGGGCGCAGCGATCGACTCGACGACGGCCCGCCGCATGCTGCCCTCGGTTGCGATCCTCGCCCGGCACGAGGGCCGGGCGCAGCGTTGGCGGGCGCGGGCGCTACGGGAGGGAGTGGGACGTGTTGCGATCCTCGCCCGGCACGAGGGCCGGGCGCAGCACGTACTCCTGGACCTCCGCCCACGTGCGGAACGCGTTGCGATCCTCGCCCAGCACGAGGGCCGGGCGCAGCGATGCGTGTTTGCGGGCCCGCGCCCGGGGCCCGGAGTTGCGATCCTCGCCCGGCACGAGGGCCGGGCGCAGCGCCGCCGGCACCGGGATCTTCGGCACGTACTGGTGCCTGTTGCGATCCTCGCCCGGCACGAAGGCCGGGCGCAGCCGGACGAGCACCCTCGCCCTGGCCCTGGCCGACAGCGTTGCGATCCTCGCCCGGCACGAGGGCCGGGCGCAGCATGACCACCACGATCGAGTGGACCGAGGAGACCTGGTTGCGATCCTCGCCCGGCACGAGGGCCGGGCGCAGCGGGTCCATCGGCGCGAACTCGCCCCACTGCTTGAAGTTTGCGATCCTCGCCCGGCACGAGGGCCGGGCGCAGCGTGCTCCGCCGTCATCAGGTGTTCCTCGGGACCTTGTTGCGATCCTCGCCCGGCACGAGGGCCGGGCGCAGCGTTGAGCCGGGCCGGCGTCAACCGGTTCCCCGACGCGTTGCGATCCTCGCCCGGCACGAGGGCCGGGCGCAGCCTGTTGGAGGATCCAACGGACACCGTCGTCGCCGTGGGGTTGCGATCCTCGCCCGGCACGAGGGCCGGGCGCAGCACGACTTCACCGGCCCCCTGGTGTCCTTCGTGGCCTGGTTGCGATCCTCGCCCGGCACGAGGGCCGGGCGCAGCACTGACCCATGCAACCGTCCGACTTTGCCAGCCCGGTTGCGATCCTCGCCCGGCACGAGGGCCGGGCGCAGCGAGCTGCTGGAGCGGCGCGGCCCCCTCACCCCTAGTTGTTGCGATCCTCGCCCGGCACGAGGGCCGGGCGCAGCGTGGCTCAGGGTGGTGGACACCAACTGCCAGCGCACGTTGCGATCCTCGCCCGGCACGAGGGCCAGGCGCAGCCAGCCCCAACGGCTGCTGGCTGTGGACGCAACGCGTGTTGCGATCCTCGCCCGGCACGAGGGCCGGGCGCAGCTGGCGGCTCGTGTTCCTCGCCGGCCCCGGCCTGACCTGGTTGCGATCCTCGCCCGGCACGAGGGCCGGGCGCAGCGTGGCGACGGCAGCTCGCACAAATCGCAAGAATGGGTTGCGATCCTCGCCCGGCACGAGGGCCGGGCGCAGCCGACCTGTCCCAGCTCACCCCACGCCCCCGACTTCCCGTTGCGATCCTCGCCCGGCACGAGGGCCGGGCGCAGCCGTACGTGCTTTACACCCGGTACAACGGCATCCCGGTTGCGATCCTCGCCCGGCACGAGGGCCGGGCGCAGCGTCCCGCCGACGTCAAGGCATGGTACGCCGCACGCGAGGTTGCGTTCCTCGCCCGGCACGAGGGCCGGGCGCAGCCCCCGGAAGTACCGGTCGGCGCGGTCGTCGTTCTCCTCGTTGCGATCCTCGCCCGGCACGAGGGCCGGGCGCAGCGGCCTGCTCTCGGATGAACTTCGATGCGTAGGGCACGACGTTGCGATCCTCGCCCGGCACGAGGGCCGGGCGCAGCTGGTCGGGGCGGCGGTCGCACTGTCGTACGCCGGACAGTTGCGATCCTCGCCCGGCACGAGGGCCGGGCGCAGCATGGCACCGGCCCCGTGATCTTCTCGTCCCCCCCGAGTTGCGATCCTCGCCCGGCACGAGGGCCGGGCGCAGCGATCTGCGCCTCGTCGAACACCTCAACGTCGATCTCGTCGTTGCGATCCTCGCCCGGCACGAGGGCCGGGCGCAGCGTAGGAGGCGGAGTAGCCCTGGTCGGCGAGCCAGAGGTTGCGATCCTCGCCCGGCACGAGGGCCGGGCGCAGCCAGCCTGCGGGGCGCGGCGCCAGGTCTCGAACCATGCGGTTGCGATCCTCGCCCGGCACGAGGGCCGGGCGCAGCTCCGTCGCGGCGGGGGGTGACGCGGCGGCATGCTCTTGGTTGCGATCCTCGCCCGGCACGAGGGCCGGGCGCAGCTCGACTACCTGGAGATCGACGAGGCCCACTACTACAAGTTGCGATCCTCGCCCGGCACGAGGGCCGGGCGCAGCATTCGACTCGGCCAGGGTGCAGATGCAGCGGGCCGAGTTGCGATCCTCGCCCGGCACGAGGGCCGGGCGCAGCCACGATGTCGGCGACGTGCTCGTCACCCCGCTGACGTTGCGATCCTCGCCCGGCACGAGGGCCGGGCGCAGCGGGTGCTCCTACAGTCGAGAGATGGTGCGGTACAGGTTGCGATCCTCGCCCGGCACGAGGGCCGGGCGCAGCACTGAAACCCTGCGCTCGCGGCCCGGGCAGCGTCGGGTAGTTGCGATCCTCGCCCGGCACGAGGGCCGGGCGCAGCCCGTGGTGGTCTTGCCGGAGCCTCCGGACTGGTTGGCGTTGCGATCCTCGCCCGGCACGAGGGCCGGGCGCAGCCTGGGCGAGGCGAACGAGCGGGACGCGGTCGGCGGGGTTGCGATCCTCGCCCGGCACGAGGGCCGGGCGCAGCGAGTAGGTCGAGCTGTTCGGCCGCCTCGTCAGGTGGCGTTGCGATCCTCGCCCGGCACGAGGGCCGGGCGCAGCTTCGTACTGGTAGACGCCCCTGACGCCCCGCCCGAAGTTGCGATCCTCGCCCGGCACGAGGGCCGGGCGCAGCGACGCGCGGCTGGTGATGATGGCCGTGGCGAGCTGTTGTTGCGATCCTCGCCCGGCACGAGGGCCGGGCGCAGCCCCTCCTGATCGCCGAGTTGATCGGCACCTATCAGGGTTGCGATCCTCGCCCGGCACGAGGGCCGGGCGCAGCGCCACTACCGGACCCCCGCCGTCACCCCTCACCGCGTTGCGATCCTCGCCCGGCACGAGGGCCGGGCGCAGCAGCCGGATGCGGCGCTGTACGCGGCCGCCGACCGGGTTGCGATCCTCGCCCGGCACGAGGGCCGGGCGCAGCGGCTCCCGAGCAGCGAAAATAGCAATCTATTGATGCCTTCTCGACCCACCCGAAGTCCAATTTGCTCATCTAGTCCACATTCTTCAGCTCGGAACCCCCTCATGTATCCGCGTTCACTTGGGGTTCCTAGATCACCAACGCTCCCCGTGGGTCAACCGGCCGCGGCTTGCCGAGATGTTCGATGTCGTCAAGCGCGTGAGCCGGCAGCCGATAGATCCTGATGCTGTCCTGGGTTGGGTCGATGACCTCCTGGAGCGCGGCGACGAAGCGCACCTTGTCGGTCTCGCGGCAGACCACCTCGAACACCGACTTCTGGACGCGATGCCCGTACGCCTCACAGATCCTGGCAACCTTCGGAGTCGACTGCGTGGCCTCCTACGCTGGAGGCTCATCCACGACGTACACCCCGCTGCCGGCGCGACCCACGGTGAGCCCTCGCTCACGGGTCAGCTCCAAGGCGCGTTGGATGGTCGACACGCTGACTGAGTACAGGTCGGACAGCTCCCGTAGCGACGGCAGCTTGGTGCCGGGCTTGTACTCCCGAGC
The DNA here is from genome assembly GCF_045040215.1 of Micromonospora sp. NBC_01412. NCBI lineage: Bacteria > Bacillati > Actinomycetota > Actinomycetes > Micromonosporales > Micromonosporaceae > Micromonospora > Micromonospora sp. NBC_01412. The sequence continues at coordinate 7,459,862 of NZ_CP109528.1, forward strand.
AGTGATGCGGACGGTCAGGTCGTCTGCGATCTGCCGCGACGACATTGGTATGGGCATGCAGTCTCTCCCTGGCTGGCCCGGCGATTAGATCACGACTCGCCGGCAGACTCCGCCCAGTGATTGACCTAGGTCACACAGTGACTTAGATTTGGCGAGACACCCCCGCCCTGGCTGGCGTCTGACGCGGGGATCGACACAGCACATCCACTACCAGCAACCGCAGTGCCCGCACGAGCGCCAAGGCGTCGACAGTGCAGGACGGAGGCACATGGAACCAGGGGCAGAACTGCCCGAACGGGCCACAGGGGAACGACTCTCCACCGGTGACCACCGGACCCACGAGGCGGCCGGCGAGGGCGGCGCGGTCTACCAGTCTCGGCGGAACCTGCTGACGCCGGCCGAGATCCGGTGGCAAGACTTCCCGATGACCAAGCTCGGTCGGCGTGGCCTCGACCCGGAGGCAGTCGGCAGGTTCCTGCGTCGGGTCGAGGCCGACCTGGACGCCCTGTACCAGGAGGTCGTCACCGCTCGGGACGAGGCGCGCTACCACCGGGACGCCGTGACGGAGCTGCGAACGGAGCGCCGGCGTCCCCGCGAGCCGTGGGCCCAGCGACCACGCGGCGAGTACAGGCGCCCGCCCATGTGGCCGCCCTACTCAAGCCGCCGGCAGGGCTGCCACCGTCAGCCGGGAGACGACTCGGGCGATGACTGACTACCCGGCGATCCACGGCCCGTCGAGGCCGGACTGGAACTGCCTCGTCTGCGGCGACCCCTGGCCCTGCCTCACCCGCAAGCGCCAACTCAAAGACCTCTGCCAGTGCAACATCCGGACGCTCGTCCGCTACATGACCGCGTACCTGCCGGACGCCCACAAGGAAATCACCGGCATGAGCACCGCCGAGATAACCGAACGCATCGTCGGATGGTGCGGCAGACCGTTGGAGATGTGGGCGGTCCAGGAACACCCGGCCGACCCGAAAGATCAAGACCGGCAACAACGCTACCTACCCAACCAGAAGGCAGGGAGATATGGACGGCACGGATAGCGGCCCGGGGCATAGCCGGAGCGAGCAGGCCGAGGCCGCCGAGCAGGAGGCGGCGAGGCAACGCCTGCTGGAGCAGGCCGAGGCGGACCGGGTTCCGGTGGACGACACCACCAGGGCGGTACCCGATCGGCGGTGGCGTCGTGGCCAGCGCTGACCTGCCGATAGGCCGCCGGGTCGCGCGGTTGCGGGTCCGGCGGCGGATGACCCAGCAGATGCTGGCCGACCGGCTCGGCAAGTCGAAGAGCTGGGTGGACAAGGTCGAGCGGGGTGTCCGCGCCCTCGACAGGTTCACCGTCATCCGGGACCTCGCCGCCGCGCTCCGCGTCGACCCGGTGACGCTGCTCGGCCGGGACACCCGGCCACCGGCGGCCGGTACCGCCGTGGACGGCGTGGGCGGCGTGGACGGGGTGCGGGCCGCCCTCGCGCGTTACGACACCGTCCTGGCCGGGCCGGGCGGCCGGGTGGCACCGCCGGCCGGCGAGCTGGGCCGGCAGGTCGGGTACGCCTGGCTGACGTACCAGCACGCCGACTATCCGCAGCTGCTGCGGATGCTGCCGGACCTACTCGGCGACGCCCAACGCGTCCACGCCTGCGGCGGCGGGGACGACGCGGCGGAGCTGCTGGTGCGGGCGTACGGGATCACGTCGTCGGTGCTGGTGAAGCTCGGCGAGGGCGACCTCGGCTGGCTGGCCGCCGACCGGGCCATGTCCGTGGCCACGGGCGACGCGCTGCTGGTGGCGGCGGCCACCGTGCCGCTGGGGCCGGCGTTGCGCGCCGTCGACCGCGCCCGGCTGGCCATGGCGGCCACGATCGCCGCCGCGCGCAGCATCGCCCCCTCGGTGCCGCACGACGGCCCGCCGGAGCACCTGGCGTTGTGCGGGACGCTGCTGGTCCAGGCAGCCCTGGCCGCCGCCGCGTGCGGCGACGCCCCGGGCGTACGGGAGCTGGTCGACCAGGCCGCCGGGATCGCCGAGCGGGTGGGCGACGACGGCCCCGACCTGCACTGGACGGGCTTCGGGCCCACAGCCGTGGAGTTGGCCCGGGTGGCGACCGCCGTCGACCTCGGCGACGGCGGCGAGGCGGTCGCCCGGCACGAGAAGGTCGTCGGCTCGGGCGACTGGCGAGGGTTGCCGGCCGAGCACCGAGCGGCGTACCTGCTCGACGCCGCCCGCGCGTACCTCCAGGTCGGCGACCCGCTCACGGCCGGGCGCGCGCTGGTCGAGGCCGACCGGACCGCGCCGGCCGAGGTCCGGTTACGGCCGGTGGCCCGTACGCTGATCGCCGCCCTGATACGCGGCGGGCCGGTCCCGGCCGACGTGGCGCACCTGGCCACGGCCGTCGGGGTCGCGTGAGGACCGCCCGCGCCGGACCCCCGTCCGGCTCCGCGCGACCGACCGCAGTCAGTCCAGGTGCGGCAGGATGTGCCCGAGGTTCTCCTTCTTCGCCCTCAGATAGGCGCGGCACGCCTCGTTGGGCGGGTCGACCAGCAACGGCACGCGCTCGGAGATGTTGATCCCGCCGGCCGTGAGGCCGTCGACCTTCTTCGGGTTGTTGGTCATCAGGCGGATCGCACGGTCGCCGTTGAGATCCCGGATCATCTCGCTCGCCGACCGGTACTCGCGGATGTCCAGCGGGAGGCCGAGAATGTCGAACGCCTCCATCATGCCGACGTTTTGGTTGGCCTCGACCTCGATGAGTTTGACCTTCTGGAACAGGCCCAGGCCGCGCCCCTCCTGGTTGGACAGGTAGACCAGGAGGAAGTTGGGCTGCTGCGCGCCGATCCGTAGCGCCTCGGTCAACTGGGCGCCGCAGTCGCAGGAGTTCACGCCGAACGACTCACCGAACAGGCACGGCGACTGCACGCGCACCAGAAGGTCGTCGGCCGGAAGGTCGCCCCGGGTGATGGCGAAAAGGAAACTGCCGTCCTTGTTGTAGACCGTCACCTCGAACTGCCCGAAGACGGTCGGCCGGGAGAATCGAGCGCGGGTTGACATTATCCATCCCGGCAGCGACTGCGGCGCAAAACGGTCAACCTGCTGGTTTCGCCCGTTCAGGGCAGGGCGTGCTGTTCCTCTACCGCCGCCGGACGTCCGCGCCCTGACCGGCGGGCCCCGGTGGCCGGTGGGGCCGCCACGGCCTCGTCGACCCCCGTGCTTGAGCAGCCCATCAGGGCCGGTCAGCGACAGGCCCTGGTCCTTGGCCAGCCGCACCAGTTCGGCGTCGGCCCTCGCCTCAGCCGACTGGTCGGCCCTGACCTTTCCTCGCGATCACGTCGTTCAGCATCGCGGTCATCACGGCACCCTCCTCACCAGGCACAACGCCCGGCAGGTCAGGCCAACCACCGTTAGATCCACAGAGCCGCTGGCACCGACTCCAACGCTCAAAGAGTTTGGCGTTGTCAGTCCTCCCCGACTACGGTCAGGTCGTCGTCGAGGGCCGCGGCGATGGCTGCGGCGCGCGAGTGGTCGTCCAGTCTGCGGGTGAGGTACGCGCAGGCGTGGCGGTGGGTGAGTGACCACCAGGCGGCGGAGCCTCCGATGCCACCTTTCGCGATCTTGCCACGGTCGCGGACGAATCCGAGTGTCCAGGTGAGTCTGGTGCCGAAGACCTCGTCGTGTCCGGTGACCTGGGATCTCAGCAGCTCCGCGTGCAGGTGGGGGCCGAGTAGCTGGTGCAGGGGTCCGTCGTCGCTGGTGAGGTGGGCGAAGAAACCGGCCATGGCGGTGGCGGTGGTGTGCAGGTTGACCGCCGCGAAGACCGACTGACGCCAGATCCTGGAGTTTGCCTGCGCGGTGTCGAGCACGCCTGCGGGTATCCGCAGCCACGGAGCTGCGTGGAGTTGATGTGGCCAATCTGGACTTGCGTACTCCAGGTCGGCGACGCGGTCCAGGGCGCCGTCCGGTACGCCGAACCACGCGTCCAGCCCGAGTGCGGGGCGCACGACGCCGTTGTACACCTCTTGCAGTGTGGTGTCGGTGGCGGCGCGCAGGATGCCGTCGATGAGGTGGCCGTAGGTGAGCGCGTGCTCTCCCAGCGATGTGCCGGGTACGTACTCCGGTGCCGCCTCGGCCAGGCTCGCCCGGAGCGCGGTGTCATCCAGCAGGTCGAGTGCGGCGGCCTCGGCCGGGAATCGGGGTTGACCCGCCTGGTGGGTGAGCACCTGACGTAGCGTGGTCCGTTCCTTGCCTCTGGTGCCGTATTCCTTCCAGTAGGTGGCGATCGGCTCGTCCAGGGACAGCGCGCCGTCGCGGACGGCGATCAGTGCGGCGAGCGTGGCGAAGGTCTTGGACAGTGAGTACGGCTGCACCAGGGTGTCGGCGCGCCAGGGGCGCCGCCGTTCGGGGTCGGCCCAGCCGCCGCTGAGCCGGACGACCTCCCGGCCGTCGCGCCAGACCGACACTCCCGCCCCGGTCTCCCGACCGTCGTCCAGTAGCTGTTGGAAGACCTGGCGCACCGCGTCGTACCCGTCCTCGGCGAACCCTTCGACCTGAACCATTTCCGCCTCCCCGCTTCGCGGCAACTGACTGCTGCGGGGCCCGAATCACAACTGGGCAAGCGATGGTCGTTCCGGCGGCACCGCAGACAGCCTCTGACGTCACAGACACACCTCGGACAGATCGAGGCACACCATTAGCAAGATACCCTCCCGGGGTATATGAGGCAATGGGCGATGCGGTGCCGGAGCGTCGGGGCCATCGTGGGCACGGTCAGGTACTGACGGGTGCCGCCGCCACCCCGTGATGGCCAGCCTTTCGCGGTCGATGGCATTGCCCGGACCAAGCGGGGTACGCCTCCGAGTCCGGAGAACCAGACCCAGAGGGGGAAAGTTCGCTCCACGCCCCGCACTCATACCCCCCGGGGGTATGAGGTACGCTGGCCACCAGGATAAGGAGGCGATGAGATGCGCCACGACGTTGCGGGCGATGATCCGGTTCCGAACGGTGGGAGCGGTCCGACGACTGGGCCCGTCGGCGGCCCGGCAGCCGGTCCGGCGGCTGGCAGGACGCCTGACGGTTCGGGCCAGCCGGCGAGCGGGCGTAGTGGTCACGATGGGCACCACCCGCGCTCCGGCCACGGCGAGCATCAGGGGCACGACAAGCACGCCGGGCACGACCCCGAGGTGTTTCGCCGCAAGTTCTGGCTGACTTTCGCGCTGACGGTGCCGATCGTGGTCACGAGCCACATGGTGATGGACTGGTTCGGGTACTCGCTCGACTTCCCCGGCATGTCATGGGTCGGGCCGGTGCTCGGCACGGTCGTGTTCTTCTACGGCGGCTGGCCGTTCCTGGTCGGCGCGGTCCGCGAGCTGCGCGACCACGCGCCCGGGATGATGCTGCTGGTCTCGATGGCGATCACCGTCGCCTACGTCGCGTCGCTGGCCACCACCGCCGGAGCGTTCGACCTCGACTTCTGGTGGGAGCTAGCCGCGCTGGTCACCATCATGCTGCTCGGGCACTGGCAGGAGATGAAGGCCATCGGCCAGGCCCGGGGCGCGCTCGCCGCGCTGGCCGCGCTGCTTCCCGACGACGCCGAACGCGTCACCGAAGACGGCGTCCAGCCGCTTCCCGTGGATCAGCTGCGCGTCGGCGACGTGGTGCTCGTCCGCCCCGGCGCCCGAGTGCCGGCCGACGGGCAGATTGTGGACGGCAGGGCCGAACTCGACGAATCGATGATCACCGGCGAGTCGCGGCCGGTGCCGCGAGGTGCCGGCGACCGGGCGGTCGCGGGCACGATCGCCACCGACTCCGCGATCCGGGTACGCGTCGACGCGATCGGCGAGAACACCGCCCTGGCCGGCATCCAACGCCTCGTCGCCGAGGCGCAACAGTCCCAGGGGCGGGCGCAACTGCTCGCCGACCGGTTCGCCGCCTGGCTGGTCTACATCGCCACCGGCGCCGCCATCCTCACGTTCGTCGTGTGGTCCGCGCTCGGCGACGTCAACGAGGCGGTGATCCGTACCGTGACGGTCCTGGTCATCGCCTGCCCCCACGCCCTCGGCCTGGCCATCCCCCTCGTCATCGCCCTGTCCACCGCGGTGGCCGCGAAGTCCGGCATCCTGATCAAGGACCGGCTCGCGCTGGAACGGATGCGCACCGTCGACGCGGTGCTGTTCGACAAGACCGGCACCCTGACCAAGGGCGAACATGCCGTCACCGCAGTCGCCGCGACCGCCGGCGGCAGCGAGGACGAGGTGCTCCGGCTGGCCGGGGCGGTCGAGGCGGACAGCGAGCACCCGCTCGCCCGCGCGATCGTGGCCGCCGCCGCCCGACCCGGGCAACCGCTACGGGCGACCGGCTTCGAGTCGCTGACCGGCCGAGGGGTACGCGCCACCGTCAACGGCGCTCAGTACGCCGTGGGCGGCCCCGCGCTCCTGCGTGAGCTCGGCGCCGACGTCCCCGACGACATCACCCACGCGTCCAGTAAGTGGTCGGACCGGGGAGCCGCAGTGCTCTACCTCGCCCGACTCGACGCGACCGCGAAGATCGTAGGCGCCCTCGCCCTTGAGGACGAGGTACGCCCGGAGGCTCGGCAGGCGATCGACCAGCTCCGGCGGCTGGGCGTCAAGAAACTGATGATGATCACAGGCGACGCCCGGCCGGTCGCCGAGGCTGTCGCCGCCGACCTCGGGTTCCGGCCCGGCGTCGACGAGGTGTTCGCCGAGGTCCTGCCGGCGGACAAGGACGACACCGTCACCGACCTGCAACGCCGCGGGCTGACCGTGGCGATGGTCGGCGACGGGGTGAACGACGCGCCCGCCCTGGCCCGCGCCGACGTCGGCATCGCCATCGGCGCCGGCACCGACGTCGCCATCGAGTCGGCCGGGGTCGTCCTCGCCTCCTCCGACCCCCGCGGCGTCACCGGGATCATCCGCTTGTCCCGCGCCTCGTACCGAAAGATGATCCAGAACCTGGCCTGGGCCGCCGGCTACAACGTCATCGCACTCCCGCTCGCCGCCGGAGTGCTGGCCTGGGCCGGCATCGCTCTGAACCCCGCCATCGCCGCCGTCCTGATGTCGGCGTCAACGATCGTCGTGGCGCTCAACGCGCAACTGCTCCGGCGGGTAGAACTCGCGCCGACCGAACAGTGAGATGCCCTTCAGCCGGCTTCCCGGATGCGGGCGTGTTCGGGGCTGCCTGCGGCGTCGAACGACCGGCTGGCTGCGGGCAGGGACCCGGGTACAGAAGTCATGGCCTTCACCGTATCCTTGCACGCACCTGTGAAGGTTTGACGCGAAGCGACGCGGGGGGCCGGCGTTGAAGTCTCAAACGACAGTGCAGGGGCTGTCGTACCGGCCCGCAGACCTCGCCCGCGAGCACGGCCTCTCCACCCAGGCGGTCCGCAACTACGAGCGCGACGGCATGCTGCCCCCGGCCCGACGCACGCCGAGCGGCTACCGCGTCTACTCGACCATCCACGCCAACGCGCTCCGCGCCTACCTCGCCCTCGTCGCGGCACACGGCTACGCGACGAGCGGCGAGATCATGCGCGCCGTCAACACCGGCGACGTGGACACCGCCCTGCGGGTGATCGACCGCAGCCACACCCAGCTGCTCCGCGACCGCGAGACGCTCGACGCCGTCGAGGCGGCCGTCGGCGTCCTGACGAAGCCGCCGGCCACGAGCCGGCCCGACCGTCCGCTGGCGATCGGCGACCTCGCCCACCGGATCGGGGTGACGTCGGCGACCCTGCGCAAGTGGGAGCAAGCCGGCGTCCTCGTGCCGCGCCGTGACCCCGGCACCGGCCACCGGCTGTACCGGGCCGACGACGTCCGCGACGCCGACCTGGCCCACCTGCTCAGGCGCGGCGGTCACCGGCTCGGCCACATCGCCACGGTCCTGCGCCAGGTCCGCGCCGCCGACGGCCCCGAGCCGCTGGCCGGGTCGCTGGAAGGCTGGCGGCAGCGGCTCGCCCAGCGGGGACGAGCCATGCTCGCCGCCGCCGCGCGGCTCGCCGACTACCTGTCCCTGGTGGACGAGCGCGATGCCGGCCCGCCAACCCGAGTCGTGCGGCAGCACGGGCCGGAGGCGCGGCGGCGGTCAGCCGCCGCCGGTGCCAGCGACCTCCCGGAGCCGGCCATCGGCCAGCCGCAGCCAGCGACCCACCCCGCCGTCGGCCAGGAACCGCTTCGTCGTGGCTGACCAGTACGTCCAGCCGCTGGCGCCGCGACGGGGCGGGCCGGACGCACAGCCGGTTACTTCGGCAGGTTCGTGCTCGACTTGGCCAGCTGGTACGCCGGGAGCATCGCCTCGAACTCCTCGTCGTCCATGCCTCCGAGGCTGAGCATGAGCTGGCCGTACAGGGTGGAGACCACGATCGCCCGCTTGCGGCTGCCGTCCTCGGTCCAGGTCGCCTCGTACGAGTCCAGCGGCCCGGCCTTGGTCCGGCGATACTGCGGGCCCTCGGCCTTGCTGCTGTACTCGGCGAGGAACTTGTCCACCGTGACCTGCGGGTCCAGCGGGGTGGCTCCCTCGATCTGCCAGACCCGGAGGAAACCGATGTGCCCGGCCGGCTTCGCGTCGATCTCGCAGAGCAGCAGGGCGGGGCCGGCCCGGTAGTCCGTCCCGGCCTTGACCGCCTTCACCTTCCACTCCGGTGGCACCGAGAAGGTCATCGACAGCGGGCAGGCGCTGCCCTTGGGGCCGACCGTGGTGCCGGCCGCCGCCGGGGTGACATCGTCGTACCAGAGCGGGCCGGCCGCGACCGGCGACGCGGTCGGGCCGGCCGACGACGAGGGCGCCACCGTGGGCGTCGCCTTGTCGGCGCAGCCGACCGTCGCGGTGAGGGTGAGTGCGGCCAGTACGGCCACCCGTCGGAACATCCGTCGTTGCCCCCGTCGTGATTCACGCCGCCGGTGTCGCGGCCGACGGATGCTAACCCGGCCGCACCCCGCCGCGCTGCCCGCGCCGCACCCCCGGCGGGCTCAGGTTCGGGTCCCCGGGGCCGTCAGGCGGCCTCCCGATCGGCGCTGGACCGCCGCTGGGGCGGGGCCGGTGCGGCGGACTGGGCGCGGGATGCGGGCCACCGGGATTCGACGGCCCCGGCCCCCCGGGCCAGTTCCATGGCGCGCTCCGCGTTGCGCAGCGCCTCGCACGGGGCCTGCTGGCCCGCGCAGAGCAGGTTGCGGCAGCGGTCGGTCTCGTCTGGTTGATGGGCCTCGGCGACGTCGTACGCCAGGCGCCACAGCAGCGGGTCCGTCACGTCGCTCGGTGCGGTTGCGTCGTGACTGGACCGGTGGTGCGTTGTGCCGGACACGCGGGACCCCTCTCGTCGTCGCTGTCCCTGAACGTTCACCGACCCGGGGTCCGCTAAACCTGTGCCGGGCGGGGGCGTCGGTCACACCCGCGCGGCGGCGTCAGATGATGAAGTGGGTCCAGTAGGTCAGCCAGACCACGAACAGGGCGCCCTGGAACAGGGCCAGGGCGGCGGTGAGCCAGGTGTCGACGGTGGCGCGGCGGGCCCACCGGGCGAGGACCAGGGCGACCGGGAACGCGGCGAGCAGGTAGCGCAGCAGGCTCTTGTACACCGGCGGCCCCATCGACAGCGGCACCAGCACCACGATGAGGGTGTAGACCAGGTAGGGCAGCTCGGCGCGGCGAAACCCGGCGACCACCACCACCACGACGGCCAGGGCCAGCCAGACCCGCGCGGCGTCGGCGGCCGAGCCGCCGGTCAGGCCGTGGTACGCCACCCAGAGCGGGTTCTGCACCCTGATCCCCCAGCCCCGCTCCTGGGCGTGCTGGTAGGCGAACCAGTCCCCCGACTGCCAGCCGGCGAACGCCATGAAGGCGAGCCACCCGGCCGGCAGGAGCAGCAGCGGCCAGCCGAGCCGCAGGTACCGGCCGAGCGTGCGCGGGTCCAGCCGGTACGCGTGCTGGCGCAGCAGGACCAGGGCGAGCGGGACGACGACGAGGAAGCCGACCGACCGGCTCAGCGCGAGGAAGAAGCCGACGACGCCGACGAGCAGCCACCGCCGCCGCTCGGCGTACCAGAAGGCGGCGAGGGCGAGGCAGAGGAAGAGCGACTCGGTCAGCGCCGCCTGGAACAGGAACGCGGCGGGCAGGAGCAGCAGGTACCGGACGAAGCGCCGGGCCGCCGCGTCGTCGCCGCAGAGCCGCTCGCCGAGCCGGTGGGCGTAGTAGAGCTGGAACAGGAACGCGACGTTGGCGACCAGCAGCAGCGCCCACGCGGTGTTCCCGCCCAGCAGCGCGGCGACCGACCGGGCCAGGAACGGGTAGAGCAGCGGGAACCCGAACTCGCTCCACCCGCCGGTGAGCGGCAGCCGGGCCAGGTGGTCGTAGAGCAGGGAGTCCCAGGCGAACCAGAGGGAGAGCCACCGGTGTGGCGAGATGGCGTCCTGCTGGGCGCGCATCGTCGCCTCGTCCACCGGGGGTGCCCCGGGGACCCCGTCCCAGGCGGTCAGCGCGGTCACGGCGACCAGCGACAGCACGAGCTTGGAGCCGACGAAGACGGCCAGCACGAACCCCCACGGCGCGGGGACCCTGGCGGCGAGGCGGGCCGCCCCCCGCATGACCCGACCCGGCCAGTCCCGTACGCCGGTCGGCCGGTCGTCGGCGTCTTCGCGCCCCTCGCTCATCTGGTGGTCCCCCGGCTCGTCCGCGACCGGCCGGGGATCCCCGCTCCCGGCCGGCTCACACCCGGCCGGCAGGTGAATTCGGCGGCGGACCGGGTAAGGGCGCTGCCTCATCCGGCAACAACGGGGGGCGGAACGGGCATGGGCGCGGAACCCGGCACGGTGGTCATCGGCGCGGGCCCGGCCGGGCTGACCGCGGCGTACGAGCTGCTCCGGCACGGCGAGCCGGTGCGGGTGTACGAGGCCGACGACGTGGTCGGCGGCATCAGCCGCACGGTGGAACGCGACGGGTGGCGCTTCGACATCGGCGGGCACCGGTTCTTCACGAAGGTGTCCCGGGTCGAGGCGTTCTGGCACGAGATCCTGCCCGACGAGGACTTCCTACTCCGCCCCCGGATGAGCCGAATCTTCTACCGGGGCGCGCTCTACGACTACCCGCTCAACGCGCGCAACGCGCTGCGCAACCTCGGCCTGCGGGAGGCGGTGCGCTGCGTCGGGTCGTACGGCCGGGCCCGACTGCGCCCGCCGAAGGACCAGTCGCACTTCGAGGGCTGGGTGTCGGCGCGCTTCGGCTGGCGGCTGTACTCGATCTTCTTCAAGACGTACACGGAGAAGGTCTGGGGGATGCCGGCGGACCAGTTGCAGGCCGACTGGGCGGCGCAGCGGATCAAGAACCTCTCGCTGTCCCGCGCGGTGTGGGCCGCGCTGCTGCCCCGGCGCAACCGCAAGGACGTGACCAGCCTGATCGAGGAGTTCCAGTATCCGAAGTTCGGGCCGGGGATGATGTGGGAGCGGTGCACCGAGCAGGTCCGGGCCCGCGGCGCGACGGTCAGCACCGGCACCTGGGTACGGGCGGTACACCGCGATCCAAACACCCGGCGGGTGACCGGCGTGACCGTCGCGGGGCCGGACGGCGAACGACGGGAGAAGGCCGCGCACGTCATCTCCTCGATGCCGATCTCCGAGCTGGTGGCGGCGCTGGACCCGCCGGCACCGGCGGAGGTGCTCGCCTGCGCCGCCGACCTGCGCTACCGGGACTTCCTGACGGTGGCGCTGGTGGTGCCGGAGGAGTTCTCGTTCCCGGACAACTGGATCTACGTGCACGACCCGACCGTGCGGGTGGGGCGGATCCAGAACTTCGGCTCCTGGTCGCCGTACCTGGTCAAGGACGGCCGGACCTGCCTGGGCCTGGAGTACTTCGTCTTCGAGGGCGACGACATGTGGCGGCGCACCGACGAGGACCTGGTCCGGCTGGCCACCGCCGAACTGGAGCAGCTCGGCCTGGTCGCGCCCGGCGTCGTCGAGTCGGGCCACGTCGTCCGGATGCCCAAGGCGTACCCGGTGTACGACGAGCGCTACCAACACAACATCGACGTGATCCGGGGCTGGCTGGGCCGCGAGACGCCGAACCTGCACCCGGTCGGGCGCAACGGGATGCACCGCTACAACAACCAGGACCACTCCATGCTGACCGCGATGCTCACCGCGGAGAACATCGCCCACGGCACGACCCACGACGTCTGGTCGGTCAACGTCGAGCAGGACTACCACGAGCAGCGCACGGACGGGGGCGACGGCCGGCGGGGAACCGGCCGCGACGCCCCGCTGGTCCCGGCCCGCACGGTGGCCCACGTCAACGACCGGCTGTCAGGCGCACATCTGGCCCAGTCACCACGGCCAACGGCAACCTCTACGGCACCCACTCCGTCGACATCGACGGCGAACTCGCCAAACTCGACACCGACGGGTATCGACCGCTGCAACCACCGCAAGGACCAGCGCTCAGCTCCCGGTGTCTGCGGTCATCATGTGCTGTAGGGAGTAGTCGGCACTGGCGTATAGAACAAGCTGACGGGCCGCGTAAGGCGGACATCCGCATCGGGTACGCCCGATACAGCACCCTGACGCAGGAATCGCAGTCGCAGCTCGAGATGAAACGCCTCGGCCGCGACGCCGCGGACTGACCGCCCTGGCCGACCACCTGACCGCCGTTCGCCATGCGGTACTGCTGGCCGGAGCACATCGACGAGATGGCGCGGCGGGTCGGGATGCGGCTCACCGAGCGGGCTTCGCTCGCATGATCGTCTGCTGATTCCGGAGACTACGGCCGGCGTGTCGTCTCACTCTTCGTCAAACGATCATGAATCGCTGGCTGGGCGGGGCGGGGCGGGTGACCACTTCGAGCGTTGCGCGTCCTTCTGCTGGGTACTGCGCTACCGGAACCGGCTGGCCGGGGTGACGGCGAGCCGTGCCCCGGTCCGCCGTGGCGGCGGGCAGCGGGAGGCGCGGAGTGCGGAACTGGACACGAGGCGTGATGGACCGGTCACGGGACCGGGTACGGACTGCGGCGACCCGGCCGTGGGACCGGGCGTGGGACTGGGCCCGGGCGGCGGTGGGCCGGTTACGGCGGGACTGGGTGGACGTGGTCGAGGCGGCCCTCGCGGCGACGGTGGCGTGGTTCGTGGCCTCCCGGCTCATCGGCCACCCGGACCCGTTCTTCGCGCCGACCGCGGCCCTGGTCGTCCTCGGCGAGGCGCGCGGGCGGCGGATCCGGCAGACGATCGAGATCGTCCTCGGCGTCGCGGCGGGGGTGCTGGTCGCCGAGCTGGTGGTGCAGGCCCTCGGCCCGGGCAGCGGCACGCTGCTGGCGGTCCTGGTGCTGACCATCGGTCTCATGGTGACGATCGGGGCGAGCAGAACCCTCGTCGTCCAGGCGGCGATCTCCGCGTTGTACCTGGTCGCGGTGGCCGCGCCGAAGGGCGACCTGGTGCCGTTCCGCTTCGTCGACGCGCTGGTCGGCGGCGCGGTGGCACTCGCCGCCAGCCAGCTCACCGTGGGCCGCAACCCGCTCGCGCCGCTGGCCGCCGAGGCGCGCCGGACGTTCGCCGACCTCGCCGAGGTGCTCACCCGCATCGACGAGGCGCTGGAGCGGTGCGACGAGGCGGCGGCCCGGGCGGCGCTGGAGCGGGCCCGCCAGGTCGACGGCTGCGTGGAGCGGCTGCGGACGGCCGTGCAGGCCTGCGGCGAGACGCTGCGGCTCGGCGTGCGCCGCCGCCGGCACCTGGGCCGGGTCGGGGACGTCGAGGCCACCGCCCGGCAGCTCGACTACGCGGCCCGCAACATCCGGGTGCTGGCCCGCGCCGGGGTCACGCTGGCCCGGCTGCACGAGGCCACCCCGCCCGAGGTGGGCGCCGCGATCCGCGCGCTGGCCGAGGCGGTACGGGCCGCCGGGGCGGCGCTGGCCACCGACCTCGCCGGCCGGCAGGAGGCGGCCCGGCACGCCGAGCAGGCGGACGCGGCGGCGCTGGAGGCGGTCCGCCACGCCGCCCGACTACTCAGCTCCGACCCCCCACTACCGGTGGTGATGATCGTCGGACAGATCCGCGCCACCGCCATCGACCTGCTACGCGGCATCGACGGAGAAGACCCCTCGGTACTGACCCGAGTAGACCAGGCCCTCTCCCCACCCACCCCAACCCCGCCCACCCAACCCCCACCCCCGCCACCCCCGCCCGCTCCGCCCGCCCGCGTTGATCAAGAAGTTTGCGTCAAGACCGGGGCCTGACGTGACACAAACCTCTTGATCAACGCGGGCGGGGGGGCGGGACGGGGCGCGCGGGGGAGGGGCGGGGTGGGGGGTGGGGTGGGGCTGGTACAACCAGTTGACGGGTTGAGGTGATGGGGGACACACTGCTCGGCGTGATGTTTGTGCCTGTGCCTCGGGGGTCTGTGTCCGATCACGTCTTCGGGCAGTTGCGCGACGCGGTGGTCAGCGGCGCGTACCGGCCCGGCGACACGCTGCCCGGCGAGCGGGAGCTGGCCGCCGCCTTCGCGGTGAACCGGCACGCCGTCCGGGAGGCGCTGCGCCGGCTGCAACAGCTCGGCCTGGTCCGGGTCAGCCAGGGTGGCGCGACCCGGGTGCTGGACTGGCGGGTGCACGCCGGGCTCGACCTCGCGCTGTACCTGGTCCGCTCCGGTGACGTCCTGCCCGTCGACACGCTGGTGCGGGACATGCTGGAGATGCGGGCCTGCATCGGCATCGACGCGGCCCGGCTCTGCGCCGAACGGGCCGATGCGGCGACGCGCGAGACCGTCACCCGCGCCGCGCAGGAGTACGCCGGGCTCGCCCCCGACCTGCCCCGGATGGCCGAGGCCAACATCGACCTGTGGCGGCACGTGGTGCGCGGCTCGGGTAACACGGCGTACCTGCTGGGGTTCAACAGCCTGGTGGCCGGCGCGCTCGCCGTCGGCCGCGTGCCACCCGAGCGGCGGGCCGCCGAGCTGCTCGACGTGGCCGGGCACCGCCGGCTCGCCGAGGCGGTGGCCGCCGGGCGGGGCACCGCCGCCGCCGATCAGGCCCGGGCCCTGCTCACCGCCGCCCTCACCCCCACCACCCCACCCGGAAGGGAATGCCGAGCATGATCCCCGCCGTGCTCTACGCCGTACCCGCGTTCCTCCTGCTCATCGTCGTGGAGGCGCTGTCCTACCGGTTCGCGCCGGACGACGACGAACGCGGCTACGAGCTGCGCGACACCACCACCAGCCTCACCATGGGCGCCGGCAGCCAGGTGATCGGCCTGCCGTGGAAGCTGCTCACCGTCGGCCTCTACGTCACGCTGTGGACGGTCGCGCCGGTCCAGCTCTCCCCCACCAGCGTCTGGACCTGGGTGCTGCTGTTCTTCGCCGACGACCTGGCCTACTACTGGTTCCACCGAACCCACCACGAGGTACGGCTGTTCTGGGCCGGTCACGTCGTGCACCACTCCAGCACGTTCTACAACCTGTCCACCGCGCTGCGGCAGAGCTGGACGCCGATGACCTCGTTGCCGTTCTGGCTGCCGCTGGCCCTGCTCGGCGTCCCGCCGTGGATGATCTTCCTCCAGCAGTCGGTCAGCCTGTTGTACCAGTTCTTCCTGCACACCGAGCGGGTCCGGGTGCTGCCCCGGCCGATCGAGTGGCTCTTCAACACGCCGTCGCACCACCGGGTCCACCACGGCGTCAACGCCGAGTACCTGGACCGCAACTACGGCGGGATCCTCATCGTCTGGGACCGGCTGTTCGGCACCTTCGAGCCGGAGCGCGCCCCCGCCCGGTACGGGCTGACCAAGAACATCGGCACCTACAACCCGCTGCGGGTGGCCGTCCACGAGTACGGGTCGATCTGGGCCGACGTACGCGCCGCCGCGTCCTGGCGACACCGGCTGGGCCACGTGTTCGGCCGTCCCGGCTGGCAGCCCGCCCGATGAGGCGGCTCGCGCCGTTCGGCGTCGTCGCCGCCGTCGAGCTGGTCGGCGTCGCGCTCGACAGCACCGTGCTCCAGTGGCTGGCCAAGCCGCTGCTCGCCCCGCTGCTGCTGCTCTGGCTGCTGCGGTCCGGGCGGCGCTTCGACCTGGTCGCGCTCGGGTTGGTCTTCGCCACCGCCGGCGACGTGGCGCTGCTGCTGGACGGCGAGCCCGCGTTCCTGGCCGGGATGGGCTGCTTCCTCGGCACCCAGGTCAGCCTGATCGTGGCGTTCACCCGGCACCGGCGGCCCCCCGTGCCGGTGGTGGCCGTCTACCTCGTGCTGTGGGCGGCGGCGAATGTCGTCCTGTGGGGGCCGCTCGGGGAGCTGCGGCTGCCCGTGCTCGGCTACAGCCTCGCCCTGTGCCTGATGGCCGCCGCGGCGGCCGGCGTGTCGGCCCGCGCGGCGGTCGGCGGGGCGTTCTTCCTCGTCTCCGACCTGCTGATCGGCGTGGACGCGGCCGGCACCACCCTGCCCGGCCACGGCCTGCTCGTGATGAGCACCTACATCACGGCGCTGCTGCTGCTCACCACGGCGTGGGCGGCGGCCGGTGGGCCCGGCGCCGCGCGCCGGCCGGACCGGCGTACCGACGGGGAACCGGACGCCCTGGCGGGCCACCCGGCCACGCCCTGACGCCGGTCGCCGGCCCGCCCGAACCAGGGCGGGCCGGCGACCGTAGGGCGAGCGCCGATAGCGGATCGCCGCCGGGGGGATCTCCGTCAAGGGCGGGCCGGCGCTGACGGCGGACCGGTCCCGGCGGCGGGAGCGGATCAGGGCCGGAGGCGGATCAGGGCCGGCGGCGGATCAGGGCCGGCGGCGGATCGGCCGGCGAGCGCGGCGGGTCAGTGTCGGCGGCGGCCGTAGGCGCCGGCTGCGAGCGACACGCCGATCGCGGCGAAGATGACCTGGATCAGCAGCTCGATCCAGTCGATTCCGGCGGTGTCGTCCACCCCGAACGCCCCGGCCACGAGGGTGCCGAGGATCGCGGCGACCACACCGATCAGCAGGGTGAGCCAGATCGGGATGGTCTGCTTGCCCGGTACGACCAGCCGGCCCAGCGCGCCGATGACAAGGCCGATGACGATGGCGGTGATGAACCCGGTTACTTCCACGGTGGGCCGTTCCTTTCGAGGGGTTGTCGCCTGCGTCCTCCACGGTGCCCCCGGAGGCCGGGCGGCCAAACCGCCGACGCCCCGGCCAGCGGATTCTTCACACGACTGTCATAGTCCCGCGCGGCAACCGTCACGCCCCGGGCCGGTCCCGGGTCAGCCGGCGCAGTGGGCGTACCGGGCGGCCCGCTCGGCCAGCCACAGCCAGCGGCGCTGCGTCTCCCCGGCGGTCGCGGCGACCATGGCGAGGGCGTCGCCGCGCACGGCGGTGAGGGCCGCGCCGGCGGCGGACGGGTCGTCGAGCAGGGCCGCGCCGTCGCGGAACGCCTCGGCCTCGGCCGAGCCGCCGAACCGGGGGGCCACCTCCTCGCGCCAGAAGTCCGTCCATGGCAGTTCCGGGTCCCAGGAGAACCTGGCGTACGCCAGGTAGCTGATCTCGTTGGTCGGGTGGTACGCGGACGGCTCGGCGAAGATGGTCAGCCCGCGCATCCCGGCGGCCCCGGACCGGGTGGCCATGTCGGCGTACATCTCGGGGACCCAGGAGTGGCGCTGCCGGTTCCACTGCGACCCGGCGTGGGTGCGCAGCACGTTGGTGGTGTGCGGCAGGCGGCCGACGTGCTCGACGGTCAGCCGGTCCCGCTGGTCGTACCAGAACCCACGGTTGACGCAGTACTGGTAAGCCACGTCGTCGGGCAGGTCGGCGAGGGGCTGCTGCGCGTCCAGGTCGAAGATGTTGTCCCAGTACACCTCGACGAGGTGGCGCAGCGGCACCCCGGCCGGGCCGTCGCGCCGGGCGGTCTCCAGCAGGGTCGGGTAGACCGACCGCATCGCCTCGTACGACCAGGAGGTCCGCTCGCCGCCGGCGCGGGCGGCGCACCGGGCGCAGGCGCAGCTTCCGTAGTCGCCGGTCTCGAAGTTGATCCCACCGACGGGCAGGGTGTCCAGCAGCCAGTCGATGGCGTCGCGGTGCCAGGCCAGGTTGTCCGGCTGGGACGGGCAGGCGGCCATCATGTACTCGCTGGCCGGGAAGTGCAGGTCACCGAACTCGTCGATGTCGAAGCCGACCTTCTTCGGCAGCTCGGCGGCGAGGTCGGGGCGCCGGCGCAGCCAGGTGGCCAGGTTGTACCGGTGCCGGCCGTCGAAGTAGATGCCGCCGTAGGCGTTGATCCCGACCCCGGCGATGATCCGCACGCCCCGGGCGTTGGCGTACTCGCACAGCTCGCGGGCCGCCTCGACGCCGCCGTGGGCGTCGCGCAGCAGCCCGTACACGACGATTCCGCCGATCCGTTCCCGGCTGCAGAAGTCGACCAGCCGGCGGTAGTCGGCACCGAACGCGTCGGCGGACTTCGCGTACGGGTTCAGCGCGCCGATCTCCTGCTGGCCGAGCTGCCGGGTGTCCCAGTTGGTGGAGTGGTCCCAGGTCCACAGGTTGCGCAGCGGCAGCCCGGGGGCGGCGGCGGACGCGCCGACGGGCAGGCCGGCCGGGGTGGCCGACGCCACCAGGGCCCGCGCGGCGTACACCAGGCCGGCGAACGGGTCGCCGACGAGTCGGATCTCGCCCCGCTCGGGCACGTCGGTCCGGTGGCCGCCCTCGGGCAGCGCCGGGTCGACGGCGAGGCGGACCGGCACGGCGTCCGGGCCTCCCTCGCCCCACGCCTCGCGCAGCAGCCCGGCGGCGAAGGGCGCGTGCTCGGCCCCGAGCACCCGCACGCCGGAGACCTGGCGGTACGACGACATCATGTCCTCCCGATGGTGTGGGCGGTGGCGGCGAGGTAGTCGACCACGTCGATCGCGGTCCACACGCCGTGCCGCCAGTAGGGATCCTGTTCGACGAGGGTGCGGGCGGCGGGCGCGTCGGCGGCCCGCAGCACCAGCACGGAGGCGCTCAGGTCGGCGCGCGCCCCGGCGATCAGGGCGGTGCCGTCGGCGAGCAGGGCGCGCACGTGCGCCAGATGCGCGGCCCGGTGGGGTTCGCGCCGGACGACGACGTCGGCGGCGAAGGTGGCGGTGACCAGGTAGGTCGGTTCGAACCTCACGCGATCCCTGCCCTCACGGTCCCGGCCGGCTCGGCTCGGCCGCCCCGGGAGCCGGCGGGGACGCCTCGGCCCCGATGGCGCCGAGCAGTCGCCGCATGGCGACCCGGTAGACGGTCTGCGGGCGGCCCGCTCCGGTGCTGACGTGCACCCCGACCTCCTCGGCGAAGCCGGCCGCGCGCAACGCCTTGAGCAGCCGACGGGCCGAGCGCGCCTCCACCCCGTACGCGTCGGCCAGCCCCCGGGCGGTGACCTCGTCGGGGTCCATCTGGTGCAGGGCCTCCAGCAGCCGCCGGGTGGACAGCGGCCCGATCCCGAGCTGCTCGGAGACCCGCAGCACGCCCGGGGCGGTCTCCCGCAGCCGGGGCCTGACGGCGGTCTCCCGGCTGGAGTAGACCTCGCCGTCGGGGAACACCACGTGGGTGTCGCCGCCGTGCCGGCCCAGCGCGAGGGCCTTGCGGGCGTTGTCCTCGGCGGCGGCGATGGTGGTGCCGGCGCCGAAGCCGACGGCGTGCTCGACGTCGACCCCGCGCAGGGCGAGCAGGGAGGCGTGCCCGTCCCGGTGCCGGGCGATGGCGCTCTCCACGGTGCCCCGGGTGGTGGTGATCAGCAACGTCCGGTCGTCCACGGTGGCCAGCCGGCCGCGCATCCGCTCGGCGTGCTCCAGCAGCGCCTCGCGCACCCGCAGCCGCTGCCGTTCCGCCTGATACGGGTCCTGCGCCCGGGTCGTCGACACACCCAGGTCGACCATCATCACGGCGATCTGGGTGGCCCGGGACTGGCGTATCTCGGCGGCGAGCCAGGCCCGGTGCAGCGCGTCGCGCACCGAGGCCCGGGTGTGCTCGACGCGCCACACCGGGACCCCGCTGTCGGCGAGGTCCCGGTGCACCGCGCCGAGGCAGGTCAGGCACGCCTCGACCGCGCCGGAGGCGTACCGCTCCCGGTGGTACGCGGTGATCTCGTCGAGTCCGGAGAAGAGCAGCCCGGAGGAGTCGGCGATCGGCAGGATCTCCGTGGGCGGGGCGACCTCGATGTCGTGGTACGTCTCGCGAACGGTCTCCGCCTCTATGGTGTCCACGCTGACCCGGGGCAGCTTCCCGCCGGTGGCCAGCAGCATCCGCGACAGCGTCCGGTACAGGTCGATGCCGGCGTGCGGGACGTAGTCGATCTCCGCCCGCAGTTCCCCGGCCGCCGTGGCGAACGCGTACGGGATGCGCCCGGTGAACAGCAGCACCTGGCACACCTCGTCCAGCTCGCGGGCCAGGTCGGGGGCCTGCTCGGGGCGGGTGTACACGCGTGTGGTCACCGCCTCCGCGCGGCCCTCCCCGGCCGCCACCTCCTGCACGAGCCGGATCGAGTCCTCCGGGCCGATGATCCCGATCACGATGCTGCCTCCACGTGTGTCCCGCTGGCCTAGAGGGTGGGGTGCTCAGCCCGTGCAGACCGTGCCGACGAGGCCGGCGCTGACCGGCGACGCCAGCAGCACCAGCACCGAGGCGACGTCCTCGGGGCGGCCCAGCGCGGCCTCGATGGCGGCGACCCGCCCGCCGTCGGTGCCGTTGACCCGCGCCTCGTCCAGCGACTTCCGCATCAGCGGCGTGTCGATGTCTCCCGGGCAGAGCGCGTGCACGCGGATCCCCTGTGGACCGAGCTGTCGGGCCAGCGTGAGCGCCAGACCGTGCAACCCTCCCTTACTCGCGCCGTAGGGTACCGAGCCGGAGCCGGTCTGGACGCCCGCCTTCGAGCCGACCAGCACGAGCACCCCGTCGCCGGGGCTCAGGTGCCGGGCGGCGTGCTTGGCGACCAGGAACGGGCCGGTGAGGTTGACGGCGATGACCCGCGCCCACAGCTCGACCGGCACGTCCCGCACGTCCAGGCCCTGTCCACCCATGATCCCGGCGACGTGCAGCACGGCGTCGACGCCGCCCAGTTCGGCGGCGACGGCGTCGAGCGCCCCGGCGACCTCGGCCTCGACGGTGACGTCGACGCCCCGGGCGCAGGCGCCCGCCCCGGCGGACCGGGCCTCGGCGGCGGCCTCGGCCGCGCCGGCGGCGTCGGCGTCCAGCACGGCGACAGCCGCGCCGGCCGCGGCTGCGGCCAGCACGGTGGCCCGGCCGATGCCGGACGCCCCGCCGACGACGACCACCCGCCGCCCGGCCAGCAGGCCGACAGACGGGCCGGCCGACGCGGGTCCGCCGCCCACGCCCGGTCCGGGCGGCGGGGTGCCGCCACCGCCCGGACCGGTTGACGGGGCGCCGCCGCTCACGCGCGGACCGTCCGGCGCACCGCGTCGGCCACGGTGGACGCCTCGGGCACCACGACGGCCTGGAGGGTGGGCGCGGCGGGCATCGGCACGTCCGGGGCGGCCACCCGGGCGACCGGTGCGCGCAGGTCGGCGAAGCACTCGGCGGCGGCCCGGGCGGCGATCTCCGCGCCGAAGCCGCCGGTCAGGTTGGCCTCGTGGGCGACGACCAACCGGCCGGTGCGGGCCACCGACGCGGCGACCGTGTCGAAGTCCAGCGGGTTGAGCCAGCGCAGGTCGACCACCTCGACGTCGACGCCCTCCTCGGCGAGTGTCCCGGCGGCGTCCAGGGCCGCCGACACCATCCGGGACCAGGCGACGACGGTGACGTCGGCGCCGGGCCGGACCACCCGGGCCCCGCCGATCTCCTCGACCGGGGCGTCGGTGCGCACCGGGCCCCGGGTCGGGTAGAGCATCCGGGCCTCGGCGACCACCACCGGGTCGTCGCTGACGACCGCGGTGCGCAGCATCTGGTACGCGTCGTCCGGGGTGGCCGGCAGCGCCACCCGCAGCCCGGGGGTGTGCGCGAAGTACGCCTCCGGCGAGTGCGAGTGCTGGGCGCACGCCCCGGGCGAGTAGCCCTGCTGCATCCGGATCACCAGCGGCGCCTTCCACCGGCCCGCGCTGGAGTAGTGGATGTTGGCGATCTGGTTGACGATCTGGTCCATCGCCACGAACGAGAAGTCGGCGTACATGATCTCGGCGATCGGCCGCAGCCCGGTCATGGCCGCGCCGAGGGCCATGCCGAGAAAGCCGGTCTCGGAGATCGGGGTGTCGAAGATCCGGTCGGAGCCGAACCGCTTGTGCAGCCCCTTGGTGGCGCCGAACGGCCCGCCGGGCAACGCGACGTCCTCGCCGAAGTAGACGGTGTCGGTCCGGCTGTCCAGGGCCCAGGTGAGTGCCGCGTTGACGGCCTGGATGTAGCGCAGCGACTCAGACATAGACGTGCTCCTTGGCGGTCGCCGGGTCCGGGTACGGCACGGCGCGGGCGGCGGTGACGGCGGCCTCGATCTCGTCGGCCACCTCGGCGTCGACGGCGTCGAGCCGGGCGGCCAGGTCGGCGTCGGCGGCCCGGCGGATGCGGGCCAGCGGCTCGCGTTCCCGGGCGGCGGCGATCTCGCCGGCCGGGCGGTAGTGCTGCACGTCGCCGCTGTAGTGGCCGACGAGGCGCTCGGTCATCGCCTCCACGATGGACGGCCCGGAGCCTTCCCGGGCCCGGTCCACGGCCTCGGCCATCGCCTCGGCGACGGCGTCGGGGTCGTTGCCGTCGACGACCCGGCCGGGCAGGCCGTAGCCGGCGGCCCGCTCGGCGAGCTGCCGGACCCGCACCATGTCCTCGATCCGGGACATCTCGGAGTAGACGTTGTTCTCCACCACCAGCACCAGCGGCAGGTCGAGCACGGCGGCGAGGTTGAGCGCCTCGTGCACGTTGCCCTGGTTCATCGCGCCGTCGCCGATGCTGACCACCGACACGGCCCCGCTGCCGGTGCGCTGGGCGCTGAGCGCCGCGCCGGTCGCGATCGGCACGCCGGCGCCCACGATGGAGTTCTCGCCGACGAACCAGCGCCCCGGGTCCGACAGGTACGGCGACGCGGCCCGCCCGCCGCAGAGCGCGGAGTCGCGGCCCATCATCTCGGCGAACAGGCCGGTGAGGTCGACGCCCCGGGCGATCGCCCAGCCGTGTCCCCGGTAGGTCGCGGTGACGTGGTCCCCGTCGCGCAGCGCCCGGCAGGCGCCGACCGGGACGGCCTCCTGGCCGTTGCACAGGTGGATCGAGCCCGGGATCTCGCCGGCGTCCTTGAGGGCGGCCAGCCGCTCCTCGAACCGGCGGATCCGGGCCATCAGCCGATAGTCGTCGGGCAGCCCCATCACACCCCCTGAGATAATTGAGCCTTATTCCGGCTCGTTGGTTGAGGAGCCTAGACCAGCAGTCCAAGGCTATGGAAGAGTGCACAAGCAAGTTTGTGGCCGTTATTGGTCTCTAATTTGGGGAGCGGGCATGGAGATCGCCGAGGTGGAGTCCGTGGTGCGCGGCGACGCGCACTTCGTCCAGCTACGCACGTCGGACGGGCTGACCGGGGTCGGCCAGTCCGCCTGCTGGGGATACCCGACGGCGGTGCACGCCGTGGTGGAGACGTTCCGGCCGTACCTGCTCGGGGCGGACCCCAACCGGATCGAGCACCACTGGCACCACCTCTACCGGATGGGGCCGTTCCGCGGCTCGGTGCTCACCGCCGCTGTCTCCGCCGTCGACCTGGCCCTGTGGGACCTGCTGGGCAAGCGGCTCGGCGTGCCGGTGTGGCAGCTGCTCGGCGGCCGGGTCCGCGACCGGATCCGGCTGCACCTGCTGCTGGGCGGCACGGGCTCGGAGGCCCTCGCAGGCCAGGCCGCCGCAGCCGTCGCCGACGGCTTCACCGCCGTGAAGTTCGACCCGCTGCCGGCCGACTACGCCGACGTGTCGCTGGCCCGCCTCGTCGCCGAGACCGAGGCCACCACGGCGGCGGTGCGCGACACCGTCGGCCCGGACGTCGACCTGCTCATCGAGCTGCACCGCAAGCTCACCCCGTTGCAGGCCACAACCGTCGTGCCGGCGCTGGCCCGGCACCACCCGCTGCTGGTCGAGGACCCGATCCAGATCGACAGCGTGAGCAGCCAGGCCGAGGTGGCCCGCCGGGCGCTCGGCGTGCCGATGGCCAACGGGGAACGGCTGCACACCATCTGGGAGTTCAAGGAACTGCTCGCCCAGGGCGGCGCCCAGTACGTCCGGCCCGACGTCGGGCTTGCCGGCGGGCTCAGCCACGGCCGGAAGATCGCCGCGCTCGCCGAGGCGTACCACGCGGCCGTGGTCAGCCACAACTGCCTCGGCCCGCTGCTGACCATGGCCTCGGTGCAGCTCGACACGGTCATCCCGAACTTCGTCACCCAGGAGTACTCCCCGATCGACGACCAGCTCGCCGACGGGCCGGCCCGCGCCTGCGTCCGCCGCGAGGGCGGGTTCCTGCCGGTGCCGCAGGACCCGGGGCTGGGCGTGACGCTCGACCTGACCGACGAGACCCCGCTGGACCTGACCGGCCGGCCGTTGACCCGGATCCCGCTGCGCGCCGACGGTTCGGTCGCGTACGCGGTCTGACGGCGGGCACCGCGACGGCCCGGCGGGGATCTTCCCGCCGGGCCGTCGCATCGCGGTCGCGCCCGTCACGGCGGCGGGTGCCCCGGGTGGTGGAACACGGGGTACGCCCACAGTGGCTCGCCGTCGGCGTCGGTGATCTCGGCGAACAGCTCGGCCAGCGACGCCGTCCACCGGGCCTGCACGTCGGAGGAGCCGGTGACCGCGCGGGCGTGGGCGTGGCCCCACCGGGTGCGCAGCACGCAGATCAGCAGCAGGCCCCGCCGGTAGATGTGATAGTCGTAGATCCCCGCCTCGTCGAGCAGCGCGGTCAGCTCCGGCCACACCCAGGCGTGCCGGCGCTCGTACTCGGCCTCCGCGCCGGGGCGCAGCCGGTACAGGTGGCACACCTGCTCCCCCGGCCCGGCCACCCCGGTCACCGGCCCGCCCCTGTCACTTGCCGGAGCCGGCGAGCGCGCCGGAGACGAGCTGCCGCTGGAAGACCAGGTAGATGATCAGCACCGGCAGCAGGGCGACGATCAGCCCGGCGCTGACCAGCGGCACCGACACGTCGTACTGGCCGCTGAGCATGGAGACGCCGACCATCAGCGTCTTGCTGTCCGAGCCGCCCATGATGACCAGGGGCAGCAGCAGGTCGTTCCACATCCACACGAAGTTGAAGATGGCCAGCGCCGCCAGGGCCGGGGCGGCGATCGGGGCGAGCAGCCGGAACAGGATGGTCAGGTGTCCCGCGCCGTCGACCCGGGCCGCCTCGATCAGCTCGTCGGGCACCTGCTGGAAGTACCCGGCAAGCTGGTACGTGCCCAGCGGCAGCCCGAACGCGGCGTACGCCAGGATCAGGCCCTGGTACTGGCCGGACATGCCCAGGTCCAGCACCGTCTGGTAGAGCGGGTAGATGATCGCCTGGCTGGGGATGGTCAGCGTCACGATGATCAGCAGGAAGACGATCTTCCCGCCGCGGAAGCGCATCTTCGTCACCGCGTACGCGACCAGCAGCGCGGCGAGCACCGACAGCACCAACCCGCCGAGCGTGGTGATCAGCGAGTTGAGCAGCAGCCGGGGCATGTTCATCCGGCGGAACGCCTCGAGGTAGTTGTCCAGGGTGATCCCGGCCGGCAGGCCCAGCGGGTCGTGGGCGAAGCCGGACTGCGTCTTCAGGGAGCTGACCACGGTGAACAGCAGCGGGTAGATCGCCGCGACGGCGACGACGACCAGCGCGAAGGTCAACAGGTAGCGCCCGATCCGGGCGGAGTGGCGCGGGTTCATCGCGGCTTGCGGGTCCCCTCTGTGAACATGTGCCGCACGCTGAAGATCGACAGCACGGCGACGAAGACGAACAGGGCGATGCCGATGGCCGAGCCGTAGCCGCGGTCCAGGAACTGGAAGGTGGTGAGGAAGACCAGGTACTCGGGGAGCATGGTGGCGTCGCCCGGCCCGCCCTGGGTCAGCGCGTAGATCAGCGGGAACAGCCAGATCAGCACGCCGGAGGCGCAGACCACGCTCCAGTACGCCACGGTCGGGCGCAGCATCGGCACGACCACCGACCACAGCCGCCGGAAGAACCCGGCGCCGTCGAGGTACGCCGCCTCCAGCATCTCCTCGGGGACGGTGGCCAGGCCCGCGAGGTAGGTCATCACGCCGAGCCCGAAGAAGCTCCACAGGGCGACCGCCACCAGCGAGAACAGCGCGCTGTACCGACCGTTGAGCCACTCGATCGCCAGCGGCTCCAGGCCGACTCCGCGCAGCAGGGCGTTCAGCGGCCCGTCGGGGGAGAGGATCTGCCGGAACATGATGCCGACGACGATGGGCGCGATGGTGTACGGCACGAAGTAGACGGCCCGGAAGAACTTCCAGCCCGGCGAGCGCTGGTGGATCAGCAGCGCCAGCACCAGCGGAAGCACGATCCACACCGGCAGGGTGGCCACCACCAGCAGGGCGTTGCGGAAGCTGGTGAGGACCATCGAGTCGTCGAGCATCCGGGTGTAGTTGTCCGCCCCGGCGAACTCGCTGCCGCCGAAACCGCTGGACGACTCGAGGCTGGTGAGCACGCCCCGCACGAGGGGCACCAGCTTGAACAGCACGACCAGGACCAGTGCGGGCAGCACCAGCGCGGCGGCCAGCCACCACTCCCGGGCCCGCCCGGGTCGTGGCGGGCGGCGGGCCGGCGCGGGCGGGGTGTCGGCGGCCACCGGCTCCGACACCGGCGCGGTGGAGATCGTCATCAGGGTTCCTCCCCCGTGGCTGGCCGGGCGGGGCGACACGGCGTCGCCCCGCCCGGGGTGCTACTTGGTCTGCTTCTTCGTGGGGCTGCGCTCCAGTGCCTGCTGCATCTGGTCGGCCCACTTGTCGACGGTGAGCTGGCCGAGGGTGACCTGCTGCCAGCCGCGGGCCAGGGCGTCGGCCTCGGGGCCGGAGAGCATCACCCCGGCGTGCAGGGTCGGCTGGGCGACCATTTCCTGGATCTTCTGGAAGGCCGGCGACGAGGGCAGCAGCGCCTTGTCGACGTTCTTGTTCAGCGGCTGGCCCTTACCGTGCTTGACCCACAGCTCGCCGTTCTCCTTGCCGGCCAGCCAGCTGATGAACTCCAGGCCGGCCTGCTTCTTCTCGCTCCACTGGGTCACGCCGTAGACGGCGCCCTCGATGCCGGAGAACTTCTGCGCCAGCGGCGCGGACGGGTCGACCGCCGGCCACCGGGTGACGCCGAGCTTGTCGTCGCCGAGGGCCTTGCCGAACGCCTCCCAGTTCACCGCGTCGGAGATGATGGTGCCGGCGAACGCGGCGTCGCCGCGCTGGAAGATGTCGGCGCCGTCGGGGAGCATGGTGATCGACGGGGCGTTCTTGTTGGCCCAGCCCTTGGTGGTGATCTCGGCGAGCTTCTCCAGCACGGCGACGAGCTTGGGGTCCTTCCAGGACAGCTTGCCGGCGAGCAGGGCGCGGATGTCGTCCTCGTTGAGGTAGTTGCGGGCGATCTCCGGGAAGTCCCAGTACGCCGGGAAGGTGCCGGACAGCCCGAGGGCCAGGCAGGTCTTGCCGGCCTTCTTCACCGCGTCGCAGGCCGCGCCGAACTCGTCCCAGGTCACCGGCGGCTTCTCCGGGTCGAGCCCGGCGGCGGTCAGGACGGCCTTGTTGTAGTAGAGGACGTTGCCCTGGTAGGAGAAGGGCACGCCGTAGCAGGGCTTGGCGGTGTCGAAGCCCTCGCAGGCGCCGCTGTAGGTGACCAGGTCCTTGGTGATCTCGGCGGCCTTGTCACCCAACGGCACGTACGCGCCGCGCCGGTCGAACAGCTCCAGCCCGGCGTTGTTGGCCATCACGTCCGGCCCGGACTGCGAGGTGATGTACGGGCCCTGCACCTCGGGGTACTTGTCGAACGGTACGGACTGCATCTCCAGCTTGATGTCCGGGTGGCCGGCC
Organism: Micromonospora sp. NBC_01412; assembly: GCF_045040215.1. NCBI lineage: Bacteria > Bacillati > Actinomycetota > Actinomycetes > Micromonosporales > Micromonosporaceae > Micromonospora > Micromonospora sp. NBC_01412. The sequence continues at coordinate 7,487,763 of NZ_CP109528.1, forward strand.
TCGAAGCTGGTCTTGACCTGCTTCCAGTACTCGGTGCCACCCGGCTCCCAGGTCAGCACCTTGAGGGTGACCGGGCCGCCGGCGGCGTCGTCGCCGCCGCATCCGGTCAGCAGCGCGGCGGCGGCCATGCCGGCGGCGAGGGCGCCGGCCAATCTCCGTCGAAACATCGGGTAGCTCCTGTCACAAGTGGGGGCTCGGGGGGATCCGGCGGACCGCGCCGCCGGCGGTGGCGCTGTCGACCACGGCCTCGGCGACCCGCACGACGTGCAGGCCGTCGACGAGCGGGACGACCGCCGTCGGTTCGGTGCCGTCGACCTGGCCGAGGAAGTGCCGCAGCTCGGCGGCGAGTGCTCCGCCGCCGTCGACCGGGGAGAGAAGCCAGTCGGGCGCCTCGGTCGGCTCGCCCTGGACGAGCAGGGTGGGGTGGCCGAGGTCGACGTGCGCGACCCCGTCGGTGCCGTACACCTCGACCAGGTCCGAGGTGTGGTTCGGGGTGTGTTCGGGGAGCAGGTAGCTGTTGCGGATCGACGACACGACGTCGTTGGCGTGCCGCAGCTCCGCCCACACCAGGACCGGGTTGGCCGATCCGGGTCGGGTCCGGGCCGCCGCTCGGACCTCGACCACGGGCGCTCCGGCGTACCAGAGGGCCAGGTCGATGTCGTGCACGGCGGTGAGCAGCGCGGGGTGTTCGCGCGGGAAGAGCCGGCTCAGCGTCCGGGGCCGGTCGCGGCGGGACGAGACGGCGAGCACGTCGCCGAGCCGGCCGGCGCGGACCGCGTCGTGCAGGGCCCGGTGCGGGGCGCTGTACCGCAGGATGTGCCCCGGCTGGCAGAGCACACCGGTGCGCTCGGCGGCGGCCACGATGGCGGCGGCGTCGGTGACGGTAGCGGCCAGCGGCTTCTCCACCAGCACGGGCACCCCGGCGGTGAGCAGGTCCACGGCCACCGGGCGGTGCGCCGGGCCGGGCACGCACACCGACGCCGCGTCGGGCGGGGCGGCGGCGAGCAGGTCCGCCACGGAGGCGTACGTCTGCGGCACCCCGTACTCGACGGCGACCCGCTGCCGGGTCGCGGCGTCCGGCTCGACCAGCGCCCGCACCGGCACGCCGAGCGACCGGTACGCGGCCAGGTGCCGGACGCCGAACGCCCCCGCGCCGACCACGGCGACCGACGGGCGGCTCATGCCCGGACCGCCTCGGCGGCGGCGCGGTCGCCTCGGGCGGCCCCACCGGCTCCGGCGGCTCCTGCGGGCTCGTCAGCTCCGGCGGCTCCGCCGGGCTCGTCAGCTCCGGCCTCGGCGAGCCGGCCGGCGAGGACGGCCCGGGTGAGGCGCTCCAGGGCGGTCACCCCCACCCCGATGCACCGTTCGTCCACGTCGAACGCGCCGGAGTGCAGCGGCGCGCCGCCGCGCTCGCCGGTGACCCCGAGCTTGACGTACAGGCTGGGACCGAGCGCGCCGAGCAGGGCGAAGTCGTCGGTGGTCAGCGGGGGCGCGGTCAGGTCGGCGACCTCGACCAGGCCGGGCAGCTCGGCGTGCGCGAGCGCCACCAGCGAGGCGGCGTTGCGCACCGGGGGCATCTCGTTGGCCCAGGTGAACCGCAGGCCGAGGTCGAGCGCGGCGGCCTGCTGCCGGGCGATGCGCTCGATGACCTGCTTGAGCCGGGCGCGGGTGGCCTCGTCGTGGGTTCGCAGCGTGCCGGTCGCCTCCGCCCGCTCGGCGACCTGGCTCTGGCTGGCCCCGCCGACGATCGTGCCGATGTTGAAGGCGACCAGCTCGTGTGGGTTGCGGGAGCGGGCCACTCCGGCGTGCAGCAGGGTGATGATGCCGGCCAGCCCGAGGATGGCGTCGCGGCCCAGCGCCGGGGTCGCGGCGTGCGCGGCCCGGCCGAGCACCTCGACCCGGAAGGCGTCCTTGGCCGCCATCGCGGTCACCCGGTCCACGCCGACCGCCCCGACCGGCAGGTCGGGCCAGCAGTGCAGGCCGAGGACGGCGTCGAAGCGCCGGCCGCGCAGGGCGTCGTCGGCGAGCACCGCGGCGGCACCGGAGTCCTCGCCGAACGGGATCTCCTCGGCCGGCTGGAACAGCACGGTCACCGAGCCCCGGGCGGGCGGGTCGGCCGCGAGCCGGGCCGCGACGCCGTGCACGACGGTCATGTGTACGTCGTGTCCGCAGGCGTGGCAGACCCCGGCGTTGCCCGACGCCCAGGCCACCTCCTTGGCGTCCTGGACCGGATAGGCGTCCATATCGGCCCGAAGCAGAACCGAGGGGCCCGACGCACGTCCTTCGATCTCGGCTACGAGGCCGGTGCCGGCGACTCCGGAGCGGACCCGGGCGATCGGGGCGAGCCGGTCGGCAAGAACCGCTGCGGTCTGCCGTTCCATGAAGCGCAGCTCCGGGTGCTGGTGAAGCTGCCGACGCAGCCGTACCAGATCGTCAACGTCCTCGTGCGCCTGCACCACGCGGTCCACTCCTCGCCTGCGGCCGATAATCCGGACCTAATTGAGACAAGAACCTAAAGGAGGGGTCCTCCCACGTCAATGGGGCTGCCGGAATCGGTTAGGGTCCGGCCATGCCACGCGCCGACGCACACCTGCACCTGTTCGCCGACGGTTACCCCGGCCGCTACGGACGGTCCCCGGCCGGGGGCGACGAATTCGCCGTCTACCAGACATTGCGCCGCGAACACGACATCGACCGGGCGCTCGTGGTCGGCTACGAGGGCGCACCGGAGTTCGCCGGCAACAACAGCCACCTCGCGCGGCTCGCGGCCGAGCACGACTGGATCGCGCCCCTGGCGTACCTGCCGGCCACCGGCACGGACCGGCGCGGCCTGGACCGGCTCCGGTCGGCGGGGTTCGCGGGCGTCGCCGCGTACCTGCCGGACCCGGCCTCGGCCGACGCGTTCGCCGACTGGGCCGCGACCGCGGGCGGGTCGCTCAACGACGCGGCGGCGGTGGTCAGCCTCAACGCCACCCCGGAGGCCGCCGGCCGGCTCGGTCGGGCGTTGGCCGCCCTCGACGGGTGCGCGGTGCTCTTCAGCCACCTCGGCCTGCCCGGCCGGCACGCGGCGGTCCCGACCCCGGAGGCGGTCGCGGGCCGGCTCGCCCCGCTCACCGACCTGGCCCGGCTGCCCCACGTCGGGGTCAAGGTCTCCGGCCTGTACGCCGTCAGCGACCCCGCCGACGCGTACCCGCACGCCGCCGCCCGGCCGTTCGTCGACCTGCTGCTGGACCGCTTCGGCCCGGCGCGGCTCTACTGGGGCTCGGACTTCTCCCCCAGCCTGGACCACGTGTCGTTCGCGCAGACGCTGCACCCGGTCGGGCTGGACGGCCTCTCCGCGGCCGAGGCGGCCGACGTCCACGGCGGCAACCTCCGCCGCGCCTTGGGCCGGCGCTGACGCGCCGATCCCCGGCACCCCGCCGACGTGCGGGGCAGGGTGCCGGGGATCGACTGCGGGATGCGGGGCGGGCGGATCGCGTCCGCCCGCCCCGCGACGGGGTCACGCCTGGGGCGCGGTCTCCTTGCTCAGCTTCGACGAGCCGGCCGCGACGGACCAGCCGGCCGCCCAGCGGCTGGCGCTGCCCGGCCGGGTCCGGTCGACCAGGTGGTACCAGTCCATCCGTCACCGCTGCTGGGTCACCTCCAGCACGCCGTAGCCGTGGCCGTCCAGGTCCGTCCAGCGCACGTGCTTGTTGGCCGCCCGCAGCAGCGAGCCCCCGAGGCCGCTCAGCGCGTTGCCCTCCGGCAGGCCGAGGAAGTCGTTGACGTTGTCGCTGGTCACCGACGGAACGACGAACTCGGCGGCGATCGGGGCGGACCCGCCGGTGGCCCGCGTGGTCACCTCGTTGGCCCAGGAGGTGTGGATGTCGCCGGTCAGGAAGACCACGTCGCGGGTGCTGTTGGCGCGCAGGTGGTCGACCAGCTCGTTACGGTCGGCGTTGTAGCCGTCCCACTGGTCGACGCTGAGCGCCGCGCCGTTCTCGGGGATGCCGAGCAGCTTGGCGAGCGGGCCGAGCAGCCAGGCGGGGAGCGTGCCGACGTCGAGCCGGGAGATCATCACCGGGTTGCCGACGAGCTTCCACCGGGCCGTCGAGGCGGCCAGGCCGCTCTTGAGCCAGGACATCTGGGCGTCCCCGGTGATCGTCCTCGCCGGATCGTCGACGGCCGTGCCCGACGCCTGCTGCGACCGGTACGACCGCAGGTCCAGCATGGACAGCTCGACGAGCTTCCCGAAGCGCAGCCGACGGTAGATGGCCCCGTCGGCGCCGGTGCGCACCGGCATCCACTCCGCGTACGCCTTCCGGGCGGCGGCCACCCGGTCGGCGTAGTCGCCCTCGGTGCCCGGGGTGTGGTTGCCCGCGCCGCCGGACCACTGGTCGTTGGCCACCTCGTGGTCGTCCCAGGTGATCACCCAGGGCACCGAGGCGTGCAGGGCCTGCAGGTCCGGGTCGGTCTTGTACAGCGCGTGCCGGATCCGGTAGTCGGCGAGGGTGAGCGCCTCGTGGGCCGGGAGCACGGGGCGCACCACCGTTCCGCCGGCGTCGAACTCGCCGGTGCCGTACTCGTAGAGGTAGTCGCCGAGGTGCACGACGAGGTTGAGGTCACCCCGGTCGGCCAGCCTCCGGTAGGCCGAGAAGTAGCCCGCCTCCCAGTTCGCGCAGGAGACCACCCCGAGGCGGAGCCGGTCGATGTCGGCGTTGGCCGGCGGCGCGGTCATCGTCCGCCCGGTCGCCGACCACGCGCCCGCGTACCCGAACCGGTACCACCAGGTGGTGGCGGGGGCCAGGCCGGTGACCGCCACCTTCACGGTGTGGTCGCGGGCCGGTCCCGTGGTCAGCGTGCCCTGCGCCGTCACCGTCGAGAAGTTGGGGTCGGCGGCGACCTGCCAGGTCACCACGGCCTCGGGGCCGACGCCGGAGCCGGGCTGAGCCGCGTCGGTCGGGGTCAGCCGGGTCCACAGCAGAATGCCGTCGGGCAGCGGGTCACCGGAGGCCACCCCATGCCGGAACGCCCCGCCGGCCGCACCGGCGGGAGCCGGGGCGGACAGCGCGGCACCGGCGAGCACGGCCGTGCCGGCGGACGCGCCGGCCATCCGCAGCAGGGTACGACGGTCGATGGTGTTCGTCATGGCTCATGTATCTACCTCCTTCAGTGCTTTCCCGCTGCCCCGTCCCGCGAGTGTTCGCCGGGCCTTCACCGGTCGTCGGCCGGCCCGCCCGCCGATCCGGCAGGATCCCGGGCGTTCCGGGCGGGGTCCTGGGCGTTCCGGGCGGCGTTCCGGGCGGGGTCCCGGGGCCGGGCGGAGATAGGGTCGGCACCCATGCGGACGAAGCAGGAGCTGGGCGCGGCCATCCGGCACGAGCGGCGGGCGGCGCTGGTGGTCAACGCCCGCTCGCGGCGGGGCCGCCGGCTCTACGAGCACGCCCGGTCCCGGTTGGCGGAGGCCGGCTTCGGCCTGCTCGGCTGCTACCCGGCCGACCGGCCCGGTGAGCTGGAGCGCAGCCTGGCCGACGCCCTCGCCCTCGGGCCGGACCTGCTCATCGCGGGCGGGGGCGACGGCACGCAGAGCGCCGCCGCCCGCCTGCTCGCCCACCGCGACGTCGCGCTGGGCCTGCTGCCGCTGGGCACCACCAACAACTTCGCCCGCACCCTCGGCCTACCGCTCGACCTTGACGCCGCCGTGGCCGTCCTGGCCGAGGGCAAGGTGATCGACGTCGACCTGGGGCTGGCCGGGGACGTGCCGTTCGCCAACCACGTCGGGGTGGGGCTGTCGGCCGACATCATGCTGCGTACGCCGCCAGCGCTCAAGCGGGTCACCGGGCGGTTGGCGTACCCGGCCACCGCGCTGGCGCTGCTGGCCCGGCACCGGGCGCTGCGGGCCACCGTCCGCGCCGAGGGCACGACCCACGAGTTCCACACCCACCAGCTCTACGTGGCCAACGGCGGCTTCCACGCGGGCCGGCCGATCACGTCGGACACCGACGCCGACGACCGGCTGCTGGTGGCGTACCCGGTAGGCGGGCCGACCCGGCGCGGGCTGCTGCGGGACACGGCCCACAACGCGGCGACGGGTCACCGCCGCACGCTGGCCGAGACCACGTTCCTCGCCGTGGGCGAGCTGTGGCTGGAGACCGACCGGCCGGCGCGCGTCGAGGTCGACGGCGAACTGTGCGGCCACACCCCGATCCGAATCGGCCTGGCCGCCAACGCGCTGCGCGTAATGGCCCCCACCGACAGCAAGGACCGCTAACCACCCACCCCACCCAGGCCATCCGCCCTCCGCCCGCCCTCCAAAGCGGTGATCAAGAGGTTTGCGTCAGGTTTGCGCCCGAATCCGACGCAAACCTCTTGATCACCGCGCAAGGGGGGGTGAGGGGCGCGGGGCGGCCGGTTGATCGCCGCGCAAGGGGGGGTGGGGGTGCGGGGCGGCCGGGGTCGGCGGGAGCGCCGACCCCGGCCGGGGTGGGGGGTGGGGTTAGTGCTGGGCGGGGGTCGTTGCCGGGGCCGGCCAGCTGCCGGTGAAGACCTCGGCGCCGGTCGCGCTCAGGGGGGCGAAGCCGAAGAGCGTGTCGACCCTGGCGGCCTCGGCGGAGCTCGGGTACGGGTTGGTGCAGGAGGTGCCGGCGCTGCCACCGGACATCAGGAGGGCGCAGTTGCCGTTGTAGTTGTCCGGCAGGCCGAGGATGTGCCCGATCTCGTGGGTCATGATCCGCAGCGGAGAGTACTGCTGGGCCTGGTAGTAGTCGATGACCACGCGACCGTTGCCGAGGCTCGTGCGCTGGGCGTACGAGCCGCCGCCGTAGGTGTAGGAGATCACCAGGTTCGAGCCGCACTGGGCCATGTTGATGTTGTTGGTGTAGTTGTTCCAGATCGTGGCGGCCTGGTTGGCGTAGCTGGCGAAGGGGCCGGCCTGACTGGTGTTGTAGCAGACGTTGCTGACGGCGGCGGATGCCGGCGCGGCCTGCACGGCGGTGAGGCCGAGCGTCGCCATGGCGGCGGCGGCGAGGGTGGCGAGGATCCGGGACACCTTGGACAGACGCATGGGTCACGCTCCACTGGGTGACGGGGTGAGCGGGGACCGGGTCAGCGTATTCATCGATATAGATCGATAGCAATGCCTTCTTATATTTAAGAATCTTTACTGATACGCTCCCGGCCATCGACGGGAGGAGATGTCATGAAACTACGACGCGGGGCAACCGCCCTGCTGGCGGGTACGGCGCTGGTCGTCGCCACCGGGGCCCTCACCGCTACGGGCGGTCTCGCCGCGGGGGCCACCGGCCCGGCGACGGCCGCCGCCGTGGCCTGCTCCGCCCCCGGGTGGGCCGAGGGCACCAGCTATCCGGCGGGCACCCGGGTCAGCTACGCCGGCCGGCTCTACCAGGCCCTCGTGACGCACACCCCGCCGGCCGGGGCGGGCTGGAACCCCGCCGCCGCACCCTCGCTGTGGAAGGACCTCGGGGCCTGCGACGGCACCCCCACCCCCACGCCCACCGCGACCTCGTCGCCCTCCCCCACCGCGTCGCCGACCGCGTCGCCCACGCCGACGCCGACCACGACACCCCCGCCGGGCACCGAGACCTGCGCGGTCAAGCCGAGGCCCGCCGGCAAGGTGCTCCAGGGCTACTGGGAGAACTGGGACGGCGCGGCCAACGGCGTCCACCCGCCGCTGGGCTGGATCCCGATCACCGACTCCCGGATCACCACCCACGGGTACAACGTGGTCAACGCAGCGTTCCCGGTGATCCGCTCCGACGGCACCGCGCTGTGGGAGGACGGCATGGACGTCACCGTGAAGGTGCCCACCCCGGCGGACATGTGCCGGGCCAAGGCCGCCGGCCTGACCGTCCTGCTGTCCATCGGCGGCGCGGCGGCCGGCATCGACCTCGGCTCGGCGGCCGTCGCCGACCGGTTCGTCGCCACCGTCGTGCCGATCCTCAAGCGGTACAACTTCGACGGCATCGACATCGACATCGAGACCGGCCTGACCGGCAGCGGCAACATCAACCAACTCTCGGCGTCGCAGGCGAACCTGATCCGCATCATCGACGGCGTGCTCGCCCAGATGCCCGCCGGGTTCGGCCTCACCATGGCGCCGGAGACCGCGTACGTCACCGGCGGCAGCGTCACCTACGGCTCGATCTGGGGGGCGTACCTGCCGATCGTCAAGAAGTACGCCGACAACGGCCGGCTGTGGTGGCTGAACATGCAGTACTACAACGGCAGCATGTACGGCTGCCACGGCGACTCGTACCCCGCCGGCACCGTGCAGGGCTTCACGGTCCAGACCGACTGCCTCAACACCGGCCTGGTCGTGCAGGGCACCACCATCCGGGTCCCGTACGACAAGCAGGTTCCCGGCCTGCCCGCCCAGCCCGGCGCCGGCGGTGGTCACCTCGCGCCGGCGGCGGTGGCTCAGGCGTGGAACACCTACCGGGGCGGCCTCAAGGGCCTGATGACCTGGTCGCTGAACTGGGACGGGTCGAAGGGCTGGACGTTCGGCGACAACGTCCGGGCGCTCCAGTCCCGCTGACCCGCCCCGCGGTGTCCGGCCCGGTTCGGGCCGGACACCGTGGACGGGGGTGCGCGTCACTGGGCCAGCTCGGCGACCGGCCCGCGGAGCTACGGCCCCGACCACCCCCATCGGGCACCCCTGAGGACCGACGGGGACGGTCGGGGCCGACCGTCGGGGCGGGACCGGTCGGCCGGACGGCGTCCAGGGTGGAGCGGACCCACCCCCACTCATATTGACAATCGCCGCTCCCTTCGGTTCTCCTGGAAAGTGAGAGCGCTCTCACCCCCCATTCGTCCCGTTGATCGCCCGGCGGTCCCGGGCCGGTGCTCGGTGCGCCGGGCGAGGAGGAAGCATGCGGTTCACCCGAGGGCGCGGCGGCGCCGATCCGACCGGACACCCGCTCCCGCGCCGGGCCGGGGCGCTGGCCGTCGCCCTGCTGGCCCTGGTCGCCGGCGGGGTGCTGGCCGGCCACGACGCCGTCGACGCGCAGGCGGCGCCCGGCGGCCACGCCAACCACGCGTACGTGCTCAGCCCGGAGCAGGAGCGGGCAGCCCTGGAGCTCCAGCTCGCCCCGGTGCGCGGCTCGGAATTCCGGGCCGACTGCCCGAGCAAGGGACGCGCCAACGACGACCCGATCGTCCGGCCGGGCCAGCCGGGCGCCTCGCACATGCACGAGTTCTTCGGCAACACGACGACGAACGCGTTCTCCACCCTCACCTCACTGAGGGCCGGTGCGACGACCTGCGACCCGGTGGCCGACAGGTCCGCGTACTGGGTGCCGACGCTCTACCAGAACGGCACGGCGGTCACGCCGCAGAGCGTCCGGATCTACTACCAGGGGATCACCGACCGGGCGAACGTCCAGCCGTACCCCCAGGGCCTGCGGATCGTGGTGGGCAACCCCCTCGCGGCCGGCCCCGACCAGAACCCGGCGGCCCGGTGGAACTGCGTCGGCATCCCCCAGGCCAGCCGCGACTTCCCGGTCTGCCCGGCCGGCTCCAGGCTGGAGACGTACCTCGACTTCCCGACCTGCTGGGACGGGAGGAACCTGGACAGCGCCGACCACAAGAGCCACATGGCGTTCGGCCTGGGCGGCGTCGGCGGGACCTGCCCGACCAGCCACCCGGTGCCCGTGCCCCGGCTGGAGTTCCTCATCACCTACGACGTGCGCGGGACCGGGCTCACTCTGGGCGGCACCCGCGACGGGGCCAACGTCACCACAGCCCCCGGCTACACCTTCCACGGCGACTTCTTCAATGCCTGGGACGAGCAGGCCCTCGCCGACCGGGTGCGGCAGTGCGTCGTCGACGGCTACGTCTGCGGCAACGACGGCAAGCCCATCCAGCAGTGATCCGCACCGGGTGAACCCCGGCTCCGCTCAGCCGCGGAAGGTGCGGTCCAGCAGGTCGAACAGGGCGACCCAGTGCCGCTCGGCGGCCCGCTCGTCGTAGGCGGCGGTGTCGGCCATGGTGAAGCCGTGGGCGGCGCCGGCGTACAGCTCGGAGCGGTGCCGGACCCCGGCCGCGTCGAGCGCCGCCTCCAGCGTCGCGATCTGCTCGGGCGTCATGGACCGGTCCTGGTCGGCGTGGGCGAAGTAGAGCTCGCCGGTCACGGAGCCGACGCCCAGGTGAGGGCTGTCCGGCGTGTCGGTGACGACCCAGCTCGCGTGGAAGCTGGCCATCGCGGCGATCCGGTCGGGATGCGCCTCGATGGCGCGCAGGGCATTCGTGCCGCCCATGCAGTACCCGGTGACGGCCACCGGGCCGGGCGCGACGTCGTCCCGAGCGGCCAGGAAGTCCAGGTACGCCGCCGTGTCCCCGGCCACCACCGCCGGGGTCAGCTCGGCGACGAGCGGCATGATCCGCGCGAAGGCCCGGGCGCGCTCCTCCGGATCGTCCAGGCGGGAGAGGTCGAACAGCGGGGCCCGGCCGGCCCCGTGGAACAGGTTGGGCACCAGCACGACATGCCCCCGGGAGGCGATCCGCTCGGCCATCTCGACCAGCCGGGGCCGCAGGCCGAACGCGTCCATGAAGAACAGCACGGCCGGAAACGGGCCGTCACCGTCCGGTCGGGCCAGGATCGCGTCGGCGACCCCGTCACCCACCGGCACGTCCACCGTCGTCGTACGCGCCACGTCATCCTCCGTCGGTCGTCGTCCAGCCCGCACCCTATCCGCCCGGGCAGCGGCCCCCGATTGCGGTGGCCGGGTCACCCCGGGTCACGGCGCGGTCGGGGTGGCCGGTCGTCCCGGTCGATGCGCAGCTCCCGCTCCAGCTCGCCGATGACGGCCCGCAGGTCGTCCAGCCGCTGGGTGAGCGCGATCCGGTCCACCTCGTCGGGCACGCCGTCGCCGTCCTCGTCGTAGCCGGGCCCGAGCCGCTCGGTCATCTCCAGCCGGCGGGCCTCCTCCATCGAGTTGACGATGACCGCGATCAGGATGTTGAGCAGCAGGTTCACGGTGATGATGACGTAGCTGACGTAGTAGACCAGGGTCCACGGGGACAGTGCCAAGCCCTGCTCGACGAGGTCCGGCAGCGTCTCCAGGGACAGCAGCACGAACAGGGTCAGCAGCGACCGTCCGATGTCGCCGTACTGCTCCGGCTGGGCCTCGCCGAAGATGAGCCAGCCGGCCATCCCGTACACGTAGAGGGTCACCCCGGCCAGCGCGAGGAAGCCCGCGACGCCGGGCAGGCTACGCCACAGCGCCGCGACGATGGTGCGCAGCCCGGGCGAGAACCGCACCAACCGCAGTATCCGGGCGACCCGCACGACGCGCAGCAGCGCGGAGTCGCCGTGCAGGCCGGGCAGGAAGATCGCGGCTGTCACGACGAAGTCGAAGACGTTCCACCCGTGCCGGAAGAAGTCCTGCGGCCGGCGACCGTAGGCCAGCACCCGGACGGCGATCTCGGCCACGAAGGCGGCCCGGAAGGCCCACTCCAGCCAGAGCAGCACCGGCCGCGCCGGCCCCAGGTCGCGGTACGTCTCGACGCCGAGCACCACCCCGTTGGCCATGATGAGCACGACGATGGCGACCTCGAAGAGCCTCGACCGGACGACCCGTAGGCACCACCCGGCCAGCCCTGGCGGCCCGGCCCGGCGCCCCGGTCGATCCTCGGTCGACGTCGGCCAGGGTACGTCGAGCATGGCCCCACCCTACCGAGGGCACCGACCGGCGACGCCGCGCGCCGGGGCGGGCGTACGCGAGCCGCGTCGAACGATGACCGCCACCGACGGGGTCAGGCCCGCCACGAGCGCGGAGCCTGACCCACTACAGGAGCACCGTCGGGATCAGCCCCAGGTTCCGGCGTACACCAGCCGCCAGTGCTGGTTGGTCCCACCCCAACAGTCGCCCTGCACGACCCGGGCGGCGTGGGCGGTGCTGGCGTTCGCCACGTCCAGGCACTTGTCACTGTGCCGTGCCCGGATCTCGTAGAAGCCGTTGGAGAGCAGGACGAAACGCCAGTGCTGGTTCGTCCCGCCCCAGCAGTTGCCCTGCACGACCGGCGTGCCGTGGGCGGTGCTGGCGTTCGCCACGTCCAGGCACTTGTCACTGTGCTGCGCCCGGATCTCGTAGTAGCCGTTCCCGACCGCGATCCACCGCCAGTGCTGGTTCGTCCCGCCCCAGCAGTTGCCCTGCACGACCGGCGTGCCGTGGGCGATGCTGGCGTTCGCCACGTCCAGGCACTTGTCACTGTGCTGCGCCCGGAACTCGTAGTAGTCGATCGCCTGGGTTCCCGGTGTCGCACTCCCCCGATCCTGTGGCGTGCCGGCACCGGCCTGGGCTGCTCCGGCGCCGAGCAGCAGCAGGCTGCTGGCCAGGAACACACCGAGCAGCGACTCCAGCGCGACACGCAGGGTCCCCCGGCGATCGCGTGACCTGCCGGGCAGGCTTTCCGACTGGGTCTTTCCGCTTGCTTCGATCACTACAGCTCCTCACCTGTTGTGGTAATCGGACGGTGACCAGGTCGATCCAGCATCGCGGAGGCCGTTCCTGTCCGGCGATTTCCCGGACAGGTTCGGGCAGGGTCGACTCGTCGCAGCGCCCCGGCCGGGAGCGTCGGCCGCGCGATCCGAGCGGTGGGGCGCGCCGCCTCGGCGCGCGGCATCGTTCATGCCATCGCCCCGAGAGGACCGCGACCTACCCGGCCGGGGCGTGGCCGGCCGCCCGCCGGGCGGCGTTGCGGATGGCGCGCAGGCGCAACAGCACGTCGTCGCCGCCCCGGCCGAAGTGGTCGTGCAGCCGCCGGTACTCGGCGTACAGCGCGTCGTAGGCGCGGGCCCGCTCCGGGTCGGGCCGGTACACGTCGCGGTCGACCCGGCCCATCGCCGCCGAGGCGGCCGGCACGTCGGGGTACGCGCCCGCGGCGACCGCCGCGTGGATCGCCGAGCCCAGCGCCGGGCCCTGCGCGGAGCCGATGATGCCCAGCGGTCGCTTCGTGACGTCGGCGTAGATCTGCATCAACAGGGCGTTGGCGGTGAGCCCCCCGGCCACGATCAGCTCGTCGACCGGCACGCCCGCCTCGGCGTACGCCTCGATGATCATGCGGGTGCCGTACGCGGTGGACTCCAGCAGGGCTCGGTAGACGTCCGGCGGACGGGTGGCGAGGGTGAGCCCGACGATCACCCCGCTGAGGTCGTGGTTGACCAACGGGGAGCGGTTGCCGTTCCACCAGTCCAGCGCCACCAGGCCGTGGCCTCCGACGGGCTGGGCGGCGGCGGCAGCGGTCAGCGCCTCGTGCGAGGCGTAGCCGGCGGGGGCGGCGTGCGCGACGTACCAACCGAAGATGTCGCCGACGGCGCTCTGGCCGGCCTCGTAGCCCCAGGAGCCGGCGCTGATCCCGCCGTCCACGACGCCGCACATGCCGGCCACCTCGGCCAGGGCGGTGGCGTTGACGATGTGGCAAGTGGAGGTGCCCATGATGACGACCAGCCGGCCCGGGTCGAGGGCCCGCGCGGCAGCGGCGGTGACGTGGGCGTCGACGTTGCCGACCGCCACGGCGACGCCCACGGGCAGGCCGGTCCACGCCGCTGCCCGCGCGGTCAGCCCGCCAGCCCGGGCGCCCAGCGGGGCGAGCGGACCGTCGATCTTGGCGACGAAGTCGGCGAAGCCGGGGTGCAGGGCGGCCAGGTAGTCCCGGGACGGGTACCGGCCGTCCTGGTGGAGGCCCTTGTAGCCGGCGCCGCACACGTTGCGGGTCTCGACGCCGCAGAGCTGCCAGACGATCCAGTCGGCGGCCTCGATCCACCGCTCGGCCCGGTGGTAGACCTCCGGGTCCTCCTCCAGCAGTTGCAGGCCCTTGGCGAACTGCCACTCGGCGGAGACCCTGCCGCCGTAGCGGCCGATCCACGGCTCGCCACGGGCGTGGGCCAGGGCGTTGATCCGGTCCGCCTGGGGCTGGGCGGCGTGGTGCTTCCACAGCTTCACCCAGGCGTGCGGGCGGGTGCGCAGCTCGGGCAGTTCGCACAGCGGGGTGCCGTCGGCGAGGGTGGGCAGCACCGTGCAGGCCGTGAAGTCGATGCCGACGCCGACGACGCGACGCGGGTCGACGCCGCCGGCGGCCAGGGCGGCCGGGACGGCGTGCCGCAGCACGTCGCGGTAGTCCTGCGGGTCCTGCAGGGCCCAGTCCGCCGGCAGCGCCCGCCCGTCGACGGCGAGCGCCGAGTCCATCACGCCGTGCCGGTACTCGTGCACCGCCGTACCCAGCTCGGCGCCGTCGCCGACGCGCACCACCAGCGCCCGACCCGACAGCGTGCCGTAGTCGACACCGACGACGTACCGGTCCCCCGGCCCTGGGGAAACGCTCATGACATCCTCCGCTCACCCGCTCACGACAGTGCTGGCGCTCGCGTACATCGTCGTCAAAGCGGCTGTCCCTCGGGTCCGTGGGCAACCCGGGCCACCAGAGGTTTCGGAGATGTTTCGACCGCCGGACCGTGGTGGAGACGGCCGCGACAACTAAAACGGCAGCGGGTCCGGCGTGGCCGGCCGTCGAAAGTTTCGGGATATGCTGCGGCCGGGCCGACCTCGTGAGGAGACGACATGGAGCAGCGGCGGGCGACGCTGGCGGAGATCGCGCACGCCGCCAACGTGTCGATCCCCACCGTCTCGAAGGTGCTCAACGGCCGCCCCGACGTCGCGCCCGGCACCCGCCGGCGAGTGCAGACGCTGCTCGACGAGCGTGGCTACACCGCGCGCGGGACCAACCGGCCGGCGGCCCGGGCCGGGCTGATCGACCTGGTGCTGCGGGACCTGGGCAGCCCGTGGGCGATGCAGATCATCGACGGGGTGGAGGAGTTCGCCTACCGCGCCGGGTTCGGCGTGGTCGTCTCCGCGGTGCACGGCCGGCACCGCAGCCGCCCCGACCGTCGGTGGACCGAGCAGCTCGCCGCCCGGCGCTGCGACGGCGTGCTCCTCGTGCTGTCCGACATCTCGACCGGCCAGCGCGGGCAGCTCGACGAGCTGGGCATCCCGGTGGTGATCATCGACCCGGCCGGGCAGCCCGAGGCGGACATCCCCTCCGTCGGCGCCACGAACTGGGCGGGCGGACGGGCCGCCACCGAGCACCTGCTCGGCCTCGGGCACCAGCGGATCGCCGTGATCGGCGGGCCGGCCGCCGTGCCGTGCAGCCGGGCCCGGGTCGACGGGTACCGCGCCGCCATGGACGCCGCCGGGCGGCGGATCGCCGCCGGGTACGTCCGCGCCGGGGACTTCACCTCCCCGTCGGGCTACCGGGAGACGAACGCCCTGCTCGACCTGACCCGGCCGCCCACCGCGATCTTCACCTGCTCCGACGAGATGGCCTGGGGGGCATACGAGGCCCTCTACGAACGCGGGCTGCGGGTGCCCGACGACATGAGCGTCGTCGGCTTCGACGACCTGGACGCCGCGCGGTGGGCGGTGCCGCCGCTGACCACCGTCCGCCAGCCGCTGACCGAGATGGCGGGGATGGCCGCCCGGATGCTGCTCAACCTGATGGACGGCGAGGAACTGGGCAGCCACCGCATCGAGCTGGCCACCCCGCTGATCGTCCGGCACAGCACGCGCGCCCGCTGAGCCCGCCACCCGCACCCGGTGGGGCCGCCCACCGCTGCTCGGCGGCCCCACGGGGTGAGTGGTCAGAGCGGCTGCACGAAGTACGGGGAGACGTCGAACCAGCCGTTGCCGGCCGCGCCGTTCAGCCGGCCGCTGCTGGCGGTGGACAGGGTGTACCAGGAGTCCACGTAGTCCGGGTCGTCGGTGTACCAGGAGGTCGGGATGGCGTCGAGGATGGCGCTCACCAGTGGCTGGTACACCCCACCGTCCACGATCACCAGCAGCGCGCCGACGATGGCCTGGACCAGGGCCTTGTAGTTGGTGTCGCCGTCGTCCTCCATCATCACCACGTCGGCCAGGTTGTACTTGTAGGCCGAGAAGTGCACCAGGAGCTGGTTCGGGTGGTAGGTCGTGCCGTCGTGGTCGAGGTAGGGCATCTGGACCAGGTCGACCGTGGGCTTGCCGTCGAGCCCGAACCCGGCCACGAGGCTGTAGATCTCGGCGTCGCCCTTGAGCCAGGGCTCGTGGTCGTCGTCGAGCCGTACCGCGTCGACCTTGGTGGCCCAGTAGCCGGACGCCGCCGTGGTCCGCGCGGTGGTCGCCGCCCGGGCCGCGGCGGTGTCGGTGACGCCCCGGCGGGCCAGCTCCCCGCGCATCAGCTCCAGGCCGGCGGACAGCGCCCGGCCGGTGTCGACCTCCACGAGCAGCACCGGACGGGTGGGAACCCGGGCGGCGTCCAGCCGCACCTGCCGGGCGCCCCGGTCGTAGGCGGTGACGCTGGTCAGGGCGTCATCGGTGGGGGTCGCCGCCACCAGCGGAACCGCGCCCCGGGTCGCCGCGGCGCGCATGTCCGGGGTGGCCCAGCGCAGCCGCAGCAGCGACCCGGCCGTTGCCGGCAACCCCTTGGCGGCGAGCACCCGCCGGTTCGCGGCCCGCGCCTCGCCGGACAGGCCCGGCGCGGCGAGCGGGACGGCGAGCAGGTCGGCCGGGCCGTCGGCGGTGGCCGCGAGGACCGCCCGGGTCGCCGCCGGGTCGGCGAGCGCCCCGGCGAGCCGGCGGGCCAGCCCGTCGGTGACCGAGAGGACGGTGCCGGCCGGGGCGGCGGCGGGCGCGGGGCCCCGGTGCTCGGGGCGGGCGTACGCGGGGGTGGCCACCGCGGCGGCCAGGACGGCCGCCGCGAGGCCGGCCGCAAGCGCGGCGCGGCGGAGGGTGGGAGTGTGCACGCGGGCTCCTCTGCATGGTCCGACCGCCGGATCGTGGCGACGGTGCAGAACAGATATACATCCATACTGTTCCACTTATCAATGCCTAGGGCCGACGTGCAGGCGTCAGCGGCCGGTTCCCTCCGCCGTCCCGGCCCGCATCGCGCGGACGGCCTCCCCCGCGTACCGGCAGGCGGCCCATTGGCCGGCGGCGATCTCGACCAGCACGGGGTCGACCTCTGCGCAGTCGGGACGGGCCTGCGGGCACCGGGTCCGGAACCGGCAGCCGCTCGGCGGGTCGACCGGGCTGGGGATGTCACCGCTGAGAATGATCCTCCGGCGGTTCCGCTCCACCTTCGGGTCAGCCACGGGGATGGCCGACAGCAGCGCGGCGGTGTACGGGTGGGCCGGCTGGCCGTACAGCTGCTCGGGCGTGCCGGTCTCCACGATCCGGCCCAGGTACATCACGGCGACCCGGTCGCTCATGTGCTCGACGGCGGCCAGGTCGTGCGCGATGAACAAGTAGGTCAACCCGAGGTCGCGCTGGAGCCCGCGCAGCAGGTTCATGATCTGCGCCTGCATGCTCAGGTCGAGCGAGGCGATCGGCTCGTCGAGGACGATCAGGTCGGGTTCCCCGGCCAGCGCCCGGGCGATGCCGACCCGCTGGCGCTGGCCGCCGGAGAGCTCGTGGGGGTGCCGGTCGGCGAGGTCGGCGCGCAGGCCGACCATCTCCAGCAGCTCCGCGACCCGCCGACGGCGGGCGTCCGCGGAGTCGACGAGCCGGTGCACCACCAGGGGCTCGGCGATGCTCGCGCCGATCGTTCGGCGGGGATCCAGCGACGCCTGCGGGTCCTGGAACACCATGGCCACCCGACGGCGCAGGCCGCGCAACTGGCGGCGGGACCACCATGTCACGTCCCGGCCACCGACCCGGACCATCCCGGCAGTCGCGTCGACCAGACGCAGCAGCGCCAGGCCGGTGGTCGACTTGCCGCTGCCCGACTCGCCGACCAGCCCGAGCGTCTCGCCCCGCCGGATGCCCAGCGACACCCCGTCGACGGCCCGGACGGCGGCGCCGCCGGGCGCGGGAAACCACACCCTCAGATTGTCCAGCTCGGCGACGATCTCCCCCGGGGCGGCGACGGTCTCCCCCAGGGCGGCGGCCGGGGCGGCGGGGTCGGCGGTCATGCGTCCTCCGAGAGCGGGTAGAAGGTGCGCACCTGGTGACCGGGGGCGACCGGGACCAGGGGCGGCAGCTCGTGTTCGCAGCGGGCGTCGCCCCGCACCGGGCAGCGGGGCCAGAAGGCGCAGCCGGCGGGCAGGTCCAGCGGGCTCGGCGGCGACCCCTGGATCGCCGGCAGGTCCCCGTCCCGGAGGCCAGGGCCGGGCCTGGCCGCCAGCAGCGCCCGGGTGTACGGGTGCGACGGCGCGTCGAACACGGCGTCGACCGGCCCCTGCTCGACGATCCGCCCCCCGTACATGACGGCGACGGTGTCGGCGACCCCGGCGACCACCCCCAGGTCATGGGTGATCCAGACGACGGCGGTGCCGAGCCGGCGGCGCAGGTCGGCGATCAGCTCGACGATTTGCGCCTGGGTGGTGACGTCGAGCGCGGTGGTCGGCTCGTCGGCGATCAGCAGGTCCGGCTCGCAGGACAGCGCCATGGCGATGACGACCCGCTGGCGCATCCCGCCGGAGAACTGGTGCGGGTACGCGTCCACGCGCTGCCGCGGCGACGGGATGCCGACCAGGTCGAGCAGTTCCACCGCCCGTTCCCGGGCCTGGCGGCGGGTCATGCCCAGGTGCTCCTCGCACGCCTCGGCCACCTGCCGGCCCACGGTCAGCACCGGGTTGAGCGAGGTCATCGGGTCCTGGAAGACGAAGCCGACGTGCCGGCCGCGCAGCCGACGGCGGCGCGGCTCGGGCAGCGTTGTCAGCTCCTCGCCGAGCAGCCGGACCCGGCCGGTGACCCGGGCCGTGCGGGGAGCGAGGCCGGTCGCGGCGAGCACGGTCAGGCTCTTGCCGCTGCCGGACTCGCCGACCAGGGCGAGGGTCTGACCGGCCCGCACCGACCAGTCGACGCCGGCGACCGCCCGGGCCGGGCCCCGGCGGGTGCCGATCGTCACCGTCAGGTCCTCGATGGCCAGCACCGGCTCGTCGGCGTCACGGCCGGCGGGCTCGTGGCGGTCCGTCGCGCCGTCGTGGCCGGGGCGGGTCGGTCGGTCGGTCCGTTCCCTCATGCCCTGCTCCTCCTCGCCTCGCCGACGGTGAGCTGACGCGGGTCCAACACGTCCCGCAGCGCGTCGCCGACCAGGTTGAAGGCGAGCACGGTGAGGAAGATGGCGGCGCCGGGGAAGACGCCGAGCCACCACGCCTCGGTGACGAACCCGCGCCCGTCGTAGAGCATCCGGCCCCACGCCGGGGCGGGCGGCTGCACGCCGAGGCCCAGGAAGGACAGGGCCGCCTCGGACAGGATGGCGAAGGCCAGGGACAGCGACGTCTGCACGATCAGCGGGGCCGCGATGTTGGGCAGCACGTGGCGGCGGATGATCCGGGCGTCGGACGCCCCGATCGACACCGCCGCCCGGACGAAGACCTGCTCCCGCACCGAGAGCACGCCCGCCCGGGTGACCCGGGCGAAGATCGGGGTGTAGACCACCCCGATCGCGACCATCGCGGTGAGCAGGCCCGGCCCCAGCACGGCGACGATCGCGACGGCGAGCAGCAGCACCGGGAACGCGAACAGCACGTCCATGCCGCGCATCAGGACGTTGTCCACCCAGCCCCGGTACCAGCCGGCCAGCAGCCCGACGGTGACCCCGACCAGCAGCGCGATGCCCACGCTGACCAGGCCCACCTCCAGCGACACCCGGGCGGCGACGAGCACCCGGCTGAGCACGTCCCGGCCGAGTTCGTCGGTGCCGAACGGGTGGTCGAGGCTGGGCGGGCGCAGCATCCCGTCGACGTCGACGTCGTTGACCCCGGCCGGCGCCAGCCACCGGCCGGCCACCCCGACCACAACCAGCAGGAGCAGCACCGCCGTGCCGGCGACGGCCGGCGGGTCGTGGCGCAGCGCGGACAGCGCCCGGCGCAGCGGGCCGCCCGGGTGGCCGCTCACCGGACGCCGATCCGCGGGTCGAGGCGGGCGTAGAGGACGTCCACCAGCAGGTTCATCAGCAGGAACAGGGCGGCCACGAAGAGCACCGCGCCCTGGAGCACCGGATAGTCGCGGGCCTGGACGGCGTCGTAGGTGAGCCGGCCGACGCCCGGCCAGGCGAACAGCACCTCGATCACGATCACCCCGCCGATCAGGCTGGCAAGCTGCACCGCCACCACGGTGACCACGGGGATCAGCGCGTTGCGCAGCACATGCCGGACCACCACGATCCGGGAGCGCAGCCCCTTGGCCTCGGCGGTGCGCACGTAGTCCTCGGAGAGCACCTCCAGCACCGAGGAGCGGATGAACCGGGTGAGGATCGAGGCGGTGACCAGCCCGACCGCCGCAGCCGGGAGGAGCACGTGGGACGCCCACCCCGCCGGGTCCTCGGTCAGCGCCACGTACCCCGACGGCGGCAGCCAGCCGAGCACCCCGGCGAAGAGCAGGATGCCCATGATCCCCATCCAGAAGTCGGGCACCGACACCCCGAACTGGCTGAACACGCGGGCGGCGTGGTCGAGGGCCGAGCCGCTGCGCACGGCGGAGAGCACGCCCAGCGGGAAGGCGACCAGCAGGGCGAGCAGCACGGCGGTCACCGCCAGGGACAGCGTGGCCGGCAGCCGCTCCAACACGATGGTGGTGACGGGCTGGCCGCTGCGGAAGCTGACCCCGAGGTCGCCGGTCAGCGCGTGGCCGACGTAGCTGGCGTACTGCGCGACGAGCGGCCGGTCGAGGCCGGACCGCTCCCGCAGCGCGTCGTAGGTCTGCTGGTCGAAGCGGGTGCCGAGGGCGACCCGGACGGGGTCGCCCGGCACCAGTTGGAGCAGGAGGAAGACGACGAGCGTCACCCCCAGCAGGACGACGACCGACTGGAGCAGCCGGCGGAGGACGAAGCGTGTCACGCGAGGCTCCCGTCAGCTCACCGGTCGAGGCCGACGTCGCGGAACCGGACGGCCCGGTCGGAGCGGACCTGGTACCCGGTCACCTGCTTCGACCAGCCCTGCACCACCTCGGGGTTGTACAGGTAGAGGTAGCTGGCGTCGTCGACGATCTGCTTCGCGGCCTGGTCGTACGTCCGCTTGCGGGCCGCCGGGTCGGTCTCGGTCCGGCCGGCGTCGAGGAGCTTGTCGACGGCCGGGTTGCTGTACTTGTGGAAGTTGAACGTCGCGCCGGTGCGGTGCTGGGCGTAGTAGAACTCGTCCGGGTCGATGTTGCCGAGCCAGCCCAGCATGAACGCGTCGAAGTTGCTCCTGCCCTGCTCGTCGAGCCACTGGGCGAAGTCGAGGGTGCGGATCTTGACGGTGATCCCGACGTCCTTGAGCTGGGCGGCGATCACCTGGGCGGCGGCGACCGTCTCCGGGTACTCGCTGGTCACCATCAGGTCCATGGTCAGCCCACGCACGCCGGCCTGGCCGAGCAGCTGCCGGGCCTGGGCCGGGTCGTGCCGGTACGGCGCGTACTCGTAGTACCAGGAACTGCCCTCGGGGATGGCGGTCTGGTTCGGCTTCGCCAGACCGAACTTGGTCGCCTTGGTGATCGCCTCGCGGTCCAGGGCGAAGGCGATCGCCCGGCGCACGTTCACGTCGTCGTACGGCTTGCGGCCCTGGTTGAGCGCCAGGTACCAGTAGTCGGTGGAGGGCCTCGACTCGACGGTGACGCCGCCGCCGTTCCCCTTCAGCGCGGCGACCTGCTGGGGCGGGAGGTTGTCGGTCCACTGGACCTCGCCGCCGCGCAGGTTCTGCAGGGCCACGGTGGGGTCCTTGACGAAGGTGAAGGTGACCCCGTCGAGCTTGGGCCGGCCGCCCCAGTAGGCGTCGTTGCGGACCAGCTTGATGTTGTCGCCGGAGGTGTAGCCGGCCACCGCGAACGGCCCGCTGCCGACCGGCCTGGTCTTGACCGCCCCGGACTCGACGTTGGACTTCTCGACGATCGCGACGCCCTTGAACCCGCCGAGGTTGGCCAGCAGGTTCGGGGTGGGCTTGGTGAGCGTGACGACCACGGTGGTCGGGGCCGGCGCGGTCACCGACTTCACGGTCTCGAACTTGTACGCCTGGTTCAGCTTCTCGGAGATGATCCGGTTGTACGAGTAGGCGACGTCCTCCGAGGTCAGCGGCGATCCGTCGGAGAACCTGACCCCCTCGCGGAGGGTGAAGGTCCAGGTGAGCTGGTCGCCGCTGGTGGTCCACCTCGTCGCCAGCGACGGGCCCATGCGCAGGTCCGCGCCCGGCTCGACCAGGGTGTCGTACACGTTCTCCAGCACCTGGAAGCTGTAGTAGGCCGAGGTCCGGTGCGGGTCGAGCTGGTCCGGTTCCCCGCCGATGGCCGCGGCGAGCGTCCCCCCGGCGCCCCCGCCGCCCGTGTCACCGGCACCGCCGACGTCGACGCTCTCGCCGGAGCTGCACCCGGCTGCCGCGGTGAGCGCGAGCGCGAGCACCGCGCCGGCCAGCCTGGATCTGGTCATGGACCGGTCCCCCTCCCCTGGTGGGCGGGGCGGGCCCCGCGGCCGTCGGAGCGCCGCGGTCCGTCCCGTCCACTTTCGACGGCTTCCCACCACCATGCCCGCCCCGGCCCGGATGCGAAACCTGAGGCGACGAAACCAGGGGGCGACGGCGTCCCACCGCCGCGACCCCGCCGATCCCGGCAGCCTGCGGTTTGTCACACAACTGTCATACGACTGGGAGTTCCCCTCCAAAACCACGTAGCAGGGTTGCGGTTACCCGGAGGCCACGGCGGCCCCGTGCCCACGCCGGGCGGTGACCGACGGGTCCAGGCCGGTCGGTCGGTGTCACCCCGATGCCCGGCCGGCGTCCTCCGGGGCCCGACCGCGGCAGCGGACAACGAGAGGAATCCGGGATGACCGTCGTACCGGACGATCACCTGATGACGCTGATCTGCGACGACTGCGGCGACACCACCACCGGTCGTGCCTGCGTGCTGCCCGACGCCGAGGTCGTCTGGACGCTGGTGTCCGAGCACGGCTGGAGCGGCTCACCCTTCGCCGTCGGCCCGCACCACTGCCCGCCGTGCAGCATCGCCGGCCCGGAGAGCGGCCCGGCCCTCGGTCTGGACCACGTCGACGACTGCGACCAGGTCACGGGCCGGGACGAGGGTGCCCTGCGGGCCGCGCTCGACGACACGGTCGAGTTCGACGGACGGGCCGTGGTGGACCTGCACGGCGTGGAGCAGATCGACCCGACCGGGCTCGGCCTGCTGGTGCGGGCGCACCAGCAGGCCAGGAACCGGGGCGTCGTGCTGTGCCTCGCCGCCCCGTCCCGGTTCGTCCGCACCGTGCTGCACACGATGCGGCTGGACGGCGTCTTCCCGGTCTTCGACACCCAGCGCGAGGCCCTGCTGGACCGCCCCCGGCCCGCCCGCACCACCGGGCGGTGAACCCGGGCCGCCGCCCCTGGGCGGTGGGGCGCGGATCCGGGCTGGGCGGGTACGGATCCCGGGCCGGGTGGGCGTGGATCCGGGCCGGTTCAGCGGCCGTCGGGCCGCCCGGGTTCCGGCTGGTAGACGTCGGGCACCCCGTCGCGGTCGAGGTCGACGTTCTCGGCCTCGTACACCCGCCGGTACAGCCGGCTGCGGCCCCGCAGGATCACCGTGGCCAGGATCGCGGCGACCAGGGAACCGGTGAGCACCGCCACCTTGACGTGGCCGTCGCGCTCGCTGCCCAACCCGAAGGCCAACTCCCCGATCAGCAGCGAGACGGTGAACCCGATCCCGCCCAGCAGCGCCAGGCCGAGGACGTCGAGCCAGTTCAGCCCCTCGTCGAGGTCGGCCCTGGTGAACCGGGACACCAGCCAGGTGGCCAGCATGATGCCGACCGGCTTGCCGAGCACCAGGCCGACCACGACGCCGATCGCCGCCCGGTCGGTCAGGGCGGTGGCCAGCCCGGCGAGGCCGCCGACCGTGACACCGGCGGACAGGAACGCGAAGACCGGCACCGCGACGCCGGCGGAGAGCGGACGGAACCGGTGCTCGAAGTGCTCGGCCAGCCCCGGGCCGGCGTCCGGGCCGCCGGCGGCCTGGCTGCGGAGCACCGGCACGGTGAAGGCCAGCAGCACACCGGCGACGGTGGCGTGCACCCCGGACTCGTGCACCAGCACCCAGGTCGCCGCCGCCAACGGCAGCAGCAGCCACCAGGAGCGCACCCGGCGTCGCACCAACAGGGCGAAGACCGCCAGAGGGACCAGCGCGCCCAGCAGTGGCCCGACGGCCAGGTCGGAGGTGTAGAACACGGCGATGATGACGATGGCCAGCAGGTCGTCGACCACTGCGAGGGTGAGCAGGAACGTGCGCAGCGCCGCGGGCAGGAACCGCCCGACCACGGCGAGCACGGCCAGCGCGAAGGCGATGTCGGTCGCGGTCGGGATCGCCCAGCCCTTCGCCGCGTCGCCGTCGGCGATCAGGGAGTAGAGGACCGCCGGCACGAGCACCCCGCCCGCGGCGGCGGCCACCGGCACCGCGGCTCGGCGCGGGTCGCGCAGGTCACCGGCGACGAACTCGCGCTTGAGCTCCAGCCCGGCGACGAAGAAGAAGATCGCCAGCAGGCCGTCGGCGGCCCAGGTGGCGAGGCTGAGGTCCAGGTGCAGCGCCGCCGGGCCGAACCGGAGGTCCCGCAGCGCCCGGTACCCGTCGGACCAGGGCGAATTCGACCAGATCAGGGCCAGCAGGGCCCCGGCGAGCAGGAACGCGCCGCCGACGGTCTCCTTGCGGAGGATGGCCGAGATGCGGCTGGTCTCACCCCACGAGCGTCGGGCGAACAGGCTGGCACGGCGCCGGGGGGCGTCGGTCACGTGAGGTCTCCTCGTCGGCAGGGGTCGCGTCATCCATCGCCGACCAGACTTCCCGGCACACCAGAACGCAACGTTATCCCGCCGGGCCCGAGAACTCGCCGAGGGAGGCGGCCGTTCCGCCCGTCGGTTGGCCGCCGGCACCACTCCGCAGGTTGCCAGCCAGGCGTGGGCTATCCATACTGATGGATGTTCCTGAGCCGGACATGATCGGGCGCCGGGCAGCCTCGATCGGCAACCCCGCCCCATTCGCGTCCTCCGGAGGAACCCGTCCATGAGAGCGAAGATCAGACTGCTGTGCGCCGCCCTGGCGGCCGCCGCGGTGACCGCGCTGGCGGCGCTGACCGTCCCCACCCCCGCGTCGGCCGCGGCGCTGACCGAGGTCACCGGCTTCGGCACCAACCCGAGCAACCTGCGCATGTACCTGTACGTTCCGGACAACGTCGCGCCCCGACCGGCGCTGGTGGTCGCAGTGCACTACTGCACCGGCACCGGCCCGGCCATGTACTCCGGCACCCAGTTCGCCGCCCTGGCCGACCGGTACGGCTACATCGTGGTCTACCCGTCGGTGACCCGGAGCAGCCAGTGCTTCGACGTCGCCTCGCCGCAGGCGCTGCGCCGCGACGGCGGCAGCGACCCGGTGGGCATCAAGTCGATGATCGACTACGTCCGGCAGCGCTACCCCGTCGACCCGAACCGGATCTTCGCCACCGGCGTCTCCTCCGGGGCGATGATGACCAACGTCCTGCTCGGCCTCTACCCCGACGTGTTCGCCGCCGGCGCGGCGTTCGCCGGCGTTCCGTTCGGCTGCTTCGCCACCACGAACGGCTCGGAGTGGAACAGCGAGTGCGCCAACGGGCAGATCACCAGGACGCCGCAGGCGTGGGGCGACCTGGTCCGCAACGCCTACCCCGGGTACACCGGCAAGCGGCCCCGGATGCAGCTCTGGCACGGCACGAACGACGAGGTCCTGCGCTACCCCAACTTCGGGGAGGAGGTCAAGCAGTGGACCAACGTGCACGGGCTGAGCCAGACCCCGACGTACACCGACACCCCGCAGTCGGGCCACACCCGCACCCGGTACGGCGGCAGCGGCCCCACCGCGCCGGTCGAGGCGATCAGCATGAGCGGCGTGCCGCACAACCTGCCCGTGGACGCCGCCCAGGCCATCCGCTTCTTCGGCCTCGACAGCACCATCCCGCCCACCACGCCGCCGCCGACCACCGCCCCACCCACCACGCCGCCACCCACCACGCCGCCGCCCACCACCCCGCCGCCCGGCGGCGCCTGCCGGATCGGGTACGCGGTCAACGCCTGGAACAGCGGCCTGACCGCCGCCGTCACCATCACCAACACCGGCAGCACCGCGGTCAACGGCTGGGCCCTGGCGTTCACCCTGCCGGGCGGGCAGGCCATCACCAACGGCTGGAACGCGTCCTACTCCCCCAGCAGCGGGGCGGTGACCGCCCGTAACGTCTCCTACAACGGCGCCATCGCGCCGAACGCCTCGGTCGACATCGGCTTCCAGGCGACCCACACCGGCAACACCGGAAAGCCGACCTCGTTCACCCTGAACGGGGCGGCCTGCACCGTCGCCTGACCGTCCGCGCGGCAGCGGTGGGCGTCGAGGACTCCGGCGCCCACCGCCACCCCGTCCGCCAGGCCGTGGCCGGGGACGGCTGCGGCCACCGGTCAGGAGACGCCCGGCCGGCCCGGTGCCGGGCGGAGGACGACGGGCAGCCCGTCGGCCGGCGCGGGCAGGGACGTGAACCGCCACCGCGCCGTGTAGGAGGCGGGGAACGACCACTCGAAACGGCGCAGCAGCGCGTCGAGCGTCGCCTTCACCTTCAGCATGCCGAAGTGCATCCCGATGCACTTGTGCTGCCCCGCGCCGAACGGTGCCCACGCCAGGCGGTGCACGCGGTCCTCGCCGCGCGCCTCGGCGAAGCGTTCCGGGTCGAACCGGTGCGGGTCCGGCCAGAGCTCGGGCAGGAGCTGGTTGACCCCGGTGCACACCGAGACGAGCTGACCGGCGGGGACGTGGTGTCCGAGGATGTCGGTGTCCCGGACCGCGCGGCGCATGAGGATCGGCGACGGCGACACCAGGCGGATGCTCTCCTTGACCACCAGCTCCAGCGTCTCGAGCCGGTGCAGGCCGGCCACGTCGAGGGGCGCGTCGCCACGGGCGTTCGACTCGGCCCTCGCCCGCCGCTGCCACCCGGGGTGCTTGCCGAGGAAGTAGACCGCCGCGACGGTGGCGGCCGTGGTGGTGTCGTGCGACGCGATGAGCGTGAAGATCATGTGGTCGACGACCTGCGGGAGGGTGAGCCGGCCGCCGTCCGGGCCGACCAGCCGGCCGACCACGGACAGGAAGTCGTCGTCCGCGCGTACCCTGGCCTGCGGCACCGCCCTGGCGAGACGCGCCGCGAGCCGGCGACGCGCCCGCCCCGCCCGGTGCCAGGCGGTGCCGGGCAGGGCGAGCCGCAGCAGGGCGCTCTCGGCGCGGATGCACGCCTCGACGTCGCGCATGACCTGCCGGCCCCCCGCGTCGTACGGCACGCCGAGCAACGCCCGCGTCGTCATCTGCCCGGACAGTTCCCGGATCGCGCCGACGACCCGCACCGGCCGCCCGGTGGGCCAGTCCGCCAGGCCGGCCGTGACGTCCTCGACCATCCGCCGCAGGTAGCCCTCAAGCGCGGGCTCGCCGTACGCGGCCTGCAACAGCCGGCGGTCCGCGAGGTGCCCGGGCCCGTCCATGGCCAGCAGGCCGCCGTCGAACCAGGGTCCCACCACGTCCGGCCAGCCGGTGACGAACGCCTTGTCCCGGTTGGCGAGGACCTCCTGCACGGCCTCGGGGCCGCAGACCGCGACGACCCTGCGACCGAACACCTGCCACCAGGACACCGGCCCGTGCCGGCGCAGGAGCTGGAGCTGGAAGGCGGGCCCGTGCCGGACCATGTGCACGCCCATCCCCACCACCGGCAGCCCCCGGTCGCCGTGGACCGGCCCGAGGCCGCTCCCGGGCGGGGGCGCCGCGAGTTCGCCCGGGCGTCGGGGCATTCGGTCGAGCAGCGCGTCGAGCCAGTGCGCGGCACCCGCCTCGGCGGGCGGGGAGCTGGCGGCGCGATCCGGTTCCGTCCTGGTAGTCATTGAGCTGACCTCCGCCTGTGACGTGTCGGCCCGCAGGCTACGGGCCGGCGGTTACGTGCCCCACCGGCGGCGAACCGGCGCGCGGAGGAGGCGGGGCGAGGGGTGCCGCGCACGGCGAGGGCCTGCGGGCGGCGGCATCCGGCCCCGCCGCATAACCGCACCCTTACTCCGCGTCCGTACGTTCCCCGGCATGGAACGAGCCAGTGGGACGTCGGCTCACGGTCGTTCGGACCGTGCCGACCAGCGTCGAGACACCAGGTCACCGAGCACCCCGGACCGGAACGGATGGCTGCCGTCGGCGGACCCGATCGCCGTCGTCGGCGTCGGCTGCCGCTACCCGGGCACCCTCTCCTCCCCCGACGAGCTGTGGGCCTTCGTGGCGCGCGGCGGCAACGCCGCCGTGCCGGAGTTCCCCGCCGACCGCGGGTGGGACCTGTCGGCGCTCACCGACCCCGACCCGGGCACCCCCGGGTCGACGTACGTGCGCGGGGGGTCGTTCATCGACGGCGTCGGCGACTTCGACCCGTCGTTCTTCGGCATCAGCCCCCGCGAGGCGCTGGCCATGGACCCCCAGCAACGGCTCCTGCTGGAGCTGTCCTGGGAGGCGCTCGAACGCGCCGGGATCGACCCGACCGCCCTCGCGGGCACCCCGGCCGGCGTCTGGTTCGGCGTCGTCGCCCAGGAGTACGGCCCCCGGGTGTTCGAGGGCGACGCCGAGCACGCCGGCCACCTGACGACGGGGACGACCCCGAGCGTGGCGTCGGGGCGGGTCGCGTACGCGCTCGGGCTGGAGGGACCGGCGGTCACCGTCGACACCGCCTGCTCGTCCTCGCTCACGGCCGTGCACCTGGCCGTCCGGGCGCTGCGCGCCGGGGAGTGCGGGCTGGCGCTCGCGGGCGGGGCCAACGTGGTCTGCGCGCCCAGCATCTTCGTCGGGTTCGCGCGGCTCGGCGCCCTGGCCCCGGACGGGGTCAGCAAGCCGTTCTCCGCCGACGCCGACGGCTTCGGCGTCTCGGAGGGGGCCGGCGTCCTCGTCCTGGAACGGCTCTCGGAGGCCCGCCGCCGGGGTCACCCCGTGCTGGCGGTGCTGCGCGGCACCGCGATCGGCCAGGACGGCGCGTCCGACGGCCTGTCGGCGCCGAGCGAGGCCGGGCAGCGGCGGGTGATCCGCGACGCGCTGGCCGACGCCGGCCTGTCACCGGCCGACGTGGACCTCGTCGAGGCCCACGGCACGGGCACGAAGGTCGGCGACCCGGTGGAGGCACGGGCGCTCCTGGCGACGTACGGCGCCGCCCGGTCCGCCGACGACCCGCTGCTGGTCGGCTCGATCAAGTCGAACATCGGCCACCCGCAGGCGGCGGCCGGCGTCGCCGGCGTCATCAAGATGATCGAGGCGATCCGCCGGGCCGAGGTGCCGGGGACCCTGCACCTGTCGCGGGTGACCGACGCCGTCGACTGGTCCCCCGGAACCGTCCGGGTGGTGTCCGGAACCGTCCCGTGGCCGGCCCGCCGGGAGGCCGACCGGCCGCGCCGCGCGGCCGTGTCGTCGTTCGGGATCAGCGGCACCAACGCCCACGTCATCGTGGAACAGGCCCCGCCGGGGGACCCGGCCGGCGGGGACGCCGCCGACGCGGGGGCCGGGTCCGGGCCGGACGTGGTGCCGCTGGTGCTGTCGGCCCGGACGGAGCCGGCGCTGCGGGCGCAGGCCGACCGGCTGCGCGCGCACCTCGCCGGGCGGCCAACGCTCCGCCTCGCCGACGTCGCCCACACCCTGACCGCCGGCCGCGCCCACCTGGACCACCGCGCGGTGCTGCTGGCGGGCGACCACGCCGAGGCCGTCGAGGGGCTGGCCGCGCTCGCCGAGGACCGCCCCACCACCGACGCCGTCACCGGGCGGGCCGGCGTGACCGGCGGGGTGGTCTTCGTCTTCCCCGGGCAGGGTTCGCAGTGGGTGGGCATGGCCGCCGACCTGCTCGACACCAGCCCCGTCTTCGCCGCCGGGATCGACGACTGCGACCGCGCCTTCGCCGAGTTCGTCGACTGGTCGCTGCGCGACGTGCTGCGCGGCGGGCCCGACGCGCCGGGCCTGGACCGGGTCGACGTCGTGCAGCCCGCCCTGTTCGCCGTCATGGTCTCCCTCGCCCGCTGCTGGCAGGCGTTCGGCGTCCGGCCCGCCGCGGTGATCGGCCACTCCCAGGGCGAGATCGCGGCGGCCCACGTCGCGGGCGCCCTCTCGCTGCGGGACGCGGCGCGGATCGTCACCCTGCGCAGCAGGGCGATCGTGGCCCTCGCCGGCACCGGCGGGATGGCGTCCGTGGCGCTCGGTGCCGAGGCGGTCGCCCGCCGGCTGGACCGGTGGGCCGGTCGCCTGGAGATCGCCGCGATCAACGGTCCCCTGTCGACCGTCGTGTCCGGCGACGCCGCCGCGATCGACGAGTTCCTGCGCGGCTGCGCCGCCGACGACGTCCGGGCGCGCCGGGTCGCCGTCGACTACGCGTCGCACTCCGCCCACGTCGAGCCGCTGGAGGAGGAGCTGCTGGCCACGCTCGCCGGGGTCGAGCCCACCGCGGCCGAGGTCGAGTTCGTCTCCACCGTCACCGGCGGTCCCGTCGACGGCACCGGGCTGGACGCGGGGTACTGGTACCGCAACCTGCGCCGCACGGTGAGCTTCGCGCCCGCGGTGCGCGCGGCCCACGACCGGGGACACCGGGTCTTCGTCGAGGTCAGCCCGCACCCGGTGCTGACGGTCGGCGTCGAGGAGTCGCTGCACGACGCCGCCCCGGACGACCCGACGGTGGTCGTCGGGAGCCTGCGCCGCGACGAGGGCGGCCTGCGCCGCCTGCTCACCTCGGTCGCCGAGGTGCACGTCGCGGGCCGGGCGATGGACCTGACCGCCCACCTCGACGCGCACCGGCCGCGCCCGGTCGACCTGCCCACGTACGCCTTCCAGCGCCGGCGGTTCTGGATGCCGCCGGGCGCGGGCGGCGCGGCCGGGGCCGGCGGGCACGGCCCGGACGGGATGACCCATCCGCTGCTCACGGCGGCCCACGACCACCCCGAGCGCGAGGGGGCGCAGTTCACCGGCCGACTCTCCCTGGCCACCCACCCCTGGCTGGCCGACCACGCCGTCGACGGGATCGTCCTGCTGCCCGGTGCCGCGATGGCCGAGCTGGCCGCGTTCGTCGGCCAGCAGGTCGGCCACCCCGTCGTCACGGACCTCGTGCTGTGCGAGCCGCTGGTCGTCCCCGAGCGGGGCGCCGTCCGCCTCCAGGTGGTCGTCTCCGACGGGTCCGCCGACGAGCGCGAGGTGCGGGTCTACTCCCGCGCCGAGTCGTCCGCGCCGCTGGCCGACCCCCGACCGGCGTGGACGAGGCACGCCGAGGGCACCCTCGGGACGTCCCCCGCTCCCGCCGGGGCCGACGCCGACGCGGGGGCCTGGCCGCCGCCGGGGGCCGAGCCGGTCGACGTGTCCGACGGCTACGACCGGCTGGCCCGGCGCGGCTACCGGTACGGGCCCGCCTTCCGGGGGCTGCGGGCCGTCTGGCGTCGCGGCAGCGAGCTGTACGCCGAGGTGGCCCTGCCCGACGGCGTCGCCTCGGACGGGTTCGCCCTGCACCCGGCCCTGCTCGACGCCGCCCTGCACGCGCTGGAGTACGTCGACCCCGGCCGGGAGGTCACCCCCGACCAGGTGCGGCTGCCCTTCGCCTGGGCGAACGTCCGGCTGCACGCGGTCGGCGCCACCACCCTGCGGGTCCGCGTGACGACGACCGGCACCGACACGTACGCGCTGGCGCTGACCGACCCGGCCGGGCAGCCGGTGTGCGAGGTCGGGTCGCTGGCGCTGCGGCCGATCAGCCGGGAGCGGCTCGCCGCCGCCGACACCGGCACCCACGACACGCTGTTCGGCCTCGACTGGACCCCGGTCGCCGTGCCGACCCCGACGGGCGGGCACCGGGATTGGGTGCGGTGGCCCGCCGTACCCGCGTCGGGACCGCTCGGCGCGGCGGTGCTGCGCTGCCCCGACGCCCCGCAGGACGACGGCGGCCCGGCGAGGGCCGACCTGCCGGCGCGGGCCCGGCAGGCCCTCGGCGAGGTCCTGCACGCCGCGCAGCGGTGGCTGGCCGAACCCCGGTCCGACGGCTCCCCCTTGGTGGTCCTCACCCGGCGGGCCGTCTCCACCGGCGCCGGAGAGGACGTCGCGGACCTGGCGCACGCGCCGGTCTGGGGCCTGCTGCGCAGCGCGCAGACCGAACACCCCGGGCGGATCGTCCTGGTCGACGTGGACGAGTGGTCGGGCTGGCCCGACCTGGTCTCCACGGCCCTGGCCAGCGGCGAGCCGCAGCTCGCGTTCCGCCGGGGCGAGGCCCGGGTGCCACGCCTGGCCCGGGCGGCCGGGTCGGCCGTCGGCGGCCTCGACCGGCTGCCGGAGCCAAGCTGGCAGCTGCGCACCCTGGGCGAGGGGACCCTCGACGCGGGCAACATGTCGCTGGTGCCCTGGCCCGACGCCGACCGGCCGCTGGGCCCCGGCGAGGTCCGGATCGGCGTCCGCGCGGTGGGGCTGAACTTCCGCGACGTGATGATCGCGTACGGGATGTACCCGGACCCGGACGTCGACCTCGGCAACGAGGGGGCCGGCGTCGTGCTGGAGGTCGCCGACGACGTCGGGGCGCTGCGCCCGGGCGACCGGGTGATGGGCACCTTCATGGGGATCGGCCCCCGGGTCGTCCGGCACCACGGTTTCCTCACCCGCTTCCCCGCCGGGTGGTCCTTCGCGCGGGCCGCGTCCACCCCGGCCGTCTTCCTCACCGCGCACTGCGCGCTGCGCCGGCTGGCCGGGGTGGCCCCCGGACAGCGGGTGCTGGTGCACGCCGCGACCGGCGGGGTGGGCCTGGCGGCCGTCCAGCTCGCCCGACACGCGGGCGCGGAGGTCTTCGCCACCGCCAGCCCCACCAAGTGGGGCACGCTGCGCGACCTGGGCTTCGACGAGGCGCACCTGGCCAGCTCCCGCACCTGCGACTTCGCCGACAAGTTCCGCGCCGCGACGGCCGGCGAGGGAGTCGACGTCGTCCTCGACTCCCTCGCCGGCGAGTTCGTCGACGCCGCCCTCGACCTGCTGCCTCGCGGAGGGCACTTCATCGAGCTGGGCAAGACCGACGTCCGCGACCCGGAGCAGGTCGCGCGGGCGCACCCCGGGGTGCGGTACCAGCACTTCGACCTCACCCGGGTGGGGCCGGAGGAGACCGGGGCCATGCTGTCGGAACTCGGCGCGATGTTCGACCGGGACGAGCTGCGCCCGCTTCCCGTCTCGGTGCGCGACGTCCGGCAGGCGCCCGACGCGCTGGCGGTCCTCGGCCAGGCCCGGCACATCGGCAAGCTCGCGCTCACCCTGCCGAGGCCGCTGGACCCGGCGGGCACGGTGCTCGTCACCGGCGGCACGGGGGTGCTCGGCGGGCTGCTCGCCCGGCACCTGGTCACCGCGCACGGCGTGACCCGGCTGCTCCTGCTCAGCCGCAGCGGCCCCGACACCGCCGACGCCCGGGAACTGGGCGAGGAGCTGCGGGCGCTGGGCGCCGACGTGCGGACCGTCGCGTGCGACGTCGCCGACCGGGACGCCCTCGACGACGTGCTGGCGCAAGTGCCGCACCGGCATCCACTGACCGCGGTCGTGCACGCCGCCGGCGTGCTCGACGACGCGCTGTTCAGCACGATGTCGACCGACCAGGTCGACCGCGTCCTACGGCCGAAACTCGACGCGGCCTGGAACCTGCACCGCGCCACCGAGCGCCTGGAGCTGTCCGCGTTCGTGCTGTTCTCGTCCGCCGCCGGGATCCTGGGCACGGCCGGCCAGGCGAACTACGCCGCAGCAAACACCTTCCTCGACGCGCTGGCCGAGCACCGCCGCCAGCGGGGCCTGCCGGCGACCTCCCTGGCCTGGGGGCTGTGGGAGAAGGAGAGCGGGATGACCGGCCACCTCGACGACCGGGACCACGCCCGGCTGCGGCGTACCGGCTTCTCGGCACTGTCCACCCGGGAGGGCCTGGCGCTGTTCGACGCCGCGCTGCGCAGCGGCCGGACGGTGCTGGTCCCGGCCCGACTCGACCTGCCGACCGGGCGGGCGCGGGGCGCGGGTGAGCTGCCCGCGATCCTCAGCGGCTTCGCCCGGCCCGGCCTGCGGGCCGCGAACGCCGCACGCCCGGCGGCGGAGGCACCGGCGGGCGTCGACCTGGGCCGGATGGGGGCCGACGAACGCCGGGGGGCCCTGCTCGGGCTCGTCCGGAGCGTGGCCGCGACGGTGCTGGGGCACGACACGCCGGAGGCCGTCGACCCCGACGCGGGGTTCAAGACCATCGGCTTCGACTCCCTCGGCGCCGTGGACTTCCGCAACCGCCTCAAGAGGGCCACCGGCCTGTCGATCTCCACCACGGCCGTCTTCGAGCACCGGACCCCGGCGGCGCTGGCGGAGCACTTGTCCGCCCTGGTGACGCCCGCCGCCGGGGACCCTGTGCCCCCGGCTGCGGAGCCGACCGCGCCCCCGGTCCCGGCTCCGACGCCGGACGCCACCGCCACCGACCCGAACCCGGCCGGTCGGAGCGCGCCGCTGAGCCGCTACCAGCAGGACGTGGTCACCACCGCGCTGACCTATCCCGACCTGCCGCTGTCCCAGCCCAGCGGCTACCTGCGGCTGCGCGGCGCAACCGACGTCGACCGGCTGCGGGAGGCCATCCGGCGCACCGCGCTGCGGCACGACGCGATGCGGCTGCGGCTGGAGCGCGACGGCGAGGAGTGGACGCAGCGGGTGCTGCCGGACTACCCGGACGTCGAGGTCGTGTCGTTCCGCGCCGAAGCCGACCCGCGCGGGGCGTGCCAGCGGTGGATCCGCCGGGCCACCGACAGCGTCGTCGCGCTGGACGGCCCGCTCGTGCGGACGACGATCCTGATCGACGACGCCGACTCGCTGATCGTGTACTGCCGGTTCCACCACGTCGTCGCCGACGCGTGGGGCATCAACCTGGCGATCAGGGAGATCGTCGCGCACCACCGGTCCACCGGGGACGCGGATGCCCCCGACCCGGCCCCCAGCTGTCTCGACGTGGCCGACGCGGACCGGGAGTACCGGGACTCCCCGCAGTGGCGGGCGGACCGGGACGCGCTCGTCGCGGCGGTCGGCGACCTGGATCCGGCCCTGTTCGCCCGAGCCGCGACCGTGCGCACCCACCGCCGGAGGCAGCGCTCCGTGCACGTCGACGCGCGGGTCGCCGACCGGGTCCGGGCGACGGGCCGGTCCGTCTTCTCGGTGACCGCCGCCGCGCTCGCCGCGTACCTGCGTCGGGTGCACCGCGACGGCGACATCGTCCTGGGGGTTCCGCTGCTGAACCGGCGGACCCCGGCCGAGCTGGCGACCATGTCCGACGTCACGAACATCCTGCCGCTGCACGTCGACGTCGACGAGGGGCGCACGCTGCTCGACCTGGCCGACGAGGTGCGTTCCGGCGTCTGGGACCTCACCGCGTGCCAGCGGTTCGCGCTGGGCGACCTGCGCGCCGCCGTACGCGGGGAGGGCCGGCAGGTCCGGGACCTGTTCGACGTCACGTACTCCTACATCACCGTCCCGGCCACGGACGGCGACGGCGACGGCGACGCGGACGTCGAGTCGACGGTGCTCGCGTCCGGGTACTCCCTCGACGCCGTGAACGTCGTGGTCCGCGAGCACGAGAGCGACGGCTCCCTGGACGTGGACGTGTTCTACGCCGACGACGTGTTCGACGACGACTTCTCCGTCGGGGCCGCGACGGGACACCTCGTCCGCCTGCTCGACGAGGGCCTGCGGTCGCCCGACGCGCCACTGGGGACGCTGGCGCTGCTCGACCCCGAGGAGACCGCGCGCATCGCCGGCTTCGAGCGCCCGCACCGGGCCGACCTGGACGAGTCGGCCACCGTGGACCGGCTGGTGGCGGCGCGGACCGACCCGCGGCCGGACCAGCCCGTCGTAGTCGGCGCCGACGCCGGGGGCCGGGCGGTCGCGCTGACCTGGGGTCAGTTCCGTGGGCAGGTCGCCCGGCTCGCCGCGCGCCTGCGCGACGGCGGCCTGCGCCCGCAGGAGTGCGTGCCGGTGCTCCTGCCGCGTTCCGTCGAGTTCCTGGTCGCCGTGCACGCCGTGCACGCCGCCGGTGGCGCGTACGTGCCGGTCGACCCGGAGCATCCCCGGGAGCGGTTGCGGGCCGTGCTGTCCGACTGCGGGGCCCGGACCGCCGTCACCGACGGCCGGTACGCCGACCTGCTGGACGAGCTCGGCATCCGCCCGGCGCCCGTGCCGACCCCCGCCGGAACCGGCGGCGATGGCGGCGACGGCGGCGGTCACGGCGACGGCGACGGTCACGGCGACGGTCACGGCGACGGCGACGGCGACGGCGACGGGATCGCGGACGTCGCGCCGCCGGCCGGCGGCGCCGTGCGGCCCACCGACCTGGCGTACGTCGTCTACACGTCGGGGTCGACCGGCGCGCCCAAGGGCGTGATGATCGAGCACCGTTCGGTCGTCAACCGGCTGGCCTGGATGCAACGCCGGTACCCGCTGCGGCACGACGACGTCGTCCTGCACAAGACCCCCACCACGTTCGACGTGTCGGTCTGGGAGCTGCTGTGGTGGGCGCGGGCCGGGGCCCGGGTCGCGGTGGCCCCGGCGGGCGCGGAGCGGGATCCCCGCGAACTCGCCGCCCTGATCGCCCGCCACGGCGTCACCGTCGTGCACTTCGTCCCGTCGATGCTCGGCCCGTTCCTCGACCACCTGACGCACGACCCGGGCGCGGCCGGGCAGGTCCGCACGCTGCGGCGGGTCTTCTGCAGCGGGGAGGCACTGACGCCCGCCCTCGCGGAACGCTTCCGCGCGGCGTTCGCCGAGGCGGGCCACGGCGACGTGCGGCTGGTCAACCTGTACGGGCCGACCGAGGCCACGGTCGACGTCTCGTCCTTCGACGTGCCGCCGTCGGGCCCGCTGGCGCGGGTGCCCATCGGCAGGCCGATCGACAACGTCGCGCTCATGGTGCTCGACGGCGCGGGCCGGCGCTGCCCGATCGGCGTGCCGGGCGAGCTGAACGTCGCCGGGGTCGGCGTCGGCCGCGGCTACCTCGGGCAGCCGGCCCGCACCGGCGAGGTGTTCGTGGTCGACGAGTCGATCCCGGAGGGACGCCGGTACCGCACCGGCGACCTCGCGCGCTGGCTGGCCGACGGCACCGTCGAATACCTCGGCCGGCTGGACGACCAGGTGAAGATCCGCGGCAACCGGGTGACCCTCGGCGAGGCCGAGAACGCGCTGACCCGGTGCCCGGACGTGGCCGAGGCGGTCGTCCTCGACGAGGACACCGACGCCGGGAAGCGCCTCGTGGCGTACGTCGTGGCGGGCGGGGAGGACCGGGCTGCGGGCGACCGGCCGTCGCTGGTCCGGTCGATCGTCGGACAGCTCGCCGAACGGGTCCCCGGATACCTGGTCCCCGCGGACCTCGTCCTGCTGGACCGGCTCCCGCTGACCCGCAGCGGCAAGGTGGACCGGCGCACGCTGGCCGCGTCCGGGCACCGGGAGCACGGCTCGGACCGGCCCCGCGACGCCGTCGAGCGCGAGCTCGCCGAGGTCTGGCGCGACGTGCTCGGGTCGGACGCCTTCGGCATCCACGACGACTTCTTCACCGTGGGCGGCGACTCGATCCTGGTGCTGCGGATGCGCACCGAGGCCGAACGGCGCGGCCTGGCCTTCGACGTGGAACGGTTCCACGCCGACCCGACCGTCGCGGGCCTCGCCGCGCAGGTGGCCCACGGGCCGGCCCCGGCTGCGGAGGACGCCGTCGGCGCCCCGTTCGCGCTCGTGCCGCTGATCGACCGGCCGGGCGTCGAGGAGGCGGGCGTCGAGGACGCGTTCCCGGCGACCCAGTTGCAGCTGGGGATGCTGTTCCACAGCCTGCACCGCGCGGACTCGCCGTTGTACAAGGACGTGTTCCGGTACCGGCTGCGGATGCCGTGGCACGCCGACGAGTTCCGCCACGCGTACCGGGAGCTGGTGCGCCGGCAGCCCGCGCTGCGCGCGAACTTCGACCTCACCGGCCGGTCCGTGCCGCTGCAGGTCGTCCTCCGGGACGTGCCGGACCCGCTGGAGATCGTCGACGCGGGCGACGCAGATGACGCGGGCGACGCCGGTGCCGCAGCCGTCGACGCGTACGTCGAGCGGATGCACCGCGTCGCGTACCCCCTGCTCGACGGCGGGCCGGGACGGCCGGCGGCCCTGCACGGGGCGCGGGTGTTCGTCCGGCCCGACGGCGTCGACCTGGTGTTCCACTTCCACCACGCGATTCTCGACGGGTGGAGCGTGGCCACCCTGGTCGGCGAGCTGCTGCGGGACTATCTGGCGCGGGTCGGGGGCGACCGGCCGCCGGTCGCGCCGCAGCCGGACGCGACGCTCCTGCTCGCCGAGCACGTCCGCGCCGAACGCCGGTCGCGGCACGACGGGACGACCGGGGAGTTCTGGGCGCGGGCGCTGGCGGGCTCCCGGCCCACCACGATCCCGTCGGTACGCCCGCACGTCGCGCCCGAGCAGGACGGGGACCGGACGCTGACCGTGGCGCTGCCCAAGTGGCTGAACCGCTGCCTGAAGCGGTTCGCCCGCCGCCGCGGTGTGCCGCTCAAGTCCGTCCTGCTGGCCGCGCACTGCCTGGCGCTGCGGGCGATGTCCGGGTCGGACGACGTGGTCACGGGCTGCGTGACTCACGCCCGGCCGGACCGCGCCGGCGCCGAGCGGTGCGCGGGGTTGTTCCTCAACACGGTCCCGGTGCGCCTGGACGGGCGGCAGCGGACCTGGGGCGACGCCGTCGACCGGGTGGTCCGCTGGGAACGGGAGAGCTTCCCGCACCGGCGCTTCCCGGTCAGCGCGCTCGCCGCCGACCGGGACGGCCCCGCCTTCGAGACCGCCTTCAACTTCGTCGACTACCACCAGCTCGGCGACGTGCTGGGCGGCGGCGGGGTCGAGCTGGTGGACGTGGCGGTGCGCGAGGAGACCGACTTCGCGCTGCTGACCACCGCGCTGGTCGACCCCCGCGACGGCACCGTCTCGCTGCGGATCGGCACGGGCGCCGACGGACTCACCGGCGACCAGCGCGCGGAGTTCGGGCGGCTCGTGATCGGGGCGCTCGGCGAGATCGTCCGGGACCCCGAGGGCGGAGTCGACCCGTGGGCGGCCCGCCGCGACGACGTCACCGACCAGGTCGCCCGGGTGGCCGCGCGGCGTCCCACGGCCACGGCCGTCGTCGACAGCGGGCAGCGGTGGGGCTACCGGCGGCTGTCCGACGCCGCGGACACGGTGGCGCAGCGGCTCCTCGCCGCCGGGATGCCCCACGGGGCCCGGGTGGCGGTCCGGATGCGGCGCTCGGCCGGCCTCGTGGCCGTGGTGCTGGGGGCGATGCGCGCCGGGGCGGCCGTGGTCCCGCTCGACCCGAGCTACCCGGAGGCGCACGTCCAGGCGATGATCGGGATCGCCACGCCCTGGGCCACCGTCGCGGACGCGGACCTCGGCGCGGCGCTCGCCGAGGTGACCGACGTGGTCGAGCCGGACACCCTCCTCGCCGGACACGACGGCGACGGGCCGGAAGGCGCCGCCGGACACGACGGCGACGGGCCGGAAGGCGACGGGCCGGCCCCGCTGCCCCGGCTGCACCCCGAGGACGTGGCCTACGTGCTGTTCACCTCCGGGTCGACGGGCGAGCCCAAGGGCGTGGCGATGCCGCACCGCGCGCTGACGAACCTCGTCGGGTGGCAGAACGACCGCGCCACCGGCGGGGCGGACCGGACCACCCTGCAGTTCGCGCCGCTCAGCTTCGACGTGTCCTTCCAGGAGATCTTCTCCACGCTGTGCGGCGGCGGCACCCTGCACCTGATCGACGAGGACACGCACCGGGACATGGCCGCCGTGCTGCGGGCCGCCGCCGACGGCGGGGTGCACCGGATGTTCCTGCCGTACGTCGCGCTCCAGGCCCTCGCCGAGGTGGCCGCCGCGACGGGGACGTACCCGGCGTCGCTGCGGGCGATCGTCTCCTCCGGCGAGCAGCTGCGCATCACCCCGGAGATCCGCGCCCTGTGCGCCGCGCTTCCCGGCCTGGTGCTGGAGAACCAGTACGGCCCGACCGAGACGCACGTCGTGCTGGCGTACCAGTTGCCGGCCGACGCCGCCGACCACCCGCCGCTGCCCCCGGTCGGCACCCCGGTCCCGGGGGCCCGGGTGTCGTTGCTCGACGAGCGGCTGCGGCCGGTGCCGCCGGGCGTGCGGGGCGAGATCCACGTCGAGGGTCCCTGCGTCGCGCTGGGGTACGAGAACCGGCCGGCGCTCACCGCCGAGCGGTTCGTCGCCGCGCCGCACGGCGCGGTCCGCTACCGCACCGGCGACTTCGGCGTCGCCCTGCCCACCGGCGAGGTCGTCTGCCTCGGCCGGGCCGACGGGCAGGTCAAGGTGCGCGGCCACCGGGTCGAGTGCGCGGAGGTCGAGCTGGCCGTGCTCCGGCTCGCCGCCGAGCAGCCGGGGGTCGAGCAGGTGGCCGTCGTGCCGCGCGACCTGGGCGGGTCGGACGCGGTGCTGGAGGCGTTCCTGGTCGGCGACCCGGACCGGATCGACATCGACACGGTACGCGCCGGGCTGAGCCGGGTGCTTCCGCCGCACCTGGTGCCGGGGCGGTACCGGTGGATCGACGCGTTGCCGCTGACCCCGAGCGGGAAGCGCGACGACGCCGCGCTGCGCGCCCTGGGGGCGCGCGGGCCCGCCACCCGCGCCCGGGCCGGCGACGAGTTGGAGCGGGCGCTCGCCGACCTCCTGGCGGAGTTCGCCGGGACCGACGACCTGGCGGTCGACGCGAGCTTCTTCGACGCCGGCGGCACATCGATCGGCGCCACCCGGGCCGCCCTGACCGTCGCCCGGCGGTGGGGGGTGGACCTGCCGCTGCGGACGTTCCTCGCGGCGCCCACGGCGCGGGAGCTCGCGGCGGTCGTCCGGTCCGGCGCCACCCACCGCGCGTTCGACCCGGTGGTGCCCCTGCGGGAGTCGGGTGACCGCACCCCGCTGTTCCTGGCGCACCCGATCGGCGGCAACGTCCTGTGCTACCGGGAGCTGGTCGGGCACCTCGCCGGGGACCGGCCGGTGTACGGCCTCCAGGCCGCCGGCGCGGAGCCCGGCACCGAGCCCCTGGCGTCGATGGAGGCGCTGGCCGCGTCGTACGTCGAGGCGATCCGCCGGGTCCACCCGGAGGGGCCGTTCCACATCGCCGGCTGGTCCTTCGGCGGCTACGTCGCGGTGGAGATCGCCCGGCGGCTCGACGAGGCGCAGGTCGCCTCGGTCACCCTGCTCGACACCGTGGCGCTCGGTGACGGGCCCCGGCCGCTGGCCGACGACCGGGAGCTGATCGTCGCGTTCTTCCGGGAGCTGCTCTGGTACGCGACCGGCCGCACCGAGTTGGCGGACGGGTTCGACCCGTCCGACGAGGACCCCGGGCGGCTGTTCGACGCGGTCTTCCGCCGCAGCGTCGAGCTGGGGATCCTCCCCGAGGACGCCGCGCCGCAGCTGCTGCGCAGGCTGTACGGGGTCTTCCGGGCCAACTACCGCGCGACGGTCGGCCACCGCATGCCGAGGGTGCGCCACCCACTGGTCGTGCTGCGGGCGGGCGAGGAACTGCCCGCCGGCCTGGCCGCCGCGCACCGGGCCTTCGGCGGCGTGTTCGACGGCTCCGGCGACGGCTGGCAGCGCCGGGCCGGGCGTGCCGTGGAGACCGTGCCGGTCCCCGGCAACCACCTGACGATGATGGCCGCCCCGCACGTGGCGGCCGTGGCCGCCGAACTCGACGCGGCCCTGGCCCGCGCCGAGAGCCGGTCGGGCGACGAGCGGGAGGTGGCCTGATGACGGCCGCCGACCACGGCCGGACCGGCGAGGTCCGCCGGCCGCTGAGCCCCATGGAACGCTGGTACTGGATCTGCGACCAGCTCTCCCCGCTCAACGTCGTCGCCCGGGTGCGCGTCGCCGGGGCGTACCGGGCGGAGGACCTGCGGCGGGCCGCCGCCCGGCTGGCCCGGGAGCACCCGCTGCTGCGGGTCGCCGTCGCCGCCGAGCCGGACGGGGGCCGGCCCCGCTTCGTCGCGGCGCGCGCCGCCGGGCTCCCGGTCCGGGCGGTACGCGCCGACGGGCCCGACGCCGACCGCTGGGCGCGGGAGGTCGACGAGGTCGAGCTGGCCACCCCGCTCGACTGGCGGGTGGGGCCGCTGGCCCGGATCGTCGACGTGGCGCGGGGTGCCCCGGGGACCGCCGACGAACGCCACGACCTGATCCTGACCGTGTCCCACGTCGTCGCCGACGGGACCACCGCGCTGGAGCTGCTGCGCCGGCTCGTGGAGCTGGCGGCCGGGGAGGCGACGCCCGGCGCACCGGCCGGGGAGGCGACGCCCCGGGCCCCGGTGCCCCCGGCCGAGGCGCTGCTGCCGGGGCGGCTCAACGGGGTGCCCCGCGCGGCGCACCTCGTCGCGGCGGTGCTCGCCGACCGGGTCGCCGCCGTAGTGGCCCGGCCGTGGCGGCTCGCGCCGGCCGTCCCGGTGGCGCCGACCGCGCGCCGGACGCGGCTGGTCCGCCGCGAACTCGACGCCGGCCAGCTCGCCGCGCTGGTGGACCGCTGCCGCCGGGAGCGGGTCACCGTGCACGGCGCGCTGGCGGCGGCGCTGGCGACCGCAGTGGCCGGGACGGAGCCGCACCGGCGGCCCCGGCGGGTGTGCGTCGGGTCCCCCGTGGACTTCCGCGCCGAACTGGTCCCGCCGGTCGACCGGCGGGACGCGGGCGCGTATGTCGCCACCGTGCCGTCGTACCTGCGGGTGGGCCCGGCGGCGGACCTGTGGACGGTGGCTCGCGCCGCCTTCCGGGACCTGCGCCGCCGCCGTCGGCTGCACCACCACCTGGCGCTGGTCTCCCTGCTGCGCCTGATGTCGCCGCGCTCGGTCGGCGCGAGCGCCCGGGCGGTCGCCCTGGTGGACCGGGCCGGGCCCGGCAACGTGTGCCTGTCGAACGTCGGGCGCTTCGACTTCCCCGCCCGGGTCGGGTCGTGGGAACTCTCCGGCGCCCAGTTCGTGGCCGGCGTCTCGGTCAGCGGCTACCTGGTCGCGACGGTGAACACCAGCCACGCGGCGCTGCACTGGAACTTCACCTACATCGACGGCGCGGTCACCGGCGAACGGGCCGGGCGGATCGCGGACGAAGCGGTGCGCGCCCTGCTGTCGAGCCTGCGACGCGAAGGGGCGCCGCTGCCCACCGGAACGGGAGGTCGATCATGACGGACAGGACAGGCGCGGTGCTCGTCACCGGGGCGTCGTCGGGGCTGGGCGAGGCGACGGCCCTGGTCCTGGCCCGCGCGGGATTCACCGTGTACGCCGGAGTGCGGTCCACGGAAGCCGCGGCACGGATCGCCCGGGGGCACCCCGGGGTGCGCCCGCTGCCGCTCGACGTCACGTCGGCCGACTCCGTGCGAGAGGCCTGCGCCCGGGTGCGGGAGCAGACCGGCGACGCGGGCCTGCGCGGGCTGGTGAACAACGCCGGGATCTGCGTGTCGGCGCCGCTGGAGTGCGTGCCGCCCGACGAGCTGCGGGCCGAGCTGGAGGTGAACCTCATCGGCA
This sequence comes from Micromonospora sp. NBC_01412, assembly GCF_045040215.1. Classification (NCBI taxonomy): domain Bacteria; kingdom Bacillati; phylum Actinomycetota; class Actinomycetes; order Micromonosporales; family Micromonosporaceae; genus Micromonospora; species Micromonospora sp. NBC_01412. The sequence goes on from NZ_CP109528.1 coordinate 7,531,288, forward strand.
CGGTGACGGTCACCCAGGCGTTCCTCCCGCTGCTGCGGGTCCGCCCGCCCGGCACCCCGCCGGGGACACCGGCGGGCCGGATCGTCAACGTCAGCTCGGGCATCGGGCGGGTCGCCGCGCCGTTCCTCGGCGCGTACGCCGCCTCGCAGTTCGCCAAGGAGGGCATGTCGGACGCGCTGCGCCGGGAACTCGCGCCGCTGTCGGTCAGCGTCTCGATCGTCGAACCTGGCGCGATCATGACGCCGATCTGGACCAAGGTGGCCGCGTCGGCGCACCGCCTGCTCGACGCGGCGCCCGCCGAGGCGGCCGACCCGTACCGGCGCGGTTTCCGCGGCTTCGTCGCCATGAACGAGCGGCGGGCCCGGGAGAGCAGGACGCGGCCCGAGGCCGTCGGCCACGCCGTCGGCCACGCGATGACGGCGCGGCGGCCCCGCACCCGCTACCGGGTCGGGCCGGACGCGTGGGTCGCCTCGATGGCGGCGCGGCTGTTGCCGGACCGGGTGCTGGACGCGGCGATCCGGCGCCAGCTCGCGTCGGCCGCCGCGGCTGACGCGGGCGACACGACCGGCGCGGGCGGCACCGCCAAAGCGGGCGACACGGTCGGCGCGGGTGGCCTGGCGGGCGCGGCGGCCGGCTCAGGCGGTCCAGGCGGTCCAGGCGGACGTCGGCACCGGGAGGCGGGGCGATGAGGGCCCTCGTGGTCGGCGCGGGAGTGGGCGGCCTGACGACCGCCATCGCCCTGCGCCGGCGCGGCATCGAGGTCGAGCTGTTCGAGGCCGCGCCCGGCCCGCGCACCTCGGGCGGAGGGCTGGGCATCGCCAGCAACGCCACGAAGGTGCTGCGGGCCCTTGGCGTCGACCTGCCGGCAGCCGGAGTGGGACGGGTCTGCGAGCGGTTCGAGCTGCGTACCGCGCGGGGCCGGCCGCTGCGGGAGCTGCCGATCCGGTCGATCACGGAGGAGCTGGGCGCGCCGGTCGTCAACGTGCGCCGCAGCGACCTGGCCGCGCTGCTGCGCGACGCGCTGGCCGGCACCCCGGTCCACCACGGCGTCGAGGTCGCCCGGTACGACCGCGTCGGCGCCGGTGTCGTCGTCACCGACGCCGACGGCCGCACCCACGCCGGTGACGTGCTGGTCGGCGCGGACGGCATCCGGTCCGTCGTCCGGGCGCAGGCGGCGGGCCCGGAGCCGGTCACCGAGCACGGCTACGTCTGCTGGATCGCCACGGTGGCGTTCGCCCATCCCCGGCTACCGGCCGGCGGCGCCGTCCACTACTGGGGCAACGGCCAGCGGTTCGGGCTGATCGACGTCGGGGGCGGGCACGCGTACTGGTGGGGGACGAAGAACCTCCCGCCGGACGGCGCACGCCTGCGGACGGACCCCCGGCAGGACGTCCTGCGCCACTTCGCGGGCTGGGCGGACGAGGTGCGCCAGGTGGTCTCCCTGACCCCGGCGGCGGACGTCGTCGCCGTGCCCGCCCAGGACCGGCCGTTCCTGGAATCGTGGGGGGACGGGCCGGTCACCCTGGTCGGGGACGCCGCCCACCCGATGCTGACGAGCCTGAGCCAGGGCGCCAGCTCGGCGATCGAGGACGGCTACGCCCTGGCCCACCACCTCGCGGCGGCGGACGACCCCGCCGCCGGGCTACGCCGGTACGAGGAGGCGCGGCGGGACCGCACCCGGTGGCTCGTGTCGGCGTCGCGGCGGCTGAGCCGGGTGGAGCAGATCGGCCACCCGGTCGTCGCGGGCCTGCGGAACCTGGCCGTCCGGCACGCCCCGGCGGCCGTGGTGCGCCGCCAGAACATCGCCCCGATGCGGTTCGAACTCCCGACCTGACCGGCGACCGCCGGCCGCACACACCTGTTCGAGAAGGAGGCGCAGACCATGATCGATATGGAGACGAAGGAGACGGTGACGTCGACCCGGGCCACGGAGGCCGGCCCGCTGCCCGTGCCGTGGGACATGCGGGCGGGGGTGCGGGCGTGGTGGACGCCGAACCGGCCGCCGCCGGGCGCCAACGACCCGTCCGTCCGGCCCACCGAGGAGCACCCGCGCCCGGTCCTGCTGCTGCACGCGTTCATGTCGAACCAGTCGTTCAACTTCCAGGCGGGCGCGCCGTTCCTGCGCAACCACGGGTACTGCGTGTTCACGATGAACTGGGGCAAGCCGCGGTGGGCGGGCCGGTTCGACGTGCCGTTCCAGGGCAACGACGACCTCACTCGCAGCGCCGAGCAGTTGGCGGCCGAGGTCGAGCGGATCAAGAAGCTCACCGGCGTGCCGAAGATCGACCTCGTGGGCCACTCCGGGGGCGGGGGGCTGCTCATGCAGTACTACCTGAACGTCCTCGACGGCTACCCGAACGTCGACAAGGCGGTGTCCATCGCCCCGTCGAACCACGGCGTGTCCTTCAGCACCCTCACGTACGTGTTCCGCAACGTCGCCCCCCGCTCGTACCACCTGATGGCCCGCAAGCTGTTCCCGCTGTGCGACCAGGGCGCCGTCGACTCGGAGATGATCGAACGGATCTACGGCCGCGGTGACACCCGCCCCGGTCCGAAGTACACGGTGATCATGACCGAACACGACCAGATCGTCACGCCGTACACCAAGGCGTTCCTCAAGGGCGACAACGTGACGAACATCCTGCTCCAGGACGGCTGCCCGGAGGACTTCTCCGAGCACGCCAGCATCATCTACAACGAGCGGGCCTGGCTGCACGTCCGCAACGCCCTCGACCCGGACAACGCGCAGCCCGTCCCCGCGTTCCGCGTCGACCCCTACTTCCCCGGCTGGAAGTGACCCGATGAGCGACTTCGCCGTGACGCACCCGCGTACGCCCGCCCGGGAACGGCTGCGCGCCTGGCGTCCCGAGATACGCCACCCGACGCCCGGCCCCGGTGAGGCGCTGCCGCCGGGACCCCGGACGCCGGCCGCGCTCCAGTCGCTGCGGGTCTGGGGCGGCCGGAACACGTACTTCCCCGCCATGCGGGAACGGTTCGGCGACCTCTTCACGCTGCGCGTCGCGCCCATCGGGCGGATCGTGGTCGCGTGCGGGCCCGAGGACGTGCGCACGGTCGCCCTCGGCGGGCCCGACGGGTTCCCCGTGGGCGAGAACAACGCCATGTTCGAGCCGCTCCTCGGCAGACGGACCGTGCTCGCCCTGGACGGGGCGGCGCACCGCTCCGAGCGCAGGCGGATGACGCCGGCGTTCCACGGGGAACGGGTCGCCGCGCTGGTGTCCACCATGGAGGTGATGACCCGCGAGGAGGTCGCGTCCTGGCCCGTCGGGCCCACCTTCCCCCTGGTGGAGCGGATGCGGGAGCTGACGCTGCGGGTGATCGTCCGGCTCGTCATGGGCGTCGAGGAGCCGGACCGGGCGGCCCGGCTCGCCGCCGCCCTGCGCCGGGTCGTCGACATCAGGACGCGTGACCTGCTGATGTGGGTGTGGCCGGGGCTGGCCAGGATCGGGCCGTGGCGCCGGACCGTCGAGGGCCTCGACCACGCGGACGACCTGCTGTACGCCGAGATCGACCGGTGCCGCCGGGACCCCGGTCGGCAGGGGCGTCCCGACGTGCTGTCCATGCTGCTCGACGGCAGCCCCGACGACGAACTCGTACGGGTGGAGCTGGTCACCCTGCTCACCGGCGGCTACGAGACGACGGCCGTGGCGTCGGCGTGGATGTTCGAGCGGCTGCTGCGCCACCCGGAGGCGCTCGCCCGGGTCCGGGCCGGGCTGGACGATCCCCGCGATCCGTACCGGACCGCGGTGGTCAAGGAGACGCTGCGGTTGCGGCCGGTGAGCTACAACCTCGGCCGACGGACCACCGGGCCGGTCGAGCTGGGCGGGTACCGCCTCCCGGCCGGGACGTTCGTGTGGCCGTCGCTCTCCGCGATCCACACCGACCGCCGGGTCTGGGGCGCCGACGCCACCGAGTTCCGGCCCGAACGCTGGCTGGAGCCCGACCCGCCGGTGCGCGCGTACCTCCCGTTCGGCGGCGGCGCCCACCGCTGCCTCGGGGCGACGTTCGCCCAGACCGAGATGGAGGTGATCCTCCGGACGGTGCTGCGGCACGTCGAGCTGCGCCCCGACCGCGCGGCCGACGAGCCGGCGGCGATGCGCAACATCATCCTGGTCCCCCGGCGCGGCGCGCGGGTACGCGTCGCGCGCACGCTCGCCCCCCGCTGACCGGCCGGGGGCCCGTCAGGATCCCCGCCGGGCGCCGGCCCCGGCCGCCCCGGCCGCCGTGGCCGCCAGCCGCCGTGGCCGCCGGCCGGCACGGTCGCCGCCGCCCGGCTCACGACTGCCGTCCACGACCGCCCGCCACGGCCGCCGTCCGGGACGGTCCGGTCCCGAGCGCTGCCGACCGGCCCGCCCTGGCGGTTCCCGTGTGGGCGTGCCGTCCCGAGCCCTCGGCGCGACCGTCCCGGGACGCGACCGATCCTGATCTTCCGGAGGGCTGCTGCGGGAGTGGACCGGGCCGGCGCTGTGGCGGCTGTCGCCGGCCCTGCGCTCTACGGGCCGGTGCTGCGGGAAGCGGCGGACACCCGGCTGCCGCTGCCGCAGGACGTCCGGGGGTGTGGACCTGGCACCGCCGCCCGGAGCCCGGGGCCGGCTGTCCTACCTGCTGCTCTTCCCGGCCGTGCCCGTCGTGAGCCTCGCCGCGGCGGTCCCGCTGCTGGATTCCGGGTGGTAGGTGGCCGCCTGGGTCGTCGGGGCGGCCCTGTCGGCCACCCAGATCACGATCTGGGCCCGGCAGCCACGGAGTTGGGTCTGCTGTCCGGGCCGTCGCCAGAGACGCCCCCGACGTGATCAACGAACGGCCGCGACGTGTCCCACCCTCCCGCGCCGACGCCCGCAGCCCAATTTCCGGGATGTCCCGCAATGCCGACTTCTCGTCTTCAAGGATGTGAGGGGCGGCCAGCACAGGAGGGGGCGGTGGCATGGACCAGGACGCGCGCGAGCAGGGGCTGCTCACCGCCCTGACCACCGAGCACTTCGTGCTCCAGACCTCGCGCGGCGCCACGATCACCGAGTCCGTCGGGCGGGCGACTGTGTTCCTGTCACTGCTGTCCGCCGCGCTGATCGGGCTGGGCTTCGTCTCCAGCAGCGAACAACTGATCAAGCCGTACCTCGGCGCGGTGCTGCCGACCCTGGTGATCACCGGGCTGCTCACCTTCGCCCGGTTGGTGCAGAACATGGTGGAGAACTCGCTGAATCTCAAGCGCATCCAGCACATCCGCGCCTACTACCACCGCCGGTTCGCCGGCGAGCACGACTTCTTCGCCGACGCGGTGACCGGCGGGGGCGACACTCGGACGATCGCGGCGGCGGTTGGCAGCGCCGCATCTCGCTGGCAACTGCTGCTGACCACGGCGGCCATGGTGGGCGCCGTGAACGCACTGCTGATCGGCCTGGGCGCGACCCTGCTGACCGGATTGGCCGGCGGGTCCGCCACGTTCGCGATCGCGATCGGTGTGGCGGTCGCACTGGTCGCCTTCGCCGCACAGCTCGCGTACATCAAGCGGGCCTCGATCTGGCTGGGCGGCTGAGCGTTGCCGAGCTGAGCACGACGCTCGGCTGGGCATCCGGCATGGCACTTCGGTGCTCGACCGGCCGGACCGAGACGTTTACACCCAGGCCGATCTGGTACTCGCAACGTGACTGCACCGGTCATGGCGGCGGACACGGCCGACCGAGCATCGTCCTCGTCCACGGCGCATGGGCCGACGGGTCCTGCTGGAGCGGCGTGATCGAGCGCCTACAGGCCGACGGATACCACGTGACGGCCCCACAGTTCCCCTGACCTCGACGGCCGATGATGTCGCCCGGCTACGTCAGGTCCTGACCTTGCAGGACGGCCCGACGATCGTGGCCGGACACTCCTACGGCGGCCAGATCATGACCGCCCTCGGCACCGACGCCCCGAACGTGGTCGGGCTGGTGTACATCGCGGCCTTCGGGCTGGACCAAGGGGAATCGCTCAGCGCTCTGCTGTCGCAGGGACCCACACCGCCGGCGCTGGAGCACCTGTTCACCGACAAGCATGGCTTCATGTGGCAGCCGCAGGACGACTTCGTCCAGCACTTCGCGGCCGACGTCGACCCGGTCCGGGCCAAGGTGATGCATGCCGTACAGCAGCCAATTGCCGGCTCAACCTTCTCGGAAGCGATGGGCGTCCCGGCGTGGGGATCGCTACCGTCCTGGTACCTGATAGCCACCCAGGACCAGGCGATCCCGCCGGACGCGCAGCGCATGTTCGCCAGCCGCATGGGCGCGACCACCAGCGAAGTCCCTGCCAGCCACGTCCCGATGGTTTCTCGCCCCGGCGAAGCGGCACAGCTCATCAAGACCGCAGCCGAAACCCGGACCGCGATGCCGGCATGACAACGACCCTACCCGTCCGGCGGCCAGGGACGGCCACCTCGGACGTCGCATCCACACCAGGCTGATGACGCCGCCGGACCTGCCTTGACGGTCGGTACCCATTCGGGAATGAGTACGAAGACGGATGGGCCAGGTCTCGAAGCCGTGGCAGGTTCGTGGACATGGATGATGTGGATGCGCCGCACCGAGCGTCGTTCGGGCTGAGCCTTCTCGTCGCGCTTGGCTGGTACGCCACCGTGATCGCCGCGGTTTTCGTCGGACGGTCAGGGATGCCGGCTGCACCGAACAGGGACTGCTCGGCGGCGTTCAGCTGCCTGACACCGCAAGAGGAGATCGGCCTGGCGATGATCCTCGGCGCGCCGATCCTCGTGGGTCTGCTGTTCATCACGCTGGTGGTCACCGGCCTGCTCGCGCGCCGAGTCCCCTCCTCGATCCTCGCCGGCACCCTGTCGGCGCTGGGCAGTGTTGTTGTTGCGGTTGTGGTCGGTGCGGTCTGGCAGGGTGTCCGATGAAGCGCATCGGGCTCGGCGTACTGCTCCTCGCCTGGCTCTACGGCGTGCCGTTCCTGCTCATCGTCGGGTTGGTTCGACGTACTTCGTCGCCCCACGTGGCGACCCACGCGGCGGCACAGGCGTTCGGCGCGACCACGGGCACCATCTTGACCGCGGCACTGGTGCTCAACCTGGCACTCCCGGTGGCTGGGGTGCTGCTCGCCCGACTCGTCCGCGATCGGTACTGGAGGCGCCACTTCGTCTGGTCACTGGCGGGTATGGTGCTGATCTATTTTGCTGTCGCGATCGTGGGAAGCGCGGCCACGGGGCCGTTGATCGGCTGGACGCCGGCCGACCGGGAGCCAGCACCCCACGTCACCCAGTGCATCCCGATCAGCGGCGGCCGTGGCTGCCCCGGCGGCTGATCCCGGCGTACGGCGCGGCATGCCGCAGCCCGCATGCGCTGTCCCGCGTGCGCCGGCTACGCACTCATACCCGACAGACTCGGGTCTTCCCCACCCGGGTCGCCGTGACGCCCGGTCGGCCGCAGATCAGTGCATGTGATCATGAGTATCTGGTGATGGAAGCACCGGACCCAGGCGGGCGAGCGGGGACAGAGCCATCAGCACGGGTGACAGCATCATGCCGGCTGCCGTGACCAGCAGAGCCGGGCGTACCCCCCAGTGTTCCGCGAGGAGGCCGCCGAGCAGCGAGCCGAGTGGCGTCAGGCCCATGCCGGCGAAGGTGATCGTCGCGGTGACGCGGCCTTGCATCGTGTCCGGGGTGACCGCCTGCCGGACGGCCATGACAGCGACGTTGACCAGTTGGCCGAAGGCTCCGAACACGAGGTTGATCGCGATCAGTGCGGAAATGGTGGCCACGGAGGTGCCGTGCAGCGCGGGCACGCACAGCATCACGCCGTCACCGATGGCCGCCGCCGCGACGAGTACGGTTCCGTAACCGAGGCGGCCCGGGAGGCGGGCGGCGAGCAGGGAGCCCACGAGCGCGCCCGGCCCCGTCGCGGCGAGCGTCAGTCCGATGGCGGTGCCGGACAGGTGCAGTTCCCTTGGCAAGAAGAGCAGGTAGGCGGTCATCGTGGCCGCGAAGGACACCTGGAACGCGGCCGAGGCGAGGCACACGGTACGTAGCGAGGTGTCGCGGACGACGAAGCGGACGCCCTCGTGGATCTGCCGCCAGATCCGCTGGGGTCCACCCGGGTGCTCCGGGATCGACTCGCGGTGACGGATGCGCGAGATGCCCAGGAACGACACCACGAAGAACAGGGCGCTGGACGCGGCGGCGATCGGCGCCGACAGCAGGGCCGTCATCGTCCCGCCGAGGGCGGGACCGCCGATCTGGGCCGCAGACCGGCTTCCCTCGATCGCGCTGTTGCCCCGCAGCAGCTGATCGCGTTTCACCAGGCGTACGAGAGAGGCTTGGTAGGCGACGTCGAAGAACACCGACAGGGCCCCGATGGTGAAGGCGGTGGCCAGCAGCGCTGGCAGGCCGAGGCCGCCCACGAGGGCGGCCACGGCGGCTCCGCCCAGCGCCAGGGCTCGGCCGAGATCCGCCAGGACCATGACGGTGCGGGTCCGCCACCTGTCCACCCACACGCCTACGAACAGCGCGAGCAGCAGCTGCGGTGTCTGCCCCACCGCGCGCAGGACGCCCAGTTGGTCCGCGCCGACGTTGAGCGTCAGGACGGCGATCAGCGGCAGGATCACCAGGCTCGCATGTTCGCCCAGCTGTGAGGCCGTCTGTCCTAACCAGAGGCTGCGGAAGTCGGAGTTGCGCCACAGGCTCGGCGTAACGGATCGAGCGGAATCGGAATCGGAGACGGCGGAGTAGCCGGACGGCACAGAGACCCCTTGGATTGCCGCGAACAAGGCGCACCGACCGCCGTACGACAAGCGTACTGACGGTGCAGGTGGGGAAGGCTCGCTGTGCCGCGCGATTCAAGGGCAGCACGCGATGACAGGCCGATCACGGCCTAAGACGTCAACGCGCGCTCGGACGACCGGGCATGTCTCAGCTCCTCGTGGCTCACTCTCCGTCCCACACTAGCCACCGGCGGTCCAGCAGGAAAGGCGAAGAGGAACCCCGGTCACACGCTGCGGCGACGCCTTCGGCATCGTACGGCCGGCTGAGCCGGTCCGTGCCGCCGTCCCAACCTCGGGACTCGCTCCGAGCACAACCACACCGCCATCGGCAAGACCGAGCATCATCGTGATCGACCGACTCTGACCTTTGCGTGACGTGCGTTCGGCGGCATGTGTGGGCACTCACCGGACGGGTGCGAATAGGTCCTCACCGCTGATCACGATGCACCCGAACAAGTCGCCGAGCACAGCCCGTTGGTGGTTCGTCAGCGGGTTCACGAAGACGGCAACAGCGACCTTCGCGGCCAGGCACGCTTGTGCGACCTCGCGCGCCTTGCCAGGGCTGAGCAGTGTCCGCCGCGAAAACGGCTCAGTCATCCTGGCCGCACCGCCGTCCGAGACACCCCGCCGCTGGACGTGCTGGCTCACCACCCGTCCACCATGCGCCTCCACCGAATTCGCCAGCAGATCGAGCGTCAGGCCGAACTCTTTGTCCCTCGCCGAGAACAGGCCCACGAGCACCACGTTGGCGCCCGCCAGCACGGAGATCGGTGGCCCGCCCGGATATCGCCGCACGAGGCGATGGTGCCATGCCAGACCCCTTACGGGCATCGGGGCATCGGCAGATACGGATGCGGTCCCGAGTCGACGCCGCTCCGCCGGTCACGGAACGTCACGCTCACCACTTCCCGCCGTGGATCTCGCTGAGTTCATTGGTCAACTTGCACGCGGCTGGAGCTCGTCGCCTACGTGGCACGCCGCCAGGGCAGGCTACGTATCAGCGGCAAGAGCGGATGTTCTTCCAAGCGGCCCGGTGCGGCCAACGCCGCCGCTCGTTTCGACCAACAGCGAGCCAAAACTGGGCGAGATCACCCCGTTGCCCAGTGTCATCAGCTGAGCGGTTCGCGGGGTCGCGGGCAGTCCGTCAGGTGGTGGTGAGCAGGCCGACCGGGAGGTGTGATGCGTGGTCGTGAGGAATCACTGGATGAGGTGACGAGTCTGCTGCGTCGGATCACTGGGGAGCGAGGCCACGTGGCGATGCTCGACGCTGAGGCACTGCGGTCGGTGGGTCTCCCTGCGGATGCCGTCGACGACACCGGAACGCTCCTGCCGCAACTGGCGCAACGTGCGATCCGGGCAGCTATTGGTGGCACAGTACGGGCTGACGCCGACAGCCTGCCTTCGTACATCGACCTCTGGGACCGGATTCTGTGTTCCACGCCCCAGAGCGGCTCCGGCTGGGCGAACGCTGTGGCGAGCTTCGGCGCGGCGATGCAGGCCAGGTTCGACCGGACTGGAGTGCCGGACGAGTTGGCCGTGGCGGTGGAGGCGCACCGCGTCGCCTTGGGTGCCACGAGTGCTGACCAAGCCGGTCGAGCAACGTGCTGGCTGAATCTGGGGCGGGCGTTACACACCAGGTTCGGTCTGTCCGCGCTGGGCTCCGACTTGGATGAAGCAATTCACGCAACAGAGTCAGCAATCGCGGCTGCGGAGCGGGGCGGACCTGTGCGGACGATCGCTCTCCAGAACCTCAACACGATGTCACGCGACCGTTACCAGAATACCGGGGACATCGCGGATCTGGACCGGGCTGTGGACGTCGGCTTCTCGGCGCTGAACGCGGTCTCCCCTGGTCATCCTGACCGGGCGGCGCATCTACAGAACTTGGGCATCAGTTTGCGCACCCGGTATGCGCACACCGGGGCCGCAGGCGATCTGGACGCGGCCGTCGAGGCGCTCGGCGAGGCCGTGGGCCAGGCGAGCGAGGCCACCGAGTTAGGCGCGTACCTGTCGAGCCACGGCGCAGCCTTGCTCGCGCGGTTCAACCGGGCAGGGCGGATGACCGACTTGGACACGGCGGTGGAGCTTTCCCGCCGAGCCACGGCCACAGCCTCCCTCGACAACCCCGATCAGGCGGTGTACTTCCTGAACCTGTGCGCAGCATTGCTCACCCGGTTTCGCTCGACCGGTTCGGTGGACGACCTCGATGAGTCCGTGGCCGCCGCTGCCCAGGGCGTCGCGGCCACCGGCCTCGGCCACCCCTGTTACGCCAACACGCTGTGGAACTTCGGCTCCTGCCTGTCGGCGCGGTTCGACTTCCTCCAAGACCCGGAGGACATCGATCTGGCCGTGGGGATTCACCGCGAGGCCATGGCAGCCACTCCGGAAGGCCATCCTGACCGGGCATCGCGCCTCTCAATTTTTGGCACGTCGTTGCACGCCCAGGCGAAAAAGGACAACCGACCCGACGCGCTGCACGAAGTGGTGGACATCTTCCACCAAGCCGTGGCCGCGACCCCGATCAACCACCCCGAGCGGGTAGGACGACTGGACAGGCTCGGCAGCGCACTGGCGAGCCGGTTCGAGCACACCGGGGCCGCACCCGACCTGGACGAGGCCACGGCAGTCCTCCGGGAGGCAGTGGCCACCGCCCCAGTCGACCATCCTGACCGCACCAGGTGGCTGGCCAACCTGGGTCTCGCGTTGTGGCGACGCTACCGCCACTACGGTCACCAGGAAGACCTCGACGACGCCGCGAAGGCGTCTGCCGAGGCTACCCGGGTGCTTTCCGCACCACCGATTGAGCGGATCAAAGCCGCCCGGATCGCCGCGATCGTCGCCGAGCAGAACAACGACCCCGCTGATGCGGCCGATCTGCTGGAGGCTGCGGTCCGGTCGCTTCCTGAGTTGGTTCCTCGCCGCCTTCCCCGCCCCGACCAGCAAGCCCGGCTCGCCGCCGTCGCAGGCTTGGCCAACCGGGCCGCCGCAGCGGCATTGGCGAGCCCGGCTACGCCCGCGTCCCACCGTGCCGTGCGAGCGATGACCCTTCTGGAGGCCGGGCGTGCAGTACTGCTCAGTCAGAGCCTGGAGACCCGCGGCGACCTCACCGATCTGCGCGCCATCCGACCGGACCTGGCGACGCGGTTCGCCGAGCTGACGGATCGCCTCAACCAGCACACCGCCCAGCGGGTACACACAGACCCGGTGGCGGGCCGCACCAAGTCAATCTCCGAACGGTTCGTGATCATGTCTGAGGTTGCGGGCCGCCCCGACTCGGCCCGCGCAAACGACGCAGCCGACCGGATTCGGTTGGCCGAGGAGCTGGCCGAGGCCATCCGCCGCATCCGCGAGGTGGACGGGTTCGCGAGCTTCGGCCTGCCCCCGGACGCCGGCGAGTTGCTGGCGGAGGCCGCACACGGGCCACTCGTGGCCTTCACCGTCACTGCCGACCACGGTAACGCCTTGATCGTCACCGACGACCGAATCGAGTGCGTGGAGCTGCCCGGATTGACCACGGAAGTGCTCGCAGAACGGGTCAACGCCTTCCACCGTGCTCTCCGGAGAGCCACCAGAAGCCCCAGCACCCGCGACCTGCGGCCATTCGAATCCAAAATAGATGGCCAAGCTGATCTGCGTGCCGTCCTCGAATGGCTGTGGGACAGCGTGACCGGGCCAGTGCTCGACCACTTGGGGTTGCGCCGCACCCCGTCGGAGAACGCCCTCCGGTGGCCGCGCATCTGGTGGATTCCCTGCGGCCAACTCGCCCTACTGCCCCTCCACGCAGCCGGTCACCACGCTGACCCGGCGACGCCGACGCGCCGGGCCGTCATGGACCGCGTGATGTCCTCGTACACGTCCACCGTCGGCGCTCTGCGGCACGCCCGCCGTTCCCCCGCCACAGCTCGCCCGCCCCAACGCTCGCTCGTCGTCGCCATGCCCACCACACCCGGCCTGCACGGTGGCGGACAACTCCCGCATGTCCGCGTAGAAGTCGACGTCGTCGCCTCCCTACTCCCCGACCCCCTCGTCCTGAGCACGCCACCCGACCCGGCGGACGCCGTGCCCGGATCCGCCCTCCCCACCGCACGCCGGGTCCTCGACGAACTACCGTCCAGCGCGATCGCGCACTTCGCCTGCCACGGGACGCACCACCCGACCGAGCCCGCAGCCAGCACGCTCCTGTTGTACGACCACGCCGAGGCGCCGTTGACGGTGGCGCACCTGGCCCCGGTCGCCCTCGACCACGCCCAGTTGGCCTACCTGTCGGCGTGCGAAACCGCACTGAACAAAGTCGAGCGCTTCCTCGACGAGGCCATCCACCTTGCGAGCGCGTTCCAACTCGCGGGCTTTCCCCACGTCATCGGCACACTCTGGGCGGTCGACGACGAGTTCGCCGCCGTCATCGCCAGCCGCTTCTACCGCGGCCTCCACGACCAGCACACCGCAACCGTCACCGTCGGCGACGCCGCACGCGTCCTGCACGAGGTCGTTCGCGCCCTGCGGGACGACTTCCCCGACACGCCCTCACTGTGGGCCGCTCACCTACACTTCGGGCCGTGAGCGGGGCTGCCTCGCTAACGGCTCTCCGGCAGCCCGAGGCCAACACGGTCGGGATCGTGACAGGCTCGTCGAAGGGGGGCGTCAGTCCTCGGGGGCGCTGTCGGGGGCACTGCGGGCCGCCCACCGGCGCAGCAGGTCGATGCCCTCGTCGAGCCGGCCGTGCTCGGTCAGCAGCGTGACCAGCAACGGCAGGGAACGCCGACTGCCCTGGTCGACGGACCTGCGGAGCAGGTCGATCGCCTCGTCCGGGCGACCAGCGGCGGCCAACAGCGCGGCCAGTTCGTCGTACGCCCGCATGTCACCGTGGTCGGCTGCGACCCGCCAGTACCGCTCGGCCTCGTCGGCCTGCCCCCGCTCGGCCAGAAGAGCCGCCAGGCGGGCCGCGGCGTGCCAGTCGCCGTGGTCGGCGCGCAGCCGCAGCTCGTCGGTGTGCCCCCGGTCGGCCAGCAGGTCAACCAGGACGCTGCCCGCACCCCACGCCCCGGCGGCACCGGAGTCGGCGAGGTCACGCAGGTAGCCGGTGGGGTCGGGCACGGGGGTCAGCCCGACGGCCTCCGACCCGAAGAACCGGCTGCCGCCGAACTCGTGGCGCAGCCGGTCGTCCAGGTCATCGGCCAGCGCGATCATGGCGCGTACGGCCAGCAGCAGGTGGGTGGGGACGAAGTCCTGCCCGAAGACGGGGATCGACGCCCAGACCGTGCCGCCGGTGCAGTAGATCCGGCCGACGACCAGCCCGTTGGTCAGGTCGAACAGCCGCTGGTACAGCGTCTCCGTCGGCTCGACGCCGGTGAGCAGCGGCGAGAAGACGTCCACCAGGGGCGGGTCGTCCTGGGCGCGTACGAAGATCATGGCGGAGCCGGCGCGGATGCCCACGTCGCCGTCGGCGTCGACCCGGAGCTGGTCGGCGGTGACGCCGAGGACGGCGGCCAGGATCTCCTTCACCCGCTCCGTCAGCTTGCCATCGCCGGCGTGTTGATCGGCCGGCCCGGCCACCGGCGCGCGACGCGGGGCGGTCACCGGCCGGGCCGCCAGCGCGGCGGCCAACCTGGTACGCCGGGGCACCGGGGTGGTCGTGGCGGTGACGGCCGGCCGGGCGGCCAGCCCGGCGACCAGGCGGCTCCACAGGTTGTCACGCGCCGTCATCGTGCTCACCGTCCGATCCGGCGGCGGGCGGGTCGGCCGGCGGCTCCACCGTCCGGATCTGGTCGAACATCTTGGCGATCACCAACGGCGCGGCCACCCCGAAGGTGAAGCTGGCGAACGCGGTCTCCGCCAGGCCACCGGCACCGGCCGCGGCGGCCAGGCCGGTGCCGGCCACCGCCCGCAGCACGACGGCGAAGACGACGATCGGCCGGTCCCGCGGGTCCCGCCACGGCCACTGCCACCGGCCCTCGGACTCGGTCGTCGGGCGCATCATGCCGTAGAGGTTCAGTGCCTCGGCCACTGCGCTGCCGACCATTCCCCACATCGCGGCCATCCATAGAGACACGTCCCTACCTTAGCGATCGAGTGAACTACCACCCGCGCCGCCCTCCGCGCGGGTGCCGACCTCACTGCCGACGGTAACCGGACGGCACAAGCCACCTTCCCCTTGGGAGGGACCGGGCCGGCGGAGCGTCTCGTTGAGGGCGGCCAGTTCGTCCGTCAGCGGGATTCGGGCGCGCAGTTCAGGAACGGGCTGGGCGTTCCGCTCGTGGCGGCCGACGCGCCGCTGCGACGGGTGGAGGAACACCGCCAGTCGGCGAACGGCTTGTCGAGGATCTCGGCCAGCTCGTCGGGCCCACCAAACCACGCGCTCCCATCATCGCCAGTCTCCTGATTGATGGGATGATTCCTTGGATCAAGGCCATGGGGCTCACGCCAGCGGGTCGACCTGGAGCTCGCGGTGCGCGACCATGGCCTTCTCGCAGGGCGTGCTCACCATCACCGAGACCTGCAACGGGTCGCCCTCGGTGTCGTACGGCCTTACGGTGATCAGATCATCGTCCCAGCGCCGCGCGCGGAACCGGTGTTGCCCGAACGCAGCCGGGTGGTGGCGACGACGGAAACGGTCAGCGGTGTGGACAGGGTTGCCACGAGGGGTTGCAGCCGCGCAGCCAGACGTTGTAGCCGCCGACCTTGGCGTGGCCGAACCCGATGCCTTGCTTCTGCTTGCCGTTGATCCGGCGCAGCATGGAGTCAATGTCTACAAAGCACAGTGTGTCGGCGCCGGCCACCAGCGGCGTCCGGGCGGCCAGGCCGATCAGGGTGTCGCGGGCTGCGGGCTGCGGCCTGGAACTGCCGCACGTGTCCGTGCGTGAAGGTGCACAGGAATGAGCCGAGCGTCGAGGGCGCGTACACGCCGGTGAAAAGTGGTCGCATGCCGTCGTGCTGGGCGATGCCGAGTTCATCGATGCTATCCGCGCCGGCGAGCATCCCGGCCACGACCGTGGCGACCTTGTCAGCCGAGTTCGCGCCCTTGCCCGTCAGCAGGCTTACCCGAGCCTCGACCGCATGGTTACAGGCCGACCTGCGAGCCAGGCGCACCACCGGCGCGAGACCGGCACACGTCACCAAATTCGGATCATCGAACGTCACGGCCGTCACCGGCGCGTCATAGCGTAATCTCACCTGCAAGGCGCCCTCTCGAACCGAGTAATAGAAGTGTGGCAACTCCTATCCTTGCAGTTCGGAGGGCACCTTACATATCCGGGATCCAACCGATCCCACCTTCATCGGTGGATCGAGGCTCAGCTGCTGTCGAGATGGGCCTAACGAGGGCGCCTGGCGTCTTCTTCGTTCCATATCGAGAATTCGTGGCCCACGCCATACTGCTCAATGACGATTTCTTGAGCTTCGCTCAACGACGAAGCCATCAGCCGAAATTGAATTTCTGGTTGGCCAGCGATCCGAACAAAGCCGATGTACTCGCGCTTCGGCTCTCCTTGCTCGGGGTTCATCATATCTCCCATCGTTTTACCTGTAGGGATTGAGGCATACCGCACTATGGCAGAATGCGCCGATAATAGTCCCGAGGCTTTGCAGAACTGCGCTGATCTCCCCCGGCGACATGGACGGGACATTGTGAATTGCGACATTATGAGAGCGCCCAAATCGGACAGAGTCCTCCTCACGAAAGCGGGGTTCCGCAATCATGTTACCATTCGCGCCACCATGCGTACCAGTGAGGATATGAATACATCTCCACGCTCAAGGCCGTCGTTCACGATGCTGACGAAGTCTTCCTGCGTGATGGCTTTGCGTGAGGTAAAAACTCTCCCACCAGCCGCATTGCTGCTCTCTTGAAAGAGTGGCGCTTCTGGATCAGAATCCGCAGGGCGAAGATCCCTGCTCTTCGTGACTGGACCAAGTGCGGCGCCATCTCCACAGTTGTGGACGAGTACCGGCGTTGCCCTGGTGTCGGTTCCGCCTGAAAAATGGCTCTGGCACACATTCTGTGATTGATCTTGGTGGTGGTTCATGGGGTGGCGAGGACTCGTTTGTGGAGGAGGTCGAGGTTCGCGCGGCCGTACATCTGTCGTTTGATCGTTTTGATGCGGTTGATGTGGCCTTCGACGGGGCCTGAGCTCCAGGGTTGGGTGAGGCCGGCGGCGACGGCGTCGCGGTCGTTGATCAAGCCGGTGGCGAAGCCGCGGAGTTCGGGGTGTCCGGCGTGCCGGGCGCGTTCGATCCAGGCGTCGAGGTGTTGTCCGGTGCCATGGTGGCGCACCAGTGCGGTGAACCCGCGGGCGAGGTCGGCGACGGTGTCCAGGTCAGGGCAGCGGCTGCGGGCGTCGGCGAGGTTGACGCGGTCGTCGTCGGTGAGTTTGTGTCCTGGCCGCATGATCCAGGCGGTGATCCGCCGGGCGGAAGGCACCTGGACGACCACCCGCGTCGGCCGGGTACGGGCGGTGGTGAGCCAGTCCCGCAGCACGCGCAGGCTGCCCTGGTAGCCGCTGGCCAGGATCTCGGCGAACAGGGTGGCGCTCTGGTGGATGCCGTCGGCGAGGCGTTGGCGTAGGTAGGGGTGGAACGGGGCGAGGACGCTGGGGCGGCTGCTGGCGTTCGGGCCGATCAACGTCTCGGCGGTGGCGGCGCGGGCGTACTTACGGGCGGTCCTGACGTTCACGTCGAGCCGGCGGGCGGTCGCGCTGATCGACAGCCCTTCGGCCCGCAGGGCGTGCACGGCCGCGTGACGTTGGCGAGTGTTCGCTGCGCGGCGTCCCGTCCTGACCGGCTCGGTCAGGACGGGCGCGGCAAGGGCAGGTGTGGGATTGGTGTGCTCTCGTAGGCACCGGCGGTGCCCACGGACGACCTTCTCGACCGCGTCGCTGAGGTTCTTCAGCAGGTGCCACCGGTCGGCGACCTGGATCGCGTCAGGTGCCCCTTTGCGGGCGCCCTCGGCGTAGCTGCCCCCGCGATCCCGGCAGACGATCTGAACGCCGGGGTGCTCCCGCAGCCATCCGGCGAGGGTGTCGGCGGTGCGGTCGGGCAGGACGTCGATCGGCCGGCGGGTGTGCATGTCGAGCAGCACGGTGGCGTATCGGTGCCCACGGCGACGGGCGAAGTCGTCCACACCCAGCACCGTCGGCGTCACCACTGGCGGGTCGGGCATCCGCCGGATCATCCGGATCAACGTCGTCCGAGACACCGACACCGCCAGCCGATGCGCCAACCGGCTACCCGGTCGACCGCCCAACGCCACGGCGACCGCTTCCAGGTCACCCGCCGCCAGAACCGTGTGACGGGCATACCGTCGGGTCAGCCCGGGCACCTGTTCGGCGAAAGTCCGCCGCCGGCACTCGACGTTGACGCAGGTGAACCTGCGGACCGTTAACGCGACCAGCACCTCATGGCCACCCAACCTGACGTCGGCCAACCGCCGCGTATAGCGACCATGCACAGTGGTCGACCAGACGCCACAGACTCCACACGCCGCCCGCACCGTCCGCACCGTCCGCGTCGCCGCGTCGATCCTGACTCCGACGGCCCGGACCACCACCGCTTCCAACCGCAGACCAACCAGATGCGGCAGCAACGCCACGATGATCTCCACTCCGGCACCCAACCCGAACTACCCGCAAGCACAACTCACAAAATGTGTGCCTGAGCCAGGGTTGGGGCGGCGTTGACAAGTTCCGCTACGCGCCGTGCCAACGAGCAGTGGCCGTCAGCCCACACCGATTGCCCGTGGCATCCTTGTCACCCATGCGCATCCCGTAGACGCCATCCACATTGGGTTCTATCCATATATGTACATGCGCTCCGGGTCTCTGGCAGCAACCGTGACAGCAACTCACGCCCACAACCACGACGACCAGTACACGAAGTCACCGCGCCAACACCTTGCGCAATTGCTCGACTCCTCCCGCATTAGGCTGTCGAGCAGGGCCGGATCAAGCTCCTAATCCATGCCCTCCGTGCGCTATCGCCTTAACCAGGCGCCCGGCGCGATGGCGCGTTGCTTGCGGCAAGTCACCTTCCATTATCTCGGTCAGCAAACTCACCACCATGCCCCTATTCTGATCATCAATCATTACTTCTACCCACTCTAAGCCGAGATCGACCCAATACGATCTGCCGCTCTGCAATGCAGAGCTAACGACAGATTCGACTACTCGGCATACCGTTATGTCGGGCACCATGAACTGACTCCATGACCGTGACAGCTCCACATTCACGTCTGCATAGGGTCGTTCAAGGAGTGGCCAAAGAAAGATCGGATTATCAAGATCCACTTGAGCTCTTACCTCAATGCCGTTCAGATAAGGCAGTGGTGCTGGTCAGCGTGGTGTGCTGACGGAGGCTGATCGGGGCCGTACGGTTGCCGGTCGTGATGCCACTGGTGCAGCCCTCGGGCCGGTTGACCGACCACATCGGGTTGGGGGTGCTCTCGGCGCGGTTCCACCGCGATCTGATCGAGGAAGTGATCAACCGGACCGGGTGTCGGGAGAAGCGTAGCCGTCGACTGCCGGCGCACGTGATGATCCGGTACGTGATCGCGATGGGCCTGTACGCCCAGGAGTCTGCCGAGGAGGTGATGCGTCGGCTGGTCGGTGGCCTGCGCGCGATGGGTTCGTGGTCGGATGACTGGGAGGTCCCGACCGGCTCGGCGATCAGTCAGGCCCGGCGACGTCTCGGTGTGGCGCCGGTGAGGGAGCTGTTCGATCGGGCGGCGGTGCCGGTGGCGGGCTCGGGCACCAAAGGCGCGTGGTTGGCCCGACGTCGCCTGATGGCCATCGACGGGACCAGCTTCGATGTGGCCGACACGTCGGCGAACGTGGAACGATTCGGCCGGATGGGATCCGGGCCGGCAGCGTCGGCGTATCCGAAGGTGCAGGTCACCGCGGTCGTCGAGTGCGGCAGCCGGGCGGTCATTGGGGCGGTGATCGGGGCGTGTTCGACTGGGGAACGCACCCAGGCCGCTGACCTGACGCCGGTGGTGGAGCCGGGGATGCTGCTCCTGGCTGACAGCGGCTTCTACTCCTTCGAGTTGTTCGACCGGTTCGCCGCCACCGGCGCGGACCTGGCCTGGCGGGTCGGGGCGTCGGTGTCACTCGGACTGGTGCGGTGGCTACCCGACGGTTCCTACCTGGCGTTGATCTACCGACCCGGGCTCGCCGCCGAGCGGCGCCGCCGGCTGGCCCGGACGGTGACCGACGGTGGTGAGGTTCCCGCCGATACCGCCCGCCTCGTGCGGGTCGTGGACTACACCGTGCCCGACCGTCATCCCGACGGCGAACTGATCACCGTGATCACCACCATCCACGACCCACACGAGGTGTCCGGAGTGGACCTCGCCACCGCCTATCACGAACGGTGGGAGCAGGAGTCCGCGTTCAACGAGATCAAGAGCGACCTGCGTGGCCGTGGTGAGGTTGTCCGCTCGAAGACCCCTGACCTGGTCGAACAACAGATGTGGGGGCTGCTGTTGGCGCACTACGCGATCCGGGCCCTGCTGGTCGACGCCGCCGACGAGGCCGGCTACGACCCCGACCGGCTCTCGTTCATACGCGGCCTGCGCCTCGTCCGCCGCCAGGTCACCGACCAGGCGGCCATTTCCCCCTGAGCGCCTGATCAACGCCATCACCGAGGCCCACACCGAGATCCTGCGCCACCGGCTACCCCCGCGTCGACACCGCACCTGCCCACGAACGATCAAACGCGCCCGCCACAACTCCTACCGCGTCAAACGACCCACAGACCGCATCATCCGCCACGACGGCCCACCCACACCCACCCTGGCCTGCCCAAACGCCTTACCTTAACGGCATTGGCTCTTACCTCATCCTTGGTACCTACCCAGACTCCAGGCAGCGCCGATGCTCCCACCCAGCTGTCCTCGCTACGCCTCACCAGAGGTTGCCACACATCAATCATCCAGGCCAAGGTGTATATGCATGATCGATGTTAAAGCTATCCAGGAAGCCCTTAAACTGTTGCCTCGTTTCACTGGTCCATCGCTCACCATAATGCCCGCTGCTCTCGTCGAAATCAATTCGCCCATTAGCATTTCTCCTAAATATATCGCCCAATACCGTACCCTCATCTAAGCCACCTGCGCGAGCCAACTGCTCATGCGGACTACCCTTGATACCCAGGTAAGACTTAGGCGCACCGACAAGGAGTCGGTTATTTACCGGATCGAAAACGTATTCGATTCCACCTCGGCCGCTCGGACTGTAATTCTGGAACGCTTTAACCGACTTCACGTTGCCACTTACCTCAATTACACCCGGCGCGGGGCCGCTTCCGCCACAGTTGTGGACGAGGACCGGAGTCTCACCGGCGATCACATAGTACGTGTGGATGTCGGCGACGGTGAGGTCGTGCATCCGCTTGTCGTCGGTGTAGTTGCGTACCTCGACGACGGTGAGATCGTGTCCGGGACCGCCGCCACCCATACCGGCGCCGGTGCTGTCGCCCTCCAGCCGCTCGTCGTCGTGGACCAGCAGTCGGTGACCGACCGCGAGCTTGGCGGCGTCAACCCACCTGCCGTCGGTGGCGTCCCAGAACGGGTGGTGTTGGGTCGTTTTCAACACCGTCGTCTTGCCGGTTTTGGCGTCCCGGACGGTGAGGTCGGTGAGGTCGCGGTCCTGGTTGACGTGTAGCTGGGTGACGGGCTTCGCCGCGCTGCGGCCGGTCTCGGGGTCGGTCGCGGCGACCTCGTCACCGTGCTTCAGATCCTCGATCGGCTTGCTGCTGCCATCGGCCAGCAGCACCCGGGTCGACGGATCGAAGCTGTGCGGCGTCGTGCAGCCCGACGAGCCGTCATCCTGGCGGTTCCGCCCCTGGTAGCCGGAGCCACCGGACGATCCACCCGCGGAAGCGGCCCTGGACCCGCCACCGCCGGTGGCCTTCGATCCCCCGCCGCTGGCCCTCGCCCCGTCACCGCCCGCCGCGCGCCCGCCCAGTTTCGGCAGCCGGCTCCCGGCGGCGGCAGCGGCCTTCGCCCCACCGGCCGCTGCGCGGAGGCCGCCGCCGAGGCGGCTGAGTCCCGCCGACAGTGCGCCGTCCAGGCCACCTTCGATCATCGTGCCGGCCAGGCCGCTCCAGGAGAACTCCTGGTCGCCCCGGGAAACGTCAACCATGAACCCGGCACCGGACGCCATCGCACCGGCCGCAGCCCCGGCCAGGATCAGGCAGCCCACCCCGGTGGCGCACAACGCGCCGATGACGACCTGGTCTACTGGGCAAGGCCCAGGCCAAGGCGGTCGGCCCGGATGGTGGGACAGGCGGCGAATGCTGCTGCACACCGATATGTGCCCTACAGGCCGAGCGACTCCCGCTGCGCTCGTTCCTTCCCCCACCTGTGAGCCCCTTCAGCGAGGGCGGGAGGCGAGGCAGCAACCGTCGTCGCCGACCAGCGGGTGATACCTGTTCGGCCCCCTTTGCTCTGCTACCCCCCGCGCAACGCTCACGGAGCGTGACCGATGCTTCCTGCCGTCCGCCCGTGCTGGCCCGCGACCTGAAGCGGATGCGCGGTGCCGGTGTTGCGGTGACGGCAGCAGAGCAAAGGGACCGGGGCGCTCCGGCTTGAGGATGGCCGGAACCCGTCTGCAGCAGCCAGCTTCGTCGGTGGTGGCGGTCGGCCATCCTGTCTGCCATCGACCCGGCTAGCCGAGCAGAAGGCAGCCCGCCGTACGAGCCGTCAAGGCCATCTTGACGTGGCAGCCCGGGCTGCTGCTTCGGCTAGGGTCGATGGCGGACTCAGACGCAGAGGCGAACGCCGCCTACTGGGCCTCGAAGCGCCGCAAGACGCTCGGTCTGGACCCACACGGCTACCTGGTGGGCGAAGGAGACCCGCGAGGTCGAGCAGACGCTATGAGTCCGCGTCGACCGGCAGCAGGTGGGCCCCCATTCGTCGGCGGTGAGTGCGCGGAACACCCGCTCGCCCACCCAGTTCGCCCTTCCGCACAGGACGCCGGCGGAACTTCGCGTGCGGACGTCCCGCAGCCGTACTTCTCTAGTTTGTGGAAGCGGCGCGTTCGTAGGCCAGGGTGAGTTCGGCGAGGACGCCGTCGGCGGGGTGCGGACGGCCTTCGAGGTGCGTGGCGCGGAGCTCGTCCATGAACCTCTCCCACATCTCAGGGCCGCCGTCGGCGAGAAGCTGGGCGCGGATCGACAGCTCGGGTGATGTCGGGAGCCATCGGGAGCCCCAGGCGCCGAGATGGGCCATGAGCGGGACGAGTTCGATCGCCGCCTCGGTGAGCCGGTAGTCGATCTTCTGTCGGTGGCTCGGGTCACCGTGCCGGCTGAGCAGGCCCGCGTCCACGAGCTTCGACAGGCGGCTGGCGAGGATGTTCGACGCGATGCCTTCGATCGAGTTCGTGAGCAGCTCACGGAAGTGCCGATGGCCGCCGAACATGACGTCCCGCAGCACAACCAGGCTCCATCGGTCGCCCAGCAGCTCGACGGTCAGGTTGATGGGGCACCCCGATTTTCCCTCGGGCACGGGCAGGCGACCGACCCCTACTGGTTGCGACATGCCACCAGCGTAGTATGGTGCAACCGGTTGCAAGTTGCAATCGGAAGTTGCTCGTCAGGTCCCGAGGAGAAGACATGCCGCAGCTGTTGAAGGTGCAGAGCTTCACCGTGTCGCGTGACGGGTTCGGCACCGGGGAGGGGCAGAGCCTGGAGCGGCCCTTCGGCCACGTCGACCCCGGTTCCCTGTTCTCCTGGCGTACCCCTACCGCCAGCTTCATGTACCGCACCGAACCCGGCGGCACTCGCGGCCTGGACGACTACCTGGCCCGCGCCTACGACCACAACTTCGGGGCGGAGATCATGGGCCGCAACAAGTTCGGCCCGCAGCGCGGCCCCTGGGAGAACCACGAATGGCAGGGCTGGTGGGGGGACAACCCGCCGTTCCACACGCCGGTCTTTGTGCTCACCCATCACGAACGCCCGTCGTTCACCCTGGCCGACACCACCTTCCATTTCCTCGATGCGTCCCCGGCCGAGGCGCTGGCGCGCGCGAAGGAGGCTGCCGGTGGGCGGGACGTACGCCTCGGTGGTGGGGTTGCCACGATCCGCGAGTTCATCGAGGCCGACCTGGTCGACACGATGCACATCGTCGTGGCGCCCGTCGACCACGGTCGAGGCGAGCGACTGTGGGAGAGCCACACCGATCTTCTCGACCGCTTCCACCTCGAGTCGGTGCCGAGCCCCAGCGGAGTCACGCACCTCCTGTTCTGGAGACGATGACCACCGACCCGTGCGATCGCACCAGCCCGGCCGATCTGCTCCAGCGCCGCAGGAGGGGACCGAACCGGGCTGGTGCCGCCCACCGGCCAGCTCAGCCGTGGTGGACCTCCTCCATGACCTTGGCGATCAGCCGTCGGGACTCCTCCTCGTCCAGGGCGAGCGCGTCAAGGCCGGCCCAGACCTTCTCGTACGCGGCCAGCTCCCCCGGCCGGTCGAGGTACAGCGCGCCGGTCAACGACTCGCGGTAGACGACCGACGGTTCGGGTTCGGCGCGCATGCCGAGCGGGAAGTCGAGCAACACGAACGACCCCGCCACGTCCCCGGCGCGCAGCCCGGCGGCGAGCGGCACCACCCGGATCGAGACGTGTGGCAGCCGGCCCACCTCCGCCAGGTGCCCGAGCTGCTCCGCCATCGTCTCCGCGCCGCCGACCACGCGCAGCAGCGCCGCCTCGGAGAGCACCGCCTCGAACCGGGGCGGCCGCCGCCGGAGCAGGGCCTGCCGCCGCAGTCGTACCTCGATCAGGCGCTCCCGCTCGTCGGCGGCCGTCCCGGGGCGGTGCGGGCCGGCGGCCGACGCGTACGCCCGGGTCTGCAACAGCGCGGGGACCAGCGCGTCGTGGTGCTCGCGGAGCCGGCACGCGGCGGACTCCAGGCCGCCGTACAGGTCGAACCAGTCGGGGACCGCGCCGCCGTACGCGTGCCACCAGCCCTCTCTCTCGTCTCCCCCGCCAGGCCGGTCAGCGCGCCGGTCAGCTCGGGCCTCGCGCGGTACAGCTCGCACATGGCCCGCACGTCGACGGCGCGCGCCGCGCCGATGCCGCTCTCGATCCGCCACACCTTCTGCCGGCTGCACTGCAACGCCTCGCCCACGGCGTCCAGCGTCATGCACGCCTCGGTGCGCAGGTCCCGCAACATCCGCCCGGGCTGCCGGCGCGGCACGGTCGACCCCAGGTCCTCAGCCATCAGAGCGCCCCCAATACCGTTGGTCGGACGGCTCTGCCCGGTACCGCTCCGCGCGCTGGTTCGGCCCGGGGGCCGCCCGCCGCCGCTCGGGCCACTCGTAGACGATCGCGCGGTCGCAGCGCGAGGTCTCCACCTCATCGGGTACGACGCCTTCGACCGTCTCCCGCCGGTAGCGCCCCGGCACGTCCCCCCGTCCGGCACCACCTGCCCGATCAGGCCCACCGTGACCCTCCCCGGCCGCAGGACCCACTTCCACCACCTATCCATGCCATTCCCTCGCTGGCCGACACAGAGCCTAGCAAACCTATAAATCCTGTAAAGATAGGATGGGGATGCTTTACATGTTCATCAAAGCGGCTGCTTTGCTGACCTCATGCCGTACGCCCAGCCGCTCTGGCGACAGATCAGAGATGACCTGCGCGCGAAGATCAAGGCCGGCATCTACCCGCCAGGGAGCAAACTTCCCTCCGCGCGACTCCTGGCCGAGGAGTACGACACAAGCCACATGACTATCCGACGCGCCCTGGACTCCATGATCGAGCTTGGCGAGCTGGTCGGCCGCATGGGCATCGGCGTCTTCGTGGCCGACACCTCGGGGCAGAACCCGTAGGACGTTTGCTCTTACCATGGCCGCGTGGGGAAGCTTCGGCTGGTGGCGAGCCAGGAAGTACAGGAGATGCTCGGCGTCTCCCGGCCGCGCGCCTACCAGATCACCAACTCGAAGACCTTCCCCGACCCGGCGGCCAACCTGTCGGTCGGACGGATCTGGCTCGCCGAGGACGTGGAGCGGTAGATCAGGGACCACCGACCGGACCTTCAGGACCGGGAAGCCTAGCCAGGACACCCCGTCCACCCGCGCCATCGCACCGCAAGATCTCCATTCCATCGGGTAGGACGACCTCGACCGCCCGCCGTTGGTAGCGCCCCGGCACGCCCGGCGAGCCAGTCGGCCGTCAGCTCCGTCAGCGCGCCGCCCCACTCGGCGGCCTTTCGGACTGCCGACTCGAAGGCTCACAGCCGCTGCCCCGGTCACCCGCCGACCGGCAGCAGCATCTGCGGCGAACACCCGCTCGCGGCGGCAGCAAACACCTCAAATGGGCGTTCTTCCTCGCCGCGTTCGCCGCTCCATCAGCCGCGCTACGACGACCGCAAACGCGCCCAGGGCAACCGCGTCCGATGAATCGCGAATCTTGGACAGTTATCGTCCACTGTCGACGGAAACTGTCCAAGATTCGGAGGCGGTACCGCACGGCGCGACAGGGGCGGGGCGGCGTTCGGCGCGAGGTGGTGATGCGGCGTCGCGGCACCAGCATTGACGCCACCCCGGGGCGTCGGGATGGGAACGGCGGCGTGGCGCCCGACGACCGGTTCCGCCCCGCCCATCGCCGCTTGACGAAACCGATAAAGACGCCCCCCGGCAGGGCCGCCGCCAGACGGTCAGTGGTGCCAGGAGCGCCAGAGGGCGGCGTACGTCCCGTCGGCGCGGACCAGCTCGTCGTGGCTGCCCAGCTCCGTGATCCGGCCGTCCTCCAGCACGGCGACCCGGTCCGCGTCGTGCGCGGTGTTGAGCCGGTGCGCGATCGCGATGACGGTCCGCCCTGCGAGCACCGCCGCCAGGGCCCGCTCGGTCCGACGGGCGGTGGTCGGGTCCATCGCGGCGGTCGCCTCGTCGAGGATCAGCGTGTGCGGGTCGGCGAGCACCAGCCGGGCCAGCGCGAGCTGCTGGGCCTCGGCCGCGCCGAGTTGCCGGGCGCCGTCGCCGAGCGGGGTGTCGAGGCCGTCGGGCAGGTCGGCGTACCAGTCGGCGCCCACAGCGACCAGCGCGGAGCGCATCCGCTCGTCGGAGGCGTCGGGCGCGGCGAACGCGAGGTTGTCGCGGACCGAGCCGATGAAGACGTGGTGTTCCTGGGTGACCAGGGCGATCCGGCGACGCCGCTCGGCCGGGTCCAGGTCGGTGACCCGGCAGCCGCCGATGCTCACCTCGCCCTCGCGGGGGGCGTCGATGCCGGCGAACAGCCGGGCCAGGGTGGACTTCCCCGCCCCCGACGGGCCGACGACGGCCAGCCGCTCGCCGGGGCGTACCTCCAGGTCGATGCCGTGCAGGACGTCGCGGCCGTCGGCGTACGAGAAGCGCACCCCGCGCGCGACGAGCCGCTGCCCCGGCGGCACGGTGACCGTGCCGGGTGGCTCCGGCGGCACCTGGCCGACGCCGAGCACCCGGGCGAACGACGCGATGCCGCGCTGCGCCTGCTCGGTCCACATCAGGATCCGGTCCAGCGGGTCGATGGCCTGTTGCAGGT
Organism: Micromonospora sp. NBC_01412; assembly: GCF_045040215.1. Classification (NCBI taxonomy): domain Bacteria; kingdom Bacillati; phylum Actinomycetota; class Actinomycetes; order Micromonosporales; family Micromonosporaceae; genus Micromonospora; species Micromonospora sp. NBC_01412. Next base: position 7,558,551 of record NZ_CP109528.1, read on the forward strand.
AGAGCGCGGCGGCGACCACCTCCCCCAGCGACACCGCTCCCCGGGACAGCAGGTACCCGCCGGCGAGCAGCACCGCGGCGACCGGCAGCGGGTAGCTGGCCTCCACCACCGTGAAGAACACCGTCCGCAGCGCGAGGGTCGCCCGCCGGGCGCCCCAGAGCCGGGCGATGCGGTCGGTGCCGTGCCCGATCCGCTCGTCGGCCAGCCGCAGCGCCTCCACGGTGCGGGCGCCCTCGGCGGTGGTGGTCAGCGTCTCGGTCAGCTCGGCCGTGGCGGCGCCCTCGGCGAGGTAGGCGGGGCTGGCCCGGCGCAGGTACCAGCGGGTCACCGCCCAGATCGACGGCAGCCCGGCCAGCGCAACCAGGCCGAGCAGCGGGTGCAGCAGGAGGATCGCCCCGAACAGCAGCGCCAGCTGCGCCGACGCGATGACCATGGTGGGCACGACGTCGCGGACGGTGGTCCCGACGGTCGACACGTCGACCGAGCTGCGGGTCGCCAGGTCCCCTGAGCCGACCCGCTCGACGACGGAGACGGGCAGGGCGAGGGTCCGTCGGACGAACTCCTCACGCAGCCGCGCGACGGCCCGCTCCCCGAACCGGTGGCTGGCGTACTGGGCGTACCGGGAGATCAGCGCCTGCGCCAGCACGCAGCCGACGATCGCCAGCGCCAGCCGGTCCACGGTGGCCACGCCGGTGCCCGCGCCGACCTGGTCGACGATGCGGCCGAGCAGCCACGGCGCGGCGAGCCCGGCGACCGTGGCGGCGACGTGCAGCGCCAGCACGACGGCGACCGCCCGCCGGTCCCGGCCGACGAGGTCCACCGTGGCCCGGCGTACGGCGGCCCGGTCCGCCACCGGCAGCCCGCTCACCGCAGCACCCCCTCGACCCCGGCGGACGGGTCGAGGTCGGCGTCGTCGCCGTCGTCGCCGTCCCGGGCCACCAGCGCCCGGTAGCCACGGTCGCGGCCGAGCAGCTCGGCGTGGATGCCGGTGGCGACGATCCGGCCGGCGCGCAGGTGGGCGACGGTGTCCGCGTGGCCGAGCAGCAGCGGCGACGTGGTGAGCAGGATCGTGGTCCGGCCGGCCCGCGCCGCCCGCAGCCGCTCGGCGATCCGCGCCTCGGTGTGCGCGTCCACGGCGGACGTCGGGTCGATCAGGATCAGCACCTCCGGCTCGGCGAGCAGCGCCCGGGCCAGCCGGACCCGTTGCCGCTGGCCGCCGGAGAGCGTGCGGGCGCGGGTGCCGAGCGGGGTGTCGAGGCCGTCCGGCAGCGCGTCGACGACCTCCTCGGCCGACGCTGCCCGCAGGCCCGCCGTCAGCCGCGCGTCGTCGTCGGCATGGGCCGGGTGTTCGTCGCCCCGGCCGTCGCCACCGACCCGCCGGGCCCGATCGCCGACCTTCCCGGCCCGCTCCCCGGCCCTCGCGGCCCAGTCGCCGACCCTGCCGGCCTGGTCGCCGACCCGCCCGGACCGCAGGATGTCGCGCAGTGTGCCGGCGAAGAGGTAGGAGTCGTGGTCGGCGACCAGGATCCGGGCCCGCACGTCGTCGAGCGGGATGGCGGCCAGCGGCACGCCGCCCCAGGTGACGTCGCCGGGGACGTACCGGCCGAGCCGGTCGGCGAGCGCGTCGGCCTCGCCGGGGTCGGCGGCGGCGACGCCAACCAGCCGGCCGGCCGGGACGGTCAGCCCGGTGGCCGGGTCGTGCAGGTCGCCGGGCCGGGCCGGGGCGGCCGGGATCCCGGGCGGGCGGGCGGCGGGCACGGCGGCCGGCGGGCCACCCACGGGACGGGCGGCCGGCTCGGCGGGCCGCCACGCTTCAGCAGCCCGGCGTGGCTCGGCCGACTGGCGCGGGCCGCCAGCGTCGTCGGGGAGCAGGTTGAGCAGGGCGGCGATCCGGCCGGCGGTGACCCGGCCCCGGATCAGCTGGTAGCTGCCCTCCAGCAGGAACCAGACCGGCACGATGAGGGTCGCCACGTAGCCGTAGACGGCGACCAGCTGCCCGATGGTGATGTCGCCGGTCACCGCCATCCGGGCGGCGAGCCACACCACGGCCGCGAGGAACAGCCCCGGGATGGCGACCGTCAGCGCGTCGATCCAGCTGTTGACGGCCCCGACCCGGTAGCCCTCGGCCAGCAGGCGCCGGGACCCGGTGGCGTACCGGCGGGCGAACAGGCCCCGGCCGCCGACCCCGGCGAGGACCCGAAGCCCGGCCACGATGTCGCCGGCCTGGGTGGTGAGCTCGCCCTGCTGCTGCCGGTAGACCGACTCGGCCCGTTCGAGGCGGCGCAGCAGCGGCCCGACGACGAGCGCGATCGCCGGCACGCCCAGCAACACGCACACCGCGAGCAGCGGGGACACCGACCACAGCACGACGGCAATGACCGCGTACGCCACGATCGCGCCCACTCCCGGCCCGGTCAGCGTCAGCACCTGCGAGGTGTGGCTGATGTCGGAGCCGCCGACGGTGGCCACCTCCCCGGCGGCGAGCCGGCGCGGCAGCACCGCGCCGATCCGGGCGAGCTGGCGCAGCAGGACCGCCGCCGAGCGGGCCGTCGCGTCCTCCCGGACGAAGGTCATCGTGCGGTGCCGCATGATGCCGAGCCATGCCAGGAGCACGCCCGCGAGGACGATCGCCGCGACCCAGAGCAGCAGGGCGGCGTCGTCGCCGGCGCGCAGCCCGTCGTCGACAGCCCGGGAGATCAGGTACGGCCGGACCGACAGCCCGATCATCCAGGCCGTGCCGAACAGGCTGCCGCGCAGCACCCGCCAGGGCTGGCAGCGGACCAGCCACCAGATGTACCTCAGCGGTCCTCTCGTGTCCGGGACACCAGGGTCAGGGTGGGGAATCTGCGGCGGCACCCGCCCACGCTACCGACCGACTCCGCCGCATGCGGGCCCATTTCCGCGCGGCGCGGTCAGGTGGTCGGCGTGGTGAGGAGGTAGTCGTCCGCGTCCGCGCTCCACTCCAGCCGGACCGCGCCGCTGGTGGCGGCCGCCTTGCAGAACTGGAGGAAGCCGCGGTAGCCGAGCTTCTTCTCGCTGAAGTCGGGCCGGACCCGGCGGAGCTGGTTCTTCAGCCCGGACAGGGCCACCTCGCCGTCGTCGCCGGCCAGGTCCTGCACCACGGAGCGCACCAGCGCGAACGCCACCTCCCGGTCGCCGTGCTCGGGCAGGGACACCTCCGGGTCGCCCTTGGCCGGGCCCTCCGCCAGCTCGATCACCGTGTGCGCGGCGAGGTGCCGCAGCAGCTCGCCGAAGGTGCGGAACCCGTAGTCGGACTCGCTGAAGGTCGGGTCCTTGCGCAGCAGGGTGCGCTTCAGCGTCGAGGCGGTCACCTCGCCGCCGGAGCTGCCCTGGAGGCCGGCCACCGTCTGGGCCACCAGGACGGCGAGGGTGTCGACGTCGCGCGCGGGCTCCTCGACCACCGGCTGGGGCTCGGGCTCCTGCTCCACCGGCTGCGGCTCCGGGCTGGGCAGCCGCGCCGGGCGGTTGCGCTTGGCCCGGGCCGGCGGGACGTCGACGCCCTCGAGGCGGTCGTAGTAGAGGAACTCGTCGCACGCGGGCGGCAGCAGCGCCGAGGTGGACTTCTCCACGCCCACGCCGATGACCCGCTTGTTCAGCTCGCGCAGCTTGTGCACCAGCGGGGTGAAGTCGCTGTCACCGGTGCAGATCACGAACGTCGAGACGTACGCGCGTTCGAAGGCCAGCTCGACGGCGTCGACGGCCATCTTGATGTCGGCGGCGTTCTTGCGGGAGGCGCCCATCCGCTGGGGCATCTCGATGAGCTCGACGTGGGAGCGGGTGAGCATCCGGCGGTCCTCGTCGAAGTACGACCAGTCGGCGTACGCCCGCCGCACCACCACCCGACCGCGCTCGGCGAGGGCGTCGGCGATGGGACGCAGGTCGAACGCCATGCCGCCGAGGTGCTCGCGGGCCCCCAGGGCGAGGTTCTCGTAGTCGAGGAACAGGGCAATCCGGTCTTCTTGATCCACGGCCGCCAGCCTACGCCCGGACACCCGGCCCACCAGCGGGTACGCGCCGTGAACCGGCACCACGTGCTGGGCTCGCCGCCGTCACGCCACCCTCGCCGGCTGCCCCGGTCAGGTCCCGGCGGGGCGACCTACGTCCGGCCCGATGCGCGGTTGGTGACCTGGTCTCCGGAGGGGGCGGCGGGTCAGTGGTCAGGATGTCGGGCGCAGACCTGCCCGTCGTCGCGGACCGAGCCGAGCAGGATGTCCAACGGGACCGGGCGTCCCAGGTGGAAGCCCTGGCCGGCGTCGACGCCCAGCCGGCGCAGCGCGGGCACCAGCGGTTCCCGGTCTACCGACTCGGCGACCGTCTGCATGCCCAGCCCGTGCGCGGCGCGGACGACCGCGTCGATGAGGACCGGGTCGGCCCCGCCCCGGTCGGCCTGGCGAACGAAGTCACCGGCGATCTTCACGGTGCTGAACGGCAGGTGCTTGAGGTAGGTGAACGACCCGAACCCGGCGCCGAAGTCGTCCAGGCTCAACCGGCAGCCGGCGTTGCGCAGCGTACGGGCCAGGTTGCGGACCGCCGCCACGTTGGTGATCGCCGCCGTCTCGGTCACCTCCAGGCCCAGCCGGCCGGCCTCGACGCCGGCCGCGCGCAGCCGCCCCACCACCCAGTCGCCGAAGCCCGGCGACTCCATCGAGCGGGCGGAGATGTTGACGTCGAAGCACATCCCGGCCGCCACGGCCGACGGGTCGGCCAGCGCCGACGTGGCGGTCGCCACCACCCACCGGTCGAGCTCACCGATCAGGTCGTCGCGTTCCACCGTGGGCAGGAAGTCGGCCGGGGGCAGCGGCGGCTGCCGGCCGTCACGCAGCCGGATGAGCAGCTCGTGGCTGACCACCTCGCCGGTCAGCAGGTCGACGATCGGCTGGGCGTCGAGTTGCATCCGGCGCTCGTCGAGGGCGGTGCGGACCCGGGTCACCACGTTGACCCGCTGCACCGCGTGCCGGTACTGCTCCGGGAGGTACAGCCGGGCCCGGTTGCGGCCGGCGTTCTTCGCCTCGTACAGGGCCAGGTCGGCGTGGGCGAGCACCACGTCCCGGCTGTCGCCGGGCCGCAGTGAGGCGGCCCCGATGCTCAGGGTGACCCGCAGCCCGGCGTCGGTCAGCGGCACGGGGGTGCCCACGGCGGCGTTGCACAGGCCCTCGGCGACGGCGAGGGCGTCGCCGGCCGAGGCGTCCGGCAGCACGACCGCGAACTCGTCGCCACCCAACCGGCCCAGCACCGTGCCGGGCGGCAGGTGGTGGGCGAGCAGCCGGGCCAGCACCCGCAGCACGTCGTCGCCCACGCCGTGCCCGTGCACGTCGTTGATGTCCTTGAAGTTGTCGATGTCGATCAGCAGCAGCGCGCCGGACGGGTCGCCGCCCGGGACCAGCAGGGCGTCGAGGCGGGCGAGCAGGGCGCGGCGGTTCGGCAGGTCGGTCAGCGGGTCGTGCTCGGCCAGCCGGGTCAGCTCGTCCTGGGCCCGGCGCCTCTCGGTGATGTCGTGGGCGGTGCCCAGGACGCGCGGGGCGCCGTCCCCGTCGGTGAAGACCTCGCCGTAGCACTCGAAGACGCGCAGCGTCTCGCGGTCCGCGAGGTACATGCGGTGGGTGAACGAGAACGGCGTCCCGGTGCGCAGCGCGGTCTCCAGGGTCCGCTCGATCATGGCCACGTCGTCGGGATGCAGCAGCTTCCGGTACAACGGGTAGTCCAGCGCGGTGCCCGGCGGGAGGCCGACCATCTGCCGCAGCACGTCGGACCAGACGACCGCGCCGGTCGACACGTCCCACTCCCAGCTGCCCACCTTGGCGAGCTGCTCGATGTGGGCCAGGCGCCAGCGGTGGTTGCGCCCCTGTTCGCGCTCCCGGCGCTCGACGGTGACGTCGCGCACCTCGTACAGGCGCAGGCACTGCCCTTCGTGGTCCATGCTGTGGCAGCGCACCTGGAGCCAGCGGGCGGGGCCGGCGGCGTCGGGCCAGGGGGCCTCGACGGCCGGGCCGCCCGGCTCCACCTGGGTCACCGGCAGGTCCTCCGGCCGGACCCCCAACCGGCGCGCGGCCTCGTTCGACCACAGGCACCGGCCGTCGGGGCGGAGGACCATCAGGGCGGTGGAGGCGGCGGCGGCGGCGACCGCGGGCAGAGTCCTCACCTGGCGGCCACCCCATCCCCTTGCCCCGTCACGGCATCCGGATGGCACCAGCACACGGTGATCCGGCCGCGACGCGGAGTCTACCCACGGGCGCGACCGCGGTGCTCGCCCCGCTCGCAGGTGACCGGTGGGTACGCGACGCCGCACGCGGGCCGGGCGCACGATCGCCGCCCGGTCGACACCTGACCCGGCCGGGTCCCGGGTGGCCTTGAGCTATCCGGGACCGCCGTGAGATTCTGATGCGTCGATTAGTCGCCGCGCGGGGCTGACAGTCGTCCGAAGGGCAACCGGGGGCCAGCACGGCCTGCGGGGGACGGCGACAACTGCGATGACCACCGGGCAGTCCGTCCACGAGTCCGCCCGCCGCCGCCCCGGCGCACCCGCAGGTGCGAGCCACCCGTCACCGGCCCGGGCGAGTCTCCGTCGTACCCCACGAAGGAACTCCACCATGCAGAACCCGATCAGCCCCGGGTGCCCCGCGCGGACCCCGCCGTCGCGCCCGACCCGGTCCGCCCGCCGCCGCTGGCCGGCCCTCGCCGCGAGCCTGCTGCTCGTCGCGGCGGCGTCGGCCACGGTCAGCCCGCCGAGCGTCAGCGCGGCGACCACCCCGGTCGCCGTCACCGTCAACGCTCGGGCGGGACTGGCGACCGTGCCGGACACCGCGCTGGGCGTCAACCAGGCCATCTGGGACCAGCACCTCGGCACCGACGAGACGTCGGACCTGCTGCGCGCCGCCGGCGTGAGGATGCTGCGGTACCCGGGCGGCTCGTACGCCGACATCTACCACTGGAAGAACCACACCGCCCCCGGCGGGTACGTCGCCCCGAACACCGACTTCGACACCTTCATGGCCGGGGCCAGGCGGGCCGGCGCCCAGCCGATGATCATCGCGAACTACGGCACCGGCACGCCGGCCGAGGCCGCCGACTGGGTGCGGTACGCCAACGTGACCAAGGGCTACGGCGCCAAGTACTGGACGGTCGGCAACGAGAACTACGGCAACGGCCACTACGGGTCGGCCTGGGAGGCCGACGACCACCCCGACAAGAGCGCCACCCAGTACGCCCGGCTGGTCGTCGACTACGCCGACGCGATGAAGGCGGTCGACCCCACCATCAAGGTCGGCGCGGTGCTGACCATGCCGGGGAACTGGCCGGACGGCATCACCGCCGGCAGCGACCCGGGGCCGTGGAACGCTACAGTGCTGTCCCTCGCCGGGCCGAAGATCGACTTCGTCGACGTGCACTGGTACCCGGGCGGCAGCGCCGCCGAGTCGCTGGAGCGCACCGGCCACATCGACGACGCGGCCCACCTGCTGCGCCAGCAGATCGCCCGGTACGCCGGGCCGAACTCGGGACGTATCGGCATCAGCTTCACCGAGCTGAACGTCGACACGGGCCGGACCACCCAGCCGGCCGCGCTGTTCCTCGCCGACGCCTACAGCGACCTGCTGGAGAACGGGGTCTTCACGGTGCAGTGGTGGAACGTGCACAACGGCATCGGCACCGTCTCGCAGGTGGCGGGGCACACCGACTACGGCGACTTCGGCATCCTCTCCAGCAGCGGCTGCACCGCCGACGGGTCGGTCTGCGAGCCGCCGCTGAACACGCCGTTCGCGCCGTACCACGGGCTGTCCATGATGAACCTGTTCGCCCGGGCCGGCGACCAGCTCGTCCGCGCCGGCACCGACCAGCCGCTGGTCACCGCGCACGCCGCCCGCCGGGGCAACGGGGACCTCGCGGTGCTGCTGGTGAACAAGGACCCCGACAACGAGCACCCGGTCACCATCGACTACGCCGGGTTCACCCCGTCGGACGCCGCGCCGACGGTGCACACCCACACCAACGGCGCCACCGCCATCGCCACCGGCCAGTCCGGCAACGCGACCAGCCGGGTCCTGCCGCCGTACTCGCTGACCACGCTCGTGCTGCGCCCGGCCGGCGCGGTCACCGGGCAGCCCGGCACACCGGGCCAGCCCACCGCCGCCGCCGTCACCGACCGGGGCGCGACCATCTCCTGGCCCGCGGCCACCCCGGGCCGCAGCCCGATCGCCAAGTACGAGGTGTACCGGCAGAACGGGGCGGTCAGCGAGCAGCTCGGCGAGACCTCGGCCACCTCGCTCACGGTCGGCAATCTCGTCCCCGGCAGCAGGTACACGGTCAACGTGCTGACCCGGGACACCGCCGGCCGGGTGTCCTGGTCCTCACCGCCGCTCACCTTCACCACCGGCAGCCCCGCCACCAGTTCGTGCGGTGTCCGTCTGACCGACACCTCGAACTGGGGCAACGGATTCGTCGGCGCCGTCGACATCGTCAACAACGGGGCCGCCCCGATCAACGGCTGGACGCTCACCTGGACCTGGCCCACCACCTGGCAGCAGGTGAGCGGCGGCTGGAACGCGAACTGGGAGCAGGTGGGCCGGACCGTCCGGGTCACCAACACCGCCGACAACCGGCTGATCGCCGGCGGCGGGGGCAGCACGAGCGCCGGCTTCGTCGGCTCGTACGGCGGCCCGAACGTCCTGCCGACCGCGTTCACCCTCAACGGCGTCGTCTGCACCGTGCTGTAACCTCGCCGTCGGCCCGGGCCCGGCACCCGCCGGGCCCGGGCCGACGGTCTCACCCGGGCGGGTGCGGCCCCAGGGCCCCGGGCCCTCACCCCGTACACCACCACCAGGAGCGCCATTTCCGACGCCAGGCCGGATCATGACTGACGCATGGGAGATCTTGGAACGAAATGGCCCCTGGAGGGGCCATTTCGTTCCAAGATCTCCGGCCATCCTAATGGATGGGACGGAATTCCTGGGAGGTGGACAACTTCGGGCGAGTTCGGCAGGGAGGCGGCAATCAGCGCGGCGGGACAGGGCTCCCGTGGGGGGCTGGACCGGCGGCGGGACAGAGTGGCCGGTTGCGCGGCGACCGCCGCACCGGAGGCACCCGCGCACGCGACTTCGATATGCGAGCCTGGAGGCAGAATCGACAGATTGGAATATCGGCAAGGCGTTATGACGCGCTACTATGCGTAACCCGCGCCGTTCCCCGCTCGAAACTCGGGTGCCGTGCGTCAGGAGGCGGAGAGCCGGCCCAGGTGGTCGCCGAGGCGGTGAGTTGGCCGGTAGCCCTGCGCGCGCGCCCGACTGATGTCCAGCACCATGGCCCGGGCGAGCTGGTCGACGGCGTACCGGGTCAGCACCGGCGCGCGGCAGGCCAGCCGGGACAACGCGGTCGCCGCGCCCGCCGCACCGGCGGCCAGGCCCACCGGCAGGTGCAGGAGCCGGGCCGGGGCGCCCGTCGCGGCGAGCGCCGCGCGCAGCACGGCGTCCCGCGAGTACGGCCGATCGTCGGCGATGTTGTACGGGCCGGCCGGCCAGTCGGCCGCCGCCAAGCAGGCGTCCACCAGGTTCTGCACGGCGGTGAGGCTGAGCCGGACGTCCGGGCCGGGCACCGGCAGCCACCCGCCCCGGCGGGCCCGCAGCAGCCGGGGCAGCAGGTGCGGGTCGCCGGGCCCGTACACGGCGCGGGGGCGCAGCACGACGGCCCCGGCCGCCAGCGCGAGCCGCTCCCCGGCGGCCTTGGTGCGCCCGTACGCGGAGAGCTGCCCGTCGACCGGATGGTCCTCGGTGACCAGGGTCGCTCCCCCGGGCCGGTAGACGCTGGCGCTGCTCACCCAGACCAGCGACCGACCCCCGGCGGCGTCGAGCAGCCGGGCGGTGCCGTCCACGTTGACCGCCCGGTAGGCGCGCTCGGCCGCCGGCCCGGGCACCGGGTCGCCGACGGCAGCGGCGAGGTGGATGACCAGGTCGGCCCCGGCGAGGTCTGGGACGCCACGGCCGGCGTCCCACGGCACGTGCCGGCCGACCGGGCCGGGGCGCCGGCCGAGGCAGCGCACCCGGGCCCCGGCGGCCTCGGCGGCCCGCGCCACGGCGGCCCCGCAGAAGCCGCTCGCGCCGGTGACCACCACCTCGGCCCCGGTGAGGTTCACCGGCCGGCCCTGACCACCAGGCGTGCCCAGCCGGGCAGCGCCGCGTGCCCGTCGGCGCGGGCCCGCACCACGACCGGCCGGTGCGGCGCCAGGGCGGCGAGGGTGTCGGCGAGCTGCGCGCGGGCCAGCCGGGCCCCCGGGCAGGAGTGCTGGCCGGCACCGAAGACCAGCCGGGCGGTCCGGGCCGGTGCCGGCGCGGCGCAGTCCGGCCCGGCGAGGTGCGCCCCGGCGGCGTGCCGGGCGACCAGCAGCAGCCGGTCCCCGGACCGGACCGGGCAGCCGGCCACGGTCGCGACCCCGGCGGCGACCCGGGGCAGCACCGGGCTCGGCGCGGTGACCCGCAGCAGCTCGTCGACCAGGACGTCCCGGCTGCCGGCCGCGCCCGCCCGGTCCCACAGCCGGTCGTCGGCGCACCAGGCGACCGCGCGCGGGATGCCGGACACGGTGGTGTTGACCGCGGCGAGCGCCAGCATGCCGGCCAGGCCGGCGACCTCCGGCGGCAGGCCGAGCAGCTCGGCCAGGTCGGCGACGGCCCGGCGGGCGGCGCGGGCCCGGCCGGGTGGGCGCGGGCCGGGGAGCTGCTCGGCGGCGGTCGCGGCGGCGGCGCGGCGGGCCGCCTCGGCCAGCGCGACCGGGTCGGCGTCCACCCCGAGCAGCGCCGCCGTGGTGGCGCCGGCCAGCTCGGCGACCACCGGCACCAGGTCCACCGGTTCACCGTCGCCCAGCGGGGCCAGCCGCCGCCGCAGCACCGCCGTCCAGACCGGACGCAGCCGGGCCACCCCGGCGGGGCCGAGGCCGTCGGTGAGGGCGCGGCGGGCCTGCCGGTGCTCGGGGCCCTGCTGGTCGAACAGGAGCCCGTCGGTGCCGAGCCGGTGGGCGGTGCCGCCCACGGTGCCGGCGGCGGCCCGGTCCAGGGGGGTCCGGAGGAGCGCGTCGAGGTAGCCGTCCGGGTCGTGCACCACCAGCGTCCGCCCCAGCCGCACCGCCGGCCAGCGTCGGGTGGCCGCGAGCAGGGCGAACAGCACCGGGTACCGCCGCAGGTAGACCCGGCGGTCCCGGCGTCGTCCCCGGCTCGGCGCCGGGCGCCGCCGGTCCGCGTCGCCGCCCCCGGTGCGGGCCCCGCTCGGCTGTTCAGCCACGGGAGCGACCGCCCGCCGGGGCACGCCGGCCGGTCGCGGCGGCGGCGAGGGTGGCCGCGGCAGCCCGGTCCGGCTTGCGGGAACGGCCTTTGGTCGGCACCGGGGCGAAGACCAGCGAGTCGGGCCGGGCGGCACCCATCCCCGCCACGACCTGGTCGAGGGCCCGGCGCAACCGCCGCGGGTCGACGCCCGGCTCGGGTTCGACGACGGCGACGAGCCGTTCGTCGCCGTCCTCGGCCGGCACGCCGACCAGCACGGCCAGGTTGACCCCGGGGACGTGCAGGGCCGGCTCGTACAGGCCGGGGTAGATGTTCTCCGCGCCGCGCAGGATCATGTCCTTGCTCCGCCCGCCGAGGACGACCCGACCGCCGTCGAGCCGGGCGACGTCGCCGGTGTCCACCCAGTCGTGCGGGGCCTCGCCCAGGTAGCGGTGCGCCTGGCCGGGGCCGGTGAGCAGCAGCCGCCCGTCCGGCTCGACCCGGGTCCGCACGCCCGGCAACGGCGCCCCGACGAGGTCCCCCTCGCCGGTGAAGGCGGCCTTCTCGCCCGCCTCCACGGCGGCGGCCGGGAAGAGTTCGGTCAGCGCGTACACCCCCCAAGCCTGCTCGGCGCCGGCCCGCCGGACCCGGTCGAGCAGGGCGGCGCTCACCGGTGCCGAGCCGCTGTAGAACCGGCCGGACAGCCGGGGCCGTTGGGCCAGCAGCGCCCGCAGCTGGGGCGGGGTGAGGTAGCTGGCCTGCGGGCGCAGCCGGGCCACCTGCCGGGCGAGCACCCGGGGCGTCCGGGCCGGCAGGGCCACGGGGGCGCCGCTGGCCAGGGCGGGCACCAGGACGAAGAACATGCCGCCGAGCACCGGTTCGTCGGGCAGCGGCCGGACCAGGTCCGCGACGGCGCGCATCCCGGCGTCCAGCCCGGACCGCCGGTGGACCACCGCCCGGGGGCTACTGGTCGTGCCCGAGGTGAAGATGACGACGGCGTCGCCGTCCTGCCCGGTGCGGTCGGGCACCGGCCCCGACCGGAGACGCAGCGCCGGGGCGCAGCCGGGCAGCCGGCCGCCCACGGTACGCACCGGGCCCAGCTCGGCCAGCCGGGGCAGGGCCAGCTGGGCCCGGCCGGCCAGCGGTCGCGCCCACCCGGCGACCGCCTGCGCCGCCGCGTCGGCGACGACGAGAGCGGGTCGGGCCAGGGCCAGCCGCGCGGTGAGCACCTCCGGGCCGGCGCTGGGGTCGAGCACCGCCGCCCGCAGCCCGAGCCGGTGCGCGGCGAGCAGGATCGACAGCGCCCGGGGGCCGGGGCGGACCGCCACGCCGAGGGTGTCCCCGGCGGTCAGCCCGTGGTGGTGCAGGGCGGCGGCGTACCCGTCGGCCAGGTCGGCCAGCTCGCCGCGGGTGGCCCGGATGCGGGGCCGGCCGGACCGGGCCGCGGTGAGCACCGCCGGCCGGTCCGGGTGGCGGCGCAGCGCGGCGGCCAGTTCGTCGAGCATCGGGGACTCGCTCTCCTGGTTGGGGTTCGGTCAGCGGGGGTCCGGGGACAGCCGGCCGCTGCCCCGGTCCAGGTACCAGGCGGCGGTGCGGCGCAGGCCGTACGCCCGCAGCCGGCGGGTCGAGTTCTCCACCACCATCGTCCGGTCGTGGACGATGTCGCCGGTGTGGCGGCGTACCCGGTTGAGAAACTCCCGGTCGGTCGGCGACGGGCGGCGCGGCATGCCGCCGGCGGCGAGGTAGGCGGCCGGGGTGATCGCCATGTTGTTGCCGGCGTGCATCCGGTACGGGGCCCGGTAGCCGGGCCCCCGGTGGGCGGGCCGGAGCCGGCCGAAGGCGGTGGCGACGGCGACCAGTCCGCGGAACACGGCGCGGCCGAACGGGCCGTGCTCGTCGCGGCGGGCCTCGATCCGGCCGCAGGCCATCGCCGCGCCGCCGGTGAGCGTGCGGCGGGCCGCCGCCACCCAGCCGGGCCGGGGCAGGCAGTCGGCGTCGGTACGGGCCAGCAGCGTCGCCCCGTGCGCGATGGCGTGCCGGAAGCCGGTGTCCACGGCGGCGCCGACGCCCCGCTGCCGCTCCTCGACCAGCCGGGTCGGCACCGGCGACCGGGCGGCGAACCGGCGGACCGCCTCGGCGGTGCCGTCGGTGGAGGCGTTGTCCACCACCAGCAGGGTGAAGTCGAGGTCGGTCTGCCGGGACAGCGCGTCCAGGGTGGCCCCGATCCGGGCGGCCTCGTTGTAGGCGGGCACCACCACCCACAGCGCGGTCACGACTTCTCCCAGACCATGGTCATCACGCTGACGCCGCCGCCGAGGCCGATGAACAGCACCCGGTCGCCGGGGCGCAGCCCGGCGTCGACGCGGGCGAGCTGCACGCCGAGCGTGGCGCTGGCCAGGTTGCCCAGCTCGGCCACGGTGATCTCCAGCTTGTCCCGGGGCACGCCGGTCACCTCGACGAACCGGTCCAGGTAGGGCAGGGTGACCTGGTGGACCAGCACCCGGGCGTAGTCGGCCCAGTCCAGCCCGGTGCGGTGCCGGACCCGGTGCAGGATGTCCGTGCCGATCTTCTCGAACACGTCGCGCAGCGCCCGCCCGTCGCCGGTGAAGTAGGTGTGCTCGTCGCCCCGGGGGTGCCGGGAGCCGCCGCCGGGGATGCCGCCCACCGTCCAGTGCTCGGACCAGGTCTCGGTGTCGACGTCGACGATCCCGCCCCGGGCGACCGGTTCCACCAGCACGGCGGCCCCGGCGTCGCCGAACGTGTAGCCGGCGAAGGCGCTGCGGGCTTGGTCGAGGTCCGTGAGCTGCCAGCGCATCGCCCGGGTCGGTGTCTCGCCGGTCACCACCAGGGCGCGCCGGGCGCGGCCGGCGAGGACGGCCGACCGGGCCAGGTCGATGCCGTTGAGGAAGCTGTTGCAGGCGTTGGTCACGTCGAGGGCGTGCGCGCGGCCGCCCAGCTCCGCCTGCACGATGTGGGCGGTGGCCGGCTCGACGACGTCCCGGCTGGCGGAGGCGAACAGCAGCAGGTCCACGTCCTCCGGTTCGCGGCCGGCGGCGGCGAGCGCCTGCCGGGCGGCGCGGACCGCCAGGGTCGAGGCGTACTCCCCGTCGCCGGCCATCCGGCGGGAGGAGATGCCGGTCATCCGCGACAGCAGCCCTGCCGGCAGGTCGAACCCGCTGGCCTCGGCGATGCGGCGGTGCAGTTCGGCGGTGGGCACGACCTGGTCGGGCAGGCTGGCGCCGACGGCGGTGATGCCCACTCGTTCCCGGGCGGAAGACGGCGCTGACGTGGGGGCGATCATGCGTTGAGCTTGCCCAACGCCGCCGGCGGGCGGATGAGTAGGGGTGCTCATGTTCACCGGGTGACCGCCCGGACACGCCACCGCCCGGGCCCGGCCGCACGGTGGCGGTGGACGGGCCCGGGCGGGCGTCCGGCGGGGACTGTTCCGCGACCGGGTCGCGGGCTCCGCCGGCCTACCGGTAGAGGGTGATCGCGACCTCGGCGCCGTACTCGATCGGCTGGTTGAGCGGCAGCGTGAAGGGATCGCCCCACCACGGCGGCGGAGGCGGCGGCCGGCGCCACCACCAGTACAGCCACCACCAGAGGTCGTTGCCGCACCAGGCCGAGTAGAGGTAGTCGTCGACGGCCACGATCGCCAGCGGGCCGCCCGGCTTGGCGGCACCGGTCGCCGTCGTCACCGACTGCTGCCACCCGCCGGCCATGTTGGTCACCACCCGGACCGCGCCGTCGGAGCCGGCGAAGAACACGTTCGACGGGCCGCCGGTGAACTGCGCCGCCGCGAGGCGGGCGCCGGGCGGGGCCGCGCCGGCACCGGTGATCGCCACCGGCTGCCAGGGGTCGGGGAGCGGGGTGAAGGTGAAGCCCACCTGCCAGATCCGGCCGTCCAGCCCGGCGACGTACGCCTGCACCCCCGCCGTGGCGGCCACGGCGACCCCGCCGCCGGGCGGTGCCAGGCCCGCCGGACCGGCCGGGATCGTCGCCCAGGTGCCGGCGGAGGTACGCCAGACCGAGGTCAGCGCGCCGTCGGCACCGACGAAGACCACCCCCGGCATGGTGGACTGCCGGGCCGCGGCGACGACCGCCCCGGGCGGCGCGAGGCCGGGCGCGGACACCCGCTGCGGGCCGCTGCCGGGCCGCACCAGGCGGTTGTAGGAGGCGCTGTAGATCGCCCCGTCGGTGCCGGCGAAGAAGACGTGCAGGTAACCGGCCGAGTCGGTCACCGCGCTCACCTTGGCCCCGGGCGGGGCGAGGCCGGCCGCCCCGTCCCGGTACACGCTGATGTTGGAGGTGGCCGAGCTGGTGACGGCGGCGACGAGCCCGCCCTGGGTGCCGATGACGAACGCGGCGACGTTGCCGTCCGGCTGCCGGGCGGCACCGACGCCCGCGTTCGGCGGGGCGACCGCCGTGCTGCCGAACGGGGTGATGCCGGCCGACGACGCCAGGTAGAGGCGCCCGTCCTGGCCGACGGTGAAGCTCACGACCTGCGACGCCGCGGCCTGCGCGGCCCGTACGGGTGGCGCCCCGGTCGGGGTGACGGTCAGAGCCAGTGCGGCTGCGACCGCCACCGCGACGCGGGGTCGTCGGAAGCGGGTGGGTATCACGTTGTCCTCTCCGTTCGCCGGGTACTGGGAGGACAGGTTCTCGGCCCGGGCGAGGTCATCGCCAGATGTCGACCGAACGGGTAGCCATCTGCGCGAACACCTATCCGGCGAAGCTCCACAGCCCGCCGTCCGGCGCCCCGAGTCACCCCCGCCCCGGCCACCCGCCTCCCGTTCACGGGGCCGATGAGCAGGGGAAACCCGCGCCGCCGCCGGCCCGCCCGCCGTCCGGCGTCCGGGAATCCGCCGGACGGCCCGCGCTTGCGGCATCGTTCAGGCTGGGGCACCGGTCGCTACGCCGGGTCCGCCCGGGGTCGGCCAGGGGCGGGTGGGAGCCCGACGTCGAGGTCCCGGCGGGCGGTGCGGACGGGTTCAGGGGGTGCCCCGGGCGTCGGGGTCCAGCCTGGCCCGGACCTGGTCGGCGTCCGGGTGACCGAGCCGGTCGAGAATGTCGACCGCCCGGCGCCAGGCGGTGCGGGCTGCCCCGGGAGCCCCGGCGGCGTGGCGGGTGTCGCCGAGGTGCGTCAGCGTGGTGGCCTCGAAGTAGCGCTCGCCGGCCTCCCGCCAGAGCGCGAGCGCGCGTTCGTAGCAGTCGACGGCCTCCGCGGCCTGGCCGAGGTGGTGGTGCGCGTAGCCGAGGCTGTCCCAGGCGTGGGCCTCCCAGTACCGGTTGCCGGCGCGCTGCTGCTGGGCGAGGGCCTGCCGGCAGTAGTCGAGCGCGCGCCGGTGGTCCCCGAGCTGGATGTGGTACCAGCCGATGTTGTTGAGCGCGTTGCCCTGACCGTAGGCGTGACCCGCCGTCTCGAACAGGTCGAAGGCGCGCTGCGCGTGCCCGAGGGCCTGCCGGTGGTGGCCCTGCCGTTCGGCCAGGATGCCGAGGTTGAGCTGGGTCCGGGCACTGCCGACGTGGTCGCCGAGCGCGCCGTGCAGGTCGAGGGCCTGCTCCAGATGCGCACGGGCCTCGTCGTGGGCGCCCAGCCGCAGACAAGCCACGGCGCGGTTGCGGTGCGCCCTGGCCTGCCCGTTGCGGTCGCCCGCCTGCGCGGCGGCGCGCAGCGCCAACTGCTGAGCGGTGGACTGGTCCTGCCAGGCCCCCACCCGGTCGAGGTAGGTGTTGACGCTCCAGGCGAGCTGCCAGGCGTGGGCCCCGAAGCCGTTGCCGGCGGCGAGGGCGACGGCGGCGAGCAGCACCCGGTGCTCGGCGGTGAGCCAGGCCCACGCCTCGTCGCGGTCGCGCAGGTCCGGCAGCGCCGCACCGGGGTCCACCGCCGGCAGGTCGATGTGGTCGCGGTGCCGGTACAGCAGCAGGTCTGCGGCGTGGGCGGCGTGCAGGTAGTGGTCGAGCAGTCGGCCCAGCGCGGCCCGACGCACGGGTTCGGGGTCGGTGGTCCGGGTCAGCTCGGCGGCGTACACGGCGAGGAGGTCGTGCAGGGCGTACCGGCCGGGGATGGGCTCGGCGAGCAGGTTCGCCCGGGCCAGGGTCGCCAGCGGTCCCCGCACCCGCGCGACGGTGGTGTCCGCGAGGCTGGCGGCGGCCGCGACGGAGATGTCCGGGCCTGGGTGCAGCCCGAGCAGCCGGAACAGCACCGCCGCCGGCGGCTCCAGGCTCTGGTACGACCAGGACAGCACCGACCGCACGTCGGCAGCGGCCTCCCCGCCGCAGAAGCCGTCGAGGCTGCCCCGCGTGTCGTCCAACTCGTCGGCGAGCCGGGCGAGCCGGAACTCCGGTTGGGTGGCGGCCCGCGCGGCGACGACGGCCAGGGCCAGCGGCAGCCCCGCCGACGCCCCGACGATCCGGTCCACCGCGTCCGGCTCCTCGGCCACCCGCGCCGCGCCGAGACGTCGGGACAGCAGCTCGCGGGCCTCGGCGGCGGACAGCAGGTCCAGGGCGAGCGGGTGGGCGCCCTGGACGGCGACGAGGCCCGGCAGCCGGTGCCGGCTGGTCACCAGCACCAGGCAGCCCGGCGAGCCGGGCAACAGCGGTCGCACCTGGTCGGCGTCGCGCGCGTTGTCCAGCAGCACGAGCATCCGCCGGCCGGCCAGCAGGCTGCGGAAGAGCCCGGCCTGGGCGGCGAGCCCGGTCGGGATCCGTTCCGGCGGCACCGCAAGCGCCTCCAGGAAGCCGCCCAGCGCCTCCGCCGGGCTCGTCGTCGCCCCGTCGGGGTCGAACCCGCGCAGGTTGACGTAGAGCTGCCCGTCCGGGAACCGGTCGGCCACCTGGTGTGCCCAGTGCACGGCGAGGGCGGTCTTGCCGACCCCCGCCGTCCCGCCGATCGCGGAGATCAGCACCGTGCCCGGCACGCCGGCCGGGTCGGCCAGCAGCGCGGTCAACGCGGCGAGCTGGGGCGTCCGCCCCACGAAGTGCGGCGCCGCCGCGGGCAACTGCCGGGGCACCATCCACTGACCGGCCGTCCGCCGGTCCTGGCCGGCAGGCTCGGCCGGCTGTGCGGCCGGCGCGGCCCGGGCCCGACGGCCGAGTTCGGCCCGGGCCGCGCCGCAGAGCCGGTCGCCGGCCCGCGCGGCGTCCGCCGCCCGCAACAGGCGCCAGTGCGCGGCCTCCCACCGGGCGAGTTCCGTCAGCTCCGCCGGCAGCCGGGCGCCGACCTGCTCGGCGTGGGCCCGGCAGGCGCCGACGTACGCGACGACGAAGTCCCACTCGGGCAGGGACTTGGCGTTGAGCTTGTCGCTGAGGGTGGACCGGGCGAGCGGCCGCCCCAGCCCTGCGGCGACCGCGACCAGCGTGTTCAACGACGGTCCCCCGGCGAGCATCCGGAGCCGCGTGAGCTCGCCGACGAACACCACGAGCGCGTCCCGACCGGGCTCCGCCACGCCCCACCTCCCCGACGCACGGACGAGCTTCGATGAGTTGGGGTCAGCGTAGCGGCAGCGGGGGTGGGACGGCCGCCGCCGACGGCGGCCGCATCGGGGGCGGCCGCGTCGGGGGCGGTCGTGACTGCCGGACAGCGGACAGCGCGGCCCCCGGAGTCGCTACCGTGGACGGTGTTCCTGCGGTTTGGTGCTCCCCCAGTTCCTGACGAACCTGTTGGCGGCCCCGCCCGGAGCCGCCCTGGCCTCGAGGATCCGCGATGAGTGACCAGAATGCCGACAGTCCCTTCGCCGCGAAGCCGACCGGGGCCGGTCCGCCCGCTGACGCCGCCCTCCTCGGCCCCGTGCGGGGAGAGAAGCCGCGCGGCCTGCTCGGCGACGCCTGGTGCGACCTGCGTCGCCGGCCGCTGTTCTGGGTCTCCGCGACCCTCATCGCCGGGTTCGTGCTGATGGCCGCGTTCCCCTCGCTGTTCACCTCGGGCGACCCGGTCAACGGCGTGGTGTCGCGCAACTTCGGCACGCCCTCTTCGCACGCCTGGTTCGGCTACGACGTGCAGGGCCGGGACGTCTACGCCCGGGTGATCTACGGAGCCCGCGCCTCGATCGTGGTGGCGCTGCTCTCCACCGCCGGCACGCTGCTGATCGGCGGCGCCATGGGCATGATCGCCGGTTACCGCGGCGGCTGGGTGGACGCCCTGC
The DNA here is from genome assembly GCF_045040215.1 of Micromonospora sp. NBC_01412. Classification (NCBI taxonomy): domain Bacteria; kingdom Bacillati; phylum Actinomycetota; class Actinomycetes; order Micromonosporales; family Micromonosporaceae; genus Micromonospora; species Micromonospora sp. NBC_01412. Next base: position 7,577,953 of record NZ_CP109528.1, read on the forward strand.
TCTCCCGCTTCGCCGACGTCTTCTTCGGCCTGCCCTTCGTCCTCGGCGCGATCGTCATCCTGAGCACCTTCAACGGCGCGGGGGCGAGCAACAGCGAGTGGCGGATCATGGGCCTGGTGATCATGTCCCTGGTCGTCCTGATATGGCCGGTCGTGATGCGGCTGATGCGTTCCTCGGTGCTGGCCACCAGGGAGGCCGACTACGTCGTGGCCGCCCGGGCGCTGGGCGCGAGCACCGGCCGGATCGTCCTCAAGCACCTGCTGCCGAACTGCCTGGCCCCGCTGCTGGTCTACGGCACCATTCTGGTCGGGTCGTTCATCGGCGTGGAGGCCACCCTGTCCTTCCTGGGCATCGGGCTGAAGACCCCGGTGGTGTCATGGGGGATCATGATCAGCGAGTCGCAGGACTACATCCGGGCCTCGCCCTTCCTGCTCTTCTTCCCCGCCATGTTCCTGGTCACCGCCGTGCTCAGCTTCGTGATGCTCGGCGAGGCGATCCGCGAGGCCCTCGACCCGAAGCTGCGCTGACCACAGCCCGGTCCGGTCACCCAACGCGATCAGCAAATTCCACATGGCAACCATCCCGCCGTTCGGGCAGACTGTAGCCGGCTGCGACCCATCGACAGCCATGGCCGTTCCGCTGCGTCAAACGGGGTGCCTCACATGGAAGCTGACTGCCACGTGCCCGATCCGTCCCGGCCGGCGCCGGGTGGACGGTGCGACTGATGCGGCCGGCCGGCCCGCCTCGGCAGCTGGTGCTGTTCCGGGCGCTCGTCGCGGGCACCTCGATCTCGGCGTTCGGCAGCTACCTCAACATGGTGGCGCTCAACCTCTTCGTCTACCAGGCGACCGGCAGCGCCCTGCAGACCGGCGGGTTCATGGCGCTGCGGCTGGGGGCCGGCTTCGTCGCCGGCCTGGTCGGCGGCACCGTGGCGGCCCGGCTGCCCCGCAGGCCGGTGATGGTGGCCTGCGACCTGACGCAGGCCGTCGCGCTCGTCGCCCTGGTGCTCGCCCCGTCCTCGGTGCGCCTCGGCCTGCTGCCGCTGGTCGCCGTGGCCACCGGCCTGCTCGGCACCACGTCCACAGTGTTGCTGCGCAGCAGCGTGCCGGACCTGGTGGGCGCGGCGGACCGGGTGACGGCCAACGGCCTGCTGGTCACCGGACGGGCCATCGCGATGGCCCTCGGCTTCGCCGCCGGCGGGGTGCTGGTCGGCTGGTGGGGCTACCGAGCGGCGTTCCTCGTGGACGCGGGGACGTTCGTCGTCTCGGCGACCCTGCTGGCCGCGCTGCCACTGCCGTTCCCGTCCCGCCGGTCCCGAACCGCCCAGCCCGCGGCGGTGAAGCCGATGGACGGCACCCGCCGGCACCGCCGGGAGACCCTCGCCGCGTTGGTGGCGGCACCCGTGATCCTCGTCGTCGTGCTGGTCCGGGCGGTCGACGCGCTCGGCTCCGCCTCGCACAACGTGGGCCTGCCGGTGTACGCCACCCAGGTCCAACCGCAGGACCCCGCCGCGTTCGTGGGGCACTTCTTCGCCGTCTGGGCCGTCGGCCTGTTCGCCGCCCACCAGGTGGTGCGCCGGCTCGGGACCGGACGATCCGGGTTGGACGGGCCCCGGCGCAGCGAGACCGGATTCGTCGTGGGCACCTGTCTGATGTCGGCCGCGTTCATCGTGGCCTTCACCGACCTGCCCGGACAGTGGGTCCTGCTGGTGGCGTTCGTGGCCGGGGCCGCCGACGGGTTCACCGAGATCACCTACACCACCCGGCTGCAGGCGGAACCGGACCCGCAGCGCGGCTGGTTCTTCGGCCTGACCGCGATGGCCGAGAACGGCGGCCTGGGCCTGGGCATGCTGCTCGCCGCCGGGCTGCTGGAGGTGTGGCGACCGCTGTACGTGGCCGCCGCGATGCACGGCGCGGTGGTTGTCCTGGCCCTCGGCGTCGTCCTGTTCGGACTGCTCCACCGCCACACGGCCACCCCGGTCGAGGGTGCCCCCGACCCGCCGGCCGACGCCCTGGCCCCGGCCGAGGGGAGCCGGCCGTGACCGACGAACTACTCCAAGCGCTGACCGGCCGCCCCGAGATCGCCGAGGCCGCTGTGCTGACCCGGACGGCGCGCGACGGACGCCGGTGGCGGGTCGCGTACGTGGTGCCGGCCGAGGGAACGCCGGTCGACCGGGTGCGCCGCACCGCGGAGGCCGCCGCGCTGACCCTGCCCCGGCCGGCCGGCCCGCCGCTCGCGGTGGCGGTGGTCTCCGGCATTCCCCGGACCGCCGAGGGCGTGCCCGACGAGTCGGCCCTGGCCGTGCTGCCGGTCGCCGACACGGTCGGCGTTCCGGTGCTCGCGGCGCCCGCGCCGCAGGTGGGCCGGCGGCACCTGGGCGAGCTGGTCGCGCTGCCGCCGCGCTGGGCGACCGAACGGCGGGTCACCCCGGACACCGTCGTTGGTCCGGCCGGACCGGCACCGGTCGACCGGGACGCCCCGCCGGCCGTCGCGCAGGGTGCGCCGGTCGTGGCCGAGCCCGGGGACCCGGCCACGCTGCCGGAGGCCCTGCTGCGGGCGGCGGAACGGTGGCCGCAGCGCGGCGTACGGGTCGTGGAGGCCGACGGCACCCGGCTGCTGTCGTACCCCGAACTGCTCGCCGCCGCGCGGCGGACGCTGGGCGGCCTGCGCGCGGCCGGCCTGTCCCCCGGCGACCCGGTGGTCCTGCACGTGCCCTCGCTGGCCGACCACTTCGTCGCGCTGTGGGCGTGCCTGCTGGGCGGCCTGCGGGCGGTGGCGGTCGCGCAGGCCCCCGGGTACGGGGCGCGCAACGCCACGCTGGACAAGCTGGAGCACGCGTGGCGCGGCCTCGGCCACCCCGTCGTGCTCTCCGGCGGCCCCACGGTGGGACACCTCGTCGGGTACGCCGAGCGGGAGGGGATCGTCGGGCTGCGCGTGCTCGACGTCGCCCGGTGCGCCGACCACCCGCCGGCCGAGGAACTGCCCCCTCCGGCGCCCGACGACGTGGCCATGCTCCAGCTGTCGTCCGGCAGCACGAGCCGCTCGAAGGTCATCCCGCTCACCCACCGGGGCATCGTCGGCTACGCGCGCGGCGCCCGGCAGGTCGGCCGGATGCGGACGGGCGACGAGGTGCTCAACTGGCTGCCGCTCGACCACGTCGGCGGGATCGTCATGATGCACCTCGGGCCGGTCGTGCTCGGCTGCGGCACCACGCACGTGGCCACCGGTCTGGTGCTCGCCGACCCACTGCTCTGGCTCGACCTGCTCCAGCGCCACGAGGTGCGGCACAGCTGGTCGCCGAACTTCGGCTACAAGCTGGTCTCGGAGGCGTTGCGCGGACACCCGGACCGCGACTGGGACCTGCGCGGCGTACGCAGCCTGATCAACGCCGGGGAGCAGTGCACGGCCCCGGTGACCCGACGGTTCCTGGCGGACGTGCGGCGCTTCGGGGTGCGGCCCGACGTCCTCCTGCTGGCCTGGGGAATGGCCGAGACCTGCACCGCGATCAGCTACCAGCCGTTCGACGACAGCTCCGTGCAGCACGTCGAGCTGCACGCCGACGGCACCCGGGTACGGCTGCGCGACTCCCCCGGCCCGGGGGCGACCAGCTTCCTGACCATGGGCGTCCCGGCGCCCGGCGCCCGCTTCCGGATCGCCGCCCCCGACGGTCGCACCGCCCGGCCCGAGCGGCACATCGGCCGGTTGCAGGTCACCTCCGACCGGGTGACCCCCGGCTATCTCGGCAACGACGAGGCCAACCGGGCGGCCTTCCCCGACGGCGCCTGGTTCGACACCGGCGACCTCGCGTTCCTCGCCGGCGGCCGGCTCACCGTCACGGGCCGGGAGAAGGAAGTCATCATCGTCAACGGCGTCCACCACTTCTGCCACGAGATCGAGGACGCGGTGGGCGGGGTGGACGGCGTCGCGGCGAGCTTCGTCGCGGCGGTCGGCGCGCCGGGGGCCGACGGCACCGAGCAGGTCGTGGTCCTGTTCGTCGACGAACGGGGCCTCGACGCCAACCTGCTGGCCCGGATCCGGGGCCGGCTGGCGGAGCGGCTCCAACTGTCCGCGGTGCGGCTGGTGCCGATCGGGCGGGACGCGTTCGGGAAGACCACCAGCGGCAAGATCCAGCGCAGCGGCATGCGGGCCCGCCTGCTCTCCGGCGGGTACGAGGCCGCCCAGCGCCGGGTCGAGGTGCTGGAGGCCGGCCCAGACACCGTGCCCGACTGCGTGCACCGGCTGGCGTGGGCCCCCCGGTCCCTGCCCGCCGGCCCGGTTCCGGGGCCGGTACTCGTGATCGGCGACCGGCTCGGGCTCGCCACCGCCCTGCGCGACGCACTGCCCGACGTGCTGGTCGTCGACGGCGCGGGGCGGCCCGGTCCGGTCGCGCCCGCCCTGGAGGCGGGGACGGACGGCGTGGAACGCGGCCGCGCGTTCGGCGGGCGCCAGAGCCTGCCGGGGCAGGTCGTCTTCGCCGCCAGCTACCTGCCGACCCCGGCCCCGGACGACGCGTCGGCGGTCGACGCGGCCGTCGAGGTCTGCGGAAACGGGGCACTGGACCTGCTGCGCACGCTCGCCGACGCCGGCTGGACCGGCACGCTGTTGACGCTCAGTCGCGGGCTGTACCGCATCCGGGGCGACGAGCCGGGCTGTTATCCGGCAGCGCTCACCGCTGGTCTCGCCGAGACCTTCGCCGTCGAGCATCCCGGAGTAACCGCCCGGCACCTCGACCTGCCCGGCCGGGACGTGGCCGAGGACGCCGCCGCCGTGGCGATGGCCCTCGGGTGGACGCACCGCGAGCCGGTGGTCGCCTGGCGGGACGGCCCGCTGGTGCGCACCCTGCACCGCGACGTACCGGCTGTCGGCGTCGCCTCGGCCGGCACCGGCGACGCGGGCGGCGGCGTGCGTGGCATGGGCGACACCGCCGACCTGGGCGTGGGCGGTGGCGTTGACGGTGGCGGTGGCGGTGGCCCGGCGGGGCCTGCGGTGCCGCCCGGCACCCGGTGGCTCGTCACCGGCGGGCTCGGCGGGGTGGCCCGCACGGTCCTCGGCCGGCTCGCCACCGACCTCGACCTGCATCTCCTCGTCGTCGGCCGCACCCCGGCCCCGCAGGCCGTCGAGCGGCTGGCCGAGCTGGCCGACAGCGGCGCCCGGGTGCACTACAGCGCCGTCGACGTCACTGACGGCGACGCCCTGGAGGCGGCCGTGGCCGCCGCCGAACGTCGATGGCAGGCCCCGCTCGACGGGGTGCTGCACCTCGCCGGCGACTACCGGCACGCCCCGCTGGCCGGGGCCGCGACCCGGTGGCGGGCCGACGCGGCGGCGAAGGTCGACGGGAGCCTGAGTGTGGTCCGGCTGCTGCGCAGGCGGCCGGGCAGCCGCCTGGTGGCGTTCTCGTCGCTGCTGACCCTGACGCCCGTGGTCGGGGCCGGGAGCTACGTGGCCGGCAACCGGTTCGTCGAGGCGCTCTGCGAGCATCTGCGCCCCGAACTTCCGGCGCACTGCGTGAGCTGGGGGCTGTGGCGGGGGGTCGGGCTCGCCGCCGCCCAGGACGGCGTCGAGCAGGCCACCCGGCGGCACCTGCTCGCGTTCTCCCCCACCGAGGGGCGGGCGCTGACCCGGCTGGCCCTGCACCGACCGCCCGGACACCTACTGGTCGGGGTCAACCCCGACGCGGGCCGGGTCCGACACCTGCTGCGGCCGGTCCGGCCGTTGGAGGGCGTCGCCGCCGGCACGCCCGACCCGGTGGACGCCTTCGGAACCCCCGCACCGGTGGTGCCGTGCCCGGCCGCCCCTTCACCGGCCGCCGCCCCGTCGGGCGGGACCGGCGCGCCCGCGGCCGGTCCCGGCAGGCAGCCCACGCCGGCCCCCGGCGCGCCGCCGCCGCCAACTCCGGGGCCACCGCCGGCTGTTGCCGGGACGCCACCGCCGGCCGTGAACGGAACGCCGCCGCTGGCCGGGGCCGGGACGCCACCGCCGGCCGCGAATGGAACGCCGCCGCTGGCCGGGGCCCGGCCTGCGGAGGTCGGTGCGCCCGCGCGCGATCCACTGGTGGTGGCGCGCCTCGTCCGAGAGGTGCTGCGAGAGACTGTGCCGGGCACGGCCGACGACCGGACCGCGTTCCACGACGCCGGCCTCGACTCCGTCCGCCTGGTGCGGCTGCACATCCGGCTGCAGCAGGCGCTGGGCGCGCAGTTCCCGTTGGTCACGCTCTTCACCCACGGCACCCCGGCCGCACTGGTGGCGCACCTGGTCGAGCTGCTGTGCGGCGCCGGGCCCCGCCGGGACGGACCGGCCGACGCCGGGGCGACGGACGACCGGCGGATCGCGATCGTCGGCATGGCGCTGCGCTTCCCGGGCGCCGACACCGCCGGACGGTACTGGCGGAACCTGCTGGCCGGGCAGGTCGACGTACGGCGGTTCGGCCGGGACGAGCTGCTGGCCGCCGGCTGGCCCGCGGCCGTGGTCGACGACGACGCCTTCGTCCCGGTCAGCGGCGCGCTGGACGACATCGAGGGCTTCGACGCCGAGATGTTCGGCATCACCCCGCGCGAGGCCGCGCTGACCGATCCCCAGCAGCGGCTGTTCCTCCAGGTCTGCCACGAGGCGTTGGAGGACGGCGGGTACGCGGGCACCGACCGCCGGGTCGGGGTGTACGCCGGCTCCGGCATGCACCTGTACTCGCTGCGCTCGTACCTGCTGGATCGGCTGGCCGGCACGGACCCGACGGACCAGCTCGCGGCGTTGCAGGTGACCATCGGCAACCAGCCGGACTTCCTGGCGACCCGGGTGGCGTACCGGCTGGGCCTGACCGGGCCGGCGCTGAGCGTGCAGACGGCCTGCTCCACCTCGCTGGTCGCGGTACACCTGGCGGTCCGGTCGCTGCTGGCGGGCGAGACCGACCTGGCGCTGGCCGGGGCCGCCGCCCTGCACGTGCCCCGGGTTGCCGGCTACCGCCACGCGGCCGGCTCCATCCTGTCCCGGGCGGGCGTGTGCCGGGCGTTCGACGCGGAGGCCGACGGCACGGTGGGCGGCAACGGCGTCGCCGCGGTGCTGCTCAAGCGGCTCGGCGACGCGCTCGCCGACGGCGACACCGTGCACGCGGTGATCCTGGGTACGGCGGTCAACAACGACGGCGCCGACAAGAGCGGCTACACGGCGCCGACGGTGGGCGGTCACGCCGCGGTCATCCGGGAGGCACTGTCCGTGGCGGGTGTCGACCCGGCGTCGGTGGGCTACCTGGAGACCCACGGCACCGGCACCCCGGTCGGCGACCCGATCGAGGTGGCCGCCCTGCACGCGGTGTTCGGCCAGCGGCACGCCCCGCTGCCGCTGGGCGCGGTCAAGGCCAACATCGGCCACCTGGACACCTGCGCCGGCATGGCCGGGCTGATCAAGGCAGCCCTGGCCGTCCGGCACGGGCAGGTGCCTCCCCTGGCCAACCTGCGTCGGCCGAACCCGCAGCTCCGCCTGGCCGAGGGCCCGTTCCGGCTGCCCACGTCGGCGCAGCCGTGGCCGGTGCCCGGTCCACGCCGCGCCGGGGTGTCGTCGCTGGGTGTCGGTGGCACGAACGCCCACGTGGTCGTCGAGGAGCCGCCGGTCACGGCCCCGGCCGACCCGGACACCGGCCCCGTGGTCGTGCCGCTGTCCGCGCACACGCCCGAGGCGCTGGGCCTGCTCGCCGACCGGGTCGCGGACCGGCTGGCCGCCGCCGACCCACCCCGCGCCCAGGACGTACTGGTCACCCTGAGCACCGGCCGGCGACGGCGTCGGCACCGGCGGGTGGCGTGGGCGGCCACCCCCGGCGCGGCGGCGGCCCTGCTGCGACCTACGGCGAGGGACGCACCCTCCCCGGTCGGCCCGGACGGCGACGTCCTGCCCGGCACGGTGACCGGGACCGTCCCCGACGGCGGCCCCGGGCCGGTCGTCTTCGCGCTGACCGGGCAGGGTGTGGACTGCCGCGCCGCGGCGGTCGGCCTGTCGGCTCACGAACCCGCCCGGGAGGTGCTGGAACGCTGCGCCGCGCAGTACCGGCAGGCGTGGGGCGTGGACCTGCTGGCGGCGATGCGGGGCGGGCCGCACCAGTGGACCACGGCGACCGTGCAGCCGGCCCTGTTCGCGGTGCAGGTCGCCCAGGCCCGGCTGCTCGAGTCGGTCGGGGTGCGACCCGACGTCCTGATCGGACACAGCGCCGGCGAGTACGCCGCGCTCTGCCTCGCCGGCGCGCTCTCCGTCGAGGACGGCCTGCACCTGGCCGCCGTGCGGGGGCAACTCATGCAGGGCGGCACGCCACCGGGCGCAGCCCTCGCCGTGCTGGCCGACGAATCCGTACTGGACCGGTTGCTGGAGCAGGTCGACGGCGTGGAGCGGACCGTACGCAACGGGCCGCGCCGGCACGTGGTGGCCGGTCCCCCAGGGGCGGTCCGCCGGTTGGGCAGCCTGCTCGACGACGCGAAGGTGCCGCACCGGCCCCTGCCGGTGGACCGCGCGTTCCACTCCGCCCTACTGGAGCCGGTGCTGGACGACCTAGCCGCCCGCGCTGCGACCCTCACCTGGCGGCCTCTGCACACGTCGTTCGTCACCGGGCTCGGCGGCGCCCGCCGCACGCCCGGCACCCTGCTCGGCTCCGAGCACGTGCGCCGGCAGACCCGGGAGCGGGCCGACTACGCCGCCGGCGTGGACGCCCTGGTCGCCGACGGCTGTACCACTTTCGTCGAGCTGGGCCCGGGGGCGGTGCTCACCGGGCTGGGCCGGCAGTGGCCGGACACCACCTGGATCCCCGTGCGAGGCCGGCGCGGCGACAGCCAGGACCACCACCAGCGCGAACCCGCCGAACCCGTCGTGGCGGCCCTGGCCTCCTTGTTCTGCCGAGGCGTCGAGGTCGACTGGGCGGCGCTGGCACCCGGGGGCCGGCGGGTGCCGCTGCCCACCCACCCCTTCCGGCCGACCAGGCACTGGGTCGAGACCCGCCCCGCGACGCCTGCCGTCCCGTCCGTCGAACCCGGCGCAGGAGGTTCCCCCGTCATGTCCACGGCCAACCCGGCGAACCCCATCGACGACCTCGTCCTGCGTCAAGTGCGCGAGCTAACCGCCGGGCAGCTCGGCATGGAGCCCGACCGGGTTCCGGCCGACACGCCCTTCTTCGACCTGGGCGCCGACTCGCTGTTGATGATCAACCTGCTTCGCGAGCTGGAGACCGCCTTCGGCATCCGGATCGCCATGCGGGAACTGTTCGAGGATCTCGACAGCCCGCACCGCCTGACGGCGGCGATCGTCGAGCGGATGCCCCCGCAGCGGCGCGCCACCCTGGCCGGGGCTGCGGCCCCCGTCCCGGGCACACCGCCCGGGCCGGCCGCCACCTCGGCCGCCCCACCCGCGATCGGCGTCGGACCGAGCGGTCCGGGCGGAACGGGTGGAACGGGTGGAACGGGTGGAGCAGGCGGAACAGGCGGTCCGAGGGATCCGGGCGGAACGGGTGGGTGGCCTGGGCTCGCCGTCACCGCCGCAGGATCCGGTGCCGATCCGCTCGACGGTGAGACCGCCGCCGTGCCGGCGTCCACCAGTGCGGCGACGCTGCCGGCACCCACCGCCCCGGCGACGCTGCCGACGCCCGCCGTGCCGGCGGCGACGATGCCGGCGGCCCACGCGTACGGTGCGGGCGTCGTCGGGGCGGCACCGGCCCACGACCCGGGCGCGCTGTCGGTGGTGCACTCGCAGCTCGCCCTGATGGGTCAGTTCACCGACCTGATGGCCCGGCAGCTCTCGGCGCTCGGAGGCGTCCCGTCGCCGGCCGGCGGACCGGACTCCCTCCCGCATCAGCCGGCACCGGCGGCACCGGCGGGCATGGTCGCACCGCCAGGCCCGGTCGCACCGGGCCCCGGCATCGCCCTACCAGCCGCCCCACCAGCCGCGTCGCGGAAGACCCTGGCGCCGTCGACCGATCCGCCGGCCGCCGCCGTGCCGTCGGCGGAGGAACCGGCGGCGCAGGTCGGGCCGAGGCCCGTAGCGGTGGGCGCCGGCATGGGCGGCAACCGCCTCGACGCACGCCAGCAGGCGCACCTCGCCGACCTGGTACGCCGCTACGTCGCGAAGACCCCCACCTCCCGGGAGCTCACCCAGCGGCACCGGGCGCGGCTCGCGGACAGCCGGGCGGTGGTGGGCTTCCGCCGGACCACCAAGGAGATGCTCTACCCGCTGGCAGCCCGGCGGGCTCGGGGCGCCCGGCTGGAGGACGTCGACGGCAACAGCTACCTCGACATCACCATGGGGTTCGGGGCGCTGCTGTTCGGCCACGAACCGGAGTTCCTGACCCGGGCAGTGGCCGCCCACCTCGACGACGGCCTGCGGTTGGGCCCGCGCGGCGCGGAGGCCGGGGAGGCTGCGGAGCTGCTTTGCGAGCTGACCGGGATGGACCGCGCCGCGTTCGCCACCACCGGCACGGAGGCGAACTCCGCGGCGTTCCGGCTGGCCCGCGCGTACACCGGCCGCCCGCTCGTGGTCACCTTCACGGGTTCGTACCACGGCCACTTCGACCCGGTGCTGGGCAGCGGGGTCCGGTCCGGCGACGGCTGGCGTACGGTGCCGGTCTCCGCCGGCATCCCTGACTCGGCCGTCGCGGACGTGCTGGTCCTGCCCTACGACGACGCGCAGAGCCTCGACGTAATCGCCCGCGCCGCCGACCGGATCGCGGCGGTGGTGGTGGAACCGGTACGCAGCCGGTACCCCGACCGGCAGCCGGCCGAGTTCCTCCGCGCGTTGCGCGAGTCCTGCGACCGGCACGGCATGGTGCTGCTCTTCGACGAGATGCTCACCGGCTTCCGGCCACACGTGCGGGGCGCCCAGGGCGTCTTCGGTGTCCAGGCCGACCTCGCCACGTACGGCAAGGTGATCGGTGGCGGCTTCCCAGTCGGCGCGGTCGCCGGCCGCGCCGACATCATGGACTGGGTCGACGGCGGCTTCTGGCGGTACGGCGACGACAGCGCCCCGCCGCAGGACACTACTTTCTTCGGCGGCACCTACATTCAGCATCCGGTGTCGATGGTGGCCGTCAGGGCGGTGCTGTCCGAGCTGCGCCGCCGGGGCCCGGCGTTGCAGCAGGGGCTGAACCGGCGGACCGAACGGCTGGCGGCGACGATCAACGACTTCTGCGCCGCCGAGGACTTCCCGCTGCGCGTGCGCCACTTCGGGTCGCTGTTCCGGTTCGCCTCCACCGCCGACCTGGACCTGCTGTTCCACCACCTGCTGCTGGCCGGGGTGTACGTGTGGGAGTGGCGCAACTTCTTCCTCTCCGACGCGCACACCGACGCCGATGTCGACGTGGTGGCCGACGCCGTCCGCCAGTCGCTGTCCGACCTGCGCGCCGGCGGTTTCCTGCCGGGCGGCCTCGGCACCCCCGCGACCCGGGCAGCCCCGGCCCCGGCTCCGGCCCCGACCCCGGCTCCGGCCGCGATGCCGACGGCACCGACCGCACCGACCGCAGGGAACCGGTCCGCGTCGGCACCGGTCACAGTTCCCCGGTTGCCCGCCGGCGGTGACACCGAATTCGGCGCGGCGGCGGGCGGCAGCCGGTCAGGGCCCGGACATCCGCCGGACCTGAGCCTCTACTTCTTCGGCGACTACCCCCAGGAGAGCGTCCAGGACCGGTACGCCGCCGTGCTCGACGCGGCGGAGTTCGCCGACACCCACGGCCTGTACGCGGTATGGCTGCCCGAGCGGCACTTCGACTCGTTCGGCGGCATCTTCCCCAACCCGTCGGTGCTGGCGGCGGCGGTGGCGGCCCGGACGAGGCGGGTCCGGGTGCACGCCGGCTGTGCGGTGCTGCCCCTGCACGACCCGATCCGGGTGGCCGAGGAGTGGTCGGTGGTTGACAACCTCTCCGGCGGTCGGGTGGGGATCGGCTGCGCCAGCGGCTGGCACGCCCGTGACTTCGTGCTCGCGCCGCAGGCGTACGGGCGGCACCGCGAGGTGATGTACGAGTCCGTCGCCCAGATCCGTGACCTCTGGCGAGGGCTGCCGGTCACCCGTACCGCCGGCAACGGGGAACCGGTGCAGGTGCGGCTGTTCCCCCGGCCCGTGCAGGACCTGCCACCGCTGTTCACCGCGGTCGTCGGCAACCCGGACAGCTACCGCCGGGCCGCGGCGGCCGACCTCGGCATCATCACCAACCTGATGGCGCAGGGCGTGGCGGAGCTGGCCGACAACATCGCGCTGTACCGCCGGACCAGGGTCGAGCACGGCCTGGCGCCCAACGGGCGGGTCGTCCTGCTGCTGCACACGTACCTCGGCCCGGACGGCGACCGGGCGCGCACCGAGGCGTTCGGCCCGTTCTGTGCCTACCTGCGCTCGTCGCTGGCGCTGTTCGGGCAGGTGACCAACAGCCTCGGCGTGACCATCGACCTGGAGCGCACCGCGCCGGAGGACGTCGACTTCCTGTTGGAGCGGGCCTACCAGCGCTACACCACCGACCGGGCGCTGATCGGCAGCCCGCAGGAGGCCCGGGCCGTGGTGGAGCGCCTCGCCGCGCTCGGGGTGGACGAGATCGGCTGCTTCGTCGACTTCGGCCTGCCCCCGGACCGGATGCTGGCCGGGCTGACCGGCATCGACCAGCTCGGCGCCCTGCTGCGACGCCCCGACCCGGGTCCACCACCGGCGGACGACCCGACGGCGCCGACCGACGACCCGGCCCCGACGGCGGACGGCCCGACGGCGGGGTCCGTGGCGGCGGACGACCCGACGGGAACCGGGGTACCCGCCACCGAGGCCCAGCGCGAGATCTGGTTCGCCGAGCGGATGCTGCCGCGCCGGCCGACCTACACCGAGTCGCAGGTGGTGCGCCTGGACGGGCCGCTCGACGTCGCGGCGCTGCGTACCGCCGTCGCCCTGGTGGTGCGGCGGCACCCGGCGCTGCGGTCGACCTTCCGCGAGGTCGACGGTGAGCCACGCCAACTGGCAGGCCCACCCGGCCCGGTCGAGCTGCCGGTACGGGACGCGGCCGGCGAGGATGTGGCGTCGGCGGCGGCCCGCGCGGCCCGCGAGGAGACCGCGCACCGCTTCGACCTGTCCGCCGGACCGCTGTTCGCGCCCCGGCTGGTCCGGATCGACGACCGGCAGCACCTGCTCGTGCTCCGGATGCACCACCTGGTGATCGACACGCTGTCGGCGGGGGTGCTGGCCCGGGAGATCGCGGCGGGCTACCGGGCGGCGATCGCCGGCCGGCCGGTGGAGCTGCCCCAGCCGCCGCCGTGGCCCGTGCCCGTGGACGACGTGCCGGCGGAGACGGCCGACGAGCAGCTCGCGTACTGGACGCGTCGACTCGCGGGGCCGCTGCCCCGGCTCGACCTGCCGACCGACCGGCCGCGCCCGGCGACCCCCAGCGGCGTCGGCGCGGTGGCCGGCGGCGTCCTGGACGCGGAGTTGACGAGGGCGGTGCGGGACTTCGGCCGGCGCTGCCGGGCGACCCCGTTCATGGTGCTGCTGGCCGGTTTCGCGGCGGTGCTCGGCGACCAGGGCCGGCAACCCGACCTGGTGATCGGCGCCCCCGTCGCGCACCGGCCCCGCGACGCGCGGGACGCGGTCGGGCTGTTCGTCACCATGCTGCCGCTGCGGCTGGCGGTGGCCGGCGGCGCGGGCCTCGCGGACCTCGTCCGCTGCGCCCGCACCGCGTTGCTCGACGCGCACGAGCACCGCGACGTGCCGCTGCACCGGGTGGTGCGGGCGCTGGGCATCGAACCGGAGGCCGGCCGGCACCCGCTGTTCGACGTGGTGGTCGAGTACGACAACGAGGCGGTCTTCGAGCTCGACCTGCCCGGGGTGCGGGCCACCCTGCTCGACGCGGCCGTGGAGCGGGCCCCGTTCGACCTGACGCTGTTCCTCACCGACCTCGGCGACACCGTCCGCTGCCAACTGCACTACGCGACCGACCTGTTCGACGCGGCCACCGCCCGACGGGTGCTCGACCGGCTGGCCGAGGTGCTGCGGGCGGGGATCCGGCGACCGGACGAGCCGCTACGCGCGCTGCTCGGCCCCATCGCGACCGGGTCGGACCCGATCGCCCGGTGGCAGGACGGCGGGCCGCCGGCCGAGGGCGCCGACGCGGAGCTGCCCGGGCTGCTCGACGTCCGCCGGGCCGTCGTGGTGGACCCGGACGGGGAGCAGCTGCCCGGGCCGGAGCTGGACCGGCGGGCCGACGCGGTGGCGGCGGCGCTCGCCGCGGCGGGCGTCGGCCGGGGGGACCTGGTCGGTGTCCAGCTGCCCCGCAGCGCCGACGCCGTCGCGGCGATGCTCGGCGTGCTGTGGGCCGGTGCCGCCTATGTTCCGCTGGCGCCCGAGCAACCGGCCGCCCGGCTGGCCGGCATAGTCGCCCGGGCCGGCATCCGGGTGGTGGTGTCCCGGTCGAGCACGCCACCGCTGACCGACACGGTGACCTCGCTGCACATGGACCGGCTCGCCCCCGGTGCACCGGGCGCCGTCGCCGGCTCCGACCCGACGGGCGCCGCCGCTGCCGCCGCGCCGGACGGCGTCGCGGCCCGCGTGCAGCGGGCGGGCGGCTCGCCGGAGGACCTGGCGTACGTCATCTTCACCTCCGGCTCCACCGGCCGACCGAAGGGATGCGTGATCGGTCACGGGGCGATCGCCAACACCGTCGCCTGGTACACCCGGGACCTGGGGATCACCGCCCGCGATCGGCTCAGCTGGTTCTGCAGCCCGGGCTTCGACGCGTCCGGCATCGAGGTGTGGCCGGCGCTGCGGGCCGGCGCGACGCTGCACGTGGTGCCCGACGACGTCCGGCTCGACGCCGGCCGCCTGCGGGACTGGCTGGTGGACACCGGCGTCACCGTGTCGATGGTGCCCACGCCGGTCGGCGAGCTGCTGCTCGACCAGGACTGGTCGGCCGGGCCCCGGCCGGCCCTGCGGCACCTCGTCGTCGGCGGCGACCGGCTGCGCCGTGGAGTGCCGGCGGACCTGCCGTTCACCGTCACCAACGTGTACGGACCGACCGAGGCGACCGTGGTCTCCACCTGGGCGCACCTGGACGCCGCCGACGGGGACGTGCCGCCGATCGGCCGGCCGGTGCCCGGCACCTGGGTACGGGTGCTCGACGACGACGGCCGGCCCGTGCCGGTGGGTGTCCCCGGCGAGTTGTACCTCGGCGGCGTCCAGCTCGGCCGGGGCTACCTGGACGCCCCGGAGGAGACGGCCGCCCGGTTCCTCCGGCACCCGGGGCTGGGTCCGGTGTTCCGGACCGGCGACGTGGTCCGGTGGCGGGCCGACGGGCAGTTGGAGTTCCTGCACCGCACCGACGCCCAGGTGCAGATCCGCGGGTTCCGGGTGGAGCCCGGCGAGGCGGAGCATCACCTGCGCGGCCTCGACGGGGTCCACGACGCCGCCGTGCGGGCCTGGCCGGACGCGGACGGCCGGGCCTACCTCGCCGGATACGTGGTCCCGGCGCGGGACGGGGTCGATCCGTCGGAACTGGCCCGCCGGCTGGCCGGGCGGCTCCCGGAGTACCTGGTGCCGACGGCGTGGACGGTGCTGCCCGCGCTGCCCACCACCGACAGCGGCAAGATCGACCGGGCCGCGCTGCCGGAGCCGGACCTGGACGCCCCGCGCCGGGCCGGCGCCGGCACAGCGCCCGCGACCGCCCTGGAGCGACGGTTGCACGACGCCTGGTGCACCGAACTGGGCGCCGAGGCGATCGGGGTGGAGACCAGTTTCTTCGAGCTGGGCGGCACTTCGCTGACCGCGTTGCGGTTGCTGAACCGGGTGGCCGTCGAGACCGGCGGCACGGACGAGGTGCTCGACTTCCTGCGCCGGCCCACCATCCGGGCGATGGCGCACCGGCTGACGCTCTCCGTCCCGGCCGCAGGGCGGGCGGACCCGGACCAGGCGGACACGGACCAGGCGGGTGACGGCGACCCGACCGAGACGGGCACCGACCGGCCGGAGCGCGTCCGGGGGTGGCTGTGACCGGCACCGGGTCCGAGGTGGACGAGCTGCTGCGGTTGCTGCGCAGTCGGGACGTGCGCCTCGCCGTACGCGGGTCGCGGCTGGACTACGACGCCCCGGCCGAGGCGCTGGACGCGGGCCTGATCGCGACGATGCGGCGGCTCAAGCCGGACCTGGTGGACCGCCTCCGCGCCACCGACCCGCCCGGCCCAGACCTCGGCAACGGCCCCGGTCCGGACGACGGCGGCAGCGGCCCGACCGATGGCAGCATCGGCGGCGGGGACGTTCAGGTCCTGGCGACGGCGCCGGCCAGCTTCGGGCAGGCCCGGCAGTACCGGATGACCGTGGACAGCGAAACCCCGCAGATGCTGACCGTGGCGTTGCGCTTCGCGCTGCGCGGCCCGCTGGACCGCCCGGCGCTGGAGCGGGCGCTGACCGACCTCACGGTCCGGCACGCCGTGCTGCGCACCAGGTACGCGATGCGCGGCGCCGAGGTGTGGCAGGAGGTGCTCGCCGCCCGCCCGGTGCCGGTGCCGGTCCGGTCGGTCGCCCCCGGCCAGCTCGACGACGCGGCGCGGGAGTGGGCCGGCGTGCCGTTCGCCCTGCGGGCGGAGCCCGGCTTCCGCGCGGTGCTGTTCCGGCCGGAGCCGACCGCCCCGGTCGGCGGGACCGACCGGGACTGGGACCGGCACGAACTGGTCCTCGCCCTGCACCACGGGATCGTCGACGGGTGGTCGGCGCAGGTGCTGATACGTGACCTCGGCGAGCTGTACCGGGCGGCGGTCACCGGGCAGCCGGCCGACCTGCCGCCGCTGGCCGCCGGCTTCGTCGACTTCAGCCGGTGGGAACGCGGGTACCTGGCCCTGGAGTCGACCCGCCGGACGGTCCGGGCGTGGGCCGACGAGGTGCGCGGGGAGGCGGCGCCGCTGCGGCTGCCCACCGACCGGCCGCGCGGGGCCGCCACCACCGACGCCGGCGGTCACGTCAGCGCCGTCGTCACACCCGAGCTGGTCTCGGCGGTGGCCGCGCACGCGGTACGCCGGGACGTGACGCCCTTCGTGGTGCTGGCGGCGGCCTTCGCCTGGCTTCTGCACCGGCTGACCGGGGTGTCGAGCGTGCCGCTGACCGTGCCGGTGGCCAACCGCAGCGATCCGCGGTTCGACGAGGTGGTCGGGGTGTTCGCCCACGCGCCCTGGCTCGTCGTGCCGGTGCGGGGAGCGGAGTCGTTCGACGCGCTGGTCGGGCGGACGGCCCGGGCGACCTGGCAGGTCCTGGCCCGGCAGTCGGTGCCGTTGGCGGTCCAGAGCGAGGCGCTCGGGAACGCGTTCGCCGGCAGTCCGAACCGGGTCTACCTGTCCGTGCTGGACCTGGCCGAGCCGATCCTGCACCTGGTCGGGATCGACCCGGTGCCCGCGCAGGACGTGCTGCTGGCCGGCGCGCGTGCCGACCTGACCTGGCACGTGCGCCCGACGCCGGACGGCGGGATGTCGCTGGTCGTCGAGTACGCCGCCACCCTGTTCGACCCCGGCACGGTGTCCGGCTGGGTGGACCGGTACCTGCGGCTGCTGCCCCGGCTGCTGGCCGCGCCGAACGCCCCGCTGCCCCGCCACCACGACGAAGGAGAACCGGCATGAAACCCCAGCTTCTGGTGGTGACCCCCGGCGGACAGTGGTTCCGGGAGTACCTGCTGAGCAGCATCAGCCAGGACTACCGGATGCACCTGTTCTGCGACCGGGAACCGGCCTGGGAACGGGAGTACCTGCACGGCTGGACGGTGCTGAACACCCTCGACGTGGACGCCATGACCGCCGCCGCCCGAGCGGTGTCGGCCGAGAACCGCATCGACGGGGTGATCTGCTGGGACGAGACCCGGATCCTGGGCGCCTCGCGGGTGGCCGAGGCACTCGGGCTGCCGGGCGGCGACCCCGAGGTGGTGGCCCGCTGCCGGGACAAGCACCGCACCCGGCTGGCGCTGGCCGCCCGGAACGTGCCGCAGCCACGCTCGCTGCCGGTCGCCGACGTCGACGCGGCGCTGGCCGCCGGCCGGTCGACCGGCTACCCGGCCGTGCTGAAGCCCCGCGCGCTGGGCGGCAGCATCGGGGTCACGGTGGTGCGCTCGCCGGCGGAGGTGGCCGCGGGGTTCGCGATCGCCGACACCGGCCACGCCGCGCTGCCCGAGGTCCCCGCCGACGACTGGGGGATCCTGTGGGAGGAGTACGCCGACGGGCCGGAGATCAGCGTCGACGCGGCGGTGTTCCGGGGTGAGGTGTGGCCGATCTGCGTGGGCCACAAGCAGCTCGGCTTCGCGCCGCACTGCGAGGAGGTCGGCCACCTCGTCGACGGCGCCGACCCGTTGCTGACCGATCCGGAGCTGCTCGCCGTGCTGCGGGAGACCCACGCCGCGCTCGGCTTCACCGACGGCATGACACACACCGAGCTGCGGCTGACCGCCGCCGGCCCGCGGGTGATCGAAGTCAACGCGCGCGTCGGCGGCGACCTGATCCCGTACCTCGGGCTGCTCGTCGGCGGGACCGACCCGGGGCTGGCTGCGGCGGCGATCGCCTGCGGTCGGCAGCCGCGCACGGTGCCGCCGGCGGCCCGGGTCGCGGCGATCCGGTTCTTCTACCCGGAGCGCGACGACACGGTTGTCGGGTCGGTGCGCGTCGACGGCGGCCTGCCGCCCGCGGTCGACCGGTTCGTCGTGCTGGCCGAGCCGGGCGCCTCGCTGTCGCCGCCGCCGAAGGGCACGATGGTGGGCCGGGTCGCCTACGCCACGGTCGTGGCCGACAACCGCCGGGAGTGCCTTGCGGCCCTGGACGCGGTGCAGGAGCGCCTGCGCATCCTGCCGCCGGACGCCGCCTGAACCGTCCCGCGCCCGCCGGACGGCGGTGCACTGTGGACGGCCGGCTGATCGGCGGCGTCCGGGGGCGGGCATGATTCCCTGAGCCGGCCAACCGCGCCGGCAATCCACTAGGGAGCGCGCCCATGCATCTGGCTCATCCGACGAGGTGGCTGAACCGCCTGCTCGTGCTCGTCCTCGCCGCGACCGTGCTGGCGGCGCCGGCCGGCGCGGCGGCGCCCGCGCAGGCCGGCGCCCGGCAGCAGTCCGCCCCGGCGACCGACTGGACGGCCGTGCCGGGTGCGGCGGGGGCCCGGTCCGGCCCGGCCTCCGTGGTGTACGGCGGTGAACTGTTCCTGTTCGTCCGGGCTGGCAACGGGACGGTGCGGGTCAACCGGTTCTCGCTGTCGGCGGGGACCTGGACCGGCTGGACCGCCGTACCCGGCACCACCCGCGCCACCAGCGCACCCGCCGCCACCGTCTACGGCGGCGAACTGCACCTCTTCACCCGCACCACCAACGGCACGATCAAGACCAACCGACTCACGCTGTCGACGAACACCTGGACCGGCTGGACCGCCGTACCCGGCACCACCCGCGCCACCAGCGCACCCGCCGCCACCGTCTACGGCGGCGAACTGCACCTCTTCACCCGCACCACCAACGGCACGATCAAAACCAACCGACTCACGGCGGCCAGGACCTGGTCCGGCTGGACGGCCGTACCCGGCACGACCCGCGCCACCAGCGCACCCGCCGCCACCGTCTACGGCGGCGAACTGCACCTCTTCACCCGCACCACCAACGGCACGATCAGAACCAACCGACTCACGCTGTCGACGAACACCTGGACCGGCTGGACCGCCGTACCCGACACCACCCGCGCCACCAGCGCACCCGCCGCCACCGTCTACGGCGGCGAACTGCACCTCTTCACCCGCACCACCAACGGCACGATCAAAACCAACCGACTCACGGCGGCCAGGACCTGGTCCGGCTGGACGGCCGTACCCGGCCCGGCCGGCGCCGCGTCCGCACCCGCCACCACCGTCTACGGCGGCGAACTCCACCTCTTCGTCCGGGGCGCGGGAGACCGGGTCTACCAGGCACGCGTCGGCGGGTAGTCGACCCCCGCCGGGCCACTGATGAGCGGGCGCCACGCTGGTCGCCCGGACCGGGGAGGGTCGGTCTCCCGCCCCTCCCCGGTTCCCGTGGGCCGACTCAGGACAGGAACTTGTCCAGCGCCGCCTCCATGGTGCCGCTGTCCGGCGCGGCGTACGACTTCATGGTGGCCTTGTTGTACGAGATGAAGCTCGGGCAACGGTTGGCCGGGGCGTTCACGGTGCCGCCGTCGCCGATCTTCTCGCCGGTCTTCGCCGCGTAGAACGTCAGCGTGTAGCGCGAGGAGATGTAGGAGACGGTGACGGTCTTGCCCGCGCTGTCCTTGTAGTTGCACTCCTTGGGCGTGCCCTCGCTGCCGGCTTCGACCTTCAGGCAGCCGACCACGGAGACCGTCTCGAAGTCGGCCGACTTGGCGTAGTACGGCTTGTCCGAGCTCACCGACTTCGACGACCAGGACGACGGCCGGTCGGGGGAGTTCGAGAAGGTGTACGCCTTGGCGCCGGACGGGCCGTTGTACGGCGCCGCGTTCAGGATCGGGCCGCCGTCGCAGACCGCGGACAACTCGCTGGAGTAGCGGGCGGTCACCGCGTTGTTGTTGTTCGGCTGCTCCTGCGACTCGGACGGCTGCGGCGCCGCCGAGTTGTCCGTGCCCGGCTGCGGGCCGTCGGTGGGGTTCGCGGGCGCGGACGCGATCGGCTTGGGGTCCTCGTCGTCTTCGCCGACGAGCAGGAACCCGATGCCGGTGCCGCACAGCGCGAGCAGGACGACCACGGCGGCGCCCACGGACAGTCCGATGATCAGCCCCCGGTTCGACTTCTTCGGCGGCGGCACGGGAGCGGCGAACTGCGGCGGCTGCGGCTGGCCGTAGCCGGGGTATCCGCCCTGCTGGGCCGGTGGCCCGCTCCACGGGGTGACGTTCGGGTCCGGCTGCCCTCCGTACGGAGGGTGACTGTGGGTCATCTGTAGCCCTTATCGCTGTCGACGGGTGCCCAGGCACAAGAACATCAACAGGGTAGTGAGGCGCGCAAAGCCCCGGAACCCACCGGTGACCGCGCCGGGCCACCGCCGGCCCGAACTGGCCACATTCCGTCACTCTGTGCAGACGGGACGAGCCGTTCTGTGGCCGGCCACATTGTCACCGAAGGGGTGTCGGGGACCCGGCGATGCCCGCTGGCAAAGGGAATCCGCCCGGTGGGGGGCGTTCGCCCCGGGCCCCCGGCGGGCTGGGTGCAGGCTGTGACGAAAGTTACTGGGCCCGGATGCCCCGGCCGACGCCTGTCACCGCACCCGTGCCCGCCGCCGCGCGCCGCGTCGGGACGCCGCCCGGCACCGGGGCGGCCCTGCGGCCCGACCGGAGGCGGCGGGGGCGCCCCGGGGTGCGCCGGAGGAGCGGCGGGCGGGAACGGGCCCGGGCAGCAGGAACAGGACCAGGGCGAGCAGGACGGCGGCCACGACGCCGTCCAGCCAGTAGTGGTTGCCCGTGCCGACGACGACCAGCACCGTGGCGATCGGGTGCGCCAGCCACAGCCAACGCAGCCGCCCGGCAGTGGCCGCGACGAGCGCGACGGCTACGGCGATGGCCCAGCCGACATGCAGGGAGGGCATGGCGGCGTACTGGTTGCTCAGCTCGTCGGCGCCGGGCGCACCGTAGACGGCGGGCCCGTACCGGCTGCCGGTGTCGACCATGCCGGTCAGCTGGGTCAGCCGGGGCGGGGCCAGCGGCACGAGCAGGTGCAGGGCCAGCGCGGCGGCGGTGAGCCCGGCCAGCGCTCGGCGCGTCCAGCGGTAGTACACGGGGCGGCGCACGTACAGCCACACCAGGCACGCCGCCGTGGCCGGGAAGTGCACGTAGGCGTAGTAGCTGTTGGCCAGGCGCACCGGCAGGTCGCCCGCGAGCAGCGGGAGCTGGACGGCGGCCTCGCTGGGCAGCCGGAGCAGGCGCTCCAGGCGCCAGACGAGCTCCCCGTTCTCCACCGCGGTCGCCACCCGGCCGACCACGGCGACGCGAGCCAGCTTGTACGCCAGGAACAGCACGGCCACGAGCGCCAACTCGCGCGTAGCCCGGCGCAGCGGACCGCGCCACCGGCCGGGCGCCGCGAGTGGGGCAGGTGCGGCCTCGGCAGTCTCCACAGGTCCCTCGACTCGGTCACGGCCGTGGGTGACGGCCCTCGCTGGACGGATCGGTCACGCACGCCCGCCCCGGCGCTCCGCACGTGCCGGGGCCGCCACCGTCCTCTAGACGGTGGCGGCCCCGGGCCCACGTACGTCAGGCTCCGGCGGCGGGCGGACGCCTCGTTCCGGCGGAGTCGACGCTCACCTGGTCGAAGGCGGGCGCGCCGTCGACGGCGTCGGCGGCGACGGCCGCCGACCTTACCGGGTCGGGCAGGTCGAGGCTCGTGCGGAGGTTGACCGGCTTGAGCAGGAGCGCCGCGATGATGCCGACGACGGCGATGGCGGCCGAGATGAGGAAGATGTGCCCGGTGGCGTCGCCGTACGCCGCGCGGATGATGTTCGCCACGGGCTCGGGCAGGACCTCGAGGTTGAGGCTGCCGCCCCCGCTGCCGGACGCGGGGATCCCCGCGGCGGTTAGGTCGTGGGTGACCTGGTCGCTGACCCGGCGGGCGAGGACGGCGCCGAGCACGGAGACGCCGATGGTGCCGCCGAGGGACCGGAAGAACGCGACGGTGGAGCTGGCCGCGCCGATGTCCTTGAGCGACACGGTGTTCTGCACGGCGAGGACGAGGTTCTGCATGGTCATGCCGACGCCGATGCCGACGATGAGCATGGCCGCGCCGACCAGGACGAGCGACGTCTCGTGGTCGATGGTGCCGAGCATGCCGAACCCGATGACGAGGACGACCGACCCGAAGACGATGTACGGCTTGAGCTTGCCGGAGTTGGTGATCATGCGGCCGGCGATGATGGAGGAGCCGAGGACGCCGGCCATCATCGGGATGGTGAGCAGGCCCGCCTCGGTGGGGCTGTAGCCGCGCCCGATCTGGAAGTACTGGCCGAGGAAGACGGCGCCGCCGAACATGGCCATGCCGACCGCGAGGCTGCCGAGGATGGCGAGGGCGGTGGTGCGTTGCCGGACGATGCTGAGCGGGACGACCGGCTCGGCCGCCCGCGACTCGACCCAGGTCGCCAGGCCCAGCAGGAGAATGCTGCCGCCGACCATCGCGCCGGACTGCCAGGACACCCACGCGAACGAGCTGTCGACGAACGAGATCCAGATCAGCAGCACGCTGACGCCGGCGGCGATCAGGCTCGCGCCCAGGTAGTCGATCTTGACGTTCTCACGCCGGACGGTGGGCAGCCGCAGGGTCATCTGAAGCAGGACCAGCGCGATCGCGGCGACGGGCACGCCGACGAAGAAGCACCAGCGCCAGCCGAGCCAGGACGTGTCGACGATGAGCCCGCCGAGCAGCGGTCCGCCGACCGTCGCGACGGCCATCACGCCACCGAGGTAGCCGTTGTACCGGCCGCGCTCGCGGGGCGGGATCATCGCCGCGATGGCGACCTGGACGAGGGCCTGCAGGCCGCCGACGCCGATGCCCTGGAACGCGCGGGCGGCGATGAGCTGGCCGGCACTCTGCGAGAAGCCGGCGACCACCGAACCGACCAGGAAGACGACGATGGCTACCTGCACCAGGGTCTTCTTGTTGAACAGGTCGGCCAGCTTGCCCCAGATCGGGGTGGTGGCCGTCGCGGTGAGCAGGGTGGCCGTGACCACCCAGGTGTACTGGATCTGCGAGCCGTCCAACGCCCCGATGATCTTCGGCAGCGCCGTCGAGACGACGGTGCCGCTCAGCATGGCGACGAAGAGCACCAGCAGCAGGCCGCTGAGTGCCTCCAGCGTCTGCCGATGGGTCATCGGCGCGTCTGCCGCCGTGGTGGTGGTGGGTGCGCTCATCGCGCGTCCTCCAGGTTGTCGTTGGTTCCGAGGGCGACATCGAGGTCGCGGGTGAACCGGCCGAGTGCGGCGCACAGCGCCGCCACCTCGCCGGGAGTCCAGTCGGCGAGCGCCCGATCGAGCAGTTCGCCGTACCAGCCGTGCGCGTCGGCCAGGCCGCTCTGGCCCTTCGGGGTGATGGCCAGCCAGCTGGCCCGCCGGTCGGCCGGGTCGGTGCGCCGCTCGACCAGGCCGTGCGAGACGAGCGAGGCGACGACACGGCTGACGGTCGACGGGTCGAGCCCGGTGTGGGAGGCCAACTCCCTGGCATGGCAGCCGGTGGCGTGCTGGTCGATCTGGATGAGCATGCCGACCAGGCCGATCGGCACGGCCGGCCGGTCGTCGGCCCGCCGCTGCTTGACCATCCGCACGCTCCTGAGCAGGCCGAACATCCGAATCACAAGTTCACGGGCGGTGGTTTCCACGCTTACCCTCCCGGTTCCTGATGGTTGCCGCATGCAACTATCCAACAATCTTGCGCAGCGGGCAAATTTGCGCGTTGAGAACTAGGTCACCACCGCGTAGCCTGGCGGCATGCACGAGGCCGGGCTACGGGAACGCAAGAAGGCGGCCACCCGCCTCGCCCTGCACGAGGCGGCCCTACGCCTCGCCGCCGAGGAGGGCCTCGACCGGGTGACCGTCGAGGCGATCGCCGACGCCGCCGACGTCTCCCGGCGGACGTTCTCCAACTACTTCTCCAGCAAGGAGGAGGCGATCTTCTACGGCGACACCGTGCGGCTGCGCCGGATGCTGGAACTGATCCGGGACCAGCCGGCCGGCGAGCAGCCGTGGACGGTGCTCAGCCGCGCGGCGGAGCGCCTCACCACCGAGGTGTACAGCGACCTGGCGCCGACCTGGCTGGCCCAACGCCGACGGGTGCGCCGGCACCCGGGCCTGCTCGCCCACCAGGTGGCGGCGTACACGACGGTCGAACGGGAGCTGGCCGCCGAGCTGGCGCACCGGCTGACCGGGCCGGAGGTGGCCCTGCGGTCGCGGGTCCTGGCGGCGACCTGCCTGGCCACCCTGCGCGTCGCCCTCCAGCAGTGGATCGAGCACCCGGACGGTCCGCTGCTCGACATGATCCGGACCGCGCTCGCCGAGGCGGCGCCCGCAACGGGCACCCCGGGCCGGGCAACCGGCCCCGGCTGACGGTCAGGCCGGGGTGGGGTCGGCCCCCGACCGGCCCTCGACCCCGACGTTCAGCGGGTCCGCCAGCAGCGTGGGGTCGGTCCGCGAACGGCCTGCGGCCCCGACGTTCAGCGGGTCCGCCAGCAGTTTGGCGAAGGCCAGCTCGGCGGCGCCGATCAGGGCGGCGTCGCGGCCGAGCGTCGCCGCCCGCAGCCGCAGGTGCTCGCGGAAGGCGGGCAGCACCATGGTGTCCAGGCGGCGACGGACGGTATCCGCCCCGGCGACGTAGATGTCGCGCAACGAGCCACCGAACACCACGAGGCCCGGATTGACCACGTTCGCGAGGTTTGCCACGCCGAAGCCGAGCCAGTCGGCGACCTGCCGCACCGCCGCCTGGGCGGTGCGGTCGCCATCGGCCGCCGCGCGCAGGACCTCGACGACCGCCGGGGGCCCGCCCGGCTCCCGGCCGGCATGCCGCAGCAGCGCGGCCCCACCGATCTCGGTCTCCCAGCAGCCGCGTGAGCCGCAGCCGCAGGGCAGGCCGTACGGGTTGACCACCATGTGGCCGACCTTGCCGCCGTGCCCCCGATGGCCGACAACCAGCCGGCCGCCGACGATGATGCCGGCGCTGACCCCGAGGTCACCGTGCAGGTAGACGAGGTCGTCGACGCCCACCGCCACGCCCCGGACGTGTTCGGCCAAGCCGGCGATGTCGGCCAGGTCTCCGGCGACGAGACCCGGGCCCACGGCGAGTTCGGCCTCGAACGCGGCGCGCAGCGGCTCGTCGGGACCGCCGATCCGGATCCTCCCGTCACGGTCACGGGTCGTGTCGGTCACCGCGACCGCGCCGCCCACCAGCAGCGCCTCGCCGGTGACGGCGCGCTGCATGTCGCGGACCAGGCCGGCCAGCGGGCCGATCGCGTCGAAGACTGACATCCCGCCGGGCCTGTCGACCTCGCGCAGGTCGAGGATGCGACCGCCGAGGCCGATGCGGGCGGCACGTAGCCGGTCCGCCTCGACGCTCAGCGCGTGCGTGTACACCTGTGCCGAGCGGGGACGCACCACCAGCGACGGCCGGCCGGCGCGGCGGGCGCTGGTCGGCGCCTCCTCGGTGACCAGCCCGGCGGCGGTGAGGTCAGCCGCGAGCGCCCCGATGGTGCTGCGGTTGAGGCCGAACCGGCTGGTCAGCTCGGCGCGCGACGTCGGGCCGTGCACGTGGACGTGACGCAGCACGGCGCCGAGGTTCCGCCGGCGGGTCTCCTCCTGGGTCATGCCGGGCGCGCCCGGCGCGGCACGCTCCGGGTCGCGGCCATCCCGCGCCTGCCCGGGCCGGGTGGGTGTCACCACGGTCGGGCCTCCTCCCCCGGATCGGCTCGGCGTCGCTGGTGGACGCCGTCACGGCGAAGGGCCCCGGAAGTGGACTCCGGGACCCTTCGCCGCTGGCTACCTCGCGGTGCTCACTTGGTGAGCGGCGCGAGCTTCGGGTCGTTCGCGTAGGCCTCGGCCGCGTTGGCCTTGGTGACGGCGACCGGCGGGAGCAGGTACGTGTCGACGACCTTGCTGCCGTTGTTGTAGGACTTGGTGTCGTTCACCTCGGGCTTCTCACCGGCCTGCAGGGCCTTCACCATGGTGATGGTCTGCTTGACCAGGTTCCGGGTGTCCTTGTTGATCGTCATGTACTGCTCGCCGGCCATGATGGACTTGACCGACTCGACCTCGGAGTCCTGGCCGGTGACGACCGGGATCGGCTTGTTGGCGCCCTTGATCGAGGTGATGATCGCGCGGCCGAGCGTGTCGTTCGGGGAGAGGACCCCGTCCAGCTCCTTGTTGCCGTACGTCGAGGTCAGCAGCTGGTCCATGCGGGCCTGCGCACCCTCGGCCTTCCAGCCCTGGATGGCGGTCTGCTTGACGTCGACCTGCTTCGAGCCGACGACGACGTTACCCTTGTCGATCTCCGGCTTGAGCACGTCCATCGCGCCGTTGAAGAAGACACCGGCGTTGTTGTCGTCCGGCGAGCCGGAGAAGAGCTCGATGTTGTACGGCCCGTTCGGCTTCTTGGCCTTCATGCCGTCCAGCAGGGCCTGGCCCTGGAGCTGGCCGACCTTGAAGTTGTCGAACGCGACGTAGTAGTCGAGGTCCGGGGTGTTGGTGATGAGCCGGTCGTAGGCGATGACCTTCACGCCCGCCTGGTGCGCCGCGGCGACCTGGGTCGACAGCTGCGCGGCGTCGGTCGCGCCGATGACGATGACCTTGGCGCCCTTGGTGACCATGGCGGTGATCTGCGCCTGCTGGTCGGCGACCGTGGTCGACGCGCCCGCGTACTGCACGTCACTGGAGAACCCGGCCTCCTTGAGGCCGTTGGTGAACAGGTCACCGGCGAGGACCCAGTTCTCCGAGGTCTTGGCCGGCAGGGCCACGCCGATCAGGGAGTTGGCCGCGAAGCCCTTGGCGTCGCCGCCGGAGCTGCCGGGCTCCTCGTCGCGGCCGGAGCCGCAGGCGGTCAGAGCCAGCGCCGCGATGGCACCGATGGCCACCGACTTGCCGAGGAAGTTGCGCATGGGAGTAGTGCCCTTCTACGGAGGTGGTACGGGAAGAGAAGGTCGGTGGGCGTCAGCCGAGAACCTTGGTGCGGGCGGGCTCGCGGTCCACCTTGGGTGGTGCGGTGGGTGTGCCGGATCCGTCACGGCGCAACGAACGCGTGAGGCTGCCGATGACGGAGAACCGTCCCTGGCTCTTGTTGTAGACGTCGAGCGCGACGGCCAGCAGCAGGACCAGGCCCTTGATGATCTGGACGCGGTCGGTGCCCACGCCCAGCAGTTGCAGGCCGTTGTTGAGCACGGCCATGACCAGACCACCGACGATGGAGCCGCTGATGGTCCCGATGCCGCCGGAGACGGCCGCGCCACCGATGAACACCGCGGCGATCGCGTCCAGTTCCCAGCCGTTGCCGTCCTGCGGACCGGAGGCCGCCGAACGGGCCACGAAGATCATGCCGGCCAGGGCTGCCAGCACGGACATGTTCATCATGACGAAGAAGTTGACCCGCTTGAGCTTGACGCCGGACAGCTCGGCGGCCCGGGAGTTGCCGCCCACCGCGTAGATGTGCCGGCCGCCCGCGGTGTTGCGGGTGTAGAAGGAGTACGCGAGCACCAGGGCCACCAGGATGATCCCGGAGACCGGGAAGCTGGTGCCGACGCGACCGCTGGCGAAGCGCATCGAGGCGAAGATGATCACGCCGATCATCACGGCCATCCGCAGGATCGAGATCCACATCGGGGCCGCGGCGGCGTCCATCTCCCGGCGCGTCCGGCGCGACTGGAGCTCCCGCCACACCACGGCCGCGCACGCGGCCAGGCCCAGCAGCAGCGTCAGGTTGTTGTAGCTGGTGTTCGGGCCGACCTCGGGCAGGAACCCGGAGCCGATCACCCGGAAGCCCTCGGGCACCGGGATGGTGTTCGCGTTGCCGATGAACTGGTTGCCGCCCCGGAAGAGCAGCATGCCTGCCAGGGTGACGATGAACGCCGGCACTCCGATGTAGGCCACCCAGAAGCCCTGCCAGGCGCCGATCACCGCGCCGATCACCAGGCCGAACGCGATGGCGGCGGGCCAGGGCAGCGACCAGTCGGCCATCGACTTGGCCACCAGGATGCCGGCGATCGCGGCGACCGAGCCGACCGACAGGTCGATGTGCCCGGCGACGATCACCATCAGCATGCCGATGGCCAGGATGAGGATGTAGGAGTTCTGCTGGAACAGCGCGATCAGGTTGTCCGACCGCAGGGTCAGGCCGTCGGTCAGGATCTGGAAAAGGACGACGATCGCGACCAGTGTGAAGATCATCCCGAACTGACGGGCGTTGGAGGTCGTGCCTCCGAACAGGTTCTTCTGAAGGTCCTTGATCCGGCTCATCGTGTCTGCATCTTCTTCGTCGAGGTCATCTGCTTCATGAGGGTCTCCGGGTCCGCGTCGGCCCGGGCGATCTCGCCCGTGATGGCACCTTCGAACACGGTGTAGGTGCGGTCGCAGAGCCCGATCAGCTCAGGCAGTTCCGAGGAGATGACGACGACGCCCTTCCCCTGGTCGGCGAGCCGCTGGATGATGCCGTAGATCTCGTACTTGGCGCCCACGTCGATGCCGCGGGTCGGTTCGTCGAGGATCAGCAGGTCCGGGTCCGTGAACATCCACTTCGCCAGGACGACCTTCTGCTGGTTACCGCCGGAGAGCTTGGAGACGCCCTCGTCGACCGTCGGGGCCTTGGTCCGCAGTTCCCTGCGGTACGCCTCGGCGGCCTGGTACTGCTCGACCTCGTCGAGCACGCCGTGGTGCGTGATCTTGGACAGCTTGGCGGCCACCGTCGAGGTCTTGATGTCGTCGAGCAGGTTCAGCCCGATCGCCTTGCGGTCCTCGCTGACGTACGCGAGTCCGTGGGAGATCGCGTCCGCCACCGACTTGAGCACGATCTCCTTGCCGTCCTTGATGATCGTGCCCGACTCGTACACCCCGTAGGAGCGGCCGAAGACGCTCATGGCCAGCTCGGTGCGGCCCGCGCCCATCAGCCCGGCGAAGCCGACGATCTCGCCGCGTCGTACGACGAAGCTCTCGTTCTTGCAGACCTGGCGGTCGGCGGAGATCGGGTGCCGGACGTTCCAGTTGCGGACCTCGAAGAAGACCTCGCCGATCTTCGGGGTGTGGTCCGGGAAGCGGCTGCCGAGCTCGCGCCCGACCATGCCGCGCACGATCCGGTCCTCGTCGACGCCGTCGGCCTTGACGTCCAGGGTCTCGACCGTCCGACCGTCGCGCAGGATGGTGATCTGGTCGGCGATCGCCTCGATCTCGTTCAGCTTGTGCGAGATCATGATCAAGGTGACGCCCCGGGCGCGGAAGCCGCGCAGCAGGTCCAGCAGGTGCCGGGAGTCGGCCTCGTTCAGCGCGGCGGTCGGCTCGTCCAGGATGAGCAGCTTCACGTCCTTGGCGAACGCCTTGGCGATCTCCACGAGCTGCTGCTTGCCGACACCGATGTCCTTGATCAGGGTGTCCGGGTCCTCATCCAGGCCGACCCGGGCCATCAGGTCCAGCGCCATCCGGTTCGCGGACTTCCAGTCGATCGCGCCCCGCCTGCGCGGCTCGTTGCCGAGGAAGATGTTCTCGGTGATCGACATGTCCGGGATGAGCGCGAGCTCCTGGTGGATGATCACGATGCCCGCGCTCTCACTCGCGCGGATGTCGGAGAAGCGGGTCTCCGCTCCCTGGTAGACGATCTGGCCGTCGTAGGTGCCGTACGGGTAGACCCCGCTGAGCACCTTCATCAAAGTGGACTTGCCGGCGCCGTTCTCCCCGCAGATGGCGTGGATCTCGCCGGCGCGCACCACCAGGTTGACGTCGGCGAGGGCCTTGACTCCGGGGAACTCCTTGGTGATGGAGCGCATCTCCAGGAGGATGGGCACGTCGCTCATCGTTCGCACCACCTCGCCAACGTCATGGGTGCCTCCGGAAGGGAATGACCTTCACTCGGTTTTGTTGTTGGAGGCAACGTATTCTGGTGGAGGGCCAATCGCAAGGCTCGACCGGCCCCAGGATGTAACAATCTCGCAATGCGGGGGGTAGTTCGGCGTCACCCGCACCACTCGTCACGCCAACACCACCCGAGCGGCCGGCGAGCCGGCCCGCCGGCCGGCACACCCCATGGAGCGCGGACGCACGACGACACGGCCGCGCGGCCGAATCGCGCGGAACCGCGGACCGGAGGACAACGGTAGACGGCCGACGCGCCCACCGCTCGGCGAGAGTTCCGCCGGCGCCGTGGTAGTTGCACGGCAAGGTATGGACAGTCGGCTATGCGTGTGGAACAGTTGACGCGCTGCTGTCGGGCAGTCACCGATAGTTCCGAAACCCTGCGGTGCCGCGACCGGCCACCGCCTTCCGCGGTCACGTCACCGAACAGATCTCGCCGGGCGGCTCATGCCGCCCAGTCACCCCGCACCGGATGTTCCCGGGGCCCTTCCGAGCGAGGGCGCGCCGAGACCCGCCACCGGGCGGGACCAACCCGTACGCCACGGCCAGGAGCGTGCCTTGTGAAACCCGTGATCCACGAGCTCGTGGAAGATGATTTCACGCACCGAGAGGTGCCCGAGTTCGGCCTGGCCGAGGACGACTACGCCCGAGCGTTGGACAACCTGGTGCAGGCCAACGTCGACGTCATACCGCACACCGCGGACGGCCGGGTGCTGCTCGGTTACCGGGAGGACCTGCCGCTGCGCAACATGTTCTGGGTCTTCGGTGGCCGGATGAAGGTGGGCGAGACGCTCACCGACAGCGCGGTCCGGGCGCTGCGCCGGGAACTTCACCTCGACGCCGATCGGTCCCGGCTGGTCCTGAACCACACCTACAACGTCAGGTGGGGCACCAGGAGCGTCCCCCCCGAGGAGCGTGGCTTCCAGACCATCCTGACCCTGATGACGTACCAGTGCACCGACGAGGAGGCCCGCTCGCTGACCCCCGCCGACCGGACCCACGGCTGGGTCCGCTGGCACTCCCGGGCGGACCTGCGGCAGCTCGAGGAGTCCGGGTCCGGCCTGCTACACCCGTTCCTTCCCGTCGTGCTGCGCAACGCGCACCTGCTCTGAAGCCGGGCCCGGCGGCGGGCGGCCCGCGACGGTCGGCCGCCGCGGGTTCGCGGCCGACCCGGCGGGTGGCCGCCCCCGCGTCCAGCACCCGACGAACCAGGCCGTTGGAGGCATCTGTGATCTGCCGATCCTGTCACGCCGCCGGGCTCACCGAAGTCCTCGACCTCGGCGACCAGTACCTCAGCGACTTCCGGGACGACGACCTCCGTCCGCCCCGGTGGCCGCTGGTACTGGTGCTGTGCGAGCAGTGCGGACTGGCGCAACTGCGGGACACCACCCCCCGCGAGCTGATGTACCACGACCGCTACGGCTTCCGGTCCGGCACCAACGAGGCGATCCGCGAGGACCTGCGGACCGTGGTGGACCACGCGCTGGACAGCCGGCCGGACGCGCGGCGGTGGCTGGACATCGCCTGCAACGACGGCACGCTGCTGTCGTTCGTGCCCGAACGGGTGCACCGGGTCGGCGTGGACCCGGTGCGCGCCTTCGCCCGGGAGTCGGGCCGGCACGCCGACCGCGTCGTCACGGACTTCTTCGACTCCCAGCACTTCCGCACCGCGCACCCCGCCGGGGAGTACGAGAGGTTCGACGTCGTCACCAGCGTCTCCATGTTCTACGACCTGGACGACCCGAACCACTTCGTGGCCGACGTCGCCAGGGTCCTCGCCGACGACGGCGTCTGGCTGATCCAGCAGAACTACGCCCTGACCATGGTCACGCTCGGCGCGGTCGACAACGTGTGCCACGAGCACCTCACCTACTGGTCGCTGACGGCGCTGGAGAGCCTGCTGCACCGGCACGGTCTGGAGGTCAACGACGTACGCCTGTCCACCGTGAACGGTGGGTCGTTCCGCACCCTGGTCTCCCGGCAGGGCAGCCGGCCGGTCGAGGACTCCGTGGCGCGGCAGCGGCGCCGCGAGGAGGAGGCCGCGCTGCACCGGCCCGAGGTCTGGCTCGGGTTCGCGGCGCGGGCGAGGAAAGCGTTCGAGGACCTGCGTCGGCTGGTCGACGACATCAACGCCGCCGGGCAGCGCTGCTACATCTACGGCGCCAGCACCCGGGGCGGCACCATCTGGCAGGCGGCCGACCTGGACGTGACGGACCTGCCCTTCGCCGTGGAACGCCAGGCAGCCAAGATCGGCCGCAGGATCGCCGCCATCGGCGTCCCGATCATCTCGGAGGAACAGGCGCGCTCGGACCACCCGGAGTACATGCTGGTGGCGCCGTGGTTCTTCCGGGAGGTGTTCGTCGAGCGCGAACGCGCATACCTGGAGAAGGGTGGGAAGCTGATATTCCCGTTGCCGGACCTGGAGATCGTCGGTCAGGACGGGACCTAGGTGGCCCACTGGGGCCAACGAGGAGTTCACGTGCCACGCGCTCTCATCACGGGTGTCACCGGTCAGGACGGCCTCTATCTGGCCGAGCTGCTGATCGCGAAGGGCTACGAGGTCTTCGGCCTGGTCCGGGGACAGAACAATCCCCGGGTCCCCCGGCTGAAGCAGATCGTCCCGTCGGTGCGGCTGCTGGACGGCGACCTTCGCGACCTGCCGAGCCTGATCAGCGCCCTGGACGCCGCCCAGCCCGACGAGGTCTACAACCTGGGCGCGGTCAGCTTCGTGGGCATGTCCTGGCAACAGGCCGAGCTGACGAGCGAGATCACCGGGATCGGGGTGCTGCGGATGCTCGAAGCGATCCAGATCCACACCCACAACGAGATGGGCCGCGTCCGCTTCTACCAGGCGTCGAGCTCGGAGATGTTCGGCAAGGTCCGCGAGGTCCCGCAGACCGAGGCGACCCCCTTCCACCCCCGCTCGCCGTACGGGGTCGCGAAGGTCTTCGGCCACTTCATGACCGTCAACTACCGCGAGTCGTACGGCGCCCACGCCTGCTCGGGGATCCTGTTCAACCACGAGAGCCCTCGGCGCGGCCACGAGTTCGTCACCCGGAAGATCACCCGCGGCGTGGCCCGCATCGCCCTCGGCCTACAGGACAGGATCACGCTGGGCAACCTGGAGGCGCGCCGGGACTGGGGCTTCGCCGGCGACTACGTCGAGGCCATGTGGCTGATGCTCCAGCAGGCTGAGCCGGACGACTACGTGATCGCCACCGGCGTCACCCACTCCGTGCGCGACCTGCTCGACGTCGCCTTCCACCGCGTCGGGATCGGGGACTGGGACCGGCACGTCGCGCAGGACCCGCGCCTGTTCCGCCCCGCCGAGGTCGACCTGCTGGTCGGGGACGCGTCGAAGGCCCGGTCCCTGCTCGGATGGAAGCCCCGCAGCGAATTCCGATCTCTTGTGGAGACGATGGTCGACGCCGACCTCGCCGCCGCGAGGCGGGAGAGGCACGGCTCGGCCGGGCGGTCGCCGGACGGCGTGGTGCGTCAGGCGGGCGGTCCCGGCTGACGCACCGACGGACCCGCCGACCAGGCGACCCGGGCGCCGCGCCCGGCAGCCGGGTCGGCGGGGGCCGGTGGCGGGAGCTCGCGGTCGTGCAGCCGGCTGAGCAGCGCCAACGAGGTGACCGCGCCGACCAGCGCCAGGAACATGTCCCATTGGGTGTCCCAGACGTCGCCCTGGGTGGCGAGGAAGTCGTCCGCGGCCGATCCCCCGGCCACCGCCGCCCACCACTCGATCATCTCGAAGAAGGCGCTGAACGCCAGGCAGGCGCAGACCACGAGCGGGGCGAGCCACCGGCTGCCCCGCAGCGGCGAGCGGCGGACCAGGATCTCGCGGACCAGCACGGCCGGCACGAACCCCTGAGCGAAGTGGCCGAGCCGGTCGTACGGGTTGCGGGACAGGTCGAACACGTCCCGCGCCCAGTCGCCGACGGGGGTGCGCGCGTAGCTGTGGTGGCCGCCGACGATGAGGATCAGCGCGTGGACCGCGAGCAGGCAGCACAGCAGCGTGCTCAGCGGGAAGCGCCGCCAGGTGAGCAGCAGTACCGGGATCCCCACGATCACCCAGACCGTCTCCAGCAGCCAGGTCAGCCGGTCGTACGGCCGGATGCCGGAGACGACCAGCGCGACCACGACGAGGCCCAGCAGGGCCGGCGGAAGGACGGCACGTACTCGGCTCACCGGGACCGCCTGTTCATGGTGGGTGGCCGGGCCGACCACCCGGGACGACGACGATAGCAGCGGCCCGATCAGGCCGCCCTCCGGCGACGCGGAGGACGGCCCCTCGTCTCCGAACGGGCGGGCCGGTCAGGCGACGGATGCGGGGAACCGCTCCCACACCCGGTGCGCGGTCATCAACTGCCGCACGGCGGTGAGGACCTCGGTTCCGGAGTCGCCCGTGACGACGCCCGGTGTGCCGGTCACCCCCGCCTGATCCAGCACCGTGACGCCGGCGCCCCACGCGCCGACGGCCTTGGCGTGCCGCCAGCACTCCTGCACCAGAAGCAGCACGCGCGGGTCCACGGACGCGGAGTCCGCCGCGCCCGCCTTGGCGTCGCTCGCGGGTAGCGCGTCCGGAGCCGGCGCCGGCGCCGCGGCCAGCAACAGCGCGTCGAACTCGACAGATCGGCCGGTGGCGAAGGTCCGCTGCACGGGCAGATCCCCGACCATGCCGCCGTGCGGGGCGATCAGCAGCGGCACCATGCCCACGGCGAACACCTCGCGGCGCACCTGGCCGACGCCGTCGAGGTCGCTGTCGGGACCGACGACGATCCCGATCGTGCGGCCGTCGGTCGGCCACTGCCGGCCCACCTGCGACAGCGCGGGGCTCGGCGCGACGTCGGCGAGCGGCACGGTCGGCTCGGGCGCGGGCAGACCCAGGCCGGTGGCGACCTGCGCGCAGAGCACCGGGTCGATGTTGGCGAGGCTCTGGAGCTGGCGTTCCTTGATCGCCTGGTGGTAGCACTTGCCGAGCTCGAAGGTGTAGGCGCGGACGATGTGCTCCTTCTCGACCGGCGACATGCTCAGCCAGAACAGGCGGGCCTGGCTGTGGTGGTCGTCGAACGAGGCCGAATTCGCGCGCACCTTGGGCGCCTCCGCCACCGTCACCGGCACGTCGACGAACGCGTGCTCGGCGTCGCCCGCCGGGAAGGGGTTGCCGCCGTCGAGCGAGTTCGGCCGGTACGGCGCCACCCCGGCGTGGACGGCGTCCTGGTGGAAGCCGTCGCGCAGCATGTCGTTGACCGCGGCGTGCGGGCGGTTGATCGGGATCTGCGAGAAGTTCGGCCCGCCCAGCCGGGTGAGCTGCGTGTCGACGTACGAGAACAGCCGGCCCTGCAGCAGCGGGTCGTTGGTGACGTCGATCCCCGGCGGCAGGTGGCCGACATGGAAGGCGACCTGCTCGGTCTCGGCGAAGAAGTTCGTCGGCGTGCGGTTGAGCATCAGCTTCCCGACCGGCTGCACCGGGGCGAGCTCCTCCGGCACGATCTTCGTCGGGTCGAGCAGGTCGATCCCGGCGAAGGTCTCCTCCGGGATGTCGGGGAAGACCTGGATGCCGAGTTCCCACTCCGGGTACGCGCCGGCCTCGATCGCGTCGTAGAGGTCCCGGCGGTGGAAGTCCGGGTCGATGCCGCCGAGCAACTGCGCCTCCTCCCAGACCAGGGAGTGCACGCCCAGCCTGGGCTTCCAGTGGAACTTGGCCAGCACGGTCTCCCCGGCGGAGTTGACCAGCCGGAAGGAGTGCACGCCGAACCCCTCCATCGTCCGGAACGAGCGCGGGATGCCCCGGTCGGACATGTTCCACATCGTGTGGTGCTGCGCCTCGGTGTGCAGGGAGACGAAGTCCCAGAACGTGTCGTGCGCGCTCTGGGCCTGCGGGATCTCCCGGTCGGGATGCGGCTTGCCGGCGTGGATGACGTCGGGGAACTTGATGGCGTCCTGGATGAAGAAGACCGGCATGTTGTTGCCGACGAGGTCGAACGTGCCCTCGTCGGTGTAGAACTTCGTCGCGAAGCCGCGGGTGTCGCGGACCGTGTCGGCCGAGCCGCGCGAACCGAGGACGGTGGAGAACCGGACGAAGACGTCGGTCTCCCGCCCCTTCTTGAGGAAGCCGGCCCTCGTGACCCCTTCGGCGGTGCCGTAGGCGGTGAACACGCCGTGCGCCCCGGCCCCCCGGGCGTGCACGACGCGCTCGGGGATGCGCTCGTGGTCGAAGTGGGTGATCTTCTCCCGCAGGTGGTGGTCCTGGAGCAGCACCGGGCCGCGCGGCCCGGCCTTCAGCGAGTGGTCCGTGTCGCGCAGCCGTGCCCCCTGCGAGGTGGTGAGGAAGGCGCCCTGCTGGCCGTTCGCGGTCGACGGCGCGCCGGTCCTCGCGCCGGTCGGGGTGCGGGTCTCCGGTGCCCCCTGCTCCTTGCCCGGTGGCAGCGGGTCGTGTGGCGTCGTCGGCTCCGCGACGGTCGGTGGGGCGCTGCCCGGAGCACCGGGCACCTCCGGGGCCAGGACGTCGGCCACCTTCTCTGCGGCTGCATCCACGGCATTCTTGGCCGCCTTGGCGAAATTGCTGCTCATTTGGTCTATTACCTCCGTGGAGCGGCTGTTTTGCAGGCTCCTGCGCGGTACCCAGGTTCGCGCGTGCAAAACAGACCGGTGCCCCGCCTGTGGGGCGGGACACCGGCCGCCCCCGATCAGCCGCAGAACTCGGGGAAGCTCTCGTAGCCGATCCAGTACGGGTCGAACCCACCGCTGGGGTAGTAGTAGGCGTACCCGCCCCACTGGATGCACTTGTCCGCCGCGCTCACGTAGACCGGGCCCGCGTAGTAGCTGTAGCTGCCCCGGTCGACGACCCAGCTACCACCCTGCACCTTCACCCGGGCGTCCACCGGGGTCTTCACGCCCAGGTGGTTCTGCTTCAGCGTGACGACGCAGTTCTTGCCCGTGCTGCGGTTGTAGAGCACGTAGATGTAGTAGTCGCCGTCCTGCGGGTTGACGTCGAGGACGTAGTACCCCGCCCCGCAGAGCCCGGACGCCGAGTACGGGTTCTTGTCCGCCGCGTGGGCCGCGGTCGGACCGGTCAACAGGGCGGCCATACCCACGGCGATCGCCACCACGGCTGCGGCGAACCGCCGGCCCAGCACGTCGACGAGTCTCTTCTGGCGAATGGACACGTTGTTCTCCTTCCGGACGCCGCACCGGAACGCGGCGCCCTGTCGGACTCGTTCGTACCGGCGCGGTTGATTGATCGCGTCCCCGACCGGGGTGCGCCGATCAATCCCGCCGGGACGGCCCGCTGGGAACCGGCGTCAGCGGTCGGGGTACCGGCACGCCGCCCTCCCGGCGGCGACCCGCTGACCTGGGTCGAGGGGCCGGGACGGGGCGGCGAGCCGGGCCCCGGCCACCCGTCGGACGTCGAGCACGTCGGTGGGGCCATCGCCGCCCAGGCAGGCCACCGCGGCCAGCAGCACCGCACCGGCCGGCTGGACGGGCGGGTGCTGCCGGGCAGGCCGCCACTCGGCGGTGAAGGCGGGCCCAGAGGGGCCGGTCAGCGCAAGCTGATGCCAGCGGGGCGATCCCCGGCTGTCGTCGGCGTAGTACGCGGCGAAGCCGACCACGTCCACCCGGCGGCCGGCGGCCCGCAGCCGCAGCCGGCCCCGCTCGGCGGCCCCCGCCTCGGGCGCAGGGTCGGCGGCCAGGGTGATCTCGATGGGTGGCGTCCGCCCGCCCGGGCAGTCGACCGGGGCGGCTTCGCCCGCCGGGTTGCCGTGCACGATCCCCGAGGCCATCACCCCGCCGCCGGCCACCGTGAACCAGCGGACGTCCGGCGTACCCGACGTCGCGTCCAGCACCGCGTCGCCGAGGCAGAAGCCGGTGAAGCCGACCGGGCAGCCCGCCGGCACCATCGACAGCACCGGGGCGTCGAGGTGCGCGCCGCTGCGCACCCGTGCCCCGATGCCGTACGTCGTGCCGGTGAACCGGGCTTCCGGCCCGACGGACGGGCAGGTCGCCGCGTGGGGCGCCGGCCCCGTCCCCCGGGACACCGCCGGACCCCGGTCGGTGAGCACCCCGACCGTCGTGGCCGCCGTAACGGACACCACCGTGGCCGCCACGAGCACCCGCCGGGCGCGCCGGCGCCCCGCCGCCGGCCCGCCGGGCACCATCGACCCGGCGGGACCGGACGGCGCCGGTGGCCCGGACGGTGGCGCCGGCACAGACGATGGTGCCGGCACGGCGAGCGCCTCGGCGTCGGCTGACCCGGCGGTGACGGCGGCGACGTCCGGCAGGGGCTCGGGCGGCGCGAGGTCGGCCGGCACGGGATCGGGTGACACGGGATCGGGTGACACGGGATCGGGCGGCGGCCCGACGGCCGCGCGCAGCGCGGCGTCCAGTTCGTGCCAGCGGTGCCGCCACTGCTCGGCGTCCCCGCCGCAGGCGCCCACGTACGCCAGCACCACGTCGAGGCTGGGCCGGCGCATCCCGCTCGCGGCCTCGGAGAGGGTCGTCGGGCTGTAGCCGGCGGCCCTGGACAGCACGCGGTAGGTGGGGTTGCCGGCCGCCGCCCGGAGCATCCGCAGTTCGTGGGCGAAGCGCGGCAGCGGACCAGCCCTGAGGTCGATCGGTCGTTCCTTGCGCGCCACATCGCCCCCGTCCGCGTGTACCGGCCATGACGCGCGGATCCGGACCGGCGCCGGATGGATCGTACGAAACTGCCCGTACCGCAACGGACGCCCGGCTGCGGATAGCGGGCAGGCGCCACACTCCACAGATCGTCCTAGGAGGACAGTTCGGATCGATCGGGGCGGGCAGGCCGCGCCTCACCCTCCCGGGGCGTCCGGGATGTGCGGTGGAATGCCGCAGCGCCGTCGACCGCTCGTGGTGGCTGGTGTCCGGCGGGTCCACCGGGCGGGGCACGATGGGTGCATGGACATCGAGCGGGTCGACCCCGCACCTGATCGGGCGTTCCGTCGGGCGGTCCTGCGGCAGCGCTGGGAGGACCTCACCTTCCTGCACTGGGCTGTCGAGCCGGAACTCGTCGCGCCGCTGCTGCCCGCCGGCACCCGCCCGGACACCCTCGACGGGGTCGCCCACGTCGGGCTGGTCGGCTTCCGGATGGTCGGGCTGGGCCTCGGCCGGGGACCGGGGGTGCCGTACCTCGGCACCTTCTGGGAGACCAACGTGCGGCTCTACTCGGTCGACGACACCGGCCGGCGGGCCGTGGTGTTCCGCTCGCTCGACGCCTCTCGGCTCGTCCCGGTGCTGGTCGCCCGGGCGACCCTGCGGCTGCCGTACCTGTGGTCGGCGATGCGGCTGGACCGCGACGGCGACCTTCTGACCTACCGGTGCCGGCGCCGGTGGCCCGGCCCGGCCGGCACGACGAGCCGGATGGTCGTCCGGGTGGGCGGGCCGGTCACCGACCCGACGCCGCTGGAACACTTCGTCACCGCCCGCTGGGCGCTGCACACCCGGGCGTACGGGCGAACCCTG
This sequence comes from Micromonospora sp. NBC_01412, assembly GCF_045040215.1. Lineage (NCBI taxonomy): Bacteria > Bacillati > Actinomycetota > Actinomycetes > Micromonosporales > Micromonosporaceae > Micromonospora > Micromonospora sp. NBC_01412. The sequence goes on from NZ_CP109528.1 coordinate 7,617,936, forward strand.
CACCTGCCGAACTGGCATCCACGCTGGCCGCTGCACCGGGCCGAGCTGCTGCACCTGGACGACGAGCTGGTCACCGCCGCCGGGCTGCCGGCGCCGGCCGGTCCGCCGGTGAGCGTGCTCCACTCCCCCGGCGTCCCGGTCGCGTTCGGCCCACCGGCCGCCCTACGCCAGCCCGGCTGACCGTCACGCGGGGGGCGGCGATCAGCACGAGCCGACCCGGGCCGGACCACGCCGGGTGGTCACAGAGTTCGCTGGTACTCCTCCCAGGTGAGCTTGGGGGTGACGGCGGGCCCGTCGTCGGCACCGCGGTTGGCCAGCCCGTTCAGCCCGAGGTAGTAGTCGCCGGCCTGGTGCTGGGCGGGAGCCGACTGATCCGTGTCGCCCAGCGCGACGGCGTGCACGTGGTAAGGCCAGTTCCCCTGGCTCGGGGTGCGCAGCCAGGCGGCGAAGCCGACCTGACGCAACTGCCGGACCACGGTGGTGCGGAGGGTGCTGGACATGCCGTCGACCGACAGGTCCAGGACTCCGCCGCCGTCGTGGGTGCCGGCCGAGGTCGGATCGCTCGTGCTGTACGAGCCCTGCGAGATCGTCAGCTGGCGGCCGAGCAGCCGCTCGGCTTCGAGCAGCATGGCCCGGGTCCGGGTGTTCACCTGGGCGCCACGGAACGCGACGGCGCTGCCCGGCGTGACCGCGCGGGTCACCGTGAAACGCTGCTCACCGAGCAGCCGCAGCGACGTCTGCCCGGGCAGGCCGGTGGCGTCGAGCCCCGAGTACCCGAGGGAACGCTGGTACGCGGCGTAGGCCGAGACGGTGCTGGTGCCGAAGTGTCCGTCCACATAGGTGGCGGCGAGGAGCCCCCGGTCCCGAAGAGCCCGCTCCACGAGCAGCACGCTGTCCTTGCTGCCGGCTGTGATGGCGGTGTCGGCGCGGCGCGGGTCGATCTGCGCGGCCTTGATCAGTGCTTCCATGTCGGCCTGCGGCAGCACGGCGGAACCCGGGGCGGGCAGGGCCTGGCCGCCGACCGCAAGGCCGACCGTCGCGGCGATCGCGTTGTGGAGCAGGTGTCTTCTGGTGGGCACTGTCTCTCCAATATGGTGTGGTGACCGCCGACCGAGGTGCCGATGATCTTACCCTCGCCCCGGCTGATCGCGACGTCCGCGCCAGGCCCGAAACCGGCCCGCCACCAGCTACGGACAGCGGCTACGGTGCCCCGGGGGCGCAGTTGTTGCTGGTACGCGTGACCGTGTACTCGGTGTCGTCGTGGGTGATGCCGGACGGTGAGCCGTCGAAGTGGGTCTCCACCTTCTGCCAGCCCCGGCGCTGCTCGTAGTGCAGGTGCGGCGCCCCGGAGTTGCCGGTGCTGCCGACCCGCCCGACCTGCTCGCCCCGGGCGACCCGCTGACCGACCCGGACCAGCGGCGGTTCGAGCAGGTGGAGGTACTGCGTCTCCCACCTGCCGCCGTGATCGATCTTCACCCAGTACCCGCCGCCCCGGCCGCGCGGGCCGTCCGGGTCGTCAGGGGTACGCCCGCCGAGGGACCCGTTGATCCCCGCCTCGGTGACCGTGCCGGCGTCGGATGCGAGCACCGGCCGCCCCCACGCCTCGCCCTCGGTGGGGAACAGGTCGACGTCGTAGTCGTCGTGGCCCGGGTAGGTGCCGAGCTGCCAGGTCTCGCCGCAAGTGACGGGGAGCTGGAAGGACGGGCGCGGGCCCGGCGGCAGCAGCCGCGGGACGACGACCACGGCGACGGCGACGACGGCCCCGACGGCGACGAGCGCGAGGCCGGCGCGGAGGAGACGCTTGCGGCGGCTGCTTCGAGGGCTGCGGGGGCTAATCGGGTGGCCGGTCGTCACCGCCCCGAGCATGACAGACCCCGGCAAGACACCGGCGGCCGGATACGGGCCGGCCGGCCCGTCACCGGGGCCGGGGTGGCGCGGCGCTGTCGCGTACGACGAGTTCGGTGGCGAGTTCGAGGCGGGGGCTCTCGAGCTTCTCGCCCTGGGCCAGCCGCAGCACGGTGCGCGCGGCCAGCATGCCCATCTCGGCCAGCGGTTGGCGGACCGTGGTCAGCGGCGGGGAGCACCACCGGACCTCGGGCAGGTCGTCGAAGCCGACCACGCTGATGTCGTCGGGCACCCGAAGGCCACGCTTGCGGACCGCCTCGTAGACGCCGAGGGCCATCTGGTCGCTGGAGGCGAAGATGGCGGTCGGCGGGTCGGGCAGCGCCAGCAGCTGTGTGCCGGCGGCGTAGCCGGACTCGTGGTAGAAGTTGCCGGGGCGGATCAGGGCGTCGTCGACGGCGACGCCGGCCGCGTCGAGCGCCGCCCGGTAGCCGTCCATCCGCGCACGGCTGCACATCAGCTGCGGCGGGCCGGCGATGAAGCCGATGCGGCGGTGGCCGAGGCCGAGCAGGTACTGGTTGGCGCCGAGGCTGCCCGCCCAGTTGGTGGCGCCGATGGTGGGCGCCTCCTGCGGGGCCACCCCGGCGGGGTCGACGATGACCACCGGAACGTTGAGCCGGCGCAGCTCGGCCTGCAACGGCGGCGCGACCATCGAGGTCACGAAGATGACCCCCTCGGTGGAGCGGGTACGCATGTTGTCGAGCCACTGCTTGGCCGAGGAGGTGCGCCGGTGGATGGCCGAGACGACGGTGCCGGCTCCGCTGCTGTGCGCGACGTCCTCCACCCCGCGGATGATCTCCACCGCCCAGGGGCTGTCGAGGTCGTTGAAGACCAGGTCGATCAGGGCGGCGCTGGGCCGCCTGCTCGGCGAGCGGCGGCGGTAGCCGTGCCGGGTGAGCAGTTCCTCAACGCGTTCCCGGGTCTGGGGGGCGACGTCGGAGCGGCCGTTGATGACCCGGGAGACAGTGGGCACGGAGACGCCGGCCAGGCGCGCGATCATCGCGATGGTGACGTTCCGGCTGCTGTCGGGGCCCACGGTCCGCCCTTTCCTCTTGGCTGGAGCCTACGGTCGCAGAAGGCTACCCCAGCGGGTGTGCCTCACCCCTTCACGCTGCCGGCCAGGCCGCCGATGAGCTGGCGTTCGGCCACGGCATAGAAACCCAGCGCCGGCAGCATGGACAGCACCACGTACGCGAGCACCCGGGCGGTGTCGTCGGCGTACTGGCCCTGGAATGCCTGGACCCCGACGGGAAGCGTCCACCAGCTCTGGTCGGTGAACACGACCAGCGGGAGCATGAAGTTGTTCCAACTTGTCACGACGGCCAGCACCGACACGGTGGCCAGGGCGGGGCGGGCCATCGGCAGCAGGATCCGCCAGAAGAACCCGAAGGGGGTGCACCCGTCGAGGATCGCGGCCTCCTCGACCTCGCCGGGAATGGTGCGGAAGAACTGGCGCAGGATGATGATGGTCACCGGCAGCCCGAACGCGGCCTGGGGCAGGATCACCCCGAGCGGGTTGTCCAGCAGGCCCAGGCCGCGCAGCAGGACGAACAGCGGCAGGATGGCCACCGCGAACGGGAACATCAGCCCGACCGCGAACAGGGTGAACAGGAGTTCCCGGCCCCGGAAGGCGAAGCGCGCGAAGACGAACGAGGCCATCGCCGCCGCGCCGACGACGACGACGGTGCTGGCAACGGCGATGAGGACGCTGTTGCCGAGCTGTCGCCAGAACACGCCGGAGGTGAGGATGCCGGTGTAGTTCCCGGTCACCCAGGGGTCGGGCCAGCCGAGGGGGTTGGTGGAGAGCTGCCCGTTGTCCTTGAACCCGCCGAGCACCCCGAACCAGACCGGCACGACGATGAGCGCGCCGACGGCGATGCAGACGAGGTGCAGCACGAGGCGTCGGGCCCGCAGGGCGGGGTTCGCCGTGCCGGTCATCGCTGGACTCCTTGTGTGGTGATCGCGCCCTCGGTATCGCGGCGCATGACGACGCGCTGGTAGAAGAGGGCGAAGACGAGGCTCAGGACGAACATGACGATGCTGATCGCGCTGGCGTAGCCGACCTCGAAGCGGCGGAAGCCGTACTGGTACATCGTCACGGCCATGGTCTCCGAGGAGTGGATCGGGCCGCCGCCGGTGAGCACCCAGACCATGTCGAACAGCTGGATGGTGCCGATGACCGACAGGAACACGCTGATCCGGATCGTCGGTCCGAGTAGCGGCAGGGTGACGTGCCGGAAGGCCTGCCAGGAGCTGGCGCCGTCGGTGGTGGCCGCCTCGGACAGTTCCTTGGGGATGCCCTGCCGGGCGGCCAGGAAGAGCATCATGTACAGGCCGAAGTACTTCCAGGAGACGACCAGGAAGACGGCGACCAGCACGGTGTCCGGGTCGGCGAAGATCGCCCCGGCGTCGGCGCCCAGCCACCGCGAGATCGCCTCGCCCAGCCCTCGGTTGGGCGAGAGGACCAGGGTGAACAGGACCGCGGTGGTGACCTCGGAGAGCACGTACGGGGCGAAGAAGACCAGCCGGTAGACGCCGCGACCCCGCAACGGCTGGTTGAGGAGCATGGCCAGGCCCAGCGCGGCGGGCAGCTGGACCGCCAGCGACAGCACGATCAGCACGAGTCCGCGCCACAGGTCGCCGCGGAAGGTCGGGTCGCGGAAGGCGCGGGTGTAGTTGTCCAGCCCGACGTGGTTCTCCGGCAGGCCGAAGCCGTTCCACTTGTACAGGCTGGCGTAGCCGGCCACCACGATCGGGGCGATGACCAGCAGCAGGAAGAGCACCAGGGACGGGGCCAGGAAGGCGGCGAGGACGCCGCGGCGGCCCGGCCGGGACGGGCGACCGCGCCGCCGCGTGGCGCCCGGCGCCGGCGCCGACGGGTCGGTCGCCTCGTCGCCGTGCGACGTGTGCGGCACGGTCGAGGGCCTGGTCATGCCTGCTCCACTCGGTTCTCGCAACCGGCAACGGGTCGGTGGGAGGTGGCCATGCCTACTGGCTCTTCGCCACCGTGGTGATGTCCTTGACGATCCGCGCGGGCGTCTTGGAGCCGGCGATCAGCTCGGCGACGCTGTCGTTGACCTGCTGGCCGACGGCGGGCGGGTACGCCTGGTCGAGGTAGAGCTGGAAGCCGGTGGCGCTGGCCAGGCTCGCCGCGACGATCTTGTTGTTGGGGTCGGAGATGGCGTCGGTGGCGTCCCTGACCGTCGGCAGCACCGCGCCGGTCCTGGCGGCCCTGCGCTGGTTGTCGGCGGTGAGCAGGGCCTTGAGGAAGTCGACGGTCGCGGCGGGGGCGTCCTTGCCGACGGCGAAGCCGTTGCCGCCGCCGAACGCCTCCGAGGCGGAGCCCTTGCCGCCGTCGACGGCGGGGAACGGGAAGAAGCCGAGCTTGTCGCCGAGGCCCTTCTTGCCGGTGGAGGCCGAGGCCTGCACCGACGGGGCCCACTGACCCATCAGTTCCATGGCCGCGCGACCGTTGCCCATGGTGGCGGCCTGCCCGTCCGGTGAGCTGTAGTCCGCGCCGAGGAAGCCCTTCTGGAAGGGTTGCAGGTCGACCAGTTCCTTGAGCCGGTCGCCGGCGGCGACGAAGTCGGGGGTGTCGAAGTTGTTGTCCTTGGCCGCCTGTTGCAGGGCGCCGAGCCCGCCGATGCGCATCGCCAGGTACGCCCAGTAGTAGTGAGCCGGCCACTTTTCCTTGCCGGCCAGCGCGATCGGGACGGTTCCGGCGGCCTTGAGCCTGCGGACCGCGTCGAGCACTCCGGCCCAGCTGGTGGGTGCGGCGGTGACGCCGGCGGAGGCGAAGAGGTCCTTGTTGTACCAGAAGCCGACCATGCCGACGTCGAACGGGACGCCATAGATCTTGCCGTCGACGGTGAACGGCTGCACGGCGGCGGGCAGCAGGCCGCCGATCCAGGGCCGCACGTCGTCGGTGAGGTCCTTGACCAGGCCCGCGTCCACCTGCTGTTTGAGCACGCCCCCGCCCCAGGACTGGAACAGGTCGGGTGGGGACCCGGCCTGGGTGGCGGTGGTCAGCTTGGCCTTGAACGCCTCGTTCTCCAGCGGCTGGATCTCGACGGTGACGTTGGGGTGTGCGCCCTGGTACTCCTGGGCCATCGCCGCCCACACCGGCAGCATCGGCTCGGTGTTCTGGATGTGCCACCAGTTGACGGCCTGCGGAGCGTCCGGGTCGCCGGACTCCCCGTCGCCGCAGCCGGTGAGCAGGTAGGCGCCGGCACCGGCGCCGACGAGGCCGAGCAGCGTTCTGCGGGAGAGGTGCGCGGTCATGGTCCATCCCTTCGGGGACTCACGAGGTGCTCGGATGCCGATCGAGCCGGCAGGACTCGAACGTGGATCTCCGGAACTTTCGGTGCTTCGACCGGTAATACCAATCGATGGCCGGCACGCTACGACGTAGCATCTACCTGGGTCAAGGGGTCTGTCCTATCGCGACACGAACGGCTACCGTGTTCGGCATCTACCGAAAATCCGGGTGGAACATCCGGAAGTTTGCCGAGAGCTGCACCAGAGGAGCCGACGTGTCGACCGAGACCGCTGACGTGGCGACCGCTGCCCGGTCGATCCGCAACCCCGTCCTCGCCGGGTTCCACCCGGATCCGTCGATCCTGCGGGTCGACGACGACTACTACCTGGCCACCTCGACGTTCGAGTGGTATCCGGGGGTCCGCCTGCACCACTCCCGCGACCTCGTGCACTGGCGGGCACTGGGCGGGATCATCACCGAGCGCCGCCTGCTCGACCTGCGCGGCTGCGGCGACTCCAACGGGGTGTGGGCGCCCGACCTGTCCCACCACGACGGCGAGTTCCTCCTCGTCTACAGCGACGTGGCCAGCTTCGCCAGCGGCTACTGGGATCCACAGAACTACCTGGTCACCGCGCCCGACATCGCCGGCCCCTGGTCGGATCCGGTGGCACTGCACGGGCGCGGTTTCGACGCCTCGCTGTTCCACGACGACGACGGCTCCAGCTGGCTGCTGAGCATGAGCGCGGACTGGCGACCCGGGCGGGACCGCTTCGCCGGCATCGAGATCCAGCGCTACGACCGGGCCGCCCGGCGCCTCGCCGGCCGGCCCCGGCTGCTGTTCACCGGCACCTCGGTCGGGCTCACCGAGGGCCCGCACCTGTACCGCCACGACGGCTGGTACTGGCTGGTCACCGCCGAGGGGGGCACGAGCTGGGAGCACCAGGTCACGGTGGCCCGGTCCCGCGAGCTGTTCGGGCCGTACGAGGTGGACCCGGCCGGGCCGCTGCTGACCTCGGTGGGCCGGCCCGACCTGCGGTTGCAGAAGGCCGGCCACGGCAGCCTGGTCCGCACCCCGCACGGCGACTGGTACCTGGCCCACCTGGTCGGTCGCCCCTACACCCCGCTGGGCAACTGTGTGCTGGGCCGGGAGACCGCGATCCAGCGGGTCGAGTGGCGGTCCGGGGGCTGGCCCCGCGTACCCGGGGGCGTGCCGGCGGACGAGGTCCCGGCGCCCGACCTGCCCGCGCACCCGTGGCCGGCCGATCCCGCCACCGACCACTTCGACGCGGACCAGCTCTGCCCGGGGTGGTCGACGTTGCGCCGGCCCGCCACCGCGGACTGGGTGGACCTGCGGACCCGCCGGTCCCACCTGCGGATCCACGGCGGGCAGTCGCCGGTGGGCCGGCAGACCCCCAGCATGGTCGCGCGGCGCGTCGGCGCGGCGCGGTGTTCCCTGGAGACCGTGGTCGAGTTCGACCCGCTCGACCACCGCCAGTTGGCCGGGATCACCGCCTACTACAACACCCTCAACTGGCACCACCTCTACCTGACCCGCGCCGACGACGGCCGGACCGTGCTGGAGTTGCTCAGCTCCGACAGCGGGCGGCGCACCCCGTACCCCGGGCTGACCGTCGACGCCACCGGCGTCGCCCGGGTGGGGCTGCGGGCGGTGTTCGACGGGCCTGTCGTGCGCTTCTGCTACGACCTCGGCGCCGGCTGGCGGCAGCTTCCGGTGGACCTCGACGCGACGATCCTGTCCGACGAGCACGCCGCGCTGATCATCGACGGGGAGCCGGCGGCCTGGGGCTTCACCGGGGCGTTCCTCGGCCTGTGGGTGCAGGATCTCGGCGGCGACGGCGGCTACGCCGACTTCGACCTGGCCACCTACCGGGAGGACTGACCGGCGACCGCCGCGGGTCGCCGACCGCAGAGAGGACGTCCCGATGCCACTTTCCCGAGTGACCCGCCCGGTGCCGTACCTGGCGGTCGCCCTCGGCCTGGCCCTGGCGGCCACCGGCCGCGCCCGGGCTCGCCCCGGCGTCAGCGCCGACATCGTCGACACGGCCCAGGGCGGCGGTCGGGTGGTCAGCCTCACCTTCGACGACGGGCCGAACCCCGCCGACACGCTGCGCCTGCTCGGCGTCCTGCGCCGGCACCGGATCACGGCCGTGTTCTGCCTGTGGGGCGAGCACGTCGACGCGCACCCCGCAGTGGTGCGCCGGATCGCGGCCGACGGGCACACCCTGGCCAATCACGGCATGCGCCACGACGACATGTCCTCCTGGCCGCCCGAACGGATCGCGGCGGACCTGCGGGAGACCAACGAGGCGATCCGCCGGGCCGTGCCGCACGCCCGGATCCGGTACTTCCGCGCGCCCTACGGCGCCTGGGGGCGGACCGCCGCCGTGGCCGCCGCACTGGGCATGCGGCCACTCGGGTGGCGGCTGGCCGTCGGCGACTGGGAGCCACCGGGCACCGACGAGCTCGTCCGCCGGCTGCGCGACGGCGTCACGCCCGGCGCCGTGGTGCTGCTGCACGACGGCGGCGGGGACCGCGGCCAGACCGTCGACGCGGTCGACCGTGTCGCTACCGCGCTGAAGGCGCAGCGCTGGCGGTTCACGCTGCCGCAGAGGCGTGCCTGACCCGCCCCGGGCCGCGCGTCACCCGCCCGGCTGGTCGGCGCGGCCCGCCGGGCGGGTGGTGTGCAGCCGAGCGGCGACTCCGGTGCGGGTACGAGCCGAGGCTCAGCCGACCGCCGAGGCGGTACGGTGGGCCGCCGCCTCGTCGCGGTGCCGCAGCACGAGGTCGGCGGCGACGGTGACCCCGCCAGCCTGCCGCATCCGCTGGCCGAACAGCCCCGCCCGTTCCCGGAACGAGTCCTCGCTCAGCAGTCTCTTGATCTTGGCAAGGATGTCCTCGACGTCCAGGGGGTCGGTAAGCTCGACGGCCAGCGCCACCCCGCTGTCGACCGCGCGCACCACGCCATCGGGGCAGTCCAGCCAGAACGGCATCATCAACTGTGGTGTGGCGAAGTAGACGGCCTCGTGGATGGCGTTCGCGGCACCGTGGTTGAAGAAGACCCGCACGTGCGGGTGGGCCAGCACCCGAAGCTGGGAGGGCAGCCATTCCTCCACCCGAAGGTTGCCCGGCAACTGCGCCGCGGGCGGGAGGAGGCGCTGGTGCTCCGCGGACAGCTTCCAGAGCACGGCGTGCTCCGGCCCGAGCCGCTCCGCGACCTCGACGATCGCCCTCACCTGCGCCTCGGACGGTCGCATGATGGTGCCGAACCCGACGTAGATCACCGAGGGATGGTCGTCCAGCCAGCGGGTCAGCTCGTCCTGCTCGACCGGCGGCAATTCCCTGGGCACCACCGGACCGACCATCCGCAAGGTCGCCGGAGCGGTCGCGAACGGATACTCGAAGCCGAAGACCGTGTACGACATGAGCGCCACGGCATCCTCGACGTAGAGCCCCGGTCGCATCTCGGGATTACGAAGGCCGGCTTCCTTGCGGCGGGCGATGGCGACGAGGTTCCGCCGTAGCCGTTCCGGCTCCATCAACGCCCGCACCAGCCTGCTCCGGAAGCCGGCGTTGGCCGCCTGCTGCTGCGGCGTCATCCGCAGCGGCAGCCCGGAGAACGGGGCGGGATAGCGGGGCGGCAACAGTTCCTGGAGGAAATTGGACGGCGGCGTCGAGATGCTGACCATGAAGGGCACCTGCCGGGTCTGCGACGCGTCCATCGCCCAACTGGCCTGGCTGTCCACCACGGTCACCGCCGGCCCGACGTCGTCGATGACTTCCAGGCAGCGCTGGTAGAGCTGCTGCATGTGGTCGTAGTCGGTGCAGACGTCGAGGTACCGGGCGAACCTGACGGCACGGTCGCCGCTGGTCAGGGCCTGGTATTTCGCGTCGTCCCAGGTGTCCGGTGACGACTGCGGGAGGGCCGGGCCGAGCGAGACGAAGGAGACCTCACCCGGGCCGGAGAGCGCCTCGACGTCCGCCCGGCGGTCCTCGGTCGACGCGAACCACACATTCCCGATGCCTCGGGCCTTCAGCTCACCCACGATACTGAGCAACGGATTGAACAGACCGGCGCTGTTGTACGTGAATACCAGCACCGCTCTGCCGCACTCGTCCCCGGTCATAAACACCGTCCCATCCGTCTGTCGAGGTGCGCCGCTGCGCCAAATGTCAGCGTGACTGCGGTTCAGACATCTCCACCCAGCGGCCCTCGAAACCATAACATCGTCGTATTCAGATACATTCATTTTTCGGCCAAGACCTGATGGCGCGGCCGTTAGGCGCGGGAAACGCGATGGCGGGGTTGCGCAGGCCGGCCGTCGCGCGAGGAGGGTGCGCCAATGCGGGCCTGGTCGGGCGCTGCGGCGCTCCGTCCGGTCCGGACAGTCAGCATTCATGCCGACGCCGGATGGACATCGGCCGGCAACACAGGGAGATGTCTGCCCGGTTGTTTGGCCGGAAGTGTTTCCGGCAAGTAGTTGGTGGCAGCGCAGGTGCACGCGAGGGACAGACGGGAGTCAGCAATGGTCAAGGGCGACATCGACACTTACCAAGAGGACGGCCAGTGGAAGACCCGCGCGGAGGGCAACCAGCAGGCCAGCAGCACCCATGACACCAAGGACGAGGCGCAGGCCCGGGGGCGCGAGATGGCGGCGGACCGTGGCGTCGAGCACGTGATCAAGAAGCAGAACGGCACGATCGGGGAGAAGAACACTTACCCGCGCAGCTGCGACCCGCGGGACATCGAGGGCTGACCGCGGCCGAAGAGAGCCGACGCCAGCACTCGGACCAGCATCGGAAGTACGGATGGATGCGGGGCCGCCCCCGCGGGGGCGCCCCGCATCCATCCGTACGGGGACGACGGTCGGACCGGTCAGTCCGACGGTGGCGCGAAGGGGCGGCGGCGGGGCTGGCGTAGCTCCCAGTCGGCCGGACAGAGGTACGCCCAGGCGGCGGCCGTCACCTGCTCCTGCTTGGGGATGGCGCCGCCCCAGCTCAGCGGGCGGTCGGCGGCGTGCCGCAGATAGCGTCCGTAGACGGCTTGGAAGTGGTACTGCGAATCGGCCCGCCAGAGCGCGTACGGTTGCTCACGCATCCAGGAGCAGGCGGCGTCGCCCTCGGCGATCAGGTCGCCCGCGGGCGGCAGCACCGGCACCGGGTCGTAGCTGTGCGGGTCGCCGTACTGCTTGAGGTAGGCCAGGTACCCGTCCTCGTCCCGGGGATGGAGGGCATGGACGCCGAGTACGGCGACCGGGCCGGCGAGGACGCCGAGCACGGCCAGACCCAACGCGATCCGCATCCGCATCCGCATCCGCATCCGCATCCGCATCCGCATCCGGCCAGGGTAGACCGATGGGGACACTGACGTGAGCCGCGCTGCGGCCGAAGCCCGGCGGACGACGCACGGGAGCAGGCGGCACCCGACGGCACCCGGCCCTCACGCCGCAGGCTGGGGCTCCCCTCCCCGACTGATGCGCAGGGTCAGCACGTCGGTGCGGACCGTGATGTGTCCGTGAAAGAGCGCCGCGTCGTCCACCCCGTAGCCGATCTGGGTCGCAGTGACCAGCGGATGCCCGAGCGCCACGCCGAGCCGGGCGGTGGATTCCTCGTCGGCGAGCACGGCGGCGAGTTCGATCTCCGCCCGCCGCACCGGCATGCCGGTCGCGCTGGCCAGGAACTCGAACATGTCCAGGTCGATGCTGACCAGCCCGGACGGGTCGAGGTCCCGGCCGGCGAAGCGCAGCGGCAGATGATCCCGGATCCAGGCCGCCGCGACCCCGTCCACGGCGAAGAGCCGGTCGACCCGCCACACCGGCGAGCCCGGCTCCAACCCGAGCACCCTGGCGCAGTCAGCCGGGCACTTCGCCCGGCTGACTGCCGCGTCCTGAAGCGTCGGCCGGTGGCCCGAGGCGGTGATCCGGTCCCGCAGCGCGGTCACGTCACCGATCGACACGGGCACCCGCTCGACGCCGTCGTGCACGAAGGTGCCGATCCCCCAGGTGCGGGTCACCACCCCCTCGCCGGCTAGTTGGCCCAGTGCCTCACGCACGGTGGCCCGGCTGACCTCCAACCGGTCGGCCAGTTCCCGCTCGTTGGGCAGCTTGTCGCCCGACCGGAACTCGCTGCCGATCAGCTGCCGTAGCCGACCGTGCGCGGCCTGTAGCGCGGTCTCGCGCCGAACCATCCGCTCCACCTCTTCGCTCCCCGCCGCCGGCCGCGGCCTACGGAGTTTAGTTCGTCTGCGCCCGCCCGGTTAATCGGCCGGCGGGGCGCTACCAGACCTGTTCGAGCACCCGGACGGTGTTACCGCCGACCACCTTGGCGATCTCGTCGTCGGAGTAACCGTGGGTGACCAGCCACCCGACGATGCTGCCGAACGCCTCGCCCGGGTTCTCCACCCCGGACACGTACTCCACCCGGGGGTGCTCCGGCCGGTTGCCGGCGTCGTGCGCGTAGTTGCCGGCGTAGGTGTTGTGCACCCCGACGTGGTCACCGAACATGGTGTCCGGCCCGAACGTGACGTGGTCGATGCCGACCAGTTCCACGCAGTACGTGAAGTGGTCCATCACCGAATCGATCGAGTGATGCGGATGGTCCGCCGACAGGGTGGTGTGCGGAGCGGCCTCGATACCGATCACGCCACCGCGCTCGGCGCAGGCCCGGATCACCTCGTCCGGCTTCATCCGCGAGGTGTCCCACACCGCTCGGGCGCCGGCGTGGGTGATGAACACCGGCACCCGGCTCGCCTCGACAACGTCCAGCGAGGTCTGGTCACCGGAGTGCGAGATGTCGATGGCGATACCGAGCTTGTTCATCCGGTCCACCGCGCGCCGACCGAAGTGGGTCAGCCCGCCGTCGTGCCGCTCGGAGAGGCCGCCGCCGAGCATGTTGGCCTGGCTGTAGGCGATGCCGAGCTGGCGCACGCCGAAGCCGTAGAGGATGTCGATCCGGTCCAGCTCGTTCTCGATCGGACTGGCGCACTCCAGGCCCGCGACGAGCGCCAACCGGCCGTCCCGCTTGGCGGCGTGGATGTCGGCCAGCGAGGTGGCCAGGAAGACGTGGTCCTGCTTGTAGAGGTCACTCATCCGCATCCCGAGGGCGTAGATGAGGTCGTTCCACTTCCAGCCGTTCTCGCTGGTCACGCAGGAGGCCCCGGCCATGAAGTTGTCGAACACCGCGGTCAGGCCGGAACGGGCCAGCCCCTCGTAGCCGGTGCTCTGGCGCGCGGTGCGGTTGTACGTGCGCAGCTCGCGGACGTCCTCGGGCAGGACCACCGGGTGCTCGTGCAGGGAGATCGCGACGTGCTCGGTCAGCAGCCGGGTCACCCGCTCACGCTGGGCGTCGGTCAGGCCGAGGTCGTGCTCGGGCACCCGGCCGACTTCCCGCGCCAACTCGAACACCCGGTAGTCCGCGTGCGGCTCCAGGTACGAGTAGGACCTGTGCCCCTGGTAGCGGGGGGCGGGTTCTTGCAGCAAGACACCTTCTCCTTCGGGACGGTCGCCGGCCGGTTACGCGGCCAGCGGGAAGTGGCAGGCAACCGGGTGCACTCCGGCGGCCAGCGGCGGTTCGGTGGTGGCGCAGGTCTCGGTCGCCTGCCAGCAGCGGGTCCGGAACCGGCAACCCGAGGGCGGGTTGACCGGGCTGGGCGGGTCACCGGTCAGCAGGATCCGCTGCCGTTGCCCGCGTCCGGCCGGCTCGGGCACCGGCACGGCCGAGAGCAGAGCCTTGGTGTACGGGTGCCGGGGCGTGTCGTACAGGCTCGCCTCGGGGCCGGTCTCCACCAGCTTGCCGAGGTACATCACCGCCACCCGGTCGGAGATGTGCCGCACCACGGACAGGTCGTGGGCGATGAAGACGTAGGCCACTCCCAGCTCCTCCTGGAGCCGTTCCAGCAGGTTGACCACCTGGGCCTGGACCGACACGTCCAGCGCGGAGACCGGCTCGTCGCAGACGATCACGTCGGGCTGAAGGGCCAGCGCCCGGGCGATGCCGATGCGCTGGCGCTGCCCGCCGGAGAACTGGTGCGGGTAGCGGTCGAGGTGCAGGTCGGCGTCGAGGCCGACCAGGTCGAGCAGGTCCCGGATCCGGTCGAGCCGGCGCCGCCGGTCCAGCACATCGGGATGGATCTCGAAGGGCTGGAACAGGATCTCCCGGATGGTGCGCCGGGGGTTCAGCGACGTGTACGGGTCCTGTAGCACGATCTGGATCCGCCGACGCAGGGCGCGCAGTTCCCGCCCCTTGGCCTCGTGCACCACCGACTCGCCGAAGCGCACCGCGCCGGAGGTGGGCTTTTCCAGCCCGACCAGCATCCGGGCCAGGGTGGTCTTGCCGCAGCCGGACTCGCCCACCACGCCGAGCGTCTCGCCCCGGCGCAGGTCGAAGGAAACCCCGTCGACGGCTTTGACCACGCCGCCGGAGGTGAAAGGTATCCGCCCCTTGAGCGGGAAGTGCTTGACCAGGTTCTCGACCCGCAGCACCACATCATCGCCGGGTGGCACCGAGCACCTCCTCATGGTGGTGGCAGGCGCTGGCCCGGTTGGCGGGCAGCACCTCCAGCAGCGGCAGGGCCGTCCGACACTCGTCGGTGGCCCGGGGACAGCGCAGGTGGAACGGGCAGCCGGCGGGCAGCCGGGCCGGATTGGGCGGGGCGCCCGGAATCGCGTAGAGGACGTCGTCGCGCCGGTCCACCCGGGGCATCGAGGCGAGCAGCCCTTCGGTGTACGGGTGCGCGGGGCCGTCGAAGATCTGTTCGACGGTGCCCTGCTCGACGAGCCGGCCGGCGTACATCACCGCCACGTCGTCGGCGACCTCGGCCACCACCCCGAGGTCGTGGGTGATCAGCAGCAGGCCCATCCCGCTGTCCCGCTGGATCTCCGCGAGCAGCTCCATCACCTGGGCCTGCACGGTCACGTCCAGGGCGGTGGTGGGCTCGTCGGCGATCAGCAGGTCCGGTTCCAGGGAGATGGCCAGCGCGATCATGATGCGCTGCCGCATCCCGCCGGAGAACTGGTGCGGATAGTCCCGGACCCGGTCCTTGGCGGCCGGGATCCGGACCCGGTCGACCAGTTCGACGGCCCGGCGGCGGGCGTCGGCCCTGGACATGCCGCGGCGGACCCGCAGCACCTCCATGATCTGGTGCCCGACCGTGAAGACCGGGTTGAGCGCGGCCATCGCGTCCTGGAAGACCATGCCGATCTCTTCGCCGCTGATCCGGTCGCGCTGCTTGCGCGGCAGGGTCAGCAGCTCCCGCCCGTGCAGCCGCACCGCGCCGCTGATCCGGGCCGGAGGCGTGTCGAGGATGCCCATCACCGCCTGCGCGGTGACGCTCTTGCCGGAGCCGGACTCGCCGAGGATCGCCAGGGTCTGCCCGGCGTCGACCTTGAGCGACACCCCGTTCACCGCGTTGATCGGCCCGGTCGGGCCGGGGAACGCGACCCGCAGGTCATCGATCTCCAACAGGGTCATCGCAGCACCCCGGCTTCGGCGAGGAAGTCGCGCACCACCTGCTGGAACAGCTCGGGCTCCTCCAGCTGCGGCGAGTGCCCGGACTTCTCGAAGACCACCAGCCGGCCGTCGGGGACCAGGTCCGCGATGACCTGCGAGGCCGCCACCGGGGTACGCCAGTCGTGCCGGCCCACGGTGACCAGGGTCGGGCAGGTGATCGACGGCAGCTTCGGCTTGAGGTCGTAGTTGGGCATGTTCTGCCCGAAGGCCGCGTTGTGGGTCCGGTAGTGGAACCGGGTGGCGGCCAGCTTCGCCTCGTCCTTGGCCGGGTCGTGCTGGTGGTCGTACAACGGCAGGATCGCCCGCCAGTACTCCCGCAACTGATCGTTGCTGGCGAACCGCCCGGTGCCGATCCGCTCGATGACCCACTCCGGGATCACGGATCGGTCGGTGTTGCGGGCCCGCTCGACCGCGAGATGGTCGTGGGCGGTGTCCGCGGCGGTGTCCCGCAGCACCAAGGCGGAGACCCGGTCCGGATGGGCGACGGCGTACTCCAGGGCGATGAACCCGCCGTACGAGCCGCCGGCCATCACGATCTTCTCGTAGCCGAAGTGCTCCCGGATGGCGTCCACGTCGGCCACCCACTGCTCGTGGGTGAACGGCTCGTCGTCGCTGGACTCGCCGGACCCACGGGCGTCGAAGACGATGACCCGCATCCGGTCGGCGAACGGGCCGAAGGAGCGCTTCGGCTCGTTGCGCGAGCCCAGGCCGGGCGCACCGTGGTGCACGATCATCGCCGGTGCGTCGGTCGGGCCGAACGCCTCGACGACCAGTTCCGCGCCGTTGATTCTCATCGGACCCCCTCGATGACGTTGGATGCCAGGTCGCGCGGGTAGCTGGTGAGCCGGCGCGGGCCGGCCTCCCGCACCAGGACCGTGTCGGAGATGCGGTAGCCGGCGTGGCCGGGGACGTAGACGCCCGGCTCGCTGGAGAGCAGCATGCCGGGGGCGAGCACGGTGTCGTCGCCGTCCTCGACCCACGGCGCCTCGTGGTTCTGCAACCCGATGCCGTGCCCCTGCCGGTGCCGGATGTAGTCACCCAGCCCGTGCCCGCGCAGCACGTCCAGGCAGATCCGGTTGACCTCGGCACAGGTCCGACCGGCGATCATCGCCTCGGTGCCGACCTCCTGCGCCTCCCGGTCGGCCTCGTAGTAGCGCACCTGCTCGGCGGTGGGTTCACCGATGACGAAGGTGCGTTCGCTCTCCACGAACCGGCTGGCGACCGCCGCGCCGAGGGAGAGGATCAGCGTGTCCCCCGGCTGGAGCCGCCGGCGGGTCGGCAGGCCGTGCGGCAGGGCGGAGTTCGGGCCGGCGTAGACCAGCCCGCCGGCCAGCTTGGTGGTGTAGACGACCAGGTCGTACTGGGCGTACATCCGGTCGGTGCCGTACCCGATCACGTGCCGGGCGATCTCGTCCTCGCGGGGCAGTGGTCCCCCGCCGACCAGCGCCTCCTCGATCAGCGACCGGCCCGCGCCGAGCATCTCGTCGCAGATCCGCGCGGCGGCCTCGTGGAACGGGATCTCCTCGGGGAACTTGCGCAGCCGCAGCCGGGCCACCGCGTCGGTGGTCTCCAGGGTGGCCCCCGCGATGGCCAGGGACAGTGCCCGGAACGCGCCGACCGGGATGCCGGCACTCACCCCGATCCGGCGGATCGGGCCACCGGGGCGGGACAGCGCCGCGGCGAGGGTCTGCTCGGCGGTGACCACGCCCGGGTACTCGAAGTAGCTGGCCGTGGCCACCTGGACGCCCTGCTGGGCGGCGTACTCCTCGTCGAGTCGGGGGATGACCAGCAGCGGATCCCCTTCCTGCGGCATCCAGAGGTAGACGGGGCGTTCGGTGGCGATGTAGAAGAAGCCGCTGAGGAAGGCGACGTCGGCCGGTGAGGTGGCCAGGAAGCCGTCCAGGCCACGCTCGTCGAGCGCCTCGGTGAGCCGGGTCCGGACGCTGGTGTAGAAGCTGTCGGGCAGTCGCATGGTCAGCCTCCGTTGCGGCGGGGGTCGCGGGTGTCGTTGAACCTCATGCCGGCGACGGTCGCCGAGAGCACCAGCAGCAGGATCGCCAGGGACGGGAAGAGCGTCTGCCACCAGGCGATGGCGATCACGCCGCTGCGCTGGGCGTTGAGCAGGATCCGGCCCCAGGACCAGGCGTCCGGGTCGCCGAGGCCGAGGAAGCTCAGCCCGGCCTCGGAGATCACCGCCCGGGAGGCGGTGAGCAGGACGCTGACGATCACCAGCGAGACGACCGCGGGCAGGATCTCCCGGGTGACGATCCGCCAGCCGGTGGCGCCGAGCACCCGGGCCCCGTCGATGTAGGGCATCGCGCTGACCACCAGGCCCTGCGACCGGATCAGCCGGGCCACCTCGGGCCAGGCGAAGAAACCAATGATCATGGTCAGCGTCCAGACGCTGGGGCTGACCACCGCGGCCAGCATGATCATCAACGGCAGGGTCGGCAGCGCCAGCATCACGTCGGTGACCACCGTGGCGACCGCGTCGATCGGGCGGAAGTAGGCCGAGGCCAGCCCGATCGCGGTACCCAGCACGATCGCGATCACCGAGGCGGCCAGGCCGATCACCAGGCTGGTCCGGGTGCCCCAGACCACCTGGGCGAAGATGTCCTGCCCGAGGTCGTCGGTGCCGAACCAGTGCGCACCGGACGGCGAATGCAGCACGTCCGAGCCGGCACCGACCGGCTCGTCGGCGATCAGCGGCGCGAAGACCGCCATCACCACCATCACGAGCAGCACCAGCACCGACAGCGCCGCGGAGGGCTGGCGCAGGTAGCCGTGCCAGGACCGCTTGACAGGGGCCGGGGCGACCGGCGGCACCGTCTGCTCGGTCAGGACGGGGGCGCTCACGGCATTCTCCCTTCAGATGTGGCGGCGGACGGGTCCGGGCGAACCGCCGCCCTCGGCGCGCTCACGGAGGTGACTTCGTTCGCGACTGCGGGGCTCCGCTGCGCTGCGCTGCTCGCGCTCACAGTCGGATCCGGGGGTTGAGAACGGCGTAGAGCATGTCGGTCAGCGCGTTGGCGGCCACCACCGTGACGGCGAGCATGATGAACGCCCCCTGGAGCACCGGGTAGTCCTGCTGCCCGACGGCCTCGAAGATCAACCGGCCGACTCCGGGGTAGGCGAAGACCGTCTCGGTGAGCACCGCGCCGCCGACCAGAGTGCCCAGTTGCAGGCCCATCAGGGTCAGCGCCGGCAGGATCGCGTTGCGCAGGCCGTGCTTCCAGACCCGGCGCCGGGCCGACAGTCCCCGGGCCTGGGCGGCCCGGATGTAGTCCTCGCCGAGGACCTCGATCATGTTGGTACGCAGGGTCAGCGCGTACGGGCCGAGCTGCACCAGCACCAGCGACAGCACCGGCAGCACCAGGTGGTGGGCCAGGCTCAGGTAGGCCGCCGCGCCCCGGGTGTCCGGGTCGACCGCCCCACCGATCGGGAACCAGCCGAGCCGGGCACCGAGGAAGACCAGCAGCAGCATGGCGACGCTGGGCACGAAGAGCGCGTGCCCGCCGATCCCGAGCGCCTGCAGCATACGGTCCAGCCACCGGCCCCGGTGCACGGCGGCGGAGACGCCGATCGGGATGCCGACGGCGATGGTGATCACGAACGCGCTGCCGGCGAGCAGCAGCGTCCAGGGCAGCCGGTCGACGATGATGTCGGCGACCGGCTGGATCTGCCGGAACGAGATGCCCAGGTTGCCCTGGAGCAGCTCACGCAGGTACGACACGTACTGCTCCCACAACGGACGGTCCAGGCCGTACGTCTTGAGCAGCGCCGCCTGCATCTCCGGAGTCATGTCCCCCTCGACCATCAGGGCCGTGGGGTCCCCCGGCAGCATCCGGAGCAGGAAGAACGTCGAGGTGATCGCAATCCACACGGTCAGGACGGCCTTCAGTGCCCGGCTGAGCATGAAACGCGCCACGGGGGACCCCTCCTTTCCCTCTGGTTTCTGGTTACTTGACCGGGGTGACCTGGGCGAGCGAGTACGCGGTGACCATGCCGAGCAGGTCCGACGGCGACGGGGAGAAGCCGGTGAACTTGCTGGCGTTGTAGGCGAACCGGAAGTTCTCCACGTACAGCGGGGTCAGGTACGCCTGGTCGTGCACGACCTTGTCGAGGTTCTTGATCTTGGCCTTGAACGCCTCGGGGTCGGTGGTGCCGGCCGCGTCGTTGATCAGCTTGTCGATCTCGGCCGACTCGAGCAGGTTGTAGTTGATGCCACCCGGGTTGCTGGACAGGTAGGTGCTGCGCAGCTGGTCCATCGGGTTGTCGAACACACCCCACTGCGAGGCGTCGATGTCGTACTCGCCGCTCTTGGTGCGGGACAGGAAGGTGTTCCGCTCGACGCACTCGTTCTTCAGCTTGATGCCTGCCTTGGCCGCGCTCTCCCGGAAGAGCTGCACCACGCGGGTCATGTTCGCGTTGGACTGGTCGCACGCCACGCCGAAGGCCAACTCGTCGAAGAACCCGTCGTTGTTGGCGTCCTTGTAGCCGGCCGCGGTCAGCTTGGCCTTCGCCCCGGCGGGGTCGAACGCGTACGGCTTGACCTCGGAGTTGTCGTAGTCCGAGAAGGTCGGCGAGATCGGGCCGGCCATCTCCTGGGCGTCGCCCTGGAGCACGGCCGAGATGATCGACTTGGTGTCGACCGACATCGACAACGCCTGCCGGACCTCCTGGTCGGCCAGGAACTTGTTCTTCATGTTGTAGGTCAGGTGCGCGAAGCCCAGCGCGCCGACCTTCTCCATCTTGATCTTCGAGTCACCCTCGAAGGTCTTCGCCGCCGACACCGGCACCGGGGTGCCCATCAGGTCGATGTCGCCGTTGCGCAGCGCCAACATCATCGTGTTCACGTCCGGGTAGACCCGGTACTCGACCTGGCTGACCGCGGCCTTGCCACCCGGGGCGAGCGGGTAGCTCTCGTTGCGCTTCATGACGTAGCGCTGGCCCTTGGTCATGCTGTCCAGCACGAACGGCCCGGCGCCGACCCAGTTCGAGTCGTTGGGGAACTTGGACAGGTCCCCGGCCGGCTCGAAGACGTGCTTCGGCACGATCGACATCCAGAACCCGACGCCCTCGGCGAACGGCGCGTACGGCTGGGAGAGCTTGAACTTGACCGTGGTCGCGTCCGGCGCCTCGATCGACTCGACCCAGGTCAGCTTCGCGGCGACGTTGCCGAGCTTGTACTTCATGGTCATCTCGGCGCTGAACTTGACATCGTCCGCGACCACCGGCTTGCCGTCGGTCCACTTGAAGTCGTCCCGCAGCACGAACACGGCGGTCTTGCCGTCGTCCTCGTAGCGGTACTCCTTGGCCAGCTCCGGCGCCTTCTTCGCGTTCTCGTCGATCCGCAGCAGGTGCGGGTACATCGCGTTGAGGATCCACGAGTCGGTCTTGCTCAGCGACTGCAGCGGATTGAAGTTGCTCACGTCGGTGGTGGTGCCGATCCGCAGCACCGAATCGCCCGACGAGCTGCTGGAGGATGCGTTGTCCTCGTTGAGACCGCAGCCGGAGACGCCGAGCGTGGCCACCACGCCGAGCGCGACGGCAAGCCGCCACCGACCCTTGACTGTGCTTTTCACCAAACCTCCTCAAGAACCCGGATGATGTTGCCGCCGATGACCTTGGCGATTTCGTCGTCGGAGTAGCCGTGCGTGACCAGCCACCCGACGATGTTGCTGAAGCACTCCGCCGGGTTCTCCATGCCGCTCACGTACGGGACCCGGGGGTGGTCCACCGCCCCGTGGGCCTTCCCGATCGCCAGGTGCTGGGTGAAGCTGTCGTGCAGCCCGACGTGGTCACCGAAGTTGGTGTCCGGGCCGAACGCCACGTGGTCGATGCCGACCAGCTCCACGCAGTACGTGAAGTGGTCCATCACCGACTCGATCGAGTGGTGCGGGTGCTCGGCCGACAGGGTGGTGTGCGGAGCGGCCTCGATGCCGATCACGCCACCGCGCTCGGCGCAGGCCCGGATCACCTCGTCCGGCTTCATCCGGGGGGTGTCCCAGACCGAGCGGGCGCCGGCGTGGGTGATGAACACCGGCACCCGGCTCGCCTCGACAACGTCCAGCGAGGTCTGGTCACCGGAGTGCGAGATGTCGATGGCGATACCGAGCTTGTTCATCCGGTCCACCGCGCGCCGACCGAAGTGGGTCAGCCCACCGTCGCGGTCCTCGGAGAGACCGGATCCGAGCATGTTGGCCTGGCTGTAGGCGATGCCCATCTGACGTACGCCGAAGCCGTAGAGGATGTCGATCCGGTCCAGCTCGTTCTCGATCATCGTGGCCGCTTCCAGACCGGCCACCAGGGCGATCCGGCCGTTGCGCCTGGCCTCGAAGATCTGGTCCAACGTCGTCGCCAGGACCACGTGGTCCTGCTTGGCGACATCGGCGAAGCGCAGGCCGATGTCGTAGATGACGTCGTCCCACTTCCAGGCGTGCTCGCTGGTCACGCAGCCGGTGCCGTTCATGAAGTTGTCGAAGACCGCGGCCAGGCCCGACCGGGCCAGGCCCTCGAAGCCGAACGAGTTGCGGCCGGTGCGGTTGTAGTCACGCAGCTGCGACACGTCGGCCGGCAGGATCTTCGGGTGCTCGTGCAGCGAGATGGCCAGGTGCTCGCCGAGCAGCCGGGCGACCCGGCCGCGCTGGTCGTCACTCAGGCCGAGGTCGTGTTCGGGCACCCGGCCGAGCTGCGGCGCGAGCTCGAAGACCTTGTAGTCGGCGTGCGGCGTCAAGTAGTCGAAGGACCGGTATCCGGTATAGCTGGGGGCGGGTTCCTGCACTCGTCAACTCACCTCGTCGGGTTAGAGGTATGAGGCATGAGGTCTGACCTCGTGCCTCACCGGGAGGCTAGCCGAGCAACAACACCTCCGGAATGCCTCGTGACCTGACCGTTACCGCAATCCGCCGAGATTCCCGCAGGTCAGGACGGGAGCGGTGCGCTGCGGTGGTTGCCGGAGGCCACCCCCGCACTCCGGACACCCGACCCTTCGATCCGCCGTTCGGCGGATCGTCGGTGCCCTCATGGCACGCCACGTGACCTAGTGGTCCGACCACTGCGCCCAGGCGATTAGCCCAAACAAGGATTCCGGCACCGATTCCGGCACCTAGGCGGCGGGCAGCAACGGGCAGCAACGGGCAGCAACGCGCAACGACGTGTAACGCGGCGCAGTGGCGGGCAGCCCGTTCACGCCGATGGCGGGCAGGCAGTTCACGCCGAGTTCGGTCGCAGGCGACCTCGGGCCACCAGCTCGACGGTGCGGACGACCGCGACGGCCTCCACCGCCAGCAGACCAACCAGGACGAACAGCTGCGTGATCCCGGCCGCGACCGGGCCGGCTCCGCCGAGCACGCAGCGAAGATCTCGCCGGGACCGCCCGGGCGCCAAGCCGGGGCGGTCCGCCGGGTCGACCGTCAGGACGGGGCCTTGACCTGGCCGTCGAAGGCGATGCTGCGCCACAGGTCGAACTGGCGGTCGTTGCCGATCAGGGGGTTGCCGACCAGCGCGACGGCGGCCGTCACCTCCTCGTTGTTGCTGAGCTGGCGGAAGTAGCCGGGGCCGACCAGCGCGATACCCCGGTTGGTGGACTGGATCAGCTTCATGTCGTCCTTCCACAGGTCGAGCGGCGGGGTCGGATTGACGTAGGCCAACGGATTGATCCGGCGACCCGCGGGGTCGATCATGTGCCAGTGCAGGTGCGGCCCCGTCGAGGAGCCGGAGCCGGGAGCGCCGGCCGCGCCGCCGGACCTGCCGACGATGGCTCCCGACGCCACTGAGGTCCCGTTCGCCAGCAGAAACTGGGACAGGTGCAGGTACTGGCTGCGGTACCCGTCGGAGTGGTTGATGGTCACGGTGTGACCGCCCGTGCCGTTGTTCGGGATGTTCGAGATCGTCCCGGCGCCACACGCAGGAAGGTTCGTGCCGACCGACATCGCGAAGTCGACGCCCCCGGCGGAGCCACGGTCGAGGTGCTCCTGCCATCCGTCGGTGATCCGGTAGCCGCTGAACGGGTTGTAGATCACCGGTGCCGCCAGCGCGGGCGCCGACTGGAACAGTCCGCCGAGCACCACACCGCCCGCCACCGCCGCCGTACCCCGCAGCAGCTCCCTGCGGCCCACGGCCGGCAGCTCGCCGCCGTCACCGCGGTGAGGCTGGGGCTCGTTCGCCATGACTGCCGTCCCTCCTGGTCCCGGGTGCGCGTGTCCTTCGAGTACCTCGTTGGTAGATCGTCCCGGGCCGACACTATATCCACAGAGGTAGATATCCCGGGTCCCCCGACCGGTCCTGCGGTGGCGGCGGCCCACCGGGCGCCGGTGTGCGACCCGGTGGGCCGCCGCCGGGCGAGCGCAGGGCCGGCGTCCCCGGCGGCAGCCGGCCCCGCCGGCTACCCGCCGGCGGGGACCGGGCGAAGATAGGACACTGCGGACAACGCAAACAACTGTCGATATTCTGACACTCGTTCCCCTGAGCGCTGCGGTGATCCAGTCACCCCTCCAGGCGCCGAAAGGCACCTGACCTGCGCATATGGTTGATTCATGTGGTTTGGGACCGCAGGCAGGCCGCGCGACGTGGCCCGCGGCACGGGGAGTGATGCGAGCACGTGCGCACCCGGCGGGCCGGCGGAGGATTGCCCGGCGTCATGTCCCGACACCGCGGCGGCAGCGTCGTCACGCGGCGCCACGTTCGAAGATCATCGGTCGTCCGTGCGTCGACGAGGCCGCACCTGGGGAAGGGAGTGTGCAATGGGGAGCTTGCGGGATCGGACAAGCAACCGGGTGTACGAGTTCGCGGTCCTCGCCACCACGCCCGTGTGCGGCCTCCTGCTGGCCGTGGGTGGCATCCGGCCGCATTCGCTGGAGGTGGCGATGCCCGACCCGATCAGGGTCCTGTGGGAGTTCGGCCTGATCGTGGTCGGCGCCGCGGGCCTGCTCGGCATGTTCTGGCCGGGGCAGCTCAGCACCGGGCTCGGCATCGAGCTCGCCGCGGTGCTGGCGCTGGGTGCGCTCGCCGCGATGTACGTGATCGCCGTCCTGGTGTTCGCCGGAGACCAGGCGGTGGTGGCCGCGTCGTTCGTCGGGGCGGTGGCCCTCGGGTCGTGGCTGCGTTCGGCCGAGATCCTGGGATCACTGCGCTGGCTGATCCGGATGCACCATCCGCAAGATAATCCGTGCTCGAAGGTGCAGACATGATCGCCGCATCGAACCCGGACGCCCCGTACTGGGCGCAGCTGATGATCTCCATGCTCGGGATGCTCGGAGGCGCCGGCGGGCTCGCCGTGCTGGCCACGGTGACCGTGCAACGGCGAAAGCTGAAGGCCGAGACGGCCGGAGCACTGACCGATGCGGCGCTGGCCCTGGTGCAGCCGCTGCGGGCGCGGGTCGCCGAACTGGAGGCCGAGGCGCTGACCGTCCGGGAGCAGCTGACCGCATCCCAGCGTGAACTGCAGGAACTGCGGAGCACGGTGTGGGACCTGACCAGGACGCTGGAACGGTGGCGGGAAGTGATCATGGCACCAGGCGCGACCATCCGCCGGGTGCAGTCAGTCGTGACGGAGGATCGTCGTGCACCCGGTCAACTCCCCCGCCGCCTGCCGTGAGCCGGCCTGCATGGCGGCGGTCGGCTGACTGACGCCCGCCGGACGCGGGACAGGGCACCTCTCCCGGCGTCGTTGCCGGCGCCACCGGAGCCGGGTCAGGCGCGGCCGGCCGGTTCGGCGGGCGCGGTGACAGGGCTGTCCCCCGGTCCGCCGTCGGCCTGCCCGGCCGGTACCGCAGCGGGGGCGGGGGCGGGGGCCGCCGTCCGCAGCCGGCGGACGTCCCGGCTGGCCAACATGCCGACGACGGAAGCCACCACCAGCGCCGCGAGGATCAGCAGCGTCTCGCGGGTGCCGATCGCCCCGGCGACCGGCCCCACCGCCACCTGACCCAGCGGAATGGCGACGAAGGACCCCAACATGTCGTACGAGTAGACCCGGGCCAGCCGCTCGGCGGGAATGTGCTGCGCGATCGAGGTCTCCCAGGCCACCGCGAACTGCTCGACGGCGATCCCGACCGCCACCCCGGCCACCACCAGCACGGCGACGGTCGGCGCCAGGGCCAGCCCCAACAGCAAGAACGACTCGGCGAACATGCAGGCCACCCCGAGCAGCAGCAGCCGGCGCACCCGGATCCGCAGGGCGATCAGCCCACCGACAACCATCCCGACGGTCTGCGCCGCCAACACCACACCCCAGGCACCGCGCCCGATCGTCTCGTCGGCGACGGCCGGGCCGAGCACGTTCACGCCGCCGGCCAGCGCCGCGTTGAGGACCATGAAGCCGAGCACCACCACCCAGACCCAGGTCCGCGCGGTGAACTCGCTCCAGCCCTCCCGCAGGTCGGCCAGGATGCCCGTACCGGTGCTCGCCGATCGTGTGGAAGCCACCCGGACACCGGCGAAGGCGGCCGCCGCGAGGGCGAAGGTGAGCGCGTCGACGGCGAGGCCCCAGCCGGGCCCGGCAGCGGCGACCAGCAGGCCACCGAGGGCCGCCCCGCCGATCATGCCGGCGTTCATGCCGAGCCGGAGGATCGCGTTCGCGGGCTGGATCAGCTCCGGCGGCACGGTCTGCGGCGTCGCGGCGGCCGACGCCGGCTGAGCCAGCGCGCTCACCACGCCGTTGGCCGCGCCGAGCACCAGCAGCAACGGGATCGTCGCCGTACCGGTCAGCACCAGGGCGGCCACCACCGCCTGGGTGAGCGCACCGAGCACATTGGAGCCGACCAGCACCAGCCGGCGCGGAATCCGGTCGGCCAGCACCCCGCCGAAGAGCACGAACAGCACGTTCATCAGCGACCTTGCGCCGACCACCAGGCCCAGGTCGCGCACCGAGCCGGTCAGGTCGAGCACGGCGAAGGCCAGCGCAACGGGAGCGATCGCGTTGCCCAGCATGTTGATCAGCCGACCGGCAGCCAGGTGACGGAACGCGGCGTACCGCAGCGGAGCAAACATCAACCCTCCATCCGGAGGGGTGATGATAGCGCCGACGTGGCGGACGTTCGGGGCACGTGGAGCCCTCGGGCTCCTGGCCCGGGTTCCGGTGAGCCAGGAACACGGCCGGGCCGGCGCCGCTGCCTCGACGGATCGAGGCGCGGCACCGGCCCGGCCGACGCGGGCTCAGCGCGTTGCGGCCTGCTCAAGCTCACCGATGCCGCCGAAGCGGGCACCGACGTCGGCCGTTCCGGCGGTCGGCGGAGGACCGTCCGGGCCGCCGGTTCCGGCCCGGCTGTCCTTGCGCCGCTGCCACTGGTCGACGACGAGGTTCAGCACGAGGCCGACCGCCCCCCAGATCCCGATGACCAGGAGGTTCCTGCCGATTCCGTCGCCGCCGAAGTAGATCATCGATCGGGCTGTGTCGACCGCGGCCGGCAGCGGCAGGATGTCCTGCAGGACACGGAACAACTCGGGCACCATGTACACCGAGAGTCCACCACCGGAGGCGGGCACACCCGCCAGCATCATCACGACCATCACCGGGACGATCGCGGCCAGGCCGACGGTTCGGGTGAACACCCCGGTCACCAGGGACACGGCGAAGATGGTGACGGCGCCGAAGCCGATCATCTCCCAGGCGTGCCCGTTGACCGCGCCGACGATGACGTCGAAGAGCAGCCACAACCACACGGCCATCCCGATCGACCAGCCGCCGAGCAGAGGGAGGAACTGGCGCAGCTTCTTCAGCTCCGGTGCCCCGCCACGAAGCACGGCCAGCATCAGGAACCCGGCCATGATCCACGACATGCCGACGTACAGGCTGTTGCTGCCCATCGTGTCGGTGTCGGTGAGCGGCGCCACGTCGTTCACCGTCAAGGGGGTCTGCTGCTGGGCGGAGACCTGCTGGAACACCGCCTTCACGACGCTCTGCTGGCTGACCCCGGCGCCCGAGGAGGTGTAGAGCGTCGCCTCGGCGCCCTGCGCCTGCGGCAGGACGTAGGCCGCGACGACGTCCTGGCCGAGGATGCGCTCGGTGGCCTCGTCCACCGACGCGACCGCCTCGACGTCGAGTATGCCGCCCAGGCTCGACTCCAGGCCGGCGGCCACCTGCTCGGCCTGCCCGGTCGTGCTGCCGACCACGAGGACCGGGAGGTCACGGGGCTCCGGCTTGTGCATTGAGAAGCTCATCAGGCCCACCACCATCACCAGGATGGACAGCGGGAAGGCCGCCACCGCCAGGTAACGAAACCGCTTGGACCTCGGCGGGCCGCCCGCGAGCGCCGGCAGCCGCGTGTTGGGGTCGGTGACCACCGGGGCCCCGGGGATCGTGTGTCCGCCGGTGCGCTCCTTGAGCAGGCACAGCAGCAGGGCGACGGCCGCCCAGAGGGCCAGCGCCAGCAGGTGCCCGCCGGCGCCACGGCCGTCGAAGTAGAGGATGGCGCGGAGCGTCTCGCCCGCCGCCGGGAGCGGGAGCACCCCGTGCAGGAACGAGAAGAAGCCGGGCATCACGTCGACCGACAGCGCCAGGTTCGACGCCGGCATGCCGAGCACGACGTACAGCAGCATGCCGATGAGGACCGCGAGCGGCCCCATCAGCTTGCTGAACAGCAACTGGCCGAGACCGACAGCTCCGGTCGCCAGCATCCCGACGCCGAGGAACTGGAGGTAGTGGCCGTCGACGGCACCCACGATCGGCCCGAGGATCAACCAGATTATGCTGCTGGTGAGCGCCGACCAGCCGGCCAGCAGCGGCAGGAACCGCCGCAGGGACAGCAGGTGGGGAACCGCCATCAGCAGCAGGCTCAGCGGCACGTACCCGGCCAGCATCATGCCCATGGCGGCGAACAGGACCGCAGTGCCCGATCCGTCACCTTCCGGCAGGGGAACGACGTTCTCGGTGGCTATCGTCCAGTTCTGCCCGACGGCGACTGGGGCGAGCATCTGCTGGACGGTGGTGGCCTGGGAGGCCCCGGCTGCCATCGCGGTGTAGATCGTCGCGGTGGCCGACCCCTCGACCGGGATCTCCAGCGCGCCCGCGATCTCACGGTCCTTCAACAGTTCCACCGCGTCGCCGCCGGACGGGACCAGCCGCGCGTCCATGGCCCGTTCCGGTGCGGAGTTCAGCGCGTCGACGATCGCCTCCGCCCCGGGCCCCGTCCCCACCACGGCCACCGGCATCTCCCGCGGGTGCGGCGAGTGCATGGTGCCCATGTAGGTGGCGAACATCATCGTGACCATGGCGAACGGCATCACGAAGAGGGCGACGTAGCGCGCGATCCGGGTCTTCCGGTCCTCCTCCGGCGGACCCGCCGCCGGGGAATCAGCGGGTGAGGGAACGGTCGGGGACTCCATAGGCGTAGCTCCTGGGTGTCTGTCGAGCGAGCGCCCGAGGGCGCGAGGTCTGTCACGGGTGCCGGTTGACCACCGACGACCAAATGTAAGTCACGTGGCTTACAAAGTCGGCAGTGGGGTAGCTTGAGATTCGCCACACCCGCCCCGCCCCACGAGGAGGTGCTCGCCGATGGCCCGGTCAGAGGCGGCCCGGACGGCGCTGCTCGACGCGGCGGAACGCCTGTTCGCCGAGGCGGGCATCGCGCAGGTCTCCGACCGCAAGGTGGCCGAGGCTGCCGGGAACACCAACCACTCGGCCGTGCACTACTACTTCGGCGGTCGCGAGGGCCTGCTCCGGGCGCTGATCATCCGACACGCGGTCGAACTGGAGGAGCCACGTCGGAGGATGTTCGAACGCTCCGACTCGGTTCTCGACGACGTGCGGAGCCTCGTGGTGCCGTTCATGGACGCCATGGCCCGACTGCCGCAGCCGAGCTGGCGGGCCCGCTTCCTCAGCCAGGCCATCCACGACCCGGTGACCGCGACGCTGATGCGGGAGAGCGCGGAGTCCGCCCCGACCGCGACGCTCATCGCCCGTTCGGCGGTGTCCCGCCTCAACCACCTGCACCCGGGGGTGGTGGCCGGGCGGGCGAGCCTGATCACCCGGATCGTCGCCACGGCCTGCGCCGAGGTCGAGGCACGCGCCGAGCGGGACGGGCAGGACCCGCGCTGGCACTCGGTGGGCGACTTCCTGTCCGACGCCATCGCCGGGATGATGCTCGCCCCGATCAGCCAGGCGGGGAGCACGAATCCGTTGACCGAGGCGCCGGCCCTGTCGGTGCCATGACGGCACGGCCGTGCCACGGGCGCCCGCACCGTGACCCCGGCCAACGTCCCACCGGTCGCCGCGACCACCACGGCGGCACCGCCGTGGTGGTCGGCGTCACCGTCACCGACACCGATCTCGCCGGCGACACCCTGGGCACCGTCGCGGGCAGCGGAACCACCCGGCGGACCAGGTGGCCCGCCACGGCGGGGTCAGCCGGCCGGACGAGGCGGGAGCCCGAGCCGCTGGCACGCCTCCTGATACATCCGCACCACCTCCTGCCGGATCTGGACGCGTTCGGTCAGCCGGTAGGCGAACGGGACGCGCACCGGAACCTCGATGTCGTGCACGGTGACGGCGAACTCCATCCCGTCGACGTCCAGCCCGGTGACCCGGGCCCTGGTGGCGGCCGGCTGCGCGCCGAGGGCCCGGCAGATGAGCAGCGAGTCCCCGGCGTGGTCGTCGTTCATGTGCCGGCTGACGGCGGCGACCACCTCCGGGGGGAACGAGGCGCTCACGCCGCCGCCTCCGCGCCGCCCGGCACGAGCCGGGACAGGCCGGCGAGGACCGCGGTGTTGTGCCGGTACGCCACGAGCACCTCGGCCAGCAGCGTGGCCCGCCCCGCCTCGTCGAGCGGGAGGGCGTCCAGCCTGGCCCGGTAGGCGTCCTTGTACGCCCTGGGGTCGGGGATCCGGTCGAACCGGTAGAACGCCGCGCCGGCCTCCCCCGTCAGGCCGTGGTGCCGGTCGAGCGACCGGCCGATGTGCAGCCCGCCGGAGAGGTCGCCGAGGTAGCGGGTGTAGTGGTGGGCGACGAATCGTTCCGGTGAGCCGGCGCAGGCCTCGCCGATGCGCTCGGCGTAGGAGACGGTCGCCGGGTCCGGGTCGACCCGTCCGCGCCAGTCGGGCCCGAGCAGGAACTCCAGGTCCGCGGCGAGGGCGGGCAGCCGGGTCAGCGCGTCGTCGACGAACGGTCCGGCGAGCGGGTCGGGGCGCATCGCCTCGGCGGCGTGCTCCAGCGCCTCGTAGATCACGTGGTGCTGGACCACCATCGCGGTGTAGCCGGCCCGGTCCAGGTCGCCGGCCACCAGGGCGGTGACGTACCGCTGGGACTCGGCGGCCTGGTGGGCCTCCCGGCCGGTGGCGCGCAGTTGCGCCGAGAACGGGATGCTGGTCGTACTCATCTCTCCTCCAGGGTGACGGGGGTTCGCACCGGTGGTCGACGTCGGGGGACGACCAGCGGCAGTCGGGTACGCGGGTGCGGCACGACCTCGATGTCGTGCCGGTAGACCTCGGAGAGCAGCGGGGCGGTGAACACCTCGGCCGGCGGGCCCACGGCCCGCACCCGGCCGTCGGCGAGCAGGGTCACGGTATCCGCGTACGCGCCGGCCAGGGCCAGGTCGTGCAGCACGGCCACCACGGCGTCGCCGGCTCGCGCCCGGTCGCGGGCGATCCGCATGACCAGTTCCTGGTGGCGCAGGTCGAGGGCGGCGGTCGGTTCGTCGAGCAGCAGCACGACGGCCTGCTGCGCCAGCGCCCGGGCCAGCGCGACGCGCGCCTGCTCGCCGCCGGACAGCGACGGGTACGGCCGGGCGGCGAACCCGGCAACGTCACACCGCCGCAGGGCTTCGGCGACGATCTCGTCGTCCCGCCGCTGTTCCGGCCTGCCCGCCCAGGGCGCCCGTCCCATCCGCACCACCTCGTCGACCGTGAACGGAAAGCTCAGCGTGCTGCGCTGGGGTAGCACGGCCCGGCGCATCGCCAGCTCCACCGGGGACCAGCCGGCCAGCGGCAGCCTGTCGATCTCGATCGTGCCCGCTCCGGCCGGCAGATCGCCACTGACGGCGGCCAGCAGAGTGGACTTGCCCGCGCCGTTCGGCCCGACCAGGGCGTGCACCTCGCCGGCACGGACCCGCAAATCGACCCCGTCGAGCACCGGCCGCCCGGCGCGGGTTACGCGCAGGCCGGCTACCTGGACGCGGGGGGCGCCTGCCGGCACCGGGACCGGCACGCGGGGCCCCGACCAGCGGAGCGGGCCCCGCGGCCGGCCGCGCGCCGCCCCGCCTGCGAGCGGGCTCATCCCCAGCCTCCGGCCCGGCCTCGGGTGCGGCGCAGCAGCCAGAAGAACGCCGGCCCGCCGACGACCGCGGTGAGCACCCCGAGCGGGAGTTCCTGGTGCTCGACCAGGGTGCGGGCGGCGAGGTCGGCCGCGATCACCACGATCGCCCCGCCGAGCGCGCTGGCCGGCAGCAGCACCCGGTGCCCCGGGCCGGCGACCATGCGGACCAGGTGCGGCACCACCAGGCCGATGAAGCTGATGATGCCGGTGAAGGCCACGGCCGCCGCGCCGAGCAGCGCGGTCACCACGATCATCCGGATTCGCAGCCGTTCGACGTCGACCCCGAGGTGCCGGGCGGCGGACTCGCCGAGGGCGAGCAGGTCGAGCCTGCGGGCGTCGGCGTACGCGACGCCGAGCCCGACCACCAGGCAGGGCGTGGCCAGCGCGACCGCGGACCAGTTCGCCGGGGCGAGGCTGCCCAGGTTCCAGAAGGCGATGGCCTGCACCCCGGCCTCGTCGCCGACGAACATGAGCAGGCCGATCACCGCGCCGGCCACCGCGTTGACCGCCACGCCGGTCAGCACCAGGGTCACCACCTCGGTCCGGCCGTCGGAGCGGGCCAGCAGGTAGACGGCGTACGTGGT
Source organism: Micromonospora sp. NBC_01412 (assembly GCF_045040215.1). Taxonomy (NCBI): domain Bacteria; kingdom Bacillati; phylum Actinomycetota; class Actinomycetes; order Micromonosporales; family Micromonosporaceae; genus Micromonospora; species Micromonospora sp. NBC_01412. Next base: position 7,650,451 of record NZ_CP109528.1, read on the forward strand.
GGCCAGCCCACCGGCGAAGGCGGCGGCGGGCACCGTCCAGCCGCCCAGGACGGTAACGCCGGTGACGATGGCCAGGGCCGCCCCGACCGCCGCCCCGGCGGACACCCCGATCACGCCGGGTTCGGCCAGCGGGTTTCCGAACACGCCCTGCATGACGGCGCCCGCGCAGCCGAGCGCGGCGCCGACCACGGCGGCCAGCACCACCCGGGGGAAGCGGACGATCCACAGCGCGTTCTCGCCCTGGGGGTTGGCCGGCGGGGTGCCGACGTCCAGGCCGAGCCGGTGCAGGACGGAGCCGAGCACCTCGGCCGGGGAGACCTGGACCTGCCCCCGGCCCGCCGCGACGAGGGCGACCAGCACCAGGACGGCGCCGAGCCCGGCGAGGAGCGCCGGCCCTCGTCCGACCCGACGGCCAGCGGTGGGTCCCGCCTGGCTTCGGGTGGAGGTGTCGACGCCGGTCACGACGGCTTCCCGCAGGAGTACACGGCCGAGGCCAGTGCCTGCACGGCCGGTCCGGACCGGGTGCCGAAGGTGAGCAGGACGCCGTCGTCCATGTCGACGATCCGGCGGGCCGCACCGGCCGGGGTCTGCGCGACCCCGGGGAGCTTCAGCAGGCCCTCGACGCCGCCGACGGAGGCGAGTCCGGCGCTCATCACCAGGATCACGTCGGGTGCCGCGTTGATCAGGCCCTCGCTGGTCAGCGGGCGGAACTTGGTCAGGCCGGCGGCGCTGCCGGCGTCCACCCCGCCGATCGCCTCGATCATCGCGTCCGAGCCTGCTCCCCGGCCGCCGATCAGGTAGACACCGGCGGTGCCCCGCAGGTAGAGGAAGGCGATCCGGGGGGCACTCCCCTGCGGCGCGGCGCGGCGGGCGGCGGCGATCTCGCCCTCGACGCGGGCCACGAGCCGTTCGCCGGCCGCCGCGACGCCGAGGGCCGTCGCCACCGCGCGGATGTGCCCCGGTACGGCGGCGAGGGTCTGCTCGGCCTCGACCATGACGACGGGGATGCCGGAGGCGCGGAGCTGGCGCAGCGCCTCCGGCGGCCCGATGGTGTCGTCGGCGAGCACCACGCTCGGGTTGAGGGCGAGCACCGCCTCGGCGGACAGGTCGTGCCCGGCCGGGGTCACCACCGGCAGTTGCGCGGCGGACGGGAAGGTGGTCGAGGTGTCGCGCCCGATGACGTTGCCGCCGAGGCCGAGGGCGAACACGGTCTCGGCGATCGACCCGGAGAGGTTCACCGGCAGGATCCGGCCGGCATCGGCGACGGTGACGGTGACGCCGTCGGCGGAGGTGACGGTGGCCGGGAGGACGGGTGTCGGCGCGGGCCGCAGCGCGGTGACGTCGGTGCTGCCGATGGTGGCGGTGACCGGCCCGCAGGCGGCCGGGTCCGCCGGGGCGGTGCCGGTGCTGGGCGTGGAGCAGGCGGCGACGGCCCCGACGAGCAGTGCCAGCACAGCGGGCAGGCAGGGGCGGCGGGCGGCTGTCGGGGCGGTCCGGTGCCGCCCGACGGGGCCGGTCACCGGGCCACTCCCCGACGGCGACGCCGGCGCAGGACCAGCAGCACCGTGGCCGCCACCGCGAGGATCAGCAGAGCGAGGGCCCACCCTCGGCCGACGCCCGAGGCGGCGCTGACCCGGCTGACCGCCAACTCGGTCGCGCCGGCCCCGGCCCCGGGGGCGCCGTCGGCGGCGGGGGTGCCGGCCACCGGGGTGCCGGCTGGGGTGGCGGGACCGGCCCGGGTGGCCGCGGTGGCGGGCGGGGCGGTGGAAGCACCGGTGGCGCCCGACGCGGTCCGGCCCGGGGCGGCAGCACCGGTCGACGTCGCGCGCGGGGTGGCCAGCGTGGAGGCGGCCGCGCGGGCGAAGGTCACCGGCACCCGGACGTCCTGGGACCGGTCGGCGGCGCGGGTGTGGTCGGCGCGGGTGACGACCGCGCACCGGCGGGTGACGCAGTCGACGGCGCCGATGGTGGGGGTGACCCGGAGGGTGGCCCGGAACGTTCCGCCCGCGCCGTAGGGCACGGCCAACCCCTCACCGTAGGAGGGCGGGTTCGACGAGATCCAGTGGGACGCCCCGAGCTCGCCGGTGGTGTCGGCGCCCCCGCCGCACGGGCTGGGCACCGCGCCGGCCCCGTTGTCCACACAGAACGCCACGTAGATGCCCTTGGTGATGTCGTACCCGCGGCCGGAGACGGTGACGGTCGCGCCCGAGCTGCCCAGCCCGGTGCTCGGGGTGACGGTGAGCGTCTGACCGCCCACACCACGGCCGGTGCCCGCGTGCGCGGGGGGCGGAGCAGCGACGACACCCAGAGTGATCAGGGTGGCGGCCAGGAGGGCGTGTCGCCGTGCTCGCATCGGACTCCTCACGCGACAGGGGACGGCATCAACCGGCCGACCCAAAATTAGGCTTGCCTAACCTAAGTCACGAATCCGCTGCTCACAAGGGGTTGTTCGGTTTCGGATCTTGGCTCGATCGCGGATAGCGGCATTAGTTAGGTTTGCCTAACTTCAATCACTGTCCGTAACGAATCGAGAGAGGAAATCAGCATGGTCCGATCCAGAGCCGGTCACGCCTGGCGGCGGTCGATGCGTTGGGCGGCGGTCGCCGCCCTGGGCCTGTCGGCCGCACTCGCGGGCGCCGGCCCCGCCTCGGCAGCCGAGGCCGACATCACCGGTGGCAGCCTGACCTGGGGCTTCAAGCAGACGTTCCGCACCTACGTCTCCGGCGGCAACGGCAGCCCGCCGATCGCGGTGAGCAACGGGGCCACCATCAACACCGACGGGACGTTCACCTTCCCGTCGACGGGGGACAACCACGACTCCGCCACCGGCGCCACCAGCGCCCGATACGGCGGCACCGTGGTCTTCTCGTACCCCGGGCATTTCTTCACCATCACCCTGGCCAACCCGACCGTCGACGTCTCCGGCGGCACCGCCTCCCTGAAGGCGGACGTGGACCTGGTCACGACGGCGGCCGAACCGGTCTCGGTGCGGCAGGCGACCATCGCCACCCTCGCCGTGGGCGCCGGCAACCCCGGCGGCGGCGCGGGCACGGTGACCGGCACCGGCCTCGCGGCGACGCTGACCACCGCGGGCGCCTCGGCGTTCAACGGCTTCTACGCCGCCGGCGACGCGCTCGACCCGGTGTCGTTCACCGCCACCACCGGTGGCACCGGGCCGGCTGGTCCGGCGGTGTCGGTCACCCCGTCCACCGGGCTCGACCCGGCCGGGGCGACGATCACGGTCGAGGGCTCCGGCTTCGACCCGGCGGCCAACCGGGGGGCCGGCTTCTACGTCTCGTTCGGCCCGAAGGTCGACCAGCACTGGCTGAACGCCGGTGTGCTCCAGGTGACCAAGTGGGTGAGCGCGGCGAACGAGCCGACCGCGTCGCGGGACAAGCTCAACGCCGACGGAACCTTCCGCACCACGCTGCCGATCAGCGCGGCCTACACCGACAGCAGCGGCAAGCAGGTCGACTGCCTGGCGGTGCAGTGCTACGTGGTCACCTTCGCCGCACACGGCTCGACCGACCGCAGCCAGGACACCTTCGCCCCGGTCAGCTTCACCCGGGCCGGTACCGGCGGCGGCGACGCCCAGCAGCGGATCACCGCCACCGTGACGGGCGGCCCGCTGACCCTCAGCGTGGCCGGTTCCGCCGTCGCGCTGCCGGCCGTGACCAACGGCCAGGTCGCCAGCGGGGACCTCCACGGCGCCACCGTGGCGGACCTGCGGGGCACCAACGCCGGATGGAGCCTGGTCGGTGAGGTCTCCGACTTCACCTCCGCCACCGGCGGGGTCATCGCTGCGGACAACCTCGGCTGGGCGCCGAGCGCGGTCGCGGTCGACGACCCGCTCGGCGGCACCGTCGGCACCGTCGCCCCGGGCGCAGTCGCGGCACCCGGCGCCGGGCTCGGCGCGGCCCGGGCGCTGTGCACCTCACCCACCGGGGCCAGCGGCGGCGCCTTCACCTGCGGCGCACAGCTCAACCTCGGGGTGCCGGCGTCCGCTGCGGCGGGCGACTACACGGCGACCCTCACCCTGACCCTCTCCTAGGTCGGCACCGGGTCACCGGTGGGGCGGGATGTTCCCCGTCCCGCCCCACCGGCCGTCCGGCCCACCGCGTCCACCCCTTCCGGAGCCCGGCATGTCCCTCGTCACCCTCCCGTCCCGGACCGGCGCCGCACTTGCCGCCGCGCTGCTCACGGCGGCACTCGCGCCGCCGGCCACCGCCGCCACGCCGTTGGCCGCCGCCCCCACGCCGGCGCCGGCCATCGCGTCCACGCCGTCGCCGGCCGGCACCCCGCCCGCGCCGGGCCGCGCCGGGCCGGCGTCGCCGGCTCCCGACGCCGCAGCCACCCGGTGGGCGGTGCAGCCGTCCGGGCCGAAGGGCCCGACCGGACGCAACTACTTCGTCTACGACCTGGCCCCCGGCAGCACCCTCACCGACCACGTCGGCGTCAGCAACCTCAGCAACAGGCCGCTCACCTTCCAGGTGTACGGCACCGACGCGTACACCACCGCCGACGGCGCGTTCGCCCTGCTGCCGGCGGACCGGGCGGCCACCGACGTCGGCTCCTGGATCAGCTTCGAGCGACGGAGCTGGACGGTGCAGCCCGGCAAGCGGGCCGACCTCCCGTTCCGGCTGAGCGTGCCCGCCAACGCCACCCCCGGCGACCACTCGGGCGGGGTGATCGCCGCCATCGCGCAGGCCGGCACCACGGCCGATGGGCAGCAGGTCCGGGTGGACCAGCGGCTGGCCGCGCGGGTCTACCTCCGGGTCGCCGGCGAACTCCGCCCCGCCGCCACGATCGAGTCGGTCCGCGTCAGCTACGACAACCCGGTCAACCCGGTCGGCGGGGGCGACGTCGTCGTCAGCTACCGGCTGCGCAACACCGGCAACGTACGCCTCGGCGGGACCGGCACGGTGACCCTCGACGGGCCGTTCGGCTGGCGCCTGACCCGCACCGACCCGGTCGACCTGCCCGAACTGCTGCCCGGCGCGGTCTTCACCGTCACCGAGCGGGTCACCGGCGTGCCGCCGGCGCTGCGGCTGACCGCCAAGGTGGACCTCGCACCGACCACCGTGGACACGGCGCTGCCGCCGGTGCTCCGCACCGCGGCCACCTGGGCGCCGCCGTGGCTGCTGCTCCCCGTGCCGGCCGTGCTGGCCGGCTGGCTCGCCGCCCGCTGGCGCCGCCGCGTCGCCGCCGCGCGGGCCGCCTCCGGCGAACCGGCCGTGGCCACGGGGGCGGACCCGGGCCGTCCGGCCGCCGGACCGCCACCGGCGGACCGGCCCACCGCCGGCCCCGCGACCGACACGCCGTGACCCCGCTCCCGCCGATCGGCGTCGCGCTGCTGGCGCTGGCCGCCGCGGTGCCCGCCCCCGCGCCCGCACCGGCCGGCACGCCGTCGGCGGTGCCGGGAATCGCCGTGCCGGCCGGCACGCTCCGGGCCGGTCAGCAGATCCTGGTGGCCCTGCGCGGCTGGCCGGCCGGCACCGTGCAGATCGAGGTCTGCGGCAATGACGGCCGGCGCGGCGCACTCGACTGCGCGGCCAGCGGCGCAAGCGACGGGCACGTACCGCCCTCGGGGGCGGCGACCCTGCCGGTGGTGCTCGCCGCCCCACCGGTCGCCTGCCCCTGCGTGCTGAGGGCCCGCACACCCACCGGCTCCGCGCGCGCCACCGTCGCCCTGCCGCTGACCGGCGTGACCGCACGTCCCGCCCCGGCCCCGGCCGGCACGCCGGAGCTGGCCGTCGTCGGCCTGCGTGCCGCCGACCGCTCCGGGGTCGCCGGTTGGTTCGGTATCCCCGGGGACCTGACCGTGGACCTCACCCTGCGCAACGCCGGCCCCGTCGACGTGGTCGACCCCCCGTTCACGTTGCTGTTCGGCCGCCCCGGGCGGGTGCACGGGGTGGTCGACGCCCCGGCGCTCGGCACGATCGCGGCCGGACAGACCCGGCAGTACCGGATCCGGGTCCCGATGGATGTCACCGCCGTCGGCCGGCGCGAGCTGCACGGCCGGATCGAACTGCCCGACCGGCCGCTCGCCTTCACCGTCGAGGCGGCCCGCTACCCCTGGGGCCTGCTGGCACTGGCCGCCGCGCCGGTCGTGCTGGCGCTGGCCCGGCCGCGCCGGCGTCCCGCGCCCCGAGGGCCGGGCACCGCCGGTGGCAGCCGGGCGGCGACGGAAAGCCCCGCCTCGGCCGTCGGGGAGCCGGCGACGGATGGCGGCCGTTCGACCGGCCCGAAGTCCTAGGCTCGGCTCCGAGGTGTCGAGGATGAAGCGGCCCCACCAGCTCCGGGCGCGGTCCGCCCGTTGTCCGGTTCTGGCGAACGCGTCCGGCACCGACCCATGGTCATCGACCCACGAGCGCCAACTGGGTGGAGTTGTCGGGGAGGCCGGCGAGCGAGACCCTGCTGCCCCTGGCCGGTGTCGGGGTTCCGGAGCCCGGCAGGCTGTTGAACTCCGTCCAGGAACCGCCGGCGCCCCGCACCCGGTGGTAGACGGCGTCGTCCGAGCCGACGATGACCACCTGCGAGGTGCCGTCGGGCAGCCCAGCGACGGTGACGTCCTTGGCCACCGCCGGGCTGCTGGTGCCGACGCCGTTGAGCGGCTGGAACTGGCTCCAGGCGCCGTTGGCGGACCGGATGCGGTGATGCAGGTAGCCGTTGACGCCCGCGATGACGACCTGCGACGAACCGTCGGGCAGGCCGGCGACAGCCACGGCGCTGCCGATCGCCGTGGTGCTGGTGCCGTTGCCGGTGAGCGGCTGGAACTCGCTCCAGGTGCCGTTGGTGTTGCGGATCCGGTGGTAGATGCCGCTGTCCATGCCGACGATGACCACCTGCGCGGTGCCGTCGGGCTGCCCCGAGATGGCGACGTCCCTGGCACCGGCCGGGCTCGGGGTGCCGAAGCCGTTGAGCCTGCCGAATGCGGTCCAGTTCCCGTCGGCGTTGCGGATGCGGTGGTAGACCGTGTCGTCGGCGCCGATGATCACGACCTGGGCCGAGCCGTCGGGCAGGCCGGCGATGGCCACCCGCTTTCCCCGCGCGGTGCCGGTGGTGCCGACGCCGTTGAGCGGCTGGAACTCGCTCCAGGTGCCGTTGGTGTTGCGGATGCGGTGGTAGACGCCGTCGTCCAGGCCGACGATCAGCATCTGCGCCGTGCCGTCGGGGAGGCCGGCCACCGCCATGTCCTTGGCGCTGCCGTGCGCGGGGGTCTGGTAACCGTTGAGCGGCTGGAATCCGGTCCAGGCCCCGCTGGCGACGCGGATCTGGTGGAACATCGGGCCGCCGGCGCCCACCGGCGGGTTCTGCGCGATGTAGGCCAGCGGATTGAGATAGGCCCCGGCGGGGCTGATCATGTGCCAGTGCAGGTGCGGCCCGGTCGAGCTGCCCGATCCGGGTGCGCCCGCGGCGCCGCCGGACAGCCCGACGACCGCGCCGGCCGAAACGTACGTCCCGTTGGCCAGCGCGAACTGGGACAGGTGGAGGTACTGACTGCGATAGCCCTCGGAGTGGCTGATGGTGACCGTGTGTCCGCCGCCGCCGTTGAACGGCGTGTTGGTGACCGTGCCCGCCCCACAGGCGGGCAGTGGTGTGCCCACGCGCATCCCGAAGTCGATGCCGCCCCGGGAGCCCCGGTTCAGGTGGTCCTGCCACCCGTTGGTGATCGGGTAGCCCGCGAAGGGGTTGTGGATCGCCGGGCCGGCGTAGGCCCGGCCGGGCAACAGGATCCCACCGGCGGACAGACCGGCGAGGGCCGCCGCACCACGGATGAGACTTCTCCTCGCGACTCCCATGTGCTCCCTCTCCCGGGCAGAGCTGATCAACCACGGCAGAGGTATTCCTACATGTACACACATGAAAATATCAATGCCCGCCCTGGGTCGCCGCTCGAAGCGGATCACCGAGGCCAAGGCGACACCGGAACGGGCGTGGCTTTCCGAGGTGTCGTCGGTCGTGTTGCAGCAGGCCTTGGCCGACCTGAACACGGCGTACCGCAACTTCTTCGCCTCGATCAGCGGCAAACGCAAGGGCCGCAAGGTGGCACCGCCGAGGTTCCGTTCCCGCAAGGACAACCGGCAGGCCATCCGGTTCACCAAGAACAGCCGGTTCAAGGTCCTGGACAACGGTCGCCTGCGCCTGCCGAAGATCGGCGACGTGCCGGTCCGTTGGTCGCGGACCCTGCCGTCCGAGCCCAGCTCGGTCACGGTGATCCGGGACGCGGGCGGCAGGTACTTCGCCTCGTTCGTCGTCCAGACGTGCGAGGACGAGGTACTGCCCGAGACGGACTCGGAGGTCGGTATCGACCTGGGTCTGACCCACTTCGCGGTCCTCTCGGACGGCACGAAGGTGACGGCACCGAAGTTTCTGCGCCGCGCGGCCCGCAAGCTGCGCCGGCTGCAACAGGATCTGTCCCGCAAGCAGCGGGGCAGCCAAAACCGCAAGAAGGCCGTCGTGAAGGTCGCCCGTGCTCATGCGCGAGTGGTCGACACCCGGCGAGACTGGCAGCACAAACTGTCCACGGCGATCATCCGCGACAACCAAGCGGTGTACGTCGAGGACCTGTGCGTGATCGGTCTCGGCCGGACCCGGCTCGCGAAGTCCGTCCACGACGCCGGATGGGCTTCGTTCACGAGGATGTTGGAGTACAAGGCCGCCCGATACGGGCGCACCTTCGGCCGGGTGGATCGGTTTTCCCGTCCACCCGGATGTGCTCCGACTGCGGCCGGATCAATTCGAAGACGGCCCTGGACGTCCGAGCGTGGGACTGCCCGTGCGGCAGCCACCACGACCGGGACGTCAACGCCGCCATTAACATCAAGGCCGCCGGACGGGCGGACTTCAACGACCGTGGAGCGCAGGTAAGACCAGCAGCGATGCTGGCACCGCGCGGCGAAGCGGTAACCCACCCGGACGCCGCGTGTTCCACACGCAGCGTAGAGGGAATCTCCGTCCTTCAAGGCGGAGAGGATGTCAACGCTCCTTGAGGCGGCGGTTGACCTCCTCGGAGATCCGTCGGTTCAGCTCGGCCAGCCGCTCGTCGGTGTACGTGGCCAGGTCCTTCGGGCCGGGGCCACCGTTCGCCGCCTCCTCCTGCTGCTTCTGCTGCTCCCGGCGTTGCAGTTCCTGCTCCTCCGGCGATCCCGGGGCGGCGTACGCGCACCGGACCAGGGCGCCGTCGGCGTTCTTCAGGCAGGTCGCCTCCCGTCCGTTGACCTGACCCCGCCCCTCCACCCGGTACCGGATGCTCTGCGCGGTGCCGAGCGTGGCGGTCCAGGTGCTGCCGCCGGTCGGCACGACCTCGAACACCTGGTCGTCGTTCCAGCAGCAGACGTCCCGGTACTCCGCCTTGATCAGGGCGACGATCGCCTGGGGCGACGACCAGGTCGGGCTGAGCCGGTGCACGGTCAGCGGGGCGAGCCCACCGCCGGAGTGCCGGGTCGGCACCGTGGACACGGCCACCACCGAACTGGCCTCGCCCTGCGGGGTGAGCGGGGTGACGTACGCGCTGCCCCCGCTGCCGTCGCGGTGGCGCAGGGTGAACTCCGACTCGTTGCCCTCGTTCGCGCCGTCCTCGGAGGCGTCCCAGCCGCTGCGCTCGAACCACCAGTCGGCGAAGCCCCCGACGGCGGCGGTGCCCTCCCGCTGCTCGGCGGCCAGGCTGATCGGATAGGACGGCCCGGGCACCTTCGTCGTGTCGTCGGTGATCGTGACCTTCCCGGTCCGGCCGTCGTACAGCGCCACACCGGCCGGCCGCTCGGTCACCACCAGGACTCCGGTCTGCCGCTTCAGCGGCACCACCACGACCGGGGTGTCGCCCCGGCAGTGGACGTATGCGTCGTCGGCGGAGAACCGGACCCAGCGCCGCTCGGCGGAGATCTTCCGGCCCAGGTTGTGGGTGAACCAGCCGCCGATCCGCGCGTCGGCGGTCGACACGTCGAACTGGCACCGCTGCTGCGCCCGGCTGTTGCCGCCGAGCGGCACCTCCTGCACCAGGCCGACCTCGTAGCCGGTCAACCAGCCCCGCCGCTCGACCAGGACGGCGAACCGGTCGTGGTCGGGCAGGTAGCTGACGTCGGTGATCTCGCCGGTGACGTCACCCAGGTTGGGCGCGGCCTGCGCCTCGCCGACCACGTACGGCGCGCGGGCGGTCAACTCCGGGACCGGATCGTTCACGACCCGCATGGTGGTCACGTACGCCCGGTCCTGGAGGTACTCGCCGTAGGCCAGCCAGAACGCCCCCAGGGCCAGCCCGACGGCGGCGCCCAGCCAGCCGAGGGCGACGATCCCGCCGGCCGCCGCGGGCGTGGTCCCGCGCCGGCGGAGCCGGTGGGTGAGCAGTCGCACCAGGAACGGCGCCCCGGCGAGCAGGGCCACCAGGGCCGGCGCCACCAGCCAGGGCACCAGTTTGCGCACCTCCCACACGAGGATGGTGGTGACGTACGAGGCGTACCAGCCGACTGCGCCCAGCAGGAGAATCGGGATACCCACCCGCAGCGTCCGCCCCATCGAAACCCCTCCTCGCGCATGACGAGCTTCGATCCTATTTCAGCCGGTCAAGACGGGATGAAGCGTCCGTGCGGCCCGGCCGAAGGGGCGTTCGCCGACCATCCGATGGCCACGCTCGTGCTCAGCCACCGCCCATGGTCGACTAGCTGTTGTCCGACGAGTTGCCCCGCCGTGACGTGTACCGGCCCGCCCTCAGCCCCGCCCTGGCGCGGCGTCCGAGCACCTTGATGATCGACAGCAGCACCGCGGCGAAGAGCACGGGTATGCCGACTGCCACCGCCGCGACCATTCCACCCGACATACCGATCGCCTCCCTACGGCTCCACGGCTCGACCCCACGCGCGGGGTCGAGCCGTAGAGCCGGCACGCACTACCCGGCCCACCCCACGTGCGTGGAGGTCCTTCCCGATGGACCGGGACCGATTCTCCTCCCCGCGCCCGTGGCGAGGAACCCGCCGGGCCGGAAGTCCTCGCCGGACGGCCGCTGCGGGCACCGACCGGCACCCCGGTTCACCGGCTCGAACAGCGACCGCCGGGGCCGGTCAGGCTCGGCGGCGCGCGACCAGGACGGCGTCGTGGATGGAGATGTCGCGTCCCTCGGGGTCGACCGCCACGCGTGGCCGGGCCTCGGCGGCCAGCACCTGCCACGTGGTCGGGTCGAGCGAGGACGCGACCTCCTCGCCGGTGAACATCATTTCCGGGAAGTGCATCCGGCGGGCGGTGGTTCGCAGGTCGAGCGGGTGGTGCCCGACGATCAGCAGGGTGCCGCCGGGGGCCACCGCGGCGGCCAGCCGGGCGAACAGCTCCCGCCGCGCCTCGCCCGGCAGGTGCATGAACTGCGACGACACCAGGTCGTACGCGCCCTCGGCGGGCGGCTGGTCGCGCAGGTCCGCGTGCGTCCACTCGATGCGGCCGGCGACCTGCGGACCAGCGGCCGCGGCGTGGGCGGCGGCCCGCTCCAGGGCGGTGGTGGAGATGTCGACCGCCGTGACCCGCCAGCCCCGTTCGGCCAGCCAGACAGCGTCGGCGCCCTCGCCGCAGCCGACGTCGAGCGCCCGGCCCGGGGGCAGCCCGGTGACGTCCGCGACGAGCTGCGGGTTCGGGCGACCGCTCCACACCGTCGCTCGGGCCCGGTAACGCTCCTCCCAGGCTGCCTCCTCGAACATCGTCTCCGCCTGGTGCCGGTAGGCGGCCACAGCGTCACGGGTCTCCTCGGCGACGAGGTCGGCGTTGATCGCCGCGCCGGCGGCCAGTCCGGCCGCGGCGGCCGTGATCACCTGGGCGCGTACGTCGGCCACGTTGCCCGCCACCCACACGCCGGGCACGGCGGTGGCCCCGGTCGGGTCGGCGGAGACCTGGCTGCCGATCACCTGCCCGCCGAACTCCACGTCGACCGGCTTCAGGCCGAGCGACTCCAGCACCTCCGCGCGGGCGGTGAACCGCGGCGCGACGACCAGCGCGTCGAGCGCGACCACCTCGCCCGAGGCCAGCCGTACCCCGGTCAGCGTGTCGCCGGCCACCTCCAGCCCCGCGACCGGGCCGTCCACGACGGTGATCCCGCGCGCCGCGAGCCGCTCGGTCTCCTCGGCGCCGGGCGTCGTGCCGTGCAGCAGCAGCATCACGTGCGGGCTCCACTGCCGCCACAGGTCCGCCTGGTGCGCGGCCATCGGGCCGGTGGCCAGGACGCCGAGGCGCCGGTCCCGGACCTCCCACCCGTGGCAGTACGGGCAGTGCAGCACGTCGCGCCCCCACCGCTCGGCCACCCCCGGCACGTCGGGCAGTTCGTCCACGAGCCCGGTCGTCACCAGCAGCCGCCGCGCCCGCACGCCGCGCCCGCCGTCCAGCGTCACGACGAACCCGTCACCGTCCCGCGACGCGGTCTCGGCCCGACCGGCGACGACCTCGCCGCCGTACCGGGTCACCTCGGCACGCCCGGCCGCCACCAGTTCGGCCGGCGGCGTGCCTTCCCTGGTCAGGTAGTTGTGCACGTGGCCAGCCGGCGCGTTGCGCGGCTGTCCGGCGTCCACCACCAGCACCGACCGTCGCGCCCGCGCCAGCGCCAGCGCCCCACTCAGCCCGGCTGCGCCCCCACCGACCACCACCACGTCGTACGTCTCGTCCGTCATGTGCGTCCCTCCGCTCGTTAGGGACAACCGTTCCGCGGGCCCCGCCAATCCGACAAGTAAATTTGCCGTTCTGGCAAACGACGAGACCGCGGCGAAGTGACCGTTCCCGGGACAGCGGGAACGGGTACGGCGGTCCCGGGTGACCGCCGTACCCGTTCCGAGGGTCAGTAGGCGACCTTGACCTGCATCTGCCGCCAGGTCTGCGGGCCGACGACCCCGTCGACCGTGATCCCGCGCATCCCCTGGTACCAGCGCACGCCGGCCTCCGTCCGCGCGTCGAAGGCGCCGGTCGCCCGGCCGCACCGCCGCTCCCCCACGAACCGCTGGACGAAGGCCACGTCGTCGCCGTTCGTCCCCCGGCGCAGGGTGCGCGAGCCGGGTGCCCGCCCGGCCGGCGTCGGCGCGGGCGGCCTGGTCGCCTCGCGCAGGGCGGCGACCGTCCACGGACCGACGACGCCGTCCACCGCCAGCTTCCGGGACTGCTGGAAGGTACGCACCCATGCCTCGGTGGCGGCCCCGAAGTCCCCGTCGACGGCCAGCCTGGCACCCAGCCGACCCGCGACGGTCTGCAACTCGCGTACGTCGCTGCCCCGGCTGCCGCGCCGCAGCACCCGGTCACCGAGCTTCGGCACCGGCGCGGTGACGATCCCCCAGCTCCGGTCGCTCCGCTCCGCCGACGGGGTGTGGCTGACGCTGACGTGCAGGTGCTTGTCGTGCGGGTTGCTGCCGGTGTACCGGGCCGGGGCGAAGCCCCGCGTCCGGCTCCAGATCGTCCGGTCGAAGATCACGTACTGGGTGGACGGGTGCGCGATGCACTTGCGGATCACCAGCGGCGGGTCGATGCCGTCCCGGTCGACGTCGAGCGCGTTGACCGAGCGGTCGTCCGCGTCCGGGTTGTGGTCGGAGGTGCCGGCCTGGTGGGCGGCGTCACCGATCCAGCCGTCCGAGGCGCGGTCCCGGTGCGGCCAGCGCCGGTCGATCTCGTCGCGCAACAGCCGCAGCGTCGGCGCCAGGTGGAACGCCACGAGCCCGGCTGGCTCCGGCGACGGCTCCTCCTCGGCAGCGAAGAGGTCGTACTCGACCGCCTCCCCGATCCGGCCTCCCGGATCGTCGTCCTCCGGGGTCCGGTCGACGTCGACCTGATCGATCACCGCGTCCACCTCGTGCTCCTGTCTGCTGATCGCCGGTGGGGTGTCACGCGGCGGTGGGGGTCGCCGGCGCCGGATCGGGCGTCGGATCGGTGCCCGCCGGGACAGGCCGGACGGTGTGCGGCGCCGCGGCGGGAATCTCGGCCACCAACGGGTCAAGGTCCGCGCGGATCGCCGAGACCTGCCAGTAGAAGGCGTGCGACGCCTTGGACCCGTCGACGGTGCGGACCCGGAACTCGCCGGCCACGACCCGGGACGCCGCCAGCGGCGACACCGGCTCGTCGTCGTCGAAGACCGGGGTGAGCTGGACGGTGCGGCCCTCCAGCCGGGTCAGCGCCTCGAAGTACTCGGGCAGGTCGACGGTGGCGGTCCCGTCGACGAGCCGCCCCTCACCCCGGTAGTAGACGCCGTTCTCGGGGCCCTCCAACGCGGCGTGCACCAGCAGCCGGCGGTCCGGATCGGCCGGGTCGTCGAGCGGGTGGTCGATGACGAACTGCTTGGTCCGGCCCACGATCTTGCCGGTGGCGGCCTCCAACGAGATCGGGTACGGGCCGCCGGCCGGCCCGGCGTACATCGCCCCGGAGACGAACAGGTCGAAGGTGCTGACGCCCCCGCCGCTCCAGTCGGGAATCGAGTTCGGGCTCGTCTTCACCCCGAGTCGGCCGTTGACCTGCAGGTCACCGCCGATCAGGCCCCGCTTCTCCACCCACAGGCAGCCCGCGTCCGGCTCGGAGCTGCCGCCGTGCCCGACGTACACGCCCTGGGTGTTGAGCAGGTACAGCCGCTCCGGGCCGGTCAGGTGCAGCCGGCCGGCCCCGAGGAGATATCCCGAGGCGGGGAGGTGGACGTTCCCGCCCACCCCGAGCGCCCCCTGCACGGTCAGGTCCCCGCTGGCGCCGGCCTCCTTGACCACGAAAAGCCCGGCACCGGCCCGGACCGCCACCTGGCCGTCGCTGAGCAGGTTCAGCCCGCCGCGTCCGCGCACCCGGGCGGCCCGCAGTTCCTGCACCTCCAGGTCCGCGTACGGGCGGCTGTGCAGGGGGTAGCCCAACGAGGGGGTGTCCGTGCTGCGGTCGACCAGTTCGAAGCCTCGGCCGGCCCGGAAGGAGAACTGCCCGTGCTGGACGCCGGGCCCCCAGAAGCCGAGGCCGGCGGCCACCTGGTCGGCCGGCACGGCGGTGCCGTCGAGGCTGCCCAGGTGCAGCATGCTCTGGCTGATCCGCAGCCGGTCCGCGCCGGCCTGGTGGAAGGTGATCGCGTCGTCGGGGTCGTTGTTGTTGCCGATCCGCAGGACGGTGTTCTCGCCGGCCGCCGCCCAGTAGCGGATGAACGCCTCGTCGCCGGCCCCACCCCCGGCGTTGGCGGGGAACTGGATGCCGGCCTGCGGCGAGTTGCCGACGGACGGCACGAGCGCCCCGACCGGCACCCGCAGGCCGGCGACCAGCCGGCCGGTGCTCTGCACGGTCACCACGCCCTGGCTGCGGACCACCCGGCCGAGCACGATCGCGCGCTCCGGGTCGGCCGGCGGTGCGCTGGTCAGCTCCACCCGGCCCTCCTCGGTCCACCGGGTCTCGGCGGCCACCCCGCCCTCGTCGCGCCGGTCGGTCAGCGTCTCGGAGTAGCGCAGGGTGACATGGAACGTGCCGTCGCCGGGCGGGCTCACCCGGCGGGCGGCGGGCACCACGATGAGCAGCCCGTCGGCGTCGACGGCCGCGCCCTCGGCGACCGTGACGTCGCCCCCGGTCGCGCTGAGCTCCAGCCCGCTGACCACCCCGACCGGCTGCCGCAGCCGGGCGGTGAGGTGCTGGCGGGACAGCAGGTAGTCCACCGCCTGGGCCAGGTCGGCGGCCCGCAGGTACTGGTGGTCGTAGTACCGGGGCCGGGCCATCGGCAGCGGCACGTCGTTCTTCCAGTTGATCGTCATCGGTTTCTCCGCGCGGTTTCGAGATCGGTGGATACGGGCGGGGCGGCAGGGCTCATCGGGGCTCCACGGCGTCGTAGCGCAGGCCGCTGGAGACGGCACCGCCGGTGGGGTGCCGGGAGCGGCCGAGCCACAGGTGCACCGAGCCGTCCACGCCACGGGCCAACTGCCACCGGCGCAGCACCCGGACCCCGGCTCGGCCGATCTCCTCCTCGGGGACGGCCAGTTCGACCACCCCGGTGCCGCCGGGGCCGGGCCGCCAGTCGAGCACCCGGCTGTGCCCGAGCACCGGGACCGGCGGCCCGTCGCGGGTCGGCTGCTGGATCGGCACCCGCCGCAACCGCACCGCCGTCGGGTCGCCGGCCGGCGGGGTGGGCACGAGCGGCACCCAGTTCTCCGGCACGGTGGTGGCGAAGGCGTAGGACAGCTCGGGCACGACCACCGGGCGTCCGGTCGCCGGGTCGACCGGCGGCGGGTCGGGCACCGGCGGGCGGGCCGGTACGGCGGACCGGGCGACCTGCGCGCTCCGGTCGATCGCCCGGCCGGTCGCGCCGGTCACCGTACGCTCGATCGCCCAGACCAGGTTCGCCATCTCGTCCCGGCCGAACCGGACCTCCTCGACCGGCTCGGAGTCCAGGGTGGCGGCTGCCGTCGCGGGCAGGACGAGCACGTCGGCGGGCCCGTCGGTGACGGCGCCGGACGGCCGGAACAACGCCCAGCCCCGCCCGCCGGGCGCGACCGGCACCAGGGTCCGGGTGCCGAACGTGTCCGTGACGATCAGCGACCGGATCCGGGTGGCCGAGCCGACCGGCAGCTCCAGCGGGACGATGAAGTGGTCGTTGGCGTAGGCCAGGCCGTACTCGAGCAGGAACATCCTGGCCAGGTCGCCGGCGCCCGCCCCGACCTGGCCAAGGTTGATCCGGGAGTCCTCCATCTCCCAGAACCGGGTGGCCGGCATCCCGGCGTAGCCGACCGGGGTGGGCAGGGTGATCCGGACCAGTTCCTGGCTGGCCGGTTGTGCCTGCATGGTGTCGACCGGCGCGTGGTCGAAGTGGTACCAGTCCAGCCGGTCACCGTCGTACTCCCGGGCGGTGAGCACCAGCTCACCGGCCGATCCGGCGGCGCCGACGGCGAACTCGTACTCCATCCGCTCCCGCTGCCAGGCGGTGCCCTCCAGCCCGGCCGTGCTGATCAGCGGGTGGAAGTCGGCCGGCGGCCACGGTGGCGTCTCCGGCCGGGGGTCGACCCCCGGCGCGATGACCGTCGGTAGCTGCAACAGGTACCCCCCGGGCGGGCCGGGCGGGCGGGGCGGCACCCCGAGCCAGGCCAACCAGCCGGTGATCGCGGTACGCAGCGCGCCGGCCAGCGCCGGCGGCACCGGCAGGTCGTCCTCGACCGTCCCGGCCGCGCAGGCGCGCAGCAGCAGGTCGCCGTGCGGCACCCGGCCGGCGACCACCCGCAGGTAGCCGACCGTGCCCGCGTCGGCCGCCGACGGGGCGTCCGGGGGCACCGCGGGGATCCGGTAGCGGCCGGCGACCGCCGGGCCCAGCTCGCCGGCACCGGCCTCGGCCAGCAGCCGCAGGAACTGCTGGCCGGTCTCCGCCGAGAGGCGCAGGTCGTCGGCGGTGACCGCGCCCTCCCGCTCGACGAGCGCCTCCAGCGGGATGCCGACCGGCAGCCCGATGGTGCTGCCCGAGGCGGCTCCCGGGCGGTACCGGGTGAACGGGGTCACCTCGGCGTGCACCCGGGCGACCACCGGCGAGCCGGCGTCCTCGCCGGTGAACTCGCCGAGCTGCCACTGGCGGGCGAGCAGCCACAGCGGGTCGGCGGTGCGCGCCTCCAGCGCCGGGCTCAGGTCGCCGCGCCGGGTACGCGGCTCCAGCCGGGTCCAGGTGGTCACCGAGGCCGGCGGGTCCTGCGGCGCGTCCGGGCCGGCGGCCGGCGGCCCGCCCGGCGCCACCTGGTTGTCGTGCACGAGGTGGCTCATCGGCCCTCCTGCTCACCCGGCGCGGCGGGTGCCGCGTCCGGTACGAAGTCGGTGGTGGTCGCCGCCTCGGCGACGTTGGTCGGCAGGTAGAACGCGGGCAGGTACTGCCCGCCGGCACCGAGCGAGTCGAGGTCGGTGACCCGGGCGACAGCCAGGTCGAGGGTCTCCTCGACGGCCTGGGCGAGCCCCGCCGGCTGCCAGGTCGCGGCGCCGTCGGCGCTGACCGCCAGCAGCACCGCCTGGCCGGCGGCGGCGGCCGGCGCGTCGTACTCGAAGGTCAGCCCGGTCCGCGTCGTGGCCGCCGGCACCACCTCGGTCCACTCGTCGACGAGCAGGCCGTGCACCGGCCGGGTGAGGTCGAGGTCGCCGAGGCCGACCAGGACCAGCGAGGTCGGCTGGCTGTCCGGCGGCGGCGCGGCCTCACCCGCCCACCGGTCGCCGGCCTGGTACGGCAGCTGGGCGACCCGGACCCGCGTCGGCACCCGCACCACCCCGCCCGCGCCGAGCGCGTCGGCGTAGGTCAGCACCTCCTGCAACCGGCCCACCGCCGGGCGGACCCGCCCGTAGCGGGCCAGCCAGCGCCGTACCGGGTGGGGCGAGCCGCCCTGCAGGGCGTCGCTGGCGGCGAGCGCGGTGGTCAGCGCGACCGGGTCGGGGGCCCGGCTGGCCGACAGCACCGGCATGTCGGTGCCGAGCAGCGCCCGGATCCGGGCGACGTGCAGCTCCCGCCGGTCCGCCGGCGGCGCGGTCGGGTCGTCGAAGTCGGTCTCCGGGTCGCAGCCGCAGCCGCCCACCGGGCACGGGGTGCGTCGGCGCGCCTCGGCCACCAGCCGGCAGTGCGCGGCGACCCGGCGGGCCAGCTCGTCCCCGGCGGACCGGGCGGCCTCCGCCGCGGTGGCGGCACCGGCCCCCGGCAGCGGCGGGAACACCCCGACGACCCCGAAGCCGGCGGCCGTCCGCAGCAGGGTGTGCACGGTGGTCTCGTTCCAGCCCGGGTCGTCCGGGCTGCCGGCGGCGAGCAGCCCGGTGGCGGTGTCGAGGGCGAGCTGCCACAGCTCGGTGGCCTGGTGCCGGGTGACGTCGTCGACCTGCGCCGGCGCGTCGGAGTCGGTGCCCAGGTCGGCGGCGAGCAGTTGCCGGCCCCGGCCGAACAGGTCGCGCAGCGCCGCGACCGCGGCGAGGAACTCCGTCAGGCTGATCCGGGAGGCCGGCCAGCGGGGCGCCCGGTCGTAGTCCAGCTCCAACCGCCATTCGGGGGTCACCTGGGACGGCGCGAGGCGGCTCCAGGCGACCATTTCGATCCGTCGGTCCAGGTCGGTGCCGGCCGGGGCCCCCGGATGCGGCGGCGCGGCGAGGTGGTCCACCGCCGCCATCTGGAGGCGGTCCAGGCTGCCCTCGACGTGGTCGGTGACGCCGCCGTCCGGCGCGTGCCAGCGCATCCGCCAGCACACCCGGTTTGCGGGCGGCAGCAGCGCGGCGGTCAGCGCGTCGGCCGCGGCGCCGATGACCCGGGGCTGCTCGGAGCGGCCGGCCGGCCAGTCGGAGCGCCGGTCGGCGAACCGGGCGTCGAGGTTGAACAGCACGGCGACCCGGTGGGTGACGCTCACCCCGCCGGCCGGGGTGCGGGTGAAGTGCAGCTCGGGCGGGCTGCCGGCCGCGCCGGAGGCGACGTCCACCGCCGCGGCGGCGCGGTCCATGTCGCCCACGGCGAGCTGGTGCACGCCCTCGGCGAGCAGGGCGTCGGCCACCGCGTCGGCGTGGTCGGCCAGCTCGGTGAGCACCTCACCGACGGCGATCCGGGCGCCGCCGGGCAGCTTCGCCAGCTCGGTGGCGAGCGCGCCGGCCCGGTGCAGCCGGTGCAGCTCCAGCCCGTCGGCGACGGCAGTGGACGCGACGGCGCCGACGATGTCCGGCGGGCCGTCCCCGTTCGGGTCGACCCGGTGCGCGCGGACCGGGGCCAGCCGGCGGAACAGCGGGATGTACTGGTCGAGCGGGCCGCCCGGGTGATCGTGCAGGCCGCGCTCGAAGCGGTAGCCGAGCAGTTCGCCCAGCGCCTGCCCGTCGCGCATGCCGGCGAGGAGCTGCCCGGCCAGCCGGACCCGGCGCGAGGAGAGGTCGACCGCGACGGGGTTGTCGTCGCCGCCGCCGTGCGAGCGCCACGCGCTGCGCAGCACCGCGGCGGTGACCGCCTGCGCCGGCGACGGGGCGTGTACGTGGCCGGCGCCGGCCGGGGCCGCCACGAGTTGCGGGGGCGCGGCGGTGTCCGGTACGTGTGCGGGCCGGTCGACCAGCGTGGGCGGCGGCGCCGGGCGCAGGTCGGTGAGCCAGCCGTACGCGCCGACGTGCACCCCGTCGGGCGTACCGGCCGGCCGGGTGGCGGCCAGCCGGTCCAGCCGGGTGGTGGCCAGCGAGGTGATCCAGGCGTCCAGCCGGTGTGCGGTGAGCCCGAGCGTCCCGGCGACGTACCGGTCCAGGTCATCCGGGTCGAGGGCTGCCGGCGGGTCGAGGGCTGCCGGGTCGCCCCCGGTGGGGGCCAGCCCGGTCGCCAGGTCGGCCAGCGCGTCGCGCAGCTCGCGCAGGTCGGCGGTGGCCAGCCGGTGCCGGGTGTCGTCGTCCCCGGCCGCGGCGGCGAGGTACTCGCCCACACTCTGGCCGCCGGTGCCCGGCACGGTGACCGCCAGCCGTCGGCGCAGCGTCGGGGTGACCTCGCCCGGCCGGATGTCGATCAGTTCCGGCTCGGGGATCTCGGCGGCGGCCGGCAGCCCGGCTGTCTCGGCGAGCAGGTCGGCGGCGGCCGAGTGTTCGGCGATCAGCGCTGCCCGCAGCAGCCGGTGGAACAGCGGCACCGGCCCCGCCGAGTCGGGTGCCGCCGGGATCTGGTCGCCGCGCAGGCCCACGGCGGCGAGCGCGTCGAGGTAGGCGCGGACCCGGTCGGCGCGGTCCTGACCGGGTGCGGCCACCAGCGGGGTGCCCAGCGCGAAGGCGTCCTTCGCGAAGACCGCCAGGGACAGCCGGGGGTCGACCGGCCCGCCCAGGCCGAGCGCGGCCAGCAGCGCCCGGCCGGGTTCGACGACCTGCTGCCGCCAGCCCGGGCCGAGGTCGAGCCGGGCGAACCGCCACAGCCAGCTCACGTACTCGTTGCCGAGCGTGCTGCGGGCACGGACCTCCAGCACCCGGGCGTCGGTGGCCAGGATCTCCACCATGGTCTGCTCGGGGTCTGCCAGCCCGGGCCGGATCCGGGGCGCCGGGGCGGCCAGCCAGACCTGCTGCCAGAGGTTGCGCAGCACGGTGACCGCGCGTGCCTCGGCGGGGCTGGCCGGCTGCCAGCCGCGCAGCGCCGCCACCGGCAGCAGTCCGTAGGGCTGCGCGCCGATCCGCAGGGTGGGCAACGGCCCCTCCGGGTGCAGGTGCTCGACGAAGTGGGCGCGCAGCTTCCGCTGCTCGGCCGGGGTGGCCACC
Source organism: Micromonospora sp. NBC_01412 (assembly GCF_045040215.1). Lineage (NCBI taxonomy): Bacteria > Bacillati > Actinomycetota > Actinomycetes > Micromonosporales > Micromonosporaceae > Micromonospora > Micromonospora sp. NBC_01412. Next base: position 7,671,607 of record NZ_CP109528.1, read on the forward strand.
GGCAGCAGGTGCCGCAGCATGCTGCCCGGTCCGGCCGGCCAGAGGGCCCGGCGGACCAGCCGGGCCAGCCGGCGTTCGTCCCGGTCGGCCGCGGCGGCGCGGGCCAGCGCGGTCGGCGCGTGGGGGCGTACCGCCCGGCGGCGGACGGTCGCCAGGTCCTCGGCGTCCGGCTGGGGCGGTGCGCCTGCGGTCGGGGTCGACCCGGCCGGCACGGCGCTGAGCGATACGGCGCTGAGCGGCACGGCCAGGGCCCGGCCGGCCAGGGCGGCGGCGTTCTCGACCTGCGGCCCGGTGCCGCCGGGCACCGCGTCCGTGCCGGTGACCGGGGCGACCGGGGGTCGCTCGGCCACGGTGACCGTCTCGGTGTTGTTGGTCGGGGTGCCCGGCGGCAGGAAGGCCAGCCCGTCGGTGGCGGCGTGCGCCTCCAGCAGCCGGTTCAGCCGCGCCGCGGAGACGTCCGGCGCGGTGTCGGCGTCGACGCCGAAGACCAGCAGGCGGTCCACCGGTTGGGGCCGGCCGGCACCGTCGGTGGGTACGTCGACGGCGAAGGCCATTCCGGCGGCCACCGCGGCCGGGTAGTCGACCATCCAGCGCATGCCCTCGTCGACCGGGGGTGACTCGGCTGCGCCCGCCCCGACCGGGGTCCCGGTCACCGGGGCGCCGGGCGGCACCGGGGCCGGCCCGGCCGCCAGGTCGCGGGTGACCGGCCCGGAGACGCCGGTGAACAACGTGTTGCCGGTCGTGCGGCCCACCGCGTACCAGCGGGTCGGCAGCAGCCGGACCCGGGCCGGTTCGCACCACGGCGCCGGCCGGCGCAGCGGGTCGGGCAGCTCACCGGTGGCCGGGTCGGGCTCCATCACCCGGGCGATCCAGCCGGCCCGGGTCGCCCCGAACCGCCGGACCAGTTCGGTCCAGGCCTCCGCGCCGGGCGGGGCCGGCAGCGGACCGTCGGCCGGGCCGCCGTCGGCCGAGGCCGGGCCGCCGTCGGCCGGGTCGGCGGCGGCCGAGGCCGGGTCGCCGTCGGCGGTCGGGCCGAGCCAGTACGCCCGGCCGGCCGCCACCTCGTCGTCGGTCAGCCGCGGCTCGTGGCCGTCGATGTGGATCTGGTCGGGGTAGACCCTGATCCGCAGGGTGGCGCCGGCGAACCGGGTCTCCAGCCGGACCGGCAGCAGCGCCACCGGGTACCCGGTGGACAGCGTCCACGGGGTGCCGGTGAGCGCGTCGGACAGCGGCGGTGGGCCCGCCGGGGCGGCGGAGGTGGTGCCGGCTGAGCGGCGGGGGGTGACGGTCATGGTTGGGTCTCCGGCGTGAGCAGCAGGTCACTGGCGTGGCGGGCGAGCATGACGGGCCGTTGCAGCGCCACCCGGGCCATGTCGGCGGCGTTGCGGCCGAACACCGCACCGTCCACCGGCGTGGCCGGGAAGCCCGGCGCGTACGGGGAGAGGAACCGCGCTCCCGGAGGCAGGTCACCCCAGTGCAGGTCGTCCCAGTGCTGGCCGGCCCAGACCGGGGTGCCGGGCGGGTCCGCCGCCGGCCAGCCGTCCGGCTCGGCGTCCAGGCCGAACCGGGGCGCGGTGGGCTGCTCCCGCAGGACGAAGAAGTAGCCGGGATCGCCGAGCGCCTGGTCGGTCGCGCCGCGGGCCTCGTCGGCGGTGTACGGGAAGCCGAACAGCAGCAGGTCCGGGGAGAGCCAGGCGTTGAAGATCGGCGGCAGGTCCACCCCGGTCGGCTCCCGCCGCTGCGGCCCGGTCCACCGGGCGCGGCGCATGGTGACCACGGTGGACGGGAAACGGCGCAGCACCTCGCCCCGGATGACCAGGACCAGGGACTGCTCGCCGGGGGCGCCGACCGCGGTCAGGTGGCTGCCGAGCGGGCCGGTGAGCCAGGCCTGGTCGGTCAGCGGTGGTATGTCGGTCAGCGGTGCGCCGGCCGACACCGCGCCCCGGACGTCCCAGAACTGCCGGAACCAGGTCTGCCGGGGGTCGGCCGGGAATCCCCGCCACAGCATCTCCCGGCTCATCTCGTGGTTGAGCCCGACCAGGAACGCCTCGATGAACCGGGGATTGGCGGCCAGCGCGGTCATCGTCTCCGGCGCCACCGCCGGCAGGTTCGGCACCACGTGCTCCTGGGACAGCCCGCGCAGCAGTTCGTAGCTGGGCACGTCGAAGGTGATCCCGGCGAGCAGCCGGCGCAGCGGGTCCCCCGTGTCCGGCAGCGCGTCAGCCAGGAGTTCACCGCCGACACGCAGGCCGGCCAGCACCTCGCCGGCGACCGCGGTCTCCGGGCGGAGCGTGGCGCGCACCGCGCCGGCCGCCGGGCCGAGCGGCAGCGGCTTCGGCTTCGGGTCGACGGCCAACGCCTGGGCCGGGGCCAGCCGGTCCTGGTGGTTCGCGGCGGCGGCCATGAACCGGTCGCCCATCGTGGCGCGGGCGGCCACCAGGTCGGCGCGCAGGTCGGCGACGAGCAGGCCGCACCCGCGCCCGGCCGCCGCGTCCGCCGCCCCGGGGATGTCCTGCGGCGCGCTCCAGATCACCGGCACCCCGGCGGGGTCCAGGTCGAAGCCGACCCTGGTGGTGAGCACGCCGACCCGGGAACGGTGCGCCACCACCAGGTCGGGCCGGCGGGTGCCGCTGACGTCGACGACCGCGACCCCCGCGGCGACACCGGAGGCCACCTCCGCCTCGCCGCCGACCGGCAGCGGGCTGGTCCACCCGGCGTCGGCGATCCGGCCGCGCCGGTTGATGCCCCGGCCGGTGAAGTACCGGGCCACCTTCTGCCCGGCGGTGTTCTCGCCGGCCACGAAGACCAGCAGGTCCGGAACCTGGTCGCCGGTCATGTCGACCACGTCGACGCTGACCGAGCGGATCGCCTTGAAGGTGTACGGGGTGGGCAGCGAGTCGGTCCAGCCCCGGGTGACCCGGCCGGCCGCGTCCAGCCCCCAGCCGACCCGGTAGTACACCCGGTTCGCGGCGGCGTCGGGGCCGTCGAGGGCGTAGCCGACGACGAGTTCGGGTGACCCGTCGCCGTCCAGGTCGGCGATGGTGACGTCGAGCGCGCCGGCGTACCCGCCGACCGGGTCGGGCAGGTCGTACGGGCCGGCCCAGCCGCCGGTGGCGGTGCCGTCGGCGTCGATCCCGCTGCCCACCCAGTAGGCCAGTCGCCGGGTGCCGGGCGCGTTGCCGGCCAAAACCGCGACCGCGAACAGCTGCGCCGGCCGGCCGCCGGTGAGCGGCGCGGCGGTGACCGCGGTGGCCACCGCGGGCACGCCGGTGAACGGTCCCGCCGCCGCCGCGGTGAGGGTGTTCTCCCGCAGCGCGCCGTCCTCACGGAGGTGGTGGGCGGCCTGCGAGCGGATCCGGCTGCCGGCCCCCTCGTCGACCGTGTACGACACCAGCAGCGAGGAGAGCAGGCCGACGCGGGGCGCGAAGCGGACGTGGGCCGGGGCCGGGGCGGTGTCCGGGCCGGCGCCCCGGGGATCGGCCGGGGTGCCGTGGTCGACCCAACCGCCGCCCCGGTCGCCCCAGGAGTACGCGGCCAGTCGCCCGTCGGCGGCCCGGACGAAGACCTCGCCGTCGCGGTCGTCACCGGTGACCGGCCCGGGCCGGTGCGCCGCGATCCCGTTGGCCGGCCGGCCGATCTCCTCCCAGGACCAGGAGTAGACCCCGGTCTCGTCGTTGCGCCACTGGTAGCGGCCGTACAGCCGCAGGTCGGCCGGGTCGGCCTCGGGGTGGGCCAGGACGAGCAGCTCCGGCTCCTCGTCGTGGCCGCTGGCCACGGTCTGCTGGCCGAGCGAGACGATCCGCAGGTTCTGCGGCAGCGGCGCGCGGAAGGAGACCCGGCCGTGGTTGAGGAACCCGCCCCAGCCGGGCACCCGGGTGATCAGTTCACCGGTCGGGGTGAGGTAGCCGAAGCCGTCGGCCCGGGGATGGCTGAAGGTGTGGTAGGCCGCCGGGGAGCCCCAGATCGGCGGCGGTTGGCCGGGGCCGTCGGCGACGAGGCTCCACTGGCCGTTGTGGACGAACAGCCGCTGGGCGGTGGTGGCCACGAACACGCCGGCCGGGGTCGGGCGCGGCGAGCCCCACAACCGCTCCCCGGTGGCGAGCTGCGGGCGGCCCAGCGACGCCCAGGTCCGGGCCACGGTGCCGAAGCGGTACAGGTCACCGGTCGGGCCGAGCATGAAGACGTCGGTGCCGCCGGCGGTGGGCCGGCTTGCCGTGCCCCCGGGCGGGCTGCCGCAGTCCGTCCACACCCACCGGTCGCCGTCGTACCGGCGCTCGTAGAGCCGGCTGTCGCGGGTACGCACGTACACCCGGTCGGGGGCCACGGTGGCGCCGGAGGTGACGACCTGGGTGCCGGCCGGGGCGCCGTGGTCACGCCAGGCCCAGGAGCCGTCGAGCCGGCGGCGTTCGAACAACCGGCCGTCGGCGGCGGCGACGAAGAACCGGTCCGGGCCGAGCAGGTCGCCACCGTTGCTGGCCAGTGTGGTGACCGGATCGTCTGCCGCGGCCGGTGCCCAGGCCGCCGGGGCCAGGGTGGCGGCGGTGTGCCACCACGGGTTTCGGCCGGCCGCCTCGATGGCGGCCCGGGTCAGCCGGGCGATGCCCTGCCCGGGCGGGACCAGGGTGTCGAAGACGACGCCGCCGGCCGGGATCCGGGCCGGCGGCACCGGGCTCGCGCCGCCGGCCAGCCGCAGCAGCGCCGACGACGACGGCGCGGCGGGGCGCAGCCGGCGGGCCAGCGGGCCGCGCGGGCGGGCCAACCGGCGGAACGGCGCGCTGGTGGCCGCCCGGGCGCCGGCGTTGCCGTCGAGCAGCTCGTCCAACGACTCGACCGGGGCGGCGCCGGAGCCGGTCAGCCCGGTGGCGGCCGGGGCCGGGACCAGGTCGTGCACCGGCCGGGCCAGCGCGACGAGCTGGTCGTCACCGAGGGCGGTCCCCGGCGCGGCCGGGTCCACCCGCTTGGCGAACAGGGCGGCGGCGCTGTCCCGGGCGGCCTGCCCGCGCAGCAGCTGCTCGTTGATCTCGCGCAGCTCGGCGGCCCGCTGCCAGGCGGCGGCGGCCAGGTCCTCCTGGTGTTTCTGGATCACCCGGGTGCCCAGCGCCGCCGCCGCCCGGTAGCGCGGGTCGAGGTTCAGCCCGGCCAGCCACCGTGGCTCGCTCCCCGGCGGTGGCACCTGCCCCTGCCGGCTGTGGATCTCGCCGTACAGCGGTGGGGTGAACCAGTCCTCGACGTGCGCCAGCAGCTCGGTCATCCGGGCCTGCCAGGGCCCGGCGGCGGCCGGCTGCCAGACGGTGGGGGTCATCGCGGGCGAGGCGAGCGCGCCCTCGAAGGCCAGCACGGAGCGACCCTCCACGCCGGCGGGCTCAAGGTCCGGCAGCCCGCCGCCGGCGGCGCCGACGTCCACCGGCTGCCGGCCGACGTCCGCCGGCAGGGCCCGGCCGCGCAGCCGCCGGGCCAGCGACTCGAAGTCGCCGTCCGGGCCGGTGCGGAAGCTCCAGTGGTGGTAGACCGGCAGGACGATCGGGGCCTGCGGATCGGCCGCCGGCGAGCCGGGGCCCCAGGCCGGCACCAGTGGGCCGTCGTCGAGCGGCAGGCCCAGCCCGGCGCGCACGCCGGCGTCGAAGGCCGGCACGACGGCGGCCAGGTAGTCGGTGTCCGGGTCCAGCCGCCGGGGGCAGACCAGCCGGGACAGGGTGCGCTCCGGTACGTCGGCGATGACCTCTGCGACGTCCTCGTTCTCCGTGACGACCAGCACCTGGGCGTGCGCCCAGGCCCAGGACTCGACGAGGTCGGGCAGCTGCCCGACGGTGGTGCCCAGCCGGGCCAGCGGTTGCCCCGCCGACGTCTCCAGCCGGCCCTGCGGGCCCACCGGGACGACGACGAGCACCAGCCAGGGCCGCAGCCGGCCCTGCGGGTCGGGCTTCGCCGGGGTGTACAGCCAGGGCAGGTCGGGCCGGTCGAACTCGACCGCCGCGAACAGCGTCACGTCGACGTTGTCCGCGCCCGCCGCCGGGTGGCTGCGGATGATCTGCTGGCCGTCGAGGCCGGTCACGTCACCGGGTCCGTGCAGCAGCGCGGTGGTGGTGCCGACGACGTCCACCGGGTCGACCCCGGCGGGGCCGGTGCCGTGCGCGGTCACCGAGAGCGTCACCTCGGACCGGGCTGCGGGCAGCGGCCCGGCGAGCGGGTCGGATTCGGAGACGAGCCGGGCGACGCCGTCGCGTACCCAGGGCAGGAAGCGGAGGCCACCCATGTCAGGACACCTTCTCGGGTTCGGGCAGGACGATGGTCGGTTCGGGCACGTGGACGCCGGCCCGGCGGATCAGCCGGCCCCGGTCGCCCCCGGGGGCCACCTCGGCGGCCTGGGTCGCGGTGGGCAGGGCGGTCGCCGGTGGGCGTACCCGGGCGGCGGCCTGGCGTCCTCGCCGGCCGGCGGGGTGCGGGGCGCCCCGGCCGGCCAGCCAGGACGGTCCGGCGTCGCGCAGGCCGAGACCGGCGCCGGTGAACCGGGCCGACCCGCTGGTGCGGGCGCGGGCGTTGGCGGCCGGGCCGGTGGCGGCGAACAGGGCCAGCAGCCCGCCCGGTACGGCGTCGGCGGCCGACAGCGGGTGCGCCGCCGCCGGCATCTCCCGGCCGGCGTCGTCGGGGTCGTCGATGATCACCCGGTCGTAGGCGCCGTCGCCGTCGAGCCCGGCGAACACGGTGCTGCCGTCCACCGGCAGGGCGGTGCCGTCCGGCAGGGCCACCTCGCGGCCGGCCTCCAGCCGTTCGAAGCCGGGGGTGAGCACCCGCTGCTCGGGGGTCAGGTCGCGGAACTGGCCGGGGGCGAAGTCGTCGAGGATCGGCGCGCCGAGGGTGCCGCGTACCGTGGCGTCGCCGGTGCCGACGCTGACCTCGGTGAGGGTGAACCGGTTCGGGCCACGGAGGCGGGAGGTGCCGATCCGCTGCAACTCGACGCCGAGGGGAAGGACGTTCTGGCGTACGCCGAGGACGGCCCCCGGGGAGAGCAGCAGCGCTCCCCCGTTGTCCTCGACCGCCCACAGGGCCACCGGTTCCGCCCCGATGGCGGCGGCCCGGATCTCCCAGGCGTCCGGGGTGGACAGGGCCGCCTCAAGCAGTTCGGCGGCGTTCACGTAGCTGGGTTCGGGCTGGTCAAACTTCTTCCCGTCGGTCCAGTCGAGCTTGGCCGACACCTCCCACCACAGGAACTTGATGCGCGCCTCGCCCCAGGCCCGCCAGGGGCCGGGGCCGCTCACCCCGATGAACAGCCGGACGACCAGCAGCTCGGTGCCGTCGTAGGTCAGGGCGACGTACGCGCCGATCTCGGCGGTGAACCAGAACGGCTTGAACTGGAACAACACGTCCAGCCAGGCCCGGCCGTCGAGGACGAAACCGGCCGCCTCGAAGTGCATCAGCAGTTCGGCGCCGAACTGGGCGGTGTTGCTGGTGACCGCCAGGTACGCGTTGAGCTTGATCCCCTTGCCCAGCTTCAGCAGCTTGATCTCGAACCGCTTGAGTGCCGGGAAGCCGGCCGGTGGGCAGAACCTCGGGTGGAACCCGCCGATCGACATGGCGAACGACTTGTCCCCGCCCCATCGGGCCCGCAGGGCCATCTCGCCGGAGACCGGCTGGCCGAACAGGTTGGAGTCGATCAGGGCCGCGTCGAGGCTGATCTCCTTGCGGGCGACGTCGACGATGCCGGCCGAGTCCATCCGGAGCCTTCCGGCCGGCCGGAAGTCGATGACCAGCTTGCCGAGCAGCAGCACCCGGACCGGGTCGGGGAACTCGACCAGCACGGCCAGGTCCGCGACGATCTGCCCGGAGAGGAAGTTCAGCCGGACCATCGCGCCGAGCACGGTGCCGGTGGGGTCGACCGGGAAGATCCGGCTCAGCGTGGCGATCACCGCCGGGGCGCGGCCCACCGGGTCCTCGGGGAACAGCAGCGAATCCAGGGTTCCGGCGCGGGCGGCGTTGCGGACCTCCTCGGGGTTGCTGCGCCGGTTGTGCCCGACCACCAGGCCCAGGCCGGTGATCGAGATGCCCCAGAACAGCATCAGCCCCGGGTACCACTGGAAGGTGCCGACGACCAGCATCGAGAAGGTGTGCTCGCCGTCGGCCTCGACCAGTCGGCTGCCGTCCGGGTTTCGGGTGTTGAGGATCGCGGTGGCCTGGAGCACGAAGCCCCGCATCGGCGACAGCCCGTCCTTGGCGGCGATGCCCAACTGGAGCGCCCCGGCGTACATGCCGCGCGGCTCGTCGACGAAGAGGTATCCGCCGCCGCTGACGAAGCCGTTGTCGATCCGCAGGCCCACCCCGTCCGGGGCCTTGAAGCGGGGCACCAGGTCGGCGCCGCCGAGGTTGCCGGTGCCGGCCGGCAACGCGGGCGGGAAGGTCAGGTCGGCGCGGATGCCGATGTTCTCCACGACCGCGTGCAGCGGGCCGATCTCGGCCCGGACCGTGGTGGTGACGGTCAGGCCGACGCTGGCGGTGTGCGTGCTGGCCGCGAGCGCGACCCGCAGCCCTTCCAGGTGTACGCCGCCCAGCGAGAGGTGCATCGGGTACTCGGCGGTCAGCGCGGCGGCCCCGGACAGGTGCAGGCCGGTCCGCAGCGACCAGCCGAGGCCGAGGTCGAAGCCGAACCGCAGGCCGTCGGCCGGCAGCAGCCGGGCCAGCAGCCCGTCGCCGTCGCCGGCCTTGACCACCAGTTCGGCGCGGCCGGCGGCGAGCATCAGCTCGATGTCGTCGCGGCCGGTGCCGAGCGCCGCCCGGCCGCGCAGCACGAGCTGCCCGACGGCCAGGTGGGTGCCGTCGGGCGCGCCGATGACCCAGCCGGGCTCGCCCTTGGGCGCGATCCGGGCGACCTCGGCGGAGAACTTCACCTCCGGTCCGCCGCCGGCGACCGTCACGCCGGCCGAGTTGATCGCGATGGCCGGGCCGGCCCCGGCCAGGTCGGCGGCGACGTTCCAGCGACCGAGCGCGCCTTCGAGGTGCGTCTCGCCGGTGGGGGCGACGATCCCGGTGAGCAGGCCGTCCCAGCAGGCCAGGGCGAGGGTGACGCCGAGGTGGAGCTGGGCGTCCGCGTCGACGTCGGCGTCCGCGTCCGCGTCGGTGTCCGCGCCTGCGTCGGCGTGCAGCGCGCCGTGGATGTCGGACCGGACGGGGCACGGTCCCGGCCGGCCGGCGAGCGCGGCCGGCTCCCCGCCTCCGGGCGGCCCCGCGACGGCGAACCGGACCCGGAGCAGCCCGTCGGCCAGCCGCAGCCCGGCCTCGCCCTGGTCGGGGCCGACGCCCGGCCGCACCCCGTGCGCGGCGTCCACCCCGAACGCGCGCAGCGTCGCGGCGAGCCGGGGCAGCAGCCGCGCGGCCAGTTCTTCGACGGCCTCCGGGGTGTCCCAGCCGGCGCGCGCGTAGAGGTCCTTGAGGTACCCGCCGGGGTCGGCGACCAACTCGACGAGCCGTTCCAGGTGCAGTTCGTCGCGGTGGCGGGGCAGCCGGATCGGCGCGTCACCGGCCGGCATCGGCGGGCTCGGCGGCAGCTCGACGCCGGGGGTGACCAGGCCGAGCAGGGTCAACAGCGGCACCGTCCAGGGTGCCCGGCGCAGCAGGTAGGTCAGGATCAGGTGGTCGGCCAGGTCGTCGCCCAGCGCCTCGGGCAGGCCGGCCACCTCGGGCAGCTTCCCGCGCACCGTCGGGGGCAGCGGGCCGACCTGCCCGAACGCGGTGCCGGCCGCGGTGGCGATCTTCTTGAGCTCGGCCAGCGAGTCGGGCAGTCCGTCGGCGATGGCCGCGTCCAGCGTGTCGACCGCCGTCCCGACGGATCTGACCCACTGCTCGAACGTGTGCGCGTCGACCCCGCTGGCCCCCTCCAGGTCCCAGCCCAGCGCCCGCATCAGCCGGGCCCGCCGCCACGGGTCGTACGCGCCGAGCAGCGGCTCGGCCAGGGTGCGGAGTTCGCCCCAGAGCAGGGCGAGGACATTCCGGTTCCGCTCGACGTCGTCGCTCATGCGTCCGGGTCTCCTTCACTGCGGTGGTGGTCGTCGCGTCGGCTTCGGCGGGGGTTCATCCGGTCACCCGGGACAGTTCGCCGGTGTCCAGCCGCAGCGAGCCACGCCGCGGTGACAGCGTCCGGTCGGCCGCCGGCAGCGCGGCGACCGGGAGCTGGTACGTGGTGCCGCCCGGCCAGGTCGGCCAGGCCCGCACCGCGGCCAGCGCGGCTGGCAGCTCGGCGTCGGCCGTGGCCCCGGCGACCTGGCCGATCGCGGTGATCAGGGCGGTCTCGTGGGCGTCGGTCCAGCCGGTGGGCGGGCCGGTGAAGTCCGGCCCGAGGGTCCGGGCCACGGTCAGCACGGTGCGCAGCTCGGTGGCGGCGCGGGGCACGGTCCGCTGCTCGGGCGGCTCGCCGGCGACCGGCGGCCCGAGGGCGACGAGGTGGCCGGCGCGGTACGCCTGCCAGCAGGCGAGCTGGGCCACCGCCCGTTCCGAGGTGAACAGGTCGCTGACCCGGACCCGACGCGGCCCGTCCGGGCCGGGCACGTCCGGCACCGTCACCGGGGCCGCGCCGGGCGGATCCCACGCGGTGCTGAGCAGGTCGTGCAGGCCCTGGCGGGCGAAGCGCCAGATGCTGTGCCGGACTCCCGGTTGGGTTCGCAGGCCCGTCGTGAAGCGGTGCACCCAGTGCCAGCCGCGCAGGTCGAGCAGCTCGACGACGCTCTCGATCGGCTGGCCCGCGCCGCCGGTGTGGTCGCTCATCGCGGATCGGGCCCGGCTGACCCGCAGCTCGGGGTGGAGCAGGGCACCGCCGTCGACGCCCCAGCCGGGCGTCGCGGACAGCCCGGCCAGCCCGCCCATGGCCTCGTACGCGTCGCGGTCGGTGGCGCGCAGCGCGGCCAGCCAGGCCCAGAGCTGGCCGGGTTCGGTGCGCCAGTCCGGCCGGGGCGGCAGGGTCACCGGCGTCGTGCGGGGCCCGTCCGCGGGCCAGCCGAACGGGCCGATCCGCAGCACCCCCGCGTCGGTGCCGTCCACCACGTCGAACCAGCCACCGGTGGAGCCGGGCCGGGTGTTCTCGGCGACCGCCCGCAGCACCTTGAAGGTGGACAGCCGGCGGCGGGCCGGGTCGGCCACCGCGGGGTCGGCGCTGCCTGCGGCGGCGACCAGCGCGGCCAGCGACGGCCCGCCGGTCTGCCCCTCCCCCGGCGGGATCAGCGCCTCGGGGAGCAGTTCGACCGCCGGCTCGACCAGCGGGCCGGCCCACTGCGGTGCGGCGGGCCGGCTGCTCCAGCCGCCCAGCGGGATCAGCTCGGGGTGGTTGGCCGGCGTCGGCCCGGCGTCGGCCGGGCGGCCGGTCACCACCCGCGAGTAGAGCCGCTGGTCGGCCGGGTGGGCGGTGTCGGCGTGCCAGACGTTTCCGGCGGCGAGTTGTTGTGGACTGCCGCCGGCGACCTGCCACGCCTCGACCACCACCGGGCAGCGCCAGCGCTTGTCCAGCCAGTGCCGGACGGCGAGCTGGGTGGCCAGGTCGGCCACCCCGCTGACCGGTCCGAGGTAGCGCTCGGCCTCCGGCACGTCGACGGGCGTCAACCGGTCGGAGTACCGGGCGGCGGTCGCCCCGGCGGGTTCGTGGGCGACCCGGGCCGCGCGGGCGTACGTCTGGAACTCGCGCACCGCCCAGTAGGTCGTCGAGTCGAACTCACCGGGGTTGCGCGCCGGGCCGAACCCCAGCGTGGCCAGGTCGGCCTGCAACCGGGTTACCCACCGGTCGGTGACCAGGGCGGGCAGCCGGTCGGCGCCGTCGTAGTGCGCCTTCCCCCCGGAGCGGGCGTCGTGGTCGTCGGCGCGCAGCACGTAGCCGTACGGCGGGTCGGCCAGCAGCGAGCAGCCGTACGACAGGTCGATGGTGTATTTGGTCAGCGCGGCGGCCCGGTTCTCCGAGGGCAGGTGCCACCAGAGGTGCTGGGTGGCCGACTTGCCCTCGCCCGCCGGCCAGCGGAAGGTGATCTCGCCGAGGTTGTTGTGGCCGACGATCTCCTTGCCGTTGCCCCACTTGCCGAGATACCCGTCGAGGTTGCGGGCGGCGGCCAGGTACTGCGCCAGCGCCTGGTCGCGGGGCAGCCCGGTCGGGTCGAGGACGCCTTCCGGGGCCCCGTCCCGGGCCGTCGGGTCGGCCTCGTCGTGGTGGGCGAACTGCACCTGGATGCTCCACTCCGGCGGGCGGCTGAGCAGCTTCAGCCGGTCGTAGTCGCTGACCGCGGGCCGGCCGGAGACCCACCATCCGGAGACGGCGTCGCCGGCCACGGTGGCCTGGACCCCGGCCTGGAAGGGCCGGCCCTGCCGCTGTTCGTCCTCGTTGGCCCAACCGACCAGGTCGATCCGGCCGAGGGCGTCCAGCAGCGGCACGTAGCCGACGTCGTGCAGCATGCGGGTCAGGAACACCTCGTTGCGCAACGCGCTGGAGACGAAGCCGGCGATCACGCCCTCGGTGTGGTTGACCCCCTGGAAGGGGTGGGCCGGGTCGGGGCCGCAGGCGTACGGCAGCGTCGCGGAGTAGCGGATCCGCTCGGCCGAGCCGAAGTGGATGTCGCCGCCGAGCATGACGATCCGCCGACGCCGGACCCCATCGGGGCCGGGCGGGGCGGCGGAGAGCAGCCGGCCGAGGAACTTGTGGGTGGCCGCGTCGCTGGTGATCCAGGCGTCCTCGGCGTCAGCCTCGTACCGGCCGGCGAGGGCCTTCATGGCGGGCTGGGCCAACTGTTCGAGCAGCGGCATGCCGAACACGGCCACCGGTTGCGCCAGTACGGTGACCGCCTCGTCGTCCAGCACCCCGCCGCCGCTGATCATCTCGTTGAGCGGGTGGTCGGCGAGCAGCAGCCCGCCGGGGTGCTCGGCGCCGGCCGGGAACTCCCGCCAGGTGCGGGTGTCCAGGGCGATGAGCTGGTAGCGGGGCCAGGTGACCGTGAAGTGGTAGGTGAGCGCGCCGGCCGGGCGGACCGGCCGGCCGTCGGTTCCGACCGCGGTGGGCAGGCCGAGGCGTTCCCGCAGCCGCAGGTCGTCCACCGCCCCCGGGGCGGCCAGCCAGCCGCTCAGCGCGGCCAGCAGCTCCCGGCCCGGCTCGCCGGCCGCCCCCTGCTCGGCGAACCGGTCCGGCGTGTTTCCCCAGGCCTGGAAGACCGCGTACGCGGCCATCGCGTTGCGCACGACGCGCCGGCCCAGCTCCGAGGTGATCACGGCGCCGGTGACGAACTCCCGGGTCATGTTCCAGTCGTCGGTGACCTCGTGGTCGTCGGCGACCATGTAGGTGGGCACGTTGGCCAGCAGCCGGCGCACGGCGGCCAGCCCGCGCTGGAAGTTCATCAGCCGCAGGGTCTGTTCCCGCCACCGCAGGTAACGGTGGATGATCTTCTGCTGCTGGCTGCTGGCGTCGTAGGCGCGGCCGGCCAGCAGCCGGTCGTAGACGGTGTCGCCGGGCCCGCCGCCCTGCGGGTCGCGCAGGATCCGGGTGTCGGCCGGGAAGACGTGCTCGAACCTCGGGTACGTCGCCGGCCAGAGCTGGTCCGACCAGGCGAGCAGGTACATGCAGGCGTACTCGCGCAGCGACATCAGGTGGCTGTCGGCCTCGCCGGAGGTGAACTTCGCGTCCCGGGCCAGGGTCACCGCCCGGTTGCCGGGGGTGAACAACCGGTCGGCGGGCGGACTGGCGGAGCCGTCGGGGAGCAGCTCCGGCGGCAGGCCCAGGCCGGCCCCGATGCCGGGCAGCGCCGGGACGGCCGGCAGCCCGTCGCGGGCGGGGACCGCGTCGTGCCCGTGCACCATGGCCAGCAGGACGTCGGCGACGTCGTCGGCGTAGATCTGGTCACCGCCGAGCACCAGCTGGTGCGGGCGGACCGTCGGGTCCGCGCCGGCCGCCGCGATGATCGGGTCCAGCACGGCCAGCGCGTCGTGGCCCTCGCCGTGCGGCTTGCGGCACGACCCGTGGAAGATCCGCAGCTTGCCGGGGTCCGCCGGGGGCGTCACGAAGCTGGGGTACTCGGGCGCACCGCCCTTGTTCAGCGGGTCACCGGCGTAGCTGAGCAGCGATCGGGCCGCGGTCCTGTCGGCGGCCACCGCCCCCGCGGCCAGCAGGCTCGGCCAGGCGCCGGTGGAGCCCGGGAAGGACAGGTCGTAGCCGTAGAGCCGGCCCTGCCGGAGGCCCCCGACGGCCTGGACGGTGGCCACGTACAGGTTGCCGCCGAGCCGGACCGCGGCCCGGCTGCCCGTCGCCACCGTGGCGCCCGGGGCGAAGTCCGGACCGGGGCCCACCTCGAACACGGTGAGGGCGACGGTGCAGGCGGACCGGACGGCGACGAAGACCGCCACGCTGCCCGGGTCGACCCGGCGCACGATCGGCCCACAGACAACGTGGGGTGGTCCGCCCGGAGCGTCCATCGTCGAGGTTCCTTTCGCAGTTCCACGGACCGGATCGGCCGCGTGGGTCGGTGCACCGCGCGGGCCGGCGGGGAGTCTCACCCGTCGCTGCCGGCGGCCGCTGATTCGCGGCACGGTGAACGCGCCACGGCCGCTGCGGTAGCGGCGCACGGCAGTCTGTCCGTCGTTCGCGCCCGTCCACCAGAGACGGGTGTCCCAGGTGGTCGGGACACCCGTCGCTCGGCCGTACGGTCAGCGGACCCCCGGCCCGTTCGGGCGACGCCGCCGCGGTGCAGAATGGGCGGCTGCCTTGCCTGCCTTGCCTGCCGCCCCTGACGACCAGCCGCCCCGCCACGCTGCGGCATCCGTCGCCGGGTGACCTTCGGGGCGACGCGGCCCGGGAACCGTGGGTGGACCCGGTGGCGGGGGTTGCGCCGGCTTGCGAGGCTTACGCCGTGTATGACTACGACCTGTTGGTGCTGGGCTCCGGGCCCAGCGGTCAGAAGGCCGCGATCGCCGCCGCCAAGCTCGGCAGGCGGGTCGCCATCGTGGACCGCCGCGACATGATCGGTGGGGTGTGCATCAACACCGGCACCGTCCCCTCCAAGACGCTGCGCGAGGCCGTGCTGTACCTGAGCGGCATGAGCCAGCGGGACCTGTACGGCAGCAGCTACCGGGTCAAGGAGGACATCACGGTCAGCGACCTGGCCGCCCGGACCCAACATGTGATCAGCCGGCAGACCGACGTCATCCGCAACCAGTTGGCCCGCAACCGGGTCGCGCTGATCACCGGCACCGGGCGGTTCGCCGACCCGCACGCGATCTGGGTGGACGGCGACTCCGGGCACGAGTCCCGGATCACCTTCGACCGGGCCGTCATCGCCGCGGGCACCCGCCCGGCCCGCCCGGACAGCGTCGACTTCGACGACCGCACGATCGTCGACTCCGACGGCGTCATCAACCTTGAGGCCGTGCCCCGCAGCATGGTCGTGGTCGGCGCGGGCGTGATCGGCATGGAGTACGCGTCCATGTTCGCCGCGCTCGGCACCAAGGTGACCGTGGTGGAACGCCGCGACCGGATGCTCGAGTTCTGTGACGAGGAGATCGTCGAGTCGCTCAAGTACCACCTGCGCGACCTGTCCGTGACGTTCCGCTTCGGCGAGGAGGTCGCCGCCGTGGAGAAGCACCAGACCGCGGCGCTGTGCGTCCTGAAGAGCGGCAAGAAGATCGTCGCGGACACCGTCATGTACTCGGCCGGCCGGCAGGGCCAGACCGACGACCTGGCGCTGGCGGCTGCCGGGCTGGCGGCCGACCGGCGCGGCCGGATCGCGGTCGACGCGAACTACCGCACCACGGTGGACCACATCTACGCGGTCGGTGACGTGATCGGCTTCCCCGCGCTGGCGTCCACGTCGATGGAGCAGGGCCGGCTGGCCGCGCAGCACGCCTGCGGCGAGCCGGTCCGCGAGCTGCACGAGTTGCAGCCGATCGGCATCTACACGATCCCCGAGATCAGCTTCGTCGGGAAGACCGAGGAGCAGCTCACCGACAGCTCGACGCCGTTCGAGGTCGGCGTCGCGCGCTACCGCGAGCTGGCACGCGGCCAGATCGTCGGCGACTCGTACGGCATGCTGAAACTGCTCGTCTCGCCGGACGACGGCCGCCTGCTCGGCGTGCACGTGTTCGGGACCGGCGCCACCGAGATCGTCCACATCGGGCAGGCGGTCATGGGCTGCGGCGGGACGGTCGACTACCTGGTCGACATGGTCTTCAACTATCCGACCCTGGCCGAGGCGTACAAGGTGGCCGCCCTGGACGCGTCCAACAAGATCCGGAACATCACCAGGATCGACGGCTAGCAAAAGGCGCCCGGCTATGCGTCGGACGTATCTCACAAGGTTCACCATATGAAGGTCGGCGCATTGTTCGACGTCGAACGTTGACACCCCGAAGCTCCTGTGGCAGGTTGACGAATGGCACGGGGGCGCCACCTCTGAAACTTTATTTCGGCGTTTTCGCCGTTTCGGGGCGGCACTCCTGGCCTCGTCCTACCCGTATCACGGATCACTGCCGGATCGCCGTCAGCTTCATCGACGATCCGAGAGCCGAGCGGAAGGGGGGCCCAAAATGCGTTACCTCCACTGACACGTCGCGCTGCCGCGGCCGTCCGGCGCGTCCGGGCGGCCGCGGCGCCACGTGCCCGCGAAGAGCTCAGCACCTCGGAAGGGACGTCTCCTGTGGCGGACGAGGCGACTGCTGCGGTGCGTGACCCGAGCTACGATCCACTGGCCCCGTCCGTGATCCCGGACCCGTACCCGTTCTACCGGAAACTCCGGGAAACGAATTCGGTCCACTGGCACGAGTTCCTGGATTCCTGGGTCGTCACGGGGTATGCGGAGTGCCGACAGGTGCTCGGCGACACCCCGAACTTCAGCTCCGACTTCCGACGGATCGGTGTCGAAATACCGGACACCCAGTTGAGCGTGCGGTCGCTCGACCCTCCCGAGCACGGCACCATTCGACACCTGCTCGTTTCGGCATTGCACGAGCAGCCGCTGGCCGCCGTGGGACAGCAGTTCGCGACGATCGCCGCGCGGCAACTCTCCGAACTGTCCGCGCACCCCGGGACCGTCGACATGGTGAGCCGGTTCGCCAACTGCGCGAGGTGCTGGGGGCGCTGCGCGCCGGCGGGCTGCGGATCGCGCCGGCCGGCCCCGCGACGTACGAGCCCACGGCCACCCAGCGTGGGCTGGCCGAGCTTCCCGTATCGGTGCGCCAGCCGCACCAGGCTGACTGACCGGGCCCGACAACGACCGGAGGTGTCGTGCGTAACGTGAGGGTGTACCACAGACTGGCTGGGCTGGCCGGCGCGCTGTTGCTGGCCGGCGTCGCCCTGCCCCCGGGCGGCGCCGCCCTGGCCGCGCCGGGCGCCCCCGGGTCCCTGGCCGACCGGCTGGCGGCGACCGTCACCGGCGCCGGGGTCCACCGTCACCTGGCGGCGCTCCAGCGCATCGCCGACGCCAGCGGCGGCGACCGCAGCTACAACCGCGTCGGGTTCACCCGCTCCGCCCGGTACGTCAGCACCGTGCTGCGGGCCGCGGGATACCAGGTCGTGGAGCAGACCGTCCCCTACACCGACTTCGACATCACCACCGAGCGGCTGCGGGTCGACGGGGCCGGCGGCGGAGACGTGCCGGTGCTGATGACCCGGTTCACCCCGTCGACGCCGGCCGAGGGCATCGAGGCGCCCGTGGCGGCCCCGGTCGACGGGCGCACCGGCTGCGACCCGGCCGACTACTCCGGCGTCGACGCCGCCGGAGCGGTCGTGGTGCTCGCGCGGGCCGCCTGCGGCTACGCCCGCCAGCAGCAGATTGCCGCCGGCGTGGGGGCACGGGGGGTGCTGCTGTACTACGTCACCCCGTCCCCGGAGAACAGCTACCGGTTCCACGCCTTCACCCCGGAGATGTTCACGATCCCGACCGCCTCGGTCGCCCAGCGGGACGGGGAGGCACTGGCACGCGCCGCGCGCGGCGACGGCGCCCGCGTACACCTGACGCTGCGGGCCCGGGCCGTCGCCCGGACCACGGTGAACGTGCTCGCCGAGACCGCCGGCGGAGACCCGGACAACGTCGTGCTGCTCGGCGCCCACCTCGACAGCGTCCCCGAGGCACCCGGGATGAACGACAACGCGGCGATGGCCGCCACGGTCCTCCAGGTGGCCCTGGCGCTGGCCAACCGTCAGCACGCCGTGAACAACAAGGTGCGGTTCGCCTGGTGGGGCGCGGAGGAGATGGTCAACGTCGGCTCCGGGCACTACGTGGCCGCCCTCTCCGGCGACGAGCGGCGGCGCATCGCGGCCGTGCTCAACGGGGAGCTGATCGCCTCGCCCAACCACGGTCGCTTCGTCTGGGACCCGGGGGCCGGCGGCGGACACGTGCTCGCCGACCTGTTCGCCCGGTACTTCGACCGTCGGGGGCTGCCCTACGAGCGGACCAGCCCGGAGTCCGTCGGGTCCGACCACTTGGCGTTCGAGGCCGTGGGCATTCCGACCGGCGGGATCGACGGCGGCAACCTCGGGGTCAAGACGCCGGCGCAGCAGGCCCGCTTCGGGGGCCAGGCCGGGCAGATGTTCGACCACTGCTACCACCAGAGCTGTGACCGGCTCGACACCCTCAACCGGCAGGCCCTGGACGCCAACGTTCCCGCCGTGGCGTGGGTGCTCGGGCGGCTGGCCGACGACGTCCGGGACGTCCGGGCGGCGACCGCTCCGGGGTCGAACCAGCAGGCTGCGCACCCGCCGGTCCAGGGCTGAGCGGGGCAGCAATCTCCGGCTGATCGCAGGGCGGGCGGCACCGATTCCACACGTGAGAAGGGGCCCGACATTGGAAGTGCTACCCGATCCTGCCCAGGTCGAACGTCTCGCCACGCTGCTGCAGGGACACGCCGTCACGCAACTGCTCGCAGCAGCGGCCCGCTTCCGGATACCCGACCTGTTGGCTGACGACGCCCTCCCGGTCGCCGGCATCAGCGCGCGGACCGGAATACCGGTGCCCGCGCTGAACCGGTATCTGCCGGCCCCGGAGGGGCTCGGCATCGTCCAGCGCGAGCCCGACGGCACGTACCGCGTCACGCCACTCGGACGGCTGCTGCGGCGCGACACCGGTTCGCTGCACGGTCAGGCCCTGATGGCGGGCGACGAGTACTACGGCGCCTGGCAGGAACTGGACCACTGCCTGCTCACCGGCGAGTCGGCGTTCCACGCCCGACACGGATGCGGGCTGTGGGAGATGGCGGCGGGGAAGCCGGATCTCGCCGCCGGTTTCGCCCGCACCATGCGGTGGAACTCCACCCGGGCTCTGTCCGAGGTCCTCGCGCTCTACGACTTCACCGCCGCGCGGCTCGTGGTGGACCTGGGGGCGGGCGACGCCACGTTGCTGTGCGGTGTCCTGGCCCGCTACCCGAAGGCCCGAGGGCTCGCCGTCGAACAGGGCTCGATGGCGGCCCACGCCGCAGCGACCGTGCGGGAGGCCGGCCTGGACCAGCGGTGTGCCGTGCAGACCGGCGACATCCGTCGGGCGGTGCCGAGCGGTGGTGACGTCTACATCCTCAAGTCGGTCATCCACAACCGGCCGGACGCCGCCGCCGTGGACATCCTGCGCACCGTCCGGGACGCCATGCCGGCCGGCAGCCAACTACTCCTGGTCGAGAAGGCCCACGACAGCGCCGACCCGCAGGCGGCGCTACGGGATCTGACGATGATGGTGCTCTTCGCCAGCCAGGACCGCACGCCCGCCGAGTACCGCGCGCTGCTCACCTGGGCCGGCTTCACGCCTTCCGCACCGCGACAGGGCAGCTCCGGCATGTGCCTGATCCCCGCCGCCGCCGACAGCGCCCGCCGCGAACCGGGCGACCAGCCCCGCCCGGGAGGTGACCCCGGTCTTGCGGAACACCCGGGTCAGGTGCGACTCGACGGTCTTGACGGTCACGAACAAGCGGTCCGCGACCTCCGCGTTGCCCGCACCGGAGGAAATCAGCGTGACGATCTCCCACTCACGCCGGGTCAGCCCGAGCCGTAGGTGCGGTTCGTTGTCGGCGAGCCGTCCGGCCAGGCCACCGATCCGCCGTTGCGCGTCGACGGCGGCCCGCAGCAGTGGCCGCGAACCGGTCGTCTCGGCGATCCGACGGGCCTCGGCGATCTGCACCTCGGCCGGCTTCCACGCCCGGCCGTCGCCGAGCGCCCGGGCCAGCACCAGCCGGGCCGCCGCCTCCGCCGGCCGCCAGCCGAGCCCGGCGAAGGTGTCGACCGCCGCGCCGGCCAGCCGCGACGCGACGCCGGCACCGGCCTCCGGATCGGCGGCTCCCGCCGGGCAGAACCCCGCCGTCCGCGTCAGCCGCTGGCCCCCCTCGGGCGGCCCGGCCGGATCCACGGCGCGCTGGTCGGGCACCGCCCGGCCGGCTCGCGGCCGGTCCTGCGCCGGCGCCGACTCCTGCCCGGCCAGCAGGTGGCGGGCCTGAGCCAACCGGACGTACGCCAACTGTCCGGCCAGGCCCTGCTCCGCGGCGAGCCGGGCGGCCTTCGCGAGCCAGCGGGCCGCGGCGTCGGGCCGGCCGTCGGCGGCGGCGACGTCGGCGAGCAGGCTCGCCCAGTACGGTCTCGCGCCCGCCCCGACCTGCCCGAGATCGGGCCCACCGTAGGCCTTGACGAGCGACGCCTCCAGCGAGTTCAGGTCCCCGGACTCGTACCGCAGGCGCAGCGCGAGGCGCCGGGCGATCCGGCTGAACAGGTCGCCGGCGGGTTCCCGGGCCAGTCGCCGGGCCCCCTCCACAACCGCACGGGCGGCCTGCGGCCCGTCACGTTCCGCGACGGCGACCGCCCGGAGGCTCTCCGCGAACAGGGCCAGTGTCGGCATGCCGAGTGCGGTGCCCCCACGGGCCGCCTCGACCGCCGCCGCCTCCGCCTGGTCGAATCTCCCCTGGCGGCTGAGCAGTTGGCAGCGGCCGGCGAGCAGGTACGGCACGATCGGCGCGTTTCCCGCCTGGCCGGCGATCCGCAGCGCCCGGTCGAAGTGACGTGCCGCGTCCCGGTCCCGTTCCAGCAGCAGTTCCGTCCAGGCGAACAGCCCGAGCAGGTTGAGCTGGGCGGCCAGCGCACCGTCCGGCAGCGCGTCCAACCGCACCGTGATCTCACTTAGCCCGGGCAGCACCGCCGGAATCCCGCCCGCGTACGCGGCGCCGAACGCCTCGGCGACGCGTACCGCGAGGGTCAGCTGCGGATCCGGCGCGGCGCGGTCGACCAGTGCCCGAGCCCGCTCGGAAGGCAGCCGTACGTCGGGCGCGGCGCGCAGCACCCCGCAGACGACCGCCTCCACCGCCAGCGGAACGGCGACCTCGGCCGCGACGCCGGTACTCAGCCGGGACAGTTCCAGGTCGGCCAGCGCCGACGCCTCGTCGGGGTGACCGAGGACGCGGTCCAGTTCGACGCGGGTGAGCGCCAGCCGGGCCCGGTACCCGTCGCCGGCCGGACGCAGCGCCAGCCGCTGCAACAGGTGGCGGCCTTCGGCGAGCCTGCCGTCCATGATGTAGGTGCGGGCGAGGGCCAGGTCGACGTCCAGGCGCAGCGGATCGCTCTCCGGAATCAGCCGGCTGGCCGCGACGAGCCAGTTCATCGCCCGGACCGGGGCGGTCGCCATGATCGGCTCTGCCGCGCCCAGCAGCACCCGCACCGCCGAGGTGTCGCCGGGCTGGGCGCTGCGGGCGACGTGTCCGGCGTAGACCACGGGCGGGTGCTGGCGGCGGCTCAACTCGTCGGCGACGGCCGCGTGCAGGCGCCGCCGCCGGCCCGGCGGGACCGCCTGGTAGACGGCCGCGCGCGCCACGGGATGCCGGAACCGCAGCCGTACGTCGTCGACCGGTCCGCTGCGGAGCAGGTCCCGCCGCACCAGCCGGTCCAGCACGTCGGCGCAACGCGACGGCTCGATACCGGCGATGCTGGCGGCGAGCGTCTCGTCGAACTCCGCGCCGGAGACGGCGGCGACGTCGATGACCGCACGTTCCTCGGCGGTCAGGTGGGCCAGTTCCGCGACGTAGGGCACCGCCGGGCCGGTCGGTGCGGTCTCGGACGGGTACCCGTCCGCGTCCGGACGCAGCGACGTGCGGAGGGCGAGTGCGTAGCCCGGATTGCCCTGGCTCCGCTCGTGCAGCCGCTCGGCGTCCGGTCCTGCGGCGAGCCCGGTCAGCGCCTGGATCTCACCGACCGACAGCGGGCCGAGTTCCAGGCGCTCGTGCCCGACGGCGACGCTGTCGAGGCAGGCGGCGAGCTGGGGGGTGCACTGTCGGGGCCGGTAGGCCAGCACCACGACGGTGGCCGACGGCGGATCGCGCAGCAACCGACCGAGCAGGGCGAGGGACTGCGGGTCGGCCCAGTGGGTGTCGTCGAAGAGCAACGCGCGTGGGCCGCCGCCGACGGGGTGGAGCCGGTCGAGCCCTGCCAGCACCAGCCGGTGGAGGTGGTTCGGCTCCCCCGCTCCGACGTCGGTCAGCGTGCCCTCTGGTATTCCGACCCGGCGCAGGATCGGACGGAACAGGCCGTACGGCTGGGCCCGCTGCGTCTCGGCTCCGGCACAGGCGATCGCGGGCACGCCGTCGGCCCGGGCCCGTCCGTTGAGGTACGTGAGCAGGCGGGTCTTGCCGCTACCCGGCTCGCCCGCGAACTCCAGCAGGATGCTGGCTCCGCGCCGGGCCCCGGCAAGGGCATCCGTCCAGCCCTGGGACTGGGCGTCCCGGCCGAGCGGGGTCGGCGGGAAATCGGCCGGCCCGGATCTCGCGACGAGCGCCTGCACCGCTGCACCTCCCGCGCGTCGGCCGCCGCGACGCCGCTCTTCTTCGATCGGCAGCCGGCATCCGCCGGACGGCCATCGATCGGTCGGACGGCCGGGCGCAGTCAGGGTATCTCAGGGTTTTCCCCACTGTCGGCTGTGCTGCTAATCAGGACACTGCTTTTCGACAAGATCCTCTTGCGTGGAAAGGAGCGCCATGTCGGAGAAGGCAGCCACCCTGGCCGATCTCGAAGACCTGAACCTGGCCGACCTCGAGATGTCCGACCTGGAGGTGCACGCCGTGCGCGACGCGGTTGCCCTGCCGGAGACCGGCGCCTCGGCGAGCACCTCGGTCGTCTGGGAGTGGTTGGGCTACTCGTCGTGCGCCGCCCAGGTCCTCCAGTAGTCGGATCGGGCCAGCACTGACCGGTGGGGGCCGGCGGCACCGGACACCACCCGTGCCGCCGGCCCTCACCGGCGCCACCGCCGCGCTCGGCCGCGACCGGCGCGGCGCGTCCCGTGCCGACCGCCGACCTCCCGCCGGGAAGGGAACCGTGACAATCACCAGCCAGCGCCGCGACACACCACTGCGACCCGCCCCGTCCGGCCAGGTCGCGGGGGAGGTCGAGATCGCGCCGTACGTGCTGGTCCGGCTGGCCGCCGTCGGGCAGCCGGCGGCCGGGGCAGCCGGCCGGCGACTACGCCACCTTCAGGACCGGCTCGTCGACCGGCTGACCGAGTGCCGCGCCCTCGCCCCCGGGCTGACCGACGAGCTGTACCGGATCGGCGGGCAGTCCCCGGCGGCGTACCGTCGCTCCGTCCTGCTGCCGCTGCGCCGCGACGTCCACAACGGGCGGTCGCCCGAGGCCGATGTCCTCGCCCGGCTCGACGATCTGCCCGACCGGTTGCCGGCGCTGGACCGGTGGCTGGCCGGCCGCGCCGAGATCGACCGGTTGACCGACGCCGTCCACGCGGGATCGGAACCGGCGCTGGCCGTGGACCGCGCCGCGCTCGCCGCGCTCTGCGGCACCGAGCCGATCGGCCGCGCGGTGGCGCTGACCAGCCCCGATCTGCTGGCGGCGATGCGCCGGACCGCCGAGCACGGCGGCGCACCGGATGCCCGCGGCCGTAAGTCCGAGCCGACCGTGCTGCGGTACGCGCTGCGGGCGACCACCAGGACCAGCCCGCTGTCCTGGTTCACCATCGTGGGCTGGGGCCGCTGGCCGGCCGACCCGCTGGCACCCCCGACCGGCGACCCGACACCCGTCGGCGGGGTGGCCCTCCCGGCCGGGGCGGAACCGGTGCCGGGTCTGGACCTCTCGGCGGCGGGGACGCCGGTGGCGGTGACCCGCCCACCGGCCGGCCTGACCGCCAGCCTCTTCCTCGCCGGGAACACCCGCCCGGAGCGGGCGTGGCGCACCCCGCACCGGCTGGCGCCGGGCACCCGACTGCACGACGGGCACGTCGTGTTCTACCGCGAGCATCCGGCCACCGGCGTGGACGGCACGCCGGTGATCCGGGAGGAGCGGGTCCGGATACCGCTGCGGCCCGGCCTGGCCGCCGTCGTCCGGGTACTGCGCGCGGCCCCCGGCGGCTACCCGCCGGAGCAGCTCGTCGCGGCGCTCACTCGGCGCTCCGGCCAGCCCACCCGCGACGGGCCGCCCGCGCCGGACCCCGGCCGGGCCCCGGCGGCTGATCAGCTCGCCCGACGCCTGATCGGCCAGCTCTGCGCCGAGCGGCTGCTCATCCCGGTGCCGCCGACCACCGAACACGATCCGGGGGCGTTGGCCGCAGTCGCCGGCTGGCTCGGCGACACCGGCACACCCGCCGTCGCCGACCGGGTACGGCAGCTCGACCGGGACATCCGGTCGTTGGCGGACGTGGCCGCCGCCCCGCGCGGCCCGCTGCTGCGGCGGATCAGCGCCGGCTGGCAGGAGGCGCTCCGCGACCTGGACGCCGCAGCGCCGCCCCAGGCACCGGCCACCGAGGACGTCGTGCTGCCCGGTCCGGTACGGCTGACCCGGCGGCCGGCGGACCGCGCCGACCTGACCGCGCTGACCGGCCTGGCGCTGCTCTTCGACACCGACCAGGTGCTGCGCCGGCTGTTGCGGCACCGGTACGTCGAACGGTACGGCCCCGGCGCGCGCTGCGTGGACCTCGGCGAGTTCTTCGCCGAGGTCAGTGCCGGCCTGGGCGAGCTGCCGGCGGTGGCCGCCGACGGGTCCCTGACCGGTGGGCCGGTGGGCCTGGTCCCCGAGCTGGCCGGGCTGGCCCGGCTCCGGCAGGAGGTGACCCGGGCAGTACGGGCCGGCGACGACGGTGCCGGCGCGGAGACCGTCATCCCCGCCGCGCTGGCCGCCGACGCGTTCGCCGCGCTGCCCGGCTGGTTGCGCGCCAGGCCCGTCTCGTACGCCTTCTTCGGGCAGCCCGACCCCGACGGAACGCTGCACCTGAACCACATCTACGGCGGCTGGGGCCGGTTCACCAGCCGTTTCCTCGACCTCTTCGCCGACCCCGGGATGCGTACGGCGGTCGCCACGCAGCTACGCCGGATGCTGCCTGGCCGGGTGGCCCAGTTCCGGCCCGTGCACGGCTTCAACGCCAACCTGCATCCGCTGCTGATCGGTGCGGAGATCAGTGACGACCCCCGGCTGGGCGGGCTCGACCTCGCCGCGATCGAGCTGGTCCACGACCTGGCCAGCGACCAGGTCCGGCTGCTCGACCCGGCCACCGGCGAGCTGCTCGACGTGCTGTACCTCGGCTTCCTCGCCCCGCCGGCGCTACCGGCCCGGGTGGCCGCGCTGCTCGGGGACCTCGGCACCGGTGAGGTCGACCTCGGCCACCTGGCCGCGACCGCAACGGTGTCGGGCCCGGGCGGCGAGGCGACGATCCGCAACCGGCTGCGCTGCGGCCGGGTCGTCGTCGCCCGCCGGAGCTGGCGGTTCGACGCCGGTGCCGAGGAGCTGTTGCGGGCCGGCCACCCGCCGGGCACCGGGTCCGCCCCGGGTGACCAGGTCGTCGCCGCCGCCGAGCTGCGGGCCGCCTGGGGCCTGCCGGATCAGGTGTTCCTGAACCAGGGCGTTCCTCGTCCGGGCGGCCAGCCACCACAGCCCACCTCGGGACCGCGGCCCGGCCGGGAACCGGTGAACCGGACGGTGGCCGGGCTGCGCCAGGCGATGACCCGGCCCAAGCCACAGTTCGCCGACCTGGCCAGCCCGCTGCACCTGCGCTGCCTGCCGCGCTGGCTCGGCCGGATCACCGGCCCGCTGGTGGTCGAGGAGGCGCTGCCCGGCCCGGCCGGCCACGACCGCCCGCACCGGGTCGCCGAGCTGGTCATCGAGACGTACCTCCCGGCGCTCTCCGGTGCCGGGGCGGGAGCCGGTGCCGGGCCGGTCGATCCGCGACCCGGCCGGGACGATCCGGCCGTGCCCCCCACCGCACCGACGAACCGAGTCGAGTCACACCATGGCTGAGCCGAACACCTCAACGGTGCCGGACGCCGCTCCCACCGGGCCGACGTCGAGCACCGATGTCACCTGCTACTACCACGACGACGTCAAGGCCCCGCTGCTGCGCGCCGCGATCCTGCCGGTCGCCGACCGGCTGCGCGACGCCGGGCTCACCGTCCACCTGGAACGGCACTGGCTGCACGGCCCACACGTACGGCTGAGCCTGCGCGGCGCGGACGCGCTGCGGGCCGAGGCCGCAGCCGACGCCGCCGAGCGGCTGCGCGGTCATCTGGTGACGGTCCCCTCCCGGACCGGCCTGGACGTGGCGCAGTTGCTGCGCCGCTCCGAGGCGGCCGGCCGGGCCGAGCTCGTGCCACCGCCGTACGACCCGATCCATCCGGACAACACGGTGCTGGTGACCGAGGGCGACCGGAGTTCGCTCGCCGCGCTGCTCGGCACGCCCGGCGCGGTCGGGTGCCGCGCCGATGTCCTCGCCGAAGGGCTGCACCCGATCCGGGTATCCCTCGACGAGCTGGCCCGGGTCGGCGACGCCCCGGCCGCCCGGGTGGGGGTCGTGGTCACCGCGATGGCCGCGCACGCGGACACCTGGCCGGGCCGGCTGCTGTCGGGGTACCACACCTTCCTGTCCCACCTGGAGGACTTCCTCTTCGGCGAGCGGGACGCCGTGCTGCGCCCGCGCTTCGCCGCCTTCGCGAGCCGGGCCGGCGACCGCTACCAGCGCCTGGTCCGCCAGGCGGCCACCCCGGACACCGACGATCCGGTGGCGGTGGCGTGGCGGGCCTGGAGCGCGGCGTCGTGGCGGATCGCCGAACGGGCGTACGACGCCGGTGCGCTCAGCGGGATGCTCTCCACCGAGTTCCGGCGCCGGTCCACCTCGTTCGACGAGGCCACCGCGATCCGGTGGGACCTCGGCCAACGCGGGGCGAGCGCGTACCACCGGGCGCTGGAGGAGTCGGGCTTCCAGCGGATCGCGGCGACCCGGGACTTCCAGGTGTACCGGTTCTGCACGAACATGCTCTACCAGTTGCTGGCGCTCTGCGATGTCGCGCCGCTGGAGCGGTACCTCGGGGCCCACCTGCTCGCCGAGGCGACCCAGCAGATCCACGGCGTCCCGTGGCAGGACGCGCTCGTGGCCCGCGACGGGTGACGCCGGTGGGTGGAACGGGTGTGGTGACCCTGCGGCCGGGCAGCACGGTCCGGCCGGTCGAGGGCGGGCTGTTCCTGGGCGGCTGGCGGTCCAGCGCGCTGGTCACCGCTCCGCCGGTCGCCGGTGAGCTGTGGCGGCGGCTGGAGCCGCTGGTACGCGAGGGCATCGATCCGGAGGCCGCCACCGCCGGCAGGTCCCCCCGGACCGCCGCGGCGGTGCGCTGGCTGTTCGGCCTGCTCGCCGAACACGACCTGCTGGTCGATGCCCGGCTGCCGTTGGACGGGCATCCGCTGGCCGCGTACCTGGCCGGGGTGGCCGGGGATCCGGCCGGCGCGCTGGCGGCAGTACGGCAGGCCACCGTGGCGGTCACCGGCGACCCCGCTCGGGTGCCGGCGGTACGCGCGGCGCTCTCCGCGTCCGGCGTGGCGGTCACCGGCGTCGCCGGTCCCGACGCCGATCTGACGGTGCTGATCCGCACCGGGACCGGGGACGATCCACCGAACGGCGGCCACGAGGTGCTGCCGGTGACCGTCCGGACGGACGGTGCACTGATCGGCCCGCCGGGACGGCGCACTCCCACCGGCCCCGGCCCCGGCCTACCGGCGGAGCGCATCCGGGTGGACCGCGTACCTGCGGAGCGCGTGCCGGTGCCGCCGGGACCGGAGGACCGGCTGCTGCCGTACCTGGTGGCGCACGAGGTGGTGCGCACCCTCGGCGGGCTCGCCGACGGCACGGCGCTGCTCCTGCGCGACGGTGCTGTCCGTCGCGTCGGAACGCCGGCGGACGGTGCCGACGGAGCCGACGGCCGGAGCGGCGTCGACCGCCACCTGCCCGACCGGTCGCACCCGGTCGACGTCTCGGTGCTGGTCCGGGGGGACGACGGCCCGCTGGTCGAGGCGGTCCGGGCGGCTGTTCCGACCCGGTCCACCAGCCCGCCACACCGCCGGCCGGCCCGGGGCGTGGTCGTCGGCGCGGCACCGGACTGGCCGGTGGCCCGGCACCTCGCCGAGCAGCGCGCCGCCCACGCGACCGGGGCTGCGTACCTTCCGGTGCGGGCGCGCGGGACCTCGATCGAGATCGGCCCGCTGAGCCGACCCGACACCGCCGACGACGCCTGTTTCCAGTGCGCCGACGGCCGGCACCGGGCCACCCTCGACACGGGGGACCTACGCGGCAGTGGCACCGCCGCCGCGCTGGTCGCGGACGGCCGGCCGCTGCCGCTGCCGCCGTACTGGCAGCGACTCGTCGGAGCACTGGCCGCCGGGCAGCTCACCAACGACATCGATCCGCGAACGGTCAGCGTGCTGGCCGTGCGAGACGGCTCGGTCACCCGCCACCTGGTCCGGCCGGTGCCGGACTGCCCGGCCTGCGCGGCGCTGCCGCCCGACTCCGCCGCCGCCGCCCGGGTCGTCCTGCGTCCACGCCCGCAACAGGCACCGCACCGGCTCCGGATCCGCCGTGGGACACCGGACCTCGCCGACCTGCGCACCGAACTGGTCGACTTCCGGTACGGGCCGGTCACCCGGGTCCACTCCGAGCAGGAGGGTCCGGTGGCGCTCGCGGCGGCCGAGTTGCCGGTGCCGGGCCGCTCCGGCCGGCTCGGCGGCTACGGCCGCGCCGCCGACCACCCGACCGCACAGGCGCTGGCGCTGATCGAGGCGGTGGAGCGGGAGGCCGGCCGGTATCCACAGGGCCGCCGGACCACGGTGCTGGGCAGCTACCGGGAGGTGGCCGCCGACGCCGTCGACCCGGCTCGGCTGGGCCTGCCGGAGCCGGACGCCGTGCGGCACCCGGACTACCCGCTGGACCCGTACACGCCGGAGACGGTCACCTCCTGGGTGTGGGCCCACGACCTGGGCGGTGACCGGCAGGTCCTGGTGCCCGAGCACGCCGCGTACCACGGGGTACACAGGCCTGGGGCGGGCCGGTTCCTGTTCGAGAGTTCGAGCGGCTGCGCGGTCGGGAGCTGCCTGGAGGAAGCGGTCCTGCACGCCTGCCTGGAGACGATCGAGCGGGATGCCTTCCTGCTCACCTGGTACACCGGAGCGCCGCCGGCCGCCCTGACGATGCCGCCGGACGTCGACCCGGTCACCCGGCACCTCGTTGACCGGATCGCGGCCGAGGGGTACACCCTGCGCCTGTTCGACATCACCAGCGACATCGGCGTACCGGTGATCTGGGCGCTGCTGACCGCGGACCGGGCCGACGACACCGCCCGGGGCGCGACCTTCTCGGCGGCCGGCGCGCACCCCGATCCGCGACGGGCCGTCGCGGCGGCGGTCCTGGAGGCCGGCGTCAACATGGCGGTCGCGCCCAGGATGCCCCGCCCGCCCCGGCACCGGCTGCTCGCCATGCTCGACGATCCCGACGAGGTGCGGGACCTGGCGGACCACGCCGCCCTGCACCTGCTCCCCGAGACCCTGCCCCGCTTCGACTTCGCAACCCGGCCGGCGGACGGTGGCCCGCGACCGTTCGAGGAGCATTTCGCGGGCTGGCGGGATCGTTGGCACCATCCGGACCTGACCCAGGTGCTGCGCCGGTTGGTCGCCGCGATGGTCGCCGCCGGGACGCCGCCGCTGGTGGTGGAGCAGACCGGCGCGGCGGAACGCCGTTTGGGGCTCGCCGCCGTGAAGGTGCTCGCCCCCGGCGCCCTGCCGATGACCTTCGGGCACCGCAACCGGCGGGTGGACCTGCCCCGGTTGCGGCGACGATCCGGCACCGATCCCGGTCGCCCGACGCTGCCCCATCCGTTCCCGTAGCCGCCCGCCCGGCAGCCACACACCCGTCCCGGTACGTGATCCGTACGGTCAGAGGAGTCACCACGATGAGTCGCTGGTCCGCGCTGCACGCCTACCTGCACGGCGGCTCCGCACACACCGAGACGGTGCTGCGGGAGTACGTCGTGCCGACCACCGGCGAACTGCTCGACCGGGGCGAGATCTCCTCCTGGTTCTTCGTCCGCTACTGGGAGGGCGGCCCGCACCTGCGCTGGCGGGTCGCCGATGCCACCACGGCGACGATGCGGCGGCTGCGCGACGGGCTCACCGAGGCGGTGGCCGCGCTGCCACCACCGGCCGGGGAACTGCGGCCGGCCGACTGGTACGCCCGGTTCGGGACGGCCGGGACGGCCGGCGGGGCGGGTGGGCCGGACCTCGGCTGGCACCCGCACGGCACTGTGCTCGACCAGCCGTACCACCCGGAGGTGGACCGGTACGGCGGGCCGGAGGCGATCGGGGCGGCCGAGGAGTTGTTCGCCGCGTCCAGCCGGGTCGCCGCCACTCTGCTCGACGCGACGCCCGCCCGACGCCGCTCGACCACGGTGGACCTGCTCTTCGGCTTCCTCGCCGCCAGCGGTCTCACCGCGCCCGAGGTGGTGCGCTTCCTGCGGGGCTACGCCAACGGGTGGACCCTGGTGCCGGAGTCACACGGCCAGGACCTCGGCCTGGCCCTGATCGCGGCGGAACGCGACTACCACGCCAACCCAGCCGCGTACGCCGAGCGGCGCCGGCTGATCGACGACATCGTCACCGGCCGACGCGGCGCCACCACCTCGGTCAACTTCTGGGCCGACGCGGTCACCGGGTACGCCGCGACGCTGCGGGCGCTCCAGGGACAGGGCCGGTTGCGCGGCACGGTCGCCGGCATTCTGGCGTCGCAGCTGCACATGCTGCACAACCGCCTCGGGCTGAGCATCCCGGCCGAATGCCACCTGGCCTGGCTGGTGTCGTTCGCGTACGCCGAGCCGTCCGCGTACGCCGGGCCGGCCCAGCCGCCGGACTTCCACCCCGACACCCTCGACGCGGCGGACCGGGGCTACCACGAGCGGTCGAAGTTCGTCCGGGCCCGGTGGCCGGAGCAGCATCCGCGACCGGTCGAGCCGGTCCGGGCCGACCCGGGCGCGCCGGTCGGGGCGGCAACGCTGGCTTTGCCCGAGCCGACTCCGGGCGCGCTCGGCGACGCCTCGCTGGCCGAGGTGCTGCTCGCCCGGCGGACCCGGTACGACTTCGGCCCGGATGGGCTGGACGCGGCGGAGCTGGGCCGGTTGCTGCGCTACGCGGCCGGCGAGACCGCGCCGGACCGGGACGCGCCGTCGGACGGGGACGCGCCGTCGGACGGGGACGCGCCGTCGGACGGGGACGCGCCGTCGGACGGGGACGACCCACCGGAGGGCGGCGGTTCGCGACTGCTGGCGTACCCGAGTCCGGGCGGCCTGGTGACCACCCGGCTGGTGGTGCTGCCCCGCCGGGTCACGGGCGTGCCGGCCGCGCTCTACCGGTACCTGCCGGAGCGGCACGGCCTCCAGCGGGTGGCGGCCGATCCGGGTGCCGCGCGGCTGGCCCGGATCGCGCCCCAGTTCGCCCCGCCCGGCACGCCACCTGGAACCGGCGACACCGGTGGAAATGGCGAGCCCGGCGGGCCGGCCGGCACCGGCGGACCCGGCGGGCTCGACGTCGAGGCGGTGGCGCTCTGGCTGTTCGTGGTGGCCGACCTGGACCGGGTGCGGACCCGGTACGGACTGCGCGGCTACCGTTTCGCCGCCATCGAGACCGGCCACCTCGCGCAGAACCTGCTGCTCGCCGCGACCGCCGCAGGGCTCTCCGCCGCCCCGGTCGGCGGCTTCTACGACGACGAACTGAACCACCTGCTGCTGCTCGACGGCCTCACCTCAACCACCTTCTACGCCATCGCACTAGCTCGATCTGTTCAACCCGCTGCGGGGTGACAGCGTCGCCGCGCCACCGGCCACCAGCCGAACAACAGCACCGAGAGAACGAAGACCTCGAATAGCCCGAGGCCACGACACTCAGGGTTGAAGATCACGCCGGGCCGCATCCTAAATGGGCGGGTCGACGGCAAATGGCATGGCAAGAGAACTTGGTCTACCGCTTGCGAGGAGTCGCTGTGGATTCACTGGCCACACACTCAGACACGATCAACCTTACGCAGGGTGGATATGACGAACACTTGCGGCGAGCGTTATGGTCATGTTACTTTTCGCCTACCGAGAAGTTGGTGATTATCAATCGGTAGGCAAAAACGTCTCGAACCTCCGAAAGGATCTTATGAGACCGAGGTGAACAAACAGTGCTCGCGGCTGCTCCCCGACGACGGACCATCCGGCAGTGGGAGCAGATCCCCGGCCCGTACGCCGGATACGGCCGACCACGGAACCTCGTCAGGCACAGCCATGAATGCCTCGACGTCCGCGATGAAAGAGACTGACCAGCGGCGGGTGCGCGCCCAGTGAGCCAGGCAGACTACGCAGGCATCGACCGGGGATCTTGCGCCTGGGGCTACGTGTTCCGGGATGCGCATATCTAATCCGGCACGGCCGGGTTTCCATTGCCATCATTCCCCTCGGCCGCCACCTCGCCGGAGGTTTCATCGACTCCACCGCACCTGCGACCCGAATGCTGACCGCGCCGGCGAAACACACGGAAACGCAACCATTCCTGTTCGTCAGTGGCCTCGCGCCACATCCTAGGCATGCCTCTAGAGGAGCATCATGTTCAACTTCAGACAGAGCCTGTCCGCCACCCTTATGGCCGTCCTCGCCGCGGCCACCGGCGTGGTCGCCGGATCGGCGCCGACGTCCGCGGCACCGGCGTCCACGATCGGGCCGATGTTCTCCACCACGACCATCGTCAACCGCGCGACGATCGTGGTCGGCAACACTCCGATGTGCCTGGACGTGCCCGGCGGTTCCACCTCGAACCAGTTGCAGGTCCAGCAGTACAACTGCAATGGCGGCACCAACCAACAGTGGGAGTACATCCCGGGCTCGACCGCCGGTTACGGCCAGCTACGCAACGTCGCCAGCCAGAAGTGCCTGGATGTCCGCGACACGAGCAGTGCCGCCGGCGCGGTCGTCCAGCAGTACATCTGCATGAACGTGCCGAACCAGCAGTGGCTCTACGACTCGTCCAGCGGATACCTGATGGCCATGCACAGCGGCGGGTGCGCAGCCGTGTACGCCTTGGTGTACAAGTCAAAGGCGCACCAGGAGGTCTGCGGTGGCGGCAGCGCCCCGTACCCCATCTTCACGCGGTGGAACGCCAGCATCTAGTGCCGCCGTTAACCGTGTAATCCGTCGGTTCTGAGGACGTGTCGGGCAGGCCGCCTCCCCGCCGTTGTCGGCGTGGGAGGTGGTGTCTGGTGGGTAGGGTGTGATCCACGCCTTCAACGATCGGGGGTTCGACGCACCGGCCCAAAACGGGTGCGAGGGCGCACCGAGACGGACCGATGAACAGACCCGAGAAAAGGATCTGCGTCATCGCCCGGTGCGACCCCGCTTCCTCGGCCGCCCCTTCCGACGGCCTCTTCGTCCCGAACTGGCGGCGGGCGGGTCGGATCGGGTGTCGTGCGAGGTCATCCGGTCTGCTGGGGGTCGTTCGGGTCGGGTGTGGTCGGCTGGGTTGCTGTACTCCACAGCTGTACTTGCTTGGCTGCGTGCAGGACGTCATGGGCGGCGGCGGCCACCGGGCAGTTTGCCGTCCGGCAGATCGGGCAGCGGCCGTCGGGTCGGGGTTGGTGGTCGCGGAGGACCCAGCGGGCGGTGAGGATCAGCCGGTTGCGGATCTGGGCCAGGGAGAGGAACGGCGCGGTCATCCTCAGCCGATCCCGAGGGTGGCGGCGAGGTGGATGAGCGTCGTCGGGGCGCGCGGGTCCCGGGTTACCTGGGCGAGCACGTCCCGGACGGCTGGTCGGTGGCGGATCTCGGCCGGCGCAACGCGGTCGGCCTCCATCAGTGCCCGGCCGGCACTGATCGGGTCGTCGGTCTGGAGGTACGCGCGGGCGGCGTCGATCAGGTGCGCGGCGCGATGTTCGGCGGGCAGCCACCGCCAGCCGTCCCGGGTGGTCGCTTTCTCGTGCCAGGCCACGGCGTCCCCGCCGTAGCCCAGCTCTACCGCTGCGGCGACCCGGGCCAACTCCACCGCCGTCGGCCCGAACCCGGTGCGGTGGTGGTCATGCCCGTCGCCGACTCGGGCGGCCAGGGCGGCGGCCTCGTCGAGCAGCTCGGCCACCGCCGCGTCGTCGCCGTGACGGGCGGCGGCCAACGCCGCCTGGAGGAGCAGTGTCCCGCACAGGGACAACTCCGGGGGTAGGCCGAACTCGATCACCGGTGGGGCGATCCGGTAGGCGGCGGCCAGCATCGCCGACTTCGCCACCCGCACCTGCCCCGACGCGCGCAGCACCTGGCCGAGCTGCGCCGCTGCGGCGGCCACCAGCACTCGGTCACCCGTGGCTGCGATCATCGCCCGGTCGACAGCAAGCCACGCCAGGTCCGGGGCACCCAGCTTGACCAACAGCGAGGCGGTGATCCGGTACGCCTCCACCAGCGGCATCCGACCCGCCGCCGGGTCAGTGGCGTGGGTGCGCTCCACGTCGGCCAGCAGATCCGGCAGCAGGTCGACCAGGCGTGGGTAGCGTGCGTGCTGAAAGGTCGTCCAGGCGTGCGCGACCTGGCGGGCCATCTGGACTGCCGGCAGCACTGGCCGGCTGCCTGCGGGTCTGCCGAGGGGAATCTCGTACCGGGACAGCGCCGCCCGGATCCGCTCGACCTCTGCGGTCCGCTCGATCACCGCGGCGGGCTGGACGTCCCGACCGAGCAGCACCGCAGTGTCGATGCGCAGGACGGTGGCGACCTCCTGGAGGGTCGACACCTTGTCCAGAGAGCGGACACCGCGCTCGACCTTGTCCACCCAGCTCTTCGACTTGCCCAACCGGTCGGCGAACACCTGCTGCGACAGCTTCCGCCGCCCCCGCCAGTACGCCACCCGCCGCCCGACCGGCAGAACCTCTGGTGGGGTGGAGGTCATCTGGCCCACCCAAGGAACCGGTGGTAGAGCGTTCCGGCGGGTGCCCATGACGGCGGGACGGGTTCGTGCGTGGTCACCGAACATCACCCTTTCCTCGGCAAAGGCCCGGCCCTTACTCACCCGGATCAGACCTGGCACATTCGGTAACCATGACGCTACGATCACGGCGACGCGCGTTGAACTCACCCGCAGTACGAATGAGCTGGTCAGGAGTCACCCCACGTCGCTGTCCGCGACGGGAAACGTCGACTGCCGGTCACCGTAGGGATGGCGATGGCACCATTCGAACGATCCACCCCGGCTCGTGGCGACGTGACCGGCTACCTGCTGAAGCTGATTCGGGAATCCATCCCCCTGACCCAGGAACAGCTCGGCGTGGAACTCGGCGTCGACCGCGCGACCGTCCAGAGTTGGGAGTCAGGACGGCGACCGTTCCTCGCCGTCCCGTTCGGCCAGGCCGTCAGGATCCGGCACCGGCTCGGCAGCCTCGGCGCGAATCCGGTAATGCTCGACGCCGTCGCGGATGCCGTCGAGGCCGATACCGTCCTCGCCGCCCTACTCGGCCCGAAGATCGAGCGGGCGGACATCACCGAGCAACCCCTCGGCTGTACGGTGCTCACTCACCGGCTGGCCGACCTGATCCTCTGGGCAGTCCTCGGCCAGACACCCACCTTCATCAGAAGCCTGCCGACTCCCCATCGTCGACGCGGCCCAGTCGCCACCGGTCCGACCCTGCGTGCTGAGGAACAGCGCGTCCTCTTCGCGAGCCTGCATGTCCTGGCCGAACGCGCCGCCGACCAGCGCCGCCCTAACGTGCTGCTGCACCGGCAGGCATGCTTCCTCGCCGGCATGGACCCCACGGGCTCATCCGCCGCCTGGCTTTCCCAGAACAACGCCCGCAAGACCCCCCGGATGGCCGCCTTCCACACCTGGTCACCGCTGTGGCCCGACGCCCGCTCCGTCGTCACCTCCCTGGCCAACCAGGGAGACCCCGAACCACTCCGGGACTTCATAGCCCGCGCACACCCCGACGACGCCTGCCAGCGCGCGGCCCTCAACTACTCCGCGTACTGGGTCGGCGAGATCGCCTACCGCCAACCCGACGACTCCTTCATGCCCGCCACCATCGACGATTGGCGCGGAACCCGCCTTCTGCGGCACCTGGTCGAACGCCTCGACGCCGACCACCCGTTCATCGACCTCAACATCCACAACCTGTGGGCACTGCTCACCGCCCGACGAGGACTCGTCCACGACCACCCCGCCACCGGACAAGCGCTCGCCAACCGTGCCGTCGCCGTCCTGGACAGCGACCAGATCTCCGTGCAGTCCCGCCAGGAACTAACCTCTATCGTCTACAGCCTGCGGACAGAGGGCATCACCGGCACAGGGACGGGCAGATGAGCGACGATCAGCACGCCGCCGCGATGAGGTTCATCTTCGAGGCCGGCGTCCTGAAACGCGCCGCTCGTACCGGCTGGTGGTTCGCCGGGGTCAAGCACCCCGAATCCATCGCCGAGCACTCCCACCGCACCGCCCTGATCGGCATGATCCTCGCCGCCATGGAAGGAGCCGACCCCGCCCGCGTCACCATGCTCTGCGTCTTGCACGACACCCAGGAAACCCGCACCACCGACCTGCCCCACATAGCCAAGCGCTACCTCACCGCCGCATCCAACACCGCCATCACCGCAGACCAGGTCGCCGACTGCCCACCCGCCGTCACCGACACCATTACCGCCGCCGTCACCGAGTACGAAGCCGGCGAAACTCTCGAAGCCGTCGTCGCCCGCGACGCCGACAAACTCGAATGTCTCGTCCAAGCCGTCGAATACCGCCACCAAGGCATCGACAACGTCCAACGCTGGATCGACAGCAGCCGCGCCGCACTCACCACCACCTCCGCACACCACCTCGCCGACGCGGCACTGACCGGCCAACCCCTCGCCTGGCTCACACCACCGCCGCAACCGGCGAGCTGACCCCTCGCTTGTAAGTTCTGGGCGTTCCGTCCGGGCACGTCTCTGACACCGGGCGCTAATCGGCAGCCCCCGTCGCTGGCCCCGATGTCCAGCCCTGTTGCTGTCACCGTTGCTGTCGACAGCAACAGGGCCCACCCGGTTCGCACCCCGGTGACTCCTTGACCCCAGGCAACCAACGCGACTCGCCGGCCTGCGCTGCCTGGGCATCTACCTGCGGCAACCGTCCACGATCGTCCGTAGACGTCCGCCGCTACTCGTACCCGTCGTCACCCAGATAGTCACTCAGCCATTGCTGGGGCTGGAAATCCCTCGTGCTGCGAAGGACGCCGCGACCTCGTCGAAGACCCTCACGGCAAGCTCCGGCTGCGCGCCGGCATCCGACAACGGCAGCGCCAGCTGGGGGTCGTACCCGGATAGGCCCGTGACCGCCTGGACGGCTTCGCCGAGTTGATACATCGCCGTTACGACCGCCCGAGCATCTCCGCCGCTGTACCAGTACGGAACCGTGATCCCAGCCTCTTCTGCGAAATAGCTGACCTGGATGCCAGTCGAGTCGTGGGTCAGCTCGTAGTTGTGGGCCCCCTCGAAGACGGAAACCTCACCGAGCGCCTGCCGCGCCGCCGTCACCAGTCGGGCCCAAGCCTCGCCGCTTGGACGCCCGTCGCTCTCGGCCTCCTCTGCCGCGTCCAACGCGTCATCCCAGGAGTGGTCGTCGCTGCGGGGTACGAAGATCAGGTCATAGCTCATGGCGGTGGACCGTACCTCCACCCGGCCCAGCCTGGGGGCTCCGAACCGTCAGCTTGGAAGGTGCCTTGAATTGCACGCAGTGCCCCTGGCAGGGACGGCCGACCTGGTGGGTTAGTGGTACGCCGTAGCAGGCCACCCTGTCGGTGTGTCTTTAGTTGGCCCCTGTTGACCAACCGGACGGGCACGCGTCGGGCACGCAAGCTCCTGGTCCGTGAGCATACGGTCACCGGTCGATGAGCTGCTTGAAAGACGCCAATCTGGCTCGGCGAAAACCGTCTTCAACCGCCGCCGATGGCATCGCCGGCGAACCTCTCAGCGGCCTGGTAGGCCGGCCAGCCAGCGGTCCAGGGCCGCCGGGGAGCGAAACAGCAACACCGGTGGCCCGGACGGATCCGTCTGCCAGGCCCGCATCCGCCGGCGAGCCCGGCCGAACCCGGTGACGTGCCACACCAGGATCGAGTCCCGGGACAGCACGCTGCCCAGCGACTCGCGGTTGCCGTTGCAGATCTCCTCCCCCGTCACCAGCCGGCGCCCGGTACGGCGCAGCAGCCGCCACAGGGAGCACCAACGCGGGTAGTCCAGGCCGACCACCAGGTCGGCGCGAGCCAGCGGCACATCCCGCCACCCGTGGTACGCCCCGTCGAGGATCCAGCGGTCCCGTCGGCAGATCTCCTCTATCCGGCTGCGCTGCTGCGCGACCGGCACCTCGACCCAGCCGGGCTGCCAGAGCAGGTCGTCGACCGGGTACCACGGCACCCCGAGGCGCTCGGCCAGCCGCGCCGCGAGAGTGGACTTGCCAGCGCCGTACACCCCGTAGATCAGGATGCGGGACGGTGCGCTCATCGCGGCAGCGTACGCCCGCCAGCGGCCCGGCATCGTGTCACGGAGCGTTGCGGTCGGGGATGCAGTCGGGGTGCAGGCCGTCCCTCCTACGGCAGGCCGACAGCGGCGTCGACGGTCACGACCGGTCGGCGAACCCGGGCCGGCGGGGCGGGCAGGGCACCCCGGTCGACCTTGCCGTTCGCGGTCGCCGGCAGCTCCGGGAGGACCACGTACCGCAGGGGCACCATGTAGTCGGGCAACTGCTGCGCCATGAGGGCGCGCAGCGTGGGTTCGGCCAGGCGCCGCGGGTCGGCGTCGCGCTCGGCCACCAGGTACGCCACCAGGGTCGCCGCGACGCCCAGGTCGTCGCGGAGCAGCACGACACTGTTGGCGACGAGCGGGTGCCGGTTGAGCACCGACTCGATCTCGCCGAGTTCCACCCGCTGCCCGCGGATCTTCACCTGCGTGTCGATGCGCCCGCCGTAGTTGAGGTGCCCGCTCGGCGACCACCAGGCCAGGTCGCCGGTGCGGTACACCCGCTGCGGCCACCCGGCGACGTCGACCTCGACGAACCGCTCCGCGGTCAGGTCGGGCCGCCCGGCGTACCCTCGGGCCAGGCAGTCCCCGCCGAGGACCAGTTCCCCGGGCACACCCAGCGGCGCGAGTTCGCCGCGCCCGTCGAGGACGTACGCGGCGACGTTCGTGATCGGCCGGCCGATGGGGACCGTGTCGCCCGGTTCGGGTCGCCGGCACGGCCAGGCGGTGACGTCGATCGCCGCCTCGGTCGGCCCGTACAGGTTGTGCACCTCGACCTGCGGCAGAACGGTGGTGAGCTTGTTGACCAGCTTCGGCGGCAGCGCCTCCCCGCTACAGATCACGCGGCGCAGGCCGGTGCACCGGCCCAGTCCGCGCTCCTCGACGAACAGGGCGAGCATGGACGGCACGAAGTGCACCGTGGTCACCGACTCGCGGGCGACGACCTCGACCATCTCCTGCGGGTCGCGGTGCGCCTGCGCCTCGGCCGTGACCAGGGTCGCGCCGGTCATGAACGCCCACAACAGCTCCCACACCGACACGTCGAAGGTGTACGGCGTCTTCTGCAGCACCAGGTCGCCCGGGCCGATGGGGTACTCGTCCCGCATCCACACCAGCCGGTTGGCCAGTGACAGGTGCGTCATCTGGACGCCCTTGGGCGCTCCGGTGGAGCCGGAGGTGAAGATGACGTACGACAGCCCCCGCACCACCTCCTCCGGCGCCCGGTAGCCGCGCCAGTCGACCGGCGCGGCGGGCAGGTCACCGCCCGCCAGCGGCCGTACGGGCACGGACGGCTCCCCGCCGGAGCCCAGCGCGGCCCGCCCCGCGTCGTCGGCCAGCACCAGCACTGCGTCGGCCGTGCGGAGCATGAGGTCCAGCCGGGGGCGCGGATGGGACGGATCCAGCGGCAGGTACGCCCCGCCGGCCAGCAGGACGCCGAGCACCGCGACCACCATCTCGGGGCTTCGCTCGGTGCACAGGCCGACCACCGACCCGGGTCCCACGCCCTCGGCGCGCAGCCGCCCCGCCAGCGCCGCCGCCTCGTCCAGGAACTCGCGATAGGTGCGGTCGCGTCCGCCGCCGCGCAGCGCGACGGCATCGGGGGTGAGCTGCGCCTGGCGGCAGATCGTCTCGTGCACGGGCGTACGCGGCGCGGGGGTCGGCGCGGCGTTGAAGCCGAGCAACGTCCTGCGCTCCCCCGGGCCGACCAGCGCGGCTTCCCGCACCGGCCGGTCCGGGTGGGCGGCGAGCCAGGCGTGCAGGGTGTCCAGGCGCTCCTGCAGGTACGCGGGATCGCCGTGGCCGCGGGCGAACCACACCGGTGTTCCGCCCAGCGCCGCCGACGCCCCGGCGCCGCCCGTCGTGGGCGCCGCCGGCCCGACGTCCACCGCGACGGACGCCGAGGGCTCGTCCGACGCGGGAACCACGACGGCGGGACCCGGCTGCGGGCCGCGCGTCTGCTCGCGTACCTGGGTCAGGGTGCTGTCCGGGAGGACCCGCACCAGGCTGTCGCCCCACGGGCCGTGCACGGCGACCGAGGTCGCGGACGACAGGCGGTGGCAGAGCACGGCCGCCACCGCCGCAGCCAGGGTCGGATCGGCACGGCCGGTCATGCCGTCACCAGCCCGGCCAGCACGCGCGGGGTGGGGTCGGCGGACAGCGCCTCCGTCTGCAAACGCACCCCGAACCTGCGCTGCACCTGGCTGATCATGCGGATGAACAGCAGCGACTCACCGCCGAGGGCGAAGAAGTTCGCGTCCGGCCCGATCTCGGGAGAGCCGAGCATCCTGCCCCACAGCTCCATGATCTCCTTCAGCACCTCGTCCCCGCCGGCACCCGCGGGGTGCGCCGCCGGTTGCGGAGGATCCTCGGCCGGTCGCGCCGGTGCGGCGTCGAGCCAGTGCCGGGTACGGGCGAACGGGTACGTGGGCAGCGCGACCCGCCGCGCCCTGCTGTCGCCGCGCACCGCAGCCCAGTCCACGGCCGCTCCGGCGGTCCACAGCCCGCCGAGTCCGGCGAGCACGTCACCGGCGTCGGCCCGCTCCGTCGGCCGGGGCTGCAGGGCGAACCCGGGTACCCGCCGCCCGTCCTGCGCCGTCTGCCGGGCCGTGCCGGTCAGCGCGGTGCCCGGCCCGACCTCGACCAGGACCGGATCGGGCAGGCCCAGCCCGGTCAGCAGCGCGTCGTGGTAGCGCACCGGGCTGCGCAGTTGCGCGGCCCAGTAGCCCTCGGCGCGCGGCAGCCCCTTGCCGAGCAACCCGCCGTCGATGCTGCTGACCACCGGGATGGTGCGGGGTCGCTGGGCGATGCGATCCGCTTCGACGCCGAGCAGCCGGGCGGCGCCGGCCATCATCCGCGAGTGGAAGGCACGCTGCGCGGGCAACGTCCGGCAGCGGATCTCGGCCGCCTCCAGGCGCTCCCGCAACTCGGCGAGCTGCGCCACCGGCCCGGCCACCACGGTGACCTCGGGGCCGTTGCGCACGGCCACGTCGAGGTCGTCCAGGCCCGCCAGGTGCTCCTCCAGGGCGGGCACCGGCGCGAGCACGGCCAGCATGCCGCCCTCGGGCGCGTCCTGCATCAGCCTGCCGCGGGTCACGACCAGGCGCAGCATGTCCTCGGCGGCCATCTCGCCGGCCAGCGCCGCAGCCGCGAACTCGCCGATCGAGTGGCCGATCAGCGCCGCCGGGCGTACGCCCCACGACACCAGCAGCCTGCCGAGCGCGAGCTCGTGCAGCGCCAGCGCGGGCTGGGTGATGTCGGTGCGGTGCACGACGCCGTGCGGGTCGACGCCGACCAGCACGTCGCGCAGGTCCAGCCCCAGGTCCGGGGCCAGCAGCCCCGCCCCGTGGTCGAGGTCGGCGCGGAAGGACGGGTAACGGTCGTAGAGGCCCCGCGACATGGCGGGGAACTCCGCGCCCTGGCCCGGGAACAGGAACACCACGCTGGGCCGGCGGGCCGCCTCACGGACCGGCGCCCTGCGCAGCCGGGTCAGCGCCGCCGGGACGTCCCGCGCGGCGACCGCGAGCCGGTGCGGGAAGTGCCTGCGGTACGTCTGCGACGTCAGCGCGACATCGCCGACGGCCAGGTCGGGGCGCTGCCGCAGGTGTTCGCTCAGCTGCTCGGCGCCCGCACGGACCGCCTCCGGGCTGCGCCCGGACAGCACGATCAGCTCGACGTCGCCGTCGGCCGTGGCGGAACCGGGCACGGCCGGCCCGTCGGCCTCCTCCAGCACCACGTGGGCGTTGGTGCCGCCCAGGCCGAAGGAGCTGACCGCCGCCCGACGCGGCCCGCCGGCGGTGTCCCACTGTCGGGCCACGCTGTCCACGGTGAACGGGGTCGACCCGTCGAGCAGCTCGGGCCGGGCCTGCTTGAGGCCGGCCAGCGGCGGGATCTGCCGGAAGTGCAGCGCCAGCGTGGCCTTGATGAGGCCCGCGACACCGGCCGCCGCGTCGAGGTGGCCGACGTTGGCCTTGACCGAGCCGATGGAGCACGGCCGCTCGCCCCGACGGAACACCTCGGTCAACGCCGCCAGCTCGATCGCGTCGCCGACCTCGGTGGCGGTGCCGTGCGCCTCAAGGTAACCGACGCTCGCGGGGTCGACGCCGGCGGCGGCGTACGCGCGCGTCAGCACGTCGATCTGCCCGGCGACGCCGGGCGCGGTGTAGCCGACCTTCAGGCCCCCGTCGTTGTTCACCGCCGACCCCTTGATCAGGGCGTACACGGTGTCCCCGTCGCGGCGGGCGTCCTCGGCACGTTTGAGCGCCACCATTGCGACGCCGTTGCCGGGGACGGTCCCGTCGGCCGAGGCGTCGAAGGGCCGGCACGTGCCGTCGGGCGACATGATGCCTTTCGTCTCGTAGAGGTAGCCGGCCTGCTGCGGCACGGCCACACAGACTCCGCCGGCGAGCGCGACATCCGAGTCGCCGGAGCGCAGGCTCTGGCAGGCCAGGTGCACCGCCACCAGCGACGTCGAGCAGGCGGTCTGCACGGAGACCGCCGGGCCGCCCAGGTCCAGCCGGTACGCGATCTTCGCGGCCAGGTGGTCCTTCTCGTTGCCCAGCACGACCGACAGCAGCCCCTGGGTCTCGACCAGGCCGGGCTGCGTGAACACGTGGTGCAGCGCGTAGTAGTTGAAGCCGGCCCCGGCGAACACGCCGACCCGCCCGAACGGTTGCTGGCCGGCCAGCCCGGCGGACTCCAACGCGGCCCACGCCGTTTGCATCAGCAGCCGGTGCTGCGGATCCATGGTCTCCGCCTCCCGTGGCGTGATGCCGAAGAAGGCGGCGTCGAACAGGTCCGGGTCGGCCAGCA
Source organism: Micromonospora sp. NBC_01412 (assembly GCF_045040215.1). Taxonomy (NCBI): domain Bacteria; kingdom Bacillati; phylum Actinomycetota; class Actinomycetes; order Micromonosporales; family Micromonosporaceae; genus Micromonospora; species Micromonospora sp. NBC_01412. Next base: position 7,715,152 of record NZ_CP109528.1, read on the forward strand.
CACCCCGCGCCGGCACGTACGCCGGGTCGTCGAGCCGGTCGGCGGACACGCCTGCAGCCAGCAGCTCGCCGCGGGTCAGCTCGCTGATCGTGATCGTCCCGGCGACCACGTTGGACCAGTACTCCCAGACGTCGGCAGCGCCGGGGAACCGGCCCGCCATGCCTACGATCGCGATGTCGCCGTTCATGAGGATGCGCCTACTCCTTCGGTCTGTGTGTGCAGATGTCTGGCCAGCGTCTGGACGGTCGGGAAGCGGTAGAGGTCGGTCAGCGGGATGACCCGCCCGGCCAGCCGCTCCTGCAGCAGCCGGCGCACGATCGCCAGCCGCAGCGATTCCCCGCCGACGTCGAAGAACGCCTCGTCGACGTCGAAGTCGTCGGTGCCCAGCGCCTCCACCCAGGCCACCGTCACCAGCTCCTCGAACTCGGCCAGCGACGCCGAGCGCTGGGCGGGGATCCGCGCCGACCGCCCCACCGCCGGGTCGGCCACCGCCGCGTCGGCCCGGGTCGGGTCGGCCACCGCCGTGTCGGCCCGGGTCGGGTCGGCCGGCTGCGGCACGTTGGCCAGCGTGCCCAGGGCCCGCAGGTCGACCTTGCCGTTGCGGTCGAGCGGGAACTCGGCCACCGTCACCCACTGCTGCGGCCGGGCGTACGGGGCCAGTTCGGCCTCCACCGCCCGACGCACGCCGGCCACGTCCAGGCCGTCGGGCCCCGGCTTGAGCGCGGCGCACAGGCGGATGCCCGTCACCGGGTCGCCGGTGGTGAACACCACCGCGTCGCGTACCCCGGGTCGCGCCCGCAGCCTGCGCTCGACGTCGACCAGCTCCACCCGGTGCCCGGCGATCTTCACCTGGCGGTCGTTGCGGCCAAGGAAGCGCAGCTGCCCGTCCGCGCCCCAGCGCACCAGGTCCCCGGTGCGGTACAGGCGCACCCCGGGGTCCCGGTGCCGGACGAACGACGCGTCGGTGCGTACGGGGTCGTTGAGGTAGCCGTCGGCGAGCCCGGTGCCCGCCGTGCACAGCTCGCCGACCGCGCCCGGCGCGACGAGGCGCCCCGACGGGTCGACGACGTACAGGTCGGTGCCGTGCACCGGCGTGCCGATCGGCAGCGGGTCCGGCGTCGCGTCGGCGTGGTCGACCGGGTACGTCGTGGTGAACGTGGTGTTCTCGGTGGGGCCGTAGGCGTTGGTGACGCGCAGCCCCGGGCAGGCCCGCAACACCCGGCGTACGTGCGCCGGTGAGACCACGCCGCCGCCGGTGAACAGCTGCCGCAGCCCCGCGAACGCGTCCGGGCGGTGGTCGGCGACCAGGTGGAACACGCCCGAGGTGAGCCAGACGTGGGTGATCCCGGCGGTGCGCAGGAACTCGGCCAGCCCGCTCGGCGTCGGTTCCCCGGGCGGGAACACCACCACCGTGTCGCCGCTGGCCAACGGCACCAGCAGCTCCAACGTGGACGCGTCGAACGCCAGCGGGGACAGCCGCGTGATCCGCATGCCCGCCGGGTCGGCGAACAGGTTGGGATCGTCGGCCAGCCGCAGCACCGCCCGGTGCGGCACGACCACGCCCTTGGGCACCCCGGTGGAGCCCGACGTGAAGGAGACGTACGCGGTCCGCGCCGGGTCGGTCGGGGCCGCCTCGATCGGCCCGTCGCCGTGGTGGGCGACGTAGGCGGCCCCGGCCCGCGGCGGCGTCGCCGCGCAGGCCAGGGCGCATTCGGCGACGCCCGACCACTCCGGGTCGGGCGCGTCCACGCCGAGTCGGGCCCGGGGCGCGACGGCGGCGGCGACGTGTGCCCGCCACTCGCCGGTGGCGTGCTGGTCGACGGCGACGTAGTACGCACCCAGCCGCAGCACACCCAGCACCGCGATGGCCTCGGCGGCCGAGCGCGGCAGCTCCAGGATCACCGCGTCCCCGGCGCGCACGCCGTGCGCGTGCAGCAGCCGCGACTGCTCGACGGCGTGGTCGTGCAGCTCGCGGTAGGTCAGCGTGAGCCCGGCGTGCGCGTCGACCAGCGCGATCCGCTCGCCCGCGGACGCCGCGTACGCCGCGAACCGGCTCCACACGTCGCCGGAGCTGTCGTGCGACCCGCCCGCGCCCAGCTCCCGCAGCCGGGCGTGCTGCCCCGCCGACAGGGCCGTGACGTCGCGCAGGGCCACGTCCGGCGCGGCGGCCAGCTCCCGAAGCGCCGCCCGGAACGACTCGGCCAGCTCCCCGGCGTCGGCGGCGGTGAGCGCCGAGGTCGCGTACTCCAGGGCGAAGCGGGGACTCTCCGACCACGACTGCAGGTAGAGCAGCGCGTCGAACACCGCGCCGTGGCAGTGCCCCTCGTGCACCCGCCAGCCGCGCCCGCCCACGACGAGCTCGTCGGGCACCAGCTCGTGGTGGGCGGCGAAGCCGAACTGCGCCAGCGGGTTGCGGCCCGGGTCGGTGTCGACGCCGAGCCCGGAGACGACCCGCTCGAACGGCACGTCGGCGTCGGCCGCCGCCTCGGCCAGCGCCGCCGCCACGCCGCGTACGTAGTCCCGCACGTCGACGTCGTCGGCCGAGACGCAGCGCACCGGGACGGCCCGGGTGCACAGGCCCACGATGGCGGCCATGCCCGCCTCGAACCGGCCCGCCGCCGGCACCCCGAGCACCAGGTCGGTCAGGCCCGCGCGGCGGGACACGGCCAGTGCCCACGCCGCCATGGCCACCGACGTCACCGTCACCCGGCAGTGCCGGGCCAGCTCGGTCGCGGCCCGCGTCGCCGCCGCGTCGAGGTGGAAGTGCAGGCGTGCGCCCCGGCCGTCGGCCTCGACGACCGGTGGCAGGTCGGTGGGCAGCGCCACCGTCCACGGCGCGCCGTCCAGCCGGGCCGCGATCCGGGTCAGCGCGCCGTCCAACGCCCCGGAGGCCTCCTGCGCGGCCAGCCGCGAGCCGACCCAGTCGGGCGCCGGCGCCGCGCCCGCCGGACCGTTGCCGGCGTAGAACTCGGCGAACTCGCGCCACAACACCCCGATGCTCCAGCCGTCGGCGATCGTGTGGTGCACCAGCATGGTCAGCAGGTCGCGCTGCCCGGCGCGGGTCAGCACGAAGACGACCGGCGGCTGCTCGAAGGGGCGCAGCAACCGCGCGGCCGACCGGCCGTAGAGCTCGTGCACGGCGCGCACCGGGTCGTCGTCGGGCAGCGTCTGGTGCAACAGCCGCGGCTCGTACGGCGCGGGCAGCACGATCCGGGCCTGGCGCGGATCGCGGACGAAGCGGGTCCGCAGCGCCTCGTGCCGGGTCGCCAGTTGCCGCAGCGCCGAGCGGGTCCGGGCCTCGTCGAGCGGCCCGTCCGCCTCCAGCGTGAACATCAGGTGGTAGGGCGCGTCCTGGTCGAGCAGGTGCGCGGCCAGCATGGACCGCTGGCCGGGCAGCAGTTCCAGCTCGGCGGGCCGCCGCGCGGCCACCGGCGGCGCGGTGTCCACGTAGTCCACCGCGCCGGCCAGCGCCCGCGCCAGCGGCAGCGCCGACAGCAGCCGAGCGCTGTCCACGTGCGCCCGCAGCTCACGCTGACCCAGCGAGACCAACGCGATGGCCTGTAGCGAGGTGCCGCCGAGGGCGACGAACGACTCCGTGCCGGCCGCGTCGCACAGGTGCTCGGGCGTGAGGCCGAGCACCCGCGCGGCGAGCGGCGTCCAGGTGGTGAGGTCGCGGGCGGCCATCACACGCTCTCCGCCACGGGCTTGTCCGGCGACACCTGGCTCGCGACGTCACGCAGGTCGGCGAGGCGGGGGTTCTCCAGGACGTGGCCGAACATCACCGCGAGGTTGAGCTCCTGACGGATCAGCGTGCTCAGCCGCAGCGCGCTGAGCGAGTGGCCGCCGAGGTCGAAGAAGTCGTCGTCGTCGTCGACCGTGTCGACGCCGAGCACCTCCATCCACAGCTCCTCGAACTCGGCCACCCAGGTCCGGTCATGTACGTCGCGCATCAGTGGTGCCTCTCTGTGTCCAGGCGGGTCGCGGGGGCGTCCAGGTAGTGCCGGGTGGCCGCGAAGGGGTAGGTGGGGGCGGGCAGCCGACGCCGGCCGGTGTCCTGCACGCCGTCCCAGGCGCCGATGACACCCAGCTGCCACAGCGCGCCGACGGTCGCCAGCAGCCGGGCGTGCCGGTCGGCGGGCAGCACGGGCTGGTCCGGGCCCAGGTGTGGGGTGACGCTCGTACCGACCTCGATCCAGAACACCGGGTCGAGGTCGACGGGCAGCGTCGCCGGCGCAGGCGGTTCGGCCGCCCGCGCCCGCCAGTACGCGAGGTCGCCGCCGCCGGTCAGCGGCTGCCCGTCCGAGGCGTGGACGGGCAGGTCGGCCGGGCCGAGCCGGATGCCGTCGACGTTGGTGCCGCGGATCAGCCCCAGCGCGTCCGCGACGGACATGATCCCGGCCACGACCGCGCAGGCCACCGCGCCGATGCCGGCGCCGGCCACGGTGCGCGGGGCCAGGCCCCGGCTGCGTAGCGACCGCGCCAGGCCGACGCAGGCCAGCAGCCGGTCGCAGCGCTCCCGGACGGCCTCGTCGAGGTCCTGATCGCGCAGCAGCGCCACGCCCTCGTCGACGACCCGGCGGTACACCGGGTCGGCGTCGTAGTTGGGCCGGTTGCCGGTCAGCTCGCCGGCCCCGGTGAGGTACAGCGCCACCCCGCGCGCCCGCGCCTTCGCGTCGGCCTGCCGGACCGTCGCCGGCGAGCCGTGTGCTCCGGTCAGGAACGCGGCCCGCCACGGCAGCTCGGCCCGGCCGGTCCGCAGCGTGTACGCGAGGTCGGCCAGTTCACCGGGCGTCGTCCCGGCCACGCTGGCGACGGCGCGGTCCAGGCTGTCCTGCGCCACGGCGGCGGTCTTGGCGGAGACCAGGACCAGCTCGGTGACGTGGCGGCGCGGCCGGGGCCGGACGGCCGGGGCCTCTTCCAGCACGACGTGGGCGTTGGTGCCGCCGATGCCGAAGGCGCTCACCCCGGCCCGGCGTACGCCGTCGATCGGCTCCCAGGGCCGGGCCGTCGTCGGCAGCTCGAACACCGAACCGTCCAGTTCGACCGCCGGGTTGGGCGTGAGCAGGTGGGCGATCGGCGGGATCACCCGGTGCTTCAGCGCCAGCACCGTCTTGATCAGGCCGACCACCCCGGCGGCGGTGTCCAGGTGCCCGACGATCGACTTGGCCGCGCCGAGTGCGCAGGGCAGCCGGTCGGGCCGGACGCTGTCGAAGACCTGCCGCAGCGCCGCCACCTCGATCGGGTCGCCGAGCGCGGTGCCGGTGCCGTGGGTCTCGATCAGGCCGACGGTCTCCGGGTCAACGTCGGCCACGCTCAGCGCCGCCGAGATCACGCCGGTCTGGCCGGTGGGGCCGGGGGCGGTGAAGCCCGCCTTGCGGGAGCCGTCGTTGTTGACCGCGGTGCCGCGGATCACGGCGTGCACGGTGTCGCCGTCGCGCAGCGCGTCCCCGAGCCGCTTGAGCACCACCACTCCCGCGCCGTCGCCGGGCACGGTGCCGTCGGCCGCAGCGTCGAAGGCCCGGCACCGGCCGTCGGCGGAGAAGATCCCGCCGGGCTCGTACAGGTGCCCGCGCCGCGTCGGCGGGGCAACCGTGGCGCCCCCGGCCAGCGCCACGTCGACGTCGTAGGTCAGCAACGCCTGCGCCGCCTGGTGCACCGCGACCAGCGACGTCGAGCAGGCGGTCTGCACGGCCAGCGCCGGGCCCTGCAGGTTGAGCTTGTACGCGATCCGGGTAGCCGCGAAGTCCTTGTCGCTGCCGATGATCAGCCCCAGGCCGCCGGCCGCCTCGACCGCGCGTTCGTTTGGCCACACGTTGTCGAGCAGGTAGACGTTCAGGCCGGTGCCGACGTACACGCCGATCCGGTTGCCGTCGGCGGCGACGGGCGGGTAGCCGGCGTGCTCCAGCGCGGTCCAGGCGCACTCCAGCAGGATCCGCTGCTGTGGGTCCATCAGCGCGCTGTCCGACGGCGAGTAGCTGAACAGCCGGTGGTCGAAGCGGTCCGCGCCGCCCAGCACCGCCCGGGCGGGCACGAAGTCGGGCCGCTCCACCACGTCCTTGGGCACGCCCCAGCCGATGAGCTGCTCGGGTGTGAAGAAGGTGACCGCGTCGACTCCGTTGACCACGTGGTGCCAGAACAGGTCCAGGTCACGTTCGGCGCCCGGGGCCCGTACGGCCATGCCGACCACCGCCACCGCCGCGCTGTCGTCGAGTTCAGCCACGGCCGCCTCCGGTGCGGCGCCGGTCGGCGAGCAGGGCGCGGCCCTGACGGCGCTGCGCCGCCTTCGCGTCGGCGAGCACCGGGGCCTCCTGTTGCAGGTGCGCGGCGCAGCCGGCGACCGTGCCGGAGCGGAACAGATCCGTCACGGAGACGTCCAAGCCCTCCTCGGAGAGCCGCTGTTGCAGCGCGATCAGCGTGAAGCTGTGCCCGCCCAGGTCGAAGAAGTTGTCGTGCAGCCCGATGTCGACCCGGTCCAGCACCTCGCCCCAGCAGGCCCGGATGCGCTCCTCCAGCCCGGTGCCGGCGGTGAGGTCGCGCCGCGCCGCGGGGGCGGCGGCCGTGCGCGCGGCGCGGCTGTCGGCCAGCAGTCGTGCGGTGTCCACCTTGCCGTGCGCGGTCAGCGGGATCGCCGCGACGGTCAGGATCCGCGACGGCACCATGTACGCCGGCAGCGTCCCCCGCACGTAGGCACGCAGCTCGCGTTCGGCGTCCGGGCCGAACTCGCCGACGACGAAGGCGGCCAGCTCATCGTTCTCCGCCGCCACGGCGCACGAACGCACCGCCGGGTGGGTCAGGAACGCGCCCTCGACCTCGGCCAGCTCGACGCGGTAGCCGCGCAGCTGCACCTGGGTGTCGTTGCGGCCCAGGTACACCAGGTTCCCGTCGACGCCCCACTTGACCACGTCGCCGGTCCGGTACATCACGCCCCTGCCGTACGGGTCGGGGAGGAAGCGCGCCTCGGTCAGCTCCGGGTTGTCCACGTAGCCGTGCGCGACGAGCACGCCGCCGCAGTACAGCTCGCCGGGCACGTTGAGACCGGTCGGCCGCAGGTCTTCGTCGAGGACGTAGCAGCGCCCCGACGGCAACGGCACACCGACGTTGCCCTCCCTGACCCGGGCCAGGTCCGCGGCGGGCGCCGCGAAGATCGTGACGTGGATGGTGCCCTCGGTGATGCCGTACATGTTGACGAACACCGCGCGCATGCCCGGCGTGCCGGCGACCAGCGACGTGACCCGCGACCAGCTCAGCGCCTCGCCGCCGAGGATGACGTAGCGGATGCTGGAGACCTCCTGGGCGCCCAGCAGCCGCAGGTAGGGGGGCAGTAGCCGGTAGAGCGCACCCGGGGTCTGGAAGACCACCGTGACGGCCTCGCGGCGTACCAGCGCGGCCAGCCGCTGCCGGTCCACCAGGTCGGCCTGGTCGGCGACGACCAGCCGGCCGCCGGTGGTCAGCGCGCCCCACATCTCCCACACCGAGGCGTCGAACGAGAACGAGCTCGCCGCCAGCCACACATCGGCGGCGGTGACGTCGAGGCCGGCCGGGGTCGGGCTGTGCAGGGCGTCCAGGCCGCCGTGTCCGACCATGACGCCCTTGGGCACACCGGTGGAGCCCGAGGTGTAGATGATGTACGCCTGGTCATCCGGCCCGGGGAACGTCTCCGCGACCACGGACGTCCCGTTGACGGTGTGCGCGTCGGCCAGTCGGATGTCGCGGTCCTGCGCCAGCGCCCCGGCGGTGTCGGCGGTGCTGGCCTCCACCAGCATGAACGGCATCGCGGCGCTGGCCGTGATCAGTTCGAGGCGCTGCTGCGGGTACTCGGGGTCCAGTGGCACGTAGACGCCGCCGAGCTTCCACACGCCCAGGATCGCCGCGACGATCGCGGGCGAGCGGCGCAGCAGCAGCCCGACCCGGTCGCCGCGCCGTACGCCCCGATCGGCCAGGCCCGCCGCGATCCGCCCGGCCCACCGGTCCAGCTCGGCGTAGGTGACCTCCACGTCCCGGTGGCGCACCGCCACCGCGTCCGGGGTACGCGCCACGTGCTCGGCGAACCGGCGCAGCACCGACGGGTGCTCGACCGGCCGCTGCGGGACCGGCGGGTTCATCCCCTCGGTCAGCAGCAGCCGCTCGGCCTCCGCCACCATGGACGGCTCGTCGTCCGGCTCGTCGACGACCGACCTCAGGAAGGTCAGGTAGTGGTTGAGCAGCGTCTCGACGGTCGCCGGGGTGAACAGTTCGGTGCTGTACTCGGCGCGCAGGAACGGCGTGGCGGTGGAGACGTCGAGGGTCAGGCCCAGGTCGAACTTGGTGACGTCGACCTCGACGTCGACCTCGGTCAGCTTCACCCCGTCGAACTCGGGGAACTCGAACGGGAAGTTCTGCACCGTCAGGGAGGTCTGGAACAGCGGGGCGTGGCTGAGCTGCCGCTCCCCCACGGTGGCCCGCACGATTTGCTCGAACGGCACGTCCTGGTTGGCGAACGCGGCCATGCTGGCCCGGCGGGCCCGGTCGACCAGTTCGGCGAAGCTCGGCCGGCCGGACACGTCGAGGCGGATCGGCAGCGTGTTGACCAGGCAGCCGACGACACGCTCCTCGGCCTCGTCCATCCGGTTGGCCACCGGCACGCCGATCACCACCTCGTCCTGGCGCGCGTACCGCGACAGCACCGAGGCGTACGCGGCCAGCGTCACCGCGAACAGCGTTGCGCGCCGCTCCCTGGCCCATCCGGTGAGCCGCTCGACCAGCGCGGGCTCGACGGGGCGGCGGAGCACCGCGCCGTGGGCGCTGAGCACGCTCGGCCGGGGAAAGTCGGTAGGCAGCGCGAGCTGCGGGGCGTCACGCAGCCGGGCTCGCCAGAAGTCCAGCCCGGAGCTGTCGCGCTCCCAGGACTCGCGTTGCCGTAGCGCGTACGTCAGGTGGGACTGCGGCGGTTCGGCGTACGCGGCGGCACCGGGTCCGGACAGCGCGGCGTTGTACTCGGCGGCGAGGTCCTGCAGCAGCAGGCCCACCGACCAGCCGTCGCAGGCGATGTGGTGCACCAACACCGCGAGCGTGTGCTCGTCCGGGCCCCAGGAACGCAGGAAGGCGCGCAGCACCGGCCCGTCGCCGAGCCCGAAGGGACGCCGGACCTGCTCGGCGACCAGGGTGTGCAGGAAGGTCTCCTGGGTGTCCCGGTCGGCCCACCCGCCCACCTGGATGTCGATGTCCGCATGCGGGGTGGGCGACACCCGCTGGGTGAGCACACCGTCGACCAGCGCGAACGTGGTGCGCAGCGCGTCGTGCCGGGCGACGACGCGCGTCAGCGCACCGCGCAGCACCTCGGGCCGCAGCGCGCCGTGCAGGTGGACCGCGAGGGCCACCACGTACGCCGGGTTGCCGGGCTGGAGCTGGTTGAGGAAATAGAGTCGTTCCTGAGCGAAGGAAGCAGGACCGGTACGAACCATGGATCGAGCGTGGTCCGCCGGACGTCCCACCCGACAGAGCATCGTTCCCCGCTCCCTGGGGAAATCCTCCCGGGTCGCGTTCCCGGCACCTCGATGCCTCCGCCGGACGCGGCCCGGCCCCCGGCCCGACGGGGTCAGCCGTCGGACCGGGGGCCGGTCGGGATGCGCGCGCCGCCGTGGAACGTCGCTAGTACTCGCCGCGACCGAAGGCGGCCAGCTCCGCTGAGTGCCCCGGGTTGCTGACGTACGTCGCCCCGATCGGGGCGGTCACCCGGCACCACATGTCGAGCCGCTCCACGTCGATGCCGGCTGCCGCTGCCAACTCGTCACGCCGGCGCAGCATCTCCGCACGGTCCAGGCCCTCCAGCACGTAGTCGACCGCGTCGAAGCAGGGGTCACCGGCGCAGGCCATCGGGTCGATGGCCACCAGGCCCTTCACACCGCCGCTGAGCACGTTGCCCAGGTGCAGGTCGCCGTGCAGCAGCACGGTGTCGGTGGGTGCCGCGAACAGGTCGTCGCGCAGCCGCTTCGACCCGGCGAGGTCGGCGCCCCGCCGCACCGCCGAGTTGAACAGCACGTCGATCCAGTCCTCCAGCCGCCGCGGCGCGGCCGCCGGGTCCCCGACGCCGTGCAGGTCGTTGAGGAACGCGGCGTACTCCGACGGCGAGGGCGGCTGCGGCATCTTCTCCACCAACGTGCCCGGGTGGATCGATTCGAGCAGCACCGCGCCCTTGGCCGTCGCCAGCACCGCCGGCACCCGCCCGCTGGCCGCGAACTGGCGCAGCATGTCGACCTCCTCCCGCACGGCGTAGCTGTCGGGTGACAGCTTCAGCACCGCGTCGCCCTGCGGGCCCCGGCACCGGAACACCACCGAGGAGTTGCCGGACTTGAGCTGGTCGCCGAGGTCGAGCCCCCACTGCTCGACGAGTTCGTCCAGCCGCTGGGTCAACGTGCCGACCCAGCGGTGCGCCGCCTTGCCGAACCTCGGCTCCAGCCGATTCGTGATCGCTTCCAGATCAAGGGCCATTCCATTCACCTCTCCGTCGATCGCGCGTCGGCGTACGCTGCGGAGTCGCCCACCTCCGGCAAGGGCGTGGCGCCCCGCCTGTGGGCCAGCCGGACGCTGCCACCGGACACCCGGTCGGGACTCGGCGCGGGGCGCTCCAGCCTGGCCTTTCGGGCGACCTCGATCGCCTCGTACCGGTCCGACACGTTCAACTTGTTGAAGATGGTCGAGATGTGGTTGCTGACCGTCTTGGGCGACAGGTGCAGCTGCGTGGCGATCGCCCCGTTGCGCATGCCCGATGCGATCAGCTCCAGCACCTGCCGCTCGCGCGCCGTCAGCTCCGGGAAGAGCTGCTGGTTGCGGGGCTCCCGGCCGAGCTGCGCGATGAGTTGATCGGCCACCCTGGGTCCAAGGATCATCTCGCCCGTCGCGACGCCCCGGATCGTCCGCACAATGCCGTCGCCCGGGCAGCTCTTGAGCACGTAGCCCCGCGCGCCGGCGCGCATGGACGCGAAGACCGACCCCTCGTCCTCGACCGCGGTGAAGACCAGCACCGCGGTCGAGGGCGAGACCCGGGCGATCTCCTGCAGCGTCACCCCCGCCTGGAAGTCCGGCAGCTCGATGTCGAGCACGAGCACGTCGGGGCGCAGCGACGCCGCCCCTTTCATCGCCTCCCGCGCGGTCCCCGCCTCGGCGACCACGGTGACCTCGGCCGAGGAGGACAGCAAGGCACGCAGGCCCTTGCGCACCACCGGCTGGGCGTCAGCCAGCACAACTGTCACGACACGGGATCCTGCCTCGTACGCGACACCTCCTGGCTCCCGCCTCACCGTATGAGCCAGTTCGGTGGTCGAGCCCACGCTGACCATCACACACCTCACCCGTCCTAACTGGCCCGCGACGCCTCCCTTCCGTGGAGGCGTCGCGGAATAGCCGACTCCACATCGGCGTGAACATCTCATGACCACCAACAGAAGAACATACGTACTTAGCCGTACGGTATCCATGTCCATCTTCTGACGCAATTGCAGCGATCAAATCAATATTGACGATCGAAGGAAGCTTCTCGACGACGAAACGGCCCACATCGGACCAGAATGCCGGGATGAAACCCACGGCCCGCCTGCTCAACGCCTCGCCCGACCCGGGACGCCCGCCCTGGTCGGGCCGCACGACTAGCCCACCGCGCTCCGGGCGTCCACGGGCAACCGTCCCGATCGACCCAGGAATTCGTCCCACCCCCCGGCCCACCGAACGCCCTGGCCCGCCCGGCGCCGCCACCGCGATGATTGACGCCGACCGCTCCCCCACACCAGGATGTGCGAATATGCCCTTTTCGCGATTGATTGATTCCGGAACCCGTTTGGTACCGACCGATCCGCTACGCAGGAAACTGATCGCGATCCGGCTGGCCGAATCGATCGGCAAGGGAGTCTTTCTCAGCGGCAGTGTCGTCTACTTCACGCTCCGCGTCGGCCTCGACCCCAAGCAGGTCGGCCTGGGCCTGTCCGCGGCGGGCATGTCCGCCTTCATCTCATCGGTCCTGTTCGGCGTGATCGCCGACCGGGTGGGCGCGCGCCGGCTGCTCGTCATGCTGTTCGCCGCGCTGGCGGTGGGATTCGGGCTCTACGCCCTGGTGGACAACGCGATCCACTTCTTCGCCCTGGTGGTCGTCGTCGGCTTCATCGAGTACGGCACCGGCCCGACCAACGGGGCTCTCGTCGGCAACCTCGTGCCCGCCGAGGAACGGGTCAAGCTCAAGGCCATGATGCGGTCGGTGTTCAACATCGGTTTCAGCATCGGCATCGGCGTGGCTGCCGTCGCCGCGCTCAGCCAGCGGCTGCTCGTGCTGATCCCGCTCACCACCGCCGCGCTGATGGCCAGCGCCGCGCTGCTGGTCACCCGCCTGCCCGACACGCCGTCGCGTCCCGTTCCGGTGGGCTTCAAGCGCTTCGCCGCCGTACGCGACCCGCGCTTCCTCTCCGTCGTCGGCGTCTCGACGGTGCTCGCCTCCCACGTCACCGTCATCCTGGTCACGATGCCGCTGTGGGCGCTCAACCGCACCTCGCTGCCGCACTTCCTGATCCCGCTGCTGCTCATCTTCAACACGGTGTTCGTCATCCTGTTCCAGGTGCGGGCCAGCCGCGGCGCGGACACCGTGGACGGTGCCGGCAGACTCGCCCGGCGCTCCGGCTACTGGCTGGCCGGCGGCTGCGCCGTCATCGCGGTGACCGCCCTCAACGACGACATCGTGCTGGTGTCCGTCGCGATCGTCGCCGCGGTGCTGATCCTGTCGGTGGCCGAGGTGATGCAGGCCGCCTCGGGGTGGGGCCTCGCCTTCGGCCTCGCCCCGGAGCACGCCCAGGGCGAGTACCTCGGCGCGTTCGACCTACACGTGATCACGCAGAACATCATCGGCCCGGCCGTGCTGTCCGGCCTGGTCATCGCCTTCGGTTTCTGGGGCTGGCTCGGCATCGCGGTGGCCGCGTTGGCCGCGTCAGCGCTGATCGTCCCGGTCGCGCGCCGCGGCGAGGTCACGCTCGTCCGGGCGGCGGCCTCCGCGACCAGCCCGTAGGGCCCCACACCGCCGGCCGGGGTCATCCCGGCCGACGGGCCGGGCACCCTACGGACGTCGCCGGCCGCCGCCGGGGCGGCACGGTCACCTCGGTCGCGGCCGGGATCAGGTCCCCGGGACGGCTCCGGGCCGGGCACCCCGCGCGGACCGCGAGGCGCCGCCCCGCAGCACCCGACGCACGATCGCCGGACGCAGCAGCCGGTGCGGCGGGTCGACAAGGTTGAGGACCCGCAGGAAGGCGGTGCCGAGCACCGCGTCGGTGCGGGCGGCGGCGTGGAGCCGGTGCACGTACGCGTTGACGAGCCGCACCCGCACCGTCCGGCGCCCGGTCACCTCGGGGAATCGCAGATCCGTGCCGACCGCGATGGACCACGGGCCGTCGATCAGCTTGCCGGCCCCGCGGAAGAACCGCCGCCACAGCCGGTCCCGGTCGCCCGCCAGCAGGGTCCGCAGCAGCAGGCCCTCGGTGGCCGCGACCGTCATGCCCTGACCGTAGACGGGGTTGAAGCTGCACAGGGCGTCCCCGAACACCAGGTAGCCGAGCGGAAAGCGGCGCAGCCGCTCGTAGCGCCGCCGGACGCTCGCCGGATACCGCATCAGCGCCGGTTCGCCGACGGGGGTGGCCTCGCGCACCAACCGGCTGATCAGCGGCAGGCCCAGCGACTCGGCGAACCGCGCGTAGCCCTCGTCGTCCAGCGGTGGCTGCTCGCCGAGCACCCCGGCGAGGGCCACCCCGAAGCGGCCATCCTCCTGGGCTGCGACGATGCCGGTGCGCGGACGCCCCGGGACGGCATTGGTCAGCGCGCCGAGGAGGCCGTCGAGGTGGCGGGGGTCGCGCTCGTAGTTGCGGGTGACATAGGTGACGTCGACCGCGACCCGCTGTTCGGCCGGGGCCGGACAGCCGAGCGCGGTCAGCCACCCCGGGGTACGCGACGCCCGGCCGCAGGCGTCGACCACCAGGTCGGCGTCGAGCCGGTAGGCCGCCCCGTCTCGCGGCGTCACCAGGACACCGGTGATCCGGCGGCGGTCGTCGGTGCTCAGCAGACCGGTCGCCTCCGCGGGCGGCCGGAAGCGGACGTTCCCCAGCCGCTCCACCCGGGCCCGCACCGTGCGCTCCAGCAGGGGGCGGCTGACCCCCACGCCGATGAGCTGGGACGGGGAGCGGCGCATCGGATAGCCGTCGTTGCACCAGTGCACCTGGCCATTGAGGTCGACGAGGGGTGCGCCGGCCCGGTGGAGCTCGTCGCTGAGACCGTCGAACAGTTCGTCGAGCGCCTGCCGCCCCCGGGCCAGCAGAACGTGCAGCTGACGCGACTGGGGCACCCCGCGCCGTGGCGCCGCCACCTCGGGAAGGATGTCGCGGTCGACGATCGTGACGGTGTCGTACGCGTCGCTGAGCACCCGGGCGGCGATCAGCCCGCCCATGCTGGCACCCAGTACCACGGCGTTGCCTGCGCGGACCATGGTCGAGACGGTAGGCGATCGAGGCGTGCCGGTCCTCTTCGAGATTGCGCAACCGGCGCGACGGCCCGGGCTCCGCACGGTTGGTCGACGTACCGCCGAGGCTGATCCACGGGGGATCCGCCGCCGGCCACTGAGGACGGCGCCCAGGTCGGACGGACGCTGTCCTCAGTGGCCGGCGGCCGAGGGGGTCAGGGCGAGGCGGTCAGGGCGAGGTGGAGAGCGAGGCGAGGAGCCCGGTGCCACCGCAGCAGAGCAGCCCGACCACGAGCAGCGTGACTAGCAGGATGCTGTAGTTCGACCACATGCCGAACTTCGTCACGTCGGTGCCGTGCCCGTCGTGGACGCGGTTGCGCCAGCCGCCGAAGCGGAACGACAGGGCGTGCAGGGCCCCGGGGTGGGCGACGAGCGCGGTGGTCATGACGGGGATGCCCATGAAGTCGGTGTAGCGGACGTCGTGTGGCCCCGCCGGGACGGCCACGTACCAGGTGCCCTCGCCGGGGATCGGCACCACCTGGCGGTCGACTTTGAACCTGCTGGTGGTCGGCGCGGGCACGATGTAGGGCCCGCGGTTGACCGAGACGGCCAGCACCGCGTGGCCCGGGGGCGGCGAAATCGGGTGGGGGTAGGCGATCAGCGGCGTGACGGCGCCCGGCATGGGCGGGTACGACGGATGAGGAGGGTACGACACCAGCACATCCTGGCACGGCCTCGTACACCCCGGCAGGGCCGCCGGTGGGCACGAGGCGGCACCGATCGGCGGCCGAGCCGGCGCAGGCCCCGCCAACCCTCGCACCCCCGAAATCCGCTTCAGCGCGTTGCGAAAGACACAGCACATCGCATCATCCGTTCAGCTAGTAATTAGCCAATCATTCGGGTAGTGTTCACAACATCATCTGGACGACATGACGCGGTGGCTAGGCCCGTGATCGTGGCCTTGCGACAGCGCACCCGCCCGTACGTGTGCTCCGGCGACAGCCGGTTCGGAGATCTTCCGGTCGATCCGATCCACGGGCACGTGCGGGAAGGACCACCCCATGGCAACCACCACCCTCGAACCGGCGACCAGCGCCCGCTTCGGCGAACGAAGCAGCGCGCACAACGCCGACAGCGCCGACGACCTCCTGGCCGTGATGGCCGCCACCCCGGCCGACGACCCCCGCCGACCGGCACTGCGGGAACGCGCCATCGAGGCGTGGTTGCCACTCGCCCGCCACCTGGCACGCCGCTACGCCGGACGCGGCGCACACGACGAGGACCTGGCCCAGACCGCCGCGGTCGGGCTCATCAAGGCCGTCGACAGGTTCGACCCCACCCGGGGCGTCGACTTCACCGGGTACGCCATCCCCACCATCATCGGCGAGATCAAGCGGTACTTCCGTGACCGCACCTGGGCCGTGCGGGTGCCCCGCCGCCTGCAGGAACTACGCCTGTCGATCAGCGAGGCGAACAGCACCCTCACCCAGACGTTGGGGCGCTCGCCGACCGTGGCCGACATCGCGACCTACCTCGACCTGACCGAGGAGGCGGTCCTGGAAGGACTGGAAGGGGCCCGGGCCTACCGGGCCACCTCGCTGTCCACCCCGACCGGTGCCGACGGCAGCATGGAACTCGGCGACACCCTCGGCGCCGACGACCACGGCCTCGACCTGGCCGAGATCCGCGTCGCCCTCGGCCCGGCGCTCGCCACGCTGCCGGAACGCGAACGCAGGATCCTGAGCATGCGTTTCCACGGCAACCTGACCCAGGCCCAGATCGCCGACCGGATCGGCGTCTCCCAGATGCACGTCTCCCGGCTCATCACCCGAGCGCTCGCCCAGCTGCGCGGCCAGCTCTCCGAGGACTACGCCTGAACCTCCGGTCCCGGAGCACCGACGTCCCGCGACCACCCCGCCGCTCACCGCACCCGCACCCGCGCCGGCCGGCGCGGGTGCGGGTGCGGTGAGGTACGTCCGGACGGCGGATCAGCGACCCGCGCCCTCGACGCCGAGGGCGGCGAGCAGGTTGTCCACCGCGGCGTCCGACGCCCGGCGAACGCTCTCGGTCGTCGCGGCGCCCAGGTGCGGCGTCGGCACCACCCGGGGGTGGGCGAGCAGGGCCGACGGCTCCGGCGGTTCGCGGTCGAAGGCGTCGACCGAGTACAGCGCGATCCGGCCGGACTCCAGCTCCGCCAGCAGGGCCACCTCGTCGACCAGGGTCGACCGTGCGGTGTTGAGCAGGACGGCGTCGTCGCGAAGCAGGGCGAGTTCGGCGGCCCCGAGCAGCGGCCCGGCCGGTGACGGCGGGACGTGCAGCGACACGACCTCACTGGTGCGCAGCAGTGCCTCCAGCGGCAGCAGCGCCACGTCGCCGCCGTCGGTGACGAACGGATCGTGCGCCACGACCCGCATGCCGAGGCCGTGCGCCAGGTGGGCGAGCCGGCGCCCGATCGCGCCGAGACCGACGACCCCGAGGGTACGCCCGGCGGCCTCCCGCCCGGTGCCGCGCAACCAGTGGCCGGCGCGCAGGGCGGCGCTGGCCTCGGGCAGGCCGCGCAGGCCCATGAGGGCGAGCGCGAGGGCGAGTTCGGCGACGCCCTGGGCGTTGGCGCCCCGGGCGGTGAGCACCTGGACGCCGGCAGCGTCGGCGGCCGTACCGTCGATGGCGTCGCGGCCGGCACCGTTGCGGCTGATCACCCGGAGTGCGTCGGCGTGGGCCAGGACACCCGCGTCGATCGTCTCGACGCCGGCGATCCAGCCCACGGCACCCGGCACCGCGGCGGCGAGTTCCGCGCTGGTGGGCTGACGTCCCGGAGCGGGTGTGACGACGGTGAAGCCGGCGGCCCTGAGCCGGTCGACGGCGGCCGAGCCCGGGGCCGACATCGACCGGGGGGTGACGAGGATCCGGGGCCCGGTCACGACCGCACCCGCGGTGTCTCCGGGCCGAGCAGCGTGATCAGGCGCTCGACCTCCGCCGCCATGGCGTCGCGTGCCGGCGCGACGTACTTGCGCGCGTCCAGCAGCTCGGGGTCCGAGTCGAGCCGCTCGCGCACCACCCGGGTGAACACCTTGTTGAGATGGGTGGCGATGTTGACCTTCGTCATCCCCCGGGTCACCACGGCCCGCAGGGTCGCGTCGTCGACGCCGGAGGAACCGTGCAGCACCAGGGGCACCGGCACCAGCTCGGAGATCGCGGCGACCAGCTCCAGGTCGACCACCGCGTCGCGGGACGCCATCGCGTGGGAGGTGCCGACCGCGACGGCGAGCGAGTCGACGCCGGTCTCCTCCCAGAACCGGCGGGCCTGGCCGGGGTCGGTGCGCACACCCGGGGCGTGCACGCCGTCCTTGCCACCGACCTCACCCAGTTCCGCCTCGACCGCGACGTCGCGGGCGTGGCAGTGCGCGACGACCCGGCGGGTGGTGGCGCGGTTCTCGTCGTCGGGCAGCCGGGAGCCGTCGAACATGACGGAGGTGAAGCCGAGGTCCACCGCCTGGTGGACGAGGTCGACGTCCTCGGCGTGGTCGAGGTGCAGCACGACGGGGACGTCCGCCGCCTCGGCGAGCGCACGCGCGGCCAGCGCGATGGGGCACAGGCCACCGTGGTAGCGGACCGCGTTCTCGCTGATCTGCAACACCAGCGGCGCGCGGGCCGCCTCGGCGCCGGCTACCAGCGCCTCGGCGTGCTCCAGCAGGGTCGCGTTGAACGCCCCGACTCCGTGTCCCGCGCTGCGGGCGGCTGCGAGGAGGGGGCGTGGATCGGCGAGGGGCATGGCGGCTTCTCCTATGTCGTGGTGCGGTGGTGGTCGGTCGCCGCCGGAACGGCGTGGGCCCGGGTCGCCGCGCGGGCGACGTCGAACCGGGCGCGGGGCAGCGTGTAGGCGGCGGCGAGGTCCGGGCGCGGTTCGACGCGCAGCGCCGCGCGCCGGGCCGCCCGCAGGGTCGAGGTGTCCGTCCAGGCGCCCGTGCCGAGCAGCGCGAGGGTCGCGGCGCCGAGCGCGGCGCCGTGCTGCGCGGCGTCCGGGCGGCTGATCGGCCGGCCGACGAGGTCGGCGAGGACCTGGAGCATCAGTCGCCCGCGGGCGCCGCCGCCGGTCGCGGTGATCTCCGGGGCGGCGGGCACCGCAGCGAGCATCGGGTGCGCGGCGTCGGCCAGGCTGAAGCCGATGCCCTCGACCAGGGCGCGGGCCAGGTGGCCGTGTGTGTGCCCGAGATCCAGGCCCAGGTAGGCGCCGCGCACGCCCACGCCGCCCTCGGCGACGGTGCCGCCGGCGAGGGTCGGCACGCAGGTCAGCCCGTCCGCGCCGACCGGCACGGCGGCGGCCTCGTCGAGCAGGGCGTCGAGGTCGTCGTCGCGGCCGAGCACGGCGGCCAGCCAGCTCAGGCTGCTGCCGCCGCCGAAGGTCGACAGAGCCGAGATGTACAGGCCCGGCAGGACGTGGTCGAACACGAACGGCCGGTCGACCTGGTCGAGCACCGGGTCGACCGCGGCCACCGTGACCCAGTTGGAGGATCCCAGCGACACGTACGCCTCACCGGCGTGGTCCAGGCCCGCGCCGAGCGCCATGCACGAGTTGTCGACCCCGCCGGCCACGACGGGTATCCCGACCGGTAGGCCGGTGGCCGCCGCGGCTGCCGCGGTGAGCCGGCCGACGACCTCGGTGGACGGCACGATGGGCGGCCACCAGTCGGCCGGCAGCCCGAGGGCGGCCAGCACGTCGGGCAGCATCCGCCGGGTACCGAGGTCGTAGGCGCCGCTGCCCGAGGCGTAGCTCGGGTCGGTGCGCTGGACACCGGTGAGCCGGGCGTTGACCCAGTCCTTGCTGCCGAGGATCCGCGTCGTACGGGCGGCGACGTCCGGGTGCGCGGAGCGCAGCCACGCGGCCTTGAACACCGTGTACATGCCGCGCGGGAATCCGTTGCCGGTGCGCGCGTACCAGTCGGTCTCGTCGGCGTCGGCGAAGTACGCCGCCGCCGCGTCCTCCCCGCGGGTGTCGGACCAGATCGGCACCGAGTCCAGCAGGGACTTGCCGTCCGCGTCGACCGGCACCATCGCCAGGCTGTGGCCGGACAGCCCCACCGCGACGACGCGGTGCCGGCCGGCGTCGGCGGCCAGCAGCTCCCGCGACGAGCTGACGACCGCCTCCCACCAGTCCGTCGGGCGCTGTTCGTGCCGTCCCGGCGCCGGATAGGCCGTGGGGTAGGGGGCGAACGCGGTGCCGACGACCTGTGCGGCCAGGTCGACGAGGGCCGCCTTGCAGCCGCCGGTGCCCAGGTCGAAGGCGAGCGCGACGTCACTCATGTCGCCCCCCGCCGGTCCGCGCCGCCCTGGTGCGGCAACCCGGTACGCATCTGCGCCAGTCTGGTCTTCATCTCGCGGACGTCGTCGAGCGCCGACTCGCCCCGGCGCAGCAGGGTCATGGTGGCGATGGTGTCGATGACGACGAGCTGGGCCAGCCGCGAGATCGTCGGCGTGTAGACGTCGGTGTTGTCGAGAGACTCGACGATCAGCGCAATGTCGCTCAGCTCGGCCAGCGGCGACAGGCCGCCGGTGATGCCGACGACGGTCGCCCCCCGGTCCCGGGCGACGCGTACGGTGTCCAGGATCGAGGCGGTGCGACCGGTGTTCGAGATGGCCACCAGGACCGTCGACGGTGTGCTGGTGGACGCGGCGAGGAACTGCTGGTGCGTGTCGATCGGCGCCGAGCACGGCACCCCGAGCAGCGGGAACTTCTGTTCCGCGTCCATGGCCACGATGCCCGAGGCGCCGAGTCCGATGAAGACGACCCGGCTGGCGGCGGTGATGGCTCCCACCGCCCGGTCGAGGGCCTGTGGGTCCAGGTGCCGTCGTACGTGGTCGAGCGAGGTGATCGAGAAGTCGAAGATCTTGCTGACCAGGGTGGCCGTGCCGTCCTCGGCCTCGATCACCGACTGGGTCGCGGGGATGCCGAGCGCGACGCTCTGCGCGAGCTGGATGCGGAAGTCGTGGAACCCGTCGCAGCCGATCGCGTTGGCGAACCGGACGATGGTCGGCTGGCTGACCCCGACCGTCTCGGCGAGTTCGGCCAGCGTCATCCGGACGACCCCGTGGGGATCGGCGAGGACGACGTCGGCGACCTTGCGCTCGGAACGGCGCAGTGTCTCCAGGCCCTTGTTGATGCGCTCCAGCACGGTCCCGGCGTTCATCGGGCAGCCCTCAGGTCGAGGGTGTCGCCGTGGCGGGGTACGCGCACCGTGACGCCGCGGCGCACAGCGGCGTCGAGGTCGAAGGTGGCCGGATCGACGGTGTTGAAGTCAAACATTCCCCAATGATGTGGCACCAGGGTGGGGATGCCGGCAGCCGCGCAGAGCTCGACGGCCTCGGCGAAGTCGAAGTTGCCGGGTACGCCGTGGGCGAGCCGGTGTGCGTCGCGTCCGTTGACCGGCAGCAGCGCCACGTCGATGTTCAGCTCGCCGAGCCGTTCGGCCTGCCCGTCCCACGGCACGCAGTCGCCGGAGTGGTAGATCCGGGTGCCGGCGGCCTCGACGACGTAGCCGAGGAAGTGGTCGTCACCGTGGCTGTCCAGGAGGCGTTCCTCGTGGGCGGCGGGCAGCGCCGTGACCGTGAAGGGCCCGTAGTCGACCCGGTCGCCGTCGGCGAGGGCGTCCAGCCGGGACCGGGGGGCGCGGGAGCGGCGCAGCGCCTCGTCGACGACCGCGCGGGGGCAGGCCAGCCGGAGCTCCGGCTGGGCGGCCATCAGCGGTACGAGGGTGTCCGGGTCCATGTGGTCGGTGTGGGCGTGCGAGCAGAGCACCGCGCGCAGCGGCGGCAGGCCGGCCGCGGTCACCGGCAGCGGGAGCATCCGGACGTGCGGGAACGTCGTGCCGGCGTACTTGCGGGCCAGGGAGTCCGACAGGTAGGGGTCGACGAGCAGGTGAGCCTCGCCGTCGGGGCCGGCGGCGGTGAGCCAGAAGCCGGCCTGTCCGAGCCACTGTGCGCGTACCGTCATCGCACCTCCTGGGCCGCGTCGTACAGCCGCTCGAAGTCCGGGCCGCTGGTGGGGATCCCGAGGTCGAACACGGCGTCGATCGCCCTGGTCCAGCCGTGGACGAAGTACCGCCAGCCGTCGGCGACGGTGAGCGCGTCGGCCTCGGCCCGAGCCCGCGCCTGGCGCAGGAAGCCGAGCTCCCCGCGGTAGTTGAACTCCCAGGCGTAACCGCCGTGCGGGAAGGTGGCGTCGTCGCTGAGCGGTGAGCCGGGCCGGTCCTTGCCCATGCCGGTGGCGTTGACCACGAGCGCGCCCGGGGCCAGGCCCGCCAGCAGCTCGTCGTGCACCTCGCCGCGGTCGAGGCGCCGGGTCCGCCAGGTGATCGCCGGGTCGCCGGTGGCGACGTCGGCGATGAGGTCGGCGAGTCGCTGGTCGGCGATGTCGGTGACGACGACCCGCCCGGGTGCGTCGTCGCCGGCCCGGTGGGCGAAGTAGTCGCAGAGGGCGAGGGCGGCCCCGCCGGCCCCCATGACCAGCACGTCCCGGCCCGCCGTCTCCGCGACGATCGACCGCAGGGCCATCTGGCTCGTGACGGTGTCCAGGGCCAGGCCGTCGATCCAGCCGTCCCGGGCCACCAGCGCGCTGGTCTCGCGCAGCCGGGCGGCGTCGTCGTTGACCTGCCGCAGCAGGTCGTGGCTGGACGCGTAGAGGTCGAGCTTGTGGGTGGTCACCAGGGCGCCGCGTGAGAGTTCGTCGTCGCGCAGGTGCTCGACGACCCGGCGGTAGACCGCCGGCTCCGCGCCGACCGGCACGTCGATGCCGACGAGGTTGACCCCGTCCAGGTCGAGGAGGGGACGCCACGCCGCGAAGACGCGGTGGATCGCCGACGACGCGGTGCTGACGCCGATGAAGTACATGGTGGGCCGGGTGGCCGGCCGCAGGTCGTCGGGGGTCACGGCGTCGCCTCCCCGGCCTGCCCGACCAGCCGCACGGCGTACGCGGTGTTGATGCCGAACCGGGTCGCCCCGGCGTCGAGCAGGGCGTGGAGCTGGGCCAACGAGCGGATGCCGCCGGAGGCCTTGATCTCCCGGTCCGCTCCGGCGATCTCGCGGATCACGCGGACGTGCTCGGGCGTGGTCGGCCGGGGCTGCCAGCCGGTGCCGGTCTTCAGCGACGCGGCCCCGGCGTCGACCGCGGCCCGTGCCGCGTCGCGCAGCTGGCTCTCGTCGAGCAGGCCGACCTCAAGGATGACCTTGACGGGTACCCGTCCGTCGATGGCCTCCAGCACGGCGGCGACGTCGCGGGTGGCCGCGGCCAGTTCGCCGGAGCGGACCAGCCCGACGTTCATCACGACGTCCATCTCCTGCACCCCCGCGTCGAGCAGCCAGCGCGCCTCGGTCACCTTGACCGGGGTGGCCGAGCCGCCGGACGGGAAGCCGACCGGGGAGCCGGCGTTGGTGTTCGATCCGTCGAGCAGCGGGCGCAGCACGGGCAGCCAGGAGGGCAGCACGTGAGCGGCGACGAAGTCTCCGGCCAGGGCGTGGCCGGCGAGTTCCTCGACGTCCACGCGGCCGTGCTGGGCCTGCACGGCGCTGATGTCGATCATGCGGGCCAGCGCGGGGCCGGTGATCTCAACGGGCGACATAGGTCCGGTTCTCCTCGAGGCGCCATCCGTCGCCGTCGGCGACGGCCCGGTGCCGCATGCCGCCGGAGCGGGCGATGATGCCGTAGTCCTGGCCGGCGTCGGCCGGGTAGCAGAAGAGCGTGACCAGGTCGGTGTCGCCCAGGTTCACGCTGCGGTGGATGTGCACCGGCGGCACGTACGCGACGACGCCGGGGCGCAGCTCGGTCACGACGGTGCGGCCGTCGAGGGTCTCCATCAGCATCAGTCCGTGACCGGCCAGGCAGTGGTAGATCTCGGTGCGGTCCTGTTGGGCGTGGATGTGGCCGCGGGTCATGTGGAACTCGGCGCCGACCCGGCCGGGCGACAGGGTGGAGATCCCGGTGATCAGGTCGCCCGCCTCGGTCGACGGGCGGAACTCGTCGACGTGGTAGATGACCCGGTCGGCCTCGGTCGCCAGGCGCGCGGTGAACGCCGCCTCGTCGGCGAAGAGCCCGCCGAGGTCGGCCAGCCTCTTCTCGTAGCGACCGGTGCGTCCGACCATCTCCCTCGGGGTGATGACCAGTCCCGGTCCCTGTTGCGGTGTGGTCACCGTGCTCCTCCTGCTCCGGGCGCCGAACCCGTACGGCACGCCCCTCAGCTCACTTTGTAGCAAACTTACAACGGGATGTCACCCACCCGCCTGGCTCCGAGGGGTTGTTTGTAGCGAAACAGACCTGATTTCGCTCAGTTGGCGGAATGGTCGGGGGTGCAATAACTGAACTTCACGGATAAACCGGACTTGGGGAGGTAGCACGGCTACCGGCTCCCGCCGCCTCCGGCTAACATTCGGGAAACGCACCGTTGACATCCGGACGGTCAAATGTAGTGTTGCTCCGTAAGTGTGGGCCTGCGCACACGGCACACGTGCAGGGACCACAGCGAACGATGAAGGGACGCGTCCCGGGTCAACCGGGCGACGTCCCTCCGGCGGGCCACTGATTCCTCGAAGAACGCACGGGGAACGTCCCACCCCCACCATCCCTGGAGGAAAGATGTCCAACCGGACACGCGGCAAGACGCTCGCCCGGGGCGTCGCCGCACTGCTGGCCGTCACCCTGGCCACCACGGCCTGCGGCGCCGACGACTCGGGCAGCGGCGAGCCGGCCGACCCGATCGCCGGGCGTCCCGTGCCCACCGACCAGGCTCCGGACTCCGAGGTCAAGATCGCCATGATCGGGTTCGCCAACAACCCGTACTGGGTCTCGGTGAAGGCCGGCGCCGACTACGCCGACCGGGTCCTGGGCTCCCGCAAGGGCAAGGTGGACTGGATCGTCGCGGGCGAGAACATCGACGTGCAGACGGTCTCCAGCGCCATCCGCGCCGCCGACGCCCAGGGCTACAAGGGCGTCGGGTTCTTCATCGCCGGCGAGGGCAACTGCGCCGACATCAAGAACCTGTCGGCCAAGGGCATCAAGATGGGCGTCTACAACACGCTCTTCGACTGCGTGGGCACCTCCGGCGGCACCATCAACTACGCCCAGGAGCAGTACAAGGCCGGTCAGACCGCGGCCCAGGAGATGATCAAGGCCTCCGGTGACAAGTCCGGCAAGGTCGGCATCATCGTCAGCCAGTTCACCGCCCCCGGCTCGGAGCAGCGCCGACAGGGCTTCGTCGACGGGCTCAAGGGCTCGAAGCTGACCCCGGTCAGCCAGGGCGTCGAGGCCAAGGACTCCGCGTCCAACACCTTCGCGGCGGCGCAGAACTACCTGCAGTCCACCACCGACCTCGTCGGCATCTACGCCACCGCCGGCGGCCCGTTCGGCGCGGCCCAGGCCGTCGCCGCCGCCAAGAAGCAGGACACCGTCAAGGTCATCGGTTACGACATCACGACCGAGAACATCGCGGCCCTCAAGGACGGCTCGATGCACGGCGTGATCGGTCAGGACGCGTTCGGTCAGGGCTACAACGTCGCGGTCGAACTGTTCAACGCCGCAGTGACCGGCAAGCAGCCCGCCGAGGTGAAGCAGGAGGCCACCGCCCCCTTCGTCACGAAGGACAACCTGGCAGAGCACGACCCCTCGGTGAAGCCGCTCGGCGCCCCGGGCGCCTCCTGATCGGAGAAGCCACCACCTCATGGAACCGACTAACCATGTGGACGACGTCAGGCCGGCGGCCCTCGCGGCCGCCGGCCTGACAAAGTCGTTCGGCGCGGTCAGGGCGCTACGCGACGTGTCGCTGGAGTTCCCGGCCGGTCAGGTCACCGGCCTGCTCGGGGAGAACGGCGCCGGCAAGTCCACCCTCATCCGCCTGTGCTCCGGTCAGATGCAGCCCGACGCCGGCCGGCTCACCCTCAACGGCGAGGACGTCTCCTTCGCGAGCCCGCTGGAGGCGATCGCCGCCGGAGTGGTGGTCGTGAACCAGGAGCCGCTACTCATCGGCGAACTGACCATTGCCGACAACCTGTTCCTCTACGACCTCGGTGAGCGCTCCGGGTTCGGCCTGGCCCGGCGCGGGGCGAACGTCCAGCGGGCCCGCGAGCTGCTCGACCGACTGGAGATGGCCGACTACCTGCCCGACCCGTCGACGCTGTGCCGCAACCTGTCGGCGGCGTCCCGGCAGATGGTCGACATCGTCCGGGCGCTCTCCCGCCAGCCCAAGGTCCTCTTCCTCGACGAGCCCAACTCCAGCCTGACGCACGAGGAGTCCGAGCGGCTCTTCGCGGTGATGGCCCGGCTGCGCGACGAGGGCGTCGCGGTCGTCCTCGTCAGCCACCGGCTGGCCGAGGTCTACTCGATCGTCGACAACGTGATCGTGCTGCGCGACGGCGCGTTCATCGCCGCCGGTCCGCCCGGCGACCTCCACCAGCAGCGCGCCGTCGCGTTGATGGCCGGCGAACGGAAGCGGGCGGTCGTGGCGGAGGTCATGGCCGACCGGAGCGGGGCGATCGAACAGGCCGAGCTGGCACTCGAACTGCGCGGCCTGACCGGCGACGGCTTCACCGACGTCAGCTTCGCGGTGCGCCGCGGTGAGATCGTCGGGATGTCCGGGCTCGTCGGCGCGGGCCGTTCCGAGATCGCCGAGGCCGTGATCGGGCTGCGCCGCCTCACCGGCGGTGGCATCAGCGTCGCCGGCCGGCCCGTGCGGATCCCCGGACCCGGCGCGGCCCAGCGGCTCGGCCTCGCCTACGTCGCGGAGGAACGCCGTACCGAGGTCTTCCACGCCCAGAGCGTCGGCTACAACCTCACCGTCCGGGTGCTGTCGACCCTGGGTCGGCTCGGCTGGGTCTCCCCCCGCCGGACCAACGCGAAGGCGCGCGAACTGACCGGGCGCTTCGGCGTCAAGGCCGCCTCCAGCGAGGCGCCCATCACCTCGCTGTCCGGCGGAAACCAGCAGAAGGTGCTGCTCGCGCGGGCCCTCGCGGCCCGGCCGAAGGTGCTGATCCTCGACGAGCCGACGCGTGGCGTCGACGTCGGCACCAAGGCCGAGATCTACGCGACGCTGCGCGCACTGGCCCACGACGAGGGCCTGGCGGTGTGGTTCATCTCGTCCGAACTCGAGGAGGTCGTCGAGCTGGCCGACCGCGTGGTCGTCGTCCGTGGTGGACGCGTGACCCTCGATGCCCCGAACAACGCCGGACCCCAGCCCATCGTCGCCGCGGCCATGGGCGCGACCGAAGGATCAACATGAGTGCCACTCTCGCCCCCCAGAGGCAGGAGCGCTCCTGGAAGGAGGGCGTCCTGTCACTCGTCAAGCGCCAGGAGACCGGGCTGCTTGGCGTGATCATCGTGCTGGCCCTGATCGTCAGCGTGGCGAACGAGAACTTCCTCCGCAAGGACAACCTGTACAACGTCCTGCAGACGGTGGTCGTGGTCGGCATCATCGCCGTCGGGCAGACGTTCGTCCTGATCGCCAAGGAGATCGACCTCTCGGTCGGCTCGGTGCTGGCCCTCTCGGCGGTAACCGCCGGCTCGGTCTACGGCAGCGGGGCCAACCCGTGGGTGGCCGCGGCCGTGGGCATCGGCGTCGGCGCGCTGTGCGGTCTCGCCATCGGATCCGTGGTCGTGCTCGGCCGGGTCAGCTCGTTCATCGTGACCCTCGGCATGCTCTCCATCGCGCGTGGACTGACCCAGCTCATCACCGGCGGCCTGCCGCAGGCGATGCCGAGCGAGCTGTCCTTCATCGGCCAGGGCCGGGTCTTCGGCGGCATCCCGGTGAGCGTCATCATCTTCCTGGTACTGGTCCTGCTCGGCCAGCTCCTGCTCACCCGCACCGTCTTCGGCCTGCGGGTCACCGCCATCGGTGACAACGACGCCGCCGCCCGTACCGGTGGCATCCCGGTGGCGTGGACCCGGGTGCTCACCTTCGTCCTGATCGGCACGCTCGCCGGCATCGCCGGGATCGTCTTCTCCACCCAGGTCGGCGTGGCCGAGGCCCAGGCCGGCATGGGCTACGAACTGGACGTC
The DNA here is from genome assembly GCF_045040215.1 of Micromonospora sp. NBC_01412. Taxonomy (NCBI): domain Bacteria; kingdom Bacillati; phylum Actinomycetota; class Actinomycetes; order Micromonosporales; family Micromonosporaceae; genus Micromonospora; species Micromonospora sp. NBC_01412. Next base: position 7,742,643 of record NZ_CP109528.1, read on the forward strand.
ATCGCGGCGGCCGTCATCGGCGGCGCCAGCCTCTCCGGCGGCCGGGGATCGATCATCGGCGCCTTCCTGGGCGCCTGCCTGCTGGGCGTCCTGCGCAACGCGTTCATCCTGCTGGCCCTGTCGCCGTTCCTGCAGCAGCTCAGCATCGGTCTGGTGATCGTCCTGGCGGCGGTGTTCGACCAGTGGCGTCAGGGGAACCTGGGGCACCTGCACCCGCGCAACCTCCGCCAGAAGTTCGTCCGCCGCAAGGCCTGACCTCCGCTTCCGCGAAAGGACCCGCACCATGAAACCTCAACCCTTCCGCCTCCACGACCAGCGGGTCGTCCGGGCGTTCGTCGGGGCCCGTCGGGGCCACACCCCGACGGAGCCGAGGCTGAAGTTCGGCTGGAGCAACTGGGGGTTCGGCACCGAGGAGCTGGCCGCGACTGCGGCGCGGCTGGAGAAGAACGACGTGCGGTACATCGAGCTGCACGGCAACCTCTACTCCCCCGACCTCGGATACCGGCCCGACGAGACGCTGCGGGTGCTCGGCGAGCACGGCATCACCGTCTCCGGGGTCTGCGGCATGGTCACCCCCGACCAGGAGTTCGCCCACAACCTGCCGCACGTGCGGGCCCGCGCCATCGAGTACTTCCGCCGCCAGGCGACGTTCACCCAGGCGGTCGGCGGCTCGTACCTGCTCTTCGGTGCCGGTTCGGTCGGCCGGCCCACGGTCCAGGACTCCTACGAGCTGGAGCGTTCCGCGCAGACCATGCGGCTCGTGGCCGACGACTTCGCCGCCGCCGGCATCCGGGGCGCGGTCGAGCCCATCCGGCCCGAGGAGACCAGCGTGGTGCACACCTTCGCGCAGGCGCTGCGGCTGCTCGACCTGGTGGACCACCCGGCGATCGCGCACATCAACGGCGATCTCTACCACATGCTCAGCGGCGAGCGGCACATCGGCGCCACGATCCTCGACCACGGCGACCGCATGATCAACCTGCACCTGGCGGACAGCAACCGCCACGCCCTCGGCCACGGCCTGCTCGACCTCGACGTGGTGCTGATGGCGCTGTACGCCATCGGCTACCAGCGGGGCGACAACTACTGCTCGGCGGAGCCTCTCGGCGCCGGCGGCAACCCCTACGCCGCGATGAACCTGCCGCCGCAGCCCGAGCGGCTCGACGAGATGGTGCGCGACACCGTGCGGACCTTCCGCGAGCGCGAGGACGAGGTGCTGGGCGCGAGCGACGAGGAGCTCTACGCCCTCTACCAGATCGACTCCGAGTAGTCCGATGCCGGCGTTCACGCTGCACGTCGTGTGTCCCAACCCGGCCCTCGACCGGCTTCAGGTGGTGGAGCGGTTCCGGCCGTTCGAGGTCAACCGGGTGGTCGAGGTACGCAGTCTGCCCGGCGGCAAGGGCCTGATCGTCTGTCGGGGCGCCCGTCGCCTCGGCGCCACCGTCACGGCGCACGGCTTCGTCGGCGGTCCCGTCGGCCAGGTGATCCGTGACGGCTGCGGCGAGCTCGGCGTGCTCGACCGGCACGTCGGGATCGCCGGTGAGACCAGGGTGACGCCGGTCGTGATCGACCGGAGCACCGGTCGTTCGACGGTGCTCAACGAACGGGGCCCGCAGGTCAGCGCCGGTGAACAGGAACAACTGCTCGCCGGACTCGACGCGACGGTGCGCCCGGGTGACGTCGTGGTCTCCACGGGCAGCCTGCCGCCGGGCTGCGCCGCCGACCTGCACGCCCGGGTCGCCCGGCTGGCGCTCGCCCGGGGCGCGACGGCGCTCGTCGACGCGCACGGCGAGCCCCTGGCCCGGGTCGTCGACGACGCCCGGGCCAGCCGACCCGTGGGTCGGCTCGTGGTCAAACCCAACGCCGAGGAGCTGGCCGGCGTACTGGGCCGGCCGCTGCCGGACCGGGCCGCCACCACGGCCGCCGTACGCGCCCTGCACGGCCAGACCGGCGCCACCTTCGTGGTGACCCTCGGCACCGACGGGGCGGTCTGGACCGACGGCGCCGACGACCTGGCGGTGGACACCCCGACGGTCGAGACGGTCAACGCGACCGGCTCCGGTGACTCCTTCCTGGCCGGCCTCGCGGTCGCCCTGGGCCAGGGCGAGAGCCCGGCGGCGGCCCTGACCCTGGCCTCGGCCATGGGGGCCGCGAACGCCGCCTCACTCGCACCCGACGTCGACCCGGTGCTGGTCGGGCGGCTGCGGGAGAGGGTGACGGTGACCCGGGGGGCGACCGGACGGGCGGCCCACGGATGAGCCAGTTCATCGGCGTCGACATCGGCACCACGCGGACGAAGGTCGGTTGCTACGACACAGACGCCGGCCGGCTGGTCGCGCTCCGGCACGCACCCACCGTCGTTCACCCCGACCCGTGGGGCGGCCGGCGGGACGCCAACCGACTCGCGGCGGCGGTCGGCGACCTGCTGGCCCAACTGCTGGCCGACCCGGCGGTACGGCCCGACGACCTCGCCGGGATCAGCGTCGGATCGGTCGGTGAGGAGGTCGTGCTGCTCGCCGCCGACGGCACCGTCACCGCGCCGGTGCTCGCCTGGTTCGCCGGGCACGGCCAGCAGGCCAAGACGGCCCTGGGCGCCGACAGCGACTGGGCCGGCACGGACGAGACCTTCTCGGTGTTCAAGCTGCGCTGGCTGGCCGAGCACCTGCCCGACGAGTTGGCGGCGGCGCGCACCTTCACCTCGCTCGCCGACTTCGTCGCCCGGGACCTGCTCGCCGACCGTACGGCCCCGGTGTTCCTCAACGTCTCGCACGCCTCGCGTACCGGGCTGCTCGACATCCGCGCGGGCCTGCTGCGTACGGACGTGCTGCCGGACCTCGGCCTGGCCACGCTGGCGCTGCCCGACCTGATCGACAGCGCCACCGTGGTGGGCCGTACCTCGGGCGGCGGCGTGCTGCCGGCGGGGGTCCCCGTGGTCGCCGGCGGCCACGACCACATGTGCGGCGCCTTCGGCACCGGCGTCCGCACCGCCGGCGACGTGTACGTGTCGGTCGGCACCTCAGAGGCGCAGGTGCTGCTGGTCGACGAACTGCCCGACGTGGTCGGACCGGGCCTCGACACGGGGATCTTCGTGGCGGGCGGCCTGCGTTTCGTGCACCGCGCCACCCCGTCCGGCCGGTACTACCAGGCCTGGCACGACATGCTCTATTCCGGCGTCCCCGACGCGACGTTGTGGGTGGAGCTGGCCCACGTCGTCGATGAGGTCGCCCCGGCGGTGGTCGAGGCCGACGTGCGCCGCGCCCGACTGGCCGCCATGCCGATGGAGGTCACCCGCGCTCACGCGATGGCCAGCCTGCTGAAGGGACTCGCGGTGGAGGCCGAGGCGACGACCGCGCGGCTGGGCCGTCTCGGCGCCGTCGAGATCGCCGACGTCACCGTCGGAGGGGTGGCCGCCGGCTGGCAGACGTGGCGCCGGCTGCGCCAGGAGGCCACCCGCCGCCGACTGAGATTCGTGGACGAGCCCGAGGCGACCGTTCTCGGCGTCGCCGTCCTCGCCCAGTTCGGTGTCACCGGCCGGGCCGACGTCCCGGTGCACCTGACCACCGCCGAAACCCCAGGGGGAAACCATGAACACGCCTGAGTTGCTGCGCACGCACCGCCTGGTTCCGGTCGTCGTCCTCGACGACGCCGCGTCGGCCGAACCGCTGGCCGACGCGCTGGCGACCGGGGGCCTGCCGATCGCCGAGGTCACCTTCCGCACCCCGGCGGCGGCCGAGGCGATCGCCCGGATGGCCGCCCACGGCGGCGTCACGGTCGGCGCGGGCACGGTCACCACCCCCGACCAGGTGGACGCGGCGGTGCGGGCCGGTGCGCGGTTCGTCGTGTCGCCCGGGTTCAGCGCGGCCGTCGTCCGCCGGTGCCAGGAGCACGGGATCTTCGTGCTGCCGGGCGCGAGCACCGCGACGGAGGTCATGACGGCCCTCGAAGCGGGGGTCACGGTGCTCAAGTTCTTCCCCGCCGGCAGCTCCGGCGGGGCCGCGGCGGTGTCCGCCCTGTCCGCGCCGTTCCGTCAGGTCTCCTTCGTGCCGACCGGCGGCATCGACGCCGACTCGGCTGCCGACTACCTCGCGCTGCCGTCGGTCCTCGCCGTGGGCGGTAGCTGGATGGTGCCCCGTGCGGCGATCGCGGCCGGCGAGTTCGACCGCGTCGCGGACCTGGTGGCCGCCAGCGTGGCGGCCGTCGCGCGCTGAACCCGTCCCGCTCGCGCAATAAAACCCAAACCGCCCTGGCCTGCTCGCCGATCGGACGAGACTGGAGGTGCAGAGGCACGAGAATCAGCTGGTGAACGGCCGGGAGGGAGCACGCCGTGACATCCGGATCGATGAGCCAACGGATCAAGGAACTACTCAACAGCCCCAGAGGGCGTGATCTGATGCGGCGTGGCCGCCACCAGGCGGCCAAACCCGGCACTCAGCAGAAGCTTCAACAGTTGGTGGCCCGCCTGACCGGCCGGTCGGGCCGGCGCCGCTGAGTCAGCCGGCGGACAGGGACCAGCGGGAGCAGCCACTATGAGCGACACCAGCCTTGGCACCAACCGTCAGCGAGGCAGCGACTACGCCGACCTGTCCCGACAGGTCCGCGCGGAGGGTCTACTCGGCCGACGGCGGGGCTACTACGCGGTACGCATCGGTCTCGTCGTCGGTTGCTACGCCGGGCTGTGGGCCCTGTTCGGCCGGTTGGGTGAATCGTGGTGGCAGCTGGGCGTAGCGGTGGCCCTCGCGGTGGTGTTCGCGCAGGCCGCGTTCATCGGCCACGACGCCGGGCACCGGCAGATAGCCCACTCGCGCCGGGTGAACGACCTGATCGGCATCGTGCACGGCAACCTCCTGACCGGGATCAGCTTCGGCTGGTGGGTGGACAAGCACAACCGGCACCACGCCCACCCCAACACCGAGGGCAGAGACCCCGACATCACCATGGCGGCCTTGTCCTTCACCACCGGCCAGGCCCGGCGACGACGCGGCCTCGGCGCACTGCTCGTCCGTCACCAGGCGTACCTGTTCTTCCCGATGCTCCTGCTGGAGGGCCTGCACCTGCACGCCGCCAGCGTCCGGGCGGTCTTCGGCCAGCGCCGCACCGCGCGTCGACCCGCCGAGGCCGGGCTGCTGGCCCTGCACTTCGGCGGCTACCTCGCCGCCGTGTTCCTGGTCCTGAGCCCGGCACAGGCGATCGTGTTCGTCCTCGTCAACCAGGGCGTTCTCGGCCTCTACCTCGGCTCCTCCTTCGCCCCGAACCACAAGGGCATGCCGATCCTCAGCGCCGAGGACGACCTCGACTACCTGCGGCGGCAGGTCCTCACCTCCCGCAACGTCCGCGGCGGGGCGTTCCTCGACACCGTGCTCGGCGGCCTGAACTACCAGATCGAGCATCACCTGTTCCCGAGCATGCCGCGCCCCAACCTCCGCCAAGCCCGGCCGTTGATCATGCGGTTCTGCGCCGAACACGACATCGCCTACCACGAAACCACCCTGGGCCGCTCCTGGGCGGAGGCACTGCGCCACCTGCGCGACGTCGGATCGGATGCCCCGTAGCCGGACGTCGCAGCGGCTGCGGCCACTAGACCGATGTCGCAGCCGCTGCGCCACTACACGCGGGAGCCGTCTCCGGGCGGCCGCTGAGCGGGACTCCCCCGCCGGCCGTCGGGCGGTGGTGGGAGTTCGACCATCGCCGCGATGAGCGCGTCCACCGGCACGGTGGCGAAACCGACCCGGGCGTCGCTGGCCCCGTACGGCAGCCACAGCAGGCCGGAGTGGACGAGCCCACCGCAGGAGTAGACGACGTTGGGCACATACCCGTCGCGTTCGGCCTCGTCCGGCGCCAGGAGCGCGCCGGGGAGCTCGGCGAGGACCCGTTCCGGTCGGTCCAGGTCGAGCAGGAGGGCGCCGATGGCGTACCGGCGCATCGGGCCGACGCCGTGGGTGAGCACGAGCCACCCGGCGTCGGTCTCGATGGGTGATCCGCAGTTGCCGACCTGGATCAGTTCCCAGCTGCGGCCGGGGGCGTGCAGCTGCACCGGCGCCTGCCACCGGTTGTCGCCGTCCAGGCAGGTCAGCCCGATGGTCTCGCCGTCGGCGCGGCACAGGGCGAGGTGTCGGCCGCCGACGGTACGGGGGAACAGCGCGACACCCTTGTTGCGGGCGCCCGGGCCGCGCATCGGGGTGATCTCGAAGCGACGCAGGTCGCGGCTGGCCAGTGCCCTGGTGGCGATGCGCCGGCCGTCGTAGGCGGTGTAGGTGGCCCGGTACACCGGCCCGGACTCGTCGACGAACCTGACGAACCGGGCGTCCTCCATGCCGTTGCTCTCCGCCGGGGTGGCCGGCCAGAGCACCCGTTGATGCAGGCTGGTGTCGGCGGGGAAGGCCACGGCGTAGCTGGCGGCGTTGGTGCGTCGCAGTTGTTCGACGATGCCGGGCGCGCTGCCGCGGGAGAGCAGGTCGGGCGGGAGGCCGGCGAGGGTCCGCTCGAAGGTGGCCTCGTCGTAGCGTTCGGGCAGGGAGTCCAGCACGGTGGCGGAGACCTCGTTGTCACAGTCGTCCTCGGCCAGTCCGGCGGCGAGCAGGTCCCGGCGGCGCCGTACGGCGACCTGCTGCCCGACGACGAGCGGGCCGGGGCGACCGGCGACGACGAGCCGGTCGTCGGGTCCGAGCACGGCGCTGGCGAACCCGATCGAGGACAGGTGTCCCTCGCCGATCTGGCGCAGGCTGATCGCGACCCGCAGCTGTCCCGGTTCCAGGCCGTCCTGGTCGGGGTGGACCACCATCGACGGGTTGCACAGCGCGGCGGACTCCACCGCGTACTCGTGGCTGAAGTAGGCGCCGACCAGGAGACGGGTGGTGGGGGAAAGGTCCCGGGCCCGGGGCGCCCGGTGCCGGACGAGGTCGTAGTGGTGCTGGAACGTGCCGGCCAGGTCACGGTGCCGGCCACCGAATCGGTGGAGGGTGTCCCGCAGCAGCCGGCCGGTCTCCTCGTCGTCGAGGCGGGCGACGCGGTCGATGAGCGCCTGCGCGCGGGTACGGGCCACGGCGGCGTCCTCGCCGGGCACGAAGAGCTTGACGACGACCCGGCTCGGGTCCGGACTCAGGGTGAGGTTCTGCCGGACGGCCAGGTTCGGGGTCACGACCACCGCCGCGCGTGCTGCAGGGTGGAGATCAGCGCGAGGGTGGACTCGGCACCCTGGTTGAGGTTGGGTCCGTGCGGGGTCAACCCGTCGTATCCGCCGCCGGTGGCCGGATCCCACATCGGCGTGCCGACGTCGTTGTCGCCGAGGAACCAGCCGACGGCCTGCCGCACCCCGACGTCCCAGACCGGGTCGCCGGTGACCGAGCCGGCCGTGGCGCAGGCGTCGGCGAAGGCGGCGACCTCGATCGGCTGCTGGTCGTGGCGGAGCCGCGCCGCACCACGCCCCCAGCCGGCAGCCGGTACGACCGACAGCCGCCCGTCGCGCAGTTGGACGTCGCGCAGCCAGGCCAGCATCCGGAGGCCGCCGTCGAGCAGGGGGCCGTCGTGGCGTAGTTGGCTGGCGGCGATGACGACCTCCGCGAGGGCCGCGCTGGCGTAGGTCAGGCGCGGCTGGGGCCAGGGCCATCCCGGCTCCGCCGACGGGGTGCCGACCGTGGCGGCCGCGTCGGCCAGCAGCGCGGCCGCGGCGGCGTGGGTGGGGTGACGGCGCAGCACCTCGGCGGCGCCGAGCCCGGCGAAGGCCATCGCGTGCGGGGCGGGGCTGCGCCGCACGGCACCCGCGCTGAAGGCGACGAGCGCCTCCTCCCGGATCCAGGCCGCGGGGCTGCGGGCGGCGGCGGTACCCAGGCCCCACAGGGCCCGTCCCCACCAGTCGCCGAGCCCGGGCCGGTCGGCCCAGCGCCGGTCGTAACCGAGCCGGTTGTGGAAGGCGCCGCGGGCGTCCTGCGCGTGGGTCAGGAAGGCGAGGTAGCACTCCGCGAGCCGGAGCACCGCGCCGGTCGGCTCCGGCTCCCGGCTCGTGACGAGCAGACCCCGGGCGACGTCGTCGGTGCAGTAGCCGTGTTCCCGGCGGACGATGGCGTGCCGGGCGTGTTCGAACAGGCCGGTGTCGTCGCTCAACCGGGCCAGATGAGCGAAGCTCGGCGCGGGCGCGCTCAGGCGGCGGTCGGGCGGCGGGCTGCCGGCCCTCGTGGCGGGACGGCCTCCGGTCAGGGTCACGCCGCCGCCGCGCTGACCACCGGCGGGCGGGCGGTGGTGAGCCGTTCCGCGAGGGCGTCGTACCGGGCCGCCACGGCCGGCCAGCGCAGCTCCGCGGCCGCCGGCCGGACGCGGCCGGCCAGCCGGGCGGCCAGGCCGGGCTCGGTCAGGATCCGCCGGATCGCCTTGGCCAGCGCCACCGGATTGCCATGGGGTACGAGCAGGCCGGGCCCCTGGGTGAGCAACTCGACGGCGTGCGGGAACGGCGTGGCCACGACGGGAACCCCGGCGGCCACCGCTTCGACGAGGACCCCGGAGGTGACCTGCTCACGGGAGTCGTACGGCAGCAGGACCACGTCGGCGGAGCGGATCAGCGCGCCGAGCGCGGCCGGGTCGTGGTACTCCGACTGGTAGTCCACGGTGTGCGCGACACCCAGCTGCGCACCGAGCTGGTGCAGTCCCGCCCGGTACGCCTCCCCATGGTGTTCGATCACCTTCGGGTGGGTCCGGCCGGCGACGGTGAAGGTGGGGGTCGGGTCGAGGTCCTGCAACCGGGCGAGGGCCCGCAACGACCACTCGATGCCCTTGCCGGGGCCGAGCAGCCCCCAGGTGAGCAGGTGCGGACGGGTACGGCGTGGGGCGGAAAGGCCGGCGTGGTCGTCGGCGCCGTGCGGGATGACCGTGACCTTCGCCGGTTCCACGCGGTAACCGACGAGAAGCCGGTCGCGGGCCGTTTCGGTCATCGTGACGACTGCCCCGGCCTCGGCGACGACCTGCTCCAGCAGGGACTTCTGCCCGGCGGTGGGGTTGCTGAGCACGGTGTGCAGGACCACGATGCTCGGCACGGCGAGCTGGCGCAGCAGCGGCAGAACCTCCCGGCCGTCGGCGCCGGGGTAGATCCCGTACTCGTGCTGGACGATCGCCACGTCGAAGGCGTTCAGGGCGGCGGCGGCCTCCCGCCAGCCCGCCGGGGCGTCCGCCGCCCAGGTGTGCACGACGTCGGGCAGGGCACGCTGGTCGTCGCCCCTGCCGGTGAGCCGTACGACTCCCCCGCGGGTGCCGCCGGCGGTCAGGTGTGCGGCCAGGAGGGAGTTGAAGCTGGCCAGTCCGCACCGGGTCGGTGGGTGGGTGCTGAGGAAACCGTAGCTGGGCATGGCTTGGGCCTTTCGGTTGTGGGCCGCCGCCCGAGGAACAGGAGGCGTGCCCCGCGCCGGTGACAGCGCACGCGGACGGCGTGGGTGGCCGGCGGAAGGGGCCCGGGTCCGGGCCGCCGCGGGTGCGGGGTCCGGTTCGTCAGGGCTCGTCAGTCGTTCAGCGGGTTCAGCGCTGTGGACGGCCGATGAGGTCGTTGTAGACCGCGAGGTAGTCGTCGACCATCCGGTCCGCGTCGAAGCGCTGGCGCGCCCGCTCCCAGCACCCGGCCCGGTCGATCTTCGCGACCGTGGCGACGGCGTCGACGGCCTGCTCGACGGTGTTCACGAGCAGGCCGGTCACCCCCTCGTCGACGACTTCCGGCATGGACCCGCGCGCGTACGCGACGACCGGCGTGCCGCACGCCATCGACTCCACCACCGACAGGCCGAACGGCTCGTCGAAGGCGATCGGGTGCAACAGGGCGGCGCTGGCGCCCAGGATCTCCGCGCGCCGTCGGGGGCCCACCGAGCCGAGGAAGATGACCCGTTCGCCGTCGATGTGCGGTGCCACCAGTTCGGTGAAGTACCGCTCGTCCTGCACGATGCCGCAGATCGTCAGGGGCCGGCCGGCGAGCCGGGCGATCTCGATGGCGGTGTGGGTGCCCTTGTCGGGGTGGATCCGCCCGAAGGCGACCAGGCCGGGGCCGGCCTCCGGGGTGAACGGCAGCCCGGTCATGTCCACGCCGTGGTGCACCGTGGCGACGTAGTCGAGCCCGGCGACCCGGTCGGCGTCGGAGATCGACACGTAGGACGACCGGGCCTTGGCGTACGCGGGCAGGATGCCGGCGCCGGAGAAGCCGTGGACGGTGGTGAGCAGCGGGGCGCGGCAGTGCTCGGCGAAGGCCAGCGGCAGCCAGTCGAGGTGGTTGTGCACCAGGTCGAACTCCGCCGAGCGGGCGAACGCGTGCGAGACGTGCATCGCCTCCCACACCCGCCCGTCCATCGACGGCTCGTCGGCGTACCCCCGCGGGCAGACGCCGTCGAGGGTGGCGGAGGTGACCGAGTCCAGCGTCGCGAATAGTGTCACGTCCACCCCGCGGGTGGTCAGCCCTTCGGCCAGCAGGCCCGTCACCTGCTCCCAGGGGCCGTAGTGGTGCGGCGGTGTCCGCCACGCCACCGGCCCGAGCAGAGCGACCCTCACGGGGATGACGCCTCGGCGAGCTCGGCCGGATCGAGACGCAGCGTCACGAGCAGCCCGGTGTGCTTGGCGGGGTCCACCCATTCCGGCAGCTCATGCTCGACCCAGTCGGCTCTGGCGTGCTGGTCCCGCCCGCGAAGGGCGTCGACAATCCGGTGCCGTGCGATCCTCATCGTCTGCTCCCTTTGTTGAACCGTGGGTACGGCCGTGGCCCCCTCCCGGCTCGGAGGGGGCAGCGGTGTGGAAGGCGGTGGGCCCCGTCTCGGTGGGCCCACGAATCTCCAGGTTGACCGAGGGGCCACCGGTCAGGGTGGTCGCTGTCGCGACGGAGCTGGGCGTTGCTCACTGCCCGTCAGGGGTTGGCGGCGGCGGAACTGGCGGGGCCACCGGGGACCCGGGCGACATGGCAACCGTACGCCTCATCCGGCAGGAGGGCGTCCTTGGTCCGTTTCCTTCCCGGTTGCGCGCGTCGTTCGGGGTGGAGACGAGCAGGTGCGGTGGACGATGTGACCAGGATCTCGCTCGTCGAGTGGCGCAGCGTCCGCGCCTCGGGTTGTCGAGCGTCCAGGGCTTTGGTCGACGTCCTCAGCGGGACGCGGCGGGGTGTGAGCCGTCAAGGAACACCTGGAGGCGCCGCCCGGTCGCGGTTTGATGATCAGGACGGCAGAACGGCCACAGGGTCTTCGCGGACCTGGTTCCGATCCATGATCACCGACTGCCGAAACGCGCAGTCGCCCGACCACTCAACGCCTACCATAGATTCATTTCGATCAGTACACTCGTACCTGGTCAGCCGAGCCACGACCGGCGTGATCGCCAGCCCGGGAACGGGTTCGCCGAAGCGCCTGCCGCACCTGGCTCCCACCTTCTGATCAGCACCGTCGTCCCACCGGCTCCGAGGCGATCCCACCCCGGGGCCGGTCCCATCCGGTGAGGAGAAGAATGACCAGTTCACGCGTGCGGGGTCGGGTGCTCGCCTTCGCCCTGGCGACCGCCCTGAGCGCCGCAGTGCTCCCGGGCGGACAGGCAGCCGCCGGGACTGCCACCGAGGGAACCATCCGCCACGCCGGCACCGCCGACGCCGTACCGGGCAGCTACCTCGTCGTGCTCCGGGAGGCCCCGGTCCGCGCGTCGGTGGGGGCGGACGCCGCCGCCGAGGTCACCGAGGCCGCCGACCGGCTGCGGGCCCGCTACGGGGGCACCGTCGGCCACGTCTACGGCAGCGCCGTGGCCGGATTCGAGGTACGGCTCACGGAGCGGGCCGCCCGCCGCCTCGCGGCCGACCCGGCGGTGTCATACGTGGAACAGAACCGGGTCACGCCGCTGATCGGCCCCGGCGTGCAGATCAATCCGCCGTCGTGGGGACTGGACCGGATCGACCAGCGGAACCTGCCGCTCGACGGCCGGTACGCCTACCCGAACACCGCGCACAACGTGCACGTGTACGTCGCCGACACCGGCGTCCGGGCCACCCACACGGACTTCGCCGGCCGGGTCAGCGGCGGGATCGACCTCGTCGACGGCGCCCTTCCCGCGGACGACTGCAACGGCCACGGCACCCACCTGGCCGGCACGATCGGCGGCACCCGCTACGGGGTGGCCAAGGAGGTCCAGATCCACCCGGTCCGGGTGCTCAACTGCACCGGCAGCGGCACCACCGCCACGGTGATCGCCGGGATCGACTGGATCACGGCGAACGCCCTCCGGCCGGCGGTCGTGGAGCTGGCCATCGGCGGGCCGGTCACCACCGCCCTGGACGCGGCGGTGACCAACTCCATCAATCGAGGGATCACCTACGTCACCGCCGGGGGCAGCTCGGGCGGGAACGCCTGCAACAACTCGCCCGGCCGGGTACCGGGCGCATTGACCGTGGTGGGCACCTCGTCCACCGATGCCCGGATGCCGAACGGCAACTACGGCAGCTGCATCGACATGTTCGCCCCGGGGGCGAACATCTCGTCCACGTGGTACACCGGCGACTCCGCGACCGCCACGATCAGCGGCGGCTCGGCGGCCTCGGCCCACGTGGCCGGCTGCGCCGCGCTGGCCCTGTCGGCCAACCCGGGCTGGACCCCGGCCCAGGTCGCCAGCTACCTGGTCGGCCGGTCGACCACCGGAGTCGTCACCGGCGTCGTCGCCGGTACCCCGAACCGTCTGCTCTACTGCGGCCCGTGAATCCGGGCCGCCCATCAGGCGCCACAGGCTCGTCGGCCGGTGCGGGTCGGCGGCCTGTCCGGCTCGACGGGCTGCGCGGGGTCAGCTGGCTGCGCGGGGTCGGCTGCTGCGCGGCTCGACGGCCGGCGCGGCTCGACGGGCTGCGCGGGGTCGGCTGGCTAGGCGTGAAAGAGGCTTTCTCGGTGTCGATCGTCCAGGTGTGCTGGTCGCCGTCCCGGTGCCGCATGGTGGGAGCGCGGGCGGGAGGCTGATCGGGGCTTGGCTCGACACCCCGCCGGGCGTCGCGCCGGCCTCGTCCGCGCGCCCTTGACTCCCGCCGAACACACCGCAGCCGGCGACCGGTGGCCGCCACCTGGCCACCCTGCGGGCTGCCCGGGACGCAGGTCGTGGCACCGGTCACGCTCAGGTGCCGGATGCCAGATCGTCGTGCGGCCGACCGCCGCAGCCTGACTGTCCGCTCCACCGACGGCCGGGTCAGACCCGGCTGTCCGGCATGCCCGCAACCCGCAGAGCGGGGAGACCCACGTCTTCGGTCCTCGCGTCTCCGAGGCCGGCGAGCGCTGCCCGGGGGAGCCGGTTCCCGCGTACCAGCCGTTGACGAACCAGCGACATGTCTGAAACATTGACAGGCATCGTAGAAAGAAGTCGACAGTAAGGCCGAAATTTCTCTGTGGCCGTCTGGAAGATCCTGACAGTAGGGTCCTCCGGCGTTCCGCCGGCCTCCTCACCTCCCTGTCCCGCCCCGGCCCGCCGACGTCGCGGGGCCGCACCGCCCTGCCCTCGCCGTCGCGATCTCCGCTGCAAGGTCCACCACCGATCTCACGGAAACAAGGACGCCATGAAACGAAGGAAGCTCAGCCGACGGCTGATCAGCGGCCTGCTCGCCGCCGGTCTGATCGGCGTTCCGGCGATCTCATCCACCCCCGCGCTCGCGGCCGGCGGCCCCAACCTGTCATCCGGCAAGTCGGTCTCGGCGAGCGGATCCACCGGCAGCTACGTCGCGGCCAATGTGAACGACGGCAACCAGCAGACGTACTGGGAGAGCCCGTCCAACGCGTTTCCCCAGTGGGTCCAGATCGACCTCGGCGGCAGCGTCAACATCGACCAGGTGAAGCTGAAACTCCCCCCTTCGACCGCGTGGGGCACCCGTACGCAGACCCTCGCCGTGCAGGGCAGCACCAACGGGAGCAGCTTCAGCACGCTCTCCGGGTCGGCCGGTCGGGTGTTCGACCCGGCATCGGCCAACACCGTCACCGTCGACTTCGCCGCGGCGGCCGTCCGCTACGTACGGCTGGCCATCACCGGCAACACCGGCTGGCCCGCCGCCCAGATCTCCGAGTTCGAGATCTACGGCGTGGACGGCGGCGACCCCGGCGGCCCCGGTGAGCCCGGCGGCACCAACCTGGCCGGAGGCAAGCCGATCGAGGCATCCTCGTCGACCTTCACCTTCGTCGCAGCCAACGCCAACGACAGCAGCCCCACCTCGTACTGGGAGTCGGCCGGATTCCCGTCGACCCTAACGGTGAAGCTCGGTGCCGACGCCGACGTCACGGCGGTCGTGGTGAAGCTCAACCCGGACCCGGTCTGGGGTGCCCGCACGCAGAACCTCCAGGTCCTGGGCCGCGCGCAGACAGCCACCGGCTTCACCTCACTGAACGCCCCGGCGAACTATTCCTTCAACCCGTCGGGCAACCAGAACTCCGTGACGATCCCGGTCACGGGCCGGGCGGCCGATGTGCAGCTGAAGTTCTTCAGCAACACCGGCGCGCCGGGCGGGCAGGTCGCCGACCTCCAGGTGCTGGGCGGTTGGGCCCCGAACCCCGACCTCGTCGTGACCACGGCGAGCTGGACCCCCGCGACGCCGAGCGAGGCCACCCCGATCACCCTGTCGGCCACGGTCAGGAACACGGGCACCGCAGCCGCCGGTGCGACCAGGGTGGACTTCAAGCTCGGCGGCACCGTGGTGGGCAGCACTCCCGTCGGCGCGCTCGCCGTCGGCGCCTCGACCACTGTCTCGGCGAACGTCGGGGCTCAGGCGATGGGCAGCTACAGCGTCTCCGCGACGGTGGACCCGGCCAACACGGTCGCCGAGCAGAACAACGACAACAACAGCTTCACCGTGCCCGCGCAGCTGGTCGTCACCCAGGCCCCCGGCCCCGACCTCCAGGTCGTCGGCATCACCTCCACTCCGCCGAACCCGGCCGTCGGAGCGCCGGTCACCTTCACCGTCGCGGTCAAGAACCGCGGAATCACCGGCACCACCGCCGCCTCGGTGACCCGGCTCGCGGTGGGCGGCACGACGTTGAACACCACCACCGCCGCAGTGACCGCCGGTGCGACGGTCAACGTCGCGATGAGCGGCAGCTGGACCGCCACCGCCGGCGGGGCCACCATCACCGCCACCGCCGATGCCACCAACGTCATCGCCGAGACCAACGAGTCGAACAACTCGTTCTCCCAGGCGATCGTGGTCGGCCGTGGAGCATCGGTGCCCTGGGTCGAGTACGAGGCCGAGGCCGCCCGCTACCAGGGAACCCTGCTCGAAGCCGACGCCCTACGCACGTTCGGGCACACCAACTTCGGCACCGAATCCTCGGGGCGCAAGTCGGTGCGGTTGAACAGCACCGGGCAGTTCGTCGAGTTCACCTCGACCAACCCGTCCAACTCGATCGTGGTGCGCAACTCCATCCCCGACGCGCCCAACGGCGGCGGCATCAACGCCAGCATCAGCCTCTACGTCAACGACGCGTTCGCCCAGAAGCTGACGCTCTCGTCGCGCAACAGCTGGCTGTACGGCACCACTGACGACACCGAATCGCTGTCGAACACGCCCCAGGCCAACGCCCGGCGGCTGTTCGACGAGTCGCACGCCCTGCTGCCGCAGTCCTACCCGGCCGGCACCCGCTTCAAGCTGCAACGGGATGCGACCGACACCGCGTCGTTCTACATCATCGACCTCATCGACCTGGAACAGGTGGCGCCCCCGGCCACCAAGCCGGCCGAGTGCACCTCGATCACGGCCTACGGCGCGGTACCCGACGACGGAGGCGACGACACGGCCGCCATTCAGCGGGCCGTGACGGACGACCAGAACGGCGTCATCAGCTGCGTCTGGATCCCGGCCGGCCAGTGGCGACAGGAGCAGAAGATCCTCTCGCCGGATCCGACGCGCGGGCAGTACAACCAGCAGGGGATCCGAAACGTCACGATCCGCGGGGCGGGCATGTGGCACTCCCAGCTCTACACGTCCACCGAGCCGCAGAACGTGGTGGGCAACATCAACCACCCGCACGAGGGCAACGTCGGCTTCGACATCGACGACAACACCCAGATCTCCGACCTCGCCATCTTCGGCATGACGACCAACCGCGCCAACCGGGGGCACGGGCTGAACGGGCGACTCGGCAGGAACACGAAGATCAGCAACGTGTGGATCGAACACGTCAACGTCGGCGCCTGGGTCGGGCGCGACTACTCCGACACCCCCGCCTACTGGAACCCTGGTGACGGACTCGAGTTCACCGGCATGCGGATCCGCGACACCTACGCCGACGGCATCAACTTCTCCAACGGCACACGCAACTCGCGGGTGTTCAACTCGTCGTTCCGCACCACCGGCGACGACTCCCTGGCCGTCTGGGCCAACCCCCGCGTCAAGGACACCACGGTGGACGTCGGACACGACAACCACTTCGTCAACAACACCATCCAGCTGCCCTGGCGGGCTAACGGAATCGCGATCTACGGCGGTTACGGCAACACGATCGAGAACAACCTGATCTACGACACGATGAACTATCCCGGCATCATGTTGGCGACCGATCACAGCCCACTGCCGTTCTCCGGCACGACGCTGATCGCCAACAACGCGCTCCACCGGTGCGGCGGCGTCTTCTGGAACGAGGACCAGGAGTTCGGGGCGATCACGTTGTTCCCGTCGACGACGGACATCACCGGTGTCACCATCCGGGACACCGAGGTCCACGACTCGACCTACGACGGGATCCAGTTCAAGAACGGCGGAGGCAACATGCCGAACGTCGCGATCACCAACGTGAGGATCGACAAATCGAACAACGGCGCCGGCATCCTCGCGATGAGCGGCGCTCGCGGCAACGCCAACCTGACCAACGTCACCATCACCAACTCGGCCGACGGCAACATCGTGAAGGAACCAGGCTCGACCTTCTCCATCACCGGCGGCTGACCCCCGCTCGGCGACCTCGAACGCGAGGTGGTCTCCGGCCTGCGGGCCGGAGACCACCTCCGCTTTCCTGACCCCGGCCGGACAGGACGCCACGCCCTGACTGCGGCCCACCGCTGCGACGTGTTCACCCGTGTCCGACCTGACCGGTACGGGAAGGGTGATCGTGCTTCTGCTGTGCGTCGCACCGTCCCACTGGCCAGTTCCAGTCGGACATGCCATCTGCCGGCGGACAGGGGCTCGTTCAGTTCGGTGCTGACCTGGCCGACCTGACCGGGCGGGACCGTGACGCCGGCGGTGATTCTGAAGGGGCCGGGCCGGCCTTGGACGAGCCGGGCTGTTCGCCCCTGCACCTGAACCCAGAGCCCCTGGCGCGGTGGTGCACGAACGGACGGGTGAGCCGCCCGCGACCAGGGCGTCCCGGCCCCACTCCGCGCAACGCGAGCGGTAGGCGCCAGATCCACCCCGTCCGCCCTTACCGCAGGGTTGTACGCCCAGCATCGACAGTGGCGGGACGCAGCCGCTGCGAGGTTTCGGTTCCGACCCCAATCGCCGAGGGTGACTGATAACCTCCGGAAAAGCGACAGGGACAAACCACGTCGCAACGGGCAAATACTCCAGTCTCGCCCAAAGGTGCCCACAGCCGCACCAGGCCGGCCGCCGCGCCTACCCGGACTGACTGGCGGCTCTCTCGATCGACAGTCGCGAAGGATCAGGACAGTGCATCTGACACCGAAGGAATTCGACAAGCTCACGATTCTCTCGATGGCCGTGGTGGCCAACGCCCGACGGGCCAGAGGAGTGAAGCTGAATCACCCCGAGGCCGTCGCGGTGATTTGCGCCGCCACGCTGGAGGGGGCACGCGACGGCAAGACCGTCGAAGAGGTCATGAACGAGGCGCGCAGCGTCCTCAGCGCGGACGACGTGATGCCGGGCGTTGGGGACATGTTGCCCATGATCCAGGTGGAGGCGGTCTTCACCGATGGCTCGCGGCTGGTCACCGTCCACTCACCCATCCGATAGGGGTACAAGCGGAGACGCGGTCTCCAGGAAAGCGGGGGCGAAATGGCCAAGCAACATCCCGGCCCTAATTCGAAGCACCTTCGACCCATCGGCGGCTACCTGCTCAGCGACCAGCCGCTGGAACTCAACGCCGGTCGACCGGTCACTGAGGTGGTCGTGCAGAACACCGGCGACCGACCGATCCAGATCGGCTCGCACTTCCACTTCTTCGAGGTCAACCGCCTGCTGGCGTTCGATCGCGAAGCGGCCTTCGGCAAGCGGTTGAACATTCCGGCGACGACGTCGATCCGCTTCGAGCCGGGCGACAAGAAGACGGTGCAGCTCGTTCCCTTCGCCGGTACTCAGAGGGTCTACGGGTTCAACGGCCTGGTTCAGGGCTGGACCGGCGACGGGCCCACCCCCGGCTACCGGCCCGACCGGATCAGGGCGATCCACGTCGCCAAGACCCGGGGTTTCAAGACCAGTCCGGAGAAGCAGGAAGACACCAAGAGCAAGAAGCAGTAGGTCCACCATTTCGCGGGCTGCCGACCTTGGGCACGGGAGAGACTTCGATGAGCCAGATTTCACGCAAAGAATATGCCGGAATGTACGGCCCCACCACGGGCGACCAGATCAGACTGGGAGACACCGACCTCCACATCGAGATCGAGAAGGACCTCCGCGTCCTCGGCGACGAGGTCATGTACGGCGGCGGCAAGACGCTGCGCGACGGCATGGGCGTCGACAATCAGTACACCAACGCCGCCGGCGCCCTCGACCTCGTCATCACGAACGTGACCATCGTCGACGCGACGCTCGGCGTGGTCAAGGCGGACGTCGGCGTCAAGAACGGCAAGATCGCCGGCATCGGCAAGGCGGGCAACCCGCGCGTGATGCAGGGGGTCACCCCCGAACTGGTGGTGGGGCCGGGCACCGACGCCATCTCCGGCGAGCACCTCATCCTGACCGCCGGCGGCATCGACGCGCACGTGCACCTGGTGGCGCCGCAACAGGCGTACGCGGCGCTCAGCAACGGCGTCACGACGCTGTGGGGCGGCGGCACCGGGCCCACCGACAGCAGCAACGGCGTGACCATCACCCCCGGCCCGTGGAACATCCACGCGATGATGCGGTCCTTCGAGAACATCCCGGTCAACTTCGGCATCATGGCCAAGGGCAACAGCAGCGGCCGCGCGCCCCTCGTGGAGCAGATCCTGGCCGGCGCGCCCAGCTTCAAGATCCACGAGGACTGGGGTGCGCCGCCCGCGGTGATCCGGGCCTGCCTGGCCGTCGCCGACGAATACGACGTGCAGGTCAGCATCCACACCGACACCCTCAACGAGAGCGGCTACATCGAGGACAGCATCGCCGCGCTCGAGGGCCGGACCGTCCACACCTTCCACACCGAGGGTGCCGGCGGTGGGCACGCGCCGGACATCATCAAGATCGCCGGCGAGATGAACGTGTTGCCGAGCTCGACCACGCCGACGGTCCCCTACGGGATCAACAGCCAGTCCGAGCTCTACGACATGATCATGGTCTGTCACAACTTCAACCCGTCGGTCCCCTCGGACGTCGCCTTCGTGGAGAGCCGGATCCGCACGGAGACCATCGCGGCCGAGGACGTGCTGCTGGACGAGGGCGTCATCTCGATGATGCAGAGCGACTCGCAGGCCATGGGACGGGTCGGCGAGACCTGGCTGCGGACCATCCAGCTCGCCGGGCAGATGAAGATCGCCCGCGGCAAGCTCGCCGAGGACTCGTCCTCCAACGACAACTTCCGGGTGCTGCGTTACGTGGCCAAGATGACCATCAACCCGGCCATCACCCAGGGCATCTCGCACATCCTCGGGTCGGTGACCCCGGGCAAGATGGCCGACCTGGTGCTCTGGGAGCCGGCCTTCTTCGGCACGAAGCCGAAGTTGGTCCTCAAGGGCGGGCTGATCGCCTGGTCGATCATGGGCGACCCGAACGCCTCGCTGCCGACGCCGCAGCCCGTCTACTACCGCCCGATGTTCGGCGCCTTCGGCAGCCAACTCGCCAAGAGCTGCGTGACCTTCGTGTCCCGCGCCGCCCACGAGTGCGGGATCGGCGAGGAGCTCGGCCTGCAACGGCAGATCCTCCCGGTCTACCGGACGCGGGGCCTGACCAAGCGGGACATGGTCCGCAACGACAGGACGCCGAAGCTCGAGGTCGATCCGGAGACCTTCGCGGTGAAGATGGACGGCGTTCACGCGACCGTGCCGGCGGCCAGGAACCTCCCGCTGAGCCAGCTCTATTTCTTCAGCTGACCCCCACAGGACGTCTTCGCGGTCGTGCCGGGTTCCGGCACACGCGCGTGAAAGGAGAATCCAGTGCTCATCGAAACGGTGCTGGGCAATGTGAGCGAGCCGAGCTGGATCGCCCGGCTGAGCCAGGCACGGATCGACGATCTCGTGCTCGACCAGTGGGACGCCCAGAAGAGCCGCCTGCGCAAGATGACCAGTTCCGGCGCCGAGCTGGCGGTCTCGCTCAGCCGTGGCGTCAGGCTGCGGGACGGGGACATCCTGGCCTGGGACGATCTGACCGCCACCGCGGTGGTGGCCCGGGTCAGGCTCGGCGACGTGATGGTGGTGCACCTCGACGGGCTGCACGGGGAGTCACCGGACCTGCTGATCCGCTCGGCCGTGGAACTCGGCCACGCGATCGGCAACCAGCACTGGCCGGCAGTGGTCAAGGGCGCGAAGATGTACGTCCCGCTCACCGTGGACCGCAAGGTCATGGACTCCGTGATGCGGACCCACGCCTTCACCGGGATCACCCACGAGTTCGTCCCCGGCACCGAGGTCATCGCCTATCTCGCGCCGCACGAGTCGCGGCGGTTGTTCGGCGGCGCGGACTCCACGCCGCACACCCACCTCCCCGCCAACCTCAACTGAGGGGGCCGGCCGGTGCGCGCGATGGTCGAGACACTGAAGCTGTTGCAGTTCGGCGACTCGGTCTTCCCGGTCGGCGCCTTCTCCTTCTCCAACGGGCTGGAGATGGCCATCCAGCACGGCGTCGTCCATGACCGGAAGACCCTGCAGGACTTCGTCCGGACGGTCACCCGGCTCGCCGCCACGGGGGACGGCGTCGCCTTGCTCGCCGGGCACCGCGCTGCCACCGCCGGCGACCTCGACCGGATCCGGCACGCGGACGAGGCCGTCTGCCTGCGCAAGATCAACGAAGAGATGCGAACCATGTCCGTACGCATGGGACGGAAGCTTGCCGAGGCCTCGACCCGGATCGTCGGGGAGTCGCTGCTCAAGAAGCGGATCAGCGAGTCGGCCAACGGGGTGCCGGTGACCTACCCGGTCGCGCTCGGCGTGCTCTTCGCCGAGCTCGGGGTGAGCGAGGAGGACGCCTTCGCGGCCCACCAGTACGGCGCGGCCTCGATGGTGCTCGGCGCGGCGGTCCGGCTGATGCGGGTCGACCACCTCGACGCGCAGTCGATCCTCTACGCGGTCAACGAGAGGGTCCCTGACGACTACCGCGAGGTGTGTACGGCGAACCTCGACGACATGCAGAACTTCGCTCCCCACATCGACGTTCTGGCGGCCGCGCACCAGCACGCGCACGTACGGATGTTCATGAGTTGAGCGCCCCTGGCCCGACCCGGCGGGCCTCCGGGTCGCCCCGGAGGGATTCCGGCATCAGCAGGTCCCGAATTTGGTGAAACCTTCCAGAAGCAGAGGTCACGTCATGAAGTCGGCAAGTCGTATCGGAGTGGGCGGCCCGGTGGGCAGCGGCAAGACCGCGATCATCGAAGCCGTCGTGCCCCGCCTCGTGGAGAACGGACTGCGGGTACTGGTCATCACCAACGACGTGGTCACCACGGAGGACGCGAAGCACGTGCGGCGCGCGCTGACCGGGGTCCTGGTCGAGGAGCGGATCATCGGGGTGGAGACCGGGGCGTGCCCGCACACCGCCGTCCGCGAGGACCCCAGCATGAACCTGGCCGCCGTGGAGGACATGGAGGCCCGCTTCCCGGACAGCGACGTGGTGCTGATCGAGAGCGGCGGGGACAATCTCACGCTGACCTTCAGCCCGGCCCTGGTGGACTACTTCATCTACGTGATCGACGTCGCCGCCGGCGACAAGATCCCGCGCAAGAACGGCCCGGGGATCTCCAAGTCCGACATTCTCGTGATCAACAAGACCGATCTCGCACCGTACGTGGACGCCGACCTCGACGTCATGGCGCACGACGCGGATCTGATGCGCAACGGAAAGCCGGTCGTCTTCACCAACTGCAAGACGGGTGACGGCATCGACGAGCTGGTCTCACTGGTCCGCCGGAACGCGCTGTTCGACGCCGAAGTGGTCGCATGATCTCACTGGACACCGCCCGGGAACTGGAGCCGTACCAGGACCAGCCCGCCCAGTTGCCCGCCGCGGCCAACGGCAAGGTCGGCGTGCTGCGGATGGGTTTCGAGCGGCGCGGCGACCGGACGATCCTGGACGGCCTCTACCGGCAGTCGCCGCTGCTGGTGCAGCGGGCGCTCTACTGGGACGAGGAGATGCCAGGGCTCCCCTGCGTCATGATCCTCACCACCTCCGGGGGCGTGCTCCAGGGCGACCGCCTGCGGATCGACGTCGACATGGCGCCGGGCAGCCAGGCACACCTGGTCACCCAGGCCGCCACCAAGATCCAGGAGATGGACGCGAACTACGGCACCCAGATCCAGACCTTCACCCTCGCCGACGACGCGTACCTCGAATTCCTCCCGGAGCCCGTGATCCCCTATCGGGGCAGCCGGTTCGTCACCGACAGCCAGGTGCGGCTCCCCGAGAGCGCCACCATGCTCTACGCCGAGGTGCTGCAACCGGGCCGGAAGTACTACCGCGACGGCGAGCTCTTCGCCTACGACCTCTTCTCCTCCACGCTGCGCGCGGAGCGGCCCGACGGTGGGCAGTTGTTCGTCGAGAAGTTCGTGGTCAGCCCCGGACGGTTCGAGGTGGCCCGGACCGGGGTCATGGACCACTTCCACATCTTCGGCAACGTCGTGCTGCTCACCAGCCCCGAGCGGGCCGCGCGGGTCTTCGACCGAACCTCGACGCCGGTCTGGGACGAGGAGACGCCGCTGGCCAGCGCGGTCAGCCGGCTGCCGAACGACGCCGGGCTCATCTTCAAGGTCCTGGGGCAGGAAACGGAGCCGGTCCGCGCCGCGGTACGCGCCTTCTGCGTGGCCGCCCGCGAAGAGGTGACGGGCCGGACCTTCCCGCCGGCATTCAGCTGGCGATAACGAGGTGAAGGAGAGGGACATGACGCAGGTCGTGCGGGGATGGGACGGTCTGAGCGACCGCAATCCGCTGATCGAGTTCGTCGACGCGTGTCTGCGCGGCCCCGCGCAGGTCGTCTTCCAGAACAATCCGCTCTCCGGCCTGCTCATCCTCGTCGCGGTCGCCTGGGGTGCGTTCGAGAACGGGCAGCCCCGGGTCTTCGGCGGGGCGGTCCTCGGTCTCGTCGTGGGCACGGCGACCGCCATCGTGCTCCAGGTGGACCGGCCCTCGTTGCGGAAGGGACTGTTCGGCTTCAGCCCGGTGCTGACCGGGATCGCCGTCCCGACGTTCCTCGACGACCGGCCGTTGATGTGGCTCTACCTGGTGCTCGGCGCCGCGGCCACTACCGTGATCACCCTGGCCCTGAACGCGGTCTTCAAGACCTGGGGGCTGACCGCGTTCACCTTTCCGTTCGTGCTGACCACCTGGGTGCTGTTGATGGGCGCCTACCAGTTCAACCGGTTCACCGTCCTGACCGGCCTGAAGCCGAAGTTCCCCGGCGAGGGCGCGCTGGCCGGCGGCCGTTTCGACTGGGACCTCATCCCGATCCTGTTCCGTGGGGTCTCCCAGGTGTATTTGATCAACAGCTGGGTCAGCGGGCTGATCATCCTGGTCGCCCTGCTGATCAATTCTCGCTGGTCGGCGCTCTTCGCGGTGGTCGGCAGCGCCGGCGCGACCCTGCTGGCGCTCTGGTTCGGGGCCGACGGGCTCTCTCTGGACAAGGGCCTGTACGGCTTCAACGCGGTGTTGACGGCGATCGCGGTGGGAGCGGTGCTGCACCGTCCCGGCGTCTTCGTGACGATCTACACCCTCTTCGGAATCGCATTGACGCTCTTCGTCCACGTGGCTCTCGCGACGGTGCTCACCCCGCTGGCCATCCCCGTGCTGACCGGGCCGTTCAACATCGCCACCTGGCTGCTGTTGCTGCCCCAGCGGCACTTCGCGCCGGTGCCCAATCACGAACGCGTCAAGGAGACCATCGTCTCCGCGGCAAAACGCACCATCCAGCCCTTGCACAAAGAGAGGTGAGGTTCCGTGCTCGCTCAGAACACGGTGAACGCGGGCGATACCGCCTGGGTGCTGGTCTGCGCCGGCCTGGTGCTGTTCATGACCCCCGGCCTGGCTGTCTTCTACGGTGGCATGGTCCCCGCCCGCAACGTGCTCGCGATGCTGCAACAGAACATCATCGCGCTGGGGGTCGTCAGCCTGACCTGGGTGCTGGTGGGGTACACGGTCGCCTTCGGTGACGACGCCGGCACCGGCCTCTTCGGCAACCTGGAGCTGCTCGGACTGACCGACCTCAAGGTTCCGCCCGCGCCCAACCTGCACGTGGCCGCCGGCCAGGTGACCATTCCGACCCTGGCGTTCATCGCCTTCCAGATGATGTTCGCGGTGATCACTCCCGCGCTCGCCACCGGAGCCACGGCCGGCCGGCTGAGGCTCGCCGGCTGGGCGTTGTTCCTGGCGGTCTGGTCCATCGTGGTCTACGCGCCCGTCGCGCACTGGCTCTGGCACCCCGACGGATGGTTGGCCAAGTTCGGCACCCAGGACTGGGCCGGCGGGATGGTGGTCCACTCCTCGGCGGGGGCCGCGGTCCTGGCGCTGCTGCTGGTCGTCGGCCGCCGCCGTAACTGGCCACACACCGCCGCCCCGCCCAACTCGATTCCGTTGACCATCATCGGTGCGGGCATCCTCTGGTTCGGCTGGTTCGGGTTCAACGCCGGCGATGGGCTCCAGGCCAACGGGGTGGCCGCCCAGGCACTGATCAACACCCACGTCGCGGCTGCGGCCGGCATGCTCGTCTGGCTGGTGGCGGAGCGGCTCAAGGACGGCCACTGCACGGTCGTGGGCAGCGTCACCGGTGCGGTCGCGGGGCTCGCCACGGTCACCCCCACCGCTGGTTACGTCAACACGCTCTCCGCCATCGCCATCGGCGCCATCGCCGGCATCGTCTGCCACACCGCGCTCCGGCTGAAGTACCTGTTCCGGCTCGACGACGCGCTGGACGTCCTCGCGGTCCACTTCGTCGGCGGCATGCTCGGCTCACTGCTGCTCGGCTTCTTCGGCGACAACGGCATCAACCCGCTGGGCGTGGACGGCCTCTTCTTCGGCGGCGGCGGGTCCCTGCTCTGGCACCAGATCGTCGGCGTGGTCACCGTGGTGGTCTTCTCCTTCGTGCTCAGCTGGGCGATCGCCGCCGCCGTGCAGGCGGTCATCGGGCTCCGCGCCCCGGCCGACACGCAGGACAGCCTCGACCGGACCCAGCAGGACACCGACGCGTATCACCTCGGGAGCGTCGCGGGACTGAGTGGAACTGGGGCAGCCCAGCGCGCGCAGCGGCGCGGGCAGGGCCGGTCCGACGATCGGCCCGCCGGAGGGGCGGCCCAGCGGGACAGGCTGGTCATCGCGATGCTGGATCCGGTTCTGCTGCCCGACACCCGGGAGCTGCGAGACACCCTGATCGGCGCGGGAGCCAGCTCGATCGTGGTCTCCGACGCCACGGTCTCCACCGCCACGCCGGCCGCCCAGTCGCTGCCCCGGGGATACTGGCAGGAGCAGGATCTCCTCGACCGGGTACGGGTGGAGGTGCTGGTGGGTCAGGAAGCCACAACTGCGGTGCTGGACGTGCTCGGCCGGTACGGCGCCGACCGGTCGGAGAGCTATGTGCAGGACGTCCAGCCCGCAACGGACATCCGCTGACCGGTTCGGGTTGCCGGGCCGACAGGGCGGCGCCCGGGACGCTGGGCGGGCGGACGCGGGGGCCGGTGTCCACCGCCCTCACGTCCCGGCCCGGACCCGGCGGACCAGCAACGCCACCGGCACCAGCGCGAGCAGTCCCCAGGCCGGCACCCAGTAGGGCTGCTGCTGCTGCGCCACGGCCCCGATGCTGCCCCCGATGGAGTAGCAGACGAGCGTGAGGAGTCCGAGCAGCGATGCCCGCCTGGCCCGGTCCCGGTCGGTGCCGGGGGCGACCCACCGGACGATGTGCCCACCGGTCTTGACGACCGTGCCCGACTGGTACGTGATGGTGGTGGTCACCCCCGCCGTGCGGACGAACAGCGTCGTGAAGGCGCCCGTGGCGAGTCCGCCGGCGGCGGCCAGCACGGCCCGGGACACCGGACTGTGCTGGCCGTGGTGGAGCAGGACGTTGAGGAACGCCCAGAGCGACAGGGTGAGCGCCGTGGCACCCAGACCTCGCAGGGCCGGCGACCAGCGACCCGGCAAGGAGCGGATCCAGGAGACCACGCCGGCCGCGGCGGCGAACGCGAGCAGCGAAGCGCCCGAGGCCGGCCAGTCCGGGTGCCATCCCACCGGACCGATACCGAGGAAGATGAGGTTGCCGGACTGGTTGGCGACGAACGTGCCGTAGCGCAGAAACGCGAAGGCGTCCAGGAAGCCCGCGGTGCCGGTGCAGAGCGCCAGCGCCAGGACCGGGCGACGAAACTCGCGGTACGACTCTTCCGGAGCGGGACGGGCCGGGTCGTCCGACGACGACGGCGCGGGTTGAGAGCTACTCATCGTCGTCGGCACCTCCGGGCGCGCACGTCGGGGCGTCGCCTCGACCGGACCGCAAACCTCCCCCACCTTACCGCATTTCGGGCATAAGTCCCCTAAGGGGCGGGCCTGTGGGCCGCGCGGACCGGCGGTAGAGCCACATCCCGGTGGAGCGGGCGGTGGCGTGAATGACGTCCGGCTCGGCCAGCCGTGCACGCCCTTGCCGGGGGAAACGGAGGCCAGCCAGCGGGACTGAGCCTGGTCAGCAGCCTTGTCGCCCGCTGCTGATCAGGTACCGGGATCCCTGCCAGTCGATGTAGCCGACTGCGGCGACGCAGTTGTTCGCGGTGCCGGTGACACCTCGCGGTCCGGCGTAGTAGGCGTAGTTGCCGAGGTCCTCGCTGGAACTGGCCGCCACCGTGCACGGCTGCCCCTCGCCGGACCGTTCCGTGCATCGGTACGCGCGTACGTAGGTCGGTGCGGCAACGCCGTACGCGGCACCCTTGTGGTAGAAGCACGCGCTGTTCGTACCGCCGTTGGAGGTGTTGTAGAAGATCGTCAACTCGCCTGGACCGTAGGTCGCGCTGTAGGTGACGGTCCCGGAGCACGAGACGGCGGCCTGCGAGGGTGACCCGGTGGCGACGACGAACACGCCGCTCATGGTCACCATGGCCAGTAGAAGTGCAGAAACTCTGCGGACGTGACGCAAGACCTGCTCCCTTCGGTGCGTTTGCCTCGCTCCCGCACGGCACTCCGGATCAGGCGCCTCGTGCGGGTGATCACCGATCGCCTGGCTGCGGAGAAACGGCGATGCTGACCGGAGATCGCTCCGATCAGGTTGGTCAACGATCGGACTCGAACGACTACATCGAGAACCAATGACTCGAAGAGCACCTATATGGGCCGAGTATGCCAAAGATCGACCATCGGATCGGTGCCGGGTATCTGTCGAATCAACGACAGCCGCCCGCGAAACATCAGGTCCACGCCGAAACGGGGAACCCTTCAGGTGGTTGCGGACGCGAGCCTCGTAGCGGCAGCCGCCCAGGCCCTGGCGTCGCCGCTCGACTCGTACCGGCGGATCTGCTGGGTGGCCCGCAACAGCGACCGCATCGCGGTCAGATCGGTGCCGGTGACCCCGAGCGCCCGCCCCTGAACGAGTACGTTGCCCAGCGCCCCGGCCTCCACCGGCCCGGCCTCGACGGGCAGGCCGCAGGCGTCGGCGGTGAGCTGGCACAGCAGCTCGTTGCGGGCACCGCCACCGACGATGTGGCGACGGTGTACCGGTGTGTGGCCGGTGAGCTGCCGGCCGTGCTGGCGCGGTCGTCGGCGGGGGTGCCGCAGGTGGCGGTGCCGGCAGGGGTGCCACCGGAATGGCTGGCCCGTCACCCTGGGAACATCCGGCGCGACGACCCGGATCGGCCACTCGGGGTGACCGACCTGCCCACCGGCACCGTCAGTGCACCAGCCGGCCCATCAGGCGCTTGAGCTCAGCGGCCGGATCCGTGGTGAGGCCACCATGCACCGGACTGGTCTGGATCACCGTGCTGCGCGGCGCGGTGAGCCAGCCGAACCGTGCTCGCCGGGTGCCGGCAGCGATGCGGCCCGCACCGGAATCACCCGCGCACACGGCGCGGATCGCGTCGAGGGCCGCGGAGACCATGTCGACGTCGACGTCGGGATCCAGCGCGCGCAGCCGCTCAACGTCCACATGCACGGCTGCGCCGAGGAAGTCCGCACCCGGGCAGTAGAGCAGCGCGCCGACATTCACCTGCTCGCCGCGGTCGACCCGCGGGACCGCCCGCAGCAACGCGTAGTCGAAGCCCAGGGCGGGGATCGGGCCGCCGGTCACGCGATCGCCTCCGTCGGCCACCAGCCGCGGTCGCCCATCCGCCGGGCCAGCAGGTACTCGACGTACCGCCGCCGCAGCTCCGCCGGGTCGGCGTCCTCCGTCACGGAGTTCAGGCTCACCAGGAAGCTGTCGGGCACCAGGGCGACGACCTCCTCCAGGAGCTCGGCGGTCACGATCGCCGCCAGCTCGGCGTCCAGCTTCGCGAGGACCGCGGGGCCCAGCTTCGTCACAAGATCCGCGAGCACGTGCTGGGACAGGTCGTACCGGCGGGCGGCCCAGGCCGCGACCGATGGCCAGGAGTGCTGGAACAGCAGCGCGGCACCGTGGTCGATCGCCCACAACTGGCGATGCCAGATGAGCAGGTTGGGGTTGGACCAGGTGCGGTCCACGTTGGCGGTCAGTGCGTCCAGCCAGTAGATCCGGGCGGCTTCCTCGGGCGGCGGCTCCCACCCGACACCGTCGTAGCCCACCGACCCCGGCAGGAAGTCCATGCCGAGGTTCTCCCCCGCGCTGGCCCGCAACAGCTCCTGAACCTCCTGGTCCGGCTCACGGCGCGCCACCTCCGGGTCGACGCCGATGACGGCGAGCTCGGGCACCCGGATGCCGAGCCGGCGGCCGAGTTCACCGACGACGACCTCCGCCACCAGGGCCGCGCTGCCCTGCCCCGCTCCGCGGAACTTCACGACGTAGGTCCCGTCGTTGTCCGCCTCCACCACCCCGGGCAGGGAACCGCCCTCCCGCAAGGGAGTCAGATACTGCGTTCCCATTACTCTCTGCAACAGAATCCACCCTACTGATCACTGACGGTCGGTCACGGAGTTCTCGTCGGACAGGTCGAGTTCGACATCCGTCCAGTCGAACGTTCCGGCCACCGCCATCCCCTTCGATCGCTCGTGGCGTCTGACCCCGTGCGGCTACCGGCTCACGTGCGGCGACGTGCGTTTCGAGCCGTACTTGCCGGTGTTCAGATACTGAGCCGTATCAGCATACGATAGTGTATCTGAGTTCACGAAAGGGGTCGATCATCATCAGTAAAAGGCTGACTCGGCAGGAAAGCCGCGAGATCACACGTAAGGAGCTGCTGCAGGCAGCAGCCGAGCTGTTCGCCGAGTGCGGCGTCAACGGCACCTCGGTCGAGCAGATCGTCGAGCGCGCCGGCTACACCAGGGGCGCGTTCTACGGCAACTTCGACGGCAAGCACGAGCTGGTCCTGGCCCTGCTGGAACAGCGGACCGAGCACGAGCTCAAGGAGGTCCAGACGCTCAGCCGGCGAGCGGGCTCATTCGAGGAGATGATCGAGCACCTGCGGGGCTGGCACCGCGAGCGGGACAAGAATTTCGTGAGCTGGCTGGCGCTGCGTACCGAGCTCTGGCTCTACGGACTGCGCGATCCGAAGATGCTGCCGCTGCTGGCCGATCGAGAGCGGCGTTCCCGCGAAGCGATGACCCAGGCGCTCGCGCAGGGCTTCGCCGCCCGCTCGGTCACACCACCCGCACCGGTGGAGCAGTTGGCCCTGATCGTGCACGCACTGGACGACGGACTGTCCATCCAACGCGCGCTCGCGCCCGACGACGACACCGCCAGAAACGTCATGGACGCGGTGGATCTCCTGATCAGGTCCTGGACCGCCCTGGCCCGGACCGGCGCGAACGACCCCACCGACCCGCCCGGCCCGGGAAACGACACCCCTCGCCCATGAACCGTGGCCGGCCGCCACGACCAACCGGAGAACTGGAGTGCAGGCGACGAGCGACGATGTGCGGACGGCCCGGCCGGCCCACGCCGCCGAACCACCTGTCGTCGTCGCTCCCCGAGCGGAGACGCCGGTCGCGGCGGCAGGCCCGGCACCGGCGACCGCCGCCGCGAGGACCGCTCGGCTCAGGCGCGCTCGTAGGCGGTGCCGGCGTGGTTGCGCTTGAGCAGGCCCTCGTCCACCAGGGCGCGGCGCAGGGTCACCCAGTCGTCGAACCACTCGCCGCAGAGGGCGTTGACCCGGGTCTCGGGGTACACCTCGCCGGGGGTGAAGGTATCGACCACCACGGCCAGCACCCGGGAGCGGATCTCGGCGTCGCCGGGGATGGCGGTGATCCGGCCACGGCGGAAGTACGCGCCCGCCCCGGGCCCGCCGCTCCGACCGGCGACCCGGACCTCGGCCTGGACCGCGCGGCGGAAGGCGTCCTCCACCGGGGCGTACGAGTGGGTAGCGCGGTCCTCGGCTGCGATTCCGCCGTCCACCAGCTTGCACAGCGCGCTCGCCGCGGCCTTCTGGGTCAGGCCCGCCTGCTCCGCCACCGACCCCACGGTGCGCGCGCCGAGCACGAGCGCGGCGAACGCGGCACGGCGCGCCGGCTCGGCGAGCAGCCCGACGATGTCACCGCAGGACGGCGGGCGCTCGTCGGAGCCGGCCGGTTCAGGGTCCACAGGGGGCACCGGTCACCTCACCTCGGGATCACTGGCCGGCATCGACCACCTCCGGGTTCGTCCACTTGCACAAAGTAGCAGCCACCCACGGCCGCTCCCGTCCGGAAACCGGTGCCCACGCGGACCGGGGCCGGCGCTTCAGATACAGAAGTGTATTAGAATATGGTGCTGTATTTGAGCGCGTTCGAGGAGGCCGCCATCGCGGCCACGGCTGACCCGGCAGCAGCGCCGGGAGCAGACGTGCCGCCCCGACCCGTCCGACGACTCCCGACGTCTGACGCCGGCCGCCCCGGGCGACCGGGCCACCACCGCCTACACCCCGATGTGGAGATCCCGCAGCCATGAGCAGCAACACCTACAAGGTCATCGTCCGTGGCAAGTTCGCCCCGCTCACCGAGGAGCAACGCGCCTCGCTGCTCGCCCAGGCCGACGAGCACGACCTCTTCGCGGCCAGGTTCACCGACGAGGGCACGGTGACCTACGAACGACCCCTGCGCATCTTCACCTTCCGCTGCCTCGTTCCCGTCACCCCCGACGACAGCGAGGCAGTCGTCTTCGGGAAGGCGGAGGAGGCGGCAACGGCCGCTGTCCGCAAGCTCGGCGCGGACAGCACCGACCTGCACTCGGTCTCCAGCGATCTTGAGGACATGCTCCGACGGTGGGGACGCTGACCCTGTCGGTACGCGCCCCGGCGCAGCAGGCCGTCGGGCACCCGTTGAAAGGACGCGAGCCGTCTCATGACCCCTGAAGAATTCACCCTCCTGCTCTCCGAACCCACCCTGCGTCGGGTGTTCTGCGCGGTCGACCTGGGCGGGGCGACCCCGACGGAGATCCTCGCCTCCTCCGGTCTTGAAGCGTCGAAGGCCGCCCCGGCCATCGGGAAGCTCCTCCGGACCGGGTTGTTCAGGTCCGACGGGCCAGGTCGCCTCGCGCTGAACGAGGAAACCTTCGCCGCGGTGGCGGCGATGGCCACCCACCGGCAGGAGGAGCAGGCCGTCGCCGAGCAACCCGATCCACAGCTGCGCGGTTTCGTCCGCGGGGGCGTCCTCGTGCACCTGCCGGAGGAGGACGCCGACGCCCGCCGAACCGTGCTGCGGCACGTCGCGGAGACGGCCTTCGTCCCCGGTGACGAGTACGACGAACGCCACGTCACCGATCGCCTGCGGCCCTGGTGCGCGGGTGGCGCGTTCGACGCCGTCCACCTGCGGCGCCTCCTCGTCGACTGCGGCGTCCTGCGGCGGGACTCCGGGCGGTACGTGCTGGTCACCCGGGGCGGATCCGTGGCGACACGGTGACGACGAGACGCCGAGGACGATGTGACCGGCGTGCTCGGCCATACGCCCTCCCTTCGGCGCTCGATCCCGCCGGTGAGATCGAAGCCTCGGCACCTACCGTTGCCCCAGGGTCGTTGCGTTGTCGCGGGTGCGGTCCCTCGTCGGCCTGGGGACCGTGGCCCGGGGCGGAGCTGTGCGCGAGGCGGTCGATGCCGTGGGGCGGCGCCTATGGAGCTGAGTCGTCCACGTCATCACCGCCGGTCGGGCCACCGCCGTCGCGTTACCCACCGCCCCGTCGGGTCGTCGCTTGCGGTCGCCGAGCACGCCGAGTGTGGCCGATGTCGTATCCGACTCAGCTCCATAGGCGCCGGGAGGCACACCCGTCGTGGCGCGGCGCCCACGCCAGAACCCCCCAGACCTCCTGATCGAAGCGCTCCCACCCGACTTCGCAATCGCCCTGGCCGTTGCACGGAGCGAGGTGCTGTCTGCAAGTTGCGCACGGCAACACCTTCCCCATTTCGATTAATTTACTGTCGTCAATCTCGCGATGACTGTCCTGCCATTTGATTCACGCGTTGCGCACCCTTGCGATCATCGATGAGCCGCCCCTAGGATCCAAGCCAGCACCCCTTGGAACATCCAAGTAGTCGCTCACGGCGATAGTGATTGCGTTCCCAACGCACCTTTTGGTGCCCGGAATTTCCAGGAGAAACGCATGACGGAGAAAACGTCGGTGAGCCGACGGAAAGGGCTTGCCGCCCTGGGCCTGGCCCTGGGCGTGACCCTGCTGGGCGCAGCGGTGGCGCCTTCGGCGCAAGCCACGGCGAGTGCGGCGTCAGGAAGTCGGAGCACCACCGATCTCGCCGCAACGTCGTACAGCGTCACGATCGTCAACAACTCCGCGATCGACGACGAGAACGCCATCGTGTTCCAGCAGCAGCCGACCCAGCCGTCGGACGTCCACTCGCTGGCCTGGCTGTCGAAGATGTGCCACGCGGGCACCAGCGTCACGTTCTCGTGGACGGTGGACTACAACTTCGTCTGGGGTCAGACCGGAACACTCAAGCCCGGCGTCAACTACGATGCGGGGCAGATCATTCCAGCCGACCTCGATACCGCGAACACGGTTCCCCTCTCGTACATCGATGGCGGCTTCAAATTTGGCGCACCGACGTCAGGGGCCGCCAGCGGGTCGCTCATCATCAATCAGGACGACACGGTCCCCGGCCCGGATTCGTCGGATCAGGGAAGTGTCGGCATCGGGATGTCGGGGGCGGGAACGTTCGTGGTCGCGACGCAGCCGGACACCGGCGTCCAATTCGAGATCACTCCGACCTACTGGCTGGCATTCGGCAGTTACACGGCCGGAACGGTCGTCAGCGAGGACATTCTGACCAAGCCCTACCAACTGCAGTTCCCGGACGGCACGACCAAGGCCATCGCCACCTTCGACGGCAAGAACTGGACGGTCAAGTACGGCGGATAGCCATCACGGGAACCTGACATCCCGGTGGAGGGCTGGCCAGCAACAGCCCTCCACCGTTTTCCGCTCCGGCCAGGGCGTCTCAGGCCCGGGACTGTCCCTGCCCGGCGGGTCGGCGCGCCAACCACAGGCGGTGGGCGAACAGCACCCCGTAGCCGGCGAGGACCACGCCGAGCACCGCCAGCGCACCGGTGTCGGCGGAGCGGCGCGCCGCATCCAGGATCACGCCGAGCATCGCCGCCGCGACGATCAGGGACACGTGGTTCGAGGCCCAGAACACCACCGGCGTCATGCGCCGGGGGTCGAGGTCACCCATCGCGCCGCCACGGAGCTGCCTGACGAGCCAGACCGACAGCGGCGCGGTGGCGGCCATCGCGGCCCAGACCAGCCACGGCAACCAGCCGAGCAGCGCGAGGACAGTGAGCATCGCGTACGCGACCAGCTGCGCGCCGACGATCAGGTGCACCGCCGGCTGGTAGCCGATGATCACAGGCAGCGTGCGCTTGCCGACCATCGCATCCGACCGGCGGTCACCCAGGTTCATCACCATCATCCGTACCACCTGCAGCACCGCGGTGGGCGCCAGGACGGCCAGCAGCAGCATCGGTACGGCACCGGCCTGGAGCACTACCGCGACGGCGGGCCACAGGCCGTTGAGGATCGCGGCGACCGTCATCTCTCCCGCGCCCCGATAGTTCAGCCGCAACGGCGGCGCGGTGTAGAACCAGGCCAGCACCACGGCCGCGGTGGCGAGCACGCGCGCCTGCCAGGACGGCATGACAGCCACCATCAGCGTCGAAGCGCTGAACAGTACGAACCCGGCGCCGAGCGACACCATGGGTGCGACCGACCCGTCCACGAGCGCCCGGCTGCCGCCCGTCCACGGGGTGAAGTAGACGTTCGCCCGGTCGGCCTCCAGGTCGAAGTACTCGTTGCAGTAGTGGGTCATGACGTGGACCGTCCACGCGAACAGTTGCGCCACGACGTACCACGTGAGATCCAGCGGGTAGCCCTGGTGTACCGACACCGCCACGGCGAGGCCCACCGGCAGGAGGTTGTACAGCAGGAAGCGCAGTCGGGCCAGTCGGAGGAAGCCCCTCCAGGGAGTTCCATCCCGCCCCGCGGTGGGCCCGGCGGCAGCTTGGCGAGGTCCTGGGATCACTTGAGATTCCCGCATCGCGGCCATGGTCAACGCCTCCCCGTAGTCAGACAGTGGCAGCAACCTATATCTCAGGGAACGGCGACGGAAACGATCTGTCGGAAAAGAAACTCCCTGCCCCCTTCGGTGGACACGTCCATTTCGTCTACGACTGCGGGGCCGCCCGTGGGCGCCCCACCCTCGGGCGGCGGACGCGAATCAGCGAAGCCGAGCCGATGAACCGCCACAAAGCGACTGTTAACCACTTTTTTCGAGGCGTTGCCGGACCGGTGCAAGAAGCCGTGGCGGTCGCTGTGCCACGCACCCGGGAGAACGCGCGATCCGAAGACCCCGCCGCCCCTCTTTGCCTATGATTTGCTGCAAATGGTGCCTTAAGGGCAGATTTCGGCGACTCGGCGGTTGCGGGAGAGGTGCTGTGACGGCGGACAGAAGCGCAGCCGATCGAGGGAGGCCACCCAGGCGCTACCTCGTGGCGGTGGTTTCGATCGTCGTCCTCTCCGGCGCGTTCTTCGGCTACGACCAGGGGGTCATCAGCGGAGCGCTCCGCGAGATCCGCCGGACGTTCGACGCGGACACCTTCGCGGTGGAGGCGGCGGCGAGCTGGGTGACCCTTGGCGCGCTGGTGGGGGCTCTGGTGGGCGGACACCTCGCGGACCGGATAGGGCGGCGGGGGTCGCTGTGGGTCGCCGCCGGCACATTCGTCACAGCCGCGATCGTCCAGGCGGTGGCGCCCACGATCGGCGTGCTGTTCGGCGCGCGGCTGGTCCTCGGGCTGGGCATCGGGGTGGCGTCGGTCGCGGGCCCGATGTTCGCGGCCGAGGCCGCGCCGGAGCGTATCCGCGGTGCTCTGCTTGCGGTCTACCAGCTCTCCATCACATTCGCGATCTTCATCGGCTATCTCGCCGACGAGATCTTCACCCGGGCCGGGTCGTGGCGCTACCTGCTGGGCACTGCCGCCCTGCTCGGAGTGGCCCTCACGCTGATCACCGTCGTGATACCGGATTCCGCCGTCTGGTACCTCAAACGGGGCGATCGGCACCGCGCCGAACAGTCGCTGAGCCGGACGGTGCCACAGGCGAAGGTACAGACCAGGCTGCAGGACATCCAGAAAAGCCTGCACGGCAGGAGGGCGGGCTGGCGGGAGATCCTCTCCCCGAGGTGGCGGCGCCCCCTCGCGCTGGGGGTCGGACTGGCGTTGTTCCAGCAGACGACCGGCATCAACGGCATCATCTACTACGCGGACTCGATCTTCTCGGCGGCGGGCTTCCGCACGCCTGAGGCGCAGTTGTCCGCCACCACCTGGGCGATCGGAGCCGTCGACACGGTCTTCACCCTGGTCGCGGTGGCCTTTCTGGACCGGGTCGGCCGGCGACCGCTGTTGCTGGTGGGACTGTTGGGCATGGCCGCCGCGCTCGTCGTGGTGAGCCTCAGCTTCCTGAAGCTGGGATCGGGAACACAGGGGAACGGAACGGCGGGCCCCTCCGACGCGGGGATCTTCCTCCTGGTCGGCGTGATCCTCTTCGTCGCCTTCTACGCCATGTCGATCGGCCCGACCGCCTGGACCGTCATCAACGAGATCTACCCCGGGCCGATCCGCGGTCGGTGCGTGGCCATCGCAACCGCGACCCACTGGGGCACCGAGTACCTGATCACCCAGTTCTTCCTGAGCCTACTCGGGGTGCTCGGCAGAGCCGGCGTGTTCGCGCTCTTCGCCGGGCTCTGCGTCCTCGGCTTCCTGTTCATCTGGCGGTACCTGCCCGAGACGAAGGGCAAGACGCTCGAGCAGATCCAGGACATGTGGCAGACCGACCGCCCCGCACGA
Organism: Micromonospora sp. NBC_01412; assembly: GCF_045040215.1. Taxonomy (NCBI): domain Bacteria; kingdom Bacillati; phylum Actinomycetota; class Actinomycetes; order Micromonosporales; family Micromonosporaceae; genus Micromonospora; species Micromonospora sp. NBC_01412. Next base: position 7,779,337 of record NZ_CP109528.1, read on the forward strand.
CCGCACCGGCCGGCACGACGGGTGTGAGCCGGTGGACAGCGGGCCCCGCGACGTCATCGCCGACGCGGTCCCGCCCGACCGGATACCCTCGCCGTCGTGACGCACGAGAAGGAGATCACCGAGCCGACCGACCTGTGCCTTCCCGGCGGACGGCTCCAGCCCGCCGCGGTGGGCTGGAGCCGCCACCCCGTGCACCGGGCGAACCTGCGCGGCTGGGGCCGCAACAAGCGCTGGGAGTACTGGGGCATCGTCACCCCGACCCACATCATCGGCCTGGTCGCCTCGTCGCTGGACTACGCGGGCGTGCACGGCCTCTACGTGCTCGACCGGGCGACGAAGGTCGAGATCGACAGGGGTGCGGTGGTCCCCTTCGCCCGGGGCACGGTCTTCCCGCCGGTCAGCGGGGCAGGCGCCGTGCGCGCCCGCGGCGGCGGGCTCTCGATCGACATCGACCAGACGGCGTCGGAGACCACGATCCGCGCCAGCGCCCCCGGTCTGGAGGTCGATCTCGTGGTGCCGCTGCCGGCGGGTCACGAGTCGCTCGGTGTGGTGGTGCCCTGGAGCACCCGCCGGTTCCAGTACACCGTCAAGGACGTCGGCCGCCCGGTTCGCGGCACCCTGCGGGTGAACGGGGTGGACCATCCGGTCGCCGAGGCGGACTCCTTCGCCGTCCTCGACCACGGTCGCGGCAGGTGGCCGTACTCGATCCGCTGGAACTGGGCCGCCGGCAGCGGCCCGGGTCGGGCGATCCAGCTCGGTGGTAAGTGGACCGACGGCACCGGCTCGACCGAGAACGGCCTCTTCGTCGACGGCCGGCTGCACAAGATCGGCGACGAGCTGCGCTGGGAGTACGACCGCGCCGACTGGCTGCGGCCGTGGCGGATCAGCGGTGAACGGGCGGCGGTGGAGTTCCACCCGTTCCACGAGAAGATCGCCCGGACCAACTTCGGCGTGCTCGCCAACGAGACGCACCAGTGCTTCGGGCACTTCACCGGCTGGGCGGCGACCGACGACGGCGAGCGGGTCGACCTGGACGGCCTGGTCGGCTGGGCCGAGGAGGCTCAGAACCGCTGGTGACGCAGCCGGTCGTTGACCTGCCGGACCACCTCCTCGGGAAGCTTGAGCACCCGCCGGTCGTAGCTGAACAGGCCGTTCAGTTCGTCCTCCACGTCGGACAGCTGGGTGTAGACGGTGGCCGCGAGACCGGCCGGGATCGCTGGCACGATCTGCTCCTCGTGCAGCCGGGTGAACGCCCCGGCCAGCTCGGCGCCGGTGCGGTAGCGCTTGTACCCGAACTCGGCCGGCCCGAAGGTGTGCCCGTCGACGCGCAGGTGGTAACCGCCGTACTCGGAGAGCACCAGGGCCCGGCGGTCACGGACCGCTCCCCCGCCCGGCGCGGCGTCGCGTCGTGGTCGACGCCGCGACGCGCGGAAACGGCGGAAGTAGACGTGCAGGCTGCGCAGGTCGCCGCCGCCCTGATCGTGCCAGCCGCTGGCGTGGTCGACGGTGCGGGTCGGGTCGAGGGCGGTCACCTCCCGGGCGACCTCGGCGGCGTCGAACTGCCCCCACCCCTCGTTGAACGGCACCCAGACGGCGATGCTCACCACGTTGCGCAGGTGCTCGACGGTCTCGCGCACCTCGGCGCGGAACTCGTCGCGCCCGGCCGCGTCGGCGCGGCCGAACCAGCGCCGCCACCGGCCCCGGTCGGGCAGCCGCAGCGGTGTCAGCACCGGCGCGGTGATCACCAGCGGGCGGTACGGGCCGCCGCCGTTGACCATGTCCTGCCAGACCAGGATGCCGAGCCGGTCGCAGTGGTAGTACCAGCGCAGCGACTCGATCTTGATGTGTTTGCGCAGCATGGTGAAGCCGAGCCGCTTCATCGCGGCGATGTCGGCGACCATCGCCGCGTCCGACGGAGCGGTGTAGAGGCCGTCCGGCCAATAGCCCTGGTCGAGCACCCCGGCGTGGAAGTACGGCTCCCCGTTGAGCAGCAGCCGCGGCACCCCGTCCGCGTCCGGCCCGACACCGAAGGAGCGCATGCCCACGTAGCCGCTGACCCGGTCGTCGCCGTAGCCGACGGTCACGTCGTACAGGAACGGGTCCTCGGGTGTCCAGGGGCGCACCTCGGGCAGCGGCAGGCGCACGGCGGTCCCGGCGGCGGCACTCGCCTCGGCGACCACGACGCCGCCGGCCAGGATCCGGATCTCCGCGTCACCCACGGCCGCGCTGGCGTGCACGGTCACCTCGACACAGCCCTGGGCCAGGTGGGGCGTGAGGGTGAGCCGCTCGACGTGGGCCTCGGGGACGCACTCGGCCCAGACGGTCTGCCAGATCCCGGACTGGGCGGTGTACCAGATGCCGCCCCGGCGTAGCTTCTGCTTGCCGCGCGCGTGGTAGCTCGTGTCGCTGTCGTCGCGCACCGCGACGACCAGCACGTTCTCGCCGTCGCGCAGCGCGTCGGTGACGTCGCAGCGCACCGGCAGGTAGCCGCCGGTGCGCCCGCCGACGGGCACCCCGTTGAGCAGGACGGAGCAGGTCTGGTCCACCGCGCCGAAGTGCAGCAGCACCCGGTGGCCGGGTCGGTGGAAGCCGTCGGGCAGCCGCAGCGTGCGGCGGTACCAGAGGGTCTGGCCGGGCAGCAACTGCCGCCCCACCCCGGACAGCGGCGCCTCCGGGGAAAAGGGCACCAGGATCTCACCGTCGTAGCGCGCCGGCTCCCGGGCGTCGTCGGTGATCGCGTACGCCCACCGGCCGTTGAGGTTGAGATAGCTGTCCCGGACCAGCTGCGGGCGCGGGTACTCGGGCAGCACCTGGTCGGGGTCGAGCGCCTCGCCCCACTCGGTCGTCAGCGTCACGCGTCTTCCCTCCCGATCCGGTGGCGGCGCAGTGCCAGCACCGGCACGACGATGAGCGTCAGCACGGCCAGCGCCATCAGGAAGATGCCCGGCGTCGGCACCTGCCTGACCACCCCCAGGTCCTGGTACGTCTCGTCGGCGTTGCTGATCACCGCCGCACCCAGGTACGGGCCGACCAGCATCGGGATCAGGATGGCGAAGACCATCCGCAGCCCCTGTACGTGACCGGCCCGCTCCGGCGGTGAGTAGTCCCGCACCAGCGCGCCCAGCGGCGCCAGCACCAGCATGAAGCCGGACATCATCACGATCCCGGCGCCGATCACCGGCAGCGTGCCCCGGGCCAGGAACATCAGCAGCAGGCCGGCGCCGTAGACGGCCGCTGCCGGCAGCACGAACCGGACCTTGCCGACCCGGTCGATCACCCGGCCGGCGAGCACGCTGACCACCGACGCCGTCACCAGCACTGCGGCGAGCACCACGGCGTACCCCTCGACCTTCAGGTAGCGCTGCAGGTAGATGACCAGGTACGGCAGGAAGACCTGCGTCGAGATGCCCCAGACCGACCAGGCGGTCAGGGCCAGGTAGAGGCCCGGGTTGGCGCGCATCGCGGACGGCCGCAGGCCGTGGACCACCGAGCGGAGGTAGCCGGCGTCGTTGCGTACCAGGGTGGGGCTGTCCTCGACCAGGAACCAGGCGGCGACGCCGGCCACGGCCATCACCGCCCCGATGATCAGGAAGAAGGTGCGCCAGTCACCGGCGCGGGCCAGCCCGTCGAAGCCACCGAAGATCACCAGCATGGCGAGCAGCGGCATGATCGCCAGCACCGCCTCGACCCGGCCACGGTTGGCCGGCCGGGTCACGTCGGTCACCCATGCCTGGAACGCCGCGTCGTTGGCGCCCGAGCCGAGGAACGACATCAGGCAGTCCAGCATGATCACCGCGATCACGGTGAGCAGAACGACGTTCGCCACCGGCGCGATGTCACCCGTCGCGCCCACGGTGAGGAAGCCGAACGCGGCGGTGCAGACGCCCCAGAGCAGGTAGCCGCCCGCGACGAACGCCCGGCGCCGCCCGAGGCGGTCGGAGAGCGCGCCCAGCAGCAGGGTGGCGAGCGTCGCGGTGACGGCGCTGGCGGCGACCATCGTGGCGATCACGTTCGGGTCGTCGGTGACCGTGTCGTAGACGAAGAGATTCAGATAGATGTTCTCGACCGTCCACGCCATCTGGCCCACCAGGCCGAGCAGCACCACCACGACCCAGGTACCCGACCGCAGCCGCGCGGAATCATCGGTGGGCGCGTGATTGGCGCTGCGGTCGCCGGCGCTCGGCGGGGCCGGGGGCGGCACCTGGTGCGGGACGGACATGGCGACCTCCTCGGTGGTCGGCACATGATGAACCACGCTCACCTTCTGCGAGAACTCGCCCCGGAGGCGGCTCCGCCGCTGCTGGACCTGACCGGCGGGCGCGGCGGAGACGCTGGTCGAGGCGTACGCGCCGGGCGACGAGTTGCCCGCGTACCAGGCGCAGGCGCGCGGGGCCGCCGCGCTGTTCCGCCCGGCCGCAGCCGGCTCGCCCTCCACCGCCCAAGCATGAACCACCGGATACCTCACCCCTGCGGCATACCGCCGCGTTGATCGATGTCCTGCAGCTTCCAGAAGTCCAGCCGCTGTCATAGCCTCTGGGTGATGGATCTGGAGCTCAGGCACCTGCGCACGCTGTGCGTGATCGCCGACGCCGGCAGCGTCACGAAGGCGGCCACGATCCTTGGGGTGTCCCAGCCGGCGTTGACCGCCCAGCTCCAACGGGTGGAGCGTGAACTCGGCGGGCGGGTGTTCGTCCGGGACCGCAGCGGGATGAGCCCGACACCGCTGGGCCAGTACATCCTCACCAGGGCTCACGGAATACTACTGGCGATGGAGGAGCTGCGCCGCAGTGCGGCCCGCCAGCTACCCTCCGAAAAGACGATCATCCGAGTGGGTGGAATTGCCGGCCCGGTGTCCGTCGGTCTCGCCGACCGGCTCAGTGACGAACTGCCCAACGCCGAGGTCCGGTTGCAGACCGAGTACTCTCCCCGGCTGCTGTGGGACCTGATGCTGGCCGATCGGCTCGACGCCGCGGCCATCGTCGACTATCCCGGCTTCTCGCTGCGGATGCCCGCCACGCTCATGGCCGAAACGATCGCGGTGGAGCCGGTGTTCGTGGCAATGTGCGAACAACACCGGCTGGCCGATCGGGATGAGATCGAATTGGCGGATCTCGCCGACGAACCGTGGGCGCTGACCCCGCCCGACGGCGCCGGCTGGCCGGATTGTTTTCTCACCGCCTGCGAGCAGGCCGGGTTCACTCCTCGGGTGCTGCACACCGTGTCCGACGCGGGCCCGATCCGCGAGATGGTGGCCACGCGGCGGGCCGTCTCACCGTGCCAGGCCGTATTCGCGGCCGGAGACGGGGTGCTGGTCAAACCGCTGGCCGGCGATCCGATCCAGATGCGGCACCTGCTGGCCTGCCGCCGGGACGGCCCGCTGGCGGCGGCCTTCGACCTGCTGTTGCGGCTGGCCCGCGAGGCGTACTGGGCCTACGCCGCGCGCCGCCCGCAGTACCAGGCGTGGCTACGCGGGCAGGACTCCGCTGGTCGGCAGCAAGCGATGACAGTCGTGGAAGCAGCCGGTACGGGCGGCGGGTGGAGAGCGCACTAGCCACCGCTCACCCGCCAGGAGTGGCGCTGCGTCAGGTATTGCGCCCGGTACTCGGTGCTGCGCACCCACGAGGTCTGGTCGGACACCTCGACGCTCACGCTGCCCGCACCGGGCGGGCCATCGGCGAGGCTGACCGAGGTGCGCCCGCGCCACGCCGGGACCTCGCTGCCGTCGACGAACCACCGGATCTGCAACGGCACCGCCAGCACCTCGATCGCGAGTGTGCCGCCGCGCGCCACGGCGGCTCCGGACGGGACGGCCGCGTCGATCGGACGGGTCGTCGCGTAGAAGGACTGGATCATCTTCTCCCGGCTGACCACGTTGAACTCCCGCCGCAACGCCTTCATCAGCGAGTTCTGGCTGGGTCGGTAGATGCCGAACTGGGTGTAGTAGCCGCCCTCGTAGGCGTCGATCACGCCGCCGTCGGGTGTGTCCGCGCCCAGCCAGTACCACCACTTCTTGCGCGGGTGCAGCAGCTGGTCGGCGTTCTTCTTGGAGATGTTGGCCTCGGCCGGTTCCGGCCCCCGGTAACGGCTGCCGTCGTCGGGAAAGGCGTAGTAGTCATACTCGTCGGCGAGGTCGCCGATGGAGTGCCCGAGCTCGTGCGGCAGGATCTCCGCAGCCAGCGGGTGTCCGCCGGCGAAGGTCGCCACCTCCTCCTCGGTGTAGCCGGCCCCGCCGTACATCCCGCTGTTGGCCAGCACCGCCACCTGGTCGGCGTCGGGTGCGAAGCCCGCGTAGTGCTTGACCTGCTCGATGTCGGCGCACAGCAGCCGCTGCAACCCGTCACACCAGTAACTCGCCGCCAGAGGAGTATCGCGGCTCACGTCAGCGGTCGGGTCGCCGCTGACTCCGGACACCGGCGAGACCAGGTCCACCCGCCAGACGTTGAACAAGGTGCGGTAACTGCGAAACGGCTCGCGATTGGCCAACAGCTCCCAGGTCCGGCTCGCCTGCGCGGCGTAGGTGCCGAGCTCGGGCTGGGTGTATCCGTCACCGACAAAGACGATGTCGAGGCGGTTCCCGCTCGGGCCGTGCACCTCCACCGGAGTCACCGTGACGGATGCGGCGGAGGCCCGCGCGGCGGACCGGGCGGTGGGTTGTGCCCCCGACGGCACATCGACCCGAGAGATGGTCCCGTCCGGCGCGAACATCTCGTGTGGGACACCCCCGGTCGGCGACGCCGCGTAGGCCGGCTCGCCGGCCGGAATCGCCGCCGACCAGGTCGCGACCAGCCCAGCAGCCAAGGCCACCGCAAGCGACACAGTTCTACGTACAGGCAACATGAGCGCCTCGACAATCGGCAGAGACGGGGGTGTGTGCCGATATCCTGCGCAATCCGTTGTCCAGCCGCCATAGCTCGCCGTGGCGCAGGTGCCGGCGGCCAACCCCCGCACCAGCGAAATGCCAGGTCAACGGCCAGCCATAACAGAGTAGCTATGCAAGTTGAGATATGACGCGATTCTTCACCTCCGTCCACGATCGGCCGACCACCACCGACCAGCACTGGTTCGCCGGTCCGCACACGCCCGGTCCCTACACCACCGGTGACGACGTCTACGACGTTGTCGACCGCTACGGACTGAGCACCACAACGGCAGTGAGCTTCTGCATGACCTGTCGCCAGGGCAACGGTCTGGTCGTGCGTCCCGTCGACGCCTCGGCCAACCGGGGCGACCGGCAGATGCACGTCGGGTCGGCCGACCGGGAGATGCGGCTGTCCAAGGACGGCGTGGACATCACCCCGGCCCAACTCGGGATCATCCGGGTGTTCCCGCTGTCGGACGGGCCGGGGAAGTACCGCCTCACCTCGCAGGATGCCAACAACTCCTCGGCGTGGACGTTCACCTCGGCGCCACCGACGAAGGCCGCGATTCCACCGGGTCACACCTGCCTGCCCGAAGGCTTCAGCCCGGGGCACTGCCGACCGGAGCCACTGGTGTACGCCAGCTACGACCTCGGTGCCACCATCGACCTGAAGAACACCGTGTCGGCCCGGGGCAGGCACACTTCCGCGTCAACGCGTTCCACGAGCGGTCCGGCGAGGCGATGCCGGCGATCGCCGGACTGAAGCTGTGGAAGAGCACCAACGGGGGAAAGACCTGGGAAGCCGTGAACGTCAAGCGGGACCGGGCCGGCAGCTACCTCGCCACCACCTCCTACGGCCACGCCACCGGCAAGAAGGTAAGCCTGAAGGTCGAAGCCTGGGACACCGCGGGTAACCGCCTCGAGCAGACCACCCTGGGGGCGTTCACGCTCCGCACCACCAACCACCGCAACCTGACCAGGTAACCGACAACCGAAGGCGCAGGGGCGGGACTCGGACGAGTCCCGCCCCTGCGGCATGGCCGGAACTGCACGGGTAAGGGCCGACGCGGGCTCCCCCGTTCAGCAGGTCAGCCATGAGATCGGCTCGTTCACCCCGGCGCTCTGGGGCTCTGCCACTCACCGGTGAAGGATGTCGTCGAAGTCCTCGTGGTGCCCCACAGGGCCAGGTTGTGCTTGCGGACTGTTCCGCCGACGCATGTGATCAGCAGCCAGTTGCCGTCCTGCACGAGCGCGGCGTCCTCGGCGTCGTAGTAGCCGTGGCTGCCCCCGGTGATGCTGACCGCGTACCCGCGCTGCTCATAGAGGTCGGCCGAGAAGCCGTGAGTGCCCAGGAAGCGCCGGCTTCTCGGTGGCCTCAGGAGCGGCGACCTCAGCCACCTGGTCCAGCTCAAGCGCCAGCGAGCGTTTGATCAGGCTGGTCGGCTGGTGCTGGTGCTGGTTCCGAGGGCGGCGTCACCTCGACGTACCAGATGTCGTCCGGCCGCGCGTTGTCGCCGACCCGGTTGGCGGCCCAGGCAGCGAGAGCCTGCATGCTGCCCTCGCCCAGCTGACCGCGGGCCGGTACGTACCACCGCAACCCTGTCTCGGGAAGCACCACGCCGACGGCGACCGCGCCTGCGGCGACGGCCACGACCCGGGTGCCCGGGGGCGGGGCGTTCGGCGGTCGTGGGGTCGGTCGCCGCGCGGCGAACCCGGAGCCGGGGTCCGCGTTCAGCAGGTCAGCCATGAGATCCGCGCGTTGCTGCGGCGTTGTTGCCGCCAACCAGGCGGCGGCCACGTCCTCGGGGCGGCTGGCGTCCAACGCCCGGCTGGGCGGGGTGCCGGTGGGCACGGGCCAGACCTCAGTACTCAGACCGTTGGCGAGTTGTCGGACGCCGGCCGCGTCCGCCGGCGGATCGGGCCGGGTCGCCCACTGGTGCGCCAGGTACCCCTGGTAGCGGTTCACGTTCTCCAGCAGCGTGGCCACGCCGTCGCCGAAGTCGTGCAGCGACTCGATCTGCGCCTCGTGCAGGACCTCCAGCCGGTCCCGCACCTCCGGCCGGCCGACGTGTACGCCCAAGTCGCCTTGGATGGGCGGCGGTAGCTGCCTGACGGCGTCGTCCGCGGTCTCCGGACGGCCGATGGCGTTCAGCCGCACCACCTCCCCACCGGGATAGGCCAGGTACGGTCGCAGCTGCGGTCTCGTGGCGTCACCGACGCGCAACTCGACCATGACGTCGAGGCTCCGGGCGAGGTCGCGCGCGAGCCGGACCCGGTCCAGGGTGAGCACGGCCGCCTCGTCCGCGGCGGCGGTGGCCGCGTCGCGCTCCGGCCGCGCCGGGTCGGCGGTCAGCACCAGGCGTGTGGGAGGCGTGCCGCCGTGCTGCGCGAGCAGTCGGCGGGCCAGCTCGGCGACGGCGGTGGACGGGGCGTAGCCAGACCGGGCGATGTCGGCCAGCGCCGCGTCCACATTCGTGGCGGGCGCGGCGGACAGGGTCGGAGGGTCCGGCAGCGACAGCGCCTGGGCGGCCTCGGTCTCTGCCGCCTGCCGGGCCTTCTCAAGAGCCGCGCTGAACACCTCGACGGCCTGGTCGTGCGTCTCGAGCGAGGTATCCCGGGCCTGCAGGTCCTCCCGGGCGTCCTGCACCTGCGCGTGCAGGTCCGGCATCTTCTGCTTGAGATCGCGGAGGGTGCTGTCGGCCCGCTCGATGTCGCCGTTCGCCTCGCCGAGCGCCGTTTGGGCATCGTCGAGTTTCTGCCGCGCCTGGTCGAGGACAGTCGGGGCGGCCGCCGGCTTCTGCTGGTCCCCGGTCCCGGCCTGCTCGACGTCCCGAACCCACTGTTCGGCGGCCTTCACGCTCTCCCGCAGCCCTGGCAGCTCATTCTCGCGTCTGGCGCGCGTCGCCTTGGCTTCGCTGAACCGGGCCTCGGCCTCGCGGAGTTCGGCCTCCGTGTCGGCGAGCCGGCCCACCACATCCCTGTGTGCCTGCTCGACGTCCCCGTGGCGCTGGCGTGCCTGGCCGAGGGCATCCTGAGCCCGCTGGAGTTCGTGGGCGGCCTGCTGCTGCCGCTGCCGCGCATCCTGCCGAACCTTGTTGTCCACACCCGGATCGGGAATCGCCGGCACCGATGCCGCCGGATGGAGCCGATCGGCGAAGTGGCGGAGAGCAGCCCCACGGGCGGGGGTCGCGCCGTCGCCGACCTGCCTGATCACCCCGGCCCACCGCTGCCGCTGGGCCGTGGAGTGGTTCCCGCGCGCGTCGCGCACCAGGTTCGTGAGGGCGACGTCGTCGACGGTCAGGCCGGCCAACATGTCGCCGGTCAGGTGCAGGATCCTCTGGTTGACGGCGGCGAGCGGGCCGGGCAGGGAGCCCGCCAGGTTCGCCAGCGCCGCCACGACGGCGGGTTCGCTCAGGTCCGGATCGGCGAGCAGGTCCGTCAGCAGTCGATCCCGCTCGGTCGGCCCGTCCTCGGCCGTGGCGGGCGCGTCGGGCTGGGCGGGGCCGAGAAGATACCGGTACGCGTCGTCGACACGACCGTAGCGGGCCAGGGTGAGCACCGCGTCCAAGGCGGCCAAGCCGGCACCGTCGGGCCGCTGCACGCGCATCCTCTGCAGTTCCCGGTGGGTACGGTCGGACAGCAGCTCACGCCGGTTGGCGTTCAGGTGGTCACGGGACCGTCCCCAGTCGGGGATCTGCCTCCAGCCATCGAGCGCGCCGAACATCGGGGGCATCGGATGGTGTGGGGCGGCGGGTGGCTGGCCCTCCGCGATCCCGGCACTGGTCTCCGCCGGCCGGGACCGCAGGGCCGCGAGCAGGTCCGCACCGTCGGAGGCGTCTCGCCAGCGCTTGGCCAGGTCGGCGGCGGTCAGCCCGGCTGCGGCCGCATCCAGCTCGGCCGCGGCACCCGCGTCGCGACGCGAGACGTCACCGATCAGACCGTCGATCTGGCGGTACTCCATCCGGGCGACAATGTCCAGTGCGCCGCGCAGCAGCGTCACATCCCTGGCCTGCTGTTCGGGCAGCTGGTCGGCGAGGCTGTCCAGGGCCTGCCTCCAGCCTTGCCCGTCGACGAGGTACGCGGCGGCCGCGACGGCCCGGAACGTCGCCACGGGGCCGATCGTCGGGTCGAGGATGTCCGCCACGGCTCGGAGCATGCCCGCGTCGCGGGAGGCGGCCTGCTGGGCGGCGGTCGGGGCCGCGTGCGAGGCTGCCTCGGCGAGATTGGCCAGCGCGCGCAGGGCGAGTGGGGACGGCGGCGACCCGCTCACCGCCGCGACGAGGACGTCATGCTGGTTCCCCGGATCGCCCTCCTGGAGGTACCGGTAGGCCGCCTCCGGCCGGCCGGTGCGGATCGCGTCGAGCAGCACATGGTGCAGGTTCAGCACCGGGGCGTCGGGGCCGGACCGCGCCGGCTGGCCCTGGGACGGTGCCGGCTGGGCCCGCGCCAGAGCCTGCGCCAGATTCGACGCGGTCTCGTCGGCGCGCAGGACGTCCATATTGCCGATGGCGAACTGACGCGACGCCGCCCAGGCGCCGTCGTGCAGCAGCCAACTCGTCAGCACGTCGGGCTCGACGAGGGTGACGGCCCCCGCTCCGGCAAGTTCGCTGCGGAACTGGTCGGCGGGCAGGGACGCCTCCGGCGTCCCGGGGGACAAGGGATCGTGCAGCCGGTAGCTGCCGTCGATGTCGAGCCGCGCCGCGACAGCGCCCTGCTCACGGGCGATCCAGATGCTGGTCCCGGGTCGCAGTGCGGTGGGCACCCGGGGCAGCGGCCCCACGGTGGTCCAGCCGGGCGGCAGGCCCGCGGCCAGGAGTCTCCGCGCCCGGCCGGCCCGGCCGTCGGCCGTATCGCTGTCGTGCCGCGCGGCGCGCGGGGCCGTACCCGCCCCGTCGGGCAGGCTCTGGGCGAGCCACTGGCGGGCGCTGTCGTCAGCCCTGTCGCGCGCCTGGCGGATCCGCTCCTCCAGCTCGGGGGGCAGCACCGCAGCCGCCTCCGGCTGCAGCGGCGTGCGCGCCAGCAGTTCCTCGTAGATCAGCACCCGCTGCGCCATGTCGATCGTGGCCGCGTCGGCACGCCGTACCAGCTCGGGGTCGAGCCCCTGGACCACCTGATCAGGGGGCACCGGGGTGGCGGACCCTTCATCCTGCCGCAGCTCCACCACCCGCCCCAGCGGGTCGATCCGATAGCGGTTGACCGTGGAGCCGTCGGTGACCTCCAGGTCGAGGTGGGTGTTCAGCTCGAACGCCACGCCCCGGGCCACGGTGACCGGGTCCTGGCCGAGCATCTCCAACTCCTCGTTCGGCCCGGGCGGCGCCGAGCCGGGCGGGTACACCCGGGCGACCTGGTCGAGGATCACGGTGGCTGCGGCCTCTTCCGCCCGCACTTCTGCGGCGGACCGCCGGGAACCCGCTGCGGGCAGTTGGTCTCGCAGGGCGACCAACCCGTCGAATTCGGCGGCGGCCCGCTGCGCGTCGGACAGTGTCCTGAGGTGGCCGATCGCCCAGTCCAGCACGGTCGCGAGGCTTTGCCGGGCCTGTTCGGCGGTGCTGGCGGTGAGCCGGATCGGGTCGACCGCCTGATGGTGGTTGCCCAGCTCGTGGCGGATGAGCAGGGCCGTGTGCGCGGCCGCCTGGCCGGCGTCGAAGTCGCCGGCCTGGATCGTCTGGCCGGCTACCGGGGCCTTGGCCATCTCCGCGGGCGTGGTCCGGACCAGTAGCCCCTCCAGACCGAACGATTGGGCGTTCGGCCTTGGCGCGGGCCAGGCGGACGGCGGTTCGCCGTCCCACTGATCCGAGGCCGTCAGCCGGCGCTGAACCTCGTGGACCTCGTCGGCGAACATCTCCACGTACGCGTCACCGGGGACCCAGCCGGTGCTGGCGGCGCTGGCGCCGAACTGTTCCGGTGCCATCGAGGCCAGCCCCCGGTCCGGAAGAAACGCGCTGTGACGGTGCGGAACCCCGCCGAGCCTGAACCGGCCGCGCACCCGGACCAGGTAGACCGGGCCCTGCATCTTCAGGTGGTTCTCGCCGCGCCTGCTGTCCTCGTAGCCGGCGCCGAGGTTCATCGGCGCGGACCGGTTGCCGCCGGTGGTGAACTTGACCTTGGCGGTCCGGTCCCCCTGCGGGCCGGTGCTGGGGTCGGCGATCTTACGGCCGGCCGACAACTCCGCATCGATGTTGGGCCGCCAGCGGTCGCGCGACTGGATGGCGGCCGTGGTGACCTGGAACTTCGCGTACCGCCCGGTGCCGGTGCTGTTGAAGATCTTGCTGATGATCTCCAGGGAGTGCAGCGACGCGTACAGCCGCATGGCGACCCGGCTGTTCGACCTGCCGGCGGTGAAGAGGTGGGAACCGAGCAGGTATCCACCCTCGGGCAACGCGTTCGGCAGGTGGCTGTCGACGTTGATCCGGGACAGCAACCCGGACAGGGCCATGCTGCCCCGGTAGGCCGGGTCGTTGGCGTTCGCGTTGAGCAGGCGGGCCATGAGCGCGCGGGCGGCCGGGAAGAGGTCGTCGGCCAGCACCCCGCTGACGTAGACGTCACTGGGCAGGGGCGGCAAGGCACGCAGGTCCAGCGTCGTCGAGCGGGGCGCCGCGACGGCCTCCGCCAGCCCTTTCGGCACCTGGAAATCAATCTGTGCCTGGTACTCGGTCCGCGACTGGATCGGGACGGACTCTCCGGTGAACTGGGCGCTCAGCGTGTCCCACCCGGCGACAAGGAGGTTGTTGATGGGCCGGCCATCCATCTTCAGCCGCCTGGCCTCGACCGTGATCGAGGCGTCGGTGGTCGCGCGGTAGTGGCCGCTCCAGTCGTAGATGGCCTGGTAGTCGGTGCTCTGCGTGGCGCCCTTGACGCCGCGCGATCGCTGCGGGGCGAACGAGAGCGAGGCGTGGCCCGGGACCGGCTTGCCGTCGCCCGTGTACCCGACGTCGGCCAACACGGCGCTCAGACCCAGGGACCTGCCGAGGATGGTCGCGAAGGCTCTGATGGCCATCTTGTAGTTCTCGATGCCGTACTCGGCCACCCAGTCGGTGTAGCGCGGCCGACCTGTCAGGGTGGCCGACAGCTTCACCCTGACGATCTCGGCGGTGAGGGCGTCCCGGCGGCGGACCAGGTAGAACGTCACGCCGTTGTGCCGGTGCAGCATGTCGTTCACGAGGGCGTTGGCGCGCTGCCCCGCCATGGTGGCCTGGAGCGTGTCGGCGCCACCCGGCAGGATTCCGATGGCCTTCCGGTCGGATGAGAGCATCAGGATGCCCTGGTCGGCCCCCTCCTCGGGCCAGTTCCGGTGGCTGGGACTGAGCATTCCCGGAGCGGCCGCGTCGACCTGTGTGCGGACCGCGTCGAGCAGCGTCGTGGTCGATCTCGGCTGGCCGTCCACCGCGGCCGCGTCGGTGAACAGGGTCATCTCGTCGATGCCCACATGACCCAGGGTCCGGTCTCCGGTGCGGGTCATGTACGGGGGCAGTGTCAACTTGGCGAACGGGTTGACGTCAGCGGCCAGGCTGAACCCGAAGTCCGTCGTGAACCGCGCCCGGCGCTGCGCGTCGAGCACGGCGCCCCGCTGTTCCGGGTCGGCGTGCCGGGTGACGAGCGCCTGCGCCCACCTCTGGATCCTGTGCAGGGCCAGATGGGTTTCGAGGTCGAGGGGATCGGAGGCGACACGACCGGTCGCGTCCTGCCGCCACCGGCTCAGCAGCCCGGCCACCGTGTTGCCGCTGAGCACCAACTCCCCGCGGGACCACCGACCCATCGCATCCGTCAGCTGGACGTCGCTGATCGGCAGTCGGTCTGCTGCGTGCTGCGCCAGCGCCTCGGGTTCGGGCAGCAGAAAGATCATCGTGCGCCCGGCGACCCGGTCGGCAGCCGGCACCTGAGACCGCTCCCAGACGAACCCCAGCTCCTTCTTGCGCCCGCTGCGAATGCCGTAGTCGACCTGCGCCTCGAAGGCGTACGCGCGACCGAAGGCCAGCTTGATCATCTCCAGGCCACCTGCGCGCTTGGTCTCCGCGCTGGCGTTCCAGCCCGCCCTCACGGACGCCGACTCGCCGTAGCTGACGCTCCATTTGCCGAACTTCTGACTCAAGCTGATACCGGGCAGCTTGCCGGAGAACGAGAACGACCAGTTGGCGGCGTTCACGATCTCCGCCTGGTACAGCTCGATCAAACCGGTGACGTACTTGTCCACGGTCGCCCCGACGAACCGCGTGTCGTGGATGCGGTCCACATTGATCGACAAGGCCGCTCTGGTTTGCGTGAGGAGGCCGGAATCGAAGAGGCTGTCGGTGCTGTATTCGCCGCGCAGCGCCTCCTTGAAGTGTGACTGGACGGCGATCAGGTTGGTCAGGCTCGCCAGCGGCTCGGCCATCGTCTGGCCGACCCCGGCCAGGCCGGGGAACTGGTGCTGGGCCGCGGTGTGCAGCCCGCTGGCGTCGAGGAAGTACAGCACACTCTGGTTGAGCACGGCCGCGTCCGTATCGTTGGGATCGACCTGGCTGAACGTGGACGGGTCGCTGTTGAGGCTCAGCAGCACGGCGCGCACGTCGCCGGTTATCGGGTCCGACCGGATCACCCGGACGGCAGGGGCGGAGTCGCCGGCGGCAATGAGGGAGCGGGCGGCGCTGGCGAGGGCGCCGGTGACGGTGTCGGCGCCGCTGTAGCTGACGTCGTAGCTGAATTTGTACGGCAGCTTGAACAAACTCACCCGGCCCGGGTACTCCAACAGCTCGGGACGGTTCACGATGCGGCTGACCCGTTCGGAGGCGCCGATGTTGCGGCTCGCCGAGATGCCGGTGATGTCGATCGCACGGACCGTCTTCACCGGCGGTGGCGTGTTGGTCTTGAGACCGAACTCCGCCGAAATTCCCTGGTTACCGTTCGCGCCCTGACCGGCGACGCCGATGCCCATGCTCAGGTTGACCACGTGGTACTCGTCGGTCATCCGGTCGTAGTACGGCGAATTGCCATCCGGATCGGTCTCGGGCGTGCCCTCGGAGGAGTCCGGGACATCCAGCTCCGCCCGGACGGTCACCTTCGCGGTCCACATCTTCCCGTTCAGCCAGGTGTGCAGGGTGAAAGTCATCCCGCCCTGGGTGAGGGTGTCGAAATGCGACTCCAGTCCCTCGTTGGAGACCATCTTGCGGAGCAGGTCGAAATTGTCGACCTCGGCGGTACGGTCGTGGCCGGTGACGACCAGTACGTTCTGGCGCGCTCGCTCGCTGAGCAGGGGCTGCCGCTCGCTGTCGGCCGGGGACGGCGGATCCTCCTCCGCCAGGCGCGACCACGGCCGGTTCCCGTCCGGCACCAGGAACCCGTTCTCGGTCAGCTCCCCCTGCAGGTCCGCCCTGAGTCGGGCCACCACCCCCCGGTCCACGTCGACCAGGCTCTGTCCCAGGCCGCGCCCCTCCAGCACGTGCCGTGGCACCAGGTTGCCGCCGGGGTCCTCCGGATGCCGCCCGATGTTGCGCAGGCGATCCCGCCACTCCTGGTACGGCACCATCTCGGGCTGGGCGGAGGCGGCCGGCGCGGCCGTGGTGTCGGTGGCCGGGCGGAAGGCGTCGGCGTCGGTTTCGTACCCGTGGTCGAACGCGTCCGGCTCGGGCAGCCGCACCACGGCCGATCCGTCGACCGGGGGGGTGCTCTGCGGTCCCACCAGCGGCCTGAGCGAGGTCGCCACGTCCGCGGCCAGCGTGAACTGGACCTCATGGCCGCCGGTCATGCCGGTGTATCGGGACACCATCACGTTCAGGGACGGCTGGGCGAAGCCGCCGCCGTCATTGCTGGTCACGCTCGCTGCCAGCCGACCGCTCAGGCCGATCGCGGCCTTCTCCTTGTACGTCTCCGGCTTCGTCAGGTCGCCCAGCGGCAGGCTGCCGCTGGCGCCGAAGCTCAGCCCGGTGGACTGCTGGAGGGTGAACTCCCCGCCGTGGCCCACGATCGCGGTACGGACCTTCTCGATGTGCGCCTTGTCGGTCGTGGAGCCCACTCGCGCGGACCCGCCGCGGTCGGCGTACACCTGGATGATGGCCGCCGCCGCCCCGGCGTGATGGAGGGTGAACCGGTAGCCCAGGGTGTCCACGGGTTGCTGCCGGGGGTCGGTCCCGGGCCTGTTGTTCATCGCCTCGTCGAGATGGGAGTCGAGGTTCCACAGCTTCCGGTGGAGTTCCCGACGCATCGGATCGCCGACGGACCGCACGCCGGTGAACCCGTCCGCTTCCAGCCGCCGCAGAATGTGATCGTAGAGCTGCGCCAGTCCGGTCATGTTGCTGGCGGAGAAAGTTGCCGGCAGTTTGGTCCCGTTGGCCGACAGGTCCTCCGGCAGGGCTGCGGTCACCTGCGTGCCGGGCGCGGTCAGCAGACTCTCGGGGACTGCGACGACCAACCGGGCGGGCTCCTGTCCTGTCGTCGACACCGGCAGGTCCACCGCCTCCCAGTCCCACCCGTCCGCGCGTGCCTCCACCGACCACCCGGGAAGGTACGAGTAGAGCGTCGAGTCCTCGCGGTTGTCGACCACCCGGCCCTTCTCCGCGTCGATGATGTGCGTGGTCTTCTGGTCGGACCGGTTGATGGTCGCGGTGCCCTTGAGCCCGAACTGCGCAGCCGGGCTAAGCGGCACGTCGAAGGTCCCGTCGAGGCGCAGGCGGGTGGCACGCATCGTGCTGCCCTCCGTCTGGCTGCGCGCGCCGACCTGGAAGTTGCCCTGGGTGAACTGGTTGGCGTGGAAGCGGCCATCGTCCGTGGTGGCGTGCCCCTCGGTGTCGTCCACCGACGATCCTGGTGCGACGGTGTCGTGCGAACCCGCGGGATTGGACACCAACTGCGGGTCCTCCGGGTTCAGGTGGATCCGCACCTCCATGCCACCCAGCGCGAACAGGTAGCCGTCCCGGCCGACCATGAACTGGTAGTTCTCGAACAGGTTCTCCCGGATCAGCTCCCACTCGTGCGGTGGCACCTCGATCCCCCGGCGCTCCGCCTCGGCCCGCAGCGCCGCCTCGATCCGCGCGACGTCCGGCAGGTCGGCCTTGAGCCCGGCGAGAGGAAGGGTCCGCGGGTCGGGGAACGCCATCGGCACCGGTTCGGCGGGCACGGCGGGCACGGCCGGGGTGTCCCGACCGACGCTCTCCGGGTTGCCGTACACCCGCACGTGCTGGTCGGCGACGGGCACGCCCGACAGCACCTCCGCGAGCGCGGCGGCGACCTCACGCGGGACGGGCCCACCACCGGACTGGACCACGACCGCGACCTTGCTCGGCGGCGTCGCCAGGGCGCCCGCCGGCAGCGTCCCGGGGTTCGTGCCGGTCTCGGCGAACAGGATCACCCCGTCGCGCGGCTCGACCGTCCAGCCACGGCCCACTGCGAGAGCGCCGGTGGAGGTCGGCGGGAGGCCCAGCGATGAGAGCTGCGGGTACGAAGCCGCACCGGGCGGTACCCGGTAGGTGTGCGCGGCGGCCGGGAACGTCTGCCGGCCCCGGGCGTCGACCGGGATCAGCCCGGCTACGCCGGCCGGCGGCCGACCCAGCGCGGAAGCCGGCAGCACCAGCTCTCCGGTTCCGCCGAGCCATTGCCGCAACCGGTCGGCCAAGGCGTCCGCGCTGACACCGGTCGGAACGTGTGCGGGCGCCAGGAACACCTGCAGTGTCTCGGCGCGCTCCGGCCCGAGCGCCTGCCGCACCGCCTCGACCACGGCGGCCGGATCGGCGACCGAATCGTCCAGGACCAGTCGCGGCCGGCCCACATCGGTCAGATCGGACCAGTGCACCGCCGCCGCGCCGGCCGCCGGCCGTGGCCCGGTATGAGCCAGCACCCCGCCCGGAACGGCGGACAACCGGACCCCGCCGGGCAGACCGTGCACGGTGATCAGGTCGATCGCGCGCCGGTCCAGCCCGATGCCCGAGGTGACGAGGCGGGACACCGCACCCGCCGGCATCGCCCCGAAGATCCGGCCCACCTGATCGCGTACGCCGGCGGGCAGCTCGGCTCCGCGCCACCCCAGGAACACGGACGGCTCCTGCCGGACGCCACTGTCGCCCGGCAGCAGACCACCGCCGGGCAGCGCATTCCGGGCAGCCTCCAGCGTGGTCTCGGGGCCGATCCACAGGTGGCTGTCCCCCTCCCAGGCTACCCAGCCGTCACCCAACTCGTAGACGCCCGGGGACTGCTCGGGCAGCCCGTACGGCCTGGGCCGCACCGGCGGGACGGCAGCGGCGTCCGACAGGAACAGATAGCGGTCGGGGCGCCCGCCGAAGAAGGTCACCGCACCGTCGGCGTCCAGCGGGATGATCCGTGGGTGGGGCCTCGGCAGGTCCGACAGCGACGCCCGGGGGACCGAGAACACGGCGGAGTGCTTCTCCCCCAGCGCCTGCCCGGTGAACTCCAGTGCGCGGGCCACGCTGACCTGCCGTCCCTCCGGCCAGTGCAGGACGGCCGTGGTGGCATCCTCCGCGCGCAGGCCGGCCAGCGCCGCGTCGAGCGTGGCCGGGTCGAGCACCGACGGGTCCAGCAGGATGGCCGGGCCGGACCCGGTCGGGGCCGGCACCCGGGAGCTGATCGAGTCGGGCGTGGTTCCGCTGTCGTGCAGCAGGGTCGCGCCGACCGCCCGCTGCAGCCGCAGGTCCGCCGGCAGCCCGGTGGCCATGGCGACCAGCCGCGCGTCGGCGGCCGGCGGCGGCGCGGCGGATGGCGGGGTGAGCTCCGGCGGTTGGCTCGTCACCGCGGGCAGGGCGGCGTTGAAGTGGTAGCGGTTGTAGACGCCCGGGCTTTCCGGGTCGAGCGCCACGCGGTAGAGCGTGACCGGTCTGCCGGCGGCCGGGCCGTGCCCCTCACCGGTCACCGGTCGCACCTCCGCCGCGCCGGTCTGCGAGGACGGGACGTTCTGCAGGATGGTGAACCGGCTACCGGTCGCGTGTGCCAGCAGGGGGGCCAGGAACCCCCCGGCCGGAGCGTTCCAGTTGGCCGACCAGTCGTCCACGGCCGAGCCCACCTGGAAGAGTTCGTCGGGGTCGAGCGGGCGATCGGAGTCGAGCAGCGCGGTGGTCAGGAGGGCACGGGCGTCCTCCAGGCCCAACTCGCCCACCGGAAGCCCCCGGCCGCTCACGCCCTGGCCCAGTTCCCGGAGCCGCCCCAGCAGCTGCTCGCGGCTGTAGCCCGCCACGTCCTGTTCGACCTGCTCGCGGAGGTTGAACCGTTGGCCGGTCACCTCTGTCGGGAGCTGACCGGCGTTGGTGTCGAGGTAGTGGCGGACATGGGCCTGCAGCAGCCGGGTCACCCGCCCGAACCGGGATGTCGGGGGTACGCCCGAACCGACCAGCCCGATCACGGTGGCACGCACCCGGGCCGGGTCGGACAGGAACACCCGCAGGTCCGGGTCGAGGCGCGGGCCCAGCACGTCGCGGACCAGGACCGGATCGGTGGCGATGAGTGCGTACAGCAGGGAGGATCCGCCGCCCGGCACCGTGAACATCGGCTCCGGGCCGCTCTCCGACACCGCCTCCTGGCCGGACATCCCCGGCGGGGTGTCCACGCCGCTGTCCCAGAACGCGATCACGCTGCTCGGGCCCTGCGCGGCGCTGGCGGCGCCGGCCGGGCGGTGGGCCGGGCCGTGGCTGCCGGCCACACCGGCGTAGTGCGGGGCCAACGTCTCCATGATCTGCCGCAGGTCGGCCTCGGTGACCAGCAGCTCCGCGTCCGCGTGGTGGTGGCCCATCAGCGACGGATCGACGTCCGCCACCGCAGGGCCGCCCCGGCGGGATCGCGGGGCGCGATGGTCGAGGGCGCCGAGGAAGTGCAGGACCTCGTGCGCGTACGACGCCGGCGGCTGCCCCTGCGCCCAGTGCACCTGGTCGGTGCGGCTCTCCGGCGCCCCGACCACGACCGTGGCGAACGCCTGCCCGGGATCGTCGACGAACCGCACGTCGACCCGCATCGGCAGGTCCACCGACGGCAGCCGGTTCCCCGGATCGTTCACGAGCCGCCGCACGCCATCGAGGGTGGCCTGCTTGACCGCGTCGAGGGTGGCGTCCGGCTGGCCGGTCAGGTGCAGCCGGACCTCGAACACCCATTCGCCGGGCCCCGGCGTCAGCGCGTACCGCACCGCGACCCGCTCGCCGCCATCGGGCGGGCGGGTCACGGTGGAGCCGCCGACGTCGAACGCCTCGCCGGTCGGCCGCCACCGCTCGGTGTCGATCTCGATCGTGCCCGCAGCACCGGCGGGACCCGGGTGCGACGCCGTACCGGCGTCCGGGGCGAAGGTGGCGCGGTACCCGTCCAGCCACTCCCGCTGGAACGCCTCGGCGAGCCTCCCGCCGCCGACCGGGTCGGCGTCGTGGCGCTCAGCCAACGCGGTGAACTGGGTACGCGCGGCCTCGGCCGCCTGGACCGCGTGCTGCTCGAACGTCACCGGGCCGAACGGAGTCCCCGTGGCCCCTGCCGCGGGAGCGTGGGGAACGGAGTCGACCCGGGCCGGCAGGCCGCCGGGCGTGTGGGTGACCGAGGCGACCCGGGCCGGCAGGTCGCCGGTCGCCTGCTGGACCACGTTCACCACCGTCGGCACGTGTGGGGCGACCGGACCGCCCGGGGTCAGCAGCGGGGCCGTACCCAGGATCGCGTCGAGGCCGCGATCGATCTGGAGCCGTACCTGTTGGGCCACCGCCTCCCGCACGGCAGGCGGTAAGGGTGTGGCGGCGTCGAAGTACCTGTCCATCTGGTACTGCGCGGCGAGCTGCCCCGCCGACCGCAGTGCCTGCCGGTCGAACTCCGCCGGCAGGGCGGCCATGATCTGCTGCGGGGACGCGCCCCAGCGGGCCACCGCCTCCGTCATCCGCTCCACTGCCAGGTTGCGGACACCGGCCAGGTACTGCTCGGTGAGCAGGCTCCGGGGCAGGCCGAGGTCGGTCAGCAGCGTGGCGACGGCCGGGGCGTCGAGCCGGGAGTCGACCCACCGGGCGAACATGCGCTCGACCGGCACCGGGAGCGCCGCGATGGCCTGCGCCGCCTGCGCGAACTGCGCCGTCAGGATGCCGTACCGGTCGACGAGGTCCTGCTGGAACCGCTGCCACCCGTCGACGCGGGGGTCGGTGGCGGCGACCCAGCTCGGCACCGGCACGAGCGGCACCGGATCCAGCGTGGTCGTTGCAGGACCCATTGTGATCGGCACCGGACCGGGTCCCTCGGCCCCCGATGGCAGGGGCGATCTGCGGGACAGGTGGGCCGTTGGATCCGAAGCCGTCGACCGCGCGGGCGTGCTCAGATCCACCGGCAGCACCGGCTGGCCCGTCGAGGAGAAGGCGGTGCCGCCGGGCAGCCGCAGCCGGGGCAGGGTCGGCGTGAACCCGAGACCCTGGGCACCCCGACGCCCGCCCTTGCCGAGCCCGGTCGCGGCCATTCCGGTGCCGGACTCGACCGCCCCGGAGACGGCGTCGCCTCCGGCGTTGCGGGTGTCGAACTTGTGGTCGACCATGAGGCTGGCGCCAATGCCGCCACCCACCTCAAGGCTGATCTCGAAGGCGGGCCGCGTCGTCAGCCCGACGATCGGCGCATTCCACGATTTCTTGACGCCCAGCCTCGACAGTCCGTCGCCGAACGCACCAGTCCCCCTGGCGAACAGCGGCATGGCGGCCGTGCTCAGGGCGGCCACCGACAGCCCGTACAGGGCCTGCTTGCCGATCACCGCCCAGTCGAGACCGGACCGGAGACCATCGGCCATCTGCGAGAGCTGGGCCAGCAGCGCGGAGCCAGGCATGAACAGCATCTGCATCGCCGTGCTGCGCGCCGCGATCCGCACCAGCGAGGAACGCAGCACCGTCTGGATGATCGACCGCGTCGTCACCACCCGCGCCGCCGCTGACGCCGGGGAGAAGAACGCCTCGACGGCGGCGATCGCGAGCTCCGCCATCATGAAGCTGAACATGATCACGGTCTGGCGTTTGAGGTAGTCCATCTCGACCGCGTAACCGCGCATCGCCTCGGCGGTCTGGTCCTGGATGCTGGCCACCTGGAGCAGGATGGCCGGGCTCGTCACCACGAACGGCGCGGTCTGGGCGACGAACCGGGCGGCGGTGTTCCCGTCCACCGAGGCGCCGACCGCCCGGATCGTCTGGACCAGATTCGGCCCCAACAGGTCGCGGACCCGATCCGCCAGCGAACTCAGGGTAACCGCGTCGCGCAGCAACATCCCCACGTTCGCGCGGGGCAGCCGGCTACCGGTGAACACCTCGAGGGCACGTATCGTCCCTTCGTCGACCTCGACGATGGGACCGCTGGCGGCGATCATCGTGGCACGTACCCTCTCTCCCGGACGCCGGGGAAGCTCCGACGGACCTCAGCCGTGCCGGCCGCCGCCCCACCCGCCGGCGACCTCGGTGTTGCTGGCCTCGGTGTTCTCGCCGATGCGCCGCACCATGTCCAGCTTTTCGCCCTGCAGACCCACCGACTCGCCGAGCTGTGCGTAGGCCGGGAACACGTACTCGGCCAGCATCTTGCGCACGGCCGCGCGGGCCTCCATCGTGAATTCGTCGTCGCCGGGCGCGCCGTCGGCCCACCGGCACATCGCGATGTCCGCCAGCGGTCCGAGGAAGCGCCCCAGCTCCCCCTGAAAATCGGCCAGCAGCGGCACCCGCTGGGCGAGGGCGTCCCCGGAGAACTCGATCGACGACGCGCTCATGCGGTCCTGCCTCCACCCTGCCGCCCGTGGCCCGCTGCGCTGACCATGCCCACGATGCCTTCGACCAGCTCGTCGACCGAGGAAGCCCGGCGCGCGGTGTCGTGCAGTCGGGGCAGGTCATCGGTGAGCGCGGCGGCGCCGGCCATCAGCTTGCGCAGGGCGTCGTCGCGCGCCTTCTCCGTGGTCTTCACGATCAGGTCCGCCAGCTCGGCCGGGGCGAGCTGCCGATACGCGTCGCCATGGAAGGTGAGCTGCCGAAGCTCACCCTGCCCGCCCACCGTCACCGACAGCAGCCGCTCCTTGTCCCGGACGGTGGTCTTCGCCTCCCGCACCTGCTGGCGTACGCGATCGGACGCGGCCTGCACCTGCTCCAGCGCCGACCTCATCTCGGCCAGCAGCTCCTCATCCCCCAGTGATCCCATCGGGCACCTCCTCTGTAAGCCTCACGCCCCGGCCGGGGCGCCGGGTTCACCCGGCGCCCCGGCCGATCACCGTCCCCGGTACGGGCGGCGCTCGTCCTGCGTGGAGGTCCGCTCGTCGCCGGTCGTCGGGTACTCGTCATCCTCGACCCGGCCCTTTCTTCCCCGCCGGCCGATCACCGCGGGCGCGCACTCCGGGTCGGTCCCCCAGACCTTCTCGTCCTCCTTGAGCCAGGTGTTGCGCTGACGCTCCCGGTCCTGGTTGCCCCCCATGCCGGGGCCACCCATCATTCCCGGCATGAAGGGCATGCCACCGCCGCCCGCCTGCGAGGCGGCGTTCGATCCGCCGGGCAGGCCGGTGTTCCCGACCGCGCCCGGACCGCCACCCACCCCCGTCCCGACGCCGGCCGTCCCAGCCGTGGCCCCTGCGGTCCCTGGTCCGCCGGGGGTCAGGCCCAGACCGGCCTGGCTCAGCCCGCCCGGCGTGCCGGACACACCAGCCACCGAGGACAGGCCGCCGGTGCCGACCACCAGACCGGGGATGGTCGGGTGTGCCCCCGCGCCGGGCCGGCTCACGTCGCCGATGACCATGCTCGAACCGGTCTGGCGCGGGAGCGTCGACACGTCCAGACCATCGACCTTCGTCGGGAACTTGCTGGTGTCCACCGAAGACGTCGGCCAGGTCGCCAGCTGCGGCAGGCGCCCCGCCGTGTCGGGCAGGTTGAGGTTGGCCCGCTGCGCGGCGGTCAACGGAATCTGGTCCAGCAGCCCGGCCCGCTGTAGCGCGCTGAGCTGCGCCGGGGTGAGCTGGCCCAGCGTCGGGTTCTCGCCGTCCGGGACCCCGAGACCATTGCGACGCAGGAAGTCCGCCTGCTCGGGGGTCAGCGGCACCTTGTCGAGCAGCCCCGCCGAGTCCAGCTGTCGCAGTTGCTCCGGCGTCAGCCCGCCCAACGTCTGCGGGAAAGACCCGACACCACTGCCGTTGGGGAACGGGCTGGACGCCTGGAACCCACCACCGAGGCTCGGCTGGTTCGCGAACTGGCCTCCCAACCCGAAGCTCGACCCGCCGCCGCCCGGACCGTTCGCGAACTGATCCGGCAAGCCAAAGCTCGACCCGCCACCCCCACCGCCCGGACCGTTCGCGAACGGATCCACCGACGCCAGACTTACCGCGCCGCCAGCGTTGGGGAACGTGTTGTTCATGTTCGCGAAAGGGTTACCAACGTTGGCGAACGGATTGCCGACATTCGCGAACGGATTGCCGACGTTGGCGAAAGGGTTACCAACATTGGCGAACGGATTGCCGATGTTCGCAAACGGGTTACCGATGTTCGCGAAAGGGTTGCCGATGTTCACGAACGGGTCGTACGGACCGTTGGGCAGCCCGGGCTGGTTGGGCATCGGCAGAGGCGGCACCGGAGCCGGATCCGTGATGATCAGCTGGTTGCGCGCGCCCGCGAACGCCGTCACCAGTTTCGCCGCCTCGACGAGCACGGGCGCGAAGGAATTGATCAGGTTGTCGACCCACTTCTGGCGCAGGTGCACTTCCAGCCTGTTCCACTCGCCGATGTTGAACGCGTCGAACGGTTGCCAGCCCAGCCAGCCCGGCGGGGTCCAGAGCACCGTTGGCTCGGTCACGTCGCCGTTCTCCGCGTGAACGTAACTGCTCGCGGCGTCCGAGTACTGGGTGCCGATGTCCCACGCCCTCGAAGGATCGCTCCCGGTGTTCCCGTACTGGAGGGTGCTGCCGTTGAACATGGCCGCGATGACCCGGTAAGGATGCTGCCAGGTGCCGGCCGGGGTGATCTGGGACCACGTGTTGGCGGCGGCCAGCAGGGCCTTGACGAAGGCGTTGGACGTATCGGCCATCGACTTCAGCGCGCCGTCCCACCGCTGGTTCTGGGCCTGGATGTCGCCAAGGTAACGGTTCGCGGTGAGCACACGTTGGTACCAGGCCGACTCCGCGGAACCCTTGAACTCGGGGCTCTTGATGTTCACCTGTTTGACCTGGGTCGACAGGACGTTGGAGATGCCCGTGGCCCGATTGGTCAGGGAGGTCAACACCTGCCGGGCGGCCTCCAGCGAGTTCGGGTCGAACGAGGTGCCGTTCCCGGCCACCTGGGGAATCTCGTTGCGGATCCGCTCCCAGGCGGAGCCCAGCGCGATGACCGGGTTGGCCGAGCCGTTGACCGTCGCGTTCGGATCGGTGGTGTTGCGTTCCTGCCCCTGGGCGTTGTCCCTGTTGGTCAGGCCCACCCACACCGTCACGCGGGTGATCTTCTTCGTGGCGCCGATTTCGTCGTACCACCGGTAGAAGGTGACCGCGTCCTTGTTGTACTCCGGCGCCCAGCCGCCGGTGTGGGTGAGCGTGGACTGCTGCGCGATCAGCCAGGAGCCGGCTCCTCTGATGGTGGCCGGCCGGAAGCCCTCGTTGATCGCACTCTTGCCCGCCCCAGCCTGGCCACCCCCGCTTCCGGAGGAGGTGGCCAGGCTGTGCTGCCCCGGCGCGCCGCCGAGCACGAGACCGAGGATGCTCTCCAGCACATCCTCGATCGTCTTGGTGTTGGTCATTACGAGCCCGACTTCGGCATGAAGTACTCGAACTGCTCCGAGCTGAGCGTGGTCAACTGCTCGACGGCGTCGGAGTCGGCCAGCAGGAACTTGACGCCGTACTCCAGCGCGTAGATCTCCCCACGCGCGCTCGCGAAGCGCCCGGCCAGCCCCGACCGGACGCCGTCGAGCGCGGCCACCGCCTCCACCGCCTCGGTGAAGGCCGCCCCTCCGAGCCTCATCGGGAGCGGCTTGGTCATGTCGACGTTCGACCCCGGAAGGTTGCCGTACGCGTAGACCTTGCCGTACACCGCGTCGATGCTGTCCACCTGCGTGGCGTAGGCGGTCTGCAGCGTCCTCAGGTATTCCTCGTTGATGACGATCGGATTGTTCTTCATCGCATTTCCTCCCAGCGGAAATCGCGGCCTGGTGTGCCGGTGCCGATCGGCGCATCAGGCCGCGACGCGTCCGGACGTCCGGGCCTAGCCACCGAAGACGGCTGCGCCCCTGTTATCCCCGCTGACGTAGGCGTGGATGATCTCCTGGAGGCGATCCTGGCCGACGAGCAGGGCCGCCTGCATCTCGCCCTGGCCCTGGTTCCACTGCCCCTGGGCTGCGGCGTAGGTGGTGGGCGCCTGGCCGTCGTTCGCCGCCGTGAACCGCTGTACCGAGTCCATCAGGGTGTTCAGCGAACCCTCCAGCCTGCGGGTCACCGCGACGAGCTCCTGTACGACATCCGCCGCCGCGGCGGGATTGATGCTGTAGTTGGCCATCCTCGGCCTCCTTCACGTTTCGCTATCAGATGGGCTTGGCTGGTCGGCTGGTCCGGCGTCAGGGGGTGGCCCATCCGCCGGCGTGCGAGGTGTTGGCGTCCTCGGTCGAGGACGTCAGGTTCGAATAGCTCTGCATGTTCTCGTTGAGCAGGTCGAGGCCCTGCCGGACCCGCTGGAAACCGGTCATCCACTGGTCGACGGCCTGCAGGAACCTCGGCGCGGCCGCGTCGCTCTGCCACTGCATGCCGAGCTGACCGCGCGCGCTCTCGACGGCCGCCGCGATGCTCCGGCACTCGGCCTGGGCGCTGTTGAACGCGTTGACCATGGCGGTGGTAGTCGCCTGATCAGCGACAATTCCCCCTGCTGCCATGCTGCTCTCCCTGTCTGTGCTCCGGCGATGTCGCCATCGCCGGTCGGGTGTGTCTGATGTCGTGCGGTGCCCCCGGAGGCGCCGGGGGATCGGTTCGTGGGCCCGGCGGCGTCACCCCCCTCCCGGGCGGGCCAGGGCCGGGCCGGCCGGCAGCAGGCCGACCAGCGCCGGTGGCATCACGACGGCCTGCTCGGGCGCGTATCCCAGGGTGGTGAGGTCGGCCACGGCGACCGGGTACGCGACGCCCCGCTCGTCGACGAGGGTGTTCGGCGGCGGCTGCGCCGGCCAGGCGGGGGTCTCGCCCGGGGGCCGCAGCAAAGCTCCTCCGCCCGGCGCGACCCGCACCGTCACCCGGGGCTTGAACTTGCCGCCAGCCGTGGCTCCCCCGTCGGCGGCCGACGGCGCGGTGCCGCCGGTCGTCAGCACGACCGTCGGCCCACGATCGGACCGTCCCGTGTACTCCAGGCAGACCGAGGCGCCGTCCGGGGTGGACCGTGGCCTCGGCGGCTTGGGCGGCAACGTGGTCAGCGGACGGGCCGGGGTGCGCCGGGCGGTGGCGGCCAGTTCCGCCGCGGTGATGGTGGTCTCCTCGGTGGAACCCGGGCGGGCCCTCTCCAGCATGTACTCCGTGGCGGTCAGCGGCGCCAGCCCGTCGATGGTCATCAGGTACTGGCCGACCGTGTCGTTGCCCAGGTCGACGCTGAACAGGTCACCGACCGATGTCCGCCGGCCGGCTACGGTCCGCCCGGGTTTGCCGGCGCCGGGAACGACCACCGGGCCGGCGGTGCCGGCGAGCGGGATCAAATCGATCCAGGACGGGGTGACCGGCACCGGGGCCGACAGCCCCAGCCCCAGCACGTCGGCGACCCAGGTCTGGCCGAGCAGCAGTCGCCGCCCGTCCCACAGCAGGTACGTCCGGCCGGCCGCGGTTACCGTCAGGGCCTCACCCGGATCGAGGGGCGCGGGGGACGCGGGTACGTCGATGTCCACCGCGATCCGCGCGGCGCCCTGGTCGCAGACGCGCCACACACCCCGGTTGATCTGCTTCGACGGCAGGACCTGCGGGCCGTCCGGCGTTCCCACGGGCTCGCCCCGGGAGACCTTGGCAAGCTGGGACGAGGCCACCGTGACCGGGGTGAGCCGGCCGCCGGCGAGCAGTGTGGCCGTGGCGATGTCGATCACCGGCCGCAGTTGGCCGGAGACCAGCACGTACCGCGCGCCGGTCGAGTCGTCCACGACCAGCGTGCCCGCCTGCTGCCACCGGGTCGAGCCCGACGCCCCCGGGAACAGGGCCCAGATCGCGACGACGCCCAACAGCAGGGCCCCGAGCAGCAGACCGGCGAGGGACCCGGTCCGGTCCCGCCGGGTCGGCGACTCGGAGGTCTCCGGTTCGGCCCGCACCAGCGCACCGGTCACCCGGGCCATCATGTGCCGCTGCGCATCCACCTGGTCTCGACGGGAGGCCATGTCACCCCACCTGTGCCCGGATCAACGCGATCACACCCATGATCACCACGGCCGTCGGCAGCAGCGCGGCGACCGCGGCGGTGTGCGTCCAGTCGCCCAGCCGGCCCCAGATCGGGTTGTACCGTCGACGGCTCGCCACACGTGCGGCCGTCCCGCAGACGAGCGCCAGGACGAGGCAGAAGGCGACGGCCAGCGTCGCCGTCGACGAACCCCGGCCGGCGGCCGCGGTCAGGCACCAGACCGCCATGGCGACAAGCGCCGGCCCGGCCAGCGCCAGCCGGTGCCAGGTGCTGGTCATCGCGCGGGTGACGAGGATCTGGGCGGCGGCGGCCAGCCACCCGGCCAACGGGGCGGTCCAGCCCGGTGCGGTCACCAGCCACACCATCGCGACCCCGGAGACCAGTCCCAGCGCCGTGTACAGGGCGGTCATGAACTGGTCCGCGGAGACGGCCCCGGCGAGCAAGTCCGCCGCCGGATGCGGCTCGATGTCCTTCTGCAGCTCCGCCGGTTCGACCGGCATCTCCGGCAGGGTGAACCCGGCGAGCTTGAACGTGACCGCCGGCACGGCCAGCCGCAGCACCGTGGTGACCGTGACCAGGGCCGCGGCGACCCCGGTCCAGCCCAGCCCGGCCTGCTCGCGCAGCACGACCGCAGCCGTGACGAGCAGCCACAGGCACGCCAGCCCGGCGGTGACCGGCCGCCTGCTGGTATGCGGAGCGACCAACAGGCACACCAGCAGCGCGGCGACCGTACCGGCGGTGGCCCCCGCGAAGATCAGCAGAGGCAGGTTCGACCCGGCGTCGGTGCTCGGGATCCGCTGCGAGGCCACGTCGAGGGTGACGAGCACCGTCGCGGTCACGCAGGCGCCGCCCAGGATGCCGGCCATCGCGCGGTCGGCCAGCTTGCGGGCCACGGCGTACCCGGCGGCGCAGCAGAGCACCGCCGACATCGCGAACAGCACCGTGCGACTCCCGTGGTCCCGCCACACCTGCATGGCGGCCAGACCGGCGCCCAGCCAGGCGGCGAACAGGAGCAACGCGGCCATCCGCGTTGTTCTCGGACGCCACAACCCGGACCGCTCCCGGATGCCGGCCGAGACGCCGTCGATGAGGTCGTCGTAGGCCAACGGTGGGATCTGGTCCGTGCGGGGACGCATGTAGACCATCTCCCCGTCGAGCAGCTCCAGGTCGGCGACGGTGCGTGACTCGTCCAGCGCCGGCCCGCCGAGCCGACGCGCGATCCAGCCGCTGTGCTCGAGCCCTCGGTCGGCGAGGTCGGGGCCGAGTGCGCTCAGCAGGGCCGGCATCATGTCGGCCAGCGGGATGTGGGTGGGTAGGCTCACGTCGACCTGGCTGGTCGGTCCCACGACCAGCAGCCGACAGAGTTCCCCACGATCCTGGCTCATATCTCTAGCACGCCTGGTTTTCGTCCGGAGTTCACCGTCGCGACGGGCGGCGGTGGCAGGTCACCGCGCCGTCGCGATCCGCAGGCGGGCCGGGACGGTGCGCTCGCCCAGGAACCAGAACTCCCGACCGGTGCCGGCGTCGGAGCCGAACCAGGTCTCGGGGTCGGCGGTGCGGTCCAGCAGTGCCTCCGCCTCGGGCGGCAGCACGACGACGTCCAGGGTCTGGTCCTGGTTGCGCCGGCGGTCGGTGACCGACGTGACCGCCCCGAGGTCGGTGCTGAGGTCCCCGAAGGCGAGCAGCAGCGCGGTCCACGCCGTGTCCGGATCCGGCAGCCCACGGATCAGCGGGGCGACGGCGGTGAGGGCCAGGTCCCCGCCGCGCGACAGGTACTGCCAGCGCAGCAGGTTCACGCAGCCGATCAGCGTCGGAAGTGGATCCGGGTCCGGGCAGGCGACCGGCGGCTCGCCGGC
The DNA here is from genome assembly GCF_045040215.1 of Micromonospora sp. NBC_01412. Taxonomy (NCBI): domain Bacteria; kingdom Bacillati; phylum Actinomycetota; class Actinomycetes; order Micromonosporales; family Micromonosporaceae; genus Micromonospora; species Micromonospora sp. NBC_01412. The sequence continues at coordinate 7,810,311 of NZ_CP109528.1, forward strand.
CACCGGCGGCAGCCAGCTCAGCTCGCTGTGCCCGCGCACGGCGGGCGCCGGCTTGACCAGTTCGGCGCCGGTGATGCCCAGCCTCGCCAGCAGCCAGTGGTGCAGCCGGCCGGTCCGGACCGGGGTGACCGCCCAGGTCCACGTCGCCGGCTCCTCGCCGGAGCGGGGCGCGTGCTGCGTCGGCTCTCCGCCGGCGAACAGCGCCCGCTGGTCGCGCAGGTAGTTGTACCGCGCGCCCTCCAGCCACAGGGCCAGCGCGGGATGCCCCGACGGCGCCAGGATGGCGTCGTTGAGGACGATCTCGTCGGTGAGCGCGTTGAGGGTGAACCCGTGCGGTGACGCGGCGACCCGGTCGAACAACTCCGGCAGCCGGGTCGGCCCGTCGGCGTCCGGCCGGCCCCGCCACCGGCCACGGAACAGCCGGTAGCCGGCCGCGTCGCCCGGCGCGGCGTCGTTACCCGACGCCGCGTCTTCTCGGTCGGGGCCGCCGGTCGCCTCCTCCGACGGAGCCCCGGTGTCGGGCAGGAAGTGCAGGTCCCCGTCGGCGTACAGGCCGCCGAAGCGGTGGACCACCTCGACCCGCAGGTGGTCGCTGGCGGCCGCGAAGGCCTGCGGCACCCGCTGGCCCATCTCCAGGGCGAACGGGGTGTGCAGGGTCATCGGCGCGCTCGTGTGGAACACCTCGGACACGTTGACCAGGTGAATGCCGTGGGTGGCGGCCCACGCGAGCAGGTCGCGCACGGGGGCCAGCGGGTCGGGCCGGGCGGGCGGGGTCACGCGGGCCGCGTCGAACCGGGCGCGGGGGATGTCGGTCCACAGCACGAAGTCGACCTCACCGGCGTAGTGGGCGGCCGCCGTGCCGTAGTTGGCCCAGAAGCTGTTCCCCGCGGGCAGCGCCCGGCCGAGCCAGATGCCGTGCACCACGTGCGGGATGACGGTGGTCTCCGGCAGCGGTGGAGCCTGCTCCGGCTGCCCCCAGCGCCGGGCGGGGCCGGTCCGCGCGTACGTGCTGACCCGGCCGGCGTCCGCGGCCAGGGCGTCGGGCGCCAGGTCGGCGGCGCGCGGTGCCGTACGGGTCATGCTGATCCGCCCCAACAGCGGCGCGACCAAATGCGGCGGCAGGCGGCGCAGGTCGACGCCGGTGAGGAAGTCCGGCGCGTCGGGCACGCGTCGGGTGTGGAAGATGTCGCCACCGATCCAGCGTCGTGCCAGGTTCTCCTCGACCGGCCAGGTGTACAGGCCGGGGTAGGTCAACTGGCGCAGCCAGCCCAGCAGTGCCCGGTCGCACGGCCACGCGGTCGGCACGGCCGACGGCCCGGGCAGGCAGGCCACGGCCCGCAGTCGCCGCGCCAACTCCTCCGCCGCCCCGGGATCCGGACGGGGCGGCGGCGGGGCGTCAGCCGCCCGGTCCGGCTCCGGGGCCGACGGCACGCCCGGCGGACGCGGGCGGGTTTCGGTGCGCGTCATCGGTCGGAGCTGGACTGGGCGGCTGGTGCCGGGACCAGGGCTGTCTGGATCAGCCGGCTGCCGCGCCGGGTGCACAACAGGGCTCGGCCCGGCGGCAGGGAACGCGGCTTGGTGCTGCCCAGCAGCGGGCCCTCGGTCGGTGGGCAGGACAGCGCGACGTCCGGGGTGTTCAGCTCCTGGATCCGCCGCAGCAGCGGGTCCATCGACAGACGCATCGCCCCGGCGGCGGCCCGGGCGACGACCACGTGCAGGCCGATGTCGCCGCCCTGGGGAAGCAGCGGAATCAACCCGGCCAGCGGGTTGTCGTGCCCGGCCAGCAGCTCGTAGTCGTCCACCAGGACGAACAGCTCGGGGCCGCTCCACCAGTCGCGGGCCCGCAACTGCTCCGGAGTGACATCCGGACCGGGCACGCGCTGCCCGAGCCCGGCGAGCGCCTCCGCCGCCGTCGCCCGGGTGCTGTCCGGGGAGACCGAGTAGCCCAACCGGTAGGCCTCCGGAATGTCGTCGAAGAGCTGTCGTCGGTAGTCGACCGCCATGATGCGGGCCTGCGCCGGCGTGTAGCTCGCCGCGACCGCCCGGGCCACCAGTCGCAGCATGTTGGTCTTGCCGCTCTCGGTGTCCCCCAGCACGGTCAGGTGGGGCATCGTCCGGAAGTCGTGCCACACCGGCGCGAGCCGATCCTCGTCGACCCCCAGCGCGATGCGCGCAGGCTCCGGCGTCGGCAGTTCGTCCATCGGCAGCGCCGTCGGCAGCGTCCGGACCGCGGCGGCCCGCTCCCCGGGCCAGTTGTCCACGATCGCCGACACCAGCTCATCGGTGGCGGCGTCGAGTCCCTCGGCCGACTGGACGCCGTCGATGCGGGGCAGCGCGCCGAGGAAGTGCAGCTTCGCCTCGGTCAGGCCGTGACCGGGCCGGCGGGGCACCTGCGCCGCCGCGCGAAGGTCGATCCCGGACTCGACCGGGTCACCCAGGCGCAGTTCCAGGCGGGTGCCGATCTTGTCCCGCATGGACATGTGCAGCTCGGACCACCGGCCCATGGTGCACATCACGTGAATGCCGTAGTTCAGGCCCCGCCCCGCGATCTCGCGGGCCATCTCCTCGGCCGCCTCGAACTCCTGGCGCAGCGTGAACCATCCGTCCACCACCAGGAACACATCGCCGAAGCGGTCCTGCGGGATCTGGCCGGCCGCCTGGGCCTGCCGGTACATGTCCCGACCGTGGATGCCGAGCTCCGCGTACCGGCGCTCCCGGTCGACCAGGATCGAGCGGACCTCGGCCACCGTCCGCAGCACCCGTTCCGGCTGGTGCCGGCCGGTCACACCGCCGATGTGGGGCAGGCCGGCGAGCCCGGCCAGGGACCCACCACCGAAGTCGAGGCAGTAGAACTGCAGCTGGTGCGGTGAGTGCGTCAGCGCCAGCCCGCACACCAGCGACCGCAGCAGGGTGCTCTTGCCGCTCTGTGGCCCCCCGGCGACGCCGACATGGCCGCCGACGCCGGCCAGATCCACCACGAGCAGGTCGCGCATCTGCTCGAACGGCTTGTCGATGAGACCGAGCGGCACCCGCAGGTACGTCTGCCGGCCCGCGTCGACGGGGCGCAGCCCGTGTTCGGGGTCGGGCAGCAGCGGCGGGAGCACGTCGTCCAGGGTCGGCGGGTGCTCCATGGGCGGCAACCAGACCTGGTGAGCGGGCGGCCCCTGGTCGACGAGGCGGTCCACCAGCGCGTGCAGCACGGTGGTGCCGGTGTCGACCGGCTGGTCCGGTGCCCGGTCCGGCGGCGGCGTCGAGAACGACAGGTGCTGGGCGGTGAACGGGACGACCTGGCTGGCGATCACCTCGTGGTGCAGCTTGGCGCCGCGTATCCGGTGCGGGCCGGACACGTACGCGGCCTTGAACCGGGTGATGCTGGTGACGCTGGAGCGCAGGTATCCGTTACCCGGCTCGGCCGGCAGTTCGTAGGCGTCCGGCACGCCGATGACCGCCCGCGATTCCATCGCGGAGAAGGTGCGCAACCCGATGCGGTACGACAGGTGCCCCTCCAACTGATGGATGCGGCCGTCCTCCAGCCGCTGAGAGGCCAGCAGCAGGTGGACCGCGAGCGACCGACCGAGTCGGCCGATCATGACGAACAGCTGGATGAAGTCGGGATTCGCGGCGATCAGCTCGCTGAACTCGTCCACGATGACGAACAGCGTGGGCAGCGGGTCGAGATCCGTTCCGTCCGCGCGCGCCTTCTCGTAGTCGCGCACCGAGCTGAAGTTCCCGGCCCGGCGCAGCAGCTCCTGCCGGCGGACCAGCTCCCCGTGCACGACGGCCTGCATCCGGTCCACCAGCGCGGCCTCGTCGGCCAGGTTGGTGATCAGCGCGGACACGTGCGGCAGGCGGTCGAGGCCCACGAACGTGGCGCCGCCCTTGAAGTCCACGAGCACGAAGTTGAGCGTCTCGGAGGAGTGGGTGGCGGCCAGGGCCAGCACGAGGGTCCGCAGCAGTTCACTCTTGCCCGACCCGGTCGCGCCGATCAGCATGCCGTGCGGGCCCATCCCGCCCTCGGCGGACTCCTTGATGTCCAGGTCGATCGCGGAGCCGTCCGCCGCCACCCCGATCGGCACCCGCAACCGGTCCGCCGGGGGCCGCCCGTGCCACAGCTCGGTGGGATCGAAGTCGTCCAGATCGGCGATGTCCAGCAGGTCGGGCAGGTCGAGGACCGCGCTGAGCCCGTTGGCGGGCTGCTCGCCGGTGACCTTCGTGCCGTGCCTGGCCATGATGCGCGCCAGGGCCCGCAGGCGCACCGGGTCCAGGCCGTCCGGTGCGGCGAGCCGGGTGCGCACCTCCCGGCCCACGTGGTCCCGCTCCACCATGTCCACGTCCGCCTCGGACACGTCCAGGTTGAGCACCTGTTCGTCTCCCGCCGTGCCGCGCCCGTCGAAGTCGATCAGGACCGCGTTGCGGTATCCGGAGACGACGAGCCGGGCGCCCGGCGGGATGACGCCGCCGTCGCAGACCACGACGACGAACGGCTCCTCCCGCGAGGGCTGGGCTTCGCCGTCGTACCGGGAGCGGGCCGCGAAGTCGGCGCCGAGTAGCCGCTCCACCTCCTCCAGCGTGCTTCCGCACAGCCGGACCGCACCGGCCGCGTCGACGTCGGAGGAGTGCTTGGCGTGCGGCAGCCACTTGGCCCACTCCCACTGCGCGGCCTGCTCGGCGCCGGTGCACATCGCCAGCCGCAGCTCATCGGGGGCGTGGAAGGTGACCAACTGGGCGAGCATTGCGCGCACCAGGCCCAGCGCCACGTCCCGATCGCCGCCGATCCGCACGTGCGAGAACCCCGACAGGCACAGCGCCACCGGCTGGTCGGGCAGGGTCGCGTACGCCTTGATGAACCGGCGCAGGGCCTTGGCGCAGACCGGCTCCAGGTCCTCCACCGGCTTGCTCTCCACCGGGGTGATGCGCACCGCCAGGCGCTGGGAGCCGGTCCCGATCCGAATCTCACTGAAATCCGGGTGGGTCGGCCGGCGCTCCCACAGCCGGCTGGTCATCGCCAGCGACCACAGCGACTCCGGGTGCGGGTGGCGCCAGGCCAGCGCGCCCCGCTGCTTCTCGGCGTACTCCCGGACCTGTAGGCGGGTCTGCGACAGGTAGCGGAAGTAGTCGCGGCGATCACCGTTGACCTGGTCCTTGCGGTTGCCGGAGGCGGTCGTCATCTGCACCGCGACCATGCCCAGCATGCCGCCGCCCATCATCACGATCATGACCATGCCCATCGGGCTGTCGAGCGTGCTCCGCCCGAAGAACATGAACATCATCCCGCCGCTCATCAGCAGGGTCGGCAGGATCATCCCGAACGAGCGGAACCCGCCCCCCTGGGCCTCCGGGACGGCCGGCGGCTCCTGCAGGGAGATCTCGCCGTGCGGGAGCTCGGGTCCGTTGCGGCGGGCCGGCCGCCGGTAAGGTTTGGTGCTCACACTCAGAACACGGATCCGGGACGCAAAGAGTTTGCCGCCCCGGCATGTTCGTCGAAATCCACCGGCCCGCCACCCGTGCCCCGCCCGACACGGGTAGGGCGGCGCCGGCCACGGGCCGGCGCCGCCCCGACGGGCACGGTCAGGCTGCCACGGCCGCCCGCACGTCCGCCGCGCACAGCTGTCGCATGTCATCGACCGTCAGCGCGCCGCCGCCACGCAGCCGGTTGGCCTGCTTGGTGATGGCCCGCTCCAGCAACTGGCGGGCGTACCGGCCGTTGCCGAAGGCCTCGTCCCGGGTCAGGCCGTCGAAGTGCTGGTACAACAGCGGGATGCTGTCGTTGCCGAACTCGAAGCCGCCCTCCCGGGCCAGCATCTGCACGACGGACACGAGCTCGGACGCGGTGTAGGAGGCGAACGTGATCTGACGGCTGAACCGCGAGGCCAGGCCGACGTTGTTGGCCAGGAAGCGCCGCATGTCACCGGTGTACCCGGCCGCGATCACCACCACGTCGTCCCGGTGGTCCTCCATCAGCTTCACCAGCGTGTCGATGGCCTCACGGCCGAAGTCATTGCCCTCACCGGCCAGCGCGTACGCCTCGTCGATAAAGAGCACTCCCCCACGCGCCCGGTTGAAGACATCCGTGGTCTTCACCGCGGTGTGCCCCACGTACTGCCCGACCAGGTCGGCACGGGAGACCTCGACGAGCTGACCGGTCCGCAGCACGCCCACCGCGTTGAGCAGCTGTCCGTACAACCGGGCCACACTCGTCTTGCCGGTGCCGGGCGCACCGGCGAAGACCAGATGCCGGGAGATGGTCGGGGTGGGCAGCCCGGCCCGGTTCCGGGCCTCGGTGGAAGTGATCAGGTCGATGACGTCGGTCACCTCCCGCTTGACGGCGTCCAGGCCGACCATCGCGTCCAGGCGCCCGAGCAGGTCGTCGACGACCTGCCGCCGGTCGTCCGACTCCGGCTGCTCGGCCGCCGACTCGCCCAGGTCCTCCGGCAGCAGCCGGGCCAGCTCGATGTCCGGGGCCTGCGGGTTGTGCGACAGCCGGTACGCCTGGCGCCCCAACATGTCCTCGAAGACCTGCCGGGCCAGCCTCGCGTTGCCGAACGTCTCGCTCCGGGGCTGCTCGGAGAAGTGCCGCACCAGGGCCTGCCGCGTCTCGTACTCCAGCACGTAGTGATGGGCGCGGCACAGCCGGTCGACGATGGTGGCCAGCTCGTCGTCGGAGTAGCTGTCGAACTGGATGGTCCGGGAGAAGCGGGACTCCAGGCCGGGGTTGGCCGCCAGGAACGTCCGCATGTTCGGCGTGTATCCCGCGACCACCACGACGACCTCGTCCCGGTGGTCCTCCATCAGCTTCACCAGCGTGTCGATCGCCTCGCGGCCGAAGTCGTGGCCGCCGGCCGGTGTGAGGGTGTACGCCTCGTCGATGAACAGGACGCCGCCCAGCGCCTCTTCGAACTTGGCCGTGGTCTTGACCGCCGTACCCCCGACGTGCTCGGCGACCAGGTCGGAGCGGGACACCTCCACCATCTGCCCGCCGGAGAGCACCCCGAGCGTGGCCAGGACCCGGGCGAAGATCCGGGCCACGGTGGTCTTGCCGGTGCCGGGAGGCCCGGCGAACACCAGGTGGCGGGACATGGGCGGCACGTGCAGCCGGGCCTCCCGACGACGCTTGGCGATCTGGTTCAGCCCGACCAGGGTGGCGACCTCGCGCTTGACCCCGGCCAGCCCGACCAGGGCATCCAGCTCAGCCAGGAGAGCCGCCACGGCGTCACCCCCGCCCCCGTCGCCGGCCGGTCCGCCACCGGGCGCCCCGTCGGCGACCGCCTCGCCGTCGGGCGGGCGGGTGCCGGCCGGATCCCGCGACGGGGCCGGCCTCGGGTCGGCGCCGCCGGTCCGGGCGGGCGGCGCCGACTCCGTGGAGTCGTCGGACACCGGCGGCTCCCGCCACGCGTCCGCGCCGGTGTCCCCCGGATCTGCGCGGTTCGCGGCCGGGGAGCCGGGTCCCGCAGCCGGCGGGCGACCGGCGGTCCTCGCCGGCAGCTGGACCGGCAGGGCGTTGTGACCGGTGTCGACGTCGATCACCTCGATGGCGGCCCTCGGGCTGGGCGCGTCCACCCCGACGCCGCCGTTGCCACGAATCACCCCGCCGCGCAGCCGGACCGGCAGGTCGGTCTCGACGACGACCCCCGGCCCCTGGTTGCCGACGATCTCGCAGTCGGTCGCGTCGACCGTGCTGCCGGCTCCGGCCCGCACGCCCGGACCCCGATTGCCGCTGATACGGCTGCGGGACACGGTCACCGCGCAGGGCCCGCCGGTCAGCACACCCGCGCCGCCGGAGTCCTCCACCGACAGCGAGGACAGCTCGGCGCGGGCGCTGCCGGCCACCTCCACGCCGATCCGGCAACCGGTGAACCGGGAGTTGAACAGCGCCGTGGCCGCGGTGCCCGCGACCCGGGCGCCCGCGGCGCTGGCACCGGTGACGTGACCGTCCTCGAATCGACCGCCGCCGCCGGTGGCGTGCAGACCGTACCGGACCCCCTCGATGGACAGGCCGATCAGGTGCGGGGCGGCCTCCCCCTCGACCGCGACGCCGATCGTGCTGTCCCGCACGCTGACGCCGTCCAACCGCGCCCGGGAGTGACCGGTCAGGAACACCCCCGCGTCGGCACACCCCACCACCGCGCCACCGGCCAGTTGCGGTGCCGCCTCGTCGGTGACCAGCACCCCGGGCGCACCGGACTCGCGGATCTCGCAGCGGCTCAGCCGCGGCGCGGAGTTGCCCATACAGTGCAGGCCGTGGCCGCGGGCGCGGGCGATCAGCGACCCGGACAGCGTGGGCGCCGCCTCCGCCATCGTCACGACGGCGTGCGCCCGGACGTCCAGGATCTCGCACCCGTCCACCACCGGGGTCGCCTCGTCGCAGACGAGCAACCCCACCTCGCCGCCCACCACGGCCGTGCGGATCAGGTGCGGCCGGCTGGTCTGCTGCGCGACGACCGCGTACTGCCCCACCTCGTCGATGCGGCACCCCTCCAGCCGGGGGGTGCTCGAACCGGCGGCCAGCAGCGCCACCTCCCCGATCCCGGTGAAGGTGCAGTCCCGGAAGACCGGGTCACAGGTGCCGGTCACCATGACACCGCAGCGAGCGATGTCGTGCAGGCGCACACCGGTGTAACCGCCTGAGCCGGACTCGTGGACGATGCCGGCGCCGCCGGTGTTGCTGATCGCACCCCCGGCCATCTCCACCGTGCCACCGCGGACGTGAATGGCGGCCGGCCCGGCGGCGTCGACCCTGCATCCCTCCAGCCGCACCCGGCCGGCGGCGACCTGTAGCAGCGGCATCTGCCCGTCGCCGCCGCGAATGACGATGTCGCGGATCAGGATCTCCCCACCGGCGGCCAGTACCGCCCCGCCGGGCGGCACCTCGATCGTCACGGTGCCGGGGCCGTCCTCGGCGACCAGGACGACGTCCCGCTGGAACACCGGCGCCTCGCGATACACCCCGGGACGCACCGCCACGGTGTCGCCGGGCGTCGCCGAGGCCAGGGCCCGGGAGATGTCGCTCAGGCACCCGGTGTCCCTGGCCGACACCGACAGCACGCTGGTGGTCACCGATTCACTCCTTCACGCGCCGTCATGGCCGTCGTCGCCCGCGGTACGCCCCGACATGGGGCGGTCCGTGCCGGTGGGACCGGGCCGGGTCGCGAACCGGCGATTTCCGGCGTCGAAACCCAAGGGCCACGGCAATGGCGTCGAGGTTTGCACCCGCTCCGGTCGGGCGGCGAGAGCGTCGCGCAGCTTCCGGGCCACCCGCTCGTCGAGCGCGCTGTCGGGACGGTCGAGGACCATCTCGCGCAGCAGCACGCACGGCGCACCGGCCGGTCCGGCCGCTTCGACGCCGAGCACCGCGAACCGGGAACCCGCGGCGAACATCGCCTGTCCCCTACGGGAGGCCGATTCCTGGGGGGAGCGCAGCTGATCGAGGCGCCGCGCGGTGGCCGACCAGATCGCGTAGAGCGGTCCGGCGTCGGCGGCGCCGCCGCCGGTCATCGAGAACTCGGTGAACGCGGGCTCCACCACCACCTCGCCGGGACGGTACAGGGCCGCGACGTCCAGCCCGGCCGGTGCCGCGCCGTAGACCGGTGCGCCGACGGCGGGTAGTTGTACCAGCCCCGCACAGGCGCACCGGGCCAGCATCCGGACGTCCTCGTCGGGCATACCCGCGCCGCGCAGCACGCTGTTGACCCGCTCGCCGACCCCGTCGAGCAGGGCCAGGACCGCGACGAGCCCCGCCACGACGTCGTGTGACCCGGTCGCGCTGCGCAGCCCGGGGTGCATTGACAGCGCCCGCGCCACTGTCCGGGAGTGCGCCTGGAACTTCCATCCCAGCGTGGTCCGCATCCGCTCGCGGTCGCCGTCCTCGGTCCGGGCCCGCACGGGCGACCAGGGCGACTCCGCGGGCCGATGCCCATCCGGTTCGAACCTGGTCGCGCCGATCGGCCGGCGCTCGTTCGGTTCGGCCCTGGCCGCGCCGACCGGCCCACGCTCGACCCTGGTCACGGCGACCGGCCCACGCTCGTTCGGTTCGGCCCTGGCCGCGCCGACCGGTCGGAGCAGCCGCATCGTGGCCGGGTCGAGGCGGATCGGCGCCACCGGACCGGACGGGCCGAGGCCGGGCGCCGTCATCGAAAGGAACGGCTCCGCCGGACGGGGCGGCTCCGCCGGACGCGGCGCAGGCGGATCGAACCTGGTCGCCACCACCGGTCGGGGCGACTCCGCCGGCCGCGGCCCGCCCAGTTCGAGGCCGGTCGGGGCGACCGGGCCGGTCGGGGCGACCGGGGCGACCGGGGCGATCAGCGGAACGGCGGTGTCGGTGTCGGTGTCGGCCGTCGCAACGGTGATCGACGGCCGCTGGATGCCCAGGTCCGGCCGGGGCGTCTCGACCGTTGGCAGGGTCACCGGCCGGACGCCGAGGTCCAGGCGGGGAATCTCGACCAGCGGCACCGCCAGCCGCTGCAACCCGGGCGGGGCCGGGTCGGGATCGGGAGCCGGCGGCGCCACGGCGCCCGCCGTCGCCCGACCAGGGCGTTGAGGTTCGCTTCGTCGACGTACCCCGAGCGCGGGGCCCTGGTGCGCGCGGACCGATCCTGGCGGCGGCAGGACGCGGCCCGCCGGCTCCGGCGCGTCGCCGGCTGCCCCGGGTTTCCAGCACCAGAACAGACCGTCGGCGAGGGCCCGGCCGAAGGTGAAGCGGATACCGGCGTCCGAGGCGTAGACCGGCGCGCCCAGGTCCACGGAGAACTGGCGCAGCACCGGCCCGGCTCCGTCGGCCGGCGCGGACGGCTGGGTGACCAGCAGCACGGGCCGGCCCCGCCAGCGGGGACAGCGCCAGACCACGCCGGCCAGCTCGGCGGCGGTGAGCGACCGGCCCTCCAGCCGGAAACCGGCCGCGCCGGCCTCGACCGCGATGGTGAACCAGCCGGCCGGCCCGGGCGTGATCGACCCCAGCGCTTCCCACGGCCCCGGGGCGATCACCGGGACCCGCGAGCAGTCGTCCCCCGCCCGGAAACGTTCCATCGCGGCCCCCATCACCTGCGACGCGTGGCGCAGATACCGTCCCACGCCCCGGGCTTCCCCGGGCGGGTCCGGTGCGGCGCCCGCCGTGGCCGTCGGCGGACGACCCCAGGACGACGGCAGGGGCCAGCGGACCGACGGTCGCACGGCCAGGCCGGCAGGCAACTGACTCACGGCTGCACCGGGCGTTCCGCTCCGGCCTCCGGGTCAGCTCCGTCCGGCCCGTCCGACCGCCAGGGGTTCGGCGGCACCGGCACGTCCGGGTGCAGCGGGTCGTCACCGGGGTCGGGCGGCTGCCACACGGCCTCACCCGACTGACCGTCGAACAGGTGCACGAGCGCCCGGTGGACGGAGATCTCGTCCAGCGGCTCGGCGGGGCCCGACCCGTTCAGGTGCGAGGCCAGGTCCGGGTCGGGCGCCAGGCCGTAGTTCTCCAGGTAGTAGGCCACCGCGTCGCTCCAGACCCAGCTACCGTCGGTGCGCAGGTGCAGCGGCACGACGTCGCCGCGCTCGGGCGCGAGCACGTCGGCCATCTGGGCGCTGCTCCACGTGATGACCACGGCCGAGCGCAGGGCGGCGATCAGACGGTCGCGCTCGGCGCCGTCGGCGACCACCGGGCGGTTGGTGGTGAACCACGGGCCACGGACCGGGTCCACCCCGTCGAAGACCCGGGCGGTCGTGATCGGCGCCGCCGGCCTCGACGACCACAGCAGGGCGCCGCAGGAACGGGCCAGGGTCTGGTAGAACGGCACGTCGAGCCCGGCCCAGCAGACCTCCACCTGGGCGTTGGCGTCACCGGCCTCGACCATGACCCGACGCAGCCGGACAGTCAGCGAAGGCAGCGATTCCACGGTGTCCTCGACGCTGACCACCGCGACGCGTACCGGCTCCTGCCACGGCCGCGCGTGCTGCGGCATCCGCCACGACCGCCAGATCGCGCGCACGCCCGGGACGTCCGACGCCTCGGCGACGAGCGCCCGCTCCACCGCGTCGAGGTCCTCCTGCGGCTCGCCGGTGCGGTCCAACGGCCGTGCCACCAGCGCATCGTCCGTACCGGTCGACAGGGCGGACAGGAACAGCCACGGGGCCGGCGGACGCTCCCCGCGCAGCTCCTCCAACGCCAGAGCGAGGTCGCTGCCCGCACCACCACGGATCAGCTCCACCCGCAGCAGCTCGATCTCGTCGCCGGCGAGTTGCAGTGGCTGCGAGACCGCCTCGAAGGCCAGCGCCTGCGCCACCTCTCGGCGGCGGCCGTCGGCCAGCCAGCCACGGACGTCGGTCAGCAGCCCGTCCTGCAGCGTTCCCGCCAGCCGCAGCAGCAGCACGTGCAGGTTCGCCTCCGCCACCTCGTCGCGGCCGTCGGCCTGCGTGTCCAGTGACATTTCCACGTTCACGCTCACCGTCCCTCCCTTCCGCGCCCGGATTCATCTGTGGCACGTCCCCGGGGGTCGACCGGGTTCACCGGGTGGCGGACGTCGCTACCTACTTGTGCCGCCACCACGACTCGGTGCTGGTGCGGTCGTACTGCTGGAAAACAGTGTTGACCTGGCGCCCGTGCACGATCATCCCCGCGTACCAGGTGCGGGCCACGTAGTTGAACGGGCCCATGTCGACCGCGCCGGCCTCGCGGGCGTTGGAGACGCAGAACTCGAACAGGTCCCGGGAGAATTCCAGGACGGTCTCCCGCCGCCCGCCGGCGATTCCGGCGTTGAGCAGTTGGATGCCGCGGTTGGTCGACAGAAACTCCAACAGCATGGTGCTGCCGCCATGCTGGTAGATCATCCACGGCATGCACAGCGGCTGCTGCTCGTCGCCCAGGTACAGCCGGTCGTCCATCTCCGGGAAGGGGTCGCGCAGCATTTCGACGTCGGTGCCGTCGACGCACCACACCTGGTCGATCTCAGGGTGTTCGCGCAGGTAGCGCCAGTAGCAGAGCCACCGGTGGAAGTACGGCGAGGTTCCGGCGGCACCGGCCGGCACCCGCACGTGCGTCACCAGGTCGGTGTCCGCGACGTCGAGGCAGTCGTGCAGGACGACGAGCCGGCGGCCGTGCCGCTCGACGGAGATCCGCAACTCGTCCAAATGGCCGTAGTCCGGCGTCCAGGCCGTGCCGCGCTGCGGGTCGGGCTGCGCGGTCAGGTACGTGGTCAGGACCACGCCGTGGCTCGCCGCACCGCCCACGGCGCGGGTGCGGAACTCTCGGTACTCCGCCGACCGGTAGCTCGCCTCGGACCGCGTCCTGAGGTCGCGTACCAGCTGGAAGCGCTCGACGGCGGAAACGCTGGAGCCCACGTTGCTGCGCTCGTCGCAGCTGAAAATGAGGTCTTCGCTGCCCACCACGTCCGCGAACCGGAACGAGGTCAGGCCGGCGTTGTAGATCCGGTTGGAGATGTCCACATGTTCGTACCCCCACCGGCCGTACCGCGTGTCGTACCCGCCCACGCGGTCCAGCACCCGCCGCTCGAAGTAGAGCATGCAGCCCCGGGGATGCGTGTACGCCTTGAGCTGCTCGTCCCGATGGATCTCGGTCGAGTCGGTCAGCCGGCCCATCGGGGTGTCGGTGAAGATGTACATCAGGTGCGGCTCGGGGCTCTCCAGGTACGGCCTCTCCCACCCGTCCACGGTCGGCCAGCAGTCGTCGTCGAACAGGAACAGGTGGGTGCAGCCCTGCTCGACCAGCAGTTCCAGGCACTTGTTCTTGGCCCGCGCGATGCCGACGTTGGCGTCGAAGCGGAAGGTCGCCTCCTCCACCGGTTCGTCGCTGGCGTCGTCCACCACGACGATCGCGGCGCCGCTGGGCGCGTACTTGCGGATCGCCTCCAGCGCTGTCCGGAGCACGTCGCCCCGGTTGTGCGTCGTGATCCCGATGCCCACGGCCGGGAAGTCAGTGCCCTGCATGCCCACCTCTTCAGTCAGGGCGCCGCAGCGCCGTCACGCGAGGCCGTGCCCCCGGGCGCGGTACCGGTCGAGTGCGCGGCGGTGTGCGGGTCGTCCACATGGGGCACGCTGTCGCGGCGTCGCCGGGTTCACCGTCCGGGCGGTGGATCCGCCCAATGCCTGCAGGGGTAGGGATAACCCTCCCCCACCGGCGGGACAACCCCCACAGCAGCAGGGACCACCCTGTATCGGAAAACCGGCGCTCAGCGGCACCCTCAAGGCATGACCGATCGACGACCGTTGAGCGCCGTGGACGGCGACCGCCGCCTCCACAACCTGATGAGTACATATCAGCAACCGCTGCTGAAGTACGCGCAGCAGCTCACCGGCGGCGACACCGCACGCGCCGAGGACGTCGTGCAGGAGGCGTTCCTGCGGGCCTGGACGCACATCGATCGGCTCACCGAAGACCGCGGATCCGTGCTGGGCTGGCTGCGCCGGGTGGTCCACAACCTGGTGATGGACGGGTACCGCGCGCAGCGGTCACGGCCGGCCGAGGTCGAGATCGAGAACGCCGGGGCGGTGGCCGCGCCGGACGTGACGGCCGACGTGGTGAACTCCCTGTACGTCGAGCAGGTCCTGGGCGGGCTGTGGCCACAGCACCGGGCCGCTCTGGTGGAGACGTACCTGAAGGGCCGGACCGCCGCCGAGGTCAGCGTGGCGCTCGGCGTTCCGGTGGGGACGATCAAGAGCCGGGTGCACTACGCGATGCGCGCGGTCCGGGCAGCCCTGGCTGACCCGCCCGATCTGGGCGACCACGCGCTACGCGCCGCGTGACCCCCTGAAACTGCCCGACACCTATAGTGTTCCGATGGCCCGCTCGACAGAACGAGTCGGAGAACCTCCCCCCGTGCCGGGCCCGCCGGAGGATGTGGCGCGGGTGGTCGAGGCGGTGCACGGCCTGTCGGGATCGCCGCTGCCGGGTGTCCAGGCCGCGGCCCTGGCCCGGGCGCTCGGTGAGTGCCTCGGCGCCGAGTCGGTCACCCTCTGCCTGCGGCTTCCCCTCCTGGCTGCCGACGACCCGGGCGACGACCTGGCCGACGACCCGGGCGCGGCACCGGCCCAGGACCGGTTACGGGAATACCACTGGAGCCGCGCCGGCCGGGGCACCGCGGATCAGCCTCTCGACGGCCGGGAACCGGCGGCGACCGCACACCGGGACCTGGCCCCGATCCGGCTCGACGACGGCCAGCGGTTCCTCGCCGACGTCTCCGTCCGTCCGGCGGCTGCCGGCGAGCGGCTACGCCGGTGGCCCGAGCTGCAGACGGTGACCCGGCTACTGCTGTCGGACATCCAGGGCCAGCTCACCGCCAACGAGGCCGGGAAGCTGATCGGTCGAAACAACGCCCTGCTCGCCGACGCCCGCTCGCGGGCCGCGGGCGAGATCGAGCGGCAGCGCTACCAGTTGGAGCGCGACCTGCACGACGGGGCCCAACATCACATGGTCGCGCTCCAGATGTCGCTGGCCATGGTCGAGCACCAGCTCACCACAGGGAAGCCGACCGAGGCCGCCCACCACCTCGACCGCCTGCGACAGTTGCTCGCCAGCACCGAGGAGGTCCTGCACACCACGGCGACCGGGTTGCTGTCCCTGCCCTTGGCCGATCATGGCCTGGTAGCCGCGCTGACGGCCCGGCTGGGCCCGCTGGACACGGTCACCCTCGACGTCGACCCGCTGCTGATCGGCCGGCGATACCCGTCGGAGGTGGAGTCCACCGTCTACCTGGCCTGCCTGGAGGCGATCAGCAACGCGCACAAGCACGCCCCGGGGGCCGCGGTCACCCTGATGCTGTGTACCTCCGCGCGGGGTCTGAGCTTCGAGGTGGCCGACACCGGGCCGGGATTCGACACCGGCGGGCGGATGCCGCTGCACCACCTCGCCGCCCGCCTGGAGTCGGTCGGCGGCTCGCTGAGAGTCCGGTCGAGCCCGGCCGAGGGCACCCGGGTCACCGGGTACGTCACGATCTGAGCTGGCCCGGCCGGGTGTCCGCTGCACGCGACGGGCCGGCGGTCGTTCATCCACCGCCGTCGGTGAGCAGCCGCTCGCACGCGCGGACCAACAAGGCGCACGTACCGCGAACCTCCGGTCCCGAATCGGGTGCCATGGACTGGGCCCGCCAGAACGCGAGCGCCCGACTCGCGGCCCGGGTCAGCTGCTCCGCGTCGGCGTCACCGGGCAGACCGACCCGGGACCGGGAATCCGGTCCGTGCGCGCCGAGCAGCCGCAGGGCGTCGTCGTGCCCACGCGGCAGCCTGATCCGCCGGCCCTGCAACGTCTGCAACAGGTCCATCTCCGCCACCTGGTAGGCGCCCGCCACGGCCGCCTCCACCGCGTGGGCGAACTCGTCGTCCAACTGCCCGGCGGCGTGGCAGGCCACCAGGGCGCGCAGCGCCCACCGGGCGGCCAGGGCCCCGCTCGGTACCGGTAGCCGGGCCCGCAACGCCTCGTCGACGGCGCGACCGCCTCCGGCTGCCGGATGCCAGTCGACGACCGCGTCACTCATCGTCCGCAGCCACTGTCGCGACCCGGAACTGGCGGCGGCACCCTCGCGCATCGCGCAGATCACCATCGGAGAGAACCCGTCCCTGCCCGGAGCCCGCAGCATCGTGAGGAACTCCGACTCGGCGGCGCTGGCCGGACCACCCAGCGCGAGCAGAACCATGTCCGGCAGCCCGTGCATCCCGTCCGACCAGCGGCGCAGCCGCACCGCGAGGTCGACGTCGACGCGGTCGCGAGAGTGCAGCAGCCGTAGGCCGCGCAGCGCGTCCGTGGGAGTCTCGACCAGGAGCCGGTCGAGGCCGGCCGCCGCATCCGGCCACGCGACGCCGGACCAGTCGGGAATCCGGACCGGTCGCCACGGTGGCGCACCGCGCACCGGGTCCAGCGTGATCCGCCGGTACGGCCCGTACTCGTAGCAGATGAGGGCTCCGCACGTCCCAGCCGGTGGCGCCCAGCCGGGGTCCCCGGGAAGGCCGCACAGCACCCGCAACAAATGCTCCGCCTGCGCCCCGACCACCATTACGCGGGCGCGGCGGTCCTGCCGCCCGAGGGCGACCCGCACCGGCACGCTGTCCGCGGACGCTTCCCGGCGGTCCACGAGCCGGCCGAGCAGTCGGCGCACGGGGGCGCTGGCAGCGGTGTAGTCCCCGGCGATATCCTCCGGTGCCCCGGCGTTCGCGGCCGGCACCAGCGCGACGGTGCGCGCCGCCTCCGGCCGGTTCCCGCCGAGCCGCGCCGGCAGCCGGATGTCCACCACGGTCGCCGCGCGTCCCGATGCCCGGTCGACCGAGAGCCGCCCGCCGAGCGCGGCCAGGCGCCGGGAGTCGTCCCGCAGGACCGCGGCGACGCGGGTCCGCTCGGCCTCGGCCCGCTGCGCCCGGATCACCAGCACGTCGCCGTCCCGGGACAGCTCGACGGACACCGGACCGTCGCCGCCGTGGACGCTCAGCGCCGCCACCGCCGAGGCTGCCGCCTGGTACAGGCTGGACTCGATCTCCCAGCTCTGACGCCGGCCGAGTTCCCCGTGGAAGACCACCGGTACGGACAGCGCCGCGGCGACCTCCTCCAACGCCGCGGCGACCCCGCTGCCGCGCAGGACCTGCGGGTAGACGCCGCGGACCACGGTCCGGAACCCCTCGATCATCTCGTGCAGGCCGGCGCGGATCGTGGCGGCGATCGCCTCGGCCCCGGGTGAGCCGGCGGCCAGCGCACCCTCCAGGGCACAGGTACGGATCAGGATCGCCTGTAGCTGCCGGTCCGGCGTCGCGGTCACGGCCGTGGCGAGCCGGTCGCGCTCCACGGCCTGCACCGCGGACAGCTCCAGCCGGACGACGTCGGCCTGCCGGACCGCTCTCTCGGCCCGGTTCCGCGCGGCCGTGCCCGCCGCGCGGTGTCGCGCCAGCCGCAGCAGCAGCCCGACGCAGACCGCCGTCTCGCCCAGCAGGGCCGCCGGCGCGGGCCAGGGCTCGGGCTGCTCCCGGTGGGCCAGCACCAGGGTGCCGTACCGCACCCCGCCGGCGGTCACGTCCACCGTCGCGGCGACTCCGGCCCAGTTCAACAGCACATCGGGGTCGTCGGCCCGGCCCGGCAACGCCGCCCCCTGCGCCCGGCGCCGGGGCTGCCAGGCGACGGCGGGGGTCCACTGCTGGCAGGCGGCACCGTCGGCCGCCGGCAGCCACAACGCCGCGTACCGCGTCCCGTAGGCACGGCCGAGATCGCGCAGCAGCGTCCGCAGGACCGGCCGGTATCCGCCCAGGCCGTCGTCCGGCCGGTCTGCGGTGGGCAGCGCACCCGACGCGGTCAGCCGGGCCAGGACGGTGAACGGCCCGGCCGGCTCGGGAGTGCGCGCCGGCCCGCTCACGGAGGCGGTGGTCCCGGGCACGCCACTAGCCTGCCGTCCGGTCCGACCGCAGGTACGCCAGCACGGCCAGGACTCGCCGGTGGTGCGCCGTGGGCTCCATGGACAGCTTCAGTTTGGTGAAGATGCCGGCGATGTGTTTCTCCACCGACTTGACCGACAGGAACAGCTCCGTGGCGATTCCCGCGTTGGACCGTCCCTCGGCCATGACTCGCAGCACGGCGCGCTCCCGGTCCGTGAGGTCCGCCAACGGGCCCCGGGCCTGAGGGCTCGGCCGGTCCACCAGCTTCACCGCCAGGGCCGGCTCGATCACGAGTTCCCCGGCGGCGATGCGGACGAGCGTGTCGGCGAGCACGGCGACCCCGGCCACCTGGTCCTTGAGGCGGTACCCGATCCGCTCGGTCCCGATCTCGAGCAGGCGGTAGAGGTAGTGGGCCTCGGCGTGCTGGGAGAGCAGCAGCAGTCCCACGTCGGGGTGCCGCGCCCGGACCCGCTGGGCGGTGTCCAACCCGCCGTCCAGGCCCGGTGGCATCCGGATGTCCATGATGGCCACGTCGACGGGCGTGCTGGCCAGCAGTTCGAGCAGTTGGTCGCCGTCCTCCACGCAGCCGACGACCTCGTGGCCGGCGGCGGACAGCAGCAGTTGCAGCCCTTCCCGGAACAGTGCGCCGTCGTCGGCCACCGCGACGTCCATGGCCAGCCTCCTGATCAACGCCCTGGCTTCGGAACCGCCGTTCCGACGTATCGTGCTTGTTGCGCCTTGACTGCTTCTGGCGTTCGGCCGATTATGGATGACGGTGACGATCTTGGACGAGGGCGGCTGGATGTACGGCGTCGGCGTCGACTTGGGCACGAGCTTCGCCGCCGCGGCGGTGGCGCACGCCGGAGCCCTGGACATGGTGCGACTCGGCGGGCAGGCGGTGGTCACCCCGTCGGCCGCGTACCTCGACGAGAACGGGAAGTTGCTGACCGGTGAGGTGGCCGACCGCCTCGGGCTCCAGGATTCCAGCCGGGTCGCGCGGGAGTTCAAGCGTCGCCTCGGCGACCCCACCCCGGTGATCCTCGCCGGCGCACCGCACTCCCCCACCGCGCTGATGGCAGCCCTGCTCCGCTCGATCATGGACAGCGTGAGCCAGGCCCGGGGCGGGCAGCCCGATCACATCGTGCTGACCCACCCGGCCGTGTGGGGCCCGTACCGGCGGGAGCAGTTCGCCGCCATCCCGCCCCTGGCGGGCCTGCCCCGACCGAGCAGCCCGCACGCGGGCCCGGCGACGCCGGAGTCCGGTGGCCCGACGGTCCACACGGTCACCGAGCCGGTGGCCGCGGCGACCTACTACTGCTCCACCCACCCCCTGCCCCCGGACGGTCTGCTCGCCGTCTACGACCTGGGTGGGGGAACCTTCGACAGCGCGGTCGTGCGCAACGGCGACGGCGGCATCGAGATCGTCGGTACCCCGGAGGGCATCGAATGGCTCGGAGGCGCCGACTTCGACCAGGCGATCCTGGACCACGTCAACCGCCAGTTGGGCGGCGCCATCAACAAGCTGGATCCGGCGGACCCAGGCACCGCGGCGCTGCTGGCCGTAGTCCAGCGCGAGTGCGTTCTGGCGAAGGAGGCCCTGTCCACGCGCCTGCAGGCGGATGTCTCGGTGCCCCTGCCCGACGGCGTACGGCACGTGACCATCACCCGGGACACCTTCGAGAAGACGATCACACCGTCCCTGGACGCCACGGTCGAGGCGTTCCGGCGGACTCTGACGACCGCCGGCATCGTCCCGCAGGACCTCACCGCGGTCCTTCTCGTCGGCGGCTCGTCGCAGATACCGCGGGTCACCGAGGTGCTGCGTGACACGCTCCGGCGGCCCATCCTGATCAATACCCATCCGAAGCACGCGGTCGCGCTGGGCGCCGCCATGCTCAGCGCGGACGCCCTCGCATCGCGAACCATCTCAGCCGCCCCCCGACCGGAACGGCGCACCATCGTCGGCGCCGCGCTCCCGGCCGGCCCGCCCGAAGCCGGGTCGGCCGGGGTCGAAGCCGCGACGGCCGCGACGGCGCTGCCACCCCGTGCGCCGGAAGACGCCGGCGCTGTGCCCGACAAGCGCGAACAGGCACCGACCGCGCTCGTTCCGGTACGACGTCGATCGAGATCGCTGCACGTCCTGCTGCCCGCGATCGTGGTGCTCGCCGCGCTGCTGGGTGTGTCGTTCCTGGTCGCGCCCAAACTGTGGACCGGCGGCACGCCCGTCTGCGGCACCGCCGACGCGGCCCTGAACCGGCCGGTGACCGCCTCCTCGACAGAGGGCGCGGGCTTCGTGGCGGCCAACGCGGTCGACGGCGACACCAACAGCCGCTGGAGCAGCACCGTCGGTGATCCGCAGTGGCTCCAGATCGACCTGGGTAGCTCGGTCGACGTGTGCGGCGTCTCGATTCAGTGGGAGAGCGCTTACGCGACGGCGTTCCAGATCCAACTGTCCACCGACGGCGTGAACTGGGCCAGCGTCTACTCCACCACGACCGGCGGGGGTGGCGCGCAGAACCTCACCGTGTCCGGCACCGGCCGGTACGTGCGCGTACACGGCACCGCCCGGGCGAGCGGCTACGGCTACTCGATCTGGGATGTCGACGTCCACACCAGCGGCTCGGCCGCCACGAACGTCGCGCTGCCCGGCACCGCCAACCCGGTCAGTGTGAGCCCGACCGGACCGGCCCCCACCGAACGCGCCCCCCACACACCCACCCCACCCGCACCCGGCAGGATCGAATCGAGCCAGAAGGCACAAGTCCCGGCCAAATCGAGCCCGACCCCATCCAAGACGGTCCCCCCTGGCAGCACCAGCGTGATCCGGAGCGTGGCCACCGGGCTCTGTGTGGACAGCAACGACGACCCGGCGATGGCGCTGAACGGCATGCCCCTGGGCGGGCACGCCTTCGCCAGCGGCTGCCACGGCGAGACCAGCCAGAAGTGGCGTGAGGGGCCGCCGCTCTCCAGGGACACCGCTCCTGGCCCGGACTGGTACCGGCTGCTCGACCAGCTGACCGGCTTCTGCCTCGACAGCAATCACGACGGCGCCATCTACACCCTGCCGTGTGCGAACGGGAACGGTTACCAGCTCTGGCAGCGGGTGTCCAAGCCGCGCCCGGCCACCGGGGCGATGCCGTCCGGCACTGTGGTGGCCTATCGCAACATGGCCACCGATCGGTGCATCAGCCTGTCCGCGTCCGACAAGACGCTCCGGACCCTGCCGTGCCCATCGGGCAACAAGTGGCCGGCCAGCATGCTGTTCCGGCGCTGATCGGCCGCCAGAGGACGCGGCCGGCTCCTCGGGACGAGCCGGCCGCCCGGGATGGTACTTCCGCGCTTTTCCCGCGACGCGACGGCCGGTCCAGGGCTCAGTCGCCCGGGCCTGCCGGGGCGGCGCCGTTGTCGACGAAGTCGAAGGTCAGGCCCTCGCCCGCGTCGCCCTCGCCCACCCGTTGGGCAGTCAGGCCCTGCCCGTCCACCGCGCGCAGGTAGACCTTGCCCTCACCGCCGATGGTGTACGTCGGGCGACCCTGATCCTTCTGCTGCGTCTTCTCGATGGCGAACAACTGACCGGCCCGGCGGGAGTCGCAGGCAGCCGCCACGACCGTCGCCGGGGCACTGCCGTTGTCGCGCAGGCCCATGCAGTCGGGCTCACCGCTGTCGTGCGCCTTCGCGGTCCTGATCTGGTACCTGTTCCCACCGGCGGGCAGCAACACGAACAGACTCTTGTCCGTCTCGCCGTCGGTCAGGTTCAGCCGGCCCTTGGCGTCCACCGCCAGGATCGACTCGAACGAACCGACCGGCCGCAACACGACCTGCCGTTCACCCCGCAGGATCGGGTCCGCGCCGCCCGCCTGCGACCCGTCTTTCGATCCTGAAGCGGTGGGCGAGGGCGCGTCCGCGGTCGCACCGCTGTCGGTGGCGGGTGCCGATGTCGCCGACGAGGCGGCGGAATCCCCGGCCTCGGGGGCCGGCGTGGCGCAGGCCTGCATGGACGCGGCGACACCGGCGGTCAGCACCGCCGCGGCGGCAGCACGAAGGACAGACGCAGGGCGGAACGACAGGTTCAGCATGGTCAACTCCTTAGTGATTTCCATCAGGAGGCTAACCCGCTACCGGCCCTCGCGCAGGAGTCGTACGCGCCGTTCTACGGTCCCCCTACCGGCTCTGCCGGTTGGCAGGGGAATCCGATGTCGACGCAGTGCTCATCGTCGGCGGCGGCGACCCAGTTCGGAAGGTATATCTCCCGTGCCGACGCACTCAGCACCTGGTCATGATCGCGAAGCCACGCGCCGATGGCGTCGTAGGCCTGCAGGATCGCCGGGTACGCCGCCTGCGCTTTCGTGAGCGACACGTACGCCTGCCGGTGTGCTCGCTCGATCCGGACCGCGACC
Organism: Micromonospora sp. NBC_01412; assembly: GCF_045040215.1. Taxonomy (NCBI): domain Bacteria; kingdom Bacillati; phylum Actinomycetota; class Actinomycetes; order Micromonosporales; family Micromonosporaceae; genus Micromonospora; species Micromonospora sp. NBC_01412. Next base: position 7,833,041 of record NZ_CP109528.1, read on the forward strand.
GGCCCTTCGGGCTCCACCGGGTCGCTCGTCGGGACACACACCTCGACGGGCCCGTCGGAGTCCTCGCTGACCAGCCCGTGGTAGGCGACGAACACCGGGCCGGACAGCACGCCGCGGGCAGCGGTGAGGTGGTCGAACAGCAACTGCGTGACCTCGGGCAGGAGACGGGGTAGCCGATCGGCGGTCACGTGCCGCTGGATGAAGATCACCTTTTGGGCGGGCACGTCGCGATGATGCACCTTGTAGGCCATGGGAGTTCCTTGATCGTTGAGGAGTTCCAACAGGTGGCTCACCAGCGGCCGGCGGGCGGAGTGTCTGGTCTCGGCGTCACGCCAGTAGGACTCCACCCTGCTGACCGCTTGTGGGCCGGAGAGGCCGAGCACGTCGGCGATGTCCGCGAGAGGCATGCCGATCGCGCGGAGCAGGGTGATACGGCGAGCGCGGTCGAGCTCGTCAGGGCCGTAGTACCGGTATCCGGTACGGGCGTCGATGTGAGCCGGGTCAGAAGTTTCCGCCCGTCGTAGAGGCGCAACGCCTTCGGGCTCAGTCGTGACTGAATCAGGAACTCACCGCTCATCAACCACCGTGGCATATCTGGAGTCTGTCCCCCGCCCTTAGGGCGAGGTCAACCAGCACTACTGACGGTTACTGCCAGCCGTGGCAGCTGCCCGGTGAGCCCGTGACATGATTGCCACCATGGGGAAGCAGCAGGATGTCGGCGGGCCCGACAGTCACAGCGGGTCAGACACCACCACCGGTGACAGCGCCGACGCGCGGCTCGCCCTCGCGCAGGACCCCGCCACGCCACAGATGACCCTCTTCGACTTGGCGTCCGACCCGTCGGCCGTGGTCCGCAAGGCGGTCGCGGCCCGGGCCGACGCACCCGCGCAGGCACTGCGACCGCTGGCCCGGGACCATGATCGTCAGGTTCGGGAGGCCGTCGCGAGAAACCCTTCGGCCTCGGTCGGCAATCTCCTGCGTCTCGTCAAGGACGCCGATCGGTGGGTCCGTTGGGCGGTCGCCGGCAACCCGGCTTGCGACGAGTCGGTTCGCCGGGTGATGTCGGAGGCATCCGACAAGGAGCTTCGTGGTCTCCTCGCGGAGACGCGGGAGTTGGAGCCTGAGCTGGCCGCCAGGCTGACCGAGGACGTCTCACCCGAGGTACGGGAACGCCTCGCCACCCACACCCACGACCCCGACGTGATCATCGCCCTGATGGCCGACCGCACCGCACGTGTGCGCAAAGGGGTCGCCCGCAATCCGCGCACCACCGCCGAGCAGCGCAGCGCGCTTGCCCAGGACCCCGTGGTCGACGTCCGTGCCGCGCTGGTCCGCTCGGTCGAGCTGGCCGAGGCGGATCTGGAACGCCTGGTCAACGACCGTTCGGTGCAGGTCCGACTGGCGATGGCGACATCCGAGTTCATCCCGCCGCACATTCGGCAGGCCCTCGGCCGCGATCCCGACGGGATGGTGGCCGACGCGGCGCGGGATTCCCGCCCGGCGTCCGGCAGTTCCCCGGTGATACGGGCCCCACGCATCGGTCACCGGCGCTCCGGGACCGGTCCAGATCGACCGGACGGCGCCGCGCGCTGAGGCCGGCGGCGAGCGCGCGTCGCCTTGGTTCCGCAGGCCGCGGGCGTAAAGCCCTCCCAGAAGGCTCGGCTGGTGGCCGGCGACCACGGGCCGGCCACCTCCCGTGGGATCGTGTGCTCGCTCATGATCGGCCTCGCCTCAGCCCTGGTCGTGGATGGTGACGGCGTAGCCGTCGAGGTCGCGGAAGGTGAAGGTGCGCCCGAACGGGCCGTCGACCGGTGCGGCGACGATCGGCACGCCGGCAGCGGCGAGGTCGTCGTGCAGGGCCTGCGCGTCGTCGGCCCGCAGCCACAGCGCCACCCCGGCTCCCGGCCGTGGCGTCACGGCGTCAAGGTCGAGGCCGGGTAGCGGGGTCCGCACAGCGAACGGGACGGGACTGGTGGCGAACACCACCGCGTCCGGCGGGCTGACCGGGGCCCGGCGGAGCCCGAGCCGGGTCTCGTAGAAGGCGGCGGCGGCGTCGAGGTCGCGCACCTGCAGGGCGATGAAGTCGGGTCCGGTGACAGTCATGATCACTCCTCAGCTATGTCAGTGTCCTGACATGGCGCCAGGCGTGGGTGATCTCGAACTGTCCGTGGGTTACGCACTGAAGCAGGCCGCGGCGGCGCTGCGAACCGCGATGGATGCCGGACTTCGCCCGCTGGGGCTGTCGGTGCCGCAGTACGCGTGCCTGGAACTGCTCGGCCAGCGGCCCGGCCTGTCAGCGGCCGAACTCGCCCGCGGCGCGTTCGTCACCCGCCAGTCGATGCACGCGCTCCTGCTCGGCCTGGAAGAGCGCGGACTCCTGGCCCGGGCCGCGACCCCCGCACGGGGCCGGGCCCTGCCCACCGAACTCACCGACACCGGACGACACATCCTCGCCCGGGCCAGCGAGATCGTCGCCCGGATCGAGCGACGCATGACCGACGCACTCCCCGCCGCTGAGCAACAACGGCTCCGCGACGGCCTGGCGATCTGCGCGGACGCCCTCAGCAGCTCGCCCGCCGATCCATCGCCGGCAGTCCCGCCTGGTCTCACTGAACCGCCATCCTGAGCCGACGAGAGATTGGCGTACGTAGTCCTCGACGGGATCTGAGTACAAACGTTTGGCCTTCGCGGACAGGGCTTACCCGGGCGCCGGCTGAACCCCGTTCAAACGCCGACGCCGCCCTCAGATCTGTCGCACGGCCAGCAGGCTGAGGGCGGCCACCAGCACGAAGCCCGCCCCGACGGTGATCGTCCGAATCCGGACCCGGAGATCGGCGTCCCACCTGTCGCCCGTGCCGGCGGTACGGCGGGCCAGCGGGGTCAACGCGCGCCCGACACCGAATCCGACCCCGGCGAGCAGCGCGACGTGCAGGCGCTGACCGCCGAGGAGAAGAGCGGCGGCCAGCACGTACGGAGCACTCGCCGAGACGTAGGTGCGGACCCCGGTGCCGAGTTCGAAGCCGAACTGCAGCGCCCCGCGCCGCAGGCTGCGCTGAAGCACGTCCTGCGGCACCTGCCGGGCATTCTGCGGCAGCCGGATCGGCACCAGGCCCAGCTCGCGGAGCAGCCCCAGCACCGCGACCGCCACGATGCCCGCGTACCGCCACGGGCCGGGCAGGGGAGCCGACAGCCCGGAGAGCAACCCCAGCACCAACCCGCTGAGCGTGCCGCCGACGATCAACCCTGTGACGAACAGCGCGAGGACTACGCCCTGCCGATCTCGATCTCGCCACCCGGGCGAGGCCAGCGCGTGCGCGCTGTTGTGCGTTCAAACCGAGCCGGAGAGGGTGTAACCGGCGAGCCCTCCGACCATCGCCCAGGTGAGCACGTGCCCGTACGCGGCGACGGCGAGCGCACCCACGGTGAGCAGCAGGAAGGGTGTGAGAGGATCACCGCCCCAGCGGCGTGCTGCCCGCACAGGTTCTGGCAGCGTTCGGGTCATACGGCGGCACCGGTCAGAGTCCGCCAGGAGTTGACCCCGATCACACCGTCGACCGTCAGCCCGTTCTGCCGCTGGAAGTCGCGCGTCGCGCCGTCGGTCCCCGCGCCGAAGACCCCGTCGACCACCAACACGTAGCCGCGCCTGTTCAGCTGGCGCTGCGCGGCGCGCACGGCGTGGCTGGTTACCCCGGAGCGGACCGTGGTCACGAGCGCCGGCCAGGTGGTCGCGTTGACGACACCGGTGGCCCCGATGCCGGCCGCCGCCTGGAAGCTCTTCACCTTCGCCTCGGTGTCGCTACCGAAGATCCCGTCGATTTCGGTCGCGTGGCCCCGAGCGGTCAGCAGGTGCTGCACGGTGTAGACATTCACTCCGGTGTTGGTCCGCTGGGTGGTGGGCCAGCTGACCGTGCCCAGGCATCCGCACTTGGTGTTCCAACGGCAGATCGACTTCACCCAGCCCGAGCTGGTCTTCTTGTATCCGTCGTGGCATCGGCGTTCGACCGAGCAGGCGCAGGCGCCGCATGCCCCCTGGTAGAGCCACAACCAGCCGTCGTACGTCCCGCCGTAGCACTGGTTCGGTCGCAGCATCCAGGTGACGCCGTCGTTCTTGTGGAATCCGATGTTCGTCCCGCTGGTGTTGCAGGAGTCGGCGAAGATCGTGCTCGGGCCGCACCCCGGCGAGCAGTTGTGATCGCTGGCGTACGTCGGGCACCCGGCATAGATCGTGTAACCGTCGGCGTATGCGCGGCGGGCTGCCGGAAACACGCTGAGCGCGGCCATCCCCACCGCGGTGCCCGCCCGGAGCAGGGTGCGTCGCGACAGCTCCCAGCCCCCGCGCTTGCGCCCGCCCGGATGAACCGGCACCCGCCGGACGGCGGGCCCGGTCCCCGGGTCGTCTCCACGCAGCCAGGGCACGGTATCGAGATCAGTCATGCCCGACCTCCCTGATTCGTGGCGACCGCCGGTCCGGAGCCGCCGGGTGGGCTGTCGATTTCGTCGAGCAGGCGGCGCAGCGCCGCGCGGGAGCCGAGCGGCTCGGCGCGGAGCACCCGCCCGGTCCGGTCGACAACGGTGGCGAACGGGGTGGCGAGGACGTCGTACCGCTCGAACAGCTCCGCCTGCCCGTCGAGCACGGTGATCGGCAGTCCCGCTGCCTGCGCCGAGGGGGCGTCCCGGTAGAGGACCCGGAACTCCAGGCCGGGGCGGTCGACGCAGCCGTTGGCCTCGGCGAGCACCTCGGTGCAGGTCCCGCAGTCGGGCTCCAGGAAGAGCAGCACCAACGGAACCTCCGGTGCCACCGGCGCCAACCGGGCGAATCCGGGGGCTGCTGCTCCCGGCCGCAGGCCGACCGACTCACGACGACGCTGGACTGTCCCGCTCGACAGCGCGTGCACCTGGCGTACCAGGCCCGAGACCGTGAGAGCCAGCAGGAGGATCGCGATCCAGCTCAGGATCAGTGCGCTGGTCTGGAAGCTCATCCGGGCAGGCCTCCCTCTGTCGTGCCGATGGACCGGGCGTTCGTGGGCCGCGCGGCTCGCGCCGTGGCCGGCTCGTACATCGCGGCGGGCAGATGCCACAGCAGCGCGGTGAACGTGGCGGAGGCCAGCAGCACGACGGCGAGTGCGGCGTCGGCTCGATCCGCCGGAATGATCGAGCCGGACAGGAACAGTGCGACCAGTGCCAGCCCGGCGAGGGTCGCCGCTCGTGCCACCACCCAACCGGTCATCGGCAGTTCCACCCGGGAGCACCCGCACGACCCGGTGCGCCCGGTCGACATCAGGTGCAGGCCGTAGCCGGCGTACAGGCCGAGCAGCGCGACGCCGCCGACGAGGACCGCGATGAGCAGGCCTGCACCGCTGTCGTGGAGCAGCGCCACGATGCCGGTGCCGGCGAGCAGACCTTCACTCGCGATGGCGAGAGCGGCGACCACGACCGGAGCCAGTAGCACCCGGTGTGCGGCCAGTGCCTCGGCGAGCGCCGCCGGTCGCGACAGGTGCTCGGCGGTGCTGACGAGCAGGGTGAACAGGACGGTGTACGCGGCCACGCTGCCCAGCAGTCCGGACATCCCGACCTACCCGGCCGTCCGGACGCGGAGCTGGTTCACCAGGGCGGGCACCTGCTCCACGTCCGTGTTGGCGAACGGCACCAGGCTGAGCCAGACGTCCGCCGCGGCCAGTACGAAGTAGGTCTGCCCGTCGGGGAGGACGTCCCGGAAGAGCTCGCCCGCCTGCGTCTGCAGGCCCCGCCAGGAGGGCAGTTGCCCAGCACGCTGCTTGGTGAGCGGTGCGATCTCCAGCAGACCGAGCCCGGGGACCTCCTTGAGCACGGTGGCCGGTGCGGCGAACTCGGCACCGGTCTTCGAGGTCGGGCGCAGGGTCAGGCCGTCGTCGTGCTCCGCGACGCGCAGGGTCCGCAGCGCCCCGAGCAGATCGATGGTCTTCGCGCCGTACATCTCGGTGAAGAAGCAGTGTCGCCGCCCCCGCCAGACCGCCACGAGCCGATCCTCGGTCAGCTGGATCTGCGGGTCGTAGGATCGGGTGCGCGCGGTCAGCAGCGTGCCGCCCTGGTAGGTGAGTTCCTCGTCGAACTTCTCGACGCCGAGCGCCCGGGCCACGTCGTCTGCGAGCCCGATCGAGCCAGCCGTGAACTCGTGCAGTCGGCCGCCGATCGTCACATCGGCCACGGACGTGAACGGTGCGCTGAGATCGAGTGACCCATCGAGCAGGAACCGACCTTCGTCGACTGCCCGATGTGTCACCGGCGCCCCTCTGGCTGCCATGCGACCGCCCTTCGTCCGGATCCGAAACTAATCACCGGCACGATATACGTATCTGTAAATATTCGACAAGGTCGGTTCGTCGCGTGCCTGGTCGCCACGGCCCCGAGTCACCGTCGTGCGTCACTGACCACGCCCGCCGGCCGGGCGAACGGGCCGCCCGCGCCTTGGCCGGCGGGCCGGGGGTGGCCGCCGGCCTGCTCGCCCCGGTCGACGACCCACTCCCCTCGTCGCCGGACGGACCGGCGTTGCCGGCGTGGCGGGCCTGGGTCCTCGACCCGGACTCGCCGACGACCACGGACGCGCTGGCGGCCACGGGCTCAGCGACCCCCACCCGAGCCGCGCCGGCGCCGAGAGAGCCGGCGACTCCCGCCAGAACATGGCCAGCGGGTGGGCGACAGCAGTTCCGACGTCGGGGACCGCGTGCCCGGCCGTCCCCAGCCGGGTCGGACCGGGCACGCGGTCAACGTGGCATCGTCACCAGGCCCAGACAGTCGGTTCACCGAGCTGATCGAAGCCGGCGCTGAGGCTCGGCGTGGCTTCGGTCCGCAGGATCCGACCGTCCCTGTCGAGGATCTTGATTTTGGTGACCTGGCGGGGATCGGCGCGGATCGCGCCCGCACCAGCTTCCAGTCGGCCGCTGGCGATCGTCCGCCCCTCGCCGTCGAGCAACTCGGCGCGAACCGCCGACTCCGGCCCGACGACCAGCACGCCACGCGTCGCACCTACCACCTGGACGGCTACCAGGTCAGGCTGCCCCATGGCGACGGAAATGTAGTCAACCGATGACGCGGACTCTGGCTGCCGCGGCGGATCGGCATCGGTCGCGAGTAGGGCGGCGCAGCCGCCGGCAGTGGAACAGGATCTCACCAGCACGGCCGCCGGCGCGCCGGGTACCCAGTCGGGCAACCGTCCGCCCCAGACCACCTGGGGCACCGGCCCGGTGAGCCCGTGGTTCTCGAGCATGCCTTGAAGTTCGTACACAGCGGTGGCGGCGAAAGCGGCGTCCACCTGGCCAAGAGCACCGGTGGTGGAAACCGACGGCGCGTTCTCCACCACCCCCCGTCCCAGCCCACCGCCCTCCGGCCCGGCGTACCGCACGACGCCATCGCAGGTGAACCGCCACCGTTCGGCCACCTGGCCCGCCCCCCGGACCACGAAACCGTCGCCGTTGACCGCTTGCCAGGTCCGGGTGACCGTTCCGTCCGGCCGGATCCGGCCATCGGCGGAGGTCTCGACGCGACAGCCGGCCGGTGCCAGCCCGACCGCGAGGTTGGCGACGTAGTGGCCGGCGATCGGAGATTGCCGGCCGAGGAAGACGTACGGTTCCAAGGGCTGCGGTTCGTCCGGGGTGCCGGTCTTCTTCAGCAGTTCCGGCACGGACGCTCCGGCATCACCGAGCCCATGTCGGAGCGACGCGTACGAGTCGTTCAGAAATGCCACCACCACCGTCCGGGCACCCGGTACGTCGTGTGCGAGCAGTACCTTCACCTCGTCCAGCGCCGGGTCGACCAGCAGTTGGGCGCGGGCCGCACGGTATTGCCGCTTGATGTCCGCGATCAGCGCCTCGTCGCCGGCGAGGTTGCCCCGGGTCGGCGAGTCCAACAACCGCCGCACCATCGGCTTGTCGATCCGGCTCGCCGGCTGGTAGGTCCCGATCGCGGGTGGGGGTGACGCCGCCGCGTCGGTGGCTGCCGGCGGGCCGGCCGCACCGAACACCGGCAGCGCCGCCACTGCCGCCAGGCCGACCACGCCAGCCACCGTCATGCGTCGCTGTCGGCGCCGCCGGACGCGGACCAGCAGCCGGTGATACGGGTCGGGGCGCGGCACCACCGGCTCGGCGAGCCGGGTCAACGCTTCCTTGATCTCATCCGCCATCGTTTGCACCTCTCCAGCTAGTCACGGCGGGCAACACGACCATCGGTGACCGGTCGCCCGGCAGCGGCACCGGCTCGTCCGGCAGTGGCGCTCGCTCGTCCGGTAGTGGCACCGGCTCGCCCGGCCGCGATGACCCCGCCGAGGAGGTCAGCAGCGCCGCGCGTAGCCGGCCGATCCCGCGGGACGCGAGACTCTTCACCGTGCCGACCGAGCAACCGAGCGTCTGGGCGGTCTGCGCCTCGGTGAGGTCATCCCAGTAGCGCAGCACCAGGACGGCCCGCGTCCGGGTCGGCAGACCGCGCAAGGCTTCACGCACCTCTTCGCGTACCACGACGTCCTCCGCCACGTCCCGGCTCCGGCCCCGATCGGCATGCAGCCGCCAGGCACCGGTCACGCCGGCCAGGAATTCCCGGGAACCGAACCGGTGCCACAGGCTGACCCGCTCGTTCACCATGATCCGGCGGATGTATGCCATCGGTTCGTCCACCTGCCGCCACCGGCGCATCGCCTGCATCAGCGCGTTCTGCACCAGATCTTCGGCCGCGTGCCGTGAACCCGTCAGCAGGTACGCGGTCCGCAGCAGATCCGCATACCGGATCTCGACGAACTCGCGGAAGCCATCATCCGTCACGTACACCCTCCAGCCCCACGTGGGCATCTTCGACGAGAAGATGACCCTGAGCTGGCGAAAAAGGTTGACCGCCGACGGGAACTGGCCCCGGAAGTGTTCTGACTTCCGTGTTTCACCCTCGGCGACACGCACCCCGTCGGCGCCTCGCTGGTCGTCGGCGACGGGATGTGGGCTTCGCCCAGCGATGCCGAGGTGGGCCAGCGACACGTGGTCGTCGAGTATCCGAGGTCGGGACGGCAGGCCCGTTATGCTGAGCCTTGTGGTGGCGGGCACGATCCTCAGGGACCGGTACAGGTTGGGTCGGTTCCCGCTGGCACACAAGGGAATGGGTGAGGTCTGGACAGCACAGGACACCCTGCTCGACCGACCTGTCATCGTGAAGTTCGTCGACGCCGTCATGCTGAACGTCGACCTGGTGCGGCGATTCCGACGTGAGGCGCTGCTGACCGCCCGGCTCGATCACCCCGGTGTGCCCGCCATCTACGACCTCGGTGAGCATGACGGCCGCCCCTACGCCGTCCTCCAGAAGATCAATGGAATCTCTCTCACCGACCTGGTGGCCGAGCAAGGTCCACTCCCGATCGGCTGGGTGGCCGCCATCGGGGCACAGATCAGCTGTGTCCTGCTCGCCGCTCGACAGATCGGCCTGGTGCACCGGGACATCAAACCGAGCAACGTCATGCTGGACACGTGCGGCGCAGTGAAGGTGCTCGACTTCGGTCTGGCTGACATGCCTGACGACGACCGCTACTCGCGGATCACCCAGACCGGACAGACCCTCGGCACGGTGGGTTACATGGCACCCGAACAGATCCTCGGCGGGCCCGTCGACCATCACACCGACCTGTACGGCCTGGGGGCCACGCTTTTCGATCTGCTCACCGCCCATCCGCCGTTCGACGGTGTCACCACCATGACCACCTTGCGGCACCAGTTGGACGATCCCCCTCCGCGCCCTACCCATATGCGACCGGAGACCCCGGCTGTGCTCGATGACCTGGTCCACGCGCTGTTGGCGATCCGCCCGCAGGACCGGCCAGCCACTGCGGCCGAGGTCTACGCCGTACTGGCTCCGCTCGCCCAGGACCTGGCACCGATCCCGGGGGTGCTTGACGACCCCGCCGGGGCTGTGCGGGCGTACGCCGCAATCGTCGGGCGGGTACCACAACGGTCGCACCTCCTGGTGACAGTGCCCCCCGAGCACGATCGTGCGTTGCGCCAGCTCAACGCGCTGCTTCAGGACCGGGTCCGAACGGACGGGCCCGAGCATGCTGCTGTGCTGGACCTACAGCGGGAGATCGAGCAACTCAGCAAGGAGCGACCCGCCCCACGGCAGTCCGTTCGATACGAGCCAAACTCGGATCGCTGAACCGCCGAGGTAAGAGCGCCGCCTTCTGCTCGGGAAAGCGGGCACCGCGATAGTGGAAGATCAGGGCACAGTTCTGCCCACGCGTCTCGGTCGTCAAGGCGCGCCGGGCCAGTGACGAGTACATGGCACTGTGTTTCAACCACGCCGCCTCCTCGCCGTGCCGGTCGAAGCCGCGGCCGCTTGCCGCATGCCCGAACACGTCGTGGACCGCACGGAACATGTCGTTCTCGCCGTCACCGAGATACGGGTGCGGGTTGCCATTGGCTGCACTGGCCCACACCTTCAGCCGACGTCGCCGCACGTCGTCGACCATGGACCCGACGTCCGCGTACGGGTCCTCGTCGACGATCCGCACTGCCACACCGAGGCCACCGAACTCAGCCCGGCCCACCAGGAAGTGGTACTGCCGCACGGTCTCCCGACAGAACGCGGCGTACGCGGCATAGGCCCGCTCGTCCCGGAGCGGCGCGGCCATGTACGCGTCCGCGATGGCAGCACCGACGACGGGGTCAAGGCGCACTCGCTCGTACGCCTCCGCAAGGGTGATGCCCGTGGAGCCGGCGCCATACTGCCGCGCACCGTCGTGCACGTACGTGACCGGCGGAAAGGTCGGGGACGGGGTGGTGGGCAGCGCGGATGCGAACAAGGATGTTCATGGTCCTCCTTCGATTGTCGGGATGAGAGGGTCCGGTCAGCGGGCGACGGCGCCCTCTCGCATGCCACCCGCCTCCGGGCCGTGGCTGGGCATCGTCTGCTGCTCGCGGCGCAGCGTCTCGCCGAGCACGCGGATCTCGGACGCTCGACGGTCCTGGTGCAGCTTTGCGATTTTTCCGACGATGGTGCTGTGCCCACGACGCGGCATGGGGCCCTCCAGGGGTAAGTCGTGAATCGAGCCATCGACAAGTTAGCGCCTGTGAACACGATGCACAATAGGTTTCGGCATGATAGCGTTCACGCGTGAAACAAGAGCCGAGCACAGCCCCCAGCGACGCCACTCTGACTGCCAGCGGCATCGCGCGGCTGGCCAACGTCGGCAGGGCCGCGGTGAGTAACTGGCGGCGCCGCTACGCCGACTTCCCGACACCCGTCGGCGGCACTGCGACAAGCCCGTCCTTTGGCGCACGCGAGGTGGAGAGTTGGCTCCGTCGCCACGGCCGGCTGCACGAGGCCGGCGCTGAGCAGTGGGCCTGGCGACACATCGAGAGCTACCAGCCCGCCGCGCAGATCAGTGACGCGCTCAGCATCGCCGGTGCCTACCTGCTCATCCGCTCCGATCGGGCCGAGGGCGCGGCCGACAGCCCGCCCACTCCACGAAGGCTCCTCACGCACCTGCGAACAATCGACCCTGACCTGGCCGAACTGGTCGACGACGTGCTGCCGAAGCACTGGACGCCGCAGCTCACCACCATGCTGGGCGCGGTCGACCAACTCAGCCGGGAACGGGACCCGGAAGCCGCCTTCGAGTACCTGCACAGCCAGTACGTCGCCTCGGCCCACTCGCTGTCCGGCCTCGCCGGCACGCCGGACAGCGTCGCCGAAGTGCTGCTGACCCTCGCCGGTTCCGGGGCCCGCACGTTCGACTTCACCAGCGGCACCGGATCAATCCTGCGGATGGCCGCAGACCGGGCACTACAGGGTGCCGCAGTCACACGGTGCTACGCACAGGAGATCAAGCCGCAGTACGCCCTGATCACGCTGCTGCGGCTCTGGTTCGTGCACCTGCGTGCCCGACGCACCGGGCACGCGGCGGAGCCGCCCGTCGTACACGTCGGCGACAGTCTGCTCGCCGATGCCACGCCCGATCTGCGGGCCGACGTCGTCGTGGCGAACTTCCCGTTCGGCATTCACGACTGGGGTCACGATCGCCTCGCCTACGACCCCCGCTGGACCTACGGCCTACCCCCGCGCACCGAGCCCGAACTCGCCTGGGTGCAGCACGCCTTGGCCCACCTCTCCCCCGGCGGCACCGCCGTTGTACTCATGCCCCCGGCTGCCGCGTTGCGTCCGGCCGGCCGCCGCGTCCGCGCCGAGCTGGTCCGCCACGGAGCGCTGCGCGCGGTCATCGCCCTCCCCGCCGGCCTGATGCCGCCGACCGGCATCGGGCTGCACGTCTGGGTGCTCACCCTGCCCGACCCACACCAGCCGCACGCCGGAGATCTGCTCCTGGTCGATACCAGTACCGCATCGACCGGCCGGACCATCGCCGACGTCGCTGGAACCGCATGGCGCGCCTACCTGTCCGATCACTACGCCGACGTGCCCGGCGTCCACCGCGCCGTACCCGCAATCGAAGTGCTCGATGACCAGGTCGACCTGACGCCGCAGCGCTACCTGCCACAAGCCGACGAACTCGCCACCAACCCGGCACAGATCATCGCCAGGATCAGCGACTTCGATCAACTCCTCGACCAGGTACGACGCAGCCTGCCCGCAGTTCGACAGATGCAGACAGCAGCGCTAGGAGCAGCCCCCCAGGCTGACATTGCCGACCTGATCCGGTCGGGCGGCATGTCCGTACGGCGCGCGGTTTCCCGCAGCCGATCAACCCACGCCCTCGCCAGCGGCCTGGTGCTGACTGCCGCCGACATCCTGGCCGGCGCCCCGGCAACCGGCTCCGCGGCCCGCGCCCCCGAGGACAGCCCTGGGCCGCAAGTACAAGCCGGCGACATCCTCATCCCGGTCATCGGCCGCAAGATCAGCGCCCGCGTGGCCACCTCGGAGCAGGTCGGAGCCGAACTGGGAACCGGCGTCCAGTTGCTACGCGTCGACCCGACCCGTTTCGATCCGTGGTTCGTCGCCGGTGTCATCTCCCGCACGGACAACCTGCGTGTCGCCGGCCGAGCCTCCAGCACCGGCAGCGGCGCCCTGCGCATCGACATCAGGCGACTCGCTATCCCCGTGCTGCCGCTGGACCAGCAGCAAGCGTATGGACAGGCCTTCTGCCGGCTCGTCGAGTTTCGCATCGGACTTGACCGGGCGGCAGCGAACGGGGCCGTGCTGGCCCGCGAGATCGGCGACGGCCTGACCGCGGGCGCCCTCGGCCTCCCGTCCTGATCAGACCATCTTGAGGGCGAGCTGTTGTCACCTCGGCGTCGCCGCCGCCGGGTGTAGGAGCTGATGACCGTCGAACACCGGCATCCGGCTGAACCGACGCATATTGCCCCTCACTCGCGTGGTGCCCGGCCCCGCGGTTCGGGCGGGCGTCGGGATCAATGCTTGCGGGTCAGCGCACACAGCCCGCACGCGGACGCCTCCGGAAGGTAGCGCGGTAGCGAGACATCGGGAACACTGTGGACGTCGGCAGCCCACCCGACGGACGTCAGCCGGACACTGCCCGGGCTCGCCGGCGCGATCGTCGCGGTCGCGGTCGCCCAATCCGTCCGAATCCGTTGTGGCCCTTGCGCCAGCGAGTCGGTACGGCCGGGCTCGCGACGTTGTCGACACCGTCGCAGAGAGGGCTCCCACCACATGATGAACGGACACCGGGCGAGGACGGATGGCTCGGCGTCGCGAGGCCACGGCACTCGCGCCTACGTTGCCGCCGCAGCCGGTTCGGCCGTTCCCACCACCGAGAGGATCACCGCATGATGCGCAAATCGTCAGCCTGTCTCGCCACGATGCTCATCCTCGCCGCACTGATGGTCGCCGGCCCCAGCCGCGCCACCCCGGCGACCGCGGCGACCAAGCCGGTGATCAACGGCGCTGTGTTCAACGACCCGGTCGGTACGCCGGAGCAGCAGAGCGCCATCTTCACGCAGATCATCGCGCTGGTGAACGCGACGCCCTCCGGCGAGGAGATCCGGGTGTCCGTGTTCGGCTTCAGCGATGCGGCCGTGGCCGACGCGCTCAACGCTGCCGCGCACCGCGGCGTGCGGGTGAAGGTGATCCTCGACGACTCGTCGTATCTCGACGACAACGGCAAGCCCAAGGACAGCCCCGCCTGGAACACGCTGAGCAATCCGACTACCGGGCTCGGCACAAATGACACGAAGCCGTCGTGGGTGGTGGTCTGCGACGACCAGTTCGAGGACAACGACGGCGTCGACGACGTCAGTCGCGGCTGCATCGCCACCGCGCCGCCTGGCCCGGCGTACAACCACAACAAGTTCTTCCTGTTTTCCAAGGTCGGCCCGTTCGGCGACGGCACCACGTACCAGAAGGTGGTGCTCCAGACCTCGTCCAACCTCACCGACTGGTACAAGGTGGAGACGTTCAACGACGCAGTGACCTTCACCGACGCGACGGTCTACGACGCGTACGCGAAATACCACGAGGACCAGCGGCGGCTGCGGTACTCCAGCACCGGCGACAACGGCTACTACCGCAGCACCCCGACCGGCACCACATACCGCGCCTACTTCTTCCCGCGTGCCGACTCCTCGTACAACGACCCCACCAGCGACACCGTCGTCAACGCGCTGGACGAAGTCACGTGCGCCTACACCGGTGCCGACGGAAAGAGGCACCAGACCGACATCCGCATCCTGGTGCTGGACTTCCTCAAGTCACGCAAGCAGGTCGCGACCAAGCTCGCCGCGCTGCGCGCCGAGGGGTGCTGGATCGATGTCATCTACGCGGAGAGCGACACGACCATCGAGGGCATGCTGGACGGTGCCGGCATCCAACGGCTGCATTGCATGGTCAACGTGGCGCCGGGCATCGACATCCGTCCGCACAACAAGTTCATGCTGATCGACGGCGACTACAACGGCGACATCACCCCGCGCGTGTACACCGGCAGCCCGAACCTGGACGGCTCGTCGCTGCGCTCGTCGGACCAGGCGCTGCTGCGCATCACCAGCGCCTCGTACCACGCCAGCTACCTGAGCTTCTTCTACAAAGTGCGCAGCCTCTGCCGCACCGGTGTGAGTGGGACTCTCTCGGCGAGGTCCTGAGTCGCCAGCGCCGTTGACCACGCGCGGTCCGGATCCCTCAACGTCCGACGGTGCTCGACCGGGCAACCCGCCGTGTCGCAGCTATCGTTCCGCATTGCCCCCACGGCTCATCGGAGCGACAGGAACCGCGAACCGGGCGGTCAGCTCCCGCTTGAGGACCTTGCCGCTGGGCCCGAGCGGCATGGCGTCGGTGAGCACCACGAGCCGGGGGTACTTGTAGCCGGCCATCCGCTCGCGGCACCAGGCCACGATCGCGCCGGGCAGCGTCTCGTCCTGCTCGGTTCCGGGGCGCGGCACGATCACCGCGCAGACCTCCTCGCCGAGGGTGTCGTGCGGGACGCCGATCACCGCGACCTGGGCCACGGCGGGGTGCCGCGCCAGAGTCTCCTCCAGCTCGCGGGGGTAGACGTTGTAGCCGCCGCGGATCACCATGTCCTTCTTGCGGTCCACGATGCGCAGGTAGCCGTCGTCGTCCCGGACGCCCAGATCGCCGGATCGAAACCAGCCGTCCACGATGGCCTCAACCGTAGCCTCGGGTCGGTTGAGGTAGCCGGCCATCACGTTGTGACCACGAATGACGATCTCGCCGACCTCGCCGGCGGGCAGCAGCTCGACGCGGTCGTCCAGGTCGGCCCGGGCGATCGCGACCTCGACGCCCCAGATCGGCCGGCCGACGGTGCCGGGCCGTCGCGGCCATGCCTTCTGGTTGTACGCGACCACGGGAGACGTCTCGGTGAGCCCGTAGCCCTCGTAGATCGGGCAGCCGAACCGCTCCTCGAAGCTCTCCAGCACCGCGACGGGCAGCGCCGCGCCGCCGGAGTAGGCCCGGTCCAGCCGCCGCCGCGGCGCGTCGTGCTCGGTGGCGGCGAGCAGGGCGAGATACATGGTGGGCACACCCATCAGCACCGTGCAGCCGTGCCGGGCCATCAGCTCCACCGCCCGCGCCGCCTCGAAGCGCTCCATCAGCACCATCGTCGCGCCGGCCCGGAAGGTCGTGTTCATGCCGCAGATCTGTCCGAACGTGTGAAACAGCGGGAGGCAGCCGAGCAGCACGTCGTCACCATCCATCGCGAACGGCGACTCCATGCCCAGCTCGACGTTCAGGAAGACATTGAGGTGAGTGAGCATCGCGCCCTTGGGTTGTCCGGTGGTCCCCGAGGTGTAGAGGATCAGCGCGATGTCGGACGGCGAGCGGGGCACCAGGTCGTCGATCGGCTCGGCCCCGGCCGCCAGCTCGCCGGTGACCGTGAGGACCGGCGTACCGGTGGACGCGGCGGCCGTACCGCCGCCGGCGTCGCGCAGCTCCGCGGTGCAGATCAGCGCGGCCGCCGCGGAGTCCTCCAGGATGTACGCGATCTCGCCGGTACGCAGCGTCGTCGGCATCGGCACGACCGTCGCGCCCAGCGCGAGCGCCCCGAAGTACGCCTTCGGGAAGTGCGGGGAGTTCGGCAGCAGCAGCGCCACCCGGTCGCCGGGCCCGATGCCGTGTCGGCGTAGCACGGCGGCGTGGTGGCGGGCGCCGGCCCACAGCTCGCGGTAGGTCAGCGTGGTCGAGGTGGTCACGAGTGCGGGATGGTCCGGTCGTCGCAGGGCCGATTCGGCGAGGACGGCGGCGAGGGAGAGGGACATGGTTGCTCAGACGCTCGCTTCCGCAACCAGCCGGGCCTTGTCGGGCTTGCCGATCCCCGTCAGGGGAAGGGCGGCCCGGAGGTGGATCCGCTCGGGCATGTGCTTGCCGGAGAGCCGTGTTCCGATGTGCTCGCGCAGTTCGTCCTCGCTAAGCCTCGGGTGCCCGTCGTGCGGTGCCACGGCGGCGTGCAGGTGCTCCAGGCGGTCGCGGTCCACGACCGCGAAGACAGCGGCCTGGGCGACGCCCGGGTGCGTCATCAGGGCCTGCTCGACCGCGGCCGGGTAGATCTTGATGCCGTTGGCCTTGATCACCTCGGCCCGTCGGCCGCAGATGGTGAGGTAGCCGCGTTCGTCGAGGAAGCCCAGGTCGCCGGTGTACAGCCAGCCGTCGCGCATGGTCCGGGCGGTCAGCTCCGGATCGGACACGTACCGGGTCATCATGAACGGGGATCGCACGACGATCTCCCCGACCACGCCGACCGGCAGATCGCGCCCGTCGGCCTCAGCACGGATGCGTACCTCGGCGAACAGCGGCCGCCCGGCCGTGCCCAGCAGCGCCGGGTCGAAGTGCTCGAACGGGGTCAGCATGCTGATGGCCGCGGCCTCGCTGGTGCCGTACACCTGCATGAGCACCGGCCCGAACCGCTCTGCGGCCAGGGCCAGTCGGTCCGGCGAGGACGGCGCCCCGGTGTAGCAGAGCATCGTGATGCTCGACAGGTCGGCGTTGTCCGCCGCCGGGTGGTCCAGCAGCAGGTAGAGCTGCGACGGCGAGACGAGCAGGCGGGTCACCTGGTGCTGCTGCACGGCATCGAGCACGGCCCCCGCGTCGAAGCCGTCGTGCAGGATCACCGAGCCGCCCGAGGCGAGCGAGTCGTCGGCCGCCTGTCCGCTGGAGTGGCTCATCGGCAGGGTCGCGAGGTAGGTCGCGCGCCAGGCCTGCTGGAGCCCTGCCGTGATGAAGCCGCGGCGGGTGCGGAAGCTGACCGCGATGCCCTTCGGCTTGCCGGTGGTGCCGCTGGTGTACGTGATCACGGCGTCGGCGTCCGGGGAGACCGGCACGGTGGACTCGTCGAAGGCCGGGTCGCCCCGGGTCAGGTCGACGACGTCGAGGCCGAGCCGGCCGAGCGCGGTCAACTGCACCGGGCGGGGGACATCGTCGCGGATCCCACGGGCCCGGGCGAGGTTCACCGCGTCGATCGCGAGCACCGTCATGCGGGTCTCCTCGACGATGCGGCGGGTCGCGTCGGCGGTGAGCCGGTCGTTCGGGTCGACGGCGTTGGTGGTGTGCAGATGCACCACGGTGGCGCCGACGAGGTTCGCCGCGTAACGCAGGATCAGCGTCTCCGGGGTGTTGGTTTCGGTGAGGATGCCGACCACCGGCGTCACCCCCGAGCCCACGCCCAGCCGCCGTCGCAGCACCGCGGCGGCCGAGCGGACCGCATCGGTGAACTGCTCTGCGGTGAGCGTGACGTCCCGCCGGGTGAGCACGACCTTCCCGGGTTCCGTGCCGAGGACCTGAAGGATGCGGCTGACATACGTGTCGTTCGCGGGCATGGCGGGTTCGTCCCCTCGGGTGGCGGAATTGCGGCGAGCATAGCGTGCCGACAATGTGCGGCAAAGCATCGAGGCGCACATATCGCGATCAATCAAGAGCAGCCATCGAGGCGCTATCGATACGAGATCCGATCCTGCCACAATGGGCTCTCCGGAACGCCCTGACCCCTCCACGGAGCGCGTTCGGAGTGCCCGCTTGACGAGCCACGGCAACATCAGAAAAGCGCCGCGGGAACGGGCTCGCGGCGTGTCGTCGCGAATTCAGAGGAAGTGGGTCGACGCCTTGCCGCATTACTTCGACGCCCTGCGACAGCTGCGCGACGACCTTGAGACCGCCGGAAACAGACGCGAGTTCCTCGAGGTCGGGCGGTTGGCGGGGAGATTCCCGGCTGCCCTGAGCAACTGCGACGGTGTGCCCGCCGACATCAGCGTGTGGTGCAGCAACGACTACCTGGGCATGGGGCAGCACCCTGGGGTCCTGGCCGCGATGCGGGACACCCTGACCGAATCCGGTGCGGGCGCTGGCGGCTCGCGCAACATCGCCGGGACGAACGCCTGGCACGTCCGGCTGGAGCGGGAGCTCGCCGAGTTGCACGGCAAGGCCGACGCCCTGCTGTTCAGCTCGGGCTACGCCGCCAACGAGGGCTCGCTGTCCGTACTGGCCGGACGGATCGAGGGCTGTGTCGTCTTCTCCGACGAGAGGAACCACGCCTCGATCATCGACGGGCTGCGGCACAGCGGCGCCGAGAAGCGGATCTTCCGGCACAACGACGCGGCGCACCTCGAGGAGCTGATCGTGGCCGCCGATCCGGCCCGGCCGAAAATGATCGTCACGGAGTCGGTGTACTCCATGGACGGTGACATCGCGCCGCTCGCCCAGATCGCCGCCATCGCGAGGCGCTACGGCGCCATGACCTTCCTCGACGAGGTCCACGCGGTCGGCATGTACGGACCACAGGGCGCCGGCATCGCGGCGGACCTGGGCATCGCCGACGAGTTCACCGTCGTCATGGGCACCCTGGCCAAGGCCTTCGGCACTACGGGCGGCTACATCGCCGGGCCGGCCGACCTCATCGACGTGGTCCGCGGGCTCGCCCGCTCGTTCATCTTCACCACCGCCCTGCCGCCCGCGCTGGCTGCCGGCGCCCTCGCCGCGGTCCGGCACCTGCGCGGCTCGGACGAGGAACGCACCAGGCTGCGCGCGAACGCGACCCTGATGCACCGGCTGCTCCACGCGCGTCGGATCCCGTTCCTCTCCGACCAGTCGCACATCATCTCGGTCCTGGTCGGTGACGACGCCGCCAGCCGCCGGATCTCGGACCTCCTGCTGGAGCGGCACGGCATCTACGTCCAGGCCATCAACGCGCCCAGCGTGCCGCAGGGCCGGGAGATCCTGCGGGTCGCACCCGGTGCCGTGCACTCCACCGACGGTGTGCACGGCTTCGTCGAGGCGCTCGACTCGATCTGGCGGGAGCTGGACCAGCGGCGCTCCCCCGCGTCCCGGGCCACGGCCTCGGCGACGCCCTGACCCGGCACGACGCCGGCACGACCCGACCCGACCCGACCGGAAGGACGATCGTGGCTGATCGGATCGACGTCAACCCCCGCCTCGCCGAGTACGTCCGGGAGGTGTCCCTGCGCGAGGATGACATCCTGCGCGAGCTCCGCGAGGAGACCGCGATGCTGCCCGGTGGCGTCGCCATGCAGGTGCCCGCCGAGGAGGGCCAGTTCCTCGCCCTGCTCGCCGCCCTCGTCGGCGCACGCTCGGTCCTGGAGATCGGGACGTTCACCGGCTACAGCACGCTCTGCCTGGCCCGGGCGCTGCCCACGGACGGCCGCCTGGTCACCTGCGACATCACCGACCGGTGGTCGTCGATCGGCGCCGGCTACTGGGCCCGGGCCGGGATACTGGACCGCATCGACCTGCGGGTCGGTGACGCGCGGGAAACTCTCGCGAAGCTGCGGACCGAGGAGGGGCCGGACGGCTTCGACCTGGCCTTCATCGACGCGGACAAGACCGGCTACCCGGAGTACTACGAGCTGAGCCTCCAGCTGGTGCGGCCGGGCGGGCTGATCGTCGTGGACAACACGCTGTTCTTCGGCCGGGTCGTCGATCCCGCGGCCCGGGACCCTGACACCGAGGCCATCCGCGAACTCAACGCCCGGCTGCACAACGACGAACGGGTGGACGTCAGCATGCTCGCCGTGGCCGACGGCATCACGCTCCTGCGTCGGCGGGCCTGACCGGCGGCCGCAGGTGGGCGCCGGTCAGGTCGCGTCAGGTCGCATCAGATGCGGTACTCGGCGAGCGCCACGGCTCCCGCGATCCATCGCTGCGGCTGGCAGGAATAGCAGCTGGGCTTGGGGATGGTCCGGCGGTACTGGGTGAGCCTCTCCACCGCCGCGATGTAGTACCCCGACAGCTCTTCCCGGTACATCCGCTCACGGGCGTGCACCCAGAACAGCCACGGCATCTGGTAGCAACCACCGTCCTCAGCCCGCAGGAGGTGCGCGTCCACGAGATCGTCCAGCAGCTCCTCGGCACGCTCCGGGGTGCATTCCAGCAGGGCGCCCACCACCGGTGGCCGGATGCAACGAGGGGGGATCATGCCGAGCCGGCGCAGGACCAGGCGCAGATCCATGCCGTTCCGGCCGTGGGCGGCCAGGTCGTCGTACGCCCGGTCCAGGGCCGTCCGCACGGCCAGCTCGCCGAACTGGAGCTCGTCGAGAATCCGCTGCGGGTCCGCCAGCCGGCGCGCGAGGGCGTCGAGTTTGCGCCGCGTACGGTGCGCCAGCCGCAGCCGCAGCCCCGCGACGCGCAGGGCCAGGGGCATCCCGGAGCACGCGCGCACGATCCAGCGGACAGCCTCGGGTGCCGCGTCGGTCTGTTCCCGCCCGATGATGCCGGCGAGCAGCCCGAGCGACTCGTCGTCGTCGAGGACGGCCAGCTGGATCGTGCGGAACCAGTCCGCGTCGACGAGGTGGGACCGGCTGCTGACCAGGACCCTGCTGTCGCCGCTGCCGGGCATCAGCGGACCCACCTGGGATCCGGACGTGACGTCGTCGAGTACGACCAGCACCCGACGCCGCGCGATGGCGGAGCGGTAGAAGGCGAGCCGGTCGGCGCCCCCGATCGGGACGGAGTGTTCCGGCACCCCGAGCCCGACGAGGAACCTGCCGGCGACGTCGGCGGGGTCGGCCGGGCGGCCGTGGTTGTCCTTGAGGCTGGCGTAGAGCTGCCCGTCCGGGAAGTCACCACGCGCGGCGTGCGCGGCGCGCAGCAGCAGACTGGTCTTGCCGACGCCGGGCCCGCCGGTGATGACGGCGACCGGCGCGGGCGAGGCGGGCGAGGTGAGCAGTGCCGCGAGTTCCCGGGTCTCCGGGTCCCGGCCGGTGAAGTCGTGCACCGCGGGCGGAAGCTGCGCCGGCAGCGGCATTTCCACCTCCTCCGGCACGGCGGGCTCGTCGCGGACGGGATACGGTCCGCCCCGCACGGCCACCACAGGGGCCGACCCGGCCTCCGCGCGCAGGATCCGACCCTGGATCTCCCGCAGGTCGCTGCCGGGCTCCATGCCGAATTCTCCGATCAGATCCGCGCGGGTGCGCCGGTACAGCTCGAGAGCCTCGGGCTGCTGGCCCGCACGGGCGAGAGCCAGCATGAGCCGCCCGACGAACGCCTCGTTGAACGGTTGCTCGCAGACGATCTGCCGCAGCTCGGGCAGCAGCTCGGCATGCCGCTGCAGGGACAGCTGCATGTCCATCCGCCAGCCCAGCGCCTGCAACCGCAACTCCCGCAGTTGGACACCCTCGGAATCCCTCAGGCGCGGCGACGGCACGTCCAGGAAGGGGTCGTTGCGCCACAGACCGAGACCCTGGTCGAGCTCCGCCACGGCACCGGGCAGGTCGTCCCGCTCCACGAGCCGCTTCGCCGCCCGCCGGTGCGCGTGGAACCGGCCGAGATCCGTCTCGTCCTCGGCGGCCTGGAGGAGGTAGCCGGGGGCGCGGGTGAGGATCCGCTCCGCCCCGGCCTTACCGAGGACCTGCCGCAGCCGCATGACATAGGTCCGGACGGTGGCCGCCGCGCTGGGCGGCAGCGGGTTTTCCCACACGAACCTCGCTATGCGGTCGACCGGCACCACCTTGTTCGGAGACAGCAACAGTGTCGTCAACACCACCCGCTGCCGGGGGGCCGAAATCGTCACCTCGCTGTCGTCGGAGCGGACTACCAACGGGCCGAGAAAGAGAAACTCCACTATCTGCTCACTTCAGCCGAGCGTTTCCCCGACAGCGACAACCCACCCCCGTGTTCTCCTCCGTTTTACACGTTAGTACGGCTACACATGCAACGATGAAGTTAAATTCCATTGGCAATATCGAGCGCCCGGTACACGGCCGGCCGGCGCGGCGGCGCCGGATAACGCATTGACGTGCGAAAACATCGAATACTCATTGCACCGGCGCCCACCGCGCCGGCTTGCCGAGGATCTCGGTATTGCTCAGCGAGCCGGGGCCACCCCGGCGAGGTCGGGCGCGTCGAGCCGCACGGTGGACGAACCGGCCCACTCGGCGGGCACGAGATGCAGACGCTGGACCCCGTCGGCGCCGGGGGCGGCGAGCACGTCCCGGCAGTCACAGGCTTCCTCGTCGAAGCCGGCGAACCGGTAGGCGACCTCCATCATCCGGTTCCGGTCCGTGGGCCGGAAGTCGGCGAGGAAATGGACGCCCGCCCGCGCCGCCTGGCCCGCCAGCCAGGCGATCAGGGTGGAACCGGCGCCGAACGAGACCACCCGGCATGACGTCGCGAGCAGCCGCAGGTGCCAGACGTCCGGGTGCTTCTGGACGAGGATGACGCCGACGGCGCCGTGCGGTCCGAACCGGTCGGTGAGCGAGGCCACCAGCACCTCGTGGCCCGGGTCCCGGAGCAGCCCGCGCAGCGTCTCGTCCGAGTAGTGCACGCCCGTCGCGTTCATCTGGCTGGTCCGCAGCGTCAGCTCCTCGACGCGCGACAGCTCCTGCGCGGTCGCCCGCCCGATTCGCATCACCAGCTCCAGTGAGCGCAGGAAGTCCTCGTCGGGGCCGAAGAATCCGGCCCGCTCGGCGTCCCGCTGAAACCCGGCCTGGTACATCTCCCTGCGCCGACGCGAGTCGACCGTGCGCACCGGCGGGGAGAACTCCGCCAGCCCGGTCAGCGTCAGCGCCGTCTCGGCCGGATAGCACCGCACCTGCGGCAGGTGGTACGCGACCTCGGCGCGCTCGGCCGGCTGGTCGTCGATGAACGCGACCGTGTCAAGCGCGAAGTTCAGCGTTTCCGCGATCCGGCGTACCGCGTCGGACTTGCGGCCCCAGCCGATCTCGGGCAGCACGAAGTACTCCGCGACGCCGAGCGCTTCCAGCCGCGCCCACGCCAGGTCGTGGTCGTTTCGGCTGCTGACCGACTGCAGGATGCCCCGCGCGTCCAGCTCGACGATGACCGCCCGCAGCTCGTCGGCGAGCGTCACCTCACCGGACTCCAGCAGGATGCCCTGCCACAGCGTGTTGTCGAGGTCCCACACCAGGCACTTCACGATGGTCGGCGCCCCCGGCGCCGTGTCCTCGCTCAACGTCCTCCCCCTCCCTCGCCGGTCAGCACGTGATCGGCCAGCAGCAGCTGGCACATCTCGTTGCTGCCCTCGATGATCTCCATGCACTTGGCGTCCCGGTACGCCCGCGCCACCGCGTGCCCGTCCCGGGCGCCGGCCGATGCCAGGACCTGCACCGCGACGGCGGCCCCCCGCGCCGCGTTCGTGGCGCTCGTGTGCTTGGCCAGGACGGTGGCGACCACCTGGTCCGGCGAGCCCTCGTCCCAGCAGCGGCTGGCGTGCTCACAGGCCCGGGTGGCCGCCTGCTCGGCGACCAGTAGCTCGGCCAGGTGCCGTGCGACGAGCTGGTGCCCGCCGAGCGTCCGGCCGAACTGCTCCCGGGTGCGCGCGTGCTTCCCTGCGGCGTGCAGGCACGCGCGGAGGATGCCGACGCAGCCCCAGGCCACCGACATCCGGCCATACGCGAGCGCGGTGGTGACCAGCAGCGGCAGGAACTGGCCGCCGCCGCCGAGCAGGCACGCGGCTGGCAGGCGTACCCCGGTCATCCGCAGGTCCCCGTGCCCGGCGGCCCGGCAGCCCAGCGGGTCGGCGATCCGCTCGATCTCGACGCCGGGGGCGTCGGCCGGCACCACGACGGCGCCGGCACCGCCGTCGTCCAGCATCCCGAACACGACGACGAAGTCGGCGTAGACGGCCGCCGTCGACCAGGTCTTGCGACCGTCGACCACGACCGAGTCGCCGTCCCGGTGGATCCGGGTGGCGATGGCGGACAGGTCACTACCGGCCTGGGGCTCGCTGAACGCGACCGCGGCCAGTTCCCCACCCGTGAGCCGCCCCAGCAGGTCCGCCCGCTGGTCCTCGTCACCCAGCCGCTCGATCGTCCAGGCCGCCATGCCCTGGGAGGTCATGACGCTGCGCAGCGACGAGCAGAGGCTGCCGACATGCGCGGTGAACTCGCCGTCCCGGGCGCTGGTCCAGCCCAGGCCGCCGTAGGCGGCGGGAACGCCGGGACTGAGGTAGCCGCCGGCACCCAGCTTGGTCAGCAGCTCCCGGGGCAGCCGGCCGGCCCGGTCCCAGGCCTCCGCTTGGTCCCCGACGAGGCCGGTGAGCAGGGAACGGGCCGCGGCGAGCGGGTCACTCACCGGCGCTCCCGCCACGCAGGCGCCGCACCAGCGCGACCATGTTGCCGACGGTCCGGAAGTTGTCGAGGCGCAGGTCCGCGCCGCGGATGGAGATTCCGAAGGCCGTCTCCAGATGGACCACCAGCTGCATGGCGAACAGCGAGGAGAGCCCGCCCCCGGCGAACAGGTCCACATCCGGCTCCCAGGTTCGCTTGGTCTGGGCCGCCAGGAACGCGAGGAGATCCTTCTCCACCGCGCCGCCGTCGACGGTCGCGTCCGGGTCGGTGTTCGTCGTGTCCATCAGTGTCTCCAGAGGGTTGTCGTGACGCTGTTGTTCAGCCGTACTCGTAGAAGCCGCGGCCGGACTTGCGGCCGTGGTGGCCCAGGCGGACCTTCTCCAGGAGCAGGTCGCAGGGGCGGCAACCCTCGTCGCCGGTGCGCTCGACAAGCACCTGGAGCGAGTCGACGAGGTTGTCGATGCCGATCAGGTCGGCGGTACGCAGCGGGCCGGTCCGGTGCCCCAGGCAGTTCTCCATGAGGGAGTCGACGGCCTCGACGCTCGCGGTGCCCGCCTGCACGATCCGGGCCGCATCGTTGATCATGGGATGCAGGACCCGGCTGGTGACGAAGCCCGGGGCGTCCCTGACCACGATCGGCTCCTGGCCCAGGGCGGCCAGCGCACTCCCGAGCGAGGCCATGACCGCCTCGCCGGTCCGGACGCCGCGGATGACCTCCACCGTGCGGATGAGGTACGGCGGGTTCATGAAGTGCGTGCCCACCACCTCGTCGGGGCGCTCGGCAAAGCCGGCAAGCTCGTCGATCGGGATCGAGGAGGTGTTGGAGACCAGTGGGGTCCCCGGCCGCACCAGCGCCGACACCTCCGCCAGGACGCTCGCCTTGATCGCGATGTCCTCGGTGGTGGCCTCGATGACCGTGCTCGCCCCGGCCGCGTCCGCGAGGGTGCTCGTCGTCGTGAGCGTCCCCGTCGGCACCTCGCCGGTGAGCCGTCCCATCAGCTGCGCCATCCGCAGTTCACCGTCGATGCGGGCACGGGCGCGGTCCAGCACCTGCTCGCCGACATCGACGAGCAGGACCGGTAGGCCCCGGATGAGAGCCAGGGTGGTGATGCCGACGCCCATGACGCCGCCACCCACCACGGCGAGCCGGTGCGCACCCGGGGCGTCGGCCCAAATTGCCGTGTTCATCGTGGAGAGAGCCTTTCCGTGACTGCTGCGGGGGTCGGGTCAGGAGAGGATCGATGCGAGCCAGTCGGACACGGCGGTGGCCGTGGTGGCCACGTGCTGTTCCATCATCGAGAAGTGGTCGCCGTCGACATCGATCACGGCGTGCGCCCCTGGCCAGCTCGCCCGCCAGTCACCGATGGCGGGCGCGGCGGCACCGAGCGGGCTGGAGGCCCGGACGAGCAGAACCCGGGCCGCCACCTGGGGGGCCTGGTAGCCGTCGAGGATCCGGAAGTACTTGCCCATCGCGGTGAGCCGGGTGCCGTCCATCGGGACCGCCTGGTCCTCGCGGTCGAACATGCCGCCCAGCAGCACATCGTTGAACTGGGTCATCGCCCGGTTGTCCGACAGGTACGTGTCGAGCAGCACCACCGCCGCCGGTCGCACGCCGCGCTTCTCCAACTCGGCGGCGACCCCGTGGGCGACCGTGCCGCCGGAGGACGAGCCGAGCAGGACCAGGGG
Source organism: Micromonospora sp. NBC_01412 (assembly GCF_045040215.1). Classification (NCBI taxonomy): domain Bacteria; kingdom Bacillati; phylum Actinomycetota; class Actinomycetes; order Micromonosporales; family Micromonosporaceae; genus Micromonospora; species Micromonospora sp. NBC_01412. The sequence goes on from NZ_CP109528.1 coordinate 7,859,677, forward strand.
CCGGTCGCCGCCGAGCCGTTCGAGGACCTCCTCGGCGTGGTATTCCAGCAACGGGCCCATCGCCGACGGGACCCGCTGGCCTGGGAGGAAGCCGGGGGCGGACAGGACGCTGGAGCCGTACGTGCCGCGGAAGCGGTTGACGAACCGGGCGTACTGGTGGCCACCGCCGAGCGCGACGACGGAGCCGAAGCAGACCAGCTGGGGCGCCTCGTCGTGGGTGTTGATCCGCAGCAGCGTCGGCGGATCCGCCGAGTCGCGCAGCTGGGCCGCGGTGTGGAACTCCGGGCGCAGCGCCGAAGCGTTCTTGAGCAGGTCGATCGCCTCGTCGGACCTGCCCCGGCGGCACAGCTGGCGGAACAGCGTGCTGACCGCGTCGTCGTCGGAGCGGGCCGCGACCGGGACCGCCGGCCGGCCGCCCGGCAGCTCGCTGGTGACCGGTCGCTCGGCAGCCGTGGCCGCCGTCCATTCCACGCGCACCAGATCGGCTAGCTTGGCGGGCGTGCCGCTGGAGAACACGACGGTCGGCAGCAGGTTCAGCCCGGTGGCCGCGGCCAGGCGGTTGCGCAGCTCCAGCGCGGTGAGCGAGTCGAAGCCGACCGACAGGAAGGCCTCCTCCGCGCCGACCGCGCCGGCGTCGGCGTGCCCGAGCACCTGGGCGGAGTGCACGCGCACCGCGTCCAGCAGGATCACCAACTGTTCGTCGGCGTCCGCCCCGGCCAGCCGGTCGCGCAGCCCCAAGTCCACGGTGGCGGTCTCCGTGCCGGAGGTGCGCACCAGGGAGCGGAGCAGGTGCGGCACCGGCCCGGCCCGGAACGCGGCGAGGTCGAGGGCGACCGGCGCCAGGACCGGATCGGGCAGGGTCAGCGCCGCGTCGAACAGCGCCGTCCCGGCCTCGGCGGTCAGGCCCAGCACGCCGCTGCGGGCCATCCGGCTGACGTCGGTGTCCGACAGCGCCCCGGTCAGGCCGCTGCGCTGCTCCCACAGCCCCCAGGCGAGCGAGGTGGCGGGCAGCCCGTCCCGGTGCCGGGCCACCATCAGCGCGTCGGTGGCACCGTTCGCGGCGCCGTACGCCGCCTGACCGGGCCCACCGAACAGCCCGGCCACCGAGGTGTAGGCCACGAACGCCCGCAGTGGGAGGCCCCGGGTCGCCTCGTGCAGGTGCCACATCCCATCGACCTTGGGCCGCAGCACACGGCTGAGCCGTTCGGGGGTGACGTCGGCGAGCAGGGCGTCGTCGATCACCGCAGCCGTGTGCACGACCGCCGTCACGGGGTGCTCCGCCGGAACTCCGGCCAGTGCCGCGTCGAGCGCGGCCCGGTCGGTCACGTCACACCGCTCGGCCGTCACCCGCGCGCCGGCTGCGGTGAGCTCGGCGATCAGCTCGAGCACCCCGGACGCGGCCGTTCCGCGTCGGCTGAGCAGCAGCAGGCGGCGTACGCCGTGCCGGGTCACGAGGTGCCTGGCGAGGATGCCGCCGAGGACCCCGCCACCGGCCAGCAGCACGGTGCCGGTGCCGTCGAACGCGCCGGTCCGCGCGGCGGTGGGCCGTGCCGGCCGCAGCCGGGGCACGTGGATCCGCCCGGCCCGCAGCGCCACCTCGGGCTCACCGCCGGCGAGCAGGGCGGGCAGCAGCTCCGCGGTGCTGCGCGGGTCGTCGGAGTCGACCAGGACGAGCCGGCCCGGGTATTCCTGTTGCGCGGAGCGGACCAGGCCGTGGACCGCTGCTCCCGCCACGTCGAGCGGCTCGTCGCCGGCGTCGGTGGCGCCCCGGGTGAGCACCACCAGCGGCGGGCTGCCGACGGCCGGGCGCCGCAGCCAGGCGTTCAGCTGCTCCAGGACGGCGGCGGTGGTCTCGTGCACCGATGCGGGCGGGCCGCCGGCGGCCGGTGGGCACGCCAGCAGCACCGCGTCCAGGCCGGCGACGTCGCCGGTGACGGCGGGCGTACCGGCGGGCAGCAGCCGCTCGTCGTCCGCACCGAGCCGGGCCCAGAGCCCGGCCGGAGCGATCCCGGTGGGACCGTCCAGGGTGCGCCACTCGACCCGGTACAGCGAATCGGTGGCGGGACGCAGCGAGTCGAACGAGGCGGCCCGCATGGTGAGCGTGCCGACGGCGACGATCGCGTGGCCGTCCTCGTCGGTGACCTGCAGCGAGACCGCGTCCGGGCCGGCCGGGCGCAGCGCGACGCGCAGGGCGTGGCCCGGACGGGCACCGGCCCAGAGGCGCACCTGCTGCCAGGCGAACGGCAGCGGGACGCCGGTCGCCTCGGGTTGCCGCGCGGCGTCGCGGCCGACTCCCGCGTCGCGCAGGCTGACGGTCTGCAGGAACGCGTCGAGCAACGCCGGATGCATCGCGAAGCCGTTCGCGCCCACCTCGGGCAGCGCCGCCTCGGCGAAGATCTCGTCGCCGCGAGACCAGGCCGCGCGCAGGCCGCGGAAGGCGGGACCGTACTCGACGCCACGGTCCCGAAGGAACCGGTACAGCTCGCCGATGCGCATCTGCTGCGCGCCGGTCGGTGGCCACGCGGCGCCCGCGACGGCGCCCGGCAGCGGTCCGGAGGGTGCGAGTACGCCGCTGCCGTGGCTGGTCCACTCGGCATCGGGGCCGGCCTGTTCGGACCGGGAGTGGAACTCGATCACCCGGCGCCCGGAGTGGTCCCGCGTCCCCGCGGTCAGCCGCAGTTGCACGCCGGGGCCGCCGTCGTCGCCGGCCGGCAGCAGGAGCGGCGCGGCGAGGGTGAGCTCCTCGACGAGGGCACAGCCGAGCTGTCCGCCCGCGTACGCGGCCATCTCGACGTAGGCCACTCCGGGCAGCAGGACCGCACCCCGGACCGCGTGGTCGGCGAGCCAGGGCTGCTCCGCGAGCGACAGCCGCCCGGTGAACACCGTGCCGCCGGTTCCGGGCAGCTCGACCGCGGCGCTCAGCAGCGGGTGCCCGGGATCGCTCTGCCCCATCGACACGGGGTCACCCCCGGCCGGGGTCGGGTCCAGCCAGTAGCGCTGACGCTGGAAGGCGTACGTGGGCAGGTCGACGCGGCGGGCGGCGGTGCCCTCGTACGCCGGCCGCCAGTCGACCGGCAGCCCGGCGACGTGGGCCTGGCCGAGCGAGGTCAGCAGCCGCGTGCTGCCACCGTCGTCGCGGCGCAGCGTCTCGACCACGACGAGGTCGGCCAGCCCCGCGTCGGCCGCCGCGTCCTGCAGGTTGAAGGTGAGCGTGGGGTGCGGGCTGACCTCCACGAAGGTCCGGTGGCCGGCGTCGAAGAGCAGCTGCGCGGCGTCGTGGAACCGGACGGTCTGCCGCAGGTTGCGGAACCAGTAGCCGGCGTCGAGCGCCGATGGCTCGACCCACCCGGCGTCCACGGTCGACAGCATCGGCACGACGCCCCGGCGGGGACGCAGACCGCCGAGCCCCGCGAGGAGGGAGTCCCGGACGGGGTCGACGTCGGCGGAGTGCGGGGCGTAGTCGACGGGGGTCCGGAAGGCCAGCACGCCGTCGGCCCCGGTCTCGGCGAGCAGGTCGTCCAGGGCCGGTGCGGCGCCCGCGACCACGACGACCCGCGGGCCGTTGACGGCGGCGAGGGAGAGCCGGCCGTCGTACCTGGCGATCAGCTTCTCGGTCTCGGCGGCGGTGAGCAGCAGGGTGGCCATGCCCCCGCCGCCGCTCACAGCGGCGAGCGCGCGGCTACGGCGTACGGCGATCATGGCGGCGTCCTCCAGCGAGAGGATGCCGGCGACGCAGGCCGCGGCGACCTCGCCCTGGCTGTGCCCGACGACGGCGGCCGGCTCGATCCCGTACGCCTGCCAGACGGCGGCCAGCGACACCAGGACGGAGAACAGCACCGGCTGAAGCACCCGCACGTCCTCGATCGAGGGCGCACCGGGCTCGTCCCGCACCACCGCGACCGGCGACCAGTCGAGGTGGGCGGCGAAGACCCGCTCGCAGTCCGCCATCCGTGCGGCGAAGGCGGGTGAGCTGTCGAGGAGTTCGCGGGCCATCCCGGGCCACTCGGCACCGAGGCCGGGGAAGACGAACACCGCCCTGCCGGGCTTGGCCGGGGCGGTGCCGAGCACGGCCCCGTTCGCGTTCTGCCCCAGGGACACAGCGGCGAGCGCGGCGAGCAGCTCCGCGCGGCCGGTGCCGACGACGACCGCCCGCTCGGCGAAGCGGGATCGGCCGAGCGCCAGCGACAGGCCGACGTCGGCCGGGTGCAGGTCCGGCTCGGCGGTCAGGCGGGAGTGCAGCCGGGCTGCCTGGTCGCGGAGCGCGGCGGGGGTGCGGCCGGACAGGGCCCAGGCGACCGGGCCGCCGGGCCGTACCGGCTCCGCGACCGGATCGTCGGCAGCGGACTCGAGGACGAGGTGCGCGTTGGTGCCGCTGGCCCCGAACGACGACACGGCGGCGCGGCGCGCAGTGCCGCCCTGCGGCCACGGTGTCGCGGCCCGCAGCAGCGCGACGTCGCCCTCGCTCCAGTCGACCTGGGCGCTCGGCTCGTCGATGTGCAGCGAGCGGGGCAGGACGCCGTGCCGCATCGCCAGCACCATCTTGATGACGCCGCCCACGCCGGCCGCCGCCTGGGTGTGGGTGAGGTTCGACTTCAGCGAACCCATCAGCAGCGATCGCCCTGCGGGCCGGTTCCGGCCGTAGACGTCCAGCACCGCCTGCGCCTCGATCGGATCGCCGAGGACGGTTCCGGTGCCGTGCGCCTCCAGTGCGTCGACGTCGGCCGGGGACAGTCCCGCGTTCTCGAGCGCCTTGCGGATCACCCGGCGCTGGGCCGGGCCGTTGGGGGCGGTCAGCCCGTTGCTCGCGCCGTCGGAGTTGACGGCCGAGCCACGGATGACGGCCAGCACCGGGTGCCCCTGGCGCCGGGCGTCGCCGAGGCGCTCCAGCAGGACCACGCCGACGCCCTCACCGAACGCGGCCCCGTCCGCGTTCGCCGAGAACGACTTGCACCGGCCGTCCGGGGCGAGGCCGCCCTGCCGCCGCGCGCCGCTGAGCACCGCCGGCGTGTGCATCACCGTCACGCCACCGGCGAGCGCGAGTGACGTGTCCCCCGCCCGCAGCGCCTGGCAGGCCAGGTGGATGGCGACCAGTGAGGAGGAGCAGGCGGTGTCGAGGCTGACCGCGGGGCCCTCAAGCCCGAGCAGGTACGAGACGCGCCCGGAGACGACGCTGGGGATGGTGCCGGTGCCGAGGAAGCCGGCCAGGTCCTCCGGGATCCGGCCGAGCCGGGTGCCGTAGTCGCTGTTGATGACGCCCGCGTAGACGGCGGTGTCGCCGCCACGCAGGCGGTACGGGTCGATGCCGGCGCGCTCGATCGCCTCCCAGCAGACCTCGAGCAGCAGACGCTGTTGCGGGTCCATGGCGAGTGCCTCGCGCGGCGAGATGCCGAAGAAACCGGCGTCGAAGTCGAGGGCGTCGGGCAGGAAGCCGCCCCGGAGGCCGGACGAGCCGGCGGGGTCGCCGGCCTGGGCCGGGTCGACAGGCGGCAGGTCCCAACCGCGGTCGGCGGGGACGCCGGTGACGCCGTCGCGCTCGGCGATCAGCAGGTCCCACAGCTCCTCGGGAGTGCTCACCCCGCCGGGGAACCGGCAAGCCATCCCGACGATCGCCACCGGTTCCCGGGCTCGGTCGATCTCCCCCCGCAACCGCTGGTTGTCCAGCAGGGAGGCGCGAAGGGCCTCGACAACCTGATCTGCCGGCATGGTGGTCCTCTCCTTGTCGGACTGGTCAGGCACGGCCGTCACCGAGTGCCATCCGAACCAGGTCGTCCACGTTCATGTCCCTGATCGATGCGGGCTCGTCCGGAGCACCGGCTGTCGCCGCGGGTTCCGGTTCGCGCAGCCGCAGCAGGGCGTCGAGCAGGCCGGCGGTGCGCAGGCGCTGCGGCGGGATCGTGGTCAGCAGGCGGCGGACCGTCTCGTCGTCGACGGTCGCGGCCGGGGCCTCGGGGGCGGCCACCGGCACCACCCGCCCGGCTATGTACGCCGCCACGGCCTCGGGTGTCGGGTGGTCGAACACGAGCGTCGCGGGCAGCCGCAGCCCGGTGACGGCGTTGAGCTGGTTGCGCAGCTCGACCGAGGTCAGCGAGTCGAACCCGAGGTCCTTGAACGCCAGCGCGGGGTCGACGGCGTCGGCGCCCTGGTGGCGCAGCACCTGCGCGACCCGGTCCCGGACGATGTCCTCGAGCAACGCCCCGCGCTCGGCGGCCGACAGCGTGGACAGGCGTTGGCGCAGTGCGGTCGCCCCGGTGACGTCGGCGGCGCCGGTTCCGGCCGCGCGCCGGACCACGCCCCGGATCAGCCCGCGCAGCAGCGGGGGCAGGTCGGCCGCGGTCGTCGCCCCCCGCAGCCGGCCCGGTTCCAGGCGTACGGGCACCAGCACCGCCTCGTCCACCCCCAGCGCCGCGTCGAGCAGCGCGAGACCCTCGGCATCCGAGAACGCCACCACGCCGCCCCGGGTCAACCGCTGCCGCGCGGTGTCGCCGAGGCTGCCCGTCATCTCGCTGCGCTGCTCCCAGAGCCCCCACGCGAGAGACTGGCCGCGCATGCCCCGCGCGTGCCGCTGGGCGGCAAGCGCATCCAGAAAGGCGTTCGCTGCGGCGTAGTTGGCCTGCCCGGCGGTGCCGATCACCCCGGCGGCCGAGGAGAACAGCACGAACGCCGCGAGCGGCAGATCCCGGGTCAGCTCGTGCAGGTGGAGAGCGCCGTCGACCTTGGGCCGCAGCACGGTGTCGAGGCGCTGCGGGTCCAGCGACGCCACGACGCCGTCGTAGAGCACCCCGGCCGCGTGTATCACCGCGGTCAGCGGACGATCGGCGGGGACGCCGGCCAGCGCCGCCGCGAGCTGGTCGGAGTCGGCGACGTCGCAGGCGCGGAACGTCGCCTCGGCGCCCAGGTCCCGCAGGTCGGCGAGCAGCCCCGCAGCCCGTGGCGCGTCCGCTCCCCGCCGGCTGAGCAGCAGCAGGTGACGTGTCCCGTACCGGGCCACGAGGTGCCGGGCCACCAGGCCGCCGAGCACCCCGGCGGCGCCCGTGACGAGTACCGTGCCGCCCGGGTCGAACGGCGGCGGGGCCGGGTCGGCGACCGCCGGGACGCGGACCAGGCGGGCGCCGAGCAGCGCGGTGCCCCGGATCGCGAGCTGGGGTTCGGCCGCCGCGAGACCTGCGGGCAGCAGCGTGGACAGTTCGTCCGGGTCGGTGGTGTCGACCAGCGTGAACCGGCCCGGGTGCTCCGACTGAGCCGAGCGGACGAGCCCCCGCACCGCCGCGCCGGCCAGGTCCGCGACGCCCTCACCGGGGATCGCCTCGACGGCCCCGACCGTGACGAACACGAGCGCGCTGTCCGCGTACCGGTCGTCGGCGAGCCACTGCTGGATCAGGATCAGCGCGACGGTCGTCGCCGTCCGGACAGTTCCGGCGTCGTCCCCGGCGAACCGGCTCGCGACGCAGACGACATCCGGCACGGGTGCGCCCCGGTCGAGCGCGGAGCCGAGCTCCGCCAGGCCGGCGTACGTGTCGGGGAGCAGGCCGGCCGGTCCGATCGCGACCCAGCGCCCGGACGGCGGCGGCTGCGCCGCGACGCCGGGCAGCGGGATCCACTCCACCCGGAACAACGATTCGGGTACGCCGGACGCCGCCGACGGGGTCAGCGAGTCCGTCCGGACCGGCCGGGTCACCAGCCCGTCGATCGAAAGCACGGGCTGTCCGTGGGCGTCCGCCGCATCGATCGTCACCTGGCCACCGGCGTCGAACCGCAGCCTGACGCGCAGCCGCGTCGCGCCGACCGCGTGCAGCGTGACACCAGTCCAGGAGAACGGCAGCCGCGCGGTGCCCGGCTCAGGCACCCCGGCGTCGCCGCCGGGCCCGATCCACATCCCGTGCAGGGCGGCGTCGAGCAGTGCGGGATGCACCCCGTAGGCGGCAGCGCCCAGGTCGTCGCCCGAGGGCAGAGCCACCTCGGTGAGGATCTCGTCGCCGCAGCGCCAGGCGGCCCGGACCCCGCGGAACGCCGGGCCGTACTCGTAGCCGGAGCCGGCGAAGCCGTCGTACAGGTCGCCGACCGCCACCGCGGTGGCGCCCGGCGGCGGCCAGCTCTCCGGGCCGGCCGTGGCCGGGCGGGCGTGCTCGGCCACGCTGCCGGTCGCGTGCCGGGTCCAGGAGGAACCCGCTACGTCCTCCGCCCGCGAGTGGACCGCGAGCGTGCGGCCGCCGTCCGGGCCCGGCGGGCCCACTGCGACCTGAAGGCGGACCGCCGCGCCGGGCGGCAGCACCAGCGGCGCCTCCAGCGTGAGTTCCTCGATCAGCGCACAGCCGGCCTCGGCGGCGGCCCGCAGCGCCACGTCGACAAACGCCGCGCCGGGCAGCAGCACGACCCCCGCCACGGCGTGATCCGCGAGCCACGGGTTGGTCCGCACCGACAGCCGCCCGCTGAGCAGGATCTCGCCGGTGCCGGCGACCTCGGTGACCGCGCTGAGCAGCGGATGCCTGGCCGGGTCGAGGCCCGCAGCGGCGACGTCCTCGGCACCGGACCCGGCCGCCGGGCTCGCCCAGTAGTGCTGGCGCTGGAACGCGTAGGTGGGCAGCTCGACGCGCCGGGCTCCGGTGCCGGCGAACACGGCCGGCCAGTCCACGGGCCGCCCGGCGACCCAGGCCGCGCCGAGGGAGAGCAGGACACGGCGCCGGTCCCCCTCGTCGCGGCGCAGGGTGCCGAGCACCACGCCGTCGCGGCCGGCGGCCTCGATCGTCTCCTCGATCGCCGCGGTGAGGAGGGGGTGCGGGCTGACCTCGATGAACGTGGTAAAGCCCTGCTCGGCCAGGTCGCGGACGGCGGGTTCGAAGCCGACCGTACCGCGCAGGTTGGCGTACCAGTAGGCGTTGCCCATGTTGGCGGTGTCGAGCCAGCCGCCCGTGACGGTGGAGAACAGCGGCACGGTGGCGGTACGCGGCGCGATCGGCGCCAAGGCCCGCAGCAGCCCCGCCTCGACGCGCTCGACCTGCGCCGAATGCGACGCGTAGTCGACGTCGATGCGGCGGGCTCGGACGGCCTCGCGGTCGCAGACGGCGAGAAGCTCGGCGACCGCGCCGGTCTCCCCGGCGACGACCACGGTGGACGGCCCGTTGACCGCGGCCACGGACAGCCGTCCGTGCCACGGTGCCAGCAGCTTCTCGACCCGCTCCCGGGTCAGGGTGACCGACACCATCCCGCCGGTGCCGGCCAGCTCGGCGATGGCCCGCGAGCGCAGCGCGACGACGCGGGCGCCGTCGTCGAGCGACAGTCCGCCGGCGACCACGGCCGCGGCGATCTCACCCTGCGAGTGGCCCACGACCGCGTCAGGTTCCACACCGTACGAGCGCCAGACGGCGGCGAGCGACACCAGCACCGCGAACAGCACCGGCTGGACCACGTCGACCCGGTCGAGCGGCGCCGCGGAGCGCACCACGTCGAGCAGGGACCAGTCCACGTGCGGGGCGAGGGCCGCGTCGCACTCGGCCATCCGGTCCGCGAAGGCCGGCGAGTCCGTGAGCAGTGCCCGGGCCATCCCGGCCCACTGGGAACCCTGGCCGGGGAAGACGAACACGGCCCGGCTCTCGGGGTCCGGCACGCCGGAGACCGCCGCGTTACCGCCGGTGCCCTCGACGACCGCGCGCAGAGCTGAGTCCAGCTCGTCACCCTCGCCGACGACCACGAGGCGATGCGTCGACGCCGTCCGGCCGGCGAGGGAGAGCCCCACGTCCGCCGGCCCGGCTCCGTCGACGCCGTCCAGGTGCTCCCGCAGCCGGGCGGCCTGGTCGGCCAGCGCGGCCGGAGTGCGTGCTGACAGCACCCACGGCAGCGGCCCGGGCCCGGATCCGTGGTCCGGCCCGGGCCCGGATCCGCGGCGCGCGGCGGTGTCCGCCCGCGCTCCGGCGACGGTCGGGGAGTGCGGTGGGTCCGGTTCCGGTGCCTGTTCCAGGATGACGTGGACGTTCGTGCCGCTCAGCCCGAACGAGGAGACCCCGGCCCGGCGCTCGCGCCCGGTCTCCGGCCAGGGCACGAGGCCGGTCACGAGTTCGCCGGCGCCCCGGTCCCAGTCGACGTGGCCGGTCGGCCGGTCCACGTGCAGCGTCGGCGGGACCATGCCGTGATTCAGCGCCAGCACGGTCTTCATCACCCCGGCCACGCCCGAGGCGGCCTGGGCGTGGCCGATGTTCGACTTGAGCGAGCCGATCAGCACCGGCCGGCCGGCGGGCCGGTCCTGCCCGTACGTGGCCAGCAGCGCCTGCGCCTCGATCGGGTCGCCGAGCGTGGTGCCGGTACCGTGCGCCTCCACGACGTCCACGTCACCCGAAGTGAGTCCCGCGTCGGCCAGCGCGGCCCGGATGACCCGCTGCTGGGACGGGCCGTTCGGGGCGGAGAGGCCGTTGCTGGCACCGTCCTGGTTGACCGCGGACCCACGCAGCACGGCCAGCACCGGGTGCCCGTTGCGGCGGGCGTCGGCGAGCCTCTCGACGACCAGGACGCCGATCCCCTCGCCCATGCCCATGCCGTCGGCGGTATCGGCGAACGCCTTGCACCGGCCGTCGGCGGCGAGCCCGCGCTGCCGGGAGAAGCTGACTATCGCGCCGGGCGTCGCCATCACCGCCACACCGCCGACCAGTGCCAGCGAGCAGTCCCCGTCGCGCAGCGCCCGGGCGGCGGTGTGCAGCGCGACCAGCGAGGACGAGCAGGCGGTGTCCACCGTGACGGCCGGGCCCTCGAGCCCGAACGTGTACGCGACCCTGCCCGACACGACGCTGGCCGCGCTGCCGGTGAGCAGGTGCCCCTCGCCGTCTCCGGACCGGGCCACCGCGGACGCGTAGTCGCCGTAGTTGACGCCGACGTAGACGCCGGTTCGGGAGCCGCGCAGCTTCTCCGGATCCAGCCCGGCCCGTTCCAGCGCCTCCCACGACGTCTCGAGCAGCAGCCGTTGCTGCGGGTCCATCGCGATCGCCTCGCGCGGCGAGATGCCGAAGAACGCGGCGTCGAACTGACCGGCGTCGTGCAGGAAGCCGCCGTGCCGGGTCGTCGCGGTGCCGGGGTTGTCGGGGTCCGGGTGGTAGAGCTCGTCGCCCGGCCAGCCGCGATCGGACGGGAAGCCGGTGACGGCGTCACCGCCGGTCACCAGCAGCTGCCAGAGCTTGCCCGGGGTGTCGATTCCGCCGGGCAGGCGGCAGCTCATCGCGACGATGGCGATCCGGTCGTCGTCCGTGGCCACGGGCGCCGTCGCTACGGCGTCGGTGCCGGGTACGGCGGCCGGCCCGCCGAGCAACTCCTCGGTGATGTGCGCGGCGAGCGCCCCGGCGTTGGGGTGGTCGAACACGAGCGAGGACGGCAGCCGCAGCCCGGTGGCGTCGTTGAGGCGGTTGCGCAGCTCGACGGCGGTCAGCGACGCGAATCCCAGCTCCTGGAACGCCTTTCCGACCGGGACCGACTGCGGCGAGTCGTGGCCGAGAACCGCCGCGGCCTGCGCCCGGACCAGATCCAGCACGGCACGAGCGCGCTCGGCGGGCGTCATCCGGGACAACCGGCCGCCCAGCGGGGAGGCGGCCGCGGCGGCGTCGTTCGCCCCGACCTCGCTCGCCCCGGGAATCGTACGCAGCAGCGGGCTGGGCCGGGCCGACGTGAACACCGGCGCGAACCGTTCCCAGTCGACGTCGGCGACCGCGATGACGGTCTCGTCGTCGTCGAGGACCTGCTGCAGCGCGGCGACGGCGGTGCCGGGGTCGAGACGGCGCAGGCCGTGCTCGTCCAGGTTGAACAGGTCGGCGCCGTCGCCCGTCCCGATCGGGCGACCGGGGACGCCGGACCGCCAGACGCCCCAGTCGACGGTCGTCGCGGTCAGTCCCCGGGCGCGGCGGTGCTGGGCGAGCGCGTTCAGGTAGGCGTTGCCGGCGGCGTAGGCACCGTGGTCGCCGCTGCCCCAGACCCCCGCGATCGAGGAGAAGAGCACGAACGCGTCGAGTTCCCGGTCGAGGAGCGCGTCGAGGTGTTCCGCGCCGGCCGCCTTGGCCGCGACCACGTCGGCGAACGCGCCGAGCGGCGTGGTGCCGAGCGGGCCGAGCGCGATGGACGCGGCGGCGTGCAGCACCGCGCGTACCGGGGTGCCCTGCTCGTCGAGCTCCGTGAGCATCCGCTCGACCTGGTCACGGTCGCTGAGGTCGCAGACCGGCAGGGTCAGCCGGGTGCCGTGCCCGGCCAGGTCTTCGCGCAGCTGGGCCACGCCGGGGGCGTCCTCGCCCCGGCGTCCCGGCAGCACCAGGTGCTCGGCGCCGCCACGGGCCAGCCACCGGGCCAGGTGCGGGCCGATCGCGCCGGTTCCTCCGGTGAGCAGCACGGTGCCTCGGGGGCGCCACGAACGGGAGGGTGCGTCCAGGGGGCGCGGGGCGGGCACGAGACGGCGGGCGAAGAGGCCGCCCGGGCGGAGCGCGAGTTGGTCCTCCCCGATGCCACCAGCACCGAGCGCGGCGCCGAGCCGCTGCCTGACGCCGTCGTCCCCGGTGGCGGGCAGGTCGATCAGGCCGCCCCAGCGCTGCGGCTGTTCGAGCGCGGCCACCATGCCGGTGCCCCAGACCAGCGCCTGGCGGGGTGCCGTGAGGGGATCGGTGGCGCCGGTCGAGACCGCGCCGGCGGTCAGGCACCACAGCGGCGCGGTCGAGCCGGTGTCGCCGAGCGCCTGCACGAGCGCGACGGTGAGCGCGGCACCCACCGGCAGGGCCGGGTGGTCCGGGTACGGCCGTTCCGCCAGCGCCAGCAGGGAGAGCACCCCGGCCGGCGGCTCCCCGGCGTCGGTGGCGCCGAGGCGCCTGGCCAGTCGGGTCCGGTCCACGTCGTCGTCGGTCAGCTCGACGGTGGTGACGGCGGCGCCGAGGGCTGCCAGGGTTTCAGCGGCCCAGGCGGCATACGGGAGGTCGGCGTGCCCCGGTGGCAGCACCAGCAGCCACCGGCCGGCGAGCGTGGCAACCGCGGGGTCGGAGAGCCGTTGCCACGTCACGCGATAGCGGAGGGCGTCGAGTGTGGCGCTCTCGCGGCGGCGCTGGTGCCAGGAGCGCAGTGCGGGCAGCACCCGGCCGAGGGGCTCGGCGTCGACAGCGAACACGCCGGCGAGCTCCTCCGGGTCCGCGCGGGCGAGGAGCTCCCAGAACTCGCCGTCGTCGGTGGACGCGTCCGAGGCGGGAGCGGCCTCCGTCCAGAAGCGGCGTTCCTGGAACGGGTACGTGGGCAGCCCCACCGCGCGGGCGTTCGGGAACGCGGTGGTCCAGTCGACGGTGACGCCGTGGACCCAGAGCTCGGCCGCCGACGTCAGCGCGCGCCGCAGGCCGCCCTCGTCACGCCGGAGCGTGCCCGTGACCACGGCGCCGGTCAGGCCGACGCTCTCGACGGTGTCCTGCACCGGCACGGTCAGCACCGGGTGCGGCGAGACCTCGACGAACACGTCGTGGCCCTGCCGCGCCAGCTCGCGGATCGCGTCGTCGAACCGTACGGTGCCGCGCAGATTGCGGTACCAGTAACCGGCGTCCATGCCGCTGGTGTCGAGCCGTTCACCGGTGAGCGTGGAGAACAGCGGGACGTCGCCCGCGCGAGGGGTGAGCCCGGCGAGGGCCTTCGCCAGGTCCTCGCGGATCCGCTCGACGTGCGCCGAGTGGGAGGCGTAGTCGACTGGCAGCAGCGTGGCGCGCACACCCTTGGCGGTGCAGTGGGCCACCAGTTCGGCGAGCGCGTCCGGGTCGCCCGAGACCACCACGGTGCCGGGGCCGTTGACGGCCGCCACGGAGATGCGGTCCCCCCAGGGCGCGATCTCGGCGTGGGCGCGGTCGTGCCCGACGGCCAGGGAGACCATGCCGCCGAGCCCGGCGAGCACGCCGATCGCCTGGCTGCGCAGCGCCACGACCTTTGCGCCGTCGGCCAGCGACAGCGCGCCCGCGACCACGGCCGCGGCGATCTCGCCCTGGCTGTGTCCGACGACGGCGGCGGGTTCGACGCCCCAGGAACGCCACAGCGCGGCGAGGGACACCATCATCGCGAACAGCGCCGGCTGCACGACGTCGACCCGGTCGAGCGAGGGTGCCCCGGCCACGCCGCGCAGCACGTCGGTCAGCGACCAGGTCACGAACTCGGCCAGGGCCTGGCCGCACTCGGCGATCGCGGCGGCGAAGACGGGGGACTCGGCGAGCAGCTCGCGGGCCATGCCGTCCCACTGCGCGCCCTGTCCCGGGAAGACGAGCACGGTCCGGCCGGCACCGGCGGCGGTGCCTCCGGTGACCACGCCGGGCGCGGGAGCCGGGCCGGCGGCGAGGGCGCCGAGCCCGGCAAGCAGCTCGGTGTGGTCCCCCGCCACCACCACCGCCCGGTGCTCGAACGCCGTGCGCGTGGTGGCCAGCGAGAAGCCGAGGTCGGCCAGGTCCGCGCCCGGGTCGGCGGCCAGCTGCCCGCTGAGCCGCACCGCCTGGTCGCGCAGGGCTGCGCTGGTACGCCCGGAGACGACGTACGGCGCGACCGGGGCCGCTGGCCGGCGCTCCCCGGTGCCCACCGGTTCGGGTGCTGGCGCCTGTTCGAGGATGACGTGGGCGTTCGTCCCGCTCATGCCGAACGCCGAGACACCCGCGCGGCGCGGCCGGCCGGACTCGGGCCACGGCTGGTTCTCCGTCAGCAGCTCGACGCGGCCGGTGGACCAGTCGACGTGCGGCGTGGGCTCGGTGACGTGCAGCGTGCGGGGCAGCACGCCGTGACCGAGCGCGAGCACGGTCTTGATGACCCCGGCCACCCCGGCCGCCGCCTGGGTGTGCCCGATGTTCGACTTCAGCGAGCCCAGCCGGAGCGGCCGGTCCGCAGGCCGGTCCTGCCCGTACGTGGCGAGCACCGCGTCGGCCTCGATCGGGTCACCGAGCGTGGTGCCGGTGCCGTGCGCCTCGACCGCGTCGACCTCGGCGGCGGTGAGGCCGGCATCGGCGAGCGCCGCCTGGATGAGGCGCTGCTGCGACGGGCCGTTCGGGGCGGTGAGCCCGTTGCTGGCACCGTCGGAGTTGGTGGCGGAGCCACGGATGACGGCCAGTACCGGATGCCCGTGGCGACGCGCGTCGGAGAGCCGCTCGAGCAGCAGGACGCCGACACCCTCGCCCCAGCCGGTACCGTCGGCGGTCGCCGAGAACGCCTTGCAGCGGCCGTCGGGGGACATCGCGCCCTGGCGGCTGAACTCCGCGTACACCAGCGGCAGGGACATCAGCGTCACGCCGGCGGCCAGCGCCAGGGAGCACTCCCGCCGGCGCAGCGCCTGGACGGCCAGGTGCAGGGCGACGAGCGAGGAGGAGCACGCGGTGTCCACGGTGAGCGCGGGGCCTTCCAGCCCAAGCGCGTACGACACGCGCCCGGACAGCACGCTCATCGAGTTGCCGGTCACGACGAAGTTCCGCACGGCGGGCACCGCGGATACGCCGAGCTGGGCGTACCCCTGGTCGACGGCCGCGGCGTACACCCCGGTGGAGCTGCCGCGCAGCGAGGCCGGATCGATGCCGGCCCGCTCGATCGCCTCCCACGCCGTGGTCAGCAGCAGCCGCTGCTGCGGGTCCATCGCGATCGCCTCGTACGGGGAGACCGCGAAGAACCCGGGGTCGAAGTCCGCGATCCCGTCGACGAAGGCGCCCTGGCAGGGCACGTTGCCCGCGCTGAGCCCGACGACGTCCCAGCCTCGGTCGCCGGGCACCGCCGTCACCGCGTCGCGGCCGTCGGCGACCAGGTCCCACAGCTGCTCCGGGGTGCGTACGCCACCCGGGAAGCGGCAGCTCATGGACACGATCGCCACCGGCCCGTGGCCGGCGGCCTCGGCCTCGGCGAGCTGCCGGCGGGTGCGCTGCAGATCGATCATGACGCGGTTGAGGTAGTCGCGGAGCTTCTGTTCGCTCACCGGGCTCCCCCGCTTTCGTCGAGGACCGGGCCGGTCCACCGGGCTGTCACGGGGCTCATGAGATGCCCAGCTCCTTGTCGATGAGGTCGAACAGCTCGTCGTTGCTGGCGGCCTCGATCCCCTGTTCCGGGTCCGCGCCGGGATCACCACCGCGGGACTCCACCTTGGACAGCAGGCGGCGCAGCTGCGCCGCCAGCTCCGGCGGCAGGGCCGGTTCCGGGCCTGACCCGGCCCCCAGGGCATCGATGCTGGCTTCGAGCCGGCTCAGCTCGGTGAGCACCGGCGGCACCGGTGCGGCGGGCGTGGGGGCCGCCCCGTCGATCCGGCCGAGGATGTTGCGGGTCAGCGCGTCCGGCGTGGGGTGATCGAAGATCAGAGCGGCCGGCAGCCGCACGCCCACCGCGCTCGCGAGCCGGTTGCGCAGTTCGACGCCGGTCAGCGAGTCGAAGCCGAGTTCCTTGAACGGCCGGCCGGGGCGGATCTGGTCGGGCGACGCGTGTCCGAGGACCGTGGCGGCGTTGCCGCGGACGAGATCCAGCAGGATCCGGTGCGCCTCGGCCGGCGCAAGCCCGGCAAGCCGCCCGGCAAGCGACGCTCCCCCGTCGCCGGACGGGGCCTGCGCCCGGCGCAGGGCCTGCCTCGGCACCCGGGCCAGGCCGCTGAGCACGGCCGGGATGCGGGCGCCGGACAGGGCGGCGGGATCGAGCCGGGCGGCGAAGACGTACGGCCGGGCCGAGCGCCAGGCAGCGTCGAACAGCGCGAGCCCCTCGGCGGTGCTGAGCGCGCCGAGGCCCGTACGCGACATCCGGTTCGTCCCGGTGCCGGTCACCCGCGCCGTCAGCTCGCTGCGTTGCTCCCACAGGCCCCAGCCGACGGCGACCGCGGGCAGTCCCTGGGCACGACGCTCGGCGGCCAGGGCGTCGAGCGCGGCGTTCGCGGCGGCGTAGTTGGCCTGTCCGGCACCGCCGAGCAGGGCAGCTCCGGACGAGAACAGGACGAACGCGGCCAGATCGAGGTGCCGGGTGAGGTCGTGCAGGGTGACGGCCGCGTCCACCTTGGGCCCCCACACCTGGTCCACCTGGTCGGCGGTGAGCGAGGCCACGACACCGTCGTCGAGGGCGCCCGCGGCGTGCACGACGGCCGTGAGCGGGCGGTCGGGCGGGATCCTGTCCAGCACCCCGGCCAGGGCGCGGCGATCGGTCACGTCGCAGGCGACCGCGTCGGCGCGGGCCCCCAGCCCGGCCAGCTCGTCGACCAGCTCGGCCACGCCCGGCGCCTGCGGGCCACGGCGGCTGAGCAGCAGCAGGTTCCGCATGCCGTGGGCGCCGGCCAGATGCCGGGCGACGAGGCGGCCGAGGGTACCGGTGCCGCCGGTCAGCAGGACCGTCCCGCCCGGGTCGGCCGTGGCCGGCACGAGCAGCACGTTCTTGCCGATGTGCCGGGCCTTCGCGAGATGCCGGAACGCCTCCGGAGCCTGCCGGACGTCCCAGCAGGTCAGCGGCAGCGGCGTCAGCACGCCGCGCTCGAACAGCGACAGCACCTCGGTGAGCAGCTGACCGATGCGCTCCGGGCCGGCCTGGACCAGGTCGAACGCCCGGTAGCGCACGCCGGGGTGGTCCCGGGCCACGTCGTCGGCGGAGCGTACGTCCGTCTTGCCCATCTCCACGAAAGCGCCGCCGCGCGGCAGCAGCCCCAGGGAGGCGTCGACGAACTCGCGGGCCAGGCAGTCGAGCACGACATCCACGCCGCGCCCCCCGGTGGTCGCGCGGAAGTGCTCCGCGAACTCGAGCGTCCGGGTCGAGGCGAGGTGCGCGTCGTCGAGTCCCATGGCCCGCAGCACAGCCTGTTTCGCGGGGCTCGCGGTGCCGAACACCTCCGCGCCGGCGTGCCGGGCGAGCTGCACCGCGGCGGTCCCGACGCCGCCGGTCGCGGCGTGCACGAGCACCGCCTGGCCGGGCCGGAGGCCGCCGAGGTCGAACAGCCCGTAGTACGCCGTGAGGAAGGCGACCGGCACGGCGGCGGCCTGGGCGAACGACCAGCCCGCCGGGATGCGGGCGACGGTGGCCCGATCGGCGACGACGACGGGGCCGAACGCGCCGCCGAAGACGCCCATCACGCGGTCACCGGGGGCCAGGCCGGTGACACCCGGGCCGACCTCCAGCACGACGCCGGCGCCCTCGCTGCCCACGGTCGGCTGGTCCGGGTCGAGTCCGAGCGAGACGACGACGTCGTGGAAGTTGAGGCCGGCGGCA
This sequence comes from Micromonospora sp. NBC_01412, assembly GCF_045040215.1. Classification (NCBI taxonomy): domain Bacteria; kingdom Bacillati; phylum Actinomycetota; class Actinomycetes; order Micromonosporales; family Micromonosporaceae; genus Micromonospora; species Micromonospora sp. NBC_01412. The sequence goes on from NZ_CP109528.1 coordinate 7,877,845, forward strand.
CGGACGGCGACGCGCAGCTGACCCTCGCCCAGCGGAGCGAGCGCGTCGGGCGCGGATCGCAGCGCGAGCCCGCCGGCCGCGTCCCCGTCGCCGACCTCCACCCGCCACGCCGCAGCTCCGGGCTCGGTGAGCAGGTCCGGGTCGCCGGCGGTCAGCCGGGGCACGAACAGCTCACCCGCCCGGACGGCCCACTGGGTTCCGCCGGTGGGCAGCGCGGCCGCGAGGGCGCTCAGCGAGGCGGGGTGGTCGTCGACGTCGGCGAGCACGAACCGGTCGGGGTGTTCGGCCTGGGCACTCCGGACGAGGCCCCAGACGCCGGAGTCGGCCCAATCCGGACCGCGGTCACCGGGCCCGGTGCGGATCGCACCACGGGTCACGAACACGAGCGTCGAGCCGGCGAACCGCTCGTCCGCGAGCCACTCCTGGATCAGGGCGAGGGCCCGGACCGTGGCGGCGCGCAGCCGGTCCTGCGGCTCGTCACCGGCACCGGCGGCGAGGCCGGCGAACACGAAGGCGGGTGCCTCCCCCGCGCCCAGCGCGGCAAGGTCGGGCCAGCCGGGCTCGGCGGGCACCACGGCGCCCGCCGTCGTGCCCCCGGGCGCCGGCTCGGGCGCCCACAGCAGACGGTGGGGGCGAACCCCACCGGCGGTGACCGCGCGCAGACCACCCGCCGGGACGGGGCGCAGCGCCAGGGCCTCCGCCCTGAGGACGAGGCCGCCGGTGAGGTCCCGGGCCTCCAGCGACACCTCGTCGGCGCCGGCCGCCCGGACGCGGACCCGCAGGGCGGCGGCACCGGCCGCGTACGCGGTGACGCCGGCCCAGGAGAACGGCAGCCGGGCCAGGTCGTCGCGGCCCGGCAGCAGGGCGCTCACCTGCAGGGCGCTGTCGAGCAGGGCCGGATGCAGCAGGTAGTCGGCACCGTCGCCCTGCCGCGGCAGGGCGATCTCGGCGACGATCTCCTCACCGTGGCGCCAGACTGCCCGGACACCTCGGAACGTCGGACCGTACCCGTATCCGGCGTCGGCGAAGCGGTCGTACAGGGCGGAGATGTCGAGCGGTTCCGCGCCGGCCGGGGGCCAGGCCACCGTGCTGTCGTCGGGGCCGGCGGCGGGGGCGAGCGTACCGGTGGCGTAGGCCGTCCACTCGGCGGCCGGGTCCTCCTCCGGGCGGGCGTACACGCCGAGCGTGCGGCCTTCGTCCGGGCCGGCGGGGTCGACCCGGACCTGCAGCCGCACCGTGCCGCTGTCGGGCAGCACCAGCGGGGCCTGGAGGGTGAGTTCCTCGACCAGCCCGCAGCCCACCTCGTCGGCGGCGCGCAGGGCCAGCTCGAGGAACGCGGTGCCGGGCAGCAGCGTCACGCCGAAGATGGAGTGCTCGGCCAGCCACGGCGTCGCCGCGCGGGACAGCCGGCCGGTCAGCAGATGACCGCCCGGGTCGGCGAGGTCCACCGCGGCACCCACGAGCGGGTGGCCGGTGGCGCCGAGGCCCGCGGAGCCCACGTCCGCCCGGCCGGTGGTCGCGTCCAGCCAGTAGCGGGTGCGCTCGAACGGGTACCCGGGGAGGTCCACCCGCCGGGCGCCGGTGCCGGCGAACACGGCGGCCCAGTCAGGCTCGACTCCACCCACGTGGGCCTCGCCCAGTGACAGCAGCAGCCGGGCGAGACCGCCCTCGCCACGGCGCAGGGACCCGGTCACCAGGACCGCACCGGTGGCGTCCTCCAGCGTCCCGCTGACCCCGGAGGTCAGCACCGGATGGGGGCTGACCTCGATGAACGTCGTGTGGCCGGCGTCCGCGAGCGCCCGGACGGCGGGATCGAAGCCGACCGTACCGCGCAGGTTGCGGAACCAGTACCCGGCGGTCAGCTCGGGCCCGTCCAGCCACGTCGCGTCGAGCGTGGAGTACATCGGCACCCGGGCGGTGCCCGGGGTGACGGTGGCGAGGGCCTCGATCAGTTCGTCGCGCAGCGCGTCGACCTGCGCGGAGTGCGAGGCGTAGTCCACCTCGATGCGGCGGGCGCGGATGCCGTCGCGTTCACAGCGGTCGACCAGGTCCGCCACGGCGTCGGGGGCACCGGCCACGACGGTGGCGCGCGGGCCGTTGATCGCGGCGATCGCGATCCCGCCGGGCCGGTTCTCCAACAGGGTCCGGACGTCGTCGGCGGGCAGCGCGACCGAGGCCATGGCGCCCGTACCGGCGAGGGTACGCACCAGCCGGCTGCGCAGCGCCACGACCTTCGCGCCGTCGGCCAGCGAGAGCGCGCCGGCCACCACCGCAGCGGCGATCTCGCCCTGCGAGTGGCCGACGACGGCGTCGGGTTCCACCCCGTACGAGCGCCAGGTCGCGGCGAGCGAGACCATGACGGCGAAGAGGGCGGGCTGGACCCGATCCACCCGTTCCAGGGCCGCGGCGTCCTTCAGCACCTCCAGGACGGACCAGTCTCCGTACGGCGCGAAGGCGCGTTCGCAGGCCGCCATCGTGTCCGCGAAGACGGCGTTCGTGTCAAGCAGGTCCAGTCCCATGCCGGCCCACTGCGCGCCCTGCCCGGGGAAGACGAACACGGTACGGCCCACGGGTCCGGCGACGCCCTGCGCCCTCGCCGCCGAGGGGTTTCCGGCGGCGAGCGCCCGCAGTCCCTCCATCAGCTCCTCGCGGTCACCGGCGAGGACGGCGCGGTGCGGGTGCCGGGCCCGGTGCAGGGCGAGCGACAGGCCGACGTCGGCGATGTGCGGTGCCGGGTCGGCGCCGAGGTGCCGGGCGAGTCGCTCGGCCTGGGCGCACAGGGCTTCGGGCGTACGGGCGGACAGCACCCACGCGACGGGATGCTCGCCGGCATTCGGCGGCGACGCGGCCGGTTCGGCGGCCTGCTCCAGCACGACGTGCGCGTTGGTGCCGCTCATCCCGAACGCCGAGACGCCCGCCCGACGCGGACCGGCCGACGCCCACTCCCGGGCCCGCGTGAGCAGCCGAACCTGGCCCGACGACCAGTCCACCTGCGGCGACGGCTCGTCGACGTGCAGCGTCCGCGGCATCACCCCGGCGCGCAACGCCTGCACCATCTTGATGACGCCACCGACCCCTGCGGCGGCGGACGTGTGGCCGACGTTCGACTTCAACGATCCGATCCACAGCGGCCGGTCCGCCGGGCGATCCTGCCCGTACGTCGCGATCAGCGCCTGCGCCTCGATCGGATCGCCCAGCCGCGTCCCGGTGCCGTGCGCCTCGACCACATCCACCTCGGCGGCACTCAGCCCCGCGTCCGCCAGTGCCGCCCGGATCACCCGCTGCTGCGCGGGCCCGTTGGGCGCCGTCAGGCCGTTCGACGCGCCGTCGGAGTTCACCGCCGAGCCCCGTACCACCGCCAGGACCGGGTGCCCGTTCGCCACCGCGTCGGACAGCCGCTCGACCAGGAGCATGCCGACGCCCTCGCCGAAGCCGGTGCCGTCGGCGGCGCCCGCGAACGGCTTGCAGCGGCCATCGGCGGCGAGCCCCCGCTGGCGGCTGAACACCACGAACAGTTCCGGACTGTTCATCACCGTCACGCCGCCCGCGAACGCCAGGTCGCACTCCCCGGAGCGCAGGGACCTGACCGCCAGGTGCAGCGCGACCAGCGACGACGAGCAGGCGGTGTCCACGGTGACCGCAGGGCCTTCCAGCCCGAAGACGTAGGACAGGCGCCCGGAGGCGACGCTCGCGGAGTTGCCCGAGCCGAGAAAGCCCTCGATCTCCTCCGGCACGTCGCCGAGCAGGCGTACGGCGTAGTCGTGGTGCATGACGCCGGTGAACACGCCGGTGCGGCTGCCGCGCAGCGTGTCCGGGTCGATTCCGGCGCGTTCGAAGACCTCCCAGGTGGTCTCCAGCAGCAGCCGCTGCTGCGGGTCCATGGCCAGGGCCTCCCGCGGCGAGATGCCGAAGAAGCCGGCGTCGAACTCGGCGGCGTCGTGGAGGAAGCCGCCCTCCCTGACGTACGAGGTGCCGGGGCCCCCGTTGTCGGGGTCGTACAGCGACCCGACGTCCCACCCACGGTCGGTGGGGAACTCGGAGATCGCGTCGGTGCCGCTGGCGACCAGGTCCCACAACTGTTCCGGCGAGTCGGCGCCGCCGGGGAACCGGCAGCCCATCGCCACGATGGCGATCGGCTCGTCTGCCCTGGTCGGAGCGCCGGCGGGGAGGGCGGGGACGGCGGTGCTCCGGTCCGGGTCGCCGGTCAGCCGGGTGTCGAGCAGGGCGGCCAGCGCCTCCGGGGTCGGGTGGTCGAAGACCAGCGTGGCGGGCAGCCGCAGGCCGGTGGCGACGTTGAGGCGGTTGCGCAGGTCCACGGCCGCGAGGGAGTCGAAACCAAGGTCGCGGAACGCGCGGGTGGGTTCGACCGCGTCCGCCGAGGCGTGCCCGAGGACCGCCGCGACCTGGGTACGTACCAGTTCCCGCAGTGCCCGGCGCCGGTCGGCCGGGGGCAGGCCGGCGAACCGGCCGGCCGGGGTTCCGTTGGGTTCACCGGCGAGCGGCCCCGCCGCGGCGCGCCGCGCGGCCGGACGGACCAGCCCGTGCAGCAGCCTCGGAACCGGTTCGGTGTCTGGGCGCGCCCGCAGCGCCGCGACGTCGAGCAGCATCGCGACCAGCGACGGCTCGCGGATGGCCGTGGCGGCGTCGAACAGCTCAAGGCCCTGCTGGTCGGTGAGCGCCGGCATGCCGGAGCGCGCGATGCGGCGCGCGTCGTCGGCGTCGAGGTGACCGGTCATCGCGCTGCGCTGCTCCCACAGCGTCCAGGCGATCGACTGCCCGGCCAGGCCCCGGGCCCGGCGGTGCTGGGCGAGCGCGTCCAGGAAGGCGTTCGCCGCGGCGTAGTTGCCCTGGCCCGGGCCGCCGAACACGCCCGCCGCCGAGGAGAACAGCACGAACGCGCGCAGGTCCTGGCTGGCCGTGAGCTCGTGCAGGTGCAGCGCGGCAGCCACCTTGGGCCGCAGCACGGCGTCGATCCGCTCGTCGGTGAGCGAGGTGATGACGCCGTCGTCGAGGGTGCCGGCGGCGTGCACGACGGCGGTCAGCGGATGTTCGGCCGGGACCGTGTCGAGGAGCTGCCGCAGCGCCTCCCGGTCGGCGACGTCGCAGGCGACGACCCTGCAGTGGGCGCCGAGGGCGGCGAGTTCCTCGGCGAGGGTCGCGGCGCCGGGCGCGCCGGGGCCGCTGCGGCTCGTGAGCAGCAGGTGGCGGGCGCCCCGGGCGGCGAGGTGCCGCGCGACGCGGGAGCCGATCACGCCGGTACCGCCGGTGATCAGTACCGTGCCGCCGGGGTCGGCGAACGGGTCCGTGGTCGGGGAGCCGGTCGCCCGCGCCAGGCGGGCGGCGCTGACGCGACCGCCGCGTACGGCAAGCTGGTCCTCCTCCGTGGCGGTCAGGACCGCGGTGAGCGCGGTGAGGCTGGCCGGGTCGTCCGCGTCGGCCAGCACGAACCGGCCGGGGTGCTCGGACTGGGCCGAGCGGACCAGCCCCCAGACGGCGCTCTGCGGGAGATCGGTGATGTCCTCGCCGGGCGTCACGGCGACCGCGCCCCGGGTGCCGAGCACCAGTCGGGAGCCGGCGAGCCGCTCGTCGGCGAGCCACTCGCGCAGCAGCGCGGCGGCGCGGTGCACGGCCCGGTGGACAGCGGCCGGGCCGCCCTCCTCGGAGGTCGGCATCGGCAGGACGACCAGGCGGGGTGCGGCAGCACCGGAGTCGAGGGAGGCGCGCAACGCGGTGAGGCCGGGATGGCGTTCGCTGCCGAGCACGACGGGCTCGTCCCCGCCGGCCGGGACACCAACAACCGGTACGGGCGTCCAGTCCAACCGGAACAGCGACCGTCCCGGTCCGGGCGGGGACTGCCCGGTGGCGGGCGACGGGCGTAGCAGCAGGGCGTCGATGGCGGCGACCGGCTGGCCGGCGGCGTCCCAGGCCTGCACCGACACGGCGTTCTCGCCGGCGGGTGCCACCCGGGCCCGCAGCGTCGTCGCGCCGCCGGCGTACAGGGTCGCACCGGTCCAGGCGAACGGCATCCGGCCGGTGTCGTCACCCGACAGTCCGGTGACGTGCAGGGCGGCGTCGAGCAGGGCGGGGTGCATGCCGTGCAGCACCGCCTCGGCGTGCCGGTCCGCGGGCAGGACGGCCTCGGCGTAGACGTCGTCGCCGAGTCGCCAGGCCGCGCGCAGTCCCTGGAACGCCGGGCCGTAGACGAAGCCTCCCGACGCGAAGCGCTCGTACAGGCCGGTGAGGTCGATCGGTTCCGCGCCGGGGGGCGGCCACGCGGCCAGGGCGTCCGGGGCGGTGGACGCCGCCGGGGACAGCGTGCCGCTGGCGTGCCTGGTCCAGGGCTCGTCCGGGGCGTCGGCGGGCCGGGCGTACACGCCGATCGGGCGGTGTCCCGCAGCATCGGGCGCGCCGACGGTCACCTGCAGGTCGACCGCGCCGGATCCGGGCAGCGCCAGCGGTGCCTCCAGGGTGAGTTCCTCCACCCGGCGGCAGCCGGCCGGCCCGGCGGCGCGGGTGGCGAGTTCGAGGAACGCGGTGCCGGGCAGCAGCGCGGCCCCGAGGACGTCGTGCTCGGCGAGCCACGGTGAGGTACGCGCCGACAGCCGCCCGGTCAGCACGAGCGAATCCCCGTCGGCCAGCATGATGACCGCCCCGAGCAGCGGGTGCCCCACGGCGGTGAGGCCGGCCGAGCCGACGTCCCCCGCCACCGGGCCGGAGTCCTCGAGCCAGTACCGCTGCCGCTGGAACGGATAGGTGGGCAGGTCCACGTGCTGGGCCGGGGCGTGCGCGTACGCCGGTTCCCACGTCACGCCGACGCCCGCGGCCCACAGCTCGCCGAGCGCGCCGTGGAAGCGGGTGAGCCCGCCGTCGTCGCGGCGCAGCGTGCCGGTCACCAGCGCATCGAGGCCGGCGTCGCGGGCGGTGTCCTCGACCGCGACGGTGAGCACCGGATGCGGGCTGACCTCGACGAACGCGCGTAGCCCGGCGGTCAGGGCGGCGGTGACGGCCGGCTGCAGCTCAACGGTGCCGCGCAGGTTGCGGTACCAGTAGTCGGCGTCGAGGGTCCTCGTGTCGAGCACCGCCCCGGTCACCGTGGAGTAGAACGGCACGTCGCCCGCGAGGGGGGTGATGCCGTCGAGCACGGTGCACAGCTCGTCGCGGATCCGCTCGACGTGGGCGCTGTGCGAGGCGTAGTCGACGTCGATCCGGCGGGCCCGTAGGTCGCTCCGGTCGGCGTGGTGGAGGAACTCGTCCACGGCGGTGGGCTCACCGGAGATGACGACGGCTGCCGGGCCGTTGACGGCCGCCACGGAGAGCCGGTCGCCCCAGGAGGCGATCTCCTCGCGGACCCGCGCCGCAGGGAGCTGCACCGAGGCCATCGCTCCCGCACCCGCGAGGGCGCGCAACGCCCGGCTGCGCAACGCGACGACCATGGCCCCGTCGGCCAGGGACAGGCCGCCCGCCACCACCGCAGCCGCGATCTCACCCTGCGAATGACCGACAACCGCATCCGGCTCCACCCCGTACGCACGCCACACCGCAGCCAACGACACCATCACCGCAAACAGCACCGGCTGCACCACATCAACCCGATCCCACAAATCCTTCCCACGAACCACATCAACCAACGACCAGTCCACGAACGGCGCCAGAGCCACCCCACACTCGGCCATCCGCCCCGCGAAAACCGGAGACTCCTCCAGCAACTCCCTGGCCATCCCCACCCACTGCGAACCCTGCCCGGGAAACACGAAGACGACCTGGCCGGTGCGCACGTCGCCACCGCGAACGAGGGTCGCCGACGGCAGGTCACCGGCGAGCGCGTTCAGGTCGGCGACCAGTCCGGCGTGGTCGGCGGCGAGCAGGACCGCGCGGTGTGCGAACGCGGTGCGGGTGGTGGCCAGCGCGCGGCCGGTCGAGGCGAGGTCGAGGCCCGGGTCCCCGGTGAGCCGGTCCCGCAGATCACGGGCGCGATCGCGCAGCCCTGCGCGGTCTCGGGCGGACAACAACCACGGCACGGGACGGCCGGCGGGCTCGACCGGCTCAGCGGGCTCGACCGGCTCGGGCTCGAACGGCTCGGCCTGTTCCACGATGACGTGTCCGTTGGTGCCGCTGATGCCGAACGAGGAGACCGCCGCGCGGCGCGGGCGAGCAGTCTCGGGCCACGGCACGGCGTCGGTCACCAGCCGTACCGTGCCGGCCGACCAGTCCACCTGGGAGGTGGGGTGCTCGGCGTGCAGGGTGGGCGGCACCGTGCCGTGCCGCATGGCCATGACCATCTTGATGACGCCGCCGACGCCGGCGCCGGCCTGCGTGTGACCGATGTTGGACTTCAGCGAACCCAGCAGCAACGGACGGTCGCGCGGACGGCCCTTCCCGTACGTCGCCAGCAGCGCCTGCGCCTCGATCGGGTCGCCGAGCGCCGTGCCGGTGCCATGCGCCTCGACGACGTCGACCGCGTCGGCGGTCAGCCGGGCGTCGGCCAGCGCCCGCCGGATCACGCGCTGCTGGGCGGGGCCGTTGGGCGCGGTGAGCCGGCTGCTCGCGCCATCGGAGTTGACGGCGCTGCCGCGGACCACGGCGAGCACCGGGTGGCCATGGCGCCGGGCGTCGGAAAGACGCTCCAGCAGTATCATGCCGACGCCCTCGCCCCAGCCGGTGCCGTCCGCCTCGTCGGCGAACGACTTGCACCGGCCGTCGCCGGCGAGGCCACCCTGCCGGCTCATCTCGACGAACGGCACCGGGGTCGACATGACCATGGCGCCACCGGCGAGCGCCAGCGAACACTCCTGGCGGCGCAGCGCGTGCGCGGCCAGATGGATGGCGATCAGGGACGAGGAGCACGCGGTGTCCACGGTGATCGCCGGGCCCTCGAGGCCGAACGTGTAGGAGATCCGGCCGGAGGCGACGCTGTCGGACGTGCCGTTGCCGAGGTAGCCCCGGACGTCGTCCGGCACCTCGTTCAGGCGCAGCGCGTAGTCCTGGTACATGACGCCCGCGAAGACGCCGGTGTCGCTGCCGCGCAGGGTGGCCGGGTCGATGCCGGCCCGCTCGAACGCCTCCCACGTGGTCTCCAGCAGCAGCCGTTGCTGCGGGTCCATCGCGAGAGCCTCGCGTGGGGAGATGCCGAAGAAGCCGGGGTCGAAGTCGGCGACCGCATCCAGGAAACCGCCCTCGGCGGAGTACGTGGTGCCCGGGCGCCGCCGATCCGGGTCGTACAGCTTCCCCAGGTCCCACCCACGGTCGCCGGGAAACGCGCCCACGGCGTCGGTGCCGCCGAGGACCATCCGCCACAGGTCCTCGGGCGTCCGGACGCCGCCCGGGTAGCGGCAGCCCATGCCGATGATGGCCACGGGTTCCTGGTCCCGGGATTCGGCCTCGGCGAGCCGCTTGCGGGTGTGGTGCAGGTCCGCCGCGACCCGCTTCAGGTAATCACGGAGCTTGCCATCGTTCATCAGTGATCGTCACCTTCTGCGGGCGGGTAGCGGGCCGGGACGGGAACGGCGGACGGTCATGACATCCCGAGCTCGTTGTCGATGAAGTCGAAGATCTCGTCGTCGGTGGCCCGGTCCATCCGCTCCTGCACCGAGGCGGCGTCGGCGTCGGCACCGGCACCGGCATGCAGCTTGGTGAGCAGGACCTGTAGCCGGTCGACGACCTCCGGGTCGGTCCGGTCGCCGTCCAGTGCGCTCTCCAGCAGGTCCAGTTCGGCGAGGCCCGCCACGGACGGTGTGGTCTGCGCGGGCACGAGTTCCGCAGCGAGGTGCCGGGCGACCGCCGACGACGTCGGGTGGTCGAACAGCAGAGTCGCGGGCAGTCGCAGACCGGTCGCCGCGTTGAGCCGGTTGCGCAACTCCACCGCGGTCAGCGAGTCGAAGCCGAGTTCGAGCAGCCCCCGGTCGCCGTCGACGACGCTGGGATCGCCGAAGCCGAGGACCGTGGCGGCGTGCAGCCGGACGAGTTCCAGCAGCGTTCGCCCGCGCTGGGCCTCGGTCTGACCGGCGAGCCGCTGGGTGAGCACCTCGACGGCATCCGGGCCGGCGGCGAGGCCCGCTGTGCGCCGCGCCGGCGGGCGGATCAGGCCGCTAAGCAGGACGGGGTAACCGCCGACGGCCATCGCCTCCAGATCCATCCGCAGCGGCAGCACGGCGGGTTCGTCGACGGCGACAGCGACGTCGAACAGCCGGACGCCGTCGGCCGGGGTGAACGCGATGATGCCGCTGCGGGCGATGCGCCGCAGATCCCCCTCGTCGAGGGAGCCGCTCATGCCGCCCTCCGTGGCCCACAGTCCCCAGTCGAGCGACGTGGCGGGCAGACCCCTGGCGCGGCGGCGGTGGGCGAGCGCGTCGAGCAGCGCGTTCGCGGCGGCGTAGTTGCCCTGGCCCATGCCGCCGAAGACACCGGCGATCGAGGAGAACAGCACGAACGCCGCCAGGTCCCGGTCGCGGGTGAGCTCGTCCAGCAGCAGGGCGGCGTCCGCCTTGGGCCGCATCACCTCGTGCAGCCGCTGCGGCGTCAGCGCGTCGACGACGCCGTCCGCCAGTACGCCGGCCGCGTGCACCACGGCGGTGAGCGGGTGAGCGGTGGGAACGCCGGCCAGCAGCGCGGTGAGCTGACCGCGGTCTGCGACGTCGCACGCGACGATGTCCACCTGGACGCCCAGCGCGGTCAGCTCGGTGTGCAGTTCGGCGGCGCCCTCGGCGGCGGGGCCACGGCGGCCGGCGAGCAGCAGGCGGCGTACGCCGTGCTCGACGACCAGGTGCCGGGCGATGTGCCGCCCGATCGCGCCGGTGCCACCGGTGATCAGGACCGTGCCGTCGCCGCCCCAGCCCGGCGCGGCTTCCGCGCCGGTGCGGGACACCTGGGCGAGCCGCGTCCGGTGGGCCACGCCGCCGCGCAGCGCGAGCTGCGGCTCGCCGGAGCCGGCGGCGGCTCGCAGGGCGCTCAGCGAGGCGGTGCTGTCGTCCAGGTCGGCGAGCACGAACTGGCCGGGGTTCTCGGTCTGTGCGGTCCGCACGAGCCCCCACACCGCGGCGTGGGCCAGAACTGGCACGTCGGCGTCCGGGCTCACCGCCACCCCACCGCGGGTGACCACCAGCAGGGTGGCCGCGCGGAACCGTTCCGAGGCGAGCCAGCCCTGGATCAGGGTCAACGCGTGCACGGCTGCGACCCGGGCCGCACCCGCCTCGTCGCGCTCCGGATCCGTTCCGACCGGGATCGGGGCCACCACCACGGCGGGCAGGGTCGCGGCGGCGGCCAGCGCGGCCAGATCCGCGACGGCACGGGTGACGCCCGCGGCGGTCCACGCCGTCGCGTCCTCGCCGAGGACCACCCAGTCGCCGTCGGACGGTGCCGGGTGTGCGGGCAGGACCGGCCATTCGACGCGGTACAGGTCGTCGTGCCGACCCAGCGGGCGGGCGGCGCGGACCTGGTCGGCGGAGACCGGCCGCAGCGCCAGCGCGCGGATCTCGACGACCGGGTCGCCGGCCGCGTCGGTGGCCAGCACCTCCACCGCGTCCTGGCCGGCGGGGCGCAGCCGGATCCGCAGCGCCGGGCTACCGGAGGCGTGCAGCCGCACCCCGTTCCACGAGAACGGCAGCCAGCTCCGGGTCGATCCGCGCAGGACGCCGAACGTCAGGGCATGCAGCGAACTGTCCAGCAGCGCGGGATGCAATCCGAACCGGCCGGCGTCGGACCGGTGCTGCTGCGGCAGGCTCGCCTCGGCGTACACCTCGTCGCCGAGCCGCCAGGCCGCGCGCAGGCCCTGGAATGCCGGGCCGTAGGAGAAGCCGCCCTGCTCGAACCGCTCGTAGAGCCCGACGGTGTCGATCGGCTCGGCTCCCGGGGGCGGCCACTCGGCGAGCCCGTCCGGGGCGGGCGCCGGGGCTCCGGCGGTGAGCAGGCCGCTGCCGTGCCGGGTCCACGGCTGTTCCGGGGACGCGTGCTCGGGGCGGGAGTGGATGGCCAGGGTGCGGCTGCCGCCCTCGTCGGGAGCACCGACCGCGATCTGCAGCAGGACGGCGCCCGGCGACATGATCGCCAGCGGGGCCTCCAGCAGCAGCTCCTCGACCTGGTCGCACCCGGCCTGGTCAGCGGCGCGGACGGCGAGTTCCAGGAACGCCGTGGCGGGGAACAGCGCCGCGCCGAGGACGCTGTGGTCGGCCAGCCACGGGTGCGTCCGCGTGGACAACCGCGTCGTGAACAGGTACCCGTCGGAGTCGGCCAGCTCCACCGCCGCGCCGAGCAGCGGGTGCCCGGTCGGCTGCAGGCCGGCCGAGGCGACGTCACCCGCATCGGCGTTCGCCTCGAGCCAGTAGCGGTCCCGCTGGAACGCGTACGTCGGCAGGTCCACGTGGTGCGTGCCGGCGCCGGCGAAGAACCCGCTCCACGCGACCTCACCGCCCAGGCTGTGCAGCTGGGCCAGCGCCGTCGGCACCGACCAGCTCTCGGCGCGCTCCTTGCGCAGGAGCGGCACCAGGGCCTCCGGTTCGATGTCCCGACCGGCAAGGCAGTCGCGGCCCATCGCGGTCAGCGACTGGTCGGGGCCGAGTTCGACGAAGCGGGTGACGCCCTCGTCGGCCAGCAGCTGCATTCCGTCGTGGAAGCGGACGGCTTCGCGGACGTGCGCGACCCAGTAGTCGGCGGTGCCGATCTCCTCGGCGGTCGCCGGTCGGCCGGTCAGGTTGGAGACCACCGGGATCCGGGACGGCTGGAAGGCTACGGTCCCGGCGACCCGGCGGAAGTCGTCGAGTATCGCGTCCATGTGTGGCGAGTGGAACGCGTGGCTCACCGGCAGCCGCCGCGCTTTGCCGCCCAGCGCCTGCCAGCGGGCGGCGACGTCGAGCAGGGCGTCCTCGTCGCCGGAGACAACGGTGGCGGCGGGGCCGTTGACCGCCGCGACGGCAGCCCGGCCCTGGTGGCCCTCGATCAGCACGCGGGCCTCCGCCGCCGAGGCGGTCAACGCGATCATGGTGCCGCCCGCGGGCAGCGCCTGCATGAGCCGTCCGCGGGCCGCGACGAGCCGGGTGGCGTCCGCGAGCGAGAAGACGCCGGCGACGTGCGCGGCGGCGATCTCCCCGACGGAGTGGCCCAGCAGCAGCGCCGGCTGCACACCCCAGTGCTGCACCAGCCGGGCCAGCGCCACCTCCAGCGCGAACAGCGCGGGCTGGGTGTACGCGGTGGCGTCCAGCAGGGCAGCCCCGGGCGAGCCGGCCGGAGCGAACATCACGTCCCGCAGCGGCCGGTCCAGTACGGCGTCGAACTCCGCGCACACCGCGTCGAGCGCGTCGGCGAACACCGGGTACACGCGGTACAGCTCGGCGCCCATACCGGCACGCTGGCTGCCCTGCCCGGAGAAGAGGAACGCCGTCTTGCCGGCGGCGGACGTGCCCCGGACGACACCGGGGGCGGTGCCGCCGGCGGCCAGCGCCCGGAGGCCCGCGAGCAGGGCGTCCCGGTCGCCGGCGACGACGGCCCCGCGGTGCTCGAACGCGCTGCGCCCGGTGGCGAGCGCGCGGGCGGTGCGGCTCAGGTCGAGGGCGGGGCGGGCTTCGGCGTACGCCAGCAGCCGCTGGGCCTGGTCCCGCAGTGCCGAGGCACTGCGCCCGGAGACCAGCCACGGTGCGATCCCGGCGTCCTGCGGTGCCGGCACGGGTGCGTCGTCGTCCGGCACATGCTCCAGCACGGTGTGTGCGTTGGTGCCGCTGACGCCGAAGGACGACACCGCGGCGCGGCGCGGGTGGCCGTTGTCGGGCCACCGGGTGTTCGCGGTCAGCAGCGACACCGCGCCCGACGACCAGTCGACCAGCGGCGTCGGCCGGTCCACGTGCAGCGTGCCGGGCAGCAGGCCGTGCCGCATCGCCTGCACCATCTTGATGACGCCGCCGATGCCGGCGGCAGCCTGGGCGTGGCCGATGTTGGACTTGAGGGATCCGACGAGAAGGGGACGGTCCGCAGGGCGGTTCTGGCCGTACGTGGCCAGCAGCGCCTGTGCCTCGATGGGGTCACCCAGCCGGGTGCCGGTGCCGTGCGCCTCCACCGCGTCGATCTCGGCGGCACTGACGCCGGCGTTGGCGAGCGCCTGCGCGATGACGCGCTGCTGGGACGGGCCGTTCGGGGCGGTGAGCCCGTTGCTCGCGCCGTCGGAGTTCACCGCCGAACCGCGTACCAGGGCCAGCACCGGGTGTCCGTTGCGACGCGCGGCGGAGAGGCGTTCGAGGACGACGACGCCCGCTCCCTCGGCCCACGCGGTGCCGTCTGCCGCGGCGGCGAACGGCTTGCAGCGGCCGTTCTCGGCGAGTCCCCGCTGGCGGCTGAACTCGACGAACGAGGCGGGAGTGGCCATCACCGCGACGCCGCCGGCCACGGCGAGCGTACATTCGCCGCCGCGCAGCGCCTGGGCGGCGAGGTGGATCGCGACGAGCGAGGAGGAGCAGGCGGTGTCCACGGTGACCGCCGGGCCCTCCAGCCCGAGGGTGTAGGAGATGCGGCCGGAGGCGACGCTGCCCGCGCTGCCGAGGCCCAGGTAGCCCTCAAGCTCCTCGGACGGCTTCCGCACCCGGGACCCGTAGTCGTGGTAGCTGGATCCGACGAACACGCCGCAGCGGCTGCCCTTGAGCGACAGTGGATCGATGCCGGCCCGCTCGAACGCCTCCCAGGTGACCTCGAGCAGCAGCCGCTGCTGGGGGTCGATGGCGAACGCCTCGCGCGGTGCGATGCCGAAGAAGGCCGGGTCGAACTCGGCGGCGCGGTGCAGGAAGCCGCCCTCGCGCGTGTACGACGTGCCGAGTTGCCCGGGGTCCTCGGAATACAACTCGTCGAGGTCCCAGCCGCGGCTGTCCGGGAACGGGGTGATCGCGTCGGTGCCGTCGACCACGAGCTGCCAGAGGTCCTCGGGTGAGCTGACGTCGCCCGGGAAACGGCAGCTCATCGCGACGATGGCGATCGGGTCGTCGGGCGGCGGCACCGCCACGGCGGGCTCGGCGGGCGTGCCGGCGGGATCGCCGGCGATGCCCAGCAGGTCGGTCAGGTGCCGCACGAGCGCCGTCACCGTGGGGTGGTCGAACGCCAGGGTGACCGACAGCCGCAGCCCGGTGGCGGCGGCCAGCCGGTTGCGCAGGTCGACGGCGGTCAACGAGTCGAAGCCGAGGTCCTTGAAGACGCGACCGGGCTCGATCGCGACCGGGTCGGCGTAGCCGAGCGTCCCGGCGACCTCCGTACGGACCAGGGTGAGCAGTTCCTCGTCACGGTCCGCCGGGGCCATCCGAGCGAGGCGCCCGGCCAGCGAGTCGCCGCCCTCGCCGCCGCCCGGGGCGTCGTCGAGGAACGGCACGGCATCGGGCAGGTCACGCAGCGCGGTGGCGGCCCGCAGGGTGACCGTCGCACGGGTGAAGCGGGCCCAGTCGAAGCCGGAGACGATGAGCCGGGTCTCGCCGGTCGCCAGGGCCTCTTCCAGGGCGACCAGCGCGAGCGCGGGTTCCATCGGTTGCAGGCCGGCGCGGACGAGCCGGTCACCGGACGCGGTGGCCGCGCTCTCCCCCGCCCACAGGCCCCAGCCGATCGAGGTGGCCGGCAGCCCGAGGTCGCGGCGGCGCTCCGCGACCGCGTCGAGGTACGCGTTCGCGGCGGCGTAGCTGGCCTGGCCGCTGCCGGGAAACGTGGAGGCGAGCGAGGAGAACAGGACGAACGCGTCGAGGCCGAGGTCGCGGGTCAGCTCGTCGAGGTGCCTCGCCGCCTCGGCCTTGGGACCCAGCACGACGGCGGCCCGTTCCGGGGTGAGGCGGTCGAGCAGTCCGTCGTCCAGGACACCGGCCGCGTGCACCACGGTCCGCAGCGGGCGGTCGGCCGGGATCGCGGCGAGGACCGCGGCGAGCGCGTCGCGATCGGTGACGTCGCAGGCGACGGCGGCGGCGGTGACGCCGAGGCCGGTCAGCTCACCGACGAGGGCCTCGGCGCCGGGCGCGTCCGGGCCGGTGCGGCTGAGCAGCAGCAGGTGCTGGGCGCCCCGGCCGGCCAGCCGGCGGGCGACGTGGGCGCCGAGGGCGCCGGTGCCGCCGGTGATCAGCGCGGTGCCGGACGTGTTCCAGCCGTCACCGATGGCGGTGCCGACCGGGGCGGCCCGGGTCAGTCGGCGGGCGAAGATGCCCGAGGCACGGACCGCGATCTGGTCCTCGCCGTCGAGGCCGGCGAGGACGGCCGCGAGGCGTCCGAGGGCCCGGTCGTCGAGACGGGCGGGCAGGTCGACGAGGCCGGCCCAGCGTTGCGGGTACTCCATGCCGGCGACGGCACCGAGGCCCCAGATCATGGCCTGGTGCGGTGCGCTGATGGCGTCGGCGCGTCCCACCGAGACGGCGCCGGTGGTGGCGACCCAGAGCGGCGCGGTCACCCCGCTGTCGCCGAGTGCCTGCACGAGTGCGGCCGTCAGCGCGGTTCCGGCCGGCAGCGCCGGTCCGGCGGGGTGGTCACCGGGGGCGAGCGCCAGCAGCGACAACACCCCGTCGGGCGGGCTGCCGGCAAGGTGTCCGCGCAGGGCGTCGGCGATCCCGGCGCGGTCGCCGGCGTCGACGGTCACCGTGACGACGGTGGCGCCGTGCCGGATCAGGGAACGCTCGACGGCCGGGTCCACGGCGACGGCCTCGGGCACGATCAGCCACCAGGTGCCGCCGAGGATCGGGGCCGCCGGGGTGGCCGGGACGGGTTTCCAGGTCACCCGGTAGCGCCAGGTGTCGACGATGGAGCGGTCCCGGCGGTCGCGACGCCACGAGGAGAGCGCCGGGAGCACCGCACGCAGCGAGGAGCGGGCCTGCTCGTCGGCAAGGCTCAGGGTGTCGGCGACGGTGGCCAGGTCGTTGTCCTCGACGGCCGTCCAGAATCCGGCGTCGGCGGGCTCGGATCCGGCGGTGACGGCGGTCGCGGCGGCCGGCGCTTCGAGCCAGTACCGGGTGTGCTGGAACGGGTACGTGGGCAGCTCGGTGCGGCGGGCGCCGGTTCCGGCGTACACGGCGTTCCAGCCGATGCGCATGCCGTGGGCGTACACCGCACCGAGGGAGGTGAGGAACCGGCCGAGACCGCCGTCACCGCTGACCAGGGTGCCGGTGACGCAGCCGCCGCCGGCCGGTTCGAGCGCCTGCTGGAGCCACACCGACAGCACCGGGTCGGGGCTGACCTCGATGAAGGTGGTGTGCTCGGTGCGCAGCAGCGCCGCGACGGCGGCGGCGAACGCGACCGGTTCGCGCAGGTTCCGGTACCAGTAGTCGGCGGACAGGGCCGTGGTGTCGGTGCGGTCGCCGGCGACGGTGGAGTAGAACGCGATGTCCGACGGCTGCGGGTCGACGCCGGCGAACGCGGTCATCAGTTCGCCGTGCAGGGCCTCGACCTGGGGCGAGTGTCCGGCGAACGTGACGCCGGGCAGCGTCCAGGACATGATGCCGGCGTCGGCGAGGCGGTCGCCCAGTTCCCGCAGCGACGCGAGGTCGCCGGAGACGGTGACCGAGCCGGGGCCGTTGACCGCGGCGACCGAGATCTTGTCGACCCAGGGCGCGAGGTGGCCGGTGATCCGGTCCGGCGGGGTCGCGGCGAACAGCATGCCGCCGTTGCCCACGAGCGGAAGCAGGGCCTTGCTCCGCAGGGCCACGATGCGCGCCCCGTCGGCCAGGGACAGGCCGCCCGTCACCACCGCTGCCGCGATCTCACCCTGCGAATGACCGACAACCGCATCCGGCTCCACCCCGTACGCACGCCACACCGCAGCCAACGACACCATCACCGCAAACAGCACCGGCTGCACCACGTCGATGCGATCCCACGAGTCCTCTCCCCGGACCAGATCGACCAACGACCAGTCCACGTACGGCGCCAGCGCCACCGCACACTCGGCCATCCGCCCCGCGAAGGCCGGAGACTCCTCCAGCAACTCCCTGGCCATCCCCACCCACTGCGAACCCTGACCCGGAAACACGAAGACCGTGCGGCCGGGCCGGTCCGCGACGCCCCGGGCGAGCCGGTCGTCGGCGCGGCCCTCGGCCAGGGCGGCCAGCGCGCGCAGCAGGGTGTCGGAGTCGGCGCCGGTGACCGTGGCGCGGTGCTCGAACGCGGTGCGGTCATGGGCCAGCGAGTGGCCGAGGTCGGCGAGGTGCGCGCCGGGGTTCCGGGCGAGGAGATCGACGAGCCGGGTGGCCTGGTCCCGCAGTGCCTGATCGGTGCGGGCCGACAGCGGCCACAGCACGGGCCGGCCGGCGGCCGGGGCAGCGCCGGCCCCGGGCTCGACGGTGGGCGGCTGCTCGATGATGACGTGGGCGTTGGTGCCGCTCAGGCCGAACGAGGAGATCCCCGCGCGGCGGGGCCGGGAACCGGGCAGCCACGGCCGGGGCTCGGTGAGGAGGGCGACCCTACCGGCGGACCAGTCGACGGCCGGGGTCGGCTCGGCGGCGTGCAGGGTCCGGGGCAGCTGTCCGTGCCGGAGCGCCTGGACCACCTTGATGATGCCGGCGATGCCGGAGGCGGCCTGGGTGTGGCCGATGTTCGACTTGATCGAGCCGAGCAGCAGGGGCCGGTCGGCGGGCCGGTCCTGGCCGTACGTGGCCAGCAGCGCGTGCGCCTCGATCGGGTCGCCCAGCCGGGTGCCGGTGCCGTGCGCCTCGACGACGTCCACGTCGGCCGGGGCGAGGCCGGCGTTGGCGAGCGCGCTGCGGATGACGCGCTGCTGCGCCAGCCCGCTAGGGGCGGTGAGGCCGTTGCTGGCTCCGTCCTGATTGATCGCGGAGCCGCGCACGACGGCGAGCACGGGGTGGCCGTGGCGCCGGGCGTCCGACAGGCGCTCGATCAGCACGACACCGGCGCCCTCGGCGATGCCGAAGCCGTCCGCCCCGGCGCCGAAGGACTTGCAGCGCCCGTCCGGGGCGAGGCCACGCTGACGGCTGAACCCGGTGAGCGACATGGGGGTGCCCATCACGGTGACGCCCCCGACCAGCGCCAGCGTGCATTCCCCGGCGCGCAGCGACTGGACGGCCAGGTGCAGCGCGACCAGCGAGGAGGAACAGGCGGTGTCCACGGTGACCGCGGGGCCTTCGAGGCCCAGGCTGTAGGCGACCCGCCCGGACAGGACGCTGGTCGACACCCCCGCGATGAGGTGGCCCTCGATCTCCTCCGCGACGTCGTGGCTGCCGTACCCCTGGTAGGCGGCTCCGGTGAAGACGCTGGTCCGGCTGCCGCGCAGGCCGGCCGGGTCGATGCCGGCGGCCTCGAGCGCCTCCCACGACGTCTCCAGCAGCAGCCGCTGCTGCGGGTCCATGGCCAGGGCCTCGCGGGGGGAGATGCCGAAGAACGCCGCGTCGAACGCGCCGGCGTCCTGGAGGAAGCCGCCCGCGACGGAGTACGTGGTGCCGGGTCGGTCGGGATCGGCGTCGTAGAGGCTCGTGAGGTCCCAGCCGCGGTCGTCGGGGATCCCGGTGACGGCCTCGCCGCCGTCGGCGATCAGGTCCCAGAGCTCGTCCGGGGTACGGACGCCGCCCGGGTACCGACACGCCATGGCGACGATGACGACGGGGTCCGCGTCGCTCGCCACGGCGGCGGGGATCTCCTCGCGATCGTCGGTACGCGTGCCGAGCAGCAGCGCACCGATGTGGCGGGCCAGGGCGGTGGCCGACGGATAGTCGAAGATGACCGTGACGGGCAGCCGCAGCCCGGTGGCGGTGTTGAGGCGGTTGCGCATCTCGACCGCGGTGAGCGAGTCGAAGCCGAGGTCACGGAACGCGCGGTCCGGGTCCACCGCCGCGCCGGCGTCATAACCGAGGACTCCCGAAGCGTGCGTGCGGACGAGGTCGGTGAGGAGCCGGCCGCGGTCGGCGGCTGCGGTCTCGCGCAGCCGGCGACGCAGCCCACTCCCGGCGCCGTCGTCCTCCGGGGCCGGCTCCTCGGCGGCGGCCAGAACCCGGCGGACCTCGGGCAGGTCGCCGATGAGCCGGCTCGGGCGCACCGACGTGAACACCGGCGCGAACCGGTCCCAGTCGACCGCGGAGACGACGATGACGGTGTCGTCGTTGTCGAGCACCTGCTGCAGGGCGGTGAGCGCCACCGCAGGGGACATGAACGGGACGCCCCGGCCGCGCAGCTGGTCCTCGATCAGGTTCGCGGCCATGCCGCCACCGTCGGCCGGGTCCCAGATGCCCCAAACGACGGACGTGGCCGCCAGGCCCCGGGACCGGCGGTTCTCGGCGAGCCCGTCGAGGTACGCGTTGGCGGCGGCGTACGCGCCGTGCTCGGCGCTGCCCCAGACCGCGGAGATCGACGAGAACAGCAGGAACGCGTCCAGCTCGGCGTCGCCGAACACCGCGTCGAGGTTGTCGGCACCTCGGACCTTCGCGTTCAGGATCGGCGCGAAGTCGTCGGGATTCGTGTCGTCGAGCGGCACCAGCGCGCCGCTGCCGGCCGCGTGGATGACGGTACGGATGTCGGCGCCCTCGGCGCGCAGCGTGGCGACGAGCGCGCCCAGCGCGTCCCGGTCGGCGACGTCGCAGGCGGCGACGGTCACCCGGGTGCCGGCGGCGGTGAGTTCCGCGGCCAGCTCGGCAGCTTCGCCACTGCGGCTGACCAGCACGAGGTGCTCGGCGCCGCGAGCGGCGGCCCAGCGTGCGAGTTGCCCGCCGACTCCCCCGGTGCCGCCGGTGATGAGCGTGGTGCCGCGGGGCCGCCAGGTGCGGACCCGGGCGTCCCCGAGCGCCGCGCGGGCGAGCCGCCGGCCGTACGCACCGGTGGCCCGCACGGCGATCTGGTCCTCACCGTCCGGGTTGCCGAGGGCGTGGCGCAGCCGGTCGGCGGCGCGCTCGCCGAGCACGGCGGGCAGGTCGATCAGGCCGCCCCAGCGGTCCGGGTGTTCGAGCGCGGCGACCCGGCCGAGGCCCCAGATCAGGCTCTGCGCGGGGCTGGTCAGGACGTCGTCGGAGCCGGTGGCGACGGCACCCCGGGTGGCCCACCACAGCCGCGCGCCGCAGCCGCTGTCGCCGAGCGCCTGCACGAGAACCAGGCTCAGCGCGGTGCCATCGGTCAGCTGCGGGTGCCGGCGGTGCGGGGTGGCGTCGGTGCCGAGCAGCGACAGGACCCCGCCGACCGGGCTGGTGAGGACGGCGGTGAGGCGTTCGGTGAGTCGGGCGCGGTCATCGTCGGCCGGGGTGAGGACCAGCCGTACGACGGTGGCGCCGGCGGCGGTGAGGGCCGAGTCGCACTCGTCGGGCAGGGTGTCGTCGCCGGCGGCGGACGTGACCAGCAGCCACGTGCCGGTCAGGGCCGGGGCCGGGGCCTCGGCGAGGCGGTGCCAGGTGACGCGGTAGCGCCAGGAGTCCGCTGTGACCCGGTCCTCGTGCTGCCGGCGCCACGCGGCCAGGGCGGGCAGCACGGCGCCCGCGGTGTCGCCCGGGTCGATGCCGAGCGTGGCGGTGAAGGCGGGCAGGTCGCCGTCATCGACGGCCTGCCAGAACGCGGCCTCCGCGGCGGGCGGGGCCGGTGCCGCGCCGGTGACCTCGGCGGGACGTTCGAGCCAGAACCAGCGCCGCTGGAACGCGTACGTGGGCAGCCCGGCAGCGCCGCCGGGGATGGCGGGGAACAGCGCGGACCAGTCGGGTGCCAGGCCGCGCACGTGGGCCTCGCCGAGCGAGCGCAGGACGGTGCCGAGGCCGTCCTGGTCGCGCCGGAGGGTGCCGACGGCGGTGGCGTCGAGGCCGGCGTCGTCGGCGGTCTGGGTGATGCCGACGGTGAGGATCGGGTGCGCGCTGGACTCGATGAAGACGGTGTAGCCCTCTGCCAGGAGTGCGCGGACGGCCTCTGCGAAGCGGACCGTCCGGCGCAGGTTGCGGTACCAGTAGTCGGCGTCCAGGGTGCTGGTGTCCTGCCAGGCCGCCTCGAGGGTGGAGAAGAACGGCACGGTGGAGGTGGTCGGGGTCAGGTCGGCGAGTTCCGCGAGCAGCCGGCCCCGGAGCTCCTCGACCTGTGCGGTGTGGGAGGCGTAGTCCACCGGGAGCACGCGGGCGCGGATGCCGTCCGCGACGAGCTCGCCGACGATCTGCTCGACGGCGGCGGCGTCCCCGGCGAGGACCGTCGAGGACGGGGCGTTGACGGCGGCGACGGAGAGCCTGCCGGACCATGCCTGGAGGCGGTCGGCCAGGTCGGCGGCGGGCAGCGGCACCGAGGCCATGCCGCCGCTGCCGGCCAGGGCCGCGATCGCGCGGCTGCGGAGGGCGACGATCTTGGCGCCGTCGGCCAGGGACAGGCCACCGGCCACCACCGCGGCCGCGATCTCACCCTGCGAGTGACCGACGACCGCGTCCGGCTCCACGCCGAGCGAGCGCCACACCGCGGCCAGCGACACCATGACGGCGAACAGGGCCGGCTGCACGACATCGACGCGGTCCCACGGGTCCTTGTCACGCACGAGGTCGGTCAGCGACCAGTCCACGAACGGTGCCAGAGCCGCCTCGCACTCAGCCATCCGCCCGGCGAAGACCGGAGACTGGTCGAGCAGTTCCCTGGCCATCCCGGCCCACTGCGAACCCTGCCCCGGGAACACGAAGACGGTGCGGCCGGGTTGCCCGGCGGTGCCGCGGCTGAGGTGGGCGGCTTCCTCGCCGGTGGCCAGCGCCCGCAGGCCGTCGAGCAGCCGGTCCCGGTCCCCGGCGACCACGACGGCCCGGTGCTCGAACGCGGTCCGGGTGGTGGCCAGCGCGCGGGCGACGGCGGCGGGTACCATGTCGGGTTCGCGGTCGAGGTGGGCGATCAGGTTGCGTACCTGGGCGGCCAGCGCCTGATCGGTACGCCCGGAGACGACGTAGGGCAGGACGGGAAGCAGGTCGGGGGTCTCCCCGGGCTCGGATGCGGGCGCGGGGGCCTGTTCGAGCACGACGTGCACGTTGGTGCCGCTGACCCCGAACGCCGACACCCCCGCCCGGCGGAGGTCCGTCGAGCTCCACTCCCGGGCCTCCGAGAGCAGCCGCACGGCCCCGGACGACCAGTCCACCTGGGGCGTGGGTTCGTCGATGTGCAGCGTCTGCGGCAGCACCCCGGCCCGCATCGCCTGCACCATCTTGATGACGCCGCCCACGCCGGCGGCGGCGGAGGTGTGACCGACGTTCGACTTGAAGGAGCCCAGCCACAGGGGGCGGTCCCGGGGGCGGTCCCTGCCGTACGTCGCGAGCAGCGCCTGCGCCTCGATCGGGTCGCCCAGCCGCGTTCCGGTGCCGTGCGCCTCGACCACGTCCACCTCGGCTGCGCTCAGCCGCGCGTCCGCCAGCGCGGCCCGGATGACGCGCTGCTGCGCCGGCCCGTTGGGAGCCGTCAGACCGTTCGACGCGCCATCCTGATTGACCGCCGAACCACGCACGACCGCCAGCACCGGATGCCCGTTCGCCACCGCGTCCGACAGCCGCTCGAGCAGGAGCATGCCGACGCCGTCGGACCAGATGGTGCCGTCCGCCGCGCCGGCGAACGCCTTGCAGCGGCCGTCCGGGGCGAGCGCGCGCTGCCGGCTGAACGACACGTACGGGTCCGGGTCGGCGACGACGGTGGCGCCGCCGGTGATCGCCATCGAGCACTCGCCCGCGCGCAGCGAACGCACGGCCAGGTGCAGGGCGACCAGCGACGACGAGCACGCCGTGTCGACGGTGAGCGCGGGGCCGGTCAGCCCGAGCAGGTAGGAGAGCCGGCCCGACATGACGCTGCTGGCCATCCCGGTGTGCAGCAGCCCCTCGACCTCGGGAACGCGGGCGGAGCCGAAGCCGTAGCCGCTCGTCATGGCGCCGACGAAGACGCCGGTGTCGGTGTTGCGCAGGGTCGCGGGCACGATGCCGGCCCGTTCCAGCGCCTCCCACGCGGTCTCCAGGATCAGCCGCTGCTGCGGGTCCATGGCCAGTGCCTCGCGCGGCGAGATGCCGAAGAAGCCCGGGTCGAACTCGCCGGCGTCGGGCAGGAAGCCGCCGTTGCGGGTGTAGGACGTACCCGGCCGGTCGGGGTCGGGGTCGTAGAGCCGGTCGGTGTCCCAGCCGCGCCGGTCCGGCCATTCGGTGATGGCGTCGGTGCCGGCGGCGACCAAATCCCAGAGTTCCTCCGGGGAGTTGGCGCCGCCCGGGAACCGGCAGCTCATCGCGACGATCGCGATGGGCTCGTGCCGCGCGTCCCGTTCCTCGCGCAGCTGGCGGCGGGCCTGGCCGAGGTCGGCGGTCGCGCGCCGCAGGTATCCGAGGAGCTTTTCGTCGTTCGGCATGTGTCGTCCGCTCCTCAGGCCACGCCGTAGTCGTTGTCAAGAAGATCGAAGAGCTCGTCCGCGGTGGCCGACCCGATGTCGTCGACGTCCTCGGCCGGCGCGGCGCTGCCCGCCCACCGGCGGACGAGGCTGTTCAGCCGGGCGGTGATCTCCTTCCCGCCTGCGATGTCCGGGGAGAGGGCCGCCAGCACCGTCTCCAGCCGGGCGAGTTCGCCGAGCACCTGCCCGCTCTCCGCGGTCTCCGAGCAGAGTTCGTCGACCAGGAGGTCCACCAGTGCGTTCGGGGTCGGATGGTCGAAGACCACGGTGGCCGCGAGGGGTACGCCGGTCGCGGTCCTCAGCTGGTTGCGGAACTGCACCGCGAGCATGGAGTCGAAGCCGCTGGCGGAGAACGCCTCATCCGGCCGGATCGCCCGGCGGTCGGGGTGGCCGAGGACCGCGGCGGCGTACTCGGTCACGAGGTCGAGCAGGACCTTGCGCCGGGTCGGCGCGTCCAGGGGTCGCAGTCGTGCGGTGAGGGCAGCGGCGAGAGTGGTCTCCGCCCCACGGGGCGTCCGCAGCGCCTCCGCCACCTCCGGCAGTTCCCGCAGCAGGCCGAGGGCGCGTGGGCCGGGCACCGAGGCCATCATCCGGTCCACGTCGAGGTCGGCGATCACCCCCGACGTCTCGTCTCGGTCGAGGAGCCGCTCCAGCAGGGCGGTGACCGTGGCGGGAGCCATCGGCCGGTCGATCCCGGCCGACCGTGGGTTCTGGCCGCCCAGCGCCACCACCAGGGCGTGCGCGCCACCGTCGCGGCGTTGCTGGGCGAGCGCCTGCAGGGTCGCGTACGCGGCCGTGGACGCTCCGCGCCGGGCGGAGCCCCAGATTCCGCCGAGCGGGGTTACCAGCACGAGGGATGTCGTCGGGCCGCCAGGCAGATCCCGTACGCGGGACACCGTCGCCCGCAGGGCGTCGTCGAGCTCCTCGGGGGTGAGCGCGGTCAGGGTGGCTCCCGGCTCGTCCGGTTCGGCGAGGTACAGCACGACGGAGGGGGTGCCGGGCACCAGATCCGGATCGGCCGGGTCGCCGTCGGTGACGGTCAGCTCGGCTCCCAGGCCGGACAGTTCCGCGTGCAGGTCCGCCACGACCGTCGCGTCGGGTCGCCCGGCGGCGCCGAACACCACGTGCGAGGCGCCGCGTCGGGCGAGCCAGCGGGCCAGCTCCGCGGTCAGGCCGTTCAGGCTGCCCGCGATCAGGGCGTGCCCGCCGCCGGGCGTCCAGTCCCGGTGCGCCGCTCCGGCAGGAAGCGCCGCACCGACCAGCCGGCGGACGTACGCGCCGTCCGGGCGCAGCACGATCTGATCCTCGCCGTGACCGCCGGCGAGGATCCCGGCCAACCGGCCGGTGGAGCCGGCCTCACCGGTGCCGGGCAGATCGAGCAGGCCGCCCCAGCGCGGCTCCTGCTCCAGCAGCATCACCTGGCCGAGGCCCCACACGCCGGCCTGGTCGGGGTGCGCGAGCGGCTCGCCGTCGACGGCGACCGCCCCGGTGGTGACGCACCAGAGCGGGGCGGCGAGTCCACGGCGGTCCAGGGTCTGCAGCAACTGGACGGTTGCCACCAGCCCGGTGGGTGCCGTCGTGCCGGGTGCCGGGGCATCGTCGAGGGCGAGCAACGACAGGATGCCCGCCGGCTCCCCCGGTTCGGCGTGCTCCACCTCGTCCGGCGTGACGACGCGGGGTCGAGCACCGGCCTGCCGCAGCGCGTCCCGGCAGCTGACGGCGACGGGGTGGCCGGTCTGGCCGGCGGGGACGACCAGCAGCCATTCCCCGGTGAGCCGGCCGGCGGCGGGGTCCGGCATCGGCTGCCACCGGATGCGGTAGGACTGGGTCCGGTCGACCTCCGCTCCGGCGGGTGCCGCGTGCCGGCCGGGGGTGGGCAACCAGTAGCGCTGGTGGTCGAACGGGTACGTCGGCAGCGGCACCGTGGCACGGCCGGTACCCGCCGGCTCCGGGACCGCGCTCCAGGACACCGGCGCGCCGTCGCACCAGGCTTCGCCGAGGGCCGCCAGCAGGCGGTACCCGTCGCCGTCGTCGCGGCGCAGCGTGCCGAGCGCGGTGACGGCCCGTCCGGTTTCCTCGGCCGTGTCCAGGATGCCGGCGACCAGCACGGGGTGCGTGGAGACCTCGACGAACCGCGAGAACCCGGCCTCCAGCAGGCGCTGCGTGCCGGCGGCGAACTCCACCGGCTCGCGCAGGTTGCGGTACCAGTACTCCGCGGTGAGCGACTCCCCGTCGATCTGCTCACCGGTCACCGTGGAGTAGAGCGCGACCCTCGTGGGGGCCGGCCGCACGGCGGCGAACGCGGCGAGCAACTCGTCACGCACCTGCTCGACCTGGAGCGAGTGGGCCGCGTAGTCCACGGGGAGGCGTCGGGCCCGCACGCCGTCGCGCTCGCACGTGGTGAGCAGCCGGTCGAGGGCCGCGGGCTCGCCGGCGACGATCACCGCTGCCGGGCCGTTGACCGCGGCGACGCTGGCGTTCACGGGATCCAGCAGCTGCTCGGCACGGGCGCGGCTCACCGCCAGCGACACCATCGCGCCGCGCCCGGACAGCGCGCGCAACGCCCGGCTGCGCAACGCGACGACCATGGCCCCGTCGGCCAGGGACAGGCCGCCCGCCACCACCGCTGCCGCGATCTCACCCTGCGAATGACCGACGACCGCATCCGGCTCCACCCCGTACGCACGCCACACCGCAGCCAACGACACCATCACCGCAAACAGCACCGGCTGCACCACGTCGACGCGATCCCACGAATCCTCGGCACGAACCAGATCGACCAACGACCAGTCCACGAACGGCGCCAGAGCCACCGCGCACTCGGCCATCCGCCCGGCGAAGACCGGAGACTCGTCGAGCAGCTCCCGGGCCATGCCGACCCACTGCGAACCCTGCCCCGGAAACACGAAGACCGTGCGGCCCCGCGTCGCCTCACCCCGAACCACGCCGGCCGCAGGCCGGTCCCCGGCGAGTTCGGTCAGGGAGCGCAGCAGCGCAGCACGGTCCGTGCCGGTGACGACGGCCCGGACGCCGAACGCCGACCGGGTGGTCACCAGCGCACGGGCGACGTCGGCGAGCGGGAGCCCGGGTTCCGCGGTCAGGTGGGCGGCGAGCCGCGCGGCCTGCGCGCGCAGCGCGGTCCCGGTACGCGCGGAGAGCGGCAACGACACCGGCCCCACCTGCGGTCGCGCGGCGGTGGGCGGATCCGCGGCGGGCGCCTCCTCAAGGATGACGTGCGCGTTGGTGCCGCTCATGCCGAACGCCGAGACCCCGGCGCGGCGCGGGCGGGCGTCGGTGGTCCACGGCTGCGCCTCGGTCAGCAGTTCCAGCTCGCCCGCCGACCAGTCGACGCGCGTGGTGGCCTCGTCCACGTGCAGGGTGCGGGGCAGCAGCCGGTGCCGCAGCGCCTGCACCATCTTGATGACGCCGGCCACGCCGGCAGCCGCCTGGGTGTGCCCGATGTTGGATTTCAGCGAGCCGAGCCGCAGCGGTCCCCGGCCGTTCCGGTCCTGCCCGTACGTGGTGAGCAGCGCCTGCGCCTCGACCGGGTCGCCGAGCACGGTGCCGGTGCCGTGCGCCTCGACGGCGTCGATGTCGGCGGCGGCCAGCCCGGCGTTGGCGAGCGCCTGCCGGATGACCCGCCGCTGGGCCAGGCCGTTGGGGGCGGTGAGCCCGTTCGACGCGCCGTCGGAGTTGACGGCGGTGCCACGGACGACCGCGAGGACCGGGTGGCCGTTGCGGCGGGCGTCGACGAGGCGTTCGACCACCAGCATGCCGGCGCCCTCGCCCCAGCCGGTGCCGTCGGCGGTCTCGGCGAACGAGCGGCAGCGCCCGTCCTTGGAGAGCCCGCCCTGCCGGCTGAACTCGACGAGGACGTCCGGCGCGGCCATCACGGCGGCACCGCCGACGAGCGCGAACGAGCACTCCCCGGCCCGCAGCGCCTGCCCGGCCAGGTGCAGCGCCACCAGCGAGGACGAGCAGGCGGTGTCGAGCGTGATGGCCGGTCCCTCAAGGCCGAGCTGGTACGAGATGCGGCCGGAGGCGACGCTGGTGACGGTGCCGGCGAGCAGGTGGCCCTCGACGTCCCCGACGTTCGGGCCGGTGCCGTAGCCCTGCCCGGCGAGGCCGACGAACACGCCGCCGGCGCTGCCCCCGAGCCGCGCCGGGTCCATCCCGGCGCGTTCCAGTGCCTCCCACGCGGTTTCCAGCAGCAGCCGCTGCTGCGGGTCCATGGCGAGCGCCTCGCGGGGCGAGACGCCGAAGAACGCCGCGTCGAAGTCCCCCGCGCCGGTGAGGAACCCGCCCCCGGCCGGGTAGAACGTCCCGGGGTGTTGCGGGTCGGGGTCGTAGAGCGCGGCGAGGTCCCAGCCACGGTCGGCGGGCATGGGCCCGATCGCGTCGGCCTCGTCGGTGACGAGAGCCCAGAGGTCCTCGGGCGTGCGTACGCCGCCCGCGAACCGGCAGGCCATGGCGACGATGGCCAGGGGCTCGGCCGGCCCCGTGGCGGCGGCGGTGGCGGGCTCCGGCGCCTGCGTGCCACCGGTCAGCAGGGCATGCAGATGCGCACTGAGCGCGGCGGTCGTGGGATGGTCGAACATCAGCGTGACGGGCAGCGTGAGCCCGGTGGCCGCGCCGAGCCGGTCACGCAGTTCGACCGTGGTGAGCGAGTCGAAGCCGAGGTCACGCAGCGGGCGCTCAGGATCGATCGGATAGCCGGCGTCGTGGCCCAGAGCCGTCGCCGCTTCCGTGCCGACCAGCTCGCGCAGCGCATCGTGCCGCTCGGCGGCCGTCAGCCGGGCGAACCTGCGCTGCCACCCGGTCTCGGGCCCGGGCCCGGCGCCGGGCCCGTCGTCGGCGGGCCGAGGCTCCGTCGGCACGGGCAGCCCGCTCATCAGGGCGCTCGGCCGGGCGACGGTGAAGGTGGGCAGGAACCGTGGCCAGTCCACGTCGGCGACGACCAGGTCGGGCTCGCCGAGGTCGATCGCCTGGCGCAGGGCGGCCAGTGCGACGGCCGGCCGCAGCCCGATCAGGCCGTGCCGGCGCAGGCTCGTCCCGGCGTCGCCCCGGGCCATTCCGGTGCCGGCCCAGGGTCCCCACGCCACGCAGGTGGCGGGAAGGCCACGCGCGCGGCGGCGGGCGGCGAGCGCGTCCAGGTGGGCGTTGGCGGCCGCGTAACCGCTCTGCCCGCCACTGCCCCAGGTGCCGGCGATCGAGGAGAACAGGACGAACGCGTCCAGCGGTTGCCCGTCCAGCAGCCTGTCGAGGTGGGACGCGGCGGTGGCCTTCGCGGCCAGTTCGGCGGCGGTCCCGTCAGCGTTGCCGGTCCGGGCCTCGATGCGCTCGACCGAGACGACGCCTGCGGCGTGGAAGACGGCGCGGGGCGGATCGCCGGCCGTGCGTAGCCCGTCCAGCAGTCCGGCGAGCGCGTCGGAGTCGGTCACGTCGCAGGCCGCCACGGTGACGCGGGTGCCGGAGCGTTCGAGGTCGGCGGCGAGCTCGCTCACCCCGGGCGCGGCGGTGCCCCGGCGGCCGACGAGCACGAGATGGCCGGCGCCGTCCGCCGCCAGCTCGCGGGCGAGGGCGGCACCGATCCCCCCGGTGCCGCCGGTGATCAGGATGGTCCCGGCCGGGGTCCAGCCCGGCCGGGCCGGTGCCGCCGGTGGGGCGGCGCGCACGAGGCGGCGGCCGAACGCACCGGCCGGGCGGATCGCGATCTGGTCCTCGTCGCCGAACCCGCCGGACAGGCAGGCGGCGAGCAGCCGCAGCGCGCCGGCATCCGGGGTGGCGGGCAGGTCGGCGAGGCCGCCCCAGCGATCGGGGTGTTCCAGGGCCGCGACCCGGCCGAGCCCCCAGATCTGGGCCAGCTCCGGGTCGGGCGGCGTGTCCTGGGCGACGCCGGACGTCACGCACCACAGCCGCGCGATGCCTCCGGCGCGGGTGACGACACGCACCAGCCGGAGGGTGTCGTCCGTGCTGCCGAGCAGCGACACCACACCCGCCCAGGCGGTTTCGTCGAGCCGCTCGGCGAGGTCCGGACCGGCCGGGATGACGGTCACGTCGGCCCCGTACGACACGAGCGCGTCCTCGACCGTCGCGGCGCCACCGGACGGCACGATCAGCGCCCAACTGCCGGTCAGGCGCGGCCTGGCCGGGGCGGCGAGCGGTGCCCAGGAGATCCGGTAGCGCAGGGCGGAGACCTCGTCGATCGGCTCGGCCGGTGCGGGGGTGGGCCAGAACCGGCGATGCTGGAACGGGTACGTCGGCAGGTCGATCCGCCGTCCGGTCGAGTGCCAGGCGACGGGCAGGCCCCGTACGGACAGTGCGGCCAGGGCGGTGGTGACCGACTGCGTTTCCGGGCGGCCCCTGGGCAGCAGGGTGAGGGCCACCGGCCCGCTCTCGGCGGGCAGGCAGGCGGCCAGCATGGCGGTCAGGACGCCGCCGGGGCCGACCTCCAGGAACGTGGTCGCGCCCTCGGCGTGCAGGCGTCGGGCGCCGTCGAGGAACCGTACGGTCGCCCGGACGTGCCGCACCCAGTGGCCGGCGTCCGCCGCGACCGGTTCGCCGGTCACGTTCGAGATCACCGGCACCCGCGGCGGGGAGTATGTGACGGACTCCGCGATGCGCCGGAACTCGTCGAGCATCGGATCCAGGTGGGCGGAGTGGAACGCGTGGCTGACCGCCAGTGCGCGGGTGCGCCGGCCGCTCCGGGCGAACCGCCCGGCAACGGCGTGCACGGCGTCGGCGTCACCGCTGAGGACGATCGCGGTGGGCCCGTTGACCGCGGCGATCGCCACCGGGGTGCCGGTGAGCGCGTCGCGGACCTCGGCCTCGGTGGCCTCCACCGCTACCATGACGCCGCCGCTCGGGAGCTCGTCCGTGAGCCGGCCGCGCGCGGCGACCAGCAGGGCGGCGTCGGCGAGGCTCAGCATCCCGGCGGCATGCGCGGCGGCGAGCTCGCCGACGGAGTGCCCGATCATCAGGTCCGGGTGCACCCCGCGCGACGCCAGGAGGCGGTGCAGCGCCACCTCGACGGCGAACAGCGCCGGTTGGGTGTAGCGGGTGCGGTGCAGCAGCTCGGCCGGGCTGGTGCCCTCGGCGGCGAACATGATGTCGGGCAGCGACGCGTCGAGGTGCGGTGCGAGGTGGGCGAAGACGTCGTCGAGGGCGTCGGCGAACACCGGTTCCGCCCGGTACAGCTCGGCGCCGGCGGCGGCGAACTGGCTGCCCTGGCCCGGGAAGAGGAAGGCGGTCCGGCCGGTGCCGGTGGCGACACCGGTGAGCAACGCGGCGGCTCGGTCGCCCGCGGCGAGCGCGGCGAGCGCCTCCCGGGCCTTGGCGTCGTCGTGGCGCAGGATCGCGGCGCGGTGCCGCAGGGCGGCGCGCCCGGTCGCGAGCGTGTGCGCGACCTCGGCCAGCTCGGTCTGCCCGGCGTCGAGGTGTTCCCCGAGCCGCGCGGCCTGGGCGCGCAGGGCGTCCGGGGTGGCTCCGGAGAGCAGCAGCGGCGTCGGGAGCGTCTCGGCGGGCGTGGCGGCGGGCTCGTCGGCGGGCGGCGCCTCCTCGACGATCACGTGAGCGTTGGTGCCGCTGATGCCGAACGACGAGACGCCGGCGCGCCGGGGCTGGGCGCCGACCGGCCAGGCGGTCCGGCCGGTCAGCAGGCGCAGCCCGGACTCGGACCAGTCGAGGTGCGGGGTGGGCTCGTCGGCGTGCAGGGTCGGCGGCAGGGTGCGGTGGCGCAGGGCGAGCACCATCTTGATGACCCCGGCGACCCCGGCGGCGGCCTGGGTGTGCCCGATGTTGGACTTGACCGAGCCGAGCCACAGGGGCCGGTCGGTGTCGTGCTCGGTGCCGTACACCGCCTGCAGGGCTTGTGCCTCGATCGGGTCCCCGAGCTCGGTGCCGGTGCCATGCGCCTCGACCACCCCGACGTCGGCGGCGGAGATGCCGGCGGCGGCGAGGGCCGCCCGGATGACCTGCTGCTGGGCGGCGCCGTTGGGGGCGGTGAGGCCGTTGCTGGCGCCGTCGGAGTTGACGGCGGTGCCGGTGAGCAGGGCCAGCACCCGGTGGCCGTGCCGGCGGGCGTCGGAGAGCCGTTCCAGCAGCAGAACCCCGGCACCCTCGGCCCACGCGGTGCCGTCGGCGTCGGCGGAGAACGCCTTGCACCGGCCGTCCGGGGCGAGGCCGCGCTGGCGGCTGAACTCGACGAACACCGTCGGGCTGCTCATCACCGTGACGCCACCGGCAAGCGCCTGCGCGCACTCCCCACGGCGCAGGGCCTGCGCGGCGAGGTGCAGCGTGACCAGCGACGACGAGCAGGCGGTGTCGAGGGTGACGGCCGGTCCGGCCAGGCCGAGCGTGTACGAGACCCGGCCGGACAGCACGCTCGCGCTCGTCCCGGTGAGGACGTGGCCCTCGGCTGCGTCGACCTCCGCGAGCCGGGCGGCGTAGTCCTGGCCGTTGGTGCCGATGAAGACGCCGACGGGGCTGCCGCGCAGCGAAGTGGGGTCGATGGCGGCGTGCTCGATGGCCTCCCACGACGTCTCCAGCAGCAGACGTTGCTGGGGGTCCATGGCCAGCGCCTCCCGGGGGGAGATGCCGAAGAACTCCGCGTCGAAGTCACCGGCGCCCGCCAGGAAACCGCCGCGGCGGCTGTACGTGGTGCCCGGCCGTGACCGGTCCGGGTCGTACAGCCGCTCGGTGTCCCAGCCACGGTCGGCGGGCCAGTCGGCGACGGCGTCGCGCCCCTCGGCGAGCAGCTGCCAGAACGCGTCGGGTCCGTGCGCGTCACCGGGGTAGCGGCAACCGATCCCGACGATCGCGATCGGCTCGTCGGCGGCGGGTGCGGCGATGACCGCCGGAGGTGTCGCCGGGGCCGGTACGGGCTCGGCCCCGGCGAGTTCGGTGGCCAGGTGACCGGCGAGCGCGTTCGGGGTGGCGTGGTCGAAGACCAGGGTGGTGGGCAGCCGCAGACCGGTTGCGGCGGCGAGCCGGTTGCGCAGGGCGACGGCGTTGAGCGAGTCGAAGCCGATCTCGGCGAAGGCCCGGGAGGGGTTCACCTCGGTGGCGCCGGCGTGCCCGAGCACCCGGGCGGTGAGGTCCTGGACCAGGCTGGTGAGCACGCGCCGCTGTTCGGGCGCGGGCAGCGTGGCGAGCCGGGCCCGCAGCGACGTGTCGGCCGCGCCGGGGGTGGTGGCGGTGTCCATCCCGGGCAGGTCGCCGATCAGCGCGGAGGCGCGCGCTCGGCCGGAGGCGACGAAGCGAGGCCACTCCACATCGGCGACGACCGCGTGCTGCACCCCGGCGGCGAGGATCCGCCCGAGCGCGCGGATCGCGCTGACCGGGTCCATCGCCCGGACACCGGCGTCGCCGAGCCGGTCGATACTCGGCTGATCCACCATGCCCGGCCCCGCCCAGACTCCCCAGGACACGGAGGTCACCGGCAGTCCGGCGGCGTGCCGGGTGGCGGCGAACGCGTCGAGAGCGGCGTTGGCCGCGGCGTAGTTGGCCTGCCCGGCGCTGCCGACGACGCCGTTGAGCGAGGAGAAGAGCACGAACGCCTCGATGTCGCAGCCGGCGGTGGCCTCCTGCAGGTTCACCGCGCCGGTGAGCTTGCCCCGCAGCACCGAGGTGAGCCGGTCCGGCGTCAGCGTGCCGAGCAGGCCGTCGTCGAGTACTCCGGCGGCGTGGAACACCGCGGTCAGGGGCCAGCGGGCCGGAATGCCGTCCAGGGCTGCGGCGAGCTGGTCACGGTTGGTGATGTCGGTGGCGGTGATGGTGACGGCAGCGCCGAGGCCGGTCAGCTCCTCGTGCAGCTCGGCGGTGCCGGGGGCGTCGGTGCCGCGCCGGCTGAGCAGCAGCAGGTGCGGGGTGCCGGCTGCGGCGAGGCGACGGGCGAGGTGCGCGCCGAGACCACCGGTGCCACCGGTGATCAGTACGGTGCCCGTCGTGGGCCAGCGCTCGTCGAGCCGGCCAGGGGCGGGGGCCGGAAGCAGGCGGCGGCCGTACACGCCGGACGGACGCACGGCGACGTGGTCTTCGTCCCCCGCGCCGGCGAGCACCGTCCGGAGCCGGGCGGTGGAACGTTCGTCGAGCACCGGGGGCAGGTCGATGAGCCCGCCCCAGCGGTCGGGGTGTTCGAGGGCGACCGTCCGGCAGAGGCCGGCGACCGCGGCGTGGGCGGGCGGTCCGGGCTGCTCGCCGAAGCCGATCGCGGCGACGCCACGGGTGGTGCACCACAGCGGGGCGTCGATGTCCGCGTCGCCGAGGGCCTGCACCGCGGCCAGCGTGAGAGCCAGGCCGCCGGGCAGGTCCGGCTCCCCCGGGTACGGGCGCTGCTCGTCGGCCAGCAGCGAGAGCACTCCGGCGACGGGCTGGTCGGCCGACGCGGCGCGCAGCAGCATGGTGAGGGATGCCCGGTCGGCGGCCAAGGGGACGGTGACGTGCGCGTGCTCCAGGTCGAGGCCGTCGGGCACGCCGACGAGTTCCGGTGTCAGGACCAGCCAGCGGCCGGCCGGGGGCGGCGCCGGAGCCAGGGACAGCGGCTGCCAGCCCACCCGGTATCGCCAGGCGTCGGCGCGGCCGGCGTCCGCACGGGCAGCGCGCCACGCCGACAGGGCGGGCAGAACCGTGCCCAGGGCGTCGGCGTCGACGTTCAGCGCGGCGGCCAGCTCGGGCAGGGCATGGCTCTCCAGCTCGCGCAGGAGGTCGTCGCCCTGGGTGGCCAGGTGGGCCGGGTGTCGCGTCGGGTCGGGCCAGTAGTGCCGGCGCTGGAACGGATACGTGGGCAGTGCGACCGGCCGGTAGCCGGCGCCGGGGAGCGCGACGCCCCAGGTGACGGGCAGGCCGCGTACCCAGGCTTCGCCGAGTGCACCGAGCAGCCGGTGCAGCGTGCCCTCGTCGCGGCGCAACGTGCCCAACGCGATGACCGGGATGCCGGCTTCCTGTGCGGTGTCGTCGATGCCGGCGGTGAGCACCGGATGCGGACTCATCTCGAGGAACGCCGTGTGTCCGGAGGCGACAAGGGCTCGCACGGCTGGGGCGAACGCCACCGTTCGGCGCAGATTCCGGTACCAGTAACCGCCGTCGAGGGCGGCGGTGTCGAGCCAGTCGCCGTCGACGGTGGAGTAGAACGGGATGTCGCCCGTCTGCGGGGCGAGGCCGGTGAGCGCGGCGAGCAGGTCGTCGCGGATCTCCTCGACCTGTGCGGAGTGGGAGGCGTAGTCGACGTCGACACGTCGGGCCCGGATGTCGGCGGCGGCGCAGCGCGCGAGCAGCTCGACCAGGGCGTCGGGGGGACCGGCCACGACGGTCGCCGCCGGTCCGTTGACGGCGGCGACGGAGATCCGGCCGGACCAGCCGGTGATGAGGTCGGCGGTCTGCTCGGGCGATCGGGCGATCGAGGCCATGCCGCCCCGGCCGGCCAGGCCCGCGAGGGCCCGGCTGCGCAGCGCGACGGTCTTCGCGCCGTCCGCGAGCGACAGGCCGCCGGCCACCACCGCGGCGGCGATCTCGCCCTGGCTGTGGCCGAGGACCGCGTCGGGCTCCACGCCGTACGATCGCCACACGGCGGCCAGCGACACCATCACCGAGAACAGCGCCGGCTGCACGACCTCGACGCGGTCCCACGGGTCACCGGCCCGGATGAGACCGGTCAGCGACCAGGTCACGAACGGCTTCAACGCCGCCTCGCACGCCGCCATCCGGTCGGCGAAGACCGACGAGTGGTCCAGGAGGTCCTTCGCCATCCCGGCCCACTGGGAGCCCTGGCCGGGAAAGACGAACACCACGGAGCCGGTCTCGGCGACCGTGCCCTGGATGCCCGCGTCCGGCGAGCCGGCGGCCAGCTCGGTGAGCCCGTCGACGAGGGCCGGGAGCTCACCGACGAGCACGGCCCGGTGGTCGAACGTGGCCCGCGTGGCGACGAGGGAGTGGGCGAGATCGAACGGTTCCACACCGTCCCGGAGCAGCGGCAGGATCTGCCGGGCCTGGTCGAGCAGCGCCTGGGCGGTGTGCGCGGACAGGGGCAGGGGAAGGGGTCCGGCCGGCGGCCGGGTCCGTTCGCCCGCTTCGGTCGGTGGTGGTTCCTCGATGATGACGTGGGCGTTGGTGCCGCTGATGCCGAACGACGACACCGCGGCACGGCGGGGTCGGGACCCACGCGGCCAGGCGACCGGATCAGTCAACAACGACACTGCGCCCGAGGACCAGTCGATCAACGGCGACGGCTCGTCGACGTGCACCGTGCGCGGTAACACCTCGTGTCGTAGCGCACCGATCACCTTGATGATCCCGGCCGCACCCGAGGCGGCCTGGGTGTGACCGATGTTCGACTTCACCGACCCCAGCCACAGCGGTGTCTCCGCGGCACGTTCCTGCCCGTACGTGGCCAGCAGAGCCTGCGCCTCGATCGGGTCACCCAGCCGGGTCCCCGTCCCGTGCGCCTCCACCACGTCGACGTCAGCCGCGCTCAACCCGGCATCCCGCAACGCCGCTCTGATCACCCGCTGCTGTGCCATTCCGTTCGGCGCCGTCAGACCGTTCGACGCGCCGTCCTGATTGACCGCCGAACCCCGCACCACCGCCAGCACCCGACGTCCCTGCGCGACCGCGTCCGACAACCGCTGCACGACCAGCAGCCCGACACCCTCCGACCAACTCGTTCCGTCCGCTGCCGCCGCGAACGACTTGCACCGCCCGTCAGCGGCCAGCCCCCGCTGCCGGGAGAACTCCACGAAGGCCGTCGGTCGCGCCATCACCGTCACGCCACCGGCCAGCGCCAGCGAACACTCACCCCGCCGCAACGCCTGCGCCGCCAGATGCAAAGCCACCAACGACGACGAACACGCCGTGTCCACCGTCAGCGCCGGCCCCTGCAGACCCAGCAGGAACGACACCCGCCCCGAGATGACCGAGGCGAGGTTGCCGACCATCTGATGACCGTCGACCTCGGCGCCGTGCTCCAGCAACGCCCACTCGTAGTCCCGATAGAACGCACCCGCGAAAACGCCTGTCGCCGAGCCCCGCAGCGACGACGGATCACAGCCCGCCCGCTCGAACGCCTCCCACGCCACCTCCAGCACCAGACGCTGCTGCGGATCCATCGCCAACGCCTCACGCGGAGATATCCCGAAGAACTCCGCGTCGAAATCCGCCGCGTCGTGAAGGAATCCACCCTCACGCGCGTACGACGTCCCCACCCGGTCCGGATCCGGATCGAACAGGTTCTCCAGGTCCCAACCCCGATCGACCGGAAAACCAGAGATCCCGTCGCCACCGGCCGACACCAGATCCCACAGACCCTCCGGCGACACCACCCCGCCCGGGAAACGACAGGCCGCCCCCACCACCGCGACCGGCTCACCGGCCGCCGCCACCAGGTCACGGTTCACCCGGCGAAGGCGCGACATCTCCTTCACCGACTCCCGCAAAGCACCCACCAACGCCTCACGAGACAGATCCACCGACGACTCCCCACCCGAAACCATCAGGAATCAACAACCTCAGTCGCCAGACGGATCAGCTCCGCGACGTCCAACCCATCGATCACGCTGTCGTCGTCGGCCGCGACGACGGGGGCGCCCGGATCGCCGGACTCCAGCAGGGCGAGCAGCCCGGCCAGCAGTCCGGCCTCGCGCAGCCGTTCGACCGGCAGCGCGGCGAACTCCCGGCGAAAGCGGGTCTCGTCGAAGTCGCCGGGACCACCCGGTGCGGGTTCCACGACCAGTTCGTCGTACAGCAGCCGCGCCAGGGCGGCCGGTGTGGGATGGTCGAACACCACGGTCTGGGCCAGGCGTACCCCGGTCGCCCGGATGAGCGCGTTACGCAGTTCCACCGCGGTGAGCGAGTCGGCGCCGAGGGCGGTGAAGCTGCGCTCCGCGGGGATCCTGGCGGCGCCGGGGTAGTTG
Source organism: Micromonospora sp. NBC_01412 (assembly GCF_045040215.1). Lineage (NCBI taxonomy): Bacteria > Bacillati > Actinomycetota > Actinomycetes > Micromonosporales > Micromonosporaceae > Micromonospora > Micromonospora sp. NBC_01412. Next base: position 7,916,032 of record NZ_CP109528.1, read on the forward strand.
AGCACGGTGGCGGTCTCGGCGCGGACCAGGTCCGTCAGCGCCCTGCGCCGCTTGGGCGGGCTCAGCGTGGAGAGTCGTCGCTTCAGGGCGTCCACGTCGGAGGTGCGGTGCCGGGGCGCGCGGCGGGTGCGGGCCAGGCCGCGCAGCAGGGCCGGCGCGTCCACCCCGAGCGCTGCGGTGTCGAGCCGAAGGGGTACGACGTGGGCCGAGTCGCCGGCGAGGGCAGCCTCCAGCAACCTCAGCCCGTCGTCTGCGGCGAGCACGCCGACGCCGCTGCGGGCGAACCGCGCGAGGTCCGCCGCGCCGAGCGTGGCGGCCATGCCACTGCCGGCCCAGGCACCCCAGCCGAGCGAGAGGGCGGTGCTGCCCTGTGCGCGCCGGTGCCGCGCGAGCGCGTCCAGGAACGCGTTCGCCGCCGCGTAGCCGGCCTGGCCGGCGGTGCCCAGGGTCCCGGCGACGGAGGAGAACACCACGAATGCGGCCAGGCCGGCGTCACGGGTGAGGTCGTGCAGGTTCCACGCGGCGTCGACCTTGGGCCGCAGCACCGCGTCGACGCGGGCAGCGGTGAGCGCGCCGAGAACGCCGTCGTCGAGGACGCCTGCGGCGTGCACCGCGGCCGTCAGCGGATGCCCGGCGGGGATCGTGGCGAGCAGCGCGGCGAGCGCGTCGCGGTCGGCGGCGTCGCAGGCGGCGATGGTGACCTCGGCACCGAGCCCGGTCAGCTCGGCACGCAGGTCGTCGGCGCCGGGCGCGTCCGGCCCGCGCCAGCTGAGGAGGAGCAGGCGCCGCACGCCGCGCGCGGTGACGAGGTGGCGGGCGACGAGACGCCCGAGCGCACCGGTCGCGCCGGTGACGAGCACCGTGCCGTGTTCCGGCCAGGGCGCCGGTTCGGCGGTGCCGGCGGCAGTCGGGACCAGCCGGGCGGCCAGCAGTGTCCCGTCGCGCAGGGCGAGCTGTGGTTCGTCGAGGCCGAGCACCCGGGGCAGCGCCTGGGCGGAGGCCGGGGCCGGGTCGAGGTCCACGAGTACGAACCGGCCGGGGTTCTCGGTCGCGGCCGACAGCATCAGGCCACGGGCAGCGGCCACGGGCAGATTTTCGCCGGTGGTCGCGCCGTGCGTGACGACGATCATCGGGGTGTCGCCGAACCGTTCGTCGGCGATCCAGGCCTGCGCCTGCGCGAGTGCGTGGTGGCATGCGGCGTGGACGCCGGCGGTGAGGTCGGCGCCCGCGCCGGGCCGCACCTCGCCGAGGACCAGCAGCACCGCGTCCGGTACGGGGGTGCCGGCGGCGGCCAGCGCGTCCAGGTCGGGGTAGCGGCCGACCTTCTGCCCCGCGTCGGTCAGCGCCCGGGCGAGTTGCTGCCCGTCGCCGAGCACCGCCCAGGAGGAGCCGGGATTGGCGGGACCGGCCGGGACAGCCGTCCAGCCCACCTCGAACAGGGCGCCCGGCCGCTCGGCGGTGGCCTCCCGCAGCGTCAACGAGGCCACCGACAGCACCGGACGTCCCGCGGTGTCGGTGATGTCCAGCGACACCGCGTCGGGGCCGACGGGTGCGGTCCGGACGCGCACCGACGCGCCGCTGGTCGCGTACCGGCGGACGCCGCTCCACGCGAACGGCAGCAGCATTTTCTCCTCGATGACGCCGGGCAGGAACATCGCGTGCAGCGCGGCGTCGAGCACGGCCGGGTCCACGCGCCAGCGCTCGTCGGAGGGCAGGACGACCTCCGTGTACCGTTCCTCGCCCCGGCGCCAGGCGGCGCGTAGCCCCTGGAATGCGGGTCCGTAGTGGTATCCGCGTTCGCCCAGCCGGTCGTAGAAGCCGTCCAGGGGAACGCTTTCGGCACCGGGAGGAGGCCAGGTCGTCAGGTCGGTGCCGGGAACTGTGCCGTCGTCCACCGCCAGCGTCCCGCTGGCGTGCCGGGTCCAGCCGGCATCGGCGGCGGATCGGGCGAAGATGCCGATCGGACGCTGGCGGTCGACCGCCTCGCCCACGATGACCTGCAGGTCGGTGCTGCCCTCGTCGGGGACGATCAGCGGTGCCAGCAGGGTGAGTTCCTCGACGAGGCCGTAGCCCACCCGGTCACCGGCGAGCAGGGCCAGCTCCACGAACGCGGTGCCGGGCACCAGCACGGCGTCGCCGATGGTGTGGTCGGCGAACCACGGCTGGGCGTGCCGCGACAGGTGTCCGGTCAGGATGGTGGCACCTCCCGGCTCGGCGACCTCGACCACGGTGTTCACCAGCGGATGCCCGGCGCCGCCGGGATCCGTGGTGCGGGTGGGTGCGAGCCAGTGACGGCTGCGCTGGAAGGGATACGTGGGCAGCTCGACGAGACGCGCACCCGCCCCGGTGAACAGCGACGACCAGTCCACCGGGGCGCCGTACACGCAGGCGGTGGCGAGGCTGGTGAGCAGTCGGGCCCGGTCGTCCTCCCCACGGCGCAGGGTGCCGAGAGCGGCTACCGGCACGTCGAGCGCCTCGGCGGTCTGCTGGATCGCGGGGATCAGCACCGGATGCGGGCTGACCTCGATGAACAGGTCGAGGCCGGCGCTGAGCATCGCCCGTACGGCCGTTTCGAACCGCACGGTGTCCCGCAGGTTGCGCCCCCAGTACGCCGCGTCCGCGGTCCCGTCCGCCAGCAGTCCCCCGGTGACGGTGGAGTAGAACGGCACGGTCGCCGGCCGGCAGACGATCGGCGCGACCGCGTCGGCGAGCGCGTCGGCGGTCATCTCCATCTGCGCGGTGTGGAACGCGAAGCTGGTGCTCCCCCCGCGGTAGCGGATCCCGTCGGAGGCGCAGGCCGCCGTGAACGCGGCGAGCTCGTCCGGGTCACCGGCGACGACCACCGACGCCGGGCCGTTGACCGCGGCGATCTCCAGACGGGTGGTGAGCCGGTCGCGTACCCGGTCGGGGGTGAGCGCGACCCACGCCATCGCGCCCTTGCCGGCCGTCCCCGAGTCGTGCAGCAGGCGGCCTCGGGCGGCGACGAGCCGGGCGGCGTCGGGCAGCGACAGCACCCCGGCCACGCAGGCGGCCGCGATCTCGCCCCGGGAGTGCCCGATCACCGCGGCGGGGCGTACGCCGAACGACTCCCACATCGCGGCCAGCGACACGCTCACCGCGAACAGCGCGGGTTGCCCGACGTCGACCCGGTCGAGTGGCGGGGCGCCGTCCCCGCCTCTGATCGCGGCGATCAGCGACCAGCCCGTATGCGGCGCCAGCGCAGCCTCACACTCGGCCATCCGGGCGGCGAACGCGGGGGAGGTGTCCAGCAGTCGCGCGGCCATCATGGGCCACTGCGATCCCTCACCGGAGAAGACGAACGTGGGAGCGGCAGCGGCCTGCCAGCCCCGGACGACCGTGGCCGAGGCGTGTCCATCGACCACCGCGTTCAGGCCTTCGAGCAGGTCGTCCCGGGTCTGCCCGAGGATGACGGCGCTGTGGGCGAAGCGGGTTCTTGTCGACGCCAGCGTCCAGCCGATGTCCGCCGGGTGCAGATCGGCCGCCGCCTCCGCGAGCCGCCGGCCCTGGTCGGCCAGAGCATTCTCGTCGCGGCCGGACAACACCCACGGGATGAGTTCGGCTCCGGCCGGGGGCGGCGGCGCGTCGCCGACGGGTTCGACGTGCTCCAGGATGACATGGGCGTTGGTGCCGCTGATGCCGAAGGAGGACACCGCGGACCGCCGGGGGCGGCCGGTCCGCGGCCAGGGACGCGGTTCCACCAGTAGCTCGACCGCTCCGGAGGCCCAGGCGACCTCCGGCGACGGCTCGGTGACGTGCAGCGTGCGGGGCAGCACCCCGTGCCGCATCGCCAGCACGGTCTTGATGACGCCGATCACCCCGGCTGCGGCCTGGGTGTGCCCGACGTTGGACTTGATCGATCCCAGCCACAGCGGCAGGGCCGGGTCACGGTCCTTCCCGTACGTCGCCAGCAGCGCCTGCGCCTCGATGGGATCGCCCAGCCGGGTGCCCGTGCCGTGCGCCTCCATCAGGTCGACGTCGGCCGGCGACAGGTCCGCGTCGGCGAGCGCCTGCCGGATGACCTCCTGCTGCGCCGACCCGTTCGGCGCCGTGAGCCCGTTCGACGCGCCGTCGGAGTTGACCGCGGAACCGCGGACCACGGCCAGCACGGTGTGCCCAAACGCCTGCGCGTCCGACTGCCGCTCGAGCACCAGCAACCCGGCTCCCTCGGCCCAGCCGGTGCCGTCGGCGTCCGCCGAGAACGCCTTGCAGCGCCCGTCCGGGGCGAGCGCGCCCTGCCGGGAGAACTCGACGAAGATTCCCGGCGTCGCCATCACCGTCACGCCGCCGGCCAGCGCGAGAGAGCACTCCCCCGCGCGCACGGCCTGCGCCGCCAGGTGCAGCGCGACCAGCGACGACGAGCATGCCGTGTCGACGGTGACCGCAGGACCCCGCAGTCCCAGCGTGTAGGCGATCCGGCCGGAGTTGACGCTGGCGGACGTGCCGGTCAGGCGCAGTCCGTCGGTGCCCTCGACCGGCTCGTGCAACCGCGGTCCGTACTCCATGGCGGTCGCGCCGACGTACACGCCGACCCGGTCGCCGCGCAGGCTCTCCGGACGGATGCCGCCGCGTTCGAGGGCTTCCCACGAGGTCTCCAGCAGCAGTCGCTGCTGGGGGTCCATGGCGAGCGCCTCCCGGGGGCTGATGCCGAAGAACCCGGCGTCGAAGTCGGCCGCGCCGTCGAGGAACCCGCCGCGCCGCACGTACGTGGCGCCGAGCTGGTCGCCGGCCTCCAGCGTGGTGAGGTCCCAGCCGCGGTCGGTCGGGAAGTCGCCGGTGGCGTCGAGGCCATCGGCCACGGCCTGCCACAGCTGCTGCGGCGAGGCGATGCCGGCCGGCAGCCGGCACGCCATGCCGACGATCACGACGGGGTCGTCGTCGGTGGCCGGGCGGACCCGGTACGCCTCGGAGGGCTGGGGTTCGGCGCCGCCGTGCAGCCGCTGCCGCAGGTGGGCGACCAGCCGGTCCGGGGTGGGATGGTCGTAGACGAGCGTGTTCGGCAGTTCCAGGCCGGTGCCCCGCCGCAACAGATCACTCAGCTCGACGCCGGTCTGGGAGTCGAGACCGAGTTCCTTGAAGGTACGCCCGGCGGGGAGCCCGTCGCTGCTCTCCCGGCCCAGCACCTTCGCGACCTGGACGTGGACGAGCTGATTGAGGTCCCGGTCCGGCCGAGGCTCCGGCTCGGCGGGCGCGGCGGGGGCGTCCGTGAGCCAGTGCCGGGTGCGCTGGAACGCGTACGTCGGCAGGTCGGTCCGTCGGGCACCGGGGAACAGGGCCTCGGGATCCACCGGAGCGCCGTCGCTCCAGGCCTCGCCCAGGGCGCTCAAGAATCGCGTCCAGCCACCGTCGCCACGACGCAACGTCCCGATCGCCGTGATCGCCCGGCCCGCCTGCTCCGCCGTCTCCGCGATCCCCGCCAGCAGCACCGGGTGCGGGGACACCTCGACGAAGCGCGAGAATCCCGCCGCCAGCAGGGCCCGGGTGGCGCCCGCGAACTCCACCGGCTCCCGGAGATTCGAGTACCAGTAGTCGGCGGTCAACGCCTCACCGGCGACGACCCCACCCACCAGGCTGGAGAACAGCTCCACCCGGGTCGCTGCCGGCCGCACTGCGGCGATCTCCCGGACCAACCGCTCCCGCAGAGCCGACACCTGCGTCGAATGCGCCGCGTGGTCCACCAGGATCCGCTTCGCCGGCACGCCCGCCCGTTCGCACGCCGCCAGCAACCGCTCCAGAGCGGCCACGTCCCCCGCGATCACCACCGCCGACGGGCCGTTCACCATCGCCACGCTCAGACCCGATCCGCGCACCAGGTCCTCGGCGCGGTCCCGGCCCACCGCCAGGGACACCATCCCGCCGCCACCCGACAAGGCGCCCAACGCACGGCTCTGCAGCGCCACCACCCGCGCCCCGTCCGCCAGCGACAGAGCGCCCGCGACCACGGCCGCCGCGATCTCGCCCTGCGAATGACCCACCACCGCGGCCGGCACCACGCCACCCGAACGCCACACCTCCGCCAGCGACACCATCACGGCGAACAGCGCCGGCTGCGCCACGTCGACGCGATCCCATCCATCGCCGCCCCGCACCATCTCCGCCAGGGACCAGCCCACGAACGGCGCCAGCGCCACCTCGCACTCGGCCATCCGGGCCGCGAAGACCGGGGACTCGTCCCACAGTTGCCGCGCCATCCCGAACCATTGCGCCCCCTGGCCCGGAAACACGAAGACCGTGCCGACGCCCTCCCGCGCCAGGGACGTGTCGGTGTCGTCGCCAGCCAGTGCCCCCAGCCCGCGAAGCAGCGTGTCCCGGTCGGCGCCGCTCACCACCGCTCGGTGCTCGAACGCCGTCCGCGAGGTCAGCAACGAATATCCGACGTCGGTGGGCGAGGTGCCGGGACGATCCCGCAGGTACGCGTACAGGCGTTCCGCTTGGCCGCGCAGTGCGCCGCGGTCGCGACCCGAGAGCGCCAGCAGCACCGGCCGGGCCGGGTCAGCGGGGACGCTGCCCGGCCGCTGAGGCGACTGCTCCACGATGAGGTGCGCGTTGGTGCCGCCGAGGCCGAAGGCGCTCACTCCCGCACGCCGCACGTCGCCCGGTGCCGGCCACGGGCCGAGTTCCCGCTGCACGCTCAGGTTCAGCCGGTCCAACGCGATGCCCGGATGCGGATGGACGAAGTTGAGACTCGCCGGCAGGGCGTCGTGCTCCAGTGCCAGGATCACCTTGAGCAGGCCGGCCACCCCGGCGGCTGACTCGAGGTGACCGATGTTGGTCTTGACGGAGCCCACTCGCAGTGGCCGCCCGGCCGGGAGGTGCGCACCGACGGCGGCCCCGAGCGCGGCCGCCTCCACCGGGTCGCCGACCGCGGTTCCCGTGCCGTGCAACTCGACGTACTGCACGTCCTGCGCGGTGATGCCGGCGCGCCGGTGCGCGAGCTCGATGACCTCGCGCTGGACGTCCGCACCGGGCACCGTGAGCCCCGTTTCGGCCGCGCCGTTGTTGACCGAACCGCCGAGGATCACGCAGCGCACCCGGTCGCCGTCCGCGCGGGCCCGGTCGAGCGTCTTGAGAACGACCAACGCGCCACCCTCGCCGCGGACGTATCCGTTGGCCCGCGCGTCGAAGCTGTAGCAGCGCCCGTCCGGGGAGAGCACACCCGCCGCGTCCATGGCCAGTGCGGTGTCCGTCGCGAGGTTCAGGTTGACCCCGCCGGCCAGGGCGATGGTGCTCTCGCCGGTCCGCAGGCTTTCGCAGGCCTGATGGACCGCGACCAGGGACGAGGACTGTCCGGTGTCGACGACAAGGCTGGGTCCTCGCAGGCCCAGCAGGTACGACAGCCGGTTGGCGATCATGCTGCGCAGCGTTCCGGTCGCGGTGTGCGCGGTGATACCGGCGACGCCGAGCCGGCACCGCAGCAGGGCATAGTCGTCCAGCGCGGCCCCGACGAACACACCGGTGCGGCTGCCGGCCAGCGCGGCGGGCAGCATGCCGGCGTGCTCCAGGGCCTCCCAGCCGAGTTCCAGCGTGAGGCGCTGCTGCGGGTCCATCGCCGCCGCCTCGCGCGGGGAGATGCCGAAGAAGTCGGCGTCGAACATCGCGGGATCGTCGATGAAGCCTCCCCGCCGCGCCGCCGTTCCCGCGGTAGCGGCCGGGTCCCAGCGATCCGCGGGCGCGTCGGTCGTCGCATCCCGGCCGGTCCTCAGCAGTTCCCAGAAAGCCGCCGGGTCACCAGCTCCGGGGAATCGACAGGAATACCCGACGACAGCGACAGGATCGACCGATTTCATAGCGCCCACCCTCGCCGGGATTCCATTCTCAACGCGTAGCGCTCCCTCACCGGGAAATCGGATGCGGATCGCTTGTGCCAACGTTCCGTCCAGAATGGTTCCACCACCGGATATCGTCTCGATAGCGTCCGGCTAGACACCATGTCGCGAGCTTGCCCGGCCGATCCGCCGGTGGGTACGGTGCAACAATTCGTCAGGCGAGCGCCAGCGGGAAGGGCAGTCGATGTCCCTGGGTTATCTGTTCGGTGGCGGTGTCGGGAGCGAGCCGCACGGCGTTGGCCTGTACCGCGGATTCGCCAGCGTGCGAAATCTGTATCAGCAGGTCGCGGAATGGACCGGGCTGACCGTCGGGCAGATTCTGGAGGAGGACCTTCCCGAGGAAATCGAAACGCGGCAGAGCGTGGGTACGGTCCGGGAGTCGGTGCACGCCATCGCGGTGCACGACGTGCTCGCCGAGCACGGGCTACGGCCGGCGGTGCTGGGCGGGCTGAGCCTCGGGGGGATGTCGGCGGCCTGCCTGGCCGGGGCGATCAGCCGCCGTGCCCTGTTCGAGATGCTCGCGTACGCCCGCAACGCCCCCGGCCAGCCGGCCGGCGCCCCGGAGCAGGGGCTGGCGCTGGCGTTCGAGCCGGCCGCCGACGACACCGTCCGCTATCGCAGGGCAGCACGCCCGGGGGTGTACCTGGCCGGGCAGTTCGGGCTGACCACCGACGGCGCGACCCGCATCCTCATGCTCTCCGGCGAGAAGCAGGCCCTGGACGAGCTCGCCGCGGAGCTGCCGCAGGGTTCCGTGGTCCCCATGCCCGGCCGCCCGATAGCCATCCATTCGCCGCTGCGCGCCCACTTCCGCACGTTCATGGCGTCACACATCGACGCCATGCCGTTCCGGGATCCCGGTCTGCCGCTCATCTCCTGCCTGGACCGCAGGGTGTTGGTCACCGCCGAGGACGTGCGTGACACGTTCCACCGCAACTCCACGGACCCGATCAATCTCGTGCACATCTGCGAGGCCATGAAGGACGAGGGCGTACGGCTCGGCCTGGTGATGGGGGGATCCATTCCGGACGGCATCCTGCGGTTCCCCTTCCCGGTGGTGCACGTCGACCGCCCGGAGCACCTGGACCAGGTGATGACCACGGTGTTCGAACTCGGCATCGACCTGTCCGCGGGAAAGGCGCCGCGGTGAACACGTCGAGCGGCACGGTGGCCGCCGAATGCGACGCCCTGATCAAGACGTGGCTCGACACCGATCTGGACGAGTGGACCCGTCGGGTGATCCGGCGGCACTTCCAGCCGGGCACGGGCTCGCCGTACTGGCTCCAGCGTGCCGCGGGGCTCGACTTCGACCCGCGTGACATCACCCGCTACGACGAACTGACGGCGTTCGAGCCGTTTCCCCTCGACACCCTCCGCACACTGGACCCGGCCCGGCTGGTACCCCTCGCGGTGCCACGCCCGCTGACCGGATGCATCTGGGACAGCGGCGGCACGACGGGTACCCCCTGCCGGGTCCACTACACCCCGGACATGCTGATGCACCGGGGCGCGTGGCGCCGCTGGTCGTTCGTGACCGAGGGGTTCGAGGCGAACCGTACGTGGCTCCAGGCGACCCCGACGGGACCGCACCTGATCGGCAACGGCACGTGGGAAGCGAGCCATCTTCACGCGGGCCTGGTCTATGCCATCGACATGGATCCGCGCTGGGTGAAGCGGCTGATCCGAGAACGCCGCCTGGCAGAGGCGAACGAGTACAGCGCCCACCTGGTGGAGCAGATCGCAGACGTGCTGCGGCAGGGGGACGTCGACTACGTGAACACCACCCCGGCGCTGTTGCAGGTGCTGATGCGCCGCCATCCGGACCTGGTGGCCGGCCTGAACGGGATACGGCTGAGCGGCACCCAGATCAGCCCGGACATGTACCGCGACTTCGTGGCGGCGCTGGACGGCGGCATCGTCGGGCGCAGTTACGGCAACACCTTCGGCAATGCCGCGGGCCTGCCGCCGGAGCAGAACGGCGAACTACTCCCCTACGCCCCCAACTATCCACAGGTCACCATGGCGGTCGTCAACCGCACCGACTGGTCAGCACCGGTGCCGTACGGAGCGACCGGCCAGGTGCGGCTGACCGTGCTGCACGAGGACCTGTTCCTGCCCAACGTGCTCGAACGCGACCAGGCCCTGCGCCATGACACCGGCCCGGGCTGGCCCTGCGACGGCGTCGCCAATGTCCGTCCGCTGCAGCTCACCTCCACCGCACCCGAGGGCCTGTACTGATCGATGGCCCGGCCGGGGTCCGGTGCGTTCGGCCGGGGCCTGACCGACGACGGGCTTTACCGGTGTGGACAGCGAGGGTGCTGAGGCTTCGATTCGTTTGCAGTTCTGCCGTCCCCGGCCTCCCGACGGCTGTCGTGCCAGATCACCTCAGGGCGCGATCCGCTTGCCCTTGTCGGCGGCCGGGTCATACCGGCCCTCCAAGTAGAGACCCGCGCGTCGGCGAAGCGCACCCGGGCCGCGTACGTGCCCTTGAAGACACGCCGGGCGGCGTCCATTTCAGACCAGGTGGGGCGGTTGGGAGCGGGCCGCCCCGGTTCTGAACCTGCTCGGCGGGGCCGAACCGTCTTCGGACGACTCGGCCCCGCTTTCGGTTCGTCAGGGGGTCACCCGGGTAGCCGGGCTGTCGCCCGGCAGGCCCGACATGTCGGCCTCGACCGGCGGCAACGGAGTGATTCCGAGGACGCTGCCGTCCGTGGAGTACGCGGTGAGGGTGGCCGGCTGGTCCGGCGGTATCCGGGTGGTGCCGGCGTTCGACGCGTCGAGGGTGACCGTGGCCGGGGGTGCGCCGCCGACCGTGACCGTGACGCGGGCCGCGTCCGGCGGGGCGATCAGCCGCACCTGGTCCGTCGGCGTGCGGGTGCCGTTGTCGGCCCGGATCCGCCAGCCGATCCGTCCCTGATCGCGATGGCGGGTCACTCGGCCGGCGGAGCGAGCACGTTGGCGGCCATGGCGGCGGACTCCCGGCTGCTCGGCTACTCGGCTACTCCCAGCCGAGCACGTTCATCGCCGATTTCCGGCGAGTGATCAAGGTGACTCCCGGACTGCTCGCCAATTTGCCCTCCTATCGTGCTTGATGTCCAGAATCCGTAACGCCTGTCCTGGGTGCAGGATTGTCGACAGCCTGAACATCACCTAGCCTCCGTAAGGCAAGGCAACCCTTACTTGCCTGCCTCGACCGGGCGTGCTGCGCCTGCCACCCCCGTGATTCGGAGCCGATCGATGCCCGTGATCATTGAGCCCCTCGCCGATCGGCGAGGGGCCGCCGGCTCGGCAGCGGCGGCCGTCTTGCGTGGTGAACAGCTGGTGCTGCGCTACGGAAAGACGGCGGTGGTCCACGGCGTCTCGGTGGTGCTGGCGCCCGGTCGCGTGACGGCGTTGGTCGGGCCGAACGGCAGCGGGAAGTCGACGCTGCTGCGAGCCCTTGCCCGGTTGCATCGGGTGGATGGCGGCGAGGTGATGCTCGGCCACCGTGACGGGCAGCCGGAGCGCGCGGTGTCGCTGCTCAGCGTGCGTCAGTTCGCGCGGGAGGTCACGCTGTTCGCACAGTCGCGTCAGGCCCCCCACGGGCTCACGGTGCACGAGGTCGTCTCGTTCGGGCGCCATCCGCACCGGCGCCGCTTCGCCGGCCCATCCGCGGCGGACCGGAAGGCGGTCGGGCGCGCGATGGAAGTCACCGGCGTGCAGGACATGGCCGAGCGGCCGGTCGGCGAGCTCTCCGGTGGCGAGATGCAGCGCGTGTGGCTGGCCTCCTGCCTGGCTCAGGAGACCGGCGTCGTGCTCCTCGACGAGCCGACGAACCATCTGGACCTGCGCTACCAGATCGAGACGCTCGACCTGGTCCGGGATCTCGTCGACGAGCACGGCGTCGCCGTCGGCGTCGTGCTGCATGATCTCGACCACGCCGCTCGCGTCGCGGACACGCTGCTCCTCATGCACGCCGGGCGCATTCACGCCGCGGGCGACCCGCTCGATGTGCTCACCGCCGAGCACATCGGCGAGGTCTACGACCTGCGCGTGGAGGTCGAGGTCGACCCACGCACCGGCCGCCTTCGCATCGACCCGGTCGGGCGGCATCCCGCAAGGAACCGGAACGTCAATTCAGGAGAAGAACTCGCATGATCTTTGTCACCCGCCTCGCGGCCACCGCCGCGACGCTCACCGCGATCGCCGTGACGGTCACGGCTTGCGGCACCACGAAGGTCGACGAACCCGCCGCCGGCAACTCGACCGCCCCCTCGTCGCAGACCTGCGCCGACGACAAGACGACAACATCGACCGGCCCGGTGTCGATGACCGACGGCGTCGGCCGCAAGGTCGAGCTCGCCAAGCCCGCCCAGCGAGTCGCGGTGCTGGAATGGCAGCAGACCGAGGACCTGCTCACGCTGTGCCTCACTCCGGTCGCGGCCGCCGACACGAAGGGATACGCCACCTATGTGAAGGCGGAGCCGCTTCCGGCGAGTGTCGTCAACACCGGCGAGCGCGGCGAGCCCGACCTCGACGCGCTGTACGCCACGAACCCCGATCTCATCATCGTGGAGGCGTTCAAGGCCGACGATGAGCAGATCGCCAAGCTCGAGAAGCGCGGTGTCCCCGTGCTCGCCACGGTCGGGGCCGACGCCTCAGGCCAGATCGAGAACATGAAGAAGGTGTTCTCGATGATCGGTCAGGCCACCGGCCGCACCGAGCGCGCCGATCTGGTGTTGCGGCAGTTCGACGAACACCTCGCCGCAGCCAAGCAGACGGCCGAGGCCGCGAACGTCAAGTCCAAGGACTTCCTGTTCTTCGACGGCTGGATCGAAGGCGGCAACGTCGTCATCCGCCCCTATGGCAAGGGCGCCCTGTTCACCGAGCTCGGCGAGCAGCTCGGCCTGACTCCGGCCTGGACCGACAAGATCAACGCGGCCTACGGCAGCGGCGGCGTCGACCCCTCGTACGGCCTCGCGCAGACCGACATCGAGGGACTCATCGCCGTCGGGAGCGCGAACCTGTTCTACTCCGACGACGAGACCCCGGACAGCTACGTCAAGGAACTGCGCAAGAGCTCGATCTGGACCGCGCTGCCGGCCGTCAAGGAGGGCCGGGCGTACCCCTTCCCCGCGGGCGTCTGGGGAGCCGGCGGCCCGAAGTCGAACGAGGAAGCGATCGACGCCTACGTGAAGATCCTGACCGGGAAGTGAACGACACCGCCGCGCCGCGGCCGCTGCCCGGCGTCGGGCTCGGTCGCGGCGCGAGCGGGGCGGCCGCCCTGGCCGTCCTGCTCGTCGCAGTCGTCGTGACCGGGCTGTGGCACGTGACGCAGGGCACCTCCGGGGTGGGCTTCTGGGACCTGCTGCGCCATCTCTTCGGGGCGCGCGAGGATGTCGGCGGCGTACCGGTCACCGACGTGCTGACCGGGTCCCGCCTGCCTCGCATGCTCGCCGGGATCGCGGTCGGCGTGGCGCTCGGCGTGGGCGGGGCGCTGCTCCAGTCGGTCACCCGGAACGCGCTGGCCGCTCCGGACACGCTCGCCGTCACCGCCGGGTCCTACTTCGCGCTGTGCGCGGTCGCCGCGTTCGGTCTCGCGGTGCCGTTGTGGGCCTCGGGCGCCGTGGCCTTCGGCGGTGGTCTGCTCGCCGCGGGACTCGTGCTCGGCCTCGTCGGCACCGCTTCGGGCGCCGGGTCGACGCGGCTGATCCTGGCCGGCTCGGCGGTCGCGATGGCTCTCGACGCGGCCAGCGCCATGCTGCTGATCCTGTTCAAGGAGAGCACCACCGGGCTGTACGCCTGGGGCAGCGGCTCTCTCGCACAGCTGAACATAGACGCCGCCATGCGCGCCGCCCCGGTCATCGTCGTCGTGCTCGCCATCGCCGTGCTGCTGGCCCGGCGACTCGACGTGCTCGGCCTCGGCGACGACACGGCCGCCTCGCTCGGCGTGCCGATCCGCTCGACCCGGGTCATCGCGGTGTTCTGTGCCGTCCTGCTGACGAGCATCTCGGTGACGCTGGCCGGTCCCATCGCCTTCGTCGGCCTCGCCGCGCCGGTCGTGGTGCGCCTCGTGGCCAACCGCATCGGCGTGCTGAGCCGGCACGGTTTCCTGATCCCGGCCTGCGGACTGGTCGGGGCACTTCTGGTGCTCCTCGCGGACGACGTGCTCCGGGCGGTTCTCGGCGCCCAGGCGGCCGCCTCGATTCCCACCGGAATCCCGACCTCGTTGCTCGGTGCCATAGTCATCGTGATCCTCGCGCTCCGGCTTCGCGATTCGGGAGCGGCGCGAGATGCGCCCCGGGCCCGGGTCGCCACCCGCTCGCGCCGCCGCTTCCTCACCGTTGTGGTCGTCGCGGCCAGTCTGCTCGTCGCGGCGGTGCTGGCCGGCCTGCTGGCCGGCAGCCTGTGGCTACGCATCGGCGATATCGCGCTCTGGCTCCAGAGCTCCGCGCCGGACCTGATCGGCCGGGCACTCGACGACCGCGCCCCGCGGGTCGCGGCGGCCGTCGTCGCCGGTGCGGCGCTCGCTCTGGCCGGAACCGTCGTGCAGGGAACGGTACGCAATCCGCTGGCCGAGCCGGGCGTGCTCGGTATCACCGCCGGTGCCGGCCTCGGCGCGGTGATCGTGGTGACCTCGGGCGCGGCCGGCGGACGTCCCGCGCTCATCGTCACGGCCGTCGCGATGGGACTCGGCACCTTCGCGCTCATCGCCCTGCTGGCGTGGCGCGGAGGGCTCCTCCCCGACCGTTTCCTGCTCATCGGCATCGGCTGCGGCTACGCGCTCAGCGACATCAGCACCTTCCTACTCCTGCGTGCCGATCCGTGGGACACGCCGCGGATCCTCACCTGGCTCTCGGGCACGACCTACGGCCGGTCCTTCGCCGACGTGCTGCCGGTCGCGCTCGTGCTTCTCCTCGCGACCCCCGCGGTGCTGGGAATGCGCCGCCAACTCGACCTCCTGGCGATCGACGAGGACACCCCGCGGATCTTCGGCGTCCGCCGGGAAGGCGCGCGACTCGCACTGCTGACGATCGCGGCGGTCGTGGCGGCGGTGAGCGTGATCGCGGTCGGCGTGGTCGGCTTCGTCGGGCTCGTCGCTCCCCACATCGCCCGCGGCCTCGTCGGCGTTCGGCATGGGCGCATCATCCCGGTCGCCATGCTGCTCGGCGGCCTGCTCGTCTGCGTTGCCGACGCCCTCGGCCGTACGCTCATCGCCCCCTCGCAGATCCCCGCCGGGCTCATGATGGCTCTTGTCGGAGCACCCTATTTCGTCTGGCTGCTGCGTCGCTCACGCGGCTGATCGGCGGCCTGCTTCACAAAGGTACGGATGAGCGCGCCGACCAACTCAGGACGCTCGGCGACGAGGTGATGCGTGGTACCCGGCACGATGCACAACTGCGCGCCGGGAATCGACGCGGCGATGAGCAGGCTGTGACCGGGCGGGATCGTGTCACGGTCGCCCGACATCACGAGCACCGGCGCCGCGATCCGGGCGAGTTCGTCCGGGTCGATGTGCGGTTCGCTCGTCCAGAGGCGCAACAGCTTGGCGAGTACGACGTCCGCATGCTCCGGCCCATCCGGCGACAGGCGTTCATAGTGCATCCGCTCGACGTCCGGTTTCTGCTCCTCCCCGAGCGCCTCGAGTACGGGGGCGGCTGAATCCGTGAACGCCGACGGATCGAGGTTCGCGCTGATGGCGGTCAGCGAGCGCACCCGCGCCGGGTGGTCGAGGGCGAGCAACAGCCCGATGATCGCGCCGTCGCTGTAGCCGACGATGTGCGCCGATTCGAGGTCGACGGCATCGAGGTAGGTCAGGGTGTCGGCGACCCCGCGCGCGTACCCGTACTCCCCGTCGATGTCAGCCGACCGGCCGTGCCCGGGACGCTCGAAGGCGAACACCCGGTGATCCGGCACGAGCGCGTCGGACTGCGCCCGCATCGACTCGAGGGAGCAGAAGCCACCGTGCAGCAGAAGGACGGGATCGCCCTCGCCGGCGACTTCCGAATACAGGTCGACATCGCCGATCCGGAGGTAGCCCATCTGCTCCCGTCACCATTTCCCGAGTTCTGAATCCGGCACAGCTCAGCGCCTGCGCCGCACCGCGCTCACCGGCGTAGGCCAGGGGGTGGCGACCAGGCGCGGTGAACGCCTGGTCAGAGTACGCCTCCCGCACCGCGCTGCCCTGCTGCCGGGCCGGGTGGCGACGCATGCGAGGCCCGCGGTGAGAGCAGTCCTGCGGCGTCCCTCACCGGCCGACGGGGCTGCCGCTCACCCATGGTGACAAACCGAGGGAGCCGGGCGCGCGTTGTCGGCGGCAGACGAGGATGCCGAGTGGTCGTGCCATTCCGCCGTGCCGGACCGCTTCTGTCACCGTCACTGGGACGAAACCCCGGAGACCCGGCTGAGGTGTTCGAGCTCAGCTGGGTAGGCGTCGCTCACCGGCCGTCGAGTTGCTCGCGTACCGGAGCGGCGATGCGGGCGAGCGCGGCGCCGAGATGGCGTTGCTGTGCGGCGCTGAGCGGGTCAAACACCAGTTGCCTGACCCGCTCGACATGAGCCGGGGCGCTGTCCTCAACCTTCTGCAGACCGGCGTCGGTCAGGGCCGCGAGGGTGTACCGGCCGTTGTCCGGGTCAGGGCATCGGGTGACCCACCCCTGCTGCTCGAAACGGACCATCAGCTTGGACAGCCGTGGTTGCGTGCTGTTGCACTGCGCGGCCAGGTCGCTGAGCCGCATCGTGCGCGTCTCGGTCATGGACAGCCGGGCCATCACGCTGTACTCGAAGTTCGAGATGCCCTCGTCCCGCTGCAACTGACGGTCCAGCAGCGTGGGCAGCGCGATGACCACGGTGAGCAGGTCCTGCCACAGCTTCTGCTGCTCGTCGTCGAGCCAATGGGGGTCGCCGGTCATGGCGCGCAGCTTACTTGGCTGGGCAACCTGGCACCCAGAGATGTCTTCCTGCTCAGGAGCGGTACTGACCCGGCCGGGCTCTGTGATGCCGTGCACCTTGACTTGCCTAGGCAAGTCAGGCACACTCGTTTACAGTTGCCCAGGCAAGTGCGGAGGCGTTCCGGCGTCTCGCCCTGAAGAGATCGACACCCGATGACCATGACGAATAACCCGATACCCTTTCCCCGGCCAAGCCGGCCCGCCGGGGCCTACGACAACCATCTGGAACAGGTGTTGCCGCTGGCGAGGAAGCAGCCGGTATGGACCCCGTCCAACGGGCCCCTACCCAGCCTCTTCGTCAGCCACGGAGCCCCGTTCACCCTCGACGACCCGCAGTGGATCGCCGATCTCTTCCAGTGGGCGCAGTCGATCCCGAAACCCCGAGCCGTCGTGGTCGTCTCGGCGCACTGGGAGAAAGCGCCGAAGGCGATCTCCGGGACCGCTGCCCGCACGCCGCTCTACTACGATTTCAACGGTTTCCATCCCCGCTACAAGACCCTGCCCTACGCCACCCCGGACGCCACCACCCTGGCCCAGCGCTTGTTGAAGGCGCTTCCCCACCGGACGACGGTGCACGAGTTCACCGGGCGCGGCCTCGACCACGGCGCCTTCATTCCGCTGATGGCAATGTATCCGACGGCCGACATCCCGATCGTGCAACTGTCGATGCCCAGCCTCGACCCTGGCACACTGCTCAACCTCGGCGCACGCCTGCGGTCCCTACGCGAGGAAGGCATCCTGGTACTCGGCTCCGGATTCATGACGCACAGCTTCGCCGCCTTCCAGAACCCCGCTCTCGTCGCGCACACCGCGACGTTCGACGCATGGGCCACCGACGCGCTCACCCGAGGCGATATCGACGCCCTCACCGACTTCCCTGGCAAAGCTCCCGGCGCTGACGTCGCCCACCCGACCGCTGACCACTACGTCCCCCTGCTGTTCACCGTCGGTGCCGCCGCCGAACCCAGCAGCGCGGTCAGCGCCATCGACCGGATGGTGCTGGGCAACTCGACCCGGTCGGCGCAGATGAGCTGAGCGGCCCGCGCACCGCTCAAAACACAGACAGGTGGAGGTGGCGACCACCGGTCCGAAGATTCCCCCCGTTCGCCACAGATCCGACACCACGAAAACCATGAGGAGAGTGCCGTGAAGGCAATCCGCTACCACGAGTTCGGCAGCACCGAAGTCCTGCGCCAAGAGGAGGTGGAGCGTCCGGTCCCCGGCGCCGGCCAGGTGCTGGTGAAGGTGGCTGCCACCTCGTTCAACCCCGTCGACGACCACATCCGGCTGGGCGTCCTCGCCGAAATGATCCCCACCCCGCTGCCGATCACCCCCGGCCTCGACGTCGCCGGCACCGTCGCCAAGCTCGGCGACGCAGTCACCGGACTGCAGATCGGCGACCCGATCATCGCCATGCTCCCGCTCGACGAGCACGGCGGAGCCGCCGAGTACGCGGTCGTGGCGGCCGACCTGGTGACCGCCGCTCCCCGCACCATCACTCTGACCGACGCCGCATCACTACCCCTGACCGGGCTGGCCGCTCGCCAGGCGGCCATCGAGCTCGCCGGGATCACGGCCGGCCAAACCGTTCTCGTCAACGGAGCAGGCGGTGCGGTGGGAAGCATCGTGGTCCAACTCGCCGTCGAAGCCGGCGCGAAGGTAACCGCCGTCGACGGCCCCCAACACACCAACCGCCTGAACGGCTACGGCGTGGAGAAGGTCGTCGGCCCGCTGGTCCTCGACGCAGGCCCGGCCACCGTCGGTGGCCCCTTCGACGTGGTGGTGAACCACGTACGCCTGACTCCCGAGGACCTCGCGAAGCTGACCCCCTACGTGGCCGACGGCGGCATCGTCGTCAGCTCCGCCGGCCCCGTGCCGGCCGACAAGGCACGCTCGGTACGCACGGCGGGCGTGTGGGTCGGCCCCGACGCCTCCCACCTGGCCGACCTCGTCTCCCGTGTCGACAACGGCGTACTCAAGCTGCACATCGCCGACCGCCGGCCACTGGAGGAACTACCGGCAGTCCACCAGGATGCGAGCAACGGCAAGCTGCTCGGCAAAACGGTCATCGTCGTCGCCTGACACCACGCCGCGTCGGCGTCCACCGTCGAAGCCCCCCTTCGGTGGACGCCAACGCACGCGGGACGTCACGGAGCAGCTCGGGCGGCGCCCAGGGAACCACAGCCCGCTCGCGGAACCGCGTTCAAGTCTGCGCGAGATCGACGACGAAAACGGATACGTTCAGCGCGACAGGATCGTGGGCTGGGCCGCGTCCCCGGTCAATTCGGAAGGTAGTCGGAACACTTCTGTGGCCCGCCGGCGAGGGCCGAGGAGAGCACGGGCGCTGAATACCAGATCCTCCGCTTGCGCGGAGTTCCCGAATCGAACGGAATAGCAGGAAGCGCCCGCATGGCCTCGGCCGTCGCCGCTTACGCGGGGATCAGCTCACTGAGTCGATCGAGAGTATATGCCTCCGACCCATCCGGTAGGTCCTGAGGCGCCTCGATGCCGATGAACGTGATCGGCTCGTCTGGCAACCGGCCGTTCCACGTCATCACCTCCGCCCGCGCGCGCCAACGGTCGACAAGGTAGGAGACGGTGAGGTAACGCCGCTCCATCAGTGCTCGTACCCGGTGGGACGTGGTGAACGTGTTCTCCTCCACCCGGTTGAATGACGGCGTACCCCGCAGGTACAGGTGCAGCCACACGGCCTGCCAGCCACGCTCACCCTTGGCGAACACCATCGGCAGCGCGACCCGGCCCTGGCCGCGCAGGTGCGAACGCGCCCGCACGGTCCGTGCGTCGAACGGGGCGCCGAACTGGTCCCGTGTCCGGGTCTGGTACCCGAACATCGACTCGGCGACCTCGTCGAACGACTCTCCCGCATAGATGTTGACCTGCGGAACCACATAGTGCCCGCGAACGGTCAGGGGCACGTCGATGAACTCGGTCGCACCGTTCGTCGCGTCGGTGACGTCGCCGGAATGCACCACACCGTCGTGGTGGTAGTTCGTCCACGACACCTGGCCTGCACCGTGGAACTCGTCATCGAGCAGCAGCACCGACAGGTCGTAGTCGGTGCGACGACTGGTCTGGCGCCAGTAGGTGAACAAGCGCAGCAGCTCACCGGAAACCGACGCCCGCGAGCCCCTCGGCAGGACCGCGAAACCGCCTTCGGCCGCCTTGCCGGACAGCGGCAGTGCGACGTCGAGCACCTCCGGGTCCACCATCAGCGGTCGTTCCGGCTCCGGGAGCCGGGCGCTGATCTCCGCGTCGAGCAGCGACGACAGCTCGGCCACCAGCTCGGCCGGCAGCGGTGGCCGCTCATCGGGACCGACCCACGCGGTGCGCGAGCGGCTCGCGTACATCCGGGCGGAAGCGGGAGTCAGCCGGTTGTCGACATGCTCCCGCAGCGAGAGGAGCACCCGGCCCGACGCCGAGCCGAGCGCACCGGTGACTGCTTCGACGACAGCGGTTCGCTCCGATTGCGACGCCAGCCGCAGCAGCCGGTCGGCGGATCGCAGGAGCAGGCCCGGCGCGGCCGACAACACCGACGCGGCCGGGCCGATGGCTCCGGCGCGGATCGCCGCCTCCGCACGGCCGGCGAGGTTGGGTACCCGCCGCTCGCCGCGCGCGACCGCGAACACCTCCCGCGCGTACGGCCACTGGTCGTACTCGTGCGGGTGCAGCCGCTCCCCGAGCCGCTTCCACCGCTCCGCGTAGCGCACGACGTCACCGAGCTTGTCCGGGCACGCCTCGACGACCTCGTTCAGCGCGGCCAGCAGCATCCGCCGCTCCGGACGCCGGAAGGCACGGAATCGCGTGGGTGTCGCGAGCGAGGCGTCCCCGCCGGAGACGTGGCAGGCAAGGCGCAGCACGTCGGTCGTCGTGTCCACGCCGACCAGCGGCCGGCCGAGGACGAGCCGGATCCCGTTGAGCACGGCACGGTTCTCCCGTACCGGGATCTTGGCCGGCTGCGCGCCGTCCACACAGGCGACTGCGAGCTCGCTGAGGATCGCGAGTTCCGCCTCACCATGTGGCGTTGCGCTACCGGCCAGGCCCAGATACAGCCGCGTCGCCTCCACCTCGACAGCGTCGCCGAGATGCAGCAAGGTCACCCGGTCACCGGCTGCGGTGATCAGGTCGTCGTGCGCGGCCAACAGCTCGGCATAGGTGTGCTGGTAGGTCCCGTAAGTCGGCAGGGCGAGCAGGTTCACCCCACCGGAGGCGATGGCGTCCCGCAGCTGCGCGTCGGTCGCCGTGCCCCCGCCGGTGAACACGGCCGCCCGTAGCCGGTCCGTCCAGAACTCGAGGGTGTCCGGCACGCCGTCCGGGAAGCCGATGAAATAGGCGTTGTGCTGGACATGGTCGCCTACCAGCTCGCGCACCGCCGAGACGACCGTGGCGGCGAGGTCCATCGCCGGCGCGGGGGCCAGGGTGCCGATGTGCTCCAGCAGAGCCCGCGACGCCGAGAACCCGGCATCGAGCAGCGCCGCGTCCAGCTGCCGGGCCACCGGCGTGCCGTCGCCAGCCGCGCCAGTGCTGGCCGGCACCCGCAGTGTCTTCTGGATGATCAGCTTCTCGAGCACGTGGTCCTCCCTTCCGGTCGACTCCGGCAGTTGCCGGCCTGCAGCCACGGCACAGTGGGTCGCCGGGGACTCGAACCCCGAACCCTTCGATCCAACTAGGAGAAGGAAGCGCTCCCGTGACCGCACAGGCGGAGAGCGGACGCGCTACTCAGTCGAATGCTCTAGCCAGTTGAGCTAGCGACCCAGATGTCGATCATCGCACCGGCCGGGCCGACATGGCCATCCGGTTTCGGCGCCACTGCCGGACACGGCGGACATGGGAGTGCCGCCTACCCAGCGTCACAACAGCCGGCTGAGGCCGGCACAGACCGGAGATGGCTGGCACACTCCCTTGAGCGTCCTAGGACATCGACTTCACGATGGTCAGGGAAGCTGGTCCGTTATCTGTACAGGCCCGATGCTCTCCTTAGGCAGCAGCGATCCCACCCTGCTACGTCCCTGCTCCTACTGCGCGGCCAGACACGGGATCCGCGTCCCGTCCATCATCCAGCTCGAACCGCACCAATTACCCGTCTTCCTCCGGCATCGCCGCACGTTGGTGACCTACCACTACCGGTCCGGCAGCAGCACCGAACAGCCCATCGGGGCGACGCCCGAGATCATCACCGCCACGCACCGCTACAAGGTAGATCGCCAGGGCGCGGCGGCCATCAACGCGGCCCGTGGGCCTCGGCTGGGCCGCAGCAGCCATCGGTGCAGGCGTCGGACGGCGCGGTGTTGGTCGAGACGGTGTGCAGGGCGGCGTTCGGTGCGCAGCAGCTGTCACCCTTCCACGCTTCGCGGCCTTCCTTGACCGCGACGGCGGCGATGACCAGCGCGGCGATCGGGTCGGCCCAGGACCAGCCGAACAGGCTGTTGACCGCCAGGCCCACCAAGAGCACGGCGGATAGATAGGTGCACAGCAGCGTTTGCTTCGAGTCGGCCACGGCCGTGCGGGAGCCGAGTTCACGCCCGGCGCGGCGTTGCGCGTACGACAACCAGGGCATCACCGCGAGCGACACCGCAGCCAGGATCAGTCCGATGCTGGAGTGTTCGGCCTCAGCGCCGCCGACCAGCGCGCGGACCGATTCGACGGTGACGTAGGCGGCGAGGGCGAAGAACGACACGGCGATGATCCGTAGCGCCTTCTTCTCCCGTGCTTCGGGGTCACGGCCGGCGAACTGCCATGCGACCGCCGCTGCGGATGACACCTCGATGACCGAGTCCAGGCCGAAGCCGATCAGTGCCGTCGACGACGCCATCGTGCCGGCGGTGATCGCCACGACCGCCTCGATGACGTTGTAGGTGATGGTGGCGGCGACCAGCAGCTGCACGCGTTTGGCGAGGACGGCGCGGCGCGCGGGGCTGGGGCCGGACGGTGTCAGCTGGATCAGCGGCAGGCTCATCAGCAGCAGCCCTTCTTCTCGGAGTCCGGGCACGCGGCCGGGTCGACGGCCAGGACCAGGCCGAGCAGGTCACCGAGGGCGTGGGCCAACCGGGCGTCGGCCAGTTCGTAGCGGGTGCGCCGGCCTTCCGGTACCGCCACCACCAGGCCGCAGCCGCGCAGGCAGGCGAGGTGGTTGGACAGGTTCTGTCGGGTGGTGCCCAGCAACTCGGCCAGCTCCGCCGGGTACCCCGGCTGCTCGCGCAGTGCCAGTAGCAGTCTGGCTCGGGTCGGATCCGACAGGGCATGGCCGAAGCGGGCCAGGACCTGCCCGTGCGTCAACGTCTCCACCCCACCGACAGTACATCGGATGATGTACCAACAGAAGTTGTCGCCCGCTCTGGGAGTCCAATCCACTCGCCGGCCGGCTCACAGCGAAGCCTCAGGATTCACTCAGCAATGAATAAACCAGGAACTGTATTATCGCGCGGTCATGACGAAGCGCTGCGGATGCGCGCTCAACACCAGGTGAGGGTGGCATGCCGGCGAACAACGCCAAGGCGCGTAAGCGCACCGCCAAGGGCAACACAGCTGCCACGGCGCAGGCCAAGTCGAGCGCCAAGGGCGCCGCGAGCGTCAGCGCCAAGACCAACGCCGGCAAGGCCACACGCCAGATCCGCAAGACGGGTATGAGCACCAACCTGAAGGTCACCCTCGGCGTGCTCGCGGTCGCCCTGGCGGTGCTCATCGGAGTCGTCGTGGTCAACCGGGACGGCACGCCCGGCACCACGGCGGTGTCCGAGGCGCTCGTACGCCCGGACAGCCACCGCCTGTCGACCGCTGCGGACGGCAAGACCACCGTGGTGGAGTTCCTGGACTTCGAGTGCGAGTCGTGCCTGGCTGCCTACCCCGGTGTGGAGAAGCTGCGCGCCGAGTACGGCGACCGGATCACCTATGTGGTGCGTTACTTCCCGATCGCCAGCCACCCCAACGCCTACAACGCCGCGCACGCCGCCGAGGCCGCCGCTCGGCAGGGCAAGTTCGAGCCCATGTACAAGAAGCTGTTCGACAACCAGAATGCCTGGGGACACAACCCGCAGTCACAGGCCGACGTCTTCGCCGGCTACGCCCGTGAAATCGGCCTCGACATGACCCGGTACAACTCCGACGTGGCCAGCCCCGAGGTCGCCAACCGGGTGAAGGCCGACGCCACCGACGGCGAGAACGCCGGCGTGCAGGGCACCCCGACGTTCTTCATCAACGGCGAGAAGTACACAGACTCGCCCACCTACGACGGCCTCAAGGCCGCGATCAACGCATCCCTTACCTCATGACCCAGGTCCAGGCTCCCAGCACCGATCCCGGCGACGACAACCACACGGTCGCCGTGTCCGACGACGCGCAGCATCGCGTCCTCAGCGACCGGCTGATCGGCTGGATCCTCACCATCGGCGGCCTGACCGGCGCCCTCGCCGCGTTCGTGCTCACCGTCGAGAAGATCGCCCTGCTGAAAAACCCCGCCTACGTGCCCAGCTGCTCCATCAACCCGATCCTGTCCTGCGGATCGATCATGACCACCGCCCAGGCCGAAGTATTCGGCTTCGCCAACCCGCTGATCGGACTGGCCACCTTCCCCGTTGTCGCCACCACCGGCGTCGCCGTGCTCGCCCGAGCCCGGCTGCCCCGCTGGTGGTGGCTCGCCCTGCACGCCGGCACCCTGTTCGGCGTCGTGTTCGTGCACTGGCTGTTCTTCCAGAGCCTGTACCGCATCGGCGCGCTCTGCCCCTACTGCATGATCGTCTGGGTCGTCACGATCGTGCTGTTCAGCTACACCACCCTCTACAACCTGCAAGACGGTCGGCTCCCTGCCCCGCGCCGGCTCACCG
This sequence comes from Micromonospora sp. NBC_01412, assembly GCF_045040215.1. Classification (NCBI taxonomy): domain Bacteria; kingdom Bacillati; phylum Actinomycetota; class Actinomycetes; order Micromonosporales; family Micromonosporaceae; genus Micromonospora; species Micromonospora sp. NBC_01412. The sequence continues at coordinate 7,940,641 of NZ_CP109528.1, forward strand.
ACGCCGCCCTGCGCGTGCACAGCGCCATCCCGACCCTATGGCTGCTGGGCCTGACCGCACTGATCGGCGTGCAGTTCTGGAACTACTGGCGCACCCTGCTCTGACCGGCGGGGAACTGGGCCGGCGCGGGCGCCAAGGACAAGCTCTCCGATCCGGACCGGATCCTGGCCGCCACCCTCTACCTGCGCAAGATCGGCGCCCACGACCTACCCGCCCGGCTCCTCGGCATCGCCGGAAACACGCTCACGCGGGCCGTCCAAGAATACGGCCCCTCCTGGCCGAACACACGATCCCGCCCTCAACCGCCAGATTCCCCACCCCGACGGACGTGGCCGCCCACCTCGACAGGTACGGCAACCAGCCCCCGAGGAAGACCAAACGAGCAGGTTGATTCCCTGCAAGCCCTTAGTGAGGTCATTTGTCGGGTCTGGTGTGTCACGAGGTGATCTGAGTGATCACGAGAACTACCTGCACGGAGGCGGGCAATCGATTGTCAATCGTCGATTGCTGGTAAACAATCCAGCGAAGTCGCCACGCCCATGTGTCCGATACGGATCCACATCGCCAGCGCGGCTGAGATAGGGAGGGACAACACAACATGTTGCGTCGTGTCTTCGTCGCGGTGGTGCTCGCCATCGGCGCCACCGCCGTGATCCCCAGCGCACCGGCCCAGGCCCTGTACGCCTGCCCAGCCGGCAACATGTGCCTGCACACCTGGTACGCCGACTCGGCCCACACGATCTGGAATGGCAGCTACAGCATCAACTGCGACGCGGTGGTGCTTCGGCTCGGCACGCAGTCCGGGCACCTGGTCTTCACCAAGTCACCGTGCGGAGATGTGCCGCCACCGCCGATCAGCTGACGAATGCGGTTGGGTGACACCGGGGGCAAAAGGCGCCGAGCTTCCCCTTCGCCCCCGATGTCGACCAATGGCGTCGGGCGACCGGGGCGCGTCGTCCAACCGGCGTTCACCGGAGCAGGTGGCGTCTGACCATTCAGCTCGGAACCATCTCGTGCCTGCCCGCTCGCGATCGTCGACACCACCGACGCAGGGCGATTGCGAAGTCGGGCGGGAGCGCTTCGATCAGGATGTCTCGGGGGTGCTGGCGTGGGCGCCGCTCCACGGCAGGTGTGCCTCCCGGCGCGGCCCTGGCGTGGGTGCCGCTCCACGGCGGGTGTGCCTCCCGGTGCCTATGGAGCTGAGTCGGATACGACATCAGCCGCGCTCGCCGTGCTCGGCGACCGTAAGCGACGACCCGACGGGCGGTGGGTGACGCGACGGCGGTGGGTGACGCGACGGCGGTGATGACGTGGACGACTCAATTCCAAAGGCGCCGCCCCACTGCATCGACCGCCCCCCTCACAGCTCCGCCCCGGGCCACGGTCCCCGGGCAAACCAGAGACCGCACCCGCGACAACGCAATGACCCTGACCACCGACGGCGCAGCCGACCCACAGACGTCCGCCGAGCTGGCCGCTGCCTGCATGGAGGCGGTCGGGCGGGCTGAAGCGACGTGGTCAGACACATGGCACACCGTGGCCGGCCGGAGTGGGGACCTGTGATGTCACAGCGCAGCAGCCCGCAAGAGGCAGCTCCCTGCGGTCATCGCGAACAGCACCTCGCGCCATGCGGGTGTCGCCGAGCGCCTGCCGGTGCCACGCTCCGTCGCCGCCGCTGTAGCCATAACCGCGAATCGCGCGATTATCGTCCAGTACGCCGGCTATGCCGGGTACTTGCCGTTGCCAGCCGCAACACGCAACCAACCAGCAGGGAGGTGCTGAGTCCGTCCGGGCATCCGGGCTGCTCGGCGCTGTTCGCGGCGGCGGCGTGTGGTCCGGCCTCTCGGTCGTCGGCCGGGGGGACCCGGCGGGCTGGAGCGTGTAGTTCCAGTCGCCGTGGAAACGGTGGCGGGTCATCGGCAGCGCATCGATCTCGTCGTCGGTGACCTTGACCCCGGCGTCGTAGGTGCCCGGGTCGAGTTCGGTGTGGACTCTCAGCCCGGTGCGGGTGGTGGTCGCCGCGATGCTGTTCACGATCACTTCGTGGCTGGTCAGCGGCCTGCCGCGCCAGTTCATGCTGATGTGGGAGAACAGCCGGCGCTCTGCTCCACCTTGTTCCACTTCGATGTGCCGAGGGGCAGGTGACAGACGGATGTCCAGATCGGTCTGGGCGGCCGGGGCCGCGAGTTCGCTCTTCCAGGCGCGGGTGTGGTAGCCGTTGGAGTCGCCCGCGTCGGCGGTGATCAGCAGCCGGGCGGCACGCGGGTAGTCGTGGCGACCGACTGCCTGCCACCAGCGGCGGATCGAGCTCGACTTCGTCGTCCAGCCCAGCGGCGACATCGGATCCCCGCGCACATCCGGCTCGACAAAGTGCCAGCAGCGCGGCGTTCTTCCGACCGCCGCCGGGCCGGCGCACCCGCCCCAGCGGTTCCTCGCCGGCCTCCAGCTCGTCCACACCCTTACGCACCGTTGTCTCACTGACCCCAGCAGCTCGCGCGACCGCCCGGATCCCGCCATGTCCCAGGACCCGGGCCTCGGCCCCATCAATAGCCGCCGCTGCCTCTCGTCCAAATGCGGGAACAACACCTCAAACTTCACGGCAAGCTGGTGACAGATCGGACCGGATACGCATATACCACACCAACTCGCCGAACCACCGGAAGCAACAGGTTGATTCTCTGCAGAGCCCTTAGGCAGTCCGGGCCCTTGCCCTCGCCCCCGGCGTCACCGGTGTCGAGCCGCGCCTCGGCGATCTCCTGCTTCGTCGGTTTCTGGTGGATCCGGTGACCCCTGTCGACGACGGTGTCGGCGCCCTCGTTCTCCAGCTCCAACGAGCGTCGCACCTGCGCGTCCTCTTTGGGTGGGACCCTGGTACGCCGGCCGGTGGGTGAGCCGCCGCTCGGTTGCATTGGGCTGGTGGCCCCTGCAGGGCGGTCAGCTTGTGGTCTCCGCAGACTGACGGATGGTGGCCATTGCGGTGCTCCAGGTGATGAGCTGGTCGAGGGTGCCGGCCAGCACGCCGTGTTGGTGGTCGCTGGGTTTGAATTCGCGGAACCTGACAAAGTCGGTCGCCAGGCCCAGCGACACCTGAGCGCTGACGTGGGCGATCTGCAGAGCGCTGAGAGTCAGCCGCAGTTGTTCCACCGCGCGTACACCGCCCTGAGCGCCGTAGGAGACGAACGCGGCGGCTTTGTTGTTCCATTCGCCGTACACCCGGTCGAGGGCGTTCTTCAGGACGCCGGGAGCGGAGTGATTGTATTCGGGCGTGACGATGACGTACCCGTCGTACTGCGCGACGATCCGCGCCCACGCCTTGGTGTGTTCATTGGTGTACTGCCCACGGGCGGGCGGCACCGGTTCGTCGATCGCTGGCAGGTGGTGCTCGGCCAGGTCGATCAGGTCGAAGGTGGCGTCGGTTCGCCGGCTGGCCTGTTCGAGGACCCAGCGGGCGACGGCCTCGCCGTTGCGGCCGGGGCGCGTGCTGCCCAGGATGATCCCGATTTTGATCATGGTGTGTGCTCAGTCCTTCGTGAGGGTTTCGTCGGTGAGGAACGCGTCGATGACGGAAAATGTCTCGTCGGGGGCTTGGGCAGGTGCCCGGCGTCGGGGATCAGCACGAACCGCGCGTTGGGCACGGCGTCGGTGAGGTCCAGGCCGGGCCGGGGTCGCAGAAACGTTGAGGTGGGGGAAGCGTTCATACGCGCGGGTCTCCTCTCTGGAATGCCGGAGGTCAACGGTCACTGGGCATGTGCGTACTCCGCGAACTGGTCGACGAGGCTCTGCGGGGCGTTGTCATTGAAACAGATCTCGAGGTTGGTGGCGGCCCCCGACGCGGCGTCCGCGCTGCACGGGAATAGGGCCTACTCGTACGCTGCCAGGGCGGCCTCGATGTCGCCGTCGGCGTCGGCGATCAGAGCCCGCAGCTCAGGAGCCCAATACGCCAACAATCCGATCGAGGCTGATCACAGCCAGCTGAAACACCGTTTGAGACCGATGCGCGGACTACGAACGGACAAGACAGCGCAGGTGATCATCGCCGGGCACGCATTCATGCAGACGTCCGACACGGCCACTACGAACTCGCCATCGACGCTCCGCCGGCTACCCGGGTCGCCGCGGCGTTTACCGAACTCGCCCAGGCGATCTGACCTCCGACCCGAGAAGGGTTGGACACGTCCGCCGACCTCACAACGCAACGGCGCCGCCACCGGTCGGTCCTGCTCATGGCCGACCGCGACGGACCAGACGACGCCGCGCCCACGAGGGAAGCTCGGGAACCTCCCGCTGGAGCAGGTCGCGGCGCTGGGGCTGACCAACTCGGTCATCAACGCCTACAACCGGATGGGATCGCCTCGGCCGCAGTGCCGCCGCTGCGGGGCTGAATCACCGGCAGCACCCGGTTGACCAGCTCCTCGCGGAAACGCTCGGGCTGGGTGAAGGCGGCGAAGTGGCTGGCGCCCTTGATGAGCGCCATCTCCTTGTGCGGCGCGTCGATATGCGCAAAATACTCCTGCGCAAGGTCGGTCAGAGTGAGCACGTCGCTGGCGCCCTGGAAGACGAAGATCGGCAGCTCGTAGCGGACAGACATGTCGTAGGCATTGAAGGACATGTACTCACTGAACATGGCCTTCTGCGTGGCCAGGAAGCCTGCGAGCAGGTGCCACGCCTCCCGCTTGCTGTAGACGCCACCCTTGAGCGCCAGCGAGAACAGCAGCTTGGTCACGGCGTTGGGGGTGACCGGGTCGGTGGCCATCGTCCACTTCATCTTGATCTGCCACGCCTTGAGATCCCACGCGGCCGGGTCGCCGCCGATCTTTTCCAGGTCGCGGGCGGCCTTGGTGTTGCCGGCCGCCGTCACGCGCTCCAGACAACGGGCGTAGCCGAGGGCCTCGTTGCGGTGCATGTCCGCGTAAAGGTCCGTGGTGACCAGCGCGGAGTAGAGGTCGGGGCGGCGCTGGACCAGCGGCAGGCCGATGATCGCGCCCATCGAGCCGGCCATCAGGACGATCTTGTCCTTGTTGAGGTGGGCACGCAGGAACTCGGTGACCTCGATTGCGTCCTCAAGGTGCCGGTCGAAGGGAGCCGCCTGCTTGGTGCCGCGTGCGCGGGTCTTGCCGCAGCCGCGCCGGTCCCACTGGACGACGGTGAAGTGGCGCTCCCAGGACCGGATCAGGGGGGTGAACACGGCGTAGGGGGAGCCCGGGCCGCCGTGCAAGACCAGGAGCACGGGGTTGTTGGCGCTCTCGCCGCGGATCTGGATCCACTGCTCGACGCCGCCGATGCGGACGTAGTGCTCTTCGTTGATCGTCACGCCGGAACCGTACACTCGTCTCAGACGTCTGTGTAAGACGAGTGTATGAGAGTTCTGTATGATGGAGGGCGTGGGAAACCGGGAAGCCCTGCTCCAGGGCGCCAAGCAGTGCTTGTTCGAGAAGGGCGTCACGCGTACGACGGCGCGCGACATCGCCACGGCGGCAGGGGTGAGCCTGGCCGCGATCGGATACCACTTCGGGTCCACCGAGGCGCTGCTCAACCAGGCGCTGTTCGAGGCCGTGGGAGAGTGGGGCGCGCGGCTGGGTGAGGCCATGGGGGCTGGCGGCGACCCGGCGGCGATCTGGGACGGCGTCATCGCCTCGGTGCGGTCCGACCGTGCGATGTGGACGGTCCAATACGAGCTGGTCGGGCAGATTGACCGCGCGGATCAGCTCCACACGTTTCTCACGGATTCCCAGCGGTACGCGCGAAGCGAGCTGGCTGGGCTCTTCGCCTCACATACGGAGAGTGCGGCCGGTGACGAGGAGCGACGCCTGCTGGGTGGGCTCTACCAGGCGATCCTGGGGGGCCTGGTCATGCAGTGGCTCGTCGATCCGCAGAACGCACCGACCGGCGCCGACATCGTGGCCGCCCTCAAACTCGCCGCCCGCGATTAGCTGTTCCACATCCTTCGAAGTGGGACAACCCTCCCAAAATCGCTGAACCATCACCTGCCTACTCATCCTCCCGGCGACCAGACAGCCAATGATCTCCGCGTTGCGGGCGGGCGGCGACCCGGTAGCGGTTGCAGTAGCTCTCGTGGCACAGACAGGAGCCGCCGCGCATCACCCGATGCTCACCGGCGGAGGGCCACGCGGGTCGATGCGGGTGGCCGGCGTCGCCGGTACGTGCCAGTCGGCGCTGAGCCAGTCGGCGCACCACTCCGTAGGCCATGCCGACAGCGTGGCGGTTGCGGTCGGTCAGCAGGCTGGCCCGGTCGGCGAGCACAGCACGGCGGTCAGGGACGTGAACCCCGGAGACCGCCCGGACGGTGTCGGTTCACCGGCGCAGGGCGAGGGTGACTGAGCCGGTCGCGGAACCGGACGGGTCGACGACGATGGTGTAGGTGCCGGTGTCCGGCAGGACGGTCGGTTCGATGCCGCCAGCGCCGTTGACGACGCAGCCGCTGCTCAGCCTCGCGCCGTCCGCGTCGCGCAACTCCAGGGGAGAGCACTGGTCGGGCAGGGTGGCGGCGGTGGCGGTCAGGGTTACCGACGCACCGGCGGCGCCGGTGAACTGATAGCGGATGACGGCGCCGGGTTGGTCGACGGTGGCCACGACCGGCGGCCCGTCGACGCTGATGGCACCGGCCTGGTCCCGGGTGGCGAACAGTTTCAGCGCGACGGTGCCGACGCTGCGGTCCGACGGGTCCACCAGCACGGTGTAGGTGCCGTCGGCGGGCAGTACCGTGCCCTCGACGTCGCCTGCGCCGTTGATGACGCAGCCGGTTTTCAGCGTCCGGCCGGCCGGGTCGCGTAGTTCGAGCGGGGAGCACTGGTCGCGCAGGGTGCTCTCGGGCACCTCGATGAACACCCGCTGGCCGGCGCTGCCGGTGAACCGGAAACGGGCCAGCGCGCCGGGCTGTTCGATCGTCGCGAACACCGCCGGGCCGTTCGGTCGGATGGTGCCGGTGATGTCCCGGGCGGCGTAGACCCGCACGGTGGCCCGGCCGGTGTCGCCGCCGGCGGCGTCGACCACCACCGTGTACGTGCCGTCGATGGTGAGGTCGGCGCGATCGATGTAGCCGACGCCGTTGATGTTGCAGCCGCTGGCGACGTTGCTCCCGGTCGGATCGACGAGCCGGTACGGGGAGCACCGGTCGGCCAGGCCGGGAGCGGTGATGTCGACGAACACGGCGTCGCCGGCGTGTGCGGGGAAGGTCAGCCCGTCGCCGCCGGGCTTCAGCGTGGCCGTGGCGATCGGTGGCGCGGCGACCGGTGCGGCGGCGGGTGGGGCGACCTGCTCGGTGGCGGCGGCGCTGACGGCGAACTCGGGGCGGCCGGTCACGGCGACGTCGAACACGCATTCGGCGAGTTGCCCGGGGTCGGTGACGCCGGCCCACCGGCACGCCTCCTCCGCCTGGGCCCGTTGGTCCGGGTCGAGGTCGGTGACGGTCATCGACCGGTCGGGGAAGGTGCCGTCGGTGAAGGACTGGGTGTTCTGGCCGTCGGCGTAGCTGAACATGGAGCCGTCCTGGGTGATCCGCCAGCTGTCCGCGTACGACGGGTAGAGCTTCTCGAACGGCACGGGCTGGGTCAGCGCGGCGCCGGACGGTGGGGCGATGTCGTTGGCCGGGTCACCGTCGAAGTTGCCGAGCAGGCCACGCACCTGCCCGGCCCGGCTGGGCGCCAGCTTCATCAGCAGCCGGTAGCCGTAGGAGCCGATCTGGTCGACCGCGGCGGCGGAGCCATCGGGCCAGCTCAGGTCGTACCCGTCCGCGGCGCCGATGTCGGAGGCCCGGCGGGTGAGGGTGCCGCCGTCGGGCAGGGCCGTCTCCCCGGGCGCCACGACGACCGGTTCGCCGTCGACGCGTACCTGGGTGCCGCCGTCGACCAGGGTGAGGGCGACCCGGTGGTCACCGACCCGGAAGGCGATCGCGGAGTTGACCGACACGGTTCGCAAGGTGCCCATCGGCGTCTGCCGGACCTGCACCGCGAGCGGGTCGCCCGCAGTCGAGGCGACCAGCACGAACTCGCCGACAGCCTGGAAGTCGTAGTAGAACCGGTCGAAGGTCACCAGGTGGGGGTCGCCGTTGGTGCCGCCGCAGCTGCGGCCGCCGTCCTCGCACAGCTTGACCGGGCCCTTGGTCGGCGGGGTCTTCTTCTTGGGCTTCCTGCACTCGTCGAGGCTCTTCGGCAGGGTCTTGCCCTCGTACTCGGTTCGCAGTGGCAGGCCCTTGGCCGCCCGGTACCTGTTCTCCGCCAGCGTCGCCTTGACCTCGGCGGTCTTGATCCCGGTGGAGCCGCAGTCGCCCTGCGGGACGGCGCCGCGGGAGATGTCGTCGGAGTGGACGAGCTCGTGGTAGAGCGCCGCGCAGGGGTTTCGCGCGACGCCGTCGCCATACGGGTCGACGGAGGTGGGGTTCCAGGTCACGGTGGACGAGCCCTTGCCACTCTTGCTGCGCGGGGTCTCGAACGAGCCCGACCCGCCGCCGGTGGGGATGATCCGCACCCGGGGCTTGCTCTTGTCCTTGAGCCGGGGCAGGATGCCCGCCGGATCGCCGCCGGGCGCGGCGAACGCCTGGAGGCAGCCGTCGACCTCGCTCTGGAAGTCGACGCCGCTCACGGGGACGCCGGCGTTCGGGTCGACCTCGTAGTCGGCCCAGGCGGCCCGGCCTCCCCCGCCGACGAGGACGCCGACGCCGACGAGCACCAGGGCGACGGCGGCGGCCGCGCTCCGGTAACGGCGGCGACGACGGCGACGGCGCATCAGGAGCAGAAGCAGGAGTACGACCACCAGCGCGCCGAGGGCGAGCACCAGTAGCACCCCGCCGAGCCGGAGCCACCGGGCGTAGCCCTGGGCGTCGTCGCCGACGGTGAAGGTGGTGGTCCGCAGGGCCGTCGCACCTGGGCAGGGGGTGACGGCACCGGTCACCGGCAGCGCCGCATAACTCGCCGTGACCTCGTAGCGCCCGGGTGCACCGACCGGCCACAGGGTGTCCAGCCCACCGCCGTCGGGGGTCGCGGCCACCGACCGCAGCACGACGTCGCCGGGGTCAGCGCCGGCGTGCACCCGGACACTGGCCAGGGACACGGTCACGGTCGTGCCGGGTTCCACCGTCGCCATGCCGGAAATCGCGGCGGCGTTGATGCCGTCGTCGTAGAAGCTGCGGCCGACAACCGGGACCAGGTCCTGCCCGTCCCGGCGTACGGAGGTCACCCGCACGGCCCCGTCGGCGGCCTTCGCCAGCCCGCAGGCCGCGTCGGTGGAGTTGGTCACCACGAACGTCAACCGGACCGGGTCGCCCGGCCGATACGACGACTGGGTGGTGCGCAGGTCAAGACCGAGGCCTCCGTCGGCCGGCGCGGCGTGGGCCGCCATGGGCCACGCCACCAGGGCAGCCGCCAGGACGGCGACCCCGCTCACGACTCGCGCGATCCTTCTCATGAGCGGCACTGTAGAGACCGGTGTCACGTGTCCACGTCCGCTGTCGTCCGTCGGTCACCGCCGGTCGACTCAGGCCTCCCAGGGCGCACGCCCTGGCCGCGCCTCGCTCGACCCGGTGACCACCGTCCCCGGCCGGACAGAAGCCGGCCGGGGACGCACATATCGAGCGGCGTGCCGGCCACATTGAACGCGAGCGCGGGAGCGTTGGTCGTCTCGCCCGCCGTCCGGTGGTGGCCGGCCCTGCCGTCAGTGCTCGGTCGCCGGACGCTGGGCGGTGAACCAGTCGCAGATCTCGCTGCCGGTGAGGAAGATGGTGTCCCCCCGATTCGACAACTCGTCCAGGATGCGGTCGAAGTACCGGATCCGGTGTGGTACCCCGACCATGTGGGGATGGATCGGCAGGGTGAGCACCCTCGGTTCGAGTGCCGCCTCGGCGGCGAGCACCTCGACGGTCTCGGTGAATCGCCGGTACATCTCGTCGGAGGAGTGTTTCTCGGTGGCGTAGATGATGCTGTCGTTCAACTCCAGCGAGTACGGCAGCGCGACCATTGGTCTCGGCTGGGCCGCCAGCCAGACCGGAACGTCGTCGACCACCCAGTCACAGGTGTAGTCGACGCCCGCCGCGGCCAGCAGGTCGGGAGTCGTGAAGGTCTCCTGGAGGCCGGGACCGAGCCATCCCCTGGGTCGCCGGCCGGTGAACTCCTCGATCTTGCGCAGACACTCGTCGATCACCACGCTCTCGTCCGGTGCCGACGGCAGCGCCTGCTGGTGCAGACCGTGTGCGATGAACTCCCAGCCGGTGTCCCGCAGTCGCCCGGCCGCCTCCGGATAGGCGTCGATGACGGCGGCGTTGAAACTGACGCTGGCCGGCAGCCCGCGATCGGTGAGCGCGGACACCACCCGGGGTAGTCCCCGGCGCATGCCGTACTCGGCCCAGCTGTAGTTCGGCACGTCCGGGATGTGGTCCGCACCGTGCGGGCTACCCAGGAGTTTGCGGGGCATCGGGGCATCCAGCGGCCAGTGCTCGACGTTGAGCACCACGTGCACGATCAGTCCCTTGCCCGGGGCGGGTGGTTCCAGCCCGGCGCCGCTCTCGCCGTACGAGTAGGCGATACGTGGTGTCGTGGGGGTCATCGCCGTTCCTCTGTGCTCGACCAGATCTCGATGATGTCGGCGGCCGGTCCGACTGTGGCGTACCGGTGTCGGGCGGTGTCCAGGGTGGCCTGGTGCAGTTCCATGTCCCACGACGCGCAGGCGTCTTCGGGGATGACCACGTAGTAGTCGTGGCTGAACGCCTCCCGCGCGGTCGCCTCGACGCAGGCGTTGGTGGACACACCGGCGCAGATGACGGTCGACCGGGCGAGGCTCCGCAGCACCAGGTCGAGGTTGGTTCCGGCGAACCCGCTGTAGCGGTACTTCTTCACCAGGATGTCGTCCTCGGTCGGTGTGAGTTCGTCGATCACCTGCTGCCCCCAGGATCCGTCGACGCAGATGTCCACGACGGAGAAGCTCGCCCGGCTGCGCGCGTCCAGCCACGGCCCGGAGTCACTGGCGTGGTCCGGCAGGGTGGTGTGTGACACGTAGATGACGGGCACCCCGACGGTGTGGGCCGCGTCGATGAGCTGGCGTTGCACCGGGACCACGGCCCGGGCCGCGCTGGCGTCCCGGCCGCCCCGGACGATCGTCTTGCCCGCAGGGTGCAGGAAGTCGTTACTCATGTCGATGATCAGCAGCGCGGCACGGTCGGGGCGTACCTTCTCCGGCAGCGTGCCCAGTACGGTCGGCCGGCGCCGGTTTCCGAGGGTCGGGTCGGGCGTGGGTGCCGGATTGGGGTCGGTCATGTGATCGTCTCCTGGTCCGTGTCCTCGCGGTGGCGCTGACCCGCCGTGACCTCAAGGACGCTGCCGAAAGGGTGCCCCAGGGCGGGCGGAGCCGCCAACCGGGCACGCTTCAGCTCTGGCTCCGCTGCCGGCTGATGAGCTGGCGGGTGATGACGTTGCGTTGGATCTCGTTGGTGCCCTCGCCCACGATCATCAGCGGCGCGTCCCGGAAGTACCGTTCGATGTCGAATTCCGTCGAGTATCCGTAGCCGCCGTGGATTCGCAACGCGTCCAGGGCGATCTGCATGGCGGTCTCCGAGGCGAACAGTTTCGCCATCCCCGCTTCCAGGTCGCAGCGCTCGCCCCGGTCCAGGCGTTCCGCCGAGTCGTGCAGCATCAACCGAGCCGCGGTGAGTTTGGTCGCCATGTCCGCGAGGTAGTTCGAGATCGACTGGTGCTTCCAGATCTGGACGCCGAAGCTCTCCCGCTCCTGGGCGTAGCGCAACGAGTCCTCGAAAGCGGCCCGGCCGACCCCGACGGCCCGCCCGGCAACCTGGATCCGGCCGATCTCCAAGCCACGCATCATCTGGGCGAACCCGCGTCCGGGCACGCCACCGAGCACCGCGTCGGCCGGCACCCGGTAGTCGTCGAAGCTGAGTTCACAGCTCTCCACACCCTTGTAGCCGAGCTTGGGCAGATCGCGGGAGACTTCGAAGCCGGTCCCCTTCTCCGCCAGCAGAACGCTGATCCCGGCGTGCGGCGGCGTGGCCGTCGGGTCGGTCTTGCACAGCAGCGCGACCAGGCCGGACCGGCGCGCGTTGGTGATCCAGGTCTTGGACCCGTTGACGACGTACTCGTCACCGTCCAGGCGAGCCACGGTGCGGAGCGCCTGGAGATCTGATCCACCCCCGGGCTCGGTGAGCGCCATCGCCGCACGCAGTTCACCGGTGGCCATTCGGGGCAGGTAGCGCTGTCGTTGCTCCTCCGTGCCGTAGAGAAGGATCAGCTTGGCCACCACGGTGTGCCCGCCGATCACGCCGGCCAGCGACATCCAGCCCCGGGCGAGCTCCTCGGTGACCATCGCGTAACAGACGGTGGAGACACGGACCTCGCCGTACGGCTCGGGGATGGTCAGGCCGAACATCCCCATGGCCGCCATCTGTTTGATGAGGTCTTCGGGGTAGACGTTGTCGTGTTCGAGGTCTCGGACGACCGGCTTGACTTCTCTGTCGACGAAGTCCCGAACCAAGTCCACGATCGCCCGTTCCTCGGCGGAAAGTAGGAACAACTTGATCTCCTTCGTCAAGTTCGATTATCCAGAAAATAATATATTTGATGGCGGGCTAGAGCAAGAGCACACCGGACCGGACCTGCAACAACCTGGCCCGGGCGACCCGGGCCGGACCCGACGACGCGTGGCAGCAGCCGGTTCCCGGGCCGCCCCGACGATCATCGCCGGGCTGGTCCGGCGCGACCCGGCCCACTTCTCCCGGGCAGCACTGCGACGAGCTGCCCCAGCCCACCCGCGGTGGGCAGGTTCGCCACGGCCGCCAGCCCGGCGGCGATCTCGGGCCCCGTCAGGCCCGCCCGATCGAGCAGCCGGCCGGCCTTGGCCTCGATCTCGCCGGCGGTCATGGGTGACTCCGGGTCACCCTTGGCGTCCCGGACCTGCTCGCGGTACCACCGTCCCTGGAATGCCACCGACACCTGCGCCCCCCAACTCGACGGATACGCCGACGTGTACGGTTCCCCGCTGGCCACCCGCACCCGGGCCCGGATCGCCGCCAGCTCGGGATCGCGCAGGGCCGGCGGGGCCACATCGTCCAGGGATGGCTCCCCACGCGCCAGCGCGACAGCCACCAGGTGCTGAACCGAGAACAACGCCTCCGGGGTCGACGCCGGTCGGGGCTGATCGGTGAAGCCCAACGCCTCCGGGTAGGTGACGACCTCGATCTCCTCGATCCGCCCGGCGGGCACCCCGTCCGCCACCAGGTGCCGCCGCAGCCGAAGCGCGGCGTCCACGGCGGGGTGCGCATGCCGGCAGCCCGGCCACGGTTTGAGGGAGGTCTCGGTGATCTTCCACTCGGCACCGCCGGGCCGGTTGACGGCCTCGGGCTCGGCATCCGGACAGCTTGCCGCAAACAGGCCCAGCTCCCCCTCAAGAACGTGCCGTGGACCGGTCAGCCCCAGGTGCGCCAGCCGCGCCGCGCGCAGTCCGGCGCTGGCCGACTCCCCGACGTGGACCAGCTTGGACATCGTCCGTTCGAGGCGGCAACGCCACAGACCGCCGGTACGGCTCCCCGCGTTACCAAGGGCGTCGACCCACTGACGGTTGGTAAGCTCCAGCAGGCTCGCGCCGGCCGCCGCGGCCCCGAACGCGCCACAGGTGCTCGTCGGGTGGAAGTACCGGTAATGGGTGGGCCCGGTCGCCTCACCGATCCGGATCATCACCTCATACCCCCGAACCACGGCGTCGAGGAACCGCGTCCCGTTCGTCCCCTGTCGTTGGGCCATCGCCAGGGCCGCCGCGATCACCACCGGCCCGGGATGCAGCCTGGCCCGTCGATGTGTGGCGTCCATCTCCAGCACCAGAGCCAGCCCCGCGTTGACGAACGCGGCGGTCGACTCGGCCCGTTCGCCGTACCCGATGGTCCACGCCGGACCGTCGTCGGCGGAGGCGGCGAACGCGGTGAGGATGCCGCCCTCCTCGGTGCCGAGACCAGCCGTCGCGGTCGCGATCCAGTCGAGCACATGCAGCGCGGCGACCCTGCGCGCATCCGCGTCGACCGGACGGCGTACCTCGGCGACCAGCGCCTCCGTCAGCGACGGCTCGTCCAGCTCACCGATCTCAGTCACCGTCGGCCCCGCCCAGGGCAGCGCGATGCGCGGCCAGGATCCGCTCGGCCCGGAGCCGGACGGGCAGGTCCACCATCTCCGTGCCGACCCGGCCGGCCGACGACCCCGCGTCGGTCGCGCCCAGCACCTGGGTAGCCCAGGCAACCCGGTCCGCCGATGGCCGCAACGCGCGGTGCGCCGGGGGAATCTGCCGGGGATGGACACAGAGCTTGCCGGTGAATCCCAATGCCCTGGCGCGCTCGGTGGCGGTGAACACCTCCCGCTCGTCGTCGAGCCCGGCGCTGACCCCGTCCACGGGACCGGGCAGGCCAGCCAGTCGGGAGGCGACGACCAACTCGGCGCGGGCCGACAGCAACGGCTCCCACGCCTCCTCGGCGTCGAGGTCCAGGGCCAGGTCGACCGTGCCGATCGCCAGCCGGGCCACCGCCGGGGCAGCCGCGACCTCGCGGGCCCGGGCCACCCCCCGGGCGCTCTCGATCAGCGCGAGCACCGGGACCCCGAGCCGGTCGCCAACCATCTGGAGCACGTCCGGATCCTCAGCCTTCGCGACCACCACGGCGGTGAGCCCGGGTACGCCAGCAAGGGCGGCCAGGTCATCGGCCTGCTCCGGACCGGCGTTGATCCGCACCGCGGCGGCACCGGTGCCGTGGAGCCAGCCCCGGACCCACTGCCGCGCGGCCGGCTTGTCCGGCCCGCTGACCGCGTCCTCCAGGTCGAGAATGACCTCGTCAGCCCCAGCCGCGACGGCCTTGCCGAAGCGGTCGGGACGGGACCCGGGCACGAACAGCAGCGTCCGAGCGGTCTCCACCGATCGCCGCGCGGTGGTTGCGTTCACGCGTCGACCGCCGGTACGGGACGCTGCGGGCTGTGCCCCCGCCGGTAGACCAGCAGGGTCCGACGGAAGGTCAACACGACCGCCCCGTCCTGGTTGTAGCCGGCTGTGCGAACCTCGACGATGCCCACGTCAGCGCGCGAACTCGACGGTCGGACGCCGAGCACCTCGGAGCGGGAGTAGAGGGTGTCCCCCTCGAACACCGGATGTGGCATCCGGACCTCGGCCCACTCCAGGTTGGCGAAGACGTTCTGCGACACGTCGGTGACGGATTGTCCGGTGACGATCGACAGGGTCAGGCACGAGTTCACCAGCGGACGGCCGAACGCGGTCTGTTTGGCGTAGTGGTGGTCGAAGTGCAGGGGGGCAGTGTTCTGGGTGAGCAGGGTGAACCAGGTGTTGTCCGTCGAGGTGATGGTGCGTCCCAACGGGTGCTCGTAGATGTCGCCGACCTCGAAGTCCTCCAGGAACCGGCCGGTCCAGCCAGGCTTGACAGTCATCGGGCAGCCCCATCGGCACTCATTCGCGAAATCTCCTCATCGGTGAACTCGAGCTCGGCCAGCACGGTGCGGGTGTGCTGGCCGAGGGCGGGCACCGGATCGACCCGCACGGCGAGCTGCTCCGAGGTGACCGGGGGCAGCAGGGTCCGCACCTCACCGGCCGGGGTCGCCACGTCCGTCCACCGGTTCCGCGCGGTGAGCTGTACGTGGTCGAGGAAGTTCGTCACGGTGTTGACCGTCGCGTTGGCGATCCCGGCCTTGTCGAGTCGGACCGTGATCTCGGCGACGCTGAACCGATTCATCCACCTGGCCAGCTCCTGATCGAGGTCCGCCCGGTGGGCCACCCGGTCGGAGTTGCTGTCGAACCGTGGGTCATCCGCCAGCGCCGGCGCTTCGAGGACCTCGAAGGCGAAGCGACGCCACTCACGCTCGTTCTGGACGGCAAGCTGAACGGTGCCGTCGGCGACCGGGTACGGGCCGTACGGCGCGATGACCGTGTGGTGGGCGCCGAACCGGCGTGGGTCCGTTCCGGTGTATCGGGCCATCAGCGCGGGTTGCGACATCCACTCGGCGAGGGCGTCGAACAGCGAGACCTCCAGCGCGCACCCCTCGCCGGTGCGTTCCCGACGGTAGAGCGCGGTCAGGATGCCGCTGTAGGCGTAGACGCCACCGGCGATGTCGGCCACCGAGATCCCCACCTTCACCGGCGTGTCCGGGGTCCCGGTGACGGACAGCAGGCCGGTCTCGCACTGGATGAGCGCGTCGTACGCCTTGCGGTCACGCCACGGGCCACCGTTGCCGTAGCCGCTGATCGAGCAGGTGATCAGCTCCGGCCGGTCGGCGCGCAACTCCTCGACCGCGAAGCCGAGCCGGTCCACCGCCCCTGGGGCGAGGTTCTGCACGAACACGTCCGCCCGGGCGAGCAGTCGACGCAGCGCGGTTCGGCCGCCCGGTGACTTGAGATCCAGGACCACCGACTCCTTCGAGCGGTTGAGCCAGACGAAGTAGCTCGACTGGCCGTGCACAGTACGGTCGTAGCCCCGGGCGAAGTCGCCCTCAGGTCGTTCGATTTTGATCACGCGTGCGCCGAGGTCGGCGAGTTGCCGGGTGGCGAACGGCGCGGCAACGGCCTGTTCGAGTGAGACGACGACGAGGCCATCCAGAGGGAGCACACGTCCTCCTTGTCCTGGTTCGCTACTACTTCCCCGCGCATGCGAAGGTCTCCGAGCCCATATACCGACGTCGGCCGGCGCGAGTTTATCTCGAAAAATATGATACACAGTATCCGTGCACCGCTGGGCGTCCGGAGTTCAGCCGCGAGCAGGAGGAACGATGCAGCTACACCACCTCGGCTGGGCCGTGCATTCGATCGAGGCGTCCCGGGAGCACTTCGAGACCCAACTCGGCCTGCCGTACGAAGGCGCCGAGGAGTTTCCGACGCTGACGGTCGCCTTCTTCCGGGCCGGTGCCACCCTGATCGAGCTACTGGAGCCGAAGTCCGACGAGGACGATGTAGCCCAGTTCCTCCGGGAACGGGGCGAGGGCATCCACCACTGCGCGTACCTGGTCGACGACGTCGCCACCGCGCTGGCCGGCGCCGAGGCGCGCGGCATGTGTCTGATGGACACCGTGCCCCGCCCCGGCTCACGGGGAACGACGATCGGTTTCGTCGACCCCCGGCGGGCCGACCGGATCCTGGTGGAATACGTCCGGGAGCCGGTCGCGTGACCACGACCGATCCGGCCGCCCACGAGCTGGCCCGAGGCCTGGTCGACCTGTCCCGCACCGGCCTGACCAGCGAACTCCGCGCGCACGCGGCCCGCAGTCTGTTGAACGTCGTCGCAACCGCGATCGGCGCCTGCCGTGATCGGGCCGTCGAGATCGTCATCGCAACCGCGCTGGACAACGGGGGTGAGCGTCGCTGTCCGGTACCCGGCCGCATGGAGCGCCTCGATCCGCTGAGCGCCGCGCTGGCGACCGGGCTCGCCGCCCACCTCGACGACTTCGACGACACCCATCTCGACACCGTCGTACACCCGGGCGCGGCCGTACTCGGCGCCGTGGTGGCGGTCCTGCCGGACCACGAGACCACCGGGCCCCGGCTCCTCGACGCGGTCGCCCTCGGGCTGGAGACCCAGCTTCGGCTCGCCCGGGCGATGACACCGTGGCACTACGACGACGGCTGGCACATCACGGGAACCGTGGGCGCGCTGGGTGCCGCGGTCACCGCCGGCCTGCTCCTGGAGCTGTCGCCTGGGCAACTCGGCAACGCGATCGCGATCGCGTCCAGCATGACGCTGGGGCATCGGGAGGGGTTCGGCACGATGGTCAAGCCGTTCCACCCCGGTAAGGCCGCGGCCAACGGCGTACTGGCGGCTGCCCTGGCCCGGCGGGACTTCACCGGCTCCCCGACGGCGCTGGAGGGCCCCCGCGGCTACTTCCGGGCGCTGTCCCCCACGACGGATCTCGCCCGGCTGACCACCGAGCTGGGGACACGCTGGGAGTTCCTGGACAACACCGTCAAGCCGTATCCGTGCGGGATCGTCGCGCATCCCGCGATCGAGGCCGCCGAGCGGCTGCACGCCCGGCTCGCCGGCCGCACACCGGTGGCCGTACGGGTCCACTGCCACCCCCTGGTCGCCGAACTGACCGGGAACCCGGCACCGGACACCGGACTCGCCGCCCGGTTCAGCACCATGCACGGCGTCGCCGCGGCGTTGGCCGACGGTGTGGTGGGGCTGGCCCAGTACGAGGACGCCCGGGTGGTCGCCCCGGACGTGACCGCCCTCCGCGCGGTCACCACCCTGATCATCGACGAGTCGATGGCACGCGACGCGGCGACCGTCGAGGTCGTGGTGTCGGACGGGCCGGTACTCACCGAATCCGTCACGCATGCCCGGGGCAGCGCCGCGCGACCGATGACCGACACCGAACTCGACCTGAAGGTCACCGCCCTGGTCGAACGGACCCGACCCGGTCAAGGCCCCGAGGTCATCGCGGCGGTACGCGGCCTGCCCTCGGCCACCTCCTGCGGCGACCTGTTGACGACGATCGTGGGAGAGCCAGCATGACGGGAACAGCGCAGCCGGGCCCGGTCCGGCTCACCGCCGAGCTTGCCGAGTTCGCCAGCGGCCTGAGCTGGGACCAGATCCCGGAATCCGCCCGGCACGCCGCCCGGCCTACGTTCGTCAACGTCGTCGGACTGGCCGTGGACGCATGCCGCCACGACGCCGTCGAGATCGCCGTCGCCACCCTGGGCGACCTGGGCCTGCGCGGGCGCTCCTCGGTGCTCGGCCGCCCGGACACGCTCACCGCAGCCTGGGCGGCGTTCGTGAACGGCATGGCGATGCACGTCGAGGACTTCGACGACACCCACCTGCGTACCGTGATCCATCCCGGCTCGCCGGTGGTGCCGGCCGCTCTCGCCGTGGCCGAGCTCACCAACGCGTCAGGGCGTGACCTCCTCACCGCCGTCACCGCCGGCGTCGAGGTGGCCTGTCGGGTCGGCAACGCGCTCGGTCCGGGACACTTCGACCGGGGCTGGCACCTCACCGGCACGATGGGACACCTCGGTGCCGCTGTGGCGGCGGGCCGGCTGCTCGGGCTCGACGCCACCCGGATGCGGCACGCGGTCTCGCTGGCGGCGACCCAGGCTGCCGGCACCACCGAGCAGTTGGGCACGATGAGCAAGTCCATGCATCCCGGCAAGGCCGCCGCTGACGGGGTGGAGGCCGCGCTGCTGGCCGCCGCCGGGTTCACCGGGCCCGACGCGCCGCTGGAGGGCCGGCGGGGCCTCGCGGCCCTGTTGGCGCCCGAACCCGACCTGGCCGAGGCCACCCGAGGGCTGGGCCGGGCCTGGGAGATCGAGGCGAACGCGTTCAAGCCCTACAGTTGCGGAATCGTCAGCCATCCGGTCATCGACGCCGCCATCGAGCTACGCGACATCCTGCCCGGACCGGAGGTCATCGAGTCGGTCGACGTGGTGGTCCGCCCAGTGGTCTTGCAGGTGATGGGAGTCGAGGAACCGGAAGACGGGCTGCGCAGCAAGTTCTCCGTCTACCACTGCTTCGCGGTGGGATTCCTCGACGGCGGCGCCGGACCGGCCCAGTACAGCGACGCCCGGGCGCGGGACGAGTCGGTGATCGCCCTACGCCGCAAGGTGCGGGCCAGCACCGAACCGACGATGCCCAAGGACGCCTGCGAGGTCACCGTACGCACGACCGGGGGCACGACCCACCGGGTCTCGGTCGCACATGCCACCGGCAGCGTCGACCGGCCGATGTCCGATGAGCGGCTACGGGCGAAGTTCGACCTGCTCGTCCGTCCCCGGCTCGGGGATCGCGCGGCGGCGTTGTGGCACACGGCCTGGCATATCGACGAATGCGACGGTATTGCTAACCTGTTCGGCCTCAGCCGTTGGTGAGAGGGGCGGCCCGACCGACACACGCGGAGGCCGGGCCGCCTCCCGTATCCAAGGACCGATTCGGTATGCTGCGTCGGTCATATTTCATATTTGAGGACTCTGGATGAACCTACCCGTCAACGGCGCTCAGTCCCAGAACAAGCGGATGCAGCTCAGTGACGAGGCGGCCAGCTACGTCCGAGGATTGATCATGTCCGGACAGCTCCGGCCGGGACAGCACCTTCGTCAGGAACAGGTCGCCGCCGCGCTGGAGATCAGCGTCACCCCGGTCCGGGAAGGACTGCTCTCGCTGCGCGCCGAGGGCTTCCTCCAACTCCAGCCCCGGCGTGGTTTCGTGGTCGCCCCGCTGGCCCCGGCAGACATCCGCGACCTGTTCATCGCCCAGGCACTGATCGCCGGGGAACTGGCCGCTCGCGCGGCCACGACCCTCACCGAGGAACAGATCGCCGAGCTGCAGGCCCTTCAGGGCGGGATCGACGAGGCGGCGAGCAACGGCAACACCGACGAGATGGAACGCCTGAACCACCTGTTCCACCGAATGGTCAACACCAGTGGCGGTTCAGGAAAGCTGCTCTGGTTTCTCGGCTTCATCGCCAAGTACGTGCCCCGCCGCTTCTACGCCACGATCGGTGGCTGGCCGGACGCGTCCCTGCACGACCATTCCGCGATCGTACGAGCGCTGGCCAGCCACGACCCGGAAGCAGCCAGACGAGCCGTCACCGACCACCTCCGGCACGCCGGGGATCTGCTCGCCGATCACTTCGCGTCGAACAACCTGGACGCCGCCGCGGCGAGCGCCCCGGACGGAGCTGTCCCAAGGAGCTGACCCCTCCGAACAGGCCGGCCCGGCCACACCCGCCGGGCCGAGTCGGTCACCAGACCGGGAAGACGATCGGGTGGCGGACGCACCGCCACCCGATCGGCAACATTCATCCCTCCAGGGTCAATCCTTCGACCGCCCCGGTGGCCGGACCGGCATCGGCGGCTACCCCGGTCGGCTCGGTCCTTGATGTCGACCCCCGGTCGTCACCGGCCGGCCCGGGCGGCGATTCCCTCGATCGTGGCGGCGAAACCGTCGCGGATGGACGTCAGCCGGAGGGAGTCGCCCAGCAGGGCGGTAAGCGGTGAGGCGTCGATCCGGTACGGGAAACCGAGCACCCCCGGCTCGACCGTCAGTTCGGCCGAGGGCACCAGCGCACGTACCGTCTCGACCGCGCCGACCATGGTCAGTACCGTCCCGGGCAGGTTGTAGACGGCGTTGTCGGTGCTGTCCAGGCAGGACACCAGCGTGAACGCCTCCGCCACGTCCCGGACGTACTGCCAGCAATAGACATCGTCGCCGTAGGGGACCACCCCGGGCTGCCCGAGCGCCGGCCGCTGGAACAACTGCTCGGTGAACAGGCCCTCGCCGCGTTCCTTCCCGGCGCCGTAGACCAGCCCGATCCGCAGCCCCACGCAGTTCACCCCGTACCGCTGCCGGTACGCGCGGCTGATGTGCTCGCAGTACGACTTCGTCGCCCCGTACGCGTTGTCGGGTGAGTGCGGGGTGTGCTCGGTGAGCAACTCGCCCTCGCCCTCGGCCAACGCCGCGGCGCTGTGCCCGAACACCGCCATCGAACTGGCCCAGGTCACATTGGCCAGTCGAAGGATCCGAGCCGCCTCGAAGACGTTCTGGGTACCGGCGCAGTTGACCTCCAGCGCCCGGTACGGATCCTCCGCCGAGGCCGGGGCCAGCAGGGAACCCAGGTGGATGACGCGGTCCACGCCGTGCTCGGCCAGTATGGCCAGCAGCGACCGCAGATCGGAGACGTCACCCCGGACGTACTCGACCCCGGCCTGCCGCAGCTCCTCCCGGATTGGAAGCGGGTCCAGGGCGAGGACCCGCTCGTCCTGCCCGGCGAGGATCGCCGTGGCGTGCTGGCCGACGAAACCGGTGCCGCCGGTGACTAGTGTCGTCATCGCCCGTCGGTCTCCCCGAGCACGGTCTCCCCGTTGATCGTCCCGTCGAGAATGAAGTCCCGCACGAGCTTCGCGCTCTCCTCCGGCTGTTCGACCAGGTGCAGGTGGCCGCAGCCCTCCAGCAGCGTCAGCCAGGCGTTCGGCAGCCGCCGGACCATCTCCCGGGTGCCGACCCCCGCCGGACCGGAGTCCACCGGGGTCATGATGTCCTGGTCACCGCTGGTCACCAACACCGGCGCCGTGATCTGCGGCAGGTAACCGGTGAGATCCGCCTCGCAGAGCAGATCGCAGAAGTGCTTCCACAGCTCGGGGTCGTTCTTCTTGAACGCGGCCCCCATCGCCGCCACCTGGGCCGGTGCGCGGTCGGTGTCGTGGAACGCCCGGCTGAACGCCTGCGAGGCGATGAGGTTGGCGACCTCCTCGCCCATCCCCGTCGCGGTCGCCATCGCCTTCCACACCTTCTTGTTGAGGATCGCGAGGGTGTCGTACCGGGCCATGCAGCAGCCGATGACCAGCCGCTTGACCCGGTCCGGGTACTTGGCCGCCATCACGATGCCCACCATGCCCCCGAACGAGGTGCCGTGCACGTCGACGGCGTCCAGGCCGAGGTGGTCGAGCAGCCCGACCGCCTCGTCGGCCCACCCCTCGATCGAGTACGGTGCCGGCGGCTTGTCGCTGTCGCCGAACCCGCGCATGTCGTAGTCGATCACGGTGAAGTCCGGACGCAGCAACGGGGTCACCGGGGCGAAGTTGGCGTGGCCGAGGCCGAGGCCGTGCAGTTGCAGCAGGTGCGGTCCCTGTCCCGCCACCTCGTACCACAGAGATGTGTTGTTGATCGTCGCGTACGCCACGTGGTGCTCCTTAATCACGGCTCGAACTGATGGGAAAAGACGAGAGGTTCCGACGGCTACCGCGCCACGTCGGGGCTGGCCCCGAACCGGGCACCGAACCGGCGGAGCAGGGCGACGAAGAGGCGATCGGCGATCAGGCCGAGCGCGCCGAGGGTGATCAGGGCGACGAACACGCCTCGGATGTTGGTGGTCGCCATGCCGTTGGTGACGATCACGCCGAGACCGGATGGCGCGCCGAGCATCTCCGCGGTCACCACCGTCATGAACGCGTTGCCCAGCGCGATCCGGATTCCGGCGAGAATGTACGCCGCGCTGGCGGGCAACCGCACCAGCAGGAAGGTCTGCCACGGCCGGGCACCGAAGGTCGCCGCCATGCGCAGCTTGTTCCCCGGGACCGCCCGCACCCCCGCCGCCGTGTTCACCGCGACGACGAACACCGTCGTGTAGAGGATCAGGGTCAGTTTCGCCGGCTCACCGGCACCGAACCAGAGCAGGATGGGAGCGAACCAGGCCAGTGGCGGAATGAACCGGAAGAAGCTGATGAACGGCTCGAGCAACGCCTCAAGCACCCGACTCGAACCGCTCAGCAGGCCGAGCAGCGTACCGAGCAGGCTGCCCAGTACGAGGCCCGCGGCGACCCGTCCCAGGCTCGCTGACACCGCCTGCGCGAGACTGCCGTCGGCAAGCACCGACCGGAACTGGGTGACCACGTCGGGAGGACCGGGGAACAGCATCGGCATCCCGTAGAAGCCGGCGGCCAGCCACCACAGCCCCACCACGGCGACGAAGCCGCCGACGATGGTGAGGGCCCGCCGCAACCGCAGGACACCGCCCGGCCGACGGACGGCGGCGGCGGGTCGGGCCGTCCGGGTCGACACGCTCATCGCGCCACCTGCCCACAGTAGAATCGGCGGAAGACCCGGGCACTGGCCAGGACGAACACCCGGTCGAAGGCCAGGCCGGCGGCACCGACCAGGAGGATCCCGGCGAACATGGTCGGGGTGTCGAAGAAGAGTCGGGACTCGTAGATGAGGTGGCCGATGCCGTCGCTGCCCGCCACCATCTCGGCCCCGATCACGCTCATGAAGGAGTAGCCGAGGGACAGCCGCATCCCGGTCAGCACGTAGGGCACCGCACTCGGGATGACCACCGACCGGTAGGTCCGCAACCGCCCGGCGCCGAAGACCCGGGCCATCCGGGTCTTGTTCCGGGCGGCCTGGGCCATCCCGGTCAGGGTGTTGAGGATGACCGGGAAGACGGTGGCGTAGATGACGATGAACCGCATCGACGCGTCCCCGACCCCGAACCAGATCGTGGCCGGCACGATCCAGGCCACCGGCGTGATGGAACGCAGGAAGTGCACGACGGGTTCCAGCGCGTCGGCCGCCACCCGCGACGAGCCGAGCAGGCTCGCGGCGGCGATTCCCAGCGTGCTGCCCAGCGCGAACCCGACCACCACCCGCCACAGGGTGATCAGCACCTCGCTGCGCGAGTCCGCGTCCTGGACCAGTTCCACCAGCGCGCGGGCACTTTCGATCGGGGTCGGGAAGACCAGCGGGTTGTTCTTCGCCAACGCGGCGACGTGCCACACCACGATCGCGGCCGCGACCGCCAGCAGGTTCAGCCCGATCCGGCGCCGTGACCAGGATGCCGCCGACCGTGGTCCGCGCCGTCGGGGCCGGGGGCCGGCCGGGCCGCCGGTCGTTCTCGTGGGATCGGCGCCCCCGGTGGGGGCGGCGCCGGGTCGCCCACCGAAGTCGGTGGCGGGGGCGGGGGTCATCGCGTACCCACCTCGCCGTCCAGACCGGGACGTCGGGCCTTCGCCGCGGTCACGGTCCGCTCCAGGTCCTGGTAGAGCGCGCCGAAGTCCGGCCCGCCCCGCTCACGCGGACGCGGTAGCGGATTCTCGATGACGTCGTGCAGCCTCGCCTCCGGCCCGGACGTCATGATCCCGATCCGGTCGCCGAGGATCATCGCCTCGGAGATGTCGTGGGTGATGAACAGGACGGTGCGGTCGGTGGCGGCCCAGATCCGGGCGAGTTCATCCTGCAACGTGGTCCGGGTCTGGGCATCCAGGGCACCGAACGGCTCGTCCATCAACAGGATCGGCGCGTCGGTGACCAGGGCCCGGGCGATCTGCACCCGCTGCTTCATCCCGCCGGAGAGTTCATGCGGGTACTTCTTCGCCTGACCACCGAGTTCGACCATCTCCAGCGCGGCCCGCACCCGCTGCTGGCGTTCGGGGTTCTTGACCCCGAGCACGCGCAGGCCGAACTCGACGTTGCCGTACACGTTGAGCCAACCGAGCAGTGAGTCGTCCCCCTGGAAGATCACCGCCCGGTCCGGCCCGGGACCGGTGACGGGCCGGCCGGCAACGGTCATCCGCCCCTCGGTCGGGAACTCGAATCCCGCCACCTGGTTGAGGACGGTGGTCTTTCCGCAACCGCTGGGGCCCAGCAGCACGAAGAACTCGCCTCGGGACAGCGACAGGGAGACGTCCGCGAGGATCCGCGGCGCACCGGCCGCGTATGCGAACGAGATGTCCTCGATCGTTACGTAGCCGTCCCCGTTCACCGCCGGGTGTCGCGTCGTAGCGTCCGTTGTCGTCATGCCCTGCCTCCCTGAACGAGCCGCCCGATCAATGCGACGTGCGTCATCGGATCGGGAACCGTCGTGGTAAGGACGATCCCCTCGATATCGGTCTTCTCCTCTACGACCCGCAGCCGCTCGGCGGCCTCACCAGGGGTCCCCACCAGCGCGAAGCGATCCAACAGGTACGCCTCTTCCCGGGGGTAGTCCGCGAGCGTCCGGGCGTTGGCGCCGTCCGGACGTGCGTGCTCGGCGAACACGTATCGCGAGAACAACTCCCGCAGGCCGGGTACCAGGTCTGCCGGGACCCCACGCCCGGCGAGATTGACCCCCAGCCCGTGCCGGGCCACGGCGATGACCGAAGCGCGGACGGCCTGCCGGGCGGCGGCGACCTCGCTGTCCCGCTCGACCAGGTGGGCCACCGCGATCATCCATCCGCGCTGGCGCCGCCCCGCCGCCTCAGCCGCGGTCGTGGCGAGCCTGCCCAGCCAGCCGGGTTCGAATCCGCCGCCGAGCAGGACACCGTCGGCGCTGCCCGGGGTCGCCGCCGCCGCCCGTGGCCCGCTGGCGGTCAGAAAGAGCTGAGGACCCGGGCCGGCCGCCGCCCGGATGGTGTCGAGCGCCTCGCCCACCTGTCCCGGGTCCGCCGGGCGCAACCCCACGCTGTGTACGGCCGAGTCACCGGTGCCCATCGCGACGAAAACCCGGTCGGGGAACAGTCCGTTGAGCGCGGCCACATCGGCGGCGTGTACCGACGGGTGGCGGGTGACCGGATTCGTCACGCACGGCCCGACCCGGATGGTGCGGGTGTGCGCGAGGATGTGCTGCGCCACGGGATACATCGCCCCGTAGAGGTGGGACGAGTCGGCGACACCGAACGTCCCGATGCCGACCTCCTCGGCGAGCCGGGCAATCTCCAGCGCACGGGCGGGATCGGTCGGGAGGTGCGAAACGGCGATTTCCATCTATCTCACTGAGTCCGAAGGCCGGCCGGCGGGTGCGTGCGGCACTCGATCGGCATGGGTGTGGGGGGCACTGATGACTCCTCGGTACGGTGGAACAGGCCGGCCGGTGGCGGGCCGATGCCAGCGGACCCGGGGCTCGAAGTCGGGCGGCCACTGTCCGGTGTTCGACCGGCTTCCCCGGGCCACGGAGACCGTGGCCCGGGTCGGCCTTCCCGTACCGTCCGGATCAACCCGAAGGCACCGGTCGATCGGGTGTTCGGGACACCACCGATAATCGCCGGGTCGGAATCGAAGACCCGGATGGCGATCGTCAGATGGCGTTGACCCAGTCGGTTATGACGTAGCTCTTCGCGTCGACCTTGTTCTTGATGTTGCCCATCTCCAGTTGGTAGTCAGCCACCTGCTGGATCTGGTCGACACTCGCCGGGTCGAAGGCCAGGCTGAAATCAATCTTCGCCAGGATCTTCTTGGCCTCGGCGTCGTCGGTGATTCCGGTCTTGGACTTGATGAACTCGATGACCTCGCCCTGGTTGCTCTTCATGTAGGCGGACGTCTCCCGCAGCGCGCGCAGGACCTTGACACCCACCTCCTGGTTTTCGAAGATCTTCGGTCCGGCCACTACATAGCCGATGAAGGGCAGCAGGTCGTCATCGCCCCCGGCCCAGCCGAGACGTGCGCCGGGCCGCGCGCTGATGGCTTTGGTGACGTTCGGCTCGAAGTGAATGATCGCGTTCACGTCGCCCTTGGCAAAGGTCGGTACGAGCTGGGCGTACTTCGCGTCCTTGACCTTGATCTTGGACTTGTCCAGCTTGTGGAACGCCACGAAGCGGTCGAACCAGTAGCTGGCCGTCGAGTTGGACTGGAGAGCGATCGTCTTGCCGTACAGGTCCTGCGGGGTGGCGATACTGCTGTCGACGACGATGCCCCACCAACCGTACGACGTCGCGTTGTGCCCGATGATCTTCACCTTGGCACCCTTCGCCGCGAGACTCGCGACCGGGTAGCCGGCGACGGAGGTCAGGTCGGCCTGGCCGGTGACCACGGCCTCCGTCCCCTCCACGCCGGTCGGGAACTCCTGCAACTTGGCTTCGATACCCTGCTTTGCAAGAAAGCCCTTCTGTACCGCGAAGTACAGCGGAATTCCAAAGAAGTCGGGTTGAGTGGCGACTGTCAGCGCCTGCTTCCCACCCGCTCCTTCTGTAGTTGGCGACGATGAGTCACTGCCGCAAGCCGTCAGCGCGAGCGCTGCGACGACCAGGGCAACGGCGAATCGCCCTCTTCGAACGAACACAAGACCTCCCGAGTAAGGGCGTAGCATGTACTTTATATTTCATGTGAGCTGGACCGTCAAGAGATCATCTAGCCCACGACCAGGCGGGATCCGCCGGCCCCGGCACCGAACCAGACACCCGAGGACGTACCGCCGACACCAGGCGTGACCAGCGCACACTCAAGCGGTGACCAAACCCGGACCGGCGACTACGGGATTGACGGCCAGCCGGCCGGATGGACACCCGGTGGGCCACCGGCAGTCCCGACCGAACCGAACTACCGGCGGAGACCAGCGAACCGTTCGATGGGCACTGCCGTCCGGTCAGCGCCTCCCCGAGCCGGCGCAGCCGGCGATCAGGGTGAGGTTCCCCGGGATGTGGACACCGGGTTGTGCCGCGATCCGGTGCAGCGTCGCAGGAATCCGGCCACCTGAGCTTCGCGGCTCAGACCTCGCCGGTAATCGGTCGCCGGTAATCGGGGAGACGGTTTCCAGCGCACGTCTGTGCGTGGCCCACAGCGCGCTGAAGGTGGACCAGCTACCTACGGCGCGTGGATCGCCGTACGCACCATCGCCACACCTTCTGACGCCGCAGGGGGTTCTGTCGGCACCAGTATCAGCGATACCTCCCGTTTCTGCTCCGGCCGGAGTTTGATCGGAAGTGCCAGACCGCAGCGATGAAGAGCGCCGTGCGGGACCGCGAAGATCTTCAGCACAGCGGAAATGACCTGTTCATGGCGGTCGCGCGCACCGCATCGAGCTGCCCACGACCAGCTTGACCTCGTACGCCTACCGTCCGATGAGGCAAAGGAAGCCGCTCATGTCCACCACCACGCACCTGACGCTCAACAACGGCGTTGAGATGCCCGCGCTCGGTCTCGGTGTCTTCCAGACCCCGCCGGAGGAGACCCGCTCTGCCGTCGCGGCGGCGCTCGCGGCCGGCTACCGGCACATCGACACCGCGGCGGCCTATGGCAACGAACACCAGGTCGGAGAGGCCGTCCTCACGTCGGGCATCGACCGGGCCGACGTCTTCCTGGAAACCAAGATCTGGATCAGCGACTACGGCTACGACCAGACCCTGCACGGCTTCGACAAGAGTGCCCGAAAGCTCGGCGTCGACCAGATCGACCTGCTCATCCTGCATCAGGCTCTGCCGTCGGAGTTCGACAAGACCCTGGAGGCGTACCGCGCCCTGGAGACGCTGCTCGCCGACGGCAAGGTGCGCGCCATCGGAGTCAGCAACTTCATGGTCGAGCACCTCACCGCGCTGCTCGACAAAGCGAGGGTCGTGCCTGCGGTGAACCAGATCGAGGTGCACCCCTACTTCGCCCAGCGCGAAGTGCAGACGTTCGGCGCCGAGCACGGCATCCTCACCCAGGCGTGGTCGCCCATCGGTGGCATCACCTTCTACCGTGACGGCAGCCACGGCAGCACCCTGCAGGACCCCGTGATCGGCGAGATCGCAAAGGCGCACGGCAAGACCCCCGCGCAGGTGATGCTGCGCTGGCACCTGCAGCAGGGCCGCTCGGCGATCCCGAAGTCGACGCGCCCGCAGCGCATCGCGGAAAACATCGACGTCTTCGACTTCGAACTCACCGACGAACAGCTCACCGCGATCGACAACCTCGACACCGGCCGACGCGGCGGCCCGGAGCCCAGCGACATCACCCTCGCGAACTTCGGCAGGCCCATTCCGGAGGCCTGATCGCCGCAACCCGCTACGGGGTCTGTTGAGAAAGAAGCCGGCGCCGCGTCCATTCGTACGCGGCGCCGACTGGGCTTGTGATTAATACGGTCTTCACGAACTGTTCCATGCGAGCCGCTGGCCCGCCCTGTCGTGCAGGGCGATCAGGGCGTGAGGATTGTCTTGCCGACCGTCACCCGTTCTTCGAACGCCTGGTGGGCTGCGGCGGCTTGAGTCAGCGGCATGACCGCGCCGATGATGGGCCGCAGTTCACCGGAGTCAGCCAGCGCGAACGCGTGGTCGCGCAGCCGAGCCAGATGGTGCGCGGGTAGGGCCACGGACGCGAAGCCGGTGACCGACACGGCCCGGTGGTAGACGGCGAGCGGGTCGAAGCGCGGCGGCTGTCCGCTGGTCGTCCCGTAGACCACCATTCGGCCGATCGTGGGGGTCAGCAGGTCGAAGGCGGCCTCGGACACCGCACCGCCGGTGCTCTCCAGGACCACCGAAACGCTGCCGCCCACCGCGTCTCGGACAAGTTGGGGCCAGTCGGGGGAGCTGTAATCGACCACGATGTCGGCGCCGAGTTGCTTGGCCACCGCGAGTTTCGTCTCGCCTCGGGCAGTGGCGATCACCGTGGCGCCGGCGCGTTTGGCCAACTGCACCAGAAGGCTGCCCACACCTCCGGCGGCTGCTTCGACCAGGACCGTGTCTGTCGACGTGAGGCCAGCCGCCTCGGCCACGCCGACCGCGGTCGCCCCTTGGCCCAGCAATGCCACAGCCGTCCGGTCATCGAGTCCCTCGGGCAAAGGCACCGCCGCCGATGCTGGCAGGATCGCCAGTTCCGCGTAGCCGCCGCCGGACGTCGCGCCGACCACCTGGCCGCCGACCGCCTTGGCATCCACCCCGGATCCGACCGCGACAACGGTGCCCGCGATCTCGAATCCCAGCGCGAACGGCAGCGGAAGATCCGGCATTACTGTGCGCATCAGGCCGGCCCTGATCTGAACGTCAGCAAACCCGATGCCTGCGGCCGTGACCCGGACCAGCATCTGCCCGGGCCCCGGTCGCACATCGGGCACCTCGTCGACACGTAACACGTCAGGCGGACCGTACTCATGGAATCGAACAGCACGCATTCTCTCTGCCCTCGCTCTCAACGATCGTAAGAAGCCAGCGGCCCGAAGCGCGGGTCGCCGACTGCGAAGGTATCCATGAGATACTGGTTACTTCAAAGGTATCTAACTACCGTGAGGGTACTGATGGACCCGCTCGACCCCGATATGTTCCACCCCGGGTGCCCCAGCAGCGTCATGCCGATCCGCATCGGCGACAAATGGTCAGCAATGATCATCGCCTGCCTTGAACAAGGCCCACGCCGGTTCTCCGAACTTCGCGTCCCCATCCACCGCGTCACCCCCAAGGTGCTCACCCAGACCCTGCGCGCACTCGAACGCGACGGCATGATCACCCGCACCGTCTACGCCGAGGTGCCGCCACGAGTGGAATACGAGCTGACACCACTGGGACGTACCCTGCTCGACCTCATCGCAGCCTGCCGACACTGGTCACGCAAGCACATGCCCACCCTCCTGGCCGCCCGCGACGTCTACGACCACACAACTCAACCCACCTGATCAACGGCGCTCTCTCCTCAGACAAGACCGGCGGGGAGACCGACTGCGAGGATGCGGGCGGCTTCGAGGACCACGGCGACGCCGGTCGCGTTGTCCGAGGCGCCGGGCAGGCGCAGCCCGGGATGGTCGCCGACGCCGTCGTAATGCGCGGTCAAGAGCAAGTGAACGCCTTCGGGGGCGGACTGCCGGAGATGGGCGTGGATGTTGGTGCCGGTGACGTCGTCGCGGCGCAGCGGCGTGACGCCGTCCAGCCAGCCGTCGGCGTCGACCGGGCGATGGACCAAACTGACGGTCACCCGTTTCCGGTTCCACCGGACTATCGACGGTGCTGGTGGAACGATGCAAGATGTGGGAACTGCGAAAACTGCTACACCTGCCATCTCGCCGTTTGCTGCCGAGCCGATCAAGCGTGCCGATGCCCAGCGGCTCGCGGGAGTGCTGAAGGCCTTCGCCGACCCGGCCCGGCTGCGACTGCTCAGTCTGATCCAGTCGTCTCCGGAGGGCGAGGCATCCGTCAGTGACCTCACCGCGCCGCTTGGGCTCTCCCAGCCGACTGTGAGTCATCACCTTCGGATCCTCACCGAGGCCGGCCTGCTCGAACGCGACAAGCGCGGCGTCTGGGCGTACTACCGCCTGGTGCCGTCCGCGATCGCGGCGATCGCCGACCTGTTGACGCCGCCCCGCAAGCGGGCGACGAAGAAGGCCCGCTGAGCGGAGGAATGCACATGCGTTGATGAGGTTCGACCCGACCGGTGCCGGCCGCCGGCGATGGACCATGCGCTGGAAAGCACACCTCAACGCGTTCCAGATCGCCGTCGAGGGCCGGCCGACCCGGCAAACAACGACCACCTCAACAACCAAGATCAGCCGTTGACTTGACACTTCCAGGCCGGGCCAAGGAACCGCTCGATCGAGGCCGACCGACGCAGGGCGCCGACCGCGAACGACCCGCATGCGGCCGAGGACAGCCAGTCAGGATCGCCGGGTGGAGCGATCACGACACTATTCGCCAACGCTGGTTCTGGCTGCCGTCGCACATGCCATAGGTAACCTGCCGGCCGGGGCCGTGGGAGGTCAGGCACCCACCCGAGTTCCCGTTGTGGAGCTGAAGTTTCGCCGAGTCGTAGACCCACCCGAAGACATTTCCGCTGCTGGCCGGCGACAGCACGCCGAGCCCGTCATAGCCGGTGGTGAGCTGCTTGGACGGCGAGGACTTCACGGCCATGATCTTGCTGGCCGACTCGAGCTTCCACCTCTGGCCGGGACGGTTCCGCCAAGCGGTGGTCACCACCTTCGAGCCGTCGTTCGTGCCGGTGGTGCTGAGCACGTTGCCGTCGGAGCTCACGATCACCATGTTGTCGGAGCTGAACGGTCCTGAGGGCAACACCGGGGTGCCCGGATCGGCCTTCGCCGGCACCGAGGTTCCCGGATCGGCCTTGGCCGGCACCGAGGTTCCCGGATCGGCCTTGGTCGGCGTCCGACCAACCGGAGGGCTGGTAGCCGCGTCTGGGCCGCCATCGGATGCGCCGGCCGTACCGGTAGCGCTGGGAGCATTGGAAGGGCGGGAGGCCCCGGTGGCAGGCGGGGCGGAGGTGGCCGCGGCCGCAGCATCGGTCGGAGAGCTGCCGGCCGAAGGCTCACGGGGTGTCGCGCCGTCATTGGCGAGATAAGCCCCGGCCAGTATCACCACAAGCACGCCGACCACCCCGGCGATGGCCGGTCGACGCCATCTCCGGCGCCGGGCGTCGGTCGGCGACCCGGCATGGGTCGTCAGATCCGGCAGCTTGGTCAGCTTCGCGGCGACGTGCTCGGGAAGCTCGGGAACGGTGTCTCGTCCGTCAGCGACGGTAGCAGGCCGGTCTGGGCCGATCGGTGCGGTGGCGGTCAGCATGGCGGTCGAAGCCAGTGTGACGCCGGGGAGTCCAACAGGAAGGGTCGAAGCGGGCTCGGCCTGGATGAGGGTCTTTTCGAGGCCCTCGGGAAGCTGGGTGAGGGTCTCCTCAAGGCCCTCGGGCAGCCAGCCCTGCCCGGCGGCTGCCGCACTGCGGTCGACGTAGGCGGCGATAACGTCCTGTGGCGTGGGGCGCGAATGCGGCTCCTTGGCCAGGCACCGGCTGATCAGCTCCCGCAGTTCGGGATCTGTGATGCCGTCAAGAGTGGGTTCGCCCTGCGTGACGCGGTAGACGAGCTCCGCGTCGTTGCCGGCGCGGAAGGGAGCCTTCCCGGTGGCGGCGAAGGCGACGACAGAGCCGAGGGCGAAGACGTCCGTGGCAGGGGTGGATCGCTCCCCCCGCAGCTGTTCCGGCGACATGTAGGACGGGGTGCCCATCCGGACGCCGGTCTGGGTGAGGTCGAGCTCGCCGTCGGCCCGGGAGATGCCGAAGTCGATGACGCGGGGTCCGTCGGCGGCGAGCAGCACGTTGCCGGGCTTGAGGTCGCGGTGGGTGATGCCGGCGGCGTGGATGGCTTTGAGGGCTTCGGCCACCCCGGCGGCGAGTCGCCACACGCCGTTCAGCGGCAGTGTTCCGTGGCGCGCGACGGCGACGGCGAGATTGGGGCCCGGCACGAAGGCGGTCGCCAGCCACGGACGGACGGCTTCGGAGTCGTGGCTGAGCACGGGGGCGGTGAAGACGCCGCCGACCCGCCCGGCGATCGCGGCCTCGCGCGCGAAGCGGGCGCGGAAGGAGGGGTCGGTCGAGTAGGGGTCCTTGACGACCTTCACCGCCATAGCCCGGCCGGCCTGGGTCACTCCAAGGTAGACACGGCCCATGCCACCTTCGCCGATCCGGCCGAGCAGCCGGATATCGCCCACCGCACAGGGATCGCCCGGGTCGAGGGGGAGGAACTCCAGCCCCAGTTCGGGCAGGGTCGGGATGATGTCGTTCACTCGGCGCCCCTTCGTCGTCGCAGCGATGCTACAGAGGTTGAAAGGCTGACGTCTGTCTGACCATGGTGGTTCTGGGGCGAGAGTCATGCCGGACTGGGCGAGGAAGCCGGCGAGTAGGTCGGGTTGGCGTAGGACGGCGCATAGGCGTTGTCCGATCACGATGGCCGGGTGATCGACGCCTTTCGGCGCGATGTTGGTCCTGCCGCGTTCGACGTTGGACCAGACGCCCTCGGTCGGGTTCAGGTCCGGGGCGTGGGCGGGTGGCCGGATGACGGTCTTCCAACCGCTTGGGGGTCCGCCCGATGTTTGCAACGTCGACGTGTCGCCAGTAGGCGGCCTTGTTATCGACGTCGACTAGGACGACCAGGACCGGGAGTGCGTACTCCAGCCGGCGATCCGATCCTGCGTGCTGCAGTGCACCGCGTGGCTGGGGATCCTGGCACCTCTAGAGTGCGACCAGCACCACGGCAAGGACGAGCAGGCAGCAGACGGTCTCGATCACCCCTACCCGCGCCGGCGACAGCCGCCGCGCCGGCAGGATCCCGGCCCGGGCCAGGAGCAGCACAAAGACCGGTGCGAGCAGCATGTCGAGCCAGGCCGCCGCGATCAGAGCGACCACGTGGAAGCCGATGGAGAGGCGGAGGTAGCCGGCATCTCCACGTTCCCGGATCATGGTCTTGACGTACAGGACGGTGCCGACCAGGTACAGCATCACGGCCAGGAACGCGGGGACGACCTCGGCGAGAGGCACCCCGGACAGGGTGGCCAGCACGAAGACCAGCAGACAGCTCTGCGCCACGGAGGCGAGGTCGTTGAGCAGGGCGCGCTCCCGCCGCCGCCAGGCGTACCCGGCGTTGACCGTCAGCAGCACGGCGTAGACGGGGGCGTACCAGAGCACCGCCGGCCGAGCGAACAGCACGGTCAGCGCGAGCGGCGCCGTCACCAGGCCGTAGGCCAGCAACTGGTCGGCGAAGCGGCGCGGTCGACGGCTCTTGATCGCCTGGAAGGCGTAGTAGGAAAGCAGGTAGCCGGCCAGCCAGGCGCCGAGCAGCGGCACCTGCGGCCAGCTCGGGCCGACCAGCACGACACCGACGACGTACGGCAGCAGAAGCATCGCCCAGGCGCCGTGCTGCGGCGGCAGGAAGCGGCGGATCCGGCGACGGTTGGTCACCGGTCGCGCGGTGCTGACAGCGGTGGACATGACCTCACCTCACCTCGAAGACGCCACAGGCGCCGCGTTCGGCGTCGACCATGGCGTGGCTGACAAAGGGGTAGTGGCCGGGCGCTGGGAGGACCATCTCCACGAAGCCGCCGCCGGCCGGGGCGAGGGGCAGCACCTGGGCCCGGTCGCCAGGGCGAGCCCGCCGGCGGCGAGGACGGGGAGCCGCCAGCGTACGGCGAGCCGCCGGGGGTTCATGCCGACTCCTCCCGGAGCTGCGGCAGGGTCAGCCGCACCACGCAGGCGTCGGGGGCGCCGAAAGGCTCGAGCACGGCGCCGGCCGGTGAGGCGCCGGCATGTTCGAGCGTGCCGCGGACGACGCCGACGTGCAGCGCGCAGATCGCGTCGGGGTTGCGGTTGACCAGTTCCAGGAAGGGGCAGGTGTGCAGATGGATCTCGGTCGTCCCGTCGGCCGTCTCGTGCAGGCGGGGACTGAAGCCCAGCCCGCGCAGGACGTCGAGCAGGGTGTTGACCGGGTCGCCGCCGGGGGCGGTGGCGGCGGCGAGGTGGCGCCCCCAGCCGTGGCCGGCGCGGGTGGCCTCGGCCCGGACGTCGCCGTGACCGCGGCGGGACAGGTGGTCGAGCAGGGCGGCGGCGAGCGCCCGGTACGGCGCGGGCGCCGGCGCCTCGGCCATGGCCACCCGGTAGCGCCACGCCGGCCGTCCGGGTTGGCCGCCGCTGGCCCGCGCCTTGACCAGCAGCCCGGCGTCGACCAGGCGGTCGAGGTGGGCCCGGGCCGTGGAGAGGTGCAGGCCGGTCCGCTCCCCCACCTCGGCGATCGTCATGCCGGCGCCGGCGGCGCGCACCATCTCCAGGATCGAGGCCCGGCTGGCGGTGCCGAGGGCCCGGTGGCGGTGGGAGTCGATCGTCTCGCCGGTCGGCCCGGTTCTCGGGGTTTCCACGTTAGACAACGTTACAACGTCGTTTAACCGCAAAACCCTGTGGGGTTTCATGTCGCCTCACACTCCACGTCCCGCCAGCCGGTCACGGCCTGAACAGTCTGCCCGGCACCGCGGCGGTCGGGTCAGGGCCCGCCGTCCCGGCGAACCGGGCCGTTCGGCCCTGCCGGCGACGCCGACGCCGGATGCACGATGACATCCGCCAGGAGGTGAACGATCGTGTGCAACTACTGCGGCTGCCGGGAGTTCCCGCTGATCGGCCGGCTCTCCGCTGAACACGAGACGATCGCGAACGCCGCGGGTCGGCTCCGCGTCGCGGCACGGGCCGGCGGTGACGACGCCCTGCCGGCGCTGGACGCGCTGCTCGCCCTCCTGCTGCCGCACACCACCGCCGAGGAGCACGGTCTCTTCGCGGAACTGCGGGCCGAGGGCAGCCTGGCCGAGGCCGTGGCGAAGCTCTGCGCCGAGCACGACGACATCCACGGCGTGCTCGGCGGCGTCGACCGGGCCACGCCGGACTGGCCGGCGGTGCTGGCCGCCCTCGACCGGCTGCACCGGCACATCGACAACGAGGAGCACGGGCTCTTCCCGGCCGCGGTGATCACGCTGCCGATCGCGGCCTGGGACCGGATCACCCCGACGGCCGACCCGGCCCGCTAGGCCCTCCGCCGGCTCAGGACACCGCCTCCGGGTACGGGAAAGAGCCGGGCAGGTAGCCGCAGAGGATGTCGCCCGTGGTGGCGTACGCCCGGGCCCCTGATCCGCCGCAGATCACCGCTGTCCGTGTCATGTCACGGGACGTTGGCCGATGACAACCAGCGGGACCAGGGACCACGGTCACCGTCGGACCGGGACCGAGATCCCGCGACCGTTCCACGGCGGCGACGGATGATCTCGGGACCTTCGGCCTGGTTGCGCGAGGTAACGCGTCGGCACGATGACCGGGACGCCCCCGATCGCGAGTTGCGCTCAGGCGCGGCCGCAGGAGACGTGGGGCGTTACGGCTGCCTATCGAGGGAATGAGGCGTATGTCGCGAGCGACCGAGAGTGCGGGGCGGGCGCTGCTGGCGGTAGGGGGCCTGGTGCGCCGGGCCGAGGTCTCCGCCGACGGCCGGACGCTGCACCAGATCGGCGGCCGGGAGGCGGACGCCTTCTACCGGGACCGCTGGTCCTACGACAAGGTGGTCCGCTCCACCCACGGGGTGAACTGCACCGGCTCGTGCTCCTGGAAGGTGTACGTCAAGGACGGCATCATCACCTGGGAGCAGCAGCAGACCGACTACCCGAGCGTCGGACCGGACCGGCCGGAGTACGAGCCGCGCGGCTGCCCCCGAGGGGCCGCCTTCTCCTGGTACACCTACTCACCCACCCGGGTGCGCTACCCGTACGCCCGGGGCGTGCTGGTGGAGATGTACCGGGAGGCCAGGGGTCGCCTCGGTGACCCGGTGGCCGCCTGGGCGGAGATCCAGGCCGACCCGGAGCGCCGCCGCCGGTACCAGAGGGCGCGCGGCAAGGGCGGCCTGGTGCGGATCGCCTGGGACGAGGCGCAGGAGATGATCGCCGCCGCGCACGTGCACGCGATAGCCGAGTACGGCCCGGACCGGGTCGCCGGCTTCTCGCCGATCCCGGCGATGTCGATGGTGTCGCACGCCGTGGGCGCCCGCTTCGTGTCGCTGCTCGGCGGCTCGATGCTGTCGTTCTACGACTGGTACGCCGACCTGCCGGTGGCTTCCCCGCAGGTCTTCGGGGACCAGACCGACGTGCCCGAGTCAGGGGACTGGTGGGACGCCTCCTACTTCGTCATGTGGGGCTCCAACGTCCCGGTGACCCGCACCCCCGACGCGCACTGGATGGCCGAGGCGCGCTACCGGGGGCAGAAGGTCGTGGTGGTCAGCCCGGACTTCGCCGACAACGTCAAGTTCGCCGACGAGTGGATGCCCGCCCAGCCGGGCACCGACGGCGCCCTGGCGATGGCGATGGGACACGTCATCCTCAAGGAGTTCTTCGTCGACCGGCGCACCCCCAGGTTCGTCGACTACGTACGCCGCTTCACCGACCTGCCGTTCCTGGTGACCCTGGAGGCGGGCGCCGACGGGGCGTACCGGCCGGGCAAGTTCCTCACCGCCGAGGACCTGGGCGAGACCGGGAAGGAGGCGGCCTTCAAGACGGTGCTCTGGGACTCCACCACCGACGCGCCCGCCGTGCCGCGGGGCAGCCTCGGCCACCGCTGGGGCGAACAGCAGGGACAGTGGAACCTGGACCTGGGCGACCTGGAGCCGGCGCTGACCTGCCTCGGGGCGGGCGACGCGGTGGAGGTGGAGCTGCCCCGGTTCGACACCGACACCCCGCAGGTGCTGCGCCGCGGCGTGCCGACCCGGACGGTTGAGGGTCAGCTGGTGACGAGCGTCTTCGACCTGCTGCTGGCCCAGTACGGGGTCGGCCGCGACGGCCTGCCCGGCCAGTGGCCGGCCGGGTACGGCGACGTCGAGGCGCCGTACACGCCGGCGTGGCAGGAGCCGATCACCGGGGTGCCGGCGGCACAGGTGGCCCGGGTGGCATGGGAGTTCGCCGACAACGCGGAACGCTCCGGCGGCCGGTCGATGATCCTGCTCGGCGCCGGCACCAACCACTGGTTCCACTCCGACGCCACCTACCGGGCGATCCTGGCGCTGGTGACCCTCACCGGCTGCCAGGGCGTCAACGGCGGCGGCTGGGCGCACTACGTCGGGCAGGAGAAGTGCCGCCCGGCGACCGGGTGGGCACAGCTCGCGTTCGGCCTGGACTGGGTACGCCCGCCCCGGCAGATGATCGGCACCGCCTTCTGGTACGTGCACACCGACCAGTGGCGCTACGACACGTACTCCGCCGACGTGGTCTCCTCCCCCACCGGCAACGGCGCGTTCGCCGGCAAGCACACGATGGACCTGCTGGCGCAGTCGGCGCGCTCCGGTTGGATGCCGTCGATGCCGACCTTCGACCGCAGCCCGCTCGACCTGGCCGACGAGGCCCTCGCGGCCCGGCCGGACGACCCGGCGGGCTGGGTGGCGGAGCGGCTCGGTCAGGGAGACGTGAAGTTCGCCTGCGCCGACCCGGACGCGCCGGAGAACTGGCCGCGGGTGCTGACGGTGTGGCGGGCCAACCTGCTCGGCTCGTCGGCGAAGGGCAACGAGTACTTCCTGCGCCACCTGCTCGGCACCGACGCGAGCCTGCGCGCCGAGGAG
Source organism: Micromonospora sp. NBC_01412 (assembly GCF_045040215.1). Lineage (NCBI taxonomy): Bacteria > Bacillati > Actinomycetota > Actinomycetes > Micromonosporales > Micromonosporaceae > Micromonospora > Micromonospora sp. NBC_01412. Next base: position 7,979,673 of record NZ_CP109528.1, read on the forward strand.
GCGCCGGAGGAGCTGCGGCCGAAGGACGTGACCTGGCGGGAGGAGGCGCCGGAGGGCAAGCTCGACCTGCTGCTGTCGCTGGACTTCCGGATGACCTCCACGACGCTCTTCTCCGACATCGTGCTGCCGGCCGCCACCTGGTATGAGAAGCACGACCTGAGCAGCACGGACATGCACCCGTTCGTGCACGCCTTCACCCCGGCGATCAACCCGCCGTGGCAGACCCGGACGGACTTCGACGCCTTCCACGGCATCGCGAAGGCGTTCTCGTCGATGGCGGCCACCCGCCTGGGCGTACGCAGGGATCTGGTCGCGGCGCCGCTGCTGCACGACACTCCGGACGCCATGGCGACCCCGCACGGCCGGGTCCGCGACTGGGCGGCCACCGGCGAGACCCCGGTACCGGGCCGGACCATGCCGAAGCTCGTCGTGGTCGAGCGGGACTACGGCGCGATCGCGGACAAGATGGCCGCGCTCGGACCGCTGATGGACACCCTCGGCACCACCGGGAAGGGCTTCTCGGTCGACGTCCGCCCGGAGGTGGAGTACCTGCGCCGCAAGAACGGCGAGGTGCGCGGCGGCGCCGCCGACGGGCGGCCGTCGCTGGCGAAGGACGTGCACGCCTGCGAGGCGATCCTGGCGCTGTCCGGCACCACCAACGGCCGGGTGGCCACCGCCGGCTTCCACGACGTGGAGAAGCGCACCGGGGTACGCCTGGCGGACCTGGCGGCCGAGCACGAGGGCAAGCAGATCACCTTCGCCGACACCCAGTCCCGTCCGGTGCCGGTGATCACCAGCCCGGAGTGGTCGGGCAGCGAGCACGGCGGCCGGCGCTACTCCCCGTTCACCATCAACACCGAGCGGCTCAAGCCCTGGCACACACTCACCGGCCGGCAGCACTTCTTCCTCGACCACGACTGGATGCACGAGGCCGGCGAGGCGCTGCCGATCTTCCGGCCGCCGCTGGACATGCACAAGCTCTTCGGCGAGCCGAGACTCGGCCGAAACGGGGAGCTGGAGATCACCGTCCGGTACCTCACCCCGCACTCGAAGTGGTCCATCCACTCCGAGTACCAGGACAACCTGATCATGCTGACCCTCTCCCGGGGCGGCCCGACGATGTGGATGAGCGAGGCAGACGCGGAGAAGATCGGCGTACGGGACAACGAATGGATCGAGGCGGTCAACCGCAACGGCGTCGTGGTCTGCCGGGCCGTGGTGAGCCACAAGATGCCCGAGGGCACGGTCTACATGTACCACGCCCAGGAGCGGGTGATCGACGTGCCGAAGTCGGAGACCAACGGCCGCCGCGGTGGCATCCACAACTCGCTGACCCGGCTGCTGGTCAAGCCCACCCACCTGATCGGCGGGTACGCGCAACTGTCGTTCGCCTTCAACTACCTCGGCCCCACCGGCAACCAACGCGACGAGGTCACCGTGATCCGCCGCCGCTCCCAGGAGGTGCAGTACTGATGCGGGTGATGGCGCAGATGGCGATGGTGATGAACCTCGACAAGTGCATCGGGTGTCACACCTGCTCGGTGACCTGCAAGCAGGCGTGGACCAACCGGTCGGGGGTCGAGTACGTCTGGTTCAACAACGTGGAGACCCGCCCCGGGCAGGGCTACCCACGCACGTACGAGGACCAGGAGCGCTGGCAGGGCGGCTGGGTGCGGACCCGCTCCGGCAAGCTCAAGCCCCGCTCCGGCGGTCGGGTGAAGAAGATGTTCAGCATCTTCGCCAACCCGAAGCTGCCGTCCATGCGGGACTACTACGAGCCGTGGACGTACGACTACGAGCACCTGATCAACGCGCCGGCCGGGGAGGACACTCCGGTGGCCCGCCCGAAGTCGCTGCTCACCGGCGAGGACACGAAGATCACCTGGAGCGCCAACTGGGACGACTCGCTCGCCGGGGGCAACGAGATCGCCGCCGGTGACCCGGTGCTGGCGAAGATCTCCGGCCAGGTGAGGCAGGAGTTCGAGAAGACCTTCATGTTCTTCCTGCCGCGGATCTGCGAGCACTGCCTCAACCCGTCCTGTGCGGCCTCCTGCCCGTCCGGGGCGATCTACAAGCGGGCCGAGGACGGCATCGTCCTGGTCGACCAGGACCGCTGCCGGGGCTGGCGGATGTGCGTCACCGGCTGCCCGTACAAGAAGATCTACTTCAACCACCGCACCGGCAAGGCCGAGAAGTGCACCTTCTGCTTCCCGCGCATCGAGATCGGCCAGCCGACCATCTGCTCCGAGACCTGCGTGGGGCGGCTGCGCTACCTCGGGCTGATGCTCTACGACGTCGACCGGGTCGCCGAGGCCGCCGCCATCTCCGACGAGCACGACCTGTACGACGCGCAGCGCTCGGTCTTCCTCGACCCGCACGACCCGCAGGTGGTCGCGGCCGCCGGGGAGGCGGGCATTCCGGACGACTGGATCGAGGCGGCGCAACGCTCCCCGGTCTGGGACCTGATCATGCGGTACGAGGTGGCGCTGCCATTGCACCCGGAGTACCGGACCATGCCGATGGTCTGGTACATCCCGCCCCTGTCGCCGGTGGCCGACGTGCTGCGGGAGACCGGCCACGACGCGGAGGAGGCCGGCAACCTGTTCGGCGCCATCGACGCGCTGCGCATCCCGGTGGAGTACCTCGCCGAACTCTTCACCGCCGGCGACCCGGAGCCGGTGCGCGGGGTGCTGAACCGGCTCGCCGCCATGCGCGCGTACCAACGCCGGATCAACCTGGGTGAGGCGCCCGACGAGTCGATCGCCGCTGCGGTCGGCATGACCGGCGCGGAGGTGGACGAGATGTACCGGCTGCTCGCCATCGCCAAGTACGAGCGGCGCTACGTCATCCCCGCCGCGCACGCCGAGGACGCCCACCGGCTGGAGAAGATCGCCACCGAGTGCAGCCTGGACTACGAGGGCGGCCCCGGGATGGGCGGCGGCGGCCCGTACGGGCAGGGCCCCTTCGGGGAATCGTCCGGCACGCCGGTGCCGGTGCAGGTGGAGACCTTCCACATGCTGCGCGACCGGCAGACCGCCGAGGGCTTCACCGACCCGGGCGACGAACCGCGCCGGGTCAACCTGCTCAACTGGGACGGCAAGGGCAGCCCGAAAGGGCTCTTCCCGCCTCCTCGCCCCGAATCCGGACACGTCGACGGAGGTAACAACCCGTGAGCCAGCCGACCTGGCGGAAGGTGGCCGCCCGCGCGGCGTCCCTGCTGCTGCGCTACCCCGACGAGGAGGTGCTCGCGGCGCTGCCCACCGTGCGCGCCGCGCTCGACGGCCTGCCGGTCGAGGTGGCCGCCGCGCTGCGCGAGGTGGTCGCCCACCGGGAGGCGACCGAGCCCGTCGAGCTACGGGCCGCCTACGTGCAGCTGTTCGACTTCCGGCGCCGCTGCTGCCTGCACCTGACCTACTACACCTGCGGTGACACCCGCCGCCGCGGGGAGGCGCTGGTCGGATTCTCCGCAGCGTACAAGCAGGCCGGGCTGACCGTCGTCGACGGCGAGCTGCCCGACTTCCTGCCCGCGGTGCTCGACCTGGCCGCCGTCGACGACGGCGGGTGGCGGTTGCTGCGGGAGAACCGGGTCGGCCTCGACCTGCTGGTCGCGGCGCTGGGGCGAGAGAAGTCGGTCTACCGGCAGGCGATGGCCGCGGTCTGCGAGATGCTGCCGCCCGCCCAGCCCGGAGACCTCGCCGCGGCGGCCCGCCTGGCCCGCACCGGCCCACCGGTGGAGCAGGTCGGCCTGGAACCGTTCGGGCTCGTCGACACGACAGGAGGCCGTCGGTGAGCGCGAGGAACGCGGCGCGGCGGAGTACGGCAGTCGCAAACGAAGGGTGGCACCGATGAACATGCTGCTGTGGGCGGTGTACCCGTACCTGACCCTGGCGGTCCTGGTCGGGGGTCTGATCTGGCGCCACCGGTACGACAAGTTCGGCTGGACCACCCGCTCGTCCCAGCTCTACGAGAGCGCCATCCTGCGGTGGGGCAGCCCGCTGTTCCACTTCGGGGTGCTGATGGTGCTGGTCGGTCACATCGGCGGTCTGCTGGTGCCGAAGGCGTGGACCGAGGCGGTGGGCGTCACGGAGCACACGTACCACCTGATGGCCGTGTTCATCGGCACCGTGGCGGGCATGTGCACCCTGATCGGGCTGAGCATCCTGATCGTCCGGCGCCGGCGGACCGGGCCGGTCTTCGCCGCCACCACCCGCAACGACAAGGCCATGTACGTGGTGCTCGCCGGGGTGATCGTGCTGGGGCTGCTGGCCACCGTGCGGGCCAACGTGGCCGGGGGCGGCTACGACTACCGGGAGACGGTCTCCCCGTGGTTCCGGTCGCTGTTCTACCTCAGCCCCGACCCGGAGATCATGGCCGACGTCCCGGTGGGCTTCCAGATCCACATCCTGGCGGCCTTCGCCCTCTTCGCGTTCTGGCCGTTCACCCGGCTCGTCCACGCCTTCAGCGCACCGGTCGGCTACGCCACCCGCCCGTACGTGGTGTATCGCAGCCGGGACGACCGGCCTGGGCTGCGGCCGACCCGGCCCGGCTGGGAGGGCCCGCCGCGGCTGCCCGCCCCCCGCGACGGTCGGACCCGCTCGCGCCGGTGAACACCGACGTGCTGCCGCCGTTCGCCGGCGGGTGAATTCATCACTGACGAAGGAGAAGAACCGATGACCCCGGATCTCCGGCTGGATGAGTGGCTCGCTCGGGCCGCGGCGGCACTCGACCTCGACGCGCCGTCGGCCGAAGACACCCGCGCCGTGCTGGACGTCGTCCGAGAGGTGGCACACGGGGTCCATCGGCCGGCGGCGCCGCTGGCCGCGTACCTCATCGGGGTGGCCGTCGGCCGCGGCGCCGACCCCACCGCCGCCCGCGGCGCAGTCGCCGCGCTGGTTCCGCGGGACGCGCCGGCCGGGGAGGCGCCGTGACGATCGCACCTGGCCGCCCTCGCCACGACCATCCCGCGCGACCGGCCGCGGAGTGGGCGGCGGCCCGGATGCTGGCGCAAACGCTGCCGGCTGCCCTGCCGGAGGAGTCGGTGCCGCTCGCGGCCGCGACCGGACGTACCCTGGCGGCTCCGCTGCGTGCGGCGGTTCCGCTGCCCGGCTTCGACAACTCCGCCATGGACGGGTACGCGGTCCGCGGTGACGGCCCGTGGCGGGTCGTCGACCGTATTCTCGCCGGGCGTACCCACACCGTCGCATCCCTGGTCGCGCACACCGCCGTCGAGGTCGCCACCGGCGCTCCGGTGCCGGACGGTGCGGACCGTGTCGTGCCCTACGAGGCCGCCGACCGGACCGGTGACGTTGTGCGCGCGACCCCGGGCGACCGCCGGCACATCCGCCGCGCCGGTGAGTACGCCCAGCCCGGACAGGAAGTCGCACCGGCCGGCTCGCGGGTCACCCCGACGACGGTGGGGCTGGCCGCCAGCGTGGGACTCGACATGCTCACTGTCCACGCCCAGCCCCGGGTGCGGCTGGTGATCAGCGGCGACGAGCTGGTTCACACCGGTCTGCCCCGATGGGGCAGGGTCCGGGACGCCATCGGACCGATGCTCGGCCCGCTCCTGTCAGCCTGGGGAGCGGCGCTGCTGGACTCCCGGATGGTCGGCGACCACCCCGACTGGTTCGCCGGGGCGATCGCGGACAGCACGGCCGACGCCGACGTGACGATCGTCTGTGGGGCGTCATCGGTGGGCCCCGCGGACGGACTGCACTCCTCGTTGCGACGCCTCCGCGCCGTGGTGCACGTCGACGGTGTGGCGTGCCGCCCGGGACACCCTCAGGTCCTGGCGCAGGTCGGGCCGAGATGGATCGTCGGGCTGCCGGGCAACCCCTACGCCGCACTGGTCGCCGCGCTCACTCTGGTCGACCCCATGCTCGCGGCTCTCGCCGGTCGGTCCCTGGCCGAGCTCGACGCGGCGGTGCTGGCCGGTCCACTGCGTCCGGACGACCGGAACACCCGCATCGTGCCCGTACGACGCCGGGACGGACAACTGCGGCCCGTCGAGGGCGCCCACCCCGGATACCTGGGTGCCGCCGCAACCGCCGACGCCTTCGCAGTCGTGCTCCCAGGGTGGCAGCCCGGCGACAACGTAAGCCTGCTCACCCTGCCATAGCCCCCGCCCGGGCCGGCAGCACCTGGCCGGCCGACGTTCTGCCGGTGCGGGACTTCCGGCCCTGCCCGGGCCGGATCGGCGGGTCGAGGCTCATACCGGTAGAGCGGAATCCGCAACTCCCTCAGGCCGACCCGGCCTCGGCACCACGATCCGACGGAGAGCAGCGATGACCATCGCCCGTGACAGACAGGCCATGGACACCACCCCCACACCAGGCGACGCCCCCGGCAGCGCCCGGAACACATCGACGTCCGACAGATCTGGGGCCACCTTCCAGCTCGCCCTGGCGACTCTCGGCTTCCTGGTCAACTTCTGGGCGTGGGCGCTGCTGGGTCCGCTCGGCCCGGGCATCAAGGAGCGCCTCGACCTCAGCTTCGCCGCGCAGTCCCTGCTGGTGGCCGTGCCGGTGGTGGTCGGGTCGCTGGGCCGCATCCCCGTCGGCGCCCTCACCGACCGGTACGGAGCGCGGGTGGTGTTCCCGCTGGTCACGATAGCGACGATCGTGCCCGTGCTGACCCTGAGCGTGGTCTCCTCCTACGCTGCGCTGATCGTGACCGGGTTCTTCCTCGGCGTCGGCGGCACCGCCTTCGCCGTCGGCGTGCCCCTGGTCTCCGGCTGGTACCCGCCCCGGCGGCGCGGCTTCGCCATCGGCGTGTTCGGCATCGGCATGGGCGGCACCGCGATCGCGAACTTCACCACCGTCCGGCTCGCCGACGCCTACGGGGCACGGACACCGTTCCTGCTCGTCGCCGCGATCCTGGCCGGGTACGCGGTCCTGTCGTTCCTGCTGCTGCGCGAGGCCCCCGACCGGGCCCGACCCGCGGGGTCGGCCTGGCGGCGACTCTCCGCGGTCGGCCGGCTGACCGTCACCTGGCAACTGTGCTTCCTGTACGCCGTCGGGTTCGGCGGATTCGTGGCCTTCAGCGTGTACCTTCCCGCCTACCTGCGCACCGCGTACGGCCTCAGCGCCGGGGACGGCGCGTTGCGTACCGCCGGGTTCGTGGTCCTCGCCGTCCTCGCCCGCCCGGTGGGCGGCTGGCTCTCCGACCGGCTGCACCCGGTGCCGGTGCTGGTGTGGTGCTTCGGCGGGGTGGCCGTCTTCGCGGTGGTGCAGGCCTTCGAGCCCGCCCTGATGCCCGTGGCGACCGGCGCACTGCTCGGGATGGCACTGCTGCTGGGCTCGGCCAGCGGCGCGGTGTTCGCCCTCGTCGGCAAGGTCGCCCCTGCCGACCAGGTAGGTGCGGTCACCGGCCTGGTGGGTGCCGCCGGCGGCCTCGGCGGTTTCGTCCCACCGCTGGTGATGGGCTGGGTGTACGGGTCGCAGGGCTCGTACGCCATCGGCCTGATGCTGCTCTCCGATGTCGCGCTGGCCGCTGCGGTGTTCACCGCGGTGAAGATGGGCGGCCTTGCCAGGCGCGTCACCTGACCGTCTGACGAAGGACGCTGTGGCGCCCGTACCTTACGGGACCTGGCGCGACCGCGAGGCCAAGCACGCCTCGCGGCCGCGCCAGGTCCTCGGCGACGCGAAGTCCACCGAGCAGCTCGGGAGGAGTGGCGACGGTTCCTTAGCTGCTCAGCTGGCTCGGCGAACGGACTGTGACTTGGCTGCCGTAGGCCCTCGCGACGGTTGACGGGCCCGCGTCGGGCAGCGGAGCGGCGAGCAAGAGCGTCTGAGCTGGTGCGAAGGGTAGTGGATCCGGGATCCTGGCCGGATGGAGCATGGCGAGCTCACCGTCGAGCTGATCGAGCGGATGGGTCGAGACCAGCGGGCACGGTCCGAGATGACGGGCCGGGTCGCCGGTGACGATGCCTGGGCCCGGGTGCGCGATGTCGACATCGACAACACGGTGTGGTTTATGGAGGTTCTCGACCAGTACGGTTGGCCCCGGCGCAGCGAGGTGGGCCCCGATGCCTCTGCCGCTGCCTGGCTGATAGCGCAACACGCCGACCTCAACCCGGATTTCCAGCGTCGTTGCCTGAACATGCTCGCACAGGCGGTGCGAGCCGGCGAGGCGCAACCGTCACACCTGGCGTACCTGACCGACCGGGTCCGCCGGGCCGAGGGCAGGCCGCAGTTGTACGGCACGCAGTTTTGGTACGGTTCGGACGGCAGGGGGCCGCTCCAGCCACAGCCGATCGAGGACCCCGAGCGCCTCAACGAACGACGCCGAAGCGTCGGGCTCGGACCTTTCGCCGAGTACGCAAGCCACCTGCGCGAGCGCGAGCACGACGATGGTGCCCCGGTATGACGTCGACGAATTCGTGATCGGAACGCTCGGTGACGAGTGGACTCTCGGCGCGCGGCAGGTGCCCATGGAGGCCGCAGCACTGAGGCGTCCAGGGTGGTCGTCCTGTCCCGAGGCATGCAGCTCCGGCTCCAGGTGGACCCGCGCACGCTCAAGCTCCTCGACGAGCGCGGCGTGATCGTTCACGTCGCCGAGACACCGCAAGCCGTGGAGATCTACAACGAACTGGCCGCGACACAGCGGGTCGGCGGGCTGTTCCACTCGACCTGCTGACCCATGTAACGCGTTGGGCGAGGCTGTACCGCCGCAACGACGGCAACCAGTACCAAGCGCGGCGCCGACCGGACCGGCCTGCCTACCTTGACGGCTGCGATCCTGCATCAGGGCACGATCTACTCCGCCGGCTCATTGATCGTCGCGCCCGTAGGCCACTGTCATCCCTGCTCGGGTAGTGTCCGGCCCATGGCCACCGAGGCATTCGACATCTGGACCGACGACAACGTCGCCCACGAGGCCGGAGACCGGCCCAGGCTACCGGCGGGGTGGGCCGGCCACGACGGGCCCGGCATCGATGTTCGGACCTGGCCCCGCTCCCCGCGTACCGGTCAACCGATGCTGCACTGCTTCACGCTTCGGCTGCCCGAGTTGTACCGGCGGCGCGGACCCGACCTGGTGGCCGTCGCGGTATTCCAATGGGAGGACGAGCTCTACTTCAAGGGCCCGTCGCCGGAGGTCGCGGCGGTCATCGCCGGACAACCCGCCGATGTCGCCCAGCCCGAGCACCCGTTCTGGGCCGAACTCGCCCAGGCCCAGGCCCACCCTCGGCTCCAGATCGCTGACGACGGGGTCGCGTCGCTGCTGGCCATGGTGTGGCTGACCGAGGCGGAGTTGAACGGACCACGAGCAACTCGCCCCGCCACGGCTCCCTCTCTCGCCGACGGCGAGAGAGACAACGTCTCGTGGCGGGCGCGGCACGGCCAGTACGGTCCCCTGTGGCTGGTCCCCCGCGACGACCCCAACGCAGGCGTGCGACCGGTGAGCTTCCCGTCCGACCACGACGCCTATGTCGACGTACCGGACATGTACGACGTCTTCCACACCGAGCACCTCGGCGGCACCTGCATGTCCCCCGACGGAGTACGCGATGGTCTGTCACCCTGGTACATCGAGGTCAGCAGACTGGGTGGCATCAGCTTCGGCGGCGACCAGGACATCGCCCTGGACCTCGAAACCAGCGCATTCCTCGGCGACTGGAGCACCGCCGTCCTGATCCCGGACACCGGCGCCCCAATACCGACGCAGGGCTGACCTGCCAGCCGCCGGGTTCTCGACCCGCGCTGCGCGCCACCCGGCCCGTCCCGGGCGGGTCTCATAGCGGTCGGACCGAAGGTGCGGGGGTGCGGCGGTACCGGGCCCAGAGGCCAGGTGGGCGTCGGATGACCCATTCGGCGACGGCCGCGTTGATGATCCAGCCGGCCCCTACGGAGAGGGCGGTGCTCAGGTCGCTCGTGCCGAACAGGGTCTCACCGATGGGTTGGGTGAATGCCTGGGTGCCGGCGCTGACGGCGAGGGCGTAGGCACGGATCATCCAGGCGCGGTGGGCGGCGATATGGCGACGGCGAATCGCGGTGAACCCCAGCACGATGCTGGCGGCCATCGCCGATCCGACCAGGAGCCGGATGCCCCACAGCAGGTCACCGCCCGGTGCGTCGGGGTAGAACAGTGTCATCCAGGTCCCGGAGGCGGCAACGATCAGTCCGGCCACGATCAGTATCCGGCCGGACCGTCGGTGCCAGCCTGGATGGCGACAACGCAGCCGGGCGGAGAACTGGAACGCGCCGAGGAAGGCGTAGAGGGCCGCGGCAAGCACGTGCACCACGACGGGCGCCGGGGAGGAATCGATGCGCGGGTTGGTGGGTAGCAGCTGAGGGCCGCCGGCGAGCTCGAGAAGCCGCAGTGACCCGGCGACGACCGGGATGAGGCCGAGGACCACCAGCGCTACGGGGAGGTGCCAGCTCGACCCGTCCCGGTCACCCGGCGGGCGCCGTGATGCCGGTCGGGTGACCGGGACGGTGTGCTGGGTCATTCGACACCCGCCGTCGTGGCCGTGCGGATCGTCGAGCGGGGCCGTGGATTCGGTAGGCGCGGTGCGCGAGGGCGAACGGGCGAGCCTGATCATGGCGATGCCTTTCGGTAGGACCAGGAACGGCAGAAGGCGTCTGGCATCAGCGGGGAGGTCAGATGGTGATGACCACTTTCGCCCGCGCGTGGTCGTCTTCCACGTACCGGATGGCTTCGGGAACCTCGGGCAGCCGATACGTCCGGTCGATGACGGGGGTGAGGCGGCCGGCCTCGGCGTGGGTGCGGAGCGTGTCGAGGTGTTGCCGGCTGGGTGCGGTGGTGAGAATGGCGATGCGGTGCCGCACGAAGGGCGCCAGCAAGCGCCCTCGCGCGATGAGCCAGACCGGTCCGACGAGGCTGCCGCCGCGATAGACGCCGCCGCCGGAGAGCACGAGCGTCCCGGTCGGGGTCAGCGCTCGCCGGAGCGCGGTGAGGGAACGGTTGCCGACCAGGTCGAACACGACGTCGTGGCGGCCGGCGTCGTGGGTGAAGTCGTCGCGGGTGTAGTCGACGACGTGATCGGCGCCGAGGGAGCGCACCAGGTCGACGTTGCGGGTGCTGCACACCCCCGTCACGGTCGCGCCAAGCGCCTTGGCCAGTTGGACGGCCAGGGTGCCGACGCCGCCGGACGCGCCGTTGACGAGGACGCGGTGGCCGGGCTCGACCTGCCCGACATCGCACAGCCCCATGAGTGCGGTGACGCCGGCCAGCGGCAGTGCGGCCGCCTGCTGTGGCGTCAGGTTCCCGGGTTTGCGCGCGATCAGGGTCTCGGGCACGCAGGCGTACTCGGCGAACGCGCCGTTGGCGTCGCCCAGGTCGCCGAAGACGGCGTCGCCCGGTCGCACCTGCCGGACGTCGGGGCCGATGGCTTCGACCCGGCCGGCGAAGTCGCGGCCCCGGATTCGCGCCTGCGGCCCTGACCGGCCCATCGACAGCCGCGCCAGCCGTGGATCGCCACGCATGACGTGCCAGTCGTACGCGTTGAGCGCGGCGGCCTCGACCCGCACGAGCACCTCGTCGGCCGCCGGCACCGGCGCGTCGACGTCCGCGAGCGTGAGCACCTCCGGCGGGCCGTATCGATCCTGGACGATCGCCTTCATCTCTTCCTTCCCAGGTGTACGGCGTACACCTTACAGGAAACAACATAGGTGTACGCCGTACACCTGTCAAGGTGGCTAGGGTTCAATCGCCGGCAGAGAGTTGAGGACCGTGATGGCTGAGCAGGCTGAGACGTTGCGCCGCACGCCGCTGAGCAGAGATCGCGTCCTGCGCGCCGCCGTCACGCTCGCCGACGAGGCCGGGATCGAGTCCCTCAGCATGCGCAACCTCGCCCAGGATCTGGGCGTCGTGCCGATGGCCCTCTACAAGCACGTGGCGAACAAGGACGAGCTGCTCGACGGCATGATCGACGTGGTCGTCGGCGAGATCGACCCGCCGGTGCCCGACGCCGACTGGAAGCGCGTAATCCGCGAACGCATCCTCTCGGCGCGGGAGGTCCTGCTGCGCCACCCCTGGGCGGCGATCGCGATCGAGTCGCGGAACGAGGCGACGCCGGCCCTCCTCGGCCACCTCAACTCGATGGTCGGGACGCTCCGGGAGGGCGGGTTCTCCACCGACCTCGCCCACCACGTGATGCACGCGATGGGCAGTCGCATGCTGGGCTTCAGCCAGGAGTTGTTCGACGCATCCCGGCGCGCCGGTCGGTCCGGCATGGCCGAGCCCGACCCGCCGGCGGCGTTTCCGGCGGAGGCCGCCGCCCAGTTCCCGCACCTCGCGGCGATCGCCACCGCGGCGTCACACGACGACACCTCGGTCGTCGGCCAGGGCTGCGACGACCAGTTCGAGTTCGAGTTCGCTCTGGACCTGTTACTGGACGGCATCGAACGGCTGCGCCGACAGGGCTGGACGTCGGCGCGTCCACCCAGGTGAGACGGTGGCCTGACGGACGTCACGGTGTGTGCGCCAAGGTGGCATCCAGGTCGCCCGGTTCGCGGCGACGCGTGCATGGGAACCGCCGCCGGCAGGATCGCGGGACCGAACTACGGGCCGGGATACTCCGCGTGGATGTCGCCGTCGAACAGCCGCAAGCAAAAGTCGGTCATCCGCGCCGCAGCGGGGGCGTGCCGGGCAAGGATTCCCGCCACGGCCGCCGGCACGTCCTGCGGAATGTCGCCGCTCGCGCACCGGCGCACGTACGTGTCGCGGGCAACAAATCCACCGCTGACCGGCACCGGCACCGGCACCCCGCACACCGTGGTGACCAGCCAGTTCACCAGCCGCATCGCCGCGTAGTCGGCATCGTGGCCGACGTGGTGCGCGACAAAGTCGCGCTCGGCGTTCGACAGGTCGAACCGGGGCGAGGTGGCCAGCCCGAAGTCGACGAGGTAGATCCGATCACCGTCGGCCCGGATGTTGCGGAAGTGTCCGTCCATATGCAACAGCTCGCGGCTGCGCAGGAACGCCACGACCTCAAACAACTGCCGCTCGAACGTCTCGGCCTTACCAACCGGGTCGTTCAGCCAGTCGAGCAGCGGATCGGGGACGCACTCGAAGAACAGCACGAGGCTGGAGGCCGCGCCGGCCAGTTCCTCGAAGCGGATTCGCACGGCCGGGGCACCGCCGAACTGGGCGACAGCGGCATCGATGTCAAGGTGCTCGGACGCGACAGGTGGACGGCCGGGCAGCACCCGCCAGTGGTACAGCAACGGGAAGGACTCCGCCTCACCGGCGAGGACTCCCTCGGTGACGATCATGTTCGCGGCCAGCTCGCGCCAAGCGCCGAAGCCCGGGCCGGCGAGGCGGTACATCCCGTACTGGCAGTAGGTCGGCAGGTCGAACAGGTTCGCCGTGCTGTGCGGATGGGCCAGCTCCCGGTCGGTGATCGGGATCCGCTTGGCGAACACCGGCGCGCCGTCAACGTCGAGCACCGAGGAGTCGCCGCCCACGCCCACCGCGCTGGTGGGCGCGGCGTGGAGGAACGCCGCCAGTTCCTCGTCGTTGCGGGCGGCGAGCGAGGCCGAAATGCGGTCGTGACGGAAACGTCGGGCGGTGAGCATCGCACCATCATGTCAGCGGGTAGCAGGACGGGTACGACGAGCGAGCCCCGGCCCGCTGGAGCAACACCGGGCTCGGTGGCCGCTCTCAAGCGGGCTGCCGCACCTCGCGGGCACGGGTCCCGTCCACGTTGGACCGGCGGTGGCTGCGCGAGCGCGCGGCGAACACGAGCAGCCACACCATGAGGACGACCTCACCGACGAACGTGACTGCGGCGAGCTGAATCGGGTACGCGGCCGAGACCTGCGCCCCGATCGAGTCGGCGAGGTAGCCCGCACCGGCGATCGCTACGAGCGCCGCCACCCAGGTCGGCACAGTGGGAGACCGCCATGCCAGCCACCCGATCATCAGCAGGTGGACGCCGAACAGGATCAGACCCAGGCTCCAGATCTCCTCGAATTCGGTGATCTGGGCGTAGACGCTGGAGCTGATCTCGTCGGCCGCCGCGCCGTCGTGCAGGAGACCGGCGGCGGCGATCAGGTGGGTGATCGCGACGGCGAAGACGACCGCGTACGCGGTGCGGCACCAGGCCGAGAGCAGTGCGACGGTGCGGTTGGTGTCGTCGAAGAACGCCCGCAGCGCCCAGGCGACCAGCACGTCGAGGCAGACCACCGCGAACAGGGCGACGATGGCAAGGGCAAAGGCCCGTTGATTCGACAGCAGCTGGGTGGTGGTCTCGGCGGCGTCGGTGGAGACCAGCCGGTCCACGACGCCGAAGTTGGCCAGCCCGGCGAGAACCGCCATCAGCAGCAGGCCGAGCCCGGCGGCCAGCGCCGCGCGACCTACTCGGGAGTCGCCGTCCACGGCCGCCGCGCTCGACGCCCCGGCGGGAGCCGCGCTCGGCTGCACAGCGGCGGACGGCGCGAAGCCGCGAGCGAGCAACAGCAGACCGAAGACGATCTCGAACAGACCTCCCGGGACCGCCAGGACGAGCCCGATCCCGGCCCCCATCAGCTCGGCGGCCGCGCCCGTCGCCAGCAGCGCGTATCCGGCGAATCCCCAGATCGCCAGCCATCTCGGCAGCCAGCGCTGCCGGTTGAGGGCCAGGCAGAACGGCAGGCTGCCCAGCCCCAGCGACAGCATGGCCGCCTGGTATGCGATGTCGGCGGCACCGGCACCGACCGAGTCCAGCAGGACGATTCCGGCGGTGAGCAGGAAGGCCTCCGCGCCGCGGGCGACAAGGTACGCCCAGGCGGCCCCCGGACGCGGTCGGCGCAGCGCCCGGAAGGCCAGGACGCCGATGGCCGCCACCATGGCGGAGTTGAGCACCACGAGCGCCGCCCCGGCGTACCGCCCGGCGAGAGCGCTGCCGATGCCGTAGGAGACGAATGCCAACAGGAAGAACGCACCGGCGCATCTGCCGGTCACGCGGAGTGACATCTTTGCCTCTCAGGCTTTCGTACTAAGTAAGGGGTACTAAGTACGATAGCCTTGGCGGCGAGGCCGGTCAACGCAATGCCAAGAAGACGGGAACCAGTCGGTGGGCGAGCCAGCACGGCAGCTGAGTCGCGAGCGGGTGCTGCAGGCCGCGGTCGGCATCGCCGACGCGCACGGCCTGGGGGCGCTGACCATGCGGTCGCTGGCCGCCGAGCTGAACGCCAAGCCGATGTCGCTGTACCACTACATCCGCAGCAAGGACGAGCTCCTCGACGCCCTCGTCGACGGGGTTTTCGCGGAGATCGAACTGCCAGAGGTGGGCGGCGACTGGCGCGCCGAGGTGCGCCGGCGTTCCCTCTCAACCCGTACGGTCCTCGCGCGACATCCCTGGGCGCTGGCCCTGGTGGAAACCCGGACCAGCCCCGGGCCGGCCACCCTGCGCCATCACGACGCCATGCTGGGCGTGCTGCGGGCCGGGGGCTTCTCGCTACAGATGACAGCCCACGCGTACGCGATCATCGATGCGTACGTCTACGGCTTCGTGCTGCAGGAGGCGTCGCTGCCGTTCGACGGTGCAGACTCCGCCAACGCGGTCGCGGATTCGATCATGGAAGGTTTCGCGGCGGGCGACTACCCACATATGGTCGAGTTCGCCACCCAGCACGTCCAGCAGCCTGGCTACCACTTCGGCGGGCAGTTCGAGTTCGGCCTCGACCTGATCCTCGACGCACTGGCGATACACGGCGGCGCCACACGCCCGTCGTGACTCCTCCCACCGCGCCCGCGGCGAAGCCGGTGAGCGCGTACCGACCGATCATGCGTCGCGTTCCGGGCCGGCGGCCGCGCCCCCCTGAGAGCCGGTAGCGCCGGTGGCGGCGCTGGAACCGGCCACGCTGGACCCGGCGGCGCGGCTCGCGGAATCCCGCATCGAGCGGGCGTCGTGACCGGCCAGCGAGTCGGCGCCGACCTCGGCATTGTGCGCGTGCGCCACGTGGTGCAGCCCGAAGACCGAGTCCATCCCGGCGTGCAGGCCCATCAGGTCCTCGGCCTGGTTGACGGCCTTCTTGGTCAGCGCCAGCCCGAGCCTCGGCATCTCGGCGATCCGGCGGGCGATGTCCCGGGTCGACTCAGCCAGCGCGTCCCGGGGCACCACCCGGTTGACCATGCCCAGTTCCAGGGCGCGCGCGGCCGGGACCCGCTCGCCGAGGAAGAGGAACTCCTTGGCGAACCGTGGCCCCATCACCCACGGGTGGGCAAAGTACTCCACGCCGGGAATGCCCATCCGAACCACCGGATCGGCGAAGAACGCGTCGTCGGCGGCCACGATCAGGTCGCAGCACCAGGCGAGCATCAGCCCACCGGCGACACAGGCGCCCTGCACCATGGCGATGGTGGGCTTGGGGATCTCCCGCCAGCGCCGGCACATCCCCAGGTAGACCTCGGACTCCCGGGCAAACCGGCTGTCCGCGCCGCTCTTGCCGACGTGGTCCCACCAGAGACCGGCACGGCGCGGAAAGGACGTGTCGATGTCCCGACCCGGCGTACCGATGTCGTGGCCCGCCGAGAAGTGTTCCCCCGCTCCGGCCAGAACGATGACCCTGACCTCGTCGTCGGCGACCGCCCGATAGAAGGCATCGTCCAAGGCGTAGGTCATCGCCGAGTTCTGGGCGTTGCGGTACCTCGGCCGGTTCATGGTGACCGTCGCCACCCCGCCGTCGACCGTGTAACGCACCACCTCGTCGACCGCGTCGCGCCCAGCAGCTTCGTCGCGCACTCCGCCCGCCATTTCGTCGCTCACGCCGGTTCCTCCTTCAGGTCGAGCGCGCCGGCCAGCCGGTCCAGGTGCGCGTCCACGTCACATCCAGCGGCCAACGCCCAGGTGCGCTTGGCATAGAGATGCAGGTCGTACTCAACGGTGTAGCCGATGGCCCCGTGACACTGGATCGCCGCCCGTGCCACGTCCTGGGCCGCTTCGCTCGCCAGCACCGCTGCCATCGAGACGTCCGTGGCGCGGCCAGGGCGCCGCCGGGCAAGTGCCCACCCCGCAGCGTGTACGGCGGGAGCGGCGAACTCGATGCGCAGCAGCGCGTCGGCGAGCTGGTGCTTGACCGCCTGGAAGCTGCCGATCGGCACCCCGAACTGGCGGCGCTGGCCGACGTACTCCACGGTCAGGTCGAGCATCCGCCGGCCGAGCCCGACCAGTTGGGCCGAGGTGGCCAACTCGGCCCGGTGGCGGGCCAACGACACCAGCTCCGGATCATCGGTGACCAGTTCCCCGGTGGCGTCGGACAGTCGGGTCAGCGCCCGGGAGCCGTCCACCGTGGGCAGCACCGGATCGGGTTCCGGCGCGACGAGCCGGGCATGCGTGTCGGTGAGCACGAGCACCAGATCGGCCCGGGCGCCGTACGGGACGAGGCGGTCGGCACCGGCCAGGGCGACCCGGGTGGCCCCGGACAGGACAGCCGACAGGCGCTGGTCACCGGCAGCGGCCAGCAACGGCGCCACCACCGTGGCGGTCTCGGCGACCGGCAGCGGCACGGCCGCGTAGCCGAACTCCTCCAGCAACGGCACCAGATCGGTCTCGTCCAGGCCGAGCCCGCCGGCTTCCTCGGGCACCGCCGCGCCGAAAACGCCCATGGTCGCCAACGCGTCCCAGAGCCCGTCGAGCGCGGCGGGCTCCCCGGCGGGCCAGGCCGCCCGTACCACGTCGGGCGGGCACTGGGCGGCGAGCAGTTCCCGGACCGTGTCGCGCAGCGCGACCTGGTCCTCGGTGAGAGCGAAGTGCATGTCCCTCCCTACGGGGAACCGGACCGTCAGGCCCGGGGCAGACCGAGCACCCGCTCGGCGACGATGTTGCGCTGAATCTCGTTGGTGCCGGCGTAGATCGGCCCGGAGAGCGCGAAGAGGAAACCCCGACTCCACGGCCCGTCCAGCTCGGCGGCGGGGCCGAGCAGGTCCAGGGCGGTGGCGTGCAGGTCGATGTCCAGCTCCGACCAGAACAGCTTGTTGAGGCTGGACCTGGCCCCCGGCTGCCGGCCCGCCAGCAGCTCGCTGACCTGGCGCAGGGTGAAGAGCTGGTACGCCTGCGCGTTGATCCAGGACCGGACCACCCGGTCCCGCGATCGGGACGACAGGCAGCGGGACCGGGCCAGTTCGACGAGCCGGTCGGCGGCGGAGAGGAACCGGCCGGGCGAGCGCAGAGTCAGCCCCCGCTCGGAGCCGGTGGTGGCCATCGCGACCCGCCAGCCCTCGTTGACCCCGCCCAGGACGGCGCTGTCCGACACGAAGACGTCGTTGAGGAAAACCTCCGCGAAGCCCTCGTCGCCGTCGAGCCGGCCGAAGCCGCGTACTGTCACCCCGGGTGTGTCCAGCGGGACCAGGAAGTAGGTCAGTCCTCGGTGCCGTTGCGCGGTCGGGTCGGTGCGGAACAGCCCGAAGAGGTGGGTGCAGAACGCACCCCGGGTGGTCCAGGTCTTCTGCCCGGTGAGTCGCCAGCCACCGGCCGCCTCGTCACGCACCGCCCGGCTGGTGATGCCGGCCAGGTCACTGCCGGCCTCCGGCTCGGACCAGCCCTGGCACCACAGGTCCTCGGCGGCGGCGATCCGGGGCAGCAACAGGTCCTGCTGTGCCGGCGTACCGAAGTCGAAGAGGGTGGGGGCGAGCAGGAAGATCCCGTTCTGGGTGACCCGTTGCGGGGCACCGGCGGCGTAGTACTCCTCCTCGAAGATGAGCCACTCCCAGAGGGAGGCGTCGCGACCCCCGTACCGGGCTGGCCAGGAAACCGCCGCCCACCGCGCGGCGAAGAGCTGTTTCTCCCACTCGACGTGCCGGGCGAACCCCTCCCGGGTGTCGCCCGAAGGCAGCGGGGTCGCGGGCACATTGGCCCGCAGCCACTCCTGGGCCTCGGCCCGGAACGCCGCCTCGGTCGGGGTGTCGGTCAGCTCCACTCAGGACCGCCCGAACTCGTCACGGACCCGGTCGGCCACCCCGGACAGGTTGAGCTCGAAGGTGAACCCCTGCTCGTAGCGGTAGCTGCGCTTGACGTCCCAGGGGTCGATGCCGTTGAGCGACGCCTTGGCCGCCCGCATCACCGTCGGGTTCTTGGCTGCGATCTCCCCGGCCACGGCCAGCGCCGCCGCACGCAACTCCGCGCGGGGCACCACGGTGAGCACCGAACCGTAGGCGTGCAGCTCGGCGGCGGTAACCGTGGCGGAGGTGTACATCATCGCCCGCATCCGGTGCTGTGGCACCAGCCGGGACAGGTGGGTGGCCGCGCCGAGCGCGCCCCGGTCCACCTCGGGCAGGCCGAAGGTGGCGTCGTCGCTGGCGACGATGATGTCCGAGTTGCCGACCAGACCGATGCCACCGCCCAGGCAGAAGCCCTGCACGGCGGCGATGACCGGCACCGGGCAGTCGTAGACGGCGGCGAACGCGGCGGCGCAGCCCCGGTTGACCTCGACCAACGCACCGAAGTCGGTGGCGGCCTGCAACTCCTTGATGTCCACCCCGGCGTTGAAGCCCCGGCCCTCGGCGCGCAGCACCACCGCCCGTACGGCGGAATCGGCA
This sequence comes from Micromonospora sp. NBC_01412, assembly GCF_045040215.1. NCBI lineage: Bacteria > Bacillati > Actinomycetota > Actinomycetes > Micromonosporales > Micromonosporaceae > Micromonospora > Micromonospora sp. NBC_01412. Next base: position 7,999,155 of record NZ_CP109528.1, read on the forward strand.
CCCAGCTGGGTGAGCGCCTCGGCCAGACCGAACCAGCCGGCGACCGGCAGGGCGTTGACCGGCGGGTAGTCCATCACGACCTCGGCGACACCGTCGCCGTCCACCGTCGTATTGATCATGCTTGCTCCTCCGGTTTCGGTGACCGTCCGGCCACGAACGTCGCCCAGCCCTGGACGGCCACCGCGCCGCTCTGGGTGCTACAGGTCAGCTCCAGGTCGAGACGGGCTTCCCCGTCCTGCTCGTACTCCCGCGCCACCTGGCCGGTGCAGGTGAGGGTGTCGCCGGGGAAGACCTGCGCGGCGAAGCGCACCCGGTACCGGCGTACGGCGTCGACGCCGAGCCAGTCGGTGGCCCAGGTGGCCAGCAGGCCGGCGGAGAGCATGCCCAGCGCCAGCGGCGCCGGCAGCCCGGCGGCACGGGCGAACGGCTCGTCGTGGTGGATCGCGTAGAAGTCCCCGGACGCGCCCTGGTAGCGGACCAGGTCGGTACGGGTCAGCGGCCCGTAGACCAGCGGCTCGGGAACGACAGCGGCACTGGTGTTGGCGCTCGGACTCGGACTCGTGTTCGTGCTCATGACGGCTCCCCCAGCCCGGCGGTCTCCACCCCGGTCAGCCGCGCCTCGGCGACCAGCCGACCGGTTTCGTCACGGAACTCGGTCACCATGACGGCGAAGGTGAGCCGGCCCCGCCGGCCCTCCTTGTCGTAGATGTCCTCGATCCGCGACCGGCAGGTGAGCTTGTCCCCGGCCCGGGGCGGCGTGCCGTGGAAGATGAACTCCTGCTCGGCGTGCAGTCCCCGGCTCGGGTCCATCCGCACCTCCCGCCAGGGGTCGGCGTCCTCGGACTGCCAGAAGACCATCGTGGTGAGGAAGGTGGCCGGGCTGACCGGTGCCGGGTCCGCCAGGTAGGCCGGATTGTCCGAACCGGTCGCTGCCGCGAACTCGCGGATCTTCCCGCGCTCGATCTCCATGCCGAACTCGGTTCCGGTGTGGCCCTTCGCCGCGACATCTACCATCAGGCTCTCCCGTCTCAGGGTGCTGGGTACCTCAGGGGTGCTGGCTACTGACCGAGATGACCTCGCCGACCAGATAGGAGGCGTAGTCACTGGCCAGGAAGACGATCACGTTGGCGACCTCCCACGGCTCGGCCGCCCGCCCGAACGCCTCCCGGCCGGTCAGCTCGGCCAACAGCTCCTCGGTGGTGACCTTGGACAGGTGCGGGTGCATCGCCAGGGACGGGGCGACCGCGTTGACCCGCACCCCTGCCTTGGCTGCCTCCAGCGCGGAGGCGCGGGTCAGCGCCATCACGCCGGCCTTGGCCGCCGCGTAGTGCGCCTGGCCCTCCTGGGCACGCCAGCCGATGACCGAGGAGTTGTTGACGATGGCGCCCGTCCGCCGGGGCATCATGTGCCGCAGCGCGGCCCGGGTGCAGCGGAACGTGCCGGTCAGGGTGACGTCCAAGACGCTGTGCCACTGCTCGTCGGTCATGTCGACCACCTCGGCGGTGCCGCCCAGTCCGGCGTTGTTGACCAGGACGTCGAGGTGCCCGTAACGGTCGATCACCGTGTCGAACATCCGCTGTACCTGCGTCTCGTCGGTGACGTCGCAGACAACCGAGACCGGCTCGCTGCCCATCACCTCGGCCAGCCGTTCGGCGGCCTCGGCGAGCCGGCGCTCGTGCCGGTCGCTGATCGCCACCCGGGCGCCCTCCTGGGCGCACCGTTCGGCAGTCGCGTAGCCGATGCCGGTGCCGGCGGCGGCGGTCACCAGCACGGTGCGGCCGGCGAGCAGTTGATGACTGGTGGGTGCGGACACTGGTACTCCTTAATGGTCACGTCCCGGCTGGTCCGGGCAGCGAGCAGGTGCCATGCGACGGGTACGGGACGCCTAAGCTGATCCGGGCAGACACCCAGGCTGATCCGGGTCGACCACCGGGACGACCCCCTCGATCTCATGCGTCGGCATCGGCGTCCGCACCGAACGTCGCCAGCACCGTCCGAGCCTGGTCCATGATCCGGTCGATCAGCTCAGCGCAGCTCGGCAGATCGTCGATCAGGCCGCTGACCTGACCGGTGGACATCACCCCGAGCTCCGGTCGACCGTCGACCATCGCGGCCTTGAGCAGCATCGGGGTGTTCGCCGCCAACAGGACCTGACTCAGCGCCAGACCGTGCGAGCTGCGCATGGCCAGCCCCTCCCGGACCATGTCCCGCCACGGCGTGCCGGTCAGCTTCTGGAAGGCGATCGCGCTGCGCAGCGCCCGGCCCAGCCGCCGGGCCCGGCCCGCGTCGGCCAGCCCGTCCACGAACGGGGTACGCAGCAGGCGCTGCGGGACGCCGTCCAGCGCGTCGGTGACCACCGTGTCGGTCACTGAGGCACCCAGATAGAGCTGCTTGACCGCATCCGGCACGTCGCTGTCACTGGTCAACAGGAAGCGGGTGCCCATCGCGACCCCGGCAGCACCGTAGGCGAGCGCCGCCACCAGACCACGACCGTCGAAGAAGCCGCCGGCCGCGATGACCGGGATGTCCACCGCGTCGACCACCTGGGGCAGCAGCAGGGTCGTCGGCACCGGGCCGGTGTGACCACCGCCCTCACCGCCCTGTACGACCACCGCGTCCGCGCCCCAGCCGGCGACCTTCTCCGCGTGCCGGCGGGCGCCCACCGAGGGCACCACCACCACACCGGCGTCCTTGAGCCGGGCGATCAGGTCGGGCTTGGGCGCGAGCGCGAAGGAGGCCACCTTCACCCGCTCGCGGATCAGCAGCGCGACCCGGTCCAGGATGTCCGGGGCGTCGGCGCGCAGGTTCACGCCGAACGGCGCCTCGGTCAGTTCCTTCGTCTCGCGGATCGCCGACTCCAGCTCGGCGAGACTCATCGTGGCACTGGCCAGGATGCCCAACCCGCCGGCGTTGGCGGTGGCCGAGGTCAGCCGCGCTCCGGAGACCCAGCCCATGCCGGTCTGCACGACGGGGTAGCGCACTCCGAAGAGGTCGCAGATCCGCGTGTGCAGCGCCGCCGTCAACGGACTTCCTTCGATCGGGCGTCCCGGGGGTCGATGACCTCACGGATCAGACGCAGTTCCTCGGCCGTCGGCAACCGGGTTTCCGGCACGTCCTCTGGTACGACCAGCTCGAACCCGGTGGCGGCCAGCACCTCGGGCACGGTGACGCCGGGGTGCACCGAGACCAGTCGCATCCGGTGGTCCGGGGTGGCGAAGTCGAAGACGCCGAGGTTGCTGACCACCCGGCGCAGTTCATGGAAGCGGGTCACCACGTCGCCGGCAGCGGCGGCCCGGTCGTAGCCGACTCCGCAGACCATGTCGACAGTGGCGGTGAAGATCCGAGGGCTGTGCCGAGACACCCAGTAGCTGGTGGGGTGGTGCACGGTGTTGCCCGGCGCCCCCCGGACCCCGAGCAGTTGCACCTTGGGCCGGTCGAAGTCGCCGATGGCGGAGATGTTGGTGTTGCCGTAGCGGTCGATCTGACTCGGCCCCATCATCACGTGCCGCCGGCCGCCGTAGATCAGATCGAAGATGTGCCGGAACGGGATCCAGCCCTCGATCACCGGCGGCGCCTCGCCGATCGCCCAGGTGCCCTGGGTCAGGTACGCCTCCCCGTCGGAGAGGAGCAGGTCCGGATCGAACGTCGCACGGGCCAGCCGGGCGCCGATCGTCGGGATCAGCCCGATCGGACTGGCCAGGATCTCGCCGTCCCCGCGCCACGCCTCGGCGCAGGCGACCACACAGACCTCTGCCCTGGTCGCGCTCCGCACCGCCGTACCTCCGCTGCCCACGTCGCTCACTTGCCCTCTCCCCTGCCGCTGGCGACCGCCGGACCCCCGGTTGTCTGCGCTGTCTGCCGGTCCCGCACCGCCGCCTGGTAGCCGGCCTCGTCCGTGTCCAGGTAGCGCGCCCGGAACTCGGTCCAGGCAGCCGGATCGGCGGCTGCGGCTGCGTATTCCCGCTGGAACTCCTCGTCCCGCCCGTAGTCCGGATCGCAGGAGGTGAAGTGCGCCCCGTTGGGCGCCTCGACCACGCCCCGCACCATCCAGCGCTGGACCCGCAGGGTGTGTACGGAGGCGGTGGCGGTCAACTCCTCGGTGGACACGATCCGCTCACAGGAGACGTAGGCCCGGTCGGCGGCCTGGCAGAAAAGGTCGTCGAAGTACGGATCGGGGCCGAGGAACTGGGCGTTGCCGTGCATGTCAGCCCGGTTCAGGTGCACCAGCGCGGCGTCCAGCCGCAACGCCGGTACGGCCACCAACTCCTCGGCGCCCTCGTACGGGGACACGACGGTCCGCAGGTCGGGGTTGACCCGGAGCACGTCGGAGCCGAGCCCGGCCCGGGTGGGCAGGAAGGGCAGCCGGGAGGCCGCCGCGTACAAACCCAACTGGAGCATGCCCTCGTCGTACTCGGTGACCTCGACGGTGCCGGCCTGCCGGGCGGCCCGGAAGTGCGGCTCCAACGGGATCGAGTCGAGCGAGACGAAGCCGTAGATCAGCCGACGCACCTTGCCCGCCGCGAGCAGCAGGCCGACATCCGGACCGCCATAACCGACGATGGTCAGATCGGTGAGGTCGGAGCGCATAATCGCCCGAACCAGAGACATCGGCTTACGCCGCGATCCCCAACCTCCGATACCGACGGTCATCCCGGAGCGCAGCTCCGCCACGACCTCGTCCTCGGTCATTCGCTTGTTCGCCATCGCCGCCTTCTTGCCATTGGTACCGCCTGGCTACTCACCGTCGGATGGGCCCGTCAGATCGACCAGCATCCGCGCATCTCGACTCCGGTGATTCGGTTGGCGCCAACATAGCAAGCGCTTGGTTGGTTGCGCTACACTCGGCGGCGAGTGGTACACCACAACCGGCGCCGGTACACTCCGGGGGCCGTTGAGTCGGGGCACCTCTCGTAGTCCCCAACGAGCAATACCTCCATTCCGTCGAGCTGTCTGCGAGAAAAAATGGCGCGAGAGTCTGTAGACCGGCGCGAGGCGATCCTCGACAGCGCCGCCTCCCTGTTCGCCCAGAAGGGCGTGGCCGCGACCACCGTCCGCCAGATCGCCGATGAAGTCGGCATCCTCTCCGGCAGCCTCTACCACCATTTCGATTCGAAGGAGGCCATGGTCGACGAGATCATCTCGTCCTACCTGGAGGACCTCCGGACTCGTTACGAGAATGTGCTGAAGCGGGAGACCAATCCCCGTGACAAGTTGCACGACCTGGTAGCGGCCTCCCTGGAAGTGGTCGAGGCCCACCCGCACGCCACCGAGATCTACCAGAACAACGTCAACTACCTGCTTCAACTCGACCGGTTCAGCTATCTGAAGTCTGCTGGCAAGCAGGTGCAGAACAGCTGGCTGCAGGTCATCGAGGAAGGCATCGCCGAGGGCGCCTTCCGGGCCGATCTCGACCCGAAGATTCTCTACCGGCTCATCCGGGACGCCGTGTGGCTGTCGGTACGCTGGTTCAAACCCAGCAAGGACTACCCCATCGCCAGCCTGGCCGAGGACTGCACCTCACTGTTCCTGGACGGGCTCACCACCACCCGGGCCTGACCGGCCCGGCGCCGGCCACCCAGCAGCCTTGCCGGCCAGGCAGTCGGTGCCGGGCGGCGCGTGCCCGTCGACGCCGATCAGGACAGTCGCTCGATCACCAGCGCCATCCCCTGCCCGCCGGCGGTGCACATGGTCTCCAGGCCGAACTGCTTGTCCCGGAACCGCAGCGAGTTGATCAGGGTGGTGGTGATCCGGGCGCCGGTCATCCCGAACGGGTGTCCGAGCGCGATCGCTCCACCGTGGACGTTGACCCGGTCCGGGTCGATGCCGAGCATCCGGTAGGACGGGATCACCTGGGCCGCGAACGCCTCGTTGATCTCCACCAGGTCGATGTCGGCAACGGACATCCCGGCATTGGCGAGCGCCCGCCGGCTGGCCTCCACCGGGCCGAGCCCCATGATCTCCGGGCTGAGCGCCGACACACCGGTGGCCACGATCCGGGCGAGCGGCGTCAGGCCCAGTTCCCGAGCCCGTACGTCGCTCATCACCACCAGTGCGGCGGCACCGTCGTTGAGCGGGCAGCAGTTGGCTGCGGTCACCGTCCCATCCGGACGGAACACCGGGCTCAGGGTGCTGACCTTGTCCAGGGTCACCCCGGCGCGGGGGCCGTCGTCGCGGTTGACCACGGTGCCGTCGGACAGCGTAACCGGGGTGATGTCGGTGGCCCAGAAGCCGGCGGCGGCTGCCTGCTCGGCCAGGTTCTGGCTTCGTACGGCGAACTCGTCCTGTTCCCGGCGGGTGACGCCGGACCGCTGCGCGACGTTCTCCGCGGTCTGGCCCATGGCAATGTAGACATCCGGCTCCGCACCGTCCTCGCGCGGGTCGCGCCACACCTCAGCCCCGGCCTCGGCCCGCCGGACGGTGCGTTCCTCGGCGGCGGCGTACCGGGCATTGTGGGTACCCGGCGCACCGTCCGACTTGCCCCGGTCGTACCGAGAGACGACCTCGACACCGGCGGAGAGGAAGGCGTGCCCCTCGCCCGCCTTGATGGCGTGGAAGGCCATCCGGGTCGTCTGCACCGAGGACGCGCAGTATCGCTGCACCACCGTGCCCGGTACGTCGTCGAGGCCGAGTTGCAACGCGACCATCCGGCCGAGGTTGTAGCCCTGCTCACCAGCCGGCTGCGCGCACCCGAGCAACACATCGTCGAGGTCGTGCGGGTCGAACGCGGGCACCTGCGACAGTGCGGCACGCGCGATGGTGGCAGCAAGATCGTCGCCGCGCAGCCCGGTCAGTGAGCCCTTGAAGGCCCGGCCGATCGGCGAACGCGCGGCTGCCACAATCACGGCTTCTGGCATAGCTTGCCCCCTTTGTTGAGTGACCATCCAGCCGCCGTCCGCCGGCAGCAGCCCGCCGTTGAGATACCGGCGAGCGGGGAGAGCAGGAAGAGAACCGGACCGGCGAAGTCGCCCAGCATTCCGGCACGGCACATCGGGTTGCGGGGAATCGGGGAGCGACCCAACTGACGCCGGCGGCCACCGCGACGGGTTTCGCCGGCCACCAGACCCAACTCCACACCAGTAACCTAACAAGCGCTTGGTCAGTCTCGCAATGCCCCCCGCACCCTCGCCGACAGTGGCGCCCGACTCACATCGCCTCCCGGAGGGAGGACTTGACCACCTTGCCGCTGGCATTTCGCGGCAGGGCCTCGACGAGGATCACCGACCGGGGCACCTTGTAGTTGGCCAGGTTCGCCCGGCAGAAGGCGACGACCTCCGCCGCCTCGATGTCACTGCCGGGATGCGGCACCACAAAGGCCCGACCCACTTCACCGAGGCGGTCGTCCGGCACCCCGACAACGGCCGCCTCGGCCACCCCCGGATGCCGGGCCAGCGTCTGTTCGATCTCGGCGGGATAGGCGTTGAACCCGCCCACGATGAACATGTCCTTGATCCGGTCGGTGATCCGCAGGTAGCCCCGCTCGTCGAGTACCCCGACATCGCCGGTACGCAGCCAACCGTCCGAGTCGATCGCCTCCAGGGTGGCCGCCTCGTCCTCGAAGTAGCCCCGGGTCACGTTGTAGCCCCGAATCAGCACCTCACCCGGCTCGCCGGCCGGCAGCGGCACGCCGTCGAACCCCACCACCCGTACGTCCACGTCGGGCACGGGCGCGCCACAGGTGGTGGCGACGGTGACCGGGGTGTCCTCCGGCCGGCACATGGTGGCGGTGCCGCCCGACTCGGTCAGCCCGTAGGCGGTCAACACCGTCGGCATGGCCAACTCGGTGCGCAGTCGCTCGATCAGCGCCACCGGGACCGTGGTCGCGCCGGTGATCGCGACCCGGAGGCTGGACAGGTCTCGCCCGGCACGCTCCGGATGATCGAGGATCGAGGTGTACAACGTCGGCGGACCAGGCAGTACGGTGATCCGTTCCCGCTCGACAAGGTCCAGGGTGGCCGCCACATCGAGCACCGGCTGCGGCACGATCGCCGTACCACGCAACAGGCAGGCGATTATCCCGGCCTTGTAGCCGAACGTGTGGAAGAACGGGTTGACCAGCAGACAGCGGTCACCGGGGCGGAGCGTGGCCCGCTCGGACCACGAGACATAGAGCTGGATGGTCTGTCCGTGGGCAAGCAGCACCCCCTTGGGCTGCCCGGTCGTGCCCGAGGTGAAGAAGATGTCGCAGAGGTCGTCCGGGGCGACCGCCGCCGCCCGCCGCCGCGCCTCGGCCACCGGGACCGCCGCACCCCCGGCCAGCAGGTCGTCCCAGGCCAGCACGGACCGGCCGGCGGCAGATCGGGGCGGGTCACCCGCCATCACCACCACCGTCGACAGGTGCGGCAACTCCTGGTCGTCGAGCATCGCCACGTAGTGGTTGCCGAGGAAGCCGTCGTCGGTGATCAGCAGCCGGGCCCGGGTCCGGCCCAGGATGTACGCGGCCTCAGCCCCCTTGAAACGCGTGTTGAGCGGCACCAGCACCGCCCCGGCGCTGACCGCGCCGAGCGCGGCCACCACCCAGCGCCAGCCGTTCGGTGCCCAGATCGCCACCCGGTCCCCGGGTGTCACGCCATGGCCGATCAGCCCACGGGCGAATCGCTCCGTCTCGTCGGCGAGCTGCGGGAAGCCGAGTCGCACCGCGCCGTCGACCACGGCGTCACGGTCCGGATAGGCGTACGCACATCGGCGCACGAGGTCGGGAATCGTCCTGGCAGTTGTTGGGTCGGTCACGTCCGTCAGCACCGTCGCAGGTTACCAACCGAGCGCTTGGTTGGTAAGGTCCGAGACGTGACGGACACAGAGGCATACCTTGTTGACGCCGTTCGGACCCCGGTCACCAGACGCAACGGCGGACTCTCCGGGGTCCACCCGGCCGACCTCGGGGCCCACGTTCTGCGTGCCCTCGTCGACCGGACCGGCATCGACCCGGCCGCCGTCGACGACGTGATCTTCGGCTGCGTCGATGCGATCGGCCCGCAGGCCGGCAACATCGCCCGCACCTCCTGGCTGGCCGCCGGGCTTCCCGAGGAGGTGCCCGGTGTCACCGTGGACCGGCAGTGCGGCTCCTCGCAGCAGGCGGTGCACTTCGCTGCCCAGGCCGTCCTCTCCGGCACCGCCGACCTGGTCGTGGCCGGCGGCGTACAGAACATGAGCAAGGTGCCGATCTCCTCGGCGATGACCGCCGGCGTACCGCTCGGCTTCACCGACCCGTTCTCCGGCTCAGCCGGCTGGCGCGAGCGCTACGGCGACCAGGAGATCTCCCAGTTCCGGGCGGCCGAGCTGATCGCCGCCAGGTGGAACATCAGCCGGGTCGAGATGGAGGAGTTCGCGCTGGAGAGCCACCGGCGTGCCATCACCGCCATCGACTCGGGACGCTTCGTCCGCGAGATCGTCCCGCTGGACGGGGTCGAGGTTGACGAGTGCCCGCGCCGAGACACGTCGCTGGCGAAGATGGCCGGCCTGGAGCCGCTGACCGAGGCGGGCCGGGTCACCGCCGCGCTCGCCAGCCAGATCTCCGACGCCGCCGCGGCGCTGCTGGTCGCCTCGCCGCGCGCGGTCGCCGCCCACGGCCTACGCCCCCGCGCCCGCATCCACCACCTCAGCGTCCGCGCCGCCGACCCGGTCTACATGCTCACCGGACCGATCCCGGCCACCGAGTACGCCCTGAACCGCGCCGGCCTGCGCGTCGAGGACATCGACCTGGTAGAGATCAACGAGGCGTTCGCCCCGGTCGTGCTCGCCTGGCAGCAGGAGACCGGCTTCGACCTGGACCGGGTCAACGTCAACGGCGGGGCGATCGCGCTCGGCCACCCACTGGGCGCGACCGGCGTCCGGTTGATGACCACACTGCTCAACGAGCTGGAGCGCACCGGTGGCCGGTACGGGCTCCAGACCATGTGCGAGGGCGGAGGGACGGCCAATGTCACCATCATCGAGCGGCTCTGACCTGAACCGGTCGGCGACCGCGCTGGCCCGGTTGGCCACCCCGTTGACCGGACAGGTGGCGGTGGTGACCGGCGGCACCCGGGGCATTGGACGCGCGATCGCCGCCCGACTACGGTCCACTGGCGCCTCAGTGCTGGTCTGCGGACGATCCGAGCCCGCCGACCTGCCGGACGGGATCGAGTTCACCGCCGCCGACGTACGCGACCCGGCGCAGGCCGGCCAGCTGGTCGACGAGGCGGTCCGCCGCTTCGGCCGGCTGGACATCGTGGTGAACAACGCGGGCGGCTCCCCCTCCGTACCCGCCGCGACCGCCTCCCCCAACCTGGCGACCTCGGTGGTCCGGCTCAACCTGCTTGCCCCGTTCTTCGTCGCGCAGGCGGCGAACGCGATCATGCAACAGCAGGAGACCGGCGGCCTCATCCTCAACATCGGCAGCGTCGCCGCCATCCGCCCGGCCCCGGGCACCGCCGTCTACGCCGCCGCCAAAGCCGGCCTGGCGGTGCTGACCCAGGCCCTGGCCGTGGAGTGGGCCCCTGCGGTACGCGTCAACTGCATCACCGTCGGCATGGTGCGCACTGAGGAAACCGCTGACCACTACGGCGACGAGGAAGCCCTGGCCGCCGTCGCCGCCACCGTCCCGCTCGGCCGGATGGCGACCCCGGACGACATCGCCGACGCGTGCCTGCTTCTCACCTCACCACTGGCCGGCTACGTCACCGGCGCCAATCTGGTGGTCGACGGTGGCGGCCAGCGGCCCGCCTACGCCGACACCGCCCGCCCGACCCCACACCCATAGCGAAGCCGTCCTGATGGGCCGGCCCCGACGGAGGTGATCAAGCAGCTCGAAACCCTAGAGACCGGCCCGGGTGGCGATCAGCCGGCGCAGGGTCACCTCGTCACCGAGCAGCAACTGGTTTGCGGTGGCCCGCTTGAGGTAGAGGTGCGCGTCGTGTTCCCAGGTGAAGCCGATCCCGCCATGCAGTTGGATGCTCTCCGCCGTCACCGCGTAGGCGGCCCTGGTGGCGACCAGCTTGGCCACCGGGGCGGCCACGGCGAACTCCGCCGTACCGGCCACGCGCAGTGCGTACCAGGCGCTGGAGGTGGCCGCCTCGACCGCCACGGCCAGATCGGCGATCCGGTGCCGCAGCGCCTGGAAGTGTGCCAGCGGTACGCCGAACTGCTCACGCGTCTTGAGGTAGTCGATGGTCAGCTCCAGGCTGGCCCGCGCCACCCCGACCGACTCGACCGCGAGTGCCGCCCACAGCAGGTCCAGGGCATGAGCCACGCCCCGCCGGCCGACCAGGGTGGCGGGCGTCGCGGTGAACTCCAGTCGTGCCTGGCGACGGGTCGGATCCAGGGTGGCGTACCCGGTACGCCGGGCGTCGCCGGTCCGCACCGCGTACAGGCCCGGTTCTGCGTCGCACACCGCCGCGACGACGGCCACGTCGGCGACCTGCCCGTCCAGGACATGTTCCTTGACGCCGTCGAGCAGGTAGCCGTCGCCGGACCGGCGGGCGGTGCAGGTCCAGCTTTCCGGCGTCCAGCCCACGCCCGGCTCGGCCAGCGCCAGGGTGGCGATGGTGCTGCCGTCGGCGATCCCGGCCAGCAGGTCGGCAGCCAGTTCCCCGTCGACGGCCGCCGCCGCTGTGACCGTGGCGAGGTACGGCGCCGGGAGCAGCACCCGCCCCGCCTCCTCCAGGACGAGTCCCACCTCCACCTCGGAGGCGCCGAACCCGCCGTACTCCTCACTGATGGCCAGCGCCGCCACGCCCAGTTCGCCGGTCAGCCGTTGCCACAGCCCGGCGTCGAAGCCCTCGGCCGCGCGGACCCGTGCGGAGGTGGCATGCCGGCTCAGGAAGCTCCGGACCGTGTCGCGTAGTTCCGCCTGCTCGGCGGTGAAACCGAACTCCACCCGTACCCCCTAGCCGCGCGGCACCCGGCCGAGCAGCCGGTCCGCGATGATGTTGCGCTGGATCTCGTTGGAGCCGCCATAGATGGTGTCGGCCCGAGTGAAGAGAAACAGGCGCTGAATGTCGGAGAGCTCATCGCCGGTCAGCGTCGCCGCCGGTCCGGCGACCGCCATGGCCAGTTCGCCCAGTTGCTGGTGCCAGGGTGCCCAGAGCAGCTTGGCGACCGACGCCTCCACCCCCGGCAGGTCGCCCTCGGGGGTGCCCAGGGTGCGCAGCGCGTGGTGCCGCAGCACCTGTAGCCCGATCCACGCGTCGGTGATCCGGTCCCGCCAGACCGGGTCGTCGTGGACGCCGCCGGCCCGGGCGGTCCCGATCACGTCGTCCAGTTCCCGGGCGAAGCCGAGCTGCTGGCCGAGCGTGGCCACGCCCCGCTCGAAGGCCAGTGTGCCGGTGGCCACCCGCCACCCGTCACCGGGCTGGCCGACGATGTTCTCCGCCGCGGTGACCGCGTCGTCGAAGAACACCTCGTTGAATTCGGAGCTGCCGGTGAGCTGGGTGATCGGGCGTACCTGCACGCCCGGCTGGTCCATCGGCACCAGCAGGTAGGACAGGCCCCGGTGTTTGGGCGCCTGCGGGTCGGTGCGGGCCAGCACGAAGCACCAGTCGGCGATGTGCGCCAGCGAGGTCCACACCTTCTGACCGGTGATCCGCCAGACGTCGCCGTCGCGGACCGCCCGGGTCTGCACGGCGGCCAGGTCGGAACCGGCGTCGGGCTCGGAATAGCCCTGGCACCAGAACTCGGTGGCGGCGGCGATGGGTGGTAGGAAACGACGGCGCTGTTCCTCGGTGCCGAACGCGATCAGGGTCGGCGCCAGCAGGTACTCCCCGATGTGACTGAGCCGGCCGGGGCCACCGGCCCGGGCGTACTCCTCGAAGAAGATCACCTGCTGGGCGATGCTGGCTCCGCCACCGCCGTTCGCCTGTGGCCAGCCCAGCCCGATCCAGCCGGCGTCGCCCAGCTCGCGCTCCCACGCCGTACGCAAGGGGATGTTCTCGTGTTCGCGGCCGGGACCACCGGTGCCGGCCAACGCGGCGAACTCGCCGGTCAGGTGGGTGGCGAGCCAGTCCCGCACGGTGGCCCGGAAGTCGGCGTCGGACAGTGCCGTGACAGCGGGCATCTCAGGCCCCGTAGACCGGTGCGGGGACCGGCCCCCGGGCGATCAGGTCGCGGACCACCGGCCCCAGTTCCTCGGGCTGCCAGCGACGGCCGGCGTTGACCGGCTCGCCGTGCTGCCAGCCGTCGGCGACACTGACCTCGCCGCCGGCCACCTCGAAGATCCGACCGGTGACGTCACCGGCGTCGGCGCTGGCCAGCCAGACCACCAGCGGGGAGACGTTCTCGGCGGCCATCTGGTCGAAGCCGTCCTCGGGCGCGCGCATCGTGTCGGCGAAGACGGCGGCGGTCATCGCGGTACGCGCCGACGGCGCAACCGCGTTGACGGTGATCCCGTAGCGGGCCAACTCCACCGCCGCGACCTGGGTGAGTGCCGCCACGCCGGCCTTGGCCGCCGCATAGTTGCTCTGCCCGACACTGCCCATCAGCCCCGCCCCGGAGCTGGTGTTGACCACCCGGGCGGCGACCGGCGCGCCGGCTTTGGCCCGGTCCCGCCAGTACGCCGCGGCGTGCCGCAGCGGCGCGAAGTGCCCCTTCAGGTCGACCCGGAGCACAAGGTCCCACTCCGCCTCGGAGAGGTTCACCAGCATCCGGTCCCGGACCAGGCCGGCGTTGTTGACCAAGGCATCAAGCTGACCGAACGCCTCGACGGCCACACTGACCAACTGCTCGGCATAGCCCCAGTCAGCCACGTCGCCGACGCTGGCGATCGCCGTGCCGCCCGCCCGCTGGATCTCACCGACCACCTCGGCTGCTCCGGCCCCCACGTCGTTGACCACCACCCTGGCACCGGCCGCCGCGAAGGCCAACGCATGGGCCCGGCCGAGTCCCTGCCCGGCTCCGGTCACCACGACCACCCGGCCCGCATCTGTCCTGCCCATGATCACTCTCCTAGGATTTCCCGCCCTGGCGGGTCACAGTCGCTTCGGCCTCGGCCGGACGCGTCGGATCCGACCGGATCACCACTCGCGCCATGTGACACCCATGACCGCTAGCCTACCAAACGCTTGCTTGGTAGGCTAGCGGTCATGATCGACGACTTTTCCGGTCGGCCGGGCGCCGCACTGGTCGCCGGCGCAACCGGCGGCCTCGGCACCGCCATCGCCCGAATGCTCGCCGCCCGAGGCAGCGCGCTGGCCCTGACCTACCATCGCAACGCCGAGGCGGCGGACACCCTGGCCACCTCGGTCGAACACGCCGCCACCTGGCAGCTCGACCTGACCGACGCCGAGGCCAGCTCGACGGTGCTCGCCGAAGCCGCCGAGCGCTTCGGCGGCCTGCACACCGTGATCTATGCCGCCGGACCGCATGTGCCCATGGTCCACCTCAGCCAGATCACCCCGGCCGCCTTCCGCAGTCAACTCGAACAGGACACGCTCGGCTTCTTCCACCTGATGCGGGCCGGGCTACCGTTGCTACGCCAGAGCCGGGGCAGCCTGATCGCGGTCACCACGGCCGCCACCCGCCGCTTCCCGGTCCGCGACGGCCTGTCCGCCGGCCCCAAGGGTGCCGTCGAAGCGCTGGTCCGGGGCGTCGCCGCCGAAGAGGGCCGATACGGCGTACGCGCCAACTGCGTCGGACCGGGCATGCTCACCGACGGTATGGCAGCTCGGCTGATCGCCTCCGGCGACCTTGACGAACGCGCCTTGGGCGTCGCCCGGGCGAACATCCCGCTGCGCACCTTCGGCACCGCCGAGGACATAGCGGAGGCGGTCTGTTTCCTCGCCAGCGACCGGGCCCGCTTCATCACCGGCCAACAACTCGATGTCGACGGCGGATACACCGTCTGACCGGCCATGGTCCGCCAGCGAACGTGATCCATCCCTCCAGGGCAACCCTGGCCATGCCAACCAAGCGCTTGGTAGCCTTCGCTCGCGTGATTGCCTGAAGCACCCATTTGAGCGGAGGTGGGCGGATGGACATGTTCCGCACGCTGCGCCACCGGCCTTTTCGGCTCCTGTGGACATCGGCGCTACTGATCCAGCTGGCCCACTGGTTGGCGGTCGTCGCCTTCCAATGGGAGGTCGCCAACCGCACGAACAACAACGCATTGCTGCTGGGCATCCTCTACTTCTTCACGACAGCGCCATTCCTGCTGTTCTCTCTGCCGGCCGGGGTGCTGGCCGACACGCGGGACCGCCGACGCCTACTGCTCGCCGTACTCTGTTGCGCGGTGGTGCTCGACAGCCTCTGCATCCTGCTGGCCGGGCTCGACGCGATGCCGACCATCATGGTCACCGCGCTGGGTTTCCTGGCCGGTTGTGTGGTCACCGTCGTCTCGCCGACCAACCAGGCCCTCATCGCGGGTACGGTGGCGACCGCCGATCTGGCCAGTGCGATCCCCCTGCAGGCCGCCGGTCTCAATCTCGCCCGTATCCTCGGTCCGGCCGTGGCTGGCCCGTTGCTCATGCTCGCCGGCTCGACGCTGGCCTTCACGGTCTGCTGCCTGGCGGCCATCGCAGCCGTGCTGCTCGCGTGGCGACTGCCCGCACCGCCCCGGCCGGCGTTCCCACCCGTCCGGGCCAGAATGCACCGACAGGTACTCGCGGGGATTGCCCATGTCCGGCAACGGCCGCCGGCTGCGATGGCCCTGGCGATCACGGCAATCACCTCGATCTTCGGGTCGTCCTATCAGGCTCAACTGCCTGTCGTCGGGGCCCGCATATCCGATGACGGAAATACCGCCTTTCTGGTCCTGGCCACGCTCGGCGGCATTGGCTCGCTCTTCGGAATTTTCAGTGTCGCGCGCCGCCGAGGCCGGATGTCCCTGCCCGCCGCCGCGAAACAGTTGACAGCTCTCGGAATCGTGGTGGCACTGGTCGGGATGACCACGTCGGCGCCACTGGTCGCCCTGCTCATCATCGCCGCCGGCGGCCTCACTCTCTCGATCATGACTTCGATCAGCTCGTTGCTCCAGCAGGTGATCGACGACACGCAGCGTGGCCGAGTGATGAGTCTCTACATCCTCTGCTGGGGCGGTCTACTGCCGTTCGGTGGACTGGCCATGGGCGTGCTGAGCCAGGCAACGGACCCGGGCTGGTCATTCGCGATATTCGGCGGGGTCACCGCGGTCGCGGGCCTGGCCTCGACCTTTCGCACCGGGCCGGGCCGGACCCGGCTCGGTTGATCCGGCCCAGAGGCTGATCCGGCCCAGAGGCTGATCCGGCCCAGAGCCCCAACCCCGCATGGCGGAAAATCGGGTATCGATCCGGCTCAGGGTGCTCCCACCGGCCGCGACTATCCGGGTCGACCCGATCGGGAAGCAGGGCACATTGCTGGCTTGCGGTGCATCACTGACTGGTCACCCCGCGGCAGCACCACCAGGGCCGGGGCCGAGTTGTGGGCGCGGCGGTCGATGCCGTGGGGCGGCGCCTATGGAGCTGAGTCGTTTACGTCCTCACCGCCGGTCGGCCACCGCCGTCGCGTTACCCACCGCCGTCGCGTTACGCACCGCTACGTCGGGTCGTCGCTTGCGGTCGCCGAGCGCGGCGAGCGTGGCTGATGTCGTACCCGACTCAGCTCCATAGGCACCGGGAGGCGCACCCGCCGTGGAGCGGCGCCCACGCCAGGAACCCCAGACCTCCTGATCGAAGCGCCCCCGCCCGACTTCGCAATCACCTTGGACGATGCCGGCCACGGTGATCGCGGAGCGGATCGGTTGGACGTGGTCGTTGAGCCACACCCACGGCGCGGACCCGATGCGAGGCCGAGACGCGATCTTCGCTTGCCTAGGACGGCTGGTACAACACGCCGCATCCAATCGGACCCGGGCGACCCACCGAAGGCGGCCGTCGCGCGACGCGCTGTCCGCTCCCGCTAATGATCAGACTTGCTCACTTCACCATGGCCACGGACCGCAGGTCCATGTAGCCGAGGTTGGCCCACGGAAGGCCCTCCGCGTTGATCACCTTGGGGCTGGAGATGATGGCATGCGTCTGCCGGCAGATCGGGATGAACCACGCCTCCTGCAGCACCTTCTCCCAGATCTGCTGGTAGATCTTGGCCCGCTCCGCCTCGGGCAGCGTCGGGTTGGCCGCTTGGTCGGCCAGGGGCTTCACGGCCGCTGGGTCCGCGGCGATCCGGTAGCTGCCGAGGAAGTACGTCGCCATCGTCTCAGCCGGATCGATCTTCGGGTTGAACCCGTTCGACACCATCGAGTCGAAGTCGCCTGCCTGGTAACGGGCGTCGTGCTCGCTGTTGGGTACCGGGACGAGCTTGACGTCCGCTCCCGCGTCCTTCAGCGCCGCCTGGATCACGTTCGCCGGCTGCTCGGTGTTCGTCTGCGCGGAGAAGGTCAACTCAAATTTCGCGCCGCCCGCCTCGGAGATCAACTGCTTGGCCTTTGCCAGGTCCGGCTTGTACGGGTACTGGTAACCCTTCAGCGCCGGCCAGGAGTCCTCGGGGTAGAACTGCCGGTACGGGGTGCAGGTGCCGGAGAAGAGTGCCGCGATCTTTTCCGGATCGATGGCGTGGGCGATCGCCTGCCGCACCTTGAGGTCGGCCAGGTTTCCCTTCTTCGCATCGAGGAAGAGACTCATCACGTTGCGGAACTGAACCTTGTCGATGTTGAACGTGCCGCGCCCGGCCAGGTCGGCGGCCCGCGTCAGATCGTTCGGCGCGCTGACCCCGGTGATGTCCAGCTCGCCCGCCGAAACGCCGTTCAACCGCGTGGTGTTGTTCGCGACCCGAGAGACTTCCAAGCCGGCCAACTGGCCCACCTTGGGGTCCCAGTAGCTTGGCGCCCGCTTCATGGTGATCTTTTCCTGGGGCACGAAGGCGGTGATTACGTACGGGCCGGAGCCCGCGTCCCCCGGGTTGTTCGTCAGGTCACGGGACGGGTCCGCCAGCGCCTTCGGGCTGATCATCATTCCCGCGTTCGAGCTGAACAGGCTGGGCAGCTCGGCGCCCTGTCCCTTGACCAGGTGCACCCGGGCCGTGGTGGGATCGATCACCTCGACCGAGGTGATCGACTTCAGCGCCCCCTTCACCGTGCTCTTCGGGTGGGTCTTGCCGCGCTCGATGTTGGCCTTTACCGCTGCGGCGTCGAAGGTCGTACCGTCGTGGAACTTGACGTCGGAACGAAGCTTCAGTTCAAGATATTCGCCGCCGCCCGAGTACTGCCACGACGTGGCCAGCATCGGGAGCAACTTGTCCTTACCGTCCACCTGGATCAGCCGGTCATAGACGGGCGAGAGGTTCCCCTGGCTGGCCACGCTGGTCAGCAGCATGGGATCAAGCGTGGGCATGGGCAGGGCCCAGGCCACCCGCAACACCGCGTCACGGTCGATCTCCGAGGAGCCGGACGGCTTGTTCGAACCGCCGCCCGTGCAGGCCGAGGCAGTGAGAGCGACGCCACAAAATAGGGCAATGAGTTTGTTTCTCCGCAAGAGCACGCTAAATTCCTTTCAAGTCAGAAGTTTTGGCCGCCGCCTTGTGGACGGAAGAAACGGCCACGGTTACTGCTCGATCCGGTCGTCGAGCAACCGCCCGATGGCGTCGTCGTCGAATCCGTATTCACGCAGCACCTGCTCGGAGTGCTCTCCGGGCAGCGGCGACGGGCGATGCACTCCGCTCGGCGTCCGAGAGAACCGGGGAGTCGGGGCCGACTGCCGTACGCCGTCGTAGTCGACGTATGCGTCCGGCGTGTGGAACCGTTGGTCGCGCATCGCCTCGTCGATATCCAGGACCGGGGTGACGCATGCCTCCACGCCCTGGAAGGCCGCCACCCAGTCGGCGAGGTCACGGCTACGGATCAGCTCGGCGATCCGTAGCTTCAGGGCGGGCCAGGACGAACGGTCGTTCTGGCCCTCGACCGAAATGTCCGTCAAGCCCAGGACCCGCAGAAGGTTCGCGTAGAACTCCGGCTCGACGGCTCCGACCGCCAGATGCCGGCCATCGCGACAGGCATACACGTTGTAGTAGGGCGCACCGGTGTCGAAGGCGTTCGTACCCCGCTGCGGATGCCAGGTTCCCCTGGCTGTCGCCCCCTGTACGACGATCCCCAGTTGCGCGGTGCCGTCCAGGATCGAGGCGTCGATCACCTGCCCCCGCCCGGACGTGGCCCGCTCCACCAGTGCGCTGACGATGGCGAGGGCCAACGTCAGGCCGCCACCGGCGAAGTCACCGAGATACATCAAGGGCGGGACCGGACCGGAGTCCTCGGTGCCGATGGTGTCCAGCAGCCCCGAGGCAGCGAGAAAGTTGATGTCGTGCCCCGGCTCGCCCCGGTTCGGCGCGGCCTGCCCCCAGCCCGACATCCGGCCGTAGACCAGCCGGGGATTGGCCTCCAGACACTGCTGCGGAGCCAACCCGAGCCGCTCCGCCACGCCCGGCCGGAAGCCTTCCATCAGCACATCGGCCTGGGCCATCATCCGATGGGCGGCAGCCTGCCCGGATGATGACTTCAGGTCCAGCGCCACGGAGCGCCGCCCCCGGTTCATCACGTTGTTCCTGGCCCGGGCGCGCTGCTCCACTGACAGGCCCGCGCGGTCGATCCGCACCACGTCAGCACCCATGTCCGACAGCAGCATCCCGGCGAACGGGACCGGGCCGAGCGCGGCCAGTTCGACCACCCGGACGCCGACGAGGGGGCCTTGGGGGTGGGGGTGAAGGTGTGTCATCCGGCTCTGTCCACTCTTCCTAGACTCGGCTCTTCCGGCCCGATGGTGCGCTGGCCCAGGTGTCCCCGGTGATGCCCTCCGCACGGAGTTGATGCTTGAGCACCCGGCCCACCGGGTTGCGGGGCAACTCGGTGCGGAACTCGATGTATCGGGGCATGGCGTACCGGGGCACCCGACCGACCGACCACTCGTGCAGTTCGGACGCGGTCAGTGAACTGCCCTCGACCCGGACCGCGGTCACCTTGACCTCGTCCTCGTTCAGCTCGGACGGCACGGCGTGGACCGCGACCACAACGATGTCGGGGTGGGCTCCGAAGATCGCTTCCATCTCGAAGCTGGAGATGTTCTCACCGCCGCGGCGGAGGTAGTCCTTGTTGCGATCCACGAAATAGAGGAACCCATCGGGGTCGATGCGGCCGAGGTCGCCGGTGTGGAACCAGAGATCCCGCCACGCGGTCACGGTCTGTTCCGGCCGGCGCCAGTAGCCGTTGAACATGGCGCCCGGCCGCTTCGGCCGGCAGACGATCTCCCCGACGGCGTCCGCCGGAACCTGATTCCCGTCTTCGTCGACGATGCGTACCTCGAACGAGTCGTTCTCCTTACCGGCACTGCCGGCCCGGTACTGGTCCGGCGGCGTGGAGGTGATGAGCGAGGCCTCGGTCATGCCGTACGCCCCCGCGCCCACCCGGGACACACCGAACCGTTCCTGCCACACTCGGGCCAACTCGGCGGAGACCGGCGATCCGCTCACCACCCGCAACTGGCCCCGGGTCCGGCGAGTCGTTTCCGTCTCGGGCGCCTGGGCGATCATGGGCAGCATGGAGCCCATCAGCGCGGCGATCGTTGCCTCGCTCTTCTCGATGTCGTCCCAGAACCGGCTGACCGAGAACCGGCTGGCCAGGCTGATCGAGCCGCCCAGCAGCACACTGGCCGTGACGTGCGCGACGGCCGCCAGGTGGAACAGCGGCAACGGGGTCCAGAGGCGCTCTTCAGACTTGCGCTCGACGTTGGTGATGAGGTCCCGGGCCATGTTGCAGATGTAGCTGTGACTGACGACGCAGGCCTTGGACGGGCCGGTGGTCCCCGCCGTATAGATCAGATGACTCGGGTCGCGTGGCCGGGACGGACGAGCGCGGAATCCGCTGTCCCCCTGAGCGAGCACCGCGTCGAAGGTGAAGGTCGTCCCGGAGTACCCAGCCACGGCGGCGTCGCTGCCGTCGACGACGACGGCGGCCAGATCGGCGGCGATGCCGCTCGAACAGCGCACCAACTCCTCGGCGAACTCCGTCTGCGCGATCAGCAGGCGGGGCGCGCTGTCGGTCACCTGGTGCCGCAGGATCTCGCCCACGTTGGAGGTGTTGTAGGGCACCACTATCCCGCCGCACTTGGCCGCCGCCCACCAGGTCAGCAGCGCCATGCGCCCGTTGCGGGCCATCACACCGATCCGGTCACCCGGCGAAACCTGCGAGGAGAAGAAGTCGGCCAGTTGGTTGGCCTCGCGGTCCAACTCGGCCAGGGGGTAGGACTCGTGGTTGAAGAAGAGCGTTGTGTCGGAACCCCTCGCCAGACCGGATTCGATTCCGTGAAGAATCGATGTTCCGCTGAGTTGATCGCTGACCGGCCTGCCCGTCATTGTTCCTCCTTCTTAGTCCGGCCCCGCGCACCAACCGGTCGCCTCGCCGTCGCAGCCCGCTCAGGTGCGTCACGCTCACGCGACCGCGCTCCGAGTCATCAGCGCCACACCACCAAGCAAGCGCTTGGTTCAAGGTAGCAACGGCCCCGAGGTGGGTCAAGACACAGTTGAGCCGCCCAATCGGCCAGCAATGTCGACCCCAAGGCCCGATCCGGGAACACCCGAAGCCCGAACCCTTGACCCCGCCAGACGTCCACCCTAGGTTCGTAGCAAGCGCTAGCTTGGCAACAATGTCCGGTTCGCCCGGAACCGATCCCAAAGGAGGGCCGGATGGCTGTCGCCCCGCCCGGAGACCTGGCCGCCGCCAACCCCGCCGTCAGCCCTGCGGCGCCAGCCGAGGACTCACTGGCCTACCTGGAAAGACTCCGCTCGGTCATCGGAAAACGGGGTGAACCACGCCGGGCCAAGGATCCGGTCAGCGAACCGATCATCCGGATCTGGTGCGACGCGGTGGGCGACGACAACCCGGCCTACCAGGACCCGGCATGGGCCCAGCAGTCCCGGTTCGGCGGAATCACCGCCCCCGCGACCACCCTGAACATGTGGACCCTGCCCGGGAACCGGCGGGCCCACCGGTACGGCGAACCGCTCGACATCGTCACCGAGATCCTGGCGGAACGGGGCTTCACCTCCGTCGCCGCGGTCAACAACAATCACGAGTACATCCGTCCGCTGCGGCCCGGTGACCACCTGTCCCAGATCCAGCACATCGGCGCGGTGTCCGAGGAGAAGCAAACCGCTCTCGGACAGGGACACTTCATCGATCTGGTCAGCGAGTACGTCACCGAAACCGGCGAGCTGGTGGGACGCGTGCTGCTGAGGATGCTGCGCTGGAACCCGTCGACCCGGCAAGGGACACCGACGGACGACAGCAGCGCCGTGGACCGTCTGCAACCGATCTCCCGACCTCGCGCGCAGGCGATTCCCACCCGCTCCGGCATCGGGACGGTACGGTCGTTCCTGCAACCCGTCTACGCCGTCGAGCCGACCGAGGAGCGACCGTTCGTCGTCGCCGACGTCGAACTGGCCGATGGCACCACCGTCGTGTCCGACCTGCTCAACGTCGAGCCACAGGCCGTGCACGTCGGGATGCGGGTGGACGTCCTGACCCGCGAAACCCGTACCGGCGAACTGCTCCCGGTCTTCCAGCCCGCTCGGCCGGCCCGGCGGGTCGACACGATCACCTTCGCCGACGTCGAGCCCGGCATGGTCCTCGCCCCGTGGCCCGTACCGCTGACCCAGCTCTCCATCGCGGCGCTGGCCACGGCCACCTTCGACTTCAACGACGTCCACCTGGACCGCGACGCCGCGCTACGTCGAGGCGCCCGCGACGTCTACATGAACATTCTCGGGTCAACCGGCCTGGTCAACTGCTTCCTGACCGACTGGGCCGGGCCCGAGGCGGTGCTGAAAGCCATCCAGGTCCGGTTGCAGAAGCAGAACTTCCCCGGCGACACCCTGACGCTGGTGGGCACCGTCAGCGACAAGCGGCTCCAGGACGGGGCGGGGCTCGTCGACGTGGCGGTCCGGGGCTACAACTCGATGGGTGACCATCTGGTAGCCCGGTGCACCCTGGATCTCCCGCTGACGTGATGCCCGATTCGACAGGTACCAGGGCCACCGCCCCCGGGCCATCAGGTGACGATTCGATGTACGCGTCGGTCCTGCAACGGTCGGGTCCGACCGAGCCGCTGCACCACCAGCGAGTGGCCGTACCGCTACCGGGTCCGGACGAGGTACTGATCCAGGTGTACGCGGCCAGTCTCGACCGGGTCGACAACTACATCCGTCAGGGCAGCCACGGGATGGCGGTCACCACGCCGCAGACCCTCGGCCGGGACATGGCCGGCGTCGTCACGGCGGTCGGGGCGAACGTCCGGAGGTTCCGAGCCGGTGACGAGGTGCTCGCCCTCGGCTCCGCCGCACACGCGCAGTACGCCCTGGCACCGTACTGGCACACCCTGCCCAAGCCGCCCCGATGGTCGTTCGCCGAGGCCGCGGCGTTGCCGACGGCAGGCCGTACGGCGTTCGACGCGATCGCGAACATCACCGGGCTGCGGTCCGGTGAGCGCGTCCTCGTGGTGGCCGCCAGCGGAGCCGTGGGCAGCTTCGCGCTCCAACTCGGCGTACACCTCGGCGCCGAGGTGTACGCGACGGCCGGCCAGGACTGGAAACGGCAGACCGCCTGCTCACTCGGTGCCCGGGCAGCCCTGAACCACTACTCGGCCGACCTCGTTGACGAGATCCGTGCCGCCGCCGGCGGCGCCGAGATGGACGTCATCATCGACCCGATCGGGGGCGAACTCTGGGAACGGCTGCTGTCGGTGCTCGCGCCGGGCGGTCGGATCGTCACCTGCGGAGTCACCGCCGGCGCCCGGGGCAGCCTGCACCTCGGCCGGCTGATGACCAAGGGTTGGCACATCCACGGCATCGGTCGCCCCGGTCGCGAGGAGATCGCCGCGCACCTGCGGGGCTGCCTGGACCTGATGGTGGCGGCGGATCAACGGCCGATCGTGGATCGGACCTTTCCGCTGGCCGAGGCGACGGCCGCCCACCGCTATCTGGAGGAGTCCAACTTCTTCGGCCGAGTGGTGCTCACCGGGGCGGAAGAGTCGTCACCGGCGCCATAACGAACAAGAGCCTCCGGCCCGATCTCGGACCGTTCCGGCCTGAAGACCGGACGGTTGTCGGGATCGGGCCGGAACCGTTCTAGGGTCGAGTCGGGGACGGTTGTTCCGGGGTCGCGCCGGCCGGTGACACGAAGATGCCCGTGCCCAGCACTGTCGGCCTGCCGTCGGCGGTGATCCGGCCTTCGATGGTGGTCTTGCGCCCCTCCCGGGACACTGCCCGCGCCGACAGATCCAACGGCCGGTCCAGCGGTGTGGGAGCCAGATAGCGCAGAGTCAGCGTCCCGGTCATGGCGTTGATCCCCAGGGCACGCACCAGCGTTCCCATGATCCCGTCCATCAGCAGCGCGCTGCAGCCCCCGTGCACCAGCTCGGGTGGGCCCTCGAACAGCGGCCCCAACGTCACCGTGCCGCGTGCCGTGCCGTCCGCGCCGATGGTCGGGACGAGCGGGACCGCGATCGGATTGAACAGGCCGAGCACGGGGTCGGCCGAGCCCCGGACCCGTCCCTGGAACCCGGCGGTGGGCAGCGGAAACCGCAGGCACCTCGGTCGGGTGGCGATGGTGAGCCGGCCGGTGAGTCGGTGCAGTTGCTCCGTGACCCGACGCAGTTCGTCGGGTGGGACATCGGTCAATGCGACCGCTGACATGAGCCGACGGGCCGCCTCGACCAGGTCGGCCCGGTCGCGATGATCCGCCGGGTCCCAGTCGACGCCAGGGCCGGCCGGCACCGGCCCGTCGTTCGTCATCACGAACGCGCAACGTCGATCATCCGCTGGCCGCTGGCGTCCCGCGGAACCGGCACCGGGATGGCAGCCAGCAGCCGCTGGGTGTACTCCTCGGTGGGTGCCTGGAAGATCTGCTGGACGGTTCCCTGTTCGACCGTCCGGCCCTCCGCCATCACCAGCACCCGGTCGGCGATCACCTCCACCAGCGCCAGGTCATGGCTCACGAACAGATACGCCAGCCCGAACTCCTCCTGCAGGTCCCGCAACAGGTTGAGCACCTGCGCCCGGACCGAGACGTCGAGCGCGGCCACCGGCTCGTCACACACGATCAGGCTCGGCTTGAGGGTCAGCGCCCGAGCGATCGCCACCCGCTGGAGTTGCCCGCCGGACAGTTCCGCCGGATAACGACCGAGGTACCTGTGGCCGATCCCCACCCGGTCCAGCAGCTCTGCCGCCCGCTTCTGTCGGTCGACGCGCCCGAGGTCGGAGTGCACCAGCAGCGGCTCGGCGACCGCCTCCGCCACACTCATCCGAGGGTTCAGCGAGCTGTGCGGATCCTGGAAGATCATCTGCATCCGCTGGCGCAGCCGGCGCATCTGGGCCGATCCAACCCCGAGGACATCGATACCGTCGAACGTGATTCGTCCCGCATCCGGCTTGATCAGGCGCAGGACCATCCGCCCCAGGGTGGACTTGCCGGCTCCGGACTCGCCCACGACGGCCAGACACTCCCCCTTGTCAAGGGTGAAACTGACATCGTGGACCGCGGGCAGGCTCCGCTTCGGCCGGCCCAGGAAATCCCGGCCGGTGGAGAAGGACTTCGACACACCCGATACGTCCAGCAGACTCATCAGACCGTCACTCCCCGCAGCTCGATTTCGTCCACCCGTAGGCACCGGCTCTCGGCCGTCGGACCGGCCGGGAGCAGCCCGGGAACGCGGACGTCACAGACGCCGGGCGCACTGTACTGACACCGGTCATGGAATCGGCAGCCCACCGGCCAGTGGCCGGGAGCCGGAATACTCCCGGCGATGGCCGTCAGCCGGCGGTCGGTACGCAGCCCCGGCCTGGGAATAGCGGCCAGCAGACCTGCGGTGTACGGATGCGTCGGCCGGAAGAAGACGTCCGAGGCCGTTCCGCTCTCCACGACCTGCCCGGCGTACATCACCATGACCCGCTGGCAGAGTTCGGCCACCACCGCCAGGTCATGGCTGACGAACAACAACGACACCCCGGTCTGCTCCTGCAACTCCCGCAGCAGGTCCAGAATCCGCTTCTGCACCGTCACATCGAGCGCGGTGGTCGGTTCGTCGGCGATCAGCAACCGTGGGTTGGCAGCCATCACCATCGCGATCATCACCCGCTGGCACATTCCGCCACTGAACTGGTGCGGGTAGTCGTTCACCCGTTCCGCCGCCCGGGGAATCTGTACCAGTTCGAGCATCTCGACCGCCCGGGCCCTGGCCTTGCGTCGGTCCAGGCCGAGATGTCGGCGCGCGGACTCCGCGATCTGGTCTCCGACGGTGAAGGCGGGGTTCAAACTCCGGATCGGCTGCTGGAAGATCATCCCCAGCCCAGGCCCCCGCAGTCGCTGCCATTCGCGCTCCGGGAGCGCGGTCAGCTCACGGCCGTCAAAGGTGACCGACCCGGACGT
Source organism: Micromonospora sp. NBC_01412 (assembly GCF_045040215.1). Classification (NCBI taxonomy): domain Bacteria; kingdom Bacillati; phylum Actinomycetota; class Actinomycetes; order Micromonosporales; family Micromonosporaceae; genus Micromonospora; species Micromonospora sp. NBC_01412. The sequence goes on from NZ_CP109528.1 coordinate 8,025,502, forward strand.
GATCCGCCCGCCGGAGACGCCCGCCAGACCCATGACGGCCAGCGAGGTGACCGTCTTTCCGGAGCCCGACTCCCCGACCAGTGCGGCGGACTCGCCCTGGCCGAGGGTGAACGACACGTTCTCCACCACCGGCAGCCACCCACCGGTGGCCGTCGGGAAGGACACCGCCAGGTCCCGGACCTCGAGCAGCGGTCGGCGCTCGGCGTCCCGTGCCCGCTCCAACTCCGCCATATCAGTCTCCGTTGCTGTTCGTGGACCGGTTACGCAGCATCCCCCTGCGCACACCGTCACCGAGGTAGGTGAAGGCCAGAACGGTCAGGAAGATCATCACGCCGGGTGGCCATACCAGGTACGGCGCCAGGCCCATGTTCGACGACGCGGTGGAGAGCATGGAGCCCCAGCTCGACGCGGGAGCCTCCACTCCCAGCCCGAGGAAACTCAGGCTCGCCTCCGCCGCGACCGCGGTACCGAGGGACACCGAGATCACCAGCATGATCGGTGGCATCACGTTGGGCAGGACATGCCGGACGACGGTCCGCAGACTGCTGCAACCGAGCGCGATCGAAGCCTCGATGTACGTCTCGTGTCGTACGTCCATCGTGCTGGCCCGTGCGACCCGGAAGAACCGGGGCGCCATGATCAGACCGATGGCCAGCATGGCGTTGGTGATCCCGGGTCCGAGCACCGCCACGATGGTGATGGCCAGCACCAGGGAAGGCGCGCTCATCAGGGCATCCATGATCCAGGTCAGCCCGGCACCCAACCGGCCGCCCACGTAACCCGCGGTGACCCCGAGCGGCAGGCCGATCACCAGGGCGACGACCACGGCCTGGACCGCTGCCTGCAACGACACCCGGGCGCCGAAGATCAGTCGGCTCAACACGTCCCGGCCGTAGTCGTCCGTCCCGAGCCAGTGCTCGGCGTTGGGCGGCTGCAACCGCTGGTAGATGTCCTGGGCGTCCGGATCGTACGGCGCGATGAGCGGCGCCACGACAGCCCCGACAACGAGCAGAAACAGGAAGCCGCCCGCCACGATCGTGGACCTGCGCCGCAGGATCCCGCGCAGCATTCCGGCGGGTCGGACGTCCCCCTGCTGGTCGTCGGAGTCGTCGACGAGACCGTCCGCAGGCATGGTGGCGTTCGTCATGTCCGCACCTTCGGGTTGAAGTAACCGTAGGAGATGTCGACCAGCAGGTTCACCACCACGACGACGGCGGTGGAGAACAGGACGAAGCCGAGCAGCACCGGGACGTCCCGGCTGAGCACGCTGTCGACCGCCAGGCTCCCGAGCCCCGGCATGTTGTAGATGACCTCGATCGTGACCGATCCGGCGAGCACCTCGGCCACCCGGAAGCCGAGCACCGTGACCACTGGCACGGAAGCGTTCTTCAGCGAATGCTTGAACAGGATCGAGCTTCGGCTGAGCCCTTTCGCCTGCGCGTTGAGGATGTAGTCCGACTTGAGCACCTGGCCCAACGCCGACCGCAGTTGCAGGGTCACCTCGGCCGCCGGCAGCAGGCCCAACGCGATGCCCGGCAGGATGAGATGCGACAGCCAGGGCCAGAATCCGGCGGACAGTGGCTCGAACCCGAAGGTGGGCAGCAACTGGAGGGTCACCGCGAACACCGAGGCCAGCACCAACCCGAACCAGAACGCTGGAATGGCGATGGCGATCGAGGCGATCGAGTTCACCAGACGGTCCACCAGCCCACCGGGCCGTAGCGCGGCCAGGATCGCCAGGCTGACCCCCAACAACACGGCCATTACCATCGCGAACAGCACCAGGGACATCGTGGCGCCCATCCGCCGGACGAGCAGATCGGTCACCGCCTCGTTGGTCACGAACGACCGGCCCAGGTCGCTCTGCACCGCCGCGACCACCCAGTCGACGTACCGTTCCAGGACCGAACCGTTCAGATTCAACTGCTCACGGATCGCCTCGATCCGGTCGGGGGTCGGCTGCTCGCCGGCCAGCACGACGGCCGGGTCGCCCGGGACCAGGTCGATGAGCAGAAAGACCAGGAGCGGCACCACGAACAGCAGTGGAATCGCCACCAGCAGTCGCCTGCCTGCGTAGCGCAGCATGCTAAGTCCCTTCGCCTCGGGTCAGCTGTCCGTGGACAGGATCAAGCCGCTCGTGGGTACGCCCACCCCGGCGGTGACCAGCACATGGGACACATCGGCCGGCTGGCTCGTGGAGGTGCCCCGGATGAGTCGGACCCCCTCGGCGATGCCGTTGGTCCCATGCAGGTAGGCCTCACCGATCTGCCCGCCGTGAGTGTTGGTGGGCAGTGACCCGTCCAGCTCTAGGTGGCCGTCAGCGACGAAATCCTTGGCTTCACCGCGACCGCAGAAGCCGTACTCCTCCAACTGGTTGAGCACCAGGGGGGTGAAGTGGTCGTACAGGATCGCGGCGTCGATGTCCTGTGGTCCCAGGTGCGACTGCGCCCACAGTTGCTGCGCGCAGAGTTCGACCTCGGGAATCCGGGTGAGGTCATCGCGGTAGTAGCTGACCATCGGGTACTGGTCCGGGCCGCTGCCCTGTGCGGCCGCCGTGATGACCGCCGGCTTCTGCCGCAACTGCCGGGCCCGCTCCCTACTCACGATCACCATGGCCTGACCGCCGTCGGTCTCCTGGCAGCAGTCCAGCAGGCGCAGCGGCTCGGCGATCCACCGCGACGCCTGGTGGTCCGCCAGGCTGATCGGCTTGCCGTAGAACCAGGCCCGAGGGTTCACCGAGGCGTGCCGGCGCAGGCTGACCGCGACCCGCCCGAAGTCCTCGCTGGTGGCGCCGTAGGTGTGCATGTACCGGCGGGCGAACATCGCGATGTGCTGAGCGGGAGTCAGCAGTCCGTACGGGTTGATCCAGCTGCGGTACTCGTTGTCGGTGGTGGCGGTGGTCTTCGTCGGCGGCGGGCCGAGCCCGAACCGCACCCCGGAGCGCTCGTTGAAGGCTCGGTAGACGACCACGACATCGGCGATGCCGGTGGCCACCGCCATGGCAGCCTGCTGGACCGGAGCGCAGGCCGCACCCCCGCCCTGCGAGATCCGGGAAAAGAACGTGAGCTGCGGAATCCCGAGGGTCCGCGCCACCATGTTCTCCGAATTGCTCTCCATGGTGAACGTGGACATACCGTCGACGTCCTGCGGGCTCAGGCCCGCGTCGGCCAACGCGGCAAGTACGGCTTCGGCGGCGAGTTGCAACTCGCTGCGGCCCGAGTTCTTGGAGAAGTCGGTGGCCCCGATCCCGACGATCGCCGCTTTTCCGGAAAGGAAGTCCGATGTCACTGCGCCACCTCCGGCTGCTGGCAGGATTCTGCGGTCGGCAGGCGCAGGGTCACCTCGGAGGTGGTGTGCACCCCCTTGCTGTTGGTGCCGGTCACCGCGACCGTGACGGTGTCGGCCTGCTTGGCCTTGACCTGACCGGTCAGGACCAGAGTGCCGCCGGAGAAGTTCGGCACGCCGAGTCGGGTGGACAGCCGGGTCAGTACGGCGCCCGGGCCGGTCCAGTCGGTGACGTAGCGGCCCACCAGGCCGTTGGTGTTGTTGATGCTCATGTAGGTGTCCGGAGTGCCCCGTTCCTCCGCACGCTGCGGGTCGTGGTGCACGTCCTCGAAGTCGCGGGTGGCCAGGGCTCCCGCCACGATCACGGTACGAGTGACCGGGATCTGGAGTTCAGGAAGCTCATCGCCCACGGAAATCTCGTCGAGCCGGCGCGTTCTGGTGGTCATGCGGTGCCTCCGGCGATCTGCGTGCCGATCTGGTGCAGGTGCCAGCTCGCGGAGCCGAGCGTGTTGGCCAGTTGACTGCTCCAGAGCATGTAGCGGTGGATCGGGTAGGTGACGTCCGCGCCGAGCCCGCCGTGCAGGTGCTGGACGGTACGTGCGACGCGGTCGCCGGCGTCCGCGGCCCACCACTTCGCGGTGTGGGCCGCAGCGACGGCAGGCCGGTCGGTTTCCTGCCGCCACAGGGCGTTCCAGAAGGTGACCTCCATCGCCTCGGTGTCGATGTGGCAGTTGGCGGCCTGGTGCGCGGCTGCCTGGAACGTTGCCAGCGGCACACCGAACTGGTGCCGGTGCGACAGGTAGTCGGCCGTCTGCCGGACCGACTCCTGACTCACGCCGAGTTGGAGCGCGGCCAGCCCGATCCAGGCTCGCTGGAGCAACCAGGACACCGGGTCTTCCGAGGGGTCGTCGGTGCCGAGCCGCTGCGCGTACGCCGAGGCCAGGGTCAGATCGGCGGACCGGCCACGGTCGGTCCGCTCGTAGCCGGACCGGGCAACTCCGGGCTGGTCGGTCTCGACCAGGAACAGTTCGACGGCACCGGACTGCGTGCTGGCGGGCACGATCGCGGCGTCGGCGAGGTGCCCGAAGGGAACAGATGTGCAGGTTCCGGAGATTTCCCAGCCGTCGGTGCTGTTTGCGCCGTCAGTGCCGCCCGCCCGGCCGGCGGTCGTCAAGGGCCGGCCGGTGCCGAGAGACTCCAGCGCGGCGGTCAGCACCGCACCGCCCTCGGCGATTCTCGGCAGCCAGGTGTTCTGCTGCTTCTCGGTGCCGTACCGGATCAGCGGAAGTGCGCCGAGTACGACGGTCTCCCAGAGCGGCACGAGTGGAACCCGCCGCCCCTGCTCGATCAGGGCGAGGCCGAACTCCGACAGGCCGAGCCCGGCGCCGTCGTGCTCGGCCGGCACGACCAGTCCGAGCACCCCCGAGTCGGCGAGGTCCTGCCACAACCGGCGGTCGAACCGCTCGTCCCCGGCCTCGATCTCGGCCAGGTGCTGCGGGTCGCCATGCCGGGCGAAAAGGCCCTCGGCCAGTTCGCGTACGGTGGTCTGGCCCTCGGTCAACTGAAAGTCCATCAGGCCTTTTCTCCCACGGCGCGGAATCGGGGCAGGGTCAGCTCGGCATCCCGGTCGAGCCATTCGATCTCGACGGGCATTCCGATGTGGATGTCCGCCGGGTCGCCGGCGTAGTCCGCGACCAGCCGCGTGCCCTCTTCGAGATCCACCAACACCACCGGCAGCGGGTAGTCGAATCCCGGCGCCTTCGGGTGGTGGCTGGTCACGTAGCTGTGTACGGTTCCCCGGCCGGACGCCGGAGCCTCGTGCCAGCCGAACGAACGGCAGTGCGGGCAGGCCGGCGACGGCGGGTGGCGCAGCACGCCGCAGTCGTCGCAGCACTGGATCACCAACCGGCGCTCCCGGGCCGCCTTGAACCAGAACTCGTTGTCCCGAAGGATGAACGGCTTCGGCCGTACGGCCGGATCTGCGCCGGTGGTCGCGGCTGCCGGCGCCCCGGCGGGGACGGCTTCCGTGTCCTTCGCCGCCGCCGGTGCCGGCGCTGCGGCGGACGTGGTGCTCTGCGGGTTGAAGCGCAGAATCCGGAACCGCTGCTCGGCGACGACCTGCCCGTGCTGGTCGCGGTAGGTGCGCAGGGTGGTGATGAAGTGCCCGGCGCCCAGGCCGGTCCGCTTGCAGGCCGAAACGTCCTCGATGACGGTCGTCATCGACAGGTCGTCCCCGAGCCGCAGCTCCCGGTGATAGGTCTGCTCGTCGTTGGTGGCGACCACTCCGGTGAACCCGGCCTCGGCCAGCAGGCCCAGCAGCCGGGCCATCGGGGTGTCCGGCGCGGCACCGGAGGCAGCCGCCTGGTGAGCCCGATAGCCGACCATGAGCCAGGTCGAGAGCATGGGCGGCGGAGCGACGATGCCGTCCCGGCCGGTGGCACCGGCCGCCTCGTCGTCCAGGTAGACCGGGTTCTCGTCGCCCATGGCCTCGACGAAGTGCCGGATCATCGGCCGGTTGACCGGTTCCTGTGCGCGCCGGACCGGCGTCGCTTCCTGACCGATGAAGGCGCGGATGTTCTCCAGGAACACCTGTTCGTCAGTTGCTGTCGTGGTCGTCATCGGAATCACCGACCCTTCCGAGGCATTCCGAGGCCGTTGACGGCGATCATGTCGCGCAGCACCTCGTTGGTGCCGCCGCCGAAGGTGTTGATGTACGAGCCTCGGGCGAGCGCTTCCAGTCGGCCCGCCAGCGGGGCGTCGGGAGCGCCCGGCCGGCGGGTGGCCAACGGTCCGACCGCCCCGAGCAGCGTGCGGCACACGCTGTCATGTGTCTCCGTGCCGAAGACCTTCGCCACTGCCGCCGCAGCCGGGGCCGGGTTCTGCCCCTCGCCCAGCACCGCGAGCTTCCAGTTCAGCAGCCGCATGGCTTCGACCTCGACATAGCTGCGGGCGAGGTCCTGGCGAACCCAGCTCTGGTCGATGGCCCGCTCGCCGTCGACCTGCGCCTGCCGGCACCAGTCGGCGGTGTCGCTCCACAACTGTTCGGTACGTCCGCCGAAGGCGGCGAGGCCGACCCGTTCGTGCCCCAGCTGCGACGTGATCAACTTCCAGCCCTTGTTGATCTCACCCACCAGGTTCTCGCGGGGTACCCGGACATCGTTGTAGTAGGTGGTGTTGGTGTGCGTCAGACCGGAGGTGGCGATCGGCGTACAGCTCAGCCCCGGCGTCGAGGTCGGCACGATGATGATCGAGATTCCGTGGTGCTTGGGCGCGTCCGGGTCGGTCCGGCAGGCGAACCAGACGTAGTCGGCCTGGCTGGCACCGCTGGTGAACACCTTGTTGCCGTTGATCAACCACTGGTCACCGACCAGTTCAGCCTTTGACTTGAGAGCGGCCAGGTCGGTGCCGGCCTCCGGTTCGCTGTATCCGATCGCGAACAGGATGTCTCCGGTCAGCATGCCGGGCAGGTAGGTACGTTTTTGTTCCTCGGTGCCGAACCGCTGAATCATCGGCCCGATGTTGTTGATAGTGACGAACGGGAACGGAGCACCGGCCCGCTGCACCTCGTCGAACAGGATGTACTGGTCGATAGCCGATCTGCCCTGACCGCCGTACTCGGTCGGCCACCCCAGCCCGAGCCACCCGTCCCGGCCCATCTGCCGGACCACCTCGCGGTAAGCCGGCCGGTCCTCGTTGGTTCCGCCGATCGCTTCCCGAACCTCCGGGGTCAGCAGCGCGTTGAAGTAGGCCCGCAGGTCCTTGCGCAGCTCCTGCTGCTCAGGGGTGTAGTCCAAGAACATATGCTCGGCCTTTCTCCTTTGGAAGGCAGAAACGGGTGAAGGTCAGGTCCGATATCCACATCGGACGCCTCGGCCTCCGGAGCACCTTGCCGGCCGCCCTGCCAACCCGCGGAGCCGTCAGCACGTCCGGTACGTAGTTCAGCGCATGGCAAGCAAGCGCTTGGTTGAGAGCATATACCCGGCTCCAGGGGTGTCAAGACTGCCTCTACCGGCGCCCGCCATTCGGGCCCACCCCTCGTCGCACCGGACCCCACCAGCAGCGCCAGCCGCACAAACAAGCAAATGCTTGCTAGGTTATCGGAGTCGTGCGAGTCTTTCCGGCAGATCGCGCCACGAGCCCCCGCAACGCGGCGGCACGAGCCCTGGACACGGAGGAAACAGCGGATGCGCTTCGGGATCCTCACCCCTATCGTCATACGGCAGCCGACGGAAGCCGCACCCTGGGAGGCCACGGCCGGCGTTGCCGAGCTGTCCCGAATCGCGCAGGCGGCGGACCAACTGGGCTACCACCATCTGACCTGTAGCGAGCATGTCGCCATCCCCGCGGCAGGGGCCGAGAGCCGGGGCAGCACCTACTGGGATCCGTTGGCCACGCTGGGTTATCTCGCCGGGCGCACCCGGCAGATCCGACTGGCCACCAACGTCCTGGTACTCGGCTACCACCACCCGCTAGCGATCGCGAAGTCCTACGGAACGCTGGACCAACTCAGCGACGGACGGGTCGTACTCGGCGTCGGCGTGGGCAGCCTCGAAGAGGAGTTCAACCTGCTGGGCGCGCCATTCGCCGACCGGGGGCCGAGAGCCGACGACGCCATCCGGGCGTTGCGGGCCGCGTGGGCGAAGGCCGTTCCCGAGTACGCCGGAACCCACTACAGCTTCCGTGACCTGGTGGTCGATCCGCACGGTTGCCAGCCACACCTGCCGATCTGGGTCGGTGGCCGGACCCGCCGATCGCTTCGGCGCGCCTGCGAACTCGGTGACGGTTGGAAGCCGTTCGGACTGACCTTCACCGAGATCGCCGCCCTGCTCCGTGCCGTTGACCGGCCCGCCGGGTTCGAGGTGATCCTGCAACCCCGCAACCTCGACCCGCTGGGCGACCCCGCCGGCACCCGGTCGAACATCGAACGCGTCATCGAGGCCGGCGCGACCGTCATCAACACCAAGTTCGCCCATCACAGTGCCGACCACCTGATCGAACAGCTGGCGGCACTCACCGAACTGTTTCCCGACGCCGGCTGGACCCGACCGGCCCCCCTGTGAGTCAGCGAGGAGCAGCCATGACCGAGAACGACCCGATTGCCGCTCTGGAACGCCGGGTTCGAGAGCTGGAGGACCGGCTGGCCCTGCTACAGATCCTCGCCAGCTACGGTCCGGGCGTGGACAGCGGAGCCGCCACCGCCACCGCCGAACTGTGGACCGAGGACGGCACCTACGACACCGACCTGGTGACGATGGCAGGCCGTACGGCCATCGCCGACATGGTCACCAGCGATCGGCACCATCAACTGATCGAGGACGGGTCCGCCCATCTCCAGGGCATCCCACACATCCAGGTGACCGGAGACACCGCCGTCGTCACCGCGTACTCGCAGCTCGTCCTGCGCAACCGCGACAGCGACAGCTACCGGATCTGGCGCACCGGCGTCAACCGCTGGGAGTTCATCCGTACCGCCGAAGGCTGGAAGGCCACCCACCGGATCAACCGCCAGCTCGACGGTTCCGTCGAAGCACGCGACCTGCTGGGCACCGCCGTCAACGGCACACCGAGCGCAGATCGGCAGATCTCCGACTGACGGGCACCGCACATCCGTCGACACGCCGCTCGGCCGTGACCGATGATCGGGCTGTGCCCATGGCGCTGCCGGTGTGGTGCGCTCTTCGAGGCGCGGGTGCGGGACCGCGCGAAGTCGCCGGACTACGGGTGCGGCCGGTGCCGCAACAGATCGTCCACGCTGTCGCGCAGCGCCTTCCGCTGCCCGACGGGGCGGTGGACTACCTGGGCCGGATCGACCACCAGGTCAAGATCCGGGGACACCGGGTCGAGCTCGGTGAGATCGACGCCGCGCTGCGTACCGTGCCGGGGATACAGGCCGCTGCCACGGCCGTGCACGCCGAGCAGCTCGTCGGGTACGTGGTGGTCAGCGCCGTCCCCGGCGCCCGGGCACTCCGGGCCCACCTCGCCGAACGACTGCCCGGGTACCTGGTCCCGTCGGTGTTCATGGCCGTACCGGCGTTGCCGGTCAGCCCGAGCGGCAAACTGGACCGGGCGGCCCTGCCCGCTCCCGACGGGCACCGGCTCGCCGGCGGAGAGCGGGTCGACCCGCGTACCGACGATGAGCGCCGGCTCGCCGGCATCTGGGCCGAGTTGCTCGGCACCGGGCCGGTCGGGGTGCACGACACCTTCGTCGAGCTGGGCGGCGACTCGCTGGCGGCCACCCAGGTCTGCTCCCGCGTCCGCCACCTGTGGGGCTGGTCGCTCTCCCCCGCCGACGTGCTCACCGCCACCGTGGCCGAACTCATCGCGTGGGGCATCGGGGGTGGCCCGGCGACCGGCGAGGATGCCGCAGTCGGCGGGACCCTGCCGCCGGGTGCACCGGACGTCGGCGCCGACCGGCCAGACGGCGGGTCGCTCAGCACCGCCCAGCACCGGATCTGGTTCGCCGATCAGCTCGATCCGGGGTCGACCACCTAAACGATGGCCGAGTCCTACCGGCTACGCGGACCGGTCGACGTCGACGCGCTGCGCGCCGTGATCCCCCAGCAGGGCCGACGGCACGGTGAAGCTGCCGTCAGCCGTCGCCCGGATCGCCGGGCGCAGCCGGTCCGGGCGAACCTCAGAACGGCGCAGCAGCCCGCCGGCACCCGCCTCCACGGCCTCGACCACGTCCGGACGGTCGACCACCACGGTCAGTTCCGGGCATGCCCGCACCATGTCGTCGACGCCCACCCGTACCGCGGGGTCGACGGCGATGACTCGCACACGTATCTGCTCGTCCATGCACACCGCTCCAGGAAACTCGTCGCCGACAGACGGCAAGGAGAATGTCACCGCAGCCCCGGCGACCGGTACGGGAAACGCCCCCATATTCCTCATCGGCCGGCGACACGGCCGACCCGAGATCCATCCAGCCGCATCGACCGGGCGGAGCACACCGGCACGTACGCCGCATTTCGGTGTAGGCAGCCACGGCTCTTGCTGCTCCCGGTGCCGGGCGGACCGGCACGAAGCCCGAAGGAAGCCCCAACTTAAGAAAATTAAGGTCGACTTCTTGAAAGTTGAGGTTGGTCCGGGTATATCTTTAGATATGACTGAGCAGGCGATGGACTGGCAGGAACTCACGAACCTGACCCGGGGCCAGCCGTTCGTCGTCGAACGGGCGCGCCTGGTAGGCAGCGGGGTCGCAATCGAGGGCGAGTTCGAGCTGCCGCAACTGGCTCAGCTCAACGTCGAGGATCAGGTCTTCGTCACGGCGTTCGTGCGGTGCCACGGTTCCATCAAGGAGATGGAGCGGATCTTCGGGGTGAGCTACCCGACGATCAAATCACGACTGAACCGGATCACGCAGATGCTCGACTTCGTCGAGACCGATCCGGCGCCGTCGCGGGCCGACATCATCGACCGGTTGCGCCGCGGCGAGATCACCACACAGCAGGCATTGTCCGAATTGGAAGGTCGCAGGTGATGCCGCAGTTGCTGACCGTACGGGTCAAACGCCCGGACGGTCGTCCCATCCGGATCTGGGTGCCGGTGCTTCCCGTAGTGCTCGTGTTCTCGCCGGTCGTGGTCCTGGTCGTGCTCGTGGCGGCCGTGGCCTGCCTCGTGTACCGCATCAGTGTGGTGCGTGCGCTCGGCACCGGTTGGCGCGTCATCTCCGCGTTACCCGGCACCCGGGTCGACATCGAGCAGGGCCGTTCGGCCGTGCTCGTAACCATCCGATAGGAGAGGTTCCGATGAACGAACAGCGCAAGGACATCCTCGACATGCTGGCCGAGGGCAAGATCACCGCAGAGGAGGCGGAGCAGCTCATCGCCGCGCTCGAACGGGACCAGCCGGAGGCGACGTCGAGCCTCGACGCCCGGCCGAAGGGCAAGGCGAAGTACCTGCGGGTGTTGGTGGACACCGTCGAGAACGGCGAGCCGGGACGGGTCAACGTGCGGGTGCCGCTGCAACTGCTGCGGGCCGGCGTACGGCTGGCGGCCCTGATCCCGCCGCAGGCACTGGGCCAGGCCAACACCGAACTGAACAAGTCGGGCGTGCCGTTCGACCTGACGCAGCTCAAGCCCGAACAGCTCGAGGCGCTCGTGGAGCACCTCGACGAGATGACCGTGGAGGTGGACCAGCCCGATGCCAAGGTGCGGGTCTTCTGCGAGTAGGCGCCGCCGGAGTTGGACGGACTCTTGGGAGGGTGCTGGAACACCCTCCCGGGACCGCGCCCGCCACAGCAGAGGGGGCCCACCTGCTGCCGGTCGACGCGGACTCCGGCGGCTGGCCGAGCAGTTCGGCGTGCATACGAGGCGTCGCCTCCAGCCGGCCGCTGGCCTCAGAGCAGTAGGTCACGTGCGGGGACGGCTGGTGATGCCGTCCAAGACGGTGATCAGGTTGTGGTTGAAGGTTTCCTCGGCATTGAGGTGGGCACCGTCGATGACGAGCCGGGCGACGGTGGGGTACCTGCCGGTTTTCAACATGCGTGTGAGGTAGGGGCCGAGGCTGGCCTGCCAGGCGGCTTCATCGGTGCCGGTGGAACGGGCGGTGCGTCGCTCGGTGACCTCCCTGCGGACCGCTCCGATGATGAAGGCGTTGAGGGCGCCCAGGGCCCGCTGGAGATCGTCGATGCCGCGCACGCCGGGGGCCTGGCTCAGCGCCGCCGCGGTCGCTTCGCCCACGGCGAGCGCGTGAGGTCCCAAGTGCGGCCTTCCGCCGAGCAGGTCGGAAAACCACTCATGATCAAGGGCGGCGTCACGGGTCGCGTGGGCGACGGCCAGCACCGTGGCACGCCACTCGGAGTGCAGGCCGACCTCGGCGATCCGGGCATAGACGACGTCGACCATCAGATCGAGCAGTTCGGATCTGTTGAGCACATAGTCGTAGAGCCGCATCGGACCGACACCGAGCTCTTTGGCGATCCTGCGAACCGACAGGCCGTCCAGGCCGTGCGCGTCGGCAAGCCGGATCGCCGTAGCGGCGATCTTCTCGCGACTCAACGGCACCGGCGCCGCCCGCGGCTGGGGCTCGGGCCGTTCCCAAACGGGCAACGCTTCGCTACCGTACGGTGTATCCACGAATACAGTGTACGGTAACGGAGTGGGAATGCGAATTGCGATCGCTGGTGGCGGCCTTGGCGGGCTGACCCTGGCACGGATCCTGCATCGGCACGGCATCGATGCGGTGGTGTACGAGCGCGAGGCAAGCCGATCCGCGCGATCGCAGGGCGGCACGCTCGACCTGCACCCGGAGTCCGGGCAACAGGCCCTGGCCGAGGCGGGTCTCGCCGGCCGGTTCCGGTCGAAGGCGCGGCCCGAGGGCGAGGAACATCGCATCCTCGACCCGACCGGACGCACCCTCGTGCACCACAAACCACAACCCGGCTCATTCTCCGGACGTCCCGAGATCGACCGGAGCGCACTGCGTGATCTTCTGCTCGATTCACTTCCCGGCGACGCGGTTGTCTGGCGGCACCGGCTTGTCGCGGCGACCCCGCGACCCGGCGGAGGCTGGGAACTGACGTTCGACGGCGGCCACCGAACCGACTGCGACATCCTCATCGGCGCGGACGGCGCCCGCTCGGTCGTCCGGTCGCTGCTGACCGACGCGGAACTGTCCTATGTGGCCACTTTTGTAGAGCTGAACATCAACGACGTCGACCGGCGCCACCCGGATCTCGCCGAGCTCGTCGGCCCCGGGAACCTGTGGTGCGTCGGCGTGAATCAGATCCTGGCAGCGCAACGCATCGGCGACGGCAGCCTACGCGTCGGGATCTCGCTGCGCGCTGACGATCACCCCATCGACACATACCGTAGTAAGCGCGCCCTGCTGGACATCTTCGGTGGCTGGGACCCACGCCTCACCGCACTCATCGAGGCGGGCGACAGCGCGCCGACGCTGCGCAGGATCGAAGCGATGCCCACCGGTACGCGCTGGGCCAGCCAGCCGGGCGTCACCCTCATCGGCGACGCCGCGCACCTCATGCCGCCGGTCGGCGAGGGCGCCAACCAGGCCATGCTCGACGCCGCCGAACTCGCCGGCCGACTCGCCGCCAACCCCGCCGACCCGGACTCGGCAATCCGGACGTACGAGGAGGCGATGTTCACCAGGACCCACCCGATCGCCGAAATGTCCGCACGAGTCCAGGCGATGATGCTGTCCCCAACCGCGGCGGAAGGCATCGTCCGCTTCTTCACGGCCCGGCCCGCCGAACCGGCGTCCGCAGACTGAGAACGCGCCGTGCAGCCGAACGGCGCAAGGCCTGCCCTCTATCTACGCCCTCACCCGACGGTGGCTCGGCCACCGGCCACCCGATTTTGACCAGGCGGGGCGGTACGGGACAGCTACGGGAAGCCGGCCGTCGGTCCCGCGTACCAGCCCGTCGTTAGCTTCCATGCGATGGGAGTAGTTATCGATCTGGGGTGCAGGTGGACGCCTGCCCACCAGGATGCTCCCGAACGGCTCATCCAGCCTCGCGAGGGAGAACGTCCACAATGAGCGGACCGTTGGACTGTCATCGACTCAAGAAGAGGATCGATCCGATCACCGGCTTCGAGGACGGCAGCCCGGCGCCGCTGTCCCCGGGGAGAGCATCATGAGCCTGAGCTTCACACTGCTGGGCCCGGTGGGTGTCACGGCTCAAGGCGCCCCGGTCAACGTGGATCGGCCCCGCCGGCGGGCGGTGCTGGCCTACCTGCTGCTGCACGCCAACCAGGTGGTGTCGGTCGACCAGCTGGCCGCGGCGATCTGGGGAGGCAGCCCGCCGTCGACGGCGAGAGCCCAGATCCAGTCTGAGATCTGGGCGCTTCGCCGGAGCATCCAGCAGGCCGACAACGCCTCCGAGCCGATCGTCACCCAGCCCGGCGGATATCTGCTGGCGCTGGCGACCAACCAGCTCGACCTGGCGAGGTACACGACCCTGACCGCGACGGCTCGGGTCGAGGGCGAGCGGGGCCTCCTGGAGAGAGCCTCCAAGCTCATGCGCGAGGCATTGGCGCTCTGGCGGGGAACGACGCTCTCCGGTGCGGCCGCCGACTTCGTCGAACCCGGCCGGTTGCATCTGGAGGAGAGACGCCTCGCCGACCTGGAATGGCTCTTCGGCCTCGAGCTGGCCCTCGGAAGACACCATGCGCTCATCGCCGAACTGACCCGGTACGTTGCCGAGTATCCGCTGCGCGAACGCCTGCGCACCCAGCTCATGGTTGCGCTGTATCGCTGTGGCCGGCAGCTTGAGGCGCTGCGGGTGGCCCGGCAGGGCTGCCATATGCTCGCCGACCAGCACGGGCTCGACCCCGGCCCGCTGCTCCGCGACCTGGAGGTGGCCATCCTGCGGCAGGATCCCAAGCTCGATCTTGACGAGGGGGCCGCGCCGGACGCCGTCGCCGCTGTCGCGGGCACGGCGTCGCCGGGGTGGCGTGCCGAGCGGCGTCCTCACGCCGCCGCGTGGCCCGACAGCACTTCGCGGTACGCCTCGACGCTCTCGGCGGTGGCCCGGGACAGCAACTCCGGCTGAGGCCGGCGCCCACGGCGCAGCCCGTCCACGACAGCGGACAGCCACGCCCGGACCTCGTCCCCGGTCATCCGCACCAGGTAGTCATCGCCGCACTCCGGCGGATCGAGGCAGATCCCGCCGTGGCCGACGGCCTCGGGCAACCCACCGGTCCGGGTGGCGACGACGGGCACACCGTGCACCACGGCCTCGCGGGCGATCATCCCGAAACTCTCCCGCCACAGGCTCGGTGCCAGCAGCAGGTCCGTCTCGGCGTACAGCGAACAGACGTCGGCGCGGTAGCCGACGACCTCGACGCACGGCAGTTCCGCCGCGACGATGCCCTGACCGGCCAGGTCGGCGGCGGTCCAACGACCCTCCACGAAGCGGAAGCGGAACGGCAGGTTCGCCCGGATGGCGGCTACGACCAGGTGCATCACCACACCGAGACCCTTGGCCGGCTCCGGGTTGACGAAGGTGAGCCGGTACGGGCCGGACCGGGCGGCGCCACCGGGGCCCGCGCCGGGTGAACAGGAGCATGGGCGCAACAGCGGCTCGATCGGCCGGGCATCCCGACCGGTCTGCCCGGAGAAGAGATCTCGGGCGAATCGGGACGGGACCACGACATCGTCGACGAGGCGAAGCGTCTGCGCGACGGGCCGAAGGTCGGCCGCGGGATGCTCCAACACGGTCGGCACGCCCGCCGCCCGCAGCCGCTGCGCCAACATGGTCTCCTCACCGAGATGCCCCCAGAGCAGGGCCGCATCCGGACGGTCCTGGCAGAGCAGCCGGTCGAGCGATCGCGCCATGGACCGCAGCGCCGCGCCATGCCCGCCGCCCGCCGCGCCCGGGTCCATCGGTCCGTCCAGCACCGTCACCCGCTCACCGGCGGTCCGCAGTGCCCCGGCAAGCTGCCGGAGGTGGACCGCCTCGCCCGACTGCCCGGTGGAGATGCGGTGCACGCTGACGACGAGAAGGTGTTTCATCGCCCGCCACGCACCCCGCCGGACCGGTACGAGGGCAGGCCGAATTCGCCACGGATGCGGTCGAAGGCGGCAGCCCGGCGGCGAAGCAGCTCGACGCCGGCCGGATCGTCCTTGCGGTAGACGAACGGGGACAGCCAGACCACTGCCCGGTCGTCGAGCGGGCGCAGGGACCACGGCGTGTCCGCCAGTACCGCCTCTGCCTGCACGGCGTGCGCGAAGGCGGCGACCATCGACGGTGCGAACGGCAGCGCCGCCGTGTGCCACTCCAGCCCTTCGGCGAGTTGGGCGACCTCCTCCGGCTGCTCGCCATCACCGCCGACGATGCGCAGGTCGTCGGGGTGCTCCGAGACCCGCAGCGCCAGCCGCTGCCCGTGCTCGCGGACCAGCCGCTGGACATCCGCGGACTTGGCCCGCAGGGTCGGCACGGAGCCGGCGGTGACGGACAGGTCGAGGACGAGCCCGTCGTGGGCGGTGGCGATCCCCTGCGCCCGCCGACGCGCCTGCGGTGCCAGGATGGAACTACTCACCAGCCCTTCCATGAGCAGCTCACGCCAACAACGCACCAGTTCCTCGGTCAGGGCCGGCCCGGAGAGCACCACCAGCCGCATCAACTGCGCCGGTGCCGCCTGGAGGACATGGGTCAGCTCCACCACGATCGGGCCGTACCCGGCGGTCTGGAACAGCGCCCCCTGGCCATGTGGCCCGGGCGGGTAGGGCAGGGCGCCCCGGACCCGCGCGTCCTCCGCACCGGTCCAGCCCAGCCGGTGCACCGAACCGTCGCGCTCCATCACCAGGAAGTCCCGGCAGTGCCGCTCCCGTTCGCCGAGCCCGGAGAGCAGCCCCCGGTCGAGGGCGTTGCCGAGGACGGAGGTGTGCGGCCCGGAACCCGGCGGCGGCAGGTGGAACCGCGCTCCGGCGTCGGCCAGTGCCGCCTTCAACCTGGCGAAGGTCACCCCGGGCTGCACCGTGGCGAGACCGATCTCGACATCCAGGCTGAGCCGGTCCAGTCGGGCCAGCCGGACGATCACGCCGGGCGTGCGTACGCGGGAATCGTCGTAACCCCAGTTGCGCCCGCGACTGTCGACCCGCCACGGGACCGCGCTGTCGTTGAGGATCCGGACCACCGCGCCGAGCTGGGTCAGCGACGTGGGCTCCACCACCCATTTCGGCGGATGTCCACCGGGCACGGTCGACGCCGCCGATGCCGCCGACGTCACAACGGCGCCCGCGTTCGCCAGTCGGTCGAACAGGCCCGCCTGGCTCACACCCGCTCCAGCGCCGTGCGTACCCGACTCGGTGCGACCCCGTACTCGTCGCGCAGAATGCGGGTGACCGACGCGTACGCGGCGACCAGCGTCGCCACCTGTGGCCCGCGCTTGATGCTCCACAGGTGGCCGAAGTTCGGGGGGTCGGTCATCCAGGTGAGCGTCTGCGGCGACCAGATCGCGCCGAAGACGTTCACCACCAGATGCCCGGCGGTGATCGTGAGGTGCGTGGCGAGCACCTGTTCGGCGACGGTCATGTGCAGGTGGATGTCGCGTCCCGGGGTGGACGGGTTGTCGGCCAGGAAGGACAGCCCGGTGCGGCTGATCCGACGGGCCAGGTCGGGGTCGGCGGCCCGAAACAGCGAGGTGTTGCCGACCAGCGCCAGCGAGTCGGGCAGATCCACACCGGCTGGGTTGGCGAGTTCGCGCAGCCGGGTGTAGAAGTCGACGTCGCCGCGTTCCAGGTGGGCGAAGAGCGAACCGGGCCCTCGCGGGCGCAGGCCGACGCGCAGGTAGGCATCGGTGTCGACGAGCACCGCCTCGGGAAAGCGATCGAGGGCGAGCAGCTTCGGCAACGCGAAGCAGGCGACCCGTTCGTAGTGTCGGTCCAGCCCGGCGTCGTCGAGGACCTCCGTCCGGTCGTAGTAGCCGAGCCAGCCGAGTTGATCGAGCCAGTCGATCGTCGGCGGGTCCGCATACAGGTCGATCGGGCCGGCGTGCCGCTGCCAGGACAGGATGCTCAGCAGCCAGGTGGCGCAGGACAACTGCCGGTAGGGGCGCGGATGCCCGCTGGGAATCCGCCAATAGGCGTGCACCCCGCGCAACGGCTCAGCCACCGGCCACCACCCGGGAGACACCGTCCTGATCGCGTACGACGGTCAGGTGCCGGCTGCCCAGGTGCTCGCCGACCGGACGGTGGCTGACCACGATCAGCGTTTCCACCCGCTGCCGGACGGCGTTCAGCAGCCGCAGTTCCATCTCGCGGTCGAGGGAGTTGGTCGCCTCGTCGAGGATCAACAGCGATGGTCGGCGCAGCAGCGCCCGGGCCAACGCGAACCGCTGCACCTCGCCCGCGCTGAAGGTGGCGCCGTTGATCCGCAGCGTCGTGCGCAGCCCCAGCCGCAGCGGGCGCACCACCTCGTCCAGCTCCATCAACGTGAGCATGTTTCGGATTTCCCGGTCGTCCACCTCGCTCGCGCCGGCGCAGAGGCTGTCGCGAATCGTGGTGTGCATGAAGTCGGAGCGGGGCGGTACGTAACAGACCAACGGCCGCAACGCGTCCGGGTCCCAGTCCCCGGCCGGCACGCCGTAGATGACGGCCCGGCCAGCCGGCGCCGGGTCAAGCCCGCTGACGATGTGCGCCATCGTGGACTTGCCGACGCCGCTCACCCCGCCGACGGTGACCGTCTCACCCCGCTCGACACGCAGGTCGAGCCGCAGGTCGAAGCCGTCCCTGGGGCGGCAGACACGCACACCGTCCAGCGCCACCGCCGGCGCGTCCGGCACCGGCCGGGTGCGCGTGCCGGCCGGCATCACCGGCAGCGTCAGCAGCGTCGCCACGTAACGCAGTTGCCGCTCCAGTTGGGCGGCGGCCGGCAGGGTCTGCGCGATGGAGATGACCGAGAACAGCACCGTCCCGCCGAGGGTGAGAAACCCGAACAGCTCGCCCGTGCTGACCAGCCCCGCCGCGGCCAGCACCGACCCCACGATGAGGATCACGTACAGGCCGGAGAAGCGCAGGGCCTCACTCGGCCCGTACACCCAGGAGAGCCGGTACTGCAACGCTCGTACCGACCCGTGTAGCAGATCAAGCCGCCGGGCGTGTTCGGCCCTCAGGTGCGAAACGGCCCCGAGACCACGGAAGGTGGTCAGTCCTCGGGTCGTGGTGATCAGGACATCCTGGACCTCACCGTCCAGGCGCAGTTGCTCGTCGTAGTGCCGGCTGATCGGCCGTCGGGCGAGCAGCGTCACCCCGATGTGCAGGGCGCCGAGGGCCGCCACCACGCCGGTGAGCGGCAGCGACATCGACGCCATGAATGCCAGCAGGATCAGCACGGCGATGGCATCGGTGAACATCGACAGGGCCAGGGTGGTGCCGGCCTCCCGCACCTCCCGGGCGCTCTGCACCCGGTGCAGGACCGCACCCGAGGTCATCTCGGTCGTCGCCGACGTGCGGGTCAGCCGGTCGACGAGGTTACCGAGCATCGCCCGGTCGAACGCCAGCCCGACCGCTGTGAGCTGCCGGTGCCGCAGCCAGAACAGCACGCTCAGCGCGACGAAGAAGGTGATGAGGGCGGCAGCCAGGGGGCCGGCGGCCACCCGGCCACCGGCCGCGACCTGGTTCAGGTACGGCAGCAGGACCAGGTTGAGCATGGTCAAGCCGGTGTAGAGCACGAGGCTCATCACGAGCAGCGGCACGACCTGACGGAAGCTGAGCTCTCCGGAACGCACCAACGGCCACAGCCACGGGGCCCGGGCCGACCGGCGGGCGCGCCCGGCCGACGTGACCCGCGCCGCAGGCTGGTCGCCGGCACCTGGCGTGACCGGCCGGGAACCCGGCAGCAG
Source organism: Micromonospora sp. NBC_01412 (assembly GCF_045040215.1). Taxonomy (NCBI): domain Bacteria; kingdom Bacillati; phylum Actinomycetota; class Actinomycetes; order Micromonosporales; family Micromonosporaceae; genus Micromonospora; species Micromonospora sp. NBC_01412. The sequence goes on from NZ_CP109528.1 coordinate 8,045,094, forward strand.
CACCCAGCCGGAGGACCGCTCGCGGTAGCCGCGCTCGTCGAGCCACGCGCGGCCGAACGACGGATCGAAGATCCGCACCTGGCGTCGCCGCCGACGCTCGACGGTGACGAAGTGGTCAGCCCGCAGGTGAACGATGGCACCGGGGGTCAGCGCGTCGAAAGGGCAGTCCCGCCGGGCGCGATAGCGAACGCCGCACACCTCGGCCGAGGTGTCCCGCAGGTCCCGCATGGAGAGCGCTCCGCGTACGGCCAACGCGTCCCGCAACGCCGGCTCAGGGAAGTCGTGGCCCAGCAGCTTCAGGCTGGCGACCAGGGCCTGCACCCCGCAGTCGTTGTCCTGCGTCTGCAGGCTGACTGTCATACGGGGACTCCGATCACTCGTGTTCCGGCCACGGCAGACGTGCCGTCGCCCAGGCTCACCCCGCTCCCCCACCACGGCGGGGTGCTGGTCACGGTCTCCGCCAGCGCCAGCGCCACCCCGACCGGTCCGCTCAGCACGGAGAGAACGTACGGCGTGTCGAACGCGTCGGCCACCGCCTGCCCGTCGACCCGGTCGAGGTGGGCCGAGAGCCGGGCCGCCAGCGCGCTCGCCCGATCGGCGCCGACGAGCCCCGCCCAGCACGGCGAGAGCCGGATGGCGAGGCTCAGCCCGGCGAGGCCGTGGCAGAAGGTGACGTCGGCGGTCTCGTCGACGAGCAACTCGTCGAGCCGACGCAGGGACGCCTGGGTGATCGGCGCTCGGACTATCCGCTCCAGCGCGGCCGGGTCGGCGTCCGGGCCCAGCGCGGCCAGCATGCCTGGCAGGCCGGAGCACAGGGTGACCCCGCCGACACCCAGGCCACCGGTGTCGAGCACCGCCGGCTCCAGCCGCTCGATGTCGCGGACCAGGGCGTCGACCGGGCCGGTCAGCACCCCGTCCCGGCCATACCGGCGACCGAGCATTCGTAGCAACAGGATGCCCCCGCTGCGGCCGTGGTAGAGCCCGTTCGACGGCGCCCGCAGGATGCCGAGGGCGGTCCGGGTGAGCGCGGGAGCGAGTTCGGCACGCGCCGCCGGGCCGGCCACGTCCCACAGCGTGATCCCGATGCCCCCGGCGCCGTTGATCGGATCCAGCTCGCCGGCATCGACGAAGCGCCGGTACTGGGCGGTCAGCACCTCGGCAGCCGCCGGGCCGGTCGACGCCGGCACATCCAGGTGGCCGGCGGCCGAAGCGAGGCAGTCGTCCACCAGACGATGCAGCAGCCAGGTGACCCGGTGGTCGGAAACAGGCTCGCCGCGCAACGCGAGCTGGGTCAGCGACACGGCCAACGGCCGGTGGTCGAGCCGCGACGCGAGCAGAGCCAGGGTGGCCAGCGCATCCACGGTCGCGTTGCCACGTTCACGGAGATGCCCCATCAGCCGGCGGAGCAGCCGACGCGCGGCGTCGACCTCAGGCATGCCCGGTCCCGCCCCGTGGCACCCGGGCCATCCGGCCCTTCAGCAGCCGCGCCGCCGCCATCACGATCTCCGGCTCGCGGCTCACCGCCTGCCCGAGCGGAAGCCCTCGGTTGATGGTCATGTGGATCATGCTGCTGAGCGCCAGAGAACGGGTGTCCTCGTTCATGCCCACGAGATGGTCGAGCGTCGGATCAGGCTCGGCGAGTGCGGAGTCCAAGGCCCGCTCCAGACCGGGCCGGGCCGAACGGAAGGCCGCCATCCAGTCCCGCTGGGCCAGGGAGCTGGGCAGCCGGGGATCCAGCCCACGCAGTTCGCACAGCAGGTCGAGGGCTCCGTCGTCCCCGCCGAGTTGCCGGCACCAGGCCGCGATCCGGGACACCGCCAGCGCGTACCGGCCCGCCTGGTCCGGACCGGCGGTGAGCCGGCCCACCCACCAGGCCGAGTCGCCGCAGAAATGACGCAGGGTATCCGCCCGGAATGCCGGGCCGCCGTACCGGTAGTCCTCCGGCACCCAGGCACGGACGTCGACCTCCCACGGTTGCTGCGGCACCAGTCTGGCCAGATGGGTGCGCAGGTCGGCGAGCAGCATCTCGGTCGCGGCCGAGGAACGCACGCGTACCCGCAGGTGAGGCCGTTCGTCCCGGTACCGGATGTAGAACAGCTCGGCCCGGCGCATGAGCGCCATGACGTCAGCCCCGGCCAGCCACGTCTCCACCGCCCGGTCCGGGGCGTACACGTACCAGCTGGTCCAGTCCGGGTCCGCCGCAGGCAGCCGGTCCACGAGCCGGGTCCGCGACAGCGGCCGGCTCACCGTCGGCTCCCGGTGCGACCAGGGCACCCAGAGGTCGTGCACGTGGCCGCCGAGATCGGACCACACCGGCGTTCTCACCGGCAGCGCCTCGTGCAGCTGGAGCCTGCCCTCGCGGCGCAGCCGCTGGGTGAACCACCGCCGTTGCACAGCGTCGGTGAGGTCGATCCGCATGGTGAGGTCCGCGCCCTCGGTCAGCTCCACCGTGGAGCCCAGCCCGACTTCGGTCAGCACGTCGCAGAGCCCGACGGGATCGGCCACCAACTCGAGCAGGTCGGCCCGGTGCTGGGCGTTCAGCACCAGGCCACGGCGGGCAAGCAGGCAACGACCGGCGGTTATGCGCGGATTCATCCCACCCGGCGACCGCCACTGGCTCGGGTCGGCGGCCGGTATCGTGTCGGCGGCCTCGTCCATGAGCAGCCCGAGCAACCTGACCGCCCAGGGGTTGAGATCGTGACTCAACGACAGTGGGCTGTCCCAGCGTAGTTCCACGAGGCGCCCGTCGGCGCGGTTGATCAGCTGGAGCCGCCCGTCCACGACGACGACCGCCAGGTCGGTGAGGAGGAGGTCGCCGGGACGGTGCGGCAGGTTGAGGTTGAGTCGGGGTAGATCGCCGACCCGACGTCGGGCCAGCGGCGCCCGTCGATCCAGCGGACTCCAGCCGAGCTCGACGGCGAGCCGGCCGGGGTCCTCCGCCGTGTCGCAGAGATCCGGAACGTGCAGATGCTCGCCGAACCTGGCCCCCGGCCCGCCCCAGAACCCCGGCATGATCATCTTCAGCCAGGCATCGGCACCGGAGCACGGCTCGGCCAGGAGCGCCCCGCAGGCCATGCCGAACCGGGGTCGGGTCGAGCCCCCGGGATCGGGCATCCCGGCACCGGCCCGCTCGGGTTGCCCCGCCCGCCACTGGTCCAGCGTGACCGCGTCGTTCCACCACTCCACCGCGCTGCCGTCGCGGCGGCCAGGGGGCACGAACAGCCGCCGCGGCGCATCCGGGAGGTCGGGGGTCTCCGAAGCCGTCGGCGGTCGCCGCCAACTGCCGAGCGAGTGGTCCACCGGTGCGGTCAGCAGCCAGGTCAGCGGCACCGCGCCACCGGAGAACATGCCGCCCACGTACTCCCTGACCCGTTCGAGCCGGTCGGACGGCCACGGCACCCGCATGACCTGGGCGACGCCGTCGACCAGCGCCTCCACCGGGCCGCGGTCGAGGCGGGGCCGAACCTCGCTGAACGCGTCCACGAACTGGTCGGGGCGGAAGGGCCGCTCCTCGGCGAGCACCGCCTTCAGCGGATCCGCGGGCGAGGCCGCCACGGCGGTCCCCACCAGCATCTCCGGCGCGTGCTCCGGCAACAGCAGGTGCCGGCGTACGCAGAGGTCGAACCGTGCCGTGCCGTCATCGCCGAGGTCGGCAGCCCAGTCGGCAGCGGAGCGCGGTGCGGCGGCACGCAGTTCACCGAGCAGCTCGGCGAGCCGGCAGATCGCCGGATCGTCCGACAACGACGTCGTCCCGCCCCGGTCCGGACGCACATACGACCAGCGGCCGGCATCGGCGACGAGGGTGGGATTGACGAACCAGTTCCCGGTCGGCCGGGGCAGGTCGAGACGCGCCAGCCGGATCTCGGTCGCGAGGTCGATGCGCGTCGTGGAATCACCGTCGACAAGGTCGGCGAGCATGCTGAAGCCGAACACTCCGAACGGGGTAGGCCGAAATCTGGCCCGGTTGCCGTAGATCGCCATTCGTGTCGGCTGGTCCTGCCAGTCGCGGTCGTCATCCCCGGAGCGTTGGAAGGTGGTCGCGTACTCCACGGCCAGTTCCAGCAGCCGCCGCGACAGCTCGCCGCCCCGGGACGGCGAGTCGTCGCAGGGCACGGCCGGCAGCACCGGCACCCGGACCAGGCACCAGCCCGGCGTGGACAGCGTCCGTGCGGATGGCGTCATTCCAGCAGCTCCGGTCATCTGTGCGGCCGCATAGCCGCGTGCGGCTTCATGGTGGCGACGTCCAGACGCGCCTCGGCCAGCCGCTGCTCCACACCGGGGTCCGCCGAGTCGCAAGCCTCGGCCAGGGCGAGAACCGCGTCGAGGCAGACGTGGTAGGCGGCGGAGAGGACCGCGCGGTACTCGGCCCGCAGGGCCGGCGCGAACGGCCGCAGCCGCCCGTCCCGGGCCAGCGCGTCGAAGCCGTGCAGCATCCCGGTCAGACCGCGTCGGGCCAGGATGGTGCGGTTTTCGGCCTCGGAGTAGACGGCCTGCCAGGGCGATCCCGGCGACAAGCTGGGACCCAGCAGCTCCAGCAGCCGCTCGGCGAGCCCGATCGCCACTCCGGGCATGTTCGCCAGGAACAGCTCCGCATCGGCGTAGATCCCCAGCGGGCGATCCGTCGGGATGGCCGACATCTCGACCACGTCCTCAGGTCGCACCCCCAGGCACCGGGCACTCAGGGTGTGACTCGTCGTGCCGAGCAGGCCCGGGCCCTCCCACGGGTGCTCGACGTGCAGTCGGGCGCGGTTGATCAGCACGGTGGTGCGGTTGCCCTGAACCGGCTCGCACCCCATGGCCATGAAGGCGGCCCGGTCCGCGCCGGAGCCGAACCGCCAGCACCCGTCGACCACCAGCTCACCGTCCGGGCCCCTGTCCAGCCGACCGACCTGGGCGACCACGCCGTAAACCTCGTTGGTTCCGGAGTATGCCCGGGACAGCAGGTCACCGGCCGCGTACGTCGAAAGGTAGTGCGCGGTGCCGTTGGCAATCATGCAGAGCCACGCCTCACTGGCGTCCTCGGCTGCGGCGCGGCGAACGAGATCCAGGCCTGCCACCAGGCTCTGGACCTCGTTCGGACCGTCGCGCAGCCACAGCAGCGTAGCGGCGAACTGTCGCATCGATCGTTACCTGGCTACGGGACGATCAGTACGTCCCGCCGCCGCCGCACCGGTTGGTGGTGCTGGTGCAGCCGGTGGTCGGGATGATCGAGGTCCAGTTGATACCACCGGCGACCTCGTCGCCGGCCTCGATGTCGATCCCGGCGAGATCGAGGTCGTCGAGGTCGACGAAGTTCTCCGCGTGGTCCACCATCGGGGCACCGGCCTTGATGTTGTTGGTCATATTCACCTCTCAGGTCCGTGACAGTGAATGTGTGCGGTCGGGGTCTCACCCGAACCGCACTACATCGATGGCGGCTAAGCATTGCCGACGGCAATCTGCGCCTTCTATGCGTCCGCTATGCGCCCAGTGGCTGCCAGCCTCCGGACGTCAATCCCCTACTGGTCGTCTGATCGACCTCACTAACGCGGGGTGACCAAGGCTGGAGGGTCTGCGCACTCCCGCACCAGGGGTACGCGGCGCTGGCCGACGCCGAACCGCGAGTACGCCTTTGCGCCGGATTCCGGAGACCGCACCGGCCCAGGGTCATTGCGTTGTCGCGGGTGCGGTCCCTGGTCGGCCCGGGGGACCGTGGCCCGGGGCGGAGCTGTGGGCGGGGCGGTCGATGCCGTTGGGCGGTGCCTTTGGAGCTGAGTCGTTTACGTCATCAACGCCGGTCGGGCCACCGCCGTCGCGTTACCCAACCGCCGTCGGGTCGTCGCCAACGGTCGCCGAGCACGGCGAGCGCGGGTGATGTCGTATCCGACTCAGCTCCAAAGGCGCCGGGAGGCACACCTGCCGTGGAGCGGCGCCCAACACCAGGAACCCCCAGACCTCCTGATCGAAGCGCTCCCACCCGACGTCGCAATCGCCCTGCGACAAGCGCCCTGGACCGCACAGTCGGACACCGGACGGTGCCGGCATTTCAGCGCCACGTCAGCCCCGCGACAGCGGCCGCTGTCAGAGTTCATTCACTGCTACAGCAGCAATCATCCACGCTTTTCGGCAGGAGGAAGTAACCATGAGATTCCGGATCCCCATCGCGGTCGGCGGCGCGCTCGTCATGATGACGATGGCGCTGGGTGGCGGTACCGCCGCCAGCGCGGCCCCGGCCGCCAAGACCGCCGGCATCGGCATCAACGCTGTTCAGAAGTACACGATCTTCGTACACACCGCGAACATCGACGGGGCCGGCACCGACGCCACCGTGCGGATGAAGGTGTACGGCACGCTCGCCGAGTCTCCCGGCTACGTCAACCTCGACAACTCGGCCGACAACTTCGAGCGCAACAGCAACCCGCTGGTTCGACTGCCCGTGAGGTCGAATCCGATCTGCTGATCGCGGCGCAGCTTCAGCTACGAAGGTGTCCCCGGCCGACTGACGGCCGGGGACACCGCCGTACTCGGCAGCTGAGGGCCACGAGTCCCGCCGCCTCGACAGGTCTCTGCTGTTCGATCTCATGCCGCTGACGTCAGGTTCCGCGTCGACGCGGACCGACACCCCGTACCACCGGATACGTGGTACGGCTGGCTGCAGCGCCGCCGGCGTCACTCGCGAACGCCAATCGCGTCGACCGGCGGCGACCGGATGGCGATCCAGGTCGAGGTCATGATGGCGGCCCAGCCGAGCAGCGCGGCCACCGCGACGATTCCCAGGTAGCTGAGCGGTGGGATGGACGGAATCAGATGAACTGACGCGAGATGCGTCGGAGGCCGTGCGGTGCGTACAGTTTCGGGTCGGACTTGAGGTGGGCCGGATAGATCCGGTGCAGGCAACGGGATGAGACAGCGACGGCATGACAGCGGACAACATTACAGAAACCGGTCAAAGCGGCATCGACCGCGGCCAGCTGGAGACCTGTCTCAGCGTCTTTGAGGCGTTGGAGGACCTGCCTCCCGATCATCCCGATGTGGTGCGGGTGCAGCGGGCCACCGCGAAGCTCTACAAGGTGATCAAGCAGCGGCGGCGTGAGGAGCGGCGGGACGCCATCGCGGCGGCCGACCGCTTGGTGACGGCGGCCACCGCCACCGGCGCCCCGGGCCGGATCGACGACGAGACCCAGGGCATCCCGCTCGCCTCCCCCACCGAGGGCGGCACGGCCGGTTTCCTGCAAAATCCGCGCGGCTGCTACGTCTGCAAACAGCGCTACCGCGAGGTGGACGCGTTCTACCACCAGCTCTGCCCGTCCTGCGCCGCGCTCAACCGGGAGCGCCGCAACGCCCGCACCGACCTGACCGACCGGCGCGCGCTGCTCACCGGCGGCCGGGCGAAGATCGGCATGTACATCGCGCTGCGGCTGCTGCGCGACGGGGCGCACACCACGGTGACCACGCGGTTTCCGCACGACGCGGTCCGCCGGTTCGCCGCGATGCCGGACAGCGGGGACTGGCTGCACCGCCTGCGGATCGTCGGGATCGACCTGCGCGACCCGGCCCAGGTGATCGCGCTCGCCGACTCGGTCAGCGCCCAGGGACCACTCGACATCCTGATCAACAACGCGGCGCAGACGGTCCGCCGCACGGCCGGGGCGTACGCCCAGCTCGTCGCTGCGGAGGCGGCGGCCCTGCCGGACGGTCCGCTGCCGGAGATCATCACCTTTGCCAAACCGGCCGGCCGGGGCGGTCCGGCGGGCAGCCTGACCGCCGCGCCGCAGTCGGCCGCGATCACCCCGCAGGCGCTCACCGCGCTGGCGCTGACCGGCGGCTCGGCCTCGCCGGAACGGATCGCCGCAGCCACCGCCATCGACGCCGGCGGTCTGGTGCCGGACCTCGACCCGGTCAACAGCTGGGTGCAGCGAGTGCACGAGGTGGACCCGGTGGAGCTGCTCGAAGTGCAGCTGTGCAACGTGACCGCGCCGTTCATGCTGGTCAGCCGGCTACGACCGGCGATGGCCGCAGCGAAGGCCCGCCGCAAGTATGTGGTGAACGTGTCGGCGATGGAGGGGCAGTTCGGCCGCGGCTACAAGGGGCCGGGGCACCCCCACACCAACATGGCCAAGGCCGCGCTGAACATGCTGACCCGGACCAGCGCCCAGGAAATGCTGACCGACGGCATCCTGATGACCAGCGTCGACACCGGCTGGATCACCGACGAACGGCCCCACCCGACGAAGATGCGGCTGGCGGACGAAGGCTTCCACGCCCCGCTGGACCTGGTCGACGGCGCGGCGCGGGTCTACGACCCGATCGTCCGCGGCGAACAGGGCGAAGACCTGTACGACTGCTTCCTGAAGGACTACGCGCCCTGCGCCTGGTGACCAGCGCGTGCGCTCGCGCGGCTCCGAATACCAAAGAATCCGGCAGCACCCGGCACTCCGACATGGAGGCTGATCACGCGCACCTGCGTTCGGAGGTACCGCACCCGCCGGTGATCCGCCGCTCGCGACCCGCCCGCCCGGCGGGCGAGGCCAACCCGTCCGGTCGACGGAACGCTTCCTGGACCGCCGGCTTCCGGTGATCGAGTGGGCGACCTGCGGCCCGGTGCGGCGGTGCGGGATGCTGGGTCCGTGCAGATCACGATCCTCGGCCCGCTCGCCGTCGACGGCCGGCCGGTCCGGGGCGACCGGCTCGCGACGGTGATCCGCGTCCTCGTCGACGCGCGCGGGCGGGCGGTCTCCACCCCGTTGCTCGTGGAGGCCGTGTGGGGTGGCACGCCGCCCGACGACGCGACCGGGGCCGTCCAGGCGCTCGTGTCCCGGGTACGCCGGCTCGGGCTGCCGGTGGTCGCCGGCCCGGGGGGCTACCGCCTGCCCGCCGAGGAGGTCACCGTCGACGCGGTCGAGGCACGCGCGCTCGCCGAGCGGGCACGTGTCGAACTCCGCGCCGGTGACATCCCGGCCGCGCGCAGCACGGCCGACCAAGCACGGGCCCTGTTTCCCGAGGTCCCCGAGGTGGTCGACGCCGAGGAGGCGCGCCTGTTCGCGGACGTCACCGCGCTGCGCGCAGAGGCGGCCCTCACCGGCGCGGGGCCGTTCAACGAGGCCGACCTGCGCCGGCTCGTCGCGCGTACGCCCCCGGACGAGCCGTCGGCCGCCCTGCTCGTTCGCGTGCTCGCCGCCCAGGGCCGGGACGCCGAGGCACTGGAGGTGATCGAGGGACTTCGCGCCGAACTGGCCGACCGGTACGGCACCGACCCGTCATCCGTGATCACCCAGGCCCATCTGGCCCTGCTGCGCGGCGAGCTCACCACCCCGGCTGTGGTGACGCAGCCCCGCCGGCCGACGCGGATCGCCCTGCCCGCCGCATGGCACCGACCGATGACCGCCCTCGTCGGCCGGGAACAGGACGTCGAGGGCGTGGGCGAGGCGCTCGCCGAGGCGGCAGTGGTGACGATCGTGGCGACCGGCGGCGCGGGCAAGACCCGACTCGCCGCCGAGGTGGCCCGCCGCGCGGCGGCGGCCGGGCAGACCGTACGCGTGATCGAACTCGCCGGCCTGCGCTCACCCGACGAGGTGCTGCCCACGGTGCTCGGGGCGCTCGGCGGAGCGGACACCTCGGCCACCGGCGGCAACCTGGGCCTCGAACGGCGGGTCCTCAGCCCCGCGGAGCGGTTACGCGCCGTGGCGCCCGACCTCGACGGGCTGCTCGTGCTGGACAACTGCGAGCACGTTCTCGACGCGGTGGCCACCGTCGTCGCGGACCTGGTCGCGGTGGCCTCGCCGGAGGTCACCGTGCTCGCCACGAGCCGGGCCCCGCTGGGCCTGGCCGGCGAGCAGGTCCACCGGCTGACCATGTTGCCGGATGCCGACGCGCTCGCGCTGCTCGAATCCCGGGCGCGGGCCGGCGGCGCGGTGCCGACCTGGGACACCGTACGCGCGCTCGCGCTCTGTCACCGGCTCGACAGCCTGCCGCTGGCGCTCGAACTGGCCGCCGCGCGACTGCGGCACATGCCGATCGACGACGTGCTCGCCGGGCTGACGGACCGGTTCGCGTTGCTCGACGACGCGCTGCGCGGCCTGCCGGACCGGCACGCGAGCCTGTGGGCGATGGTCGACTGGAGCCGGGAACTGCTCGCGCCCGACGATCAGGAGTTGCTCCAGCGGGTCGCGGTCATCCCCGCGCCGTTCACCGCGGACCTCGCCGCCGCGGTGGCGCAGACCCCCGACGTACGACGCGGCCTGGCGACGCTCGTCGAACAGTCCCTGCTGACCCTGGTCGAGGGGGACGGCCCGCCCCGCTACCGGATGCTCGAAACCGTCCGGGAGTACGGCGAAGCGCGCCTCGGCGCCGCCGGCCACCGGGATCTGGCCATGGCCGGCCTGGTCGGTTGGGCCCGCGAGCAGGCCGTCGCGCTCGCCGGCCGGTTCATCGGCCCCGACCAGATCGAGGCGCTCACCCGCTGCGCCGCCGAGCAGGACAACCTGATCGCGGGACTGCGCTGGGCGCTCGGGCAGGACGACGAGCCGGCCACGGTCGACATCGCCACCGCGTTGGTGTACCTCTGGACGGTGCGCGGCCTGCACCTTGAGGTCACCGGTTGGGCGCGGGGCCTGCTGCACGTCGAGGACCCGCACCGGCGGCGGGTGTCGGCGATCCTGCACGGGCGGGCCGCCGGGCGGCCCCTGCCCGACGCCGACCGGCTCGCCTGGTTGTGCCTGGTGATCGGCGTCAACGCCGGCATCAGCGGCGAACTCCGGATCGCAGCGCTCGCCCGGCGGGCGCTACGGGCGCTTATCGCCGAGCGGCCCGCCGAGGTGTCGCCCCGGTGCACCGTGCTCGCGTCGGCGTCGCCCGCGTTCGACGCGTCCGCCCTGGACGAGACCACGAATGGCACCGCCGAGATGATCGCGCACCCGGACCCGTACGTGCGGGGGCTCGGCCTGTTCGCCCGCGCCGCCATCCGGGAGAACAGCGGCACGCCCGAGGCGTCGATCGCCGACGCCGAGCAGGCGTACCGCCACTTCGAGATCGTCGGTGACCACTGGGGCATGGCGATTGCGGCGGGCGCTATCGGGCAGTTCTCCGGGCCCGGCGGGGACGCGCGTTCGGCCGAGTGGCTGACGCGCAGCGTCCGCCACATGGATCTGGTCGGCGCCACGCAGGACGCCCGCTCGATCCGGGTGCGGCTGGACATGCAACGTGCACTGGCCGGTGACCCGGAGGCGGAGCGGCGGCTGAGCGAGAGGGCGACGGCGGGTCAGGCCGAGGAGTCGGAGATCGCGCAGGCGCGCCTCGGGTTGGCCCACCTCGCCTGGCAGCGCGAGCGGTACGACGAGGTACTCGCCCACGCCGACGAGGTGATCCGGTGCCTCGCCGGGTGGACCGGGCCGCCGCCGCAGCCGCGCGTCCTCCTCCGGGTCGCGGTGGCGGTCCTTCACCTGCGGGTGGCCGAGGCCCGGCGGGTGCCGGGAGGCGACGCCGACGCCCACGCCCACGCCCACGCCGTCGCGTTGCTGAGGCTCGCCCGGGACGAGGCGCTGTCATCGAGGGACCTGCCGGTGATCGGGGCGTTGGTGGTGGGCGGTGCCGAACTCGCGGCGCACCGGGGCGACGTCGCGGCCGCCCGCGAACTGGCCGCGCTCGGGACCCGGCTCGGCGCCAACGACCGGACCTTCTTCCCACCCGAAGGCGGCGAGCGGCTCAACGCCGCCCTCGGTGACGAGGAGCAGCGTGAGCCGTCGCTGGCCGCGTGGCGTGAGCGGCCGATCGCCGCGGCCACCGCCCGGATCCGCGAACTGATGGAAGACCTGCTCGCCTGAATCAGATCTTCTTGCGGTACGCGCGCAGCGCCAGCGGCATGAACAGCGCGACGAAGCCGGCACACCAGGCGAGCGTCCACCACACGTGCGAGCCGACCGGGGTGCCGAGGAACAGCCCGCGCACCGCCGCCACGAGGTGGGTCATCGGGTTGACGTCCACGAAGGCCTGCATCCAGCCCGGCAGGGTGTCGGCGCTGACGAACACGTTGGACGCGAAGCTCAGCGGCATGATCAGCGCGAACATCAGGCCCTGCACCGCGCCCGGGGTACGCACCTTCATCGCCACGAGGACCGGCAGCCAGCTCAGGCAGAGGGCGAACAGCACCGCGAGCAGGCAACCGGCGATCGCCCGCAGCGGGTCGGAGTCGATTCGGAAACCGAGCACATAGCCGATCGCGAGGGTGGAGATCGTGACGATCACATACCGTACGACGTCACCGAGGACCGCGCCGACCAGCGGCGCGGAGCGGGGGACGGGTAACGACCGGAAGCGGTCGAAGATGCCCTTGGCGATGTCGGTGTTGAGGTTGACACCGATCGCGATGGCGCCGGTGGCGATGGTCTGCGCCAGGATTCCGGGCAACAGGAACTGCAGGTAGTCGTGGGTGGACCCGGCGACCGCGCCGCCGAAGATGTAGACGAAGATGACGAGGAAGAGCACCGGTTGCAGCGTGACGTCGATGAGCGCCTCGGGCGTACGCCAGGTCTTGATGAGGCTGCGCTTGGCGAGCGCCAACGAATGTCGGACGAGCCGGAACGGTCGTGGTCTCGCCGTGACCGTCGAGAGCGGGCTGTTCGTCGCGGGCGGTGCCTCGACCAGGGTGCTCATGCCGCGACCTCCGTGCGGTTGGTGGTGTCGTCGTCGGCTGCCGTACGCCCGGTGAGGGTGAAGAACACCTCATCCAGGCTCGGCAGGTGCAGGGAGAGTTCGGTGACCGCGATGCCGGCGGCGGCGAACCGCGCGACGCTCTCGGTCAGGGCCGCGTCGCCGGCGACCGGCACCGCGAGCACACCCTTGCGGATCTCGTCTGCCTGGGCGCCGGAGCCGACCTCGGTCAGGATCGCCGCGGTGCCGGGCAGTTGCGCGGGGTCGGCGGGCCGGACCTCGAGAGTCTGGCCGCCGACCACCCGCTTGAGACCCTCGGGTGTGTCGTACGCGATGACCCGCCCGTGGTCGATCACCGTGATCGCGTCCGCGAGCGCGTCGGCCTCCTCCAGGTACTGCGTGGTGAGCAGGACGGTCGAGCCGTTGGCGACCAGCGAGCGGACAACGTCCCACATGTCCTCGCGTTTGGCCGGGTCGAGCCCGGTCGTCGGCTCGTCCAGGAAGATCACGCTGGGTGAGCCGACGAGGCTGGCGGCCAGGTCCAGCCGTCGCCGCATCCCGCCGGAGTAGGTCTTGGCCTGCCGGTCGGCGGCGGTGGTCAGGTCGAACCATTCGAGCAGTTCGGCGGCCCGCCGCCGGGAGCCCTGGCGGCCCAGTTCCAGCAGGGTGCCGAACAGCTCCAGGTTCTGCCGCCCGGTCAGGTCCTCGTCGACCGAGGCGTACTGGCCGGTGAGGCCGATGCTCTGTCGGACCCGCTCGGCGTCGCGGACGACGTCGAACCCGCTGATCCGGGCGGTGCCGCCGTCCGGGGTCAGGAGCGTGGAGAGGATGCGTACGGCGGTGGTCTTGCCGGCGCCGTTGGGTCCGAGCACCCCGAGCACCGTGCCCCGGGGCACCGCGAGGTCCACGCCCTGCAACGCCCTCGTCTTCCCGAAGGTCTTGACGAGGCATTCGGCCTCGATCATCAGGTCAGCTGTCATGTCACACAGCGTGCGCGAGCCGCCTGACACGGCCCTGACAAGGGACCGACACGGCCGCCGAGGGCGGGCCCGGGGCGCCCGGATCAACGCGCGGGTGCGTAACGGGTGCGGGGCCGGCGTACCGCGTCGCGTTGGTCGAATTCCCCGCTGCTCAGTGTCGACGCAACAAGTAGGTGTCCATCACCCAGCCTCGACCCTGCTTCACCTCCGCTCGTCGTGACCAGATCGCGTCGGCGACCTCGTCCAGGCGGCCGGCCACCAGCTGCTCGTCGGACGAGCCGAGGTTCGCGCCCCACCAGATCCGCCAGGTCCAGGGCTCGGGCAGCCGACGGCAGGTCAACGCCCCGTCGAGCATGACGACGAGGTTGTCACCGTCTGCCGCGTCCTCGAGCAGGCGCCGGCCGGTCGTGACCGTGATCGGGCCACCGATCGCGTTGAGCACGAGTCGGTGGCGGGCCGCGAGCAGCTGGACACTGCTGACACCGGGCACCACCTCCACCGCGACATCGACGCGTCCACGCTCGACGATGCGGTCCGCCAACCGGATCGCCGAGTCGTACAGGGCTGGGTCGCCCCACACGAGCACCGCCGCGTCTCCCGGGTTGTCCAGCAGCGCCTGCTCGTAGACCTGCGCCCGCGCCTCGTGCCAGTCGCGCACCGCGGTGGCGTAGTCGACCGGGTCGGCACGGTCCCGCTCGGGGTCGGGGACGTGCACGAGCCGCCACTCCCCTGTGACGTGCCGCCCGCAAATCGCCTCGCGCATCGCGATCAGGTCGGCCGTGCCCGGGTGCTGCCCGGTCTTGTCGGCGACGAGGAAGTAGGCGACCTCGTTGAGCACCCGGGCGGCCTGGGCCGTCACCAGCTCGGGGTCGCCCGGGCCCAGCCCGACGAGCGCGAGGCGTCGGGTCACGCGTCGTCCTCCAGGTCGCCCTCGACCTCCAGGTACACCCGCGCCATCTCCGCCATGATCTCGGTGTCCGGCTCGGACCACAGCCCGCGGTCAGCGGCCTCGTTCAGCCGTTCCACGATGCCACGCAGCGCCCAGGGGTTCGCGCGGCGCATGAACTCCTGGTTCGTCTCGTCGAGGACGTACTCGCGGGCCAGCGACTCGTACATCCAGTCGTGGACGACACCGGCGGTCGCGTCGAAGCCGAACAGGTAGTCCACAGTCGCGGCGAGCTCGAACGCGCCCTTGTACCCATGGCGCTGCATCGCCGCGATCCAGCGCGGGTTGACGACGCGTGAGCGAAAGACGCGGTTGGTCTCCTCCTGCAGCGTGCGGGTGCGTACGGCGTCCGGCGCGGTCGAGTCCCCGACGTACGCCTTCGGCTCGGCGCCGGTCAGCGCGCGGACCGTGGCGATCATGCCGCCGTGGTACTGGAAGTAGTCGTCGGAGTCGGCGATGTCGTGCTCGCGCGAGTCGATGTTCTTCGCCGCGACGGCGATGCGCTTGTAGCTGGCGCGCATGTCGTCGGTGGCCGCGACACCGTCGAGGCCGCGGCCGTACGCGAAGCCGCCCCACGCGGTGTAGACCGCGGCCAGGTCGGCGTCGTCGCGCCACGTGCCGGACTCGACGACCTGGAGGATGCCGGCACCGTACGAGCCCGGCTTCGAGCCGAAGATCCGGGTGGTGGCCCGCCGCAGGTCACGGTGCTCGGCGAGGTCCTCGCGGGTGTGCGCCCGGACGAAGTTGAGCTCGTCGGGCTCGTCCAGCCCGGCGACGATCTGCACGGCGTCGTCGAGGATTTCGATGACGTGTGGGAAGGCGTCGCGGAAGAAGCCCGAGATGCGCACGGTCACGTCGATGCGCGGACGACCCAGCTCGTCGAGGTCGATCACCTCCAGGCCATTGACGCGTCGCGAGGCCGGATCCCAGGTCGGGCGCACGCCCAGCAGCGCGAGCACCTCGGCGATGTCGTCACCGGACGTGCGCATGGCGGACGTCCCCCACACGGACAGGCCGACCGAGCGCGGGTGCTCGCCGGTCTCGGCGAGGTGCCGGGCGACGAGCGACTCGGCCATCGCCTGTCCCGTCTCCCACGCGAGGCGCGACGGGACGGCACGCGGGTCGACGGTGTAGAAGTTGCGACCGGTCGGCAGGACGTTGACCAGTCCGCGCAGTGGGGAGCCGGACGGCCCGGCCTCGACGAAGCCGCCGGCGAGCGCGTGCAGGACGTTGGTCAGTTCGTTGGTGGTGGCGGCCAGGCGCGGGACCACCTGCTCGGCGGCGAACCGCAGGACGTCGCACACGACCGGGTCGTCGTGCAGCGTGCCGATCGCATCGACGACCCAGCCGGCCTTCTCCATCGCCTCGACCAAGGCACGGGCCTGTCTCTCCACGGCGTCGACGGCGGGGAGAGGGGCGTCCTCCGCTAGGCCCAGGGCGGCGCGCAGGCCGGGCAGCGCGCGGTTCTGGCCGCCCCACACCTGCGTGGCCCGGAGCACGGCGAGTACGAGGTTGACCCGTGCCTCCCCCGTCGGCGCCTGGCCCAGCACGTGCAGCCCGTCGCGGATCTGGACGTCCTTGATCTCGCACAGCCAGCCGTCGACGTGCAGCAGGAAGTCGTCGAACTCCTCGTCGTCGGGTCGCTCCTCCAGCCCGAGGTCGCGGTGCATCTGGGCGGACTGCATGAGTGTCCAGATCTGCTGGCGGATCGCGGGCAGCTTCGCCGGATCCATGGCCGCGACGTTGGCGTGCTCGTCGAGCAGCTGCTCGAGCGCGGCGATGTCGCCGTAGCTCTCGGCGCGCGCCATCGGCGGCACGAGGTGGTCGACGATCGTGGCGTGCGCGCGGCGCTTGGCCTGGGCGCCCTCGCCTGGGTCGTTGACGAGGAACGGGTAGATCAGCGGCATGCTGCCGATGGCCGCGTCCGTGGCGCACGCGGCCGAGAGCGCGGCGTTCTTGCCCGGCAGCCACTCCATCGAGCCGTGCTTGCCCAGGTGCACGACCGCGTCGGCGCCGAAGCCGTGCTCGAGCCAGCGGTACGCCGCCAGGTAGTGGTGCGACGGTGGCAGGTCGGGGTCGTGGTAGATAGCGACCGGCTTCTCGCCGAAGCCGCGTGGCGGCTGGATGAGGATGACGACGTTGCCCGCGCGCAGCGTGGCCAGCACGATGTCGCCGGCGTCGTCGACGAACAGTGAGCCGGGGGCCTCGCCCCAGGTCTCGACCATGGCGTCACGAAGCTCGTCCGGCAGGTGGGCGGTCCAGCGCAGGTAGTCGTCGCGGCCGATGCGCACGTGCGACTCGCTGAGCTGGGCCTGCGTGAGCCACTCCTCGTCCTGGCCACCGGCCTCGATCAGCGCGTGGATGAGCGCGTTGCCGGCCGTCGTGTCGAGGTCCTCCCCCTCGACCGGCGGGAGCGGGTCGAGCCCGGGGATCTCGCCGGGCGCGCCGAGGTCGTAGCCGGCGTCGCGCATCGCGCGCAACAACCGGATCGCCGACACGGGCGTGTCGAGGCCGACGGCGTTGCCGATGCGGCTGTGCTTGGTCGGGTAGGCCGACAGGACGAGGGCCACCTTGCGCTCGGCCGGTGGGACGTGTCGGAGCCGCGCGTGGTTCACTGCGATGCCCGCGACGCGGGCGCACCGCTCGGCGTCGGTCGCGTAGCGCGGCAGACCGTCGGCGTCGACCTCCTTGAACGAGAACGGGACGGTGATGAGCCGGCCGTCGAACTCGGGGATGGCGATCTGGGTCGCGGAGTCGAGCGGGGTGACGCCGTCGTCGGATGCCTCCCACTCGGCCTTGCTGGACGTGAGCGCCAGCGCCTGCAGCATGGGGATGTCCAAGGCGCGCAGCCGCTCGACGTCCCAGGACTCGTCGTCGCCGCCGGCGCTGGCGGTGGCGGGCTTGGAGCCGCCGGCGGCGAGTACGGTGACGACGATCGCGCCGAGCGTGGCGAGCTCGGTGAACAGCTCGTCGGGCGCCGCCCGCAGCGAGGAGACGAAGATCGGCACGCCGACGGCCTTGCCGGTCGCGTCGATCGCGTCGGCGAGCTCGTGCGCAAACGCGTTGTTGCCGCTCATCTCGTGTGCCCGGTAGTACAGGACGCCGATCCGGGGCAGCTCGCTCCCGGCTGCCTGCCGGCTCACGCCCCACTCGGGCAGGATGGCCGGCGGCTCGAAGCCCTCGCCGGTCAGCAGCACCGTGTCGGAGAGGAAGGCGTGCAGCTGACGCAGGTTCTCCGCGCCGCCCTCGGCGAGGTAGCGGTGCGCCTCGGCGCAGACGCCGATCGGCACGGTTGACAGCTCCATGAGTGCGGCGTTCGGCGTCCGCTCCCCGCCGAGGACGACCAGGGGACGTCCGGCGTTCCGCACAAGGGCGGCGACATCCCGCACGTCCTCGGGCGAACCGAGCACGCGCAGCACGACCAGGTCCGCCTCTGCGGTCAGGGCATGGCGGCGCTCGTCGGTGACCCGGGCAGGGTTGGCCCAGGTGTAGCCCGAGCCGCTGGCACGCGCCGACAACAGGTCGGTGTCCGACGTGGACATGAGGGCGATGCGGGTCATGCTTCTCCTTCGGTGGAGATGGTCCGGGAGCCGAGGCGCAGGTCGTCGACCGGGCGACCGGCGCAGAGGTGCTCGCGGACCAGCCGTGCCGCGTCGCCGGATCGCACCGGCCCGTACCAGGCGCCGTCGGGGTGGACGACGGCCACAGGGCCGTGATTGCACGGGAACAAACACCCGGTCTGCGCCATGAGGACGTCGGAGTCGGTGAGCCGGTGCTCGACGAGCGCGCCGACGATCGCGCGGTAGGTCTCGTCCGCGCCTCGGGCGCTGCAGCGCGGGCCGCGGCACAGCAGCAGATGGTGCCGGTGCGGCGGGGGCGCGTCCCAAGCCGGTGACGACAACGGTGCCTCGCGACCGGTGATGGTCCGCTCTCCGAACCGGATGACCGGCGGGTCGATCTGCTGGCGGTGCCAGTGGCCGGCGACGCGTCCCACCCACGAGCGGGCGTAGGTCAGGTCGTCGGTGCTCACCGGCTCGAGGCGAACCTCTCGGACGCCGTCGGCGTGCAGCAGGTCGAGCACGTGGGTGAGCGTCGGCTCCCCGCCCTGCAGGAATGCCAGACGGGCGCCGGCGGCCTCGGCCTCCCGGAGCAGCACCGCTGGTCGGGCGGCGTCCGGCAGCGCGGTCGCGACGTGGATGAGGACGCTCACGACGTCAGGAGCGGACGAGCCAGGTGGGCAGGACGTGCTGGGAGGAACCGATCTGGTGCGAGCGAGGATGACGAGACACGACGGTCTTCCTTCGTCCGGAGGCCTGTGCGCGAGGCCTGGATGGGCAGGTGTCGCAGACGGGGTCTGCGGCCAGCAGGTCTTCGGACTCGGGTTCAGCCGGACGGAGCGCCTTCCCAGACCGTTGGTCCAGTGGCATCGTGCTCCGCCCGTCACCCTCACCGCTGCGCGTCAGTCCCGGACTCTCACCGGGTTCCCTGGCTCATTGCTGAGTTTGGCTGGCAGGACGAACGTAGCACCGCCGACCGACGGTGCCCGAGACGGGCTCTGGCACGATGGCGCCGTGACCGAGAGGACCCGCCGCGACCTGTGTCCCGGTCTGCTGCGTCCCTGGATCGCCGACGACGGCGCGCTCGTCCGGGTGCGCGTCCCCGGTGGCGCCGTGACGACCGAGGCGCTCGGCGCACTCGTCCAGGTGGCGGGTGGGCACGGCGACGGCACGGTCCACCTGACCAGCCGCGCCAACCTCCAGGTGCGCGGCATCGAACACGACGACGGGTGCCTGCCGGACGCGGTCGTGGACGTGATCATGGCGACCGGGCTCGTGCCGTCGACGTCGCACGAGCGGGTGCGCAACATCTTGGCCTCACCGCTCACCGGGCGCAGCGGTGGCCGCGCCGACCTGCGCCCGGTCGTCGCTGACCTCGACACCCGGCTGTGCGCGGAGCCCCTGCTCGCCGCGCTGGCCGGCCGGTTCCTGTTCGTGCTCGACGACGGCCGCGGCGACCTGGTCGAGCGCGACCTGGACCTCGGTCTCGTGGCGCTCGACGCGAGCACCGCGCAGCTGCGCGCCGGGACGTCGGCGTGGGGTCCGGTGGTCCCGCTGGGCGAAGCCGCTGCGGCGCTGACGACACTCGCCGTGCGGTTCGCCGAGCTCGCCGGTAGCGAACCGAGCTCCCCCTGGCACGTCGACGAACTGCCCGGCTCCGGCGCAGCAGTGCTGGGCACCGTGCTCGAGCGTGCTGCGGGGACCCGGGTGAGCACGCCACCGCCCCCGCTTGGCAGGATCGCGCAGGACGACGGCCGGGTCGCACTGCACCTCGCGGTGCCCGACGGCCGGGTGGATGCTCGCCTCATGGACGAGGTCCGCGCCCTCGGTGCCGGCGACCTCGTCGTCACGCCACGGCGCACCCTGCTCGTCCCCGATCTGGAGAATGCATGACTCTCGCCCCACCGACACGCCGCTACGACTACGTCACCGACGGCACGGCGATCTACGCCGACTCGTTCGCCACCATCCGCGCCGAGGCCGACCTGTCGCGCGTCCCGGCCGACGCCGAGAAGGTCGCGGTGCGGATGATCCACGCGTGCGGGCAGACCGACCTGACGCGGGACCTGGTGATCCACCCCGGTCTCGTGACGGCAGCCCGGGCGGCGCTCGATGCGGGGGCGCCGATCCTGACGGACGCGCACATGGTCGCCGCCGGCGTCACCCGCGCCCGGCTGCCCCGCGACAACGAGGTCCGCTGCTTCCTGCGCGAGCCCGAGGTCCCGGCGCTCGCCCGCGAGTGGGGCACGACCCGGTCCGCGGTGGCGGTGTCTCTGTGGGCCGAGCACATCGAGGGTGCCGTCGTCGCGTTCGGCAACGCCCCCACGGCCCTGTTCCACCTGCTGGAGATGCTGCGTGACGGTGCCCCGCGTCCGGCCGCGATCATCGGCACGCCGGTGGGTTTCATCGGTGCGGCCGAGTCCAAGCAGGCGCTCATCGACCTCGCCGCCGACGCACCCGGGCTCGACGTGCCGTACCTCGTGGTGACCGGGCGTCGCGGCGGCTCGGCGATGGCCGCCTCGGCGCTCAACGCCCTGGCGCAGGAGGCGGAGTGAGCGGGCGGCTGTTCGGCGTCGGGGTCGGCCCGGGGGATCCCGAGCTCGTCACGCTGAAGGCCGCCCGGCTGATCGGCGCGGCGGACGTCGTCGCCTACCACCAGGGCGTCGGCAAGCAGTCCAACGCGCGCCGCATCGCCGCCGGTCTGCTCCCGGACGACGTGATCGAGGAGGCGCTCGTCTACCCGGTGACGACGGAGACCACCGACCACCCGGGCGGGTACGCCGGCGCGATGGCGGACTTCTACGCCGAGTGTGGCGAGCGGCTCCGCGCACACCTGAGGGCGGGCCGCGACGTCGTCGTACTGGCCGAGGGCGACCCGATGCTCTACGGCTCGTTCATGTACCTGCACGACCGGCTCGCGGACGAGTTCGAGACGCAGGTCGTCGCAGGTGTGCCCGCTTTTGCGGCCGCCACGGCCACGACCGCCCTGCCCCTGGTCCGGCAGACCGACGTGCTGACCGTGCTGCCCGGCACGCTTCCCGAGCCGGAGTTGGCCCGGCGCCTCGCCGACACCGACGGCGCCGTGATCATGAAGCTCGGCCGCACGTTCGCCAAGGTCCGCTCGGCACTCGAGCAGGCCGGACGCGTCGAGGGGTCCTGGTACGTCGAGCGGGCGTCGATGGACACCGAGCGGGTGCTCCCGGTCGTCGACGTGGACCCCGAGACGGTGCCGTACTTCTCGATCGTCCTGGTCCCCGGCGACACCCGTCCCGGTGTGGCGCGCTACGACCGCTCGGCGAGCGAGGTCGCCGAGCCCATCGCCGGTGCCGAAGTCGTCGTCGTGGGCCTCGGTCCCGGTCCCGACCAGTGGCTCTCCCCCGAGGCGTCGCAGGTGCTCGCCGAGGTCGGCCACGTCATCGGCTACGGACCATATGTCCAGCGCGTCCCGCAGCGCCCGGGCCTGGTGCGTCACGCGTCCGGCAACACGGTTGAGGTGGACCGAGCCCGCGAGGCGCTCGAGCTGGCGCTCGCCGGTGAGCGCGTCGCGGTCGTCTCCGGCGGCGACGCGGGCATCTTCGGCATGGCGTCGGCGGTGTTCGAGGCTGCGGAGGACCCGCGCTACGCGGACGTCGCCGTGCGTGTCGTGCCCGGAATCTCTGCCGTCCAAGCGGTCGCGGCGCGGGCCGGCGCCCCCATCGGCGCTGACTTCGCGGTGATGAGTCTGTCGGACCGGCTCAAGCCCTGGGACGTCGTGGTGAAGCGGCTACGCGCCGTCGCCGAGGCGGACCTCGTGCTCGCCCTCTACAACCCGCGGTCTCGCTCGCGCACCGAGCAGGTCGCGCAGGCCCGAGCAGTGCTGCTGGAGCACAAGTCGCCCGAGACCGTCGTAGTCGTGGGTCGCGACGTCGGCCGCGCCGGGGAGAGCCTCACCGTGACGACGCTGGGCGAACTCGACCCCGAGACCATCGACATGAAGTGCCTGCTGCTCGTCGGCGCCTCGTCAACGCGCGTCACCGCGGCCGGACGTGTCTGGAGCCCGCGCTTCGTCGCCTAGTCAGCCGCGGGAGCGACGTTCGCGGCTGGCGGCGTACAGGAACGACTCGCCGCCGCGGACGTCGGGAGCCAGCGCGGGGCCGACCAGGATGACCGCGGCCTGGCGCAGGCCCGCGGCCTCGACCTGGTCGCCGATGTCGGCCAGCGTGCCGCGCAGGACGAGCTGATCCGGCTGCGTCGCCTTGGACACGACGACGACCGGGCACCCGTCGCCGTAGTGCTCGGCCAGCTCGGCGGCCAACTCGCGGCTGCGAGTGATGGCCAGGTGCAGGGCCAGGGTCGCGCCGGTCGCGGCGAACGCGGCGAGCTTCTCCCCCGGCGGCAT
Organism: Micromonospora sp. NBC_01412; assembly: GCF_045040215.1. Taxonomy (NCBI): domain Bacteria; kingdom Bacillati; phylum Actinomycetota; class Actinomycetes; order Micromonosporales; family Micromonosporaceae; genus Micromonospora; species Micromonospora sp. NBC_01412. The sequence continues at coordinate 8,067,579 of NZ_CP109528.1, forward strand.
GGCCGTGGAACGGGCCTGAGCGCGGGTGAGCACGACCGACTGGGCGAGCTCGGGGACGGTCAGCTCGGCGCCGACGATCGCCGCGGCAGCCGCGTAGGCCGGCACACCGGGCGTGATGTCCCACGGGACCTGCGCCGCGTCGAGCCGGCGTGCCTGCTCATGGACTGCGGAGTACAGCGACGGGTCGCCCGAGCACAGCCGCACGACCTCCAGCCCGTCGGCGTGCGCCTGCACCAGGTGGACGGTGATCTCGTCCAGGTCGAGGTGCTGGGTGTCGACCAGCCGGGCGTCGTCACGGCAGTGGCCGAGCACGTCGGCGTCGAGGTAGGTGCCCGCGTACAGGCACACGTCCGCGGCCTCGAGCAGGCGCACCGCGCGCAGCGTGAGCAGGTCGGCGGCACCGGGTCCGGCCCCGACGAAATGGACGGTCATGACTCTCCCTTGGTGACGGTCCACTGGCTGACGGCCCGCGCGGGCGTCCAGCCGGTGAAGCCGCCGAGCGGCTCGGCGCGCTCGACGTGCAGGCGGACGAGCTCGCCGCCATGGCGACGGTACTGCGCGAGCAGCACGGCCTCGGTCTCGGCCGTGACGCCGTGGACGACGAGCCGGCCACCGGTGCCGAGCGCGTCCCAGCACGCTTCGAGCACGCCGGGGACGGTCGCTCCCCCGCCGACGAACACCGCGTCAGGGCGCTCGAGACCGGCCAGGGCGTCGGGCGCCGAGCCCTCGACGAGCCGCAGGCCGGGGACGCCGAGCGAGGCGGCGTTGCGGCGCACGAGCGCGGCGCGGTCGGCGCGGGACTCGATCGCGATCGTCCGCGCCGTCGGCCAGGCGCGCATCCACTCCACGCCGATCGAGCCGCTGCCGGCGCCGACGTCCCACAGCAGCTGACCGGGAGCGGGCGCGAGCCGGGCCAGGGCGCTGGCACGCAGGTCGCGCTTGGTGATCTGCCCGGCGTGCTCGAACGCGTCGTCGGGAAGCACCCCGCCCGCGGCCCAGCCCGGTCCGGTGCCGCGGATTACGACGGCCAGGACGTTCAGCCGGGGCACGTCCACGACGTTCCACGAAGCCGCGGTCGACTCGGCACGCGACTCACCCGCGGCGCCGAGGTCGCCGAGCACGACCAGCCTGGACTCTCCCCAGCCGAGTCCGGTGAGCAGCGCAGCGACGGCGGCCGGCGTCGTCTCGTCGCTGGAGAGCACGAGCAGCCGCCGCCCGGGTGCGAGCGCGGGGACGACGAGGTGCACGTCGCGGCCGACCAGGCTCACCGTTGTGACGGACTCCGCCGGCCACCCGAGACGTGCCCGGGCGAGCGCCACGGAGGAGACCGCGGGCACGATCGTCACCCGTTCCGGGCCCAGGACGTCCAGCAGTGTCGTGCCGACGCCCGACAGGAGCGGGTCGCCCGACGCCAGCACGACAACGGGCCTGCGTGCGGCGCCCAGCAGGCCCGGCAGATTCTCACGCAGCGGCGACGGCCACGCCACGCGCTCCTGGCCATCGACCGGCGGCACCGCATCGAGGTGCCGGGCCCCGCCGAGCAGCGTCGCAGCCCCGTGCACCAGCGTCCGAGACGGCTCCGGCAAGCCCGCCCAGCCGTCGGCCCCGAGCCCGACAACGGTCACGTGCGCCTCCATGGCAGTGCACCCTAGCCCGCCCCGCCCTGCCCGGCCCGGCCCGGCCCGGCCGCCGGACCGCTGCCGGGGCCGTCAGGACGGCGTCTAGGGTGATGCGAAGGTTCGAGGTGCCCCACGGCCGATATGGCCACGGGGAGAATCTGGGAAGCCGGTGAGAATCCGGCACAGGGCCCGCTGCGGTGACTCAGGCACAGACCTGGGAAGTCCGAAGACCGGCCTCGATCCGAGCCGCGACGCGTCCGCGTCGTGGACGGTCATGGCAGATCGAGCGGGAGCCCTACATGCCAGCGCAGTACCCCTTTTGTGCCGTCGTCGGCTCCGACGACATGACTCTCGCCCTCACCCTGGTCGCGATCGACCCGCTCATCGGCGGCGTCCTGGTCCGCGGGGAGAAGGGCACCGCCAAGACCACCACCGTGCGCGGCCTCGCCGAGGTGCTGCCGCTGGTGCGGACGTATGCGGGCGACCGGTTCTCGGTCGACCCGGACGATTCCCTGGCAGTCTGCCCCGACGGGCCCATCGACGCGTCCACGCCCGTCGTCGAGCGGCCGGTGCGGCTCGTCGAGCTGCCCGTCGGTGCGAGCGACGACCGAGTGACGGGCTCCCTCAAGCTCGACGCGGCGCTGCGCGACGGCGTAGTGGCGTTCGAGCCGGGCCTGCTCGCCCGAGCCCATCGCGGCCTGCTCTACGTCGACGAGGTCAACCTGCTGCACGACCACCTCGTCGATCTGCTGCTCGACGCGGCGGCGACCGGCCGGGTCAGCGTGGAGCGCGACGGCGTCTCGGTCGAGCACGCCTCCCGGTTCGTGCTGATCGGCACGATGAACCCCGAGGAGGGCGAGCTGCGCCCGCAGCTGCTCGACCGGTTCGGTTTGACCGTCGAGGTCGCCGCACCGCGCGACCCCGCCCTGCGGGTGGAGGTCGTGCGTCGCCGGCTGGCGTTCGACGCCGACCCGGAGGGCTTCGCCGCACGCTGGGCCGGCGAACAGGACGCCCTGCGTACGCGGCTGGCCGCGGCGCGGCGGCTCGTGCCGGACGTCGTGCTCGACGACGAGACGCTCACGACCATCGCCGAGGTGTGCGCCGCGTTCGACGTCGACGGCCTACGCGCGGACCTCGTCACCGCCCGCACCGCCGCGGCGCACGCCGCCTGGCAGGGACGCACGCACGTGACCCGCGAGGACGTCCGCGTCGCCGCCCGTCTCGCGTTGCCGCACCGCCGGCGTCGCAACCCGTTCGACGAGCCCGGCCTGGACGAGGACCGGCTCGACGACCTGCTGGGCAACGACGACCTCGACCCTGGACCGGACGGGCCCGACGACGGCCCCGGTGGTCCCGGCGGCGGGCCGCCGGACGACGCCCCGCAGGACGGCCAGTCCCGGGACGCCCACGACTCCCACCCCGGAGGATCGCCCGCGCCGGACAACGCGCCGCAGCCTGCCGTTGCCGGATCGGTCGCGTCCGCCGGCGAGCCGGCACGCGCCCGCCTGCTCGTCGTACGGGGCACCGGCGAGGGCCAGGCCGGCCGCCGGTCCCGGGCCCGCACGCCTCAGGGCCGGGTCGTCGGGCAGCAGCGCGGAGCCCCCGTTGCCAGCCGCCTGCACCTGCCGGGCACCATCACCGCGGCGGCACCGCACCAGCGTTCCCGTGGCGGATTGGCCGAGGGCCGCGGTCTCGTCTTCGCCCCGGGCGACCTGCGTCGCGCAGAAACCGTCGGGCGGGAGTCGAACCTCGTCCTGCTGTGCGTCGACGCGTCCGGCTCGATGGCCGCGCGACGCCGCATGGAGCAGGTCAAGACCGCCGTGCTCGCGCTGCTGCTGGACGCCTACCGACGTCGTGACAAGGTCGCGCTGGTGACGTTCCGCCAGCGCGCCGCCCACGTCGCCCTGCCGCCGACCGGGTCCGTCGATGTCGCCTCCCGGCGCCTGGCCGACCTGCCGGCCGGCGGGCGGACGCCACTCGCCGAGGGCCTGGAACGGTCTGCGGAGGTGCTGCGCCGCGAGGCGCTGCGCGACCCGTCCCGCCGGCCGCTGCTGGTCGTGGTGACCGACGGCCGTGCGACCTTCGGGCCGGACGCGCTCGGTCGTGCCCACCGCGCCGCGGCGCACCTGGCCGCTTCCGGCGTGCAGAGCGTCGTGGTCGACTGCGAGACCGGACGGTTCCGGCTCGGCCTTGCCGCGCAGCTGGCCGCAAACCTGCAGGCCGAGCACGTGCCGCTCGGTGAGGTGACCGCCGACGGGCTCACCAACGTCGTCCACGCGGCGACCGCGCCGCGCGAGGGGGTGGCCTGATGCCGCAGGGCAAGCCGCTGGTCGTCCCGGACGACGGCATCAGCACCCGTGCACGGCGCAACCGGCCGCTGCTGATGGTCCACACCGGCAACGGCAAGGGCAAGTCGACCGCCGCCTTCGGCCTGGCCATACGCGCCTGGAACCAGGGCTGGGACATCGGGGTTTTCCAGTTCGTCAAGTCGGCCAAGTGGCGCATCGGGGAGCAGACGGTGCTCGAACGGCTCGGCCGCCTGCACGAGGAGACCGGCGAGGGCGGGCCCGTCGAGTGGCACAAGATGGGCTCGGGGTGGTCCTGGAGCCGCAAGAGCGGCACCGAGGCGGACCATGCCGCTGACGCCGCCGAGGGCTGGGCGGAGGTGAAGCGGCGCATCCAGGCCGAGCGGCACCAGCTGTACGTCCTGGACGAGTTCACCTACCCGATGCAGTGGGGCTGGGTCGATGTCGACGACGTCGTGGAGACGCTCGCCAACCGTCCTGGCCGCCAGCACGTCGTCGTCACCGGACGCCGCGCCGACCCCCGCCTCGTCGCGGCGGCCGACCTGGTGACCGAGATGCTGCACGTCAAGCACCCGATGGACGTCGGCCAGAAGGGTCAGCGAGGCATCGAGTGGTGAGGCTGCCGCGCGTGCTGCTCGCGGCACCGGCCTCCGGCCACGGCAAGACCACGGTCGCGACCGGGCTCATGGCCGCGCTGGCCGCCCGCGGGCATGCCGTCTCGGGGCACAAGGTCGGGCCCGACTACATCGACCCCGGCTACCACGCGCTGGCCACCGGACGCCCGGGCCGCAACCTCGACCCGCACCTGACCGACCCCTCGCTCGTGGTCCCGCTGCTGCTTCACGGCGCCCGGGACGCGGACGTCGCGGTCGTCGAGGGGGTCATGGGTCTGTTCGACGGCCGCATCGGCGGCGACGGGTTCGCCTCCACCGCCCACGTCGCGACGCTCACCCGGACGCCGGTCGTCCTGGTCGTGGACATCTCGCACGCCTCGCGCAGCGTGGGGGCGGTCGTGCACGGGATGGCGACGTTCCAGCCCGGCGTCACGATCGCGGGTGTCGTGCTCAACAAAGCCGGCTCCCCCCGCCACGCTTCCGAGGCGGCCCGCGCGGTGGAGTCCGCCGGCGTCCCCGTGCTGGGGATCCTGCAGCGCGACCACGGTGTCAGCGCCCCTTCACGCCACCTCGGGCTCGTCCCCGCAGCCGAGCGCGACGAGGCCGCCGCCTCGCTGGACAGGCTGGCCGAGCAGGTCGCCCGCCACATCGACCTCGACGCTGTGTTGAAGGTGGCGCAGACCGCGCCCGACCTCGACTCCGAGCCGTGGGACCCGGCCGCGCACGTCCGACACTCCGGCACCGGGTCCCCGATCATCGCGGTCGCGGCCGGGCGGGCGTTCACCTTCCGGTACGCCGAGACGACCGAACTGCTGCGGGCGGCGGGCTGCACCGTCGTGCCGTTCGACCCGGCCCGGGACGAGCGGCTTCCCGCCGGGACGCGCGGTCTGTATCTGGGCGGAGGTTTCCCCGAGGTGCACGCGGCCGCGCTGAGCACCAACACGGCCCTGCGCGACGAGCTGCGTCAGGCCGTCCTCGACGGCGTCCCGACGGTGGCCGAATGCGCCGGACTGCTGTACCTGTGCCGCTCCGTCGACGGGCACCCCATGGTCGGGGCACTCGACGCCGACGCGGTCATGACGCCCCGGCTCACCCTCGCGTACCGCCGGGCCGAACTCGGCTCGGACCAGCTCCTCGGCGCACGCGGGACCGGTGCCACGGCGCACGAATTCCACCGCACCACGGTCACTCCCGTGCACGGCGAGCGTCCCGCGTGGACGCTGGAGGGCGGCGACGTCGGGTTCGCGGGCCTGACGCTCAGCGCGTCCTACCTGCACGTGCACTGGGCCGGGCACCCGCGCCTGGCCCAGTCGTTCGCGGACGCTGTGCACCGGGCGGACGCAATCGCGGCACCTGGTGCGCCACGGACGCATGCCGTCGCCGCGCCACCGGTCCCCGAACCGCCCGCGGCCCCGTTGCGCCACCACGGCGACGTGGAGCTGTCCGGCGGCCTGCTGGACCTGGCGGCCGACGTCAGCCGGCTGCCCCGCCCGGAGTGGCTCGAGCGGGCGCTGCGCGACGGGATCGCGGCCTCCGACACCTACCCCGAAGCCGCCGCCGCTCACGTCGCTGTGGCCCGTCGCCACGGTCGTGACGAGTCGGAGGTCCTCGTCACGGCCGGCGCCGCCGAGGCGTTCTTCCTGCTCGCCCGAGCACGTCCTTGGCGGCGCCCGGTCGTCGTGCACCCTCAGTTCACCGAGCCCGACGTCGCGCTACGCGCCGCTGGCCACACCATCACCCATGTCCTGTGCCGGACCGAGGACGGCTTCGCCCTCGACCCCGGCGCCGTCCCCGACGACGCCGACCTCGTCGTGGTGGGCAACCCCGCCGACCCGACCGGGCGCCTGCACGCCGCCGCGACCCTGCGCACCCTGTGCCGCCCCGGGCGCGTCGTCGTCGTGGACGAGACGTTCATGGACTTCGTGCCGGGCGAGCCGCAGACGCTCACCTCGCACCGGCTACCCGGGCTGGTCGTGGTGCGAAGCCTGACCGAGCTGTGGTCGATTCCCGGCATCCGCGCCGGGTACGTCGTGGGCGACGCCGCCGTGGTCGCCGACCTCCGCACCCAGCAACCGCCCTGGTCGGTCGGCACCCCGGCGCTGCATGCCGTCGTCGCGACCACCGGGCCGCAGGCCGAGGCCGAGGCGGGGCGCCGGGCCGCGCTGTGCGTGCAGCAGCGGCGGACGCTCGTGGACGGGCTGAGCGAGCTCGGCCTCATGGTCGCGGAGTCCAGCGCCCCGTTCGTCCTCGCCCGTCTGGGTTCCGGGGCGCACGCGCGCCTCCGGGATGCGGGCGTGGCCGTGCGCCGGACCGACACCTTTCCCGGCCTCGACGGCTCGTGGGCGCGCATCGCCGTCCGCGAGCCGGCCGCCACCCGCCATCTGCTCACCACGTTGGGACTCACCGTCGCATGGAGCTGAACGTCACCGGTCGCAGCGTGCTCGTCCTCGACGGGAGCCCGCGCGCCATTGCCACGGTCGCCGCGCTGCTGCGTGAGGGTGCAGCTGTCACTGTCGCAGCGCCGACCGTGTGCGCCGGGCTGGAGGACCTCGCCCTCCGTCGGCGCCTGACCTGGGTCACGGCACCGGTGGACGAGACCGTTTTCGATGTCGTGCTGCGGGCCGTCGCGCCCCCGACGACTGACGCACCCGCCCGGACGGACCGGGCCGGTCACGTCACGCTGGTCGGTGCCGGCCCCGGGGACCCCGGTCTCGTCACCGTCGCCGGACGCGCAGCCATCGAGCAGGCCGACGTGATCGTCGCCGACCGGCTCGCGCCGTGGGAGGCGCTGGCGTGGGCCCGCCCGGAGGCCGAGGTCGTCGACGTCGCGAAGATCCCCTACGGGCGAAGCACGAGCCAGGAGGAGATCAACCGGCTCCTCGTGAGTCACGCACGTGCGGGGCGTCACGTCGTGCGGCTCAAGGGCGGCGACTCCTATGTGTTCGGCCGCGGCTTCGAGGAGGTTGCCGCCTGCGCCGACGCCGGGGTCGCCACCACCGTCGTGCCCGGCGTGACGTCCAGCGTCGCGGGCCCCGAGCTCGCCGGCATTCCGGTCACCCACCGCGGACTCGTTCAGGGCTTCACCGTCGTCTCCGGCCACGTCCCGCCGGGCCACCCCGATTCGTCGATCGACTACCCGGCCCTCGCACGCTGCGGCACCACGATCGTGGTGCTCATGGGCGTGCGTACCCTTCCTGCCATCGTCGAAGCGCTCATCGCGGCCGGTATGGACAAGGGCACGCCGTGCGCGGTCGTGGCGGACGCCAGTCTGGCCAGCCAGCAGTTCGTCCGCAGCACCCTCGCCCACGTCGTCGACGACATCGCCGCGGCCGGCATCGGTGCCCCGGCCGTCGCGGTCATCGGTCACGTGGCCGCGCTAGGGGAGCAGCACCTTCAGCGCCTTCACCGGGCCACAGAGCCGCGTCCTGCGCAGGCGATCGTGACAGCCGCCGCACCGTTTCCCGCTTGAATACCTGATATGGTCGTCCCACCTTGCTGAAGGAAGCCGGTGCGATCCCGGCGCAGTCGCGCTACTGTGACGCCGCTTGCGGCGAAGCCAGACCCTCCAGCCAGGCGAACATTCATCGATGGGACGCAGAATTCCCAAGGAGTGTCATGTCTCAGGCAACCACGGCCGTTCCGGCCGCTGTTCCCACCATTCCCGTGCGCGAGCTCGCCCCCTGGGCGCTGTTCTTCGCGCTGCTCACCGCCGTCGTCCTGTACTTCGTGGGCGCCGAGCAGGGAGCATTCTCCGTCTTCGAGGGCACCGTCGTCCACGAGTTGGTGCACGACGCACGGCACGTCTTGGGCTACCCCTGCCACTGACGCTCGCGCGTCCGGTCGGCCCGATTCTTCTTCCTCTCGCTCCCGGCCCTGCCGGCGGCTCGTGCTGCCCGTGGCCGGCTCTCGAACGGACCCTCGATGGCCCCTCGTACCTTCCTCGTGCACGGCCTACTGGCCGGCCTGATCGCCGGCTTCGCGGCCTTCCTCGTCGCCTACGTCGTCGCTGAACCCCAGGTCAACACCGCCATCGCTCTGGAGGAGGCGGGCTCGGCCGAAAGTGGACACCCGCACGACGACGCGACCGCCGAGCAATCCCACAGCCACGGTGAGGAGGCCGTGGTCTCCCGCGACACGCAGTCGACCTGGGGCCTGGCAACCGGCACCATCCTGCTGGGCGCCGTCCTCGGCGGCGCCACGGCGCTCGCTGCCGCGTTCGCCGTCGGGCGCCTGGGCACGCTCTCAGCACGAGCCTCCACCGCGGTGGTGGTCGGCGTCGGCTTCGTCGCCACGGCGCTGGTGCCGTTCTTCAAGTATCCCGCCACGCCGCCGGCGGTGGGCTCGGGCGACACGATCGGCGAGCGGACCGCCCTGTACTTCGGCTTCTGGGCGCTGAGCCTCGTCGCGGCGATCGGCGCCGTGCTCCTGGCCCGGCGGGTCCTGCCCCAGTTGGGCGCGTACGCCGCGGTGCTGGTCGGTGCCGCCGCATACCTCGTGGTGGTCGTGGTCGCCGGCGCCGTCCTGCCGACGGTCAACGAAGTTGGCGACTTCCCGGCCGACACGCTCTGGTACTTCCGCCGCTCGTCGGTCATGACCCTGGCCGCGACGTGGGCCGTCCTCGGCTTCGTGCTGACCGGCCTGGTCGGACGTGACGCGGACCGGGCCGCCGAGCGGCTGCGCCGCCAGGAGCTGGCCGCCACGCTGTGAGCCGCCCCGCGCGCTCGGGTCGGCCACGGGGTTGAGAGGCCGCGTTCGCGGGCCCGGCCGGTGTCGCCCTGGCTGCTACGAGGACGACGCCGGCCGGGGCGGGCACCGGGCCCGAGACGGGGGACGGGGCGGCCCGCCCGTGACGGACCCGCCGTGCACCACCCGCGGCGCGGCTGCGGTCAGCGCGCCGGCAGCGCCTGCACCCAGGCCAGCGCGGCGTCGCCGTCGCGGACGACCCGCACACCGCCCGGCGGGCCGGCTCGGCGGACGACGACCACCGGCATCGCCCGCTCGGCGGCGACCTCGAGCTTCGCGACGGTGTGGTCACCGCCGGAGTCCTTCGTCACCAGGACGTCCGCGTCTGCCATCACCTGCCGCTCGTGTTCGATCGTGTACGGTCCACGGCTGCGCAGCAGCATCCAGGAGGCCGGAAGACGGATGTCCGGCTCGTCCACCACGCGCACGAGGCACGCGTGGCGGCGCAGCGGCTCGACGAAACGTCCGAGCGACTGCCGGCCGACGGTGAGGAACGGCCGTTCCCCCAGCCCTGCCGCCACGCGGGCGGCCTCATCGTGGTCGCCGACCCAGTGCCAGCCGGACGCCTCAGGCCGTCCAGCCCAGCCGGGCCGTTCCAGGCGGAGCAGCGGAACGCCGACCGCCGGGCACGCCGCAGCCGCGTTGGCGCTGATCCGTTCCGCGAACGGGTGTGTCGCGTCGACGACGGCATCCACCCCGGCCCCCGCCAGGTACGTCGTCAGCCCCTCGATCCCACCGAAGCCACCGACACGCACCTGTCCGACCGGCAGCCGCGGACGCGCGACACGTCCCGCGAGCGAGGTCACCACTTCGGCACCGTCCTCGACGAGCGCGGCCGCCAGCGCGCGGGCCTCCCCCGTCCCGCCGAGCACGAGAACTTTCACGCGTGCGGTCCGATCACGGGGACGGCGGGAACGCCCCGCTCGGCCAGAGCCACCATGAGCCGGGCGGTACGGCGTGCCTGTGCGTCCACCGCTCCAGTATCGCTTCTTGTCTGCCCGTCGGACCGACTGGCTCGAACTCTCCTTCCGGCGGAGTGCCGCCAAGCCGGCCATCCTCTTGCCGTCGAAGCACGTGGCAGGGTCAAGGATGCCGTCTGGATACGCCGGGCGCATCCAGACGCTGATCGCCCGACGCGCCGAGCATCCGGGCCCTCCGCTGGTCGGCCACCTGAACGGGTGGATCGAAGACGCCGTCGGCCTGCGCCGCGGCGGAAACAGAGTCGATATTCGAACCCTGCGCTATTCCTCGGCGCGGGTTCGCCGCTCAACTGCGCAGCTGCGCGTTGAGCCGGGCGGCCTGTCGCGTGAGGTGGTCGCGTTCGGGGATGTTGGGCGCTGATCGGGCGGCTTGGGCGTAGAGCCGTGCTGCGGTCACTGGATCACCATCACGCTCGTGCAGGTATGCCGCGACGGCGGCGTGCCGTGGCAGGGAGGGGCCGAGCCCCGCCAGGGCGGCCAGGCCGGCCCGCGGGCCGTCGGCCTCGCCTACCGCGACGGCCCGGTTGAGGCGGGCCACCGGGCTGTCGGTGAGGCGCACCAGTTCGTCGTACCACTCGACGATCTGCACCCAGTCGGTCTCCTCGGCCGTCCGGGCGTCGGCGTGGAGCGCGGCGATGGCCGCCTGGGCCTGGAATTCGCCCAGGCGGTCGCGGGCGAGGGCGGTCTGGAGCATGTCGACGCCCTCGGTGATCAGTTGGGCGTTCCACAGGCTGCGGTCCTGCTCGGCAAGCGGCACGAGCCTGCTGTCGGGGCCGGTCCGTGCCGGGCGCCGTGCGTGGTGGAGCAGCATGAGCGCCAGCAGGCCCGCGACCTCCTCATGGTTGGTCTTGGCCGCCAGTTGGCGAGTGAGCCGGATCGCCTCGGCGGCGAGGTCGACGTCGCCGGAGTAGCCTTCGTTGAAGACCAGGTAGAGCACGCGCAGCACCGTGGCGACGTCACCGGGCTGGTCGAACCGGACGCCGGAGACGGTCCGCTTGGCCCTGCTGATCCGCTGGGCCATGGTCGCCTCCGGCACAAGGTAGGCCTGCGCGATCTGCCGCGTGGTCAGACCGCCGACCGCGCGCAGCGTGAGCGCGACGGCCGAGGCCGGTGTCAGGGACGGGTGCGCGCACAGAAAGTACAGCTGAAGCGTGTCGTCCACCGCCTCGCCCGGGTCGGGCATGGGCTCGGCCTCGACCAGCTCCTCTCGCCGCCGCCGGGAGGTATCGGCGTGGACGGCGTCGAGGAACTTGCGCCAGGCCACCGTGACCAGCCAGCCCTTGGGGTCCCGCGGCGAGTCGTCCGGCCGCCCGCGCACGGCCTCGACCAGGGCGTCCTGCACGGCGTCCTCGGCCGCCGCGAAGTCGGCTCCGCGACGGACGAGAACACCGATCACCGCGGGCACCAGCTCCCGGAGCAGCGACTCGTTCACTCGGTGGCCGTGGGCCGCTCGGCGTAGAACGGGCGCACCTCGAGCCACTCGTGGATCGGCTTCCCACCCGCACCCGGAGCCGCGGACAGCTCGCCGGCCAGCTCGAGCGCGCGCTCGTAGGTCTCGACGTCGATCACCATCCAGCCGGCGATCAGGTCCTTGGTCTCCGCGAACGGACCATCGGTGACCGGCGGCCGCCCCTCGCCGTCATAGCGGACGAACGTGCCCTCCGGGGAGAGCGCCTGACCGTCGACGAACTCTCCGGTGCCCTCCAGCCGCGCGGCGAAGTCACGCATGTACTGCACGTGGGCCGAAACCTCCTCCGGCGTCCACTGGTCCATCGGCACGTCGTTGACCGACGCCGGCGCGCCCCGGTAGTGCTTGAGCAGCAGGTACTTGGCCATCATGTTCTCCCTGGTGCGGTGCGGCCCATTCTGGCCGAGTTCGCACCGGGGACGGAGCCGCGCGCGCGTTCTCGACATCCCACCGAGACATTTCCTGGCGGCTTCAAAGACTCCGCGCCTGCTCCAGGGCGCCCACCCGGTTACTCAACTGACCGCCGACCGCGCATACAACGTCACCGTGGCAGGCAGGCTGTTGTCGAGGACAAGGGTGGGCCCGGGTCGACAACCCGGGCCCACCCTTTCCCTCCGTGCGTCAGCCCAGGTCAGAGACCGTAGGCGCGGATGATCGTCTGGTCGATGCCGTTGCCCGCGGTGTCGCTGGCCTTGATCCGCAGGGAGACCGCTTCCGCGTTCTCCGGCGCCGGGTGCCGCAGCTTGGCCAGGTGCTTGCCGTTGCCGAGCTGGACGAGGTCGACCGCCTGCCAGGTGGCGCCGTCGTCGAAGGACGCCCAACCCTGCACAGTCTTGATCTTCGGGCCGTCGACGCCGGGCTGGTGCCCGACCGTGAGGGTGAAGTTGTGCTGCCGTTTGGCCGTCCGGTTCCGACGGTCGAGATCCACGTCGTAGTCGACCTGGAGCAGGGGGAGTAACTGCCGGCCCGAGGCGGGAGTCGCCGACCGGAACGTCCACGTGGTGTTGATGTTGGTGGAGTACTGCCACCACGCGGCGGAGCGTTGCTGCTCCAGGGTCAGCCGGTAGGTGGCCGACCCCGGCGCGGCCGGGAAGGTGCCCGCCGGGTAGCGGCTGCTCTCGGCCACCAACTCGTCGCCCCGGTAGAGCTTGGTGCTGACGGTGTCACCCGCCCACGCCGACGCGTAGTGCTGGTCCGAATCGACGTACGGGAAGACCCGGATGTTGAACGTGTCGCCCTCCCGGTAGGCGGGCGCACCGAAGTTCTCCCACCCGGTCAGCCCGGCCGGGAAGCCCGGCCGGAGCACCTGCCCGAACCAGGTCTGGCTGGACCGGCTGCCCGGCCGGTACGCGGTCGGGATGCTGGTGAACTCCCCGTCGAACGGGGAGCTGGCGAAGGCTTGGTGCTGCCACCGGGTGTCCGGGTCGGCACTGACCCACTCGGTCCGCTTCAGCGGGCGCGGCAGCTCACGGATGAAGCCCATCAGGAAGTTGTTGTACGGGCGCAGCGCGTGCTGGAGGTCGGCGCCGAGAACGGGGTCACCGTTGGCCCGGTACTCCGCGTCGATCCGTGCCGTGTTCCGGTCGTTGATGACGTAGGTCTGGTTGCTCGTGATCCGCTGCTTGTTCGGCAGCATCAGGTCGTAGACGTAGTCGCTGAGCGCGGTGCCGGAGTACTCGATGGTCACCGAGCCGGCGGCGAGCCGCTCGACCAGATCGAGACCAGGCTCCTGGTCGAGGGTGAACGCCGGGATCGCCACCTGCCCCGGCTCGCCGGCCGAGGCGTAGAGCAGCCCCGGCACGTTGTTGAACACGATCACCGCCGCCGCCCCGGCGTTCGCCGCGTTGCGGACCTTGTCGACGAAGCTGATGCCGTTGCCGCGCTGGACGAGGGCGAGCTTGCCGCGCGCGTCGAGCCCGCTGTACTCATCCGGTGACCCGAAACCGGCGTTGACCACCGGCACCCGGTATCTGCCGTCCACCCGTGGCGAGGCGATCATGAACAGCGGGTCGAGCGGGATCCGTTCCGGTGCGACGACGCTCATCGTGATCGGTGGGGCGATCAGGCTCCACTTGCTGGCGAACTCGAACATGCCCTCGGTCACCGCCTCGGTCGGCGCGGCGTACGCCTCGCCGAAGGGCTCCGACAGGAGGAACGAGCTGTCGAAGTGGACCTCGCCGATCTGGCGGTAGTAGCTCAACCGGAGCCCGTTGGCCGAGGTCGGCTTCGGGGTCTTGACGGTTATCTCCTTCGCCTTTCGGGCGTCGAGGGTGACCGTGGTGTCCCGGGTGACCTCCAGTTGCGGATCGCCGACCACCGACAGACCGAGGGTGATGCGGTTGGGGGCGTCCATCGTGAAGATGTAGCCCATCAGGCTGTAGGTGCCGACCGGCACCCGGAACGTCGGGACGGCGCCACCCTGGTAGTGCTTGGTCTCGTATCCCCTGGTCGGGCTCCACAACTCGACCTGGCTGATGCCGTCGGCCTGCCGGCCGTCGTGCGCGATCGCCGGAGCGGTGATCGTGTACAGCTCCTCTTCGAGGTACGCGCCGACCGAGGTGCGTACCACCGTGTCACCGGCGGTGGCGACCAGGTGGCCGCCGTAGAGGTCGACCGTGCCCCGGGCCGGGGTCACGGTGACGTCGACCGACGCCGCGCCGCCGGCCGGCACCGTCACGGTCGGCTGGCTGACGGTGAACAGGCCGTCCGGAGCCGGCGTGCCCTTCTTGCCCTGGACCGACAGGGACAGCGTGAAGGTCAGCTCGGTCGCGCCGTCGTTGTGGTAGGTCACCGTTCTGGTCACCGGCTGGCGGTCGCTGTGCGGGTAGGTGAAGTAGCCGAGGTTCAGGGTTCCCGGGCTGGCGTACACCGGCTGCCGGTGGGCGCGGGCGAGGTCGACCCGGCCGCTGCCCTGCCGGTAGACGGTGTCGTCCTGGGCCTTGGCCGTCGAGATCAGCAGGTCCTTGAGCTGCCGGTTGGTGTAGTCCGGATGCTGCTGGGCCAGGATCGCCGCCGCGCCCGCGACGTGCGGGCTTGCCATCGACGTGCCGTTGGCCTGGGTGTGGAGGTCGTCGATCACGATGCCCATGGCGGTGCCGCTGGCCCGCGCCGCGACGATGCCCACCCCGGGGGCGGTGACGTCCGGCTTGATGCCGTAGTCACCCAGCCGTGGCCCACGGCTGGAGAACGAGGCCAGGCCGTCCTCCTTGTTCACCGCACCCACGGTCAGCGCCTCGTCGGCCCAGCCCGGGCTGCCGATCGTCGACTCACCCGGGCCGATGTTGCCGGCCGCGATCACGAACAGCGCTCCGGTGGACCGGCTGATCGCGTCGACCGCCTGCGTCAGCGGGTCGTTGCCGTCGCTGGGCGCGTTGGTGCCCAGGCTCATGTTCAGCACCTTGGCGCCCTGGGCGGCGGCCCACTCCATGCCCTCGATGATTCCGGAGTCGAAGCCGTTGCCTGCGGTGTCGAGCACCTTGGCGCTGATCAGCTTGGCCCCCGGCGCCACGCCCTTGCGCGTACCGCCCGAGGCGGCTCCGATGCCGGCCACCGTCGACGCCACGTGCGTACCGTGGCCGTGGTGGTCGACCGTGTCGCTGTCGGCGGAGAAGTTCTTCGCGGCCACCACCTTGCCGGCCAGGTCCGGGTGGGTGGTGTCGATGCCGGTGTCCAGCACGGCGACCGTGACACCGGTGCCGTCATGGCCACCGGCCCAGGCCTCCGGCGCCCCGATCTGCGGGACGCTTTCGGCGAGGCTGACCTTCGCCTGGCCGTCCAGCCAGATCCGCTCGATCGCGCCGGTCGCGGCGTTGGCCGGGGCCCGGGAGCCGGCGCCGGCCCCGTCCTCGGCCGGCCCGGTGGGGGCGCCGGTCAGCGCGGTCCACAGGGATTTCGCCTCCGCCTTCTCCCCCTGCACCGCGGTCGCGTTGACGCTCTCCAGGGTGAAGGTGCGGGTGGTGCCGGGCAGGTCCGCCGTGCGTGCCTTCGCCGAGAGGCTCGGTGCGTACTGCACGATCAGTGGCGTGGAGGCGTGCCGTGAGTCGTCGTAGCCGTACTCGACGAGCTGCGTGATGTCGAAGAGCCGCTCGTCGAGCGTGCCGTCGGCGAGCAGCGGTATCGCGTCGCTGGGGATCACGTACGCGTGACCGTCGATCTGCCTGGTCTGGTACGAGATCTGCTGCCGGTCGGTCGGTGGCCGTACCGAGGCCAACTGCCGGCCGTCAGCGGTCTTTTCCAGCAGCACCACGTCGCCGGTCAGCAGGGTGACGGTGTGTCGGGTGACCACGGTCTCCGACCGTGGCGACGCGGTGGGTGTCTCGGGCAGGGGCGCGGCGGTGACAGGGGCGGTGGGGCTAGCCAGGGCGGCGGCGATGACGCCGCCGATGGCTGCCGCGCCGGTCCGGGCCTTGCCGGACCACTGTCGTCTCATCGGTTTCCTCCAGATGATTGCCCGGAAGCCGGACGGGAACGGAACTCAGGACGGGAACGGGGAGTGGGCAGCACCGGTTCGGCGAGCACGGAGCCGGTAGGGCGGGTGGTATCGGGCCGGCGGTCACGGGGCCCGGACAGGTGCGGGTGGCACCGGCTCGGGCGGTCGCGGGGGTCCGGGTAGGACGTTGAGCTGGCCGTATAGAGATCATGGCAAGTGGCTGTCGTCGGTCGGAAGCCGCAGTGACCTTCCTAAACACGTCAGCGACGTAAACCGGAAGCCGATCCATGGCAAGATCAAAGTGTGTTGCAGGTACTCGGCCTGACCTCCGCCGAACAGGAGATCTACGAACACTTGGTGCGCGGGTCGGCGATGACGTCGGAGGAAGTCGATGACAGCCTCGGTCGCGGGTCCGACCGGGGTGGCCGTCTGGACTCCGCCCGGACGCTGGTCCGGCTGCACGAACTCGGCCTGGTCTCCCGGCTGCCCGGAGAGCCCGTGCGCTGGTCGGCCCGGCCGCCGGGGGCCGCACTGGAGGCGCTGATCGGCGCGCACGTCCGGGCGCTGGCCGACGCCTCCCGGCACGTCGCCGAGCTGGACAGCCGGTTCAACCAGGTCACCCACCAGGAGGCAGACGAGCTGGTCGAGGTTGTCCACGGCCGGGACGCGATCCTGCGCCGGGGCGCGGAGGCCCAGCGCTGCGCGCGTGAGCAGATCCGGGCCTGCGACGGGCCGCCGTACCCGGCGGCCGATCCGGCGGCATTGAACGACGTGGAGGTGGACCAGCTGCGCCAGGGCATCCGGTACCGGATCCTGTACGACCGGCGCAGCCTGGAGGTGCCCGGACGGCTAGCCGACCTGGAAGCCGGCATCGCCGCCGGCGAGGAGGCCCGGCTCACCGACATCCCGGTGAAGATGACACTGATCGACGACACGCTGGCGGTCCTGCCGCTGCACCAGCCGGCCGATGTGGAGTCCCGGCTGATCGTCCACGAACCGGTGCTGGTGTCGGCGCTCTCCGCGTTGTTCGAGATCTACTGGGCGCGGGCCCTGCCGTTGCGCTCGGGACCGGGCCAGCCGTATCCGTCCGCCGCTGGTCCGTCCGCTGCCGAGGCGCGGCTGCTCCCGCTCCTCGTGGCAGGGCTGACCGATCAGGAGATCGCCGGCCAGCTCGACATCAGCGACCGGACCATCCGTAGCCGGATGCACGCGTTGCTGGACCGGCTGGACGCCGCCACCCGGTTCCAGGCCGGCTTCCAGGCGGTCGCCCGGGGTTGGCTGGCCACCGATGACCTGCCGGCCCCGGACGCCGGGCAGCGGTCCGGTGCGGCCCTGGGCCCGGCCCGGTCCGGTGTGGCCGGGGACCCGGTCGGGCCTGACGAGGCTGTGGATCCGCCCAGGGGAGGTGGTGGCACCGATGTCGCGGGATGACACCAACCCGATGGCGGTGCTCGGATTGGCTCCGGACGAGCAGGCCGTCTACGAGTTCCTGGTCGACCGGCCCAGTGCCACGTCGGAGGAGCTGGCCGGGGCGCGGCGGGGCGCCGAGCGCATCGACTACGTGCTCGCGGCGCTGGAACGCCGGGGCCTGGTCAGCGTGGTACCTGACGGGCCGCTCCGGTACGCCGCCGTCGCGCCCTCGGTGGCGTTCCAGAGCCTGCTGCTCGACCAGGAGGGCCAGCTCAACGCCGCCCGCCGGCACCTGTCCGTGCTCGACGCGGCCTACCAGGACCGGCCGCGGGAACGTGGTGCGGCCGTGGTCGAGCTGGTCACCGGCGAGGCGGCGGTACGTTCGCGGTTGGCGCAGATCCATCGGGTGGCCCGCCGCGAGGTGTGCCGGCTGGACAAGCCGCCGTACCCGGCCGGGGAGGACGCCGCCACCGGTGCCGCTGACCTGCTGCGCCGTGGCCTGACCTGCCGGACGATCTACGACCGGTCGTCCCTGGACCATCCGGGCTCGCTGACCGTGGTGGAGGACCTGATCCGGGCCGGGCAGCAGGCACGGGTCCTCGCCCAGGTGCCGGTGCGCCTCTACCTGGTGGACGACCGGCTGGCCGTCGTGCCGGTGCCGGCGCGGCCGGCGGGCCAGGGCGATGCGGTGATCATCGTACGTCCGTCGGCGCTGCTTGACGCGTTGATCAAGCTCTTCGACGGGTTGTGGCAGCGGGCGTTGCCGTTGCCCTCGCCCACCAACCCGCAGCCGCTGGAACACCGGTCCTTCGCCGCCACCGGTCAACAGCGGCTGATCACGCTCCTGCTCTCCGGGCTCACCGACGAGGCCATCGCCCGGCAGTTGGGGCTCAGCCACCGTACGGTGCAGCGGCGCATCGCGGCCATGATGGCGGATCTCGGCGCGCACACCCGCTTCCAGGCGGGTGCCCAGGCCGCGCTACGCGGATTCCGCGGTAGGCACTGACCCCTGCCGCCCGCCCGCCTGGGACAGCCTCGGCTACGCCCACCACCACCTCGGCGACCACCAGCAGGCCACGTCGCCGTCGCCGAGCACGGCACGGGCCTGTCGCAGAACCTCGACAGGCCGGTCGATGCCCGCCGCGTTGGACTCCGCGCCCTCGGATGTGGTGCGACGACGTTGGGGATCGACGCCCGAATCTGTAACTATCCGTGGCGTGATGCTCACCGAAGGACCTGGTCGCCGGGGGGCGTCGGAATGAGCGGCCGGCTGGGCACGCTCCTGCGGCGGCACCGTGCGTCCGCCGGGCTCACCCAGGAGAAGCTCGCCGAGCTGGCGGGCGTCGCGGTGCGTACCGTGCGGAACCTCGAACTCGGCCGGGTGGCCCGACCGCAGCGCCGCACCGTGGAGGAACTGGCCGACCGGCTCCGCCTCTCCGAGCCGGACCGGTCCCGGTTGCTCTCCGTGGCCCGTGGCGGCGCGGAGGACGACCGGGCGGGCTCGCTGCCCGGGGACCTGGCCGACTTCGCCGGCCGGGCCGAGGAGCTGCGCCGGCTGGCCGGCGAGGCGGAGGCCGCCCGCCGGTCGGGGGCCGTCCGGGTCGTCGTCGTCAGCGGCCCGCCCGGCGTGGGAAAGACCAGCCTGGTGGTGCACTCCGCGTACGCCCAGGCGCGCCGGTTCCCGTACGGGCCGCTCTTCGTCGACCTGCGGGGCATGGACGACGAGCCGACGACCCTGGCGCAGGCCCTCGACCAGTTACTCACCGCCCTCGGCGTGGCCCAGCCGCCGTCCTCGCCGGACGCCCGGGTGACCCTCTGGCGCACCCTCAGCGCCGACCGCCGGGGGCTGCTGGTCCTCGACAACGCCCGGGACGAGGCGCAGGTACGGTCCCTGTTGCCGAGCGGGCCGGGCTGGCTGGTCCTGGTCTCCAGCCGGAACGCGCTGGCCGGGCTGGTCGGGGTGCACCGGTTGCCGCTGGGGGTGCTGTCGGACGTCGAGACGCACACCCTGCTCGCCACGGCGGTGGGCGGTGGACGGATCGACACCGAGGGCGCGGCGGCGGTGGAGCTGGGCCGGCTCTGCGGCGGGCTGCCGCTCGCCCTCCGGGTGGCCGTGAACCGGCTCGCGGTGCGTCCGGAGTGGAGCGTGCAGTCGCTGGTCGAGCGGCTCCGCGACGAGCAGCGCCGGCTCGACGTGCTGCGGGCCGGCGACGTCCAGGTGCGCAGCGCGTTCGAGCTGTCGTACCGGCTGCTCGACGCGCCGGCCCGGCGGGCGTTCCGGCTGCTGGCCGCCGTTCCGCTGCCGCAGTACTCCGCACCGGTGGTCGCGGCCCTGACCGACGAACCGGTGACGGTCACCGAGGACCGGCTCGACGGGCTGGTGGACGCTGGACTGCTCACCGCTGGGGCCACCCCCGGTCGGTACGTCCTGCACGACCTGCTGGCGCTCTTCGCCGCCGAGCGGGTCGCCGGGGACGAGACCGCGGAGAGCCGGGAGGCGGCCAGGGACCGCCTGGCCGCGTACCTGCTGGGCCGGGTCGCGGCGGCCGAGGGGTGGCTCGACCCGGCCTGCCGGGGGGACTTCGTCGCCGGGGACGACCCGAACGCCAGCGGCCGGACCCACCTGAGCCTCACCGAGGTGCTGCTACGGGTGGGGGAACCGGAGCGGGCCCGGCACTCGCTCGACGGGGCCACCGACATCCTCGATGCGGTCAACGACGTCCCGTCGGTCCGGCACGCGGAGCGGGTGCGGGCCCGGCTCGGCGAGCCCCTCAGGTGATCGGGTCGACGCCGGATCGGCGACGCTGCACCAACCCGAGGGTGATCGCCTCCAGGGTCAGCTCGGCCTTGTTCCCGACGTCGAGCTTCGACCTGATCCGGGTGACGTAGGTGTTCACCGTGGCCTCGGAGATGCCCAGCCTGCGGGCCGTCTGGGCATGCGTCAGGCCCTGGGCGATCAGCTCCAGGGTCGCCGCCTCCCGGGGAGCGAGCGCGGGCCGGCGGGGCGCCCGGGAACGTGTCCGGTCCCGGCCCGGCCCGGGACCCGGCGCGTAGGCCGGGCCCCCGCCGCCGGCCGGCCCCCGACCGCCGGTGACCGCGCCGCCGGGCCGGTCGCCGCCGACCGGGCGTTCCGGGCCGGGGCCGTCCGCGTCGGCGCGGAACCGGGCGGAGAGCATCGGGCACAGGTAGAACCCGCCGGCCGCGGTGACGTCGAGGGCGATCCGCAGCTGCGTACGCTCGGTCGCGGTGCTCACCACCGAGCGGGCGCCGGCCCGGATCGCCTCCAGCGTCGTGGCCTTCGTCGACTCCGGCATCATCACCAGGGTCGGGTGTCGGGCGCAGGACCACCGGACCACCTGCGGCAGCGGGTCGACCAGGACCACGACCGTGTCGGGGCCCCCGCCGGCCGCGGTCACCTCGCTCGCCGTGTCGACGGTGAGCAGGCACCGAACCAGGTCGTTGCCGTCGATCAGCTGGTGCACCCCGCGCCGGGCCAGCGGCTCGGACACCACCACACACACGTCGTACATCCGCCCACCTCTCGGTGAGCAGTCAACTACGGAACGGATGGCGGGGCGAGGCAAGAAGACCGGCAAGAACGGCGTCACACCGACAGATAGCCGAGTTCGACCGCGCGCTGGGTCAGCTCGGCCTTGTTGGCGGCGCCGAGCTTGCGGCGCAGCCGCTTCGCGTACGTGTTGATGGTCTGTTCCGTGACTCCCAGGCGGCGGGCGGCCTGCCGGTGGGTGAGGCCCTGGGCGATGCACCGGAGCGTCTCCACCTCCCGGGGGCCCAGGGACGCCGGGTCTCCCCGGCCGTCGCCGTCCGGCCGGCCGCCGACCGACGACGCCACGCTCCGCGACAGGTACGACCCACCGGTGAGCACCGCCGACCGGGCCAGGTTCAGCTCGTCGGTGCCGTCGCCGTCCCGTAGGACGGCCCGGACCCCGGCCGCGAGCAGCGCCAACGGGGCGACCGTCGTCTCGTGGGGCAGCACGAGGAGGACCAGCCCGTCGGCGGTGAGGTCGGCCAGCTCCGGCCAACGTTCGCCGGCCAGCTGGTCCCACCGGATTAAGACCGGCATGGGTCCACCGACTTCGGGTGGGTCAACGGTCGACATCAGGTCGCTCCTGGGAAGGATGGGTGCCCGAACCCCCAGCGTGTACCGAGCGCTACCGATGGTAGATGCCCCGGAAGTCCCCGAATTGACGTCTGCCCATGTCCCCCGACGGCCGAGCAGAATCTCCGGCGCGACGTGGGTCGCCCACCTCCCCAGCACAAGCGGTCCCGCCTGCGCCGTGACCGCGCCGACACCGGCGCGGCCCGGTGCTGGCATCTAGTCGCGGACCGGCAACGGCCCGCGTTGTCGTGGCGACAAGGGAGACAATCACATGATTTCGAGGGACCGTCCGGCAGCCGCCTCCGAAGGACGCCGGTACCTGCGGTTACGCTGCTTCGGCGGGTTCCGGCTGGAGCCGGACGGCGTCCCGGTGGACTGGTCGGGCGTGCGCCCCCGGATCCGGACCCTGATGCGTTACCTCGCGGCGGAGGCTGGTCAGCCGGTGCACCGGGAGCGGATCACGGCGGCGCTCTGGCCGGAGCTGCCGGACCGGGCCGCGGTCAACAACCTGCACGTCGGCGTCTCGACGCTGCGTACCTTCCTGGAGCCCGGCGTGGCCCGGGGCGCGTCCCGGTTCATCGTCCGCGACGGGTCGTCGTACCGGTTGGACGTGGGGGCGGGCGGTGTCTGTGACGTGTCGGCCTTCGAAGCGGCGCTGGCCGCCGTTCGGCGGGCCCGGTCGACCGGCGAGGACGCGACTGCCGTCGCGGCGCTCCGTGGCGCGCTCGACCACTACACCGGTGACCTGCTGCCCGAGGACGGACCCGCCGAGTGGGTGCTCGCCGGCCGGGACCGGCACCGGACCCGGGCGACGGAGGCCGCGGTGCTGCTCGCCAGGCTGGAGCTGAACCGGGGACGGGCCCAGGCCGCGGCGACGGCGGCCCGGCGGGCGCTGGAGCTGGACGGCTACCGCGACGACGGATGGCGGCTACTGGTCACCGCGCAGCGCCGGGCCGGCGACGTGGCGGCGTCCCAACGCAGCCAGCAGACGTACGAGCGGATGCTCCGCTCACTCGGCGTCACCCGGCCGGCCGACACCCGCCCCGTGCACGTCACGGCCGCCTGAACACCTCGATCTCGGCCAGCGCCACCTGCCGTCCCTGCTGCGCGCCGTAGCTGGCGTCGACCGTCAACCGGAGCCGGGCCACCCCGCCCGTCACGTGGTGGAAGCTCTGCGGTCCGGGCCGGTCGGTCAGGCGCAGCACGGTGGTGCTGCTCGTGCCGTCCCTGGTCCACAGGGTCATCGTCAGCTCGGCCGGCCTCCCCAGCCGGACGAACGCGTCCTGCTGCGGGGACGCCCCGGTGTGCACGATGAGATCCATCAGCCGGATCGGCGGGTCGAAGGTCAGCTCCACGTACTGGCCGGTGGCCGGCCGGTCGGTGGCCGGCGCCCAGTACCGGTTGTTCAGACCGTCCACGGTGGACCGGGCGGGGTGGCCGGACGCCTCACTGGAGGCCGTCACCGTGCTCGGCAGGACCGCCTCGGGCTTCGCCGTCCGGTCCCGGACCGCGTCGACGACCGGGCCGGCGAAACGGGCGACGGCCCAGACCGCCCCGGCGACCAGGACCAGGACCACGAGCACCGCGAGCAGCCGCCGCAGCCGGCCCCGGCCGGGCCGCCGCCGGGGCCACCGCAGCCGCCGCCACCACGGTACGACCGCCGTCGGTCGGGCCGTCGCGGTCAGCGGCCGACCGCACCCCCGGCAGAACGAGCTGCCGCCCCGGTTGGTGGTCCCGCAGGCCGGGCAGACCACGTCGTCCGCGCCGCCGGCCCGGTCACCGGCGAAGTCGCGGACCTCGGGCGTGGGCGTGACAGGCCGGCCCGGAAGCACCGCGCCGGGCTGGCCGGCGACGGGAGGCCGGTCGGCGGCCGGCGGTGGGGTGCCGGCGGCCCGGTCGGGGGGCGGGGTGGGACCGGTCTCGTCGGCGGGGCGCACCGGGACCACGAGCGCGGCGGCCCGCCGAAGGTCCCGCTCCTGCGCCCGGTGTTCCTCGTGCTCGACGTCCCCGGTCCCGGCCGCCGGCTTGGCCGCCGGTTCAGTCGGTGCAGTCGGTGCAGTCGGTTCAGTCGGTGTACTGGCCGGCGTTTCCTCCGCCGCCGTCCCGCCCTTCCCGCCCGTCCCGGCCGGCATACCGGTCGCAGTCGCAGCCTGCGTGGCGCTGTCGCCGGCCGGGGCGGCCGTGGCGGTCGTGGTCGCCGGCGCGGGTGCCGTGTCGGTGGCGTCCCAGGCAAGGAAGGCGCCGCAGGTGCCGCAGAAGCCGTCGCCGGCGGCCACCTCGGCGCCGCAGTTGTCGCAGATCCTCACCGGGGCCCGCCCGCCGTCGGGCCGTCGTCGGGCGACAGCACCTCCACGGTGTACGGCACGTGTGCCGGCCGGTTCGCCTCGACCACCGCCCGGAGCCGGGACTCCAGGGCCGCGGTGGGCTCGGACACCCTGATCCGTACGGTCAGGGCGGGCTCGGCGGAGCCGGGCAGCTCGGCGCCCGGGGTGGCGGACCAGGCCGTTCCGCCGCTCTCGACGACCTCGGGGGTGACGCCGGTGGCGAGCCGGATCTCCTCGGCGAGCCCGGCGGCGGTGCCGCGCACCCGGTGCCGGGCCACCGCGCCCGCGACCACCCGGCGGCGCTCGTCGGTGGCCGCGTCACGCCCGCCCCCGGCGGCGACCCAGCCACCCAGCCAGTCCACGAAGTCCGGCGGGGCCAGCGCCGGGTCGAAGTACGCCCACAGGCTGTCCAGCGTGGCGTGCACCGGTGCGATGACCTGGTCGTACGCGCCGGTCAGGCGCTGG
Source organism: Micromonospora sp. NBC_01412 (assembly GCF_045040215.1). Classification (NCBI taxonomy): domain Bacteria; kingdom Bacillati; phylum Actinomycetota; class Actinomycetes; order Micromonosporales; family Micromonosporaceae; genus Micromonospora; species Micromonospora sp. NBC_01412. Next base: position 8,092,057 of record NZ_CP109528.1, read on the forward strand.
GCCAGATCGTCGGCGGCGTACACGGCGGGCAGCCGTCGACCCAGCGGGTCGGGCGTGGCCAGCCCCTCGATGGCGGCGCGCATCCGCGTGCTCCCTCCTGCTCAGGCGCCCGGCGGGCGCTCGTCGACCCGGACCTGGTGCTGGTGGGAGAAGGCGAGGGCGTGCCGGTCCAGCTCGATCCGGGTCACCTGCTCGCCCCGGCGGCCGGTCAGCGGGTCGGCGGGAAACATCCGTACCTCCTCGACCACCTCGACCCCCGGCAGCCGTTGCAGGACCCCGAAGATCTCCCCGGAGTGCACCTGCCGCCCGAACGGCCACCCGGTCCCCTCCGGCCCGCCGCGTACCGGGTCGAGGTACCGGTACAGGGTGGCCGTCGCCTCGGCACGGAGCTGTGCGGCGGCCGTGTCGGGGCGGGGAACAAGCCGGGCCGCGACCGTGACGCCCTGGTAGAACGGCGGCTCCACCATGAGCCGGGTGCCCACCGGGCGGCGGGCGTCGAGGTGCTCGGCGATGGTGGCGAGCATCCCGTCCGGGGGCACCAGGTCCTCGAAGTGGAGTCGGCCCTCCTCGTCGGCGGCCACCTCAGGCACGACCAGCAGCCGGACCCCGCCGGCCGCGCTGCCGTCACCGGCGGGCAGGCACCGGACCCGGGCCGCGGCGGGGCAGGCCTGCCGGGCCAGCAGCTCGTAGTCGCGGGCGGTCACCGCCCGGTCCTGCGCGCGCAGCTGCACCGGCCCGCGCAGCCGGGCCTCCGCCACGGTCTCCCCGTCGACGCCGCCGGTGGCCGGGCCCCGGTTCTCCACCCCCGAGATGTACGGCATGGAGCTGCGCAGGACGGCCAGGGCGCCCCGGGCGACGTTGCCGCTGTGCCCGCCCCCGGTGCGGTAGCGCCGGACCCGGACCCGCGACCCGGCGGCGGGCACGGCGCCGTACCGGCGCAGGGCACCGTCGGGTTGCCGGACGGCCGGCCCGAACAGGACCTCCCCGGCGGTCCGGTCGACGACGACGTGCCGGTCGTCCGGCCCGGATCCGCTGAACGTGTCCACCTCGGTCCACTCCAGCCACCCCGCACCGTCGGCGGTCTCCACCATCAGCGGGTGCTCGTCGGGGACGATCGGCGGCCGGGCCACCGTGAACCGCTGGCCCGGCACCCCCTCGGCCTCCCCGACCTGCTCGCCGAGGACGGTCTCGGCGTGCACGGCGGTGACCGTGCCGCCGATCGTGGCCGCCTCGACCGAGCGCACGGTCGGGGAGGTGGCGTAGAAGGGCTGGCCGGGTCGGGCCTCGACCAGCCGGCACCGCAGCCAGCCGGCCCGCTGCCCGCCCACCACGGAGGTGACGTGGGTGGCCGGCATGTGCAGCACCACCTCGCCCGGTCTGTTCAGCCCGCCGGTGTCGTCGTGGTCGACGTCGCAGGGCGACCAGTCCACACCGGTCCACGCCTCCCACACCAGCGGCGGCTGGCGCGGGTCCACGCCGACGCCCTCCACCCGGCTGTCCATCCGCAGCAGGACCGCGCAGGATCCGACTGCGGCGGAGAGGCCGAGCAGCATGGCGTCCCCGACCGAGGGGGCGGCCGGGAAGCAGGCCACGTCCCGGCCGTCGAGCAGCTCCTCGGTCCGGTCCACCGGAGGGCCCTGGGCGGGGTGGCTGCGCAGCCGGGTCAGCTCGCAGGGCACCACCGCCAGATCCGCGGCGGTGGTGAACACGATGGCCTCGTCGGTCTGGGTCCGTTCCGTGCCGACCTCGGTGCCGGCGCGCAGCACCACCGGCTGGGTCTGCGGGCCCGAGAGCCAGAACGTGACGTCCCCCCGGGCGGCCGTGGGCGGGAACGGCCGGACGCCGATCAGGTCGAGGAAGGCCAGGTAGTTCTTCTCCGGCACCCGGTTGATCCGGTACAGGAGCTGGTCGACCATGTGGGCGAACGTTTCGACCAGGGTCACCCCGGGATCGGAGACGTTGTGGTCGCTCCACTCCGGGCAGCGCTGCTGGATGAAGCGTTTCGCCTCGTCGACGAGCTGCTGGAAGCGACGGTCGTCCAGGTTGGGCGCGGGCAGCGGCATCAGGCGGCGCTTTCCTCGTGGGACGGGATGACGTAGAACGGGAAGACCAGGTTGCGGGGGTCGTTGGTGCCCCGGATCGAGTACCGGACGTCGATGTAGAGCACCCCGGCGTCCTCGGCGTCGAAGCCGATCACGACGTCGTGGACGTCGATCCGGGGCTCCCACCGGTCCAGCGCCCGGCGTACCTCGAAGGCGATGCGCCCGGCGGTGTTCTCGTCGGCGGGGGCGAAGACGTAGTCGTGCACCCCGCAGCCGAACTCCGGCCGCATCGGCCGCTCGCCCGGGGCGGTGCCGAGGATGAGCTGGATCGCCTCGACGATCTCCCGCTCCCGGTCGACCAGGGCGATCCCGCCGGTGGCGTCGGTACGCAGCGGGAACGCCCAGCCCGCCCCGATGAACTGCTCCGCCACCTCCTCACCCGCCGATCAGCACGGTCGGCGCGCCGGTGCTCACCACGGCCTTGCAGGTGGTGGCGTCGCCCCGGCGCGCGGCCTGGTGCCCGCCGATCAGCACCCGGCGCAGCGGCGGCGGCACGGCCGGCACGATCCGGTTGGTCAGCAGGAGCACGGCGTGCTGCGGCGGCTTGTCGCAGACGCAGACGGTGCCGACCACGGCGGCGGGCTTCCCGGCGATGAGCACGCTGGAGACCCCGAGCAGCGGGGCGCTGGGCGTACCGGGTGGCAGGGCCCGCCCGCCGGGTGGGCCGATCGTCCCGGTGGGCGGCCCGGGGGTGAGCCCGGTGGCGAGGTGGCTGATCTGGTCACCGATGCGCGCGGCCGGTGGCATGTGGCGTTCCTCCGGTCAGTTGAGCTTGACGAGTGGTGCCTGGATGTCGACCTGGGTGCCGCCGTCGACGGTCACCGACCGGCCCCTGAGGGTCAGCTCACCGGTTCCGGCGTCGAGGGTGATCCCGCGCCCCTTCACCGTGACCTGCTGGCGGGCCTCGATCTCGACGCTGCCGTCGCTGTGGATGACCACCGCCGTACGCCGCTCGTCGAGGTGCACGGTGAGCCGGTCCCGGGACGTGCACAGCCGGATCCCCCGGGGCCCGGCGGGGAGCTGGGACTCCAGGAACTCGATCCGGTCCCCGCTGCGGGACGCGAACGAGCGCCGGTTCACCCGCCCGGACGAGGCGTCCACCAGCGCGCCGTCGTGCGGGGATGGCTTGTCCACCCCGTTGTAGAGCCCGCCGATGACGTACGGGCGGTCCAGCAGGCCCTGCTCGAAGCCGACCAGCACCTCGTCGTTGACCTCCGGGCAGAACACCCCGCCCCCGCCGACCCCGCCGAGCTGCACCGTCCGCACCCAGTCGGTCTCGTAGTCCGGGGCGTCGGTCAGCCAGGGGAACCGCAGCCGCACCCAGCCCTGGCCCACCCGCTCGGGATGGCGGCGGTCCACGTCGGCCTTGGTGTTGGTGACGATCCCGACGGCGAGCCCCGGCACCCGCATCGCCCGGGCCGGCGCGGCGGCGGCCGTGGCCAGGCCCCACGTCGACCGGTCCTGCCGGCCGCTGACCGTCAGCCACGTCTCGTAGAACTGGGCGGGGCCGAAGACGTGCCGGCTGGCGGTGGTCGTGTACTTCCCCTCGAACGGGCTGCCCACCCGCTGCAACGACAGCGGCACCCCGGCCCGCAGCCGGGGGTTGCCCCGGATGCCGACCTCCAGCTCCGCGAACGCCGCCGTCACGTCGGCGGCCACCGCGCCGGCGACCGCCCGGGTCTCGGCCGCCGTCCGGTACGGCACGTCCGCCACGCAGAGCCGGGCCGTGCCGAAGGGCCGGGACACCTTCCCCGGGGTGGTGCCGATCTGCACCTCGTCGCTGGCGTCGGTGGTGACCTCGGTACGGACCGGCCGCTTGGCCCGGACGTCCCACCCGCGCACGGTGACCCCGGCCACCTGGCCGACCGAGGTCACGGTGGAGCGCACCGACAGCAGGTTCTCGTTCATCTCGACGACGAACGGGCTCTGCTCGGCGGTGACCCCGGCGCCCGGGGCGGCGGCGGCCCGCACCGACCGCCGGAACTCGAACCTGCCGTCGACGACCACCACCTCGGCGTCGTTGTCGACCGCCAGCATCTTGAGGAACTCCCAGTCGTTGACGTTCGGCTGGGTGACCGTCTCGTACACGGTCGGGGTGGGGTCGATCCGGCCGACCGGGATCCCGGCGGCGGCGGCGACCTCCCGGGCGACGTCGGAGGCCTTGCGGTTGACGAAGCTGCGGACCCGCTGACCCCGCATCAGCCGGTGGGACAGGTCCAGGGCCCGGATGGTGGTGAAGGTGCCGACGCCGTCGTACTCCGACTCCAGGGTCACCACCTCGCCGCTGAACAGCGGCAGCGGGGCGGCGTCGTGGCCGGTGCGGACCCGGACGGTCAGGTCGGTGCCGATGGTGACCCCGTTGTCGCGCAGGAACCGGCTCTGCTGGTCCCGGAAGCGCAGGGTGGCCGTCGCGGCCAGGTTGGTGCTGTCCTCCACGACTGCCGAGACCAGCCGGTCGGCCCAGGCCCGGGGCAGCGGCCCGGGCAGGCCGACGACCAGGTTGTTGGTGTGGTCACCGCTGGACATGGGGCCCCTCCTGGGTGCGCAGTTCGTCGGGGGCGGGCAGCAGCAGTTGGCGGCCCGTCCGCAACCGGACCGGGTCGTCGATGTCGTTGGCCTCCGCGATGACCCGCCACGCGGTCGGGTCCCCGTACTCGCGGTGGGCCAGCAGCTCCAGGGAGTCCCCGGCCACCAGCCGGTGCACCCGGCGAGCGGTGCGGCTGCCCGACGTCGGGTTCTGCCCGGGGGTGGCGCCGCTGACCTCGTTGAGCGTCAGCGAGCAGGTGGCCCGCAGCGGGGTGCCGTCCGGGTCGAACAGGCTGTACGTGGCGTTGATCTGGCTGACGTACGAGTAGAAGGAGACGGTCTGGAACTGCCCCCAGGCGAACTTCACCCACGGCGGGGACGGCGCCTTCGCCGCGATGCTCGCCTTCGTCGGCACGCAGCAGGTGAGCAGGGCGTCGACCCGTTCCTGGACGCTGCGGGAGTGGGTGTCCGTGGCGTCGAGGAAGATCTCCAGGCTCAGCGTCCGGGGCCCGGACCCGCTGAACTCGGCGACGCCGACGTCCGCCGCGCCGCGTACGACGTGCGGGATCCAGTTCGCCGACTTGGTCAGGGCGAGCTGCTGCGGGTTGAACATGAAGGCGATCGGCCCGCCGAGGGTCCCGCCGGGCTGGCTCCCGCCGGACGTGGGCGGCTGGTACCGCTGGAGGTGCGCCGCCACCTTGCCGGCCCGCGACCGCATCAGCCGACCTCCAGGAAGCCGTGGTACGCCAGCTCGATGCTCTCGCTGGCCACCTCGGAGCGGTTCGGGTCGAAGGACGGTCCCGACCACCGCACCAGGACCACGTCCGCCAGCCCCCACTGCACCAGCAGCGCCAGGTCGGGCCGGAGCGCCGCGATCTGCGCGGTCCCTCGGCGCACCCCGCTGGGCAGTTGGGCGAGGTAGCTGGAGACCTTGGCGGTGTCCCGGGTCAGCGGGCGGGTCAGGGTGACGTTCGTGTACCGCAACCGCGACGGGAGCTGCCAGACGAACTCGTTGTTGCCGCCCTCCTGGTACTGCTCCAGCTCCACTTCGCAGCCGAGGCCGGCACAGCTGTTCCAGTCGCCCAGGTCGATGCCGTCGACCTGGAGCCGGAAGTGGACGCTCGTCCCGGGGTCGCCACCGGCCATTCCCGTCTCCCCTCTCCTGCTGGTTCGTGCGGTCCGACCCGTGCGGCCCGTGCGCTGGCTGTGCTGCCGGTGCGGTCGGCCGGCCGCTGGGCGGGCTCACCGTGGGCCGTCCCGCCACCGGCCGGACCGCTCCCGGCTGGCCCGCAGGTCGGCCCGGACCAGCCGGCTGATCGGCTCGACCAGCCGGTGGGCCAGTGCGTCCAGGTGCCGCCGGTCGAGGCCCCGCAGCACGGCCTCCACGTCCGGCTCCCGGTCCGGGCCGGCCGGCTCGACGGTGCTGCGCCGCTGAACGGTCCCGGCGGTCGGCCCGGCGGCGCTCCGCGTCGGCCCGGTGGTCGCCGGCCGGGCGGCGGTGGTCTGGGCCGCCGGCCGGGTCGTCGCCCGCTGGACCGACGCGACCGGTTGTGCCGGCGCCGGCCCGGTGGTGGCCCCGGGCCCGCCGGCCGTGACCGGCGCCGCCGTCCGCAGCGCCGGCATCGGTACGCCCCCGGTGGCCTCCCGCAGCGATGCGCCATGAGCGGCGGCGGGCCGGGGCGACCCGGTCGGCGGGGCACTCCGGGCTGGACCGGTGACCCCGGGGAGGAGCGGGCTCGGACCGTTGCCCGGACGCGCCCCGGCCGGCCCGTCCCGGTTGCGGTGGGACGGGCCGTCGGGGGGCTGGTCGGTGGCGGGCGTGTGGGGCCTCCCCGCGCCGGCTGGTGCGTGCCTGCGTCCGTCCGGCGCAACGATCCCGGTAGCCCGTTGGACGGCCGCCGGGCGGCCGGGGTACGTCCCCGCGGTGGCAGGCCGTCCACCGGGGGGCGCCTCCGGGGCTCCGTCGCCGCGGGTCCGCCAGGTCACCGGCACCGTGGGCCGGGCGTCGGCTGCCGGAGCCGGATCGGTCGGGGCGGGTGGCACGTCGGTGAGCAGGGTGAGCTGGCGCTCGGCCAGCAGCGGGACCCGCCGCTGGACCAGCATGGGCACGGGCTCACGGGCGGCGGACGTCCCGGGGGTGACAGCGGAGCCGGAACCGTCCCGGGTGGCCGGGCCCGCCCCGGCGACGGCCGTGTCTCCGGCGGGGGCGGGCCCGGCGCCGGAGCGGGCGGGTGGCTCCGGGCCGGTGCCACCGGAGGCGGTGGTGTCACCCGGAAGGTGGGGCGTCGGGGTCGCGTCGGCCCGGCGGGGAGCGACCGTCGTCCCGGGACCGGGCGCGGTGCCGGGCGTACCGGGGGTCCGCCACCGGAGCCGTTGGACCACCGGCCCGGTCGGCTCCCCGGTGGTGCTCCGCCCACCCGTCGACGGCCCACCCGTCGAGGGGCGGACCTGCACGCGTGGCGGGACGGACGCGGCACGGTGCGGGCCCCCACCTGGGGCGACCGGCGACGGCCGTTCCCCCGACGGGCCGGCCGGGGCGCGGGCGACGGCCGGTGGCGCGGTTGACGGTTGCCGGGCCGCTTGCTCGGCGGCCGGAGTGGGGTCCGGGGACCGGCCGGCCCGGAGGAGCGGCGATGTGACGGCCGGCAGTGCACCGGCCCGGGGGGCGTCCGCCCGCGAGCCTGTCGTGCCGGGGCCGACCGGTGGCCCCGGGTTTACCACGGGCGGCGGCGCGTCGGCCGGCAGCGGCGGTCCCAGGCCGGCACGGACCGGTCGGTGGGGTGTCGGGGACGCATCGGCCTGCGGGGCGGCGGGGCGGCGCGCCGGGGAGGTGTCGCCGTCCGGGGTGCCCGGCTCGGGTGGGATCGGGGAGTTCCGGACGACGGACGGGGCGGTGCGGCCCGCTCCGGCCGGCGATGCCGGGCCGGTCGCGGGCGCGGGGGTGGGGGTGCCGACCGTTCGGGTGGCCGCCGTCCGGGTGGGGGTCGCCCCGTCCGGTTCCCGTCCCGTCGGTGCCCGCTGCACCGTCGGGGGTGGACCGACCGGCCCGTCCCCGCCCGCCCGCGCACCGCCCCCGGCAGTCGGCGCGGGAGCGGCCCGGCGACCGGACGCGGTGATCCGGGCGGTCCCGGGAAGCGCGGGGAGCGGATCACCGAGACCCGGCCGGGTGGTGCGGCGGACCGGGGGCGGGTCGCTCCGTGCCGGCGCGGGGTCGGCGCGCGGACCGACCCGCAGAGCCCCCGGGGAGTCCGGTGCGGAGCCGGCCCCACCGGACTCCCCGGGCGGCGGGGTGTCACCTGGCGGACCGAGGGCTGGGGCATCGCCGGTGCGCGGCGTGGCCTCGGTGGATCGGCGGGTGGGGGCGGCCGGGACGGTGCGGGCCCGGCCGCCGGTCGGGGTGACGGGTCGGGTGGAGGGCGGGACGACAGCCGGGTCCGAGGTGCCCGTCGGGGAGGGCGCGGTGACTCCGCCGGTGGGCTGGGTGGACGGGGTCCGGAAGGCCCGCTGGACCATGGTCAGCGGTGGGGCCGAGGGAGCGTCCGCGCGCGGGGTGCCGGTCAGTCGGCGGGTCGGGGCGGGTCGGGGCGCGGTCACCAGCGGCCTGACCCGGGCCGCAGGGGCGGCGATCCCCGGCGGTCTCCCCCACCGGGTCGGCCCGCCGCCGGCGGGCCGGGTCGGGGTCGGCCCGGGGAGGGCAGACGGCGGTTGTCCGGGCGCGGAGCGGTGGACCACCGGGGCGGTCCCAGCGGCGGCCGGACGGTCGGTTCCCGCCGGCTCTGCGGGCGGGCGCCCGGTTTCCGCCGCCGGACCGGTGGCGGGGCGGTCGGGGACGCGGCGCTGGACGGCCGGCAGGTGTGGGATCGGCCCCCGGTCGGCCTCCGGGCGGACCGGACGTGGGCGGGCCAGGTCACGGGCCACCCCGAGGGGCGCCTGGTCGCTGACCAGGTGGTCGAGCGGCGTACGCAGGGTGGGGTCCTGGAAGGTGCGCAGCCGGTCGGCGAACCGGAACAGGTCGGTGACCAGCACCGGCGCGGGGGTCAGGGCCCGTTGGATTGGCGGCAGGCTCCACCAGGCGGGATCGGCGGGCCCCGCCGGCCCGGCGTCGGGCGTCCGACCCGGGGCCGCCGATGCCGGTGCGGTGGCGGCCGGCGTCGGTTCAGGGCCGGGCGACGGGCGGACGACGGTGGGGCCGGCCACCCGGGCGCGGGTGTCGGCGGCCAGCCGCCGCATCCTGTCACGTAGCCCCATCGTGCCTCACTGACCTCCGTTCATCCTGGTGTTGATGCGGGCGATCTCACCCACGTACCGGGCCCGCTCGGCGTGGGTGAGATCGAGGATCTCGGCGCGCGGCCAGTGGAAGTGGTAGGCGACGTACGAAACCTCCTCGTGGAGCCGGTCGGCCCCGTACGTCACGATTCCCCCGGGCGACCACCCGCCAGGTCCACCTCGAACACCGACTCGCAGGAGGGACAGGTGACCTCGGCGAGGGTGTGCCCCTCGGCGTTGATCCGCCGGTACAGGTCCTGGAGGAAGGCCAGGTCGGAGGCGAAGAGCCGCTCGACGACCTCCGCGCGTACCTGGGTGATCGTGCCCAGCCGGGTGACCACCAGGCTGAGCAGGACGATCGACAGGTACGCCGGGTTCTGCTTGACCCGCAGGTCGACCAGTGGCGCCAGCTCGTCCCGGGCGGTGGCGAGCCGCATGCTGCCGTCCCGGTGCACGGTGCCGTCCTCGTCGACGTACCCCCGCGGTAGTTGGAAGGTGAACTCCATCTGGAGCCGGACGGGCGCGGGTGGCGCGACCACCGGCGCGGCGGGCTCCCGCGGCCCGTCGGCCGGGTCGACGAGGGTGTCTAGGCCCCCGGCCGAGACGCCACGGCGTCTCATTGCGCGCTGATCTCCTCGTACACGACGGTGACCTTCTCGGTCGCCGCCGTCGGGTCGCCGGCCTTGAGCCCCGGCCCCTCCCACTTGCTCACCCACGCGTTGGTCAGGTCGAAGCGCCGGGTCTCGGACTTGTCGGCGTTGTTGAGGATGATGCTGATGTTCTGCCGGGCCGCCTCCACCGCGCCCTTGAGGAACGTCTCCTTGATCCAGTCGGTGAAGGCGCTGCTCTGGTCGAGCCCCCGGGTGATGGTCACCTCGCCGGCCTTCCGGGCCCCGGGGATCTTGCGGATGATCAGCTCGCCGGTGGGGGTCACCGACTTGACCTCGATCGAGTCCAGCTCGACGGTCAGGCCGCTGACCTCCTGCACCAGCTCCACCTGGATGCCGCCCAGCTCCACCTGGAAGCTGTGCACGATCAGGGTGTCACCACTGGCCATCGTGGCCGCCTTTCGTCATGGTCGGTCCGGTCGTCGTACGCGGGGCCCGGCCCGGTCAGTCGCTGACCAGGCTGGTGCTGTCGGAGAACTGCGCCAGGCGGAAGACGACGAACTCGGCGGGCTTGACCGGGCAGATGCCGATCTCGCACACCACCTGACCCCGGTCGATCACCTCCGGGGGGTTGGTCTCGTGGTCGCACTTGACGTAGAAGGCCTCGGCCGCAGTCGCCCCGAACAGGGCGCCCCGCCGCCACTCCTCGGTGAGGAAGGCGGCGATGTTGCGCCGGATGGTGCCCCACAGGCGCTGGTCGTTCGGCTCGAACACGACCCACTGCGTGCCGAGCAGGATGGACTCCTCGACGTAGTTGAACAGCCGCCGGACGTTGATGTAGCGCCAGGCCGGGTCCGAGGAGAGGGTCCGCGCGCCCCAGACCCGGACGCCGCGCCCGGGGAAGGCCCGGATGCAGTTGACCCCGATCGGGTTCAGCAGGTCCTGCTCCCCCTTGGTGACGTTGTTCTGCAGGTCGACGACGCCCCGGACCACCTCGTTGGCGGGCGCCTTGTGCACCCCCCGCTCGGTGTCGTTGCGGGACCAGAGGCCGGCCAGGTGGCCGCTGGGCGGCATGAACACCGCCCGTCCGGTGCTCGGGTCGAAGACCTTCACCCAGGGGTAGTAGAGGGCCGCGTACCGGGAGTCGTACCCGGCCTCGTCCTGCCGCCAGCCGCGCACCTGCTGGGCGGTCAGCTCCGGCGGCGGGTCGAGCAGGACCATCCGGTCACCCATCTGCTCGCAGTGCGAGATCAGGGCCAGCTGGGCGGCCTTGACCGCCTCCAGGTCGACGACCCCCTGCTGGTACGCCCCCATCAGGTCCGGCGCGGCGACCATGGTGATCTCGTCGATGGCCTCCAGCCCGGCCAGGCCGGTGCGGGAGTCGACGTCCCCGACGAACTCGTCGGCCGACAGGGTCGCCGGCAGGGCGTCGGCGGGTGCTGCGGACGGGGCCAGGGTGACCGTCTGGTTGGCCGGCCGGGCCAGGGAGTTGGCCGGGGTGGTCTCCTCCATGGTGATCAGCTTGGACCGCTCGCGGACCTGGTTGACCACGGAGGTCTTGTTGCGCCGGAAGGAACCGTCGTACTCCTCGACCGGCTTGCCGTCGGAGTGGACGATCAGCCGGAACCGGTCCTCGCCGGCCCCCTCGCCCTCGACGTCGGCGACCTCCACGGTGACCTCGCCACCGGCGGCCGGCAGGGCGGCCACCCGGAACGTGCCGAGCGCCGACGGCTCACCGGCCGGCAGCGACTTCTGCGCGCCCCGGCCGCCGCTCTTGCGGCCGGCCGACGGGTCGCCGATCCGGACGACGTAGCAGACGCCGCCGCCGTTGGCGAAGTACCCGTACACCGCGTGCGCCAGGTAGGCGCCCTCGATCATCCCCCCGAAGAGCTGGACGTACTGGCTCCAGTTGGTGACCAGGGTCGGCGTGTGGAAGGGCCCCTTCTCGGCGAATCCCAGGAAGGCGGTGACCGCGGTGCCGACGCCCTCGATGGGACGCGAACCGCTCTGCACCTCCTCCACGTACACGCCTGGGGACAGGTACGTCGGCATGCAAGCTCCTCTGCCAGGTCGGCGGACGCTGGCCAGCCTGCTCGGCCGGGCAGCCGGCGGGAAGGTCCCTACGGACCGCGCAGGGGCAGACTCGCGCACCACAGGGGCAGTGGCCGCGCTCCTGGCCGGACGACCCTCGACCGACCGTCCGAACCGGTCCTACGATGGCCGTCGATGCCGACCTGCGGTCGAGGAGGTGCCCGGACGTGCGTCATCACCGGTCCGACCTGACATCGAGTCCCCAGGAGCGCCAGGCGCCGGCCCGGCCGGGCCCGGCCGCCGGCCGGTGGGCCGACGCCGTCGTACCGGGGCGGGCCGGTCCCGGGCGCAGCCCGCGGGAGGTCATCGCCCTACAGCGGACGGTGGGCAACCGCGCGGCGGCGGGGATGGTCGAGCAGGACCGGCACGAGCACGGCGCGGACTGTGGACACCCGCCGACCGAGCAGGTGCAGCGGTCGGTCGCCTCGGTGCTCGGCTCCGGCGGGCGGCCGTTGGACGACGCGACCCGGGGCGACATGGAGGCCCGGCTGGGGTCGGACTTCTCCGACGTGCGGATCCACGACGACTCGGCGGCCCGGGCGTCGGCGGCCGGGATCGGGGCGCGGGCGTACACCTCCGGCAGTCACGTGGTCCTCGGTGACGGGGGCACGGACCGGCACACCCTGGCACACGAGTTGACCCATGTGATCCAGCAGCGGTTGGGGCCGGTGGCCGGCACCGACAACGGGGCCGGGCTGCGGATCAGCGACCCGGGTGACCGGTTCGAGCGGGAGGCCGAGGCGAACGCCGCTCGCGCCCTCGCCACCGACCCCGCACCGCAGCTGGCACAGGACACCATCGAGTTGCCCCCGCTGACCCTGCCGGGGGCGCAGACCCCGGTGCAGCGGACGCCGAAGGCGGATGTGGGGGACACGGCGACGTCGAGCAGTCGCAGCGAGCCGTACCCGGGTGGCGGGGGTCGCAGCACCCGTTCCAGCACCAGGAAGAAGGACCAGCCGGACCTGCCGGAGGCGAACCTCAACAGCCTGCGGCTGACCTTCACCTCCGAGTACGAGGGTCCGGCCACGCAGCGACTGGACGAGAAGCAGGACATCGGCTTCTTCCAGGTCGCCACCCTGCACGCGCCGGAGAACCTGCCCCGTAGCGTGACCGCGATCTACGACTTCAAGCAGCAGGTCAAGGACAGCTTCGTCTACTACGAGCGCGTGGAGGACGACGGGGACTTCGAGAAGAAGGAACAGCGTCCCAGCGCCTGGGCGCAGGACGGTCCCTACCAACCGGAGTACGACGAGGCGCCGGAGGCGATCGCCGTCGGGAGCAACAGCATCGAGTTCAACGACCACCCGGGATGGTCGGGCCGGGTGGCCATGACTCCCGGCTCCTGGCTCGCCAGGTACTCGGTCAGCTTCAGGTGGAAGATCAAGCGCCGGGACGCCCGGGGCGGCACCTGGACCAGCCCGGCGGTCACCCACAACTTCACCTCCCCCTTCGCCCCCAACAACCCGGTGGAGTCCGCACCGGTCACGGCGACTCCCGCCGGGAACACCGCCTGGGACGTCACGCTCACCTAGACGAGTAAGTCCGATACCCCCGGGTAGAGCTACGCCAGGCCGACGACGGGGCGGTGACCGTCCACACCATCGCGCCCGGCCAGGCTCGCGCCGACTACTCGTACACCCTCGACGTCGTCGAGCCGAGGTCGTGGACAGCGACCGCCACCACGATGGACATCAGCGTGGGCGGGACCGTCTCGGTCGACGGCGGCCGGATCACCTGGGACGGCTGACCGGGGCGAGCAGCGCGCGGCGCTGTGGACGGTCGGTGGCGCAGTGTCACCCCCGCGTGCGAGCCTGGTGGGCATGGATGCGCTCTACCGGCGGATGCCCGTTGATCGGCTGCGCGTACCGGCGGCCGACTTCGCGGCCGTGCTCAACGCCACGGCGGCCCGGTTCGCGGCCGACCGGTCCGACCGGTTCGCCGCCGGCGCGCTGGCCTGCGCACAGTGGATCGCCGGCATCACCGACGCCCACCCGATCCGCGACGGCCGCGAGCCCTGCACCACGCAGGGCATGGAGTCGTGCCAGATGATGGCCGACGCCGTGGTGTACGGGATGCCGCACGCTCCCAGCGGCATCGACCAGCGGTGGGCGCTCGGCGTCGCCGGGATGGTGAGCTGGGCGCGCGGTGCCGCCCGGCGACCACCGGTCAACGCCAACCCGCGCCGCGTAGCCTGACCGACCGCGCCCGGTCTGCCTGGCTTCGGCGGCCAATCGCCATGTCTTGCTCTGCCGGCAGCGGCACCGCCCCCAGAAGGGAAACCCCCCGCCTCATGGCCCAAGCGTCTCGCGCCTCGACGTTGCTCAACCGCCTTGCCCTCGGAATGCGCTGGCTGACTCCTGAGCTGGAGGAAGCCAATGTGTTGCTGCTCTTCCCCGTGATGATCATCGGTTTACCGCTGTTCTTCTATGGCCGGTTCGTGGTCATCACGCAAGCCGAGCTGTACATGGACGCCGGGGCGCCGGCGGCACAGGCGTACGGGGGTGCGGTGGCCTCGCACGCCTTCGCGGTGGCTGCCCTGGTCTACGCCGTGGTGCAGCTGCACCGCCACCGGTTCTCCGTGCCCCGGACGGCGCTGGCGGTCGGCGGCGGTGTGCCGCTGCTGTTCGCTCTGCTGCCCGGTCTGGTGGCCGTCGAGTTCTGGCTGACGACCGTGCTCGGGGCGATACTGACCTTGCCCTTCGACCTCCTGTTGGGCGGGCTGGTTTCGCTGGTGGCGCTGCGGATCGTACGTCCGTACTCGGCGGGCGCAGAGGCGGCGGCCAGTAATCCGGGCATCGCCACCACCGCAGACCCGGCGGCGTCGTAGCCGCGCAGCTCGCCCGACGCGAGAAGGCCCCCCACGAGTCGGCGGTTTCTG